>NZ_LRRU01000020.1:144524-887298 GCF_001641615.1 Pseudoalteromonas gelatinilytica
TTTTAATCCATTGGTCGATGGTTCAAGTCCATCATGACCCACCATTCTTTGAATGGTCTTATATCGGCGGATTAACGCATTTAATACCAGAGCGGGTCATTAGCTCAGTTGGTAGAGCAGTGGACTTTTAATCCATTGGTCGATGGTTCAAGTCCATCATGACCCACCATTTTAATGGTATTGTATATCGGCGGATTGACGCATCTTAATATCCAGAGCGGGTCATTAGCTCAGTTGGTAGAGCAGTGGACTTTTAATCCATTGGTCGATGGTTCAAGTCCATCATGACCCACCATTTCTAAAATGGTATCTCACATCGGCGGATTTACGCATCTAAATATTCAGAGCGGGTCATTAGCTCAGTTGGTAGAGCAGTGGACTTTTAATCCATTGGTCGATGGTTCAAGTCCATCATGACCCACCATTTCTTATTTATCATTTCTTTCTAAGTTATCTTTTATTTATCTTAACAGCGCACAGCAATACTGTTCTTTAGCGTCATATTCTCGTATAATTCGCGCCATGAATGCACTGTGGACTAAGTGGTCGAGAAATGA
The DNA here is from genome assembly GCF_001641615.1 of Pseudoalteromonas gelatinilytica. Taxonomy (GTDB): domain Bacteria; phylum Pseudomonadota; class Gammaproteobacteria; order Enterobacterales; family Alteromonadaceae; genus Pseudoalteromonas; species Pseudoalteromonas gelatinilytica. The sequence goes on from NZ_LRRU01000020.1 coordinate 145,082, forward strand.
GTCTAGCTGAACAAATTATGCCTGAAGATTATATCTTCCCTCCAAAGCCAGCTCCGTTATCAAAAGACGAGCAAGCTGAGTACAAGGCACGTATCAAACAATTATTAAAAGATAAGAACGCCGTTCTTGTTGCCCATTATTACACTGATCCTGAAATTCAAGCACTTGCTGAAGAAACAGGTGGTTGTGTTGCCGACTCGCTAGAAATGGCGCGTTTTGGCGCTAAGCACGACGCAGATGTAATTGTGGTAGCCGGTGTTCGCTTTATGGGCGAAACAGCAAAAATCCTTACGCCAAATAAAACCGTTGTTATGCCAACGCTTGCTGCAACCTGTTCATTAGACGTAGGTTGCCCAATTGAAGAATTCTCAGCGTTTTGTGATCAGCATCCTGATCGCAAGGTAGTGGTGTATGCAAATACATCAACCGCTGTTAAAGCGCGTGCAGATTGGATTGTGACTTCTTCATGTGCGCTTGAGATCGTTGAGCACCTTGATGAGCAAGGCGAAAAAATCATTTGGGGTCCAGATAAACACTTAGGTTCTTACATTCAAAAGAACACAGGTGCAGACATGATCATGTGGAATGGCGCCTGTATCGTTCATGACGAGTTTAAAACCAAAGCACTTAAGGATATGAAAGCCTTACACCCAGATGCGGCTGTATTGGTTCACCCAGAGTCTCCTGCGGAGATTGTAGCCTTAGCTGATGCAGTTGGTTCAACAAGCCAACTAATCAAAGCAGCGCAAACCATGGACAACAAAAAGTTCATCGTTGCGACTGACCGTGGCATTTTCTACAAAATGCAGCAGTTATGCCCAGAGAAAGAATTCTTTGAAGCACCAACAGCAGGTGAAGGCGCAACCTGTAAAAGCTGTGCACATTGCCCGTGGATGGCAATGAATGGCTTAAAAGCGATTGAAGAAGCACTGACAGACCCTGAAGGTAAAGAAGTGTTTGTTGATATGGACTTACGCGAAGGCGCATTAAAGTCGCTTAACCGTATGTTAGAGTTCTCAGCATCGCTTCAGCGTTAATGTTTATACAAAAGGCAAGGTGTTCACCTTGCCTTTTTTGTTTGATTACTAATCACTTAACTGCACTATTTTAAAAAGCCCTTGCGTCGGTAGGGTTGTTTTCATACTATAGCGCCTCGCTAAAATCTTAGTTAGCGCCTTAGGTGACGTGTCCGAGTGGCTGAAGGAGCACGCCTGGAAAGTGTGTATACGGCAACGTATCGAGAGTTCGAATCTCTCCGTCACCGCCATTTCTTAATTTTACCCCACCATAGCAAAGTGCTTTTCAAGATTACATTTAGCACGCATGGCTATGTGACTGCTGACTTTCCTTGCAAGTTCTATCACTAGTAATTCAAGTTGGTCACGGCTATAACCAAGTAATACACAGCGTTTAAGTTGTTCGCTAACTAAGCTGCTGGCATCGTCTAATGCAAATAAAGCGCCTAAAGAGGCAAGCTCAAATACAGTGTTGTTCTGCTGCTCTATGCCAAACGGCAGCTGACCAAATGTGAGTGCAGTTTTTAGCTGCTGCTCTGTGCGCTTGATAAGCAATGTATTTGAACCTTGAATATCATCAAGTGAGTTTAAAATCTCTAGCGCCAGCAATGCTTTTGGCACCCCAGAATACACACTAATATGCGGTAAAATATCACACAACTCTTGCATTGAAACGCCATCATTCAATGCGTGCTGACATGCTCGTTTTAACAAAGGCTTGTCATGAACGGTGACCAAAGCAGCGATCGCGACAAACACAAATAAATCCGTGTTGTTATGGCTCATAATTTCTCTTTTGATTTTAGGTATTGAATGTATTGAGGTTTTGTAGCAGTGGCTGATTGCATAGAGCATGCAATCGAAAAAATGAAAATACATTATGGTCGATAATGGCCGTTTCTGCTTGCCATAAATGATTTAATTTTTGCCTAAAACAACGAACTGTTACCTTTAATGGTCCTAACCTTAAATTACGGTGATACACTTAATTGAGTATTTATGTGAGGTAATCTAAATGCGTCAGGCATTAATAGAAGCAGTGAAAGCAATAGCGATTGCAGATGGTAGTTTTGAAACAGCTATACCTGAGTTATTGGTATTCAGACGAAGCGAAGTCTCATTGCCGATGGCCTGCGTGTATGAATTAGGACTGGGCATTAGCTTGCAAGGTGCAAAGCGAGTTGTGCTGGGTGAGCATAGTTATGATTACACTGACGGCCAATCTCTGGTTACCTCAGTCGATGTGCCTGTTGCGTCGCATATTACTCGTGCCAGTAAAGAGCAGCCATTTTATGGACTTTACTTGCGTTTAGATACTCATGAAATCAGCCACATTGTTGCTGAAATGGAGTTTGCAGGGCAAGACAAGTTTCCTAAGCACCAAGCTATGTCGGTGGTTGATACTGATAACGGCTTACTTGATGCTTTACTGAGGCTTATTCAACTCGACAATGAGCCACACTTAAAAGCTAATCTTGCGCCACTTATTAAAAAAGAAATCATATTGCGCTTGTTAAATAGTCCGCATAGCCCTTATTTAAGGCAGATTGTAATGTCTGGCTCAGCCCATCAAAAAATCGCCAAGACCTTATGTTGGTTAAAAGAAAACTACACTAGTCAATTTTCAATTGATGATTTGGCCCGTGATGCACACATGAGCCCCTCGACATTCAGGCTGCATTTTCGTGATGTAGTAAAAATGAGCCCGTTGCAATATGTAAAAAATCTGCGCTTGCAGGCGGCAAGACAATTAATGCTGAATGAGCGAATTGATGTAGGCTCTGCAGCCTTAAAAGTGGGTTATGAAAGCCCATCGCAGTTTAGTCGTGAATACACTCGCTTTTTTGGTAAGTCACCGATAAAAGATATTTCAGCACTGCGGTTACAACAAATCGCATAAAAAATGGGAGCACATGGCTCCCTTATATTTAAAATCGTTTCTTTGGCATTCTCAGCTGTGAGTCAAACTCGTCGGGGAATAAAATGGTGCCGTCGTCTTGATCTGTTGGGAACACCGCAATGAGTAAATCATCTTGCTCAAGGCCAGGTGTCCAGCGGCTTAACCAATCTTTTACAGGAATGGCTTTTGGTGTGCAGTCTTGCCATTCGCCGGTTGCCCAGCTTTGTGCAAATTCGCGGCTAGGCCACACAGGTACACAGTCGTCGTCTTCGTTAGAGAGCATGACACAGCCATGTTCGTCATTGAGGATCCACACTTGTTTAAACTCTTGAACCGTTTCAAACATATAAGCGAGTCGTTTCTTTGCCCCTAAGGCAAGAACAGTATCAAATTCAGTTTCAACACGTTTAGCAGTTGCATTATTCATGATAGGCTCACTCTTTTAGTTATACACAGCTACACCTTAATCATAAGGTGATAAATAAATATGACAAGTAAAGTTAATAGCTAAATTAATTTACTAATGCAGCGAATAGATCGTCAGCAAGTTGTTGCAGAGATTTTGGATCTTGATTTGTGAGTGCATAGGTACGAATACCGTATATGCCCATCACTAAAAAGCGCGCCAACTGTTGAGCTGACTTGCTACTTTTAAATTCGTGGTTATCAAGGGCTTTTTGAAGCTGCTCAGCGAGGGCATGCTCGTAGGCATTAAGGTTACCACGTAGCACAGTACAAATTTGTGGGTCATTGCCTTCAACCTCAGAAATACTCTTTGTAAGTAAGCACACCTTGGCAACTTCACCTTCAATACATTCATCAACAATCACTGTTAAGTAATGTTTGAGGGTCGATAAAATTGATTGTTGGTCATTAAAAAGGGCAGTAAATTGTTGGTTTCTGTCTTTTTGATATTGCTCGGTAGCGGCTAAGAATAAGCCTTTTTTGTTGCCATAAGCCGCGTAAATAGAGCCCGGATGAAGGTGAGTCACTTCTTTTAATTTTTGCATACTGGTCTTCGCATAGCCATATTGCATAAAAGCATGCATTGCTTGGCGTAGTACAAATTCAGTATCAAATTCAGCAGTTCTCATTAAGGCTCCTCACGGTATATAATACCAATCCGCAATAATACTTAGTCATTTTGAGGGATTAAACCTGTCGCTACCCGCGTTAAAAATTTCTGATTTACGACTGCATGGATGCAGAAGGTAGAGCAATGCAGGAGCAATTGCCGAGCACAACTAAATAACGAAATTTTTGCCTTGTTATCAACGAGGTTTTCTTGCCTCAAAATAGACCACTTAATTAAGCGAATTGGTATAAACGAAGTTTACGTAATCTTGAACGATTATTCAAAATAAACCTTGAAGTATGTTTGTTTCGCCCTTATCTTGAATGTATGTTCAAGATAAGGATAAAACCATGACAACCGATTTACTTTCTCCATTTAAACTAAATGACAGCATTGAGCTGCAAAACCGTGTACTAATGGCACCACTGACACGCTGTATGAGCGACGATAATCTCGTACCAACCCAAGCAATGGTTGATTATTATGCACGCCGTGCCGATGCGGGCTTAATTATTAGCGAAGCAACGATTATTCGTCCAGATGCGCAAGGTTACCCAAATACACCGGGTCTATTTACCAGTGAACAAATTCAAGGCTGGAAAAAAGTCACCGATGCTGTGCACGCCAAAGGCGGCAAAATGTTTGCTCAGCTTTGGCACGTAGGTCGTGTTGCACACCCTCACTTTTTTGGTGGTGATGTTCTGGCACCATCAGCAATTGGTGTAGAAGGTTCGGTACCGAGAATGCGTGAGTTAACTTACGTTACTCCAAAAGCGGCAACCATCGAAGACATCCAAGGTTTGATTGCTGACTACGCAAAAGCAGCGGAAAATGCAATTGAAGCGGGTTTTGACGGGGTTGAAATTCATGGTGCGAATGGTTACTTAATTGATCAATTCCTACACTTTGCTGCCAACCAACGTGAAGACCAATACGGTCAAACACCAGAAAACATGTCGCGTTTTGCTCTTGAAGTCGTTGATGCAGTAGTGGCAGCAATTGGTGCAAATAAAACTGCATTACGTTTATCGCCAGGTGCGTATTTTAATATGACCGAAAGCGACGGTGATAAAGCGGTATTCGATTATCTATTACCAGCCCTTGAAACACGTAATCTTGCGTACTTACATGTGGGTATTTTTGATGACAGCATGCGCTTTGCAAGCTTAGGTGATAAGTCGGCGTCTGAATATATGCGCGGTGCGTACAAAGGTACCTTAGTAGGGGTAGGTAGCTATAGTTTTGAGGCGGCTAATCAAGCTATCGATAACAACCAATTTGATTTAATTGCGATTGGTCGCCCATTCATTGCGAACCCAGATTACATCAGTAAAGTTAAAAATGGTGAAGCATTAACACCATACAGCGACGAAATGCTGGCTGAATTGATTTAAGAAAATCTAATAATATTGTCCAACCAACAAGCGCTCAGTTAATTTAACTGGGCGTTTTTTCTAATACTTTCTTATATATTAAACAGTTAAGTCTTAAATCTGCCATGAAAATGCATTAATTGTTTAACTGTTGTGTCAAAAATTTTGACCCTAAATGTAATACACGCTCTGCATACTGTGCCCGCTTTTAAATACGTAACCTTGGAAAAACAATGAGCACAGTAGCAAAAAAAACCAAGCTAAGCCTTGTGATCGCAACGCTTTTAGCAACATCGGCACATGCAAACACGACTAACGAAATTGAAGAAATTACCGTTGTTGCAAAGCCAACCAGTTATGCAAATAACGTTATTGAACCTGCCATGCTTGAGCAACAAAGTTCAGTATCAAGTGTGTTAGCCGTGATTGATAACCTACCGGGTATTAGCATCAACGAAGGTGATGCATTCGGTGGTGACGACTGGTCAACCACCATTACTATGCGTGGCTTTAGTATCGATGGTAATCAACAGCAATTAGGTATGACGATTGATGGTATTCCTAATGGCGGTTCTAACTATGGTGGCGGTGCAAAAGCAAACCGTTACTTAGACAGCGAAAACTTAGCAACAGTTGAAGTAGGGCAAGGTACGTCTGATATTGCCTCTGCATCACTCGAAGCATTAGGTGGTACTTTTAATTTTGTGAGTGCACAACCGAGCACAGAGCAAAGCACTACGTTTGCTTACACAACGGGCGATCATAACGCTAGCCGTTACTTTGTTAAGCACGAAACCGGCACTGTGTTTGATAACACGCAAGCTTATATCAGCTATTCGCAAACAGACACCAGCCGTTGGGTTGGAGATGGTAGCAATGGTGGTAAAGACAACCAGCACATCGAAGCGAAGTTTGTATCAGACTTTAGCGACTTAACCGTAACGGGTCGTGTTTCGTATGATGATGTTCATGAAATTAACTATAACAGCATCAGCATTAGTGAGTTTGAACAAAACCCTGATTGGGATCGTTTAACTTGGAATTGGACTGGCGTGCCGCATTTTGATCAAATGTTTGCTGAGGGCTGGGGTACACTGCGTGAAAATACCCTTGCGTATGTAAAGTTTGATTACGCGTTAAGTGCCACTTCAAACTTAAGCTTGTCGCCTTACTATCATAAAAATTCAGGTCGTGGCGATTGGATCCCGCCTTATTTAACGTCGCCGGTTGATGGCGATGGCAATCCAACAACGATTGGCGGCGAAAATGCTGGCAGCTATGGCTTTACAGATAGCGAAGGCAACCCACTTGCACCAGCTGCAGGTTGTACGGCAAGTTTAGAATGGCCATGGTCTTCAGGCCCTGGCTTAAACCCAGCCTGTTACCCAGATGATGCGATTCCAGTTATGTCGTATCGTCATACTCACTATAAAAAAGACCGCTTAGGTATGACCGGTGAATACCAAGTAACCCTTGCTAATCATGATATTGAAGCCGGCTTTTGGTTTGAACAAACAGACCGCGATGAGTCACGTGACTGGCATAAAGTTATTGACGCCCGTGTCTATCATCACTTTGACCATACGCCGTATTGGACACAGTACAAGAACACTTTCGAAACAGATACATTCAAATGGTACGTACAAGATTCAATCAGTTTAGGTGATTTCACGCTTAATTTAGGTGCTAAACAGTATCTTGTTGAGCTGCAGCGTTATAACCATTTTGAAGATGAATACTCAGATAAAATCGACAGTGATTCAGACGTGCTATTCAGCGGTGGTGTGCTGTATCAGCTATCTGCAAGCACAGAGTTATTTACCAGCTACAGCGAAAACTTTGCAGCAATTAAAGATGGTGTACTTGAACGTGATTCATCAACACTGACCGAAATTGAACCTGAAACAGCTGAAAACATCGACCTAGGTGTGCGTTACAGTGATGACCGTTTACGTTTAACGGCAACCGCTTACAGCATCGAATTTGATAACCGTATTACCTTTATTGCTCCGGGCAGTGATACCGATGGTATTGACTACACGATTGGCACGAACGGTTCTTACATCAACGTAGGTGGTATTGAGTCAACGGGTGTTGAGCTTTCTGCAAGCTATATGCTGACTGACAAATGGAACCTTTACACATCGTATACGTACAATAACTCTGAGTATCAATCGAACGATCCAAGTGCTTACAACAGCGAGGGTGAGTTACTTGAAGATGCATCAGCCAGCTTTAAAGCGGGTGATGAAGTGATTGACTCAGCACAAGATTTATTTGTGGTATCGGCAGACTACTACAGCGGTGATTTCCGCTTTGGATTATCGGCTAAATACACAGGTGAGCGTTTAGGTGCATGGACTGATGAACAAACTCGTTCACGTAACAAAGTTGATGGTTATACCTTGGTTGATTTAAACATAGGTTATAACACCAGTCTTGATTCAGGCGTGTTTAAATCACTCGACCTTGCATTTGTGGTGAATAACCTGTTTGATAAATCATATCTCGCAGGTGGTACAGGTAATGGCTCTACCTACTTTATTGGTGCACCACGTACCGCAGCTTTAACACTGACAGCGCAGTTTTAAGTAATAAGCTAACGTTTTAAATAGCCCATCGTTGATGGGCTTTTTTGCAGGTGAAATATGAAAAAATTAATTTTAGCCACGGCGGTGGTAGCGGCAGCACTATTAAGCTTAAACAGTAAAGCTGCCGACAATGTAGTGCTCGTTACTCTTGATGGCCTTCGCTGGCAAGAAGTGTTCTCTGGTGCAGATAAAAACCTAATCGATAACACTGATTTTGTTGCAGATACAGATGAACTAAAGGCGCTTTTTTGGCGAGATGACCAAACAAAACGAACTCAAGCGTTAATGCCATTTTTTAGCGAAACATTGGCAAAGCAAGGCGTTTTGATTGGCGATAGAACTCAAGGCTCATTCATGTCGGTAAGCAACCCGTGGTATTTCTCATACCCTGGTTACAGTGAAATTTTAACCGGTATGGTAGATGAAAATATCGATAGTAACGATAAAGTGCCTAACCCCAATAAAACCATTTTAGAGAGTTTAAATACTCAGCCAGAATTTAAAGGTAAAACCGCGCTTTTTGGTAGCTGGGATGTGTTTCCCTATATTGTAAATCGTGAGCGCAGTGGGGTTTATGTTAATGCTGGCTTTGAAACTTTTGATGCGGTGAAGTCAAAGGAAGTGACTCTGCTAAACCAAATGCAAAGCGAGATCCCAAGTCCTTGGCACAATGTTCGCCTCGACAGCTTTACCTACCGATTTGCCAAACAATATTTATTAAATAAACAGCCGCGTTTGCTGGTTATTAGCTTGGGTGAAACCGATGACTTTGCCCATAACGGTAAATACGATGCCTATTTAAAATCGGCTAAACAAAGCGATGCGTTTATTCGTGACCTTTGGCAAACAATTCAACAAACACCGGGCTATAAAGACAATACCACATTGATCATCACGACCGATCATGGCCGTGGCAGTCATGCTGATGATTGGCAGCATCATAGTTCGAAGCGTGCTTTGGCACGTTCGGAGCAAGGAAAGCAGCGTTTTCCAAACGGCATTGTTGGCTCTGAGCATATTTGGTTAGCAGCGATTGGCCCAGATATAAAAGCAACAGGCTTAATTAAGCCAAGCAATGAGCTCAAACAAGCGCAAGTAGCGGCAACTGTGCTGAATATTTTAGGCGTCAACAGTCAGCAAGTTAACCCGAAAATGGCCGCGCCAATTAAGGAGATTTTAAAATGAGTTTAACTTTTAGTTTGTTTAAAAGCGCCTTATCTGGGTTAATGCTGGTTAGTAGTGTGAGTGCGATTGCCGCGCCAAGTAAAATTTTGTTTGGCTCATGTGGTCATCAAGACAAGGCTATTCCGATTTTTGATGCCATCAACAAAGAGCAAGCCGATTTATTTATGTTCCTTGGCGATAACATTTATGGTGATACCGAAGATATGTCGGTACTTGCTGATAAATACCAACGTTTAGGGCAAAAGCCGGGCTTTAAAACATTACGTGCGAATACGCCAATCATTGCCATGTGGGATGACCACGATTATGGCGAAAATGATGCTGGCAGTGAATACCCGAAAAAACAGCAGTCACGAAAAATCATGCTCGACTTTTGGCAAGAGCCTGCGGATTCTGCTCGCAGGACTCGTGAAGATGGTATTTACACTTCGTACACGTACGGTGAAGGTGAGCAAACAGTAAAAGTCATCATGCCTGATCTGCGTTTTAATCGCGCACCGTTAAATCACGTATCGGCGATAACCTACCAACTTGAGCGAAAACCTGCAAAACAAGGGCCTTATAGCCCAACAACTGATAAAAACGCCTCTATGCTTGGCGAAAGCCAATGGCAATGGCTCGAACAAGAGCTTAAGTCAGATGAGAAGATAAAAATCATTGCCTCAAGCTTGCAGCTATTAGCTGATTTTACAGGCTGGGAGTCATGGGCAAATTATCCGGCTGATCGTGAGCGTTTATTTGCGCTTATTAAAAAGCATAAAGTAAATGGTGTGATTATTGTCAGTGGCGATACCCACTGGGGTGAGCTGTCTAAGTATCAACAAAACCTAGATTACCCGTTATATGAGATGACTAGTTCTGGGCTTACCGAAAAGTGGAAAGATGTTAGCCCTAATAAACACCGTGTGGGTGATTACACTCATGAAGTTAACTACGGCGATTTAACAATCGATTGGCAAAAAGCAGACCCTACCATTCGTATTGCGCTTAAAGGGATTAAGGGGGATGAGATAATGCACACCGAGTTTGCGTTATCGACGATAAGCCCATACCAGTAAATATTGCCTGCTGCGCATATCCTAAACACATGCCCGCAGCTCATGCCCGCAGTTCATGCCCGCTAACATGGAATAAGCCTTGTTTGCGGGTATTTCTCTCTATCCCATCTAATTAAAATATCTTACACTGTGTCAATTAGTTAGTTTCAAGCAAGGACAGTGTAAAGTGCTGAATATAATTCAATCAAATCGCATGGAAGCACTGCAAGCGCGGTTTCACGCTCTTCTTAAAGTTAATCCGTTAACGAGCCCTTTTAAAAAAGAAATTGTGCTCGTGCAGTCACCGGGTATGTCGCAGTGGCTAAAAATAGGTTTAAGCGAACACTTAGGGATTGCCGCTCAGGTCGATTTTCCGCTGCCTTCGAGTTTTATTTGGCAGCTTTACCAACAATTATTGCCAGATGTACCCAGTGAATCTCCGTATAACAAAGCGAACCTTGCTTGGAAGCTGTTTGCGATTTTACCAAACTGCATTGATGAGCCGCTGTATTTACCACTTAAAACCTATTTAGAGGGTGACAGTGAAGGACAAAAAACCTTTGCCTTGTGCGAGAAAATTGCCGACGTTTATGACCAATATTTAATGTATCGCCCTAATTGGATTGCCACTTGGGAGCAGGGCATCGATGAGCTTGATGATGTTGATGTGGGTATTGCGCCATGGCAGCCAGATCTTTGGCGCAAGCTGGTGGCGCACAGTAAAGAGCTTGGGCAAAGCCAATATCACCGCGCCAACATGCAAGACAAACTCCTTGCAGCCCTTGAAAAAATGGACGCAAGCTTATTACCTGAGCGTATTAGTTTATTTGGTATTTCTGCAATTGCGAGCAGCCAGCTTGAAGTGTTTCAGGCTATTGCGAAAAAAACGCAGGTATTTTTGTTTTTCTTCAACCCCAGTGAGCATTACTGGGGCGACACACTCGATGAAAAAACAGCAGCCAAAATTGCTGCTAAATATGCCAAACGCCCGCAGTTACAAGCACTTGAAGACAGCGCTAAAAACCCTGATCACGAGTACTTTTTTATTGGTAATCCGCTACTCTCGTCATGGGGTAAATTAGGCCGAGACTATTTTGAGCAGCTACTACAACTAGATGCGCAGTGGCTAGACGGATTCGATAACGATTTTGATCAAAGCTTGCTATCGCAAATTCAGTCTGAAATTTACCAATTAGCCTTCAAGGGTGAGTCATTAACGCCTGATAAAGAATGGTTCATTAATGACGAAGGCAAACTGCCAATTCAGGCAGATGATACCAGCATTGTGCTGAGCGATTGTCACACTCCACTTCGTGAAGTAGAAAGACTACATGATTACTTGCTCAATTTATTCAATGAAAATAAAGCGCTAACACCGAAAGATATTATTGTAATGATGCCGGATGTTGGCACATACAGCCCGTATATTGAGGCGGTGTTTGGTGGTGCCGAAGGGCGACGCTTTATCCCTTATGCGTTAGCCGATTTAGCGATAGAGCAAGAAAAACCTGTGCTTAGCTCGTTTGCCAGTTTAGCTGATTTACCTTACTCACGCTTTGGTGTGTCTGACATTCTTGATTTACTGCAAGTCACACAAATTGCCGAAAAATTTAACCTCGAAGCCCATGAATATGAGCAAATTGGTTTTTGGCTTGAACGCGTTGGCGTTAAATGGGGCTTAGATGCCGCCCACAAAGACAGTTTTGGCTTACCCGCAATAGATTTAAACACTTGGCAACATGGCCTAAACCGCTTGTTATTAGGTGTTGCACAACGTGATGAACAATTGCCGTTTTCGGGGATTTACAGTGCCGATGAAGTTGAGGGCATGGCATTAAATACTTTAAATAAACTCATTGAATTTATTGATGTACTGGCCCGTTATAAAGCTAAGCTTCAAGCCGATGCACCGCTTAACGAAAAGGCAGAAATTCTAAAAGAGTTATTAAACGATGTGTACAGCGATGAAGGCGAACAAAGCTGGGATTTATTAGTACTGCAAAAAGTGCTCGATACACTGATTAAGCATTATGACAATGGCGATTACCAACAAGCTGTTTCGCAGCGCATTGTTAGTTACCTTGTAAAACAAGGTATTCAAGAAAAAGGCGTAGGACAGCGCTTTTTAGTGGGGCAAGTTAACTTTTGTACGCTGATGCCAATGCGTGCAGTGCCATTTAAAGTGGTGTGCATGCTAGGTTTAAATGATGCGGATTATCCGCGTACCGTTCAGCCAATCGGTTTTGACTTAGTGCCTTTCTCAAAACGCCAAAAAGGCGACCGCTCTCGCAAACTTGATGACCGTTACCTGTTTTTAGAAGCGATTTTAAGTGCCCGTGAGAATTTATACATCAGTTATATTGGCCGTTCTTGTTTTGATAACCAACCAAGAATGCCCTCAACTTTAGTGAGCGAGCTTTTGGAATACATAGCCCGTAGTTTTGAGTTTGCTGATAAAGACACTCACTTAAAGCTACCAGAGGCGCTAATTAATTATCAGCACTTACAGCCATTTAACCCAGCTTATTATCTAACAGAGAAAACAGATGACGAGCAAAAAGCAAACAAACCGTTAGCCACACAATTACACAGCTATAACCCTGTGTGGATGCCAACTCAAGCTGTTAATCCTGAACCTCAGCAAGCGCTTAGTGTTCAGCCAGAAAGCAGTGTTGAGTTAACTCAGTTTATTCGTAGTATTTGCCAGCCGCACGAGAGCTTTTATCAACAAAGTTTGGGTTTACGCTTACCGCAATTTAACGATATCGCTAAAGATGAAGAGCCATTTAGTTTAGATGCATTACGCCGCTACTTTTACCTCGATGAAATTCTCGAAGCGAGCATTCAAGAGCTACCGCTTAATAAAGCGCAAATTATGCAGCGCGGTGAATTACCCCAAGCCCATGTTGGCGACCTTGTGTTTGAAAGTATGCAGCACCGAGTTGATGCGCTTGCTGGGCAAGTGAAAGCGCATATTCAAGGTGATGAAGCATTACCCGTTGAAGTAAATATTAAAATTGCCAATACCACACTAGAAGGTTGGTTAAATCATATTTATGGTCAAAAACAGGTGTTTTATCGCACCGCCAGTATTAAAGCAAAAGATGTAATTCGTGGCTTTGTGCATCATTTAGCGGCGCAAATAATGGGTCAGCCTGTTGAAACCCTTATTCTTGGCTTAGACAAGCAAATTAGTTTTTCACCCTTGTCAGAAGACGATGCCCGCAGCTATTTAAACGATTGGTTCTCGCTTTATGAAACGCTTTTAACTCGTCCAGTGGCGTTTTTTCCGGTCAGTGGTTACGAGTACATAAAAACAGATAAAGACATGGTCAAAGCAAACAATAAATTCGCGCCGCAATACATAGGCATAGGTGAAGGTGAAAACCCGTATATTCGTTTAACCATAAAGAGCCTTAAAGACTGTGAAGAAGAGTTTATAAAATGGAGCGAGCTGCTGTTATCGCCAATTGTTGAATTAGCACAGGAGGCAGATCATGCAAACGCTTAATCCAATGAGTATGGCGCTGTGTGGGCAAAGCCTTATTGAAGCCAGTGCCGGTACAGGTAAAACCTATACAATCACAGGTTTGTATTTACGGTATTTGTTGGGCTTACAAAAAGCGACCGGTGAAGATGAAGCATTAAATACGCCTCTAAGTGTTGAGCAAATACTGGTGGTGACTTTCACCGAGGCTGCAACCCAAGAAATTAAAGACCGTGTGCGGGCGCGTATAATCAATGCCAGAGATGCACTGCTTGGTAAAAAGCCAGATGATGAGCTGATTGAGCAAGTAATTAATGAGGTAACTGACAAACACGCCGCATTTGATTTGCTAGACGCTGCGGCAAAGTCGATGGATGAAGCCGCTATATTCACCATTCATGGCTTTTGTCAGCGAATGCTGAAACAACATGCTTTTGAGTCAGGGGTGGCGTTTAACTTAGAGTTTATTTTAGATGAGCGTGAGCTTATTCAAGAAACCCTTAATGACTTTTGGCGTGCCTTTGTTTACCCACAATCAAAAGAGCGAACGCAAGCAATTACCGATATTTTCCCTGTGCCGGCGTCACTGTATTCACAGGTAGTGAGTTTACTCAATAAACAAGAGGCAACAATCACCCCTGAGTACGACCTTGACGATATATGGCAAGCGCGCGACAACTTTGTGGCAAAAGTACCTGCATTTAAAACTGCGTGCCGTGAGAGTGAGTTTATTAATGCTGTAAAAGCATCTGATTTAAGTGGTTCAAAAACCCCAGGCCGAAAAAACAGCCTTGCTGCGCTTGAAGAGTATATAAACAATGATGAGCTATTTTTTGTATTTGGTACCAGCAAATACTCGTTCGAAGTGTGGAGCACAGAGAATTTAAGCGACCCTGCAAATTATAAGAAAAACGGCAGCTTGCTGAGTCATGAAATGCTGGCTCAGTTTGATGAAATGGCTAAACTCAGTAGCCTTATCAATAACGGCTTGAATATTGCGATAGTGCAATACGCTGCTAAATGGGTGGCAAGTGCATTAGTTAAACGCAAGCAAGAGCAAGGCGTTATTACTCCAGATGATTTACTGAGTAACTTGCATCAGGCACTTTTAAGTGAGCAAGGCCAAGCATTAAGTGAAAAAATTGCCGCATTGTTTCCGGTTGCCATGATTGACGAATTCCAAGATACCGACCCAGTTCAATATGGTATTTTTAGCCGCATTTATGGCATTAAAAACACCACGCTTGCCATGATAGGTGATCCAAAACAGGCTATTTATGGTTTCCGTGGTGCAGATATTTTTACTTATATTGGCGCAAAACAAGCTGTTTCAGATGATAAGCAATACACCCTAGATACCAACTACCGCTCAAGTGAAGGGGTTGTTGATAGCGTAAACCGTTTATTTGCTAAAAATGACAATAGCTTTATTTATAACGACGCAATCCCATTTCAAAAGGTTAATGCGAAGGGAAAACAGCAAGACAAAGCGTTTTTAATGAACGGTGAAATGCCAAGTGCGTTTGAATTTTCGGTTTTTGTTGATGAATACGCCGAAGCGAACAACAAGCCAACCAGCAAAGGGGTGGCTCAACAGGCATTGGCTTTGCAGTATACGAAAAAAATTACTGAGCTACTCAAGCAAGCCGATGCAGGCGCTGCAACTATTGCAGGAAAGCCTCTCACTGCCGCCGATATCTGCGTGCTAGTGCGTGACCGAAACGAAGCACAGCTGATGAAAAACGCACTAGCAGAAGCCGCCATTGCCAGTGTGTATTTATCGCGAGATAGTGTTTTTAACCAAGAGCTTAGTCATCATTTACTGAACTTTTTAACAGCCTTGCATGGACAGTATGATGAATCATTACTGCGTGGTGTACTAGCAGGGCCATTGTTTTGTTTAAGCTACAACCGTATTTATGAGCTTCACGAAAATGAAAGTGCATGGCAAGAACATTTAAACTTTTTTGCTCAGCTTGCTCATATTTGGCATAAACAGGGCGCTATGGCGATGCTCGAGCGTTTATTAAGCCATAATCAGCTCGCAGCACGTTGGCAGGGCTTAGGTTACAACGTTGAGCGCTGGCTCACCGATTTCCGCCATTTAGGGGAAATCTTACAGCAAAAGCAAATTGAGCTTGAGGGCACCCACAGATTACTGCGTTGGTTTGCGCAAAAAGTTAGTCAACAAGATGGTGAAGCGGTGCAAGTACGCCTAGAAAGCGATGCTAATTTGGTGAAAATTGTCACCATGCACGCCTCAAAAGGCTTAGAGTACCCGATTGTATTCATGCCGTTTGCCTGTGGCTATCGGGAAAGCAAAGAAGCCCTTTATCATAAAGACGGTAAGCTGATTTATGACCTTGCTAAAAGTGACGACGCAATGCAAAAAGCAGAGCAAGAGCGCTTGGCTGAAGATTTACGCTTGCTCTATGTGGCATTGACTCGTGCCGTGCATTTTTGCTCTGTGGGTATGTATAACATTTCGCAAGGTCGTAGTGCTCGCCCTGGAATTCAAAGTACCAGTATCGGCCACGTATTATTTGCAGGGTTAGAGATTAAATCGGGCGATGAATGGCGCACGTTGTTACAACAATTTTGTGAAGGCTCTTCGCACATGCACTATGAGGCGTTTAGCGAAGCGGATGAGCTTGAAAAGTTAACATTTGCTGGTGCTGACAGTGAGCAAGCCTACCAAGTTAATACTGTTAAAGCAGACATTCAGCGTGATTGGCGCTCAACCAGCTTTAGTAGCTTAACGTTGAAAAAGCATACTGATCATATTGAACTTGGCCGCAGTGATGAAGACCACGAAAAAGATGAGTTTTTAGCCCAAAATGCCAATGCTTTAACACCTTACAGCTTCCCAAAAGGGGCAAAGCCGGGTAGTTGTTTGCATGAAATATTTGAGCAATTAGACTTTACCGACCCTTATGCGTTAAAGCGTCCAGCCATGGAGCAAGACGACCACGCCCTAGATAAAGTGATCAAAACGTTATTCGAAAAATACCATATTGACGATAGCTGGCAGGAAATGACCGAGCAGTGGATCCTTGCTGCACTGAATTGCCCATTAAACGATAAAGGGCTTAGTTTATCAGTACTTGAACCTGAGACCTGTTTGGTCGAAATGGAATTTAACTTACCCCTGTTATCACTCTCAAGTGATAAGCTTAACCAAGTGTTGGTAAAGCACTTTAATTTACCCGGGCAGCTTGATTTTAGTGAGGTGCAAGGCTTACTAAAAGGCTTTATAGATTTAATATTTTGTTGGCAGGGTAAGTATTATATTCTTGATTATAAATCGAACTTTTTAGGCAATAGTGCGGCTGACTACCAACATGAGCAACTAGAGCAAGCCATGACCAGTCACCAGTATCATTTGCAGTATTTGATATATACCGTGGCATTGCACCGCTTATTAAAACAACGTATTCAAGATTACGATAGCGATACGCATTTAGGCGGTGTTTACTACACCTTCTTACGTGGCATGAGCGAAGGGCAAGGGGTGTATTTTAATCAGCTTACGAAACAGCAAATAACTGAGCTTGATAGCTTATTCGCACAAGGAGCCATGCTATGAGTCAAATGACATTCGGCTTTGATGACCATGAGCCAAACGAGCCAATGAATAAGCAGCCAGAACAACCAGCAGAACATGCCCAAAGCGATTCAGTGTTACCTGCCAAAGAGATTAAAACGCAACCATTACTGAGTTATTTACTTGAGGCAAAACGTATTCGCTTAGTTGATGTGAAACTCGCAGAGCTATTGACTGGTACAGAAACAGTAGCCGGTTCACAATCGTTGATAGAGAATAACGATGCAGCGCACAATGAGGTTTTTTACCTGATTTTATTACTTGCGGCTGCGCAGCAAAGTCAGCACAGCTGTTTAGAGCTCGTGAATATAAACTGGCAAAACCCGTTTGAAATAAGAGAGCAAAGCCTAGCTGATGCCAGCATTGCAGCCCCTGAGGTTTTAACCCCGTTTGATATGGAATTTGGCCTTAATGAGGCTGTTAATAAACTAATGAATGCTGAGTGTGTCGGGGACGACAAACCACTGCTGTTGTTTGCCAATAAACTTTACTTTGCCCGATTGGCAGAGTACGAAACCACTTTGGCTTCGCGTTTACATCATTTAGCAACGAAAGAACTCACCCTTGATGAAGCCGAATTAACGGCATTACTTGAGGTGTATTTTCCTAATAGTGAACATACAACAAACCCAAGCGATCCTATTAAAACCTTAAACTGGCAAAAAGTAGCCTGTGCGATTGCCGCAACAAAAGGCTTTAGTGTGATCACTGGCGGCCCAGGTACCGGTAAAACCACCACAGTAACTAAGCTACTAGCAATATTACAATCTTTGTATGCCAGTGCACCGCTAACAATAAAGCTGGTTGCACCGACAGGTAAAGCGGCAGCGCGTTTAACCGAGTCGATTTTAGGGGCAAAGCAAAAGCTTAGTATGATCCCTGATAATATCGCGCCACTTATTCCTGAAAGCGCGCAAACGATTCACCGTTTACTGGGCGTTATTCCGCATACCAATAAGTTTCGCCATAACAAGCGTAATCCGCTGCATTTAGATGTACTGATCATTGATGAGGCATCGATGGTAGATTTATCGCTTATGGCAAAACTAATCGAGGCACTTCCAAGCCATGCAAGACTTATTTTACTGGGTGATAAAGACCAATTAGCCTCGGTTGATACGGGCAGTATTCTTAGCGACCTCTGCCAAGGCTTAGAGCTTGGCAAAATGCCAGATTACAGCAGTGAAAGAGCAGCGCAGCTTAATCGCGTTTGTTTTAATAATCAGAGCGAGATACCTGCGGCGAGCAGTCATTTTGTACTTAACGATTGTATTGCGTTTTTACAGCAAAGTTATCGTTTTGATGGCAGCAGCGGCATTGGTCAATTAGCACAAGCTGTAAATACCAATAACACAGGCTTACTGGGCTACGTTGAGCAAACGATTAATCAAGGTGGCTTTAAAGACCTTAAACTTAATTACAGCGTGATCAGTAAACCGATTGAGTATTTTGTGCAACAAGCGGCGTTGCAATATCACGATTATTTGCAGTTTATCCAGCAAGGGGCAAGTGTTGCCAATGTGCATAAAGCATTTGCGTATTATCAGTTACTGGCTGCCGTCAGAGAGGGTGATTATGGTGTAAATAGCCTTAATCAGCGTATTGAAAAAGCACTGGCACAACAGGGTTTAATCTCGCCATATCAAAGGCATTATGTGGGTATGCCAATTATGATCAGTCAAAACGACTACCAGCTAAAACTGTTTAATGGCGACATAGGTATTTTAATGCATGATGAGCAAGGTCAGTTAAAAGCCATGTTTGTTGATGAACAAGAAAATATTCGCGCCTTTTCGCCCGCACGTTTACCTGCTCACGATAAAGTGTATGCCATGACAATTCATAAGTCGCAAGGCTCTGAATTTGCTTATACCGCAATGATTTTACCGCCAATAAAACAGGCTAATCAGGGCATTAATAGGCAATTGGTTTACACGGGTATCACCCGCGCGAAAACCACATTTGAGCTGGTGGCCGATAAAAATGTACTGCTTATGGCGATGAATAAATCTGTTACTCGTGCATCAGGTTTATACGATAGGTTAAAACATGAAGCTAGTTAAAGTAACGAGTGACCATCTCAACGAGTTAATGGGGTGGTTTAACACAGAGGCAGAACTGCGTATTTGGTCTGGGCCATTTTTTGATTACCCATTCGATATGCAAAGCTTTAAAAACGATTTAAACCTAGATGCGCTGAATTCCTTCGCGTTGGTTAATGACGAAAGCCAGATGTTAGGGTTTGGGCAATACTATTTACGTGAAGGGCGTTGTCATTTAGGGCGGCTAGTTATCGCGCCAAGTGAACGTGGCAAAGGTCTTGCAAAAGTGTTGATAAACTTACTAGGAGAGCAGGGCAAACAGCAATTGCAGTGTGATAGCTTGTCGTTGTTTGTATATACCCATAATACCCTTGCTAAAACAGCTTATGAAAAAATGGGGTTTATACAAACCCAGTACCCCGCGGACATGCCACTCGATGGCTGTATTTATATGACCTGCTAAGAGCGTTTAAAGCTGCTTTTACGAAACAGATTAGGTTGCCAGCCAAAGTGTATGGCGCCTAATCTTAAGCATACCGTTACCGTAAATGCGCCAATAATGCACCAAATATAACTCACCTCAAGGGTGAATAAAGCCGCGTAAGTTAACCCGCCAGATAAGCATGCGGTTGAATAAAGTTCTTCGCCCATGACCAGAGGCACTTCACGGCAGATCACATCACGCATCAGGCCGCCAAAAATACCCGTGGTCATACCCATGGTGATGGCAACAATCATATCTGCGCCGCCAATCAGTGCCTTTTCGATACCAATAATGTTGAAAATAGCCATCCCTACGGCATCCATTAATAGCATGGTGGTGTTACTTAAATCGGGTAAGTGACGAATTGATAGAATAGACGCAAATATGGCTATGTAAGTTGCGTACAAATAATCGGGCTGAGCTATCCAAAATACCGGTTTGTTAAGTAATATGTCTCGAAGTGTGCCACCACCCAAGGCGGTGACTGTGGCAACGACCACCACACCAAAACCACCAACACTTTTTTCATGACCCAGTAAAGTGCCAGAAATAGCAAAAAACGCTACACCGATAATGCTTAAAAAATGAAAGTATTCTGATGTCATGGGGCTTCCTTACCTGTTAGTAAGTTAACCCTAGCAAAATGAGCTTTATTGATGCTGAACAGCAAAGAAAATAGGGCGGGTAATGGATGTCACCCGCCAGTAGGATTAGTGATTATCTCAATCCGCTTATTTTAGGTAATCAACCACTAATTGCGTCATTGCATTTACGCCAAGCTGTAAAGCTTTTTCGTCTGCAAAAAAGTGTGGTGAATGGTTACTAGGTGCTGTAACCGCATCTTGACCTTTTGGTGTGACACCTAAGAAAAAGAACATGCCTGGTGTTTCTAAGGCGTAGTAACTAAAGTCTTCGGCACCTGTGATAAGTGGCGTTGTGATCAGGTTTTCTTTACCAACTACACCAGCAAGTGTTGGTGTCATTTTCTTGGTTAATTCAACATCGTTCACTGTTACTGGGTAACCATGATCAATGTGAACATGTGCTTCTGCGCCACCTGATTCAGCTACCATCTCAGCGGTTTTAGCTAAACGTTTTTTAATGTCAGCACGCATTTCTTGATCAAAGGTACGAATTGTGCCCACCATTTCAACTTGATCAGGGATGATGTTGTTACGCACACCGCCATTAATGGCACCAAATGAAACCACAGAAGGCGCTTTGGTCACATCAACTTGGCGAGAAGCGATGGTTTGTGTTGCCATAATAATTTGTGATGACGCCACAATTGGGTCAACACCATTCCAAGGGCGAGAACCGTGAGTTTGGCGACCTTTTACTGTGATAGTAAATTTGTCGGCGCTGGCCATTAGCGGCCCTTCACGAAAACCAATTTGTCCGGTATTAAGAGAGCTGGTTACGTGTAAACCAAATACGGCTTCTGGCTTTTCTTTAAATAAGCCTTCTTTAAGCATAAGCTCAGCACCACCTTCTTCGCCATCTGGTGCACCTTCTTCAGCAGGTTGGAAGACAAACAGAATATCACCCGCGAGCTCTTCTTTAATTTTTACTAAAGACTCAGCGGCTGCCATTAAAATAGCCACATGGTTATCATGACCACAGGCATGCATTACGCCAACGGTATTGCCTTTGTACTCTGTTGTTTGAGTTGACGCGAAAGGTAAGTCTACTTGCTCTTTAACAGGTAATGCATCCATATCAGCACGTAGCGCAATAAGCGGGCCTTTTTTGCCCCCCTTAAGTTTTGCAACCACACCGGTATGTGCCACACCTGTTTGAACCTCAAGGCCTAGAGAACGTAAATGCTTAGTCACGTATTTAGCTGTTTCAAACTCACGGTTACTAAGCTCTGGGTTTTGATGCAAATGACGGCGCCATTTAATGACTTTTTCGCTGACGCTTTTATTGGCAGATTTAAGTTCAGAATTAATATCACTAGCAAATGCAGGGGTAGAAATAGCACTGAGAAGTAGGCTGGTCGAAAGTAGTTTGTTTAACATCCCGTATCCTTTTATTATTAATTACTAATTATTTAATCAATGTAAAGTATAAACACTTGAATGAACAAGACCTTTCGGTAATTAACCAAGACAAATGGTTTAAAAATCGCACACAAATATTTAGGGACAAGCTAGTAAAAAATGCTAAATTAATCACCTTAAATGCGGGTGATGCATTGTTTTTGCGTGGTGATGAAAATACCGGTCTGTATTGTGTTATTAATGGCGTGCTTAGAGTTTCTGGGGTTAATAGCCAAGGCAAAGAAGCCGTGCTTAGTTTTGTAACCAGTGCAATGTGGTTTGGTGAAGTGGCTCTGTTTGATGGTGGTCAACGTACCCACGATGTGTATGCTCAAACTGCGGTACGGCTTTTACACGTTCCTGAGCGGGCATTAAGCCTGTTATTACAAGAACATCCTGCTTATTGGCATGACTTTGGGCTGCTGCTTACCAATAAAGTGCGAAACCTGTTTGACTCATTAGAAGATCACGCACTCCTTACAGCAAAGCAAAAGGTGAGTAAGCGGTTATGCATGCTTTATCAATCGTCACACCAAAGCTGTTTGCCGCTTACCCAGCAACAACTTGCCGATATGACCTATTTAACACGGCAAACCATTAATCAAATATTACAATCTCTGCAAGCTGATTCAATTATTAATCTTAAATATCAATCGATTGAAATTGTTGATATCGATAAATTGCAATCTCAATGCTAGTTTGGAACTAAAATTGCTACAAAGTTGTAATCAAGCTTAAATGGAAGACAACTTGTGGCAATTACATTTCATAATCAATATAACCCTTATCACGCTTCGGCTGCTGCTAAGTTGTCGCAAATAACACGCATTGATGATGTGAAGGCCATGCATACGCCTGCATCTTCAGCACACCAACTTTTACAAAAGCAGTCTGAGCCCAGTTCTTTTTTAGCTCAGGCGCAAGAAGCCTTGGTTTATCAGCGACTCGGGGTTGATAAAGAGAAAATTGACGAAATAAAAGCGCAAATAGAAAAACTTGCGGAACAAATGCAGCAACAAGGTGCCGACACCAAAGCACTACAAGAAAAAATGAATGAGCTGCAAGCGATGCTTGATGAAGAGTATCAAAAGGGACGCGAACGCATGGATATGCAGCCAGAAGCTGAAAAAGGCAAAGTTATTGATGCGTTGGTTTAATGTGAGAGTTTAAGCTAGCTACTGTAAATGTCGGATAGTTGACATTCTTGGCGGTGAATTATCTGCTAATCTGAGTTTTGAACACAGTTTTGGCAGGAAAAATAATGAAAACGTTAAAACAACAACTAACAAATTACGCCCTTTACCACCGTTCTAAACGCAATATTTACACTCACTTTATTGGCATTCCATTAATTGTGTTTGCGATTATTTGTTTATTACAAAGAGTCACGCTTATCTCTGAGCCTGCTGTTATCTCCTTGGCAACCGTGGTGATTGTATTCACTTGTCTTTATTACTTAATGCTTAGCTTATCTATGGGGTTAATTATGACTGTATGCTTAAGTGCGTTAAGCATTGCTGCTGAGCCTGTAGTGTCACTTTCAACAGAATTATGGCTCGCCGTGAGTATTGGCAGTTTCGTGGTGGGTTGGGTGTTTCAGTTTATTGGCCATTATTTTGAAGGTAAAAAGCCAGCCTTTGTTGACGATTTAATTGGTTTGGTAATAGGGCCTTTATTTGTATTAGCAGAGTTCTTGATTATGCTTGGTTTTTATAAAGATATTGCTGATCATATTGAACAACATGCAGGGCCTAACAAAGCATAACAACAATAATAAGGAACACACATGCAATTAAATGGCAAAACAGTTTGGGTTACAGGGGCATCTTCTGGGATTGGTGAGGCACTTTGTGAGCAACTAGCAGCTAAAGGGGCAACGCTAATACTGTCTGCCCGCAATGAAGATAAGCTCAATAAGCTGAATAAACGGCTCGGTGGCAATCATCACGTGGTTGCCCTAGATTTGGCGAAACCTGAAGCCTTACTTGAAGATATGCCCGCAGTGATTGAGCGAATTGGCCGCATTGATGTGCTTATCAATAACGGTGGAGTGTCGCAGCGCAGTTTATTTTTAGAAAATGAATTCACTGTGTATCGCCAACTGATGGAAGTAAACTACTTTGGTTTAATTGCCTTAACCAAGGCGGTCGTACCCCAGATGGTTAACCAAGGTATGGGCATGGTGGTCTCAATTAGCAGTGTGGCGGGTAAAGTCGGTTCAAAGTTCAGAACTGGTTATTCGGGCTCTAAATATGCGGTTGTTGGCTTTATGGATTGCTTAAGAGCAGAATTAGCCGATAAAAATGTGAATTGCCTGACTATTTGCCCGGGTTCAATTAAAACAGCGATTGCGCATAATTCGTTAGATGGCCAAGGTAAGCCGCAAAATAAACCAGAACAATCAATCGAAAACGGCATGGATGTGGCAAAAGCGGCTGCAAAAATGATCAAAGCCATTGAAGCCGAGAAAGATGAGGTCGTTATTGGTGAAGGTATTAGTGGTTTAGCACCGACTATTAAGCGTTTTTTCCCGGGCTTTTTTAATCGCCTTACAGCAAAAATGAACTATAGATAATTTATTGTCATTTGCCAGTGAATAGTTCTCAGTAAACAATGCGCAGCTTGAGTTGCGCATTTTTTGTACCGAACGGTCGAATTATTATCATTTTAATCGATAAAAGGCACTAGTTTGCTATGGTTAAACGGGGATGGATTAGCATACAATGGGGTAAAAGTAGTCCAAACAAGAGAGAACAACAATGGCCGCATTTGGTACTGTATTTATGCCACAAATGATCCAAGCACGTTTTGCTGATAACTCATGGAGTCAAAGCGCGCTGGTCCCATCTGATAAAATCGAATTACATGCGGGTGCTCACGTATTACATTACTCAAGCACCTGTTTTGAAGGATTAAAAGCTTTTCGTCACGAAGATGGCTCGGTCTATATCTTTCGTATGGATGCTAACATTGCGCGTATGAAACAAAGCTCTAAGTTACTTAACTTACCTGACTTTGACGAAAGCATGCTTGAGCAAATGATCAAAGACATTGTTAAAGAGTACGCTGACGAAACACCAGCACCACCGGGGTCTATGTATATTCGTCCTACGCACATTGGTACAGAAGCGGCTATTGGTAAAGCGGCTGCACCGTCAATGAGTTCACTACTGTATGTATTACTTTCGCCAGTGGGTGATTACTTTGCTGGTGGTGCTACAGCACTACGTGTATTACTTGAAGAAGATGGCATGCGCTGTGCACCTCACATGGGTATGGTTAAAAGTGGTGGTAACTACGCAAGTGCATTAGGCCCAATTTTACAGGCTCGCTCTGAACATCAAGCAGATCAAATCTTATTCTGCCCAGGTGGCGATGTACAAGAAACGGGTGCTGCAAACTTCATTCTAATTGATGGTGATGAAATCATCACAAAAGCACTTGATAGCACATTCTTACACGGTGTGACGCGTAATAGTATTTTAACGATTGCGAAAGATTTAGGTATGACTGTATCTGAGCGTAACTTTACTGTGTCTGAGTTGCTTGAAAGAGCTGCCAAGCCGGGTACTGAAGCTGCATTATCGGGTACCGCTGCGGTACTAACCTCGGTTGGCACGCTTATTCATAACGACCAAGAGTTTAAAGTGGGGTCGGGTGAGCCGGGTGAAAAAGTCGCAAAATTACGCCAAGCATTGAATGATATTCAATGGGGTAAATCAGCAGATACTCATGGCTGGTTAACAAAAGTATAATTGCTGAGCGATTACATCGTTATAAAGAGCCACGTAATAACGTGGCTTTTTTGTTTTTACATTGGTTTACAGCAGACCCTGTGTTTAACCGCAAATTGCTAGACATTCTTTTGTATTAACTTTACTTTCAATTTGTTAACAATAACTAAAAAGTAAAATTATTATGATCAAGAAAACGCTTGCATGTGCAATTGTAGTTGCACTGGCGGGGTGTGGTGAATCAACCCCAACAAACACAGAACAAACTGTAAAAACTGCAGAGGTTAAAGCTGCTGTGAATTATCCAGAAACTAAAAAAGGCAATGTTGTTGACGAATATTTCGGTGAGCAAGTAGCAGACCCATATCGTTGGTTAGAAGACGATATGAGCGACGAAACCGCACAATGGGTGAAAGCCGAAAATGACGTTACGTTTTCTTATCTAAAAAATATTCCTTATCGCGATGAGCTTAAAACCACGCTCGAAAAGCTGATGAACTACGAAAAAGTGACAGCGCCGTTTAAAGAGGGTGAGTACACCTACTTTTATAAAAACGATGGTCTGCAAAATCAGTATGTGGTTTATCGTAAAAAAGGCGACTCAGAAGCTGAAGTGTTTTTAGATCCAAATACGTTCAGTAGTGACGGCACAACTTCAATGTCGGGTTTAACATTTACTGAAGACGGCACTTTAGCGGCTTATCAAATCTCTGAAGGTGGCAGTGACTGGCGTAAAATTATCATTATTGATACTGCGACTAAACAGCCGATTGAAGAAGCATTAGTCGATGTAAAATTCAGTGGTATCTCTTGGCTTGGCAACGAAGGATTCTATTATTCGAGCTACGATAAGCCAAAGGGCAGTGAGCTGTCTGCAAAAACAGATCAACATAAAGTTTACTACCATAAGTTAGGTACAGCACAAGCTGACGACCAATTAATATATGGCGGCACAGAGGCACAGAAACATCGTTATATTGGTGCTGAAGTGACCCGTGATAATCGTTATCTAATTATCGCTGCAAGTACTTCAACTTCAGGTAATAAACTGTTTATCAAAGATTTAACTAAGCCTGACAGCACGTTAGTGACGATTTTAGATAACACTGACTCAGATACCTCAATTATTGATAATGACGGCTCGAAACTGTATTTGGTGACTAACTTAAACGCACCCAATATGCGTGTAGTGACAGTGGATGCCACTGATCCTAGCCCAGAAAATTGGCAAGATTTAATCCCTGAAACTGACAATGTACTTAGCATTTCGAAAGGCGGTGACTACTTCTTTGCCAAGTATATGGTTGATGCGATTTCGCAAGTAAAACAATACGATAAATCAGGTAAATTGGTGCGTGACATCAGCCTGCCAGGTGTAGGTACTGCATATGGCTTTAGTGGTAAGCACGATGCACAAACACTTTATTACTCATTTACGAATTACACTACACCAGGCAATACCTACTCGTTTGATGTTGAATCAGGAAAGTCTGATGTGTATCGCAAGTCGGGCGCTAAATTTAATAGCGAAGAATATATCTCTGAACAAGTCTTCTATACATCAAAAGATGGCACCAAAGTGCCGATGATTATTTCGTACAAAAAAGGCACTGAGCTTAACGGTAAAAATCCGACTATTTTATATGGCTATGGTGGCTTTAACGTAAGTTTAACCCCAAGCTATAGCCCTACAATTGCGGCTTGGCTTGAGCACGGTGGCGTGTATGCTGTTGCTAATATTCGTGGTGGTGGCGAGTACGGTAAAGCGTGGCATGTAAATGGTACGCAGCTTAAAAAGCAAAATGTTTTTGATGACTTTATTGCAGCAGCTGAGTACTTAAATGAAAAACAATACAGCTCACCTGATTACCTAGCGGTACGTGGCGGCTCAAATGGTGGCTTATTAGTTGGTGCGGTTATGACACAGCGCCCTGAGCTATTTAAAGTAGCGCTTCCTGCTGTAGGTGTTTTAGATATGCTGCGTTACCACACCTTTACAGCGGGTGCTGGTTGGGCGTATGACTACGGCACCAGTGAACAAAGTAAAGAAATGTTCGATTACTTAAAAGGCTACTCACCTGTGCACAATGTTAAAGCGGGTGTTAGTTATCCAGCAACCTTAGTGACAACTGGGGATCATGATGACCGTGTTGTGCCTGCGCATTCATTTAAGTTTGCAGCCGAGCTGCAAGAAAAAGGTGCAAAACAAAACCCGTATCTGATTCGTATTGAAACAAATGCGGGTCACGGTGCAGGAACACCTACAAGTAAGATCATCGATCAATACGCTGATATTTATGGCTTTACCCTACACAACATGGGTGTTAAATCGCTATAAGGTTATGTATATATTACTTAACTAAAATGAAAACGCCGAGCTTAGCTCGGCGTTTTTGTATCGATTAAGCGAATTGGGATTATAAATCAATACCCAGTGCGAAAATCATTTTGTAATCTTCTTTTTCAGGTACTACCCCGTTTTCATCGGCAATTGGGTCGGCTAAGTAATCCCATACTAATGACATATCAAAGTCGATATCATCTGTGATTTCAAATTCAAATGCGGCCATTGCATATTGAGAATCACCACCGGCGTCACTGTTTGCAGTTAGGTAGCGATAGTTAAGGGTAAAATCAATTTTTTTGGTGACTTCTAACTCGTAATTAGTGCCAATAAAATATGACCAAGATGAGTTAGATTTTTCTTCTCCGCTAGCGACGGTATCAAACTCAGTTTTTTGATAAGCAGGGCCTGTTGAGAAGTCCCATTCGGTTTTATCGGTATCCATCACATAGTAACCAACACCGGCACCGACAGTGTATTTGTTGGCGATATTTTGAAACGGATCACGGTAGTACTCGAAGAAGATAGGACGGTAATACATTTTTTGGGTCTGAAACCAGTCGAAGGTACCGTTAGCACGAATGTTATTTTTAGTTACTTGTTCATCGCTGGTGGTGCGATAGCCTAAAAACTCTGCGAGAAAACGGCTAGACGCCGTACGGCGCTTGATATCAGCACGCGCTGAATATTCGGTTTGGTCAGTATTGCCTTTTGATATATCAGCGCCCAGCGCTATTTTGACAGTCCACGCGCTTAATTCGCTTTCAACAGAAGGTGCGATAGAAACTAAATCACGGTAACGATATTTAGCTTCTTGTTCACCGACTTTCACATAACCGCCTGAAATATTGAGCGTGCCACTGAGCTCTGAACCATCATTAAAACGAACAGTATGATGGCGGTCTGAGATGATCATATAAATATCGGCACGGTCAATCATCAATGTGTCGAGTATATCACTGTCGAACTCGACTTCTTTGTCGTACAAGGAGACAAGTTCACCTTTGAGCCATTCGCCAGAGTTAAGTCGTATCCAATCAAAATGGGTGGCATCTTTTATGATTATGCTACGCTCTTCAAGTAGCGGGTCAGGAAGTGTTTCTGCGCCGTAGCAAGCAAATGAGCTTGCTACAACAGTACTAATAAGCAGGTATTTTTTGAGCATTATTTCAGTCCATGTTAAATAAAATGCATTCAAAGAAGTGTCATTATTATTGCTAATAACCTGTTTAATTCTAGAACAATTCACTGTGCTGTTCAAAAATTAGTTAGGCAGATGGCAAAAACAATCGCTGATAGGTCTTATAAGCATATTCATCACTCATCCCTGATAAATAATCACAAATTATACGCATTGCGTTATCGCCTTGCTGGTGCGCATTAAGCCACATTTCTTGCGTTGTTTCTGGCAGTAACCGCATAGGGTCGCTGGCAAAGGCACTAAATAGCTCAATTAGCAGGTTTTGCCCTTTAAATTCAACTTGCTGCATCTTTGGCTCGCGAATTAAACGTTTAAAAACAAAATGTTTTAGCACGTTAAGAATTTCGGCAAATTCATCCGGTAGGCTTACTGTGTACTGCAGTATTTCAGATTCGAAATCTGCGTTTTGTACAACTAACTGAGCGTTAATAATAAAGGTGTTAACC
This sequence comes from Pseudoalteromonas gelatinilytica, assembly GCF_001641615.1. Lineage (GTDB taxonomy): Bacteria > Pseudomonadota > Gammaproteobacteria > Enterobacterales > Alteromonadaceae > Pseudoalteromonas > Pseudoalteromonas gelatinilytica. The sequence continues at coordinate 174,643 of NZ_LRRU01000020.1, forward strand.
AACTCACCAATGGCATCTTTTCGTTCGTACTCGTGATGCGAGAAGAGTCTGGCGGTTATCGAGCTCAAATGGGTGGTTAGCCACGCTGAGTCTAGCTCTTGTAGCTGCTCAAGTGCATGGTTTTGCCAATCTGCTAACGTTAAAACCTCGGTGGCGATAGCGTCTTCTAAATCGTGAACGGCATATGCAATATCGTCAGCTAATTCCATAATTGCTGAGTCTATCGATTTGTAGTGGGTTTTGGCTCTAAATTCATCAACCTTATAATGACTACTTAACAGTGCTTTATCATTATCGGACAGTGGCTCAATGATCCAGTCGAAAACATCTTTATCATCTTTATACAAGCCTTTAGCTGGGCGCCAATGATCGGCTTTAATAAAGCTACGTTGTTCACTTAGAGGTGGAATGCAGTGCCACAAATCATCAATAAAGGCAGGATATTTAATAAAACCTAACAAGGTGCGTCTGGTTAAATTCATGCCATAGCCATTTGAATAGGGCTCAAGCTTAGAGACAATCCTGAGTGTTTGCGCGTTTCCTTCAAAACCACCGTGCTCACGCATCATGTAATTTAATGCTATTTCACCACCATGACCAAAAGGAGGGTGGCCAATATCATGAGCAAGACACAAGGTTTCGAGTAAGCTACCGCTCGGAAAATTCGTAAATTCAGGGTGTTGCTTTTTCAAGTGGCGTAATAAACCACTGCCAATTTGGGCCACTTCTAATGAGTGAGTAAGACGGGTTCGGTAAAAATCATTCAAGCCAATACCCATAATTTGGGTTTTAGCTTGCAAACGCCTAAATGCAGCGGCGTGAATAATTCGAGAGCGGTCAACTTGCCAAGCTGAGCGATTATCGTTTGGACGATATTTTTGCTGGTCAATAATACGAGCTTGCCAAGATTGGCACATAAAAATAACCTTCCTATTTCTCGTTTGGTTGCTTTTCAGTATACGCAAGCGCTTGAAAATTGCGAGCAAATTGGCCGTTTCTTACCCGGTTCTGTATAAACTTTGGGTAGAGTGCTTCGGGCAAATTCGCCAAAAATCCACAGCTTTGGTATACTCCGCCTTTGTATGTGCGTGACGTTACCGCACATGAGTAGTAGTTTATTTGAGAGAATACATGCTTAAGTACGTTTTTCGAGTTTTACTGACCGCTTTTTTTGCATGGGCAATATTATCGCCATTTATGAAAGAAGATGTAGTCGTAGAAGAGTCTGAACAAACACAGACAACGCCAAAAGGAACCCAGCGCGTAATCAAAAAAGAAAAGCCATTGCATAACGTAAAACTGCCGGATTTTGCAGCATTTACGGATGTGAAAGAAAAGAAACATGCATTTTTTGATTTTATTCGCCCTCATGTCGAGGCTGAAAACAAGAAAATTTTACAGCAACGCGCAACCTTAGAAATTGCGCGCATGATGCTTGAATACAATGAGCCACTGACTAGCAAACAGCAATCAGATATTAAAAAAATCTTAACCAGCTATAAGTTGCCAGCCACCATTGACACTTTATCGCTTACTCAAGCGCTGCGTCGTGTTGATATCATTCCAAAAGAGCTTGCGCTTATGCAGGCGGCGAATGAATCAGCATGGGGTACCTCTCGTTTTGCACGCATTGGTTTAAATTTCTTCGGCCAGTGGTGTTATAAAAAAGGCTGCGGCATGATCCCAAAACGTCGTGCCAACGAAGCAGCCCATGAAGTGACCGCTTTTAAGTCGGTACGTGCTGCGGTAAGCTCTTATTTTAAAAATATTAATACCCATGCGGCCTATAAAGATTTACGATCAATTCGTGCCGATTTACGTCGTCAGCAAAAGCCAATTGAAGCGACCATTCTTACACAAGGTTTGTTGTCGTATTCTGAGCGCCGTGAAGCGTACATTGAAGAATTAAATAAAATGATAAATCAAAACAGAGCTTACTTTGATGAATAAACTCCTTCCATGGTTTAAAGCCGCAACCATTGCGGTTGCGCTAAGTGCGGTTGCAACTAAGGCAGCCGCAACTGAATTTGTTGTTGCCTATGATGGCTTTTACGATCGTTTAAAAGTCGTTAATAAAGGCGAGTTCCAATACGCTCAAGTTAATTTTTACTTATCTGATATTGCTACTAACGAAGTGTGTACAATTAAGTCTGGTAAAATTATTACAGAAAAACAAGAGTTTGACTTAACTTACACAGATAAGGCTCAGTTACTTTTACCTTTTGATAAGCAACTAGATACTGATAAAGCCGTAATTGTTGTTCAACCTGAAAATCCAAAACATGATTGCCAATTAAAGTTACAAATTGAAGCAACGGACTTGGCTGATTTTGAACTTAGCAAGGCAAACTTATATACACTCAATCAAGAGTTTGAAGAGTTATTATCTGATTTGTCGGGCTTTTTTGTAAGCAAACTCATGTGGTTCTTGTTACCAGAACAACAAGGTGTTGTGCTGAAATTTGATACTCAAGATGCTGTTTCAGCAAATGCAGTTAGCTGTAAAGAGTTGCGTTGCTCAGTGAAGGTCAGTGATGAGTGGCAAGATGATAAAAGCGTTTTACCCAGCCATGGCAAGCTTATTAGCGCCACACCGTGGATTGTAAAATAGCGCGTAAAAAATCTGACCGCAGCTTTGATAACTATTCAAAAGGGACCTTTTAGGTCTCTTTTTCGTTTTTAATTAGTAGTGAAGACGTCTCTTTTTTCAATATTTTGCTTAGTATTTTGGGCTTAGCCTAAATTTACAAAATTCAATGTAAATAGCACGTTCTAAATAGCAACTTCTCTTGTCTAGATTATTTTCTCAATTCATGTTTTTGCTAAGCATTTGTATTGCTGCGCAGTTTAAAGAGCGGCTTGTATTTAAATGTAAAAACAGTATGAATATATGAATTTTTACTGGTTGTTTTTTACTATAGAAAAAGGGCTTGATTTTGGTTGTGCGACCTTGATTTTAATTAGGTGTAAAGTGCTATCCAATTATTTTTAAACAATTTTTTAAGTGTTTAAAAGATAGATATAGATCAATCTCATAAGTAATAACTGACTTAAAGTAAAACTATAGAAATCTAAATATAGGTAGTTATAGTAAAAAAGGAGTCGTTATGCAGACAGTCGATGTCGAAGCCGTTTCAATTAAGTCGCAAAAGTTATCAAAAGCGAAAGCTAAGCAAGATGTTATTTTTGACTTAAATGTTAAAAACCCAAGTTTAAAATGGAATGCCGATGGCCATTACCCATACAAGCGTAAAATGGAGGTGGTTGAGTACGAGCGCCATAAGCATGAATTACAAATTGAGCTTTTAAAAATGCAAGGCTGGGTAAAAGAGACCAACCAGCAAATTGTGATTCTATTTGAGGGGCGAGATGCGGCAGGGAAAGGTGGCACTATAAAGCGCTTTATGGAGCACTTAAACCCTCGTGGGGCGCACGTAGTGGCTTTAGAGAAGCCATCTGCAAGAGAGCGTGATCAGTGGTATTTTCAGCGTTACATTAACCACCTACCCACCAAAGGGGAAATTATACTATTTGATCGTTCTTGGTATAACCGTGCAGGAGTAGAAAAGGTAATGGGGTTTTGTGATGACCACGAGTATTTGGAATTTATGCGCCAAACACCCCAACTTGAACGTATGTTGGTGAATAGCGGTATTAAGTTATTTAAATATTGGTTTTCGGTCAGTAGAGAAGAGCAATTTAGACGCTTTAAATCGCGCCAAAACGACCCACTAAAACAATGGAAATTGAGCCCGGTTGATATGGCATCACTAGCTAAATGGCATGATTATAGTGACGCCAAAGATGCCATGATGTTTCATACCCATACTAAAGATGCGCCTTGGACACAAATTCGCTCTGATGATAAAAAACGCGGGCGTATAAACTGTATGCGTCATTTCTTAAGCTGTTTGGATTACCCAGAAAAAGATCACGACATAGTCAATCGGGTCGATTCGCTTATTGTCACTGAACCTACCCGTATGTCGACGCGTCAGTAAAGGAGAGTACAATGCAAAATTCAGAGTCAGTATTTGAGAAGCGCCTTGCTAAGCTCGAAAAAATTATCGAAAAAAGCAAAAAAGAAGTGGCTAGAACCACTGAACTTGCAAAAGATGCAGCACTTAAAGCACAAGCAGCTGTAAAGTGTGCCAATGAAGCAGAGAGTCTCGCTGATAATGCAAAAAAGCGATTGAAAGCTGCTAAAAAGCAGTTGAAAGAGGCTAAAGTGTTAAAAATCGCGCAGAAAAATGCATCGAAAAAATCGGCAATAAAACGTGCTAAACGAATGGCAAAGAATAAGGCTGATACTAAAAACGCTTAAAGTTAATAAAGGGCACAAGGCTAATGTGCCCTTTATTTTTGTATTAAGCTTATTGCTGGACATTTTTCCGATTCTCGTTATGCTAAACGTCAACTTTTCAGGGACTTAAAAGCATATTTATGAGAATCATACCGGCATTTTTTGTTATTTTACTGCTATGTTCAGCTTGTAGCAGTTATTCACCTATCAACCAAGAAATGCAAACTAAGTTACAAGGCTCATGGCAGTCTACAAATAGCCCAGTTTGTGAAGCTAATTTTCATACTATAACCTTTAATAACAAAACATTAGAAATTTCTTATGACGAACAAGGGTTTATTTCTGAGACTGAAGCAAGAAAAACCTTTGTTTATACTATTCTTTCGACAGAGAGAAATTTAATTCGAGTGCAACTTGAAAATGAAACTCGCTTAGATAAAAAAGGCAACCCAGTTGTTTGGCATCTTAAGCCACTTAGAAATGATAAATACTGCTGGGGCAGAGATGATTGGCCTGACCTATCTTGTACAGCTTCCCGTTATAAATGCATTGTAAAATAAATAAGAAGTTAGTTTGCAGAAGTCAGAAAATTAAAACTTTGAGCCTATAAATTCATAAACCTTTGAGTCTATTCCCAAAGCGCTTTGCTTTACGTGGTATCTTCTCCAGTGAAGCGCTTTAATTATCCCACGCTAATCATTTCAACTCGCTCAAAAAGTCCGTATAATCCACGCCGAACTTTTTACTATGAAACATGGCTTAGTAAAGCCTGTATGAGCAGAGCAAATGAATCAAACTGATACTAGAAAAGAAACTCTTGAATTTAATAAACTTCAAAAGCGTCTAAGAAGGCATGTTGGTACCGCGATTACTGATTACAACATGATCGAAGACGGTGATGTTGTTATGGCATGTATCAGTGGTGGTAAAGATTCTTTTGCAATGCTAGATATTTTGCTTAATTTACAAAAAGCAGCGCCAATTAAATTTGAAGTGATTGCGGTAAACCTTGATCAGAAGCAGCCAGGTTTTCCAGAGCATATCTTGCCTGATTACTTTGAAACGCTAAATATCCCGTATTACATCGTTGATAAAGATACTTACTCAGTTGTAAAAGAAAAAGTACCAGAGGGCAAAACTACCTGTGGTCTGTGTTCACGACTTCGTCGCGGCACACTTTATTCATTTGCAGAAAAAATTGGTGCAACCAAACTAGCACTTGGTCATCACATGGATGATATCGTTGAGACAATGTTCTTAAATATGTTCCATGGTTCACGATTAAAAGCGATGCCACCGAAATTACGCTCTGATGATGAACGTAACGTGGTCATTCGTCCGTTGTCTTATTGCCGTGAAAAAGATTTAATTAAATACGCCGAGCACAAAGATTTCCCGATCATTCCTTGTAATTTATGTGGTTCACAAGAAAACCTGCAGCGTCAATCAATCAAAGCCATGCTGACAGAGTGGGATAAGAAAACCCCAGGTCGTGTCGAAAGTATCTTTAAGTCTTTACAGAATGTCAGCCCAAGCCAGCTTGCAGACAGAAACTTATTTGATTTTGAAAACTTACCACTTGATAGAGAAGGCAATCGTGAAAGCTATGATTTTAGCGAGGCGGTGGTCTCTTCTACAAACATTGATGAATCATTATTTATTGATGTAACAAATATATAAAAACCTCCAAACTGTATATAAAAAAAAGCCCCAAACTGGGGCTTTTTTAATCCCTATTCAATAGGTTACTTAGCAAGTGGGCTTACATAGCCATCTGGTTTTAACGCTAACACATCGCAGTCAAGGCTATCAATGACGTGCTCTGCAGTGTTACCGACAAGCGCAGCACTTAAGCCAGTACGGCCAACTGTACCAATTACAACTAATTCGCTGTTTAAGCGCGCTGCAACATCAGGAATAACATCTTCTGGTAAGCCTTCTTCAATATGGCAATGAGCTTGGTCAATAGCAAAGCCTTCAGCTAACGAGAGCGTTGATTCATAGTGATGCTTCTTAACTGATTCGTTATAAACACCTGGGTTAAATTCAGGGATTTCAATCGCGATATTAACAGGTGTTGCTGGGTAAGCATTCACAAGGTTAAGCGTTGCGTTGGCCAAGTCACAAATGAAGCGAGCGTCATTAATAATACGCTTGTTAAGTTCAAGGTGTTGTTCATTCTCACTCACTGCGTTTACTGCAGCTAAAATATTCCCTTTTGCCGGCCACTCTTTCTCTTTAACAAGTAAAACTGGAGCAGGGCACTTGCGAATGAGGTGCCAGTCAGTAGGGGTGAAAATAACTGATTTAAGCGTATCGTGTTGATGAGTGCCTTTTACAACAAGGTCAAAACCATCGTTGATCACTGTATTGATAATGGCTTCGTAAGGGCGATTATGCCAAACCACGCAGCTATCAATGGTAAGCTCTGGGTAAAGTGCAATTTGCTCATTTAACCATTCTTGGCGGTCTTTTATAACGGCTTCTCGCATTGCTTCACGCTCATCAGAAGAAAGCATAGTGGTCATTTCGTAAGAGAAGTCGTAGATACTGAGGAAAGCAGTGATGGTCGCGCCAGATTTTTTGGCTAGATCAATTGAGCGGCTTAAACTATGTTGCTGCTCTTTGGTTGGGTCTATAACTGCTAAAATTCGTTTAATTGCGTCCATGTGCTGCTCCTTAACTGTTCCGCAAAAAGTAGTACTTTGAGTGTAACCTAAATTTAGAACAGTTAAAGGGGCAAACAATAGAAAGTTGCGTTAAATCAAACTCTATTTACATTTAATCGCCGCTGTTGCTGCAAGCGCTTGTTGGTCCAAAATGGTGATAAATTTACCTTCTACCTTGATTAAACCTGCTTTTTGGAAGCGGCTTAAAAGGCGGCTAATTGTTTCAACTGTTAAACCTAAATAGTTACCTATTTCACCACGTGTCATGGTTAAACGGAATTCTTTACGCGAAAAACCACGTTCACCAAAACGCTCTGCAAGATTATAAATAAAACTGGCTAGACGCTCTTCAGCTGACTTTTTATTGAGTAACAATAACATTTCTTGGTCATAGTTAATTTCATTACTCATTAAACGCATAATTTGTTGGCGTAGCTTAGGTAATTTACCTGCTAATTCGTCTAATGTATCGAATGGAATTTCACATACCATTGAAGTTTCAAGGGCTTGTGAGAAACTTTGATGAGCCATTTTGTTAATAGCATCGAAACCAACTAAATCACCCGCTAGATGAAAACCAGTAATTTGTTCATCACCTTGTTCTGATAAAGTATAAGACTTAAACGAACCTGAGCGTACCGCATAAATGGCATTTAAGCTTTCGCCAGATTCAAATAAATAATCACCTTTATGCAGTGGTTTCTTACGTTCGATGATTTCATCGAGACGATCCATTTCTTGACCGTTTAATGAAAATGGCAAACATAGCTGGCTGATACTGCAATTATTACAGCTAATTGTGCATAAGCCTTTTGACTTGTTTTGTGAGAAGTCCATACATCAAATCCATTCAAATAAGTTAACAACACGTAAGATTAATGAACTAGCTTATCGGTTGCTATAATTAATAAGTATATACCGTACCATATTATTACGCTGCCTAGAATAACCCTAGTCCAAACATGGTTGAAAATAGTGTTTATTTTCTGGCTGACTAGACCTACGCTTATCATGGCAGGAAAGGTTCCTAACGCGAAAAACAACATAACACCTGCACCATGTAAGGCTGATGGGCTAGTGAGTGCCCAGGTTAGCGCTGAATAAACTAAACCACAGGGCAACCAGCCCCATAAAGCGCCATATAGTAGGGCTTTTGGGGTTGTATCAACCGGTAACAAATAACGATTGAGCTTCGCTAGATGCTGCCATATTAAGGTTTTGCCAAGCTTTTCTAGCCACTGTAGGGTTGCTGCTAAGCGCATAATATAAATCCCAACAAGCAGCATGAAAATACCACTTAAAAACGATAAGGCTATTGAAATCGTGGTATTTTGCGCTGCAAAACGGCTGCTAATTCCAGCGACTAGCGCGCCAGCAAGCATGTAACTAAGCGCACGGCCAAGGTTATAAGCAACAGAAAAACTGACAGCACGGTTTTTATTAGCGGCAAGCTGTAAACTACTGGCAATGCCACCACACATGGCTAGGCAATGACCACTGCCTAACAACCCCATTACAAATGCACTAATAAACAGCGGATCAATCATTACTTTTGTTGTGCTGCTCTTTATCGTCTTCGAACAGGATACTGTGGCCCTGTTTGTTTAAATCAGAAAATTGTTCGCTTTTAACAGCCCAAAAGAACACCCCGATAGCAATCAGCACAAATAAAATGGCGATCGGGATAAGCATGTAGATGATACTCATAGTTTTAATAACCTTAATGAGTTGGTAATAACCAAAATGGAGCTTGCAGACATACCAATTACAGCCATCCAAGGAGCAACAAGGCCAAGGGCTGCCAATGGTAAAATCGAACCATTGTAAATAAGTGATAATGCCAAGTTTTGCTTTACAATACGGCGCGTCTTTTTCGACACTGTGAGCAAATGCTCTATGGCGGTTAGATCACTATTGAGTAATACCACATCGGCACTGTTTTTGGAAATATCAGCGCCGGTTTCCATCGCAATCGATAAATGCGCACTGGCAAATACAGGGCTGTCATTCACGCCATCACCCACCATAGCAACAATGGCACCTTTACTGGCAAGTGCTTCGACATGGGTTTGTTTGTCACGTGGGCTACATGCTGCATGCACGGTATCTAAATTTAATTGTTTTGCAATTCGCTCACCACTGTTCGACGCATCACCCGTTAACATATGGCATTTTATCTGTTGCGAATGTAATTCAGCGATCAACTTATCCGCATTACCGCGAAGGCTATCTGCTAAGTAAAAGCGCGCCACAATTTGTTTATCGATATACAAGGTTGCTTGAGCATCTGCTTTTTCGGTATCAAACCAACCGCTTTTACCTATCGCGATATGTTGTTCGTTAAGTTCTGCGGTGATGCCTTTACCTGGTTCGATTGTCACATTCTCAATCGGATTAACTGAGTCATTGTAAGTTGCAAATGCATTAGCAATAGGGTGCTCAGAGAAGCTTTCAAGTTGTGCTGCTAGTCGTAATGCATCAGCTTCGCTGTACTGGCTATTTACTAGTTCAACACGCTCTATAGTGAAACGACCTTGGGTCAGGGTACCTGTTTTATCAAAGGCAATATCGGTTAATTGTGGTAGCGTTTCTAATACGTGGGCTTGTTTAATTAAAATTCCACGCTTTGTTAAGCTTGCTACTGCACAGGTAAGGGCAGTAGGGATCGCTAAGCTCAGTGCACAAGGACAGGTTGCAACAAGCACCGAAATAGTGACCCAAAAGGCATGTTCAGGGTCAATTTGATACCAACCAATCGCTGTAATTGAGGCGAACAGCAATAAACAAGCAACAAACCACTGCGCGACTTTATCCGTGATTTCGACTAATCGCGGACGCTTAGTTAACGCGGTGTGTTGTAATTTAATAATTTGATTAAGCAGCGTATTTTGACCTATTTTGTTGATCTCTATACTGATCACACCATCATGGTTAATAGTGCCTGCGTAAACTTGATGGCTGATAAACTTATTAACGGGTTGATGCTCGCCCGTCATCATGGCTTCATCAACCGTGGTTTTGCCTTTTGTAACAACACCATCAGCAGGAATGGTTTCACCTGCTTTGATCAACACAACATCACCCAGTTTTAGTTTTTTAGCCGCAATAATTGATTCTTGATTATCGCTATTAATGATTCTTGCAGTGAGCGGCAGTAGCTTTTGTAAGTTAGCGGTAAACTCACTGGCTTTTAAACGAGCTCTAAATTCTAAATACTTACCTAATAATAATAAGAAGGTAAACATACAGATAGATTCAAAATATACTTCGCCAACCGACATTAACGTGGCATAACAGCTGGCTCCATAGGCACCAAAGATCGCTAATGAAACAGGTAAGTCCATATTCAGCTGTTTGGCTTTTAAACCATTAATGGCATTGGTTAAGAATGGCAGGGCACTGTAAAGAATTACCGGTGACGCAAGGACCAAGCTTATCCAGCGAAAATACTGCTCGAAGTTCTCTTCCATGCCCGAAAACATGCCGAAATACATAGCAAAGGCGAACATCATAACTTGCATGGTCATCAGACCCGCAACCCCTAAACGGCGGATGTACGCTTTTGCGGCTTGTTGTTTTTGACTCGCTTCAAGATCTGCTTGAAATGGGTACGCTTTATAGCCGATTTCGTGTAATGAGGTGATAATTTGGCTAAGCGGTGTGACCGATTTATCCCACTGGATCATGGCACGATTAGTTGATGTATTTACATCCACGCGCTTAATTGCTTTTAAATTAAGTAATTGTTTCTCGATTAACCAAGCGCAGGCAGCACAGGTGATACCTTCGACGGTAAGAAGTACTTCTGATAAGTCATTTGTGGCAGAAATAAACTCATCTTGAATATCTTCGTTATCGTAACTTTTAATCAATTCAAGCTGCTCTGGAACTAGTTGTTCAACCTTTCCAGAGCGTACAGTTCTAAATTTATAGTAATCGGTCATGCCTTGGGCGACGATATTCTCAGCAACCGTTTGGCAACCAATACAACACATAGGTTGTGCCTTACCGTCTATTTCGACAGTCGCATTAAAGCCTTTTGGCACACTTTCAAGACAATGAAAGCAATTATCGGACATTAGAGTTTACTACTTATATTCAGGGCTAATCGAAATCGTTTTTTCAGTTGGCAGAATTACATCTTCTTTAAGTTTCCAACTGTTATCGATTGGTTCAATAAACACTGTGTATGCACCATCAACGTGGGTGTCGAGTAGGGCAGTGAAATCACCATGGGCGTTTTTCATTAAGCTCACATCAAAGTCATTGGCTTTAATGGTGCGATGATAAAATGACATTTTTAAAGAATGAACATTACTAGCATCACCTTTCGTAAAAGTGAACGTGACTTTATCGTTAGTAATATCTAAATCGCCATGTAAATAAAGCGCTTTAGCTTTATTAAATTTACTGAGTTCAAGGTTGATTGCTTTGCCTTTTTTATAATAATCGTCAACAACCATATCTGGGCCGTTGCCAATTGCCATATAAATAAGACCAGCACAGCCGATGATAGCTGCAAGTGGAAAAGAGATTAAAAACCATGGCCAAAAGTTTTTATACCAAGGAGTGGGTTTCATAGACTTATACCTTTAAAAACGTTGTACGCATTTTATCGGATCTAAAAGCAAAAGACTAAAAAAAAGCCTCCAGATGGAGGCTTTTTTGATCTTAATTAATCTATTGAATTAAAAGATTAATTGTTTATACATTTTATTAACCGCGTGGTTATTTATCTTGCGATAAGCTGTAAACGTACGCTGTTAATAGGTGAACTTTATCTTCACCAAGAATGTCTTTCCATGCTGGCATTACACCGGCGCGGCCATTCATAAGTGTTTCTTCAACAGCACGTTTAGAACCACCGTATAACCAGATGTTATCTGTTAGGTTAGGCGCACCAAATGGTAAGTTGTGTGCAACAGAACCTTTACCGTCAGCACCGTGACACGCAGCACACATTGCAAACTTAGCAGCACCTGCAGCAGCGTCTTTTTGGTTAACTGTACGGCCAGAAAGGCTAAGTACGTGAGCTGTCATTTCTTTAACACCTTGCTCGCCAAGTGCAGCACCCCAAGGTGGCATCGCAGCAACACGACCGTAAAGAAGCGTTTCTTTGATCTTGTCTGGTGTACCGCCATATAACCAATCTTTATCAGTTAGGTTAGGGAAGCCTTGACCACCACGTGCATCTGAACCATGACACTGTGCACAGTTTTGTGAGAATAAACGTTGACCAATTTCAAGCGCTTTTTCATCTTTTACTAGTGCTTCAATATCTTGCTTAGCAAATGACTCAAAGATTGGGCCAAAACGCTCATCAGCAGCGATATACTCTTGGTCTAATTGAACGTTCTCACCGTTAGCTAATGCTTGTTCAGTTGCTTCTTTAGACTCAGCTAAAGAAGTAATACCTTGGTTAGAACTTGTCCATTTACCTAAACCTTCCCAGTTACCTAAACCTGGGTAAGCTGCAAGGTAATAGACAGACCAAATGAATGTTGCGAAGAACATGTATGTCCACCACTTTGGAAGTGGATTGTTAAGTTCTTCAATGCCGTCAAACTCGTGACCACAGCTCTCGCCTTCTTTCACACCTGCGTAGTTTTTTAAGTTCCACAGAAGTAGGCCGAAGATGATAGCAAGACACGCAAGGGTTAATACGATAACCCAAATACTCCAAAAGCTAGTCATTTCTCAGACTCCTTTTCCTCGTTAGAGATTGTGTTGTTGTGTTTTTTTTCATCTTCAAAAATGGCATTAGCAGCGTTATCAAATCGGCTTTTGCTACGCTTGCTGTATGCCCATACAACAATCACAATAAACAGTACTAAAATTACCAGAGTCAAAATGCCTCTGTATGTTCCGTAATCCATAATAATTACTTCAAGTGTGTGCCAAGCTGTTGTAAGTAAGCGATTAGAGCTTGCATTTCAGTTGCGCCTTTACCATCGTTCATGGCTTCGATTTTCGCAATGTCAGCTTGTAGCTCTTCGTCACTTCCGTAACCTTTACCGTCGTAACGGTCGCTTGATTTATCAATTCCGAAGCTATCACGGAATATTTGAAGCTTTTTAAGAGTATGGGTTGTATCAACTCTGTTTTCGTCTAACCAAGGAAACGCTGGCATGTTTGACTCAGGAACCACAGCGCGCGGATCCATTAAGTGAGCATGGTGCCAATCGTCTGAGTAACGCTCACCAACACGAGCTAGGTCAGGACCAGTACGTTTTGAACCCCATTGGAATGGGTGATCCCATACTGTTTCACCAGCTACAGAGTAGTGACCGTAACGCTCAACCTCATCACGGAAAGGACGAATCATTTGAGAGTGACAGTTGTAACAACCTTCACGCACGTAGATATCGCGGCCTTCCATTTCTAACGCTGTAAGAGGGCGTAAGCCGTCAACAGGTTTAGTCGTATCGTCTTGGAACATTAGTGGAGTAATCTCAACAAGTGCACCAAAGCTGATAGCAAAAACAGTCAAGATAGCCATAAGGCCAACGTTCTTTTCGACTATTTCGTGTTTGTTTTGTGAATTATTATTGCTCATCGTCCTACTCCATTATGCCAATTGTGCGTCAGCGTCTAGTTGAAGCGAGTCTTTTTTCGCTGTCACTGTACGATAAACGTTGTAAGCCATAATTAGCATACCAGTTACGATGAATACACCGCCTAGGAAACGCATGATATAGAATGGGTGAGAAGCTTCTAACGATTGTACAAAGCTGTACATTAACGTACCGTCAGAGTTTACTGCACGCCACATTAGACCTTGCATTACACCTGAGATCCACATTGCTACGATGTATAGAACAACACCCACAGTGTGTAACCAGAAGTGCGTGTTAACTAATTTAACACTGAACATACGGCCTTGTGAGAATAGTGCAGGGATAAGGTGGTAGATAGCACCGATAGAAATCATTGCAACCCAACCTAGTGCACCTGAGTGTACGTGACCTACAGTCCAGTCAGTGTAGTGAGAAAGCGCGTTAACTGACTTGATAGCCATCATAGGGCCTTCGAACGTAGACATACCGTAGAAAGATAGAGAAACAACTAAGAAACGTAATACTGGGTCAGTACGTAGTTTATGCCAAGCACCTGATAACGTCATGATACCGTTGATCATACCACCCCAAGATGGAACGAATAAGATAACTGACATAACCATACCTAAGCTTTGCGTCCAGTCTGGAAGCGCAGTGTAGTGTAGGTGGTGAGGACCTGCCCAGATGTATAAAGAAACAAGTGCCCAGAAGTGAACTACCGATAAACGGTAAGAATAAACAGGGCGACCTGCTTGTTTTGGTACGAAGTAGTACATCATACCTAAGAAACCAGCAGTTAATAAGAAACCAACAGCGTTGTGACCGTACCACCACTGAACCATTGCATCTACAGCACCTGCGTAGATAGAGTATGATTTAGTAAGTGAAACTGGAATTGCCATGCTGTTTACAATGTGTAAAACGGCAACAGTAATGATGAAACCAGCGTAGAACCAGTTCGCAACGTAGATGTGCGATACTTTACGCTTGATTAACGTACCAAAGAATACAACTGCGTAAGTAACCCAAACAATCGCGATAAGAATATCGATTGGCCATTCAAGTTCTGCGTATTCTTTTGAGCTTGTGATACCTAAAGGTAAGGTAATCGCTGCTAGTACGATAACAAGTTGCCAACCCCAGAAGGTGAAGGCTGCTAGTTTATCTGAGAAAAGGCGCGTTTGACATGTACGTTGAACGACGTAATAAGACGTCGCAAAAAGTGCACTTGTACCAAATGCGAAAATTACTGCGTTCGTGTGTAACGGACGTAGTCGAGAGTAAGTTAACCATGGTGTATCAAAGTTAAGAGCTGGCCAAGCTAATTGGGCAGCAATCAGAACCCCAACACTCATGCCAACGATGCCCCAAATCACTGTCATAATAGCGAATTGGCGTACAACTTTATAATTGTACTCAGTTTGTGATGCTACTGTTTGGCTCATTTTCTGGCTTCCGCTGCAATTAATGCGTTTTAGAAATGAATTACCCACTTTCATAAAAAGTGGGGCCTACTATTACTTCACAAGCGTGTTACCTAAAGCTAGCTAAAGATGTTAGCTTCAGAAAACAAACTCGAGAAACCCTTATTTTTGCGATGGAAATGATAAAATTTTTGACCTTAAAAAGATAGGTCAATTGCATAAAATTATGACATCAATCAAATTTTAACGCTTTGTTGGTTATTTTTTGTCAGAGATTGTATTTTTATTAGCTTATTCCATTTAGCATGGTTGTCTTTTCGCGGGTAGCTCACTAGTATCCGCTTTTATTTTATACAGGCAAATAGAGTGCGAACTAGTTTATTACCCATTTTCCTTTTCAGTGTATTTTTAGCTGCATGTGATAGCCAAAGTATAGAAGAGGGCAGCACAAGTACAAGTTGCGAAAATAACAGCCATTGTCATTACCCTAATAATGATGAAATCTGGCTAAGCAATTCTGATATAAGCCCTGAAACGCCGTTTACAATTAACCTAAAGCTGCCAAGTAATGCAAATAACCTTTCAGCAAAACTCGAAGGTGTCACTATGTACATGGGGTTTATTCCACTGCAGTTTAAAAAGTCAGGTCAACTTTGGGCTGCTGATACTATGGTAGGGGCGTGTTCTGAGTCAGTAATGACTTGGAAAATGACTGTTACTTATATTAATGCAGACGATCAGCCGCAAACACTATTTTATTATTTCGATTCTCTGCAGTCTCTCTAAGCCAATTTTTGCTTGCTCACCGTGTTACAAACTTAATTAACACTGTGAGCAATGTCATGACCCGGTCATCTTTTTCTATTTAAATTCTCTTCATTGGTCGTTTGTTTGTGTGAAATTACAAACAATCGGAACAAAACCTAAAAATCATCCTCTAATGCACTGTTAAACAGGCTAACTTTGTCTATTTAGTTAATTTTAGTGAATAACTATGGTTAGCAGTCTTACTAAGCCTTTACGGTTTTTATAACGTTGTGTGATCAACTTGTAAAAATTTCATTTGTAGCACTAATTAGGTGTTAGTTACACTTGATTACAAAGTGCGTGCAATTGATTTCAATCGTGTTTTTTTTGGTTCTTAAGTTTATTACTTGCCTGATTTTCTAGTGTTTTTTTCTGTTAACATTGATACATGGTGAAACCTTTTTACCTAAAATGGAAACTGTAATTTATTGCTGTTTTTTATTTGATCTATCATTCAGTTTTCGTTCAGTTAACTGCGCCTAAGTTGCCCTCCGCTGACTCGTGATTCTAATAATAACGAGCGCTACCTGACTAAAGGTAAATTTCCAACAAGTAGGGTTTTCACATGAAAAAATCAATTCTTGGTTTAGCTGTTGTATCAGCAATCCCAATGTTCTCAAGCATGCAAGTTTTAGCTGCTGATGATGCAGCAGAGTCTATTGAAAAAATTCAAGTTACAGGTTCTC
Organism: Pseudoalteromonas gelatinilytica; assembly: GCF_001641615.1. Lineage (GTDB taxonomy): Bacteria > Pseudomonadota > Gammaproteobacteria > Enterobacterales > Alteromonadaceae > Pseudoalteromonas > Pseudoalteromonas gelatinilytica. The sequence continues at coordinate 191,089 of NZ_LRRU01000020.1, forward strand.
GCATTAAGCGTACCGATATGGAGACGTCTAGTCCTGTAACTTTAATCGGCGCAGATGACATCAAAGCAATGGGTGCATCAAGCATCGATGGCGTTCTACAAAAAATGACTGCAGCAAGCGGTGCGATGACTAACCCTGCTGTTAACAACGGTTCAGGCGGTAACGCACGTGTTGACCTACGTGGTTTAGGTGCACAGCGTACTCTAGTACTAGTAAACGGTCGTCGTATGATCAACTCTGGTACTGGCGCAGCATCAACTGTTGACTTAAACACAATCCCAGTATCAATGATCAAGCAAGTTGAAGTACTAAAAGACGGCGCATCTGCTGTATACGGTACTGACGCGGTAGCTGGTGTTGTTAACATCATCTTAAAAGACGACTTCGAAGGTCTAGACATGAACCTTAACGGTGCTATCACTGGTGAAGGCGATGCAGACGAAACGTCTTTCGATATCACAATGGGTTCAAGCTTTGACCGTGGTAATGTTGTAATTGGTTTACAATACACTGACCGTGGCGATGCTTCTCAAGCAGACCGTGATTTCTCTGATTGTCCAATCGAAGAAGATTACGAAAACGGTAGCTTCTACTGTGGTGGTTCTTCTTACACGCCTTTCGGTCACGTTTGGGCTGAAAATGCAAGCTTACAAGGTCAAGCTGACGGCGAGTGGCACGACTTCACTTCAGCTGGTGATGCATACAACTACTCAGCAACTAGCTACCTTTACACACCAATGCGTCGTTTAAACCTAACAGGTATTGGTCACTTTGATTTAACTGACGATACTCGTTTAGTGTCAGAATTCACTTACTCTAAGCGTTGGTCAACTCAACAAATGGCTCCACAGCCAGTATGGTTTGACTTCACTTACGATGCAGCAACTATGGGTGATTCACTTCTTTCTCACGGCGTAGCTGATGGTGAAGAAATCTCTTACGGTCGTCGTATGACTGACGTAGGTCCTCGTGGTTATGAGCAAGTAGTTGACACAGTACGTGCAGTAGTTGGTCTTGACGGTGCATTCGACAACGGTTGGGGCTGGGATACTTCAGTAGTATTCGGTCGTAACGACTCAGTTGACCGCGCAACTAACCTACTTAACATGGGTTCAATCCAAGACGCAATCGAAGCGGGTGACTTCAACCCACTAAACCAATCTGATTGGTCAGGTAGCAACCTTGCACAATACAACTACACTGAAAACAACTCAGGTGGTAGCCAATTACTAGTGATCTCTGCTGGCCTTAACGGTGAAGTAATGGAACTTCCTGCAGGTTACGTTGGTTTCGCAGCGGGTATCGAGCGTCGTGAAGAAAAAGCATGGTACGTTCCAGATTCACTAACTTCACAAGGTCTTGCAAATGACCCACGTGTTGAACCAACTGGTGGTCGTTTCGACGTTAACGAAGCGTACGTTGAATTTGCTGTTCCACTACTAGCTGACGCACCATTTGCACAAATGGTTGATTTAAGCGCTGCTGTTCGTGCATTCGATTACAGCACATTTGGTTCAGACGAGACTTGGAAACTAGGTCTAACTTGGCGTGTAAACGACGAATTAATGCTACGTGCTGTTCGTTCAACTGCATTCCGTGCTCCTACAGTATCTGAGCTTTACCAAGGTAAATCACCTTCATTCGAACAAGTTAGCTTCCCTGGTGCACAAGACCAAGCTGAAGTAACTGTTGGTGGTAACGACCAATTAACGCCAGAGCTTGCTGATACAGTAACAGCTGGTTTCGTATACGCTCCAGAGTGGTTCGACGGTTTCTCAATGACTGTTGACTACTATGAAATCGAAATCGAAAACTCAATTTCAAGCGTAAACAACCAATACATCGTTGAAAACTGTCTTGATGCTACTACTGGTGCATACAAGAACCAAGATACTGCACTATGTCAGTCTTCTGCAATCAACTTCAACCAAAGTACTGGCCGTATTAGCTTCAACAACCAATTACAAAACATTGGTAATGAATCTACTAAAGGTTACGACGTAAACTTCAAGTATGCATTTGAAGCTGCAGGTCTTAACTGGCGCACAGGTCTTGATGTAACTATTCTTGATGAGTACATCGTTGATTCAGGCACAAGCACAATCGATTACACAGGTCTTGTAACTTCAGGTATCGGTAGCTACGCGAAAGTTAAGTCTAACTTCACTCTTAACGCGTCTGGCGACAACTGGGATGCACAATACCAAGCACGTATGATCGACGGCTTAGACAGCTACTCATGTCTTGCTGACGACAGCGAGTGTTTAGTACCAAGCGTTGGTACTGTTGTATACCACGACATCAGTGGTTCATACATCATGAACGACACAGTGTCATTCTCTGCAGGTGTTAACAACTTATTCGATAAGCAAGCACCTTACTACTCAGGTAACAATGACTCAAACACTGACCCGTACACATACGATGTACTAGGTCGTCGTTTCTTCGCTGGTATGAACATCAAGTTCTAATCTAGTTTGAAATGATTACTAAGGCCCAGTTTTTACTGGGCCTTTTTTATTGTCTGAAAGCCTATCAACGCGTAAACTAAGGGGGCATTAGTTAAAAACGAGGTGATATTGCTTAAACAAGACGAAAACTTATCTTTTATTATTGAGCCTGAGCTTAAACCACGCACAGAGCAACGACTCGACCTGTATTTTTCCATTCCGAATGAAATGAGTGTTAACCCACAAACACTGAGCGAAGAATCTTTCTTTAACAACAATTTTAAATCTCACCTTGCGTATAACGCTAACAACATTCACTTACCCTTAGTTAGAAGCCGTTTTGTTAGTAAAAACAAAGGTGAACAACAAGATTATCGACAAAACTTAAACTTGTATTGTTATCAAGTGCGACTCGCACTGAATGCAGATATCAAAGACACTTTAAAGTACCAAGAAGCCGATGAGTTTTATCCTGCCGCTATCGAATTGTGCGAGCAAACAAAAGGCTTGCTGAAAAAACTAAGACGCTATACCCCTGATGATGAAAAGTTACTGCCATTTTATAAAAACGCGGATAACTACTTAAGCTGGCATGTCGAGCAGTCTTTTTTGAAGTTATTAGATGAAGGGCCGCGCAGCAGTGATTTTGCGAAAGAACGCAGTGAGCTATTAGAGTTTTGTAAAGCCGAAAACAGTTACCGAGAAGAGCAAGAGTATAACTCGCAATCTACACTCGAAGATGCCAACCGTATCACCAATAAAATGCGCCTATTACAACGTTTAATTGAGCATGGGGTGGTACTCAATCGCACTACACGGCATTTAAACAGTTACTTAAAGCGCATGGTGAAGGGCACGGTGACGGCTGTGATTATGGCCTTTGTGATGCTTGTCGTGCTGAATGCACGTTCAAACTTTACCGAAGTGACAGCAACCTTGATTTTGATCTTAGGCGTTATTTACGGTCTTCGTGAGATTTTTAAAGAAGATATCACGCGGGTGATCTGGCGGGCTATCGTTAGAGGGCGGCCAAAATGGCGTTTTCAGTTTAAAAACAGCATAACTAAAGACAAAATTGCCAGCCAATACATTTGGCTTGAATACACCACTTTTAAACGTATTCCTAAAGCAGTCAGAAGAATTTTTTCAAAGCGACGTCATCAAAATAAACAAGCTGCTCAGTGGCTGCATTTTGCAAGCGAAACACAAGTTAACGCCAAAGAGTTTTTACCTGGCTACGACACCTTGCAACAAACCATGCAATTTAGCTTGGCACCCTTTGCTCGTTATTTAAAACGCGGTGAAGGTAAACTTTATCATCTTGATAGTAACAAAATATCTAAGCAAGCTGTTGAGAGGCGCTATCAGTTAAATGTGGTTTTAGTGTTCACGCAAAGTGAAGAAGAGACTTTATATCAGCGTTACAAGATTACGTTAAATCGCAGCAAGATCATCAATATTGAGCGTATCTACTCACAAACAGACATTCTGAAAGATGAAAAATGAAAGGGTGGCCTCGGCCACCCACGTAGGTTTATTTAGCGTCTAAACCTGTTTTGCTGTAAAGCGATACTTTGTCTGATACTAGCGTAATTTCGATATTTTTATCTTTGTTACCCCAGATACAGTTAGTGTGGAGTGTTTTTTCTTCGCACTTATCTGCAGAGCCTAAAATCGCTTCTACTTCAGCTTTATCCATGCCAATTTCAATTTTTTCGTAGTTCTCTAAATTTACTTTTGAGCAACCCGCTAAAGTAAGTGCCGCAGCCGCTGCTGCAATTGCCATATATTTTTTCATAATTGTATCCATTAATGGTTGTAGCGTCTTATTTGAAGGATCATTCCCATTCGTGGGTGATCAAAATAATGTATCTCGTTACTGATCACACGTTTAAATTGTGAAAAACGTGCCTTTTCGTAATCACCGTTTTCTAAACGCTGACTAATATCAAAATCAGCATTGATGAATAGGTAATGACGAACATAAATCTTCATTAAACCGTCTAATTCCCACTCAGGTACATGTTGTAATTGTTCAGGAATATAGCGTTCAGTAGGGCCGACTAAACTAATAAAATCGTTATTTTCACTCTCTACTGGACTTGCGTGTTTTGCTAAGTGATCGCCGGCAAATAGGCGAATACTCGGTGCTCTTTTTTCACTCATTTCAGGAAAACGCCAGCCTGTGTGCAAAATGGGTGTTAAGCCTTTTCTATCAAGCTGATTTTTTTGCTCAACAAACTGTAATTGTTCTGGTGCAATTAAATATATTTCGTCTGTGTCTTCACGGGGTTCAACAACAGGTGTAACAGGCAGTTGATTATAGCTTGCTAAAAAATCAACACTGTCATCACACACGTTTGAGTGAGGATTGCTATTCACTAAAGAGTCTGTGAATGAATCAGAACGAAAGCGGCTATCACCCTCAATACATGCTTGTTTCGCTTGCGCTGTGTATGCAGGAGTTAATAGATCTTTGCTACGCTTAGCGTTGATTTCATCGTGTTTTAAACTGAAATCTTCCTGTAAATAGGGGGCCGGGCGCTGTTTATAAATAAGAACTTCTATTTCGAACCAACGTGCTGCAAATGACGAGCTTGTAAATAAGCAACAAAGCAGTAGTAAACTATTTCTAAACAACATTAATGGCTAACCTTTTTCTCGAAATCTGCAATCATTGCAGTGACCATTTTTAAGCGTTCGCGAGCGTTGGCTTCGCTAATTGCAAAGCGCAGTTTATTTGCGCCATCCATTTTATACACCTGCGGTGCACTTTGTATCAAACCTATAATGAAGCTAGGGTTAACCTTTGTATGCTGGCTAAACTCAAAATAGCCGCCTTTCGGGTTTGCTTCAATCTTTTTAATGCCAATATGACTGGCTTGCAGTTTTAATTGCTGCAAACTGAATAAGTTTTTAGTGGCGTCAGGCAGCAGACCAAAACGGTCAATCAGCTCTACCTGTAACTCGTCCATATCATTGAGGTTAGCACAGCTTGCAATGCGTTTATAGATACCTAAACGTACGTTGACATCATGAATATAATCATCAGGCAATAACGCTGGCAGCTTTAAGTCCACTTCGGTTTGCTGACCGAGTAGGTTCTCAAGGGTTGGCTCTTTACCTTCTTTGAGCGAGTTGACCGCTTGCTCAAGCATTTCCATATACAAACTAAAACCTATGGTTTGCATTTGACCTGATTGGTCATCACCAAGCAGCTCACCGGCACCACGAATTTCTAAGTCATGAGTTGCGAGCGCAAAACCTGCACCCAAGTCTTCCAGCGATTCAATCGCTTCAAGGCGTTTAACCGCATCTTTACTAAGTGATTTTGGGTTACCAGTGAGAAGGTAGGCATACGCTTGGTGATGGCTTCGGCCAACACGACCACGCAATTGATGCAGTTGTGCCAGACCGAGTTTATCTGCTCTATCCATAATAATGGTGTTGGCAGTCGGTACATCAATACCAGTTTCGATGATGGTGGTACACACAATCACGTTATATTTCTGGTGATAAAAATCACTCATAATTTGCTCAAGCTCGCGCTCTCGCATTTGACCATGTGCGGTTGTTACGCTGGCTTCAGGGACCCATTCACTGATTTCTTCAGCAACTCGGTCTATGGTTTCAACATTATTATGTAAGAAATACACCTGACCACCGCGTTTAATTTCACGCAGAATTGCTTCACGAATAAGCTCTGCATCTCTTTGTCTAACAAAGGTTTTAACCGCTAAACGTTTCGCAGGCGGTGTGGCAATAATTGATAGATCACGCATGCCACTCATTGCCATATTTAATGTACGTGGGATAGGGGTTGCTGTGAGCGTTAAAATATCGACATCGGCACGTAATGCTTTGATTTTTTCTTTTTGACGCACCCCAAAACGATGTTCTTCGTCAACAATCAATAAGCCCAAATCTTTAAATTGAATATCTTGTTGAATAAGCTTGTGAGTACCAATAACGATATCTAATTTACCCTCAGCCATTTTATCGAGGGTGTCTTTTTGTTCTTTGGTTGAGTTAAAGCGCGATAAAACACCGACCTCAATTGGTAAATCAGCAAAACGGTCTTTAAAGTTCTCATAGTGTTGCTGTGCAAGCAGTGTGGTGGGTACAAGTACCGCAACTTGCTTGTTATCATTTACGGCTACAAATGCTGCACGCATTGCTACTTCAGTTTTACCAAAGCCAACGTCACCACACACTAAACGGTCCATTGCTTGCTTACTTTGCATATCACCGAGCACAGACTCAATGGCGTTGCGTTGATCGTCAGTTTCTTCAAATGGGAAGCTGTCGCTAAACTGACGATATGCACTGCCATCAAGCTTAAATTGGTTGCCCGGTTTAGCTTGGCGTTTTGCGTAAATATCTAACAGTTCAGCAGCCACATCACGGACTTTTTCAGCGGCACGTTTCTTGGCTTTTTCCCATGCATCGGAGCCCAATTTATGGAGCGGGGCAGAGGCCTCTTCGCCACCAGAATAGCGGCTAAGCATATGTAATGCAGAAACGGGCACGTATAGCTTTGCCTCGTTAGCGTAGATTATCGTAACAAATTCAGTGATCACACCGGCAGCATCGATAGTTTCTAGGCCTTGATAGCGGCCTACACCATGATCAAGGTGCACAATCGGTTGGCCTTCGCGTAGCTCAGCAAGGTTACGAATAAGCGCATCTTGGCTGGCTTCATATTTATGTTTACGGCGTCGACGTTGCGAGACCTTAATGCCTAATAATTCTTGCTCTGTGATTATAGTTAAACGCGGTTTACCGTCTAACACCACACTTTGCTCAAGTGGCGAAACGATTAGGCCAACATCACTCGAACTGTTGGTAAAATCGCTAAACGATTCAAATTCTTTGAGCTTTAAACCACTTGGTTTTAATAAGGTAAGTAATGATTCGCGGCGGCCGTCCGATTCAACCGAGAGCAGTACGCGTCCTTTTTGTTTTTTCTCGCTAGTAACATAGTTTATTAAACCTTGATACGGTTCATGTAACTTATGATCAATACGAACATTGGGCAGCTCTTTACTAGCTAGGTTTGTATGACCCGCTTTGGTGCCTAACTTGGCTTGCGATAAACGAATACGTGCGTATTTAGCAAATTCACTAAACAGCTCATTAACGCTTTGATATAGCTTAATTGGCTCAAGAAGTGGCCTGAGTGGATCAACACGGCGGTTTTCGTAGCGAACATTTACATCGTGCCAAAACTGATCAGCAGCATGTTCTATATCGCCAAAATGCATAAACGTCGTATTGCTTGGTAAGTAATCGAAGATGGTTGCCAATCCATCAAAAAACAGTGGCATATAATATTCGATACCGGCAGGCCAGGTTCCTTTAGTCACCTGCATATAAATTGAGTCTTGCTCTGAGCTTGCGCCAAATTGTTCACGATAATTGATACGAAAACGCTCTATGTCAGCGTCGTTAGTTGGGAATTCGTGAGCTGGCAGTAACTCAATTTTGTCGACCTTTTCATCTGAACGTTGGCTTTCAACATCAAATAGACGAATGCTGTCGAGCTCATCATCAAAAAAGTCTAAACGAAATGGGTGAGGGCTACCCATAGGGTATAAGTCAACGATAGAGCCGCGAATCGCATATTCACCATGCTCCATCACTTGTTGTACATGTAGATAGCCCGCTTGTTCAAGGTTTTCACGTAGCGTGTGCGTATCTAGGGTATCGCCTACTTTGAAGTTAAGGGTCGAACCATATATAAACGAAGCAGGGGCAGTACGCAGCATTAAGGTCGACACTGGCACGATTAATACACTTTGTTGTTCTTTTTTTAAGGTATTTAAGGTGGCTAAGCGCGCTGAAATAATATCTTGATGCGGCGAAAAATGATCATAAGGTAGCGTTTCCCAGTCAGGGAAGACCATGACTGGGTTTTCAGGCAATAGAAATTCGAGTTCAGTTTCAAGGCGTAGGGCGCTTGGCGTATCTGGGGTGACAATAACAACCAGCTCGTTGTGTTGCTTTACACCTTCTGCGATGGCGATGCTAAGCCCGCTACCGGTAAGTTGTCCCCATTGAATTTTATCTTTTTCAGATTTTACCCAAGGCAATGCTGCCCATTGCGCAAACGCCATTTACTACTCCTTTAAACTGTTTTTACTGCTTAGTCTCGATAAATCTTGGTTAAGTCCTGATAGTGATCGATACGACGATCACGAAGGTAAGGCCAAATTCGACGTATGTTTTCACTACGTGCTTGGTCTAATTCAACAACCAATAATTGCTCATCGCTGTTGTTCGCTTCAGCTAAAATTTCACCTTGAGGGCCCGCGATAAACGAGTTACCCCAGAACTGAATACCTTCACTTTGACCGCTTGGATCACTTTCGTGGCCAACACGGTTACAGCTGATCACCGGTACACCATTGGCAACTGCATGAGCGCGTTGTGAAATAACCCACGCGTCTTTTTGACGTGTTTGTTCGTCTTTTTCATCACGCGGGTCCCAACCTATGGCTGTTGGGTAAATTAAAATTTCAGCACCAGCCATTGCCATTAAGCGTGCCGCCTCTGGGAACCATTGATCCCAACACACTAATACGCCTAATTTACCGACAGAGGTGTGAATAGGCTCAAAACCTAAATCACCTGGTGTGAAGTAAAACTTCTCGTAAAAACCTGGGTCATCAGGAATATGCATTTTACGGTATTTACCGGCAATGCTGCCGTCAGTTTCAAGTACCACAGCAGTATTGTGATAAAGCCCTGTAGCGCGCTTTTCGAATAATGATGACACGATCACCACATTGAGTTCTTTAGCAAGTGCGCCTAAGGTGTCTGTGCTTGGACCTGGAATTGTTTCTGCTAAATCAAAAACGTCTACATCTTCGGTTTGGCAAAAATATAAACTGCGGTGTAGCTCTTGAAGAACAATAAGCTTAGCGCCTTGGCTTGCTGCATCACGAATACCAGCAATAGATTTTGCCATATTGTCTTGAGCATTATCGGTGTTTGATTGCTGAACAAGAGCAACCTTTAAATGCGTTGGTTTAGTCATTGTTAGTTCCTGCTAAAAAGCCGCGCGGTAATTGCATTGTAATACAGTGTAAGCTGCCAAATTGGTGAATAATTGGCACACAATTAATACCCACCACAGTGTGATCTGGGTATGCTTTGGCAACCTGACCAAGCGCAAGTTGGTCGTTTTCATCACCATAAATTGGTACTAAAACGGTTTTATTGATAATTAAATAATTAGCGTATGTGGCAGGTAGTCTGTCACCATCTTCATTGAACACTGCTTTTGGCCAAGGTAAGGCAATCAGTGAGTAGTTTTCACCCTCAGCTGTTTTAAATGATTGCAGTTGCTTTTCCATTGCATCAAGGGCTGCAAAGTGCTCATCATCTTTATCATCACACTGTACATAAACGAGGGTGTTGTTTGGAGCAAAACGTACCAGTGTATCAATATGGCTGTCGGTATCATCACCCGCAAGGTAACCGTGATCAACCCAAAGAAACGACGTAGCACCTAGTTGCTCAACCAGCGTTTTTTCTATATCTGCTTTTGTAAGTTCTGGGTTACGATTTGGGTTTAACAAGCACTCGCTCGTTGTAAGTAGCACACCGTGTTCGTTGATTTCAACGCCACCGCCTTCAAGAACCAGTTCACTTTGCTGATAACCATTTTTAGGATTAGCAACTTGTTTTACAAGCACTTGATTAATTTGATTATCAAGTTCACTTGCAAATTTATTGCCCCAACCATTAAAAATAAAATCCATTACTTTTAATTCTGTTGCGTCATCAATATTCGCACAGGTTAATGGACCATGGTCGCGTGCCCAAGTATCGTTACACAGTGTCACCACAAAGTGAATGCGTTTAGCATCAACTTGTGCGTTTTCAAGTAATGTCTCAATATGTGCTTTAAGCGCATTATCATGAGCCACAATAACAACATCTTGTTGTTGGCTTATTGCTTGGCAAAGTGCTACATACACAGGCTCAACAGCAGTTAAATTTGCTGCCCAATCAGTATCTTGGTGTGGCCAAGTAAGCATGACGGCATCTTGCTCAGCCCATTCAGGTAAAAGTCTAAATTTCATGAAGGTAATAAACAAACTAAGGTGGGGCTAGTTTAGCATTTTAGCCATAGATGTCAGCTTTTTGTGCGCGATAAAGCGTGATTTTTAACTGTCTTGTTGCTTGTTTTCTTGTTGACGTTTTTTTAGTTGGCGCGTTTGAGCATGCAACGCAGCTCTTACGACTAAATCTTGGTCAGCATCTCGAATCGCTGTAAACAATAATGTGTATTGGTATTTATCATCATCACACTTTTCAATGGCGACTAATTCGGTATAGCAATAAATGGCAGATGCTTCGTGCTGCAAGAACAACTTAGTACGAAATGTTTGACCCAATTCATACACTTCTGTTGAAGTTAGTTTTACACCGCCACCACCGTAGCTATCGCAATAGTTAGCGTTATCTTCAGGCTGCTCAGAGGCTAGAATGTGGCTCATAATTAAATCAATTTTGCGTGACTGGGCTTGTAAGAACACCGCTAACTCTTGAGCTACATCACCTAGGTTACGAAGAGGGCGTAAGGTGGTTTGCTCAAGTTCGTTTACTTCGTTAGCAAGTTTAAATAAAGCAGGGATATCAGCTTCGAGTTCAGCATTGGTTTTTGGCACAGCTTCAGGTTCAACGGCGTATAAGTTGACGCGATTGCTCTCATTGATTTGAAAAAACTGTTCAAATTCGGCTAATTTTTGATTATTCATGCTGCACTCCACACATCTTTCCTTAATACTAGCGTTCGAAGCAGTAAATTGCTAGTAATCAAATAATCAAAAAAAAGGGCAAACTCATTGTTTGCCCTTCATTTTTTACAGGTTACCCTCTTGGGTTTTGACATGTTCTTGTTGATGATGTTTCGCTATCTCATCAGCAAGCTCTTGTCTTGAACGTTTTTCAGTTAACTTACGCGCCGTTAACCAATAAAAGAACAGTGGCACAAAGAATACGGCCAGGAATGTTGCGGCCATCATACCGCCCATTACACCGGTACCAACACTATGACGTGCACCTGCACCTGCGCCAGAACTCAATACTAGAGGTACTACGCCTAAAATGAATGCAAGCGAAGTCATAATGATAGGTCTAAAACGTAACCGTGCAGCCTCTAGTGCAGCAGTACTTGCGCTCCAGCCTTGTTGATGTTTCATCAAGGCGTATTCAACGATAAGAATCGCGTTTTTACTAGCAAGACCAAGAAGTGTTACCAGACCAATTTGGAAATACACATCGTTTGTCATTCCAACGACCCAAACCGCTATAAGCGCACCAAAGGTACCAAATGGCAGGGCAAGCATGACTGAAAGCGGCAGTGACCAACGCTCATATAGCGCTGCTAGAATCAAAAATACCATGATCACAGCAAGGCCTAAGGCAATCCCCGTGGTGCCCGAACTGCGTTTTTCTTGGAATGCAGAACCTGTCCATTCGTAGGTCATATTAGGTGGTAAAACGGCTTGCGCAATACGCTCAACCTCAGCAATAGCTTGACCCGAACTGTAACCCGGAGCTGCATTACCCATCAGTTTAACCGCAGGTAAGTTGTTATAACGATTTAGGTTTTCAGGCCCACGGCTATACTCGATAGTGGTAAAGGCTGAAAGCGGCACCATAGTACCTTGATTGTTTTTAACATAGATACGACCAATGTCGTCAGGTTTCATTCTAAATTCAGCATCTGCAGACATCAGTACTTGCCATGCGCGACCAAATTTATTGAAGTCGTTAACGTAATAAGTCCCTAAGTTACCCGCAAGGGCAGTGAACGCATCATCAATTTCGACACCCATGGCACGTGCTTGTTCACGGTCAACATCAACACGTAGCTGTGGTGCATCAGGGCGCCAAAGTGTTTGCAGACCACTGATGATAGGGCTCTTTTGTGCTTCAGCTGTCATCAATTGCATTGCATGTTGAAGTTTGTCTGGGTCGCTATCACCTTTGTTTTGAATGTAGAACTCAAAACCACCGGTGTTACCTAAACCAAAAATTGCAGGCGGATTAAAGGCAAGCACGAGTGCCTCTTTAATACCCGCTGTTTTCATGAATAGCTCTTGCACCAGCGCCTTGGTATCAACTTCACGTTCATCCCAGTGCTTTTGAGTTACGAATAAGGTTGCAGCACTGTTTTTGTAACCACCACCAATAAAGTCAAAACCGGTAAACGCCACCACGTTTTCGTTCGCTGGGTTTGATTGCACGGCCTCAACAACTTGCTGTGTGACTTGCTCTGTGCGCTCAAGTGATGAACCGTCAGGTAAGAAAATTGCAGAGATGTAATAACCTTGGTCTTCATCTGGCACAAGCGAACCTGGGGTGTTTTGCCAAAGGCCAATTGTAGCGGCAATCATACCCGTCATTAAGATCAGTCCTAACAGGCCACGGCGCACCATAAAGCCAACAGCACCAACATAACGGCCTGTGATCTTGGTAAACATGTTGTTGAACCATAGGAAGAAGCGGGCAGTTTGCTTGTGTTCTTGCTTTAAAATAAGCACACAAAGCGCTGGCGTCATCGTTAACGCAACGATACCCGATAAACTCACAGCAATCGAAATAGTAATAGCGAACTGACGGAATAACTCACCGGTTAAGCCGCCTAAAAACGCAATTGGCACAAACACTGAACAAAGTACTAAAACAATGGCCACTACAGGGCCGCTTACTTCGCCCATCGCTTTAACGGCGGCGTCTCTGGCACCTAGGCCTTCTTCGTGCATGATACGCTCAACGTTTTCGAGTACCACGATGGCATCATCAACAACAATACCAATCGACAACACCATGCCGAATAAGGTGAGTGAGTTAATTGAATATCCCAGCATATACATGCCGGCAAATGTGCCTAGTAGTGATACTGGTACAGCAAGGGTCGGTATTAGGGTCGCGCGCCAGTTTTGTAAGAATAAATACACCACTAAGAATACCAATACCATGGCTTCAAGCAGTGTTTTTACAACTTCACGAATTGATACTTCAACAAAGCGGGTTGTGTCGTATGACGTTAAATGAGCAAGACCGGTAGGGAACTGGCTTTTCATTTCTTCAATAACACTGTTTACTTCTTCGGCTACATCAAGGGCGTTAGCACCAGGTTGCAAGAAGATACCTAACAGTACCGCTTCTTTACCGTTAATCGTCCCTTTGAAGTTATAATCTTTTGAGCCAAGTTCAACGCGGGCAACGTCTTTTAAGCGTAAGCTACTGCCGTCTGTGTTTGAACGAATAATGATATTTTCAAACTGCTCAGGCTCAGACAAACGCCCTTGTGCAGTCACACTATAAACAAGCTCTTGTGGCGATTGCGTAGTAGGTGTGGCACCAATTTTACCTGCCGCGTATTGCGAGTTTTGTACACGAATTGCCCCTGCAATTTCTTCAACAGTGACGCCTAACTGGCTCATTACATCAGGGCGCAGCCAAATGCGCATTGCGTAATCTTTGGCACCAAAAATTTGTACACTGGTGGTGCCAGGTATACGCTTAACACGGTCAAGGACGTTCATAGTGACATAGTTTGATGTCCATAAACTCGAACGTGTTCCATCTGGTGAGTAAAAGGCATGAACTTGTAAAAAGCTAGAAGAACCTTTTTGAACAACCACACCTTGGCGGCGTGTTTCTTCAGGTAAACGCGCTTCAACCTGCTTAACACGGTTGTTTACGTTAACGGCTGCTTGGTCAACATCAGTACCAATTTCAAAAGTAACTTCGATGGTCGTTGAACCTGCACTGGTTGACGTTGATGACATATACATCATGCCTTCAACACCGGTAATAGCATTTTCTATTGGTGTGGCAACCGTCTGCTCAAGTACATCAGCTGATGCACCTGGGTAGGCTGCGGTTACCTGTACAACCGGAGGTGCTATTTCAGGATATTGCGCCACAGGTAAGCTGCGCATCGCAGCAAGGCCCGCAAGTACAATAACAATAGATATAACAAACGCAAAAATGGGTCTGTCTATAAAGTAACGAGAAAACATAAGACTCCCTGTGCTTATTCTGCGTGGCTTGGGTTAGCGGCAGGTTTGCCAACATTAACTGGCATACCTGGGAAGAAAATACGTGCCATGCCATCAACAATAACTTGGTCGCCTTCTTTTAAACCACTGCGAATTAACCAAAAGTTTTGGTATTGCTCATTTTCTGGTTTTTTGATCCACTCACCTACAGTAACAGGGGCAGGTAAAGCGACATCCATACCTTGCTCGTTTTTACTTACAACATAAACAAACTTACCAGTGCCGTTATCAAGAACTGCACGTTGCGGCACGATGAAAGCGTTTTTACGTACTGCACCACTTAACTCAACGCGAACGAATTGGCCTGGGCGAAGCTGAAAATCAGGGTTAGGAATAATTGCCTGAAACTCACTGGTACCTGTGTTTGGATTAATACGCACATCAGAGAAGTTAACTTCACCGGTTTGTCCATATAAAGAACCGTCTTGAAGTTTAATTTGTGTTTGCCAGTGGCCTTGCTCTGGTAACGTCAGTGAGCCATTTTTAACATCTTGACGCATTTGCAGTTGTTCACGCTCTGATAAGCCAAAACGAATACGAATAGGATCAAACTGAGTCATTTGAGTCAGTAATAAATCTGGACCAGAAACATACGTTCCTTCAGAGACAAACTCACGTCCCATTACTCCTGCGACAGGGGCTTTTACTTGCGCATATTCAAGGTTTAGTTGCGCTTCTTTTAAGGCAACTTTTGCTGCGGCTAAATCAGTTTTTGCAATATCATTGGCTGAGCTTGCGTTATCGTAGTCACGTTGTGAAACGGACTTTTCGGCACGTAGTTTAGCTAATCGTTTAACGTCACGATCAGCTTGAACAAGCGCTGCTTTTGCACCATCAAGTGCAGCTTGCGCACGATCAACTGCAAGTTGATAAGGTTCTAGGTCAATTGTAAATAATGATTGGCCTTGCTCTACACGCTGACCTTCTTCAAAGTTGCGTGATTCAAGAATACCGGTGACACGGGCACGAACTTCAACTTCTTTTGAACCAGACAGCGTCGCTGGCAGCTCAATAGTAAAAGGTGCATCGTGTGTTTCCATTGTCATAGTCGCGACAGCAGCGGGGTGCATTTGACCCTGTTGTTGCTGTGGCGCTTCAGAACAACCTTGCAATAGCAAAGGAGCAGAAACTAATAACAACGCAGATAATGATAATTTGGCAGGTGCGAAAGGCAGACGCATGTTTACTCCACAGTCCAATTGTTAAGTAGGTATACATAAAAAGTAGTCTATCAACATGACAGACGTAACTATGTATATTCATTTGTCGTCTAGTTTATACCCAAAAAAGAGAAAGGTACACCCTGTAGTTTACTTTTTTATTGGACACAAAAAAACGCAAAGCATTTTCGCTTTGCGTTGATAGACAGATTAAATCGCTTCTTACTTTTGACTAAGCAATAGGGCTAACTCTTCAAGATTTTTAACGATGTAGTCTGGTTGCTTAGCCAATGGGTAAAGGGCTTTTCCGGGTCTTGCGATAAACGCTGTTTGCATTCCTGCTTCTTTAGCGCCTGCCACATCCCAGCCATGTGCTGCAACCATTAAAGCTTCGTGAGGCGCTACATTTAATTGTTCAAGCAACCACTTGTAAGCGCGCAGATCGGGTTTATACACTTTAATATCTTCAACACTATAACGGTGAGTAAAGTAATCTGTTAAGCCTGCATGTTGAAACTGCGCTTTGACACCATTATTTGACGAATTGGTAAAGCTGACTAGTTTATAATCTTGCTTTAATTGCGCCAATGCGGGTTTAACATCGCTATGGGCAGGTAAAGATAAAAGCGGCGGCACAATCGCTTGCTTAGCTTGCTCTTTGGTTAACGAAATTTGATTATTACTTGCGACCATCATCAGCGCGGCAACGCCTATATCAGCAAAGTCATGATAATCATTCGATACCGTACTCACTAATGAGTGATGCAGCATGGTCGAAAACCAAAGCGGCAATAACTGGGTATTACCATCGAGTGCTTTAGAGACTGAACTTTGCATTTGTTCAAGATCAAGCAAGGTCTCATTGACATCAAACACAATTACCTTTGGTTTTGCTTGGATTTGCGACGCTGCCATTGTGCCTCCCGAGAAAGTTAAGGTTAGCAATAAAACGAGACTAAAAAGGGCTTTACTAAACACGGTTAATTGCTTTAACTGCGTTAAGAACATCTAAAGGCTCCGCTCTTAGTGTGTAATCTTCATGAGCAAATGCAAATTGAATCACCCCTTGGCTATCAATTACGTAAGTTGCCGGTAATGGTAATTCGTAGCTATCGTCACCATTGGCTTTAGGAATATCTAAGCCTAGCTGATCATAAATAGGGATCAAGCGCTCATCTAACGTGAAAACCAAACCACACTTTTTAGCCAATGAGTTAGCCACATCAGAAAGCACCGTATAAGCCAGCTCGTTTTGCTGTTGAGTCGACAGTGATTCATCGGGTAGCTGAGGAGAAACAGCAACTAATTGGGCATGTTGATCTGCAAATGCTTGTTGCATGTTATTAAGTGCGCGAAGCTCTAAATTACAATACGGGCACCAACCACCACGGTAAAAGCTCAGCACCAGCGAGCCTTTCGATAACAATTCTGTTGAGCTAATTTGTTTACCCTTGCTGTCGGGTAATTCAAATGCTGGAAACTTATCACCCACTATTAAAGCGTGATGACTTAATTGTTCAGCAATCAGCTTTTCAGTTGTGACATCCATCAAATTTAGGATATCAGCAGGGACATTGGCTTTCTTTTGCACTTCAAATGCATCGATTTGGGTTTTTAAAGACATACATACTCCAATCATTTTGACTATTTGTAGTAAGTATAGAGTTTTAAATTTTTATATATACAATACAAAACTGAAACCTAAATTCGAAAATATTGAATCAAGCCATGTACAGTTTATGTGATTTAGAAACCTTTATTGCCATAGTTGAAAACCAAGGGGTGGTTGCCGCCGCTAAAGCTCAGGGCCTTTCACCCGCTACGGTTAGTCATCGCTTAAGTAAATTAGAAAAAGCATTAAGTACGGTGTTGCTGTTTCGTGATAGTAGGCGAATACGCTTATCACCAGCAGGAGAGCTGTTTTATCAACGTGCTGGGGCCATTTTAGAGGCGCTGTATGATGCTGAGCATCAAATTGGCGCACGAGGTTCGGCGGTGACAGGGCTTTTACGAGTCACTATGCCGCCTTGGGTCTTCTCAAAATTTGTGATGCCAGAGCTTGGTCATTTTGAACAGCAATATCCCGACTTGAAACTCGATTTTATGATCACAGACCAATTTGTAAATATTGTGGATGATGCCCAAGATGTAGCTATTAGAGTAGGTCAGTTGGCAGATTCAAACTTGCTTTCACGTAAGCTTGTTAGTAACTCTCGTATTTTGTGTGCAGCCCCAAGCTATATTGAAAAATATGGGCTACCAAGAACGGTCTCAGATCTTAAAGCGCATTACTGGGTATGCTTGCCATGGCAGCGACAGCTTAAACTTAACGAGGGTGGCCAAATAGTTAATTATAATGCGAGAACGCGTTTTACCGTATCTAACTCAGATAACATGACGCAGGCTGCGATTGCAGGTCATGGCATAGCCATTAAATCATATATTGCAATTAAAGATGATTTAGCAGAAGGGCGGTTAATCGAAATACTCCCTAATAGCCTTGTTGATGCTGACGCGCCTGTATGGTTTTTAAAACCACAAAACAGCCTAGTGACGCGCAAAACAGAGGTTTTTTATGAGTTTATGAAATCTTTGTTTACCGAAGGTACAAAAACTTAACAAATGGCTTGTAATTAAACTGAAATCTCGTACCCTAAAGCAATAAAAATATAATAAAGGTGAGTTAAGGATGACAGATCAAACTGGGGTTATCACCGCTTTTACCGAGATATCGAGCAAACTTAGGCGCTTTGTATCACGTATCGTCAGCCCTGATGATGTAGAAGATATTGTGCAAGAGACGTTTATAAAAAGTTATGAAGCAGATCTTAAACAAAATATCGAATACACTCACAGTTATATGCTGAAAACGGCTAAACATTTAGCACTCAATCACATTGCTAAATGGGACAATAAATACAAAGAATCGTTAGATGAACAACAACAAGTTGAACATCACATGCGTTCTATGGCACTTGAAGATGAAGTAACCTCTAAAGAGCGCTTTTTGTTTTTTTGCCGAGTAACTAACGAATTAAGCCCGCAAGTAAAAAAATGTTTTATATTAAAAAAAGTCTATGGCTTAAGCCAAAAGGAAATTGCTGCTAAAATGGAACTCAGCGAAAGTACTGTTGAAAAACACATAGCCAAAGGCTTATTACATGTTCACCGAGCAATGAAATCACACGATGTACAACCTCAGGCATATAGCCCTACCACAGAGTTCACTGCAAAAGAGGTGAACAAATGAGTAATGTTCACCCATTTTCATCAAAAGAAATGATTCAAGAGCAAGCGAGCCAATGGATCAGTGCAATTGATCGTGGTTTATCTAAAGATGAAGTGAGCCAATTACATTTATGGGCTCATCAAAGTGCGGCTCATCAAGAGGCCTTATTTGAACTTGCGACATTATGGGATGAAATGAGTGTGCTTAACGAGTTAAGTAGCTTATTTCCTTATAAAGCCCCGCAAAAACAACCCGCTGTATTTGGTATGGCAACGGCGGCTAGCTTTTTAGTGGCGATGCTGCTTGGTTGTATCATGCTCATTTATTCAAGCTATTGGCAGAACGAAGAAAACGACTACGCAAAGTTTACTAAAATTTACCGCACTAAAGTGGGCGAGCAAGCCACGTTTGTATTGCCCGACAGCACGATTGTGCAGCTTAATACCAATACTAAACTTGAAGTTGCTTATACCGGCGATCGCCGTCAGTTGATCTTGAGCCGTGGTGAAGGCCGCTTCAATGTTGCTAAAGATGCAAGTCGTCCATTCACTGTTATTGCCGGTGATAAATCATTTACTGCTCTTGGTACCGTGTTTAATGTGCAGCGAAATACTGCCTCAGACTTAGAGTTAGTGGTGACCGAGGGCAAGGTAATGATTGCTGATCCGAGTACGCAGGTTGATGCCAGTGATTTTAATCGTTTAAAAGATGCCTCGGATAACAGTGCTGATATTAAAGCACTTCGCGCGAATGTTGTTGTATCTGGTGAGAAAGCACTGATAAAACAAAGTAAAACTGAGCCGATTAAACAGTTATCTGTTGATGACGTACAGCGTGACTTAGCTTGGCAACAAGAAATGTTAATCTTTAACGGCGAACCGCTTGGTGAAGCTTTGCAAGAAGTGAGTCGTTATACCGCCACACGTTTTGAATTGAATGACCCAAAACTTGCTTCATTGAAAGTGGCTGGTGTATTTAAAACAGGCGACATAAAAGAGTTACTTGATTCTTTACAGGCCAACTTAGGTGTAGAACATCAACGTTTAGGTGAACATCGTGTTAGCTTAACTATCGCTGCAAAAGGTTAGTTTTGCCTATGAGAATACGCCAATGTAATGATGTTAATTGTGCGCCACCTTCTCGTCACAAAAAATTAATTAAAAAAAAGTTAAATTTACATAGCGGATTTTTCTTCCTCACTTGTTTGTATAAATTGCGCAGTAAGCAATTGCCTTTGTTACCAGCGTCTATTGTCATTTATGGCCTCACAGCAGGCCAAATAGCAATAGCAGCTGAAAAACAAATGCTGCAATTTGATATCAAAGCGCAACGAGCTGATTTGGCGTTAATCGAATTTGCAAAGCAAACAGATCAAACCGTCATTTTTTCTTTCGAATTAGCAAAGCAATATCAAGCGCAATCTGTATTTGGTTTTTATACTAAATTGGATGCACTGAATGCGATGTTAGAAGGCACTGAGCTCGATGCGGTTGTTGATCAACAAGGCTTGCTGAGTATAAAACTCAAACAAGTAGATAGGATAGATAATAACATGATCAAAGTATCAGGGGTCAGCGCTGCAGTCGTGCCATTACTGCTTGCCGCCAATACGCAAGCGTTCGCAGAAGATCAATCAGCAGAAAAAAACATCGAAAAAATTGCCGTTGTCGGTAGCCGTGTGGCAGGTCGCTCGGTTGAAGATTTACCGGTTCCGGTTGATATTTTAAGTGCCGAAGCACTTGAGAATACAGGCCAAACAGAAGTAGGCCGTATGCTTCAGGCTATCGCACCGTCTTTTAACTTTTCAAGCTCGTCTATCAGTGATGGTACTGACGCGCTTCGCCCTGCAACATTACGTGGTTTAGGGCCAGATCAAACCTTAGTTCTTATCAATGGTAAGCGTCGTCACCAAGCGAGCCTTATCCATATTAATACGTCAGTAGGTCGTGGTACGGCAGGTACCGACATGAACGCCATTCCTGCTGCTGCAATCAAACGTATTGAAGTATTACGTGATGGTGCTGCTGCGCAATATGGTTCAGATGCGATTGCGGGTGTTATTAATATCGTATTAAAAGACGCTGAAGAAGGTGGTAAAGCGGCGATTAACTACGGTGAATATTCAGAAGGTGATGGTGAAACAGTCAATGTTGATTTCAACACAGGTTTTGCCCTTGGTGATGATGGTTATTTAAATACTACAATCAACTACCGTGACCGTGCACCGACTAACCGTGCAGGCCTGCATGGTTCATGTCAATTTTACGGCTGTACTGAACTTGATGACGGTACGCTATTAGCAGGTGATCCGCGTGAGTTAACGGCACCTCGTGATACGTTTAGAATTGGTGATGCAGATTCACAGCAATTTGCTTTAACTATTAACACTGGCTATGAGCTTGCTGGTGGTGAGCTATATGGCTTTATCACTTATTCGAATCGTGAAAATGAATCTGCAGCGTTTTTCCGTCATAACGCAAATGCTACAGGTAACCCTGTATTGCAAGATGGTGATGCGACCATTCCAATGGGTTTCTTACCGAAAATTAATACTATTATTGATGACGTGTCTTACAACGTGGGCTTTAAAAAGTCGTTCGACAATGATTCAAGCATTGATTTATCGTACACCTACGGTGAAAACAGCATTGATTACACAACGAGTGACACTATCAATGGCTCATACGCTAACTATCTTCGTTATGACCAAGGTTTAACGGCTGATGAAATTCGTGCCACGATTCCGCGTTCAGCGTATGCATACGGCCTTGAATTATCACTTCAAACAATCAACCTTGATTACACCAAAGATTACGATAACTTCTCATTAGCACTAGGTGCTGAGCTTCGTACTGATGAGTTCCGTATTCTTGAGGGTAGCGAATATGCTTATCGTGATTACGACACCGTTGATGGTGTGAGCATCTATTCTGGTTTAAATGGCGGGGTAGGCAGTGTTGATGCTGCAAGCGGTACGCAAGGTTTTGGTGGTTCAGATCCGGCATCATCAGTTGATGAGTCGCGCGATGTGATCTCATTCTACATGGATGCAGAAACCTATGTTATTGATGATGTAATTATCTCAGGTGCGGTACGTTACGATAACTACAAAGGTTTTGGCGATACAGTTAACTTTAAGTTAGCGGGTAATTGGTCAATTACTGAAGATGTGTCTTTACGTGGTGCACTAAGCACAGGCTTTAGAGCGCCTTCGATGCAACAACTTTACTTTAATAACGTAAGTACACAGTTCGTTGTAGGTGATGATGGCAGCTTAGTCGCTGAGCAAGTAGGTACATTCAGAAACGACAGTACCTTAGCGCAATCAATTGGTATTCCTAAGCTAAAAGAAGAGAAGTCACAAAACCGCAGTCTAGGTATCGTGTATAACGTGACCGACAATATCAATTTAACCATTGATTACTACTCGATTGATATCGACGACCGTATCGTTATTTCTAACCGTTTAGGTAAAGGTTTATCAGATACGCTCGATGCTGCACTTGAAAGTTCAGGCGCAGGTGCGGGTCAGTTCTTCTTAAATGGTGCAGACACCGAAACCGAAGGTGTTGATTTAGTTGCAACATGGAACACAGAAGGCCTTGGCGGCACGCTTGATTTCACCTTTGCTGCTAACTTCACTAAAACTGATGTAGTTGATTTATTTACGCCATCAGGCAGTGGCCTTGAGACTATTCCGGTAGAAGATGTGTTTTCTGCTCAAGAAACATCAATTATTGAAGAATGGCAACCTGAAGATCGCATTAACTTAAGTGCGCTTTACCGTTTAGAAGATTGGACAGTAAACCTTTCTCTAAACCGTTACGGCGAATACACAGTTGAAGATGGTGGCCGTCAAACATACGGTGCTGAAATATTAACTGATGTAAAAGTTAACTACTTCTTTAACGAAAATCTGTCATTTAACATTGGTGCAAATAACTTATTTGATGTTTACCCAGATAAGAACACCATTGGTAATTCACGCTCGGGTACGATTGTTGATGCAAGCGGCAACACAATTGTTTCAAGCCCAGGTGTATTCACTTACTCACGTCGTTCAGCACCATTTGGTTTTAACGGTGCGTACTATTACGTAGGTGCAGAGTACAAGTTCTAAACTCCCTTTAGATTCCTTTATTATTTAACTTGCAAAGGGCCGTTAGGCCCTTTTTTAATGCAGTCATAAAAACTTCACTTTTTTTATCAACATAAATCCCTAATAATATCTGGACTAGACCAGATTTAGGCGATATTAAAAATGAATGAATACTTACTGTTAACTCCTGGACCATTAACAACATCGGATACTGTAAAACAAGCGATGTTAAAGGATTGGTGTACATGGGATGACGATTATAACTTAGGTGTTGTACAGGCTATTCGCAGCAAACTTGTAACTTTGGCCACTAAAAGTTCTGACTATACGTGCACATTAATGCAGGGCAGTGGCACTGCGAGTGTAGAAAGTGCTTTAGGTAGTTTAGTCGCAAATGAGCATAAGTTATTGATAATAAACAATGGCGCGTATGGTAAACGGATGGCAGAAATTGCCCAGTATTTAGGCATTGACCATTGTGTTTTAAATTACACTGAAACTCAGCTACCAAGCTGTGACGACATTGAAAAAACACTCTTGAGCGATGAAAAAATTAGTCATGTTGCAATGGTGCACTGCGAAACAACGACTGGCATGCTAAACCCAGCAAAGCAAGTTGGCGAACTATTATCACGCCATAACAAAGTGTATATTTTAGACGCTATGAGCAGCTTTGGTGGCGTACCGTTTGACTTAGCAGATTGGCACATTGATGTAATGATAAGCTCATCTAATAAGTGTATTCAAGGTGTTCCAGGTTTTGGTTTTGTTATTTGCAAACGTGACTTAATTGAAGACTCTCAGGGTGTTGCACGTTCGTTGTCACTTGATTTACATGCACAGTGGCAGTGTATGGAGAACAACCAAGGTAAATGGCGTTTCACATCTCCTACACATGTTGTACGCGCATTTCATCAAGCTCTTATTGAATTAGAACAAGAGGGTGGTATTGCAGCACGTCATAAGCGTTATAAAAACAATCAGCAACTCTTAGTGACTGCGATGAGAGATTTAGGTTTTGAAACACTCTTAGATGATAGCTTACATTCACCGATTATCACCTCATTTTATTCTCCAACAGCAAATGGGTATGACTTTAAAGAGTTTTATTTGTTGCTTAAAAACCAAGGGTTTGTGATTTACCCAGGTAAGGTGTCAGATGCTGATTGCTTTAGAATTGGCAATATTGGTCATGTGTTCGAAAACGATATTACACGTTTAATTAAAGCAATATCAAACAGCAGATATTGGTTATAAAGAATGTTCACCCGTGTAAAGGCTTTGTTTAACAAAGCCTTTTTTCATTTATTGCCTTAGTGACCTTCGACAGTCATTTCAATGGCATTATGCAACCAATACTCAATATTGTAATCCACTAAACTTCCTAGTTCATCAAAGCGTTTACGAATAACTTTTAAACAGGGAGTACCACTATTTTTTTGCAATACCTGTGCTACATCGTCAGGAAGGACAGTCACACTAATTGCGCACTGCTCATTGACTACATTTGTTGCGTATTGATTTGCCATTATTTGTGTTATCGAGCCATTTAGGTTGTGCTCAGCAAGGCTATCAAAACGCGCAGCATCACAAAAAATATCTTCAAACATCACTAAGCGCTCATCAAGGCTGCGGGCACGTTGCAAATGGTGTAAAGTTGATGCAGAAAATTCTGCTTTTAAATCATGATTGCTAATTTCTTGATGGCTAATCACTTGGGTATCAGCAACAAAGCCTTGTTGTTTTGCCAGTTCATAAAAGTTTACTTTAGTGGCAGGGTTCCACTTAAGTTTTGTTGGCGTTACAAACCAACCACGGCGCGTTTGGCTATAGATCAATCCTTCAGCTTCTAAACGAAGTAGTGCCTCACGGACTGTAATACGGGTCGAGTTAAATTGTTCTTGTAACAAACGCTCAGAAGGGAGCTTGTCACCCGTGTTCAGAGTCCCTTCGCTTAGTAATTGATGTATGTAATTTCTGATTTGTTGATATAAAAGCATACCGTGCCTTTTTGCTAAATACAGCTTTAGCTTAACTGATAATAAAAGGATTTATAACGTTTGATTATGAAATTAAATAGTTATCTAAGTAATCTAGCCAAAAAGAAAGTGGTTCAATATGCATATTTGGATCTTTTGCACAGTCGTCAAGTTCTCTTAATTGTAAAATTTCTTCAAAATATGGCTGGGCTGCAAATTGATTAGCTTGTTGTAACGACAAAGGGCCACCTTGTTGTTGCAAGGTGAGTGTACTGGCAGGCGAAAGTGTTTGCTCATAACCAGCATTCTTTGCGACTAAAAAGCGTTTAGCTTGAACATGTTGAGAAACCATGGCAACGACAGCAGCATTAAAGTTATTTTCTTTTAAAAAAATTGCGCCAAGCTCGCAGTGATTCACATATCCTTGCTTGGTCATCGTGAGATTTTGCTGCTGTGCGATTAAATGCCCAATATCATGTAAAAATGCAGCAACGACAGTATCAGCGCTTAATTTTTGCTGCAATGCAAGCCCAGCGCACTGGGCTGCATGAGAATACTGAGTACAAATTTCGTCATAGTGTTGGTAACCAAACTGCTCAAATAAATAACGGATCTGTGTAATTGTTGGTTGGTGTGTAATGGTCATCTTAAAAAAGCTCTACGATTTCATATCAACTTTTCCTGCGCTGCCTATGAAGCTGGCAAGATACGTATCTATTTGATTTACATGGGTGTTGTTGTCTTCTGCTCGTTCTTTACGACGAATTGCATTACGAATTAGGTAAGCGCCGACAGTTCGAAAGGGCTCAACTACAAAGTTGTCTAATGCTTGATTTACAAGGCCACAGTGTTGCCAAACAGGTGCATTTTTTAAGATTAAAGCACACAGAATATTAGCCCCTAAAAAAGACTGTACGACGCCATTACCAGAATAACCCCCGGCGTAGATAACGTTTGCTTGATTATTCAAATGTCCAAAAAACGGGAAGCCAGTGACACTTCGGTCAGAAGGGCCTGTCCAAGTTCGATCAATTTCAAAATTATGGTTAGGGAAAAAGTGTGATAAAGAGTTATTTAATAGCGTTTGATAGCGACTCGGCTGCTCAAATTTATCACTCATTCTGTTTGCGAAGCTAAAATAATTTCCGCCTTTGCCTAGCATTAATCGACCATCAGTAGTGGTGCGGTAATAGTTTACAAAAATACGGGAGTCTATTATTGCAGCGCCATGATTGAGACTTAAATGCGCAAGGGTTTCAGGCATCGGTTTAGTAATTGCCATATCGCTTGAAACCAGCACGATATTGCGTTGAAACTGCGGTTTTAGGGTAGGGAGCCACGCATTAACGGCAAATACAAGATGATTAGCACAAATATTACCTTGGTTTGTTTCAACATTTAGAGGGGACTGTCCGCTATGTGCTTTGTACTGGCACTGTTCAATAATTTTAACGCCTAAACTTTCAGCGACCTGTTTTAAACCACGAACTAATTTTGCCGGCTGAATACTACCACCATGAGGTGAATAATGACCGCTAATATTGGCGGCTGACCCTGTATTGATGAGTGTTTGAGTATCACAGTGTTGCCACGCATTAAGATTATTATCCTCAAGCATTTTTATTGCGGGGGTTAACAAGTGCTTTTGTGCTTCATTTGAGGCGGTGTAATAACAGCCATCAATTCGACAATCGCAGTCGATACCGTGCTGACGAACAAACTCTGCAATTTGATGAACCGCTGACTCAGACTCTTTGACTAAAAACAGTGCCTTTTCGAGACCAACTAACTTACTTAAACTGGGCAGCTTAGTTGACCAAGTTAACATTGCACCGCCATTTCTCCCTGATGCGCCTTGCCCGCAAAAGCCTTTTTCAATGATGGTAACTTTTAAATTAGCTTGTTGCTGCTTGAGTTTGATAGCAGTCCAAAGACCAGTAAAGCCACCACCTATGATACATACATCGCAATGGTGCTTTGTAGGTAATGAAAGAGGAAGCGCATAGGCTTCCTCTTGCATTGCGTTATCAAACCAAAAAGGTTGAAACTGCATTATGGGCGCTCCCCTCGGCTTAGCTTGGCATCAATCTCCATCAAAACAGTTTCAATATCAGCCAGCGAGTCAACCACGAAATGCGCACCTGCAGAGTACAAGCTTTGGTAAGCTTGACGTGTCAGTTGCTGCTTTTGTTCAGCACTACAAGCTTGCCACTCTTGTTCTGTTAAGCCGACAGCATTACCGCTTAATGCGAGGCCAATTGTCCACATTCCGGCATTCAAACCTTCTTCGATGCCGGGGGCAGAGTCATCAATTTTTATACAGTTAGCGACTTTTTTAATGCCTAAAGCATTTACATTTTCAAGAGCCATCCAAGGGCCAGGGCGAGAGCCGGCTTTAAGGTCATCACTTGCTACCCAATGATCCGGTTGATAACCATAGTCTGCAGCGGCACTGACTAACACTTCCATAACTTGGCGAGGGTATCCCGAACAACTGCCTACTTTGATGTCTTGCTGTTTTAAGCGATTGATCACGTCAAGCGCACCAGGAATAGGCATTGCTCTGTCTGCTACTTTTGCTTTTTGCAATGGCATAAAAGTTTGATAGATGTGATCAATATCTGCTTCTGACATTGCTCGGCCAAACTGAGAGTGCCAGCGTGAAGCAACTGACTCCAACTTTCCAAGTGTGGCAATGTGATCCCATTTTCCCATACCCATTGGAATACGCGCTTCTGCAAGTGAAATCTCAAACTCATAAGCTTGTTTAAATGCTTCAACAAAAATGGTGGTGGGGGCAACTGAGCCATAATCTACGACAGTTCCAGCCCAATCTAAAATGATAGCTTCTATGTTTTTCATAAGATTCTCTTTTAATTGTTACAGGTCACAACCTGTTTTGAGTGATGAGTTCGAATAGGGGACAAACGTACTGTGAAATAACACAGTGAACATGCAACTAAAGCGGCGGCTACAATGCCAACTAAGTAACAAGCGTTAATAAAGAAGTTAAGCCAACTTAGCTCAGGCATCGCAAATGTTCTGTACAGTAAAATACTGACAGAGCCAAGGTAGCCTGCAGAATCAGCAAGATAAATTAAAAAACCAGCATTAGCGACGGAGCCAACGGCTGAAATCATTCGGTCAAATAGAAAACAGTTATACGGGATGTAACTGATATAGAGACCTGAACCAAGTAATACCATCCACGCTTTTGCGGATATCAAGTTAGCTTCAAAAGCAAAGGTACTCGACAATAACAAAGCGGCACCGAATAAAATAAAGCCGTGATTGACATAAAATGCGGTTTTGTTGTTTTTTACCAAAACCATCGCACCTAATGCGATAAGGACAATAAATGACATTCTGATCCCCGCGTAGGCGAAAATGGCAGGTTCTTCACCATGGCCAAGAGCTTGCCAAATTTCAGCTGCAAAATTGTCACGGAAATCACGAAAACCAGTAAACAGCATAAAGCTTAGAATGAGACAGCTAATACCAAACCAATATTGTTTAAAAAATTGCCAACGGGCTTTGCCATCCATAGGTAAGCGTTTTTGTCTTGCTTGTTCGTCTTCTATTGTTGGTTCTGGAATAAGGGTTAAGCATTTAACACTAAACAATAGTAGCGGGAAAAATAGCGCACCTGTTGCTGCAGGCATCCATAGCTCAGGTACATTTAGTGTATCAATAAGCCATTTACCTACACTGCGAACAAGCCCTGACGCCAATATAAAAGTAACACTCAAAATAGCGCCTAGAATTTCACTGGTTTTTCTTCCTTCAAGAAAACTAAAAACAAGTCCCCAAATCATGCCTAGTGAGAGGCCATTAAAAAATAGCCAAATAACGTTTAACCCAATCGGAGTGATAGCAAATAACACCAGCGATATTTCTGCAGCGGCAATAAGGCCAATAATTGTTAAACCTCGTTGCTGATGCTGCATTTCTGAAATAACTTTTATGCCAATAAATTTGGCGCATAAATAGCCAAAAACTTGCGCCAAAATAAGAGCAATTTTAAAGCTTACCTGCCAACTCGGATCGTCGAATTCAGTGTAACTATTTGCAGTGAATGGCTTACGAAATGCGTACATAGAAAAGTAAGTGAGAAATGCAGCACTGGCTGCAAATAACACAAAACCGGTTCCTTGCGCACGTTTAAGCCAATTAGGGTGTGAAAACATTAGGTATCCTTTGCGGGGCAATGGCCCCGCATACAACTCAAAGACTGATTAGAACTGATAATTAATGCCAACCATGCCGCGTACACCGTAGTACTCTACTTGTAGAGGACGGCTTTCATCGCCTAGGTAGTATTTAAGAGGCTCGTTGGTTAAGTTATTCAGTTCGAGGTAGACTAATGCGTTTTCATTAAGCTGATATGACGTCGTAAAATCAACGCTGGTATTGTCGCCATAATAGCTGTCAAATTGTTTGCTGCTGCCATGCTCTTCAATGTATTCACCTTTGAAGTTAACGGCTAATCGAGCTGCAAAATGCGTATTATCGTAATACACCGTAAAGTTGTAGAGACTATCTGCTTGGCGAGGAATTGAGACTTTGTCTGCGCGATCAGGAATCGTCATTTCTGAATCCATGAAGGTTGCATTAGCCATGATGCCAAAGTTATCAAGTTCTGGTGCAATAAAACCTAAATCACGATTGAACGCGACCTCTAGGCCAGCAAGCCATGCGCTATCACCATTTTCAGGGCGAATAATATTAACCCCAGTGTTATTGCCGAACTCTCCTATAGAGCTACTTTGAAAAATAGGATCGGTAATATCTTTATAAAATACCCCCAGAGAAACTAACCCTAAGCGGTCAAAGAAGTATTCAGCCATTAAGTCGACATTATTTGAATAAGTCGGCTCTAAATTTGGGTTACCAGAAGTTAATTCGTTGTCTGCTTCTAAGTAAGTCGCCCCTGGCGTTAATGAGCCAAAGTCAGGACGAGCAAAAGAGCGAGTTAATGCAAGTCGATAATTGGTTTGGCTGTTAGGGTGGTAGGTTAAATGCAATGCAGGTAACACAGACAAGTAGTCATTGTTTGCTTTAACGCTTTCGACTTTATCTTCATCTGCAAGGTAAATATAACCGTCAACTTCGGTGTCTGTTTGAGTTAAACGAAGACCTGTTAGCATTTCCCAATTAGCGTTAATGGTATATGTTGCCATACCATATAAAGATGCATGTTGTTCATTAACATCAAAGTTTCTGCCAAGTGCTCCACCATTTTCGATTAAAGCAGATTCACTCTTATCAAGGACAAACTTGTCTTTATTTTTATTCCAAAAATTTGCTAAATCATCAGTACTAGCAACTTGCGAAAACTGACTTTGATAATCGTAAGAAAGCTCGCTTAAATAGTCACTTCGGCCCGGTTGGTCCGCTAATGTAAAATCACTCAGAGTAGGGGCTGCGCCATAGTTTTCAGTATCCCATGCATAAAATTCATCACTGAACCTAGCAACGCGTTCTTTATCGCGGTATTTTGCACCTACTTTAACAATAAGGTCGCTGTTGAGTTGCCACTCAAAGTCTAAAGCGGCAACAATTTTATCTTTTTCATTCACCTTAATTTTATATAGTTCGACCCACGATAAGCCCATTTGGCTTGGATCAAACGAAAAGCCACTTGGTAGGTGAGTACTGATTTGGTCCCATGGATCTGAGCCACCATCAATCGTGTTATAAGCGTAGTTTTTGCCTGTATCTCTGTCTTCAAGGCCTTCGTAACCGACATTTTTTTGGTCAAATCGAACTACAAAATAACTGTTATCTTCGCTGTTAGGCGTGTTGCCATACCTAAATTCGTTTTCATAGCTAGATAAAGACCAATTTAATGTTTTGTCGTAACCAAAGAAATGCTCACCAGCAAACTCAAAGCCAGTCATTTCTGTTATGAGCTCATTTCTTATATGTTGTAGTTCTGCTCTGTCTTTATCAAAACGCATACGATGCTTATAGTGCGTTTCATCGTCGATTAGTGTGCCGTACATGGCACTCGCACTAATATTGCCTTGTTCAAGCTGGTATTCAACAGAACCATTTAAACCGTAAGTTTCACGAGTTCCGGTGTAATCTCTTAGCTCTAAACGATAAATTCCTAAACCATCATTTCCTCGACGTGGTTCAAAGTTATCTGTTGCCCAGTCGCGTTGCCAAGCTGTTGCGTTAATTAAAAAACCTAATTTGTCATCTAAGATGCGATCGCCATAAAGTAAGTTGGCAGAGTAGTTATTGCCATCAGCTAGTTCATTTTGACCGAGTGCTAAATTGGCATTAAATACAAAATCATCAGGTGCTTTTTTGGTTATAAAGTTAACGTTACCACCAATAGCATCTCCCTCCATTTCTGGCGTTAATGCTTTTGATACCTCTACAAATTCAATAAGCTCACTCGGGAAAAAGTCAAACGCAGTGGCGCGGCTGGTGGTTTCTTCTTCTGCAGTTGGTAATCGGTTGCCATTGATAGTTGCAGAGCTCCACTGAGCAGGTAAGCCGCGAACAGCAACAAATCGGCCTTCGCCTTGATCGCGCTCTATTGAAACACCAGGGATGCGTTGAACTGCTTCAGCTGCGTTACGGTCTGGCAACTTACCAATGCCATCAGCCGAAATAACATTTTTAATATTTTTAGCATTCTTTTGGCTATTGGCCGCAGCCATTTCACCACGTTGAATTTGACCAACAGCAACGACTTCTTCAATGGTGTTAGTTGAATTATCCATCACAATAGGAGACAGTAATTTAACCTCATTGTTGCTTATCTCAACATCAACAATCTGGCTGCTATAACCCATATACGAAACTTCAAGTTGGTAGCGACCTGCATCTAATTTAGCAAGCTCAAACTTACCATCATAATCAGTCACTGTTGATTGATTTGTGCCAACGACTTTAACCAAAGCACCTGGCAAGCGATTACTATGATCTGTGATAGAGCCTTGAATTTTTGCATCAGTGGCAAAAGCGCTATGCGCTGATAAAAATGGGTAGCTGCACAAAAAAACAGCTGTGCTGAGTGTACGTCGTTTAATCATCTGTTGAGCCTCTTATTTTTAAATTTATCTGGACTAGACCAGATTTGTTGCAGACAATCATAGAGAGGCTTTTTTACAAATATGTGACGGTTTTTTATTTTTAATATTAAAAAAGGGTCAAATGACCCTTTGAGATAAGTTATAAAGAGGTGCTTATAGAAATTGGCACATCTTGATATTGTTTTATTTTATCAAGCAAGGTGACTAAGGTTTTGTGGCTGCTTTGCTCACTTGCGGTTACTTGCACATTGGTCATTTCAAACTGTGCAGCAAATAACGCAAGGTTAGCGATTATTTGCTCTGGTGTGATAAGCCGGTTTGCAAAATAAATACTGTCGTTTTCAGTGATAGTGAATTGCGCTTGTTTTTTAGGGTTTTCAAGGCTTGGTTTTGCTAAAGGGCGATTCACTTCAATAGCGCGCTCTTTAACAAACGAGGTTGTGACGATAAAGAATATAAGCAAGATAAACACAATATCAAGCATAGGGGTCATATCTACATCAGCGTTTGCAGTGGTTTTTTTATGTTGTTTCACCATAATTAGGTCCTTGTTGTTTTGACCAAGCCACAAAATTTACGATTAAGTGGACTAGCCATAGTCGTGATTAATACCACGGATTATTTTTAAAATGCTGGGCGCCACAGCAGTTTTTCGGATCCTAAATTTAACGTTAGCAGCTTTTAAAAAAATGGTAGTTAAATAAATATTCTAAGTTTATTAAATGTTTGTAGCGTTTTTGTTGGTAAAAAATATTTATTAGCTTTGATGAAATCATTTCGAAGTGTATCTGGTCACTTTTGTTGGAACTAAGTTTAAAGGATGGATAAATGAAAAAAGTTACGTCTTTAGTTTGTGCAATGTGTCTTGTTTTACCGACAGCAAGTTTTGCTGAGCAATCAGTAAACGGGCAAGATTTTATTAATTTATTTGAAAAGCTGTCAGGAAAACAACCAGGCTACAGAAAAGGTCACGCCAAAGGGGTGTGCGCTGTCGGCACATTTACACCTAATCAAGCTGCAAAGCAGTATTCAATTAGCCCTTTATTTAATGCGCCATCAAAAGCAAATATTCGTTTTTCTATGGGCGGTGGTAACCCTCACGCTGATGAAACATCTCGTGCCCCACGAGGAATGGGGGTGCAGTTTGTGCTAGAAAATGGTGATGTACACAATATTGCAGGGCTAAGTACGCCAGTATTTGCAGGCAACAGCCCAGAAGCGTTTTTCGGTTTACTAAGTACCTTATTACCGGACGAGAAAACAGGGCAAATCGATTTTGCAAAAGTAAAAGCATACAGAGAGCAAAACCCGAGTACCTTAGGGCAATTTAATTGGCTACAAAGCCATAACCCGCCAGCATCGTATGTGTCTTCGCGTTATTTTGGTGTGCATACCTTTTACATGGTTGATGAAAAGGGCGCTAAACATGCCTTTAGATGGACCATGGTGCCAGAAGAGCCAGAACAGGTGCTAACAGAAGAGCAAATGAAAACCTTCCCTAAATCTTTTCTGGCTAAGCGACTTGAAGAAGATTTAGCAAAAGGGAAGGTGCATTATCGTTTTCAAGCTGAATTAGCTGAGCCGGGTGATACATTAACTGACCCTTCAGTTCGCTGGCCTGCGGATCGCAAAACAATTGAATTAGGAAAGCTCACCATAGAATCGACAGGTGAATCAGGTTGCGACCTCACAAATTATGACCCAAACCTGTTGTCTAAAGGCTTTATGCCAAGTGATGACAAAGTACTTAAATTACGCTCAACAGCCTATGCAATTTCATTTGCGAAGCGTTTAACGGGGCAATAAATCTTAAGTATCTGTCAGGTCTGATTAAAAGGAATTAATAAACCTGACAGGTGTGTACGAGCGAGAAGCAGACTGAAAGATAAACTCGTTTTTGGACAAAAGCGTGTTAGCGACTTTACTAGTTTAGTTCATGACGAATAACTAGAAGTATGGCTAACGTAAAATTGACTGCCAACATGCCTCAACAACTATACTTACTAACTTATATGTGAGAAATTCCATATTAATACAATCGGATAGTGTGGATAATCACATGGGATTCAGAGTTAATACCATCGCAAATCATGAGCTTTGGCATTTGGGCTCAACTGAAGAGAACGCTTTTACTGTAATAATAGGAAATAATGGGTGTGGAAAAACGCAGCTATTAGTTGATACTTGTGCTTATTATCAAGAAATGTACTCTCAGTTGCTCAATAGCGACAAGCCTAACGTAGCTACAGCAGTCCGTGATGTAAATGAATATTCTGCTCAGTGGAGTCTATTAGGAGAAAGGTTCGGCCTTCCTTTACCAAAAAAATTGATTGCAGCGTCAACGAGTCAATTTGAAAAGTTCCAACAAAGATGGAAGAACAAAAAGGACATTCAACAAAACGGGTTTTATGCCTACGTAGGTTCTAAACCTTATTCACCATTTCAAGCACCTTCAACACGTATCGCGTCGAAAGCAATTCAACAATTATTGGGCAATGAAAAATTTGAAACGAGAAAACTTGTTGCGTTAACAAATTTCCTGCATAAGTTCGATTTTGGTGGTTTATTGCGTTTGCGTTTTAATGTGGCTATTTCTAGCGATGACTTTACAAATTTGCAAAATGGCCAACAATTACAGCCAAAAACAGCTCTGATACTGAAGGAAGCCCTAGAAGAATATGAACAAGAAGAAATCCTTGGGCTAATCCAATATTGTGAAGAAATCTACAAAGAACCAGAATTCCTTCTTTCTTTAGATCGCAATGTTTTTACATTAAAACACTTAAGAAAACACGAAGAGATCTTTTCTGGCGTTGACATTGATCGTCATGTGGTTTCAACGCTGCTTAGGGCTGGACTTATTGAGCTAGAAAATCTTGAGACAGTTCGTCACACAAAAAGTCCCTCAAATTATGTAGACGATCTTGATATATCAGATGTACCTCTGACGGGCTTAGCTAAGCGTAGTTCTGGCGAGCAATGCTTGTTCCTGCTCTTTTTGGGTATTATTTCTTCTATAGAAGATGATGCACTGATCTGCATCGATGAACCTGAAATCAGCCTTCATCCGCAATGGCAAGAGAAGTTTGTAGAAATTCTTAGGGACTCATTTTCAGGCTATCAAGGGTGCCATTTTCTTATCGCAACGCACTCTCCCTTAATTGTATCAGACATCTCCGCTTCAAATAGTTGCGTGTACGATATGGTTAATCGCAAGTTAATTGATGCTCGCCCTCATAAAGAGCGCTCTGCAGATTATCAGTTGGCGACGTTGTTCCATAATCCAGGCAATAACAATGAATATTTGATTACTCAAATTATTGAGGTCTTGGATTCTGTCTGTAAGACAGAAAACCCTTCCGAAGAAGCGTTAATAACTGCGAATTGGCTATTGAGCTTTGAATCTCAATTGGAAGAACACGATAAAGTCAGAGTCTTACTGGGAATTATGCGCTCAACTTTGTTGGCAGGAGGGTATCTATGACCCCTTTTGTTCTGAACGAAGATGACGAAGCGATCATCACAAGCGTGTTGGAAAAAAACTTATCCCCTAATGAAAAATGGGCGGATCCTGCGGTGACAGAACTCAAAACTAGAATGAAACGACATTACATCGAACAGCAAGAATATTGCTGTGCTTATTGTAAGGTTCACAAACCTTCCTTGCATGGTGGGGATTGGGATTTAGAACATATCATGCACAAAAACAATTTTGATAAGTGGATGTTTCACCCAGAGAACCTCTGTGTCTCCTGTAAAGAATGTAATGGATACAAAGGTACATCGTTAATTACCAAATCCCCTACTTATAACAAATTCCCCACTCGGTCATCGAATTACACTATCGTCCATGCACACTACGATAGGTACGAAGACCACATCACCGCACTGGTGCCTGGAATAACCTATAGGTATAAGGGGGACAAGCATGGTAAAGGATGGAAAACCATCGAAGTGTGTGGGTTGTTACGCTACCACGAAGAGGGAGGCCGAACACAGGTTGACCCAATCATCCAAGCTGTATTGCGTTTAGCTGCTGATGACCAGAGACAAGAAAACTTACAGCTTGCCATCGAAATGTTACAAGGCAAAATCAACGCACTAAGTTAGTCTGAGTTGCACTCTTAACTGATTGTATCCGAAAAGTTGTTTGGTATTAAAAAATCTATGAAAAACTCTTGAAGTTAAACGGGGCGCATTTACTTTCTCCAGCACGAAATGGGGCAAAAACGAGTTGTGCTTGATGGACAGTAATTGGCACTTAGCCGAACTTCGGCAAAGAACGTACTTCGAATGGTAAATTAATTCCTAGTTGTATGTCTAATGAAGTTACAACCAAGAGGCTAAATCTAGATAAAAAATAAACAGTTCATATAAACAGATAAAAGCCCAGCTTAACTGGGCTTTGCACTCTCACAATTTAATGCTTTTTCATTTTACTCATTTCAGCATGACAACTTTGAATTGTCAGCAGGGTTTTTGATAACGCGGCTTCACAATCATGGGGTTGTGGTTTTTTTAGCGCATGTTTGATTTCTGCTAGTGTTTTATCTTCAACTTCTTCAAGTTCGCTAACATAGGTGGCGTTTTTGTCGGCACCGAGTTTGGTAATTAGCGATGTATAGGCTTTACGCGCTTCTACAGCAAAATCAGAGCCATTTTCTCTGTGGCCTGTTTCATTAATAGCATAGGGCTGTAAGCGCTCGATACTGACTTTGCGGGCATCTATCATGCGTTGAAATAAGGCAATAATGCTTGGGTCGGTTACTTTTTCCTGAGCTTTTTCATAAAAATCGATACCGCTATTCATAACTTGAATGATATCTGCAATATGATGAACGTCGTGTCCTTGATGAGTATTCATAATGACCTCTTTTTGAATATTAAAAACAATGCAATAAGTTACTTGCAAAGCATATTCCAGTTCATTACTTAAATATAAAGTTATTATATTTCATGCGGTTATGGATTTTTAACCGGAGGGGGATGCTGATAAGCTAAGTTAACGCTTGGCCTATCAGCAATAATTACAATCTGGTTGGTAAAATCTTACTTAAGCTCTTCGGCTACTTCAGCAACCTTTTGGCGTAACCAAATATGGCTTGCATCACGATGTAATAGCGGGCTCCAAATCATATCTAGCTCAAATGGCGGAATAGGGAATGGCGGCTCAAGAATTTTAAGGCCTGGATCGTCTAAATAAATATTCGCCGCTTTTGAAGGCAGCGTTGCAACCAAGTTTTGCTCTTTCGCTAAGTGAATGGCTACGTGGTAATTACGAGTAAACGTGGCAATATTACGGTGTTTGCCAAAGTGAGCGAGCGCCTCATCGACCCAACCTAGTTTTTGCACATCTTTAGGGTCCATGCCCACACCTACACCAAACCCGGTTTTACTTACCCAAATATGGCGCGCTTTTAAATAGCTATCTAGGCTAAATTCTTTGATGATTGGGTTATCTGCTTTTACTAGGCAACAAAAGCTGTCTTTCCAAATCTGTTTGTAGTGAAACGATTGCGGTAAGTTTTCGAAGCGGTTGATAGCCATATCCACTTTACCGTTTTCTACGTCGTGGAAGGTGACATCACTGGGGGTCAAAATATCGAGTGTGGTATCGGGGGCTTCTTCGTGTAATTTACTTAACAAGCGTGGGGCAAGGGTACTTGCTGCATAGTCACTGGCCATGATACGAAAAACACGTTTACTTTGTGATGCTTCAAACTCGCGATTTGGGGCAAGTGTTTCTTCAAGGGTCATTAAAATGCCACGGATCACCGGCTGAAGCTCTTTTGCACGCTCCGTTGGTACCATACCTTCACTGGTACGCACTAAAATAGGGTCGTTAAATAAATTACGGAGTCTTTTTAGGCCATTACTCATGGCAGGTTGGGTAATGCTTAGCTGGTTAGCAGCTTTAGTGACATTACATTCCCTTAGTAAAGTATCTAGGTAAACAAGTAAGTTTAAATCTATTTTACTTATATTCATTGTGTGTCCTTGGTGTTTACCAATAATGGATAAATCGTTGTGCAGCAGGGTATGGATAAATGTGGCTAACTACACCTTGCTTATAATTGTATTGTGCTTGTCGCCAATAAGCTGGATCTTCAAGCTCTGGGTGTGTACTCAATAAGTATTGCTTATACACCGGGTTTGCCGTCACAAAGGTACATAATTGCTCTGGAAACACATCTTGTGGTGCCACAGAGTAGCTTTGCTCATTGGTTAAGTAATCATCGTACGACTTGGCTTTTGGTAAGGCCCTAAAGTTCATGTCAGTTAGGTATTGAACCTCATCATAGTCATAAAAGATAACGCGATTATGTTTACTTACCCCAAAGTTTTTTAACAGCATGTCGCCTGGGAAAATATTAACGGCGATCATTTCTTTTAATGCTTGGCCGTATTCTTCTATCGCCTCAAACGCTTGTTGCTCACTGGCATTTTCAAGATACAGATTTAACGGTGTCATGCGTCTTTCAATATACAAATGCTTGATGATTAGCCATTCGCCTTCAATAATCATCGAAGAGCCAATCGTTTTATGTAACTCTGCAAGCAATTTACTATCAAATCGAGCCAGTGGAAATACGACGTTCGAATACTCTATGGTGTCGGCCATGCGGCCAACACGGTCATGGCTTTTTACTAATTGGTAGCGTTTTAATACGGTATCACGGCCAAAAGGTTTGCTTTCACCAAAGGTGTCTTTAATCACTTTAAATACATAGCCAAACGAAGGCAGGGTAAATACCATCATCACCATCCCCGGTGTACCAGGGGCAATAACGAGCTGATCATTTGAATGATCTAAATGACTTAAAAACTCTCGGTAAAACTCGGTCTTACCTTGTTTATGAAAGCCTATTGCGTTGTAAAGCTCAGCCAGTGTTTTATTTGGCATAAGTTGATTTAAAAAGCGCACTAACGCAGATGGCGCATGGGTTTCAACCATAAAGTAAGCACGCGCAAAACCAAAGATAACCCGCATTTGCGATGATTTGGTAAGTAGGGCATCAAGGTATAGCCCTTTGTCTTCATGATGCAACACCGCAATAATAAATGGCTGTATACCACTTTCTGACACCACGCGACCAACAATATAAGCGGCTTTGTTACGATAAAACGGCGCTTGCAGTATATCAAAGCGCATTTGCCATGCTTGATGATGTGTATCGGGGGCTTGTTTATAAAACGCCTTAACGAGTAAACGAATATCGCGTTCTAAATCAACAAAGGGCGCTTTAAAATCAAACTGATTTATAATTTTGCGTATGGTCGGTCTTAAACCATCAACAACGGGGTGATAACTGCGGTACTCTGCCTCCATAGGCAGTGCAGGCGCATCTGCAAGTGTTGCTTTGACAAAGATAAAGTCATTGTGAAAATAGCGACGGTGGAATAAACGACAAAAAACAGAGTTGTAAAAGGTTTCGGCAAGTTCTGCTTGAGGGTGAAAACGCAAAAATTGCTGATAGAGCTGTTTGGTTTCGAGCCAGCAGGTTTGGTCTAAGGTAATAATTTGCTGTTCATTAAGCGATTTGAGCTTAGCAATGGTTTCGTTAACCCGATCATCGTAATGGCTAATTCTTAGCTTACTTATCTCATTAATCTTTTGCCAATCACGCTGTGCAAACGCTGAGGGAGCTTTGGCGGTAATCGCTTGAAAGAGTTTATAGTGATTGCGAAACCCAGATAAAATTAATTCTGCAATGTGTTGTGGCTGCATATAAACTCCTTCTGCCAATCATAACGATATAGAGCAATAACTCTATTGGTGTTAAGAATATGTTATTTATTCTTCAAACCCAATAGTAAAGTGCATTTAATTATAGCGAGCGAGTTTTTTCTCAAGATTTGCGAGTTTTTTATTAACGCTTTTCACGTCGCGCCCGTATTGCTTATTAATCGCTTTAAGTTGCTTGTTGATGTCTTTACTAATTTGCTTAGCTTCTTTGTCAGATAAAATTCGATTTAAGCGCTGTTCTTGTTGATATTGGGCTCTATCGCGTTCGCGGCTTAAAATATCTAAACGATACTTATAGCTACGTATTTCAGCTTCGAGGTTTCTGATAATTTGCTGGCGCTCAAGCTCGTTGAGCTCTTTAACAAAGTTTTGCGGTGCTTGTAAGTCTGGGTCGGTTACTTGAATTTTATGTTTGGTAGCACGGCTACCACAGGGGAACTCACTAAATACCGTGCCTCTGTCTGTGACACATTTATAGTATTCTGTGCTGGCAGCGTTTGAGGTGTTAGTAAAACAAAGTAGAACTATTGATATTAGATAAATGATTATGGCTTTCATGACGTCCGTGTCTCCTAATCAAATAAGGTGTCTAATATCTAAAGCTAGCTCGAAATAATGATTTATCAATAAGAGCTAGGGCGTATATCGCTTCAGCTTTTTAATGCTTTGCACTAAGAACGGAATATCGAGCCCTTGTTCAATGGCAAAGCCTTGTGCTGCTGAAATGTTTTTAAAGTTACCATCTGAATCAATCAGGGTAATTCTGTCTTTTTTAAATGCGATGAACACATTTTGCGAGTAATTAACACCTGTGTCGTCGTGGCGCTTGTATAAGTTACTGCCTAACATGCTTTGTTTAGCAAGGGTTTTGCAGCCTAAATAATGGCCAACGCTGGTGGCGATAATATCGCTTGGCTGAATAAGGCCTTCGGTTTGCACAACTTTTTTATCTGAGCTGTATAAACGTGAGGCTGTAACAATACCGTTGCTTTGTTTAGCAAGGCTAAAGGCAAACACGGCATTGGCAGATCCGCGCGCTTTTGTTGTTGCGTCTGCACGTACAAGACGTACAGCAGGATTTGCGTCGTCGTTATTTATAAATTCAAATTGTTCAAAGCCATTAATTTGAATTGAACGATTATCTGCAAGCCAAACAGGCAGTTGCTGCTTATCTAAAATAGGTGCTTTGTAAAATGCTGGTAGGCCATACACTATGCTAAATAAGGTGTCTTCGGCTTCAACTGGTTGTAAGAACAAATCAGTTTTACGTAGCGCAGGTTCAGTAGCAACAAATTGCTCAAGAGCTGCATTGTTTTCAAACACTAAAATATCAATCGTGGCACTTGACTCAGCTTTACATTCAGCAAGTGGAGTGGGTGCTAAGTAATCAATATTATGTGGGTCTAGTCTGACATCGTGTGCTTCTTTATAACTTTCGATATCAAGCAAATCGTTTTTAGCTAATAAGCTTTTTGCCGTTGTAGGGTATGACAAAGGCAATACGTTATCTTGTTTTGTGATATCAAATTTTAAATTAGCATCAGCCCAAATATGAATACTGTGGCTAAGTGCAAAGCACAATAAAATAGTGCTAGTTGCATAACGCGGGAACTTATATTGCTTTAAGCGCGCTAAGTGGTGCCACGTGTAATTACTGACTAATAATTGGAACGCTAAAATTAGCAGCACAATGCCGCCAGCGAGAATCGTTGTTAATGCAGGTGAGCTAGTTAAGCGGTGCCACAATAAAGAAACAATTTCGGGCAGGGCAGATGTATTTAAGTGATAACCCAAGTTGAAATACACATAGGCATCAAGCGTTAACAATGATGCCCCAAGGGTGGCAATAATAGCGGCCATCCCTCGGATATGCCGAGGGTATGGAAACACTAAGCTTAATGGAAATATCGTTAAAACAAAGGCAATAAAAGTAATAAAGCTGGTGTGACTTAACCAGGTCACGAGCATGTATACATAGCCCATGAAGGTAGTCGGTGCACTGTCTGCAACCAAGTAGCTTAAGCTAATAAATAGCACTAAACCTATGTTTGCAAAGGTGAACCAATGGCCCCAACTTAAAAGCTGACTTACTTTTGAAGAAAACTGACTTTGTTGCGATAAATTCATAAATCTTATTTAACCGACTGTGCTAATGCTTTTGCAAAGTTGTCGGCAACAGCTTGTCTTTTCTCTGATGGTACATGCTCTTTTAAAATATGCGTGATAGAATTTCCTAAACACATAAGGCTTAAATCAACAGGCGCTTTGTGCTCTGTTAGTACATCAATCAGCTGATCAACGATTTGTTCTACTTGCTCATTAGAATATTTTGATATGATAGGCATCAGTTGGTTCAATAAAAAGAGTTATATTCCCGTATTTTAACACCAGAGGCGTGAAAAACAAAGATGACAATAGATGTTAAAAAATTAGTCGTTCATTATGTAGACAAAAAAGATGACGATACAGAAATTCATTTACGCAATGATGAGATGGTTGTTAATGATAAAGTAGCCGTTTTTATCGAGCAGTTACACCATGCTTATAATGGTAAACCGGGTAAAGGTTACTGTGCTTTCAACGGCGAGAAAAACAGCATCGTTGCTTCGGCTATGCAAAGCTACCGTAACGACGAACTTGGCTTTTGGCACATGACAGAGCAAGCAACGAATGTATTAAAAGAAGAGTTAAATAAGTATGCCTTTAACGAAACGGGTTATTTAGTTTTTTGCCATTATCAATATGTTGCCAGCGACTATTTATTAATCGCAATGATCAATATTAAAGAGCATTACTCTATTACTTCTGAGCTTGATTTAGCGTCATCACGTCACTTAGATATTTCGCGTATGCAATTAGCAGCACGAGTTGATTTAACAGCGTGGGATGCACAACCAGAAGATAATCGCTATGTGTCGTTTATAAAAGGCCGTGCGGGTCGTAAAGTAGCAGACTTCTTTTTAGACTTTTTAGGCTGCGAAGAGGGTATTGACCCTAAACAGCAAAGCCAAGTTATGCTGAATGCCGTAGAAGACTACTTATCTGAGCAACAATACGACAAGTCAGAGAAAGACGAGCTACGTAAGCAAGTATTTGATTATTGTAATGATTGCGTAACTACAGGCGAAGATGCCAACGTGAAAGAACTTTCTGCAACCTTATCGAAAAATGACGACAGCCCATTTGAAAGTTTTTGCCAAGAACAAAACTACGATTTAGAAGAGTCGTTCCCGGTTGATAAGAAAACAGTTACCAGCATGGTGAAGTTCTCAGGTATGGGCGGCGGTGTTAGCGTGAGCTTTGAACGTAAACACTTAGGTGAGCGCGTAATGTATAACGAAGCAACCGATACCCTTGTGATCAAAGGTATTCCACCTAATCTTAAAGATCAGCTACAGCGCTTTATGGAGCAAGAAGAAAGTTAATCTTGCTTAAGCTTAAAGCTCTAAGTTTTAAGCGATAAGCTGATAAATACTCTTTTTATAGCCCAGCAGTTGCTGGGCTTTTTAGTTTTAGGTACTTTAAAACATTATTACTACTACAAGGAAGAAACATTGCGTCAAACGATAAATACATTTCGGTTTAGGGCCTTACACTAGAGGTGAATTTACAGCTTTAGAATTTCAACTCGATTTACCTAAGCTAAAGTAAAAATTTACTTCTAATATTTTCTTTGCTTTTATAGAGAAATTAGCAACGATATTTTCTCAGCTTCAAAATAGAAAAAGGATATTCAGTATGATTGTTTTAGCCATATTTTTAATTGTGATTGGTATTGTTAATATTTTTAATGATCATCATTTAGCTTTTGCATGGCCAGCCCTGGTCGTGGGTATTTTGTTATTAGGGATAGGCATTTCTAGAAAATCGCCATCAAGTGGAAGCTCCTCCACAGGGAGTAGCTTCAGTTTATCAGACAGTTCATGTTCTGACGGCGGCGGTGATTGCGGTGGCGGAGATTAGATAAAGTAGTTCCAGTTGCCATCATTGATTTAGTAAAACATCTACTGATGGTTTTAAGCATGGTTAATATAAAAATTCGAATAGTGGAAGGCGTAAAAATGCTTTTCTTTTCCTTCAGTATCGCTTAGTTTTAAAACATTAAAGGTACAAATTCCCCCGATGGCTAAGGAGAGTCATAAATGAAACTTGCCCAACTAAATATTGCTCTTGCTAAATATCCATTGGATGCCCCAGAAATAAAAGATTTTGTTGATAATCTTGATTTAATAAATGGTATTGCTGAAAACAGTGTAGGTTTTGTATGGCGATTAAAAGACGAATCAGGCGATGCCACCAATATTAAATTGTTTGATGATCCGAATATGATAATCAATATGTCGGTGTGGGAAAGCGTTGAAGATCTTAAAAATTTTATGTTTCGCACACATCATAGAGATTTCATGCGCAGAAAAGGTGAATGGTTTCAGCGCTTATCAGAAGATAGCTATGTTTTATGGTGGGTTGAAGATAAGCATATTCCAACACCTCAAGAGGCATTAGAAAGGTTGCAATATCTGCGAGATAACGGCGACACACCCTATGCTTTTACATTTAAAAGTAATTTTACGGT
Source organism: Pseudoalteromonas gelatinilytica (assembly GCF_001641615.1). Lineage (GTDB taxonomy): Bacteria > Pseudomonadota > Gammaproteobacteria > Enterobacterales > Alteromonadaceae > Pseudoalteromonas > Pseudoalteromonas gelatinilytica. The sequence continues at coordinate 235,461 of NZ_LRRU01000020.1, forward strand.
TGAAGAATTTAAAAAATATAAATAACAATAGACTGCAATAAAAATAAGGAAAAATTATGCATGTTGTATTAGGTGTTTTAGGTATTGTAGTGACCATTTTGGTGTTACTGAATCGACTTCAAGAAGGGGGAATAGATATTGGTTGGTTGAATCCTTTTAGCTGGTACCGACGTCGTAAATTCAGGAAACACCATGATTTAAATCCTGCATTTAAGTTAGATTCACCCATGGATGTAGCTGCGTTATATATGGTCGCAGTAGCCAAAGTAGACGGTGAAATGAGTAAAGAACAAAAAGAAAAAATCTTATCGCTTTTTAACAGCGAATTTCATTTAACTATGAAAGAAGCAACTGATTTATTACGCTCAAGTGCGCATTTATTAGGGCATACTAGCGACGTTTACGATAAACCTCACAAAGTAATTGAGCGATGCTTAGATAAAGTAACAAAAGAGCAAGCAGCTTCAATTTGTTATCTCGTCGATGAGGTAGCGAATGTTGAAGGTGAACCGACGGCTCAGCAAAGAAAACTTGTCACAGAGATAAAAAATGCATGTCCTCGGGAGGCCGTAGGCAAGTGGTAATTCATCCATAAAACCAACCAGCAGAAAATTAAAATGACAATTATAACCCCTTAACTGATTTTGAAACGTTCTAGTGAATATCGTGAAGATGTAACAACATATCTAATTTTTAAAGATGTTTATAAGAGAGTTTTTATGAAAAAAAAGTTATCAGTGGCTTTATTGGTTTTATCATCTTTTGCTAACTCAACAACGTGGGGAGAGGTAGAAGTAGATGACCCAATCGTTAAGGGTGCAAAATGTGCGGTTGCTGAGCCTGCAAGCTATGGTGGTTATATTTACAGCTGGCCATCAAAATACGATCAGGTGTTTTGGCCGCATACGGATAGAAATGGCATTTGGTTTTGCGAGACATCGGGTTTTATAGCTTTAATTGGTGATTTTGACGAACTTAAACCCGCAGAAATTGAGAGAATAACGGAATTTCTTGCGTCTCAACACATTTCGAAGCCAACTCTCGAGCAAAAGTTAGCTTTGCTCGAGCAAACATACGCACTTCGCGAAAAAGATGAATTTTTTAAAAATAAGTTGCTAAGAATCCTTGCTCGTTGGCAGCAGTCTTTAGGTAACCTTAATAAGGCAAATAGCTATCGAGCTAGAGCATTTCAAGAGATTCAACATGCCCTAAATGGAGATTTAGATGGATATAAACGACTTGAATACCTTTATTTGGCGACGAACTACTCAAAGCAGTTTGCAGAGCAAAATAAAACTGTAAGTTACTGGGACGATTTGGAAACAGCATTGAAATCGGTGACTGATCCTGAGTTAAAAGGTTATGCTGAGTACTTGTCGGAATTGATAAAGGACAGCACATATATCAACGAAGGCGGGAAGCTCGACCCTGACTTACCGAAACAGTAATGAATACCGAATAACAAGGTTGATTATATGAAGTACAAGATTCTAGTGTTGTTAATGCTTGCGTCAGGCTGTCAGGCTAAATCGGTTCAGAAGCTGTCTAATACTGAACTTAGCTTTATATTTTCTTCTATGGAAGTGCTTTATAAGAATAAATCTTTCCCGCAAATTAGGGTCATTCAAAGCTGGGAGTCGCAGACTGAATGTGATGGTGAATATCAAACTTGCCCAAATGCTAGGTTATTCATATCAGTAAATACAGGCGATCTTTACGAAGTTCCAGCCTTATTTGAATTACCAAAATCCAAAGGCTGGCAATACGTTAGTTTTGTAGAACATGATGATTCATTCTTACTTATGATTAAAACAACGCTAGATCATGCAAATGTATCCGCTGAGTCGAGAAGTAAGTGGCGCAGTAAAGCCTATGCAATAAAGATTTCTAAATATGAATACGATGAACTAGAGGTCATAGAAAAGTAACTTCATTTAATAATTTTGCCTTGCAGCAACATGGATATTCAGGGCAGAAGTAATGTAAAAAATGAGTACTAGGAATAAAGCAACAGCTAAATAAGGGACACGACCATGATAAAACGTAACAAAGCTAATACTGGGCTAATTTTTTGTATCGGTGCTGCTATTGGATTTTCGATTTTCATTGCATATCAGCAACTGATTATCGGTCTTTTATTTGCTGTAATAAGCGTTAGTGTTGCAATCTTAATTGTTTCAAATAAATGGCTTAACTAATGCTTTTCTGGGTGATGAAAAATGAATTTATCTTTCACTACGAAAAGATTAAATGTGATTGAAATAGACGCAAGCTCGTCAATGGTTGAGCATCATCAATTAACGATTGCCTTGCCAACGATATTAACCCCTGCTGTAGTTGCAAACTTACCTGGTTATTTTCAGGGGATAGATTCTATTGCTGCTGCTGAAAAGTGGCTGGCTAACATGCTTAACGAGTGCCGCTTATTAATGCTGCAATCTCAACATCAAGAAGTTGTTGGGCTTTTATTTATCTATACTGAAAACCATGATGCTCTTATTGGTTATTTGTTAGCTGAGCAATATTGGGGGCAGGGTCTTGCATTTGAGTTATTGCAGGGATTTATAAACCTCGCTGGTACTCAGTCACAATGGCATAAGCTCATTGCTGGTGTTGATGAATCAAATACACCATCAATTAAACTTTTAAAAAAGTTGGCTTTTGAAAAGCAAGCATCTAAGGAAAATGGCATGTTGTTTTATGAATTTAACTTAAACCAAGGCATACAATAATGACAATAACCGCATTTTTAGTTAACTCGTTTAGTGCAAATAATACAGGGGGCAACCCAGCAGGTGTTGTGTTGAATGCAGATAAACTCACAAACGCAGAAAAACTGACGATTGCAAAAGAAATTGGCTTTTCAGAAACCGCATTTGTTGCGCAAGATCATGAAGTTGATTTTGCTGTGTCATTTTTTACGACAACTGAAGAAGTTGATTTTTGTGGCCACGCAACCCTAGCGGTGTTTGCTACGCTCTTTGAACAGGGGTTATTAAAACCAGGTTATTACACACAGCGAACAAAAGCGGGCTTGTTAGGCGTAACAATTGCCGCAGATGGGCAAGTTACCATGGAGCAAGCCTTGCCAAAGTACCTTGGCAACTTTGCTTATGACGACCTTGCAGGCTTACTAGGGCTTGATGAAACAACACTGGCAAAAACAGGCTTGCCAATCGATGTAATAACTACAGGATTGCCGGATATTATTGTTGCTGTGCCGAATGGCTACTTAGATAAAATCACTATCGATGAAGTGGCGCTTAGCGAGTTCTGCCTACAGCATAACGTGATAGGTGTGCATGCCTTCGAATTATGTGAAGAGCAAAGTGAGCTTACTGCGAGTTGTCGTAACTTTGCGCCTTTGGTTGGAATACCTGAAGAATCAGCAACCGGTAGTGCCAGTGGTGCGCTTGCATGCTATTTATCAAAACACGTATTTGTACAGCAAGAAAAACATTTCAAGTTTGAACAAGGCCGAGCAATGGGATGCAGTTCACATATTTCTGCCAGTGTTTATTCGGATGAGCAGGGTGTTTATAAGGTTCTTGTGGGCGGCTATGCCAATCACCTAGGTACTCAACAGGTTGTTATTTAAAAGCATTACACACAAAAAAGCCGCGTTATAAACGCGGCTTTTTTATTAAGCGACTAAATTAATCAGCCGCTAAGGTTTTTGCCATATCAGCACGGGCTCTGCCAGCAGGTTTAATTGAACCTGCACGAAGGCCGCTATCTGGAATAGCTGTACGCTTGTCATGCGCCATAGCCGCTGGTGTTGGCTCTGGCTCACTGTCTGCAACCGGTGCTGGTTTTGCCATCGCAGCGCTTGCTGAACCTTTTACTAAAACTGTTTTTTCATTTTTAGCAGGTTCTACAGCGGCAACAGGCTTTTCAGCTTGCACTGGCTCTTCAGCTTGCACTGGCTCTTCAGCTTGCACTGGCTCTTCAGCTTGAACAGGCTCTTCAGCTTGAACAGGTTCTTCAGCTTGTACTGGCTCTTTAGCTTGTACTGGCTCTTCAGCTTGCACTGGCTCTTCAGCTTGCACTGGCTCTTCAGCTTGCACTGGCTCTTCAGCTTGTACTGGCTCTTCAGCTTTTACAGGCTCTTCAGCTTGTACTGGCTCTTCAGCTTGTACAGGCTCTTCAGCTTGTACTGGCTCTTCAGCTTGTACTGGCTCTTCAGCTTGCACTGGCTCTTCAGCTTGTACTGGCTCTTCAGCTTGCACTGGCTCTTCAGCTTGTACTGGCTCTTCAGCTTGTACTGGCTCTTCAGCTTGTACTGGCTCTTCAGCTTGTACTGGCTCTTCAGCTTGTACAGATACTTCTGCTTGAGCTTGTTTTGCCTTTAACTCAGCTTCATATTCAGCAGCTGCTTGATCAGCAACTGGGATGAATGCTGGTGTATCAGACTTGGCATCACTCGATTTTTCATCTTGCTCTGGACGACGACGGCGTTGACCAGCAGCACGTAAATGACGAGGTGAACGACGAGAGCGAGTGCGAGGCTGTGCTTGTTCTTCATCAGCAGACACTTCTACAGATTCAGCTTGCTCAATAACTTCGGCATCAGCATGCACGTTTACAGGTTCAGCTTTTACTTGTACTTCAGCCGCTGCTTGCTCAGTTTGTTCAGTCTCAAGTTCTACAGTTTCTTTTGCAGGCTTTGCTGGTTTTTCAGCTTTAGGCGCTTGCTCAGCTGTTTCTGCTGTTTGTACTGCATTTGTTTCATCAGCATTTTCGTCTTGTACACGTACTTTCTTGCGTAAGTTACGACGTTGACGACGAACCTTAGGTTTAGTTTCCTTCGGTTGCTCTGATTGAGTTTCTTGAACAGTTTCTTTTGTCGTTTGTTCTACATCATCAGTGCGCTTTTCATTACGCTTTCTGTTGTTAGAATTACGACGACGCTTGTTACGGTTCTCGTTTGTGTCTTTTTGCTCAGGTGCAGAAGTGTTAGTGTTTTCTTCTTTAGCCTGTGTATCTTCAGGACGTTTGTTACGAGAATTACGACGGCGCTGGTTGTTGCTACGACGACGGTTGTCATTGTTGCGACGGTTATTGCTACGTTTTTGCGCTGCTTTTTTCTCTTCTTGTTCTTTCTCTGACTCGTCTTCAGCAGCGCCGAATAACGATTTAAAGAACTTACCAATTGCAGCGAATAAACCACCTTCTGATTTCTTAGCAGCAGGAGCCGCTTGCTCAGCTTTTGGTGCAGCTTGAGGGGCAGGTGTGGTCGGCATTACGACACCCTTAAGAACTGGTTCTTCGCGAACTGGTGCAGAAGGTGCTTTAGCCATTTCAAATGCTTCTGGCTCAGGCGCAATAACTTGCTCGTAGCTGACTGTTTCGATTGTTTCGTCTTTACGTAAGCGCAGAACTTCGTAATGCGGAGTTTCCATATGCTGATTAGGAATGATTACTACATCAACATTATGGCGTTTTTCGATACGTTGAACGCTACGACGCTTTTCGTTTAATAGGTAAGCTGCAACAGCAACAGGTACTTGTGCATTAACTTGTGACGTATTGTCTTTAATTGCTTCTTCTTCGATTAAACGCAGGATAGACAGTGCAATTGATTCGTTAGAACGAATTGTACCTTGACCATTACAACGAGGACATGGGCCTTGGCTTGCTTCACCTAATGATGGGCGTAAGCGTTGGCGTGACATCTCAAGTAGACCAAAGCGCGAAATCTTACCGATTTGAACACGTGCACGGTCTGGGCGCGCAGCGTCTTTTAAACGGTTCTCAACTTCACGTTGATGACGTGGTGGTGTCATATCGATGAAATCGATAACAATAAGACCACCTAAGTCACGTAAACGTAATTGACGGGCAATTTCGTCTGCTGCTTCTAAGTTCGTATTAAGTGCTGTTTCTTCGATATCACCGCCTTTAGTGGCTTTAGATGAGTTGATATCGATAGACGTTAACGCTTCAGTTGGGTCAATAACAATTGAACCACCCGATGGCAAGCGAACTTCACGTTGGAAAGCAGACTCAATTTGGCTTTCAATTTGGTAGTGGGTGAATAGTGGTACATCGCCCTGATACAGCTTAACGCGGTTCATGAAGTCTGGACGGAAACGCTCAATGTGCGCTTTCGCTTCTTCAAATACACGTGCTTTATCAATTAAAATTTCACCAATATCGCGACGTAAATAGTCACGAATAGCACGGAAAATAACGTTACTTTCTTGGTGAATTAAGAACGGAGCAGGGCCGCTGTCAGCTGCTTGCTGAATAGCTTGCCAATGCACTAATAGTGCTTTTAAGTCGTACTCTAGCTCTTCAAATGATTTACCAACACCCGCTGTACGAACAATTAAGCCCATGCCTTTAGGTAGTTCTAAACGGCTTAGTGCTTCTTTAAGTTCAGTACGCTCATCACCTTCGATACGGCGAGAAATACCACCGGCACGAGGATTGTTAGGCATAAGTACTAAATAGCTACCTGCAACGCTGATAAAAGTCGTTAACGCAGCGCCTTTTTGGCCACGCTCTTCTTTATCAACTTGCACGATGACTTCTTGGCCTTCTTTGATCACGTCACGAATATTTGGACGACCTTGGAATGTATAGCCTTGTGGGAAGTAGGTGCGAGCTATTTCTTTAAGAGGAAGGAAACCGTGTCTTTCAGCGCCGTAATCAACAAAGGCTGCTTCTAATGACGGTTCGATACGGGTAATTTTACCCTTGTAAATATTTGCTTTTTTTTGTTCGTGACCTGGGCTCTCTATGTCTAAATCATACAGGCGCTGGCCATCAACCAGTGCAACGCGCATTTCTTCTTGCTGCGTCGCATTGATTAGCATACGTTTCATATTGTTACTCTACTAATTCTGTCGCTGACATGACGATATAAACTCGTCTGTTCAGTGGTTTCTGACGGTTATTTTTGTGCAGTCTCACGACTGGTTAAAGTCAAAACCTGAAGTTGTTTCTTACATTGAGCATCACTAAGTGTGGCTGACAATAACATGTTGTCACGTTATTAAATTCATTTGGTGTCAAAACTGCCGCGATGTCTGCGGTTTTAATTTACGAGTTCTGTCCCGAAGTCGACCATGTTCAAATTTTTATTCAATGTCTTGCTACAACAGCTGCTTCTGAATGACGTTGCTACGTCGTCACTATCAGTCAATTTATCTTGTTCAATTGCTTTTTATGTTCATTAATCAACATTCGTGCTCAAATTATTCAGGCAATATATTACGCGCATCGCCGATAATTGAACGCTCGTGTTGGCTGGGTAGTTATAAAAGCTTTGGAAAACTTAGCGCGGATCTGTATGATCGGCAACCCAGAATATGCTTCACGAATGTATTAATGTGATAAAAGCACCGTTGTTACTTGCAAACTTTATGTTCGCGATGGTGATTATCCCACTATTACAACCGCGTTAGCAACTAAATTATTTACTTAAATCAGTGATTAGGCAATGTCAGAAAAAACCGGCTTACAAGTTTCATTTGTTACCATTGGTGAAGACCATCTAGGTCAACGTATTGATAACTTTCTTATTACTCACCTAAAAGGTGTGCCTAAAAGTGCAGTTTATAAAATCCTTCGTAAAGGCGAAGTGCGAGTAAATAAAAAACGCATAAAACCTGTATACAAACTACAACTAAATGATGTGATTCGTATTCCACCAATTAAAGTGGCAGAAAAAGAAGAGTTTGTTCCTAAGCAATTAGATAAAGTGAAACAACTTGAAGAGGCCATTTTATTCGAAGATAAGTATTTGATGGTGATAAATAAGCCCTCAGGTATGGCTGTTCATGGTGGCAGTGGTTTAAGTTATGGCTTAATTGAGGCGCTTCGCGTTCTTCGTCCTGAAGAGCGTAGCTTAGAGCTTGTGCACCGTTTAGACCGCGATACATCGGGTTGTCTGCTCATTTCTAAACGTCGTTCAGTGCTGACTGATTTACATAAGCAGTTACGTGAAAAAACCATGGAGAAAAACTATTGGGCATTAGTCGATGGCCAATGGGATGCTAAAACGAAAAATGTCACCGAAGGACTTCGTAAAAACACCTTAAAATCAGGTGAGCGTGTTGTGAGGGTTGATAACACCGAAGGTAAACCTTCGCACACACGTTTTCGGGTGCTTGAGCGATATGCAGAATGTTCATTAGTGCAAGCATCTCCGGTAACAGGGCGTACACACCAAATTCGCGTACATACACAATGTAAAGGCCATCCAATTGCGTGTGATGATAAATACGGTGTTGCGGAGTTTGATCAATACGTAAACAAGCTGACAGGTTTAAATCGTTTGTTTTTACATGCTCACGATCTACGTTTTATGCACCCTAAAAACGAAACGACTATGCATGTTGAAGCGCCATTAGATAATGCACTTCAAAACTGTATCAAAAAGCTACGTGCTGATAATGAACAAGTTTAAGCTAGTTATTTTTGATTGGGATGGCACAGTGATGGACTCTGTGCCAAAAATTGTTACCTGCTTGCGAAATACTGCGCGAGACTTAGGTATTCCTGTTCCAACAGAGCAACAAGCGAAAGATGTGATAGGTTTGTCGTTAGCAAAAGCGACTGAAGTACTTTTTCCGGCGCATTTACATTTAAATGATGAACTCGTTGCAGGTTACAAAGCACAGTACCGTGAGTTAGATGTTACACCTACACCTTTATTTAAAGATGTAGAATCCGTTTTAAAGAAGTTAAGTGATGCAGGCATGCAATTGGCAGTGGCTACCGGTAAAGGGCGTGAAGGTATCGATAGACTTCTTAATGAGTCAGGCCTTGGGAAGTACTTTTTGAATGTAAAATGTTCAGATGATGCTGAGTCGAAGCCATCTCCAGATATGCTCGAGCAAATTTTACGTGAGCAGGGCATCGCTCAATGCGATGCTGTGATGATTGGTGACAGCCAACTCGATATGGCTATGGCTAATGCTGCAGGAATTGCCTGTATTGGTGTGAGTTTTGGAGCCCATAGTACGGCGCAGCTGCAACAGCATACGCCGTTATGTGTTGTTGATTCGTACCAACATCTATTACAAGTTTTAACTACGCCCCTTGCTGCGTCAACACATCAACACCAAACTCAGCCAGTACTTTAGTTAATGTGATCAGTGGCAGGCCAATCAATGTATTTGGGTCATCGCCACTGAGCTTTTCGAATAAACATATCCCGAGTCCTTCACTTTTAAAGCTGCCTGCACAATTGTAGGGCTGCTCAGCATCGCAATAAGCATTGATCTGCTCAAGGGTAAGTGTTTTAAATGTCACATCAAATGGCACCAAGGTGGTAATCGCTTTATCGCTTTGAATATCAAAGACGCTTAAACCCGTTAAAAAGGTGACCGTGTGGCCACTAAACGAAGATAACTGAGCCACGGCGTTCTCTTTAGTGTGTGGTTTTCCTAATATTGTGTTGTTGAAAACCGCAACCTGATCTGAACCTATTACTAAACCTTCATGAAAGTGCTTAGTAGCTACACGCGCTTTTTGTTCGCTTAATCGCGTTACTAATTGCTCAGGTGTTTCATCAACAAGGGGAGATTCATCAATATCTGGAGAGAAACTTTGAAACGGTAGGTTGAACTTAGTTAATAATTGCTGTCTAAATGGCGAGCTTGACGCTAATATAAGTGTTGGTTTCATAAAAAATTCTGGATGAAAATTGTATTTTGCCAAGGATAAGCCACAATGAATCCGAAAACAAAGCAGAAGATCGTTAAAAACCTACTAAAAATGGTTTTTTACTTTGACTAACTTACTAACTATCTATATGATGCAGCCCCTATGCAAAAGGTGAAAATTCCCATCACTCTTCATCCCAGCAAAGCAGCACAACATCGTTTATCTTATGACGGTATTGTTCCGCTTGAAAAACTTTCTCGTTTAGAGCAAGTTGTGCAGGAGGAAGTAGGTGAAATAGCGGTAAAGATTCATTGCAAAATTGATGAGCAAGGTTTGGTAGTGATAAGTGGTAACTTATCAACACATGTAACTGTTACTTGTCAACGCTGTAATGGTGATTTAGGGTTGGATTTGGATCAAGACTTTGTGTATTCGCCAGTCGGTTTGGATGCAGAGTCAGATCATCTTCCTGCAGGTTACGATGAAGTAGAACTGGACGAAAACGGTGAAATCAACGTATTTGAGTTAATCGAAGACGAATTGATTTTAGCTATTCCAATAGTGCCTACACACAACGAAGCCTCGTGCAGTTATTCATCAGAGCCTAGCAGCTTTGGTAAATTAGCAGCAAAAGATGACAAACCAAATCCATTTGATATTTTGAAACAACTTAAGAAAGATTCTTAGGAGAAGACTAATGGCTGTACAAAAAAGCAAAAAGTCTCGTGCAAGACGCGGCATGCGCCGTTCACACGATGCGATCAGTGGTCCAACTTTAACTGTAGATCAAGTTTCTGGTGAGACTCACCGTCGTCACCACGTAACTGCTGACGGTTACTACAAAGGCGTTAAAGTAATTTCTAACTAAGAGATTGCTATATGCTGACCAATCTAACCATAGCGTTAGATATGATGGGGGGCGATTACGGCCCCCGTTCATCTATCCCCGCTGCCGTGAAAGCGGTCAATGCTAATACCAACTTAAGACTCATCTTATGTGGTAATCAGCAAGTTATCCTGAAAGAACTCGAAGCACTCGATTCTGTTTCTCATCCTCGTTTAATAATTCGCCATTGTAGCGAAGTTGTCACTAATGCGTGTGAGCCTGCTTCTGCTGTTCGTTCTAAAAAAGATTCATCAATGCGAGTTGCCCTCGATTTAGTTAAATCGGGTGAAGCGCAAGCGTGTGTAAGCTCAGGTAATACCGGCGCGTTATTTTTTATGGCGCATTATGTATTAAAGATGCTTCCAGGCGTAAAACGTCCTGCACTTATTTCTGCTGTTCCAACCGAACGTAAAAACCCTGTCTATTTATTAGATTTAGGCGCCAATGTGCACTGTGATGCACAAACTCTTTATCAATTTGGCATTATGGGGTCTGTGGTAGCAGGGCAGGCACTTGGGTGCGATAATCCAAAAGTAAGTTTATTAAATATTGGCTCTGAAGACATCAAAGGGCATGAAGGAATCAAACAAGCTGCACAGTTAATGCAGCAGTGTAAATATCTCAACTACACAGGTTATAGTGAAGGTAGTGATATTTTCAGTGGTAAAGCCGATGTTATAGTGTGCGAAGGATTTGTAGGTAATGTGGCATTGAAAACCTGTGAAGGTATTGCCAAACTCATCATGCATAAACTCACCAAAGCCTTACACAAACATTTCTTATACAAAAGTTTAGCGTTTTTATTACGCCCAGTGATAAAAAAACTCTACAAGCGGGTGAACCCCGACCAGTATAACGGCGCAAGTCTGGTAGGATTGCGCGGTATTGTTGTTAAAAGCCATGGTAATGCCTCTGCGAAGGCGTTTCATGCTGCTATTGATGAAGCCGCGCGGGAAGTCGAACGCCAACTCCCTGAAAAAATCGCTGCGATTTTTGAGCAAACACATCCAACAACAAAGTAGTGCAGCATATCTAAAACTTGTTATGCTGCCTGCTACAGAAAATTTTTTTGTTTAATTATAAGAGCAAAGTATGGCACATAAAATTGCACTCGTATTTCCAGGTCAAGGCTCACAAGCTGTGGGCATGTTATCTGAACTATTAGCTGATTCACAGATTGCTAAAGCAACATTCGCTGAAGCATCTGAAGCTCTTGGCTATGATCTCGCTGCGCTTGTACTAAATGGTCCAGAAGAAGAATTAAATCAAACCCATCGTACACAACCAGCACTTCTTACTGCTAGTGTTGCTATTTACCGTCAATGGTTAGACGCAAACCCTGATGCCGATGTTGTTATGGCTGGTCACAGTTTAGGCGAGTATTCAGCATTAGTTTGTGCTGGCGTTGTAAGCTTAAGCGAAGCAGTTAAACTTGTTGAAAATCGTGGTTTATATATGCAAGAAGCAGTACCTGCGGGTGTTGGTTCTATGGCTGCAATCATCGGCTTAGGTGACGACGAAATTAAAGCAGCCTGTGACGCATCAGCAAATGGTGAAGTTGTTTCACCAGTAAACTACAACTCACCAGGCCAAGTTGTTATTGCTGGCCACAAAGCGGCAGTTGAGCGTGCATCAGAAGCATGTAAAGAAGCTGGTGCTAAACGTGCATTACCACTTGCGGTTAGCGTTCCTTCTCACTGTGAACTAATGAAACCAGCTGCTGAAAAATTAGCTGCTGATTTAGCAACTTTAACATTTAATACACCTAAGTGTGATGTAATCAACAACGTTGATGTAAAAGCTGAGCAATCAAGCGAAGCAATTAAAGATGCATTAGTACGCCAACTTTACAGCCCAGTACGCTGGACTGAAACAGTACAAGCATTGGTTGCACAAGGTATTACACAAAGCTACGAGTTTGGCCCAGGTAAAGTTTTAACGGGTCTTGCTAAACGAATTGATAAAGCAATGGTATGCGCTGCGGTTAGTACGCAAGCTACGATTGATGAAGCGAAATAAGTAGGAATAGAATGACAAATTTATTTTCTCTTGAGGGCAAGGTTGTCCTAATCACTGGTGCAAGCCGTGGTATTGGTAAAGCGATTGCAAACACGCTAGTTGCACAAGGTGCAAAAGTAGCGGGTACTGCAACAAGTGAATCTGGTGCTGCTAAAATCAGTGAATACTTAGGTGATAACGGTAAAGGTTATGCTCTTAACGTAACCGATCCTGAGTCGATTGAGGCGACACTTGCTGCGATCAAGGCTGATTTAGGCGATATCGACGTATTAGTTAACAATGCGGGTATCACTCGCGATAACCTATTAATGCGTATGAAAGACGGTGAGTGGGATGACATCATCGACACTAACTTAAGTTCAATTTTCCGTTTATCTAAGGCTGTATTACGACCTATGATGAAAAAGAAAAATGGCCGTATCATTAATATTGGTTCTGTAGTGGGCACTATGGGTAATGCGGGTCAAGCTAACTATGCTGCTGCGAAAGCGGGTGTAATTGGTTTTACTAAGTCATTAGCTCGCGAAGTTGCTTCACGTGGCATCACAGTGAACGTTGTTGCACCGGGTTTTATTCAAACCGATATGACCGATGAGCTGACTGATGAGCAAAAAGCGGCTACGCTTGCAAATGTACCAGCAGGACGTTTAGGTCAACCTGAAGAAATCGCTGCTGCAGTATGTTATTTAGCATCTGACGCTGCTGCGTATGTATCAGGCGAAACATTGCACGTAAATGGCGCGATGTACATGGTTTAATGAAAGTTGGCAAAAATTTGCTAACGAAAGATTATCGAAAATTGTTGAAATTTTTGTGATCTTGCTTTAAACATACTTGAATTCGCTATGAAAATAAGCGATAAATGAACAAATACTATTCGAGAGGTTTGACCAGATAAGTAATTATCAGCAAATCCTTGAATCACAGAATTATGCGGCGTAAACTACGCCGCAATCTGAAAATAACGCATTGGCGTTTTTAATAAAGGAAAGAAGAATGAGCGACATCCAAGAACGCGTAAAGAAAATTATCATTGAGCAACTAGGTGTTAAAGAAGAAGAAGTAAAACATGAAGCTTCTTTCGTTGACGACTTAGGTGCTGATTCACTTGACACTGTAGAACTAGTAATGGCTCTTGAAGAAGAGTTCGACACTGAGATCCCAGACGAAGAAGCTGAAAAGATCACTACAGTTCAAGCTGCAATCGATTACGTTACAGCTCACGCTGAGTAATTTTACGCATTTTGATTTTAAGGGCAGCATTAAGCTGCCCTTAGTCTATCTGAAGAATGATACTAATAAATTTGGTATACACCCCACCTAAAATAATTTCCTTATTGGAGGCAACCCGTGGCTAAACGTCGAGTCGTCGTAACTGGCTTAGGAATGTTGACACCGCTAGGTAATGATGTTGAATCTACTTGGCAAGGTTTGTTAAACGGTAAAAGTGGTATTCAAACTATCACGCATTTCGATACCTCAAGTTTCGGCACCAAATTCGCAGGTTTGCTGAATGACTTTGATGCATCAGCTTACATGTCACCGAAAGATGCAAAGAAAATGGATTTGTTTATCCAATATGGCATTGCAGCGGGTGTACAAGCACTACAAGATTCTGGTCTAGAGATCACTGAAGAAAACGCCACTCGTGTTGGTGTAGCAGTGGGTTCTGGCATCGGTGGTTTAACTTTAATTGAAGAAAACCACATCAAACTATTAAACAGCGGCCCGCGTAAGCTTTCTCCGTTCTACGTGCCTTCGACCATTATCAATATGATATCTGGTCATTTATCGATTATGCACGGTTTACGTGGTCCAAATATTTCAATCGTTACAGCCTGTACTACAGGTCTACATAATATTGGTCATGCTGCGCGTATGATTGCATACGGCGATGCAGATGCAATGGTAGCCGGTGGTGCTGAAAAAGCATCGACACCAATTGGTATGGGTGGTTTTAATGCAGCACGTGCATTATCAACTCGTAACGACGATCCACAAGCAGCATCTCGTCCTTGGGATAAAGACCGTGACGGTTTTGTTCTTGCTGATGGTGCAGGTGTTATCGTACTTGAAGAGTATGAGCATGCTAAAGCACGTGGTGCGAAAATCTACGCTGAACTTGTTGGTTTTGGTATGAGTGGTGATGCATATCACATGACGTCTCCACCTGAAGACGGTGCTGGCGCAGCACTGGCGATGGAAAATGCCTTAAACGATGCACAAGTTAATGCAGACCAAGTTGGCTACATTAATGCTCACGGTACATCGACGAATGCAGGCGATAAAGCCGAAACATCCGCTGTTAAAACTATTTTTGGTGATGCAGCGAAAGATGTGATGGTAAGTTCATCTAAATCAATGATGGGTCACTTGTTAGGTGCAGCAGGCTCGGTAGAGTCGATTATTACTATCTTGTCACTTGTTGACCAGAAAGTAAGCCCTACAATCAACCTTGATAACCCAGATGAAGGCTGTGATTTAGACTATGTACCGCACACTGCACGTGACGCTAAACTGGATTACGCACTATGTAATTCATTTGGTTTTGGTGGTACTAATGGCTCGTTGCTATTTAAAAAGGTATAATTCTTTTTAACAACGGACTAAAAAGAAGAGCCCAGTTGTTTAACTGGGCTTTTTTGTATGAGTAAATTAAAACAAACAATAACAATAACCACACCAGACACCACAATAAGCACGCAAGATCGTGGCTTAAATTATGGTGACGGCTTTTTTACTACTGCCTCTGTGGTGAATTCTGTCGTTGAGCACTGGGATTTACACAAAGCGCGTTTAGAAGAATGCGCGCAAAGACTCTATTTCCCTAAATTAGATTTAACCGCAATTGAGCGTGAAGTTAACCACGCAATCAGTGATACACAAACCGGTATTTTAAAAATACTTATCACCCGTGGTGTAGGTGGGCGTGGTTATGGCTTACCAGATACACCAAGTATCCAAGTGCTGATCAGTGTAATGCCTGCAGTTTCACACTATAAAAGTTGGCAGCAGCAGGGTGTAAACCTTGTAATCAGCGATGTGAAACTTGCACATCAACCTTTACTCGCTGGCTTAAAAACTTTGAACCGGTTAGAGCAAGTACTTATTAAAAAGCAAATGAATAGCCTTGAATGTGATGACGTTGTTGTACTTGATTATGATAACAATGTGATCGAGTGCTCTGCTGCAAATTTATTTGCCATTCAAAACGGTAATATTGTTTCTCCCAAGTTAGACCGCTGTGGTATCACTGGGGTTTATCTCAGCGCTTTATGTGATAAGTTAGCCATTGAGTTTAAAGCAATCCAACTAGATGAGCTTTTAGCTATGGATGCCGTATTTATGTGTAATAGTTTAATGGGCGTAGTGCCCGTTGCACGGATTGCTAATACGCAGTTTGATATTGAACGCAGTAAAGCGCTATTAGCGGCGCAGTTTGCCAAGGAGAGTGTGTGATAAAAGTCATTGTTAGCGTGCTGTTATTAGCATTGCTATGTTGTGGAATTGGCTATCAACAACTTCAATCGGCATTAAAAATGCCATTAAAAGTTGAAAACAGTACTTTATTCAAAGTAGAACGTGGCACTGGCTTTAATCAGCTTTGTCAAGCATGGCAAGCAAAGCAGTGGCTCGATAGCTGCTTTAAATTTCAGATACTCGCTAAATTAGACCCTACGCTTACCGATTTAAAAGCGGGTCTTTATGAACTTGATACGAGCGCTGTGATTGATAATATTCGCCGTATCAATCAAGGTGCACAAGTAAGCTTTAGCTTTACAATTATTGAAGGTCAGCCACTTCGTGACGTTGTTGCTAATATCCAAAAACAAGCACATTTAACACAAGACTTACAGACAGAGAATTTAGCGACGCAGATAAGTAGCACACAAGAAAATTTAGAAGGCTGGTTGTTCCCTGACACCTATCACTACCATAGTGAAGATACAGCCAGCGGCGTATTAAAACGCGCATACAACAAAATGCAGCAGGAATTAGACGCTGCATGGCAAACTAGAGCACCCGATTTAGTATTAAGTTCACCGTATGAAGCGTTAATATTGGCATCAATTATTGAAAAAGAAACGGGCCTTGCTTCTGAGCGACCATTAATTTCTGCAGTATTTACCAATCGTTTAAAAACCAATATGCGATTACAAACCGATCCAACGGTTATTTATGGCATTGGTGCTGATTTTGATGGTGATATAAAACGAAAAGATTTAACAACCTATACACCGTATAACACGTATAAGATAAAAGGCTTGCCGCCAACACCCATTGCCATGCCTTCTAAAGCAGCGATTTTGGCCGCGGTTAATCCACCTGAATCTGAGTATGTGTATTTTGTTGCGAAAGGGGATGGCAGCCATCAATTTTCGAAAACATTACAAGAACATAATCGTGCGGTAAAGCAGTACCAATTAAACTAACAACCAGAATTGAGTCATATGACAGCGAAATTTATAGTGATTGAAGGCCTAGAAGGGGCCGGAAAATCAACGGCCATTGCCGTATGCCAAGCTTATTTAGAAAATAAACAAGTCGATTTTATTAATGTACGTGAGCCAGGTGGCACAGCCATGGCTGAAGAGCTGCGTAATATCGTTAAACAGGCTCACCAAGAAACAGTGACGGGTGAAACTGAGCTATTAATTATGTATGCAGCACGCTCACAATTGGTTGCTAATGTTATTAATCCCGCACTTGAAAAGGGTACCTGGGTTTTAGGTGATCGTCATGATCTTTCATCTCAAGCATATCAAGGTGGTGGTCGTGGTATTGAACAGACTAAACTCTCTTTTTTAGCTGATATGGTGCTAAATGGTTTAAAACCTGATTTAACCATTTATTTAGACATTGACCCAGCTGTGGGCCTTGCCCGTGCAAAAGGACGTGGTGAACTTGATCGTATCGAACAAGAAGCATTAGGCTTTTTTGAGCGCACTCGCGCACGTTACCTCGAGATAGCTAAAACTGATAGCAGTATCAAAACAGTGGATGCAAACCAAACTATGCCTGAAGTACATGCGGCAATAACAACTGTGCTTGATAACTTTTTTGCAGGTTTAAATTAATATGCCTTTGCCATGGCTTGAAGGGCTTTATCAGCAACTTGCGCAAAGTTTTGCACAGCAACGCTTTCATCATGCACAGCTATTTAATGGTGATAAAGGTGTTGGCAAGCAACGTTTAGTCGATTCGCTCGCTGATGGGCTACTTTGTGCGTCACCTGTAAACTTAAAAGCCTGTGGCAATTGTAAAAGCTGCCAACTAAATCAAGCGGGTACTCACCCAGATAAACGCGTTGTAAAGGTAGAAGGCCAAACAATAGGCGTGGATGAAATTCGTGAGATCAGTGATTTTATCAATCATTCAGCGGCGCAAAACGGTAACAAAGTGGTGGTACTTGAACAGTGTCATAAAATGACCACTGCGGCAGCAAATGCATTATTAAAAACACTCGAAGAACCAAGTTTACGCCGTTATCTATTGTTAACGTGTGAGCAAACCGCACTATTACCAGCAACAATATTAAGTCGCTGCGCCGTACACGAAATAAAAGTTAACCCAGAATATACAACACAATGGTTAGCATCATTAAACATTGCTAACTATTCATGGTTGGATTTATTTGCTAGACAGCCACTGCTAGTTGAGCAGTGGCAAAATGACAATCAACTTGAAGCTGTCGATTCCCTTTATAAATTTGCAACTGAGATAAAAGACAGCCATAATTTCAGTGCGTTAGTCGACATACTAAATAAAGATCACAGCTTGGTTAATGTATTTGCTTTGTTTTTAACGGAGCATCTTAAGGCGCAATTGGTTTTAGGAATGGACTTTTTCAATTATCAGAAAGCACAATCTGCAATTTCAGAGTTTCTTTATAACAGTTCACATGTGCTTGGTTTAAATTTGGAACTTGCCATTTCACAATTAGCGTTTACTTTACGTGAAAGCCAAAATTAGGATAAATCGTGCAAGAATTATTAGTAGATATTGAAGACTTAGAAGAATTATATCGCTGTTATATGCCTTATTTAAAAAATGGTGGGTTATTTGTTCGCACTAATATGCGCTTTGAGATGGGGCATTCATTGGCTCTAAAAGTTACCTTACCCGATGCGTTAGAAGATGATGTAGTAACAGGTAAAGTTGCTTGGATCACACCACAAGGTGCACAAAGCTCAAATCCACCAGGAGTGGGTGTTAATTTTATCGATGATAAAACCAATTTAAATGTGAAAATCGAAAAACTACTCGGTACTATGTTAAACTCAGGCAATCCGACCTATACCATGTAAAAAAGTAGTACCATGATTGTAGATTCTCATTGTCATTTAGACAGGCTTGATTTCGATAAACTCGACCTTAATTTAGACCAAGTACTTGAAAACGCTCGCGCTAAGAAAGTTGAACACTTTTTATGTGTGAGTGTAACCTTAGATCAATTCCCATCTATGCTGGATAAAATTAAACACTATCCAGATGTTTCTGCATCATGCGGTGTGCACCCACTTGATCAAAAAGACGCACTCGATAAGCAAAAGCTTATTTCACTTGCAAGCCACGACAAAGTGGTTGCGATTGGTGAAACAGGTCTCGATTACTATTACTCAAAAGACACCCATATTGTTCAGCAAGAAAGTTTCGTGGGTCATATCGAGGTTGCAAATGAGCTTAAAAAACCACTAATTATTCATACTCGAGACGCTAGAGAAGACACCATCAACTTAATGCGCGCCCACAATGCTGAGAATTGTGGTGGTGTATTGCATTGCTTTACAGAAAACTGGGATATGGCCAAAAAAGCTATTGATATGGGCTTTTATATTTCGATTTCGGGCATTGTTACGTTTAAAAATGCCGTAGAGTTAAAAGACGTTGTTAAGCAAATTCCGCTAGATCGCTTATTGATCGAAACAGATTCACCGTATTTAGCACCTGTGCCATATCGTGGTAAAACAAATCAACCAGCCTATGTTGAAGATGTCGCTTACTACATCGCTGAGTTAAAAGGGCTTACTTTTAACGAGTTAGCTGAAGCAACAACTAACAACTTTTATTCGTTGTTCAATCAAGCTAAAAGGGCGTAATAGTGCACGGCGTATCGAATTTACCTCAGTTAGTAATGGGGCCAATGGTACGCCGAGCAGATGCAGGGCGAGTGTGCTTTCAATTTGTCACAACTGTGCCTTGCCACTACCGAATTGAGTTTAGCGGTGTTGAGACTTTCTCTAACTTAGAGTCAATCCAATTAGGGCAACAGCTTTACTTAAATTTCATCAATGTCATGCCTGTCAGTGGCCAGTTTGCAGTTGACTCACTGATCTATTATTCGTTACATGATGAAGATAAAAGCCTTGATTTGTCGTCTTTTTGCTATGAACGTGCAGAATCTCCAGCATTTGTGATCCCAAATCGACTCGATAGAATTCTGCATGGCTCGTGTCGTAACCCTCATCACCCCGCAAAAGACAGCCTTGTTGCTGCAGACAATTGGCAAAATGATCAGCGCCAATCTCTTAATGCAGGCGCTGACTTATTATTGTTGTCTGGCGATCAAATATATGCGGATGATGTCGCAGGGCCTATGTTGCTCGCGATTGAAAAAGTGATTAGTCTATTTGGTGTGTTTCAAGAGCCAGCGCTTGATTTAGATTTACCAGAAGAGTTTGAGCAGCAACTTTATCAGCGCCATTTACACTTACCCAAAGTGCCTTGGCAGAAACGAAGCAAATTTGGTGTTGGTTATTGGCTTAAAAAAGATGAGCCGCACTTCTCAAGCTTAAAAGCTGAAAACCACTTAATCCATTTTCAAGAATTTATAGCGCTTTATTTATTAAACTTCAGCGCGGTTACTTGGCAGCTAATTGAGTTCGAATCAATTGAATGCCCAGCATTAGCCCCTAAATACGCTAATCTATTTAAACTTGAAAAAGATGCACTGCTTGGTTTTGCAAAGGGTCTTCACAGTGTTGAAAGGTTATTCGCCAATGTGTCGACATTAATGATGTTTGACGATCATGATGTCACCGATGATTGGAATTTAACCGCAGGCTGGGAGCAAGCTATTTATCAGCACCCAGCTAGCCGTCGTATTGTAAATAATGGCCTGATTAGTTATTGGTTAATGCAAGGAATTGGTAATGATGCAGGTGATAATTCCCTGTCTTTATTAGCCAGTTTTAAACAAAGCCTGCAACAACAGAACTGGCATTTTAAAGACTTTGATAAGCTAATACTCAATTTTAACCATTGGCATTACGAGCTTAATACCATCCCCAAAGTTGTGGTGCTCGATACCCGAACCCATCGCTGGCGGAATGAGCAAAACTTCAATGAACCATCTGGCTTACTTGATTGGGAAAGGCTCACCGAATTAGAAGAAAGCTTATTGTCTCACGATAAAGTGATTATCGTATCTCCAGCACCGGTGTTTGGTGTTAAATCGATTGAAGCTATCCAAGCAATTTTTAATTTTTGCGGGCAACCCTTGTTGGTTGATGTTGAAAACTGGATGGCTCATGAAGGTTCTGCTAAAAAACTGCTAGATACTTTTCGCCGTGAAGATACGCCAAAAGAAACCTTGATCCTCTCTGGTGATGTTCATTATTCATTTTGTTTTTCAGTGCAAAAGCGCTTTGGTAAGCATAAAAACCGAATTTGGCAGTTGACTGCCAGTGGTATTAAAAATGAGTTCCCACGCAAACTTATTAATGTACTCGATAAGCTCGACTCAATTTTATATGCCCCGAAAAGCCCACTTAACTTTTTCACTAAGCGTTGGCAAATGGAAGTTGATAAACACCAAACCATAGGCGAAGGACAAAAGTATTTAGTCAGTAATGCGGCTATCAGCTTAATTGAGCTCAATGACGGTTTACTCGCTAAATATGAACTTATTCACGCTGATAACCAAATAACTGAATTCGATTTAAACGATAATTAATCGAATGCTTTACGATTCGCCTCAACGTAGTCAGCAACATTACTTACCGTATCTAACCAAAAGCCATTTTTAGGATCTTGTAGATAAACAACGAGCTGTTCGAGTACATCGCTGCCGGTGGTGTACTGATCTCGCTTACCAATATCGTGGCCAGCTAGAATGATCCAACTATTGTTGGTTCGGTGTTGCTCTATGGTTTTTTTAATCTCTTCGAAAGTCAGCCCATCAATAGGTAAACTGGTTAACTGCGAAAAATCTGTAAAATTAGGATTATTCGCCGTTTCGTCTAGCCAAGTTCGACCGGTTTTAAAGTGTTTAGCTATTAACGGCACATAACTTTTTGTATTAGCACCACGTCCAACAAAGGTGTTACCGCAAGGGTAGGCAAAAGCGGTTGGTGTCACATTGAGTGTGGCTTTTATATAGTCTTGCCCCTTTAGGATATCTTGCTCCATTTCTTTTAGAGTAAATTGTTCAAGCGAAACCCCAAGTTCACGTAGCCATTCAAAGTTGCCTGTACATAAATGGCTTGCTGTATGATTAGCAATTTCGTGACCTGTTTTTACTGCCATTTGCCACTTTTCAACACGTTCTTTTACATTAAAAGGGGATACATAAAATGTCGCTTTTACTTGGTACTTGTTTAAAAGCGCTAAACCGGTATCAACTTGGCTATGTCTTGCATCATCAAAGCTGATGCTTACGGCATTTTTAGCCTTATTAGGGTAGTCAAAACCTAGGTAATCACTGCTTTTTGCCAGAGTTTGGCTACTAAGTAAAAGTGGTAGTACGACGCACATGGGTTTAAGCATAATCAATCCTTTATCATTGTTTTTACAATGAAATCAAAAAGGCTGATGCTTTGCTATGCGACTTTTGAATAAAAAACGCCCAGAACGAATCCGCATTGTTCTGGGCTTAGGGGGTGGCTCGTGTGAGCCTGCGCTAACTATAAAAAAACACCTTCTAAATTCAGTAGGGAGAAGTAGAAAGTACTTTTAAGTGTAGTTAATCAGCAGGAAATTGCACGGTAAATGTACAAATTTTATACTAGTTTAAAATCAGTCTGTTACAGCTTTTTACCTAAATTAGCGCCTTATTTATACAGTCTTTATGCGCAACTTATACCCAAGTTATCAACTGGGCATTTTGGACCAAATCACGCGGTAATGAGTTCTTAATTTTATTCTTTTGCCACTTACCTAGGCCTACCGGACAACCACATAACATTAACACTACTTCACCATTATCTTGCGTTGGTTTTTCGAGCCTAATATCTTTACCGTTAAAGTAATCGTTTGCTTGGCAAGCAGACATCTCAAAGGTATTTTTATCGCAATCTTGGCCAAAGACAGTGGCAAACTCGTGAGTTAAGCGAACACCACCTTTGTGGATCACACCAAGTTGAATACCTAAACGTGAGTATTTAATTTTATCTTGCAGTTCATCAAAGCCATCTGGAAACAACCAAAGCTCTTTATCACGCTGCATTAAGGTGCCTTTGAGTGATTTTAGACCGAACTGTTTTTTAATTGTTTGCATAAACGCTTGGCTTTGCTTTTTATCAAACTCAGCAAACGGAAATGCGCCTTTTTTAACTTTTTGATTAGGGTTATCGCTTGACGCTATTTTTTTAAATTTAGCAATGAAGAAACCTTCACTGTCGTAAGTTTGCGGCCAAACATGCAAATAACCTTCGCTGGTTGTCGCTTTGTCTGCGCCATCAAACAGGCTGTCGAGCGATTGTACCTCGATGCAATCAGGAAACTCTGCTAATAGATACTCACACACTTGTTGGTTCTCAAGCGGTGTTAAAGTACAGGTCGAATAAACTAATGTGCCGCCAGGCTTTAGGGCATAAAAGGCACTTTTTATAAGGGCTTTTTGCACAGCAGCAATATCAATATTAGATTCAATTGACCAATTTTTTAAGGCGTCTGCATCTTTACGAACCGTGCCTTCACCTGAACACGGGGCATCTAGCAAAATACTGTCGAAGCACTCATACATGTAATCCCCAAAGATCACACCGTCAAAATGTGATAATGCACAATTACCTACGCCCATACGTTTAAGGGTTGCTGCTAATACTTTTAAGCGTGACGATGACAACTCATTGGCCACTAACACGCCACTATTATCCATCATGGCAGCGATTTGTGATGTTTTTGAACCCGGTGCCGATGCCATATCAAGTACCGCATCGCTTTGCTGAACTTCGGCTCTCAGTGCTACCGGCGGTAACATTGAGCTGGCTTCTTGTACATACATAGCACCACTTAAGTGTAAATCTGTATTTCCGATGGCAAGGGCCGCTTCTTCGTCGCTAGGACGTGTTAGCCAGAATCCTTCTTCACACCATGGAATTGCTGTTAATTCCCATCCTTTTTTGGTGCATTGACGCTCAAATTCAGCGACTGACATTTTTAAAGTATTTACGCGAACAGATCGTCTCAGTGGGCGACGACAGGCTGCAATAAAGTCGTCTAATGATAAATGTTCAGGAAGGTAGCTTTTTACATCATCAATAAATGAGTCAGGAATATATGTATTAGCGTCCACTAAATGGCTCTCACATCACGTAATAATAGCTGGATCATACCATTTATAGCGCTATCGGGGGATATTTTTAGCTTTTTAAGAGCGAGATTGAAGTGTCGACATATTACCAATATAAATGTTCTTTATAGCCATTATTTTTGATAAATATCATTTTATGTCGACATTTTACTGGTTTTTTAGTCTGTTTTTCCGATCTCAAGGTTGACACATGCAATGATAGGGCGCATAGTGAACTCACAAATTGTCGACAATCTTAATTTAGTACTTTGATAGACCTATTTATGACAGAGCAAAAAGCCAACGATAACTACAACGATATCACGATAACAACTGCATCAGACCAAGTGTTTGTCGACATGCGTCGTGAAATTGTACAAGGCACCATTGAGCAGGGCAGCAAAATTTCTGAGCCAGAACTTGCTAAACGCTATGGTGTAAGCCGTGCCACCTTGCGTGAGGCGCTAAATCGTTTAGAGAGCTGTTATTTGGTCGAGCGTAAAGCGAATGTCGGTTGTCGTGTTGTTGCGCTAACCGCCGAGCGTTTAATCGAAGTCTATCAGGTTCGTAGTGCCCTAGAAGGGCTGGCTTGTCGGTTAGCTGCCGACAACATGGAACCTGAAGAAGTGCAGGGTTTAAAGCAGTTATTGAACCAGCACTTACAAACACAGCGTGTAAAAGAAGGTGAATCATACTACCAAGAAGCGGGCGACCTTGATTTTCATTATCGCATTATTAAAGGGTCGAAAAACGCACACTTAATTCACCTTTTATGTAATGAGTTGTACCAGTTAATTCGTATGTACCGTGTACAAATGGGCATGGTTGGGCCGCGTGTATCAAAAGCGTTTGATGAACACTTAGCTATTATTAATGCCATTGAAAACCATGACGGTGAATTAGCCGAAATGCTTATGAAGCGCCATATTAGTGCGTCTCAGGCAAATATTCAGACGAAGTTTGACTTACTCGCAGCAAAAAATCAGTAGCGCCGTAGTTAAACAGTCACAATTTAGATTTAAAAAATAGAGTCAGCCAAAGAGCTGAAACCGTTCAAAGATAGGAGTTATCCAATGTCAGCAGGATTAAAGTTCAAACAGGCAATCGCCAACAACAAGCCATTACAAGTGGTTGGCACCGTCAATGCGTACTGCGCAATGATGGCAGAGAAAACCGGTCACCAAGCACTTTACCTCTCAGGTGCGGGTGTTGCTAACGCATCATACGGCATGCCAGATTTAGGTATGACTAGCCTAGATAACGTACTTGAAGATATTCGTCGAATCACCAGCGCTACCGACTTACCGCTTCTTGTTGATGCTGACACAGGGTGGGGCGGTGCATTTAATATTGCTCGTACGGTTAAAGAAATGACTAAAGCAGGTGCTGCGGGCTTCCATATTGAAGACCAAGTAGCACAAAAACGTTGTGGTCACCGTCCGAATAAAGAAATCGTGTCTAAAGATGAAATGGTTGACCGTATTAAAGCAGCGGTTGATGCCAAAACAGACAGTGATTTTTACATTATGGCGCGTACTGATGCATTCCAAAAAGAAGGCTTAAATGCAGCTATTGACCGCGCAGCAGCGTGTGTTGAAGCTGGCGCAGACGCTATCTTTGCAGAAGCGGTACATGATCTAGCAGATTACCAAGCGTTTGCTAAAGCGTTAAATGTGCCGATTCTTGCGAACATCACCGAATTTGGCCAAACACCGCTTTATACAACTGAGCAATTAAGCGAAGTAGGTGTTGAAATTGTACTTTACCCACTCAGTGCATTTAGAGCGATGAACAAAGCAGCACTTAATGTGTATTCGTCTATTCTTAGCGAAGGCTCGCAGCAAAGCCAATTAGACAATATGCAAACCCGTGCGGAATTATATGAGTTTTTAGATTATCACTCATATGAAAACACACTCGATAACCTTTTCTCAGCTAAAAAATCATAACGACAACATATAAGGAGAACACTCATGGTAGATAAAGCATTAGGCGGCGCAGGTTTACGTGGTCAAGTAGCAGGTGAAACAGCACTGTGTACAGTAGGTAAATCAGGTTCAGGTTTAACTTATTGTGGTTATGATATTAGTGAATTAGCAGATAAAGCACAGTTTGAAGAAGTGTCTTTTTTACTGTCGCGCGGTGAATTACCAACAGAGTCTGAGCTGACTGAATATAAAGCAAAGCTAAAATCACTACGTGGTTTACCAGATGCACTTAAAACAGTGCTTGAAAATATTCCTAAAGACGCGCATCCAATGGATGTAATGCGTACGGGTTGTTCTATGCTAGGTAACCTAGAAATGGAGCAAGACTTCTCAGAAGCGAATGATGCGATTGACCGCATGGTTGCTGTATTCCCAAGTATTATTTGTTACTGGTATCGCTTTAGCCATGACGGCGTTCGCATCGATACTGAAACTGATGATGATTCGGTAGGTGCACACTTCTTACGTTTATTACATGACGAAGCACCATCAGCACTGTTTGAGCAAGTAATGAATGTGTCTTTAATTCTTTATGCAGAGCATGAGTTTAATGCATCAACATTCACTGCACGTGTGTGTGCATCAACATTGTCTGATATTCACTCTTGTGTAACGGGGGCGATTGGTAGTTTACGTGGTCCATTACATGGTGGTGCGAACGAAGCGGCTATGGATATGATTGAAGGCTTCACAAGTGCAGACCAAGCTGAAGATGCGCTGATGGGCATGCTTGAACGTAAAGACAAGATCATGGGCTTTGGTCATGCCATTTACCGTGAATCAGATCCACGTAACGTGATCATCAAAAAGTGGTCAGAAAAACTGGCAGCAGAAGTGGGTGATGATGTGCTTTATCCAGTGTCTGTTCGCTGTGAAG
The DNA here is from genome assembly GCF_001641615.1 of Pseudoalteromonas gelatinilytica. Lineage (GTDB taxonomy): Bacteria > Pseudomonadota > Gammaproteobacteria > Enterobacterales > Alteromonadaceae > Pseudoalteromonas > Pseudoalteromonas gelatinilytica. The sequence continues at coordinate 262,364 of NZ_LRRU01000020.1, forward strand.
AAGTTATGTGGCGTGAAAAGAAATTATTCTGTAATGCTGATTTCTTCCATGCATCTGCGTATCACTTCATGGGTATTCCAACTAAGTTATTCACGCCAATTTTCGTGATGAGCCGTGTAACAGGTTGGACAGCACACGTGAAAGAGCAACGTGCTAATAACCGTATTATTCGCCCAAGTGCAGATTATACGGGTCCAGAAGCGCGTAGCTATACGCCAATTTCTGAGCGTTAATCGTTAATTAAATCAGTGATAGGGGTAGCTTAGCTGCCCCTTTATGAAGGGGCGAAATAAATACAAAAACAATCAGCCCACCTTTGTTCACCGTCACCAAGTACAAGTAGAATCATCATGAATACAAACTTTAGAAAACCATTAGCAGGCACCGGCGTCGATTACTTTGATACGCGCGCTGCTGTTGATGCAATTAAACCAGGCAGCTATGCCACACTTCCTTACACATCGCGAGTACTTGCCGAAAACTTAGTTCGTCGCTGTGACCCTGAAATGCTAAATGATGCGCTGTCGCAATTGATTGACCGCAAGCGTGATTTAGATTTTCCATGGTTTCCTGCGCGCGTTGTGTGTCACGACATCTTAGGTCAAACAGCGTTAGTTGATTTAGCAGGCCTACGTGATGCTATTGCTGCAAAAGGCGGCGATCCTGCAAAAGTGAACCCTGTGGTACCAACACAATTAATTGTTGACCATTCATTAGCGGTTGAACACGCAGGTTTTGAACCTGACGCATTTGAAAAAAACCGTGCTATTGAAGACCGTCGTAACGATGACCGATTCCACTTTATTAATTGGACGAAAACAGCATTTAAAAATATTGATGTGATCCCGCCGGGTAACGGCATTATGCATCAAATCAATTTAGAGAAAATGTCACCTGTGATCCAAAAACGTGATGGCGTGGCATTCCCAGATACATTAGTTGGTACAGATAGCCACACACCTATGGTCGATGCGCTAGGTGTTATTGCAGTCGGTGTAGGTGGTCTTGAAGCTGAAAGTGTGATGCTTGGCCGTGCATCTTACATGCGTTTACCAGATATTGTGGGTGTCGAGCTCAAAGGCAAGCCACAACCGGGTATTACTGCAACCGATATCGTACTAGCGATCACCGAATTTTTACGTAATGAAAGAGTTGTGTCGACCTACCTTGAATTTTATGGTGAAGGTGCCGATGCACTTACCTTAGGCGATAGAGCAACTATCTCTAATATGACGCCAGAGTTTGGCGCAACAGCTGCGATGTTCTACATCGATGACAACACACTTGATTACCTACGTTTAACTGGCCGTGAAGAAGAGCAAGTTCAACTCGTCGAAACTTACGCTAAAGAGACTGGCCTTTGGAGTGACAGTCTTAAAACGGCTGAGTATGAGCGTGTGTTAACCTTTGATCTATCGTCAGTTGGTCGCAATATTGCGGGCCCTTCAAATCCACATCGCCGTGTTGCAACAAGCGAACTTGATAAAGCAGGTATCACTGGCGTCGTTGAGAATGAAGAAGGCTTAATGCCAGATGGTGCCTGTATCATTGCTGCAATCACAAGTTGTACGAATACTAGTAATCCACGCAATGTTATTGCCGCAGGTTTACTTGCGCGTAATGCTAACGCTAAAGGGTTAACTCGTAAGCCATGGGTTAAAACATCACTGGCACCGGGTTCTAAAGCGGTTAAGTCTTACTTAGAAGAAGCAAATTTATTACCTGAACTTGAACAACTTGGCTTTGGTATCGTTGCCTTTGCGTGTACAACTTGTAACGGCATGAGTGGTGCGCTTGATCCTAAAATTCAGCAAGAAGTGATTGACCGCGACCTATACGCAACCGCTGTACTTTCGGGTAACCGTAACTTCGATGGTCGTATTCATCCTTATGCAAAACAAGCATTCTTAGCTTCACCGCCACTGGTAGTTGCTTATGCCATCGCTGGTACTATTCGTTTTGATATCGAAAAAGATGTATTAGGGCATGATCAACAAGGCAACGAAATTCGCCTTATGGATTTATGGCCAACAGATGAAGAAATTGATGCAGTGATCAAACAAAGTGTTAAACCTGAACAATTTAAAAAGGTTTACGAGCCAATGTTTGATTTAAGTGTAGATTACGGTGAAGACAACGATCCACTTTACCAATGGCGTCCACAAAGTACCTATATTCGTCGTCCTCCTTATTGGGAAGGCGCATTAGCAGGTGAGCGTACATTAAGCGGAATGCGAGCACTAGCCGTATTGGGTGACAACATCACTACTGACCACTTATCACCTTCGAATGCGATTTTAGCGTCAAGTGCAGCTGGTGAGTACCTCGCTAAAATGGGTCTGCCGGAAGAAGATTTTAACTCGTATGCTACTCACCGAGGCGACCATTTAACAGCACAGCGTGCAACATTCGCTAACCCTAAGTTACTGAATGAAATGGTTAAAGAAAATGGTGAAGTGAAGCAAGGTTCATATGCTCGCATTGAACCAGAAGGCAAAGTGACGCGTATGTGGGAAGCTATCGAAACCTACATGGAGCGCAAACAACCGCTTATTATTGTGGCTGGTGCCGATTATGGCCAAGGCTCATCACGTGACTGGGCAGCTAAGGGTGTACGCCTTGCTGGTGTTGAAGTGATTGCAGCCGAGGGCTTTGAGCGTATTCACCGCACTAACCTAATTGGTATGGGCGTATTACCGCTTGAGTTTAAAGCAGGCACCACGCGAACTACATTAGGTATTGATGGCAGTGAGACCTTTAGTGTGAAAGGTGAGCCAACACCAGGCGCGACACTGACATTAGTTATTACCCGTGCCAATGGTGAAACTGTTGAAGTACCAATGACGTGTCGTTTAGATACAGCTGAAGAAGTGTCAATTTATTCAGCGGGTGGTGTGCTGCAACGTTTCGCGCAAGATTTCTTAGAATCTGAGGAGCACTAAGCAATGGCATTTAAACCACAAATTAAGGTGCCAGCGACCTATATGCGTGGCGGCACCAGTAAAGGGGTGTTCTTTAACTTAACTGATTTACCTGAGCCTGCCCAAGTGGCAGGTGAGGCGCGCGATAGCCTGTTATTACGTGTGATTGGCAGCCCCGATCCTTACCAAAAACAAACTGATGGTATGGGCGGTGCAACCTCGAGCACCAGTAAGACGGTGATTTTATCGAAAAGCGCGAAAGCTGATCACGATGTTGATTATTTGTTTGGTCAAGTGGCTATCGATAAAGCGTTTGTTGATTGGAGTGGTAACTGTGGCAATTTAACTTCAGCAGTCGGGGCCTTTGCTGTGTCGAACGGCCTTGTTGATGCCAGCAAAATTCCAGACAACGGCGTTGTCGAAGTTAAAGTTTGGCAAGTAAACATAAGTAAAACCATTATAGTACATGTGCCAATTACTAACGGCGAAGTGCAAGAAACCGGTGATTTTGAGCTTGATGGCGTGACCTTTCCAGCCGCTGAAGTGAAACTTGAATTTATGGACCCTGCAGATGGCGAAGGGGCCTTATTTCCAACAGGTAACTTAGTTGATGAGCTAGAAGTGCCAGGTATTGGTATGTTGTCTGCAACGATGATCAATGCGGGTATTCCGACAGTTTTCATTAACGCCAGTGAAGTTGGCTACGATGGCACAGAGCTACAAGAAGCCATTAACGGTGATGCATCTGCACTTGAAAAATTAGAAACGATTCGTGCCTACGGGGCGTTGAAAATGGGGCTAATTTCTCATATTGATGAAGCAAAAGCACGTCAACATACGCCAAAAGTAGCTTGGGTTGCACCAGCAAAGACTTACCATGCATCAAGTGGTAAAGTTGTCAGTGATACAGATATTGATTTAGTGGTACGTGCTATGTCGATGGGTAAATTGCACCATGCCATGATGGGCACCGCTGCGGTTGCAATAGGTACTGCCGCCGCTATTCCTGGTACCTTGGTAAACCTTGCTGCAGGCGGTGGTGAGCGACAAGAGGTAAACTTTGGTCATCCTTCTGGCACTTTAAAAGTGGGCGCTGCTGCAAAACTTGTTGATGGTAATTGGCAAGTCACTAAAGCAAGTATGAGCCGAAGTGCGCGTGTATTGATGGAAGGCTGGGTTAGAGTGCCTGAGTAGTACTCAATCGCGTACTGATATTATCAAAATAAAGCGGCGGTTACGCCGCTTTTTCTAATCCGTAGCACTGTTGTTTCATTCCTTCGATGAACTCGTTAAACTTGCCGCTTTGTTGCATGAGTTCTATTTCATCATTTAAATCTTGTAAAACTTTTTGCCACTGCGGCGTTGATTTACTGACAGAAAAATAAAGCGGTTTGTATTCAAGTTTAGGCTCTAGCGCGACCAGTGATTCTAAAATTTGTCGTTTGCCGCTAATTGATAATTCAGATTTATAAACACTGGCTTTTAACACCTCAAGATCTGCCACAATCAGGCTTACTCGGTTACTAAGTAACAGGTGAATTAGTTGGTACTCATTATTAGCGACGATTGTATCGATTTCTTTATTATCAATCATGGCATCGAGCTCTTTAGTGTTTTTATACGAACGTACTACACCAATTGGTAAATTTTTAACGGATTTTAAATCCCCATTGAATGGAATTTGATTTCCTTTTAACGCCACGAATGATAAATCCCCACCCGGAATAGCATGACTCAAAGCGAGTAAATCGTTGCGAGTTTTATCGAGGAAATTATCTGAGATAACATCATCTTCAATAAAGTACTCAGGGAAGAGAATATCAGCGCGACCTAATTCAGCTTCTCTTACGGCGCGTGCCCACGGATAAAAGCTAATTTGCACGCCATAGCCTTTTTCAAGTAAGGAGCTTACAGCAAATTGGTAAAGCCAGCCTTTGTTGCATAAGTTTTCGTCTATGTAAGGAGGCCAATCTAAGGTGACGAGCTTTAAAACATGGTTGGCATCTAAGTTATAACCATATCCGCCGTTGAAACGCACCGCTTCTTCAGTGATGATTTCGCCATTTTTTTCAAAGCTAACAGGCGTAAGACCCGCAAGAGCTTGATATGAGACGAATAAAAAAAGCACTGTCAGTAGTTTCATAAATTTTCTAAGTTTTTGTTATTTATCTAAAGCTTAGCCTTTTGTCGTAAATATACAACCTTGGAACTGTAACAATATCTAACGGGCTTGATGCGTTTTTCGATCACTTCTAACTCGATAGGAGTTGGGTGACAAAAATGCTTTAATTGTATTATGATATCACTTATTGCATTTGCAGATTAAGGATAACAACAATGATAAAACCAAGTATCTACATATCACTGCTTACAAGCTCTATGCTTGCTCACGCACATTTACCGCTTAGCGTGACAAGCCCAGATGGACAAATAACTGTAAAACTCGAAAAACAACAAAACCAACTTGTTTATAGCGTAAATTATGGCAAGCAAGTGTTTTTGCAGCAATCACAGCTTGGTTTAAAAACCAACCTGGGTGATTTTTCACAAAGCCTAAAATATAAAAGCCATACAACCGCTTCAGTCAATGAAAGCTATAAGCTGCATAATGCGAAGGTTAGTGACGTAAACTACACGGCAAATTCACTCAAAGCGCAATTTGAAAACCAAGACGGCAGAATGCTTGGCGTCGAGTTTAATGTGTCTGATAGCGATGTTGCGTTTCGCTATCAAATCTCAGGGACTGAAACAGATACCCGTATCAAGGTATTAGCTGAATATAGCGCTTTTAATTTACCAGATTCTGCAACCACATTTATAAGCCCACAAGCCTTACCTGAAACGGGCTGGATGCAAACAAAACCAAGTTACGAAGAGCCTTACACCTTTAACGAAGCCCTTGGTACACCGTCAGCGAACGGGGTGGGCTATACCTTTCCTGCATTATTTAAAAATAGCGATAAAGGCTGGTTATTAATTTCTGAAACCGGGGTTGATAGCCATTATGTTGGCTCAAAATTAAGTGAAGGCACAAAAGACGGTATTTATCGGATTTCATTTCCTCAGGCTGGCGAAAACAATGGCATAGGTGCGACTTATGCCGCTATGGCGATGCCAGCAACCACACCTTGGCGTACTATTACGTTGGGAACGAGTTTAAAACCAATCGTTGAATCAACCGTGGCGTTTGATTTAGTTAAACCCCTTTATCAAGCAAGCCAAGATTATAAAATGGGTCGTTCAACATGGAGCTGGATTGTTTGGCAAGACCCAAGTATCAACTACGATGATCAAATCAAATTTATCGATTTAGCTTCATCATTAAATTTTGAATATGTATTAATCGACAATTGGTGGGATAAAAACATTGGCCGCGAGAGAATGGCTGAATTGGTTAAGTACGCTAATGGTAAGGGCGTTGATGTTATTTTGTGGTACAACTCAAATGGCTGGTGGAATGACGCACCTCAAACCCCACAAAATAGAATGAACAGTGCACCTGCACGTCGAAATGAAATGGCGTGGTTGCAAAGCATTGGTGTTAAAGGGCTTAAAGTAGATTTTTTTGGTGGTGACAAACAAGAGACCATTAAACTCTACGAAGATATTCTCACTGATGCAAATCAGTATGGTTTAGTGATCACCTTTCATGGCAGCACTATCCCGCGTGGCTGGGAAAGAATGTATCCTAACTTCGTCACATCTGAAGCGGTTCTAGCATCGGAGAACCTTGTTTTTCATCAAAATTCGTTAGATTTACATGCCTATAACGCGACTATTTTACCGTTCACTCGTAATGCTATTGGCGCTATGGATTTTGCCCCAGTGTTTTTAAACAAACGCTTATCTCAAGATCAAACCGTCGGCACTATTCGTAAAACCACAGATGCATTTGAACTGGCAACAGGTGTGCTTTATCAATCACCAGTACAACATTTTGGCCTGACGCCAAATAACCTTGTAGAGCAACCTCAATTTGTTATTGATACTTTAAAGGCGATGCCAACGGTATGGGATGAAACACGTTATATTGCAGGTCAGCCGGGTCAAGATGTAACGATCGCAAGGCGTCATCAGCAAACATGGTGGGTAGCTGCCGTGAATGGTGAAAATAAAGCCAAAACATTCGATATCGATTTACCTATGTTAGCGGGCAAAAAAGTCACCCTGTTGTTTGACAAAAAAGATGGCAGTGCTGGTACTAAGCAAGTCACAGTAAGTAACAGTGGCAAGTTAACCTTAAACTTATTAGCTCAAGGTGGCGCACTGATTATTGGTCGCTAACTGTGAGTTAATAGGCGATAAACAAAACCAAGTAGAGAAAAGCGAGCAGGTTGCTCGCTTTTTTTTGACTATAGTTGCCTTACTAATTTGGGCGTGCTAGATTTCGTTGGGTGTGGTGATGTACTACAACGCTTTGAGGACGACCTTAAAGTTGATATTTAAATTCGGGGACGACCCCATAAAGAGGTCGACCATGAATTGGATCCTACTTATTGCTGCTGGCTTACTTGAAGTCGCTTGGGCTTATGGCCTAAAACAATCAAACGGTTTTACTAAACCACTCATTTCATTCTTTACAATTTTAACCATGGCTGCGAGCTTCTATTGCTTAAGCGTGGCGCTTAAATCATTACCACTCAGTTTGGCTTATGCAGTTTGGGTAGGTATCGGCGTAATTGGCTCTGCAATTATTGGCATGACGCTATTATCAGAAGGCGTAAGCCTATTAAAAATTGCCAGCTTACTGCTGATTGCCCTTGGAATTATTGGTTTGAAACTCGCCAATTAGTGTTTGAATAAAAATCCGATAGGCTGTTGCTCTATCGGATTTTGGGTCTAGATCAAATGCAATTTGGGATTTATTAATTAGTGTAATTTTTTATAATCAACGACGACTTGCTGTTGTACGCCAAGGCCTTCAATGCCAAGGGTAACTGTGTCGCCGTCTTTTAAGTAAACCGGTGGAGTTTGCCCTAAACCCACACCTGGTGGCGTGCCGGTAGAGATAACATCACCCGGTTGTAAACTCATAAATTGGCTGAGATAACTAACTATAAACGCTGGATCAAACACCATGGTTTTTGTGTTGCCGTTTTGGTATTGGGTATCGTTCACCTTTAACCACATATCTAAATTAAGTGGATCCGGAATTTCATCTTTGGTGACTAACCATGGGCCAAGTGGGCCAAATGTGTCACAGCCTTTCCCTTTATCCCACTGTGAACCGCGTTCTAGCTGGAAGTTTCGTTCAGACACATCGTTACACACACAATAACCAGCAATGTAATCATAAGCGTTTTCTACATCGACATACGAGGCGTGTTTACCAATTACAATGGCAAGTTCAACTTCCCAGTCTAGCTTTTTGCTATTTTTAGGCTTGATTATATTGTCGTTAGGGCCGCTAATCGCGCTGGTGGCTTTGCTAAATACTTCAGGCTCATTGGGAATAGCCATGCCAGATTCTGCAGCGTGATCAGCATAGTTTAAGCCAATACAAATAAACTTACCTACATCAGCAATACATGAACCGATACGCACCGGCTCTTCAATAAGCGGCAAGGTGTTTAAGTCGATTTGACTAATAAAATTGAGTGTTACTGGTGATAAAGCTTGGCCATTGATGTCTTTGAGCACGTTACTTAAACAACGTAGCTTACCATCGCTATCAATGATGCCGGGTTTCTCTTGGCCAAAAGGGCCGTATCTTAGTAGTTTCATGATGATTCTCTTTACTTCTATTAGTTATTCAAGGTGACGAAACCGCCATCAATGGGAAAATTACTGCCGGTAATAAAGGCTGCATCATCGGAGCAGAGGTAATCGACCAGTCCGGCAATTTCTTCTGGTTTGCCCATACGACCTATAGGTTGACTTTTGGAGAGCTTTTCAAACATTTCAGCTTGATTATCTGGGTAACTTTGGGCTAAAAAATTATCAACAAATGGGGTGTGCACTCGACCAGGCGCAATGCAGTTACAGCGGATGCCATCATTTATATAGTCTTTTGCAACGGAATAGGTCATGGTCAAAACCGCGCCTTTAGTCATTGAGTAAGCAAACCTGTGAGCAATACCGACTGATGATGCAACCGAAGCAAGGTTAATAATGACGCCGCTTTTTCGAGATTTCATGCTCTCGATAGCTGCATGAATACAGTTATAAACGCCTTTAACATTAATGTTATAGAGCCTGTCTAAATCAGCTTCTGCGGTGTTTTCGATATTGCCGATATGGGCAATACCGGCGTTGTTAACCAAAATATCAATGGGGTAGTGCTTGGTAATTGTATTAAATAACTCGTGAACTTGTTGGTGGTTTGCAACATCGACGGCATACGCATCGGCACTGCCATTGTCACGAAGAATTTCATCTTTCACTAAGTTTGCAGCGTCAAGGTTTAAATCAACCACCATGATATGCATGTCACGTTTTGCCAAGCGTAAACAGATACTTCGCCCGATGCCGCTTCCACCACCGGTTACTAGGGCAATTTTTTTTGTGTTTTGCTGGGTCATAAAAAATCCTTAACTGGGGGAATTAAAATAATCGGTAAAGTCTTTTGGCATTATCGGACCAAATCTTTCGCTGCTCAGAGACTGGTAGAACACTTATCAGCACATCGCTGATGTAATGCCAGTCGGTATAACAGCCATTCATGTTAACCACTGGCCAGTCGCTGCCCCATAAAATTCGGTTGGCACCAAATAACTGATAAATGAGTTCGAAGTAGGGGCGATATGTATCGATATCGACACAATCAGCCTGTGCTTGTGACATAAGCCCGGAAAACTTAATCGAGACATTTTTTAAGCATGCAAGTTGATAGAGCATGTCTTCCCAATGTTCAGACTTTGGCTTTGTTAAATCAGGTTTAGCAAGATGATTAATAACAATGTTTAAATGAGGATGCTGCTTAGCAATGGTGAGTATATACGGTAAATGACACTCATGTACTAGGGCATCAAAACAGAGCTTATGCGCCGCTAAAAATTGGAAAATTGGCGTAAATTCTGGGTTTAAGATCCAATCAATTTGCTCAATGTCTTGCAGCATCGGCCGTACACCTTTGAAGTAAGGATCTGAAGCAAATAAGTTTAACTGTCTTAGAGCGTTTGTATCGGTAAAGTCGACCCAACCAACAACACCTGCAATAAAGCTATGGGACTTAGCAAGTTTCAGTAAAAAACGCGTTTCATCATGTGAGTCGGCCGCTTGCACCACAATAGTGTTAGCAATGTCATTAATAGCAAGGGTCGTAGTGAGCCTTTCTGGTAAATAATCTTGATACAGCACAGTTAAATCTTCACTTAACCAGCGATAGTCGCCACGGCTCAATTGCCAAAAATGTTGATGGCTATCTATTTTCTTAATCGGGTTGAGTGTGCTGATTGTGTTCATGATGCGTCTCCGCTTTCTGGCGTCGGTGCATGCTGTGCAATTAGACCAGCTGTTTTTAAATCTTGCCAAAACTGGTTCGGGATAACCTGATTAAATAATTCGACGGTTTTGTGCACCCGTTTTTCGTTACCAAGCCCAGGTATAACCGAGGCAACAGTAGGATGCGCGAGTGGAAACTGTAAAGCTGCAGCTGCTAATGTGACATTATGATCAACACAAACAGCTTCAATTTTGGCGACTTTGTCGATGATTTCTTGTGACGCTGGTTGATAGTTGTAGTAAGGGTTTTGAAAATGACGAACGCCCGTAGCTAATATTCCCGAGTTATAGGGGCCACCTAAGATAATAGACGCACCATGCTCTATACATGCAGGTAAAAAATCATCGAGAGGTTGTTGTTCTAATAACGAATAACGACCAGCTAATAAAAAGCAATCGAACTGACCAATTGCCATTGCACGTTGACATATTTCAACTTCGTTAACCCCTAAACCGACAGCCTTAATTTGCCCACTTGTTTTGAGCTCTTCTAACGCTCGGTAGCCGCCTTGCTCAAATTGCATAAAATAAAAGGCATCTCGCTCGGCGTGTGTATCAACGCCTAAATCATGTACGAGTAAAATATCAATTTCAGCTAAACCTAAACGTTGTTGGCTATCTTCAAAAGAGCGCATAATGCCATCGTAGCTGTAGTCATATTGGGCATCAAAAGGCATTGGTGTGGCAAAGCCATGACGCAGCTGCGTTACATCAGCATGGGGATCAGGTTTGATCAATCTGCCAACCTTGGTTGATAGAATATACTCTTTTTTACCAAGACCGCGCAGGGCATCACCAACACGACGTTCACTTAACCCAGCACCATAGCGAGGGGCGGTATCGAATAATGAAATGCCCACATCAATTGCTGCAGTTAAGGTGTTTTTAGCTTCTTCATCGCTCACTGCTTGATATAGGTTACCCATAGAGGCCGCGCCAAAACCGAGGGTTGAAACCTCAATGCCGGTTTTTCCAAGTGGACGCGTTTTAAGTGTGTTTTTCATAACCTACCTCTTAAGCAGTTTGTGTTACTTCACCAAAAAATCGGGCAGTTCAGATACAGTGGCGCAACCTAATTGGTTCATGATCTGGGTGATTTGCATCATCAAGGCATTGATGGTGTGAATGCCGCCTTTATCGCCAAGGGCACCCACGCCATACACAAAGGGTCTGCCTAAGAATGTAAAGTCAGCACCGCTTGCAAGTGCACTCACAATGTTTGTTCCGCTACGAAGCCCGCTATCCATAAAAATTTTGATGTCTTTTGAATACTTGGCAGCGACTGTTTGCAGTGGTTTGACGGGAGATTCACCGGCATCTAGCTGACGCGCGCCATGATTTGACATAACAACCCCATCTGCGCCGAGCGCAATGGCCGCTTGTACATCAGACTCATTAATCAACCCTTTAATGATCAAAGGCCCTTGCCATAAATCGCGAATCGGTTTTAAACCTTCCAGATCAACGCGGCCCATGACAGTTTTATTCATAAAAGCTGCCAGCTCATCGGTAGGCATATTTTTTGGCATATACGGCTTGAGCGTTTCCATTTCTGGCTTGCCAGCAAGGGCGGTTTCATAAAGCCAGCGGGGTCTTGCTAGCATCTGCAGAATATTAGACAACGTCATCTTCGGTGGCATGGCTAGACCATTTCGAATATCACGTGGTCTGTAGCCAAAGGTAGGCACATCAACGGTGACCACTAGCACAGGGTAATGAGCTGCTTTGATGCGACTGAGTAAATCGAGCCTAATCTTTTCATCCGTTGGGTTATAAAGCTGAAACCACGCATGGCCTTGTGATACTTCTGCGATTCGTTCAAGGCTAGATGACGAAACCGTGCTTAACACATAAGGAATGTTTTTTTCAGCGGCGGCTTTAGCAAGAATCTCAGGGGCTTTTGGCCACATTAATCCTTGTAAACCAACAGGCGCAATACCAAATGGGGCCGCGTAAGTATGACCAAATAACTCGACAGTTTGGCTGCTACCTGTAAATGGCTTTAATAGCTCACTGCGTAATTGCACACTATTGATGTCATCTCTATTTCGTTTTACACCATGCTCTTGCATACAACCGCCTTCAAGGTAATCGAAGGCAAAGCGAGGAATGCGTTGCTTGGCTTTTTTCTTAAGGTCGGCAACGTCTGGGTAAAGGTGGTTAAAGTAATTGCTCATGATGAATTCCTCAGCTTTATTTCAAGCACGCAGGCCCAATGCTATCGAAGGTTTTATACGTTAATAAAAACTCTTGATGTCCCATTTGCTCTGATTTGGTTTGTTCACCATTGCCAACTCGAACAATCAACTCAAAAATCTCATCACCCACTTGCTTAACGGTTTTACTGCCTTCAATAACAGCGCCGGCATTTATATCCATATCATCACTGAGATTTGCATAGGTTTCTGGGTTGGCGCAGATTTTAATAACCGGTGAAATGGCAGAACCAACGACAGAGCCGCGGCCTGTGGTAAATAAGGTGATATGAGCTCCTGAGGCTATCATTTCGACAATTTCTTGGTTGTCTGAAATATTCGGAAAACCAAACATAGGTTCGCCATCGGGCACCACATCCATTAAGAACAAGCCTTTTTTATTTGGCTTTTCTCCTGGTTTGATAATGCCGTTTATTTGCGATGCGCCAGACTTGGCATAGGCGCCCATTGATTTTTCTTCTTGAGTTGTTAAGCCGCCTTCCGCATTGCCTGGGGCAAAACTGCCATAGCCCATTTTGGCGTAGTAATTTTCTGCTTTGACAACACAATTAATAAGTTGCTTGGCGAGTTCTGGACTTTCGGCTCGATGAGCCATGATTTGCTCACAACCGACAAGTTCACCGGTTTCTTCAAAAATGCAGGTTGCATCCGCGCTAATTAATCGGTCAAAACATTTACCAACTGCCGGGTTTGCGCTTATGCCACTGGTACCATCAGAGCCACCGCAAATAGTACCAATGACGAGCTCATCGAGATGCATGTACTCAATTGGGCATTGAGCAAGTTGCTCAAGCATGATTTGGCTTTGGGTAATGCCTTTGGCAATGGTGTTTTTGGTGCCGCCATTTTGTTGGATCACTAGGGTATTGACTGGGCGACCAGACTCAGCAATCGCATCGCTCAAGTACTCACGATTAAAACCTTCACAGCCTAGTGATACTAATAAAACACCGCCCACATTAGGGTGGGTGCAAATGTTTTTCATCATCGCCAGGGCATAGTTATTTGGGTAGCAGCCCGGAAAACCGATTAGTTGCACATCTGGATGATCCATCTTATTGACGATAGAGCGTGCCACATGGTGTGCGCACTCAACCAAATAAACCACAACTAGGCTATTTCGAATGCCTTTTGAACCATCGTTTCTTAAATAGCCGCGCATATTATTCTCCCGTTACAGAATGGCGAGTGTGACTGGCAATGTAGTCACTTTTCATATTGTGAAGATGAACATGTTGGCCCGTTTTTATTGCTTCAGTCGCAGAGCCAATTGAAGCCCCATACTTTAAAATCTGCTCACCAGCAGCAATATCTTGGCAGGCAATTTTGTGTCCGATGGTGACACTTGAATCGAGTGTTATTACCTGATTTGCAATGTTAATTTGTTCGCCTTTTTGCGCCGATTGGCAGCAAACAATGACATTATCGTGTGGGTGTAACTGTACAAATTTATTCTCAGCCATAGCCATCTCACGTTGTTAATCTGCAACGATTTGAAAAATGAATTTCTTTGTAAAATATGTTTGGGTATGAAGTGAGTCAACGCGTTTAGCGCGTATTTTAAACAGGTTTTTGTATATGAAATTTTGGCTGTAGCGATGTTTTATGTTTAATCATTTGTACAAAAATCACTCTGGCTGATGGTGATTTTCTACATGAAATATGTGTGTCTATATAAACTGGTTTGACATTGTTTGAATCGATTTTACATGGCATAGCGAGTAATCAGTGAGCCTTGTATTAAAACAACAGGCTTGTTTATGAACACACACAAAAGAACACACACGAAACGTAACAAGGACCGCGTCGTATCAAATGACATGCTGATCCCTTTTATTTTGGTTGCGGCACTATTTCCGCTTTGGGGTTTTGCAAACGATATAACCAACCCTTTAGTTAAAGCATTTAAAGATATTTTCTTGATCTCAAACACACAAAGCAGCTTGGTGCAATTTGCGTTTTATTTAGGCTATGGAGTGATGGCAATTCCTGCTGCGTTGTTTATTCGACGCTTTAGTTATAAATACGGCATCGTTTTAGGGCTTGGTCTTTATGCTGTTGGGGCTTTATTGTTTATTCCAGCAAGTATGTATGGCGAGTTTAACTATTTTCTTGCGGCATTATGTATCTTGACCTGTGGTTTAGCGCTGTTAGAGACAACGGCAAACCCGTATATTTTATCAATGGGTAGCCCACAAACTGCAACCAAACGACTTAATTTAGCGCAAGCATTTAACCCATTAGGCTCTTTACTTGGCATGTTTGTGGCCTCAAACCTGATTTTAAATAATCTTCATGTTGCAAAGTTTCGCGCAGAAGAAAAAGCAGCACATCCCGAGTATGCGCAAATGCTACCTTCGGTTGTCGATGGTAAATTAACCGATGCACTACAGCAGTTTGCAGTAACCAATCCTGTACAACACCAACTCATGCAAAGCGCTGATTTAGTGACTATTCGCACTCCGTATGTGGCAATTGCATTGGTTGTGATCTGTTTATTGTTTGTTTATTTGTTTTATCGGTTGCCGAATACACAGCTCATGGCATCAGATAAACGCGATCAAGCATTAAAGCCTTTATTTATAAAGCTCATAAACAACAAACCCTATCGTGAAGGGGTAGTAGCACAGGTGTTTTATGTGGGTGCTCAAATTATGTGTTGGACCTTCATTATTCACTACGGCATGGCTGAAGTAGGGCTAAGTGCAGCCGAGGCGCAGCATTTTAATATTATTGCTATGTGCTTTTTTCTTGCGAGCCGATTTTTATGCACCTACCTACTTAATTGGTTTAAAGCGGGGTTGTTATTAATGTGGTTTGCAATAGCCGGTGCGAGCTTGATGTGTTTGGTGGTTTTTATCGGCGGTGAAGTAGGGCTCTACTCTTTGGTCGCCACCTCTGCCTGTATGTCTTTAATGTTTCCAACTATTTATGGCATTGCGCTAAATGGCTTAAAAGCAGATGCCAGTATTGCCTCTGCGGGGCTGGTAATGGCAATCGTTGGCGGGGCATTAATGCCACCATTACAAGGGATGATTATTGATGCGAACCCCATTGCCTTTTTAAGTGCTGAACAAGCGTCATTTTTATTACCTATGCTGTGTTTTGTTGCAATTACGATTTTTGCGTATCGTGTTGTATTTATTCATAAACAATAAAAGGAGAGTCGGATGCAGTACTGCCTTACATTAGAGCTAAAAAACGACCCAGAGCTTATAGCTACCTACGAGCAATACCATAGCCCTAAGCAAGTTTGGCCTGAAGTCATAAGTGCTATTCGCGATTCAGGAATTACAGACATGGCGATTCATCGTGTTGGCACAACCCTTATCATGATACTGCAAACCGATGATTCATTTAGCTTTACAGAAAAAGCAAAACAAGATGTAATGAACCCAAAGGTGCAACAATGGGAGCGCCTAATGGAGCAGTTTCAGAACGTGGGAAGCAATAATCAACAAAGTAAGTGGCAGTTAGTAGAGAGGATATTTTCGCTAGGGGAACAGGTGGGTTAGTTTCCGAATATAAGTTTCGAGGGGCTAGTTTCAAGTTACAAGTGGCTGGGTACTAGGAGCTAGGAGCTAGGAGCTAGGCGCTAGGGTAGACCGAGTGGATTCGAACCACCGACTTTTGGCGTGGGTCATAGAGAGCGGTAGTGCTCTAACCAACTGAGTTTCAGCTGTATAATATTGATTTTAGGATAATAAAATTATGAGGAATTTGAATAAATTGGTACGACCGAGTGGATTCGAACCACCGACCTTTGGACCGGGCCATTAAGAGCGGTAGTGCTCTAACCAATTGAGCTACAGATATTTTAAATTTGGAACATTAATAATTGGTACGACCGAGTGGATTCGAACCACCGACCTTTGGACCGGGCCATTAAGAGCGGTAGTGCTCTAACCAATTGAGCTACAGATATTTTAAATTTGGAACATTAATAATTGGTACGACCGAGTGGATTCGAACCACCGATTTCGGCGTGGGTCATAGAGAGCGGTAGTGCTCTAACCAACTGAGCTACAAAATATTTAAAATTAGGAATATTAGAATTGGTACGACCGAGTGGATTCGAACCACAGACCTTTGTACCGGGCCATTAAGAATGGTAGTGCTCTAAAAAACTGAGATATAGAATAATTAAAACTAAGAAAATTAGAATTGGTACGACCGAGTGGATTCGAACCACCGACCCCTACCATGTCAAGGTAGTGCTCTAACCAACTGAGCTACGGTCGTACTGAGATGTTAAAATCAAGAGTGGTACAACCGAGTGGATTCGAACCACCGACCTTTGGACCGGGCCGTTAAGAGTGGTAGTGCTCTTTCCTTTGGTTATACCTAAATCATGGTACAACCGAGTGGATTCGAACCACCGACCTTTGGACCGGGCCATTAAGAGTGGTAGTGCTCTTTCCTTTGGTTATACCTAAATCATGGTACAACCGAGTGGATTCGAACCACCGACCCCTACCATGTCAAGGTAGTGCTCTAACCAACTGAGCTACGGTTGTATTTTGATTTAAAACTGTTGTTAGCGTGGCTAAACAACGGAGGCTAATATATAGCGACTGGTTGTGTGAATCAAGCAGCTTTAGCTATTTTTGTGCTAAGTGCTGGTTTTTTATTCATAACGGACTAATTTCGCACGTTCTGTAAAAACCTTGCCACCAAGCAACATGGCTTTTCGCAGAGTGCTTAAGACTTTGTAAAATTGCGTCATTACTGTCGCTATCTACAAACTGGGCCATTTCGGTGTCATGCCATATTTGCTGGTAAAGAGGTTGTAGGGTTTCTAATCTACCCACTAAGAATGATTGATAAGGCTGTAGTTGCTCTAAATAAAACTTTTTAAACACATTGCTAAGCGTTTGCGCTTTTTGTTTATTCTTGTTGGCAGGGCAGAGATCATCTTTTGAATACTGCATGAGCAGCGCTGTTAATTGTTGATTGTAATGTGTTTGCACACGAGCCGCAGAAATAAGTAGCTTGTTGTATTTAAAACGATTTAATACTTCGAGTTGGCTGATGATTTGCTCAGGCTCTATAGCGTTTATTTTGCCGGTATTAATTTGATTGTTTAACTTAGCAATTTGCTCCATCGCACTCACGGTTTCGCTAAAACCTGCGGTGTTTTCATCAATGTGTGTCGAGCTTAGCTGCCAGCTTTGCTTAAACTCGGTTTCGTTGAGCAGCATAGCTTTAAAGTAGTTAGCAAGGTTTGCTTGCTTTTGTCCTGCGGTGAGTTTTATTTTTTCAAATAGATCATCTTGTTCTTCAAAGCTTTCTAAGCACTCATTTGCACTTTGAATAAACTTAATTTGATAACTAAGAACATTAGCAGGCGTTGCTGTTTTGCCAAGTTGGTTATTGTGCTCAGCAATAAGGGTTGCAAGTTTACATTGACGTAATTGGGCAAGCTCGATCATGCCAATGGTTTCTTTATCTTCAGTATTTTCAGTGAAGTGGTTAACAGCTAGTGTACTGGGTTTAGATAGTTTAAAACTTTCAGTTTTAAGCACGTTTTCTAATCGTTGCGCGTAGGTGTGATTTACATCACCCGAAGAGGGCGTGCAGGCAATAAGTGCCACGCACGCTGTTGCGATGATAGAGTTTAAAAGGCTATTGGTTTTGCAAAAAAGGTGCATGTTTAAATCGCCTATGAACCGTGAACATCAACATAATTGCTGCGGCACTTAACCCCACAATAATGCCTATCCAAAAGCCATGAGGGCCCATTGCTGGAACAATTAAATCTGTACGAGCAAGTACGAAGCCAAGCGCAAAGCCGATCAACCAATACGATACAAAGGTGATATAACCAATCGGTGCCGTGTATTTTAATCCCCGTAAAATACCATTGGCTGAAACTTGCAGGGCATCTGGTAACTGGTAGATACAAGCCAGTACCATGATTGAAGAAGCTAGCGCCAATACTTCAGGGTTGTCAGAATACAATTGGCTTATTATATCTCGAGCAAAAAAGGTCACACTTGCCAGCAGAAAAGCAATAATTGCCGCGAGAATATAACTCGTTTTAACGGCATTTTTTAACTGCAGATAATGTTGTTGGCCAAATAAGTTGCCTATTCGAATGCTAATGGCAATTGAGAGGCTCAACGGCATCATAAACAATAGTGTCGTTACACTGGCCGCAATTTGGTGACCCGCAACGGCAACTGCACCTAAGTGCGCTATAAACAAAGGAATACAAGCAAATAGCGTGACTTCAAAAAAGGTAGCTAATGAAATTGGAATACCCACTTTGGTGATAGTCCATAAAGTAGCGGGCTTTGGCGCTTCGAAATTTGCTAATAATGCTTTGGCATCAATCTTTTTATTAAAGTGGCAATAAATAACCTGAGTTAACGCCATTGCAGTAAATACAAGTGCGGTGGCAATACCACAGCCCGCGCCACCGTAGGCTTGAAAACCTAATTTACCATGTATAAATACGTAGTTGGCTGGAATATTGACCGCTAAGCCAATTAAGCTAATGTAAAAAGCAGGTTTGGTCATTCCCATTCCTTCAGTGATATTGCGATACACACTGAAAAGTAAAAAACCAAAAATACCCCATTTAACAAAATGAATGTATTGCTCAGCTAAGTGGGTAATAGACTGTGAGGTGTCTAATTGACTAAGCACAGTATCAGCAAGGCTTGCCAGCCCTAAACCGATTATGGCAAGTACTAACGCCAGATACAGACCTTGTTGAAAGTAGTGGCTAATACCTTGTTTATCGTTTGAACCAGCAAACTGCGCTATGATACCCGTCAACGCCAATAATATGCCTTGCAATGCAAGCATTAACGGATTCCAAATACCCGTTGCAATAGAAAGTGCTGCCAAGTCTTTTGCACTTACTTGGCCTGCCATCACGGTATCTACAACCGTCATTAAAATAAGGGTTACCTGTGCCAAAAAAACAGGAATGGCTAACGAAATTAACCTTTTGGCTTCCCAACTACAAAAAGACATAAATTACACGACTAAATAAACAGACAGCCATTGTAATCTATTCATAGATCAATAAAAATCGCAGTTATCTATTTAATAAAGAAAAGAGAAAGCGATGTTCACTGGAATTGTGCAAACGCAAGCCGTTGTCGTTGATGCGACAAACCAAGGCGGTGTACTAAGGCTAGCTTTAAAAGTAGAGCAGCAATATGCTGAAAACTTGAATATCGGCGCGAGCATAGCCATTAATGGTTGTTGTTTAACGGTGGTGAAGTTTGCATCTACCACTGAAGGTGACTGTGTTATAAATTTTGATGTGATAGATGAAACATTAAAGTTAACCAACTTAGGTATGCTTGTTGTCAATGACACGGTGAATTTCGAACGTTCAGTGACTTTTGGGACTGAGTTGGGCGGGCATATCGTATCGGGCCACATTCATTGTATGGCCGAAATACTTTCAATTAACCACCATCAAGACAACTGTAAAATGCAATTAGCATTAGCAAAAGAGTGGCAAAAATACGTGCTGTATAAAGGATTTGTGAGTGTTAACGGGGCAAGCCTCACTGTAGGTGAAGTTGATGAGCAGGGCTTTTGGCTACACCTGATCCCAGAAACACTCTCTATTACCAATCTCGATAACTACCGCGAAGGTGATAAGTTAAATATCGAAGTTGATCAGCAAACTTATACCATTATCAACACGGTCGAAAATTATCTTTCTCAACAAGCAAAATAATTACATAAAACGAGCTAAATAAATATAGCAAACGAGCAAATTAAAAAATTTGCTCGTCGTCACTATCGACATGTAATTCAAGTTTGTTGTTTGCGTAATCGATATGCATATTCAAATGGATAGGGTTACAGCATGCTGCGCAATCTTCATAGTAATCTTGGTCACCTTCGCTTGCATCAAGTGCTACGTGAATGTGGTGGCCACAGTGCGGGCATGAAATTCGTTGTGTGTATTGGTCTTTCATCAGCTTTTACCTTAATCAGGCATGCCTGAGTTCGTTAAATTGCAATCTAAATTAAACCTAACTCATTAAAAATGAATCTAGATTTAATAAGATTGATATAACTCACTAACCGAATTGGTATAAGCGTAGCGCTACAACAAACGGCTAGCATCTTTATTAATACGCTTTATAAGCTAAATATAGCTGTGTTTAGGGGTTTGTGACATTCCTTTTACAGTGAATTCGCGCTTATTTCAGTAGCTGATCAATTTGTTGTTTTGCTTCAGTAAGATAGTGTCCTGCAAATATGTTGGCATTATTGAGCATAGGATATAGTTGATAGATAGCTCTACGTTGCTCATAACCTACCTGCAATGGGTAGATATCGTTATAGGCATCATAAAAGCTATCGGGGAGTGGTGCATAAAGCTCACTCATTGCTATATCGCATTCTCGATCACCATAATAACAAGCAGGGTCAAACACACTGGGCACATTATTATAAAAGCCCATATTTCGGCGCCAAAAATCTCCGTGTAATAACGAAGGCTCTACAACATGGCTATGTAGTGCGTCTTTTACAAAAGTGATGAAGGTGTCTTGATTGACAAGCTCAATGCCTTTTTCTTGTAATAACTGCAATTGCCAACCAATGCGTTCTTCAGCAAAAAAGACATCCCATTTTTTGTGCCAGCGATTTGGTTGTAGAGTAGGGCCAAGAAAATTATCGTTATCTAAGCCGAACATGGCTTGGGTATGCTTTTGGTGTAAATGGGCAAGGTGTTCCCCCATTTCATGCCAATTAGTATGGGGCTGTTTATCAAGTTCTAACCATTCAAGCACGATAAATGAAAACTCAATATTGCAACCTGTGGTGATGCAATCAGGGATCATAAATAGGCTTTCTTGTGTTAACAGCTCTAGATTAAAGGCTTCACACTCCAAGCGCTCCAGATCGCTTAAATGAGCGACTTTCACAAAGAAGTGGTGTAAATCATCGCCAATTTGGAAGTATTTATCGTTATTGGGTGATTGTAATTGGCGCTTAAAGGTATGCTTAAAATCAAAATGCATCGCTTGGCTAATCTGTTCATTCACCGAATTCCACATAATTTTGTTCACCTTTTAACCATATAATTAAACTATGGCAAAAAGACGATGAATTAACAAACCCATAGCGTTAATATTGTTAAAGTTTATCGAAGTATTTATGAGGGGTCAGATGAATAAAAGTCTCATTACTAATTTAGTGGCGCTTGCCTTAGTATTAGTCGGATTTTTATTTGAACAAGCAATTGTGCTTTCTGTTGGTTTATTTGCGTTATCGGGCGCAGTAACTAACTGGCTTGCTATTCACATGCTATTCGAAAAAGTACCATTTTTATACGGCTCTGGGGTTATCACTCTAAAGTTTGCCTCTTTTAAAGTGGCTATTCGTAACCTGATAATGACCGAGTTCTTCGCCGAAGAGAAAATAGATCAGGTCATGGCGCTCGCTAAGCCAAATATTGATTTAGAGCCTGTGATCAGTGAAGTTAATTTAAGTCCGGCTTATGACTCTTTAATTGAGGTTATCGAAAACTCTCAATTTGGTGGCATGCTGTCGATGTTTGGTGGCCGTGATGCGCTCGAGCCAATGCGAGAGCCTTTTATTGAAAAAATGAAAGCGGCGGTGATTGATATTTCGAAGAGCGACGAATTTAAAACCATTCTTGATGAAAAGCTATTTGCCAACTCTCATCTTGGTGGCTCATTACACGGTACAGTTGAGCGTTTAGTTGATGAGCGTTTGAATGAGCTTACGCCAACGATGGTAAAAGATATTATTCAAACCATGATCAAAGAACATTTAGGTTGGTTAGTGATTTGGGGTGGGGTATTTGGCGGCCTATTTGGCCTGATAGCTGCGCTCGTTTAACGAAGAAGAAACTTGTAGCAGGCCTTTAAAGACCTGCTACAGTGAATTCATCATTATTTAGAACCAGCAATAACAATCACCGTGTCATCAGATACTTTAGCAATATCTTGAATACTTGTTTTAGTTGCTGTTTCAAAATTTAAGTATTTCGCAGAGTTATGAAAACCATAAGTGCTTGCAAACTTATCAGTCGTCATATCATTGCAAAGTAGTTTTTCTGTCATTACTCGTTTGCTTAAGCGTAGATCGCGCATTGTGCTTGATACGTTTAATGGTTTGTTAGAAGCAATGGCCATACAAGCTTGCGTGCCAGGCGAGTTATCTGCTGCGACAAATTGTGCTGCACTTGCATCAGTTGCTGCTAATGAAGAACCTAAAATTAATGCTGTACCTAGTGCTGTAGTTAACGTATTCATCTTTCTCTCCAGTTGTTGTCCGTATTACGTTTAGTATGTGCGACCTCGCTTTTATGGATACTTCACACTTCCTGTTTGCTGGGCACATTTAAAGTATTACGCTAAACAAGAACAATTGCTGTTAATGAAAATCGACAAGATGTAAGTAAGTATGTAGATGTGAACAAGTAAAACTAACCGCTTGATAAGTGCTATTTTAAAGTGTGAATTTTGACACAAATAGGCTGAATTTTTTTTCATTTATTTTTTTAAAACGTGTTTTGGCTCGTATTAAAGGCTTAATTTTTACGTAGCTGTTACATTTAAGTATTAACTCTAGCTTTTCTTAAAAAGGCTAATCAGAGTATAAGGAGCATGAGTGACCACAAAATTAGCAGGCTATTATCAACAAGCCTATGCATCTGAATCAAAACACTTTAATCAATGTTTTTATTGTGGTTGTGAAGCAACTGAGCGAGATTTTTGTCCGCCACTGCATATGCTGCAAAGCATTATAGATTTAGGCGAAGAGGCTGAATTTATATCAATTCCAGCATGTTATGAGTGCTTTGCATTACTGCATAACGAGCGAGTGCTGACGATTGATGGGCGAGTTACAAAGCTTAAAAAGAAACTTTCAACAAAGTATGCAAAAGCGCTGAGAATTTATCACATGTGGCATGAGAGTGAACTTCACGATATGAGTGATGAGTTTGTGCACAGTATTAAAGCAGGCATGAAGTTAGGTGCAGAGGCAGCAGAGCGAGTAGCATTTCAAGGTTATAGCTATGCAACTGAAGATGCCAGTGTCACTATTCGTGAGAAGCGTGCCGAATTTGATGTGCAAGGCAAAGTCTTTTATGACTTTAAAGACGCGCTTAACTACTGCATTAAGGATTTGAACGTAGACAGAACAGAATTCTATAAGCTGGTGGTAGAAGATTATAACGGTGATTTTAACCGTGCTTTAAGTCAATACCGCCATCGACACGAAAAAGTAACTGCAGCAAATGATGCTGATTCACTGATTAAAAGTTTTGCGAAGCAGCATAAACAGAATTCAGACTTTGTAACTCGCACGGTGAAACATTTTATCAACAAAGATCCGAGTTTAACTACCGAAGGTGCGTTAGAGCAGCTATATAACAACTACATAAAGAAATAGAACGCTGCGGGCTGGTTATTCATCTTGAAAATTGGTGACTGGCCTCTTTTGTTCGCATTCACATTAACATTTAGTTAAAGTAAATGAATAATAAAAAGGAGAAACAACATAATGCAAAAATTTGCTCCATCCGTGTTGGTTATGGCGCTTGGTGTCGCGTTAGCGGGCTGCCAAGACAATGGCCCACAAGATCCAAAAGTCTCAATTAACAAAAACCCATACCCAAGCACCTATAAGCCACTTGCATCGCAAAGTACGTTAATCACCAACGCTACTGTATTAACAGGCACAGGTGAACGCTTAGATGATGCAGATGTTTTCTTTGTTGATGGCAAAGTACAACAAGTAGGTAAGGACCTATCTGTTCAAGCAGACAAAACTATTGATGCACAAGGTAAATGGGTAACACCAGGTATTATTGATGTGCACTCACATTTAGGTGCATACCCAACTCCTTCGGTGGCCTCTCACCAAGATGGTAACGAAATGACTAGCCCAGTGACTGCAGAAGTGTGGGTTGAGCATTCAGTATGGCCACAAGACCCTGGTTTTAACCGTGCTCGTGAAGGCGGCATTACGTCGTTACAGATTCTACCAGGTTCAGCAAACTTAATCGGTGGCCGCGGTGTTACGCTTAAAAACATTCCATCGCACACGATGCAAGGTATGAAATTCCCTGATGCACCGTATGGTTTAAAAATGGCGTGTGGTGAAAACCCAAAACGTGTTTATGGTCGTAAAGGTGTTTTACCATCAACGCGTATGGGTAACATGGCGGGCTATCGCACAGCGTGGATTGACGCAACAGAGTACAAGCGCGAGTGGGATAAATACGAAAGTGACTATGCTGCTGGTAAAAACCCTGCAGCACCTCATCGTGACATTAAGCTAGATACGCTAGCGGGTGTGTTAGAAGGTGACATTTTAATTCATAACCACTGTTATAAAGCAGAAGAAATGGCCATGATGATCGATCTCGGTAAAGAGTTTGGTTATCACTCTGGTACTTTCCATCACGGTGTTGAAGCATACAAAATTGCTGACTTACTGGCTGAAAACGGTAACTGTGCGGCACTTTGGCCAGATTGGTGGGGCTTTAAAATGGAAGCCTACGATATGGTTCAAGAGAACGTAGCAATTGTTGATGCAGTTAAAAATTCATGTGCTGTTGTTCACTCAGATTCTGATACAACTATTCAACGCCTAAACCAAGAAGCCGGTAAAGTAATGTACCGCGCGAATGATGTGGGTTACGACATCTCTGAGCAACACGCAATTAAGTGGATCACTTCAAACGCGGCTAAATCACTGGGTATTGATGATAAAACAGGGTCACTTGAAGCTGGTAAGCAAGCTGATGTGGTTATCTGGAACCAAAACCCATTCAGTGTTTATGCAAAAGCTGAACAAGTATTTATCGATGGTGCCAAAGTGTATGATCGCAACGATGATAAATACCAAGCACAAAGCGATTTCATGCTAGGTCAAAAATAGGAGTAACATTGATGACAAAATTAACTAAATCATTAAAGCTGTCACTTGTTGCTGCTGGCTTATTTTCTGCGACAGCAAGTGCTGCATCACTCGCGATTGTCAATGCGACACTACACACTTCAACAGAGCAAGGCGTACTTGAAGGCGCAAGCGTTGTTATTGAAGATGGCAAAATTGTTGCTATTAACCCTGCCTCTATCAACGTGGATACAACGATTGACGCCAAAGGCCAAATCGTAACTGCTGGCTTTATTGGCACAATGAACCAGTTAGGCTTAGTCGAAGTGGGTGCAGTTGATGGCTCACGTGATGGTGGTGACGACAAAGCGGGGATTGATTTTGATCCAAGCCTTGCATTTAATCCTCGCAGTAGCTTAATTCCTTATGCTCGCAAAGGCGGCATTACTCAGGATGTAATTGTACCAAGTGGTGGTGACAGTATCTTTGCGGGTCTTGCCTCTGTGGTTGACTTATCAGGTAGTTTTGAAAGTGTGAATAAAAAGCAAGTTGCACTTGTTGTTCACCTAGGCGAAAAGAGCAAAGGCTCACGTGCTATGTCGATGAAAACACTTATCGACAAGCTTGAAGGCGAAAAGTCAGCTAAAAAAGATGACAAAAAAGAGCCATCGACAGAGCAAAAAGTGCTAGCAGCTGTACTGGCTGGTGATATGCCTCTGATTGCGAGTGTTCAACGTGCATCAGACATCTATGAGCTTGTTAAGTTGAAAGAAACTTATGGCCTTAATTTAGTAATTCATGGCGGTGATGATGCCGTTGTGGTTGCTGATACACTCGCTAAAGCTAACGTGCCTGTGATCATCAGCTCAATGGCAAACTTACCAGGCAGCTTTGACTCACTTCATGCAAACCTTGCTAACGCAGGGAAGCTTGAAAAAGCCGGTGTTAAAGTCATTATTGGTGTTGCGGGTGATTCAAGCCACAATGTATACCAATTACGCTTTGATGCAGGTAATGCTGTGTCTTACGGTATGAGCCAGCAAGGTGCACTAAGTGCCGTAACCAGTAATATTGCGGATGTTTTTGGCTTAAACTCGGGCACGATTGCAAAAGGTAAGCGTGCAAACCTTGTAATGTGGTCTGACGATCCGTTTGATTTTAAAGCTCACGTGAGCAAAATGTGGATCAACGGTGAAGAAGTTTCTACCGAAGCGCGTCAAGACAAACTACGCGACCGTTATACAACTGACTCAACGATGCCTCGCGCTTATACTAAATAAGCGTTCAGCATATGAAAAAGGCCGCAAATTTGCGGCCTTTTTTTAATACATATTTTCAAACTAAAAGCTAAAAAATTAGATTGCTTAGTTTATAAAGGCTAAGGCCAAATATAAGCAGTATTACTGGCACAATCACAAGGTTAAGTAACAGCGAATTAGTGTAGCCTTTCATCACAGATTTTTGATTCACTAACCAAACAAGATAACAGGTCACAATTGGAAGTAATAAACCATTGGCAGCTTGCGCAAAGATAATAACCGCAACTGGATCAAGCCCAAGCGATGCGACCAGCGCACCGAAAACAAGGATGACAATAGCAACGAGTTTAAAGCGTGTATTACTCATTTGCGTTGACCAGCCAAGCATCCCGCAAACAGCGTAAGCACCCGCAAGAGGGGCCGTTATTGCACTAGTAAGCCCGGCCGCACATAAACCGATAGCAAAGAAATAATGAGCCATACCACCTAAAAGAGGTTCAAGTTGCACAGCCATATTTGCCGCTGATATTTTACCAGCGTCGGTCCCATAAAATGCCACTGAGGCTGTCGATAAAATGGCTAACGTAATTATGCCGCCTAAAGTAATCGAAATACTGGTATCAAGATTTGTTTCTTTGATGACTTTGTCGATGTTTTTTGAGCTATCGTGTTTTTCAGCAAGCACGCCTGAATGTAAAAATAGGTTATAGGGCACGATAGTTGTACCAATTAAGGCAAGCACGGTAGTGAGAGAATCCTCTGGTAAGCTGGGTATAAAGCCTTTTAGTACTTCCCCAAGTGGTGGAGCCGCCATCACTAGCGTTGAAATAAACACTAAGCTCATCAACACTACTAAAACAATTAACGCCCCCTCAATGACTTTATGTTTGCCAGTATACAAAAGCACTGCACTTAAAATTGCAATAAGGGGAGTCCAGAGTATTGGGCTTATTGACGGCATTATTTCTTGCAGTCCTAAACTGGCACCAGTCAGATTGCCTGCTTCATAGGCTGCACTGCCAATACCAATTGCACTTATTACTAATATAGCAGCCAGGGCTTTAAAAATTGGTGTTTGAATGGTGGTTCTAAGTGCAGACGCTAAATCAAGTCCTGTAGCCACACCAAGACGAGCAGCCATGGATTGCAACAAAATAGTCGCTACAACAGAGAACAATAAAGTCCAAATAAGAGCAAAGCCAAAATTAGCACCAGCAACACTGGCAGTGGTGATGGTACCTGGGCCGATAAAAGCAGCGGTGACAAGAAGTCCGGGTCCTAAACGCATGATAAAACCTTTTATTATTATTTTTAGTACATTAACGGATAGATAAAACAGCTATCGTTATATAAAACAGATCTTAAGACTATAGAGAGTCGAAGCAAGGGTAAAGTAAAAGAGGTGAGTCGCGTAAAGTTCGCGTGTTAACTAATACCAATCCACTCTGTAAATTTTATATAAAGTGGGTAGCAGTGGCACTGCATACATAGTTTTCAATAAATAGATAATCATTTAAAATCAGTAAGTTATTTTAATTTGTGGTTTGGTTGGTTTTTTGCAAGGGATAGGCATTCATGTTGTTATACAAAAGGAAATGAAAATGCCTGAACTTACTTTTTCAGCATACGCAGCTGTGTATGTTTATCTAATTATGCTGACTATTCAGTGGATAATTGCTTCTGTCACTAAAGCCAAACAACCCAATGCAGTGCCTGGTAAACTCGATAACTCATTAAGCCATGACAGCTTTGTTTTTCGTTCACATCGCACATTTATGAATACATTAGAAAATAGCCCGTTATTTTTAGGTACCGTATTTCTTGGGTTCTTTTTAAACTTGAACAGTAGTGCATTTGCACTGTGTATTTGGATGTATGTGATAGCCAGAATCATTCATATGCTGCTGTATTATGGTGTGGCTACTGAGAAGAACCCAAGCCCACGCAGCTATTTCTTTTTAATCGCTGCTTTGGCAAATAGTGTGATGCTAGTTATGATTGGTTTACGTTTGATTTAAACAGCATTGCTAACAATAAAAAAGGCATTGAACGAAAATTCATTCAATGCCTTTTTTAATAGTGAAAACCTAGCTACTCAACGCCGATAAAGCCACCGGTTTGATGTGACCACAGGGCAGCATAGATGCCACCTTGTGCGATTAATTGCTCATGAGAGCCTTGTTCAACCACGCCACCTTCATCAAGTACAATGAGCCTATCCATTTGCGCAATAGTTGATAAACGGTGTGCAATGGCAATTACAGTTTTGCCAGTCATTAAATCGTCTAGGCTAGTTTGAATCGCGGCTTCAACTTCAGAATCAAGCGCACTGGTTGCTTCATCCAATATAAGAATTGGCGCATCTTTTAGAAGGACTCGTGCAATAGCAATACGTTGACGTTGACCACCAGAAAGCTTCACACCGCGTTCACCAACTTGTGCGGCAAAGCCTTTATTGCCTTTGCTGTCTTCAAGGTCTTCGATGAACTCAATTGCTTCTGCTTGCTTTGCGGCCGCAAGCATTTCATCTTCAGTTGCATCGGGTCTACCATAAAGAATGTTATCTTTTACTGAGCGGTGTAACAGTGAGGTATCTTGCGTCACCATCGCAATGTGCTTACGTAAGCTTTCTTGGCTTACCTCAGCGATGTTTTGACCATCAATACGAATTGTGCCTGAATCAACATCATAAAAACGCAGTAATAAATTCACTAAGGTAGATTTACCCGCACCAGAGCGACCCACTAAACCTATTTTTTCACCCGGTTTGATATCTAGATTTAAACCATTGATAACAGGGCCGCGATGGGTTTCGTTGGCAGCTTTACCATAGTTAAATTGCACATTATCAAAGCATATCGACCCTTTATTAACCTCAAGGGTACTCGCGTTTTCTTTATCATCCACTTCAATCGGTGTTGATAGCGTTTTCATACCATCAGCAACAGTACCAATGTTTTCAAATAGACTACTGATCTCCCACATGATCCACTGTGCCATACCGTTTAATCTCAGTGATAAACTTACCGCAATGGCGATTGCACCAACACTGATGGCGCTAATTGACCATAGATACAAAGAGAGGGCTGCAATACTGAATACCAATAAATAATTTAGCGTGTTAATAGAGAAGTTTAGGCTAGTAACTAAGCGCATCTGCTTGTATACCGGCTGTAAAAACACATCCATGCTATCTTTTGCATATTGCTCTTCTCGCTGCGTGTACGAGAACAATTTGATAGTCGAAATGTTGGTGTAACTATCCACCACACGGCCGGTCATTTCTGAGCGTGCATCAGCTTGCGAGCTGGCTACTTTTTTTAGCTTAGGAACAAAATACATTTGAATAGCGGCGTATAAAACCAGCCAAATCAATAATGGCAACATTAAACGCCAGTCAGATTCTGCGACCAAAAACACCATAGCACCAAAGTAGACCACGATATACATAAGTACATCGAGTAATTTCATCACAGATTCTCGAACAGCTAATGAGGTTTGCATCACTTTTGTCGCAATACGGCCAGCAAATTCGTTTTGATAAAAACTAACACTCTGACGAAGCAAATAACGGTGGGCTAACCAACGGATAGACATAGGATAGTTGCCAAGCAGCGCTTGATGTAACACCGCTGAGTGAAAGAACACGACAATAGGTAACACCACCAGCAACATAATTGCCATTTTTGTCAGTTCAGCCTGCTGTTCAACAAACAAGGTATCCGGGGTGTATTGACCAAGCCAATCGACCAGTTGCCCCATGTAACTAAATAGCGATACTTCTAAAATAGCGAGTGCTGCGGCACTTAACGACATCAGCAGCAATGAAAGCTCCATGCCACGGGTATAATGACGGCAAAAAGCAAATAAGCTATTAGGTGGCTGAGAGGGTTGCTCTTTAGGAAACGGATTAGTCATCCGCTCAAATAAACGATACATACACGACGCTTTTTAAATATCAAAGTGGCCTTACTATACCATTTGAGTGGTTTTTTAGCAGTTCATTTAATTTAAAAACTAAGATTAAAATCTATCAACTATTCAGTTATTTACATCTAGTCTGAGAAATGAAAATATAATAAGAAAAAGGAATTAATGATGAAAAAGTTGCTTTGTACGCTGTCCCTCATTTTCAGCTTACCGCTTTGTGCATACCAAACCGATACCCACATATTTAAGGGTAAAAAAACTGCCATCGAAAAACCTGTAACGGTGACATTACCGGATGGCTATCAAGACTCAAAAAAGTACAATGTTATCTATGTATTACACGGTTACAGTGGTAATCACAGCGATTGGACTAAGCTGACAAACATTGAAAAACTGGCAGACCAATATGATGTCATCATAGTTAACCCAGATGGTAACTTCGGTTCGTGGTATCTCGATTCTGATATCGACAAAAACTCGCAATACGAAACCTACATCGCAGACGATTTACTAAATTATATCGATTTCAAATATTCGACCAATCGGTCTAAAAGTGGCCGTGCAATCACAGGCTTATCAATGGGTGGCTTTGGTGCTTTGCACATTGCAATAAATCACCCAAACCTGTTTGCAGCAGTTTCAGGAATATCTGCTGGAGTTGATGTTAGGCCTTTTAGTGCAGAGTTTGACCTTGCAAAAGTACTAGGCAGTTACGCTGAAAACAAAGAAAAATGGGATAGCATTGCCATTATTAATAACCTTCATAAAATTGCTGCTGGCAATACGGCATGGAAAAAAGGCGCTGATACCTTACCGATTATGCTTGATATAGGCGTTGATGACTTTTTTATTGAGCAAAACCGAGCGCTACACCAGGCGATGTTAAACATGCGCATCCGCCATGATTATGTTGAGCGTCCGGGTATTCATGACTGGCACTATTGGAATAAAGTGATTGCCTTTCAATTTTTATTTTTAACCTCACATATGGCGCCATAAAAGATGTTTCAACGTATTCTTGTGTTAATTGCTATCGGCTTTTTTGGTTTTATTGGTTGGGTTATCTATCTTGCCAATACTGGGCAAAAGTCGGTGTTTTTCGAACTTGTTGCGGCAATTCCTTACGGTGATAAGTTGGGGCATTTTTGCTTATTTGGACTACTTACGCTATTCATCAACCTTGCCTTTAAGTTTAAAACAATGAACGTTGCTGGGCGGCCTATTTATTTAGCTGTGCTGATTGTAAGTACATTTGTGATTTTAGAAGAGCTAAGCCAGTATTTTGTAGAATCTCGAACGCTAGATTTTGTTGATTTAATCGCTGATTTTGCGGGTATTGCCGTATTCAGTGCTTTTTCAGCTTGGCTTTGTAAAAAGTTATATCCAATTAAGGTCTAAACTTTCAGTGACTTGTTAGGTTTCGTCTATACTCAGTGTAGACCTAGCTTAAAAGTTGCGTATGAACATAGATACATCGGATTACTTGTCAGACATTATTGAGCTTCTACTCGATGCAGTATGCGTAGTTGATGCCAAAGGCACGTTACTTTTTACTAATCCAGCCTTTGAAACAATTTTCGGATACGCGCCAGAAGAAGCCATCAATAGAAACATGTTGGACTTTGTTTATCCAGAAGACAGAGCCAAAACCATCAATGCCATTAATCAAATAGTGGTTAATGATCAGCATCCACGATTTGAAAACCGCTGGGTTAGAAAAGATGGCAGAGTAGTGCATGTTTTGTGGTCTGTTTATTGGTCAAAAGAAAAGCAAGTGAGAGTAGCTATTGCTTATGACATTACAGAGCAAAAAAAGCTCGAACAAAAACTGATTTATATGGCAGGGCATGACCCTCTGACCGATCTTCCCAACCGCAGTTTCTTAACCACCCAGCTCGAGGAATCATTGTCAATTGCGAACACCATTTCAACCGTGATTGCAGTACTGTTTATCGATATTGATGGCTTTAAGCAAGTTAATGATATTCATGGTCATGGTGCAGGCGACAAACTCTTAAAAACCATTGCCATGCGTATTCGTCATGTTCTCAAAAAAGAAGACAGTGTAGGGCGCTTAGGGGGCGATGAGTTTGTAGTGATCCTCAATAGCATTAAACATAAAAGAGACGTCATCGAAATGGTTGATGAATTAATAACCGAGATTTGCCAACCCTTAATTTATAACGATGCAGAGCTTATTTACTCGCCAAGTATCGGTGCCGTACTATTCCCTGAGCATTATGGTGACGCAGAATATCTCATTCAGTGTGCTGATAAAGCCATGTACAAAGCAAAGTATGAAGGGGGTAATCGCATGGTGTTTTATAATGATGGAATAAAGTTACCCGGCGCTAAAAACACAGGGTAACTTTGGAGTGAATGCAGTGTTATTTACAATAAGTACTTAGCACGCAGGATTTGAATGTCTTCATCGCTTACGTCTAATTCGGCTTGAATGTAATTAAGTACGCTTCCGTGTTGCTGCTCCATGCTCTCAATTGCAGATTCAAGTAAAGGCTGAGTAACCCCTTTAAGTGGCATCGCTACTTCTTTTGGTAGGCTGGCAAAAAACTGCATCATAGCTGCATATTTTGGGTCCATTTTGCCAGTGTCCTTAGCAAGCATATTTTCAAAATCGAGGTAGTCGTTTGATGCAAGATAGTCATTCATAATTGTCTGTTGATCAACGCCTAGCACAGTTAAAATCAATGCAGCACTGATACCTGTACGGTCTTTTCCTGCCGTACAATGGAACAATAAACCGCCATCTTTATTTACTAAGCGGTCGAACATCTGTGTGTAGTTTTGCTTTTGGTCTTCTACAATTCGCGGGTACATTTGTACCATCACATTTTCGAGCTTTTCACGGCTTAGGTTAGGGTCACGAAGCACTTTGCCGATTTGTCCCATATCAAAGTCCATTTCGTAGTCACGGTCGATGATTTCAACCTTATCAGCAGCCCACACTGTGACTTCTGAATCTCGCTCTGAATTAGCACGAAAATCAACAAGGGTATCGATATTTAAGCTATTGATAAGCGCATAGTCGTCGTTTGTTAGATTCGCTAAAACCCCAGAACGGTAAATTTTGCCCCATTTTACAGTGCGGCCATCTTGGGTTTTGTAGCCGCCTAAGTCGCGGAAGTTACGGCCACCTTCAAGTGGAATTAGTCGCGTTGTGGTCATAGTTACTTCACCATTTTCTGGTTTTACAAAAAAGTAATAACGCTGATGCTTATCACTTGGTGACCAATTAAATACATTGGTAGTAATATCATCAGCAATGAGTGTTGCATTCGTTAAATCTGGTGTTGTTGATACCAGAACATCAACAGCTGCAGAGACATCTTGCTGCCAGCTAATTTGGTAGTTTTCATTATTAAAATTAGTTTGTGCGGATTCAATAGCGACTTTAGGCGTAGTTGCTGTGCAAGCTGCAAGTGTTGATGAGACTAAAGCAGCAATGGCAATTTTTTTAAATATTGTTTTCATGGTTATTCCTTGGCTATTAGTCAGCTCAGAGCGATTAAACTCTGAGCTGAAAATTAAAAAGTAGGTTAGAAGTTGATGCGAACACCCGCCATATAACGGCGGCCGTAGCGTTCAATTTGGTTAGGGGTGGCTTCTGTGCCGATGTAACGCACGTCAATTTCATCGGTAAGGTTGTTGATGTTGGCGTAAAAACTCACATCTGAACCATACACAGGCTCTGCTAATGTGTAACTCAGTGAAAGGTCTAAACGGGTCTGTGCAGCCCAATATTCACCCATGCTGTCGTTTTCTGTGGTTGATAACCAATCATCACGATACTGATAATTTAAACGCGCGGAGAATAGGTCGTTTTCATAGTAAACAGAGCTGTTGAAAATCATGTCTGATGTGCCTGGTAAACTAAAGCTGCTACCTGAAAGCGTGGTAAATTCACTGTCTAAGAGGGTTAGGTTGGCAGAGAAACCAAAGCCATCCCAACTTTCAGAGATAAAATCGCTGGCTTGGCCAATAAAGTTAAGCTCGATACCTTGGAAGTGACCTTCGTCACCATTGATAAACCCTGTGTACTTCCATTGTTCACCGGCAAACTCACTGATGTAGTTACCTGCATCTACATAGGTCGTATCCGCATAAATTACATCATCAATGTGCCGGTAGAAAGCGCCTACTGCAACAAGGCTTGCATCGCCTGCATACCACTCTAATGACATATCAGCGCCGTATGAAGACTCTGCCTCTAAGAACGGATTACCCCCTGAGATGGTTTGCTCTGTGGTATCAATCGATGCTGATGCGCGCCATTCATTGTAAGTAGGGCGGCTCATACCCGTTGAAAGTGCGGCTCTGAATTTAACTTGATCAGATAAATCAATATTTAAATTCACACTCGGCAATACTTCAGTGAAGGTACCAGAATGTTCTCCTTCTGGACCACTGCTGGTGTAGTCAGTACTTTCGATACGTACACCACTGACTAAAGAACCCCATTTGAATTGGTTGGTCACCATGGCATAGGCTGTAGTGATGTTTTCATCAATATTGATTTTGCTGGCGTTATCTGGGGTGACCGTAAGACCACCTGATGCGCTTTCTAAATCTGCTCTAAGCTGTTTATTGTCGAAGTAAGTGCCGTTAATGCTGTTTGTGAAATCTGTATGCCACGCTTGATCAGTTACATAGTCACTTGGATTGATCCCATATAGTGATCCCATGCCACCATTTGTGCCATAGCCCTGTGCTTCACGCTGGTCATGGCCTAGCCCCATTTTAAAGGTGTTGTTAAGCCCTGCGAAAGCAAAGTCAGTTTCTGCGTCTAGCTTAAATTGCAGGCTATCAATCGATAACGCACTGCCGTAAACCAGCAGCATTTCGTAGCCATAGTCTATATCGTTAAGTGAAGTGCCTGGTGCAAGTGTGACAAGAGGGTCGTTAATATCTGATACATCATAGCTTGCGACCGCAGCGCCATATAAACTGTAAGGCAGGGGTAAAAAC
Source organism: Pseudoalteromonas gelatinilytica (assembly GCF_001641615.1). Lineage (GTDB taxonomy): Bacteria > Pseudomonadota > Gammaproteobacteria > Enterobacterales > Alteromonadaceae > Pseudoalteromonas > Pseudoalteromonas gelatinilytica. The sequence goes on from NZ_LRRU01000020.1 coordinate 297,977, forward strand.
ACATCGTTTTCGGTTTTTGTGAAGTTTGTACGCGCTTCTAAAAACCAATCACCTAACTGGAGATCAGCGCCGAGTGTGTTGGTCCATGTTGAGTTTTCATATAAACCATACTCTAAAGAGCGGCTTACCATGGCAAGACCTGTGCCTGTTTCACCGGCAGCTAGATTGCTGCCCGCAGCTTCTGCACCGCCTGCAAAATCAAACACATACTGGTTACGCTCTTCGTGATCTTGGAATTTGCTGTACAGCGTACTAAAGAAAAAACGGTTCATTGAATCGCTCGGACGATATTCAAATCGACCACCATAGGCTTCGTCTTCGCGTTTTACTTTATAGCTACGCATATCAAGTTCGTTAACAACTAGCTCAGAATCCACTTGTTCTAAGTCGAATTCGCGGTTATCCGTGATTTGTTCACGGCTGTTTTGTGATGCGAATAAACTAATACCTACATTTTCGCCTGACCATGACGTTCGCACTGAAAACTTACTAATATCACCATCTCCTAATGCTTGATTACCTAAACCTACATCAGTGGCTAGTGAGAAACCCTCGACATCAAACGGGTTAAAAGTTTCGATATTAATAAAACCAGCAATCGATTCGCCTGGCATATCAGGCATAATTGCTTTATTGGCAGATAAACGACTAGTAATAACAGACGGGAAGCTGTCAAAACGCGGAATACGGCCATTTTCAGCGCCAGGAATGGTCATGCCATCTATGGCAATTGTGGTGTAACGAAATGGTGCACCGCGAAAGTTTATATAGCGGGCTTGGCCTTGATCGCGTTCGATAGCAAGGCCCGGAACGCGACCTAATGAATCTGCTAAGTTTTGGTCAGGAAAGCGGCCAATGGTATCAGCAGCAACAATATCAACAAAGTTAGAGGCAGATTGCTTTGCCATGATAGCTGCTTTTTGGCTGTCTTTTATAGGGGATGCAACAGCAACGACTTCTTCTATTTCGTTATAGTCGTTTGTCTGTGCTGCATAGCTATACGACGATGAACAGGCAAGTACTACGCAAGCCGCTAATCGATTTCGAGCAAATGGTGTCACTTGAATACTCCGGGTTATTTTGGATGTTTTAAAAAGTTGGGCAAAGAATGGAATAGAAATATTGCAGTTTGGTTAAACTGGCATCGTTATAAAAAACAGGGATATCTTTTAAATTTTAGTGTTTATTAAACAATGAGTTGGTAAATTTTAGAGATGTCTTTTTAGTTAATTTACTTAACCAAATAAGGGGACATGAAAGGTTAAATTTGATGTTTTTATGACAAATAAACTAACCCAATCGTTTTTCATAAGTTTGTAATACAAATGCTATAAATTAGTCATTTAAAAGACACCTTTAACAATAAAAAATGCCACGTAATTTTGTTTTCACTATTTTAAGACTGCTTATTGCCACACTGGTTTTACTGCCTGCCATGGTGTTTTTAAGCCAGCAAACAATTGAGCCTGTGGTTTTAAAAGAGCAATACAGTTACAGCTGCAAAGTAAAAAATACGAGCGGTAAAAAGCATTTTCATATTTATATGCCGACTAATTGGCAGGTTGAAGAGTTTGCGCAGACCTTATGCGATACGTTGCTCGCTAAGCAGAGTTTTGAAACTGTCACTGTGTATTGGCAACCCAGAGAAATGCTAAGTACAGAACAATTACTCAGTGACAATTATGCGCTTTTTCTAAATCGTGATTATGCCTTAAGTGGTCTACTACCAAATTGGGATGATTTTTATACAGCAATATTAAGCTTGCCAAGTTATCAGATTTCATGGTTTTCACATCAAGACAATATGCAGCTTTCAGCAAATTCATTAAAGAATAAACGAATAGGTTTACTCGAAGACAAGCGCAGTGAGTCTGGTTATTTAGCCCCTATGAGTGAATTAAAACAGTTTGGTCAAGGGCTTGATAATGCACAATTGGTTTTTTACCCAAATAGAGAAAGTTTGGTTAATGACTTCTTGGCAGAAAAACTCGATATTATTCCGAGTGTCGGTCACCATGGGCAATTAAAGCGTTGGCCAGCTTCAAAAACACAGCCTTTACAGCATGTTTCATCAACCTTATCTTGGTACCTTAATGATCAATATGCTGATTTAGCGCCGTCGCTTGTAACCTATTTACAGCAATATCAGTCAAGGTTGTTAAAGGTTCATACCACGCATCCTTATAGTCTCGATAAGGGGCTAAGATGAATTACTTAAAAGCCCTTGTATTATTTTTACTTATTTTTGTTGGGCTGATTTATTTATCTGGCCAAAATGCTAAGCAGCAACTAATGATGACACTTGCAGAGCAGCTTCCTCAGGTTGTTAACCCTTCACTCAATAATGCCATAGATGAAAGCCAAGAACTTTCGCGCATGAGCCACTCACTAGTAGATGATTTACATGACATTACTTTTGTATCAAAGCTACCGGTTGACTTAGTGGCCTCTTTGACTGTAGCTGAGTTAAACCTAAGTAAAACAAAGCTTTCAGGAAGTAACACACTTAACTGGCAATTTGGTAATCACACTCTCTATGCAAGCATTGATAGCTCGGTTAACTTTAACTACTGGCTGGTGGCATTTTGGGCAGGTGCATTTACTGCACTAGGTCTACTTATTGATTATTTGTTCACGCTTATTTTTAAGTTTCAACCTTTCAGGCAAAAAGTATCTATACCTGATGCAGTAAACTCTGGGAAAGATAAGTTAAGCACAGCTATTGAAGAGTTACGCTGGTTTGATGGTTTAAAGCAACAGGGTTTAATAAAGGGTTTAACGGCACAGCAAGAATTACAATTGGCATCGATTAAAGAGCAGCAACAATGTTGGTTTAGCATAGCCCTAAAGCAAGGTTTAAACATTGAACAAGCATTAAAAGCAGCAGAGGCTGATGATGCGTTATGCTTTGACTTAGCAAATCAGCAAGTAATTATTCATGGTGTGCCCATCCGGCTTTCAAAGACACCTTTACTTTATTATTTTTGGTATGCAAAAAGAAAGTTTGAAGCCGAGCCTGCTTATTTAAATCCGCCACAGGGTAAACCTGATCATAAAAATGGCCAGCAGCTAGCCAAATTAATGCAGCAGTATGGTGGTCACCAAAAAGCGATACGTGATCTTGATGAAGGCTTAAAAGGCAAAACCTTAGATCAAAACCGCAATAAAATTAAAACTGAGCTGCAACGCGTGCTTGAAGGATTGGCATGTGATTATCTTTTTGATAGTGAAAGGGACGAGCGAACTGCTCGCTATCGTTATAGCTTGAAGTTACCAGCGTCTAAATTAAAGCTTGGCCCGTAGTTTTAACCTAGTAATTTGTTTTCTAACTCATAACTATTGCGCGAAATGAAATATTAGTTAGCCTTTAATGATTCATTGAAGGAGTGAAACTATGTTTAAGCGTAAAAAAATAACAACAACGGGTGCTTTGTTTAGCTCATCGCTGTTATTGATCTCGGCAGCTCATGCCACAACACCTCAATATAAAGATCAACAAGCTTTGCATGATATTGCAAATGCCGTTTCTAAAGCACGTATAGAGCAAGATATTCAAACGCTGGTTGATTTTGGCACTCGCCATACTCTATCTGAGACGAAATCAAATAAACGTGGTATTGGTGCTGCAAGACGTTGGATCAAGTCTGAGTTTGAGGCGATTTCTAAAGCCTGCGGTAACTGCCTAGAAATCATCGAAGTAAAAGACACTATATCCGGTGAAAAGCGTATTCCAAACCCGGTTGAAGTGGTCAATATTGTGGCTATTCAGCGCGGTCAAGTTGATGCGAACCGAATGGTTATGATGTCGGGTGATATTGACTCGAGAGTGTCTGATGTAATGGACTATACCTCAGATGCGCCAGGGGCTAACGATAATGCATCTGGTGTGGCTGGCGTGCTGGAATCGGCGCGTGTTTTATCAAAGTATAAATTTAATGGCTCAATTGTTTATGCAGCTTTATCTGGTGAAGAGCAAGGCTTGTTTGGCGGTAAAATTTTAGCTAAATATGCACAAGAGCATAATTGGCGTGTTCATGGTGTTTTAAACAACGACATGATTGGTAATTCAACCGGCATTAATGGGGTGACAGATAACACAACTGCACGTATCTTCTCTGAAGGTACTCGCGTTATTGAAACCAAAGAGCAAGCCCATAAACGCCGTTTTACCGGTGGTGAAGTTGACTCTGCAAGTCGTAACCTTGCACGTTACATTGATACAATCGCAGATCGCTACATTGAAAATCTGGATACCATGTTGGTATATCGACTCGATCGTTTTGGTCGAGGAGGGCATCACCGTCCATTTAACGATGTTGGCTTTGCCGCTGTGCGTATAATGGAAACCAACGAAAACTATAATCAACAGCATCAAGACTTGCGTACTGAAGATGGTATTACCTACGGTGACACCATTGACCATGTTGATTTTGCCTATGCGGCGAAATTAACGTCACTTAATGCAGTGACAATGGCTTCAATGGCATGGGCTCCAGCGCCACCAACGGGCGTTAGTATTTCCGGTGCAGTAAAGCCAAGTACAACATTAGCGTGGCATAAAAGCGATGATCCAACGGTGGTCAGTTATAAAATCTATTGGCGTTACACGAGTGAGCCACAATGGCAATTTAGCCGCGATGTTGGCAACGTCACCGAAGCAACCCTTAAAAATGTTGTTATCGATAACTACTATTTTGGTGTTGCCGCTGTAAACAAAGACGGTATTGAATCACCGGTTGTATTTCCTGGCGATGTTGGCGCGTTTGAATGGCCAGACAAATCAACTAAATAGGAATTGTAAGGTCATAGCGGACACCTCCCAGTTCGCTATGAACAGCTGTAATATGCCAGTTATGGGCTTCGACAATTTGTTTTACTATCGCAAGCCCAATTCCTGAGCCTGACTGTTTAACCGTTTTTAAGTCTGGCACTCTATAAAGATGGTCAAAAATCTTTGCTAAACTTTCATCGCTGACACCAGGGGCTGAATCTTCATAGCAGATTAAAAGCTGTGTTTGGTTTTGGCTAATCGTCAAATTAATCTTACCAGGGTGATTTGTGTACTTAAGTGAATTACTGATTAAGTTTGCAAATAACTGTGAAAGCCGTGTTGCATCGCACTCAAAGTTTAATTCATCAGCAACATTTTGTGAGAATCTCACTTCAAATTTATCAAGCTGGATCAGCATATCTGCGTGTAAGCTTTGGAAATACTCAGCTGCATTAATTGTTGTTACGTTGAGCTGAAAGCTACTTTGCTCTAAAAGTGAAATTTTATTTAAATCAGTTACTAAAGTTGCCATGTCGGTGATTTTTTGGTTGAGTTTTTCGTATGTAAGCTCATTAAATTGAGTTAAGCCTGCTTGGAGCGTTTCAAGGTGTAAGCGCAACCCGGTTAATGGACCACTTAACTCGTGAGCAACTTGTGATAATAACTTACTACGTTGACTGATTTGTTTATCTAGATAATTTCGGCGCTGTTCAATAAGCTGTTTTCTTTGTCTTACTCGTAATAAAGCAATGCCCATTACAGCTAAAAGAAGGCTAAATAATAAAATGCTGTATAAGATAGTTTGGCGCTGTGAAGCAATTGCTTGGCTTTTTTCATTGTCTTGGAGCTTTAAATCTTGAATGGCCAAATCGCGGTCGCGCATCGCAATGGAGTTTTGCAGCTCCGCTAAACGTTGATTGTAGTTGTTGCGGGCAAAGCCTTTTTCAAGCTCTGTAATAGTCCGTTGGTACGAAAATGCCTGTTTGTAATCAGCTTGTTGTACTGCCACAGTGATCAAATGTTCTAGGGCTGTGATTTGCTTTTGCAGCTTATTTTTTTGGTTGCTTAACTTGTAGGCTTGCTCAGCAAAATGTTTAGCTTGTTCGTGCTCAGTAGAGCCAATGTATAGCTTTGCTAATGTGAGTAATACATCAATATATAAGTGATCGTCTTGCTTGAGTTCAGTGATCACTTGTTTTTCAATGGTTAATGCCTGAGTTGCTTTATCGACTTCGAGCAAATTTATCGCAATATTATGGTTTGCCCAGGCAGTATTTCGTGTGCTGTTATAACTTGCGAACACCTGTTGAGCCTCTTGTGCGTATTCAAGTGCTGCATTGTAGTTTTTTAGCCCATATTCGCATTGGGATAGTTTAACTAAACTATGTCCGATATCAGAAAGTGAACCCGTTTGCCTATCAAAACTAAGGGCTATAATAAATTCGCTCTTTGCTTTTTCGTATTGTTCTAAATCTAAATAACTTTGGGCAATTGAATAACTTATGCCTGCTTGTAATGAGATGGACGGTGACATCTGCTGAATAACTTCACGGCGTTTTAGCTTATATTCTAGAGCAAGCGTAAACCGGTCTAACTGCTCAAGATTACGCGAATAACCATGGTAGAGCATTTCTTTTTGTTTTAAAGTTAATTCACGATTTTTGTCGTGTATATAAACCTCAAGCAAGTTCAAGGCTGCTTGATACTCGCCTGCATTATGATAAGCACTGACAAGGCTCGCCACGGCATCAATTTCATAATCGATAAGTTGTAAACGCTGAAACAGGGCGACATTTTGTTGCGATAAATTGATTGCAGATACTAAGTCACCTTCTCTGTAGGCGAGGCGGGCTTTTGCAAGATATAACTCGCTGTAAATGGGGGCGTCGCTTTTGTATTTAGGGCTTGCTTCAAGTTCATCAATGATAGTTTGCGCTTGTTGAAATTGGCCGAGGTGTATGTGAACGTGAATTAATCTAACGTTAAAACTGACTTGTTCTGCAAGGCTGGCGGACTCAATAAGCTTTTTATCGATGGCTTTTAAATAGTCATATCGTTTTTGGTAGTCACTGATTGTTCTGGCTTCATCAATGTTGTGTTGCAGTGTTGATGCAAAAGCACTGTTCATTGATAAGGCAAAGTACAGAATTACAGAGGCTTTAAGTTTCATAGTGGGGTTTATTATTATTTTTATTCCTAACTAGTCTAGCATGTCATTCTTTTAAGTGGGAATGATTTGCTTTTATAGCTAAAAAGAATTGCATTATGCAACTATGCCTCTTGCATCTTGCAAATACTCAGCCCAATTGTTCATAACGTCTTGTTTTAGAATGAGTTGTATTTTGGAATGGTTACTGCTTTGAGTAATAACACATCCACAGGAGAGTGTAATTATGAAAAGTAACATACCCGCTTACCTAATAACCGCACTTGCAACTGGCTTCGTAAGTGCAGCACCATTTGAACAGTGCCCAAGTAAGGCATTTTTAATTCAAGGTTCGCCTGCGCAAATGTATGGCGTTGACCTGGTATCAGCCAAAACCACCGTGCTTGCAGCGTCAATGGATTTTTCAACAGAAACGAATAACGACAGCGTTAATGCGGTTGGCTTTAATTATCAAGACCAATATATGTATGGCTTTAGTAAACAAGCACCAAAAAGTGTTGTGCGTATTGGTGACGATTATGTTTTACAACGTTTGACTGTAAATGGCCTGCCAGATACCAATTTTTATGTTGGTGATATTCATGTAAATAGTGAAACTAATCAGGCGATTTACTATTTATACCACCCTAAATTTGGTTTATATGGCATTGATTTAACTGAAGAGGCCGACGAGTATCAGGCACAATTAGTTGCAGGCTCAGCGAACTGGAATTTAGCTATTTATGATTTTGCTTTTCATCCACACAGCAATCTTTTGTATGCGGTTGAGTCAAACGGCGACCTCTATGAAATAAATTTAGATAACCAGACACCCACTTTTGTCGCTAACCTCGACATAGCAGGTGATACCGGTGCTAATGGTGCAGGCTATTTTGATGTACAAGGCCAGTTTTATTTTAGTAATAACCGCAGCGGTAAAATCCATAAAGTAGATTTGAGCACCAGCCCTGTAATGGGTTATACGCCTACTGCTTCAGTGTTTACCTTAGGGCCAACATCGAATCAAAATGATGGTGCACGCTGTGCTATTGCTGAAGTAAAAGTAACTGATAATTCTATCGACTTTGGTGATGCACCCATGCCATATAAAACAGCACTTGCTCATAGTGGTGCCCGCCATTTGTTTGACCCTAATGAAGACCAATCAAATTTAGTTTATTTAGGAGCCGTTGTTGATGGCGAAAATATTAACACACCTGCTGATTTACAGGCTTCACCGGTCGATAGTTCAGATGATGGTGTGAGATTTGTTACTGATTTTGTTGCAGGCTCTACCAGCCAGGTAATAGTGACCGCACCTAATGATAATGGGTATTTATATGCTTGGTTCGATTGGGATCAAAATTTCCAGTTTGATCCAGATGAAATCACAGTGAGCAAGTATCGCTTAAATCAAGGTGATAACAGTGTGCTGGTTGATGTACCGAGTGATGCTGTGATGGGAGCAACATGGGCACGTTTTCGTGTCACAGATGGCAGCGAAGCTAACCCAATTACCGCAAGTGGTGGGGTAACAGGCGGCGAAGTGGAGGACTATCCGGTAACCACTTATGGCAGTTTGGTATACCCAAGTGAGAATGGTTGGGTAACCCTTGCCTATGAAGATCAATGGCCTTTCGCTGGTGACTATGACTTTAACGATTTAGTTGTAAATTATCGTACTACATTGATTGATAAAGAAGGCCAGGCCATGGGCTACAAGATTGAAGGGGAATTAGTTGGCATTGGTGCTGATTTTCATAATGGCTTTGCAGTACGCTTGTACCAAACGATAGCCGATGGTGCTGATAAGCGAATATTAAGAAATCAGATTGATACAAGTTCAATTAATTTAACTATAGATGGCGAAACACAATCACATTCTATTTTAGAGCAAGGGGTTGAGGATGCTATTTTTATTATCATGCCAGATACATGGGATTTTACAGATAAGCAATCAAGCTGTAGTTACTTTAGAACTGAAACAGGCTGTGATACCAACAGCAAAGTTTCGTTTAGTTTAACTGTTTCACTTCAAAGTGGAGTAACAACAATAGAAGCCCCTAAATATACTTTAGATCCATTTATTTTTGCGGCTCAAGATCACTACCATGGTGAGTTTTTAGTTGGACAAAACCCACGCGGTTGGGAAGTTCATATTAAGAATCAACAACCAACCGAAAAATTCAATGCACAATTATTTTCAATCAATGGCTCTGATGATGCGAGTAATAGTGCTCAAAGTTATTATTTCCAAACAGAAACAGGCCTACCTTGGGCAATGGAGATTGGTAGCGCATGGGCGCACCCAAAAGAGAGTGTTGATATAACACATGCGTATGGTGACTTTAGAGCATTTGCTGAATCAGCAGGACGAGATAAGCCTCTTTGGTTTAATAATGCAAAACTTGCAAATGTTATTTTACGAGGAGAATAATCATGAAACATTATACTTTAGTAATCATTAGCTTAATGTTATCGGCGTGTGGTGGCGGTGGAGAAGGTAGTACTTCAACCAAGGCGGAAAGTACAACGGTTACGCAGACACCCACCACAAGTACTCCGCCACCAGAAACAACACCTCCAGAGACGAGTACAGATCCTGTGACAATGGTCGACTTAACAATTGCTCCTGAATTTGATTTAAGTAGCAAAATTGAGCTGAGTGTAGATGTAGATTTGAATATGGGTGATAGCAGAGCCTACTTAAATATCTGCTTAAAAGATGATGATAATAAAGCAGATTACAACCAATGCTTATTGCGCGCACCTTTAAAGCAAAGCAAGTTAACCTCGACTGTGATGCTTGCAAATAGTGCATTAGAGCTGGTGGCAGAAGTTTGGTTTTATGATTCTCAAAATGAGCCACTTCGTTTTCATTGGCAGCATGAAGAAGGGCAATCAGCAGTGTTCACTATTCGTTAAACATGAGTGATCGATTTTATGATTTATTCAGTTTAATTTTAATAGAGTTAATATTTTCAACAGCTTGAAAGAGGATTTTGTTATGCAATATGTTCAACAGATACTGCAATCAGTAAAAGAGTCTAATTCAAATGAGCCTGAGTTTTATCAAGCTGTTGAAGAAGTACTTTCATCAATTAGTCAGCTAGTTGAAGGTAATAGCGTTTATCAACAGCAAGCAATTCTTGAGCGATTAGTAGAACCTGAAAGACAAATTATTTTTAGAGTACCCTGGCTTGATGACAATGGTTTAGTGCAAGTTAACCGTGGTTTTAGAATTGAATTTAGCTCAACATTAGGCCCTTATAAGGGGGGCTTGAGGTTCCATCCGAGTGTCAATCAAAGTGTGGTTAAGTTTTTAGGCTTTGAGCAAATTTTAAAGAATGCACTTACCGGCTTGCCATTGGGAGGCGCTAAAGGCGGTGCTGACTTTAATCCCAAAGGAAAAAGCGACAATGAAATTATGCGTTTTTGTCAGTCATATATGACTGAACTTTATCGTCACATAGGTGCTAACACAGATGTACCTGCAGGAGATATTGGCGTTGGGGCGAGAGAAATTGGTTATTTATTTGGTCAATACAAACGGATTACTAATCAATTTCAGGGGGTACTAACTGGTAAGCCTGAGATTATGGGAGGGTCTTCACTGAGAACTGAAGCTACTGGCTATGGTGTTGCGTATTTTTTGAATGCTATGTTAGACGCTAAAAGTGATTCATTGAGGGGTAAGCGATGCTTAGTTTCTGGTGCTGGAAATGTAGCATTGTATTTGATGGAAAAGCTTGACCAATACGATGCTGTTATTCTTAGCTGTAGTGATTCAAAAGGAACCTTATATTGTAAAGACGGACTTGATGTAGCTCTTGTTAAACACTTAAAAAATGAGCGTGGCGCTGAGCTTAGGGATTATTTGAATGAGCATAAAAATGCCGAGTTTACACCCGTAAACCAATACCCTAGCGATGGACACCAAGTATGGCGATATGAAGCAGATATTGCTCTTCCTTGTGCGACACAAAATGAAATTACTAAAAAAGATGCAGAATCATTGGTTGAAAATGGCTGCTCTGTTGTATGTGAAGGCGCAAATATGCCAACCACAGCTGATGCGCTAAAAGTATTTAAAGAGCACAATGTCTTTTTAGGGCCAAGCAAGGCTGCAAATGCAGGTGGTGTTGCAACGAGCCAATTTGAAATGGCTCAAAACTCAAGCATGCAAAAGTGGCGCCCTGAACAAGTTGATGAAAAACTTCAACAAGTTATGAAATCTATTTTTGAAACTATTTCAACGACAGCTAAGAAGTACTCGAATGAACATGGCTTGGTGCTTGGTGCGAATATAGCAGGTTTCGAACGAGTTGCGGATGCAATGTTAAAGCAAGGAGTTGTGTAACTTTTCGGAATTAAAGTTAAATAGACATCCATTTTTTAAAAAAGACACCCACTTTTAATATGTAAAAAGTAAATAGTCACAGCTTTTGGTTGAGCTAATTTTGTATTTAAATGATGTTTAGTTCTTTTACATTATCCAGATTTAAGAGTTGGTAATTTAGTTTTAGATAAAGTTATTTTCAGAAGATAGACATTTTCTATTTATAAAAAATAGAGTAAAAAGTAGTTCAAGTGCTCTAAATTCAACAAAATAAAGCTTGGCTATTAGTTATTGAGCTTCTTCTCTTTCGTTTCATGCGATTTGAATAAGTAGTTATAGCTTGCTCTTTACCCGCTGTATTTTTAAACGAGCGGGTAAAGGAAGTGGTGAGTGTGAGCCAGTTTTCAGTACAGATGTTTAATCTTTCAAGTATTGGTAACGAATTTTCCGAAATTTTGCCTGGCTTATTTTCTCGTATTGAGCGCCCAGTACAATCTACAAGTTTTAGGTATGTTTCAAGCTCAAATGGCAGTCCCTTAGGCATGTGTTTGCGTGGTTTATCGGCGAAGCGCATTAGTGATTTTGGTTGTTTATTATTTTGTGCTGCATTAATTCTAGATTTAATACTGGTGTAGTCAGAATCTTCGGGTAAATCAGCCACTTTTGCTCTTACAGGGTTTAGGTCAACATACGCAAGGCAAGCGGCAAGTGCAGCTTCATCAAGTAAAGCTTGTGATTTAAAGCGACCTTCCCAAAACCGCCCTTTGCATCCATCTTCTAGATTCGCTTTTCGTGCAATGCTCTCATTAAGCACACGCATAAACCAACTAATACTGCTGAGTCGTTCTCGATATAAATTAACTCTGGCATTAACCGCAACGAGTTCGGCTTGTGTTAGTAATTCGCCATTTAAGAATCGTTGACATAAGAATGTACTTTTAAATACCTTATGCCACCTAATCAGAATCGCTCTATTATTCAAACGCTTTGCTTTTGCTATATCGATGTGAAGGACCAAATGCGTGTGGTTACTCATAACGGCGTAGGCGCAAATATCAATACAAAATATCCTGCCAAGTTGAAGAAGTTTGTTTTCAACCCAATCGCGCCGGTGTTCATATGAACGTCCAGTTAGTGGATCTAGTCCGCACAAATAAGCGCGACGAACACAGCGTGAAATACAGTGATAGTAGGGGGTGTTTGAAACGCTAATTAAGTTTCTACGTGGGGTTGCCATGCTCTTCTCCTCCATGAGTTGAACAATATAAGTTTAGTCATAATTTTGAAAAGTGAGAAATTTAAAATTGGGTGTCTAAATTATTTTCTATTCATAATGTGGGTGTCTTAATAAATTTCTTAATAAATTAAAAAGCTCAGGCGGGGCTGAGCTTTTTAAATTAGGTTATATTTTGCAAGCAAATGATTACGAAAAGGCTTTTTCGCTTAGGAGTTCTTGCATTTGTTCGCGCATTTTAAATTTTTGAAGTTTGCCTGTTACTGTCATTGGGTATTCTTCAACAAAGCGTATGTGCTTTGGAACTTTGAAGTAGGCTAGTTTATCTTTTAAGAAATCACGAATGGCATTTTCATCAAGTACCGCATCATCTTTAGGTTGGATCCAGGCACATACTTCTTCGCCGTATTTTTCATCACTTATACCAAAAATGGCCGCATCTTGAATACCGGGGTAGGTATAAAGTACTTCTTCTATTTCTCTAGGGTAGATGTTTTCACCGCCGCGGATGATCATGTCTTTTATTCGGCCTACGATAGCAACAAAGCCATCTTCGTCCATCACACCTAAGTCTCCTGAGTGTAACCAACCGTCTTGATCTATTGTTGCTTTCGTTTTTTCTTCATCATTCCAATAGCAGCGCATAATTCCAGCGCCACGGCTACATACTTCCCCGGGTAAGCCAACTTTTTGAACATCACCTAGCTCGTCAATAATTTTAACTTCAGTATGAGCTAATGCACGGCCCACTGTGGTGACTTGTTTCTCGAGTGGTGAGTCGGTTTCGGTTACATTATTGATAGGGCTACATTCAGTTTGACCATAACCAATAACAACCTCTTTCATATGCATTAATGAGTGAACTTTACGCATAACTTGCTCAGGGCAGGTTGAGCCGGCCATTACGCCTGTTCGTAGGCTAGATAAGTCATAGTTTGCAAAATCTTTAAGCTCTAACTCGGCGATAAACATCGTTGGAACACCATGCAGGCCTGTACAGCGTTCCTTTTCAACAACTTCTAGGGTTGTTTTAGGGTCGAATGAATCACCCGGAAAAACTGCGGTGGCGCCTTTACTTATACATACTAAATTGCCAAGCACCATACCAAAGCAGTGATATAGCGGTACCGGTATACAGAGTTTATCCTCATGTGTCAGCTTCATCGCTTGGGCCATCAAAAATCCGTTATTGAGGATGTTTTTATGCGATAAGGTCGCTCCTTTTGGATTACCCGTAGTACCAGAAGTAAATTGAATATTGATATCTTGGTCACAGCTTAAAGTAGCAGCTATTGCATCAAGCTCTAGCTTATGGGCATCTGTTGCGCGCTGCATGATATCGCTGAAGCTAAACATGCCAGTAGCAGGCTCATCACCAATACGAATTATATTTTTTAGATGTGGCAGGGCGTTTAAATTTAATTCACCTGCTTGTGAATCTTTAAGTTCCGGTGCAAGCTCATTGAGCATGCTTATATAATTACTGGCTTTAAATTCACTTGCTGTGATAAGTGTTGAACACTCAACACTATTGAGTGCGTATTTTAATTCGCTTGGTCGGTATGCAGGGTTGATGCACACCATAATTGCACCAATCTTGGCTGTAGCAAATTGGGTTAAGCACCATTCAATATTGTTAGGAGACCAAATACCAACCCGGTCGCCAGGTTTTACGCCAAGCGATAATAACCCCATTGCTAATTGATTAATCTGTTGCTGATATTGTTTATAAGTTAAACGGATCTGTTGATGATGAACAACAATCGCGGGGTGATTAGGGTGATTGTCGACAATATCATCTAAGTATTGGCCAATAGTTTTTTTAATTAAAGGAATGTCTGTGCGGCCTTGATAATAGCTTTGAGAAAGTGGAAGCGCATTACTGTGTGTGTTCGTTATCTGCATTATGTTCTCCGTGTCCGGTTAATGTGTTGTCATGGACTTGATGCAAAAGAATTGAAACTATCATTTAAGATAATTTCAAAACATGCGTACCTGATTAACTAAACACAGATTGTCGACAAAGAAAAGCTTTATAAGACTAATGTACAGAGTGTGATTTAAACAAAGCAGAATAAAGAATGGGTTTTGGATATAAAAAAACGTGCCGTAGCACGTTCTTTTTGATACTAAATTAGCAATTAAGCTTTTGGCTCATCTTGCTTATAAGTTTTACGCATGATGTACACGTAAGCACTTATGAATGCGTTTTCTTGGAACTTTTTCAGGCCTGTATCTTCAAAGTCGATAGGCACAGGGTTGCGTTTAAGCTGCTCTTTGATTTCAGTTGCCGATAAAATTTGTACATCTAAGCGCTCAATTAACTGAATAGCCGTTTCCATTTTGAAACCTTTTGCGCTACCAGCGAATTTACCTTTAGCTTGACGCTCTTTGATTGCCACAGAGTCAATTTGATAATCTTCCATTAACTTTTTGAAATCAAATTGGAATTTACGCATTACTTCTGTGTCATTACCGTTACCTAAGGTAAAACGTGTTTGTCTAACATCACGGATATCAAATACGTCATTGTCTTTGGTTAAAATGCACAGTAGTACGTCGCTACCTGTAATTTCTACACCACATGTTCTCATGGTCTTTCTCTAAATAACTTAATTTGCGCAATTATAGCAAGTAACGTTATGAAAAACAGGTGCTTTAAAAATGAATTTTAATAGCGATAGCACTGTGGTCACTTACGCTAATATCTTCACTAAGGATGCTTGGTGATATATGCCTATCATAACTTTCATAATCGAGCGCTTTAACCTTCGAAACTTGGCAGTCAGGATTAAAATGTGCAGAGGCGAGAATGTAATCAAGTACATTCCCTTTTGATTGATAATAATGACTAAAGGGCTTTGATTTATTCTCATAAAATGAGCGGCTAAACTCATAGCTGTCGGTTAAACCTACAACGGGTTCGTTATGTTCTATGCAAGGTTCGCAGCGAGTTGGGTGAAACCCTTGAGTCATAAACGATAAAGTTGGGCTGGTGAGTACATCATTAAAATCCCCCATAACAAGTGTTGCACATTGCTTTTCGCGTTGGGTTTTAAGGGCATCATAATAAACAATGGATGCTTCTAATGAGCGCGAGATTTGAGACTGCATGGTACCCACCGTTTGATGTAGCAACTGCAAAAGTGGATCTTCAAGGTTATGGATATTAAGTATATGCGCCATTGACTGGACGCGCTGTGATTTAAAATGAACCACATAAAAGCATACTTCACCAAAATCAGGTAAATCAATTAAGCATTTAATCGGCGTGCGGTTAAATTTGAACTCATTCTGATTATTTAAATACTCAAGTAATTCAGGGCATGGTGTCAATGCATCGGCAGATTTAAACGGGTATTTACTGGCAATGGCAACCACAGGATTGAATAACACTTGCGGATAAAGGCTATCATGGGACGGGCTATCTACGGTTTTAAAATAATCGTAGCCTGCTTCTTTGCATTGCACTTCTAGAGCATGCTGACTAAACACTTCTTGAAACGCCACCACATCAGGGTTTGCCTCATTTAAGAAATTAGCTACAAACAATTGTTTTTGCAGCCATTGTGTATTGTTGTATCGTTCATGTAGCTGATAAAAGGAGTAGGGGGGCGCGGTATAATTTAATAAATTAAACGTCGCAAATTTAAACGTACGCGTGTGTGGCATTTTGATCACCCTAAAAGTACTAACTCATTAAGTATGAAATGAGTTAACTAATTGTCAATTTAGTCTTCTTATTACTTGTATTTGAGTACGTGAGCGGCGACAATAGCTGCTTGTATTTGCGAAGACTCAGTAAATACAAGCTTAATTAGCAATGCTTATTCGTAAAAGCGTTGCAGAGTTACTTAAAATTAATTTAAAAATATTACATGTGGTGCATTGTAGGCATCACCACTGTATAAGGATTTATAATGCCAGTTATTACCCTCCCTGACGGCAGTCAGCGTAGTTTTGAAAACCCAGTAAGCACATATGATGTAGCAAATGATATCGGTCCAGGTCTTGCCAAAGCAACTATTGCAGGCCGTGTAAATGGCACCCGTGTTGATGCATGTGACTTAATTACCGAAGATGCGCGTTTAGAAATTATCACAGCAAAAGATGATGATGGTTTAGAGATCATCCGTCACTCTTGTGCGCACCTTATCGGCCATGCGGTTAAGCAACTTTTCCCTGAAGCAAAAATGGCAATCGGTCCGACCATCGATAACGGTTTTTATTACGACATCGATATGGATCACTCTTTAAGCCAAGACGATTTAGATGCAATCGAAAAGCGTATGCTTGAACTTGCTAAAACAAACTACGACGTTGTTAAAAAGACCGTAAGCTGGCAAGAAGCGCGTGATACTTTTGAAGCACGCGGTGAAACATATAAAATGGAAATTCTAGACGAAAACATCGCAAAAGATGATCGTCCAGGTTTATATCACCACGAAGAATACATCGACATGTGTCGTGGTCCACACGTACCAAACATGAAATTCTGCCAACACTTTAAAATTATGAAAGTGGCAGGTGCTTATTGGCGTGGTGATTCAGAAAACAAAATGCTGCAACGTATCTACGGCACAGCATGGGCAGATAAAAAGCAACTTAAAGCGTATTTAAAACGTTTAGAAGAAGCTGAGAAACGTGATCACCGTCGTATTGGTAAGGCGCTTGATTTATGGCATTGGCAAGAAGAAGCACCAGGCATGGTGTTTTGGCACAATGATGGTTGGAGCATTTACCGTGAGCTAGAAGACTTCGTTCGTGAAAAATTACGCGAGTATGATTACGAAGAAGTAAAAGGCCCATTAATGATGGACCGTGCGTTGTGGGAAAAATCAGGTCACTGGGACAAATACGCAGATGCGATGTTCACAACTGAGTCTGAAAAGCGTGAGTACGCAATTAAACCAATGAACTGCCCAGGCCACGTACAAATCTTTAACCAAGGTTTAAAATCATACCGTGATCTACCTTTACGTATGGCTGAGTTTGGTTGTTGTCACCGTAACGAACCATCAGGTGCCTTACACGGCCTAATGCGTGTTCGTGGCTTTACCCAAGATGATGCGCATATCTTCTGTACTGAAGAGCAAATCATGGATGAAGTATCGTCATGTATCAAAATGGTTTACGACACATACGAAACGTTTGGCTTTGAGAAAATCGTTGTAAAACTTTCTACTCGTCCTGAAAAGCGTATCGGTGAAGACGAAATGTGGGATAAAGCTGAGCTTGCACTTGCAGAAGCATTAAAAGCAAACGACATTGAGTTTGATTACCTACCAGGTGAAGGTGCGTTCTACGGTCCGAAGATTGAGTTCACACTGTATGACTGTTTAGACCGTGCATGGCAATGTGGTACTGTACAGCTTGACTTTGCATTACCAGGTCGTTTAGGTGCAACTTATGTTGCTGAAAACAACGAGCGTCGTACACCGGTTATGATCCACCGTGCTATTTTAGGTTCAATCGAGCGTTTCATCGGTATTTTAACCGAAGAGTATGCTGGTTTGTTCCCAACATGGCTTGCTCCAAAGCAAGTAGTGATCATGAACATCACGGATAAACAAGCAGATTATGTGCAAGAAATTGTACAAAAATTAAATAAACTTGGAATTAGAGCCGCTGCTGACTTGAGAAATGAGAAGATTGGCTTTAAAATCCGTGAACATACGTTAAAACGTATTCCATACTTACTTGTTGTTGGCGATAAAGAAGTTGAACAACAAGAAGTGGCAGTACGCACTCGCACAGGTGAAGACCTAGGCAAATTTAGTGTTGATGATTTCATTGCAAAATTAAGCGAAGAAATTAAAAATCGACAATAAAGCATGAGCGTGTAGGGCAAACAAACAGCCAACTACACGCTTTTTATTTTATATTCTTGGAGGATCGTACCATTAGAGGCGGCAAGAAAGGGCAACAAACAGCTCAAAAAAATCGTATCAACGAAGATATTACAGCTAAAGAAGTTCGTTTAATTGGCATCGACGGCGAGCAAGCTGGTATCGTGTCATTAAAAGAGGCGCAAGCTATCGCTGATGATGCGGGTGTAGATCTTGTAGAAATCAGTCCTAATGCTGAGCCACCTGTTTGTAAGGTTATGGACTACGGTAAGTTCATCTTTGAGAAAAGCAAAGAACTAAAAGAACAAAAGAAAAAGCAAAAGCAGATCCAGGTTAAAGAAATCAAATTCCGTCCTGGTACTGACGAAGGTGACTACCAAGTTAAACTTCGCAGCTTGCGCAAGTTCTTAGAAGCGGGTGACAAAGCTAAAATTACTATCCGTTTCCGTGGTCGTGAGATGGCTCACCAAGAAATTGGTATCGAATTATTAAACCGTGTTAAAGCCGATTTGGAAGATGTATCACAAGTTGAGTCGTTCCCAAATCGTGTTGAAGGTCGCCAGATGGTTATGATGATGGCACCTATTGCTAAAAAGCAATAAACAGGGTATATTACGCACCGATTTTATTTCAGGTCTGCAAGTAACAGTTTACTGTTCACCTGAAATAACCGGTTTAAGTAAGGTTGCACTGCTTTTGTAGTGGGCCTTCACCGGATTATGGCAGTAAGTTAGGCCTTAAAAGTAGAGCTATT
Source organism: Pseudoalteromonas gelatinilytica (assembly GCF_001641615.1). Taxonomy (GTDB): domain Bacteria; phylum Pseudomonadota; class Gammaproteobacteria; order Enterobacterales; family Alteromonadaceae; genus Pseudoalteromonas; species Pseudoalteromonas gelatinilytica. The sequence goes on from NZ_LRRU01000020.1 coordinate 317,070, forward strand.
TTAATATCTCTCGCCTGCTTGCTAATTTTTAAGCAATACATTTGGAGTTATTGCAATGGCTTATAAGCTAAAAACTCACAGAGGCGCGGCTAAGCGTTTCAAGAAAACTGCTTCTGGCGGTTTCAAGCGTAAACAAGCGCATCTTCGTCACATTCTGACTAAGAAAACTTCTAAGCGTAAATTACACTTACGTCCTAAGATGATGGTTCATAAGAATGACCATGGTCTAGTTTCACGTATGTTACCATTCGCTTAATAGGAGTCTTCAGAAATGGCAAGAGTTAAACGCGGTGTTATCGCACGTGCACGTCACAAAAAAGTTTTAAAACAAGCTAAAGGTTACTACGGAGCACGTTCACGTGTTTACCGCGTAGCTTTCCAGGCAGTTACTAAAGCGGGTCAATACGCTTACCGTGACCGTCGTGCTAAGAAACGTACTTTCCGTCAACTTTGGATTGCACGTATCAATGCAGCAGCTCGTCAAAACGGTCTTTCATACAGCCGTTTTATCAATGGTCTTAAAAAGACTTCTGTAGAAATCGATCGTAAGATCCTTGCAGATATCGCTGTTTACGACCAAGTTGCATTCGCAGCGCTTGTTGCAAAAGCAAAAGAAGGCCTAGCGGCTTAATTTCGCTTTTCATAAAGTTTAAAAAGGAGCCTAGTGCTCCTTTTTTTGATCTTAAATAAAATTCATAAATAACAACGATTTTGCATAGCGTATGTCGTTTGCTCCATTTTTTTGTTGAATCACCGCAGTTTACGCAATCCATTCAGATTAGTTGTTATAATTTCCCCAATAGAATAAGTACCGCACTTGAGAGTGATATGTTTGCGAGTTTAGTGTTTTTATCTGCTGCAGTAACTTTAGACAGCCACTTACCCCCATTGTTGCCATGGCAAGGCGACAGTGTGTCTTTAATGCAAGAAAAAGGACCATTGACCACTGATTTTGAGTTAAGCAATGGCACATTATCGCCGAACTACACAGACACAATGGCGTTTGTAGACCGCCTTGTTGCAGCAAACCCAACGCAATTCAAAGTCACGACTATTGCAACTAGCAGTGCGGGTCGTGCGGTTAAGATGTTAGTGGCGAATGAACAAGGTTTATTTGATGCAAAACAACTTGTTGCAGATACTAAACCAACTATCTTCATTCAAGCAGGTATTCACAGCGGTGAAATAGATGGCAAAGATGCCATGTTTATGCTGCTACGCGATATTGCTACAGGTAAACGCCGCGATATTCTGAGTAAAGTCAATATTCTGTTTATTCCTATTCTAAACGTTGATGGTCACGAGCGTAGTAGCCAATATAACCGTATTAATCAGCGTGGCCCAGTAGAAATGGGTTTTAGAACGAATGGTTTAAATTTAAATTTGAATCGTGATTACACTAAGCTTGATACACCTGAAGTACGCGGTGTGATGCAAGTGATTAATCAATTTAAGCCAGATTTATACGTGGATGTCCATGTAACTGATGGCGCTGATTATCAGTATGACGTGACCTACGGCTATAATCCTGTTTTTTCTAGTGAGTCACCGAGCGTCTCAGAGGCGCTTGATAACTTATTTAAACCTGTTATTGATGCAAAATTAGAAAAAGCTGGGCATATTCCAGGTCCACTGGTGTTTGTAATGGACAAGCGCGAGTTTAAAAAAGGCTTAGCAGGTTGGGTTGCAACACCTCGTTTCTCGAATGGTTGGGGGGATTTACGTTCATTACCAACTATTTTGGTTGAAAACCATTCATTAAAACCGTATAAACAGCGTGTTTTAGGTACGTATGTGTTTATCGATGGCGCAATTGACGCCTTAGCTGTAAACGAAAAAGCACTGAATGATGCAGTTAAAAAAGAGCTCGATTTCAAACCAACGCAGTTAGTCGTTGAACGTGGTTATGCAAAAGAACCAGATACCATCGAATTTAAAGGTATCGCTTATTCAAGAACTGAAAGCGCATTGTCAGGGCAGCCTGAAGTTAAATATTTAGGTGAAGCTAAAAACTATGGCGCCTTGCCTATTTACTGGCAAAAAGACGTTAAAAAGACCGTAAATGTGCCAACCGCATTTTATATTCCGCCTGCGTACAGCCAATTGGTTAGTAAACTTAAATTACATGGCATAGAAGTAACGACACTCAATGAAACTGTTTCTGAGCCATTAACCCAAGCAAGCGTTGCGGATTATGCATTTGCAAAGGCTCCTTTTGAAGGGCGCTTTCGTGTAGAGGCAACATTTGAATACAACACTGTTGAAAATGTTGATATGACGGGTTGGTACAAGGTTTCAACCGATCAGCCATACTCTGAACTAGCTACGCATTTATTACACCCAGAAGCGCCTGATTCATTCTTTGCTTGGGGTGAGTTTAATACTATTTTTCAGCGCACTGAATACGTTGAGAATTACGCATTAATGCCGTACGCACGCCAAATGCTTAAAGAAAAACCAGCATTGGCTTTAGAATTCGATAAAAAAATTCGTGAAGATAAAAACTTTGCAAAAGATGCAGATGCACGTTTGCATTGGCTTTATGAGCGTACACCGTTTTATGATCAAGGCTATTTAAAATACCCAATTTTAATGGCGTTTGAGCAGTTACAAAAAGGACAATAACATGAAGGTAGTCGCTGTTCCTGTTACTGGCTTTGCGCAAAATTGCCGCATTATCATTTGTGAGCAAACGAATAAAGCTGCACTGGTAGACCCAGGTGGTGATGCAGAGAAGCTGCAAGCGGAACTAGCTGCGTTAAATTGTGAGTTAGAGGCAATTTACTTGACCCATGGTCACTTAGACCATGTGGGTGCTGCAAAGCAACTCGCAGATCACTTCAGCGTCGATATCATAGGCCCACATCTAGACGATAAATTTTGGTTTGACGCTTTGCCAATGCAAGCACAAATGTTTGGTTTTGCAGCCATCGCGCCATTTTATCCAACCAAATGGTTAGCTCATGGCGACACTATCACAGTAGGTGAACTTGTATTAGTCGTACGTCATTGCCCAGGGCATACACCTGGTCACGTTGTTTTTTATCATCAAGATTCAGAACAGCTGATTGTGGGAGATGTGATTTTTCAAGGCTCTGTTGGTCGTACTGATTTTCCAAAAGGGGATAGTGCGCAATTACTCAAATCAATTAAGTCTGAGATTTTATCTTTCTCAGATAACGTTGCTATTTTGCCAGGCCACGGTCCGAATACCACCGTAGGGCACGAGCGAAGAACAAATCCATTTATTAGTGGTCGATTTGGTTAATGCCAACTCGCACAAACAGCTAGTTATTTGATTAAGTGGATCTGTATAAAATTGCAATTTTTTTGCATAAATAGTAGAAAATAGGCAGACTGATTTTTAAATCAGTTATATAATTTAACCAGTATTTTTACAGAAAAAGAAATAAAATGTCTCTGAACCAAGTAGATCGCCAAATTTTGGCATTATTACAGCAGGATGCTAGCTTATCTACGGCAGAAATTGCCGATAAAGTTGGTTTATCTCAATCTCCATGTTGGCGTCGTATCGCTAAGCTTGAGCAAGATGGCTATATCAAAGGTAAAGTTGCTTTGCTTGATGAGAAAAAGCTTGGCTTTGATATGTTGGTTTATGCCCATGTTCGCTTATCTAATCACGGCAGAACAAACCTCGCTGAATTTGAGCGTTTGATCATGAGCTATGATGAAGTGACTGAGTGTTACAGCATGGCGGGTACGATGGACTTTATGCTTCGTATTATCTCTAAAGGTATTGAGGGCTACGAGCAATTTGTCCGTGATAACCTACTAAACCTTGAATTTGTTCAAGAGGTTCACTCGAACGTAACAATGACTTGCGTTAAGCGTAGTACGTCTTTACCTCTTTAATCTTTTTCTACTACGTTTTATTTTTTCAAAAACGGTTAGTGCTTTTCGGTACTAGCCGTTTTGTTGTTAATAATTGTTAACTTTTGCGGATTTTGCTAGAATTCTGCGCCTTGCCGAAATGCACTCATTACAAAGAGGATTTTAATGTTTAACTTACTCAGCAAAGCGCCAAGCTCTGCTAAAAACGATATATTATCAGGCCTGACCGTTGCGTTAGCCTTGGTACCAGAAGCAGTCGCGTTTGCTTTTGTTGCTAATGTTGAGCCTTTGGTTGGTTTATATGCCGCATTTATTGTTGGTTTAATCACGGCTATTTTTGGTGGTCGTCCAGGTATGATTTCTGGTGCTACAGGTGCACTAGCCGTTGTGATGGTAAGTTTAGTATTAGATCATGGCGTAGAGTATTTATTTGCAACCGTCTTGCTGATGGGGATACTGCAAATACTTGCTGGCATTTTTAAGCTGGGTAAGTTTATCCGAATGGTACCTCACCCAGTTATGCTGGGTTTTGTTAATGGTCTTGCGATTGTTATTTTCTTAGCGCAACTCGGTCAGTTCAAAGTGCCTGATGGCATGGGTGGTCAACAGTGGATGGAAGGACAAGCTCTTTACATCATGCTTGGTTTAGTGGCTTTAACCATGGCCATTATTCATTTTTTACCTAAGTTAACCACAGCCGTGCCTTCATCGTTAGTGGCGATTGTTACCGTGACTGCAATCGTGATTGGCTTTGATTTAGAAGCGCGCACTGTACTTGATTTCTTAAAAGGTATGACTGGTAATGAGCAGGCAACCATTGCCGGTGGCTTACCTGAATTCCATATTCCAATGGTCCCGTTTAACTTAGAAACGTTTAAAATCATTTTTCCATATGCATTAATTTTAGCGGCGATTGGCTTAATTGAGTCGTTATTAACGCTGACCTTAATTGATGAAATTACCGAAACCCGCGGTCAAAGTAATAAAGAGTGTATTGGTCAAGGTGCTGCAAACATTACCTGTGGTTTCTTTGGGGCAATGGGTGGTTGTGCGATGATTGGTCAATCTATGATCAATATTAACTCGGGTGGTCGTTCACGCTTATCGGGTATCACTGCTGCGCTAATGCTGCTTGTGTTCATTATTTTTGCAGCAGGGTACATTGAAATGATCCCACTGGCAGCGCTAGTGGGTGTTATGTTCATGGTTGTATTGGGCACCTTTGAATGGGCAAGCTTTAAGATGATGAAGCGTGTACCAAAATCGGACGCGTTTGTTATTGTACTTGTTTCAGGTGTTACAGTAGCGACAGACCTTGCAATTGCGGTATGTGTAGGTGTGATTGTGTCTGCACTGGTTTTTGCTTGGCAACATGCTAAACACATTTACACGAGTAACTACATTGATGAGCAGGGCTCTAAAGTGTATGAGCTTCATGGCCCATTATTCTTTGGCTCGGTTAAGAATTTTGCTGAGTTATTTGATGTTAAAAATGACCCAGAAGATGTGATCATTGAATTTAAACACAGCCGTGTCGCTGATCACAGCGCAATTGAAGCAATTGATAGCCTAGCTGATAAATATGCTAAAGCAGGCAAACAATTACACTTGCGTCACTTAAGCCCAGACTGTATTCAGTTATTGCATAAAGCACGTGATTTAGTTGAAGTAAATGTCATTGAAGATCCACATTATAAAGTGGCATCAGATAAATTAGCTTAAAAATCAAGCTTAGGAAAAGCGAAGGCGGGATCGTCTTCGCTTTTTTTATATCTGCAGAATGCGGTAAGGCTATTAAAAATTAAGATAGGCGGCAGTGCTTTGTTCTCGTGACTATCGGTATAATAAAAATAATTATGAAAGGTAATCTGATATTTTGAATTGGCAATCATTAGTTGATAATCGACAACGCTTTTTCTGGGTGCTGCAAATTGCAGGCTGGATAGGGTATGCGTTAGTTAATTATATCGGCTCTAAAGTCTTTGAAATGCGTGATATTTACGTATTTGTTATTGTATTAAACGCTTACGCAGGCTGTTTAATGACAGTACCTTTGCGTTATATGTATCGTAAAGTCTGGAATGCCTCGCCATGGGTGTTGATGCTTGTTGTATTTGGGGCCTCTTATGTTACCGGTACATTGTGGGCTGTTGTTCAAAAATTCAATTTATGGGAAATCTACCGTCACGGTTACCGACCAAATGAATGGTTTTATTACTTTCAACAAGGCTTAGATTCGGTTTATATCATACTTTGTTGGAGTGGCTTGTATTTTGGTATTAAGTACTACCAGTTGTTGCAAAGTGAGCGCCAAAAAGCCCTTAAAGCAACCACCATGGCGCACGAAGCACAGCTGAAAATGCTGCGTTATCAACTTAATCCACACTTTTTATTTAATACTTTAAATGCCATCTCAACCTTAATTTTGGTAAAAGAGAACAAAGATGCGAATTTAATGGTATCTAAATTGAGTGACTTTTTACGTTACACACTCAATACCGATCCGATTAAGAAAGTACCGTTAGAACAAGAAATTCACGCTTTGATGTTGTACTTAGAGATTGAAAAAGTACGCTTTGATGAACGTTTACAAGTTAACGTCGAAGTAAGCGAACAGGCAAAAGAAGCCTTAGTACCAAGTTTGATCCTCCAGCCTATTATCGAGAACTCGATTAAATATGCGATAGCGCAATTAAATGAAGGCGGTGTGATTGATATTAAAGCACAAGTTTTTGCAAATGAACTATTATTGGAAGTAGGCGATAATGGTCCTGGCACTGAGCTAAAAAATGGCCAACTGGTTAATTCACAAGGCGTTGGCATAGCAAATACACAGGACCGCTTAAAAACACTTTATGAGAACAACTACTCATTCGTTCTCTCTGACAATACGCCAAGTGGATTAAAAGTTAATCTGCGCGTTCCGTTTGAAAAGGCTGTTAAGAAATGAGCAAAATTAGAACTTTGATCGTTGACGATGAACCGTTAGCACGTAAAGGCTTAGCTGTTCGACTATCTGAGTTTGACGATATAGAAGTCATTCGTTTATGTAGCAATGGTCAAGAAGCAATTGATGAATGCGTATCAGGCAATATTCAATTGGTTTTCTTAGATATTCAAATGCCAAATATGAACGGTTTTGAGGTGGCACGTGCACTTAGTGAAAGTGTTAACCCATTACCAGCAATTGTATTTGTTACAGCTTTTGATCAGTTTGCTGTTAAAGCATTCGAGATTCATGCGTTGGATTATATTCTTAAACCAGTCGATGACAACAGACTAAAACAGGCGGTAGAAAAAGTGCATACCTATTTAAAAACGCAACAAGATAACGCCCATAAGAAAAAACTAGCGAGCTTTGTTGCAGGTATTACCGGTAATAATTGCGAAGAAATTTTAAAGAAGTTAGCAACGGGCGATAGCCTAGCTGATCGTCGTTATCCTGAATCGTTAGCAGTAAAAGAGCAGGGCGAGATTGTTCGTGTCCCTGTGGTGACAATTCAATGGGTCGATGCGGCTGGTGATTATATGTGTCTACATTGCCAAGACGGGCAAACGCATATTCTTCGTAAAACAATGAAAGAGCTTGAACAAGAGCTTGATCCACAATTATTCGTGCGTGTTCATCGCAGCGCAATTGTGAATACAAAACAAATTAGCAAACTTGTTACCCAAGTGAGCGGTGAGTATCTTTTAGTGTTAGATAACGGCCAAGAATTAAAAGTAAGCCGTAGTTATCGCGACAAAGTGAAAGCAGCTCTGGCGAGCTAATAGCTGTTTAAAACTAAATCAGCTAAAAACAAAAAAGGCGCAATAAATTGCGCCTTTTTTAATGAATAATTGTAACCGTTTAAACGGTTACAATTTTCATCGTGTTTGTCGCACCAATCGTTTCCATCGCATCACCGTGAGTTAAAATCACAGTATCACCAGCAACAAGCGAGCCTTGCTCAACAAGTGTGTTCAATGCGTCACGTACCATGCTGTCATCTTCACATTTCGTTGAATCGAAGAATACAGGGTAAACACCACGGTAAAGTGCCGTTTGACCAAGTGTGCTTGCATGGCGTGATAACGAATAAATTGGTAAGCCAGAACTAATGCGCGACATTAATTTAGCTGTGCTGCCTGATTCAGTCAGTGTCACAATCGCTTTTACAGAATCAAGGTGGTTAGCTGCATACATCGCCGATAACGCAATTGATTCTGCATTTGAAGAAAAACGGCTGTCTAAACGGTGTTTAGAAACGTGTGTTTCTTTTTGTGATTCGGCACCTAAACAAACGCGAGCCATAGTCGCTACAGTTTCTTCAGGGTAGTCACCAGCAGCTGTTTCAGCTGATAGCATAACGGCATCAGTACCATCTAATACGGCGTTTGCAACGTCCATAACCTCAGCACGTGTTGGCATTGGGTTATCGATCATAGATTCCATCATTTGTGTTGCAGTCACAACAGTACGGTTAAGTGAACGAGCACGGCTAATGATCAGCTTTTGTTTACCAACAAGTGCTGCATCACCAATTTCAACACCTAAGTCACCACGCGCAACCATTACTGCGTCAGATGCTAGAACGATATCGTCAATTGCTTCAACAGTTTCAACTGCTTCTGCACGTTCGATTTTTGCAAGAAGTTGTGCGTTTGAGCCCGCAGCTTCTGCTAAAGAGCGAACATAACGCATATCATCGCCACTACGTGGGAATGATACAGCAATATAATCAACACCGATTTCAGTCGCTGTGATTAAGTCTTCTTTATCTTTATCAGTAAAAGCAGGGGCTGTTAAACCACCACCTAAACGGTTAATACCTTTATTGTTCGAAAGCACACCGCCAACAGTTACTGTTGTGTGTACTAGGGCACCATCAACGCTATCAACTGTTAATTGAATCAAGCCATCGTTTAAAAGAAGTAAGTCACCTGATTTAACATCATTTGGTAATTCTTTATAGTCGATACCAACAGCATTAACGTCGCCTTGACCTTTTTCCATTTTTGCATCAAGGGTAAATTTTGCACCTACTTCAAGGTTTACTTTACCGTCTTTAAACGTTGATACACGAATTTTAGGACCTTGTAAGTCTGCAAGGATAGCAACGTGTTTGCCTAAACGCTTAGCAATGCTACGTACCGCATCTGCGCGGTCTTTGTGATCTTGTGCTACGCCATGTGAGAAGTTCAAACGAACCACATTTGCACCTGCACGAATAATTTTTTCTAGGTTGTTATCGCGATCGGTTGCCGGTCCAAGGGTCGCAACAATTTTTGTGCGTCTTAGCATCAAATTCTCCTGTGCGCTTAAATTTTTAAGCGAATTGATGGTTATCTATTAAAATGTCGTGCTATAAACCTTCTTCATTGGCTTATACATCTGCACGAAGTAGAACTCATAAGTAAAAAATGATTGTTTTTACTTATGAGGATCTGGCTCTTTGTATTAATTATAGAGTATACAAAGGGTGAATGACGTTATTATGACACCGGTGTCAGGTAGCGTCAATACACATACCTTTTTAAAGGGTATTATAAAAATCTGGTCCGATGCCTTAGTAATTTTGATATACTGAGTGCAACGTCGCTTCATGATTTCGATGATTTATCTCAAGTTGGCTTACAAGCTCGCATTTTTGGGCTGCTTGGGTATAATGCGCGCGTAATTATTTTGATTAACTAACCAATAGTTGTTACCGAGGAGGACACTAAATGCAAGTTGCATTAGTAGGGTTAGGCGTTATGGGTAAAAATCTTGCCCTCAACCTGATTGAAAAAGGGCTGACATTAGTAGCTTATGATAAAAACCCAGATGCGGGTGCCGAGTTACTAAGCTGTGCGAAAGCACTAGGTTTGGCAGACCGTTTACATATTGTGTCTGATTTAAATGATATGGTTAGACGCTTAGAGCCGCCTCGTTCGATTCTACTTTTAGTTCCTGCTGGTGAATTGGTTGATAAAGTATGTACAGAGCTTGCAGAAGCAGGTGTTGACTGTGATGACATTATCGTAGATTGCGGCAACAGTAACTACAAAGATGGCATTAGCCGTAAACTTAAATATCAAAACAAATTTGAATTTGCCACTATGGGTATTTCTGGCGGTGCAGAAGGTGCACGTCACGGCCCTGCAATGATGGCAAGTGGTTCAGAAGGCGGCTGGGAGCGTGTTGAGCCGTGGTTTGAAAAAGTAGCGGCAAGCTACAAAGGTGAGTCGTGTTTCGCGCGTGTAGGCCAATCTGCAAGTGGTCACTTTGTGAAAATGGTTCATAACGGTATCGAATATGCGTTAATGCAATTAATTGCTGAAATGTATCAATTACTGCGTTTAGGTACTAATCGTTCACCAAAAGAAGTGGCTGACATCTTCAATGAATGGTCAGAAGGCACTTTAAATAGCTACTTACTGTCAATTTCAAGCCATATCTTAAGCCTTGAAACGACAGAAGGTGAGCCGCTCGTTGATTTAATCGACAATAAAGTTGGCGCGAAAGGCACGGGTTTATGGACTGCACAAAATGCCCTAGAGCTTGGTATTGCAGTGCCATCACTAGTTGCAGCTGTTCAAGCTCGTCACTTAACAAATACCTGTGATACGCATGCTGCAAAAGAAATGACTTACGCTGCTAAAGCAACGGATACCGTTGATTTAGATTTAGCTGAGTTAAAAGATGCATTCACATTGGCAAGTTTACTTGCTTATCGTCAAGGTTTAGCACTTATCAAAGGTGCGTCACGTGCGCATCAGTGGAAAGTTGATCTTTCTAAAACGCTACAAACTTGGCGCGCAGGTTGTATCATCCGTGCTGATTACTTAGACAATGTCGCTGAAGGTGTAGAATTTATTGATTCTATGCAGCGTGAATCAGCAGCATTACGTAAGGTAACGGGTGCAGCCGTTGCATCTGGTTTAGCTTTCCCTGTGTTAACAGCAACACAAACTTACATCGCAACGTTAACAACGCCGAGTAATGGTCATCTTGTACAAGCACAACGTGACTACTTTGGTGAGCATGGCATTAAAACTCACAGTGGTGAGATTTGCCATTTAACTGACTTAGTTGAGATTGACGAAAAAGTTCGTTAATTATCAAAGTATAAAAAAAGGCACCCTTAGGTGCCTTTTTTGTATCTACTGTATTTAACGGCTTAACTCACCGCGTAGGTTGTCTTGCATCAAGTGACGAATCGTCTCTACTTCAAGCTTTTGACTAAATAGGTAGTGTAACTTGGTCAAACATGCTTCTAATGTCATATCGTAGCCACTGATCACGCCACAGTTTAATAAAGCATTACCGGTTGCATAACCGCCCATATTAACATGGCCTTTTAGACACTGTGTTAGGTTAACAATCACCATGCCACGTTTGCTTGCGTCATTAAGAATATCTAAAAATGCGGGATCTTGCGGGGCATTACCCACACCAAAGCTCAGTAAAACAAGTGCTTTGATATTGTCATTAACTAAGCTTTTCACCACCTCAGGACTGATCCCCGGATATAGGTAAAGTACACCAATAGGCTGTGGCGTGATATTCGATACCTGTAGTTCGTTATCAACGTAAGGGCTAAGTTGACCTTTGATTAGTTGAATATTAATTCCTGATAGTGCTAATGGTTCAAGGTTTGGTGATGCAAACGCATCAAAGCCATCAGCATGGGCTTTTGTCGCACGGTTACCACGGAATAATTGATTATTGAAAAACAGGCTTACTTCTGCAATTGGATAATTAGCGGCTAAATACATTGCATTCAGTAAGTTGACTTGGCCATCAGAACGAAGTTGCGACAAGGGAATTTGCGAGCCTGTCACAATCACAGGTTTCGTTAGGTTTTCGAACATGAAAGACAAAGCAGAAGCCGTGTAGGCCATGGTATCGGTGCCATGTAAAACCACAAAGCCATCATAGTCTTGGTATTTACTCTTAATATCGTCAGCAATTAATTGCCAGTGGGCAGGGGACATATCTGAAGAATCAATGAGTGGGCAATATTCGTGAATATCAAACAAAGGCATTTCATCACGATTAAACTCTGCATTATTGACCACTGTTTCGGTTAAAAAACCCTCTGCCGGTACATAGCCGCGGCTCGATTTTTTCATACCGATGGTACCACCCGTATAGGCGATATATATACGTTTACGTTTCATAAAAAAAGCCCAGTTAAATAACTGGGCTTAGTATACCTAAAATCGTTTAGCTAAGTAACTTATTGAATTACATTACACACTAAACAACGAGCGTAAACGCCTTGTGGATCGTTGTAATCTTTTAGGTTATCAATTTCACTACTTAACTGATTAATAAGGCTTTGTAAGTTAGCTTGTGTTGCTAGTACTGAGTGTGATGAATCAGACTTAGCAAAGAAACTCTTAACAGCCGCTGTGCCAAAGATATCTTGCAGCATTTGCTCTTGTGGTGTTAATGACTGTTTGATGGTCTTAACATCATAATGATTAAGTTTAGCAAGCTCAGCAGCAGCCTTAATTGCATCTTGCTTATCGCCAAGTTTATCAACTAAACCCAGTTCTTTTGCTTGAGTTGCAATCCATACACGGCCTTGGGCAATTTTATCCACTTGCTCAGGGGTCATGTTACGTGCTTCAGCTACGACATTTAAAAAGCGTTTATATGCATTTTCAACGCTCATTTGAATGATGTTTGACATCTTCTCATCTAGTGGACGTGCAATAGAGAAGCCAGCAAGGTCAGTTGTTGCAACACCGTCAGAGTAAATACCTAACTCAGCCATGGTGTTTTCAAACGTCATGAAAGTACCGAACACACCAATTGAACCTGTAATTGTGCTAGGGGCTGCCCAAATTTCATTGGCAGCTGATGCAATCCAATAACCACCTGACGCAGCTACTGAGCTCATTGATGCGATAACCGGTTTACCTGCTGCTTTAAGTGCTAATACTTCAGCACGAATAACTTCAGAGGCAAACATACTACCACCACCTGAATCGATACGAAGCACAACCGCTTTCACTTTATCATCAAGACGTGCTTTACGAAGTAGGGCAGCTGTAGAGTCACCACCGATTTCACCTGCTTTACGTTCGCCATCAACAATGGTGCCTTTAGCTACAACAACAGCTACTTTTTCAGTAATTGGGTTATCGAACTCAACAGGCGGTTTTACAAGTGATAAATACTCACGGAAGCTTACTTGTTTAAATGTTTTACCTGTTTCTTCAGTACCGACTAATTCAATAAGTTGCTGGCGAATTTGTTGCGATGTTTTTAAAGAATCAACCCATTGATTTTTTAACGCGTACTGACCTGAGTTACCGTCAACTGCTTGCATTTTTGCAAGGTAAACATCCATATCTTCATCAAAATTGCTTTCATCGAATGGACGGCTCGCTGCAACGTCAGTTTTGTACTCGTTCCAAAGTGCAGTCAACCAAACGCTGTTCGCTTCTTTTGCCGCATCTGACATATCATTACGAATGAATGGTTCAACCGCTGATTTATAAGTTCCCACACGGAAAATATGTTGAGTCACTTTTAACTTTTCAAGCGCGTCTTTGAAGTACAGTGGGAACATACCATAGCCTTCAATGCTCACACCACCATATGGGTGCATAGACACTTCATTGGCATGGGCAGCAATATAATATTGTGCTTGTGTATAGTAGTAGCCCGTCGCAATAACTTGCTTGCCTGCATCTTTAAACGCATCAATTGCTTTAGTTATTTGTTTTAGCTTATTAATGTGCGCGCTTGGCATTTTTTGTAGGTCAAGAAGCATAACAGTGATGCGATCATCTTTAGTTGCTTCGTTGATCACTTCAATGACATCATCAAGAAGAATTTCTGATGGCGCTTCTTTGCCCATAGTTGCATCGTTGATGGCTGCTTCTACAGGATCAACATAGGTTTTTTCTTCAACAATAGGGCCATTTAAGTTTAGGCGTAGCACGGTTCCGTCTGCTACTTTTACTTGATCTTCTTCACCTGTTATGGCGACAAAGAAGAGTATTACTAGTAATAGAAATAATATGTTTAGGACCAAACGGCGGGAAAAATTAATCCCGGTCCAAATGCCTTTAAATATCTTTGCTAGCAAAATAAATCCTTAATTCAGTACAGCTTAGTAGTGAACTCATCTTAGCTTAGAATAACTTTAAAATTAACTGTTAAATAGTAACAGAGTGTTTAAAACGACAATTTGCTACAGATTAATTACGAGTGAAAAGTTGATTATTCTAAGTTATTGCCGCAGAATCTATTTCAAATAGAGGTTCGACCAGTTAACGGGGCACACAATGTTAGAACAAAAATTACAATTACCGCATACCGAACTTCGTAATCGTTTGGTTATGGGCTCAATGCATACCGGCTTAGAAGAAGGCTGGCATAACCGTAAACGCTTACGTGCATTCTACGAAGCACGTGCTAAAGGTGGCACGGGCTTGATTATTACAGGTGGCTACAGCCCAAATATTCGTGGCAAGTTATCTCCGTTCGCATCAACATTTAATTCTTTCTATGATGTGATCAAGCACAAAGCATATACTGATGCTGTGCATCAACATGGCGGAAAAATTTGCTTACAATTATTGCATGCAGGTCGCTACGCGTATCATCCATTCAATCAAGCACCAAGCTCGATTCAGGCTCCTATTAATCCATATAAACCTAAAGAAATGTCGTTAGGGTCGATTAAAAAAACCATCAAAGACTTTGCAAACTCAGCAAAACTGGCTGAAAAAGCAGGTTATGACGGTGTTGAAATTATGGGTTCTGAAGGCTATTTGATTAATGAATTCATGGCTAACCACACCAATAAAAGAACAGACATCTATGGTGGTAGTCTAGAAAACCGTATGCGCTTGGCGGTAGATATTGTTAAAGCTGTACGCGCTAAAGTAAGTCAAAAGTTCATTATTGTATTTCGTTTGTCTGTGATGGATTTAATTCCTAATGGATCAACACCCGATGAAGTAAAGCAACAAGCCCTGGCACTTGAACAAGCTGGCGTTGATATCTTTAACACTGGTATCGGTTGGCACGAAGCTCGTGTCCCAACCATTGCCAGTATGGTACCAGCAGGTGCCTTTAAAGAAGCATCAAAACGCTTAAAAGATACGGTATCAGTGCCAGTTATCGCGGTTAACCGTATTAACACTCCAGAAATTGCCAATGGAATTTTAGAAGCAGGCGAGTCTGATTTAATCTCAATGGCACGTCCTTTATTGGCTGATCCTGAGTTCTTTAATAAGTACGCGAATAATAAAGCTGAGCAAATTAATATTTGTATTGGCTGTAATCAGGGCTGCTTAGACCATGTATTTAAAAATAAACGTGCTACCTGTTTGGTTAACCCACAAGCTGCGTTTGAATTAGATTATAGCCTTGAAAAAGCACCATCTTCTCGATTAGTACTGGTTGTAGGTGCAGGCCCTGCAGGCCTTGCTGCAAGTTGTTACTTAGCAGCGAAAGGTCACAAAGTGACTTTAATTGAACGTAAAGAACAAATGGGTGGCCAATTTAATTTAGCCATGCAAGTACCGGGTAAAGAAGACTTTAACCATACCCTTAACTACTTTACTAATGAATTAAAGCGTTTAAATGTCGATTTACAGCTAGGCACTGAATTTACCGACAATATGCTTAATCAATACGATGATGTGGTGTTTGCAACAGGTGTGCGTCCGCGCGAAGCGAAAATCGAATGCAGTGATGGCAAACGAGTATTCGCTTACGATGAAGTCATTCGTGGTGAAGTAGAACTCGGTGAGAAAATTGCGATTTTAGGTGCCGGTGGTATCGGTTTTGATATGGTTGCCTTTTTAAGTGAACACAAAGGACAAACAATTGAGCAGTTCAAAACTCAATGGGGTATTGAATGCGAAGCCGCGCCCGAAAAAGACAATCGCCAAATTTACATGCTTAAGCGAAGTGCAGGGCGGTTTGGTAGTGAACTGGGTAAAACAACGGGGTGGATCCATCGTCAAGTTGCCAAACAGCACGGTGTTAAACAAATCGCTGAGTGTCAGTATCTAAGCTTTGATAAGCAAGGTTTGAAGATTACTGTAAAGGGTGAAGAGCAAATCCTCGATGTTGATACTGTGATTGCCTGTATTGGTCAGGTGTCTAATACTGAAACGTTCGACAATCAAACCGAAAACGCTAA
This sequence comes from Pseudoalteromonas gelatinilytica, assembly GCF_001641615.1. Classification (GTDB taxonomy): domain Bacteria; phylum Pseudomonadota; class Gammaproteobacteria; order Enterobacterales; family Alteromonadaceae; genus Pseudoalteromonas; species Pseudoalteromonas gelatinilytica. The sequence continues at coordinate 333,062 of NZ_LRRU01000020.1, forward strand.
AGTTCACGTGATTGGTGGCGCAAAACTAGCTGCTGCTATCGATGCTAAACGTGCGATCTTTGAAGCGCTACAAGTTGCGCGTAAAATTTAATTGAAAGTAAACTAGAAAACGTGCGGTCTGTGTGATTAATCTATTTAGTCACGAGACCGCTATGTTGAACACACACCTAATACCCCTTTACCAACGCATCTTAAATAAACTGCAGTTTCTAGATGGGCTTCCCAGCCTGTTAATTCGCTTGATCTTAGCCCCAGTGATGATCATTGCCGGCTTTAATAAACTAGCTTTGAGCGGTGATGTAACTCACATCTATCAATACTTTTTAGCGTCAGAAGATATTGTTGCTTGGTTCGGCAATAGTGAATGGGGTTTAAGCCTACCCATGCCCTCTGTATTAGCTTTTTTAGCTGCATGGACTGAGTTTTTAGGAGGGATCTTTATATTATTGGGTTTATTTACTCGTTTAACCGCAATTCCGTTGATGATCACTATGTTGGTTGCTGCGACGACCGTGCATGCTAGTAATGGCTGGTTTGCTGTAACACCCACAGATGCCAGCACGAGCCCTGCAAGAGTGCTGAATTGGCTTGCAATACCAGGAAGTGAAGCTAGTTTAGTTAATTCAAATGAAGCCAGTGAGCGATTAACGAAAATGCGTGAGTTGCTAGAAACACATGGTTATACAGAGTACCTCTATGCAAAAGGGAAACCAGTGATATTAAATAATGGTATTGAGTTTTCGGCTATCTATTTTGTGATGTTATTAAGTTTATTTTTTACAGGCGGTGGTCGTTTCGTCAGTATTGATTATTGGTTAACTAGAAAAGTATCGAATAGCTTTATTGCTCATAAAGATCAATGATAAGCTTGGGCTTTCCGCCCCTATTAATAAGGGGCGTCGTACTTAAGCATTTACGGAATATTCATGGACGCTTTAACGCTATTACAAACTCGACAATCAGATCCTCGCCTTATCGCACCAGGGCCTACAGCTGAACAACTTGACATAATTAAGCGTGCAGCCATTAAAGTACCCGATCATGGTTGTATTGCGCCTTGGCGTTTTATTGTGGTTGAAGGCGACGCACGTAATAAATTGGGTGAAATTTACCATCAAGCCGCTGTTGCTGAAAACCAAGATGATAGAACCATTGAGCGTGCTAAAGAGCTACCGCTGCGTTCACCTATGATGATCATTGCCATTGCGGATGTGAAAGAAAATCCAAAAGTGCCACGTATCGAACAGGTTCAAAGTGCGGGCTGTGCAGTACTCGCTATGCAACAAGCCGCATTTGCTCAAGGTTTAGGGGGAATTTGGCGCACAGGTTATTTTGCACAAAGCCCTGCTGTTAAAGCGGCACTTGGCTGTAAAGAAGACGATGAAATTGTAGGTTACCTCTATTTAGGTACGCCAGAAATTGACATTAAAAAACCTATTAGGCACAAACCTGAGTCGTTTTTTGAGAATTTATAAATAGTAGGAACTTTTATACAGTTAAGCAGTCAGACACTATTAAGCTTACTTATGTTAGTTTTTTCAGATTTAGCTTAGCTGTAAGAAGCGCACGGATGCAAAAAACGAAATAATTCTTCTTCAGTGTGTTTTTTAATCGGTTATTTTTTGTTAACGTATGGATGGTCTTAAAAAAATAACGATAAAGAAGACGAGAACAATGGGAAACTTATTTTTACGTGAAAAAGAAAATTGGTTCGCTTGGTCAGTTTGGGGCGTAATAGGCGCTGTAGTAACCTTCTTAGTTGCTATGTCTACGAAGCAACCTCATTACCTTGGCTTATCTGCTGTAGTAGTATTATTTCTACTTACATGGTGGATGCAAAGTACTAAACGATTCGATTTTGGCCGCGCTTTTAAAATTTGTTGCTACGTTTTAACGATCACCTGTTTACCCGCTTTCGCGTTAGTCATCATACCAAGTTACAATCTTAATAAAATTGATGTGATAGTGCAGGGCTCTGGATTTGCTTTAGTTAGTTTAATTGTTTGCTTAATTTGTTCATTAATTGCAAAACGGCCTAAACAGTATTACTGAAAATTACTTTTTTAAAGTTTTTTACAATTAAGACTTTACAACGAACGCGGTAAACACTATTATGCGCGCCGTACGGAGAGATGGCAGAGTGGTCGAATGCACCGGTCTTGAAAACCGGCAGGGGTTTGTAGCCCCTCTAGGGTTCAAATCCCTATCTCTCCACCATTATTTAAAAAACCGCCTAATTGGCGGTTTTTTGCTATCTGGAGATAAGTAATGTCTACAAGCGAGTCTTCTTCTACACAAATGCGCATAATTAAACATGTTTTGCTTTGGTGTATCTTTTCTTATTTTTATCACAGCGGCATTAATGTGCTTGTCGCTATGGCCCATGATGCGCAGCCCGACTACGGTTTATTGTCTTCGATTGCTTATGGTATCGGCTTTAATGTATTAGTCGGTCATTTGATCAGTAAGTATGATAAACATTGGCCATTAATTGCTGCTGCTGTTATTGCAACTGTGGGTCTTATTGCTGTGCCTTTAGTTATGTTCGGTAAAGAGGGGTTAATGAATGGGATTTTTATTGCCTCAATGATTGCCACACTACCTGTTTCTACATTTGTGATTGCTAAAATAAAGCAGCGAATTAGTGCAAACACTGAGCAAACGCAGTAAAACTAAGCGATATTCGTCGTTTTTTTATGTTAGTATGGGCACGTCTTTTAACTAAATAAACGTGAATTAAAAACATGTCAGATAATTTTACAACAGACGCTGAAAAAGCAAGTTACGGTATTGGTTTACAAATGGGTGAGCAATTAAAAGCAAATCCATTCGAAGGTTTAAACTTAAATTCTGTATTTGAAGGTATGAAAGACGCATACACTGGTAACGATTTCCAAGTTGAAATCCCAGCAATTCAAGCAGCTTTCGAGAAAATCAATGCTGAGATCCAAGCTCGTCGTGAAGAAGAAGCTAAAGTTCTTGCAGCTGAAGGTATCGCATTCTTAGAAGAAAACGCGAAGCGTCCAGAGATCACAGTTACTGAATCAGGTCTTCAATTTGAAGTATTAACTGCAGGTGAAGGTGAAAAACCAACTGCTGATTCAACTGTTCGTACGCACTACCACGGCACATTAATCAACGGCACTGTATTTGATAGCTCTTATGAGCGTGGTCAACCAGCTGAGTTCCCAGTAGGTGGCGTTATCAAAGGTTGGACTGAAGCACTTCAAATGATGGGCACTGGTTCAAAATGGCGTTTATACGTACCTCATGAGCTTGCTTACGGTGAGCGCGGTGCAGGTGCAGCAATCGCTCCGTTCTCAACGCTAATCTTTGACGTTGAGTTATTAGAAATTATCTAATCGATTTCTAATAGACATAAAAAAACCTGCTTAATGCAGGTTTTTTTATGTCTGAAGGAATAGCGAATTAGCTATTTGCTTCAGCGTATTCTTTACACGCAGCGGTGTCTTCGCATTCACCATAAAGGTAAAGAGAGTGGTTAGTAAGCTTGATGCCATTCTCTTTTGCGATTTCTTCTTGACGACGTTCAATTGTATCGTCTTCGAACTCAACAACTTTACCACATTTTAGGCACACTAAGTGGTCATGGTGAGTGCTACCAGATAATTCAAATACTGACTTGCCACCTTCGAAATGGTGACGAGAAACAATACCTGCATCATCAAATTGGTTAAGAACACGGTAGACAGTTGCAAGACCAATCTCTTCGCCTTTGTCTAAAAGAATTTTATAGACATCTTCAGCGCTGATGTGTTGGTTGTCCGGAGATTGTAGAATCTCTAAAATTTTAATACGTGGCAAGGTTACTTTTAACCCTGCTTTTTTTAATTCCAAGTTGTGATCAGTCATTCAATCTGTCTCAATTTTATTTAGTTATACTAGGCATCATAAAGATGCACACGACACATTAGCAACTATTAGAATAACGTGCCTAGTTATTAAGTGCAAAGAACAATTCGTTTAATTGCCGATTTTTCAGACAAATATGAACTGGTTGTGCATCTTTACATCAGCTAGTAAATGCGAGTAGTACTTGTTATTAATCAGCAAGTTCCGCTAAACACATTTCATCATAAACCTGAGCACACCAGTCTTTAACACGCTTTTCAGTCAATTCTGGTTGACGGTCCTCATCAATACCTAAACCAACAAAATGGCCGTCATCTACTAGTGCTTTTGACGCTTCAAAATCGTAGCCTTCAGTTGACCAATGACCCACTACAATTGCGCCACGCTCAGTAACGATATCGTTGATCATGCCCATTGCATCTAAGAAGTATTCTGCATAGTCTTCTTGGTCACCACAGCCGAAAATAGCAACTAGTTTACCTTCGAAGTCAACTTCTTCTAATTCAGGGAAGAAATCATCCCAGTCACATTGTGCTTCACCGTAGTACCAAGTTGGAATACCGAATAACAATAAATCGAATTCAGCAATCTCTTCTTTAGAACTCTTTGCAATGTCATGAACCGCTACAAGCTTTTTACCTAATTCTTTTTGAATCATTTTAGCTACGTGTTCAGTATTGCCTGTGTCGCTTCCGAAAAAAATACCTACGCTTGACATGGATTTAAAACCTTCTATCTATCAATAGCCAATCTTTCTTGTAAAATTGTTTCAATCAACGCGCTACGGCTAATATTCTGCGCATCTGCCATATCGCTTAACGCTTGATATAACTGTGATGAAACCTTAAATTCTACACGCTTTAAACCACGTGCTTTATCTCGCTTTATTTGATTACGTTTGTTTACTTTTAATTGCATATCGCGAGGTAGGGGATTTGTTTTCGGCCTACCTGGACGCTTTTCGTATTCAAATAAATCGGGTGTTGTTCTATCTGTTTCTGACTTTGCCATGTCTAGCCCACACCTGCGCCTTGCCAGAAGACTTGAATAAGTCCTTTCGCTATAAACCCAGAACAGCCTAAAAATAGCACTAACCAAACGATGTATCGGCCAAATCGTGGTACATCACCTTTTTTAAGGACGTCTTGAATTGCCATTCCAATAAAAAAGAAAATACCGGCTAAGCCAAAATACAACCCTAAGGTATCAAATTCGTTAATTAACTGACTGACCATCAACGTATAAACCTTTAAATTAAACGGCGCGTACTATAGCACACAAATTTGTAATAATTTAGTGCGCACGATCAAAAACAGCGAATTTTATCAGGCCTATTATTGCGCTAAAAAATCACTGATTGCTTTATTTACAGCAAGTGGTTTTTGCGCATGAAGCCAGTGACCTGCACCATGAATAATTTTTGCTTTCGCATTAGGAAATAACGCCATAATAGCAGGGCGGTGCTCTGCTAAAATATAGTCTGAATCATTACCTTTAACGAATAAAGTATCACATAAACAAGAATCATTTTCATCAACTTGCGCTAAAATATTTTCATATTGCTGGTATAAAACCGCTAAATTAAAGCGCCATTGATAGTGACCTTGCTCATTCTTGGCAAAGCTTTTTAATAAAAACTGACGGACACCCATTTCATCAATATGTTTGGCAAGAATTTCATCAGCTGCTTTTCTATCTGTGACATTCGATTGTGCAACTTCGTTAAGGCCTGCAAAAATAGCACTGTGCCTTGGGTTATTCGCAACAGGAGAGATGTCTAACACAACAAGTTTATCAATAAGCTGTGGGTGATTAAGAGCTAATTGCATGGCTACTTTGCCACCCATTGAGTGACCTATGATGTGCGCTTTACTAATATTTAGATGTTCAAGTAACTCACTGACATCTTTCGCCATAGTGTGATAATTCATCGTATCGCTGTGGAATGACTTACCATGATTGCGTAAATCGATATTTGTTACGCGGTAATTTTCAGATAAAGCTTTAGCAATAACATTGAGGTTTTCAAGCGAGCCAAACAAACCGTGGATCAATACAACGTCTGAACCTTGACCCATTTGTTGGTAGTTTAATAGCATTTTCAACTCCTAATTTTAATGGCAGTATTTTGCCTAGTGAAATTACAAATTGCAAAACATAGAGAATTGCTGCGAGCTTAGGTATAATCATTGAGAACTTTTAAAATGTGACCCGTAAAGACAGGAATAACATGAAAAAAATCGACATAGACGACGAGTTATATCAATACATCGCAAGTAACACGCAAAGTATTGGTGAAAGTGCATCAACCATTTTACGTCGTTTATTAAACCTCTCTGATGGCACTAATGCCCCAGTTGAAACAACGACTACCAAAACTGAACAAGAAACCCCAGTTGTTGAAGTACAAGAAGAAATAAAACAAGAATTAAGCCCGCAATCGAGCACTGAAGATACAGAACATGCAGTTGAGACTGTCACAGCACCGACACAAGTTAAAGGTAATGTGTTTAATGTTCTTAATAAAGAAGAGCTCGCAATGCAAAAAGGTGTTGTTGGTCGTTTCTTATTTATTCTTGCGGCTCTTTATAGAACGCATAAAACTGATTTTGCAAATGTGCTTGAGATTAAAGGCCGTGACCGTGTGTATTTTGCAACAAGTAAAGAAGCATTACTTGAAAGCGGTAGCAGCATGAATCCAAAAAATATCACTGATACAGAGTATTGGGTGATGACAAATTCAAACACAACCAGAAAGAAAATGATGCTTCACGAAGTAGCACTGTGCTTAGGTTACAGCGCAGATGAAGCAGAAAAAATACGTGATTACTTATAATCCATAAGGAAATAATATGGCGATTCATCCAGATGCAGGCAAGCCTGCACCGCAAGAAAGCTTAGTGAATGTACCAAAACTGATCTCAGCTTATTACTTAAATGAACCAGACCTAGAACAAAATCCAGAACATTGCGTTGCATTTGGTACGTCTGGCCATCGTGGTTGTTCGTTCGATGTAAAATTTAATGAATCGCATATTTTAGCGATCACGCAAGCAATTTGTGATTACCGTAAAGAAAACAATATTTTTGGCCCACTTTTCTTAGGTAAAGATACTCACGCGTTAAGTGAAGCAGCTTTTAATTCTGCAATTGAAGTACTTGTAGCGAACGAAGTACAAGTCATAGCACAAGAAAATGATGACTACACACCAACACCCGTGATCAGCCATGCTGTTGTTTGCCATAACAAAGCAAACCCAAATGAACTTGCTGATGGTATTGTGGTAACACCTTCACATAATCCACCAGAAGATGGCGGCTTTAAATATAATCCGCCAAATGGTGGTCCAGCTGATACTGATGTAACAAAGTGGATTGAAGACAGAGCAAACCAATTATTGTTAGAAGATTTGGTAGAAGTGGAGTTATTCCCTTATGCAAAAGCATCACGCTCTGGCTTTATTAAGTATCAAGATTTGATTACACCTTATGTTGATGATTTAGTTAATATCGTTAATTTAAAAGCGATTAGCGATGCAAAAATCAAAATTGGTGTGGATCCACTTGGTGGTTCAGGTATCAATTTCTGGCCAGTTATTGCAGAAAAATATAATTTAGACTTAACGGTCGTAAATAAGTCTGTTGATCCAACATTCTCGTTCATGCCTTTAGATAAAGATGGCAAAATCCGTATGGATTGTTCATCTCCTTATGCAATGACAAACCTTATTGCATTAAAAGATGACTACGATATTGGCATTGGCAACGACCCTGATTATGACCGTCACGGTATTGTTACGCCTGACGGTTTAATGAACCCAAATCACTTTTTAGCGGTCGCTATTGATTACTTACTAAATAACCGTGAATGGTCAAACGATGTTGCAATTGGTAAAACGCTCGTATCTAGCGGTATGATTGATAAAGTCGTTGCACGTAATAACCGCGAAGTAAAAGAAGTCCCAGTAGGCTTTAAGTGGTTTGTTGAAGGCTTAAGCAAAGGTACGCTTGCTTTCGGTGGTGAAGAAAGTGCAGGGGCGTCATTCTTACGCTTCGATGGTACAGTTTGGAACACAGATAAAGATGGCTTTATTTTAGGTCTACTTGCTGCTGAGATTTTAGCAGTAACGGGTAAAACACCGTCGCAGCTTTACAAAGAGCTTGAACAAGAGTTCGGTGCACCTATTTATAAACGTATTGATGCACCAGCGAATGCTGAGCAGAAATCACGTTTAAAAGCGTTATCAGCAGATGATGTGACTGCTAGCACGTTAGCAGGAGACGCTATTACACAAAAGCTGACTCATGCTCCGGGTAACAATGCTGCTATTGGTGGTTTAAAGGTTGTGACTGAAAATGGTTGGTTTGCAGCACGTCCATCAGGTACCGAAGACATCTATAAAATTTACCTTGAATCATTCAAAGGTGAAGAACATCTAGCATTATTAGAAAAAGAAGCAAAGAAACTGGTTGATTCAGTAATTAGCTAATTTTTTTCATCTATCAAAACGGCTGATATTATCAGCCGTTTTTGTATTCTACTCTCACGCATTTTTAGGATAGAACAATGAGCTATTCAACCCCGTCATATCTTGACGAATTAAAATCTACCGGCGACTTCTTAACACTCACTCGCAGCAATGAATTTTCACTTGAGCCAACGTCATTCACCCTTAAAAATGGCACAGAGGTCACAATTCACGATACGGGTATCATTGAGTTTCAACCAACACAGCAAACAAACAAAGATATTGTGCTTTCAAGTGCTATCCATGGTAACGAAACTGCGCCAATTGAGATCTGCGATCAATTAATCAAGTCAATCATTACAAACGAACTTGAACTAAAGCAGCGTGTTTTGTTTATTTATGGTAATCCTAAATCAATTAATATCGGTAAACGTTTTGTCGATGAAAACTTAAACCGCTTGTTTAATGGTCATCATACTGTAGAAGGTATTGCCTCAAACCCTGAGCGAGTGCGTGCGAAGCTACTTGAAGATGTGGTTGCTGATTTCTTTGCTAGAGGCAGCGAGGGGAGTGAGCGTTTTCATTATGATCTACATACGGCAATTCGTGGCTCTAAAAATGAAAAGTTCGCAGTGTATCCTTTCTTACATGGTAAACCATGGAAAAAATCACAACTGCAATTTCTACTTAGCTGTGGCGTAAATACAGTATTAATGATGAAATCTGCAGCTACTACCTTTAGTTACTACTCATCGTTTGTACATGGCGCTGATTCGTTTACAGTTGAACTAGGCCAAGTAAAGCCATTTGGTGAAAACGACATGTCACGATTTGAGAAAACCAAACAAACCTTAATTGCATTAATTAGCCAAGAATCGATTCAATACAAAGAATTCAATGCAGAAGACTTTGAGTTGTTTTCAGTTTATAGAACAATAAACCGTACTTCAGAAGATTTTAGCTTTCCATTTGCTGATGATGTCGAAAATTTCACCGGGTTTGCGAAGGGGGAATTATTAGCTGTAGATGGTCAGACCAGATATGAAGCGGATGTAGACGGTGAAGCAATTATCTTCCCAAACGCAGATGTGGCCTTGGGTCAGCGCGCTTTGCTTACCGTTATCCCAATGCAAGTTGATAGCAACTTTATTTAAAATCTCTGCATTAACACCCATCTAAATTAAGTTAACTGTATGACTTTTAAGGTTTTATTTTGTTGTATAGTTAACTTTCCATGCGTTTTTAGCCATTTAGCGCCTATTCGTCTATGATTAGTTGAATAACAACTTACGTTAACGTAAAGTGACGGCAGTTTAATTTAATTAGATTGAATATTGCGCAAACTTTATCCTTACAGCTTATGCTGATAAAAATACAAATAAGGGCAGTGGCGTAGGTTTCTGACAACGAAAGAAGGTAGGTTATGAGTAATCCAAATAACGTATCGCTAAACATTAATCATGAACTGTCATTTATTGATGGTCACGCATTAACGATCCCTACATTAAGCATTCTTAATGAGGAAGGCGACATCTACGAAGGTGCAACCGCACCTGATATCGACAAAGCAACAGCAATCCGTTTATACGAGACAATGCGTTTTATTCGTGCGCTGGATGAGCGTATGCAGGCTGCACAGCGTCAAGGTCGCGTAAGCTTTTACATGCAATGTTTAGGTGAAGAAGCGGCTGTAACTGCATCAGCAGCAGCCCTTGATCAAAACGACATGATCATGGCCCAATACCGTGAGCAAGCTGCTCTACGTTATCGTGGTTTTAGTCTTGACCAATTCATGAACCAAATGTTCTCAAATGAAAAAGATTTAGGTAAAGGCCGCCAAATGCCAATTCACTATGGCTCTCGCGAACTTAACTACATGACCATTTCATCACCGCTTGGTACACAAATTCCACAAGCAACAGGCTATGCGTACGGTCAAAAAGTACGTCATATCGATGCCCAAACTGGCGAGTTAAATAGCACAATTGATAACATCACTATTTGTTATTTCGGTGAAGGTGCTGCCTCTGAGGGTGATTTCCATGCTGGTTTAAATATGGCCGCAGTTCACGAAGCACCGGTGATCTTCTTTGCACGTAATAACGGCTATGCGATTTCAACACCTGCAGAAGAGCAGTTTAAAGGCGATGGTATTGCATCACGTGGTGTCGGTTATGGCATTAAAACAATCCGTGTTGATGGTGCTGATGCTCTTGCTGTGTATGCTGCAACCAAAAAAGCCCGTGAGATTGTTACCACTCAAGGTGAACCTGTTTTAATTGAATCAATTGCTTATCGTTTAGGTGCTCACTCTACAAGTGACGATCCAAGCGGTTACCGTAGTAAAGATGAAGAAGCGAAACATAAAGGCTGCCCAATCGAGCGTTTCCGCAAATGGTTATTAAAGCAAGGTTGGTTAGACGAGGCGCAAGACGCTAAAGATAAAGAAGCTATTCGTGAAGAGATCTTAGCGGCTCTTAAGCGTGCAGAGAAGGTTGCAAAACCTGCTTTAGAAGAGCTTATTTCTGACGTATACGATACGCCAATTCCATCACTGCAAAAACAATACGAACAATTAAAAGAGCATATTTTGCAGCATCCTGATGCTTATCCAACAACTGCAGGGAGATTAAAGTAATGGCTAAAATGAACATGCTTCATGCAATTAACTCTGCCCTTGATATCACCATGGCAGAGCATCCAAATGCCTGTATTTTTGGTGAAGATGTTGGTTATTTTGGTGGTGTATTCCGTGCTACATCCGGCTTACAAGAAAAATATGGTAAGCACCGTGTGTTCAATACACCATTAACAGAACAAGGTATTTTAGGTTTTGCCAATGGCTTAGCGGCATTTGGTGCGCCGGCATTAGCCGAAATTCAATTTGCAGATTATATTTTTCCTGCATTTGACCAAATCGTGAATGAATCAGCTAAATTCCGTTACCGTAGTGGTAATGAATTTAATGTTGGCAACCTAACAATTCGCACCCCTTACGGCGGTGGTATTGCGGGTGGTTTATATCACTCTCAATCACCAGAAGCTTATTTTGCTCATACACCAGGTTTGAAGTTGGTTGTACCGCGTAACCCGTATCAAGCAAAAGGCTTACTTCGTGCTTCAATCAAAGACAATAACCCTGTTATTTTCTTTGAGCCGAAACGTTTATACCGTGCATCAACTGGCGAAGTACCAGAAGAAGATTACAGCATCGAACTTGGTAAAGCTGAAATCGTGCAAGAAGGCACTGATGTTACTTTACTTGCTTGGGGTGCGCAGATGGAAATCATCGAAGATGCCGCTAAAAAAGCAGCAGAGCAAGGTATTAGCTGTGAAGTAATCGACTTACGTACCATTTTACCGTGGGATGTTGAGACTATTGCTAAATCAGTGACCAAAACGGGTCGTTTAGTGGTTAGCCATGAGGCACCTATTACCAATGGTTTTGGTGCAGAAATCGTTGCAACAATTCAACAAGAGTGTTTCTTACACCTTGAATCGCCAATTGCTCGCGTGTGTGGTTTGGATACACCATACCCATTAGCACTTGAAAAAGAATATGTGCCGGATGCACTTAAAGTGCTTGCTGCGATTAAGCAATCAGTAGAGTTTTAGGAGTCAGTATGTCTAAAGATTTTATCTTGCCAGATATCGGCGAAGGCATCGTAGAGTGTGAAATTGTTGAATGGTTAGTGGCAGAGGGCGAGTCAGTAAAAGAAGATCAGCCTATTTGTGATGTTATGACCGACAAGGCGCTTGTGCAAATTCCTGCTGTTCATGATGGTGTGATCAGTAAGCTTTATTATGCAAAAGGTGATATTGCAAAAGTTCATGCGCCATTATTTGCTATGGATGTTGATGGCGAAGCGCCAACACAAAGTGAAGAAACGAAAGCTCCGGCAGTTACAACAGGGTCGGCTGAACACTTAGAAGACTTTATTTTACCAGATATCGGTGAAGGTATTGTCGAGTGTGAAATTGTTGAGTGGTTAGTCAGTGAAGGCGACGAAATCGTTGAAGACCAAGCTGTGTGTGATGTTATGACAGACAAAGCATTGGTACAAATTCCGGCTAAATACACAGGTAAAGTAGAAAAGCTTTATTATCAAAAAGGCGATATTGCAGCGGTTCACAGCCCATTATTCCAAATGAGCATTGCCGGCCAAAGCGCAGAGCCAGATGTAAGCTCAGCGGTAGTTAAAGCACAAACAAATGCAGCGACTAAACCTGCACAGAAGCCTGCGGCTTCAACAAACTCTAGCAAACAACTTAATAAGAAAGCAGTTGCTTCACCGGCTGTTCGTCGTAAAGCCCGCGAACTTGATGTTGATTTAACGCAAGTACCAGGGTCTGGTAAAAATGGCCGTATTTACAAACAAGATATCGAAGATTTCTTGAATGAAACGCCAAGCCAAGCAGCATCACAACAAGCTGCGCCAAAAGCGGCAGAGCCTGTATCAACTACAGCGTCTGCTGGTGGTCGTCGTGTTGAGCCAATTAAAGGCATTAAAGCGGCAATGGCGAAGCAAATGGTTGCCTCAGTTTCGACAATTCCTCACTTTACTTTCTGTGATGAAATTGACCTAACAAAACTGATTGCAATGCGAAGTGAGCTAAAAGAGCAGTACAAGCAACAGGGCGTTAAGCTCACGATGATGCCGTTCTTTATCAAAGCAATGTCGTTAGCGATTAAGCAATTCCCAGTACTTAACTCGCAAGTGAATGATGATTGTAGCGAGCTGACTTACTTTGATGATCATAACATCGGTATGGCCGTTGATTCTAAGATTGGTTTACTCGTACCAAACATTAAATCATGTCAATCTAAGAGCATTGTCGATGTTGCTAACGAAGTTACCCGCTTAACTGAAGCGGCACGTGATGGTCGTGTTTCACCAGATGACTTGAAAGGCGGCACTATTAGCATTTCTAACATCGGTGCGATTGGTGGCACAATTGCAACCCCGATCATCAATAAACCTGAAGTAGCGATTGTTGCTTTAGGTAAACTGCAACATTTACCTCGATTTGATGCGCAAGGTAATGTGATTTCAGCAGCAATCATGCAAGTAAGCTGGTCTGGCGACCACCGTGTGATTGATGGTGGAACAATTGCTCGCTTTAACAACTTGTGGAAGTCTTATTTAGAAGATCCTGCAAAAATGATGATGGCGATGAGCTAAATCAGTAAGCATTAAAAAACCAGCCTCGGCTGGTTTTTTTAATTCTACGGCTTATATGCCGTAAAAATACAGCCCATAACCGAGTAACAGCGCAGGTATTGTTGAATACACTGTCGCCATTAGTGCAGCTTTTGGTGCTAAGGCGATAGCCGGGAATAGGGCATCGCCATCATTTGATATCGCATTGGCTGCCATCGCACTAAATGGAATAATACCTTGTATATACAGTGTCATTACAACAATTTGTGGCCCGCAGCCAGGTAATAAGCCAATAGCCACAGCCACCAGCGGTGCCAGATAGGCATAGTCAGAAAACCAAGCAGTTAAATCAACGCCAACTAGATTAACGAGAATTTCGAACAGCATAAAACTGGCAACAACCCAAGCTGTGACAAAGTGCGTGTCCATTAACACTTTCGTGAGCTTTGAGGGAGGTGTGCAAGGCGCTTCTTCACTGGTTACTTGCTTATAGCTGCTGCCTTTTGATGAAAGTGCCCATACAACCACAGTAAATAGCGCCATGATCGAGCCAAACAGGGTGATGCCAGTGTTAACGCTATGACTAAATGCGCTCAGGTCAGAGTTGGTCGCTATGACAGAAGCAATAATTAAGCTTGGTATTAAGGTAAATTTCCAAATAGGTCGGCTAAACTTCAAAGCGCTTGGTTGGCATTGTGGCTGCTCGTGGTATTCACCAGCTTCATCAGGTTGAAATTGATTGGGGTTATGAAAGGTATTAACTATCTGACCGCTAATAATACCCACAGCAACACCGATTAACATCATTAATAAACCATCAAGCGGGCGGGTTGCCAAAAGTAAAAATGCGGCATCGCCCATGGTTGCTGTTAATACGGCAACGACAGAGCCAAAGCTAGCTTGTTTTTTGGTAAATTGGGTTACAACGATTATCGCACCCCCACAGCCAGGTAAAGCACCTAAAATAGACGCAAAGCCCACCTCTAAAATGCCTGATTTAGCGCGTAAATAGCTAAGCTGCAATTGAGGAAGTCGATCAATAAGGTAGTAATAGATTAATAAGGTGGCTGCAACAAACACAGATACTTGAAAAAAAGCATCACTTAATGCTTGTAGGGTAAACTCTCGGCTTGCAGGTAATGCTAGGGCTATTAGCAATAGAAGAGGTAAAAATAAGCGTTTATTGTCCGTAATATAACACCTCGCTTTGTGTGGAAAAAACCTCGTTTGTGTCAATAAAAGCATACAGTGCAACCTATCAATTAATCAGGTTACACTGTAGTATCAAATTAAATGAAAATCAATCTCATTTGTATTTATTTGCGTTGGAACTCTGAAGTCGCATTCCAAGTCGGCCATTCTTTACGTTCAGAGATATCAAAACCTACTTGATAGAATAGCTGAAGGTCCTGAACGGCACCTGATAAATCCCACTCATCGCGGTAACGGTCACATGGCTGATGGTAACAACCCCGAAGCACTAGGCTCATACGCTTACGGTAATTTGCCGTTTCTTCATCAAGAGCTTCACTACCACCACCGGCATACATTGCAGGGACACCCATGTTTGCAAATGCAAAGTGATCAGAGCGGTAGTAACCACCTGAAGACGGTTTAGGGTCGCCAGATACTGTACGGCCTTGTGCTTTTGCAGCTGTTTCTAGCAGGCTATCCATTTCTGATTTACCAATACCAACAACACTGATGTCTTTTACTTTACCTAATAGGTTTAAGCTATCCATGTTGATGTTGGCAACCGTTTGCGACGCAGGGATCACTGGGTGTGCAGCGTAATACTTTGAGCCAAGTAGCCCTTGCTCTTCTGCAGTAACAGCTAAGAATGTCATTGAGCGACTAGGGTGCTCAGGTAAAGTAGCAAATGCTTCTGCAACTTCAATTAAACCCGCTGTGCCTGTCGCATTATCGTGGGCACCATTATAGATTTGGTCGCCTTTACGGGTTTTATCAGTACCAAGGTGATCCCAGTGAGCAGAGTAAATGATGTGCTCATTAGGCTTTTTGCTACCCGGTAACGTCGCGATAAAGTTATACGAAATTGATTTTTTGATTGTGTTGTTTACTTCAACGCTCGCAGTTAGGTCGCCCATATCAACATGGTAAGCGCCTTTTGCCGCATTAGCTTTCATGGTATCGAAATCTAAGCCTGCTTTTGTGAAAAGCTCTTTAGCAACATCAGTTGTTACCCAGCCTTCAACAGCAACGCGATCCATGTTGTTATTTTCTTTTTGGAAACCAAATTGCTCACCGCTCCATGAGTTTTCAACTACAGACCATGGATAAGAAGCTGGTGCTGTTTCGTGGATGATAATCGCACCTGCTGCACCTTGACGGCTTGCTTCTTCATATTTGTACGTCCAACGACCGTAATAGGTCATGGCATCGCCCGTGAATAAATCAGGGTTTTTAGTTGCAAAACCCGGATCGTTTACCAGCATCACAACAGTTTTGCCTTTGACGTCTAAACCTTCGTAGTCGTTCCAGTTGTACTCTGGTGCATTAACACCGTAGCCAACGAATACTAATTCAGAATCTTTAATACTTTGTTTTGCACTAATACGGCTGCTACCCATTACCATGTCTTTTTTGTATTGGTAATCTTTACCGCCAATGCTAAGAACCATGTTTGAGTCTGCTTCAAGTGAAACAAGCGGTACTTCTTGTAAAAAGCTATCACCGTTACCCGGTTCGAAACCAAGCGCTTTAAATTGCTCTGTTAAATAGGCAAGCGTGAGCTCTTCACCTTTAGATGATGGTGCACGACCACCGAACTCGTCAGATGCAAGCACTTTAATGTGCTCTGCAAGTTGCTCTGCGTTAATGCTTTGATAGGCTTTTTCGACATCACTTGATGTGATACTTGTTGAAGCACAGCCAGCAAGAATGGCACTTGCAAGTACTGTGAGTGGAAAATAGCGTTTCATAATAGCTCTTTTTTTGTTTTATGGTGGCATTAGTATATGAGGTTCTATTAATGAGAACCAGTTTTTACGGTAAACTACCCACAATACATCAAGAAGTTAAAAATTAAGCAATGAAACGATTTACTGCTCCTGAGCAATGGTCAACGCAATACCTTACAACGGGTGCTTTTAGTGACCTAGCCACACTATTTAAGATCGATAAACTGTCAGATTGGCCATCTTGCCAATGGTTTAGTCAATACCTCAATGCCGAAACGTCACAAGGCACTGCGATTAGTTTTGTTGAAGATGAAAAGTTTGCAGATGAAACCCGTTATTATGAGCAAATCATATTTGAGACAGGGCAAGTACCAACAAGACAACAAAATTGGCATGATCTTTTTGGTGGCTTTATTTGGTGTTTATTCCCAAAAACCAAAGCCTTGATCAATCATCAGCATATTGAAGAAATTAAACTGCATGGTCTAAAAGAGCGTAGTAAACACCGCAATGCGCTTACTTTATTTGATGAATGCGGCGTGGTTCTCGCGATTACTGAGCAAAGCTGGCAGCAGCAATTACGCGACCATCAATGGCAGCAGGCCTTTGTAGAACAACGAGAACAATGGGGTAAAAGTATTAGGCCATTTATGTTTGGTCATGCTAATTACGAAATGCTTACTCAGCCGTATATTGGTTTAACGGGTAAAGCATTATTTGTAATTGTACCTAATGACATATTTTGTAAAGATTTAAGCGAGCAATATGCGTATCTAGATCAACGGCTTTATGAGATGATAAAAGTCGATGATTGTTTACGTGATAATAAAAATTTATCACCTTTACCCTTGTTAGGCGTACCAGGATGGTGGACTGACAATGAAAATCCAGAATTTTACAGTAACACTGATTACTTTAGACCGAAACGAAGGAAACGCACATGATTGAAGTGGCAGGGCTTAAAAAGAAGTTTAAGCTAACAAAAGATCATAAAAAAAATAAAACGGACAACATAGACCCCCGTGAAGATAAAGAGTTTTTTCATTCTGTAAGAGACGTCAGCTTTCAATGTAACAAAGGTGAAGTACTCGGTTTACTTGGCCCAAATGGTGCTGGTAAAACAACCACCCTTAGAATGATTTCAACAGCCTTAAAACCCGATGAAGGCAGCATTACCATTTCTGGTCACGATATTGTTAAAAAACCTTTGGTTGGCCGCAAATCAATTGGATTTCTATCTGGTAGTACAGGCTTATACGGTCGTTTAACGGTAAAAGAAAACGTCGAGTATTTTGCCCGCTTACATGGCATGAGTAAAAAAGCAGTCGCAGCACGTTGTGACGAGTTATTCACCTTGCTTGATATGCACAATTTTATTGATAAACGCGCCGAAAACCTCTCAACAGGTATGAAGCAAAAAGCCAATATTGCTCGTGCAGTCGTTCATCACCCTGACGTGGTTATACTCGATGAGCCAACGACTGGTTTAGACATTATGACTACACAAACCGTAATTAACTTTATTCGCGGCCTTAAAGAGCAGGGCACACCGGTTATTTTCTCAACGCACCATTTAGATGAAGTTGCCTTACTGTGTGACCGTGTTGCGGTGATAAACCAAGGTATCAGTTGCTTTGATGGCACTTTAGATGAGTTTAAACAAACGGGTCAAAGCGAAGAGCTAAACCAAGCGTTTATGAATATTTTGACGGAGAGTCGTAATGTTTGAAGTATTTAAAAAGGAATTAAGAGAGCTGTTACGTGACCGTAAAACATTGATTTTCGTGGTCGCATTACCAGTTGCTGTTTTCCCATTATTATTTGCAATTATGGCCTTTATCAGTTCACAAGCGGCGTTAGAGGCAGAACAAGAGGTCCACACTTACGCCATTATTAATGGTAACTATGCACAAGAGTTTACAGATAAGGTGTTTTACCATAAAAGCTTTGCTTTATATAAAGGCGACGAAACCTTTAATACGGTAGAAGAGCTCACCAAAGCGGTTAAAGCAGGCACCATCGACATGGGGATCTATTTACCGTCAGACGCAAAGCAAACACTAGATGATGCCAAGCAAAGCGAATGGCAAGTTGTATATAACGACGCTAAGGCAATTAACTTTTTGTTTGACCGTGTAAAAGAGCTTGCAAAAGAGTATGGCGATAAACTGCGCACGACAAAGCTGTTAAGTTTTGGTGTATCAGAGCAGCAGCAAGCCGCCATTATTGAGCCTATTAAAGTGGTGAAGGTCGACACTGCTGATAAACGTGAAAATCTCGGTGAGAAAATTGGTGGGTTTATTCCTTACCTACTCATTCCTCTTGTATTAATGGGCGCAACATATCCGGCGATTGATCTCGGTGCTGGTGAAAAAGAGCGTGGTACACTCGAAACCCTTCTACTTACACCAATCACCCGTACACAGCTGGTGTTAGGTAAGTTTGTAACCTTGCTTGCTTCTTCAATTGCAACAACCACCATTACCGTACTCAGTATGGGGGTGTGGATATCAGTGGCCATTGCATTTGTAGATTTAGCAGTTGTTAAAAACGCATTTAGCTCTTTAACGGTATTAGATTTAGGGCTGATTTTTGTGTTGTTATTGCCTATAGCTGCAATCTTCTCATCATTAGCGCTGGCTATTTCTATATATGCGCGAACCTTTAAAGAAGCACAAAACTACATGGCACCACTAAGCATGGGTGTCATTTTTCCAATTATGGTTGCTTTAATGCCGAATGTTGAACTGACGAGCAAAACCGCTTTTATTCCTGTGACAAACGTTGCGTTGGCAATAAAAGAAATCATTAAAGGCACCGTCGATTACACACTTGTGGGTTTAATTTTCCTAGCGACAGTGATTGTCGCAGGTGCATTACTCGCATTTTGTGTTAAATGGTTTAATAAAGAAGATGTCTTGTTTAGATAAGCGATTTATTGATTTTACCTAATGATAAAGCACCATTTTGGTGCTTTATTTGTTTATGAGCTTATCTAAGTGCTTGCTAGTTCTTATTAATTAATATTTTTTCTGTATACTCCTCCTTTGCTATCAATCTCTCCTATACTCTAATGCAGAGTAGAAAAGAAGGCTTTCGATTCAATGGATTCTGGACATTCAGCGCATTTCTATCAACGTCATAAATTACCAATACTGGCATTATGTATTCTTTTAGTATTGGGCATTTTTGTTACTGTAAAATATGAATATGATCTACGAGAAGATGTGTTCACTCGCACCTTTGAACAGATGCAGCGAGAGCTCGACACTAAAGAAAGTGTATTAAAAACAAGTTTAAGAGAGAATATTTCAGCACTTAACTTTTTAGATTCAACGCCGCCAGTGCTTGCAATCATGCGTGCTACAAATGATCAAAATATCGATCCCGTTTTAGGCACGCCTATCTCAGCATGGAAAGACCGCCTAGCAAAAATCTTTACTGGTTTTATGTCAACAGATAAAGACCTCGCACAAGCTCGGTACATTTATATTGCTGATAATGGCAAAGAAGTTGTGCGGGTTGATAGTTTAAATGGTCAGGCTTATAGAGTGGCTGATGACAAGTTACAACACAAAGGCCAACGTGATTACATGCAAATTACGGCAAAGCTTGAAAATGGCCAAATTTACATTTCACCCATTAACTACAATCGTGAAAATGGCCGTTTACAACAGCCTTATATCAGCACATATCGGATAGCCAAATTAGTAAAAGATAATGAAGGTAAGCCGTTTGCAGTGTTGATCCTCAACTATTATGCAGCCGATTTGCTTAATAAGCTTACCAGTAACACCGCTGATAATCTGTCAGTGTATTTACTAAATGCGCAGCAACAATTTATCTATCATCCAAAGGAATCATACCGTTTTAGTTTTGAGCTGGATGATGCTCATTACTGGTCTGAAGAATTTAGCACTGAACAACAAATGGCAGGCGTTGATTTTTTTGATGTAGTTAACTTGCCCGAAAAATTATATGTTCAGAAAATTATTGAGTTTAACAATGGCGTTCAAATGCAGCCACTGACACTGGCTGTTTCAATAAATACAGATACATTGCTCAATGAAATACATCAAAAGCGATTAAGGTTTATTGGCATATTATGCTTAATCATTTTTGCAGTCATGATGTTATTTATAGTTTATCAACGTGACATCAACAGAAAAATTGAGCTCAGTTTTTTAAAAGAAAAAAACAGCAAAATAATTGAAAGCTCAACAGATGCCATCATTATGGTTCAGCCAAATGGCGTTATTTGTAATGCTAATGAAACAGCAAAAACATTTTTTGGTATCAAAGAACAAACGACCCATTTTGATACTTTATTTAATTATAATGATGAAGATTTTCAAGGGATTGGACAAGCCATAAAAGAGGGACAGCGATGCTCGTTTGAAGCGGTCCACATTAGCGAACAAAACACACACTACTTTTCTATCACTATGGCACCAGTCTTTGATGCTGCAAAACAGCAGTACCAAATAGCTGCCATACTGCGCAATATCGATTCACTAAAGTGTGCTCAACATCAACTTGAAAAGCTTAATGTGACTTTAGAAGAAAAAGTAAAAAGTCGCACAGCAGAACTTGAAAAGGCGACCGAAGAAGCATTAGCGGCCAGTAAAGCGAAAAGTGAATTTGTCGCTAATATCTCCCATGAAATCCGCACTCCGATGAACGGTGTTCTCGGTATGCTGGAAATGCTTGAAGAAGAGCCATTATCTACTCAGCAAATGCAATACTTACACTACGCGAATACCAGTGCAAACTCATTGATGACATTGATCAATGACATTCTAGATTTTTCAAAAATAGAAGCTGGTAAACTTGATTTAGATAGTCACGCGTTTGATGTTGTTTCAGTGTGCAGTGATTTAATAACGTCGATGGCTGTACAAGGACAGAAAAAAGGCCTTGAAATACTGTTTGATGCGCATGCTATCACTCAGCGAACCGTGATGGGTGATAGCCACCGCTTAAAACAAATTCTCAATAATTTATTGAGTAATGCATTTAAATTTACCCACAAGGGTCATGTTAGCTTAACGGTAAAAGAGCAGCTGCATTCAGACAATACGCTTTGCCTAAGCTTTGTTGTTGAAGATACAGGTATTGGTATTTCAAAAGAAAACCAAAGTAAATTGTTCGAAGTGTTTACACAAGAAGACTCAAGTACAACGCGCCATTATGGCGGTAGTGGCTTAGGACTTTCAATCAGTCGAAAACTCGCTCAGTTAATGGGGGGCGATATTATCGTAGAGAGTGAAAAAGGTCAGGGCAGCCGATTTTGGGCAAGTATTTGTGTATCAATAAGTGAATCGCCAAAAGGCCAACATCAGATCAATCTACTTAATGATAAACAAGTAGGCTGTGCGCTTCACTATGATTTACTAGCTAGCAATGTTGAGCTGCAACTAGAAACACTATGCCAGCATCAACGACCTACAATAACACGTTTATCCGATGTATCTGAAAACGCCTTTAAACAATTAGACTTACTGATTATCGACCACAAACACCCTGATTTTAATACTGTTTTAGGTTTAGCATCACACTATCCAGATAAACATGTATTAATTTTAGGTGTAATGGCATCGCTTAAGCAAAAGCAAACATTACCAGGTAACTGTACGGTTATAGCAAAACCAGTGACCCCGGATGAATTGGCTTATAAACTGGCTGTGTTGTTCAATGATAAAGACGCTGTAATTGAGCGTAAATCCCCTGATGACAAGGAACGTATTGAGCTGGATTTAACAGCTCGTTCAGTGCTTATTGTCGACGATAACATGATCAATATTGAAGTGAGCAAAGCGATTTTAAGAGATAGCCATGTGCATATTGAGTCTGCCGGTGATGGTCTAGAAGCACTTGAGGTATTAAACAACAGTGATACTCAGTTTGATCTGATTTTAATGGATTGCCAAATGCCAAACTTAAACGGTTATGACTGTACTAAAGCAATCCGACAAGGTAAAACAGGCCCAAGGTATCAAGATGTGGTGATCATTGCGATGACCGCAAGCGCCATGGCTGGCGATAGAGAAAAATGCTTAAGTGTTGGCATGAATGACTATATTACCAAGCCCATTAAACAAGCCACATTGCGCAAAAAGCTCTCAATGTGGCTGAAAGCTTAAGCGGCATCTTGGTTTTTATTTAATGCAGGTTTAGGTGTCAGTGTACTAATGTCTGCAGAGTGAATCACTTTTTGTGTTTCACTCCAATGTAGTAGCTCAATACGGCCAGCACTGTTTTCAACTAACGCAGTACAGTTTTCAATCCAATCACCATCATTGCAATATAAAATGCCATCAACCACTTTAACGGTTGGGTGATGAATATGTCCACAAATGATGCCATCGACGGCTTGTTTTTTTGCTTCGTGAATGGCCGCTTTTTCAAATGCATCAATCGCTTCGCGCGCTTTATGCACTCGCGCTTTGATCCAAGAGGCCAATGACCAATAATTACCACCAAATAAACGGCGAATGCGATTAGTCCAGCGATTTAAAAATAGTAAAAAGTCGTATCCTGCATCGCCTGCAATACTGATTAATTTGTTGTAACGCGTTGCTGAGTCAAAATCGTCGCCATGTAGAAGTAAAAACCGTTTATTGGCTTTTGTGGTATGGATATATTGCTTATGTACTTCGATACCGAATAATGAATCATTAGCATAATGGCGAAAGGTTTCGTCATGGTTTCCCGGTATATAAATGACGCGCGTGCCATCTTTCGCTTTTTGTTGAATAAGCGCCAGCACATCGTAATGGCTTGGGTGCCAGAAAAATTGCCGTTTCATTGACCATAAATCAACAATATCACCGACCAAATACAGTACATCGCATTCAATAGCATTTAAAAAGTCTAGTAAGTACTGTGCTTGGCAGTCTTTGTAGCCTAAGTGAACGTCGGAAATCCAAACGGCAGGATAGTGGGTTTTACTACTGCAAGTGCTGTTATTCATGGCATTTACTCATGGTGTAATAAAGTAAATGCTAGGTAGGAACGATGACAGTTAAAAGACGCTTTAACGAAACATCTATGACAATTAATAAAACAAAAAAACCGCCGAAGCGGTTTTTTATATTTTGTAAAGCTGACTAAATTAGCCTTTAGTCAATGCTGCGATCTCTGCCACTGCAGTGTCTAAATCAAGCATTAACTTTTCACCAGTACGACGGTTTTTAAGCTCAACCTTGTTTTCGTCTAGGTTACGCTCACCAATAACGAGTGTGAAAGGTACACCTAGCAGTTCCATATCGTTAAACATTACACCAGGGCGCTCTTTACGGTCATCAAACAACACGTCTAAACCGGCTTCTTTCAAGCCTTTGTATAGGTTTTCAGCGATATCAGGAATACGATGAGACTTATGCATGTTCATTGGTACAATTGCTAAGTCAAATGGTGCGATTGGTTGTGGCCATTTAATACCGTATTGGTCGTTGTTTTGCTCAATTGCCGCCGCGACGATACGTGAAACACCAATACCATAACAACCCATTGTCATTATTTGGTTTTTACCAGACTCACTCAGTACGCCAGCTTTCATTGCTTCTGAGTATTTAGTCCCTAGTTGGAAAATATGACCCACTTCAATACCACGTTTGATTTGCAGTGTACCTTGACCACAAGGGCTTGGGTCGCCTTCAACGATGTTACGAATATCGGCTACTTGGTAGTTTTCTACATCGCGATCCCAGTTGATACCACTGAAGTGTTCGCCATCTTTGTTTGCACCCGCAACAAAGTCAGCTAAAACATTAGCAGAGCGGTCAACAATGATTGGCATTGTAAGGCCTACTGGACCTAATGAACCTGGTTTTGCACCAATAGCAGCAACGATATCTTCTTCTTTCGCCATTTCAAGCGGTGAGTCTACTAGTGGGTGTTTTTCAGCTTTTAGCTCGTTTAACTCATGGTCGCCACGTAATACAAGGGCAACTAAACCACGTTGTTCGTTTTCATCTGGCGCACCATACACGATTAATGTCTTAACACCGCGATGAGGTTTAACACCATAATATTCTTTCAGCTCAGCGATGGTTTTTGCATCAGGCGTTGGGAACGCTTTTAACTCTTTGCTTGCTGCTGGGCGTTCTTCAGTCGGTGCTAATGCTTCTGCTTTTTCGATGTTGGCAGCGTAATCACTTGCATCACTAAATGCGATTGCATCTTCACCTGACTCTGCAAGTACATGGAACTCATGTGAAACGCTACCACCGATAGAGCCGGTATCCGCGATAACAGGGCGGTAATCAAGACCAAGACGCTCGAAGATATTACAGTAAGCTTTGTGCATTACTTGGTAAGTTTTCTCTAAACACTCATCACTTAAGTGGAAAGAGTAAGCGTCTTTCATAGTGAATTCACGGGCACGCATTACACCAAAGCGAGGGCGAACTTCGTCACGTACTTTAGTTTGTACTTGATATAAAGTAAGTGGTAATTGCTTATAAGAGCTCACTTCTTTACGCACAAAATCAGTGATCACTTCTTCGTGAGTTGGACCAAGGGCAAATGGGCGGTTGTGACGGTCATTGATACGCAGTAATTCAGGACCGAATTGCTCCCAACGACCAGACTCTTCCCACAGATCAGCTGGTTGGATAATTGGCATTAACATTTCGATAGCGCCTGCTTTATCCATCTCTTCACGTACAATGTTTTCTACTTTTTTTAGTACGCGTAAACCAGAGGGCAACCATGTATACAAACCCGACGCAACGCGGCGGATCATGCCTGCTCGTAGCATTAATTGATGAGAAACAATTTCTGCATCAGACGGAGTTTCTTTAAGTGTTGCGAGTATATATTGACTGGTACGCATCTCTATTCCAAGTAGTGTTAAAATTATTATCGTTTACTCAAGACGTTTGAGTAGTAACAAGGCGCTAAGTTTACCAGTGGACGCACTGACACTAAAGCGCTATGTGTTAAAAAAAGTGCAAAAAAGCTAGCATTTTTCAATGCTGGTCACTGTATTATGATTATCTTGAACATGCCACCTAATATTAAAATCATATAGGGTCATGCCGTAGCTTTGATCAGACTCGCGTTGTTTTTTATAAGCTGGGCGAGGATCTTGCTTTAATACATTGGTGATAAACGCTTTTAATTCAGGTTGTTCGGTCTGTTTTTCGATAAACGCAAGGGCTTCTTCGCTAAACTCGACACTCATATCGGTTTCTGGTCGGGTATCGGCAAAACCAGCACTGGCATCCGTCATGGCATCTGAATAGGGTAAATAAGGCTTAATATCTAAGATTGGTGTGCCATCAAGTAAATCGATACCGGATAACAACAAGCTTAACTGACCATTTTTATATTCGATGCCCTCTAATTTTACGGCACTCATGCCAATTGCATTGGGGCGAAAGGTTGCACGTGTCGCAAATACACCTTTACGTTCATTACCGCCTAGGCGAGGGGGTCTCACCATCGCTGAATACCCCTTATCAGCGGTTTCATGAAATCTGAATAGTAGCCAAATATGGCTAAATTCATCGAGGCCGCGTACAAACTCTTCACGATTAAAATCGCTACTAAATACCAGCTTTGCTTTCGCTTCAGGAACCAAACGAGGTTGGCGTGGTATGGCAAACTTTTGTTTGTATGGAGATTGAATGTGGCCGACGGCAGTTAATTGGTATTCGCTCATTGTGCATTGTCGTTAAGAAAATCTGCCGACATTCTACATGCAAACGTAAAAAAAGGCAGTCGAGACTGCCTTTTTAACAATTAGACTGTTAAGTCTAAATTAAAACATGTATTGGAATGATACAGACGCTACATCCATATCTGGGTCAATGTCATCTTCTAATTCATAGCGTTCATACTCTAAACGAACTTGCATGTTTGTTGTGAAAGCATATTCAATACCTGCACCATAAAACACGTCGCCGCCATCTGTATCGGCACTAATGCTACCAAGCTCACCTAAATCTTGCTCGATTTCAGCATCCCATTCTAGCCAGCCACCTTTGGCATATACAGAAAAGCTATCTGTAATTGGTGCTGCCAAACGTGCTGCAAGTGAAACACCGTCAATTTCAGCCTTTGAATCGATATCACTTACTTCATCAAAATTTTGATACGCAAGTTCCAGGCTTAAGTACTTGTTAAACTGAGTACCGATATAGCCTTTAAGCATTTGCGAATCATCATCGAAGTCAGTGTCATTTTCGCTGTCTTCAAATTGGAAAGAATATTGGCCGTAGCCGATACCGGTATAAATACGCGGAGAATCCATTTCGGTAATATCTGCATGTGCAGCATTGTTAAAACCTAGTAGTGCTAAAGAAAGTGCAGAAAGTGAAATTGCTTTAATCATTTAATAGCTCCTTTATAAAATAAATAAACGAATGTTTCGCGTCATTCACAAGGAGTATTGCAATGGCAATGCCAATACAAAATTAAAGCCTAAAGTATTGTTTTTAGGCTTTAATCAGCGGGTTTTTGCGCAGTTTGTTGAAACTGTAATCAGCCATTCAGTTTGGCAGTCGTAACAATTTCAGGGTGCTCTGTAGAAGTTACTAGGTACAGTTTATATTTTTTGTTGCTTTAAGTTTTAGGCTTTTTGTAAAAGAGTTTCTGTTTCTATCGCGATCTCTTTCATTTTTATCGCATAGTTTTCAATTTTCTTTTCTTCGTCTGTCACGGCAGTATATGAAGGTACTTCGATGGGGTAACCTGCTTCATCCATCGCTATAAAACTAATAACACAATGATTGGTTTCAACTAGATTTTGTGTTTTAGGGTCTCCGCAGCGTACTTGAATAAAGATTTGCATGCTGGTTTTACCCGTGTGGGCGATACTGGCTTTCACTTCGACTATTTGGCCAACCAGAATAGGGCGCTGAAACTTTACACCCGCAACAGACACAGTAACGCAGTAATGACCGCTCCAACCTGCAGCACAGGCGTAACCAGCTTGGTCAATCCATTTCATTACTACACCACCATGAACCTTACCGCCAAAATTGACATCGGTAGGCTCAGCTAAAAAACGAAAGGTTACACTTGAAGACGGCATACTTTACTCACTTATTAATTCACGACAGTTTCAGCATAGCCTAAAAAAGGGGCCGAAGCCCCTGCAATTTAGGATAAATTTTAATTAAATGAGTAACGTGCGTTACATATTAGGGTAGTTTGGCCCGCCAGCGCCTTCAGGTGTTACCCAAGTAATGTTTTGACTTGGGTCTTTTATGTCGCAGGTTTTACAGTGCACACAGTTCTGTGAGTTGATCACAAATTCTTTCTGACCTTCGACATCTTGTACTTCGTATACACCTGCAGGGCAGTAGCGTTGTGCTGGTTCATCGAATTGCGGTAAATTTACGGCAATAGGGATCGAGTTATCTTTTAGCTTTAAATGACATGGCTGCGATTCTTCATGATTGGTATTAGATAAAAACACCGATGAAAGTTTATCGAAGCTTAGTTTGCCGTCTGCTTTCGGGTAATCGATTTTTTTGGCCTGATCAGCTGCAACTAAAGTGGCATGGTCTGGCATGTTATCTTCAAAGTTAAACGGTAAGCTGCCACCAAATAGGTTTTGATCGATTGTGTTATAAGCACCACCTAAGAACTTACCAAGTTTATGCATTACAGGGCCAAAGTTGCGTGATTGATAGAGCTCTTTGTACGCCCAGCTTTGTTCAAAGGCTGATTTATATTCTACTAAATCGGCATTTTCTTTACCGTCGGTAAGGGCTGCAACGATTACATCAGCGGCAACCATGCCCGATTTCATGGCTGTGTGGTTACCTTTGATCTTGGCAAAGTTCAATGTGCCCGCATCACAACCTACAAGTAAACCACCCGGGAAGTGCATTTTCGGTAAAGAGCGCAGGCCACCTTTGGCAATAGCTCTTGCTCCATAGGCTATGCGTTCACCGCCTTCTAAAACATCTTTAAAAACAGGGTGATGTTTCATGCGCTGGAATTCATCAAACGGGCTTAAATGGGGGTTTGAATAGTTAAGATCGACAATTAAGCCAACCACAACCTGATTGTTGTCGCTGTGATACATAAATGCACCACCACTGGTATCACCAGTTAACGGCC
Source organism: Pseudoalteromonas gelatinilytica (assembly GCF_001641615.1). Classification (GTDB taxonomy): domain Bacteria; phylum Pseudomonadota; class Gammaproteobacteria; order Enterobacterales; family Alteromonadaceae; genus Pseudoalteromonas; species Pseudoalteromonas gelatinilytica. The sequence goes on from NZ_LRRU01000020.1 coordinate 361,568, forward strand.
AGCCTGTACCATGTACTACAGTGCCTTCTTTGTGTTTACTCGGGTCGATTTGCCAAATTTCTTTGAACCCTAAACCGTAATGCTGTGGAGACGCATCTTTATCAAGGGCAAAGTGTTTGATTAGTTCTTTACCTAAATGACCGCGGCAACCTTCGGCAAATACTGTGTATTTAGCTCTAAGCTCCATCCCCGGCATATAACCATCTTTTTCGTTGCCGTCTTTATCAAGACCCATATCGCCAGTGATAATGCCTTTCACTGTGTCGTCTTCAATAATTAAAGAATGCGCAGTAAAGCCTGGGAAGATTTCAACCCCTAAGTTTTCCGCTTGCTCAGCTAAAAAGCGGCACACATTACCCATAGAAACAATGTAATTGCCTTCGTTATGGAATGTTTTAGGGCTAGCAAATTGGGGGATGCTGGTGGCTTTTTCACTGTTATTGAACCAGTAAATATCATCTTGCGTTACTTTAGTAGTAACCGGAGCACCTAATGATTGCCAATCGGGTAATAACTCATCCAGCGCTTTGGTTTCAAAAACTGCGCCCGATAAAATGTGTGCGCCCACCTCAGAGCCTTTTTCTACCACACAGATCATTAATTCTTGTTGTTTTTCTTGTGCTTGTTGAGCCAATCTAATCGCAGTTGATAAACCTGCTGGGCCTGCGCCTACGATGACTACATCAAATTCCATGGTTTCGCGTTCGACCATATAAACCTCTTCTCGGTGACGGACCTGCTGTAAAGAACCTTATTTCATACTTGCAAATGAAACGTTACAGGCTGTGAATACTTTAAGGTTATTTTAGGTTGACGTTTACGTCAACAGGAAGTAGTCTGAATTCATAAAATAAATAAGTTGACGCGAAGGTCAACTTTGAGAACACACAATTGATGGAGTCACGATGAAAGTCCTCGTTCCAATTAAAAGAGTAATTGACTACAACGTCAAAGCACGCGTTAAAGCCGATAAAACGGATGTTGATCTAGCTAATGTAAAAATGGCGATGAACCCGTTTTGTGAAATTGCAATTGAAGAAGCTATTCGTTTAAAAGAAGCAGGGACGGCCACTGAGGTTGTTGCTGTGACTATTGGTAATAAATCATCTCAAGAGCAATTGCGTACAGCCTTAGCACTCGGTGCTGATAAAGCCATTCATATTGAAACAGAAGAAAAGCTTGAGTCTTTACATGTTGCAAAATTACTGAGCAAAATTGTAGAGCAAGAATCACCTGAGCTGGTTATTTTAGGTAAGCAATCGATTGACTCTGACAACAATCAAACCGGTCAAATGCTTGCTGCTTTAACGGGTCGTGGCCAAGGTACTTTTGCATCTAAAGTTGATGTTCAAGCGGGAACAGTTAATGTAACGCGTGAAGTAGACGGAGGTTTACAAACAGTTGCTCTTAAACTACCTGCTATTGTAACCACAGACTTACGTTTAAATGAGCCACGCTACGCTTCATTGCCAAACATTATGAAGGCAAAACGTAAACCACTTGATGTAATTGCTGCTGATAGCCTAGGTGTAGACCTTGCGCCTCGCGTGCAGCTGGTAGAAGTAAATGAGCCAGAAAAACGCAGTGGCGGCATCATTGTAGAAGATGTAGCAACATTGGTAGAAAAGTTAAAAACAGAAGCGAAGGTGATCTAAATGAAAACATTAGTGATAGCCGAACACGATAAAGGTGTTTTAAAGCCTGAAACCAATAAAACGATTACTGCTGCTGTTAAACTAGGCTTTGATGTAGATTTACTACTTGCCGGCGAAAACTTAGCTGCAATGAGCGAGCAAGCAGCGTCAATTGCAGGTGTTAGCAATGTACTGATTGCCGATGATGCAGCTTATGCTCATCAACTTGCTGAAAACCTGGCGGATTTGGTTTTATCTTTAGCAGATAACTATTCACACATTGTCGCGAGCGCTACAACAACGGGTAAAAACTTTATGCCACGTGTTGCAGCACTTTTAGATGTTGCGCAAATCTCTGAAATTATCGATGTGATTGATGCAGATACTTTCAAGCGTCCTATTTATGCAGGTAATGCGATTGCGACAGTAAAATCGCTAGATAGCAAAAAGGTGATTACTGTTCGAGCAAGTAGCTTTGATGTTGCACCAGAGCAAGCGCCAGTAGCTGTAACAAGCGTTACGGGTAAAGGTTCTGTTGGTCTGAGTGAGTTTGTATCAGAAGAACAAACTGAGTCAGAACGCCCAGAGCTAACGGCCGCACCTGTGGTTATTTCAGGGGGTCGTGGTATGCAAAATGGTGAAAACTTTGCGTTATTAAATGGTATTGCCGACAAACTAGGCGCAGCAATTGGTGCTTCACGTGCTGCTGTAGATGCGGGCTTTGTACCAAACGATATGCAAGTGGGTCAAACCGGTAAAATTGTTGCGCCAGATTTATATATTGCTGTAGGTATCAGTGGTGCAATTCAACATTTAGCGGGTATGAAAGACTCTAAAGTGATTGTTGCCATCAATAAAGACCCTGATGCGCCAATTTTCCAAGTCGCAGACTATGGTTTAGTTGCTGATTTATTTGATGTATTACCAGAGCTAGAAACCGCTCTGTAAATCATAACGATTCTGGTTGTTAAAAGCTGTTCACCTTCTAGGTGCGCAGCTTTTTTTCGTTTTCTACTGTTTTACCGGAAGGTAACCAAACTCAAGCATCTTCTGTTGTAATTTAGTTGATTTGATGATCACGGCTAGCCTGTCGCCAATCTTTTTAGAGCGGGGTGATTGAGTATTTACGATAAGTACCAGCGGCCTTACAAAGGCATAGTCACCATTTTGAATTGATTCAACTGAAGGGCTTACACCATCAATCTCAAGTAATGTCACTTTATTAATACGTCTGTCATTTTCTAATTTACTAATAGCGCCATATGAATCGTAGGCAATGGCATTTGGAATACGCTGCACTATACCCAGTGCTTGATTGAACTGATCGTAAAGCTCCACTTTTTGTTCTGAAAATAAACCTCTATTACCCGCCATCTTTAGACGTATGTAATTACTGCCTGGTTCTTGAATATAATCTAAGTTTAAATATTCCAAAAACACATCAAAACTGCCATGACTAGTGCCTTTACTAAATAGCAGGATCTCATCATTTTTTGCGCTAAGCTCGGGAGTATAAGGCGACACCGCCGACCATTTGTTTAGTTTACCTTGGTAAATCTCGCTTAGCTTTTTAGTCGTTAGCTCAGTGATGTTTAAGTTTTTATTTACAAAAAATGCAATTGCGTCTTGGGCTATGATTATTTGCCGTAAAAAGGGCCAACGTTGCTGCTCTTCTTTTGTTAAGTAACGAGAGCTGGTACCAATATCAATTACATTATCAGCAATGGCTTTAATCCCTTTGTCACTGCCCATTGGTCTAATTTGTATGCTATTGCCAAACTCTTGGGTTAAGTCGTCTTTTATATCGACTAATAATTCTGTCACTGTGGTTGAGCCTGCAATAAATATTGGCTTCGAATTAATATTTTCTTCTATTGCATACGCACTATGTGCAGAGATAAGGGTTGTAGATAGCAAAAGGGCTTTCATAGAGCGAAATAGCATAGTAGACACAAACTCCTTAATAGTTAGCTACCTATCAATATAGGCAATATGTCTGGCTTTGCTAATGAAAATTTATAAAATATTGAATGATTTAGACACAAAAAAGCCGCTCGTGAGCGGCTTTTAGATTATGTGACGTTACTTATTAGTACGTCGCGCTGCCTTTTGTACGTGGGAAGGCGATTACGTCACGTACGTTGCCCATACCTGTTACATAAGCAACTAAACGCTCAAAACCTAGACCAAAACCAGAATGTGGAACCGTACCGTATTTACGTAGGTCACGGTACCAGCTGTAATCTTCTTTGTTTAAGCCCATTTCTTCTAGACGTTTATCTAATACATCTAGACGTTCTTCACGTTGAGAGCCACCGATGATTTCACCAATACCTGGTGCAACTACGTCCATCGCTGCCACTGTTTTGCCGTCTTCGTTTTGACGCATGTAGAAGGCTTTAATATCACGCGGGTAGTTTTTGATAACAACTGGCGCGTTAAAGTGTTCTTCAGCAAGGTAACGTTCGTGCTCAGATTGTAAGTCCACACCCCATTCAACAGGGAATTCGAACTTCTTGCCACATGCTTTTAAGATTTCGATAGCATCAGTGTAATCAACTTGTGCGAAATCTTTAGTTACGAACTCTTCTAAACGAGAAATAGCTGTTTTCTCAACACGTTGTGCAAAGAATTCCATATCATCGCGACGCTCAGTTAATACTGCATTGAAAACATATTTCAGCATGTTTTCAGCAAGTTTTGCAATGTCTTCTAAATCTGCGAATGCAACTTCAGGTTCAACCATCCAAAACTCAGCTAAGTGACGAGATGTATTTGAGTTCTCAGCTCGGAAAGTAGGGCCAAAGGTGTAGATTTTTGACATTGCAGATGCGTATGTCTCACCGTTTAACTGACCAGATACTGTTAAGAATGCTTCTTTACCGAAGAAATCTTCACTGTAATCGATGTCGCCTTTATCTGTGCGTGGTAAGTTTTCCATATCTAATGTAGATACACGGAACATTTCACCAGCGCCTTCACAGTCACTTGCTGTGATGATAGGTGTGCTGATCCAATAGAAACCTTGCTCGTGGTAAAAACGGTGAATAGCTTGTGCTAAACAGTTACGTACACGTGTTACTGCGCCCATGATGTTAGTACGAGGACGAAGGTGAGCGTGTTCGCGTAAATATTCAATGCTGTGACGCTTCGCAGCCATAGGGTAAGTATCTGGATTCTCAACCCAACCTAACACTTCAACAGAGTTAGCTTGAATTTCGAAAGATTGACCTTGACCCGCAGAAGGCACAAGAACACCCGTTACAGATACAGAACAACCTGCTGTTAAACGTGTTACTTCATCATAATTATTGAGTGAATTAGGTACTACCGCTTGAATAGGATCAAAACACGAACCGTCATGAACGGCTAAAAATGAAATTCCTGCTTTTGAATCGCGGCGTGTACGGATCCAGCCTTTTACTGTTACTTGGCTGTCTACCGCAACCTTGCCTTCTAATAGCTCTGAAATCGCTAAATGGCTCATCTTCACTCCAATGATATAAGTTGCCTAATATAATAATGCTGTGCATTGCACTTGAATCGACTATCTTACCCTCGTAAATCAAATAAAAAAACTATTCAGGCATACTCTTTAGTAGTTTTTCTTCAATTGAGTAAAATAGCAGCAATATTTTGCGTAAAATTTGCGTTTATTTAAATTCTCGCTGCGCTAATCGGTTATTTTGTGGCATTATTAACAATTCTCAATAGGATAATGGTCCTTTAATCTTTAATTAATTTGTATATCAGGTGCTATGAAACAAGTTTTTATTCTTCGCGGCTTACCCGGCTCGGGTAAATCATATTATGCGCAAAGCCTAGCTGATGAGCTGGTGGCTGGTAATGAAAGTGATTATGTAGTGTGCGCAACAGATGATTATTTTTACAATAGCGAAGGTGAGTATCAATTTGATAAGTACAAACTGCCTGAATATCACAACTTAAACTTGGCGCGTTTTATTAATGCGCTAGCTGAAGAAATCCCGTTAGTGATTGTCGATAACACCAATATCAAAAAATGGGAATTCATTGCCTATGCACAAGCTGCTACTGCACTGGGTTATCAAGTAAAAGAAGTGATCGTAGGTGAAATTAAAGATAAATCATTACAGCACCTTTATGCCAAGCGCTGTGAACATAAAGTGCCACTTCGCATGATAAGCAAAATGGCTTATATGTTTGAATGGTAAAGTTTAAAGGAAAAGGAAGCATTCGCTTCCTTTTTAGCAATACGCCTGCTGTTCTATGGCTGCATAAATAGCATTGCACAACTTAGTTAAGCTCTGTTCATCACTTATGTAGGGTGGCATTAAGTAAATTAATTTACCAAACGGGCGGATCCACACACCTTGCTCGATAAAAAAGCGTTGAATTTTTGCTACATCAACAGCTTGATTAAGCTCTACAACACCAATTGCCCCCAATGTTCGTACATCAACGACCGCATCGAGCTGCTTACACTTAGCAAGCTGCGCTGTCAGTACATCATTTATGTGTTCAATTTGCTCTTGCCAAGGTTGCTCTAGCAGTAAATCAATACTTGCACAGGCTGTAGCACAGGCAAGCGGGTTACCCATAAAAGTTGGGCCATGCATTAATACGCCGGCTTCACCTTCACTAATGCCAACAGCGACTTTGCTGGTGGTTAATGTTGCTGATAGGGTCATCATGCCACCCGTTAATGCTTTGCCAATACATAAAATATCAGGTGCTATGGAGGCGTGCTCAACAGCGAACAAGGTGCCAGTGCGGCCAAAGCCTGTGGCAATTTCATCACAAATAAGTAAAACATCATACTTATCACAAAGAATGCGCAGGTGTTTCAAGTAATCGGGATGGTAAAAATTCATGCCCCCAGCATTTTGCACAATGGGTTCGATGATAAATGCCGCAACATCTTGATGGTGAGCGGCAAAGTAGCTTTCAAGTGTATCAGCTTCAGCAGGGCTAAACTCGCCATTAAATTTAGCACTCGGCGCAGGCACAAAAACATGTTCAGGTAAAAACCCTGAATACATGCTGTGCATTGAATTAACTGGGTCGCAAACGCTCATGGCGGCAAATGTATCGCCATGGTAGCCCTTAAGCGGTGTCATTAGTTTTTGTTTGCCGGTATAACCTTGGCTTAACCAGTACTGCAAGGCCATTTTAATGGCAACTTCAACACTCACAGAGCCACTGTCGGCTAAGAACACCTTATCGAGAGACTTAGGTGTAATACTGACTAGCTTTTTACACAGCTCAACAGCGGGCTCATGAGTTAGGCCACCAAACATGACATGGCTCATTTTACTAACTTGCTTGGTGATCGCTTCATTTAAAACAGGATGGCAGTAACCATGGATGGCACTCCACCAAGAGGCCATACCATCTATTAGGCTTTCGCCTGTTTCTAAGAAAATACGATTTGCATTGGCATGACTGACTGGGTAAACGGGAAGGGGCTGAGTCATAGAAGTATAAGGGTGCCAAATATGCTCACGATCAAAATCTAAATCTATTGGTTGTTTATTAATCATATGTAAACTTTATATCGCTTCGATTCGTTGACAATGTTACGTCAAGTCGTAGACTAAGCCAATCTAACCGTCCCAATAATTTAAAAAAAGAGACTATTATGGAGCACGCAGTTGTCCGTCACGATTGGACTCACCAAGAAGTAAAAGCATTATTCGAAATGCCGTTCAATGATTTGTTATTTAAAGCGGCCAGTGTGCATCGTGAAAACTTCAACCCAAATGAAGTACAAATTTCTACTTTGTTATCGATTAAAACCGGTGCTTGCCCAGAAGATTGCAAATATTGCCCTCAATCTGGTCATTATAAAACTGATCTAGAGCGTGAACGCTTAATGGAAGTAGAAAAAGTGGTCGAGCAAGCGCGTGTTGCCAAAGAAAAAGGCGCGACTCGTTTTTGTATGGGCGCTGCGTGGTCTGATCCGAAAGAACGTGACATGCCATACATCGAAAAAATGGTAAAAGAAGTGAAAGAGCTTGGGCTTGAGACCTGTATGACCCTTGGCATGTTAGATAATGACAAAGCTCATGCATTAAAAAACGCGGGTCTTGACTACTACAACCATAACCTAGATACATCACCTGAGTATTACCAACAGATCATTACAACACGTACTTACCAAGACCGTTTAAATACCATTGATAACGTGCGCTATGCCGGCATGAAAGTATGCTCTGGCGGTATTGTTGGTATGGGCGAGCAAGCTGCTGACCGTTTTGGTTTATTAATGCAATTAGCAAATTTACCGCAACAGCCAGAAAGTGTACCAATTAATATGTTGGTTAAAGTGAAAGGCACGCCACTTGAAGATGTCGAAGACTTAGATCATTTTGAGTTTATTCGTACTATCGCAGTTGCACGTATTATGATGCCGAAAAGCTATGTTCGTTTATCAGCGGGTCGTACGGCGATGAACGAACAGATGCAATCTATGTGTTTCTTTGCTGGTGCTAATTCAATTTTCTACGGTGATAAACTACTGACTACAGAAAACCCTGAAGCAGACGCAGATATGATGTTAATTAAAAAATTAGGCATGAACCCAGAAACACGTGAAGATTACTCAGATGAAGCAGTAGAAGCATCACTTTCATCAAAAGTTGCCGATAAAGCAACATCTGAATTATTTTACGAAGCGTAGCAATTAAATGGCTTTTGATTTTATTGCCGAGCATCTTGTTGAGCGACAAGCAGATGCATTACTGAGAAAGCGTCAACTTGTTGAGCAATCAAGCGGGCGCTTTATTCAGGTTGCAGGCAAACAGTATTTAAATTTTGCCAGTAATGACTACCTTGGCTTTGCGGATGATTTTATTGAAATACAAGCGCAGCATCTAGGTAGCCACAGTTCAGCGCTAGTAAATGGTTATAATCAAGCGCAGCAAACGCTTGAGCAGCGTTTATGCGAGTTATTAGGCTATGAAAGCGCCATGTTATTTAATAGCGGATTTAGTGCTAATAGCAGCGTATTAAAAGCATTGTTTCAAGATAAAACCGTGGCGCAATCATCGGCAATATTTCAAGATAAGCTCAATCATGCCAGCTTAATTGATGGCGGACTTCATTCTGCCGCTGCCATGGTGCGCTTTAATCATAACGACCTTAAGCATTTAGAATCTCGGTTACAAAAGTCAAAAGCCAAGCATAAGCTCGTAGTAAGTGAAGGGGTGTTCTCGATGGATGGCGATCAAGCCCCCATTGAAGCACTCTGTAAACTCGCTAAACAATACAACGCGTGGCTGATGATTGACGATGCCCATGGCTTTGGCGTATTGGGCGAGCAAGGTTTAGGAAGTTGTGAGGCAATCAAGCCTGATTTACTGATCATCACCTTTGGCAAAGCACTAGCTAGTAGTGGTGCTTGCCTGCTTGCATCAAAACAAATGATTGATTACATGCTGCAGTTTAATCGCGAATACATTTATTCAACGGCGATGTCACCACTGATGGCAAGTTGTACTCTAGAGCGACTCGAAAGGTTATTAAAGGCGGATAAGAGACGCGCTCAGCTTTCAGAGAATATTGCCTACTTTAGAGCGCTTGCCAAAGAGCATAACTTAGCATTAATGGAATCAACAACGGCTATTCAGCCTTTGGTATTGGGCGATGCAGAACACACGCTTGCCGTTGCTAATAAGCTTAAAGGTAAAGGCGTGTGGTTAACTGCTATTAGACCGCCCACGGTGCCTTTTAATACGGCACGACTTAGGATAACTCTAAGTAGCGCGCATCAAGCTAACGATATAAAAAAACTGGTTGATTCGCTAGTGGAGTGTTTATGAGTGTCCAACTGCAAGCGCCTTTAAGTTTTCAACACAGTAATAAGCTAACAACACAAACTAAGTTCTCTAAAGCGGCTGCAAATTACGCGAGCCATGCTAATGTTCAAAAACAAGCGGCTGCGCACTTATTTAAAATGATGGCAAGTAAACATCAGCAGGGTACTTGCCTTGATCTAGGGGCTGGGCCTTTAGTTAACACGGCAATACTTAAAACACATTTTGATACTGTATTGGCAATGGATTTAAGTCATTCCATGCTAAGCACAGAGCAAAACCCGCATTGTTTAAAAGTGTGTGCTGATATGGACAACCTACCATTACAGCAAAATTCGCTAGATTGTGTGTTTAGTAATTTTGCAATGCAATGGTCTGCTGATTTAAAAGGGCTACTTAAAAGTCTTTTTTACTCCCTAAAAGCAGGCGGCAAGGTTTATTTAAGCTGCGTGGTAGATGGATCGCTCAAAGAGATCAAACAGGCTTTTGCTTGTTTAGATGAGCAAAACCATATTAATCAGTTTCATTGTGCTAGTCACATTATTGATTATGCAAAATTGGCGGGGTTTAAACTCAATTTTGCAGCTGATAGATGTTATATAGATTCCTATAACTCTCCTTTAGATGCGCTGCGTTCGATAAAAGCGATTGGTGCTACCTCATTGCAAACTAAGCAAAAGCGCCATGGGTTATTAACAAGGCAGGCACTTAATAGTGTTTGTAAGGCATACCCTCTGGTTGATGGGCATGCTAGAGTGAGCTATCAAGTTGTCCTTTTAGAACTAGAAAAATAGAATTAACTCAAAAATGAAAGAATTTTTTATTACGGGTACAGACACCGATACCGGAAAAACCCATGTCACCAGTTTATTACTAAACTTACTAGCGCAACATAAACAGCGTGCGGTTGGGTTTAAACCTATTGCAGCAGGTGCAGAAGAAGCATTTGGGCAGCTAGTCAATGATGATGCATTAACCTTAATGGAAAGCTCATCAATTGGGGTTAAATATAACATAGTTAACCCCTTTACCTATGAGCCCCCCATTGCACCGCATATTGCAGCTGCTCAAGTAGGCGACAGACTGACATTTGACAAGCTCGATGCTGCTTATGCGAATGTAAAAGCACTCAATACCGATTATATTCTTACAGAAGGTGCCGGCGGTTGGTGTTTACCTATCAACGAAACTGATTTGCTCAGTGATTGGGTTAAATCACAGCAGCTTGATGTGATTTTAGTCGTGGGTATGAAACTAGGATGCCTAAATCATGCTTTACTGACAGCAGCTCATTTTAAAGCGCTCGGTGTAAATTGTGTGGGTTGGATTGCAAATCATGTAGACCCAAATATGCGTGAACAAGACGCCAATTTAGAAACCTTAAAATCTGCATTACCTTTCCCGCTTTTGGCGATTAGTCCGTATACAGACGGCACCCCAAAATTAAAAATTTACAAAACCTTACTTGAAATTTTATCTATCAACCCATAATAATTGAGTTGTTACTTTTGACATACTCTGTCACAATTGGTTGCAATTAGTTTCTTGCAACCAATTGCATAAGCCCTAAACTGAGTTGGTAGAACACCCAGATAATTTTATTAACTAACGATTTTTAACCATGTCGTTAGTTAATACAATTGGTATGTTTATTCTGAGGTTTTTATGAAGCGTGTATTTTTGTTTCTACTGACTAACTTAGCGGTAATGCTAGTGTTAGGTATTGTGTTGTCTATTGTGATGAGCGTACTGGGTATTAGCCATCGCAGTTTAGGCGGCATTTTAGTTATTTCGACCGTATTTGGTTTTGGTGGCTCGTTTATTTCGTTATTTATGTCGAAATGGATGGCAAAAAAATCAACCGGTGCACATGTTATTGAACAGCCTCGTTCTGAAACAGAACAATGGTTAGTTTCGACGGTAGCAGCGCAAGCGAAAAAAGCAGGTATCGCGATGCCAGAAGTGGCTATTTACGATAGCCCTGAAATGAACGCATTTGCGACCGGCCCAAGTAAGAACAACTCGCTGGTGGCTGTGAGCACAGGTTTATTACATAACATGAATCAAGATCAAGCTGAGGCGGTATTGGCTCATGAGGTGTCACACATTGCAAATGGTGACATGGTAACGCTGACACTTATCCAAGGTGTAGTGAATACCTTTGTTATCTTTATGGCGAAAGTATTGGCAGGTATTGTTGATAACTTCCTTAATAGTGATGAAGAGGAGGGCGGTAGTAGCTGGACATACTTCTTGTTCGATATGATTTTCCAAATGTTATTTGGTGTCCTAGCAAGTGTGATTGTTGCTTACTATAGCCGTAAACGCGAATTCTCTGCGGATGCCGGTGCAGCTAAACTAGTAGGTGCAGATAAAATGCGTAGCGCCCTTGAGCGTTTAAAACAAAACCACCCATCACAACTAGAAGGTTCAATGATGGCATTTGGTATTGCAAGCGGTAAAGGTGTTGCCGAGTTATTCTCATCGCACCCACCACTTGATGAGCGTATTAACGCATTACGTTAATTTAAAACACGAAAAAGCCAGCTTGATGCTGGCTTTTTTTATTGTTGGTTTTTCTCACGCTCGAGTTGTTGTGGCAACAATACCTCAACAATTTCACGGGCCGGTAAGGTATACCTTACACCATCGAACATCACAGATGTGTGTTCATCAATACTGGTGATCCCTGTTAAGGTCCAGCCTTCGCCGCGCTCTTTACAGTACACTGTGGTGGTAGGTTGAATTACTTTAAATTCTTTACTCATCGAACTTAATCTAATTGCTTGAAATTGCGTTTATAGTAAGACAATAATGCCTGCTCATAAAGCAAAAAGAAGAAATTAACGTGTCTAGCCACGATGACTTAGCCTTTGACTTACGCCCCATTCGTCATAAAGATTGCCAAGCAATTTGGGATATTTTAAAAGATCCGCAAGTACAATCGTTTAATGATTACGGCACTGATATAACGAAAGGTGACGTGTATGATTTTATTCAAGGCGACATAGAACGTTTTTATAATCAACAAGGCATTCGTTTAGTTATTGTTTTACGAAGTAGTGGGCAAGTTATTGGTAGCGTGGGCTTATTTAACATAATTGACGGGCAGGGCATGTTGGGCTTTGAATTGGCATCGCAATACTTTGGCAAAGGAATAATGCAAAAGGTATTAGATATGCTATTTGAAAATCTGACGACCTTTGTAACGACACCACTAAACAGTGTGGTCGCCTTAATTAACCCAAATAACAGCGCCAGTATTAAACTTTTGACTAAATGCGGCTTTCAACAACATGACGCGCACTGGGTAAAGTACGTTTGCTAATTACTATAATAGTACAATCTTGTTCTGCTAGAGTTGCTACTATAAAATAGCGCCTTATTTTCACAAAGGAGCGCCAGCAACTATGGCAAAGGCCAAACCAATTACCAGTATTGAAAGTTACGGTATTTACAGTCATTGGGATGCAAAAGAAAAAGACCTGCCTCAAATCACCGAATTTACAACAGACGTTCCTGCACAGTTAGATATTGAATTTGGCTTTATTGTTAATATTAAAAAGGCCAAAGGACAAAAAATTAAATTTTGCGTTTACCACCCAGATATCCCCGATGAGGATGGCGAGATCATGCCACCGTTTGAGGGAGAACAGTACGTTAAAACAAACGATTGGCAGTTTTATTTAGGTGATACGATATGGGCGCCTGTTGATAATAAAGTCGGTATTTGGCGCATGACTATTGATTTAAATGGCCATATAATTGCTGATAAATCCTTTAACTTATTAAAGGAAGCCGAAGGTTCTGCCACTGAATTTTGGAAGCATCGCGGTTATTAATCTTTAAACTTGAGAGGGACTATGTATCAAGGAAGTTGTTTGTGCGGCAAAGTAAAAGTAACTGTTGCTGGTGGCATAGACTCAATTATTCATTGCCATTGCTCTTTATGTCGTAAAAACTCAGGCACAGCCTACGCAACCAATGGCTTTATTCAACGAGATGGTTTTAATCTCTCAGAAGGCAAGCAGCATTTAAGTGCCTTTGAATTTAAACCCGGCAGAATTCGCTATTTTTGCAGCTACTGTGGCTCGCCTATTTATAGTGAGAATAAAGAGGATCCAAGCCGCTTACGTATTCGTTTAGGTATACTAGATAGCGATATAGAAGAGCGTCCGCTAAGTCATAACTTTGTAAGCTCTAAAGCAAATTGGGATACGTTTAACACAGAAATCCCATGCTATGATGGATTTGAACCAAGCAGAGGGAAGTAACAGCCATGATAGCGAATACACCAACCCCCCCTTATTATGCCGTAATTTTTACGAATACCTTATCTGACGATACCACTGGTTATGAAGAAGTGGCTAATAGAATGGTAGAACTTGCAGAGCAACAACCAGGGTATTTAGGTATGGAGTCTGTACGTGATGGTTTGGGTATTACGGTGTCGTATTGGCAAAGCTTAGATGCAATAAAAGCCTGGAAACAAAACGTAGAGCACTTAAATGCCCAACAGCTCGGCAGAGACAAATGGTACAGTGCGTTTACAACGCGTATTGCTAAAGTAGAACGTGATTATTCATTGTGATAATCATTAATCACCAAAGGAACACATCATACTATATTGGGCTTTATTTCAATCTCAGCATAGCTTTGAATTTAAGATTTTTTATAAGCAGGGTAAGTGTGTAGGATCCAATAAGGAGCTCATGAAATAATAAGAAAAATCACATTATTTGGCTACTGACTTTGTCGCCAACTTTTTGTTTATCTCGAAACAAAGAGTCAAAAGAGTTTAAACATTTGTTTCCAAAAAACACTCAATATTTGTTTAACTTAAGTGTGCTTAATGTAACCAGCATCACACCAATAGCAAACCCCATTACTAAACCACCCGATAAATCGGAACTAACACCTAATACATAATCCGACTCTCTGACATCTGTTAGCCAGTAAAAGAGCATGAACGAAACGCTAGAAATTGAAGAAAGTAGAATTAGCTTTATCTTGTTAGACATAACAACCTCAAATAATGACGTATTTTAGTTTTATGGTTGTTAAGTAATAGCAGTTGTTGATTGATATTGCGACCAAAAAAGAAAATGTACGAAAGTGATTTATTGCGAGTTTAAAGCCCACAATAGTGGGCTAAGTGTTTATCGTAATTACAAAGTATAATTAAAACCGATAGCTATACCGTCATCTTCGGTTTGTGACATCTGTGCTTCTTGCTCAGCGTCATTACTCGAGAAGTCGCTAAAATCTTTACGGGCTTCGATATATAAAATGATGTCTTCTGCCATAAAGTAGTGCGCACCAATTACTGCAAATTGGCGTTTAAACACATCTTCAGGGTCGGCATTAAAGTTCGGCTGAATAACATAGTCACTACCTGCATCAAATACGTTATAGGCAACAAAAGTACGTATGTCATTATCAAAGCGGTAGCTTAAAATTGACTCTAATCCAACAGCATCTTTTATTAAGCGACCTAAGTTGTCGGTATCGTGGTTTTCGTTTTTATTGATATTCGCTGATGCATACCAACCCGGTTTATAAAAATCACCATAGGTAATGCCCATACCATAAATTAAATCGTTTACTGATTGATTTCGGCCACCGGCATACACAATATCAAACTGGCCACGGTTAACACCGGCAGTCACTTTTAAATTAGGGCTAACCGAGTAGGTGAGTGCAGCGCCATAAGTCGAATTAAATTCTACTTTTTGCGCAGCATTGTTTCCTTGGTTCCAAAGTACTTCACAAGAGCTTCTTGAAATATCAACGATGTCACAGGTGTAAAATTCATCAGATTTTAGCTGTGCTTGAAGCGCTAAATGAAAATCACCCCAGGTATTACGATACTGCAGTACTTTATCGCCGCGGCCTGTGCCATTTACAGCTCCGTCATCTTTATTGTAGGTATAAACACCGGCAGCATTACCATCCCACACTAAGCTGTAGTTAGTGTTATAAACAACGTCGTACCATGCACCCCATTGCTTACCTAATGTAACTTGGCCGTAATCGTCATGTTTAAGGCCAACATAGCCTAAGCGGTTATATAAAAACTCATCTTGAATTGATTCAAAGCGATTGCTGTATACGATATCGCTGCTACCAACAGGGTTTACACCCCATTCAAGTAAAGCAAACGCTTGCCAGCCGTTTTTTAATTGGCGCTTAAAATCAAAATTAATGCGTGATGCACCGTTTACTACCTCAGTTTCGCCTTGCGTATTAATCACCCTAGCATCGATAAAACCACCAACTGTGACGCTATTGGTTTGATCGTTATAGATCTCGATGGCATTGGCTGTAGGTATGGCAAGCATGCCTGCAACAAATAAGGCAGTGTGTGTTCTTTTCATAAAGTACCTTGATTAAATATTGTCCCTAATAGGTATAATTTAGTTAAGGAACGGAGATTATCAAAGCTAAAATAGGGTCAAAAGTGAAAAATTATCATGCAACAAACCGGCTTTGAGGAAAAATTATTCACTTTAGGTTCACTATATTGAATTATCAATGAGTTACTGAGCCTAAAAAATAGACACCTTCTGGCTTAGCGTTCTAAGCATGAGTTTAGTATTTGGGGTTTCGGCGCCTAAGCCATACAGCAAGGTCATAAAATAGCAGTCGAGTAATATAGCAGCTTTAACTTTATTAAATTGTGGTTGGTCAGCAAAAACCAATGATTGAATTAGTTCCATGTGTTGTTGTTGGAATGTTTGCGAAAATAGCCGCTGACTAAAAAGTACTCTATAGAAGCGGTGATGTAAACAATAAAACTGATAAAAATATTGCGCGTAATGATTAATCTTTAAGCGATCAGGGCGGTGAATATCGGTTTCTTTTGCGCGCTCCAACACATCATTAAATTTAGCTTCAAGGCAGGCTTCTAAAATAGCGACTTTATCAGCAAAATGATTAAACAAGGTGCCCACTGCTATGTTGCTTGCTGCTGAAATTTGCCGTGTTGAAGTATCGTTAAATCCTTGCTCAGTAAAAAGGTGCCAAGCCGCATCTAAAATACGTTGGTGAGTGTCTCCATGTTTGCTCATTCTTAACCTACTGTTTGTATTTAGTTATTTTAAAAGTGAGCGTGCTCATATAATTAAGTGAGCGCGCTCACTAAAGGTAGTCGTAAGTGTTGATCTTGTAAAATTAGCCTGTGTATTTAATTAAACTTTCATGGCGTGCCAAGCGGCTTTAGTTTAAAATTGCACACAGTTTCATTTTTACTTTTTACCCGCTGGAGGGTACCGCTATCATTAGTACAGCTAATATCACCATGCAATTTGGTGCAAAACCTTTATTCGAAAATATCTCAGCAAAATTTGGCGACGGTAACCGTTACGGTTTAATCGGTGCGAATGGCTGTGGTAAATCAACCTTCATGAAAATCCTAAGTGGTGAACTAGAGCCATCTTCAGGTAATGTCAGTACAGATCCAAACGAGCGTATCGCAAAACTAAACCAAGACCAGTTTGCATACGAAGAGTTTTCTGTAATCGACACAGTGATCATGGGTCATAAAGAGCTGTGGGAAGTAAAAAAAGAGCGTGACCGTATTTACAGCTTACCTGAGATGAGTGAAGAAGATGGTATGCGTGTAGCAGACCTAGAAACTGAGTTTGCTGAAATGGATGGTTATTCAGCAGAAGCAAAAGCGGGTGAGTTACTAATTGGTGTAGGTATTGGCACAGAGCAACACTACGGCCCTATGTCTGAAATCGCACCGGGTTTTAAACTGCGAGTGTTACTTGCACAAGTACTGTTTTCTGATCCAGATATCATGCTTCTGGATGAGCCTACCAATAACTTGGATATTTACACCATCAAGTGGTTAGAAGACGTGTTAAACCAGCGCGACTGTACAATGATCATCATTTCGCACGACCGTCACTTCTTAAACTCAGTATGTACACACATGGCTGATATCGATTACGGCGAGCTTCGTATTTACCCTGGTAATTACGATGAGTACATGTTTGCAGCAACGCAAGCTCGTGAGCGTCTACTAAGCGAAAATGCGAAGAAGAAAAGCCAAATTGCAGAACTTCAACAGTTCGTATCGCGATTCTCTGCAAACGCTTCAAAAGCAAAACAAGCAACATCACGTGCTAAACAAATTGATAAAATTCAGCTTGAAGAAGTTAAAGCGTCTTCACGTCAAAGCCCATTTATTCGCTTTGAACAAGAAAAGCAGCTATTCCGTAATGCCTTAGAGTTAACAAACTTAGCGCAAGGTTTTGACGAAATGCTTTTCAGCGGCCTTGAAGGTCTAGTCGAAGTAGGCGAGCGCATTGCAATCATCGGTGAGAACGGTGTTGGTAAAACAACATTATTAAATACCCTAGCTGGCCGTTTAGCACCTAAACAAGGTGAATTTAAATGGTCTGATAACGCTAATATTGGTTATTACGCACAAGACCATGCTGACGAGTTCGAAAAAGATATGAACTTATTCCAGTGGATGGAACAATGGCAACAAGAAGGTGACGACGAGCAAGTTGTTCGTAGTTTCTTAGGTCGTATGCTGTTTTCACAAAACGACATTAAAAAGTCAGTTAAAGTGATTTCAGGTGGTGAGCAAGGCCGTATGTTGTTTGGCAAAATTATGATGCATAAACCAAACATCTTATTAATGGATGAGCCAACCAACCACATGGATATGGAATCTATCGAAGCGCTTAACTTAGCACTTGAAGCATACGAAGGTACTTTGTTGTTCGTATCTCACGATAGACAATTTGTATCATCACTTGCTAACCGTATTTGGGAAATCAAAGACGGCAAAATTATCGACTTTAAAGGTACATACACAGAGTACCTAGCAAGTAGAGAAGCATAGTTAGCTAATGAGTGATTAAAAGCCATGCATGTCATGGCTTTTTTGTGCTTCTAGAGTCGCATCTTGATGTGGTTTAAAAGCGATTTATACTGAGTTATCGAATTTAACAATAGAACCTCTATTATTTGTATCAACGCCTTGCCAAAATCGCTTTTAATTCCAACTGAAACTCGCATCTTGATGTGAGTTAGGTATATAATACCCGCCACAAAATAAGGACAAAAGTCCGCTTTTTAGAAAACAATTTAACTGAGGTGTATTTATGACTGTTGGCATTATTATGGGTTCCAAATCAGACTGGCCAACGATGGAACATGCGGCGTTAATGCTAGAAAAATTCGGCATTGAATACGAAACTAAAGTTGTTTCTGCTCACCGTACCCCTCAATTACTTGCTGACTATGCAAGCTCAGCTGCAGATCGCGGCATTAAAATTATTATCGCCGGTGCCGGTGGTGCTGCGCACTTACCAGGTATGGCTGCAGCGTTTACATCACTGCCAGTTTTAGGCGTACCAGTTAAATCTAAAACACTTAATGGTGTTGATTCATTATTATCTATCTGCCAAATGCCTAAAGGCGTTGCGGTAGGTACATTGGCTATCGGTGAAGCGGGTGCTGCAAATGCTGGCCTTTTAGCGGCACAAATTTTAGGTTGCCAACAGCCTGAAATCTTCGCAAAAGTTGAAGCTTTCCGTAAAGAACAAACAGACACTATCTTAGCTAACCCTAATCCTGCAGAGTAATATGAATATTCTAATTTTAGGTGCAGGTCAGTTAGCTCGTATGATGAGCTTAGCGGGTGCACCGCTTGATTTAAATGTTGTTGCCTACGATGTGGGTAGTGAAAAAATCATTCACCCATTAACTGGTGAAGTTCATAACAGCACATTACAACAAGCTATTGATAACGCAGACGCAATTACAGCAGAGTTTGAACACATTCCTGATGATGTACTTACACTATGTTGTCAAAGCAATAAGTTTTATCCGGGTAAAGCAGCGATTAAAACAGGTGGCGACCGCGCACTTGAAAAAGCATTACTTGATAAAACAAATGTTGAATGTGCCCCTTACCAGCTAATTACAGAAAAAGCGCACCTTATTGCTGCTGTAGAGCGCTTAGGCAAGCCGCTTGTGATCAAAACTTGCCAAGCGGGTTACGATGGTAAAGGCCAATGGCGCTTAAAATCTGATGATCAAATTGACCAAATTTGGTCAGAAATGGCAGATTTCATTGCATCAGGTACCGAAACTGCGCCGCATTCTATTATCGCTGAAAAGATGATCCCATTTGACCGTGAAGTATCTATCATTGGTGCACGCGACAAAGCGGGTAACACAGTTATTTATCCATTGACTGAAAACCAACACACTAATGGTGTGCTTACGCTTTCAGTTGCCGGTAAAGAAAAAGCAGCAATTCAAGAACAAGCAGAGCTTGCATTTAACAAGTTAGCGCAAGAACTTGATTATGTAGGTGTACTAGCAATTGAGTTTTTTGATGTACAAGGTACATTATTAGTAAACGAAATTGCGCCACGCGTTCACAATTCTGGTCACTGGACACAGCAGGGTACACATTGCTCACAGTTCGAAAACCACATGCGCGCTGTTGCAGGTTTACCATTAGGTAGTGCAGAATTACTTCGTCCTACTGCTATGATCAACGTACTAGGTCAGCCTTCAATTCCACACTCAGTACTGGCAACGCAAGACGTTACAAGTCACTGGTATGGTAAAACGGCTAAACCAGGTCGTAAGATGGGTCATATCAATGTATCGGCTGATAACCTTCATCAATTAGGTGAACGTTTAGCGGCATTGGCCGAAATCTTGCCAGAGCAAGACTACCCAGGTGTAGCTGATACCAGCACCCAACTTATTTTAAACTAATCAGTTTAAATTATTAAAAGCCGAGTTTATCTCGGCTTTTTAATCGCTATTATTTATCCACAAACTTCGCTAATTTTGTACCTCTTGTCTCAAAGCACTTGCGTCAGGGTCATCTTGCTATAGACTAATATTTTTATATTAATATTAGTTCGTTATGTTACATCCTCGATTTAGAACAGTCGTATTTGCGTTTTTTATGGCGCTGTTTATGTCTGGATTTATGTCTTTAGTGATCAGCATTTTTAACGTTGGTTTAATCGATAACATTGTAACCATTTGGCTAAAAGCATGGGCTTTTGCGTTTTGTGTGGCATTTCCTACTGTTATTTTTGTTGCACCTGTGGTGCATAAGTTGACCAATAAACTTATCAGAGCACCGTTGTGATTGCCGAACGCCCTAAGCAGTTTCTATTTATTGCGCTATTTTTAGTATCAGCTTTGCCATTTGTTGGCTCTGCTACGGCACTTGTAGTCGGTGCTTTATTTGCTATGACTTTAGGCAATCCATTTGCAGCTCAGTCACAAAAAATGAGTAAATGGATGCTAAAGTTAGCGGTTATTGGCTTAGGCTTTGCTGTTGATTTTAATCAAGTAATAGAAGTAGGGCGTAGCTCTATTGTGCTTACCATAGTCAGTATTACCGCGATTATTGGCCTTGGTGAAATTTTATCTCAGTTATTTAAGTTAAATAAAAACACCGGTGTACTTATTTCATTTGGTACCGCCATTTGTGGTGGTAGCGCCATTGCAGCAATGGCGCCGGTTATAAAAGCCAAAGATCACGAAGTAGCCATATCACTCGCTGTGGTGTTTTTATTAAACGCCCTTGGCTTAGTGTTATTCCCAATGATTGGTCATTACTTTGGTCTGACTGAGCAGCAATTTGGTGTTTGGGCGGCACTTGCGATTCACGATACCAGTAGTGTAGTGGGGGCTTCTGCTGCTTATGGCGCATCAGCACTTGCTATTGCCACAACCATTAAACTAACTAGAGCGATGTGGATCATCCCTTATACAAGCATCGCGGGTGTGTTTTGGAAATCAGACGAAAAAGCAAGTATCCCATTGTTTATATTTGGCTTTTTAGCGGCGGCACTGATTAATTCAAGCTTTCCTGAGTATCAAACACTTTGGCATGCTCTCAATGTTGGCGCTAAAAAAGTGTTAGTAATGACCTTATTTTTGATTGGTAGTGGTTTATCTATTTCAGTCTTAAAACAAGCGGGCATCAAACCTTTTATCATGGCGATGATCTTATGGATCATTGTCAGCAGTATTATTTTACTACTTATAGTAGACGGATTTATTTCATGAAAAACGCTTTATTAACTTCTTCAATAGCACTGGCCATGGGCCTTTTTGCTAACAATGTATTGGCTGCTGATTTACGTGTTGCGACCTTTAACGTCAGTATGGATGCAACCAACTATGCTAAAAAAGGCGAAGCAATTGATAAAGACGCTTTAAGCAAAGCATTAGCGAGCAACCACCAGCAAATTCGCAACATTGCCGAAATTATTCAGCGCGTAAGACCAGATGTTATTTTACTCAATGAATTTGATTATATTGATGCCGATAAAGGCATTAACGTATTTCGTAAAAACTACCTGCAAGTATCGCAAAATAAGCAAGTTGCTATCGATTACCCGTATTACTTTATCGCACCTGTTAACACTGGTTTAGCCACCGAGTTTGACTTAGATAACGATGGTGTAAAGGGGCATTACAAAGGCGACGCACACGGCTTTGGCTTCTTTGAGGGGCATTATGCAATGGCCGTATTGTCGCGCTACCCAATTGATTTAGATAAAGCGCGTACATTACAAACATTCAAATATAAAGATATGCCAAATGCACAAATGCCTACCGACCCTAAAACAGGTAAGGACTGGTATTCTGCTGAGGAATGGCAAGCAATTCACCTAAGCTCTAAATCATTTTGGGATTTACCAATTGATGTAAAAGGTAAAACGGTTCATTTGCTTGCTTCGCACCCAACGCCGCCAGTTTTTGATGGTGACGAAGACCGCAACGGTAAGCGTAACCACGATGAAGTACGCTTAATTGCGGATTACATCAACAATGCTAACTACATTTACGATGATAAAGGTCAAAAAGGTGGCTTAAAAGCGAAAAGCCGTTTTGTAATTGTTGGTGACTTAAACGCTGCGCCAGAAGGGGGCAAAGCACGCCCGAATACCACTGACCAAATTTTAAAAAATCCATTAGTGAATACCTCTTTTACGCCAACAAGCAAAGGTGCAAAAGAATCGTATAAAGAAGATTACGCTAAAAACTATACTGCTTATTGGCAGGCTCGTGCTGATTACGTTTTACCATCAAATTATGGTATTGAGATAAACGATGGTGGGGTTTTTTGGCCACAGAAAAACTCTGAACTGTTCCGTTTAATTAAAGATCGTAACGCATCGTCTGATCACCGTATGGTATGGCTTGATATCAGCTTAAAATAAGCTGTTATTAAACGGAAAAGTTTGGCTGTTTATCCTATAAAAATTGCTATTTCATCAGTGCTTCTGCTTAAATAGGGCGAATTATAATAACCCGTAAGAAGCACTATGAAATTCAAAACCACTGCTAATAAAACGTTAGTGGCTCTCGCAGTCGCATCTAGCTTCATGCTAGCAGGTTGTCAATCAACCGCCTCAACGCCTTCTGAAGAACAAGTTACTAATGTAGCCCCAGTTGTTGTTACTCCTGCTGATACAGGTTCAGCTGAAATCACGTTAGAGCAAGCTATGGCTCACCCTGATTGGTTAGGCCGTCAGCCTGAGCGTGCTTTCTGGAACGGTGATTCTAACAGCATCGTTTATGCACAAAAGCAACAAGGCAATGAGTTACGCGATTTATACGTTCAAGCGGTAAATAGCCAATCTGCATCACAATTAGCGTTAAACAAACTACACACTGTAGGCGCTAAAAATGCCGTTTACTCAGCAGATAAAAAACAACAGGCTTATGCATTTGAAGGTAATATCTTCGTTAAAAACTTAAGCACTGGTCAAATTACACAAATCACTCACGATAGTGCACAGCAATCAAAACCACAGTTTTTAACTGATGGTAGCCTTGCATATCGCCAAGGTAATGCATTTTATAAAGTTGATTTAGCAACGGGTCGTCAAGTTGAATTAGTTAACTTACACCTAGATGATGCACCTAAAGGTGTACAAGAGCCAGACACTTACATCGCAAAAGAGCAGCACAAACTAATTGATTACATTGCGCTGACTCACAAAAACAAAAAAGATCGTGAAGAGCGTAAAGCACAAATCAACGAGCAAAACGACAGCATTGCTAATGCACAGTTTTATTTAGGTAAAGGTAAGCGTTTAGCCGATGTACAGCTTTCACCAAATGGCCAAGCACTTGTTGCAGTAACCACAGAAAGCCGTTCATGGCGTGATGAAGGCGATATCATGCCTAATTACATTGCTGATGACGCGCGCGTAAAAGCAGAAAAAGTACGCCGTCGTGTTGCTGATGAAAAACCAATCAGCTCAGACGTTGTTTACATCGACCTTAAATCGGGCGAGCAAACCACTCTTGCATTCGATACCTTACCAGGTTTTGATGAAGACGTTCTTGCAGCTGTTAAGAAAGAAAACTACGCTCGTGATGGCAAAACTTACAAGTCTGAAAAAGCACCACGTGCCATCAATTTGATGATGGATTGGGGTTGGGACCAAAGTGCAATCCAATGGAATACTGATGGTTCACAAGTTGCTCTTATGCTTGAAGCATGGGATAACAAAGACCGTTGGTTAGCCACTGTTGATACACAAAACAATAAACTTGTTTCACAGCACCGTTTACACGACGATGCATGGGTTAACTATGCATACAATGATTTTGGCTGGTTGAACAACTCAGACACACTTTACTATTTATCTGAAGAGTCTGGTTACAGCCACATTTATAAAAAGCCACTTAATGGTAAAGCAACGCAGCTAACTAAAGGCCAATTTGTTGTTTCTAACTTAACGTTAACAGCTGATAACTCAGCGATTTACTACAAAGCGAACGTTGAGCACCCAGGTCTTTACGAAATCTATCGTGTAAACCCTGCAAACGGTGAATCTGAGCAAGTAACCAACCTTGATGGTATGACTGATTACCAGTTAAGCCCAGATGAAAGCAAACTATTGCTAACTCACTCAAAAATTATGTCGCCGCCTGAGCTTTATGTTGCTGATGCAAAAGCAAATACCAAAGCAACTCAGTTAACGCATACAGTATCTGATGAATTCTTTGCGAAAAAGCTAATCGCACCTAAGATTGTTGCTGTGCCTTCAAGCCACACTGATCAGCCAATTTACGCAAAAGTATATTACCCAGCTGATTATAAAGAAGGCGAAACAGGTAAAAACCGTAAAGCGGTTATCTTTAACCACGGTGCTGGTTACCTACAAAACTCACACATGGGTTGGTCTGGTTACTTCCGCGAGTTTATGTTCCACTCACTACTGGCTTCAGAAGGCTACGTAGTAATGGACATGGACTACCGTGCATCAAAAGGTTACGGCCGTGATTGGCGTACAGCCATTTATCGTCAAATGGGTACACCTGAAATCCAAGATTTAGCAGACGGCGTAAGTTGGATGGCAGACAACGCAAACGTTGATACCCAAGCTGTAGGCACCTATGGTGGCTCTTACGGTGGTTTCATGACGTTTATGGCGCTATTCACACAACCTGATTTATTCAAAGCAGGTGCTGCACTTCGTCCGGTAACTGATTGGGCTCACTACAATGGCCCTTATACGTCGAACATCTTAAATCACCCAGATGTTGATCCAATTGCCTATGAAAAGAGCTCACCAATTTACTTTGCTGAAGGTCTTAAGAGTCGTTTATTAATTAACGCGCCTATGGTTGATGACAACGTATTCTTCCAAGATTCAGTTCGCTTAGTACAGCGCTTAATTGAACTTGAAAAAGAAAACTTTGAAACAGCTATCTTCCCAGTTGAACCACATGGTTTTGTACAACCATCAAGCTGGTTAGATGAATATCGCCGTATTCATAAGCTATTTAAAGAAACGCTTTAATCAATAGCGTAAATGAAAAACAGCCACTTTAAGTGGCTGTTTTTGTTTGTAATAGGGGCTTAAGTTACTCGCGAGCTCTTATTATTTTTATAAAGACAGGCAAAGCGAGTAGAGTGCCGCCAATTGCGCCGATAAAGTGGGCGTCAATGGCAACATTAGAGGCGATTAGCTGACTCACCGACTCACTCGGGCCGGCAATTTGCTCCCAAATCACTTTAGCCCAAGTACCAGCAAACAATAACCAGCCTGAAAACATGCCTGCTTGTACATCTTTTACTGCTCCCCAAATAATAACACCATGCAGTAGGGCACTTAATCCGGTGTAAATATGGATATCTGGGCAAAATAGCCACACACCTAATCCACACCATAATGCAAGAATGGCAATATTAAACGCATAACGAGGTGGGCTTGTATGCTCAGCGTGCAGAGCCCAAATTAATAAAATTCCGGCACAATTTAAGCCTAAATGAGGCCAATTAGCGTGTACGAATTGACTGGTGAAAATACGCCAAAACTCACCATTTGCAACTAACTCACGGTTAAATTCAAGATATTCATTTAAGTTGAATAGTGCAAACAAGGAACTAAGTAGTACTAAACACAAAGGAGGCAGAATATATTCTAGTTTCAGGGGCAGGTTTATCATGTTATTTTTGTTGTATCTGAGATTGTCGCCTATTGTGCACGTTTAATTTTAAGATGCCAAATACACTACGGGATTAAGTTTATTTATGTTATTCAAAACCAAAGCGCTATTAGCTCTATCCACCTCATTAATTTATTCAACCGCTCTTTTCGCGACTCCTGCAAAAGTTGAAACCCGCGAACCTGAAGCCGCAACGGGCTTTGCTCATAAACAGGTTGTTGAAGGCGATAAATACATGGTCGCTGCAGCAAACCCTTATGCAGTAAAAGCGGGTCAAAAAATGCTTGAATTAGGTGGCTCAGCGGTTGACGCTGCCATTGCAACCCAATTAGTACTGACACTGGTAGAGCCACAATCCTCGGGGATCGGTGGGGGTACATTTATGATGTACTTCGACAACAAAACAAAAAGCCTAACCAGCTTTGATGGCCGTGAAACTGCACCAAGCCATGCTGACGAAACATTGTTTTTAGATAAACACGGTAAAGCAGTGAAATGGATTGAAGCTGTAGTAGGTGGTCGCTCTGTTGGTGTACCGGGTATTTTAGATGCCTTTGCCACTGCCCATAAGCGTTACGGTAAGTTAGAGTGGCAAACTTTGTTTGGCCCTGCTATTGAATTAGCTGAGCAAGGCTTTGTTGTATCGCCGCGTTTACATCAATTACTGGTTAAAGAATTAAACCCTGGGGTTACTAAGCTTCCTGTTATTCGTGATTACTTCTTTCCAAATGGTAAAGCACTAGCTGTTGGCACGGTGAAAAAGAACCCTGAACTTGCCGCGCTTTATAAAGATATTGCGAAACAAGGCATTGATGCTTTCTATAAAGGTGATAACGCCAAAGAGCTTGTGCATGCAGTGCAAAACTCAGCAGTTGCACCGGGTACTTTAACGGTTGATGACTTAGCGAATTATAAAAGCAAAGAGCGCACACCTGTGTGCGTTGATTATCGCCAGTATGAAGTGTGCTCAATGGCACCACCAAGTAGTGGTGGTGTAGCTGTGTTACAGATTTTAGCCTTACTTGAACATAAAGACATGGCTAAACTTAAACCAAACTCAGTACAGGCGCTGCATTACTTTACACAAGCATCGCGTTTAGCATTTGCGGATCGTAACGTGTATATGGGCGACCCTGACTTTATGCCAATCCCAACCCAAGGTTTATTAGATAAAAACTACCTTGCAGGTCGTGCAAAGCTTATTTCTGAAAAAGATGCTCACGCAGAAGCTGGCACACCACCAAACTCACTTACGTACGCACAAGATGATGCTTACGAGCTTCCTTCAACAACGCATGTATCGATTGTTGATAGCCAAGGTAATGCGGTGTCTATGACAAGCTCTATCGAAATGGCGTTTGGCTCAACCGTAATGGTGAACGGGTATATTTTGAACAATCAACTAACAGACTTTGCTTTATCGCCAACCAAAGATGGTAAGCCATTGGCTAATCGTGTTGAAGCAGGTAAACGCCCGCGTAGTTCAATGTCGCCAGTTATGGTGTTTAACAAAGACGGCAGCTTACGCTTAGTGGTTGGTTCACCAGGTGGTAGCCGTATTATTGATTACGTTGCACAAGTGGTTGTAGGTGTACTTGATTGGAATCTTGATGCGCAAACAGCGATTAACTTGCCACGTATTACTAATCGTAATAATTATACAAGCCTCGAAAAGGGCACTGAACTTGCTGAGGCAGAAGCTGATTTTGTTAACCGCGGGCACACAGTTCGTATCCTAGATTTAAACTCTGGTTTACATGCTGTTGAAGTTAAAGACGGTAAACTATACGGTGCTGCCGATCCGCGCCGCGAAGGCATCGCTTTAAGTGATAAAAGCCACTAAAAACAAGCTCAGCAGCCTTAAAGCTGCTGAGTTTTCATGTATACTACCTGCTATGCTATTTAGAGCATAAAATTCATTTTCTTCAATGGTCTGACAAGGTGAATTGTCATTGCAATTTCACCTTCAAGAGTAATAATGTCAGGTCATAATTATGACGCATCAAAGCTTGGAAATATGACTACAAATACCGATCCGAATTATCTTTATATTCCTTACTCAGGCCCAGGTCTGATCGAAACGCCACTATTAAATAAAGGCAGTGCATTTTCACAAAAAGAAAGGGAAAGTTTCAACTTAGCCGGTTTACTGCCACCGCGTTATGAAACGATTGAAGAGCAAGTTGAGCGTTGTTACCAACAGTATTCAAGCTTTAATGATAATTTAAACAAGCACATTTACCTTCGTGCAATTCAAGATAACAACGAAACACTTTACTACCGTTTAGTGCGTGATCATCTTGAAGAAATGATGCCAATTATCTATACACCGACAGTAGGTGATGCCTGTGAAAAATTCTCAGACATTTACCGCAGTGCCCGTGGTCTATTTATTTCTTACGAAGATCGTTTCCAAATTGATGATATTTTACGTAACGCGACTAAAGGCAAAGTAAAAGTTATCGTTGTAACAGACGGTGAGCGTATTCTTGGTTTAGGTGACCAAGGTATTGGTGGTATGGGTATTCCAATCGGTAAATTATCACTTTACACAGCATGTGGTGGTATTAGCCCTGCTTATACATTACCAGTGATGATTGATGTTGGTACTAACAACGAAAAACTACTTAACGACCCTATGTACATGGGTGCGCGTCATAAGCGTATTTCACAAGAAGAGTACGACGAATTCTTAGATCTATTCATTAAAGCGGTGAAACGTCGTTGGCCAAGTGTGTTACTTCAGTTCGAAGACTTTGCACAACCAAATGCTATGCCATTACTTAAACGCTACCGCGATGAAATCTGTAGTTTTAACGATGACATTCAAGGTACTGCTGCGGTTACTGTAGGTTCATTATTGGCTGCATGTCGCGTTAAAGGTGCGAAGCTTTCTGAGCAAAAAGTGGTGTTTGTTGGTGCAGGCTCTGCGGGTTGTGGTATTGCTGAGCAAATTATCAGTACCATGGTTGCTGAAGGCATTAGCGATGAGCAAGCGCGTTCTCAAATCTTTATGGTTGACCGCTTTGGTCTACTTACTGATGGTATGGAAGGCTTACGTGATTTCCAACAAGCGCTTTGCCAATCTAAAGACAATCTTGCTGAATGGACATACAGCGGTGAGTACGCATCACTATTAGATGTTATGCATTGTGCTCAACCAGACATCTTAATTGGTGTATCTGGTCAACCTGGTTTATTCACTGAACAAGTTATTCGTGCAATGCATGCATCTTGCCCACAACCGATTATCTTCCCGCTAAGTAATCCGTCTAAGCAAGTTGAAGCACTTCCTTCAGATGTTATCGAATGGACAGACGGTCAAGCGATTGTTGCCTCTGGTAGCCCATTTGATCCGGTTGAGTATAACGGCCAAACTTTCCCAATCCCACAATGTAATAACAGCTACATTTTCCCGGGTATTGGTTTAGGTGTTATCGCTGCTAAAGCAACACGCATCACTGATGCAATGCTGATTGTATCAAGTGAAACGCTGGCTGAGTCTTCACCTAGAGCTAACACAGGTAAGGGCAGCTTATTACCAGCACTGACTGAAATCCAAGCGCTAAGTAAACGTATTGCATTTGCAGTAGCGAAAAAAGCGATGGAAGAAGGTGTGGCACTTGAGCTGAGCGATGAAGCGTTATGGGCAGCAATTGAGAAAAACTACTGGCTTCCAGAATACCGTAACTACAAGCGTCGTAGCATCTAAGCTATAACGTTTGAGTAATTGAAAAAACAGGCTTTTAATGCCTGTTTTTTTATATCTGGATAATAGAGTCTTGTTCAGATTCAATTAACCCTTTAAGGTGATAATGAACGGAGTTTTTAATAAAGGAACAGTATTATGCGTAAGTTAGTTTTTACCGCTATGGCCGCCGCGCTAAGTTTTAATGTGTTAGCAGAAGCAACACCAGATGCGCCGCATATTTATATTCAAGGTAACGCAACTGTTAAGGCAATTCCTGATAACGTCAAACTGACGGTAGGTATTGTTGAAGTAGATAAAGATTTAATTGCCGCGAAAAACAAAGCGGATGCAACCATGGCGAAAGCAATTAAGCTTGCAAAAAGCCAAGGCGTAGAAGAAAAAGGCATTTATGCCTCTAATATCTCAATTCATCGCCAAACAGAATACAACCGTGAAACAGGTAAGCAGGACTTTGTAGGTTATAGAGTAACACGTAGTCTGTCGGTTACTTTAACGGATATTAAAAAGTACCCGATTATGCTTCAGCAACTAGTGAATTCGGGTATCAATGAAATTAACCAAACGCAATTTGTATCAAGCCGCTATGAAGAGCTACAAAAGCAAGCGCAAAAGCTAGCTATTAAAGATGCGCGTGCTGCTGCTAAAGAGTTTGCTAATGATTATGGGGTTGAACTTAAAGGCCTTTATACGGCTTCAAGCAGCCCACTCGATACAGGTAGCCAACCTTATATGCGTGCCAGCAAAATGGTTATGGCCGAAGCTGCACCAGATAACTATGTACCTGATGCATACAACGGTGGTGAGCTTACGATTACCGCAAGCAGCTATGCGGTATATCTAATCGAAAACTAAGTTAAATTATTGATTGCTGGTAAACTTTGCCAGCAATTTTTCACCTTGTTGCTCTGAAATACGAGCAATCGCTTTTAGCATATTAGTAATTTGCTCACGGTCGTACTCATTACTAATATGCGTATCGATATCTTCAATAATCGCCCCTAAGTAAACAAACAAACTGTTTGTCGCTTTTTCGTTATCAGATGCTCTAAACAATATGTTTTTAAAGGCCTCTAACACATTCACCATTACATAGGCGTCATTTTTCGCATAGTTACGAATTGGCGTGAAGTTATCGTGCAGCAGCTCATCGAATGATGTTTCGTGTATAAACAAGTGCGGTTGATTGTTCTCGCATCGTTTAAGTGAATAGTTCACATCGTAAATATCTAATCGCAAGATCAGTAAGATACTTAACATATCAATGGCTTTTACCGCAGTACCAGGATCGTTAATACCCGGGCTCATTGCTTTAACAGCGATTTCTGAAATTTGCGTCATACCGTAGCGGTAATGATCTCTAATGTACTCTTCAATGTAAAAGATAAAGCAACTAAGTAGTTGCTCTACAAGCTCTGGTTTGTCCGATAAATCAGTATCACACTTCAAAAATGGGTAACCTTTAACCGTAAAGAAGCCTTGTTTAACCGAAATATAAATCTTTATGCCGTGCTCTTGGCACAGAGCACACAATTTATCGGTGTGAGTTCCTTTAAAGTAGCCTTCGGTTTTACTTTTAATACTATGCCAATCATCAAACTCAGGAAAATCCTCGACAGGGTTTTCATGTTGCATTTCAATTATGCATTTAAGCTCGCCCTTGGTATTTTTAAACAGGTCATTGAGTACATTATCGACCTGAATTGCTTTTGAAATTGAGTGAATAAAAAACACAAAAAAGCCCAGCGAAATTAACCCAAACACCAATGAAAAGAAGATCCCGAGCGATGGGATACCCATATCGCCATCACCAATGGTACGTATGTTTATCAGCATTAATATGGTGTAGATAATACTGCCAAGATAAAAGCCCAGTACTAATTGGTGCGACTTACGGGTAATAAGCCCCGGTAATACACGCGGTGAAAGGCTGGCACTGGCGCTATTAAGCACCACCATAACCATAGAAAAACTAAAAACGGTTAATGAGATAATACTGCCTGCAAGGGTACTGAGGATGGTTCGGGCATTCTCTTCGCTATCGACCAATAACACGCCAATCAGCTTTTTAAATTCCATTGATAATGATGAATACTCGACCGCTGTGGTAATTAATCCAAATACTAAAAACACCACAGAGAGCATTGATGGGTAAAATCCGATACTACTGATCATTTCGCGGTAGTTATCGGCGATTTTTCTTGGCGTAAACATGCACTTCCTTAAGAACTGTTAGACATTAAATATCATACTAAGCTAACCTAACTACTTACTTAACAGCCTAGCAATAAACAGTGCTAAGCGTCTAACTTTAAATAAAAATTGGAAAAACTGTGATTGTTTCAACGTTTGCTGCCATTTTGGCGATTTTATACATTCAACTTAGCTTTCGTGTCATTAAACTGCGTAAAGCAAAGCGTATTTCACTTGGCGATGGCGGTGATGCTAGCCTACAAGCGGCTATTCGAACCCATGCAAATTTTATTGAATATGTGCCATTTTCGCTGATTCTGCTATTTTTATTAGAGTACCAAGGTCTTCCAAGCCATTTTTGCTATATTTTAGGGGCAATGCTGGTTGCTGGCCGTTTTTGTCATAGTTATGCACTCGCTGATAATCTGATGAAATTACGTGTATTAGGGATGATGCTAACTTTCTTAACAATTTTAATCAGCGCAGTGATGTTATTAGTTACACAGGTATTCTAATATGCTGAAGATTGTTTTTACTTTACTACTTTTGATATTTTCGGTTTCAGGCGTAGCTGAAGTAAAAACAATCAATGGCAAAAAAGAAGCAGCAATCCCCCCAGCAACACTCAATATTATTTACCCTAAAACCATGCCAAGCCTCATCGAGGAAAACTATTACCCATTGCTTGTACTTAAAACGGCATTAAAAAGAAGTGGTTATAAATTCACACTTACACCGGCGGCAGAAGTGTTAGGGCAAAATCGTGTTTTAAAAGAAATTGAAAAAGGCACGATTGATGTTACCTGGACCATGACAGATAAAGAACGAGAAGAACGTTTATTACCAATACGCGTGCCGCTTTTCAAAGGCTTGTTTGGTTGGCGCATGATGTTTATCAATGAGCAAAATCTAGCGCATTTGAGCCAGCTAAAAACCTTAGACGATTTAAAACATATCTACTTTTTACAAGGGCAAGATTGGCCTGATACCAAAATATTGCGTGATAACGGCTTGGTTGTTTCTACCTCGTTAGATTTAGAGTTTCTGTTTGTCATGCTCGATAGAGGTCGCGGCGATTTATTTCCTCGTTCTATCCTCGAAATCAAAGACGAATATGCAGTTTTCAAAAACCAGATGCCGCTGGCTGTACTGCCTCAGTTAATGCTTAAATATAAAAGCCCAATTTATTTTTTCTTTAATAAGAACGACCCTGAAATAGCAAAAGCAGTAAATAAGGGCTTAAAAATCATGCGTGAGACGGGGGAGTTTGATGAGCTTTTTTATCAGTACAATGGCGAAATAATTAAAAACGCCCACCTACACGACAAAATTGTTATAGAATTGCGCAATTATGATTTACCAAGGTTAACCCCAGTCAACGACAAATCGCTGTGGTTATCATTTGATAAGGTGCCATGAGCTCTAAAATTTTTATAATCGGTTTACCACGAACCGGCACAACCAGTATCTGTAACAGCTTTTTACAACTCGGATATAAAACCGCCCACACAGCCTATACCCAACAAGCAATTACAACTGCAGACGTTATTGCCGATACCCCGGTATTTAGTGAATACGCCTTACTTGATAAGCACTTTGCAAATAGCCGCTTTATCAACCTTGAGCGCGATTTACCTAAGTGGCTACCATCGATTAGGCAATTATTAGCACGTATGCATACTAATTTAATGCGCCCAGATGGTGGCTTTAATAGCCATTTAAAACGCTGTTATCTAGATGTATTTGGCCATTATAGCTTGGCAGAGATAGAATCTGATGAATATCTAACAGCGTGTTATCAGCGTCACCAACAGCAAGTGAAAGATTACTTTAAAGGCCGTGAAGAGCAGCTATTAACTCTTGATGTAGCCGATCCAAACAGTCCGCAATTACTTCAACAATTTTTAAACACTCAGCAACCAATTAACTTTAAACAGCTCAATATGGGCGGTAAGGTCACAGCGTGGAATGACATAAAGCATCCAGATAAAGTGTCATCAACCAGAAGTGGTAAAATTGATAAATCTCTTGGTTATAATCACACGTAAAATACGGTAAAATCGCCGCCATTATAAGTTAAGTTGTTCCTTATCATGTTTGAATTGAAATACCACACGCCATTTGAATGGACAGAAGGTGTCTTAGCTGACTTCGATACCTTTTTACAAGATCATGCTGCAGCAGAGAAAAAAGCCTCTGGTATGGCTATGTCTATGCTTTCTCATTACCCAGACCGCCGTAAGCTTGTTAGAGCCATGACAGACCTAGCACTGGAAGAAATGATCCACTTTAAACAAGTTTTAAAGCTATTAATGGAACGTGATGTATCACTTGGAAATGACCAAAAAGATCCTTACATCAAACAAATTCGTGCGGTATTTAGAAATGGCCGTGATGAATTTTTAATGGACCGCTTATTAGTGGCAGGCGTTATTGAAGCACGCGGACACGAGCGTTTCTCGCTTGTCGCAGAAGCTTTACCTGCAGGTAAAGAAAAAGAGTTTTATGTCGCGATTGCAAAATCAGAAGAAAAACATAAAAACTTATTCGTTGAACTAGCCTACGAGTATTTCGATAAGCAAGAGGTTGATGC
Source organism: Pseudoalteromonas gelatinilytica (assembly GCF_001641615.1). Taxonomy (GTDB): domain Bacteria; phylum Pseudomonadota; class Gammaproteobacteria; order Enterobacterales; family Alteromonadaceae; genus Pseudoalteromonas; species Pseudoalteromonas gelatinilytica. The sequence continues at coordinate 395,972 of NZ_LRRU01000020.1, forward strand.
ACGCCTAGAAGAAATCCTCATCGCAGAAGCCGAAATCTGTAAAAATATTCCATTTACAGCAGCGCTTCACTAGCTGTAGTTCTTGTGTATTAGGCCTTTTGGCTTAATACACAAATTAAAGGTTCCGCTCTAAAGCAGTAAATTAGGGACTAAAAACAATAATTAAGTATTTTGAGAATAGTTTCGACAATCCTAATTGATTAAATAAACAGCATACATTCATCTTTCTCTCCTATAGTTAAATTAGTACCTAACTGTGAGGAATAGAGCATGAAATGGATGATGACTCTCACGACGTTGTCGTTAATAGGGATTGTAATTACCGGTAATTCAATTTACACCGAAGTGAAACTTTTCCGCTCCAACGATAAACCTACCGAAATAACCGCCAGTATGTATCGCTCGCTTATTTGGCATAGTGATATTTATAAAGATGATCAGTTTTTAAATACCGCACAAAGCTACTTTAGCGATGGCAAAATTGATACCCGTGAGTACAGTAAACTAACAAGTTTAGCGAGTAAAATTGCTGGCCCAATTATCTACATTCAAGAGACTGATGAGCAATTGTGGCACGCAAGGCTTACCTACAAAAAGTACCTTGAAGAGCAAACAGTCGAACGACTGGCAAGTTTACATTGATGAAAACTGCTTGATCAGCGTGCTAAGCTCAACAATTGTGGGCTTACCGCTGAGATAATTGGTATCAAGATGATAAGTATTGCCAAGCCAATAGGGCTTTTTGGTCGTGTTATGGCCATGCACCGAAAAATCGATACTAGGGTTTATTACCGGCTTTTTCGCTTTGGTTAAGCTTCTATCCCAAAGTAAAGCGCCAATCGCTTGTTGTATATCTTGTGCAGGGTTTTGCCAATCCCAATCAGCACAGGTGGTATGTGATAAACCAATTCTTAATGTTCCGTATTCAACATAGTAAGAAAGCGGGCAGTTAAGTAGCTGCTTACAGGCAAACGCGAGCTCTTCATTGGTTGCTTCTAGATGCCAGCGGCCGCCATTCTCAACCCATAAACGGTAGTAACCTTTATCCTTTGCAAGTAAAGACTCAAGTAACATATGCTCGTGGTTCCCAAGGCACATATGAACACCAAGCTCTTGAAAACGCGCAAGTAACGCAATGCTGTGCTCACCCCGGTCAATCACATCACCCAATGAAAACAAGATATCTTCGCTGGGGTTAAAAGTAACAGAGCTGAGTGCTTGTTCAAATTTAGTTAAATCTGCATCTAAATCGCCAATAACAAATACACGTTTGCTTTGTTCAAGTTGCATCTTAACTTGAATGGGTTTTTGTGAGGCAAGTGGGCTTTTAACTATATTCAAAATACATTCCTTTAAGCAGCGTGTAGCTCAAGACTATCATAACTCGTTGCTATTTGAGCACTGGGTGGTTATTATCTAGCCTCACTTTTTAGGAGTTACCGCCAACATGAACAACTAAACCTGTTATCCAATTTCATTTTTATCTTTTTGGACTAACAGGGTTAGTAGGCGTTGCTCACTATCACTTTTATTATGTTACATCTCGTGTGATCACACGCTTATGCCCCTGTCATACAGGAGGCACTATGCCACAACTTCAAGCTTTTAATTTATGCTATCAACATGGCAATGGCGATGTTGTATTTAACGACCTTTCATTTTCACTCACAGCTAAAATCACCGCATTAGTTGGCAGGAACGGCTGCGGTAAAACTATATTAGCGTTAATACTTGCTAAGCAAAGAGAGCCAAGCTCTGGTACGGTTGTTTGTAATTCAACCCTCGGTTTATACCGACAAATGAACGATGTAAATCAGGCTGATAACCTAACAATTGCAGAGACTATTGGGCTAGAGCCTGTGTTTAAATCCCTTGATGCTATAAACCAAGGGCAAGTTACAGAGCAAAACTTAACATTGCTTGAAGGTAATTGGGACTTAGCAGAGCGCTTTAATGCAGAACTTGTAAGGCTTGGCGTAAATAGCAAAACCCCTTGCTCACTAAGCAAATATTTAAGTGGCGGTCAGCTTAGCCAATTAAAGCTTTGGGCACTATTTACCTGCATAAAGCCCGATATTTTAATACTGGATGAGCCATCAAACCACCTAGATGCAAAAGGTAAAAGCTGGCTTATAAAGCAAATACACAACTTTAAAGGGCAATTATTACTAATAAGTCACGATCAAGAATTATTAGAGCAGGCCCATGAAGTTTGGGAGCTCACAACCCTTGGGTTAACACAATATGGTATACATTTCCCTGAATACCAAGCACAAAAGCAGCAGCAAGTTGCTGCGCTTGAAAACAAATTAAACTACGTTGTTAAACAACAAAGTAAGCTCAAGGCAGCAGAGCAACTACAAAAGCAAAAAAAACAAAAACGAGCAAGTCAGGGCGCAGCACTCAGAAAATCAGGCAGCCAACCTAAAGTGCTGATGGATGCTAAAAAAGATAAAGCCAGCGCCAATTTATCATCACAAATCAAAAATACCGCTAAGCGAGAGGGTGAACTCACTCGAAATAAACATGAGCTTTCTAGCCAGCTTGAACAAACTAAAGCGCAGCAATTTTACTTAGCGCAATCAAATGAAGCTAAGCACCAAAAAGTACTTACCCTGGAGGAGGTTGTAATAGCTCACGGCACACAAAAACCGTTTAGTTTTCAGGTATTCAGTGATGATAAAATTCATTTAGCGGGCGCAAATGGTACTGGTAAATCAACCTTACTCAAAACCCTGAACTACGACATACCAGTAAAAGCAGGGCAGTTACATTGCAATCAAGCACTCTATTATTTAGACCAACATTTTACATTAATAAACAACGAGTTAACCCTGCTTGAAAACGTGATGACTTACTGTAAAAACCTAGATGAAAGCATCGCACGTACTCTACTTGCCAGTATTGGTTTTAGAAAAGACGCTGTTTTTAAATATGCCGCACTTTTAAGTGGTGGAGAAAAAATGAAGCTCGCCATGTGTATCGTCAGTAATATTGAAAGCACCGCACTTTTGTTACTCGATGAGCCCGATAATCATCTCGACCTAGAATCAAAACAGCTCTTGGCTCATTCATTACAGGGTTTCAAAGGCGGGTTTATACTCGTAAGCCATGATAAATACTTTGTAGAAAGCATCGGCTGTAATAAAGAAATTGTATTATAAAATAGCCATTTATAAATAAGCGTGCTAGGGTGGTTGTAGGTACTATATACCAACCCGCAATAATACTTAATCATTATAAGGGATTAAACCTGTCGCTATTTGCGTTAAAAATTTCTGATTTAGAACAACTAAATAACGAAATTTTTGCCTTGCTATCAACGAGGTTTTATTGCCTCAAAATAGACTACTTAATTAAGCGAATTGGTATTACAAGGAATGACTATGAATTTTACAGCCGCTTACCGCATTTTTACTGCTTTATTCATGCTGATAGTAACCATAGGTTTAGGCATGACGCTGAATGATTTTACCTCGGTGATCTACGTGTTCGTGCCGTTATTACTGATGCTAGTCAGTTCATTTATCCCATTTTTTAAACAGCGAAAACTGCGTTTAATACTGTTTGCAGCCCCAATCGTTATTCTTTACTGCTTTGGTTTTTACCCATGGCTTACAAATTACCAAGATGTCGCCGTTTCATCATCTACCTCAACCCTCGATTTTATCATCATCCCAGTTTGGGCTACCTTATATGGCGCTGGATTTGTGGTATTGCATGAAATAGCGCTGGGTGTTGCTAGGGCGTTTAATTGGGGGAAGTGAAATCGTAGGCTGGCTAAAGATAGCGGGGCGGCTTTAGGTTTGAATCTATTCCATTAAATTAACTAATTATAACTACTAATGATTTGAAACTTAGTTCAAACATTTAAAGTAATATGCTCTTTTCTCTCATCAAAGTACTTGTCTGTAAATTCACTAAATTTTTTATTTAACTCGTTTGTAAGTTGAATGCTGTTAGTAGCACCATGAAAATTTACCAACATTAAGATTAAATCGTGACAATTTTGAATATGTATAAAGATTTCACGTTCTTGTGAGATTTTTGTCGAAACAATCAAACCAGGGATTTCTAATGTACAAAAGAACTCTTCTTTTAAAAAAAATAGTTTAAGGCTTTCGGTTGGTTCACCGTATTCATTCGTTTTGGTAAAGACTCCATTTAAACCAACGTTCTTTTCATGCTTTATGAAGTTATAAAAATTACTAACGTAACTCTTAAAAGCCTCGTCAATTATTGAAATATCAACTTCGTTCACATTCTTGTTTATTGAAGAATGAGGAAACATCTTTTTGTACAAAACTTCAGGTTTAATAGTAATTTCACTTGATGCAAATCGAGCATTTATTGCTTCACAATGCTCGAAGAAATATTTGTAGTGGTTATAAAAATTATTTGCCATATTATTTTGTTCGACTAACCGGTTGCTCTTGGCTTTTTGCTTCGATGAATGAAATCTATTGATCATAACAGCTAAGGTAACTGGTATTGTAAGAAGAGTAATTGGGAATGCGTAATAATTAATAAAAGAAGCAAGTGACTCTGATGATACATGAGGATTGAAAAGGCCATCTATAATGAGGTCTTGAGTTAAAGAAAAAAACAACCAAAAAATAAAACCAAATGGAACTAGTACAACAATCCAGAAAATTCGGTTTTCATGAAGGGCAATATCTTCATCAATACGAATAAAATCTAATATCCAATCCCAAAACTTTTTTAACATACGAGCTTTAAATCCTTTAAAGTATTATTACTCCTTACTATATTCAAAAATATACAAACAACCAAGGTGCGGTAGTGAAATTAAATTTTTAGGTTGCCACGTTTAGAAATGAGCAGTTCATAAAAAGCTATAAATTCGTGAAAACCCAAATTAAGCAAAAAGGGGTTAAAAAACCTTAAAATCTAACGACTAATGTAAGCCGCCGATTGATTTTAGAAAAAAAGACGCAAGATTTTAGAATTGCTCAATTATGTTAAATAGGCTTACGTTTATTTGTTTGAGTGTAATGATTGGTATCTTTAAAGCTTCTTTAAACAATGTTTAAATGAGCTTTAAAGATCTAAGGTTTAAACCGATTTAATAACTTTACTTTCCCATTTAAATGCTCGTCTGCAATGTTCCTTTCCATCAAATGGTTTTGCTAATAAGTCTATAAAACGCATTTGGTAGTAATATCTTTTATCATTTCTGAGTCTGTAACTTCTTGCTGAGATAGATTCAAGTCGCGTTCCGTGGCAAAGGCTGCAAATAAAAATATCTAAACTATAAAGGCAATTGAATGCCCAGTTGTTACCGAATAAAGCAGGGAAAGATAAAACGATAAAAGGGGTTATTAATAGTATTCCGCATAATAGATAGCAAAGTAGGGTTCTTAAAGTTTTAAGCACGTTAGACATAGTTGCCTCCAATAAAAAGGGGCTATAAAGCCCCTTGGTTATTCAATGTTCCAAGCTGTTGCAAAGTGGTCTGTTGCTAAGCTGTGCGCTTCAACAATTTCGGCCTTTGTGCATTCAACCATTACGCCCGTTGGCACATCAGTTGTTGACCAAGGTATAGTGTCGTCTTCGGCAAGCTGCCAGTGCTTAATAAGTGCGTTAGCCATACGTGTAATGCTCTGTTCATCAGCATCAAAGGTTTTGCCCGTTGATATTTCAATCACGGCATTATCAATTTGGCTTTGTCGCTGTAATTTAAAAATCGTTACTTTGTACGGTTCGAGTACTTCATCAACCGTTCTGACTGCAGGTCGAACAGGTTCTGTAGGTAGCGCTTTGGGTTCAACTTCAATCAAGGTGCCATCTTCGGTTGGAATAGGGTCAGGCAAGTTTGCGTTGTACTGTTCGGCTTCGTTTAGTTCAACTAGATAGTCGTAGTACTTACTGGCCCATTCCCATTGCTCGCTATCAATAAACTCTTGAGCAAAGGCATTAATTACATTAACGGGCTGACCTAAAGAAATGACACGTAACAAATCCTTTTCAGTTTTTGGGACGTGTCCTGTCTTAAGTGTTGGTAAACCAAGATCGCTTAAGATTGGTTCGTTATTTTCATCTAATAAAATGAATTCGAGTATCTTGTTATGCATAACGTAAAACTCCTAATGGCTCAGCGCTTCTTGCAGTTCCTACAATCACACTCGTTGCATTGTCATTAATAGTGGTGGAAAGGTTAGGAACAATTGGGATTTGGCTATCTGAATCTCCCCAATTACTTCCGCTGCACACCAGTTCTATAAAGTTAAACTGGGCGTATAACAGACCGTCTTCTTCAAAGACCGAAGACAACACTTTAATACCTAGTGCGCCCGACTCACGGTTATCGAGGTCTATTGGAGCATGTGTAACACCCGCGATCAGGTTTGTTTGTGGGCTAATATTCAAATTAAGTGTTGGGGCATAACCTTTGTGATTATTTGAATACGTGTTTTTTAATACCTTACCAATTAATGATTCAGCAAAGGTTGACCCAAAGGTCACAATGTCACGAACTGTATAGAAAACATCAAAGTATTCTAAGGCTCCTTTCACATCACTTTCGGTTGTGACTTTCGCTTTATAGCGGTAATTCAGAATAGAAATAATGTGGCTAGGATCAATGAACATATCATTTTTCACCGTGTCAGGTGAGGACGTTGACTTCCCATAATTATCAGCAAGTTCTGCTTTCCAAATTCGATTAGCTGAGATAGAGCTAACCAACTTGCGGGTTGCTTCTACCCGCGTAGATTGGGCCATGGATGGGTGACGCCAACCACCAACCCAACCAAGGGCCAGTGTTGGCTCATTGAAGAAATTAACAGGGTCAATTACAACATCGTTTCGCTCAATGCTGCCTCTAAGCGAAGTATCCGTCTTTTTAAGGTGGACCACTAATCCGTTTACTTTACAGCCATTGTCTTGACCTTCGGTTTGAAGAAATGCTGCACCAATTCTCGTTACCGTGGACTTAACATAAGTACCAGCTTCTGTTTCACAGTAGATCTCATCACCAACAGCAAAGTTACTCGTTTCATTACCATCAAAATCAATATATGTATTGTTATTTGTGTTGGTTGAACTTTGATAAATCATTACTTGAGTTTCACGTTCAAGACCTGGTGCCAAATCTCCTTGCATTTCGTTTACACGTTTCTTAGCTTGGGTAATTGTGATCCCTTTAGCTGAGTAACGCATATCTCTAGAAATTCCACCTTGACCACCATTATAAACAGTGTCATGAAAACGGTTGTCTAAACGTGAAAGAATCCCCTCACCATTGGCCGTTGTACCAATGTTACCCGTTTGTTCATTCGTTGATTTAATACCACCGTCAGAGGCTAGGATAAAATTATCTGCTACAGTGTTGGCTACTAACGCATCACTTGACCAATAGTTACGTTTTAGTGAGTTACCAGAGTTAGAGGCAATCCAAGCGGCACCATACGGGTTGCTTAAATTGTTTGCCCCTTGGTTCAATCGATTAAAACAACCAATAACCAAGGCATAACACTCACCATCAGCAACGTTTAGATTTGTCGGTAAACTTGCACCACTTTGTGTTGCAACATAAAGCCCTTTTAAATCCTTAAGATCTCGGCCTTTGTAATTTTCACGGAATGTACGATTGTTGATATTTGAAAACGACCCCGTAACACCACCCGTAAAAGTATTAATATCAGAATCAATACTGTCTAAGTTACCTTGCGGTTTTACATAAGCTTCGGCTGAAAACATGAATGGATCAGAGTACGTTTTAACCGCTTTTCGTGCATCAATAGCAAGCCAATCACCATTACCAGCACCTTTAATAAATCGAACTCTAATGCAGTACTGGTACCATTTACCTGTTCGGTCATCAAACATAATATAATGCTTAAGATTGGCGGCAATTGTTTTACGCTGTGTATCAGTGGCAGTGAGCCAATTAATACCTTTACCTACACGAGTATCACCTTTATAAAAACCAAAATAACTTGATGGCCGCGTCGTATTTTGAACCGTATTGATACCCTCAATTTTAGAGGCGGTACTTTGAATTGCACCGTAAGCATACACAAAAGGATCTGCTTCGGTTATTTCACGTTTGAACATTTCAATAAATGGTACGTCTTGACGACGTATAACCACTTTATTTGTTGCTGTTTCTGAAGCAAAAGCAATAGCAGCACTGGCATGTTTTACACTTAAACCCGTTGCAGTATCAAAGGTTCGTGTCCCGTCTTCGGCTTCAGGCATGTGAAGTGTTGCTTCAAGGTGGGCAGCATCCGTTGCAATGTCTTTTAAATTAAACTCAAGCCCAGCTACAACTATTATAGCTTCGCCTGTTTCAGCGGTTCCACCCGTATTGGCATCGTCAATTTTTCGACCCATATATAATTGATTTGATTTTAAATCGTTGGCGACCCATAACCCTTGGGCTAAGTTTAAATTTGATACCTGAGTTTCTCGGCCCAATGAAATAAACCCATTGTCATACCTAGCCAAGTTTGCTTTGCGTAGCGCTTCTATGTCCTTAGTTCGTAATGCCCACGGGAAGGGATGGGTGGCATCCATTTGTGCTTGGGCTTCATTTTCAATTTGCTTAAGGGTTTTAACTGTTGTGGTTGTACCGTCTTGATTACTAAACGTGACGGTACCTGTTTTGGTTTGCCAGTCCTGCATTGCAGTAAAATTGTTATTCACCAATAGATTTGCATTTGTCAGTGCATCTACAGCTTTCTTAAATGCACCAGTAGTAGGGATCACAATACATTTCTGATTGTTTTGATTGCTGTTAGGCCAGTTCTCAACAAGTTCTATTAATTGCTCGTTGGTTGCACTGACATAAGCGCGATTGATTTCAACAATGAAGTTGGCGATAACTAAAAAGTCACCATCACCCACATTAGCGATACTTTCGCCGCTATTGATTTTAACGACTTTAGAGCCGTTATTAATGCTGGCCTGTGAGGCTGTAAAAGCTGCCATAGTTAGTCCTCTGTCGATACTAATGTTAGTTTTTGAGTTGGTTTATAACTACCGCTTGTTGCCAGTGCATTGCGGCTCGTTATAGCGAGTTTGTAAGTTCTATCGGTGGTTGTTTTCTTGTTGTCTGTATAGGTGAATGAACCGGAACAGCTTTGCGTGCCAATCCAGTCATACATGTTTGATTCACCGTCATAGATATTGTGTACGCCAGATTCACCCGTGAAACTTTGCGTTTTACGGGTAATCCAACTGCCCGATACATTCTCATAAAGAGCAATGGTGTATGATGGTTCTGAAGGCGCTGAAACAGGTGAACTGCTTCGGCCTGAGCCACGCGAAGTGGCCATAAGAGAACACACGATATCTATAACGCCACCATTTGAACCGAATGGTCCAATTGTTACATTGGCTGTAGATGAAAGGTCCGACGTTGTTAGTGCAGTGCTTAATACACCGGATGAAATAGCGCCACCGAAGTAGGCATTACCAGCAGTATCTTTCCACTCAATCGCATTTGCTTTAGTAAGTGCGGCTAAGTTCGGAAGGCCCGCACTCATGATTTTTGGCCCAAACCAATACCAAAGGTTATCTGGACCAAAGCCAGTGGCGAGTTCAATTTTCATGAACGCACCGCCTATCAAGTCAATGCGCGGTGATTCCATACGTGAACCAGCTCGAATTGCACGTGCATCAAGGGTATCGTCGATAATGGCGCTGCCATGTACTTGTAATGTGTAACTAACCCACGAAGAACCATTAAATCGTTTTGTCGTTTGAATAGCTGGGTCGGATGATTTGTAAATCGTGACACGATCATGAATAACGGGTGAGCCTGGTACGTTCGCATTCGCGACTGAATCAGACCACGCTCCTGATGATGTCGCTACATCAACAGTGATAGAACCACGAGTACCATCAGCGCCATCTTGACCGTTTAGACCATCGTTTCCGTCTTGGCCATCATTACCATTTTGCCCGTCAGCGCCTTTATCACCTTTAATGATGTATTCGACAGGTGAGGACCACCCCGTATTAGTCCAGGCATTATCTACTAATCGCCAACGTGTTTTTGACACCCAGGTAATTTGCCCATCGATATAAACAGGGGTATCAGACCAATAAGTAGGGAAGGTTTCAGATGTGCCATTAAAAGAACCACCTGATGGTGTTGAAGGTTTAGATGGAGCAGCTATAAATATGTAACTAACAAAGCTGCCGTCATTACCATCAAAGTAATCTGTGCCTTTAACTGGTGTATAACCGTCTGAACCGTTTTCTCCATCTTCGCCATCGCTTACAATTACACTATTACCTTCACCGTCGGTGATTGTGTAGGTACCATCCCCGTTATTTGTAACTGTTGGTATAGGAGCATTTTCACCATCACGGATTGTTATTTGCTCGGTACCATTACTGATAGTGTAAGAACCGTCAGGGTTCGTAGAGAATGTTGGTGTGATCCCATCTTTGCCGTCTTGACCATCGATGCCATTTGTACCATCTTTACCATCTTGCGCTTTGATATCATCAAGGTTTCGTACTGTGTGGCCATCACTCAGAACTAAACGGCCTTTAAATACATGTACAGGATTAGACGGGTCGGTGTTATCAATATAAGAGGTCGGATAGAACTGACCATCAACGACAACACCAAACCGGAGCAGGTCGGCACCAATATCAATGTTGCCTGTCTCGCCATCGTTGTAACCGGCTATCGAGACAATGCGCCCGTTGTTGTCGAGCGTCCAGCCGCCACGCGCCACTAATTTACCTTCAACGGTTTCAAACACTTGGCGCAGCTGCTTAATACTTGCAGTACTTTCACCGTTGCTGATCTGAAGGTTCTCGATATATTCAGCTAATGGGCCTGCAAGCCATGTTCCACCATCCGCCACACATTGTACGGCATCCTTTTCACTTGTGATTTGACCTTCAGCATTTACGCAGTAACCAACTGCTGTACGGGTGTATTGCTGGGCTGTTGATACGGCGGCACTTCTAGCGGCTTCAGTGTCTTCGTCGATTTTTGCTGTTAGCGTTTGTTGTAACTCAGTATAAGCCTGCTCTTGACTTGCAAAGGTTTCTGCCACTTCATCAAATTGCGAAATAGTATCGGCAACGAACGATTCAAACTCTTGGTCGCGAAGTGTGTTCGCTTCATCAATCGTCGCTATCGCCGTTGTAACATCACTAAAACGGGCACTCACATTTTCAAACGTTGCTTGATAACGTTGGTCGCGTATTACACTTGATTGGTATTGGTTAGATACCGCTTGATTTAAGCTCGTAATAATTGCTTTGCTGTCGTTAAACAGCGCAGCCAGTTCCAGCTGCTGCTGTGCCAGGCTTTCAACTTCTGTTGTTTGGGCTTGTAGTTTTTCGTTTGCAAAGGCTGCTTTAACGTCGAGCTCTGCAAGTTCGTTATCACGAATTAAGGCATTATATGCAGCAATCACAGCGTTTAAGTCACTTGCTTGCTGCGCTTGGTTTAAGCCTTGAATTTGCATGATACTTGTCGATATTGAGCCTTCAGCGGCATCTAAGCGCTCTTGTACGTCTGAAAACTTAGCGTCTACACCGTCTTCTTGTTCGTTATATGCAGTAATACGCTGTGCAATGTAAGCCTCAGCACCATTAATAAACTGTTGAGCGTTGTTTGCTTTTTGGAGAGTGTCATTGTCTGCAAATTGCTGAAGGGTCGCGCTGATTTTGTATGTAGCATCAAATGTATTTAGTGACTGCTGTACATTACTTTGAGTTTGGAAGCCTTGCAGCGTAACCCATGCCGCGCTAATTTCTACAGCTCTTTGAACTGCAGGACCATCAACCCACGTATGTCCTGCGGCATCACAGGCTACGGCATCATCTTCATCAACACGGTTTCCTTGTTCATCAACACAATAACCAGTTACAGCGCGAGTAAACTCATTGGCTGTGGCAAGCATGGCTAAATCTTGGGTTTGAAACTCAATACGTAACTGAGAACCCATGCTTGCACGGGCTTGCTGCTCTGTTAATAATGCTTCATCAAGGGTGCTTATATCTGTTTCAGCTTCGCCCATGCGAACGCTTAGTTGCTGCTGTGCTGTGGCCGTTACACTAATATCATCGGCATTTGCTTGTATTAAATCATACGCAAAGGCGATGTTATCGTTGATACCATTTGGTTTATTAACAAATTGCGTAATGATGTTTTCAATAGTGCCATTGGCAGCATCAACCCATTGCTTTGCTTCTTTGGCTGCGTCAATAATGCCATCTTCGTTGATTTGCTGAATGGTCGCTGTAACACCGTATTGGCTATCAAGTGTGCTGATAAACTGCTCTACATTAGACGCTGTTTGATAACCCTTATCTGTGACAAATACCGCCGTATATTCATTGATGAGATCTATCAATGGACCATCAATCCATTGATGACCTGCAGCGATACATGCCATTGCATCTATTTCATCTACGCGGTTTCCTTGTGCATCAACACAATAGCCCACCATTGCCGTTAATTGCTCATTCGCCTGGGCAACTGAGCGTTCACCTTCACGTGTAATTTCAGCGCGCAGGGTACGTTCAGCGCTACTGCGTGCTGAGCGCTCATTAGCAAAAGCTTGGTTTAAGCTTGTTAAATAGGCTTGGTTTTGTGCAAAAGCACTAACAAGCTCTAATTGTTGCGATGAAATAGAGGCAACATCATTGGTAACAGCAGTGAGCTTTTCATTAGCAACAGCTAAGCTATAGCCTTGCTCAGCTAAATCCTTGTCTTGTTGCAGCTGGTTATATGCCTGGATAATGTCTGCTAAGCCCTGGCTTTTAACATCAAGTTCAAGGCCGCTGATTTGGCTAACACTTTGGCTTATTTCGCCCTGGATTGCGTCTAGGCTTCGCTCAGCAGTCGCAATTCGCTCATTAACGCCATTTTCACTGTTTAAAACACTGTTTACTTGCTCGCGTATCTTGGCATTAGCACCATCAATCCAAGTTTGTGCGGCATTCGCCTTTAAGATTGTGTCGTTGTCAGAAAATGACTGTAATACAGCACTAATATTGTATTGGGTATTAAACGAGTCTATTAACGCTTGAACGTTACTTTGCGTTTGAAAGCCTAGTGCATTGACCCAAGCCGTGGTTGCGTACTGGGCCATGATACCGGTGCGCGCATTTATATCATTTTCAAGTGTTGTCGTGCGCGCGGTAATGTCAGCAAGGGCCAAGTCGTTCGCGCCACGTTTACCAACTTCTATCGAGTCGATATCACATGAGCCTAAATCAAACGCAAGGCTAGTGATTGTACCCGCATAACCTGCTGTGCCAGTTGCATCAAGGGTCAACGTTTCCCAATCATCCGTCGTTGGCTCACGTAAATGGAGTAGGGTAGCGCCACCATTAAAGGTGATATTCCCTTTCCATGTTGAGCCCGTATGCTTACGCACACGAATACGAAACATCGGGTTTTCTGATGCATCAAAGCTGACTGTTGGTGTCACAATTTGGCTCGTCGCGACAATATAGCCTTGTGCGTTATGGCTATCCGTGCCCGTAAAGCCTTCAACGCCTGTATTAAATTGCCAGCTGTAGGCAGGCTGTAATGCTGCAAGGGCACCGGCTATTTGGCCTTCAACTTGTGCAAAGGTCGCCCGTTGATTGATTTGGGCCGCTTGAATGACTAACGTTGCTTCGGCTTGCGTAATACGGTTTTGTGATTGCGCTATTTGCTTCGCATTGAGCGTAATTTTACTTTCTGCACCTTCAATAAGTAGCTGGGCGCTTTCAAAGCTTTCATCTGTGTAGGCATATGCTCGATTAACGATAGTGCCGGTATCTTGATCAACATACACAGCCGCATCGATTAAACGCTCATTGTTAAACGCTCTGCGTTCGTATTCATTACGCCAATTTGTATAAGCGCTCGATACATCGATGAGCGTTAAGCCTAAGTCCTGCTGCTGTAGGCGCTGGTTTTCAATAGCGATTTGATTAATTTTGATTAGCGCAGGTAGGCTGTTGTTCTTTGTTGCATCCAGTACTTCAGTGACACGCTCTAAATCATTTATTTTACTGTTTGATTGTGCAAGCTGGCTTTGTAAGTTGTTTGGGTTCTCTTCATCAATGACCTCTACTTTTTCAGCAAGGCCCGTAATCGCATCAATATTCTTAGCAATAAGCGATGGTAAGTTATTCTCTGTTTCAGGGCGTAAACGGTCGACTTGCTGATTAATATCGTTAATTAAATTTTGTGCTTCTTGGCTTAAACGCGTAAGGGGAAGCTCGTTGATAAACTCGGTTAAGTCGACTGTCGTTGTAGTGGCCGATACATCCACCCACGCGGATGAACCTAAGTGGTTCACACTGCGTACTCTAAAGTTGTATTCGGTTTCGCTCTTCAAACCAATGCGGTTATAAATCTGTGCTAAAACACGTTCACCCGATTGCGGCTGTGCGGTTGTCCCTAAGAACTCCCATTCAAACTGGGTACCAATGCCTGCAGCAGCAAGCTCGGCTGTCAGGGTGATTTGATTGTAATCAGCTAGTACGTGCACAACCGGTATCGATGGGGTAAGTACGCTAAACTGCACACCGACTGTATCAGAGCGTTGGCCAAAAATATTTCTAGCGCTAATACGAGCCGTGTATTCACCAAGTGCCAGCTTAGGGATAGTGACTTGTGTGTACGTTACAGTTGTTTTAAATACAGGCTCTGTTGATGATGTATTAATAAACTCAACATCGTACTCATGTACAGCAAGCGGTGTAGGGTGGTTCCACTTTACAATGCCGTTTCCATCACCATCAATCGTTACCCGTACATCAAAAATAGGCTGTGGACGGCCCACCAAATAATCACTGTTTGGTGTTAAATCTTGTGCGCCTGGTATTAGGTTATCACCCCACAAGCCTGGGCCATCTTCGATACACATTAGCGTTACGCCGCCATCTAAACGAAAACGACGCTCTGTAACTCGGTAGATTTTATTGGTGATCGATTCACTTGGTAAGTTTAAGTAAACAGTTCTACCAACAGCTGCAGCCAAACCTTTGTGCTTAAGGGGTAATTCAATTTCACCTAAGCGTGTTTGCTCTAGGTGTATGGTCGCTAAGCGCTGTGCGGTGGTGCTACTTCTAACAAAGGGGAGCGTTATTGATTTTTCTAGTATCTGATTATCACGTTCCTGGTATGCAGCTGATATCACCGGTGGCGCATCTGTGCGTTCATAGTTTTGTTCAGGATCAGTGAATGTGGCACGCACAACGTTAGCACGGTCGCGTAAATCCGCGTGCCATTTAATTTTAATGTTACCGTGAACATCATCTGTATTAATGGTGTAAGTTGGGTTGCCATACCAAGCACCAACACGCACATACCATTGGCCCATTTGGCGAAAAATCTTACCCGCAAAACAGGCTTCAAGTTGGTTTAATACATCAAGGGGTTTAGTAGTGAATGTAAAGCTGCCATTGGTTGTATAACGTGGCTCAGTCGTGACATTACCGTCTTTATCAGTAAACTCGGCCTCTTCATCACATACGTTAATAGCGGCAATCCACCATTCAAGGGGTAAGCGCTCAAAAGGGACTTCATGCGCCCCATAAAAGCGTACATAGTGCAGGGCACATAACACCGCAT
Organism: Pseudoalteromonas gelatinilytica; assembly: GCF_001641615.1. Taxonomy (GTDB): domain Bacteria; phylum Pseudomonadota; class Gammaproteobacteria; order Enterobacterales; family Alteromonadaceae; genus Pseudoalteromonas; species Pseudoalteromonas gelatinilytica. Next base: position 411,546 of record NZ_LRRU01000020.1, read on the forward strand.
TTTGTGACCAAAGCCATGTGGTTTCATCATCAGGGTCTTGATTTGTATCGCGCGGGTCCCACACCCGGGCACCGCGAATTAAAAACTCAGTATCGCTAATGCCATCCGGAAAGACTTCACGGTTATTTTCAAACTCAACAAAAATGTGTGCTTGGCCATACCCGATGTGTTCAGCAGTCCAACCTGCCATTTTAGCAACAGCTTTACTGTTCGCGGTTGTGTGTCGGCCATCACTTAATTCATAGTCCCAGCTCTCGCTTGGGTATTCAGTAAGCGGCTTATCAGCAATGTAGATTTCTTCGAGGGCATCAATCGGGGCACCATTAATTAGCACCACCATTTGAACAAATTTCTTTTTATCGCGCTCAACTTCAGCTTGGTGAGCAATAACCCCACCAACACGGTCACGGCCAAAAGTAATGCGGCGTGGTTGGTCTATACCTTTTTGTAAACCTTTAGCAAGTGTTGCAAGGTCCTCTTCAGGCACATCAGGGGTGAGCGAGTCCCACAATGCGCCCACCGTCTTATCATAGATACTACGACCAATGCCGAATAAGTCGCCGCCAGTGTCTACTACAGTATCGACAACTTTAGACATTGCGCGGCTCCAATGGGTAAACCGCTTTTACGCAGCTCATAGGTTTAGTCACAAGTCCATTTTCGCCAACACATACAACGGCATTAACTGTCACAATTCCGCCAACAAGCTCGCCGTTAAATTCAACAAGGGCGCAATCACCACGGCGCGCATACGAAACGGGAATTTCAGGGTTTAAACGGTCTTTAAACACACTTTGAACATCGTTTAAACCGCGTTTAAAGAGTTGTTTAAATGCGCCATTCTCAGAGCGGTACTTACCACGAAAATCTGCAGCAACGTCTTGGCCTGTCGCAAAGCGAACCCAATCAGCCACGAGTAGGCAGCAATCATTTTTGCCCCACTGAAACGGCATGCAATTACGTTGGTTTATAAAGGCGGCTAGTTTAACGGTGGCGTTCACGGCGTTTATTTCCTATGTAGTTACCAGGTTGTGTGTCAGGTAGGTTTTGTTTATTAGCAGACGCTTGCTCACTAAAAAAAGCATCATCAGGGAAGAGGGCGCGTTGTGTGGCATCATTCCAGCGCTGATGTAAGCGTGATTCTTTCCAGCGTTCACTTTCACCCGCCACACTTAATTGCACTTGTGATACTGCGCCGCGCTCTACATCGCACGCCACAATGTAGCCACTTTCAAGCAGCTGGCTTTGGCTTACGCGGTAGTGTTCATCCACGGTAACAAGGTAGATTTCGCAGGTGTGCCCAATAGGGTCATTTTCAGCGACTTCAGCCAGTACAGCAGTGTCTTGGGTATGCAGGGTTAAGCGAATACGAGCGCTGTCGTTCTTATCATTAGCGGGGATTTCACTGACGGTGCCCAGCATGCCTAAGCCATGCCAGGTTAAGTTTTTAAAGCGACGTTCACCCACACCTGTATGCAGTAATACATCACCGCTTTTAAATGCCAGGCGAACAAAGTAACGGGCGCGACCACTAGTGGCTAAATCAGCGAGTAACCCAGCGTTTAACGACTCCATTAAAACGCCTCCCGTCCTTTAATTTTCCAACTGGTGACAATGCCTTTTTTGTATTCAGCGCTATCGATGCCCTGGTTATTATCCGCAAGGCGAAACAAACCACGCGGCTGCTTAAAGGTGATTAAGGTGTTATCAGCAGGGATTTTACGCAGGGGTGATTCAAACACGACAGTGGCACGGCCAAGTGAATCACTGACCAAATCACCGGTTAAAATCTTTAGTTCTGTATTTTGGCCAACACCCACTTGCATACGTTCGCCAGCAACCAACAAGGTTTGGTTTAGCGGTAAACCATCAATATTTAGAATGTTACCGTCTTGATTTGCACCACGCACATACCCAGTAAAATCTTTATCAAGTTGCTCGCGACGGTAATCAAATAGGGTAAAGGTACCCACTTGGCCACGCAGGCTTGCAATAAACGCATCAAGCGCCAATGCTTCACGCTCAGGCACATTGGCTAATTCAATTTCAAACTCCCAGTAAGCACCCTCAAGGTCATACACCTCAGTGGCGTTATTGGCTTTGTTTAAATGCACTTGGCTATTCGGCACTAACTTAAAGTTAGAGCGTTTAGGGCGTTTGGGTAAGGGGAGTGGAACTGTCATTGTTACCAGGCTTTAAGTAAAACACTGGTAACGAGTATAAAATTTAGGGGAGTAGCTTTCGGCTGGAAACCGCTTTACATACAGTATATGTAAAGCGTATTTATAATAGCTAATTGATGGTAAAACACAATCTTATTTTGGTATTCGGACTTAAGCAGCGCCACGTATAGAGCGAATAATTGCACCATTACTTTGAATGTTGGCTACAACAACACCCACCACTTCACGCGCAATGTCTTGGCCAATAAGCTGAGCACTTTGTTCATTTGCTGAGCCTTTTACGTTAATTTGGTTTGTTATATTTAACGTAACACCACGACTAACTGTATCATTAGCTGCAGCAGTTCCTGCGTTATAGCGGCGCGCCATTTGGCTAATTTCAATGTTTTGTTTAGGGCTTAATACACGCTCACCACGTTGTAATACATAGGTTGATTCATTAGGTACGTAATCTAAACCACCGTGCGCAATACCTGCTGGCTGTTGATTTTTAATTTGCCTAACTTGCTGTAAGCCAAGACCGACTGCAGCAGCTGCAGCGACACCACCTAGCACAGGGCCCACAATCGGAATACCTGCAAGAGAGTTAAAAGCAGCCGTGGCACTTTGGTAAGTATTGATAATGGCTTGTGCTATAGCAAACGCTTTATATGTCTTAAACGCAGTTTTGCTTTGGCTTGCCATGGTTTTGAATGTGGCAGCACCTAAACCGATAATAGCCTGTGCTTTGTCTGCTTCAGTTTGTTTTTCAAAATTAGCGAAGGCAACAATGTTACTTTGTAGGGCACCGGCATAGCGGTTCTTAATTTGAAATAAGCGCTCTTGGTGTGCAGCCTCATCAGCTTCACGCTGAGAATAATAGCCGGCAGCTGCATTTAATTCAGTTTGACGTTCAAGATCACGAATTTGATTATCAGCGTTGTATTGCAGCTCGCCACTGTCATCGTTAGCAGCCAAACCTAAAGTAGCGCGGCGTTTTGCATCAACGCGTGCTTGTTGCCTTGCTTGCTCAACACGTAGCTCATTATTATAGGCTGCTAGTTGCTCTCTATCTGCAAACCCTTTAATGATCGCTATACGATTATCTAGATCTCTGCGTAAGTCATTTTTACGCTTTTCTTCAGCTTGGTTTTGAATACGAATTTTTTCAGCTTCACGCTTTTCGACTAGCGCTTTTACATCGTCAGAATACTTTGTGTCTAACTGTTTAAGTATTGCATCGTATTTTGCTTTATTAGCTACATCGTTTTCACGGGCAGTGATCACCATTTGGCGCTGTTTGTCGTAACTGATCTTTAGCCTTACTTCCTCACCCGCTAAGCGCTCTTGTAACCGTTTTATATTCTCTGGTAATTCAGATGCAGATTCAGGTTGGTCAGACTTAGGTGCGGTCCACTTAATCTCGCTTAAATTCTTTTCAAAGTTAGCAATCTCTGTGGCCGTGTCCATTAACTTAGCGCGTAACTCTGTTTGCTTATCAATGTACGATTCTAAACTTCTTATTTGACGGCTATAGGCCGATGCAGCACGCCCAGTAGGTGCTTGGTCTTGTTGCGCTTTTAAATCAGCAATTTTGCTATAGGCATCTTCAATATTTTTACTGTATTTACTGATTTCATTTTGATTATTACGCAGCTGTGTAGTGGCTTTTTTATTGGCAAGTGTGTCAAAAGCAGTAGAAAGATCATAAAGGTTTGTTTCAAGTTTTTTAGCGGCCACGCTTGAGGTATCACTTTGACTTGCAAAATAGGCAAGGGCGAGGCCAGCGGTCATGATCACACCGACAGGGCCACCTAAAAATCCCATGGCAACACTTAAACCACGTGATGCAATCGTTGCTCTAGTCGCCGCGACAGTATATGCATTTGTTGCTGCAGTTAGGTTAGCTTCAGAGGCTGCAGCTCTATTGTTCGTTGCGGCTAAACGTGTAATGGCCATTGCACGCGTACCAGCAGTTGATGCAGCTGCTAGTTGGCGTTTTGCCGCTGCATTTTCATATAACGCACGTTCCCGCTCAGCAATCGCATTTACCTTGGCTTGTTTAGCCAGGGCAGCATCAGCAAGTATTGCTTGGTTTTTTGCGGCTACATTTGCAATGTACCCTTGCGCACTTGCAGCCAAGCTTGACACTAAACGCCCAGCTAGAACTGTTGCTAACGCGCCTGTTGCAAATACTAAGTCATCTACAACCTCTTCGTTCTCGCGTAAATACGCCATTGTATCGGTAATACTGTCTACAACACTGGTAACAGCAAAGTTGACTGGCTCTTCATATTTACGGATTAAGCGCTGATATTCATTGCCCATTTCAGCAAAGCTTGCGTTTATCTTGCCTTCAGTCGCTTCAGCTGCACCGGCATAATCTTCTAGCGCTTTGATCAAATAGTTTTTGAACATTTGGCTTGTTACTTGGCCATCGTTCACCATTTGTCTAAAACCGCCAGCGGCTTTACCTGCTGCTTTATCGAGTTTTTGTAATAAGCCAGGCATTGGCTCAGTGACTTGGTTTAGCTCTTCAGCACGTAACACACCTGCAGTCATACCTTGTGTCATACCAAACAAGCTTTGGCCTAGTTGTACATTACTAGCACCTGTTTTAGCGGCTGCATTCGCCATACCTTCAAGTATTGCAATACCTTGCTCTTGGGTAACAACCCCCGCATCTTGAAGCGTTAATATTTTACTGTATGAATCGGCGAGGGTGGTGTAACTGGTATTCAGTCGGTCAGACGTTTCAAATAAATAGGCTTGCACCTTTTCATATTCACGCACTGAGCTTGTTAAGCCCTTTAGGCGGGTATCGAGAAGTTGTGCAGCACCGGTATCACGTACAAACATGGTCGCGGTACCAATACTCACAAGGGTAGTGAGCGTTGCACCTAATTGGCCGTAAGCCGTATTCATTAAACCGAGCTGGCGCGTCATCGCACCTTGTTGGCGCATCACAGCTGCTTGGCTTACACCTAATTGTTGATTGGCTGCAACTTGGCGTTGAATTGCTGCAGGCACACGATTTAAGTCGCTAACCGTTTTTCGTGTCAATACCTGTTGTTGCCTAGCCGTTTTAGCATACGATAACGCAGCTTTATTTTGAGCTGTAACTTGTCTCTGAATTGACTCTGGAACACGATTTAATTCGGTTACGCTCTGTCTTACACTTGCATTATTTTTTGCCGAAGTTGTTTTTTGAGATACTACTGATTTTTCATTTGCAACAGTTTGTTTATCTATTGCTTTGGGAAGAACATTTAACTCATTAGTGTAATTACGAACAGCGTTACTCTGTTGCTTCATTGCTGCAGCTTGGCTTACACCAACGCGTTGATATGCTGGTATTTGTTCATGTATTGCTATGGGGACTCTGTTTAAAGCAGAAGTTGTTTTATTGAAACTATCAACTTGCTTTGCAGACTCGTCTTTAGCAACCTTTGACTGCTCTTTTGCCGTTTCTTTAATGCGATTGATATCATTAACATTCTGGCGCGCACCTGCAGTAACAGCTTTGCCGTCATAACTTAAGCGTAACGCCAAATTCAAGTTGTTGCTCATCAGGTCGCCTTATTAATCCAATTATGGTGCGCTCTAGTGTTTGTACTTTGTCAAAGTCGGGTGGGGTCAGTGTTATGTTTGCATAGCGCCATGCAATATCAGCCCTGGCATAATCAAGGGCAAACTCAACCCCGTTATTATCTAACTGCCATTGACTCGATGCGGTAGTTATAGCGATTACTGCAACGTGATTAGCCGGCAATACAAATAATGTGTCGTCTTTGTCGTTTTTAGGCGCAGCTTTAACAGGTGCGCCAAAATGGGCTTCGTCGTCATCTAATGTTTGGCTTTGTGTTGCTAGGTCGCCCACAAACCACCTAGCAACATCGTTTAGTTTTTTTCCTGTACACGGTATTGCGCGTTAATACACTCAACACTGAGCCGTGCGGTTAAACCTGGATAAGCAAGCATTTCTTCAAGTGTGTCGGTTGCAAAGGGTACTTGTTTGCCTTCGTCAACAAACTCATCCCAGCCAATAAGTAAGTCACGAACAATTTCCTTATCATTCGCGCTTTGTTTGCCAGTAAGTTCTTCAAGCGTTTGTTCATCAACAATTTTAATTTTCGCTGTGAATTTGAACTGCACCCCCGCAAAGGTAAAATTTAACGGTGCTTCAGCTGATGTATTTTTCAATTCTTCTAAAAGTCTTAATTTCATTTTTAAGTTCACTTATATTCATTAGTCAGTCGTTTAGCCTCATCCTTTGCGGCTTTAAAACTACTAAATTTAAGAATGCCACTGCTATCTTTGCAGTAACTTGGCGCTTTTCCCTTTTGCTTCGCAATGACCGTGTAAAACTCCACGTTCCCTGTATCGATGTTTGTGACGTTGACAGCTTGAAAACGCATGGTATTACTCAAATACAATGGTGAGTTCATCGTAACCCGCACCACTGGGTACCAGCTTTCCATCAAACTCATAGCCTGTTAATTCAGAGTCAAGGCTTGTGTATTTAGGGTGGGGCATTTGATAGCGTCCAATAATGGTGACTTTTTTACCTGCAGCGGTACCGTGCGTAAATTCGAACAGTTGCACTTGGCCAACCGTTGCAAAGGGGTTGAAGCTTGCCAGTTCTTCAGCTGTAAGTGTAAAGTTGGCACTGCTTTCATGACCGGTGATCATAATTTCTTCGTGGTTAATGGCACGGTCAAATACCACGTTATTACCCAAATCAACGGTAAGCTTGTGTAGGGTCCGCTGAACATCATTTAACTTAAAGTCAGAGCTATTACTTACACCCAAAACTTCAGGGCGAACCCAACGGTCCCAATCAACAACCGGTGCAGCAGCACTTGCAATAGGCGCACTAAATAAGCCTTTAAATTGCCAGTTAAGCATTGGCTTACCTTTTTCAAGCTGTAAGCTCACATTACCTTTCATTTCACTGATTGAGTGCGTGTTCTTACCAAAGCGAACTAAGCACTTAACAGCAACAGCTGCACCTTTCGTAAATGTCACGCTACTCGCATCAGCAACTTGCACCATGCCACAGGCAAGTAATAGGGGCGCAAAGGCAGGCTCATTACCAGCCGTGCCGCTCATAGCAAGAGGCGTTTTAAAGTTAAGGCTGATATGTTCACCGTAAAACGTTTCTAAGCTTGCACCGCTGTGGCTTGTTTCTAGCTCGTCTTTTTCGCTTTCGTTCTCGATGGCAAGTTCAACTTCACTTGCGTAAATTGCATGCATGCCTGTGAGTGTGGTGCCCAGGGCATCGGCTAAAATTAGTTTATCTTTAAAGCGCCAGCTCATGATTTACTCTCCACTTTAATTAACTCGCCATCTTTCAAGTTAAATGCGCCAGCAAGCTCTGTACGAGATGCCTTATTACTCGAAAGTACCTTGTTTACATTGTTCGCAATGGCCATAGCACGAGACACTTTAGGCTCTGTAATAACAACGCCTTTTTCTGGTGCGGGTTTTGTCGATTGCGATTCGGTTTGTTTGCTCATGGCATCACCTTCACAGTTACGGTATGAATACCAGTTACGCTGAACTGGCACTGATAAATTAAGTTGTTTGTTTCTTTGTTAAGCTCAATAGTGCGGCCTTTATCTAGCTTAATCGGGTCCCATCCTTGAAACTGGCAACCGGCTATGGCTTCTTTCACTTGGCCTCTTAACTCTTTAATTTCGGTATTACTGGTTGCGTTGCCCGTTAGGCAAGGAATAACAATCATCACTGCAAATGTTTCATGTACCTGGTATTCATCAAGCCCTGGTACTTGGTTTGTGTTCTGGTTATCTTCAGCAAGGGGCAAAACAAATAGGTGCGAACTATGCACCGCACGTTTCCTCACTTCGTTAAAGTCACTTGAAAACCCAAGCGTTGCTCTAATTGCAGATTGTTTAAGGACGGTTTCGACCTTGTTTAAATCAAAGTTAAATGACATTTAAACCCTCTTTAAACTCACTTTAAATTAACCAGTCTTCAACGATGTCGTTAATCTCTGCTTCTTGTATTGCTGCAATACCGAGTATTGGTCGCGCAGGCAGCTTTACGCTTTTATTGCGGCCAGCTTCACCACCAAAGTGGTGTATGGCGGCATACTTTTCACCAAGGCCATGCACTAACGTGTTGTAGCTCACGTTGTGTGTAACAGAGCCAGCTAAGCTGCGTGTATCGGTTAGTGTTAAACCGCCACGGTCTTTTGCAGCCTGTGACTGTTCCCACTTACGCCCTTCAGGTGTCATTTCACGTAAAAAGCGGGTGGTGACGTCCATGTCTAAAAATGCGCCGATATCGTCCAACACATCGGTAGCTCTTTCACTGGTTGTTGCAATTTGGCTCAGGCGGGGTAATGCATTACCCGATATATCGATAAATACCCCAGCCATCGTTAGTACCTGTCCCAGTCAAATTGAGAGCCTGCAGCTTTTGTTCGCATCCCAGTTCTTGAGCCTGCAGGCGCATCTTCCTTAATTTGGATCACACCTTTACTAACTTTGTCTAATAGGGCCATGGCCTTTTTACTCAGTTCTTTAAGGTGTTCGTCGGCGATATTGGTTGCCAATTCGCAGTGCATTAAATCAATTGCAATACCTGGCAAAACCGACGTATTAATATCGTCTTGTGTTAACTTAAAACGCGCTACAAAGCCCGTAATAGTGGCGTTAACGTCTTTTTGTGCTTCGCTGTACCAAGCAGCAATCTGCTGTTGTAACTCTGTTTCAGGCTCACCCAGTAATGCCGTTTCCACATCATCACGTGTAGGGTACGCACCTGGCTCTGCAAATTTTGCAGACACAAATTGCAACAGCACATTAATGCCAATTTTGTCGATAACTGTTTGAGTTGTCGTAAACATACATGCCTCAGTTAGTAAAAAAAGCCCCCGAGCTAGTCGGAACTGGGGGCTTTATCAGGGAAATACGCGTTAATTAATTCGGGTTAAGTACATTGGTTAGTAAGATGCCGCAGTCTTTTGCAATCACGACTTCTTTAACTGCTTCACCTACCATGACTTCTACACCACCATTTAAGCCTGCAGCTACATCGCGGTTAGAAGAGACACGCGAGCCATAACGTGCAGTCAGTGCAAATGTCATGCGGTTATTTTGGAACGACGCAAGCGGGTCGTGATAGGTAAACGATAAGTTGTCAGCAAAGGCACGTTTAAGCACAACGTCTTTGCCTTTCTTCGCCGTATTCAAACGAGCTTGGCCAACATTGATATGTTCAAGCTCAAGCTGTTCTAGAATCCAGCTCCAGGGCACTAGGCCCTTGTCGCCACTTGTACCGTTGTATGATTTAACAATATTAGGATGGGTACGAATTTTAGTAGCAACTGCTTGCGACATATTCATTGCGTTAGGGCGCATTAAAGGCTCATCAAGCATTTCAAGGAAGAACGGCAAGATATCAAGTTCTGGATCATCCAAGAACTTAAAGCCTGCGGCTGATAAACTTTCAGACTTACCGAAGTTCGATGCGGTGTTAAACAGCTCTGCAACACGAACCTCACGACCAAGTAGCACTAAATCAGTGATACTTTCAGCCGCATGTGTACGTGGGTTATAGTTAGCAGGTGCGTTATCCACATCATCATTTGGGATAACGTCTGATAAGCCGTGGTCTACAACTGAGCTTTCTTTTTCCGTTACTGAGAACTCAACTTGATTCGGGCCCGATTTACGGCCAATTTTAGTATCTGGCAACGTAAACTTGTCGCCTTTATTGTACTCAGTCCATTTAAATGCACGTTTACCAACAGGCGAATAGGGGGCTAATTGGTCAGCAATTAGCTTTTTGTTTTTATAAGCAATGGCAATGGCCGTTTGCTCTGTATCGGGTGTAAATGGCATACCATTACTCATGGCAATTCCTCACTTTATGAAATTAAGTTAACCCAAGCGCCTTACGCGCTTGGAATCGTCGCAATGAGTTGCGGCGCTAAAAAGATGTCACCAATGGTGCCAGCATCGCCGGTTTCCATTGCCCAGCCAGCAACATGAATTTGGGTTTCACCTACATAGTCTGCCAAATCCAATGCAATGGCTTTACCTTCGGCATCAGCAACAATTAAGTCACCGGCTGCAATATCACCACCAAATTCAACAGGGGCACTTTGTGTCATCACTACATCAACACGTAAATGGTTATCAGTGCCTTGCTCTGTTACGCCAGCAAATACCGCGCTTGCATCTGTTGCAGCAGCAACATGAAAATCTTCAAGTGCTGATACAACTACAAGGCGATTCGCTGTAATTGCTGAAACAGCCGAAAAGTTTCGAATAAATCCTGGTTGTGCCATGGTTTATGCCTTCTTAATATGGTCTAACGCAGACGAGATACTAATCGTAATGCCTTTGTCAGATTGTGATTGCTGATACTCAAGCGCTTTAGCAGCGAGCGTTTCAGCTGTGTCGTTGCCGTCTTCGTCGCTTGTATCATCTTTATTAAACTCGCTTGTTAAGCCAGTTTGCTCGGGTAAGCCTTTTAAAAAGCCTTTAAACCATTCTGCGGGTTTAAGTGTTTGGCTCGCGCCATCCGCTGCAGCGAACTCAAACGTTGTGTCACCATCGTCTAGGCTTGCCATAAATTCAGCAACGCCATCTGTGTTAGTTAAGCGCGGTGCATTACCACTGTTAACTTCATCAGTGATAAACGTTTTGGCAGCAGTTACACGCTGGGTATATTCAAGTTGCTTGTTTTTGGCATTGGCTGCATCAAGCTGGTCTTGAAGTGCCTTCTTTTCTTCTTCATCCATCGCATTGTCCTCATTGGTTGGGGGCGTGGTGTCATCATCACCTTTACTAAATTCGGCGTTACCTTTGGCTCGCTCATGCTCAGCAATAATGGTTTCTTCTTTTAACCACTCTGATTCGTATTCGGGCACAACTTTATCTGCCGCTTCACTACCAAAACGGTCAGTTATGAAGTTGCGTAAATTGCCCATAAGGCGTGTGAGGGTGTTTGATGTGCGTAGCGATATACTGTCCATATCACCGGCAGCAAATTCAAAGGTAAGGGTGTCGGCATTCTCATCCTGGTTAAATTGCCAGGCTAAACCGTCAACAGCAGGAGGCTTGCCACCTAAGTATCCAATGTGGGCAAGTTTGTAGCCGTTTTCGACTTTTTCTAATTTAACTGAGCGGTTAGGGTAGCGCTTATCTTCAACAGCTTGAGCAAACTCACTGCTTACTTCATCTGCTTTAGCGTAAAGTACGCCGTCTTCGGCTTTTAGTTCACTGGCCCAACCCCATGCTGGTGAATCCATTTTAGGGTGGCCGATTACAAGCGGTGCGGTTTTAGGTGTGAAGTTAGTAACAACGCTATTTAAATCAGCGTTACTAAAAGTTTGGGTATTGCCTTTGCTGTCTGTTTGGGTGCCAGCTTTAAAAACTTCAAACCAATCGAACTGTGTATTTGTGCTTGCTTTCTTTGCCATGATGTAAGTGCCAAAAATGAATTAACTGGCACCTAGTTTATGAATCAAAGAAAGGGGAGACTGCTGGAAAAGACTTTACAGCTAAGGGGTTGGGGTAACTAATATAGGCTAAGCGGGTATCAAAAAAGTCGCAAGGAATTTTTATGGCCCACTGTTCAAGTTGTCAAACAGCTCTAACGAAAGACGAGCAAACATATCTAGATGGTCAGTGCTCTGAATGCGAGTATGAAAACCATGCTCAAGCGTTTTCGTTATGTACGTTTTGTAATTCACCACTCTATACACCTATTAAGTTAAATGGCTATTTTTATTGTTCAAATAAATGCGCTCACAAAAAAGAGCCAAGGCGAGGACGAAAGGGTTAAATCTTGTAAAATTGGTATACCAACTTAAATACACCTTTAAATATTCATTAAACCAAGTTTAAACCGTGTTTAAATTTAACTGAGAGCGTTTAAACGATTTAAACACGAGCCATTACAGCCAATCACAAAAACACACGCCTTAAAATCGCTTACAGGCGTTTTACCCTTTTTTTTAAAACTGTGCAAAAAAATAAGCCCCCTTAGTCAAAAAACTAAGAGGGCTTAACCCAACATAAAAAAGTATATTATGGATAATAAATTATTGGAGCAGCTTTATGTTGCTCAAGTTTTAACATTGGCTAAAACGCTTCATATTTAATTTATGGTGAAAGGTAAAGCTTCTGGCACCACTGCTAACTTCGAAGATGAAGCCATTAAGCTTATAAATCGTAGTTCTTCGCAAATTCTCGAGAAGCTAAATCAATCTCGTCAAACGAACTAGCATTAACCCCAGCCAAACAGGTCAGCCAAAAGCTGGCCTTTTCTAATACTTCTCTGGCATCAAGCGTACTCAACTCTTCAAACAATGCGCGGTTGTTTTTAATTAATTTAAGGGCTACCAAATTTTGTTCTCTGTCATCCAAACCTGGGCTTGTATACCCAGACTCAAAGGGCTTTGTTTTTTTAGCTGTTACTACAGGCTCTTCTGGTAAATCAATTGGCCCAGCAAATTCAAAGCCATCACCCATTTCTCCAACAAGTTGACCATCACTAAGAACGCATATCCTGTCATCCAATATTTCAATTTGACGAATGTGTGGTATTAATGCACCAGCAATTCTAAACCAGTAGTGCCCTGGTAGTGTTGGCTTAGCTTTTGTCCAGGTTAAGTTAGTCATCATCTTTCTCCGCTCAATTAATAGGTTTAAAACAAATAGAGTTATTGAGCGTCTAAGATATCGATAGGTGGTAACAACTGCTGCGGGAAAAACCTTTACATATAAAAATGCTGTCGATAATGTAACCAATAGGATTAAAAACAAAAAAGGAAACACATGAAAAAGCTACTTTTAACCCTCTCAGTTGTGGCAGCTCTCAGTGGTTGTAAGACAACTGAAGATGCTTATAGAGCGAGTGCATCTTTAACATACCCTGCAGAACCTTCTTATGCAGATGTTTTACTCTCACTAAATTCTCCCATTATCCTCGATAGTTTCAAATGCTATGCCAGTAACATGGACTTATCTGACAATATTTCACCAAAAGGTGATCAAGGTTATTACTGCTACAAAGTTATAGGACAAAGTGGAACGATGGTCTTTGATGGGAAACAATTCATTGGGCTTGAAAAGTTTAATGAAGTAATGCGTAAACATGACGATGTTTACAAGTTCATTTCCCCAGTTCATAACCGAGTGGCTAACACATCAGTATTTAAACTTAAGTCTTCAACTGATTTAACTAAAGCTGAAAACCAGCAAGCTCAAGTAATTAGCGGTTGTTATAAAAAAACAAATTATCAAAACGATGTATTAGCAAAAGATATATCAAATAAAAAAACTCCATGGAAAGCTAAATTGGTCAATATAGATGAATCAAGCGTTGGTGTTACTGCCTATCTTTTACCTGTATCATTCAATAGCAAATATCATGATAAATTTGAATTCCGCGCTGATATACTTTTAAAAGAGAAATCTGGTTTAGCCAATTACAACATAGGTGACGTAATAGAGTTTGAAGGTGATCTAGTCTTGATCACAAAAGGAACTATTCTGAATGACTATGCGTGTACTGCTAGTTTTAAAAATGGACGTTTCCTTTAGTTTAAAAGCCCCTAACTAGGGGCTTTTTCATTTCTAAATAGCTTTGAAGTTACACTTAGTGGAAATCCAATACTGATGCTAGTACCAGAACTACTACTTTTGAAATTTAATTTGGCTTTGTATTTTTTAGCAATGTCTCTCATCACATATAAACCTAGGCCATATTTAAAAGTACGAGCATAGAGACTACACCCTATACCATTATCTAAGATTGACACATGAACTTGGTTTCTAACTTGCTCTACGAATACTTCCACTTGATTTGCCTTGCCATGGTCAACAGAGTTTCTAATTGAATGATAAACCAAAGCATATATATCACGTTCAAGATCACTTTCTAATTTCTTATTGTTACTTATAGATATTGTATATTCGAAATTAAGATTAATTTGCTCGAATTGAAGCGCTGCCTTCAAAGCATCCAACCCTTGTTGAATTGTTCTTTTACCTAATGCTGCATTACCGTGTGCTAAAGGTACAAGCTCATCAATTGCTTTATCTAGCTCAACTAATCCATCGGCAAGTTTATTTAAATCTGGACTACTACACGCACTTTTTGCGCGTATCAGAGTTGTTAGGATCTTATTAAGTTCGCAAGAACCTAGCATGTTATATAGCTTTTTATGTACACCGTAGTTGGCTTTGAGTAATAAGACGACAACTAAAATAATTAAGCTAATGATTAATGCAGGTATAAGAAAAATTAAGACTGTAACAGCTGCTGATTCATACCACTTTCCAAAGAACGTCAATTTAATTGGCTTACCTTTAACCCATTGGCCGCCATTGATTCTACTCTTGTAATTTACTTCATATGTTCCTGGTCTAATGTTATGAAAGTTAATCACGCCACTTTCAACAGTAATCCATTCATTGTTAATTGAATATGCATATTCACTTTTGCCTACAAAACTTCCATTTGAAATATATAAACTTACTTGCTTACTGGCATCATAGCGCTCTAGCTGGTCACTCAGGTATGTATTACCAACTCGAATTGTTTTTATCGATGGTTCAAGTTGTGTGGGTTTGTTAGCTAGCTTAATAGTAGTAAGACCAAATTGGGTACCAAAAGTAAGTTCATTATTATTTTCTAACAACATTGAGTTAGGTGTAACATTTAAACCTGATGTACCTGGCATTAATGAGTACATATAATCGTTATACCTATACACACCATCTATGGTGCCTATGAACAAATCATTTTGGTGAACGATTAGATCAATAATGCTTTGGGGGCTATCAACTCTTGTTAATTTTGAATCTTGATATTTGAATAGTCCGTTGCCAAAAGTGCCAAAGAAGATGGCGTTTTGATATTTAACAGCATCTACAACAATACCAATTTCACTTCCATGATAGCCAATTCTGTTAAGCTTATCTTTTGAGTAAAAACCTTCTGCAGACAATATATAAGTATTATCTTCTATAAACTTAACATCTAAGATCTCATTGTTATGAAGAAGTGAATTAACATCATATAGCTCAAGAAAGTGTTCTCCATCATACGTAAAAACACCTTCAAAACTTGAAGACACAAATAATAATTTTGACTTTTTGCTTAAACCAATTACATATCTATCATAAAGTTTTTCTGAAGCATTGTTTTTAAAGTTGTACTTTGTAAGCCCTTTATTACTTGCAATATACAAAGTCTCATCAATGACTTCTAAGTCAGTGATGACATATCCATACTCCTTTGGGTCACCTATCAAAGTAAACTTATCACCAACTTTTTTATAAACACCTTGTTCAGTTCCTACAAAGAAACCACCTTCAGAGAGAACTTTAATATTGTAATCAGAAGAAATTGGCAAGCTGATTTGAGTGATTGCGGCTGGTTTAATTTGTACATTATTACTAGAAATAAACCACATATTCTCGGCATCATCTTTGAAAATTCTACGAATAGGGGAGTTAACTACATTTACTTTTTCATTTATTACTGAAAAATCCATTAAATTAAGATGTACTACAGCTCCATTTTTTTCAATGAACACCGTGTTACCTAAAGCGTAAATTGATTTTGGCATCGTTGGCCATGGTATAGATTTACTCTTACCAAAAGAGTCATAGTAATATAATGCCTGGTCTCTCCATGCTACAAGCCCGTATTCATTGTTACTAATTTTTGTATACATTGCAGGTGTTTTATCTATCAGTTTTGCTGTATTACCATCAACCATGAATAAACCTACATCAGTATCAATGTACCCATCGGCTATAGAATGAACTTTTAGATCATCTGGTAATAGCTTCATAGGTTCTAATTTTTTACCTTCGTATTCATAGCTATTTAATTTATGGCCACGTAAGCAATAAATAACATTTTCAATAATCCCAATTCTCCAACACCCAGAATTAGTAAGAAGACTAGTTTGATTGTTGTTTAGGTCTATTTTGTAAAGACCTAAGTCACCATAGGCCAAAAGTAGTTCATTGTTTTTTTCAAGATACCTTACGTCTTCGAGCCAATTATTAGGGACTTCAAAAAGATCAGATAACGGAACATAGTTTTCGCCATCAAGTCTAAAACCTCCTTTTTGGCTGGCTTGATAAATAAAACCACTTTTATCTTGAGTGATACCAAAGCTGTATCCTGCTAGCTCAGTTGCAGGGCTAAAATAGGCTATAAATAACAAAGTAAGGTAAAAAATTGATTTCAAAAGCGTGTGTTCCATGCGTAAAACTAGGGCTTTAAGCCCTAGCCTCCATATATTTTATTATTGTAATTCGCTTGGGTTATGACTCCGGGTACCACATAACTGCAAGATTGCAGGCCCAGTATTAGCGCTAACCGATTTAGTACTACTAAACTCTTGCAATTCAACAACTTTAGTAGATTCATTCGGCCATTCCAATGCTCCAAAAGCATTAATTAATAGCATGGTGGGTTTTCTTGGGTCATCTGGATTAGCTTTAGTAAGCCAGGCTTGTTTCACTTTTTCTCCAGCTGCTTGCCCATATAGTTCTGAGTAGGCATGTGCTAAGAACTTAGCTCCTTGTTCGGTAGTTACGATCAAACCAGTTTCAGAGAAGTCAGAGCCGCAATCAAAGCTCATATCAACAGTCATATCACTACCATCAGGCATAAGTAACGTTGAATTAATATGTTTTACTTGCGCTCGATCACTCAAAGGTTCGAGCGCTGAAGTAGGGAGGGTAAGTGCCATTAAGGCTACAATAGCAAAAGTTTTTAAATAGGTTTTCATTTCACATCCTAAAGAAATTAAACCAGTTTGAGACTACTCCTCGCAATAGCTGTAACAATAGCTCGATCACATTCATACTCAAGAGCTGCATCAACAAGTATTGGCCTTAGCGACTTGCGTACTGCAAGTAACCTTTCAACTGGAAGATCATTTTTTGTAACAACCTCATCCATTATTGATTCGACCAAATTATCAATATGAATAACTTCTTCTTTGACAAGATGGTAAGAACTTTCAGGTTTTGGTTCATTCAGTTGAAGATTAGATTTACTGCTCGTGTGCTTTAATCCAAATATGTGATCAAGTGAAATGCCTCTATCAACACAGGCTTTAACAATTCCCTCATATGGTAATGTGCCCCTATTCATTGCATTTAAAAATGCAGACTGAGACAACCCCATAGCAAGTGAAAGTGCTCTTTCACTACCAACACCAAATTCTTTTTTAAGCTTTTGTGCAGCTAGCTCTATATCAACTTTTTTTAAAGTATCAGTAGTCATAATTACTTGTCAATACAAATGTAATGTTAAAAAATACAAAAATAATGTTATAGGTTACTTGACAATACAAATGTAATGATACAAATTAAAAAACGAACAAAACATTACAAATGTATGCAACTAACTTTACATAGGATAACTTAGCATGAAATCTAACGGTTTAGTATTTGAAGATATACGCAATAAATTGCATGAAAAAGATATTCTTCTCACCGATATTGCAGAGGCATTAAAAGTTTCTCGCTCTCACGTTTACTCAATTGCAAAGCGATTAAACAAATCTCAGCCTGTAGCTGAGGCTATATGTTCTGCTTTAGAGCTAACTCTTGAAGAAGTCTTTGGCGACACTTACGTAGGGCACCAGCCTAGAGGTAGAAAAGACCGCGCATCAAGAAAACAGCAAGTTATTAATGCAATTAGAAATAAAAAACCGATTCCTGCACCAACTTACAACTAATTGGTTGAATTAATCCAATAAATCTACAGGGAAAAATTACCATGAAAATTACTGATTTAACGCCGATATTCAATCAAGATGAAGCACCTAATTGTGATGTATACCATCAGTTTTTATATGCAGTGAACGCAGCTGCTAGAACATGTGGTCTCACAAGACAGGGGATAGTTAACCGCATGAATCAAGCTTTAAAAGTTGATGATGTTGTAATTAATGAAACTCTTTTGAATAAATACCTTGCTCCAGGTACTGAAAAGTATCTACCAGCACATCAGTTACCAGCATTGCTATGGGCCATCAAAAGCATAGAACCTCTAAACGTATTACTTGAACCTCTTTTATTCAAAGCCGTAGACCAGCGATCACAACTTTTAGAAAAGCATGCTGAACTTCAAATGGAGATTGAAAAATTTTCTGAGCAGCAACGCGAAATTCAAAAAACTTTATTGCCCTCTAGCAGTAATCAATAACCAAATTTCTAGGTAAAACTATGACTATCAAAGACCAAGATCCGTCTGAAATTCAGGTTTTCAGTGCTGAAGAGCAACAGCAACTTACTGCAAAGATCGAGAAAATGGCAGGACAAATTCAATTAGTTATTCCTGACACTATTGAAGAAGCGTGGCAAGAGGTTGTTCGAATTGGAGAGAGAATCCTTGTTGATACAGCTAAACATGGGCTCTTATTACTTTCAATTAAAGTTAACACACCTCATGGCGAATTTATAAATCAGCTTGAAAAACTAGGTATTGGTGAACGTAACGCACGAAATTCAATAGCTGTCGCTAAGATGTTTTTAGCTCTGCCCGAATCAAAACGGCAGACGTCTGCCGTTTTAAACATGAACAAAAGCAAGCTGATTGAAATGGCGCGCTTACCTGTTGAAACCGTTGAAGCACTAGACGAAGACGACCTAGAAACACTTAACGAGTTATCTGTACGTGAGTTTCGAAAAGAGATTAAAAAACTCAAAGAGAAGCACACTGAACTTGAAGAGCAGACAGCAACGCTTATTAACGCGCTTGAAAATGAGCGATTAACCAAAGCACCTAAACAACGCTACGAGTTACCAATACTTGTTGCACAGGTGCGCCAAAACGCATTTGCACATAGCGCCATTGTGAATGAATCCCTTGAAGAGTTCATAACCATGGTTGAGCAATTATGTACAAGCCGCGACCTAGATCAAAACCACCGCATTGGCGGCGCTCAAACTACATGGCACTTATGGCTAGGTATTCAACAGCGAATTAACCACATGCTTAACCGCTTAACTGAAGAGTTTGGTTCAGAGAACCTAGTAGGCGCTGAGCAAATTCCACACTTCGCAGAAGACGAATGGCAAGACGCACAAGCTAACCGTGAATACATGCTTGCCATGTTTAACGACCGTATTAAAACCCGCGAGTAGGAGAGAGTAATGCATCCTGCAGTTCAAAAATTTAATAACTTACCAAGTACGGGCTTAGAACTAACCTGGCAAAACGCCAGTGAACCAGCACGTAAAAAAGCCCAAAGCAGAGCTGTACTGGTTCGTCACTTATTAACCCAAGAGTGTGGTTTACCAAAAGCATTTGCAAATTTAGTGTCAGAGTACCGTGGTAACACAGCAATTAGCTCTGTAACAACAGCAATTAACGCATTAGGTAAATTGCCAGGGCGCGCAACAATTTATAACTGGTGTAATGCTTATAAAGAAAACGGCATTAATGGTTTATTGCCAAACCATAAAGGCAAAGCCCAAACACAATACAGCTGGCTTGCACGTTGTTTAGAGCTTTACCACAGCCCAAATAGCCCTAGCTTTGCGCAAGTGGCAGACCAACTTAACAAAGAAGGTTATAAAGCAGAGCACCATCAAGTACGCCGTTTTATTAATGGCTTACCACACGAACTAGGCCCACAAAGCCCGTACCGTATGGGTGCTAAGTTGTACCGTGAAAAGCATAAAGATCACTTATTGCGCTCAACCGAAAATATTAAGCCTGGTGTTTTGTATAACGGCGATGGCCATACGCTTGATGTTTATTTAGCACACCCTAAAACGGGCAAGCCATACCGCGCAGAGCTTACAGCGTTTCAAGATGTGGGTAGCCGCTGCATTGTTGGTTGGGAGCTGGGCTATGCAGAAAGCACGTTAGATACGCTTGCAGCAATAAGCCGTGCTATCAAAGTACACAACAATGTACCTGCCATGTTTTATCTAGATAACGGCTCTGGCTATAAAAACAAATTAATGAACGATGAAACAACCGGCTTTTATGCTCAGTTTGAAATCGACGTTATTTTTGCCATACCAGGTAATGCACGAGTTAAGTGGATAGAACGCTTTTTCTTACACATGGAAGACCGCGTTGGTAAACGTTTTAGTACTTACTGTGGGCGTGATCACGATGACCGCCATAAGCAACTTATTTTAAAAGAAGCTAAGCAGGGTAAACGTAAACTTCCGACGGTAGATGAATGGATTGCTGAATTTAAAGCCTTTTTAAATGATTACCACAACAGCGAGCATCCTGAAATCAAGGGTAAAACACGTCAGCAAGTGTGGGATGAAGGCATAGAACGTGTGCCACCCGTTGAAGATGATTTTGTCATGCTACCACGTGAAAAGGTCAATATTCGTCGTGGTCGTTTTCGTTTACATCAACGTGACTACAGCGCTGATTACTTGCATCAGTTCAATGGCCAAGAGCTAATAGCCGCATACGACTTACACGATGATAGCTACACCAAGCTTTATAAGTTAAACGGCGAGTTTTTAATGTTTGCCAACCTTAAAACTAAGTCGCATGCCGTGCCTACATCACGTATCGAACAGGCAGAAAGCAAACGCCGTATTGGCCGTTTAAAACGCTTAGATACCAAGCGCCGTGAAGTCGAAGCACAAGAAGCAGATACACGCATTATCGATATTAAAGCTGTTGAAGAATTAGCAGCTCCGGTAGAGCCAGCAATTGCCCATAAACAAGAAGTTAACGTGTTTGAGTTCGATGTAACACCGACTAAACCACAACACGAAATTGACTTAGACGAATTACTCGATCAACCAACTACACGCAAGGAACAAAGCTATGAGCTATAAAATCCCATTTACCTATTCAGACGAGCAAACACTTCGTGTTGAGCTGATCAACCAAGAAATGTCGACGTTAGGTTTAACACCTGAAAAATTAACCTGTGGCTATGCACTGCAGTCAATTAAAGAAACACTGGCTTTTACATGCACCATCGATCCGCAAAAGATTATTGATGCACTGTGGCAAGAGCTTTTTAACGAAGCCAGCATTAACGATATAAAAAAGCGTAATGACTTTAATAAGTCGTACTCAAAGGCAGACCGTGATTTATGCACACGCATTTGTTTACGCCTGCAATCGCCTGAAATCCGAGACCAAAACATTACCAGTGCGAGTATCGCTGCCAGCATGGGTAAAAGCGCTGCAACTATTAGCCAGCTTATAAATGGTAAATACAATGCAAAACCAAGTAAGCACTTGCATGACATTTGGGCCATTTTACAACCTGCAGAACTTGATCAACCTAAACAAGCTGCAAAACAACTAGCAGAGCCTGAAGAACGTAAGCAGGTCAGTATTGTTTACGGCAAGGTGCCGTTTATTCCTACTAGCACTTCTAAGCTTATTGCGATGGCCTGTGACCAAGCAAGACAGCGCCGCCGCTTTAGTGTGTTTGCAGGCCAAGCGGGTTTAGGTAAAACAAAAGGTATTAGCGAGTATTGCCGCAATAACAAAGAAGCCATTTTAATTGCCGGCAGTGAACAAACCAGCAGTACACAAGTACTCGATCAATTAATCCTGGCATTAGGCTTGTCACGTTGCCCAAGCGCCTACAAAAACATGCAAAAGATTATCATGGCGCTGCGTGATACAGACCGCCTGATCATCTTAGACGAAGCCGATAAGTGTAAACCTAATGCGCTTGACCCGTTACGAACTATCAGTGACCAAGCAATTGTTGGTGTAACCCTGGTAGGCAATATTCAATTAGTCGACAAACTTCAAACACAAGAACGCTACGAACTCATTGCAAGCCGTGTGTGCTTTTGGCCAAAACCAATCGGGCAAGTAACGGTTGAAGATATTCAAACCCTATTCATTGAGCTAACCGAGGGAACAATAAAGCTTGCAAGCGACGATGCAGCTTGGTGGCAATGGCTTCACAAGCGTGTTGAAGGTAATGCCCGGGAGTTAGTTGAAAACCTATTACCGCATGTTTTAAACCATGCAGCCAAAAAACCAGATGTTGCGATCGATAAGTTACTTATCAATGGCATTTTCAGTTCAGTACTAAACAAACCAGCAGTTTAAACGTTAGTTAAACACCATTTAAAGAAGGATTAAATCATGGCATTTTCAATCAAATTAAACACACCGCGTTATTCAGCTGAGCTTGCGTTTAGCTCTTTAGTGACTAATGCAGTAATGCTTGCTCTTTTAGCTAAGAAAGACCCACAAGGTGAGCTAATCGACAAATGCAACGGCAACATTAAAGCGGCCTTTGCCACACTGGCTGCAGATAAGCTTTTTAGCATTCACCATGTTCATGAGGTGAATGGCCCAGCGCATACCGCGCGCCGCTTTAACACTATTTGTCGCGAGTTCCCGCTTATTTTTACTGAAGGCATGAAAGACTGGGGAATTAAGATTATCTCGTTAGAGGCATCACCTCACTTTGAAATTCAAATGTTGGAGGAAAGCGCGTGAGT
Organism: Pseudoalteromonas gelatinilytica; assembly: GCF_001641615.1. Taxonomy (GTDB): domain Bacteria; phylum Pseudomonadota; class Gammaproteobacteria; order Enterobacterales; family Alteromonadaceae; genus Pseudoalteromonas; species Pseudoalteromonas gelatinilytica. The sequence goes on from NZ_LRRU01000020.1 coordinate 434,191, forward strand.
AATTTGATCCAACAAATCAAAATTGCGCAAAAGGCGGCGGGTATCGATCAAGATACCCACCAACTTAATGTTGCGTATATTTCTAACCAACGCACTAACACGTGTACTGGTTTAACAAAGCTCGAACAACAGCAGCTGCTTGCTCGTTACCGCGCAATGAATCCAAACGCAGGCAAAAAGCAATTACCACCACAGCTTAAAATGATTTATAGCCTGTGGGGGCAATTACACAGAGCCGGTGCTGTAAATGTTGACTCTAAAAGCGCGTGTGAGTCGTTTTGTGAAAACCACTTACAAGGTAAAAAGCTGTATCAAAGCGCACAGCAATGGCCGCACATCATTGAAGTACTAAAGCAATGGTTAGCACGCCATAAAGCAAAGCAGGGGGCTTAAATGCCTAATTACGAAGACTATCAAAACTTCACTATCAACCCGCGTAAACAGCCTTATAGCGAGGTAGATAGAAAGCGCCCAGTAAAACCTGAAGACCAACGTAAGTGCCGTATTCGTCGTGATGTTGAAGCGTACCATCAACAGCGTGCAATCGATCGAGAATACGGCCTTGACTACTTATGGGATGAACAGTCATGAACAAACCTGAGTTAGATTTACGCGCATTGCCTTATGGCTTGCGCAAGCTTGTTGAGATATTAGGGGTAGATAAAACAATCGCGCTACTCACTGAACACCAGGGCCAAATGTTTTATATACCGCGTAAGCCAACAGCTAACCATGAGGCAGTTAAGATTTTTGGTATTGAGTTAGTACAAGCCCTGGTTGATGAATACGAAAACAAGCATTACCAAATGCCAATGCTGCATAAAGTACTGCAGCAAATTCGCAACCAAGAGATTTGCTACGCGCTTGATAATAAAACCTGCAGCATTCAGCAGCTGGTAAAGCGTTTTAAGATCACGCGCCAGCAAGTAAGCAGTATTTACAGCACGTATCAACAAGAACGTGTAGGCGAAACACAGTTAAATTTAAGTTTATAGGGGATTATCATGGAATCTATTTCTGATTTGAAAAATGAAGCTGAGCAGTATTTTAGCGAGGCATCAGCTCGTGGTACCCCTGTTATTACATTTAAATGCCCGTGCTGCAGTAAGGAGCTTAGAACCTTACAACCACCAAAAGGTGTTATATGGGACACATTGTCTACGTGTTGGCATTGTGGTGCTGGTTTTTTCAAGATAGCGACACAGGACGAAGTACGCGCTCAAGTACCGCCTTCGCTTAGTCATGCAAAACAATAACTTCGTGTTGCTCACTGCTTTGCAACTCAGTGGAGGAAAAAAGCCAAAGCAGTGGCAACTTGAATTTGGTTTAAACCTATTAAACCGCTACATAAACCAACGCAAGTTATTTGGCCTAACAACAACAGGGTTAATGGCCGAATATCACGAAGCGTTTAGAGAAATTAAGGGTAAATGATGAAAAAACTTAAAATCAAGTTAATTGTTGATCTTCCTATTGATGCTAAGCATGGGGCAATTAAAGGTGCTGAATTTGAAGTTACATCGGTTTCAGTACGCAGGCAAAAATTACACTACTTCATTGGGAAAACTGGTGAAGAGTGTGGTGCTTTTCCACGCGAATTTGAAATAATTCAGGATTGATTATGAGTGGAGCAAGAGAAATAGCCGAAAAAGCGGTTGATAACATAGAAGAGCTTTTAAGCGATATGTTCGCTGGTGATTATGCAGACAATGAGGTTTCATTAGGGGTATTAGTAAGTGGTAAAGAAGAAATTCAAGTACAACTTAAAGTAACCCGCTCACCTAGTGATTTTATCGATACGGATTACAGTGACTGGGACGCCAGTTTCAAACAACTCTAATTGCATTTAAACTATGTTTAAACCTAATTTAAATTAATTGGCTTGCCCCTATTGTAATGGCAAGCCTTTTCATTTTAACCTAATAAGACACCCGCAAAATACAACGCTGAAAACAACTTTACAGCGGAATGCCCCCCTCTAAATTGATTTACTTAACGCATGACAATAACAGTGCATGCGCCATTTATTGAGTTATTAGCTCAGCTTATTGTGTCGGCCAAGTCTAAAAACGAGCAAATCGCTATATCACGCCGTTGCCCGTTAAAAGATTTGCCAGCACTACGCACACGCGTAAAAGAGCTATTAAACCCAGCTAACCAAAAGCCAACGCGGAAAACTCGTTTGCCTGCCTGTTACGTCCTAATTAAACAACGATTAACTAATCTGAGGACTCAACATGGCGGCCAAAATAAGAGTTAAAGTCCCAACTGCACCTAGTTTTATATTTCAGGAAATTGTGCCTGAAGAAACCTTTAATTTATTTAAAGACGATCCCCTTTTTCTTATCAATCTCTTTGATGAAAGAGCCTTACGCATGCTGCAAAAGCTGCGTGATAAGTTTGGCCCATGCACCGTAAATAACTGGCTATGGGGTGGTGCTAACCACTTACGCGGCTATAGACCGTTAGACTGCCCAATTGGCGCAAAGCGCAGCCAACACAAACTAGGTAAAGCCTTTGATTGTAGTTTTGAAAACTACACCGCTCAGCAGGTACGTGATTACGTATTAGCTCACCCTGAAGAATTTCCTTACATCACAGCCATCGAGGGCGATGTGAGTTGGTTCCATTTCGACGTTCGCACACCTACGTGGATCGGCATTAAAGTTTTTTACCCGTAAGGACACCACATGACACCAGAACAAGAGAACCAGCTATTTCAAGCAATCGGTGAAATTCAAGGAAGCCAATCAGCCATTTTGGATGATCTTAGAAGTCTTAAGGCTGATATTCACCACAGCATAGAAAAGAGTGAAGCCCGTCAAAAGCAGATCACTGATAGCTTAAAAATAGATATCGAAAAAAGTGAGCAGCGCCAAGCTGAGGCGCTTAAGACCCATGCTGAGCGATTAACAAAAGTAGAAGAAAAGCTGACTAACCAGCGCGTTAAAGTAGCTGCAATGGGCGGCTCTGCTGGTTTAGCTGTTTCTTTAATTGCTTACGCTGTTAAAAGTGGGATGTTTAACTAATGGCACACCCAGCAGAAAAGAAAAACGCTTTACGACACAGCTATGTAAACGAACTGCTGGCATTAAGCGTTGCAGCAGTAAAGCACAGTGTTGCAGACGGCACAGCCCGCCGCTGGAAGATGGAAGCGAAAGACCAGGGCGATGATTGGGATCTTGCTCGTGCGGCAAGCCGTCGTAGTGAGGGTGCTGCAGGTGAGTTTACAACCGACTTTATCGAAGAGTTTACCATTCAAGTAAACGAAACCTTTGAGCTTTTAAAATCTGAAGAAGGTTTAGCACTCCCATTAGAGCAGCGAACTAAAGTACTTAGCTCACTCACAGATATGATGAGCAAAGTAATGAAAGTATCTGGCGGCAATAAGCGCTTAGAAAAACGCACTGTCGCTGCTGAAGTTATCAAGATTTTAGCTAAATTTGTTTCAAAACATCACCCTGACTATGCACCGCAATTAGTCGAAATTCTTACTGCATTTGGTCCTCAGCTCGATAAGGAGTTAAGCGACTAATGGCTGATTTAAATACACGTGATTTTTTAGCAGAGATAGAGCAAGTAACCAGTGCGTTACGCCGCGATATCGAAGCTAAAGAACGTCATATTGATCCAAGTCCTGAAGCCATTAGAGAGCGCCGTAAACGTGTTTTAAGCGGTGATTTTGAGTTTTTTGTATATACCTATTTCCCGCATCATATGTGGCTAGATGATGGGCAGAAACCATCTGAGTTTCAGGCTTATTTTAATAGTTGGCTACCAGAAGCACTAAAGCTTAAAAACGGTTGGAAAAACTGGTTTGTTGCCCCACGTGGCGAGGGTAAAAGTACACTTAGCGTAAAAATCGCCCCTGTGTATGTTTCAGTATTGGCACTGCTTCAAGACGCAGAGGTACGCCAAGAACTTGGCTTAGAAAAGCCACCTCTCTTTATTGATTTTGTGATCTTGTTTGGTGCTGAAACCAAAATGCCAACAAAGACCCTTGAAGTCGTTAAAACAGAGTTATTGAACAATAATAACTTAGCCTTAGACTTTCCTGAAATATGCGAAAAATCGCCAGTATGGAAGTTAGGCGAGTTTGTAACGGCCCAAGGTGTACGCTTTGAAAGTCGTGGTGCAGAGCAGTCTGTACGTGGTACGTTCCACGGTGCAAGCCGTCCTAAGCTGTTACTTTCTGACGATATCATTACCGATGCCGAAGCCAAGTCACCCACAGAGCGTGAGAACCGCTGGCGATTCCTTGAAGCTGCTGTGCAGTACTTGGGACCACCCGATGGTACCGTAAAATTCTTAGGTGTGAACACCGTTCTTAATAACGATGACCCAATTAGCCGTGCAGAAGAAGCACCAGGGCACATTGTTCACCGCTTTAAAGCAATTAAACAAATGCCTGAGCGCATGTACTTATGGGAGCAATGTCGCGACCTCATGGTTCATGATGATAAACGCTTTGAAAAGCGCGAAGCGGCAAAAGGTATTGCTGTTGCCACTGAAGATAAGCCTTCGTTTAAGTTTTGGATCAAGAACAAACGCGCAATGCTCAAGGGGGCTAAAACCAGTTGGCCAAGTGTACGTACACTTTACGATTTAATGTGTATGTGGGCTGCGAACAAGCGCGAGTTTAACCGCGAGATGCAAGGTATTGCAAAAAGTGATGAAGAAGCGATTTTTTACCAGTTCGATTTTTGGGTTGACCGTTTACATGATTGGGTACCATATGGTGCATGTGATCCAAGTATGGGTAAAACAGAAAAATCTGACCCAAGTGCAATACTTGTTGGCTTTTATTCAAAAGACTTACAAAAGCTACACGTTGAATACGAAAGCCGTAAAGTGCGCGGTACCAGCCGTTTACTTAACGACATAATACGCGCCCAAAAAGAATATAACTGCTTAGTGTGGGGCTTTGAGAATAACAACGCCTTTGATTTTATGCGCAGCGAGTTTATTACCAAAGGACTAGAGCAGGGAATAGCTCTGCCATTACGTGGCGTAACAGCCACTATTCCTGCTGAAGAGCGGATAGGATCACTCGAAACCTATGTAACCAATACACCTGCACAAATAGCCTTTCATTCACGCTGCCGTTTATTGCTCGACGAACTCGAAAACTGGCCAGAAAAACAAACAACACATCACTACGACTTGAGTTGTGCCTTAGCCATTTTATGGATGATATCAAGCACTGGTGCAGGCGGTATGCCTAGAGTCCGAAGCCGCAAAGTAACCAAACAAATAGGGGGCTATCATGTTTAAGTCTAAGCCACGCATTAATTCACGGGCTTATGGTGCCCTTGTTCGTATGTTTGAACAAAATCAATTGGACCCTGGCTTTTCATCGTTGATAACAGAGCTCCCAAACCCTGACCCGATTTTACGTAAAGCAGGTAAAAACACGGCTATTTATGAAGAAATTGCCCGTGACGCGCATATCATTGGTGAATTGCGCTCATTACGCAGCGGTTTATATAGCTTTAATACTGAGTTGGTGCCTGGTGGTACCGATGCGGCCAGTATGAAAAGCTACGAGTTAGCAAAGCAGTTTTTTAAGCGTAAACCGTGCAAGCATACAGAGTGGGCCGATATGGATTGGCACAATTACAGTGCTATTTTACATGGCTTCAGTGTGACACATTTGGGCAAGTTTATTAAACGTGATGGTACGTGGCAGCCTGAATACATTGAAACATGGCGTAATAGTCGCTTTGCATTTAATAGTGATCACGAGCTGCTTGTTAAAACAAGAGAAAACCCGCAAGGCGAAGAAGTGGACCCGCGTCGTTGGTCGTGTGTTCGTCATATGCCAAGTGCAACAAACCCGTATGGCATTGCACTACTGAGCAGCTGCTTTTGGCCGTGGATGTTTAAGCACGGTGGCTTTAAGTTCTTTGTTCAATTCTGTGAACGCTTTGGTGTGCCGTTCCCAGTAGGTAAATACCCTATTGGCGCAAAAGATGCTGATATAGACAGCCTTTTAAATGGACTTGCTAAGTTAGTTCAAGACGGTATAGCCGCAATACCTGATGATACCAGTATTGAAGTACTTGAAAGTAAGTTATCCGGTGAACCAATTCCCGAGCGTTTAATTAATTTCTGTAATGCTGAAATGAGTAAGGCGCTAACCAGCCAAACATTGGCCACAGAGCAAAAGAACGGCGGCGCACGTGCTGCAAGTGAAACGCATGCAAAACGCGCTGGCGATAATCAGCGCGCAGATAGGGCGCTTGTTGCTTCTTATCGCAATCAGATCATTAACACTCTTCACTCTGTCAATTTTGATGGTGGCGAGCCACCAGTATTTATCTTTAAAGACAAGCGCGAAATTAATACCGATACGGTAAGCCGTGTTCGTGAATCTGCACGCTTGGTACCTGTAAGCACTGACTACGTGTACAAAGAGTTAGGTATTCCAAAACCTAAACCAGGTGAAGACATTCTTGAAGTACCTGATGACGGCCAAGGCATAGCCTCAGCTGCTAAAAGCACTGAATTTGCGAAGTCTGATTCTGCTAGTACTGAAATTAGCGATGAGTTTGATGTGTTCGATCACGCTTCAAACGACACCATTGAAAAGATTTGGCATTTTGCCCAGGCATCAAAAGACCTGGACGAACTTAAGCAAAAAATAACCTCACAATTCCCAACTATCTCTGAGTCTGCTTTAGCACAAGTGGCTGAGCAAGCTCTGCATTATGAGTTTATGGCGGGTATGAGCGAGGCTAATTCTAAAACTGTGGAGATAGACGATGAATAACATTCCTGAAGGTTACTTAAAAGACGGTAAAGGCAATTTGGTTGCAATTGCTAACGTTAAACAAACGGATTTGATCAAAGATGAGTTTGTACAAAAAGCCTGTGCGAAAGCGCTTGAAATGCAGGAAAAGTTAGCTGAGTTCAAACGTTCATTGATGGCTGAAGCTGACGACTTTATAGAGCTTTTAGCGCAAGAACATGGTGTTAGTTTAGGTGGTAAAAAAGGCAATACGCAGTTACGTTCATTCGACAATACTTTGCGCGTAAACATTCAAACACAAGAACGTATCGAGCTTGGCCCAGAGCTATCTCTTGCTAAAAAGCTGATTGATGAGTGCCTAGATGAGTGGACCGAAGGCGGCAATCAGAACATACGAGCCATTGTCAGTAAAACGTTTAATACCGATAAGCAAGGATCATTAAACCCGCAACGTATCCTAGCGTTACGCAAGCTTGAAATCACTGATGAAAGCGGTAAATGGCAAAAAGCGATGAATATCATTGCAGAGTCTGTAGGTGTTATCGATTCATGCCGTTTTATCCGCTTTTACAAGCAGGACGAGAAAGGCATTGAACAAGCTATTTCACTTGATATAGCAAAGCTGTAGCGGGGCGCTTATGTCTATTTCTAAAGAGCAATGGGACAAGGTAGAAAGTGAACTTGCAGGGACTTTTGGTAGTGCTTTATTTAAATTGGGCGATCATGAAATCTCGATACAGCGTGTTAGAAAATCAGAGTCTACCACTGTATTAGCTGTTTATATTGATGGCTATATAAAAGGTGAGTGGTTTACTAAACAAGAAACCCAACCATCATGTTTAGAGTTAGTTTGGCGTAAACGTTCGCTTTCTATATATAAGCCAGCTGAAATCAAAAAAATTATTAAAACCTTTGGTAAACGTGAAGCTAAAAAACATTTCCCGAAATTATATGAGAAAAAGGAATTTTTTGATTGTCACTTTACGACTGCTAAATCATTAGTTCGCCAATTCAAACGGATCAAAGGTATCGAATTAATGCTTATTGGTGGCGTACCTTACGAGTCAATGGAGGCTTAAATGGAACCGATCACAATTGCACTTGGCCTTGCTAAGCTAACTGGCCTAGATAAAAAAATAGGTAACTGGATAGGGGGCACAAATGGTGAAGCAGTTGCTTCAAAAGTCGTTGATATAGCCCAAACCTTAACGGGGTCAGGTTCACCAGAAGAAGCGTTAAACCGTATTAAAGACTCTGAAAAATTTGCGCATGAGTTAAGAACCACATTGCTCAATCGAGAGAAAGAACTTGACGAGCTTGCGTTTAAAAATACCCAGAGTGCTCGAAATATGCAGATCCAAGCACTAAACCAAGATGATAAGTTTTCTAAACGCTTCATCTATTATTATGCGTGGTTTTGGTCAATTACGACGGCTCTATATATAGGTTTTATCACGTTTATGCCTATTCCTGAGAGCTCTACACGCTTTGCAGATACCATTTTAGGGTTTGTTTTAGGCACTGTTATAGCGTCAATATTGAATTTCTTCTTTGGTAATAGCCGTGATAACTCGCGTCGAAATGAAATTCAAGACATTCAACAGTCATTAAAAGAGCATTAAAATGGCTCTATCAGCTCCACAATATGGCGACCTTGTTAAATTCAAGGAAGCCATTTCACACTTTCAAGACAAAATTAAGCTGACAAGTGAGTCATATAAAGACTTACAGGGCTTAATTCATGCCAAAGCATTCACCGTTGCAGGTGCAACAGAAATCGAAATCCTGAATGAGCTATATACAGCAGTAGATAAAGCAATTAGTGATGGCGAGACAATATCGGACTTTAGAAAACGCTTTGATAAAATTGTTGATGATCATGGTTGGTCTTATAAAGGTAAGCGTGGCTGGCGCACTCAAGTAATTTACCAGAACAACAAAAATACAGCGCGAGCAGCAGGGCGCTGGGAACAACAGAACCGATTAAAAGAACGTAGACCTTATTTACTTTATCTCACTGCTGGTGATAGCCGAGTTAGGCCTGATCACAATAAATGGAACTATATCTTACTGCCTGTCGACCATCCGTTTTGGGATACTCATTATCCGCCAAATGGCTATAACTGCAGATGTAAGGTTGTTTCACTTAACAAACGTGATATTGCACGTATGGGCTTATCGATCACAAAACCAGAGTCTGTTAATAAGTTTATGCAGTCATTCAAGGTCGTCGATGCATCAACAGGTGAAGAACTAGATAAGTTACCTGGCATAGATCTAGGTTGGGACTATAATCCAGGTAAAGCGTGGTTAGGTGCTGACATAGCAGCTGGTAAGTCAGTAGTGAAGTTATCGAAAGAACTTCAACAACTAGCGGTACCGCAATTTAATGAAGCTGTTTTGAAGTCACAGCAATATTATAAAAAGCAGGTAAATTTAAAAGCAGCTCAGATTGCACTTAAAAAGCCGGTAGTCGATGGCCAAGAATTTACGTTAGGGCACTTGCCTGCATTTTTCTTAAACGAGTTGTCACGTAAAAATGCACCTATATATAGTAGCGCTGTTACGATTAGCAGCTCGCAAATTGAAAAGCTGTTAGCTGGCCAACTTACAATTGAACAAATCCACCAGCTAATGAACGCTATTCAAAAACCAAATGCGTACACATATATAGATAACAAAATTAGAATGACGTACCAGGGCTTTATGATCACAATTGAACTGGGACCAAACTTTAATACAGTTGTAGCAGCAGAAAAGATTTAAAGATTGCTCGCTGAGAATATTTAAAGAGCGTTTAAATGGCGTTTAAAGTGCGTTTAAAGAAAAGTTAAACGATCAGAAATGATCTAATTCTAAACGTAAAATGAGCAGGAATGATCAGATAATGAGTCAGTTTGAACGGTTAGAGTCTAAAAACAAGCGTAATTCAAAAATCATGAATTTTCGGCTTGGGATTGGCAAAGGTCAGTATTTACGGGCTTTTCCAAAACACGAGGGCGAAAATCTCCATACCTCCATAATTCTAGAAATGAACAACCCCTTACAACTAATGAACCTGCTTATAAAGATAAATACCTTATTTAACATAATATATATTATAGGAAGTAATGTATCTATATATAGCTATACCTATTCTCTGTGCATGTTAAGTCCAATACTAGGCGGTATCGGACATTAAGGTGGTGTTTTATCATATTATTCATTTTATTAGTGTATGTTTCTTGAGCTTAGTTATCTCATGACTTATATTAAAACTATCAACTTGAGATGTAACGATAAGATGTAAACGATATGGAATTTGTGAAGCCGTTAGAACCTATTTTGATAATCGATGATATGCAAGATATCCGCGACTATCTAAATCAAATTTTAACTGGTCTTGGTTTTGACGATATTTTAGAAAGTCGAGATTTTGAATCAGCTAAAACGGTTATTGAAGAAAAGTCACCTAATGTAATCTTTCTTGATATTGAACTACCTAACACTGACGGTACGGAAATTCTTGAATACTTAAATGACCACCATCCTCATACGCACGTTGTTATGTGCTCTGGCCATAATAGTCTTGAGAATGTGCAAAACACCTGGGAATTAGGTGCTAAAGGTTTTATCGCTAAACCATTCAACGCAAAAAAAGTCGACTCAGTTATGAAACGTCTAGAATTGATGGAAACCATAACAAATTAAGTAGTTTATGAATTCGACAATCCAACTCATTATCGATGACCTATCCACGGTTATTTTTGGTAAGCAGCAACAAATCAAACTTGCCTTAGCGTGCTTATTTAGCGAAGGTCACCTGTTAATTGAAGATTTACCAGGCATGGGAAAAACCACTTTATCTCATGCACTTGCCGCAGTTCTTGGGTTGTCGTATCAACGTATTCAATTCACTAGCGATTTATTACCTTCTGACATTCTTGGTACTAATATCTTTGATGCTAAAGAACATAGTTTTTCATTTCATCAAGGTCCTGTATTCAGCCAAGTTGTTTTAGGTGATGAAATTAACCGTGCAGGCCCGAAAACACAAAGTGCACTGTTAGAAGCAATGGAAGAAAAACAAGTGACGGTCGATTCGGTTAAACACGCCCTACCATCACCATTTTTTGTAATTGCTACGCAAAATCCTGTGCATCAATCTGGTACTTATCCGTTACCTGAGTCGCAATTAGACCGCTTTTTTATGCGTATTAGTTTAGGTTTTCCTGATAAACACGCTGAGAAAAACCTCATTTTAGGCTTAAACAACCGAAATTATGACGACTTGCCTGTTCGCATTAATCCTGAGCAACTTGCTGTAATTCAAAAAGAAATTAACACTGTAACGATAAGTAATGCGGTGGTTGATTATATCCTTGAGCTCGTTGCGTTTACTCGCCAAGATAACCATTTTGTAAACCCATTATCCCCAAGAGCCAGTATTGCGCTTGCCCGCGCTGCAAAGTCATGGGCGTATATTGAAGGCCGTGATTTTGTAATGCCTGAAGATGTACAAGCGGTTTTTCCTAGTGTGACTGATCACAGACTTGGCTTAAACGCTGGTGACAGTGGCTATGCACTTAAACATGTGCCTGTAAGCTTGTAAAACATGTACAAGCGCCCTGCTTTTGTTAATCAATTTCGTCAATCCGTTTTTAATAAGTTATTAAAAAACAAGCATAAAACTAACGAAATTGAACTCAAACATAAAACCATTTATGTATTACCTTCAAAACTCGGTGGGCAGTTTTTACTAATTGCCTTGCTTAACTTTGTGATGGGGATTAACTATCAAAACAACCTGATTTTAGCGATGGCGTATTTAATGGTGGTCGTTTTGGTATTTGCGATACTCACTGGCTATAAAAATATGCGAGGTTTGTCGGTTAAATACCTATCAGTAAATGAAAGTTATGCGCCCAATGCTCCCATTGCGCGTTTTCAAATTCACGCACAATCACACTGTGAACTTATAAAACTGGTTAATCTTAACCTTGAATCTGAAACTGTGTCACTGCAAAGCAAAGAGAAAAAGACCGTTGAAATTGCACTTAAATGCAGTGAACGTGGTGTTTATGGCTTTGATAGAGTTAAAATTATTAGTCACTTTCCGTTTGGTTTGGTGTCTGTATGGAGTTATATAGAACCAACCGAAACGGTGTATGTTTACCCACAGCCTATCGCCTCAGAAAAGTTTGATACTCAGCTCCATGACAATGACGAACACGACGGCGTTAACGCACAAGTTAAAGCGGGTAATGATGACTTTCATCAACTTACCCCTTTTGTGCAAGGTACAGCGCTTAATAAAGTATCGTGGAAACACTACGCTAAAACTCAGCAACTATTAACGAAAGAATTTACCAGTGATGCATCACAGGAATTAGCGCTTAATTTCAATATGTTGAGTGGCAATAATGAGCACCGATTAAGCCAGTTATGTTTTTTGGTGAACCAATTAACCGACCAACACATGGCGTTTTCGTTAACCTTACCCAATAAACATATTGCAAAAGGCCAAGGGATCAACCACCAAAAAGCCTGCTTGCAGGCATTAGCGGAGTTTTAAGTATGAATACGCCGCTTATAAATAGCGTTTTATCACTGCTGTTTATTGTTATTAGTGGATTTTTGTTTACTGAAGTAGCGACCCCATTCTTAGCCATATTGGCAGGCCTGAGTTTTTTAAATCTGTTTTTAGGTAAGTTTTATAAAAAACTAAATGGACTGATTGCGAATATTTTAGCAGCAGTTTGCTTAGTTGCCTTATTTGTTTTGGTTGGTGTAAGCGATACGGTCAAGTTATTTGTCTCGATGATGCTACTTGCTAGCAGCTTTAAATTGCTACAAGCGAAAACCGTTAAACAGTATCAAACTGTGTGTTTACTGGTATTTTTTAACCTTTCAACGGTGTATTTGTTCCATCAAGGGTTGTTCGAAACCTTGGTTGTGAGTGTACTTTATATTGTTAACTTTGCAGTACTTGGCTACTTAACTAGCCCGCAAAGCTTTAAGGCCGCTAACAAACAAAGTTTTAAAACCATATTATTGGCCTTACCCATTGCCGCTTTTTTGATTTTATTTTTACCCAAGCTCCCCGCATTTTGGCAGCTACCGGGGCCAAAGCTTGCTAAAACCGGTTTATCAGAGCAAGTTAACCCATTTTCGATTGCGAAATTAGCGGAATCTGATGACTTGGTTTTTCGGGTAGAACAACAGCCTGGGCAAGCCTTACAAGCCCCCTATTACTGGCGCAGCCTTATTCATGATGAGTTTAATGGCAGTGAATGGTTAATATCGGACATTTTAAAATCGCAACAATTTAATCCAATTCGCCGCGCTATTACCCATAATAATCGTATTGATTATCAGGTTATTGCAGAGCCTTCATCGTCAAACTGGTTGTTTGGGCTTGGCTTTGCACAAAGTGCTAATTCAGATGTGTTTAATACCTACAATGGTTTGTTAAAACGTAAAGGCAATTTAAACAAGAACATTAAATACGCGGTAACCAGTAGTGAGGCTACTCTGAGCCTTACTGACTTTGAAAAACGCATTTACACCCGCTTGCCGAAAACTACCAATCCACAAACAATGGCACTGGCAAACCAGCTGGCTGCTGAGTATGAAAATGCGCAAGGTTATTTTAACGCACTACTTGATTACTTTAATCAGCAGCAGTTTGCTTACACATTAACACCTACGCCAATGTATGGTGATAATACGCTAGACCAGTTTGTATTTGATACCAAACGTGGCTTTTGCGGCCACTATGCCAGCACCGCTGCGTTTATGTTTCGTGTTGCTGGTTACCCTGCCCGTGTTGTGTCGGGTTATTTAGGCGGTGAACAAACTAAAGCCGCTACGCTCAATATCTATCAATACGATGCCCATGCATGGGTTGAAGTGTTCTTCGATGAAAAGTGGCACATATTTGATGCTACCGCTGTAGTTGCCCCTGAGCGTTTAAATGGTTCGTTATCTCAACTGGGTGATTTAAATGAAAGCTTTAACGACAATCTTAACTTTGGTTTAAAACGTTGGAGTCATTTTAAAGCAATAAACTGGCTTCGAATTCACCTTGAAGAGCTCGATTATAAATGGACTAACTGGGTGCTTACGTTTGACCATGCATCTCAGCAGAGTTTATTTGATTCACTGTTTGGTAATAAGTCCGCATGGCTAACGCCATTAATAGTGTTAGGTACCTTGTTACTGAGCTTTACTGGCTATTTCTTTTATAACAAACGCCCAGTTCGAAGTAGAGAGCCACTTGTAGATGACATCACTAAGCTTTACCTGTGGGCTAAAAAACAAGGTATTGAGCCTCTTGAAACCAACACGCCACTGCAAAATATTGCTTTAATTAAAGAGCAAAAGCCTACGGCGGCAGTTTATTTAAATGAATTTGAGCAAATAATCATCGAAGTACGTTATCAACAGCAATCATATACTCAAAATCGCAAAAACCAGGTGCGAGTTCTGTTAAACTCTCTCAAAACAGCCAAATAGAGAACAATATGAATGCAGTAATTGTCGGCGTTATGTTGATGCTGATCCTGACACTTTGTCGTATTAATGTCATTGTGGCGATGACCGTGAGCGCGATTGTTGCGGGTTTAACCGCAGGCCTTGGTTTATCACAAACCGTTAATGCATTTAATGATGGCTTATCGGGCGGCGCAGAAATAGCACTGAGCTATGCGATGTTAGGTGCGTTTGCGGTGGCTATTTCTAAGTCGGGCTTAACGCGTATATTAGCGTCTAAATTGCTTAAACAGGTTAACGACAACAGACACAAAGGCGAAACAACCTTAAGTTATTTCATATTAAGTATCATTTTACTGTGTGCGATTTCCTCACAAAATTTGATACCCGTACATATTGCGTTTATCCCTATTCTTATTCCGCCCCTTCTTGTGGTGTTTAATAAGTTACGTCTCGATAGACGTGCCATTGCGTGTATCTTAACTTTTGGCTTAGCCACCTCATATATGGTGCTGCCTTATGGTTTTGGTGGCATTTACTTGTACTCAATCTTACATAAAAACCTCACTGAAAATGGTTTAGAGATTGTAAATACGCAGGTACCACTGGCGATGATCATTCCTGCTTTAGGCATGGTGTTTGGTCTATTGGTTGCTGTTTTTATCAGTTACAGAAAACGCCGTAGTTACGAGCCGCATAGCCTGACAGAGCAGCAACAAGACGTTGTCATTGAACAACCAAAGAAAGTACTCGCAGTGGGTATTACTGCCGTGCTTTGCTCTTTAGTCGCACAAAATATTAGTGGCTCTATGATCCTTGGGGGTCTTGTTGGGGTGGCTATATTTACTTTATTTGGTGTTGTAAAACTTGAGCAAAATGGTGATGTGTTTAGTAAAGGCATCGCTATGATGGCGATGATTGGCTTTATTATGATTTCTGCGCAAGGCTTTGCTTCAGTGATGAAAGCAACGGGAGATGTCGCTTCATTAGTTAGCTCTGCCGCAGGGTTGATTGAGGGAAACAAGCCCCTCGCCGCTGCGTTAATTTTACTCGTTGGGCTATTGATCACCATGGGCATTGGTAGCTCGTTTTCGACAGTGCCAATTATAGCCACCTTGTTTGTACCACTTTGTATGGAGCTTAACTTTTCAGTAATGGCCACAGCTGCACTGGTTGGCACTGCGGGTGCGCTAGGTGATGCAGGCTCCCCTGCCTCTGACTCAACACTTGGCCCAACATCTGGCCTAAATGCTGATGGTCAACACGACCATATTTGGGATTCTGTGGTACCTACTTTCATCCATTTTAATATTCCGCTACTTATTGCAGGCTGGATTGCAGCAATGGTGTTGTAAAGCAGAGTTACATATTTAAAAGCCCCATTTGGGGCTTTTTTATTGGCTAAACAAAATACGTAATGCACGATTTAAATCATGAAAGCGAATGGGTTTTGTCAGTACTTTGTTCATACCTGCGTCGAGGCAAGTCGCTTTATCTTGATGTGAAGCATTCGCTGTTAAGGCCACAATTGGCAGACTCATTTGCAACTCATTGCGAATGTATTTGGTTGCGGTAATGCCGTCCATCACCGGCATCATCATATCCATCAGAACTAAATCAAAGTTTTGTTGCTGTACTTTATCTATGGCTTGTTGGCCATTATCTGCAAGGGTGACATGGTGATTGAGCTTTTCTAAAAATGCTTTAATTAATACTTGGTTAGTTTTGTTATCTTCGGTGACAAGAATAGACATGGGTTCAAGTGATTGCTCATGCTCAATGGCTTGCTGATCATCGGCAACAACAGAATATGGAATATAAATGGTAAATTTAGTGCCAATATTGATAGCACTTGCCACTCTTATTTCGCCTTTCATTAAATCGACAAGACTTTTGGTAATGCTAAGCCCAAGGCCAATTCCCTCTACTTGTCGATTAACACCATAATCATGCTGTTTAAAAGCATCATAAATGGTCTCTATTTGAGATTGTGATATCCCCTGCCCAGTATCAGCGACTTCAAATAATAAATGGGTATCATTAAAATCAGCTCTGAAATTGACCGTGCCTACTTTGGTAAATTTAAAGGCGTTATCTAAAATATTAAATAGGATTTGCCCAACCCGAACGCCATCAATGTTTATTTTATTTGGCAAGCCATCTTTTATTTCAGTTGAAAACATCACTTTAGAGCCCTGTGTTGTTTCTTGAAATTGAGCGGTGATGTTTTTAACGAGCGCATTTATATCTGTTGCTTTAACATCAAGTTCCATCGAGCCACTCTCAATTTTCGAAAAATCCAACACATCACTGATCAAATCCAGTAATAAGTCAGAGCTGGAGTTTGCATAATCTAGCCAGCGCGTTTGTTTATCGTTAAGTTCAGAGTCTGCTAATAGTTCGAGCATGCCGACTATCGCATTCATCGGCGTTCTTATTTCATGAGACATCACCGTTAAAAACTGTGACTTTGCAAGGTTTGCTTCTTCAGCTTTTTCTTTGGCTAATTGCAGTGCCTGCTCACGGTCTTTATTGACGGTGATATCTTTGGCTATACCTAAGTAGCCACGAAAATTACCATTTGCATCAAATTGAGGCTTGCCACTGAACGACACCCATGCAGTTGGTGAACAATTTACTTCAAATTCAAAGTCTAGAAACTCAGCTTGCTCAGCAAGTAAATGTTTAAAGTGAGACCACTTTTTTAATTGCTTTTGCTCTTGCTCGGTGATGATAGCATCGAAGTTTTTATGTAAAAAATGGCGTTTATACAAATTACTGTGGCTGGCGGTGGTTAATACATTAATAAACTGCTCTTCTTTGTTGGTACGCCAAAACCATTCACTGGCAAAATCTCTAAACAACTCAGACAGCTCACCAAGGCGTGTTAACAATGACGTAGAATGAAACTTTTGGCGATTAAGCCGCGTTTGATTTGAGAGTTGTAAAGCCACTTGTTGCAGCAAGATCATGATGCCTGTTTCTGATTTATCACTAAATTTCGCTTGCTCTGTGATATCAAAAAACACCATGCACTGGGTTGTGTGATCAGAAATTTCAATTCTAAAAATCAAGGCATTATGCAGTTCAGTATTATTACAAAAAAGCATGTTATCTTCAGAAAACAGCCAAGGTGAAGATGCATGCTGTAACTTGGTTTTTAATAACCCTTCGTCAAACTCAAGATACTTAAGCGTGCGCATCTCAAGTGTCATTTTTAACTCTTCAATATTAATCAAACAAAATTCTTTAAATGAAAAATACGGTAACAGCACTTTTTCAAGTTGCGCTTTCAGTGCCCGGATATCATTGATGCCGTGAAACTGCCTTAGCTCAAGTTGTAATTGTTCTAAGTTGAACTGTGCCATTGCCATTCCTAATTAATATTGCATCGCATAATGCAAATATAGAAAACAGATTTCAGTTTAGCCATTAATTCTTGAAATTAAATTATTAAATTTCATTGTGTTATATAAATTCAAAGACTTGGTACGCGCTATGCTTTTTAGTCAGTAATAGAGTTCAATGAGGTATCAGTCATGAAAATAGTATGCATAGGCGGCGGGCATGGTTTATCCCATATGTTAAGCGCAATCAGACCTCACTGCGCAGAATTAACAGCGATTGTAGCCACGACAGACAACGGGGGCAGTACGGGTAAATTGCGCGAAAGCCAAGATGTGGTTGCACTAGGTGATATTAGGCGTTGTTGTTTGCAACTAGCCGATGACGATTCTTTGGTTCATCAAGTATTTCACCATCGTTTTGAAGGTGGTGAGCTCGATGGCCACAGCCTTGGCAACCTTGCCTTATTAAGTCTGACCCAACAAACCAACTCTGCAACTCAAGCAGTTGCTTGGTTTAATGCCATGCTAGGTAACTCAGAAACAATACTTCCTATGTCTGATGAACCAGCTGATTTATTAGCGGTAATGCCATCGGGTGTAAAAGTTTTTGGTGAATGTGAAATTGATTCACTAGATGCACTGCCTGACTATGTCACCCTCTCGCAAGATGTCAATGCGGCCCCAGGGGTGGTTCAAGCAATTCATAATGCAGACATGCTGATAATTGGTCCAGGTAGCTTAATAACCAGTGTGATGCCAGCCATGTTAGTTGAAGACATTGCTAAAGCGGTGCAAGAAACATCGGCGTGTCGCGTGTTTATTGAAAATATTGCTAAAGAAGCCAGCGTGATTAAATCGCTCGATATGAAACCGGTTGATTGGCTAGAAGGCATGCTCGGATACAGCTTTTGTGATTTAAGTATTTCACTGGATGCATTGAGTGAAATAGTCTCTCATTTTAATGATGTTGTTAAATCACCCAATCAACAGCACGACATTGAGCAATTAAGTAATGTATTTGCTGAAATTTTAAAAATGCCATTAATTTTAGAAACTGAGCGACTAGTGAGTTCCGATCAAGCTTTGCGCATGGGTTAGGGTTTGCGCAAATTGGTCTTGCAGTAATGCAATAAGGCTTTGTAATTCATCATCGTATTGTGATGTTTTCGCTTTTTGCTCGATTTGCTCAGCAAGGCCGCCTACGGCTAATGCACCGTAGCTGCGACTACTGCTTTTTAGGCTATGGGCATTTATTTCGATTTCTGATTGTTTCGTTGCATCAGCAAGATCAGCAACGATTTGGCGGGACTCAGTGATATAAACCTGTAAAAGCTGTTTTGCTAGGTCGTCACCAACATCCTGTTGTAATTGAGCATAGGTCGCTGTATCTATCATGGTCTCACCTTGGAGTGAATATGAAATATAGTGTTATTTTATTTGTAGATTCAAGCTTAATTGGTGGCATCGAAAGCCATTTGATTGCCATGAGTAAGCTATTAGAACGATATAATATTATGAGCTCGGTACTATTTTATCAAGATCATAATAATCGTGAGTTTTATCATCGCTTAGAAAAAGCGAATATCACTTACGGTTTTGCTGGCGGAAATTTAAAAAGCTTGAACGAAATACTAAAAATGTTTCCTCGTTCAGCGTTACTACACACCCATGGGTACAAGGCAAGTATCATGGGGAAGTTGGTGTGTCGCTGGCAAAACCGCCCTTGTATTTCTACCTATCACGCAGGTGAAGCAGGTGTCGGCAAAGTGTATTTTTACAATAAGCTTGATAAGCTTCTGAGCTACTTTTCTTTAAACTTTGCCGTGTCGAACTCGTTGACCAAAGAGCTCTACAATGCGGAGTTACTTGAAAACTTCATCTCAGTGAAAAAACCTACAAAACTAAGAATACTACGTAGCAAACAGGAGATTAATATTGGCTTTGTGGGTCGTTTATCTCATGAAAAAGGGCCTGATATTTTCATTGAAGCGGCTAAACATTCTGCATCAACAAACTTGAACTTTCATATGTTTGGCGATGGGCCTATGGTGAATGAACTTGATTTATCAGCGGTCAATTATCATGGTCAATGTGAACAACAACAAATATGGCAACAACTCGATGTATTGGTGATCTGCTCTCGCGCAGAAGGACTTCCAATGGTGGCATTAGAAGCAATGTCGCATGGGGTGTTAGTGATTGCTGCAGCGGTTGGGCAATTGCCGCATATTATCAATCATTTATCTAATGGATTAATGATGGGCGAAAGCTCGGCTCAGGCACTCCAAAAACAGCTTAAAAACGTTGAAATGCTGAGCACTGAGCAAAAACAATACATGCTTAACAATGCACAAAAATTAATTCAGCAACGCTTTTCAGGTGAACAACAATTTAAACAGCTAGATCGCGTTTATAACACTAGCTTACTTGCATCTCTTCCCAACTTTTGATTTTACGATAAATCGTGGAAGGGCTCACATCTAATAAAGCAGCTGCTTTAGGTATATTGTTATCACAGGCGTCAATTGCTTGTTCGATGTAGCGCTTTTCGACTATCCAAAGTGGTTCTATGTCTGCTTGAGAAAAACCAACTTGTGAAGACACATAGGATGTATTGTTCACACTCGTAGCGAGTTCATTGGTCGAAGATGTGACACTTTGCGTAACAGCTTCTGACTGATTAGACGCTGTAATAGGTGTAGCCGCATGGCTTTGGCTTTGTGCATTTGGCAATGCGGGGATCATATTTGCTTCAATAAACGCTTCATCGTGTAACACAAGGATATTACGAATCGTGTTTTCTAATTGGCGAACATTACCAGGCCAGCCATAACTCAAAAATAAGTTTCTTACTCCTTCAGACATGCCTTTATATGAACGCCCTTCTTCTTTACTTATTTTTTTGAATAATGCGTCCGCTATTTCAATAACATCTTTACCACGTTGTTTTAATGGCGGTAAAGCAATTGGAATAACATGTAAACGGTAATACAAGTCTTCACGGAAACGCCCTTCTTGCACTTCAAGTAATGGGTCTCGATTAGTCGCACACACAAAGCGTACATCTACTTTGACTTCTTTTTCGCTTCCCACTTGTTGGTAACAACCAGTTTGAATAAAGCGCAGTAGCTTACTTTGTAAGTTGATGTCCATTTCACATAGTTCATCTAAAAACAAAGTCCCGCCATCAGCTTGGCCAGCAGCCCCTTCACGATTAGCAATAGCACCAGTAAACGCCCCTTTTAAGTGGCCGAATATTTCACTTTCGATTAAATCTTTTGGGATGGCTGCACAGTTAAGGGCTACAAACGGTTTGTTAGCGCGCGGTGACGCTAAATGTACCGCACGGGCGCACAGCTCTTTACCCGTTCCACTTTCACCAGTAATAAACACAGTGGCTTTACTGGCCGATGCTGATTTTATGATTTGGTAAACAGATTGCATTTCGGATGAACTGCCGATCAGGTCGTAATATTTACCGTTTTCGTAGGTTGTTTGATAGCTTTTAACTGTTTGTTTTAAATCTTTGAGCTTTAATGCGTTGTTTACTGTGATGCGAAAACGATCTGCTTCGATCGGTTTTTCTAAAAAGTCACTGGCACCTAGTTTAATCGCTTTAATGGCCATTTCTTTGGTTGCATGCCCTGTTAGAACAATCACTTGTGGTGCCGTATCTGGGTCTAAAGACGATAAAATATCAAGTCCATTCATATCAGGCAGCATAACATCTAAAATCACTAAGTCAGGTTCAAACTCGTTTAGTGCGCACATAGCTTGCTCACCATTGTAGGCAATGCGAGTTTCAACCCCTGTTGGGATCAAATATGATTGGTACATCAGCGCAAGCGATTCTGTATCTTCAACAATGAGTATTTTAGGTGGCATTACTGACTTCCTTTATTATCGTTTTATGCTGAGATAAAGTGATTATTTAACAGATCCTTACTAGTAGCTTAGTGTGTATTCAGTGGGTTTGTAAACTCAAACTTTAGTGTTTATTGATCACAATTAATGAGGCATCGTCTATTTCAGCCGATAGTTTTACTTGGCTTGCTTGCCAAAGAGCATAGGCAAACTCCTCACTGTGTAAGTTATCATGCGTTAATTTAGCAATGATTTGGTCAACCTCACTCATCTTCTGATTATCAAGCCAGCCATCGGTAAATAATAAAATCTGCGCAACATCACTTAAGTCATAGCGGTAATGCTGGTATTGATGGTCGTCAGAAAGGCCTAACAAAGGATCAGTTCCGCTAAGTTGAAGCAGCTTTCCTTGTGTTGTTATCACGCAAGGGGCTGGGTGACCTGCGTTAAACCAATGAAGCGTGTTATTTTCGATAAAGCCAATTAATAATGTTACTAGGCTGTTTTTACAGAGCCGCTGTTCATAAAGTGCCAGATTCAGTGTCTTTAAAACATCGGTTAATGGAATTTGTGTCGCTAAACAGCCACTTAAAAATCCTTTTATAGCAAAACTTTCTTTGAGGGCTGTTATACCGTGTCCCATCATATCGCCGATAATAACGGGGGTTTGCTGCTGGTGGGGGTACATACAAAAATCCCCGCCATTTTGACTGATGATTGAGCCAAAATTATACGCATTAAACTCGCCTATTTTTTGTTTGGTTTGCATGCGTTCTTCATTAATTAAATACTTTAGTGCTGAAAAACGATGCACAATGCGCTCAATGCTTTGCAGTAAGCGTGTTTTGCTAACTGGTTTTACTAAATAATCATCAACCCCCAATAGGTTTATGCGCTTTATTAGCTCTTCACTGTCATCACCTGTTAGCATCACCACAGATAAATTTGTTTTAAGATTAGATTGATTTAGCTTTTTCAGTATTGGCTCACTGGTACCATTTTTGAGTTTATGATCAAGCAGCAAAATAG
The DNA here is from genome assembly GCF_001641615.1 of Pseudoalteromonas gelatinilytica. Taxonomy (GTDB): domain Bacteria; phylum Pseudomonadota; class Gammaproteobacteria; order Enterobacterales; family Alteromonadaceae; genus Pseudoalteromonas; species Pseudoalteromonas gelatinilytica. The sequence continues at coordinate 456,655 of NZ_LRRU01000020.1, forward strand.
TAGCGCCAGAGGTAAGAATTTCTTGCCAGCCTGACTCACTGTCTTCACAGCAAATCACCTGAAAATGTTCAGACAAATAGGCATTAAGCAAGGCTAGCTGGGCTTTATCATCGTCAATGTAGATGAGTGTGGGTCGTTTATCTATATTGGTTAAACAAAATGAAAATATGTTTTGCTGATCGACAGTTTTATAGCTGGCATTAGGAAAGTAGTGCTTTATAAGCGCCACCCCCATGCCCCCTTCAACTAACTCGCCACTATCTATTTGCCACTGATTAGGTTGTTGATTAAATAAGTCATAGCTTGGCATGCTGTCTTTAAATTCAATCAATAGTTGTTTGTCTGCAAGTTTATGCATAGAAAACTGCACAAACCTAGCCGTTTCATCACTATGGCGTAACAGATTAGTGAGGTATTCGGTAGCGACTAACCCTGCTGCATCAATATCTTGATTTTTAACACTGATCGCCGTTAAAACATGCTTTAAAATATGGCGAATTTCGCTGACCGTAGGCCAATCTAAATTAAAAGTCTTTTGATATAAGCAGTCCATTCAGAGTCTCAGTAGGGTAAAAATAACCAACGCTGTTTAATAACTTTGTTTAATAGATACTCTGTCAGTTTAGGCCATTTTGGCTGAAATGCTTTAAGAGTTCTAACGATACGGCTACCTAAAGGTGCAAATTGATGCTGGGCAACAACTATTTTTATCTTAGTTACACCAGCATGTTCTAAATTCGCCATCCCATGACACAAGGCTTCTTCATCGTTATAGCCAAGCGATACCGTTAAAAATGTGAGATCCGTACATAGGCTTAAAGCATGCAGTGGTACATTACCGCGATTACATTTTAACGCCGGGCTCATATCTAAAAAAATATAGTCGTACTCTTGTTTTATCCGTTCAATGGCGTCATTCAGCACATTTTTACTTTTAACTGATTCAAGTTCTCTTAAGTGTTGCATAGTCAGTAAATCAACTTGCTCAGTATTAATGATATTCAACTGACATGAGATATCACTAAAGCACCATGATTCAACTGTGTCTGGTTGTTCAAATTTAAACGGATTGAGTGGGTTTAAATCGATGATTAAAACTTTGGCCGCCTGCAAACTTAAACGTTTTGCAACACTGGCACATAGCGATGTAGACCCTTCATTCCCCGTTAATGAGATAAAGCAGATACAACGCGCTTTAGTGTTATCTATCTCGTTACACACGGCTTCAAGTTCTTGGTATTGCGCTGGTATTAGTTTCATAAGCCCACCACTAAAGCAACAACAGTAATAAAATCTAAGAAGTTTGATTTAAACTGACTCATTAAATCTTGGCCTTTATCTGGTACATAAAGGGTATCGCCAGCGCGTAACACCGGGATATACGCTGAATTAGGGTTCTTTACGAACTCTTCTAAATCAAACACACGAGACTGCTCTTTACAGCATGAGTGATTGACCACCACAATTTTGTCGATAAGCGCTGAGCTCGATGGACCGCCCGCTTCTGCAAGTACATCAAGTACCGTCATGGTGTCATCAAAGCTGTAACGACCTGGCTTTTCAACCGCCCCCATAATACGAACTACTTGCTCTTTCGGTGTACGTAGCCAATCTTTATCTTTTTCTGGAATGTAGATAGTATCTCCCGGTAACACATGCGGGAATAATGTTTCATCACCGGTTTCAAAATACAGTGCAAGGTTTAACTTGCTAACTCTTGCGGTGTTATCATTGCGATGTGTAATACGAATATTACGTAAATCAGCGTTATCTGTAGGGCCATCAGCGGCGGCTAAAATGTCGATAAAGTGCATATTCGTGTTAAATGCATAACGACCTGGTGAGCCCACCTGCCCCATAATATATATTGATTTGCTTGATTCTTGACGGATCCATTGTGATTTATTGTCTGCAGGGTCAACCGGTAACTCTTCAACAATAATGGTGTCGCCAGCCAATAAATTAGGTAAAGCATATTTACCTGAATCATTAATCGTGTATTGCTCTAAATCAAAACGTTTAGTGATTTCGCCGTTTCTGACAATTTTAATGTCATTGATGTTTGCCCCTTTGGTTGGACCGCCGGCATGAGCCAGTAAGTCTGTAAAGTCCATTTCAGGGCTCCACTCATAACGACCCGGCGATAAAATGGCGCCGATAATTTTAATGGCACGCTTAGGGGGAACTTTTAACCAGCTTTTTTCATTTTGATCAGTTTTTTCTGGTACAAAAATCACATCGCCTGGGTTTAGATTCGGCACTTTTACAGCAATGAGCCCTTCACTGTAGCCTTGCAGGTCAAACAGGATGCTTTCGCCGGCTGGCGTTAAGATTTTTATTTGACGCGTTTCGGCAAAGCGAGTTGGCCCACCTGCATTGGCAAGTATGTCTAAGAAGCTGGTGTTATCTGCTGCTTCATAAGCGCCAGGCTTTTGTACTTCACCCATGATATAGACAGTTCTTGATGTGGTATTTACATCATCAACCATAATTGGCACATAGATGGTTGAGCCTGCTTTAAGCTGTGGCATGGTATCGTTATTGGGTTTATCTAAATAAGCTTTTAAATCAAATACAACCGGTGTCTTATCGACAATAACGCGAATTTTCGTCACATCGGCATAGCGTGTTACCCCTTCGGCACGCATCAGAGCATCAAGTACACTCATGTTTTCTTTAAATGAAAAGCTGCCCGGATTGTGTACTTCGCCAAGCAATGTGATAGCACTGTTATCACTTGCGTCACCGGATGCACTTAACGTTTGTGCATCAAAGTCGATTTGCACGTTTCCTAATAGTGGCGACACAGGGACAAATACCGTGTCTGCACTTTGAAGTGTAGGAAGCAAATCAATGTTGCCTGAGTCTAGGTAGGCTTTATAGTTAAACTCAATCATCTCGCCGGCACGGCGAATTTGTAAACGGTCAAGCTGAGCGCCTGGTTTTAATCCACCTGCTCGCGCAATTACCATTTGAATATTGCCATCTTTAGGGATGCTCACTTGCGATGGATCGTTCACATAGCCCATTACATTAATGAAAATATCACGAGAGTGAATTTCAACGTAAAAGTCATCCATCGCCACATACATTTCACTTAATGCTGTGCGTAGTTGGCTTTGCACATCATCAAGCTGTAAGCCTGCTACTTTAAAACGACCTAGCTCAGGTAAGGTAATTGTGCCTTCTTTATCAACTTCAAACGGTTCGCTAAACTCAGCTTCACCTGGTAAATATAAGTAAAGTTTATTACCTACTTCTATTTCTTCAGCGAAAGTCGGTAAGGCGAAAATCAGTAAGCAAAGTAAGATTAACTGTTTCATGTTATTGCTCCTTAGGACCATTTAGGATTTTGGTCCAGCTGGATAATGCATGGCTTTGTTTCGTGCTTTTTTCTTCATTCATGTCGATAATAATCGCTTCAACACGTCTATCAGAATGGCGTTTTGATCGTGAGTCAGGTTCATCACTGTATGGCGTTAAACTACCTTGCGTTAAGGTGGTGATGGTTGCTGGATTCACCCCATAAATGCCAAGCCAGTGTTTCACTGTTTCCGCACGTTTAAGTGCTAACTCGTAGTTATTTTGTTGCTGACCACTTATATCTGCATGACCAACAAGCAGTAAGTCCACTTCATCAACTTGTTTAATTAAGTCAGCCGCTTGTGCTAAACGTGTTAAGTATTTCGGAGTAACCTGAAAATCGTTTAGCGAAAACTGATTATCACTGTTTAAAAGCTCGCTGATTTGATCTTTTAACGACGCCGTCATGGTTGTCTCAGATTGTGTTCCTCCTGCACATTGGCTCATTGCGTTGACGGTCTCAAAGTGCTTAGCAAGCTGATTTAAGCCATGATAATGAATCAATAAGTCATGCTCAGCATCAGACCACATTTGCGCAGCTATAAGGCGTCTAATACGGTTTTCGTAAATTTGCGCTTTAAGTAATTGGGCAGGCATACACTGCTTAATACCTTGTGCTTTTAATAGATCTAACTTTAAAACATGATGTTGAAATTCACTCAATACGACCGTTTCTTGCGTGTCGTAAATCATCTCGTGTTGCTCATCAGTTAGCGGGTAATTTTGATATTTTTCAGCCCAGCCTCCTTGCCCTTCATCAGGCCAAGAAGCACATCCACCAAGCGTGAGCAAAATGACTGTAAATAGTATGTGCTTCATAAATCACCTCACGCGATATCAGCTTGTTCGATAAATGGAATCGTTTTATCAACCCTTAATAGGCTCATTAACTTATGCGGTTGCCCTGAAACATTAAGCAGTGATAGTTTTTGCCCTTTTTTCTCGATACGTTTATATAAAAACACCATGGCACCGATACCAGATGAATCAATGAACTTCGTCGAGGTAAAATCAAGAACCACACTTTGTTGTTTGCCGTGTGCAACTTCTTCAAACTGGTCTTTAAAGCCATCAACGGCAAGACCAGAGAAATCAGTTGGTAGTGAAATTAGTTTGGTTTCGTTTGAGAATGTAGTGTTGTTAGCCATGATCTGCACCTTTGTATAATGGGTTAGTCATAGTAACTAGTACAACTAGAATGCCAGTTTATAAGATGTTGATATTTAATGGTTAAATATCGAGGCGATGCATAATGCAATTAACTTTTTACTGTTAATTTGCATTATGCAACGTGATTTGCTTAATTGATATTGCAAAAAGCTAGTTAGTTATTGGCCTTTTCCGGTAAAAACGACCTGTAATGTTTTAAGCACAATTGAAAACTCTAGTTTTGCCCAAGCGCGTGGTGACGACATACTGAGTGAATAAGCGTAATCCCAGCCAATTTTACTGCGTGCATCATCAATGGTTTCGTCATAACCATTCATCACCTGAGCAAGGCCAGAGATACCCGGTTTAACGCCATAAGTACGCTGGCAAAAGTAAGGGATATCTTTTTCTAGTTTACCGTAGAATACGGGGCGCTCAGGGCGTGGCCCAATTAATGACATCTCACCTTTAAGTACGTTAATTAACTGTGGGAGCTCATCAATCCGGGTTTTACGCATGAAACGCCCGACCGCTGTTATTCTTGGGTCATCTTTACTGGCCCACACAGCGCCTGAACGTGACTCCGCATCAACCACCATAGAGCGAAACTTATAAACATAAAATAGCTCAACAAAATCATCAGAGCTTTCACCTACCCTAAGTTGCTTAAAGATGATTGGCCCTTTTGAGGTTAGCTTTATTGCCAATGCGGCGATTAAACACACAGGCCAAACAAGACTTAGCGCAAATAAGGCACCTGTAATATCTAAGCTTCGCTTAATGATTTTAATAATCGATTTTGTTGGTTTTTTACTTGCCGTTTTCACCCGTTGCCATGGGTTATTAAAATAACCTTGCTGGTAACGGATGATCCCCCAAAGTGCTAAAAAGTAGCTATTTAAGATGTAATTCACTTTATCGACGATAGGAATACGTTTTTTAATCTCGAATAGCGTTTTAATCGCTTGCACGGTATGAAGCGATAAAATTGCTGTTGCGATAAGTTCAGACCACAACGACTGCGACACGAGGGCTTCTAAAAAGACACAGGCATAAATACCCGCTAAAATAACTGGCATCACTCCACGTAGGACTTTATGCGAAAAGAAATTTAGACACGTCCAGCCTAAACGCGGATTAAGTAATAAAAGCAGTGCTTTAATCTGCTGCCAGTTACCAGCGCCAACACGTACTCTTCGTTTATAATCTTCGCTTTGTTCGTCGCATTCACGTTCGTAAATGACCACCTCTTCATCAACAATGGCTTTACCCCCTTTGCTTAACGCTTTCATTGATAGCACGAAGTCGTCGTTGATGGTGTTTTTCTCTAATTCACACGCGTATTCAGCACGCATGGCGAACATCGCTCCGGGTACGCCAATCACGGCACCAAGGTTTGACTCTGATTTTTTAACCTTATTCTGATACTGCCAATAAGCTTTTTGCGCATCAGGGGCATTTTCATCTAAGGTGTAAACACCGGTCGAAATAGCGACCTTAGGATCACTAAACTGCTGGGCTACTTTGTCTAATGCATCTATGCTGAGTAATGCACTGACATCGGTGAAAAGCAAAATGTCGTTATGGTATTTGGCTACGCCCATTAAGGTGTTTAATCCTTGAACTTTGCCTTGGTTTTCATCACGAAAATGAAAGAAACACTTTACACCTTGTTTATGTAAAACCTGTTGAGCTTTAAGGGCTTGTTGATAACTTTTATCGGTGCAGCCATCAAAATATACATGAATAGTGTAATGGTTCCTGTCATAAACCAGTGACGCTAAGTTATGTAGCTTTTCTGCTATATGGGCTTGTTCATTATAAGCGCACATCAAGATAGCAATGTTAGGGAGTGTATTTTCATCGTATTGTGCAGGTTTAACCGGTTTTACTTTTTTTGTGCTAACGCACTTAAGTAATAACGGATAACCAATGTGATGATACAGCGCAACACACAGTAAAATGACAAATAAGGTCGTTAAAATAGTCATGATTGGCTCCTACACTGCTAAAGCAGAATATAAACTATCGTATTTACTGCTCATGGTTCTTGCATCAGCAACAGCAATAGCGTGATGACGAATACATAAACCATGCGGTAGTTTGCTTGCTCTTAAAATTGCTGGGGCAAGCTGGCTAAATTCTTTAGGAGAGACAAGCTCTCCTTCGTTAGCAGTGAGCACTTCATTAATTCCGCCAACATCGGATGCAACTACGGGAATACCACAAGCCATGGCTTCAATAATTGACAGTGGTAAGCCTTCACGTTGTGAGTACAAACACATAACATCGATACTTGAATAAAATGCGCGCATATCGTGAACATTACCAAGAAAATGAACACGCTCGTTTAGCCCTAAATTACGCACTAAATTCATTAACCCCACTTTCTGGTCGCCATCTCCTGCAAATACCATATGATAGTTTTGAGGTAAGTAATGCAAAGCGTGAATAAGATCTTTGTGCCCTTTGCCATCTATTAAGCGTGCCGCACAGCCAACCAGTTTTATCTTTTTTGGTAAGTTAAGCTGATCTCTTGCCGTGTCTTGCGAGATTGCTATAAAGCTATCGCAATCAATGCCATTTAAAATGGTTCGTTCTGGGATAATGGCTGTTTTGGCTCTAAATTCATCGGCAACTATTCGCGCATCTGCGACCCAATAAATGTTCGTCATCGAATCAAGTAACTTTGTAAATGTGCATTGCTTAACATTGTTCAAATACCAAGCGTCATGAATGGTTGATATGTGGCGAACTGAATCACCCGACAATGCGCACGCTAAGCCCGCATAAATAACTGGGCCAACATGATGGCTATGGATGATATCGATATCGTGCTCTTTAACTAAAGACTTAATCTTTGCGATAACAGAAAAGCTGATACCGGGCTTTTTATTTAAGCAAATAACACGATGGCTAAATTCTTCTAATTCGGGCCACTGTTCAAAAGCAGACTGTCTGTCTCCTTCGAGCGAAACAATGATGCTAGAGCGGCTAAATTGACTATTTTTGAGAAGTGTAATTGCCATTTTTTCAAGGCCACCTACTTGCAGGTGTTGAACTAAGTGCATGACATTCATGATTTATCTCCTTCAATGTTACCGAAGTTAGTCTCGGCATTGACGATAGGAAGTACTGTTACCACCTGTGCGCTGGTAAGTTTTTCAATGGTTTTAATATCTTTGAGGTGGCTATCACAAAGCGCTGCAACAAATACACTTGCACCACCTGTGAAAATACCAAGAATGAGACCCACAATGACAGTCATCACCATAGAGGTATTGATTGGTTGAGTCGGGCTGTAAGCTCGTTCTATGGTTTTTACTTTATCTGGACCTTCGTATTTAACTAACTTGCCTGTTACTTTCGCCATTTCATAACGGCTAAGCATGTCTTTATAAAGTGATTGCTTAACTTCGTAATCGCGCTCTAATTTGCGTAACTGTTTTTCAACATCGCTGGTTACTAACAAACGTTCACTTACAAGTTTTACCTGCTCTTCTAACATCGCAAACTCTTGCTCTTGCTGAAGTAAATTATTGCGTGCTTCTTCTAGGGCAAGTAATTGAGAGACCAAAACACTACTCTCTTTGCCATCACCAGATGGTAAGGTGTTTACCATTTGCCATAACTGATCGAGGTTTGTGGTATCGAGCTTTTCGCTTGATTCTAATAACGCCTGTTGACGGTTTTTTAAATTTGCGAGAGTGCGCTTCTTCTCTATGATTTTGCTGTGTTTTTCGGTGTAGCGTGTGCGTAAAAGACTTAACTCAGATTCAGTACGGACTATTTTTTCTTCTAAATTGCCTAAAATTGGGTTTGCTTGACCAACCTTGCTCACCAGTGCATTTAGCTTTGCTTTGGCACCTGAAAGAGCAATCAGCTTTTGTTGTTTCTCGCTTAGTAAATTATCAAAGGTTTGACGATTACTGTGTAATACATCAGGTAAGGTATTGCTGTTTTGTGTTTTAAAGACAGCTAATGCTTCTTCTGAAAGCTCAAGTTCTTCTCGTAAACTATCAAGTTGTTTAAAGAAAAACTGCTCAGAGGTATCCAGTGATGCCTTCGTTGGGGCAAGTAAGCGTTCGATAAATTTTTCGACCACCTTTTCTAGCACAGGCTTCATTTGCGTTTGGTCATGCCAAATAAAGTTAATACGTACCAGCTCATCGCCAATTAAAGAAAGCGATAAGGCTTTTGAGAGTTGTTGATGAATTTCTTCTACTTGTTTGGGTGGCGCATCTTCTGCGATTAATTGAGTTTCTTTAGCAACCGCGATAAGTACTTTGCGACTAATAACTAAGGTACGCAGTGCAGCCATACGATCAGAAAGCTGAAACGAGAAAGAAAGATCATCTAAATAAGGATTCAGTAACGCTGACTCTTCAATCAAAATCGTTGCGTGATTGGTATATTGCTTTTGAGCTGATAATCCAAGTGCGATAACGACAATTGGAATAATGCAAAACGGAATGATAAAGAGCTTAATACGCGTGTATAGCGCATAAAGCCCTAAATAAATTAACCGTTTGATCTGCTCTTTTACTAACATGTTTTACCTTTTGCTTTGCATTTTGCGAAATTACTCTGTGTTAATTCGCAAATTGATAAAAATTGACCAAGATTTTCTTAGCTAATTAGTAAATTGCAGTTAGTGAGCCAAAATGAAAAAAGCTGCATGATGAAGCGATACAAGATGCAGCTTTTGGGTTGAATAGTTTAATCAGCAAAATCTAAGTTGCTTGCAGACTAATGAGGCTTTTGCTTGCCAACTATGGTTATGTGCAAGCAATGACTGGTTTGCGCGCCAATTTAAGAAATCAGATTTACTTAAGCTCACAGCATAATCAACGCGCTCAATAAAGCCCTGATGGTTGTCAGCGATTAAGATCGTTTCTTGGTATGGGTCAACCGCAGCAAAACGTGTGGTTACGATGGGTGTGCCCGTCGCTATGTATTCTTTTAATTTAAGAGGATCACATGCTCTGATCTGATCGTTATCAACAAACGGTAAGATGGATACCTGCCAATGCTGCGAAAATGAGGCTAGACGCTGATGATCAACAGCCTCTATGTGCGTTACATTCTGACGTTTTAGAAGCTGTTGGAAATCCTCTACTAGATGGCCAATTAGCACTATTTGATAGTCTGGCCTCTCTTTAGCGAGCTTTAACAATAAGGCTTTATCTAACCAGGCATTGAGAGAACCATAAAAGCCAATGATAGGTTTACTTATATGCTCAAGTTCAGAGGCTTTCGCGGTTTGCGTAGTAAAAAGCGCTAAATCGACACCATGTGAGAGCATTTTTACTTTGTGCTTTGGCATTTTGTTGGCAAGACGCTCACTGACAACATAAATAGTGTCTGCTTTTTCAATAAGCTCATGTTCAAACGGCGCAACCATTTTATGATCAACGCCTGCAAGAGCTGCGAAATCATCGCCACAATAATACACCACTTTATCCTGCTCGCGCGGCGCAATTAAACTGATTGCTGTTGGCACACTTAGCCAATAAACAATTGGCTCATCGTCTATAAAATTTTTCCGTTGAAAAACCCATTTATTAAATAACCTTACTAAAACGTTATCGTGCCAAGGTAAAACCGCTAATGTGTGTGCAGTGAAATTGTCATCGTTTATTTTGTTTGCTGTTCGATTGTTTTTCGTTTTCTTTGTTGATAATAAAAGGCTTTTTAATTTATTGACGACCCGCTTTACATCAACTAAACGCAATGTTGGTTTACGCATACCTATCGAGTTAATCCAAATAACGGAGTGCTGTTGTGCCAGTTGTTTGAACAAATGCTGAGTACTGCTTGGGTGGCTTTGCCAATCTTCACCAAATACAATGAATTTCATAATCAGTCCTCCAGCTGTTTAACTACTTTTGCTGGATTACCGGCCACGATGGTATTTGCTGGTACATCTTTGGTTACGACCGCACTTGCAGCAACGATTGCCCCTTCACCAATTGTGACACCGGCAAGTACAGTCGCACCTGTACCAATCCAGGCGCCCTGTTTAATGATGATATCGCCTATTTGTGACTCGTCATCAGGCTCACCTATTGCTCGTCTTGCAGAGTTTAATGGATGACCTGGAAACCCAGCTAAAAATACCCTTCCCGCTAAACGCACATCATCTTCAAGTACAATTTTACGGCCAACTGAAAAGGCATTTTGCCAACCTATATCCACATTACTGCCAATTATTAGTTTGGGTGTGTAATGACCATGACTACGCCCACAAAATGTGCTGATACCGCTAATTCGGGTATTGTCATTACAACTTATTTCAAGTTTTCCTAATATTTGAGGCATCCCTGAATACAGGTATAAATTAGCTTTTGAACCGCTAATTTGGCTTTTAAACAAGGGCGTATAGTAAAAAATTCGTCCAATTTCACTCAGCAATGTTTTTATAACTAAATGTAATTTATATAACAGTGAATGAATGCCTGGGATCACCCACATTTGCGGATTGCGAATCGATTTGGCAATTTGAAAAAGCGATTTTGCAATTGCACTGTCGCTTGATTTAAGCCAGTGTTTAATTTGTTCACTCATGTGAGGTCTCCCTTTGTTTATCAATTACAAGCTTTTCTAACGCAATGGTTAAAGCAAGAATGATATAAATAGGCCATGTAAATGCTTGAGTTAAAAAGGTTCCTGATACCATAAAGCCAATTAAACCGCCTTTTAGCGCTTTAGCATTTACATCAATTTGTTCGTCTTTAATTTGCTTATTCATTAAAAACACACGGTTTAAGCTACGGTAAATACAGGCAATTACTAAGACAAAAATACATATGCCAACAAGGCCTGTTTCACCTAATACTTGAAACCATGTACTGTGTACTGCATGATTCTTGCCATCCCAATGCGGGCTATAAAAATAGTAATTAACAACAAAATTATTAACCCCGACGCCGGTCAATGGATTGTATATCGCCATATTGATGGCAGCTTGCCACGCATAAATACGGCCCATGGCTGATTCATCTACTCCCCCTTCGTGTGAGCCACCACTTTGCCTGTCTGCGATACCCGCAAATGCAACCATGGCTAACATGCCTACCGCACCAATACAGCCAACAACAATTGGGTTTTTAACTTTTTGATAAATGAAAAAACTAAGAACAGCAGCAATGCCGAGTAAACCACCTCGACTTTGCGTCGCAACTACGCCACTAATTGCCGTGATCAAACAGATAAAGGCGATGATACGTCTTAGTTTATGCGCATTTGAATCAAACACTTCGGCTGCTAAAAAAGACACAGGGAACATCATTACCAGCGATAAATCGTTTGGGTCACCTAGCTGTGAACGCAGCTCACGAGAAATTGTGACGCGGGTTCCTTCAACTAGACCAATACCATTCATTTTGTTACTAAGGGCAACCAAGGCAATAGCGACTCCTGAGATCATGATGCCAATTCGTACCACATTAAAATGCTTTAACGTGGTCATCCACCAGGATATTGCAAATACCATAATCAGTACTTTTGTGAGTACACCAGACCAATATTCCATCGCTAAGCCACGATTTGAGGCACTAAAAACACAAACAGTGAGCCACACAAACCAAATGAAAAAGATTAGATGATTGGTATGCCAGTGCGGTTTTAATTTTTGCGAGATAAATAGATGCCAAACAATCCCTAATAAAGAGGCCAACGCGAGTAACTTTGGAATTTTGAACGGCATCAAAAACGGAAATGCTTCGTGCAATCTAAAGTAGCTAAACAATATAAACAAAATGATAAACGCAACGCTTACCTTCACTGCCGTAAAAGCCGCAAAAGGTAATAATAATAAGGCAAATACGGCAATGGGACCTAGCAATGCGTAAGTCGCAACGACAAGTAAAGTGACCAAAATGCCATTAATGAATAGTTGATTTTGTTTATAGTAATTGAGCATATTGATGCCCCTTAACTAGACTTTTCATAACCTGCACAAGCAAGGTTTTATATTGAAATGAAAGGCCGACAAAATAGCAAAAGCAAACAACCCATTTAGCAAAAATGAGTTCGTTAAACTCTAGTGTGATAAGAACCATAGACCCCAGTGCTAACCAGCTCGGAATTAATGCCGCAAAATTTAAATGTAGAGGTTCGAAGTACTGACTAACTGAATATAAACAAACCAATTTGAAGCTTTGCATTATGATTAGTGCGAGGATTGCCCCTTCTACACCTTGGTTTGGGACTAAAAAATGCAATAAGCTCAGCCCAAGAAGTGCTGTTAAAAAGTTTATTATTGATACAAACACACCGTTTTTGTGCATGTAGCAGCCAATATTAACAATATCGCTGTGATGGCGAATAGCGACAATAATGATTAATAAAATCAGCCAACTATTTTTTCCATGATAGTCTGATGGTAGAACCGAATTAAGCGCGATTGGTGCAAGCAAGCTCATTAAAATACACATCGCTAACCCGGCATTTAAAGAGGTAATTGCATAACGTTGATATTGGCTTTTATCTTCTTTAATTAAACTAAATCGTTTAGCAAACCACCAAAGACGAATTGGCTCAAAGGTGAAGGATGTAATAATGGCAAATTGCGCAGCAACGTAATAGCTTGCCAAGACACTTTCATTAAACTGGGCAACAATAAACCAGTTCTCTGCGCCATTTCCGGCATAAACGAAAAGGCCTGAAGCGATGATAGAGGTTAAAAAAATCGTTTGCGATTTTTTGATTCGCCAGCTAAAGCGTGAGTAGCTAACCTTTAGGGCCGAACTCATATCATTCAGAGTTAAACACATAATAATGCACGTACAGGCAACGCCTGAAGCCATCACACCTGTCACGTTAAAGCCCAGAACGAGTAAAGTGATAGTTAAGCAGGTTTGCATGACTGCGTGAGCAATACTATAGAAACAATATTTTTGCGCATAGCCAAACAAACGATAATAGGTATAAGGGATTGAAAGTACTGATGCAAAACACAAATTAACAACGAGCAACCTAAAATCAAGCACACTAATTTGCGCAGGTAATAGGGAAATTATTTGTTCGGCAAATAAAAAACACCCAATTAAAAAAACCGCACTAAATCCGATTGTTAATACTAACGAATCTCTAAATAACGCCATTTTCTCACGAAAAGAGGAATATTGTTGTTTGAGCAATAGCTCTGGCAAGCCAAGTGAAACAATCAGAGAACATAACGCCGACATAGTGACTAAGAAATTAAGTTCGCCAAACTCACTTTTTTCTAAAAAGCGCGTGGTTATGGGTAACAAAATAAAGCCGAACCCTTTAACTGCAAGGATAGCTAAAGCAAAATAGCTAATTTGTTTTAAGTTACTCATAAAACCTCCCTATAAAGATTCAACCCATTTGGAAAGTTGCTCTGCTTGTTTAACGGCGTTGTAATGCTCGTTAACGTGTTGCTTCGCATTTTGACCAAGTAAATAGCGTTTATGAGGAGAAAGCTGATGGAATTTATACAGCATTTTACTTAGCCCAGAGATACTGCCGGGCATACACTTCATACCCACGTTTGGGGTTACAATTTCGTTTGCCCCCATCAAAGTAGTTGTTAATACAGGCAGGCCACAGGCCATGGCCTCTTTTAAGACCAACGGGCCCGTATCACGGTCGCCATTTTCTGCAATACAAAATGGGGCAATAAGTGCTGAGTAATAAATCAGGTTTGAGCTAACCCAATCATGGGGTTTTTCGCCTAAAAATCGAATAGATTTGCGGATCCCCAGTTCTTCTGCCATGTACATTAAATCGTTGAGCATTGGGCCGTCGCCCACAATGTCGAGCGTAATACCGAACTCTTTAGGAATGTGTTTGAGTGCGGGTAAAAGAAATTGCAGCCCTTTCTTTTCAACAAGACGACCTATAAAAATTAATCGTACTGACTCATTGAGTGATGAAGGCACATATTTAAATTGGCTGGTATCAATACCACAATGAAGTAATTTAACATTGCTCTTTGAGAAGCGTTTAAATTGCATTGCCATTTCTTCACATACCGCAATCGAAAAATCGCAAAGCGCTAGTTTTGGTTTTAAATCGGCGTTGTTTACATAAACGTCATGGCCATGACCTATCGACGACACAGTTATATCAGCCAGCTTTGCAGCGACTATGCCATAAGCAAGTGGCCCATGCATAAAATGACAATGTAGATGATCAATCTTCGCCGCTTTTATATATCGTGCAATTTGATAACCGTACGCAAGTAATGATTGGGTTGAAATTGATTTAAATTGAGCTGCAGTGTGAGCTGCTTTTACTAACTTATAAATATTTAGCATTGAAGGTAGTATTAATTTAAACGCCGGTTTAGTGATTTTTTTCACTTCAATAGCGCTGGTTAAGTTAATCAACACACTGGTTTTTTCGAAGGTGAGAACCGTTACCTTGTGCCCTGCGTTTAACAGCGCTTTTATTTCTGTTACCACAAAGGTTTCTGATGCAATCGGAAAGCTTGGGACTAATATAGCAATGTGTTTCATAAAAAACGCTCCTATAAAAACGGTTATAAGAGCTATGGCAAGTTCCATACCCGACAAAAAAGCCACTAAATTCTCGAAATGAGATAAAAACATGCGTTGCATTTGCAAAATGCAACGCACAAAGAGAAAAGGCTGAGTTATTTAACAGAAAATACAGATTTAAAGCTGGCGTCTAAATTGCGTATCCTTTACTACGTGAAGAAATGCTTTTGGAGCATATTATGAACAGCCAAGTCAGTATTATCATTCCAAACTACAACTGCTTACAGTATTTAGATACTTGTATTAACAGCATTTATCAGCAAAAAAATGTGCAGTTCGAGATCATTATTGTCGATGATGGCTCTACTGATGGCAGTATCGACTACCTACAACAACTTGCCGCTGAAAAAAATGAAGTACGGATTTTTTGTCAACAACGAAAAGGTGTTGTTGCTGCAAGAAACCTTGCAATTACACAAGCAAACTCAGACTACCTTGCTTTTTTAGATGCCGATGATTATTGGTCTGCAGATAAGCTCGCTAGCCAACTTGCATTCCATCTTAAACATCCAGATTGTGTTTTAAGCTTCACAGACTATATGCATTTTAATGAACAGAATGAGGACATAATTGGATGCTTCGACTATTGGCCTGAGTTTAAATGCAATAAACAAAGTAAAGATTTCCAATTACTTGAAAACCCAATCAGCCAAATGATCACCACCAATATTGTTGGTACATCATCAGTAATGGTTAAACGTTCAGCCATTGTTGGTGTGGGTGGTTTTGACAATAAATTAAGTAGCGCTACCGATTTAGATTGCTGGTTAAAAATAGCTAAACGCGGTGATGTCGCCTACTCAACTCTGTGTGCAATGCACTATTTAATGCGCGCCAATTCTATTACAGCAAACAGAGAGAACCGTTTAGCGGCGATGGTCGAAATTATAAATCGTAACCAATCTGTTGTATCAAACAATGAGCTTAAAAAAATTAAGGCGCGATTAAGTGAATGCTATGGCGAGTTTTATCGTGAGCTTGGGCATTATTCAAAAGCCTTAATGTATTCAAACAAAGCATTTTGGCTCTTTCCTCATAAACGAAACTTTAAACATATGCTCTATGATTTAAAGCACTTATTTGGAGCACATTCATGAAAAAAACCATCGTAATCATTGATGATGATGAAGCTATTTTACGATCGCTAAAACGACTGTTAGGTACAAATAACCATGTTGTTTGTTTTAGCGATCCTTTATCTGCAATCGAGTTTGTGCAGCAAAACCCTATCAGCCTGGTCATATGTGACCTGCTGATGCCTGCAATTAGTGGTTTTGCTGTTTTAGAAGATATTAAACTGCTACAACCACACTGTTCTCGACTATTAATAACCGGTTACGCAGAACTTGAATCTTCGAAAAATGCATTAACGAATAATATTGCTAACATGATCACAGCTAAACCATGGGATAATTTTGAACTAACCATGCTAGTTGAAATATTGATTGAAAATAGCCACCTTAAAATTAATCAGGGATTATCAAATGTTAATTCGTATTGAAGTAATTTATGGTCACTACCCTTTACTTGTAAAGTTTGCACACGCGATATGCTTATGTCGTCACTTGCAAGGCAATGATCAATTGGCAAATCTGTAAAAGGTAAACTCGCTAATAACGAAGTGGCTGACCAACTGCCATAGTAACCCATGCTATTAAAGCAGGTGTTGTTTGTGTTAATGAAGTAGCGAGACCATGGAACTGTATTAAAATCGCCAGCAACTAGCCAACTGCCTTTCAAATTTTTAATTTCTGCATTAACTTCTGCCAAAACCCTATTACGCTGAGTCCACAAAGTGTGAGTCCTAGGTGATGGAGGATGCAAAAACACACTATTTAACATAACGTTATTGTTTAAAAAGCTGAGTTTTACGTAGCCAAGCTTTGGGTTGTCAAAGCGTTTAATTTGCTTTTGCACAATAGGCAGTTTAGAAATAACAATAATACCAAATGGCGCCCCTTCTACTTCGGCATAACCAAACACATGATATTGAGTGTTTAGCTCATCAAGAACATGGCGCTGAGTATCATTAAACTCAAACAGCACTAAGATATCGTTTCGTTCTTCTACAAAATGGGTTTTGATGATCTGTGATAAATTCGGATTACTATATTGCAAATTTATTTGCGCGATTTTGATATCAGTATTGTTAGCCTCTGTATCAGCTGAGTAAGGTTTAAAATGAAATAGAACTAAGCCAATACTTAAAGCAAGTAAACTCAAAGAGAGCTTTTTACTCCACCACAATAAAAAAACGGCGGGGACAAAACTACATACAATCAGCACGCCCCGTAAAGCAGCCGCTAAATCAAACAGGTAATTATCGAATTGATTAAAGGCTAACACTAATAGAGCTATATAACTGAATAAAAATAGTAAACGCATCACTCTCCCCCTTTGATTATTTATAGCTTCATATATTGTTTCTTGCTGAGAGATTCATATAACAAATTATAGTATGATGTGTTCTTTACAGATGCAAAATTAAGTACCCGAAGGTACTTAACTCAGTTAACACTTTCAGACAGTTTTATTCGAAACCGTTGATCATTTTATCGCATACAACTGGCGTTGGTCTGTGATTATCATCAACCGCAACAAAAGTAAAGCTGCCAGAAATAGCTAAGTGTTTGTCATCTTTGTGCATTCTTTCTAAAAAGATTTCAACATCAACTTTAAGGCTGGTATTACCTACATGCACAACTTTCGAGATAAGCTCTGCAAATGTACCTGCTGGAATGGCTTCTTTAAAATCTACACGGTCAGACGAAATCGTTACTAGTGGCTTACGACAAAAACGTGTAGCTGCAATAAATGCTACTTCATCCATCCAAGCTAATGCGTCACCACCAAATAAAGTATTGTGGTGATTAGTACGGCCAGGAAAAACTGTTTTTGTAACTGATGTTGTTGAATCAGCAATACGCTTTGCAATAATAGCGTCACGATCGATTTGTTGTGTCATAGTCTCTACTTTTCATTAGCTAATGTGTCTTGCATCATTAGCGCAGGGTCAAGGCGTTCATTCTTCCAATTAAAACGCCAGTCTAAATGAGGGCCGGTTACGCGTCCGGTCGCGCCGATCTCCGCAATTTTATCGCCACGCTTAATTTCATCCCCTACTTTGACATCTAATTTGCTTAAATGAATATAGGTAGAAGTAACGCCATGGCCATGATCAAGAATTAAGGTACCACCAGAGTAATATAAGTCTGCATCAGCAAACACCACAGTACCGCTAACCGGCGCATATACTGGGCTACCTGTTTTATTGGCAATGTCTAAACCAAAATGAGGTCTGCGTGGTTCGCCATTAAAATAACGTTGGCTACCATAAACACCCGAGATCCGCCCCGTAGCTGGTTTATAAACAGGGTCTAAAAAGTATCGTAAATCCGAATTAACTTCGCGGGCTTTACGTACAGCCACAGCTTCACGGCTAATACGCTCAGACACTTCTTTTGGTGGCGAAACATACTTCTTTGCAACACCAGTAATTTTGTCAATTTTATAATCACGCTTAGTGATGACAATTGCTTGTTCGTGGCTAACACCTTTGCTGTCAGTCCAACTTAAGCTGTGATTTGTATCTGCATCACGGCCAAAGCCAAATACAAACTCACCTTGAGAAGATAGTTTAAGTGGCTCGCCATTGAAATTTACACTTTTAGCACCTTCGATTTGCCCAGTTACTAAGCCACCTTGAGTTAAATGTCCTTTTAATTCGACAGCAGTAGCTGAAAGTGAAAACACCCCAGCTAATATTGCTAACAGTAGTCCTTTACGCATAACTGATAGACCCTTTGCCAACACCTTCATAAGCCGTAATTTTTACTTCTGACTCTGGGTATTGGATTTTTACTTGAGAGCTTAAATAATCAGCAATGCACTCTACAGTAGTATCGCAAGGCAAAATGTCACAGCGTGATTTATCAATCGCCATTTCAAAATAGCCCTGCTGTGATGTGTAAGCAAAACACACATCATTGTCATGTGCTGTTACGTGTTTAAGGTCTGCTTTGTTAATTTCATCTTCAGCAGTCGCTAAATAAATGTCTTCCCATTTATCTGCCCACTCTTTTTGTAAGCGCGGCATTGCCATCCCATCAAGACTAATACCTATTTGAGAGCGATGGCCATGAATAATACGCTGGCAATTACCGTCGTGCTTTTTAAGACCATGGCTATAGTGATAATAAAAACTTTGGCTATGCTCTGGGTATAATTTAATTTCGATGTTTTCGATGTTACTAGGCAGCTCTGGCATAATGGTTTTGATTAAAAACTCGGTTACCGACTTTTCATCAACAACATCTGCATCTATTAAACAAAATGCTTGGTTTGGAGCGCTCATAGCTAGGTGGTAATTATCACCAAAATGGCAATCTAGCACGCTGTGCTCAGCATGCTGTTTAAGTGAACCATTTAATTTGGCAGGCACTGCAAGTTTATGGTCGATACAGTTATCAATAATGCCCTTGATTTGCTTTTTAACTAAGCCAAAATCAAGCACCATCGACTCATCATTTAATTGGCCATGCAGAGTTAAATCCACAATCCAGCTCTCGCCAACTGCGCCGCGTTTATTACACAAGTAAGAAAAATCAATCACTGTCAGTGAGTTTACAAAAAGGATCATAAATTTCCTTTAGACTGGTTAAAGAATCACAGCAATTATAATGATTTTTACTTCACAATGCGCGGTTTTATCTCCCTTTATCGGCGACAGTTTAATTAAATGGTCATAAAACAGGCGAAAAATAGCAATTAATTAACTGCTCCGAGTTGTTTAGCGTACAAGTGTACGCTAAAGTACGGGGCAATTTCTAAGCGATGAATAAGAGTTATGGAACCTAAAAACAGCTATACAAAAGAAGAATTGGTCCTTTGTGGTCAAGGTGAAATGTTTGGTGAAGGCAACTGTCGTTTACCAAGTGACAACATGTTAATGATGGACCGCATTATCTCTATCACTGCTGACGGCGGTGAGCATGGTAAAGGTCAAATTGTTGCTGAACTAGATATCAACCCTGATCTTTGGTTCTTTGATTGTCACTTTAAAGGTGACCCGGTAATGCCTGGTTGTCTTGGCCTTGATGCAATGTGGCAATTAGTTGGTTTCTTCCTTGGCTGGTCTGGCGGCCCAGGTCTTGGCCGTGCACTAGGTGTAGGTGAAGTTAAATTCACAGGTCAAATCTTACCAACAGCTAAAAAAGTAACTTATCGTTTAGACATGAAGCGTGTTATTAAACGTAAATTATTCATGGGTATGGCTGATGGCACTGTAGAAGTTGATGGCCGCGTTATCTATGAAGCAAAAGATCTTAAAGTAGGTCTTTTCCAAGATACAACTGCATTCTAATATTGATGTGCAGATACAAAAAAGCCCCTAACTGGGGCTTTTTTGCGTAAATAAGGTGCCTATTTTAAGTTTTGAACATATTGCGGTTTTCAATAGCTTCTCGCCAGCCGCCTAACCATTCTGATTTAGGGTCGATTTGTTGATAAGGGCATTGTTCTTTAGAACGGCCTGCCAAGCCTGCTTTATAACCTTGAGAATGAGCTCTTTCTAAACGATCTCTTTTCTGTCTCTTCATAGGTAATATCCTCACCTTTTATATTTATAGATATGTAGCGAAATTGACATCTACATTTAATGAATAGTTAATAAAACTGTTAAATTCAAATAACAAAAAGCAATTAAATAAATTGACAAAAACTAACGTGCTGATGATCAAATGAATTAACATTTTAAATGACTAAGTGGTCGTACCTCTTCAACTAAAACCATCTATTAATACACTTAAATTCAGCTAAAAAGCTTACAGCTCTTTTTAGCGTCATTATTTGTGACCAACATCAATTGAGCAAAGTTCCCAATTAAATTGTAATCATGACAAATTTATGATGATTACAATTTAAGCAATTTAGTTCTTGCATATTAAAAACCAATCGGTCTAATATGATGTATGGAAACAAATAAGACCACGCCAAGCCGTCGCGGCAGGCCACCAAAAATAGCACGCTCAAATGCCGATACGCGCGCCCTGTTAATTAATACAGGTTTAGCTGTGTTAACCGAAAAAGGCTTTAGTGCGACCGGCATTGATTTAATCTTAAAATCTGCTCAAGTACCTAAAGGCTCTTTTTATCATTACTTCAAA
Organism: Pseudoalteromonas gelatinilytica; assembly: GCF_001641615.1. Lineage (GTDB taxonomy): Bacteria > Pseudomonadota > Gammaproteobacteria > Enterobacterales > Alteromonadaceae > Pseudoalteromonas > Pseudoalteromonas gelatinilytica. Next base: position 477,860 of record NZ_LRRU01000020.1, read on the forward strand.
AGTAAAAATGACTTTGGCTTAGCACTCATTGATGCGTATGACAGTTATTTTCAGGCCAAGTTAAAGCGCCATTTACTTAGCGATGAGATAAGTCCCCTTGAAAGAATAGTGTTGTTTGCCAATGATGCTAAACAAGGCATGGCAAAGTTTGAATTTTCGCGTGGTTGCTTAATAGGTAATTTAAATCAAGAACTCAGTCACCTTGATGAGCCGATGATTGACCGTATTAAGCAGGCTTACGCCAGCTGGCAAACTTTAATTGAGCAGTGCTTATTTGATGCTAAGCAGCAAAAGCAAATTCCTCAGGCATCAGATTGTAAAATGCTTGCTGAATTTTTTTGGATTGGCTGGGAAGGTGCGGTGATGCGTTCAAAACTTGATAAATCAAGTGAACCACTCACACTCTATACAGCGCAATTTTTACGTTTAATTTTATAAAGCCGTTTAGATGCGGTTTTATTTTAACCATTAAAAGACGATCGGTCTAAAAGGAGTCACCATGACAACATCAGTAAAATCGGTAGTTATCAACAAAGATGATCAAGGTTATCGTGCCGAATACACAGATTTCCCTGTAGAGAACATCCACCAGCACGAGGTAAATATTGATGTTGACTACAGTACATTGAATTACAAAGATGCCCTAGCCATTACAGGTAAAGGCCCTGTGGTAAGAACATTTCCTATGATCCCCGGAATTGACCTTGCAGGCACAGTAACAGACTCTAAAAGCGATGAATTTAAAGTAGGTGATAAAGTTCTGCTAAATGGCTTTGGTGTTGGGGAGAAATACTTAGGTGGTCTAAGTGAAAAAGCATCTATGAACGCTGATTGGCTTATTCCCCTCCCCGCTAATTTAACACCAAAACAGGCAATGCAAATTGGTACTGCTGGGTATACGGCAATGCTCAGTATTATTGCCTTAGAAAAGCAAGGTATCACACCACAAAGCGGCGAAATTCTCGTCACCGGAGCCAATGGTGGCGTGGGTAGTTTTGCTATCTATTTACTAAATAAACTTGGCTTTGATGTTGTTGCCACAACAGGCCGCATGAACGAAGAAGCGCACCTTGAAAAATTAGGTGCGAAACGTGTTTTATCTCGCGAAGAATTCTCAGCACCTGGGAAACCACTCGCTAAAGAGCAATTCGCTGGCGCAATTGATTCTGTGGGTAGCCACACCCTTGCAAATGTGTGCGCATCGATTAAATACGGTGGTGTTGTAACTGCCTGTGGTTTAGCACAAGGTATGGACTTTCCGGCAACGGTAGCGCCGTTTATCCTTCGTGGCATTAGTCTAATGGGTATAGATAGTGTAATGCGCCCTAAAGCTGACCGAATTGAAGCATGGCAACGTTTAAGTGAGTTAGTTGAGGCTCAGTACCTAGATACTATTTCACAAGAAATTACGCTTTCTGAGGCCATTGCAAATGCAGAAGCCTTATTGAAAGGTGAAATTCGCGGCCGTGTAGTGGTTAATTGTAAAGAATAAGCTCGAATAGAAACATTCTTAGCAAGTTAGCTATAAAACTAGGGTAAAGGCAATTATACTTACCCTAGTTTTGTAATACCGGACAGTCTAATGAGTAATAAAGAAATTTTCAGCAATAACCCACTGCAAGGTGTTGGTATCGAGCAAGTAGTCACTGAGCTTGTCGAACAATATGGCTGGGAATTACTCCACGCCTATATGCGTTTGAACTGCTTTAAGAATAACCCAGATGTTAAATCTGCGGTTAAGTTTTTACGTAAAACCCAATGGGCTCAAGAAAAAGTCGAGAACTTTTATTTGTATCGTCTTAAAAACTTACCACGCCCAGACAATGTAAACTACGAATTACCTCCGCGCGATCGTGTGATCCCTGCGGATCAAAAACCAGGTGAACCGTGTGAGTTAAGTTTTACTGACGCCAAACGCATCCACGCTAAAAAAGAAGCAAAACAACTTGCTCGAGCTCGTAAACAGCGTTCAAGTGCGAGTAATCCTTGGGGTAATTAAGCTTTAAGTTTTGAGCTATAAGCTGTTAGTTGAAATAAGCCGCCTGTTAGGGCGGTTTTTTTATGTGAGTTAGCGAGTTAGCGAGTTAGCGAGTTAGCGAGTTAGCGAGTTAGCGAGTTAAGACTTGAAGGGCTATTTAAAGACGTCAATATTTTTGTTATTAATTTAAGGGTAACGTGATTATGTTAGACTGCTTTCATCATCATTAATGTCATTAAAAAAGGATGTGTATGTCTAACTACAACGAATCACCTGAACAAATCGCAAATGCAACGCAAGGTTATGTAATGCAACAAACAATGTTGCGCATTAAAGATCCAAAGCCTTCTTTAGATTTCTATCAAAATGTTTTAGGTATGAAGTTACTTGGTAAATATGACTTCCCAAAAATGGAGTTTACGCTGTACTTTTTAGGTTATGAGCAAGAAATGCCAAAAGGCAGCGATAAAGAAAAAGCACAGTGGGTATTTCGCCGCCCTGCTCTTATTGAGCTTACACATAATTGGGGTACAGAACACGACGACAGTTTTGCTGGTTACCATAGTGGTAATGATGAACCAAAAGGCTTTGGTCATATCGGTATTAGTGTGCCAGACGTGTACGCAGCATGCGAGCGTTTTGCAAAATACGATGTTGAGTTTGTAAAAAAACCAGACGATGGCTCGATGAAAGGCCTAGCCTTTATAAAAGACCCAGATGGCTATTGGATAGAGATACTCTCAGCTGAAGGGATCACTGAAATAATTGAAGAGCATAAGTAAGATTTCACCATCTAACAACCTGCTATTTAGCAGGTTATTTTAATTTACGCTTTTGATTTGTAGTAGTCAGTGTTTGTATGTTTTGCATTAGTAAGTGAATGTCAGGCTCAATAAGAAGCTTTTTATTTGGAATAAATAAAAAACACTGTAATTTTTTAGCGAGTTGGCAAATTGAAAAGCAAAAATTACTTATGTCTTTCCTTAAATCAACTCTAATTACAATTTCATCAATCGATTCATCACTAACAGAAATAGTAATTTCATTTGATTGACTATTACCCCACATTTTAAAATCGGAAATATTACTTTCAGTTCTTACTAAAACATTATCCAACAGCTTGTCTATTTGCACATTTGGTTGGTGGTGTTTCCACACGCAGGCAGTATCGAAATAACCATCGGCATTGTAGAGTTCCTCAACTGAATTATTTTTATCTTCTACCCATTGTGCAGGTATTAGAACTATTGTTGTTTGCCAAATAGCCATCGTTTTTTAAATACTCTTATAATTAAAGAAAGTGCCAAGAAACATCATAACAAGGGCCATTTAAATCATATTGCAGTTCTTGATCATTCCGGGTAAAGGTCGCTGTAGCTTTAAATTTAAAGTTTGACGTATCTTTTCTGTTAATTGCCAAAGCTTGCTCTATTTCATCCCATCTTTGAGATATACCACCATGCCCAGGATGACTATCGGCTTTTAATTCACCTGACTGATATTTTTTATTCCATTTAACAAAAATTTGCCATTGCTCAATCTCTAATTGAAGTTCAGATTCTGATATTAAATAAAGAGAAAACTCATCAGTAAAACCACTGTCATCATTGAAGTCTGAAACAAACCTGTAATGTCTCCCCTCAATAGATGTGATACCCTCTCTTGGCCCATCATAATATAAATTTTCGACAAGGACTTTAGACATTAGCATTCACTGAAAGCCTTTAGATAAATTGAAAGGATGAATAAACAATACCTATTATTAGCCACTACAAAAAGAACTAACGACTACATCATTAGGTAATTAAGGTGTTTTTTACGGTTGTCATAGTAGAACGCCTTATTACAACCTAACAACAACCGTTCTACCGATGAAGTCATGTACTGCACGACGCTTTTCATTAAACAGCATGGTTATAAATTCTGACAATGCCCAAACTGTAGCTAATGAATTCAGACCCATAATTAAATAAGTTAAAACCGCAGGTACGCTACCAAGTTGTTGTAACGATATTGAAATAGAAAAAACTAGGAGTATCCAAGACGAGTTAATAGCAATATTAACAGATTCTCTGCGAACCGATTGCTTAAGCGTAATGCTCGTTTCGGTGTCATGATCGAGAACTTTAACATCCATCACCATCTTGCCAAGTGTTTGACCATAAAACCCATGCATGAAAACAACATAGCCAATGTACTGAAAGCCATTAACAGCTTGTAAAATCGAGTTTTCGTAAGAATATTCAACGTCAAAGAGTAAGCATTCGATATAAAGTAATGCTGTAAAAATTAAACCATCAATAATAGCAGCCCAAAAACGAGGCCAAAAAGTAGCATACCTTTTACTCGTTTCTAGCTCTTCAAACTCTGCTTTTATTTCTGGGTCTTTTAATTTATTTGCAATCTCTAATTCTAACTCTTGTGCTCTTTCTGGGAAGCTTTCTTTATCAATATACTTTTGAGCATCTAAAAGCTCATCCAATGAATAATTTTTATAATTTGGGCTGTAGTCCATGTTTATTATTCTCCTTAACTGTTTGAATCAGGTCAGCTTTTAGCATTCCACTCTTTTTGGATCTCGCGGATAAAACTCATCGGGCTGTTTAGTGCACAAATCAAATTCACGGGTATTTTTGTAAGGTAGCTTCATAAAGCCTGCCACACCTACATCTGTGATACTAACCGCGTATTGCATTAGCTTACTTAATAAACGTTTAAATTCAGGCTCTTTACTGGCATCAAGCAAACGATAGTAATGATGTATTTTCATCCTATCAGGTAAGGCTTCAAAAATGATACAGCCTGTATGGTGTATTTGGTTTAGCTCAAATACGCACTTTATAACCTTTTTAGGGAGCTGTAGTTGCTCATCAGGGTCTTTACCATCTTCAAAGTAAGAATGCGGTCTGGTTACATCTGAGGCTTGTACATCCATTACTTCGTAATCAAGCTCAGGTAAGTGTTCAAATTTAAACGCACCGGTGCCATCACGTTCGAGCTGAATGGTTTTACGCGCATCAAACAAGCAACATTTAAAGAGACCTTTTTGTTCAATCCCCTGTGCTAACATCACCGTGTTGTTAATCGCATCGGTAAACGCAGTGCCAAGCGTTTCATCATGCAAAATAAGAGAAGACTCAACAAACAGTGAGTTTTCTTTCCAATGAAAACTAAGGCCACCAACTACTGGGTATTTTGCTAATCGACTTATTGAGGCCAAAAATGCTTTTTCGGTGTCGCCGGTATCAAATAAAAACTCTTTGTAGTATCTGTCTAGTTGGGCATCGTTTACATCAAGTAATTGTTGATTATGGTCGGCTTGTCTTAAAAATTGCTTACGTGAGCTATAAACAACCGTGTCTGGGTGCTCATCAAACTCACTAAACCAATAAGGAATATAAGGGCGAATAACTTTACGGGGCAGCTCAGGGAGGTAAGCTTTAGCCATTGTAGGCATATTTCGCATAAAATAATCACCCGCCCCATCGCGAGTGGCTTTATCTTTAGAAAGCATACCGTCAATAACTCGGGCAAGCTCCATAGGTAAATTAAGACTTGTAGCCGGAATAACCGCAGCACCAAATCGGCAAGATTGTGCAGAGGCCAGTGCATAAAGAGTTGAAGCAACACCTTGCTCATCAAAACGTGGCGATGACTGCCCGCCCGACATTTGCTCATCACCAATAAAATACACATCACCCATACGTGCATTGGTTGTGCTTATATCAGCAGACATAAGATCCATAAAGTTGCTAGCAACTGGATTACCTTCAGCATCTATTTGTGCATAAACAGAGCTGCCCCAATCCACCAATGACAACTTATTGGTTTGTTCATCATAAACAATGTTAGAGGGCTTGATATCGCCATGCACAATTGGTTGCGGGCTTAAGCCATTTTTATGTTCACGTAAATCTACAAGCACATTACGTAGCCTAAGAGCCAGCGCCATAACTTTTGCTGCGCTAAAACGCCCCTGTTTGATAGAGATTTTTTCTAAGTCTTCACCTAGAGCGCGCTCCATCATTAAAATGCCTTGCTTTTTAATGCGCTCAAAGGCATAAAATTTTGGTACGAGTGGGTTTTTAACTTGCGAGAGCATGTACGCTTCGTCTTCTAAACGGTCACGTACACTTTGTGCAAGGGTTATACGTGAAAACTTAAATACCCAAGGTAAGTCTTCATCATCAACACCGGCAAAAACAAATCCAAACGCACCAGAACCAATTAATTCAACGTCACTGTAACCAAGCAAAGTAAGCTGTTTAATACAAATGTTAAGCCACTGGCGGTGCTTTTTAGCATCATGGTGAGACAGCAAATAAACAGACTGTTCTTCATTGATATAAAAATTGCGGATTTGTTTGGGATTCACTGCATCTCTCAAAGTTAAGCGGCATTTAACCGCTTAATTATTGAATGCTAGGCATTTAATTACAAGGCTTTTGCTCTTCGATGATCCAGCCTTGATCTTTCATAAGAAGCTCTGATACTGCAAAGGTTAAGCAGCCAAAGATGGCTAACTCTAATAAGGTAAGAATATCAGCGGCAAAACACCAGCCTAAAACCCCTGCAAATAAAAAGGGGATTGCTTTTAAATACCAAGCAATTTGTCGGGTTTTACCATATGTGAGTTGATAACTGTGAACTAGTTCACCCTCACACTCTAATGTGATGGTAGAAGAAAACTTCCTGAATAAAGTCACTGAAATTGTTAATTGGCAGGCTTTACCATCAACATTAAACTCATGAACAGATTTCGTTTTAAAGTTACGTGATTCTGCTATTAATTCACCGTCTACTTTCAGTACTTCTTTACCTGAGTAAGCAGAACCCCAGTATTCAATTAAATGTTCACCCAGTTTGAAGTTGGCTTTAATTCCTTTGCTCATTGATACTGTAATGCCATCAGTGTTCATAAAAAATCTCCTTATCATTATGAATTTAAAATACTTTAAAAATAAAAAAACGGCAAGCTAGGCTTACCGTTTTGGTACTTTCAATGGGTAAAGGGTTACCATTTCAAACTAAAGGCGAATACCGCCATCAATTTCAACAACACGACCTGTAAAGAAGTCATTCTCTACAATGTATTGTGCTGTTTGGGCAATTTCTTCTGCTTCACCAAAACGACCCACTGGCGTTACCGCCATCATGCGTTGTTTTGCTTCTGGTTTCATTGCATCGGTCATTGCTGTGCGAATAACACCCGGTGCAATTGCACCAACACGGATACCAAAGCGACCTAATTCTTTCGACCAACCCGTTGTCATCGCAACAACACCGGCTTTAGACGCAGCATAGTTTGTTTGGCCAATGTTACCAGCACGGGCAACACTCGACATATTAACGATAACGCCGCCTTTGCCAGACTCAATCATGTGGCTCGCAGCTTCACGACCTGCTAAGAATACACCGGTCAGGTTCACATCAATCACAGATTGAAATTGAGCCAACGACATTTTATCAACTACTTTGCCTTCTTTTGCTTTGATAAACATACCATCACGTAAGATACCTGCGTTATTAATTAACACGCCGATATGGCCAAAGTCTTTGTTAATAGTATTAAACGTTGCTACCACAGCGTCTTCGTCGGTCACATTAGCAGCATACGCCATGACTTTTGTGCCATACTTAGTAAGCACTGATACTGCAGTATCTAGTACATCTTGTTGCATATCGATAAGGGCGATGTTCGCGCCAAGGGATGCAAATTTCTCGGCCATCGCAAAGCCTAAACCTTGCGCACCACCGGTAATTACGATGTTGTTGTTTTTAATTTCCACAACAATCTCCTACTTCGAGAATAATTTAAAAATAGCGCTAAAATCATCACTACCCGCACCTTGATGCTGAAGCATAGTGTATAGATTCTTCGCCATTGACCCCATTGGGGTAGATGAATTACTTTGCTGAGCCGCTTCCATAGCAAGACCTAAGTCTTTCGCCATTAAATCAACCATAAAGCCCGGTTTATAATCATTACTTGCTGGCGCCGTTTCCATTACACCAGGGCATGGGTTATAAAGCTCAAGTGTCCAGTTACGACCAGAGCTTGCTGTCATGATGTCACTTAACACTTTTGGATCGAGCCCGTTGTTGATGCCCATTTGTAGCGCTTCGCTGGTACCAGCCATTAAAATGCTGAGCAGCATGTTGTTACAGATTTTTGCGACTTGGCCTGCACCAATATCACCAGCATGGAAGATGTTTTTACCCATATCAACTAAAGCAAGCTTAGCTTTTTCAAAGTGGCTTTGCTCACCACCGACGATAAAGGTTAAAGTGCCCGCTGTTGCACCTGCAACACCACCTGATACCGGCGCATCAACAAAATCAATACCTTTTTGAGCAAGCTCGCTACCCACTTGACGTGCTGATTCTGCATCAATGGTTGAGCAGTCAATCACTAAGGTTTTGCTATCAAGTAAGTTAATAAGACCCGTTTCACCTAAGTAAAGCGATTTAACGTGTTTGCTTGCCGGTAGCATACTGATAAAAATATCAGCACCAATGGCACATTCAGCCGCATCGTTTGCAGCAATTGCACCTTTATCGGCAAGCTCATTAACCGCTGCTTTATTTAAGTCAAACACGCGAACTGTATGACCTGCATTGACAAGGTTTGCCGCCATTGGGCCACCCATGTTGCCTAAACCAATAAATCCTATTGTTAATTTAGCCATTTGTTTACCCCTTGGACTTAAGATGACGTTAATGAGTTAAGTGGGTGAGATTGCTCATCCCAGCGTGCTGTAAAGAAGCTATCTACAACTGCTTCGTCGATATCGCTAAGCGATTTAAACTGCCAGTTAGGTGCACCGTCTTTGTCGATTAGTAGCGCACGAACGCCCTCTTGGAACTCACCTAGTTCGCCACAGCGTACTGACATACCCAGCTCCATTTTAAAGCACTGTGCTAATGTCATCTCTTTTGAATTAGCTAATTGACGTTCAACAAGCGCACAACTAAGCGGACAACCATGCGCTAATGATTTTTGCGCACGGGTAAGCCATTTATCTTCGGTTTCTAAGCTTTGGATGTAGTCAATTTTGCCCTGCAATGAATCAAATTCAGCCAGCTTTTGAATAACCGCTAAGTTATCTTTTACATTACCTTTAGGAACACGGCCTGAAATATTATCAATGGAGATTAAAATGTTAGTTAGCTTTTCGTGATTTAATGAGGCTGTTTTGCCCCACTTTTCAGCGGTGATAGCTGTAAAAATAGCGTCATATTTATCTGCTGTTGCATAGTGATCAGCAAGATTAACAAACAAGGCATCTTCAGCATTGATAGACGCCGCAGTTAATCCTAAAAATAAACCGACTTGCTCAGGCATTTTATGTAAGAAATAACTGCCGCCCACATCAGGGTATAAACCAATAGTTAGCTCAGGCATTGCAATACGCGATGACTCTGTTACCACTCGGTGACTTGCCCCAGCCATTAAGCCAAGACCGCCACCCATAACAATGCCATTACCCCAAAGTAATATTGGCTTTTCGTAGCAGTGAATTAGGTAGTCTAATTTATACTCAAGGGTAAAAAAGTCTTCAATGTAGTTAGCAGGCTCACCTGTGCTCATTGCTTTATGTAGGCTAACTACATCGCCACCAGCACAGAATGCTTTTTCGCCAGCCCCTTTTAGAATGACCATGGCAACTGCGTCATCGTCTGCCCATTTTCTAAGCTGAGGCTCAAGCAATTGGATCATGTCGTAATTTAAGGCATTTAACGACTTAGGCGCATTGAGTGTCGCAATTGCAATGAGGCCGCTTTCGGCCTCTGCAGTTTCAAACACCACAGGCGCATCTTGATGATTTAGTAGTGTTACGTTAGTCATTAGCCATTTACCCAATTTGCTTTACGCTTTTCTAAGAACGCATTCACGCCTTCTTTTTGGTCTTTCGTATCAAACAATTGAACAAATAGCTCACGCTCTAATGGCAACGCATGAGCCATAGGTTGTGTGCGACCTTTTTGAATAAGCTCTTTACATGCAGTCACAGCAACCGGGCTTTGTTCGCCAACTTGGTTAGCAAGTTTCATTGCCGCAGCTAAACTTTCGCCAGCACCAACCACTTCTTCAACAAGGCCAATTTCGCGTGCTTTGTCTGCTTTTAGGCGCTCGCCACATAAGATCATGCGTTTTGCCCAACCTTCACCAACAAGCCATGCAAGGTTTTGCGTACCGCCAGCACAAGGCAGTAAGCCAACTTTCGCTTCAGGAAGTGCCATTTGAGCTTGCTCTTCAGCAATACGAATATCACACGCAAGAGCCACTTCAAGACCACCGCCCATGGCATAACCATTAATTGCCGCGATTGATACACCACGGAAATTGGTTAATGCTTCAAATGCATCACCAAACACTTTAGACATAGTGGCTGCAACGCCTTTATCACCGCTGGCAAATACGTTCAGATCAGCACCAGCACTAAAGAACTTTTCACCTTGCCCTGTGATCACTAATGCATAGACATTTTTGTCAGCATTTAGCTCAGTTACAGTCTCTTTTAATGCAGTTAATGTATCTTGTGTCCAGGTATTCGCTGGCGGGTTATTCATGGTTAAAACCGCTACGTTACCTTCAATATTTAAATCAATCGATGGATTAGACATAGGTTGCTCCTTATAGAATGTCGCCAGCTGACTCAGCTAAGATACGACGTGCGATAATCACACGCATGATTTCGTTTGTGCCTTCGAGAATTTGATGCACACGGACGTCTCTGAAATGACGCTCTAATGGATATTCTTTGATGTAACCGTAACCACCGTGAATTTGTAGTGCGTCGTCACAGACTTTAAAACCAACATCTGTAGCAAAACGTTTTGCCATCGCGCAGTAAGTTGTTTTTTCGCTGTCACCAGTATCTAGTTTAAATGCGGCTAAGCGCACCATTTGACGAGCAGCAACAAGCTCGGTGTTCATATCAGCAATCTTAAATTGCAGTGCTTGGAAAGCAGCTAATGGCTTACCAAATTGCTCACGTTCTTTTAGGTATTCACGCGCAGTATTAAGAGCAGCTTGTGCTGTACCTAATGAACAAGTTGCAATATTAATACGACCGCCGTCTAAGCCTTGCATTGCAAACTTAAAGCCTTCGCCTTCTTGGCCTAGTAAGTTAGCCGCAGGGATTCTGACACCTTCGAAGCTAATTAAACGTGTCGGCTGTGCATTCCAGCCCATTTTTTCTTCTGCTTTACCGTATTCGATACCTACTGCGTCTGCTGGCACAACAAATGCCGAAATACCGGCTGCGCCTTCACCACCAGTGCGCGCCATAACTACTAGTAAATCAGTTTCACCAGCACCCGAAATAAACATCTTAGAGCCTGAGATCACATACTCATCGCCCTCTTTAACCGCTTTGGTTTTTAACGATGCCGCATCAGAGCCAGAGCCAGGCTCTGTTAAACAGTAAGACGCTAGTAACTCACCCATTACTAATTGTTCACAGTACTGGGCTTTAACGTCATCAGTACCAAAGCTTGCAATCATCCAGGTTGCCATATTATGAATGGTCAACATAGCAGTCGTTGCTGTACAACCCATGGCAAGCTGTTCAAAGATAATGCTTGAATCTAGGCGAGATAAACCTAAGCCGCCCGCTTCTTCAGGGGTATATAAACCACAAAAGCCTAGCTCACCGGCTGCCTTAATGGTGTCTTTCGGGAAAATGTGTTCTTGGTCCCACTTAGCTGCATGTGGAGCAAGTTCAGACTCTGCAAACTGACGAGCTGTTTCAGCAAACGCTTGCTGATCTTCGGTTAAATTAAAGTCCATAGTAGACCTCTATTTTGTTGTCTTATTCTTGTGTGAATAACGATTGTTGTCGTTTAAACGTGTGTTCTTCGAGCGAGCGTGTGCTCGCTCAGCAGTAAATTAATTACAGCTTATTTGAGGTTGATACTCATGTTCGGACCTGAGGCGATATCGTCCTCGAACCAACGTGAAGTAATTGTTTTCGTTTCTGTGTAAAAACGAATACCTTGCTTACCGTAGGTGTGTTGGTCACCATAGAATGAACCTTTCCAACCTGTGAAAGAGAAAAACGGGAGTGGCACAGGAATTGGCACGTTGATACCAACTTGACCTACTTCGATTTCATGTTGGAATTTACGTGCAGCAGCGCCGCTTGATGTGAATAACGAAGTACCGTTACCGTAAGGCGAGTTATTGATAAGCTCAATCGCCTCTTCAAGAGTATCTACAAACATACAAGCCAATACAGGACCAAAGATCTCTTCTTTGTATAAATCCATCTCGGTTGTTACATCAGTAAATAACGTTGGACCAACCCAGTTACCTTGCTCGTAACCTTCAACAGTAAAGTCAGAGCCATCAATTAAACAGGTTGCACCTTGTGATTTACCACTTGCGATCAGTGATAAAATACGGTCTTTAGCTGCTTTTGATGTTTGTGGGCCGTAAGCCGCGTTGGCATCATCCCATACACCTGGGCGTACGTTTTCAAAGCCTGCTTTAATTTCATCAACCCAGTCTTTAGCTTGACCAACAAACACAGCAACCGAAATACCCATACAGCGCTGACCCGCAGCACCTACAGACGCACCGACTAGGTTATTTACAACATGCGATTTACTCGCATCTGGCATAATAACCATGTGGTTTTTTGCACCAACACAAGCTTGTACGCGTTTAAGGTTTGCTGTGCCTTTTGAATAGATGTATTCACCCACACCACACGAACCAACAAATGAAATAGCACGTACTGCTGGGTCTTCTAATAAACGGTCAACTTGTGGTTTTGTACCGTGAACAACTTGTAACACCCCTTTTGGCGCGCCCGCTTCAACAAATAGTTCAGCTAAACGCATTGGTGTTAGTGGATCTTGCTCTGATGGTTTAAGAATAAAGGTGTTACCACACACAATAGCCAGTGGGAACATCCATAATGGGATCATCGCAGGGAAATTAAATGGCGTAATACCCGCACATACACCTAGTGGCTGCATGTAAGAGTAAGTATCGATTTTACGCGCTACGTTTTCCATTGTTTCGCCCATCATTAGTGATGGTGCATTGGCTGCTTGCTCAACCACTTCAATACCACGCCAAACATCGCCTTTGGCGTCTTCAAAAGTTTTACCCAGCTCATGACAAATAATCGTCGCAAGCTCGTCATGGTTTTCTTTTAGTAGTGCAGCGTATTTCATCATAATGCGCGCACGCTCAGAAATTGGCACTTCTTTCCATGTTTTAAATGTTTCTTTTGCAGAGGCAATGGCTGCATCCATTTCAGCATCCGTTGCACACGGAACTTGCGCTAACACTTCTTGGTTTGCAGGATTGATAACATCAATCAACTGCGTTGAACTTGATTGGGTAAATTCGCCGTTGATAAATAAAGGTACTTGGTGCATGAGGCACTCCTCCCCAGTGGGTATAAAGAGGCCGCAACATGATAGTTTTTAAAATACGTTGCGGCTGTGAGAGATTAAAATTCTAAAGCGATTAAATAGCTTCGATTGCCATAGCAACAGCTTCACCACCACCGATACACAGTGAGGCAACACCTTTGCTAAGACCACGATTCTTTAATGCATGAATTAAGGTAACTAAGATACGCGCGCCGCTTGCACCAATTGGGTGACCAAGTGCACAAGCACCGCCGTTTACGTTTACTTTGCTTTCATCAAGTTTTAACTCGTTAATTGCAAGCATAGTCACCATGGCAAACGCTTCGTTGATTTCCCATAAATCAACATCATTCACAGACCAACCTGCTTTTTCTAAAAGCGATTGCATCGCGCCAACCGGTGCTAAAGTAAATTCGCTTGGAGCTTGAGAATGTGTGCTGTGAGCAACGATACGGCAAAGTGGCGTTAAACCTTGTGCTTTAGCATCAGATTCACGCATTAACACAAGCGCTGCTGCACCATCAGAAATTGATGACGAGTTTGCAGCTGTAATCGTGCCATCTTTTTTGAATGCAGGACGTAAACCTGGGATTTTATCAGGGCGTGCATTGCCTGGTTGCTCATCAATCGCAACGGTCACATCACCTTTACGTGTAGAAATAGTGTGCGCTGCAATTTCATTATCAAATGCGCCTGTCTCAATCGCGCTGTTTGCTTTAGTCAGTGAGCTAAGTGCAAAGTTATCCATTTGTTCACGACCAATTGAATATTGATCGGCAGTGTCTTGTGCAAAACAACCCATTGCTTTGTTGTCGTAAGCATCTTCAAGGCCATCACACATCATGTGATCTTTTACTTCGCCATGACCCATACGCATACCTGAACGTGCATTCGGTAACATATAAGGCGCATTACTCATGCTTTCCATACCACCTGCAACAGCGGTGTTTATAGAGCCTGATTTAATTAAGTCATGGGCAAACATTGCAGCTTTTAAGCCAGAGCCACATACTTTGTTGATTGTTGTTGCGCCAGTACCTTGGTTAAGGCCCGCTTTTAACATTGCTTGTCGCGCAGGTGCTTGACCAAGACCAGCTGGTAATACACAGCCCATGATCACTTCGTCAATCTTATCGGCAGATAAACCGGCTTGCTCTAAGCTACTTTTAATAGCTGTAGCACCTAAATCAGTTGCGTGTGCACCACTTAGTGCGCCCATAAAACCACCCATAGGGGTACGTTTTGCGGCAACAATAACAACGGCTTCAGTAGTCATAATTGGCTCCATGTAAGTGGTTATCATCATGTGTTCAAATCATGTGTAACCAAACAGTTAATTTGTTATAGTTTAATTTCGATTTAATTCAGCATACATAATATTTACGTTTACGCCAACGTAAATCTAAAATCAACATTTTTGCGGCCGGTAAAACTGTAAACTTATCTGTATTTTGTTGTGTTAAAAATCGAACATCTGCTTACAAGGCTAGATAAATAAAGCTTTTCAACAAATCCAACCAGTTATCTTTATAAGTCTAAAGTATAACTCCCAAATCGCCCTTTACCTTTACGTAAACTTCACTTATATTGGTGTTATTCGAATGAGGTAAATAAATCATGAAACAAGACAATCAAACAAACTTTGAAAGCGCAGCAGTTGAACCTGCTAGCAATGAGCAAACGTTTAGTATCAGCGAACTAGCAAAAGAATTTGATATTACAACCCGCTCTATCCGCTTTTATGAAGACCAAGGCTTGATCTCACCTGATCGCAATGGTCAAACCCGTATTTATTCAAAACGCGACAAAGTAAGACTAAAACTTATTCTACGCGGTAAACGCTTAGGTTTTACCTTGGCCGAAACGGGCCGTTTGTTTGAACTTTACGACGCAGATAAATCAAGCGCTAAACAGCTAGTGACTATGCTTGACCTTATCGCAGAAAAAAAAGCGGACCTAAGCCAACAGATGGACGACATTAAAGTTGTACTGATGGAATTGGTTACAGCAGAACGCCGCTGTCGTGAAACCCTTAATAATTTAGACGAATAACCTGACAACAATCTCGTCAACAGACTCTCACAGGAACACACATTATGAGCACTATTTCACTATACAAAGAAATGAACTTCGGACTTGGCGAAACAGCAGACATGATCCGCGATCACGTTAATAGCTTTGCGAGCCAAGAAATTGCCCCACTTGCAGAACAAACCGATATAGACAATGCCTTCCCTAATCAACTTTGGCCACAGCTTGGCGAAATGGGATTATTAGGTATGACAGTACCTGAAGAATTTGGCGGTGCGGGCCTTGGTTACCTTGAGCATGTAATCGCAATGGAAGAAATTAGCCGTGCAAGCGCATCGATTGGTTTAAGTTATGGTGCTCATTCAAACCTATGTGTTAACCAAATCAACCGTAATGGGTCACAGGCTCAAAAAGAAAAATACCTGCCTAAGCTTATCAGCGGTGAGCACATTGGTGCCCTTGCGATGAGTGAGCCAAATGCAGGTTCTGACGTTGTATCAATGAAATTAAAAGCTGAGAAAAAAGGCGATGTGTTTGTACTTAACGGTAACAAGATGTGGATCACTAATGGTCCAGATGCCGATACCTTTGTTATCTATGCAAAAACAGATTTAAATGCCGGGCCTAAAGGGATCACAGCGTTCATCGTTGAACGAAACACACCAGGATTTTCTACTGCACAGAAGCTAGACAAACTTGGTATGCGTGGCTCTAACACGTGTGAATTAGTGTTCGAGAACTGCGAAGTACCAGCAGAAAACATTCTAGGTAACTTAAACGAAGGTGTAAAAGTACTTATGAGTGGCCTTGATTATGAGCGTGTTGTTTTAGCCGCAGGCCCGCTTGGCATTATGCAAGCATGTATGGACATTGTGGTTCCTTATATTCATGAGCGTAAACAATTTGATAGCCCGATTGGTCAGTTCCAGCTTATTCAAGGCAAAATCGCTGATATGTACACGCAAATGAATGCAGCTCGTTCATACGTTTACACGGTAGCTCGTGCATGTGACCGCGGTGAAACAACACGTAAAGATGCTGCTGGTGCGATTTTATATGCCGCAGAGCTGGCGACTAAAATGGCCCTTGATGCTATCCAAATCTTAGGTGGTAATGGTTATATCAACGAATACGCGACAGGTCGTTTATTGCGTGATGCAAAACTATATGAAATTGGCGCAGGTACCTCTGAAATCCGCCGCATGCTAATTGGTCGCGAATTATTCACTGAAAGCCGATAGGACCTTGTTATGACGATTTTAAAATCGAGTGTAAATCCACACGATCCGCAATTTTTGCAAAATCACGACAACATGGCCGCTCTCGTAAGTGATTTACGTGAAAAAGTAGCGGATATCCGTTTAGGTGGTGGCCCTGCCCTGATTGAGCGCCACCAAGGCCGTGGTAAGTTGTTTGTTCGTGACCGTATTGAAACGCTACTTGATGAAGGCTCGCCATTTTTAGAGATTTCTCAATTTGCTGCCTTTGGCGTATATGAACAAGCTATTCCTTGTGCCGGTGTTGTGGCTGGGATTGGTCGTGTGAAAGGCGTTGAATGTATGATCATCGCCAATGATGCAACCGTAAAAGGCGGCACATACTTTCCACTAACAGTGAAAAAACACCTGCGTGCCCAAGATATCGCAGAGCGTTGTCATTTACCGTGTATTTATTTAGTTGATTCAGGCGGTGCAAACCTGCCTGAACAAGATGATGTATTTCCAGATAAATTACACTTTGGCCGTATTTTCTATAATCAGGCACGTATGTCTGGTAAAGGCATTCCACAAATTGCGGTCGTAATGGGTTTATGTACTGCAGGTGGTGCTTATGTACCAGCGATGGCTGATGAAAGTATTATCGTAAAAGAGCAAGGCACAATTTTCTTAGCAGGCCCGCCACTGGTTAAAGCGGCTACAGGTGAAGAAGTAAGTGCTGAAGATCTCGGTGGTGCTGATGTTCACTGTAAAACATCAGGTGTTGCCGATCACTATGCTGAAAACGATGCCCATGCACTTTCGATTGCTCGCCAATGTATTGAACGAATTAATTATCAGCGCCCTACTGCACCGTTACTTGATGATGTTAAACCACCGCGTTACGACATTAACGAAATTTACGGCATTGTGGGTACCGACCTTAAAAAGCCATTTGATGTACGCGAAGTGATTGCCCGTGTTGTTGATGATTCATCATTTGATGAATTTAAACGCTACTTTGGCGAAACCTTAGTAACTGGCTTTGCAAAAATCTTTGGTCACCCAGTAGGTATTGTTGCCAACAACGGCATTTTATTTAGTGAATCTGCGCAAAAAGGCGCGCACTTCATTCAGCTATGTGCACAACGCAAAATTCCTTTGGTGTTTTTACAAAACATTACTGGCTTTATGGTTGGTAAGAAATACGAAGCCGAAGGCATCGCCAAGCATGGTGCGAAAATGGTAACCGCTGTGTCATGTGCTGATGTACCTAAATTCACCGTGTTAATTGGTGGCTCGTATGGTGCAGGTAACTACGGTATGTGTGGCCGTGCATTCGAACCAACCATGATGTGGATGTGGCCAAACGCCCGTATCTCTGTAATGGGTGGTGAACAAGCGGCTGGCGTTCTTGCACAAGTTAAACAAGACGGTTTAGCCCGAAAAGGCGAAAGCATGACTGATGAGCAAGTCAGTGAGTTTAAAAAGCCAATTATCGAGCAATACGAAAAACAAGGTCATCCATATTACGCCAGTGCCCGCCTTTGGGATGATGGCATTATCGATCCTGCTGATACCCGCAATGTATTAGGGCTTGCCTTAAGCGCATCTAAAAATGCACCAGAGCGCGATTCTCAGTTCGGCGTATTTAGAATGTAATGGAGGCCTTATGTCAGTAACACTCGAAATAACAAAATCAAATGTGGCTGTGCTGGTACTAAGTCGCCCTGAAAAACACAATGCATTTAACGAAGAAGTCATCAGTGAGCTGATCCGTTTAATTGAACACGCAAACAGCTGCGATGTGCGCGCACTGGTTTTAAAAACCGAAGGTAAGCACTTCTCTGCTGGGGCTGATTTAAATTGGATGAAGTCGATGGCTGGCAATGACTTTGCTGAAAACTTAGCGGATTCTATGCAGCTGGCAAAGCTTATGAAAGTCCTTGCTACAAGCCCTCACCCTACAATTTGTGCCGTACAAGGTGCTGCATTTGGCGGTGCCTTAGGCTTGATTGCCTGTTGTGATATCGCGATTTGCCAAGACGATGCGCAATTTTGCTTAAGTGAAGTAAAGCTGGGTCTTATTCCTGCGGTTATCAGCCCTTATGTCATTAAAGCTATTGGTGAACGCGCTGCACGTCGTTACTTTTTAACGGCTGAGATTTTTGACGCGCATACAGCCAAGCAACTGGGTTTAATTCACCAGATCACCGGCGATTTACAAACAGCGCTCGACAAACACTTACAAAACCTTGTGAACAATGGCCCTATTGCCGTTAAAGCAGCAAAGCAGCTTATAAATGATGTAGCTGGCAATGTAATTGATGATGCACTGATTGAGTTAACCGCAGAACGTATTGCACGCATTCGTGTATCTGAAGAAGGCCAAGAAGGCCTAACTGCTTTTTTTGAAAAACGTGCCCCTAACTGGCAGAAATAGGAACCATTATGACAACAAAATCATTGAAAAAAATTCTCGTTGCCAACCGTGGTGAAATTGCCTGCCGAGTTATGCGTACAGCAAAGCAAATGGGCTTAACAACGGTTGCAGTGTACTCAGATGCTGATAAACATGCTCAGCACGTAAAGCTTGCTGATGAGGCGTATCACATTGGTCCTGCGCCAAGTAAAGACTCGTACTTAGTGGCAGACAAAATCATCGATGTTGCAAAACAAGCAGGTGTTGATTGTATTCACCCAGGTTATGGTTTTTTATCTGAGAACTGTGACTTTGCGCTCGCGTGTGAGAAAAATGATATCGCCTTTATTGGCCCGCCAGCATCCAGCATTGAAGCCATGGGTTCAAAAACCCGCGCTAAAGAAATTATGCACCAAGCAAATGTACCTTTAGTGCCTGGTTATTATGGTAACAATCAAGATACTGATTTCTTACAAGCTGAAGCTGAAAAAATTGGTTACCCGGTACTGATTAAAGCTGCTTTTGGTGGCGGTGGTAAAGGTATGCGAGTTGTAGAACACGCTAAAGACTTTATCGGTGCACTTGAAGGTGCAAAACGTGAAGCAAAAGCCGGTTTTGGTAACGATTTAGTACTGTTAGAGCGTTATGTCACCAAACCTCGCCATGTTGAAGTACAAGTTTTTGCCGATAGTCATCGTAACTGTGTGTACTTAGGCGACCGAGACTGCTCATTACAGCGTCGTCACCAAAAAGTAATTGAAGAAGCCCCTGCTCCGGGTTTATCTGATGCGCTTCGTAGAGAAATGGGTGAAGCGGCGGTACGTTGTGCCCAAGCGATTAACTATCGCGGAGCAGGTACTGTTGAGTTTTTATTATGCGGTGATGAATTCTTCTTCATGGAGATGAACACCCGTTTACAAGTAGAGCACCCAGTAACAGAAATGGTAACCGGTGTTGATTTGGTGAATTGGCAAATCAATATTGCGGCAGGTGAAGTTTTACCACTTAGCCAAGCCGATATTAAGCTACAAGGTCACAGCTTTGAAGCGCGTATTTATGCAGAAGATCCAAGTAATGACTTTATTCCGTGTTCTGGCCACATTGATGCCCTATTTACACCGAACGAATCTGAGTTTGTACGTATAGATACAGGGATTGCCGCGGGTGATGAAATTAGCCCGTTCTACGATCCTATGATTGCTAAGTTAATTGTTCATGACGATACCCGTGAGGCAGCGCTTGAGCGTTTATCAAAAGCACTAGAGCAATTCCACCTATCAGGTTTTAGCTGTAACGTTAATTTCTTACATAATCTTGCTAACCACCCTACTTTTCAAGCAGGTGCACCCGATACGCACTTTATTGAAGACCAAGGTGAGCGCCTTGTTGCTAAAAGTGAGCAACAGTCTGTTATTGCAACTGTTGTGGCAGCCTATGCGTATGCACATCAACTAAAAGGTGAAAGCAGTAGCCCATGGCAACAATTAACAGGCTTTATGCTAAACAGTGACGCTAAGACAACGATTCCGTTTGTTGATTTAAATGTTCATGCTGTTAAGGCCTCAGAAGGCTTTAAAATCAACCTAGATGGAGTTGACTATACAACTTCAGGTAGCATTGAAAATGGCCTTGCGAACTTAGTCGTTAATGGCGAAAAAGTCGTCGCTCATATTAATCAAACAGACTCTCACATCACAGTGATGTACAAAGCTCAACAAACGGTGCTAGAGCTGATTGATAAACACTATATTAGTGAACACGAAAGTGATGCACTACCACTTGCTGCGCCACTCAATGGTACTGTTGTTAAGCATTTGGTTGAGGTGGGTAGTACGGTTGCTAAAGGTGATGCGGTTATCATCATCGAAGCAATGAAAATGGAATACACCCTTAATGCCCCGCATGATGGTGTATTAACGAGCTACTGCTTTGCTGAAGGTGAACTGGTGAGTCATGGTGATATGCTCGCGATTGTTGAAGAGCCGGAGGCGTAATGGCACAGTTTCCTGATTTTGTTCGCATTGTAGAAGTTGGCGCCAGAGACGGTTTGCAAAATGAAGCCGCCGTTAGCACTCAAGATAAAGTCGCTCTTATCAACGGCCTTGCAGATGCAGGCCTTAAAGATATTGAAGCAGGCGCCTTTGTGTCACCTAAATGGGTGCCACAAATGGCTGACTCTTGCGATGTAATAAGCGCGTTAAGTTTGCCAGACGTTAATTTAAGTGCCCTCACCCCAAATTTACGAGGTGCAGAGGCGGCAAAACAAGTCGGCATACAAGAATTTGCTATCTTTACAGCAGCAAGTGAAGCGTTTTGTCAAAAGAACATTAACTGCTCTATTGATGAAAGTATTGATCGCTTTAAAGATGTTATGGCTTTTGCCAAAGCGAATAGCATTCGTGTTAGAGGTTATGTTAGCTGCGTTATGGGTTGCCCATATCAAGGTGATGTCGACTACAATGATGTATTAAACGTCTCAAAGCGATTACTTGAGCTTGGTTGTTACGAAATTAGCCTAGGTGACACCATTGGTGTAGGTACAGCGAGAAAAGTCGATGAGTTATTAGATTTACTCTTGCAACATATTGATAAATCTAAACTCGCTGTACATTTTCACGACACCTACGGGCAAGCGCTCACAAATATTTACACCGCCCTAAGCCGCGGTATAGCAACGGTTGACAGTGCCGTTGCAGGCCTTGGGGGTTGCCCTTATGCCAAAGGGGCGTCAGGAAATGTTGCCACTGAAGATGTAGTTTACTTACTGCAAGGGCTTGGCATAGAGCATGGAATTGATTTAGAAAGACTGGCGAAAGCTGGTTGGGCTATTTGCAGTGCATTAAATAAACAACCTGTCAGCAAGGTATCACTTGCTCTAAAGAACACTCAGAATAATTAAGGAGTAGGCTCATGGCCGGTTTCGATAAAGTGGTTTCAAGTTATGAAGCTGCAATGGAAGGTTTAAAAGATGGCGATACTATCATCGCTGGTGGCTTTGGCTTGTGTGGTATTCCTGAGGGACTTATCAGTGAAATTAAGCGTAAACAGACTAAAAATCTAACCGTTGTTTCAAACAACTGCGGTGTTGATGATTTCGGCTTAGGTATTTTACTTCACGATAAGCAAATTAAAAAAATCATCGCGTCTTATGTAGGTGAAAATGCGCTTTTCGAAAAACAACTACTCGATGGCGAAATTGATGTGGTTTTAACACCACAAGGTACACTCGCTGAGAAGATGCGTGCCGGTGGTGCGGGTATTCCTGCGTTTTATACTGCAACAGGATACGGCACTCCGGTTGCAGAAGGTAAAGAAGTTAAAGAATTTGATGGTCGCCCGTATATCTTAGAAGAGTCAATTACGGGTGAGTTTGCCATTGTTAAAGCATGGAAAGCCGACCGCTACGGTAATCTTGTATTTCGCCACACAGCTATGAATTTCAACCCGATGGCCGCGACAGCAGGTAAAATTACCGTTGCTGAAGTTGAAGAAATTGTTGAGCCAGGTGAACTTGAGCCAAGCCAAATTCATACCCCAGGTATTTATGTTAATCGCGTGATCAAAGGTGACTTTGAAAAACGCATTGAACGTGTAACAACTCGCGATTAAGGAGCAATAAAATGGCATTATCACGTGAACAAGTTGCAATGCGTGTTGCACAAGAGCTACAAGATGGCTATTACGTAAACCTAGGTATTGGTATCCCTACTCTCGTTGCTAACTATGTACCTGAGGGTATCGAAGTTATGCTGCAGTCTGAAAATGGTTTATTAGGCATGGGTGCGTACCCATCAAAAGACCAAGTTGATGCAGATATGATCAACGCGGGTAAAGAAACCGTGACAGCAGCCACAGGTGCAGCAATATTTAATAGTGCAGATAGTTTTGCCATGATACGGGGTGGTCATGTAGACTTAACGGTCTTAGGTGCATTTGAAGTTGACCAGAACGGTAACATCGCATCGTGGATGATCCCAAAAAAGCTAATTAAAGGCATGGGTGGCGCGATGGACCTCGTTGCTGGCGCGAAGAATATTATTGTTACGATGACTCATGCAAGCAAGCATGGCGACTCTAAGTTATTAGAAAGTTGCACTTTACCGCTAACTGGGGTTAACTGTGTAAAGAAAATCGTAACTGATTTAGCCGTACTAGAAGTTAAAGACGGCGCATTTCATCTAATCGAACGCGCTCCGGGCGTGTCAGTAGATGAAATAATTAGCAAAACGGCAGGCAAATTGCTTGTTGAAGGTGATGTTCCAGAGATGGTTTTTTAAACCACTCACATCCCATGTACCGACCTCATTCCCAGTGCCAATGGCGCTGAGTTACCCAAAATCCCTCGCAAGAGGGATTTTTTTTATCTAACGTTCACGTTTCGCCGCACCATTTTGTCATATAAATAGTATAAAATGCCCTGCTTTAGTGAATTGGCAGTATCTAATACTGAGACTATGACCTAATAGCTAAAACTGCTAAGATCACTTTTTTGCTAAACATTTGCCTAAACATAGATTAAACGAGCGATTCGCGACTGTTTTTTATACAATATGGCAAGAGTTAGCTATATTCATTCTTTAATATCTATTTTTTTACATTTTGGGATAATAATTGCTTAGCAGTTAATTAACTAACAAGCGCTTTTGAGACTTACTGAAATTAACTATGCAAACACCTATTCGTGGCCTACGCTCATTTTGTTTTGCTGCACGCACCCTTAGCTTTAAAGATGCAGCAAACCAACTTTACCTTACACCGTCTGCCGTAAGCCATCAGATCAAACAATTAGAAGAACAATTGGGTATTGAACTGTTTGAACGTCAAACCCGTTCAATTCGTCTGACAGCTGCAGGCAAGAATTTTTATGACTCTGTATCGCCGCTTATTAAAGCGCTAGAAAAAACCATCAACGAGTTTAGTCAGTTACAAGAAAATGTGACTATCAGTATTACGCTACCTGAGTTTTTCGCTAGTGAGCTTTTAATGCCAAAACTAAGCGAATGGACAAGCGAACATCCAAATACAAACTTACAGCTTAATACCTTAAAAACGCGTAAAGAGCTGACTAAACAAAGTGACTTGTCGATTGTATTGTCTTCGTCTAAACCGCATGAAGGCGTTGTTCATGAGCTGTTTTCACTCTCGTACACTCCAGCTTGCAACAAAGAAAACTGGCAAGCATGGCAAGAAAACCCGTTTCAGGCTTTAAATGAAGTTCCACTCATTCTTCATAAAGCACGCCCTTGGGCTTGGCACCAATGGGCAGAGCATGCTGGTATTGATGACTTTGCACCAAAGCAAATTATTCAGGTTGATAGTATGTTTGGTGTGGCACGTGCGGCGCAACAGGGTATGGGTATTGCCCTAATCCCCTTGCCAATTAGTCAAACTTGGTTTGATGAGCAATGGCTATTTAATTTCACAGATATGCCATTAAAAACAAAAGATAAATATTACTTAGTGCAACACGATCCTAGTGAAACCAATGCACAATTAGAGTTATTTATTAAATGGATGCTTGATACCTTTAAACATCTTAAATGATAAATCGTAAAGACCCTCAATATCATTGAGGGTCGTTTATTGAAAATTTAGCTTTTAGACTTGCTGACTAAGATACTCACTTTATTTTCACCTATTTCAAAAGATGATTGTTTACCATATTCCACAATAAAAGAAGGTGTAAAATTGCTGTCAGCGAGTGTGATTGATGTTTCTACAGCTGCCGTATTATTTTGTTGTGGTATCACTGTAATTTTATAGCTAAACCCCTCACCTATAGAGATGGTCGCAGGTTTTTTTTCTTCCACCAGCATTACTGGCGATGCTAATAGCTCATTCGCTTTATAAACAGATGTTTCAACTTGAAAGCTATCAGCTGCGAAACAGCTCTTTGCTACTAGCAACGCTCCAGCTATTAAACCTAACTGTTTGTTCATATAAATTTCCTTATCTCAATTATAGGGTTTATCCGTAATCAATATCAGTTACTAGGTTTATTTGATACAAGAAATTTCAGAATGTTAACTATCACAATCAAAGCTCTCTATAATACACATCAATGGTATGTGATATAGCTTCATACCGGTTATTTTCGTGTTTAAAACAGGCTTTGCGCAGTTCCTTCTCTTCGTAGTTTTTACCTGCCACGACGACTTGATCGAGAGTTTGTGAATTTGCACAGAATTGATTTGATGAAATTGTTTCTACTTTGACTGATTCAGCTTTTGAACGCGGTAATGAACTAGGCTTAGGATTTTGCTTCATGCCTTCAAGTAACTGAGCTTTAGTAACAGGCACAGTATCTGACCCTATGCCTGGAATATGCAATGTTTGTCTAATGGTATAGTTTTTACTTAATAATGGCGTAAGCAAAGATACATCGTTGCTCAAATAAGCCTGCTCAAAATTAAGATAAACAGCCACTTTATCTTCAGCTGCATTGGCAATAACAGGCCCTAAAAATAACAACGCAAATATCAGTTTCATGGTTATACGCTTATTCAGAATAAATTAAGTTATCAACTACACATACCATCATAAAGTACCGATTTTATTTTTAATTAACAACAATTTGTTTGTTTTGCGTACTCTACTCCTTTATTGTTCTTTATCGTAAACATTACCTATTTAAACCCTGTATCTGCTTTATCGGGGTCAGATCAGACGGCTGACGGCTCACGGCTCACGGCTCACGGCTGACAGCTGACAGCTGACAGCTTTAAGACTAACTCATTACATTAGACTAAAGTCTATAGGTTAAATTTCTTCATCTATTAGGTCATTTTTTATCGTTTGTTGAATCAGCGCTGTTCAATTAAAGTTCAGTTGTCGGCGATTGATACCGATTTAAATAGAGGAAATGATTATGTTTAGTACACTTATGAAACGCGTTGCACTTAGCTCTTTATTAACTTGTTCAGCTATGGCAGTGGCTGATCAAAGTGACTACAAATTGATGGTTATTGACCAATCTACACAAGCATCGGTAGAGACTAACCGTCAATACGAATTAGCATTTAACCAATGTGCGTTAAGTGTTCAAGCGAAGAATTTTACAGAAGCTGAAGCGCTTTGTTCAAAAGCAATCAGTTTACTTAGCACAAGCAAAGTACCTGCTTATAAGCGTCGTGAATTAACGTCATTTGCGTTAAGCAACCGCGGTGTAGCTCGCATCATGTCTGAAAACGACACAGCTGCATTGTCTGACTTTTACGAAGCAGTACAAATTTCAGGTAACGAGTTAGTTGAACACAACTTAACACGTGCAAAAAAGAACTTAGCGTTATAAGTTCTCACAGAATTGTGTTGTCTCAAAACCCAGCCTCGGCTGGGTTTTGTCGTATATGTACTGATCATTTTATGCTTCTTGCAAATTCGAGTAGCAATCTAGAAATTAAGCTAAGAAGCTTACCTTAAGCTTCAGACAATGCTTGCTTGTAACTTAAATCAAAATGTTTGAGCAACTGATTCAGGTAGTTCAGATTTATCTGGTTAGGTTTAAAGCCTTGTCCCTTTTCAATATTTGCTATGTGTTGTTTTAGCTTTTCTTTGTCTTTATTCCAAAAAGCAATGTTTCCTAACACAAAGTCATTCCAATACATTTTTGAACCACTTAGCTCTTCATCGGGGTCCAATACTTTTTTTGCGTGAAAAACAGCTTGTTGATAATCACCAGCTAGCCCTTCCATTTGCGCTAAATGCCACGTTAATGAGCTTTCTTTTGAGTTATTATGAGAGATAAAACGTTTTATCAGAATTGCGGCTTCAGCATGGCAACCTGATTTTTCTAACAATCTAAACCCAGCATCGTATGTCTGATCAAATTGTTGGTATGTGAGGTTCAAATCGTCTTTTAACCTTTCCTCAAGCGCTACTTTACAATCAGCAAAAGCAAGATTTGATGTAAATAATAACCCGATTGATAAAAGTCCTGTTTTCATAATTTTGTCCTTAAAAAGTATAAGCTCCAAGTTAAAATTTACTTTAAAGCATACCAAGAAGTAAAAATAAGATTAAAATCTTAACTCATTTTTTCTGTATTAAAATGAATTGTATGTATCCCAAAAACCTTTCTTCGAAGATTCAATATCTTTACTAAGCAAAACATCTTTTACGACCAATTTGTCTGGTTCGCCATTTTTTGAAAAAAGATGAAGATAAATTCCATACAATATTTGATTTCACTGGAATTCTTTGATTTATCGTAAAGTTCACTTTGCTCGATTGGTTTAAAGGAGTTTGCATGTATAAACACCACATTCAAAGTTGGGCCTTCGTTTTTATGGATTTGAGCATCGATTTGAACAAATTTAACCGCAACATTTTTGAGTTCGGGCTTCTCACGCAATAAAAATGTTCTTGCTTTATCTTCGATTAATTCTCTCTTAATTGATGCTAAATCCCCCCAATGCATAACTTGACCAGGTGCAGAAAATGTAATCATACTAACAAGCATTAAACTTGAAATAATTAATTTATTCATCGTGGATCAAACCTTTGAACAACATTTTAATTGTTTTAGCTAAACACCGCAGATTTGGTATACAAGACTAATTTGCTCCCACTCAGGATCGTTTTCAACCTGCAGGTGTATAGGTAATTTTGGAAACTCAGATAAGGCTGTATTGATTCTAAGACCGACTTCGTCAACACGATTAATATAGTAATGCCATTCACGGCTTCCATTACAAGTAAATACAAGGGATAAGACAGCTAAACGATCTGAGTCAAGAGTCGCATCTAAAGCGTTCTCAAAACATTTCATCGTTTCACTTTGCTCAGTTGATGGCATTCCATTAAGGTTATCTGCATCATACTCCCATATGATAACTAATCTTTGAGGATAATCACTGTTGGCGATAAAAGGTGCCAGATCAGTTCGATAACGAATTAATCTTGGCATACCGCCATTATCACTTTCTGCTATATTCCATGGTGCTGAATTGGCTGCTGGGATTTTCATTGATGAATTCCTTTGTATAAATGTTTATGTGCAAATCTATATTTCAAAAATTTCGAGTAAAATACATCCTAAACAGAATAAAGCGATTAATCAGGCTTAATCGAGATAGGTTTTGTTTGAGTGCATGTCTAAATAGCCATAACCACTAATTGTCTCGATTTGAGAAGGCAGGCCATAGATAGGCTCTGAAACAGCTTGAATTGGAAAGTTTAGCTTTGGTAAATCAATTGTATTGGGTGTTGATATGCCAAACCAAAAGCTAACAGGTTCATCATCAAAAAACATACATGGTTGTGTGTACACAACTCCAGCTAAGCCAACCTTAATGTAACCCAAGAATTTATTGCCAATAGCATCAGTAAACAGGGATTTTACGAGTAAATGATTATTTGGGTTTAAGGTATCAGCTTCAGTTGCTGGTGTTACAATCGTTTCATCAACTGAATCATCCTTACAATACTTAAAAAGCCAAACAGCATGTTCATTAAGATCTTGAACAGTAATTTCCCAACAAAATTTATCCATGACTTCCCTTATCTACTCTAATGTCTATTCATTATTACACTGCAAGAACACTGACACTTAAAGTTAGCAACAAACTATAACTACCTGATTTTATATAATTTTGAAATTGTTGTTACTTTTCTAGGTCATGGTAAACACTTGGATTCCAAATTTGCATAAACATCTCTGGATTTTCAATTGGTTGAAAACCATATTGCGTGTACAAACCATGCGCATCTCTTGTTGCCAATACCATACGCCTTAAGCCTTGAAGCTCGGGGTGAGAAACTATGCTTTCAACGAGCCACTTGCTCAAACCTTTGCCTCGATGACTCTCTACTATGAATACATCAGCAAGATAGGCAAATGTTGCTTTGTCTGTTATGAGGCGGGCAAAACCTATTTGATAATCATGGCTATCATAGACACCAAAACAAAATGAGTTTGAAATGGCTGTTTCTAGCGTCTGCCTTGGTATTCCTGACGCCCAATAGCTTTTTGAAATAAAACCGTAAATTACTTCAAAATCGAGGTCAGTTTTATCTGTGCTGATTTTATATCCTTGCACCAGAATTCCTTTGTGATGTTAACACCTGTTATTAAAGAGGTTTAGTTTTAACAAAGTTACTAACCGATTGCTACTGTTCAAACATTAAGGCTGTGCCCCTTTAACCTAACTACAATTTTAAACCATAAATTACAGACCCAAATAACATTTCTATGCATTAGTGACAGCATTTAACTTATAAACACTCGTCTAAGTAAATTTCACCTTTAAATAAATAATCAAATTCACTTGCTTGCTCTACACCCTAGTAAACTTCTGAGAATTGAGTAATTACTCTATAGATTAAATTTCTTCATCTATCAGTTTTAATTTAATCGTTTGTTTAGCTTATAGGAATATTTTAAAGTTCACTCGTTGGCAAGAAACACCAACTTATTCAGAGGAAAACTATCATGTTAAAAACACTTGTAACCACTATTGCACTTAGCTCTTTATTAACTTGCTCAGCGATGGCAGTAGCCGATCAAGCTGATTATAAACTGATGGTTATTGAGCAAGCTCAAACTAACGATAATGCAACAAGCCAATACGAAACTGCCTTCAACCGCTGTGCATTAAGCGTTAAAGAAAAGAATTTTTCAGAAGCGGAAAGCCTGTGTACACAAGCAATTTCACTTCTAAGTACAAGTAAAGTACCTGGTTACAAACGTCGCGAATTAACATCGTTTGCACTTAGTAACCGTGGTGTTGCACGCATCATGTCTGAAAACGATACAGCTGCACTTTCTGACTTTTATGAAGCAGTGCAAATTTCAAAAAATGAACTTGTTAATCACAACTTAAGCCGCGCAAAACAAAACTTAGCGCTGTAAAAGTTCCCCCAACCAAATTGTTGTCGAAAGCCCGGTTCTTGTGTGTTCTGACCGGGCTTTTTTTTGCCTGTCATATTCTTATCTATAAAATACTTTTCTTCACCTAACGAGTGCGAATATCTCGTTTGTCAGTTTTATACCCTGTTTTCTAACTTTATAGAGTAAGCATATTGCTTACGCTAACAAGGAGAAAACAATGTTTAAATTAAATTTTAAACCCTGCCTATGGTTAATATTATTTGTTTGTTCAAATTTTGTATTCGCCAACAACAACGACTTTAAACTCATGGTTGTTGACGATAACGCAAGCTCAAAAGCAATTATGCAAGGTAACTTTGCTAATTCTTTAGAGACGATGAACGATGCTAACAACTATATCGTGCCATTTAATCGTTGCGTTGTGAGTGTGAAACTAAAACAGTTTGATAAAGCTGATCAAGATTGCTCACAAGCAATCGCGATGCTAAAAAAGGTCAATGCTCCACATTATAAGCGTAATGAACTGACGTCTTATGCATTAAGTAATAGAGGCATTGCTCGACTAATGGCAAAAAATGATACGGCGGCCATTGCTGATTTTTATGAGGCTGTGCAGCTCAATAATAACGAGCTGGTGTCGTTTAACTTAAATCTCGCTAAACAGGAATTAAAATTGTGGTAATAAGTCATCAGGCTAAAAGAAAACCAGCCATGTCGGCTGGTTTTCTTACATCAATTACCTTTTAAGATTTATCTCTTGGCACAAAATCAAGCACGGTAGCATTAATGCAGTATCGGTCTTTACCTCTTGGCCCTTCACCTGGAAACAAATGCCCTAAGTGAATACCTGAGCTTTTTGATTTAAGCTCAATACGTTGCATGCCATAACTATTATCTTCATGCATAGTTACACTGTCTTTTATCGGATGAGTAAATGAAAGCCAGCCGGTGCCTGAATTAAATCGATCTCGGGTATCAAAAAGTGGCACTCCACTTAACTTATCAATAAAAATCCCATCAGGTGTATTTTTAAAGATATCGTATTGTTTACAAAATGGACTATCTGTTCTGGCATGAAATGCCACTCTAAAGGCTTCACTGTCCCCCAGTTTAAATGCACCTAAGGCTTTGTAAAATTCATCTCTACTAACATAACCTTGTCTCCCATACACTTCTTCGCCATTTTCAATAAATAAGAGTGTGGGTGTCGCCCATGTTGGGGTTTTAATTGTTAAACCATCGAGCTGATCAGCATGTCGAAACGTCATCGGAATTGTTCCCATGTACTCATTCGCGACGTCTTTTTTAAACTTTTCACAATAAGGACAATAGCCTTTAGCATCAATCACCACAATTTGCTTGCCGGCCAATAAGGCTGTGTTATCAACCTGCTGTTTTTTTACTGGCGTGAATACAACGCCCGTTGAATGATCCGGGCAATAACCATTAGGGTTTTTCTTTAAATAATCTTGATGGTAATCCTCTGCAGCATAAAACGCATCAAGTGGTTTTATCACAGTTACAATCTTGCCATACCCTGCTGCCATTAATTTGCTTTGGTATTCACCTTTAAGTTTATTAGCAATCTCGAGTTGCTCGTTATTACTAACCAAAATTGTTGAGCGGTATTGAGTACCAATATCATTACCTTGGCGATTTAGCTGTGTTGGATCATGATTTTCAAAATAATGCTTTAAAAGTGATTGTGTTGTTAACTCGTTACTGTTGTATGTGACTTTAACAACTTCTGCATAATTGTTTTCATCAAAGCGTCGTGAGCTACGTGTTATATTCTTGTAGGTCGCTTTAAATCCATGCCCATCGGCATAACCTGATACAGCATCTAACACGCCATCCAGTGCTTCGTATCGTTTTTCAGCTCCCCAAAAGCAACCAGAGCCAAGCACGATCGATTCAATATGCCCTGTTGCGTTATCTGGCATTGTGTCAGCTTTAATTTGGCTGGTGGTAAAAATGGCACTGCAAGTAAATAGTGTCAGTAACATCGACTTAATTGTCATACTAATTTCCTCTTAAAAGCCTGTATTTAAAGGAGACCGAGCATAAGCATTAATAATTTCAGCTTAAACGCATGCAAACAGCTATTCACCGCTAACAATTTAACTCTTAACCTTATTTACGGTAAAACACAGCTTTTTAACATTGGGATATTAAAAAATGAAAATTGCACACAGCTTGTCTGCTATTGCATTAGGGTTAACACTTGCTACGCAAGTGAATGCCGCAGAGTTCACTTTTGCAAAGTCAATTAAGCCAAACGACTCCACCTTAGTTTTATTTTTAGACACTGAAAGTCAAGTTGCTAACTTTAATTATTTAAAGCCAGAAACCCAAACTCACCTAAATAAGGTCATTGAGTTCAGCGATTTTAAAGCTGGTTATGGCAAAACATTAGAAGTCATCGCTCCTAATGGCAGCGACCACCAGCGCATCTTACTTGTTGGCTTAGGAGAACAGCCAAAACTAGATGCAGCAAAAATGGCAAAACTCGGTGGTAATGTTCACGCAAAATTACAGTCTGCTAAACAAGCAACCGTAAGCCTCGATTTTTCAGAGCTAAAAGACAGCGCAATCAATGCTAAATACGCAGCTGAATTTGCACATGGTGCGAATTTACGTGACCACCGTTTTGAGCAGTACAAAAAAGAACAAGATAGCCATGTTGTAAACTACACTGTCGACGTTGAAAATTTAGACCAAGCAGTCAAAACCCATAAATTACTACAACACATTGAACAAGGCGTATTTTTAGCACGTGATTTAACCTCTGAAGTTGCAACAGAAATGACGCCTGCTGATTTTGCTAAAGCGGCAAAAGAACTTAAAAAGCTGGGTGTTAAAATTACTGTTTTAGAACCTAAGCAAATTAAAAAGCTAGGCATGGGTGCACTTGAAGCAGTTGGCCGTGGTAGCGAAGAAGGTTCACGTTTAGTTGTTGCACATTATCAAGGAAATAAAAACACCCCTATCGCATTAGTAGGTAAAGGTATTACGTTTGATTCAGGTGGCTACAGCCTTAAAACTGGTGCTTCAATTGCCCGCATGAAATCAGACATGGCAGGTGCAGCTGCAGTACTGGGTACAGTTAAAGCAATGGCACTGGCTAAAGCCGACACAAACGTTGTTGCTGTCATGGGCATGGCTGCCAACATGGTATCGCAATTTGCTGTAGCGCCGGGTGATGTTGTAAGAACAGCAGAAGGTTTAAGTGTTGAGATTGTAAATACGGATGCCGAAGGCCGCTTAGTACTGAGTGATGCAATGTGGTATGCCCGCGACAAATTCAAACCAAGTATTATGGTTGATGTTGCAACACTAACGGGTTCTAAGATTGGTGCTGTAGGTAATGACTATGCAGCAGTATTCTCAGCTGATGATACGCTTGTTGAGCAACTAACTGTTGCGGGTAAGCAAGTAAACGAAAACCTTTGGCGTTTACCGCTCGGTTACGAAGATGCATTAAAGTCTGATATTGCTGATCTTAAAAACATCGGTTCACATGGTCCAGGTGCAACCACAGCTGCAAGTTTCCTACAAAACTTTGCTGGTGACACGCGTTGGGTTCACATTGATATTGCTGGTAACGCGCTAAACTCAAAAGCGAAAGATGAACTTGCTGAAGGTGGTACAGGTTACGGCGTACGTTTATTGTCTAATTGGTTATTAAATAACGCAAATTAACCAAGTTAGTCATCGGCCAAGCGGTTATAACCGCTTGGCTATCTTGATTTTTTCTAATTAACGCTAAAGACGCATTTACATCATCAACATCCAGCCTATATGCTAATAAGCATCAAGGGATAATAATAAGATTGATACGCAATGACGACCGATAGAACACCCAAGATTATGGCGCTCACGACACATAGCATCTTTTTTGATGCCTATGAAACAGGCAGCGACACACTAACAACCCAAAAGAAAATATGGGCTTTAGCACAGTACTGTCAAAGCAGTGATGACTTTGTTGATATAGTCCCCGCCAATAATAACTTAACGCTTTACCTTAAAGAGCCCGCCCAACTTGCTGGCTGGCTGCCACGGTTACTAGATCAATGGCATGAACTTAAAGCCAGTGACTTCAATTCGCGTCATCATAAACTCGCGACACGTTATGGTGGTGAATATGGACCAGATATCGCTCATGTAGCTAAACATCATAATCTGTCTGTCGATGAAGTTGCTCAAATGCACAGTAGTGCCAAATACCATGTGTTGTTTCTTGGTTTCAAGCCCGGCTTTGCTTATTTAGACGGACTAAACCCACAATTATTTACCCCTCGTCATGCTGAACCAAGGCTCTCGGTTCCAAAAGGGTCTGTTGCTATTGGCGGCGAACAAACCGGCATTTACCCAGAAAGCTCTCCTGGTGGCTGGCAAATTATTGGTCATACAGATTTTCGCCTATTTGATATTAATGCAGCCTCGCCCTGTGCGATAGAACCCGGTGATACTTTGGAGTTTGTTATTCAGGAGGTGTTAAAATGATCACCATCATCAAACCTGGCATGCAAATGTCTATACAAGATCAAGGCCGTACTGGTTCTCGCCATTTAGGTATTGGTCATTCTGGTTGCATTGACCCTTACGCGCAGATTATTACAAACCGTTTAGTCGGCAATGATGATAACAACCCCGTTATTGAAATTACTTTAGGGCTTGCTGAAATTCAGTTCGATAACGATTACTACATCGCACTGCACGGCACAGATATGAAAGCCACCGTGAACGGCAATGCTGTTGAGCCTGGTTGGAGCTTCTACATCAAAAAAGGCGATGTACTAAAACTCAATGCTGCGCGCCATGGTTTTCGAAGTTACCTTGCTATTGGCGGGGACTGGCATTTACCAGACCCAATATTGAATTCTTACTCAACTGATATTTCAGCGGGATTTGGTGGCTTGACTGGTCAAGCTTTACAAGCTGGCGATAGTTTTGAGGTTACCCCTAAGTACAATACTAAAGTTGGCTTAGGCGCTATGCTACCGCCAAAGAGTACGCAAATACGTATTCATGCGGGACCTCATGCAGCACTGTTACCAAAAGACACTATCGTTAACTTTATTAATCATTCATGGCATGTATCGCCAAATAGTAACCGCATGGGCACAAGGCTATTAAGTGATGAATGCGACATTCGTCACACTGTTTCATTACCCTCTATGGCCGTTGCGCCGGGCTGTATTCAATTACCGCCAAATGGTGAACCCATCGTGTTATTAAATGATGCGCAAACGACAGGTGGTTACCCATTACTAGGCACAGTGATCGAAGCAGATCTTCGTCATTTTGCACAATTAAAACCTGGAGACTTCTTGCACTTTAAGTTTGTCACACTTAAAGAGGCCCATGCAGCACAAGAAAAGCTCACTGCGCACTTAAATCAACTAGCGATAGCACTAAACTATATTAACAAGTAAGCCTAAATACTTTTTAAAAATAGCGAGCAAAGAAAACCTTTGCTCGCGTTGCCTTCACCACTTGTCTATACATTTAAATAATAAAAAATTCACATAACCCTTTGCACCAAACTTGTGCAGTGTTGATAGTAATAATAGCCTTTGTTACGGGTTCTATATCAACCTATTTGTGTAAATCAAGCATTTAAACTGCTCATGCTTTAAACAATTACCCCATACTGGTGCAAAGCCGCCGCTTAAGGTGCATATTTTATTCTTAATTAATTAAAAAACCTGTGTGACTTAGGTAATTATTTCTGTTAAAACAAACATTCGCAGTTATATAAATTCTGTTAACTGCGCACATATTTGGAATGAGGAGTCACTATGTGTTCAATTTTTGGGGTATTAGATATTAAATCTGATCCCGTCCAATTGCGAAGTCAAGCAATTGAGATGTCAAAACTTTTAAGACACCGCGGGCCAGATTGGTCAGGGGTATATTCATCAGATAAAGCTATTTTAGTGCACGAACGTCTAGCGATTGTTGGCGTATCAAGTGGTGCACAACCTTTGTACAACCCAGAGCGTACAAATATTCTTGCGGTTAACGGTGAAATTTATAACCACAAAGAGTTAGCAGCTAACTTAGAAACAGATTTTACTTTCCAAACTCAGTCTGACTGTGAAGTTATCTTAGCTTTATACAAGCAAAAAGGCCCAGAGTTTTTAGACGATTTAAATGGTATTTTCGCTTTTTGTTTATACGACGAAGAGCAAGATGCCTACTTAATTGGTCGTGACCATATCGGTATTATTCCGCTTTATACGGGTCACGATGAACACGGTAACTTTTATGTTGCCTCAGAATTAAAAGCATTATCGCCAATTTGTAAACATATTGAAGAATTCCCGCCGGGTCATTTCTTATGGAGCAAAGATGGTCAACTTCGTAAGTACTACAGCCGTGATTGGCAAAGCTTTGATGCGGTTAAAGACAACGAAGCTAAAGCAAGCGATGTAAAAGAAGGCCTAGAGGCAGCTGTTAAACGTCAATTAATGTGTGACGTTCCATACGGTGTTCTATTATCTGGTGGTTTAGATTCATCTGTTATTTCAGCTATCACACAGCGTTTTGCTGCAAAACGTATCGAAGACAATGACGAGTCAGATGCGTGGTGGCCAA
Source organism: Pseudoalteromonas gelatinilytica (assembly GCF_001641615.1). Classification (GTDB taxonomy): domain Bacteria; phylum Pseudomonadota; class Gammaproteobacteria; order Enterobacterales; family Alteromonadaceae; genus Pseudoalteromonas; species Pseudoalteromonas gelatinilytica. The sequence goes on from NZ_LRRU01000020.1 coordinate 514,315, forward strand.
AACTGCATTCATTCTCTGTGGGGCTTGAAGGGTCGCCAGATTTAGCAGCTGCACAAAAAGTAGCTGATATGATTGGCACGGTTCACCACCCTATTCACTTTACTATTCAAGAAGGCATTGATGCCCTTCGTGAAGTGATTTACCACATCGAAACCTACGATGTAACAACCATTCGTGCCTCAACGCCTATGTATTTAATGGCACGTCAGATCAAAGCCATGGGTATTAAAATGGTGTTGTCGGGTGAAGGTGCTGATGAATTGTTTGGTGGTTACCTTTATTTCCATAAAGCGCCAAATGCACAAGAGTTCCATGAAGAGCTTAACCGTAAAGTGTCTAAGCTACATATGTTTGACTGTTTACGTGCCAATAAATCAATGGCAGCTTGGGGCGTGGAAGCACGTGTACCATTCTTAGATAAAGAATTTGTAGACGTAGCAATGCGAATCAACCCTGAAGCGAAAATGTGTAAAGACGGTAAAATCGAAAAGCACATTATTCGTGAAGCATTCGACGGCTATCTACCAGAAGAAGTGCTATGGCGTCAAAAAGAGCAGTTCTCTGATGGCGTAGGCTATAACTGGATTGATACGTTGAAAGAGTACGTGAGCGAGCAAGTAAGCGATCAAGACCTTGCTAATGCTAAGTACAAATACCCGATCAATACGCCAGATTCTAAAGAAGCGTATTTCTATCGTAGTATTTTCGAAGAACACTTCCCTGGCGATGCAGCAGCTAAATGTGTTCCGCACGGCAAATCGGTTGCTTGTTCAACACCTGAAGCACTGGCTTGGGATGAGTCATTCCAGAACAATGCTGACCCTTCAGGTCGTGCTGCAGGCGTTCATAACGACGCCTATAAGAAGTAATGTTTTTGTGCTGCAAATCTTGTGTTTGCAGCACTTTCCTCTGAATTAAAATAATTTGATTTGAAATAATACTTTAATCAAATAATTATTCCCACTTGTAAAATCGTTCACAAATCCGTCAAAAACACATAAAAATGGCTTTTATTCGCCTATTTAGTGCTTAAACCATTTACATTTATTTTCGAACTCCTACACTAAAGACTAATATTTGGTACAAATTTATTTCGTCTACGAACTATTTTTAGTGTTCATACGTATAACTTGCAATGAAATAAATAGGTAGCAACCGGCCGTTTAGCTCTCTGCTAAACATAATCACAACAAGAGGTATTCATGAGCGAACATCATGACAAGTACAGTATCGACAATACCGACTACACTGTCGGTCAGGACAATGTACAAAAATGGGGTTTTGATGTGCACAACCCTGTCTTTGGCATCAGTGCGGGTTTAATCGCCCTATTTTTAGTGGCAACACTCATTTCAGATGCTGAAACAGCAAAAACAACCCTAAATGGCATTAAGAATGACATTATTAATAACTTTGATGGCTTTTTTATGTGGTCAGCAAACTTATTCGTATTGTTTTGCCTTGCGTTGATTGTTTCACCCTACGGTAATATTCGCTTAGGTGGCAATGACGCAAGACCATCTCATTCTCGAATTTCATGGCTAGCCATGCTCTTTGCTGCGGGCATGGGTATTGGCTTAATGTTTTGGGGCGTCGCAGAACCTGTGGCCTACTTTACAGGCTGGTACGAAACACCACTCGGCGTTGAAGCTAACACCCCTGAAGCCGCCAAACTTGCAATGGGTGCAACCATGTTCCACTGGGGTCTTCACCCTTGGGCAATTTACGCCGTTGTTTCACTGTCATTGGCATTCTTTTGCTATAACAAAGGCTTGCCGTTATCTATTCGTTCGATTTTTTACCCTATTTTAGGTGACAGAGCTTGGGGTTGGCCGGGTCATATCATCGATATTTTAGCGGTACTTGCTACGTTATTTGGCCTTGCAACATCACTTGGCTTAGGTGCGCAGCAAGCGGCTGCAGGTATTAATCATGTATTTGGTACTGATGCAGGAATTGGCTTACAAATTGGTGTTATCACTGGGGTAACGTTACTTGCGGTGATCTCAGTTGTTCGCGGTATTGACGGCGGTGTAAAATTACTGAGCAACGTTAATATGGTCATTGCCTTTGTCTTGTTAGTGTTTGTTGGTGTTGTCGGTTTTGCCGCGGCATTTGGTAATATCCCGAATACAGTAATGGGTTATGTTGAAAACATCATTCCATTGAGTAACCCGCATGGTCGAGAAGATGAAACATGGATGCACGGATGGACCGTATTCTACTGGGCTTGGTGGATTTCATGGTCACCATTTGTTGGTATGTTCATTGCGCGCGTATCTGAGGGCCGAACAATTCGCGAGTTCTTAATTGCCGTATTGCTTATTCCTACTATCGTTACCATCTTTTGGATGTCAATTTACGGTGGTATCGCCATTGAGCAAGTTATTGATAAAGTGGGTGTGCTAGGTGAGAAAGGCTTAACTGATGTACCTCTTGCTATGTTCCAAATGTTTGAAGCCCTGCCAATGTCGCAAGTGCTTTCGTTCATTGCAATTGTGCTAGTACTCGTGTTCTTTATCACGTCATCTGACTCAGGTTCATTAGTAATCGACTCAATTACCGCTGGCGGTAAAGTGGATGCGCCAGTGCCACAACGTATTTTCTGGGCAACAATCGAGGGCGCTATTGCAGCTGCACTTGTTTGGATTGGTGGCACTCAAGCTATCGAAGCTTTACAAGCCGGTGCAGTATCTACGGGCTTACCGTTTACCTTTGTATTGTTATTAATGTGCGTGAGTTTAATTCTTGGTTTGAGAACAGAGCCAAGAAACTAATCACAAAACTTTAAATAACAAAAAACGCCGCACTGCGGCGTTTTTTATTATTTAAGCTTTACCAACTATTTTTAAATACCCGACTAAAGTCAGTGCTACTCACGTTATATAAGTAACTCACCTAATGGTGTATCAGAGCGATAATGGTAGGCAAGCTGTGCTTGTAATAGCTCTGCGGTGGCTATGGCATCATTAAGCGCATTATGATTTTGATAGGCCGGCAATGAATACCGAATACGCGAGTCAGCTAATCGTACTGAGTCGAGCTTAGAATTAAATAACCGTCCTAGTATGCCTTGCTTTGCTTTAAGCGCTCGCGTTTCAAGGTCTAGCGTGTCTATAACTGCAAACTCAAGTCCTTCCCCTAAACGTGCTTGCAACGCTTGATATAAGAAGTGCCGTTCAATAGGTGCAAAATGAACCACAATCACTTTGCCATTTAATGCAGATAATAAAGGCTCCATGATAGAAGAAAAATCTGGAGCTTCACTCACTTCTGAGTGAGTTATACCATGAATAACAATCGACTCTTCAGCGAGCTTTTGCCGTGGTTGAACAATCCAATGCTTGCTGTATTTGCAAAAAATTCGCTTTGAATTAAAAGGCACTAATCCCACACTGACAATATCGTCACCATCAAAATTTAGACCAGTCGTCTCAAAATCTAGCGCGACCATAGGAACGTCGCTGATAGGCATGCTTAAATCATTGATGGCTGAAGAATAAAACTCTTGGATTAATGGCTGTTTACTTACCTTTAGTTGCTGCTGGTAGCGGCTTGGCCAATCAAGTTTAGCGCCTTGCTTTGCCATTATTTCATCCCTGAGTTAGCTGAGTATCTGAATTTAAGGAAATTCTGTGCTTTATCTAAAATCGCAAATGCCTCTTTAAGATTGCGCTGCTCAAAGGGTGATAGTAAATGAGGCTCAAGATCGTTATCAGGCGCTTCATCAAGTTTTTCAATTTGCCATGCTTGGTGCCTAATTCTTACCATCGCAATGTACTCTAGCGCATCACGTAAATCCTGCGCTTTACCCTCAGGAAGTAATTTGGCATCAATAATATCTTCTAGTCGCTCAAATGAATTCTGTTTACGGCTACCGATAGCTAATGCATGCACACGTATTACATCAGACAAAGGCGCTGTGCCACGGCGTTTTAAGTTCATAGAACGCTTGTGTTGCCCATTATGCTCTAACACAAAGTCTTTAAAGAAACCTAGAGGCGGTGTTCTGTTGCGCGCATTCGAAGCAAGGTTAGCCAAGAAACGTTTATTCTTACGCCCTTCTGTTGCGATAAAACGCTTAAGTTCATCAGCCCATTTGTTTTTACCGTACACACCGTCTAAATCAAAAAAGATCGAGCTGTGTAATAAAGCCTGCGGTTTAGGTTCGGCCATCCAATCTGCAAATTGTTCTTGCCACTGCTCGCGAGTTAAACGCCATTTTTTGAATGACGCCATAATTTCACCTTCACAGTACTTATAGCCACACTCAGCTAAACCATCGCAAACAAAGTCAGCCAAGTTTTGAAAGTATTCGTCGTGTAATTCTTCGTTAAAACCATTATCGAGGATAATAGCGTTATCTTGGTCGGTAACAATTAACTGTTCATCACGAGCCATAGAGCCTAAAGCAATAAAACAGTATGGCACCGGTGGCGGACCAAACTTTTCTTCGGCTAAATCAAGTAAGCGTTGTTTAAATGTACGGCCTATAACGGCCATGGCCGTACCTATCATGTGGGAGTTAGCATCCTCGTTCACCATGCGTACAAACACATTAGGTAACTGCCTTGCATAGTGAGCTAAATCTTCAACCGACTGCTGCGCTAAAATACCCCGCACTAGCAATAAACTGCTTTGTGATTCGTAGCGTAAGATATCTGATTGCGAAATAACACCGATAGGCTTTTTCTTCACAACAACTGGCAGGTGGTGAATATTGTCTCTGAGCATTGCAAGTACTGCTTCAAACACATAGGCATTGCTATCAAGCAAAACTAAATCGGTTTGCATAATTTGCGCTGCTGGGGCTTCATAGCTTAAGCCATTTGCAATCACACTGGTACGTAAATCACGGTCGGTAATGATGCCAACTACTTGGCCGTCATCATCATCAGGATCATCACTGATCGGTTTATCTGCATCAGTGACTAATACTGATGAAACTGACTCTTGCGTCATCAACTGTGCAACCATTTGCACAGACGCATCTTTTGCTACAGTAACAACATCGCGATGAAGAAGTGACTTGACCTTAGCGGTTGTTAAATCGTTGCTGTCTGCTTGCTCTACAACAGCTTGATGAAGCCTAACATTACCATCGGCTTCAAAAAAATCAGCAAACACGTCGTATTCATCGCAATATTGGTTAAACAACTCAACGTTAATGCAATAAACTAAGGTATCTTCAAGCGCCTTTGCCGGGAAGCGCACTTTGCGATTCATCAGCAAACCCATCTGCCCGAATATCCCCCCTACTGTTAAGCGGTTGTATAACTCACCATCACGGCGATACATTTCTACAGCGCCGGTGCGTATAACGTATAAATCAGCGATATCTTCGCCGTAATTTAATATTTGTGTACCCACACGAAAATAAGAGATTTCGACTTGTGAGGCGAGTTTATTGACGGCCTCTTCAGGAAGATCATCAAACGGTGCATGATCAGAAAGAAATTGGGCAATATCGACATGTTCGGCTTGCATACGCGTACCTAGTTCATAGCATTTGTATTAATTGTGAGGGTAATTGGCTATTTTTTCAAAGAAAAATAGCCAATTCAATAGGATTAAGCCTTTTCTAACTCTTCGGCCAGAAGTTTCGACTCATCACCTCTTGGTTTAGTAAAGCGAGCTAAACCAAGGTATATGACAGGCGTTAGATACAGGGTAAATAACACCGCAAGTGCTAAACCGCCAAATACCACCCAACCAATCGCGTTACGAGCCTCAGCCCCCGCGCCGGTAGATAAAATAAGTGGTAATGCTCCTAGTAAGGTTGAAACCAGTGTCATCGCGATTGGGCGAAGGCGAACCAATGCTGCCTCTTCTACCGCAGCTCTAACCGATCGGCCTTGATCACGTAATTGGTCGGCAAACTCCACCAGCAATATGGCATTTTTAGCAATGAGACCAATCAGCATCACTAAACCTATTTGCGAGTAAATGTTTAATGATGTACCCGTTAGATAAAGCGCCAAAATCGCTGATGTAATACCAAACGGTACGGTGATCATCACAACAATTGCACTATTTACACTTTCAAATTGCGCTGCCAAAACCAGTAGTACAATTAAAAAGGCCAATACATAGGTTACTAATACTTCATTAGCGGTTTCTTCAAAAGTTAATGCCTCACCTTTAAACGCTAAGCTGATGCCAGCAGGCAGAGATTGCTCTGAAATATCACGGATTTTTGTTACAAGCTCAGCAATGGTAACGCCTTCTGGCATTTCCATACTTAGTTCAATAGCACGGCGCTGCGCATGACGCTCAAGCTCAGCGGCAACACCTTCTTCAGTAATCGTTGCCACACTACTCAGTGGCACTAACTGACTATTACGGCCACCAACATACAAATTAGCTAAGTCACTTGGGTTTGTGATTGTTTGGTTTTGTGCTTGCAACATAATTGGGATTGATTGGTCACCAATGTTTAAATCGGCGATATCATCACCATTGATTGCTGCGCGTAGTGTCACAGAGATATCACTGAGCGATACACCAAGCTCTTCAGCACGACGCCTATCAATATTAACCCGTAATTGTGGCTGTGACGGCTGATATGAAATACGCACAGGCGCCACTTCTGGCACTGCTTTTTCAATTTCAGCAGAGAACTCTTGCGCGGCTTTAAATATCTCGAGGTAATCTTGCCCTAATAAAGCAAGCTCAATACCACCGCCTTGACCACGTAAGTTCAAACTATTTGAGCCACCTGGGTAACCAGCCGCACCAGGAATATTCCCTAAAGGTTCACGTATTTTATTGATAATTTCTTGCTGACTAAAATGACGTTCGTCCCAATGTTTTAGTGGCACAGTGATAAATACAATATTTGGATCCCATTGCCCAACCACAGTGTAAATAGACTCAATATCACCACTTTCAACATAAGGCAGTAAGATATCTTCCATTTGCACCGCTTGCCTGTCCATAAAGTTCAGGCCAACACCATCAGGACCTCGGGCAAAAATACGGATTTTACCGCGATCTTCTGATGGTAATAACTCGTTATCTAGGTTGAAATAAAGTGCCCCAGAGCCTGCTGCAACCAACAAACATGCAAAAAAGGTAAGCCATGCATGCTCAAGCACCCCATGTATTGTGCGCTTATAAACGGCGGCTAAACCATGGCCAACTTTCGCGAATGGATGAAAACCACCCTGCTTTAATTTCAATTTTGAAGTCAACGCAGGGACCAAAGACAGTGCTACAAAGCTTGAGATGATCACAGCGCCAGCTAATACACCACCAAACTCTCTAAATAGGCGTCCTGCTGTTGAAGGTAAAAAAGCAATAGGCACAAACACCGCAGCCAATACGGCGGTTGTTGCCACAACAGCAAAGAATACTTCACGCGTACCAACCACTGCAGCTGCACGGCGGCCAAGACCTAAGCCCCGCTGACGTTGTATATTTTCACTAACCACAATGGCATCATCAACAATTAGGCCGGTTGCTAACACTAATGCAAGCAAAGTAAGAATATTAATTGAGAAACCAAGCGCCCAAATAAGTGCTAAAGAGCCAATTAATGCAACAGGTATTGCAAATGCAGGAACCAGGGTTGCGCGCCATGAGCCAATAAACACCCACAGTGTTATCACCACTAACAGCACGGTTAGCAACAAGGAATTAATGACTTCATCAACTGAACTTCTGATAAACTGCGCATCATCAGAGGTGAGAGTAAATTCCATTTCAGGAAAACGGACTCGCATGCGCTCGATTAAAGTGAGCACTTCATCAGAAATTTCGATGGTATTCGATTGCGCCTGACGAATAATTTCCATGCCAATGACAGGTGTGCCATTAAGCCTTACGAACGAACGCGGATCAGCTGGGCCAAAGTAAACAGCTGCAACATCGCCAATACGGGTATCGTCGCGAACGATGATATCGGCTACTTGTTCAGCAGAAATTGACGTTGCATCAGCACGAACGATGACTTGTTGATCACTTGATTTTAAACTACCTGCAGGCACATCAAAGGGAGCCTGACGAAGTACGTTGGCAATATCTGGTACGGTAAGGTTAAAGCTGCTCAGCTTAAGTGGGTCGATACGCACTCTAAGCACCCGTTCACGGTCACCATTTAAGCGAACATCGGCAACTCCAGGAATAGTTAAAAACTGCGGGGCTAAGTCAACATCAACACGCTCTGTTAGTGCCTCAAGGGATAAGCTATCACTTGATACCGTTAACGATACTACCGCTTCGGCATCGTTATCGGCTTTGATAATTGATACCCGTTCAACTTCTTCGGGTAGTTCACGCTGTACACGGGCTACTGATTCGCGTGTTTCGTTCGCAGCATCATCTAAATTAACACCGGGGCGAAACTCAACCACGATACGAGCGTTGTTTTCTTCACTTTGCGCACGAATCGACTTTACACCACTTACCCTCGCAACCGCCCCTTCGAGCTTACTAGTCACTTCGGTATCTACGGTCTCCGGTGAACCACCCGGAAAAGACGCTGATACGGTAATACGTGGCCTATCAACATCAGGAAGCTCACGTACTTCAACCCCTGCTATTGCAGCAATACCGGCAATAATAATGAGTAAGTTAAGTACCACAATTAAAACAGGGCGACGTATCGCCATTGATGGTAAGTCTTCCATCATAGGTTGCTGTTTCATCATTACTCCTTGGCTAGCTGCACTTCATTGATGAAATTAAGCTCTTGATTAGGTCTTAGGCGCTGAACGCCTTCTGTCACCAATAAGTCACCTTCGTTTAAGCCACCAGAGACTAGTAAACGCCCTGCTAGACGCTGCTCAATTTTTACATCAACACGAGTTGCTTTTTTATCGACACTCTTCCATACGTAAGGGCCTGCAGCACCCCACATCATGGCAGCTTCGGGTACGACCGCAAACTCTTCACCCAGAATATTTATGTGCACACGAAAACTCATACCCGGCATAAATTGCTGGCCATTATTATCAAGTTTGGCTTTTGTTCTAAGTGTGCGGGTTTGGGCATTGATACGCGAATCAAGCTCTGCCACCTTAGCCGTATACCCTTTATCGCCTAACCAAGGCACCACTTCGACCGAGGATTTTTGTTTAAGCACTGATATAGCGGCCTCTGGGGCATTAAAATTGATATAAAGTTCAGAAATATCATCGATAGTGGCAATGGCTGTTTGGGTTGTGATCCTGTCGCCTACTTCGACGTCAGTTAAACCCATAACACCACTAAAAGGAGCACGAACTTCGCGGTCTTCACGCTCTGTTTGGGCTTGCATTAACTGGACTTTTGCAAGCTCATAAAGCGTTTTCGCATCATCTAAATCACTTTGTGGCACCGCACCACGGGCGTGACTTTCTTCAAGCCTTTTCATGGTGCGCTCAGCATCTTTTAATGTAATTTCGGCTTCGATCAACGCTGCTTTTTGTCTACGTGAATCAAGCTCTAATAGTAAGTCACCTTTGGCAACGTTATCGCCTGGTTTAAAGTAAACAGCGGTGACTCTGTCACCAACGGCTGGGTAAAGTGTGACTGAGTGGATCGCTTCAGCGTTACCCACTGCTTTTATCTGTTGTTTAGACTTTTCAACAGACACTGATTCTACAACTACATTAGCCGCCTCAGCGACGGAAACACAACTAATACAGGCAATTAAAGTCCATGTATGTAACTTGCCAATTGTCAAAATTTCACCTAAATAAGAATCGTTTTAATTGTTACGAAGTGTAACAGCTTTGTGATCAATAAAAAGATGACTTCGTTTAATAAACAATTAGCCAAGGTGAAATAAATGCATACATCGCCTTTGTTTTCAAATTAAGAACGACAATGTGATGAATCGACCCCTTTTAAGTGTGCTTCGCTTGCAATGGTAACCTCTACACACCCTGAGTTAATATCAACTTGTTCCTTTTGAATTAGCGTAAAACTCCCTTCTTGCTCTGAACGTAATGAATATTCAAAGGCATCGTTGCTTCCCTCTGCAATTGCAGTAAAAATCCCGCCGACCAGTGCTCCAGCAAGGGCGCCTGCAATCATCTCTTCGTGGTTGCCATCTAATTCATCAACAAAACCTATCGCAGAGCCTGCTGCTATACCCGTTTTAACATTCGATGATAATTTAACGGGTTTTACTGATGTTACCTTTGCATAAAAGCGTTTGATCATCACATTTTGGTCGGCTCTATCTACCCCTTGTGTCGCGCAGCCACCTAAAAATAATAAACCTAGCAGTAATTTATTCATTCTATTCTCATCCCATCAGTATAAAAGCTTAAGTTAGATACTATTCCTAACATCAGTTAGAGACTGTTTAAGATGTGTAAAAAACTGTATGTAGCAAAAACGGACAGACATAAAAAAACCCCAGACTATGCTGGGGTTTCTATCAATTTATAAAGCTAACATTTACTGTTGGCGCTGTGCTTCTTTTTGCGCTTTTTTAGCTTCTTTACGCTTACGAAGAACTTCTTGCGCTTCGTTGCCGATGTGACCTTCGCCACGCGCTTGTGCTAATTCGATTTGCTTTTGACGCTCAGCAAAACGTGCACGTTGCTCTTCTGTTAGGCTGTCGTGACAGTGATGACACGAAACACCTTCCATGTATTCTGGCTTTTGCTTTTCTTCTTCAGTGATAGGCATACGACACGCATGACATTGGTCGTAAGAACCTTTTTGTAAGTCGTGATTTACCGCAACACGGTTATCAAATACAAAACACTCACCTTCCCACATGGTTTCTTCTTTTGGTACTTCTTCTAAGTACTTAAGAATACCGCCTTCAAGGTGGAATACTTCGTCAAAGCCTTGCTCTTTCATGTACGCAGTTGATTTTTCACAGCGAATACCACCAGTACAGAACATCGCTACTTTTTTGTGCTTTGCTGGGTCTAGGTTTTCTTTCGCCCAGGCAGGGAATTCGCGGAATGTCTTCGTGTTTGGATCAACGGCATTTTGGAAAGTACCGATCTCGATTTCGTAATCGTTACGCGTATCGATAAGAATCACTTCAGGATCTGAAATTAACGCATTCCAATCAGCTGGTTTTACGTATGTACCCACTACTTCACGTGGGTCGATACCTTCAACACCCATAGTTACGATTTCTTTTTTCAGTTTTACCTTAGTACGGTAGAACGGGCATTCATCATCGTATGACTCTTTAGACACAATGTTGTCTAGGTTTGGTTGTGCATCTAACCATGCAAGTAGGTTATCGATACCTTCACGTTTAGCAGAAACAGTACCGTTAATACCTTCAGCCGCAAGTAACAAAGTACCGCGTACTTCATTGTCTTCCATCACTTTAAGTAATGGTTGGCGAATCGCTTCAAAATTAGGAAGGGCTACAAATTTGTAAAGTGCGCAAACAACAAAGTGCTCGCTAGTTACATTGTCTTTATGAACAGCAGTCATGGTTTTACCTTTTGCTTTAAATACCCATGTGGGGCGTTAACCGAATCGCAAATCCGGCGCATTGAGGGCGCGTATTTTACGCGAATTAGCGATAATTGCAAAAACTGATGCGAAATAGCTGTGTTTTTACTGTCTCCTAGTGAGGCAAGTGCGTTATAATGAACAAGATTTACAAATTTTGCTCATCGGAGATTACGCATTGCATTTTACTGAACTTGGGATTGATACACGCCTCGAAAAACAACTTGCGCATCAAGGCATCACCCAGCCCACTGACATTCAAGCTCACGCGGTACCAACAGCTATCGCAGGCCATGATATTTTTGCACAGTCAAAAACAGGATCGGGCAAAACGCTGGCGTTTTTATTACCTGCTGTACAGCGTGTAATGAAACAAAAAGCACTCAGTAAACGCGACCCTCGCGTTTTGATCGTTGCGCCTACCCGCGAATTAGCAACCCAAGTATACAGCCAATTAAGACTTTTAATTGCAGGCACCAACATTAGTGCAGTAAAAATACTGGGTGGTGAAAACTTTAACGATCAAATCAAAGCACTTCGTAAAGACCCGCACTTTGTAGTAGGCACACCGGGGCGTATTGCTGATCACTTAAGTCAACGCTCGTTACAACTTTCAGGCTTAGAGCTATTAATTTTTGACGAAGCGGACCGTATTTTAGATTTAGGTTTTACCGATCAAGTTAAAATGATCAACGAGCTTGCTGATCACCGTTTACGCCAAACGTTATTGTTTTCAGCAACCCTTGACCATGCCCAAGTTGATGCTTTGTCGCGTAACTTATTACGTTCACCAAAACAAATACTGTTAAGTGCCTCTAACGAGCAGCATAGTGACATTACCCAGCAGCTTTATTTAGCTGATCATCTAGATCACAAAGAAGCGCTACTAGAGCACTTTGTAAAACAAGACAATGTTGGCCAATGCATTATTTTCACTGCAACACGTGCCGATACTCAGCGTTTAAGCCAATTATTATCTGATAAAGGCCTAAAAGCACAAGCACTTGCGGGTGACTTAACACAGGCTAAGCGCCTTGAAATTATGGATGCCTTTAGCCGTGAAAACTTTAAAATTTTAATCACCACTGATGTTGCATCACGTGGTCTTGATTTATTAAGCGTGACCCACGTAATTAACTTTGACCTGCCAAAACATGCTGAAGAATATGTGCACCGTATTGGTCGTACTGGTCGCGCAGGCTTTAAAGGAACTGCTATTTCGTTAGTGGGCCCGAAAGATTGGCCTAGCTATAAAGCAATTAAAGCATTTTTAAATGATGAATTAAGCTTTTTCACCGTTGACGGCCTTGTTGGTAAATTTAAAGGTCTGCGTGAGAAAAAACCAAACACTGTTTGGAATAAAGCAGAGAAAAAAGTGGCTGCAAAACCTGCTAAACCAAAACGCAAAGCAGCCCCTAAAAAGCCTAAAGCCCCTATTCAAGCACCAATTGATGTAGATGGTTTTGCTCCAATGCGCCGTAAGAAAAAGCCAGAACAGGAATAACAATGAGTATTTTAGGAACCACACAAACCCTTTTCGTTAACGAAATATCTAACGAAGGTGCTTATTTAGACGGCCGTGATTTAGGCGAAGTATTCTTACCAAGCAAAGAAATTGATTACGAACTAGAAGCTGGCGACAGCGTGCAAGTATTCATTTACTTAGATCACGCAGGTCACCCAACCGGCACCACAAAAAAACCTTTAGCTGAAGTGGGCGAATATGCCCTACTTCGTGTTAAAGCAATCAACAGCACTGGTGCGTTTATGGATTGGGGCCTCGAAAAAGACGTACTAGCGCCATACAACGAACAAAAGCCAAAAATGAAAGACGGCTTTTCGTATCTTGTACGTTTATACCTCGATAACGCCAGCCAACGTATTTGTGCATCGAGCAACTTTAATAAGTTTTTATCAAAAGATGAACCAACTTACTCAGTAATGGAAGAAGTTGACTTAATCGTTGCCGGTAAAACAGACCTTGGCTACAAAGTACTCGTGAACGAAGCCCACATTGGCGTTGTTTACTACAACACCGTATTTAAAAAGCTATTTGTTGGCCAGCGCTTAAAAGGCTTTATTCAAAAAGTACGTGAAGACGGCAAAATCGACGTATTACTTGAAAAGCCAGGTATGGGCAAAGTGAACGACTTAGGCGAAAAAATATTAGCTAAATTAAAAGCCGAAGGCGGCGTACTTCACCTAGGTGATAAGTCAGACCCAGAAGCAATTAAAAAAACTTTCTCAACCAGTAAAGCAAACTACAAAAAAGCCATTGGCGGTTTGTTTAAGCAAGGTTTAATCGAGATTGAAGCAACGTCGATTAGATTGAAGTAAGTTGCGAGTTGCGAGTTGCGAGTTGCGAGTTGCGAGTTGCGAGTTGCGAGTTGCGAGTTGCGAGTTGCGAGTTGCGAGTTGCGAGTTGCGAGTTGCGAGTTGCGAGTTGCGAGTTGCGAGTTGCGAGTTAACAAGATAATGAATTATCTGAAAGAGTAAAGTGAAAGCTTTACTCTTTTTTTAGTTTCAATAACTATGTAATTTACGTTTGAGTTAATTAAATTTAATAGTAAACCTAAATTAATCTGAACATACAAGGTTTTATACTCGCTGTTAAATGCATCCTTGTGGTGTTGTTGGCCATATAGGCTGATCGTTATCGCTATACAAAACACCAAAATTAATGTTTGTGAGGTTATTAAAATGAAATTGAAGTTCTAGCCATTCTTTTTCAAACGTTACAGATACAAACGAGCCATAATCATCAACAGAAGGTTCAGAGTCTAGTTCGGTCTTAATAATTGATAAAACTTCGGCCATTGGCTTACCTATAAGTTGATAACCAAACAAAGCTGCACTTTTATTGTAAACTTCGATCCAGCCAAGACGATTATCATTGTCAATTTCAAAAGTCAGCTCTATTAAAAGCTGGTTAAACTGCAATCGCTTATTTTCTGAATCGGTGAAAAATATCTTATCAGGTACACCTAACGCAGAAACAGCTTGCGTCTCTGTAAGACCAAATTGAATTGTGTCGATTCCATGACCTAGTTTGATTTCCATTAATTAAATCCTTTACTTAAGAGATTATAATGGTTTATATACTTCAATAAGAGCATAAACTACACATAAATGCTTACAACATTCTCTTTGAACTAACTCTATTTGTAATTTCTATCCCCAATTTAAAAAACATTTTGACTGTTCTTTCTTAGCGTCAGAATAGTAAGCGTATAGGTTGAGTGATTTAATAAGCGTTTTAATTTCGTTCTGGACAATGCCATACCAAACAGTGCCATAGGCTCCCTGTGACAGTAAACTGGATCATTAACATTCTAGATTCTTTGTAATCCGGAGCTTTAACATAATTGAAAACTAATTGAGAATAAATTTTTTCACCGAAGTACATTAACTTATCTATCGGTGCATTGGCGTTAGCTAACTTTACGATTAGCGAGTGCCACTGGCCTTCTGAATATTGCTTAAGCCCTTTTCTCCATTGTAAGAATTCATTCTCTAGAAACAAATCGTGAATGTAGTTTGTTAGCTCTTCTTCAAATTTTTCCATAGCTTATTTTGTACTGTCTGTTAAAGGCTACTATTAGGTATTAATATTTACACAAAGTGTTTGTCGATAAAGCTATACCTGTTTAATTTCTACTTTATAATTAATTGATAGTTATTTATTTCTACCAACAAACGCTAAAATCCAATCATGTTCTTCATCAGTTGATGTTTCTTTATTAACGAACTCTGATATTTCAGCTTTCATTGCTTCAAATTCACTAATCCCCTCTTTTATGTTTGATAACTGAGTTGTATGAAAGAAGCAATCGTAAACCCCACTTGTTAAGGTGTATGGTGCATTAACACTATCTTTTTCAAAAGTTAGGCGAGCACCTTTTGAATGCTCCTCGTCTTTAATTATTTAACCACTTTCAGACCTATCGTTCCTATGGTTTCTCCGTTATCGATTTCACTCCACATATCATACCTTGTAGTTTAGAAAATCAGCTTCGGGTAATAACAATATCGCATTTATAACCACCCATTTCGCTTTCTAAATTATCACTATTATATAAAGTGTATTTACCGGGAACTGTGAAAAGAATCTCATTAAAACCATCAGCTTCCCAGCGAAAACCCATGGTTTCGGGGGTTAAGCTGACTAAACTTGTAGCTTTAAGCTGAGAAGTAGACATTAAACTTTTCATTTCTTTTGGAGCACTATCAACAACCAAAAATAACCATGTGCTATCAGGTTCACGATAAATAGCTAGCTCTTTAAATGAGTTCTCACCAAACATAATAGAGACGCTACCGTTTACGCTAATTTCATTAGGGCTACACTTAAAATGCTTTGGTGAATAAGCCCAAACAGTTTCAGGCGATTCATTTCCTTGTATAGCTAAACAAGTAAATGAAACTAATAAAAATAGATAGTTACTCAAAATAATCCTTAGCAACAGATAATTAGCTTAAGCTAGAAATAAAATAGAAAGCTCAAGGTAAAGCTGATGCTCTTCATCAATTGCAACTTATTGTTCATAAACACTTAAAGGTACATAGCTTTTTATACCAAAAGAGTCACTAATAACAAACACATAATAATAAGTAATATCTCAATCAAACAAAGAGTTAATTCAAGTCCACCGCTATACATTTGCTTCTTATACATATTGGAATTGATGGGCAACATACAAAATAACAGCTGCGGTTAGCCAGCACAATAAAGCCAGTCCTAGGTTTTTAAAAGCCTCTTTTTTATGTGAAATCGCAATTGAATTGAAGAAGTTATTAGTTAGAAATAAAAACGGGAAACAACTAACGAACAATGGATGAGAACAATTTTCTAATGATTTTCTAAATTCAGAGACTGAATTGACAGAAAAAATTACAAACCCAATAAGCAGTGGGATTACTAAAATTGCGAGTACAAATTTTTCCATGTCCTAATATTTTCCTTACGAATAACCTTGAAGCAATTTTATAATTGAAGAAAATTTACAGCTATAGACTAAAAATAATGTGGCACGAGACATAGCATACCGCATTCCTCCTTCTAATATTAACTTGCTAACTTGCTTTTAAATACCTCTAAAGAATACAGATTGTAAGAAGCTTAAAAGATCAGTTTGATTAGAATAATAGTCAGCAATCTCACCCCAAACTTCGAAGTTACTTAAGTTGAACCCGTCTTCTATATCATTATAATAAAGACATCGCTTACCAATTATTGCGACAACCCAAAAGCCATTGCCCTCTTCACCAAATGGATACTGAGTCCATTTTTCAAGCTCGTTTAGTTTAATTTGGTTCCACAGGTTTCTTTCTACAAAAGACATGTTGAACTCAGCAATTTCTATAATGCCTTCTAAATGAGGTTTTGTGATAGGTTTCCAGTTACTCATAATGCTTCTATTTTTGGCGATTTAATTCATCTATAATAAATCACATAACCTTCTGATATTTAGTTTTAATGAAATCAAGAAAGAGACCCTCAATATGTGTTTGCCGAAAATATTTTAACGGCTAACAGACATATCAAAGATAAACAGGTTTTTAAAATAATAAAAGAAAAATTAGCTACTTAAAGCAGCAAAAAAGAATCGTTATGCTTACTTGAACTAAGCATTCAGCATGTTGATATGTGTTAGGTGTCGATTATTACGAAACCTTCAGCCCAATAATCTTTACCAAGTGGGTAACACGATATATAGAAACCACTTTCGTCACAAGCAGCGGGGTTAATATTTGGAAAATCACTAAACCCAGGTTGCTCTTTTAGCCTTCCAACAGCAGCAATTGCCTCTTGCTCAGAAGCATAAATCCCGATTGTCTTTACACATTCATTGTTTTCAGAAATTATGTGCAAATGCTCTAGCAGGTATACTTTATCCATAGAAACCTAACATTTAAATGGTGCGTTCATCGCGCATACTTTGCAGACTTAACGCCAATTATCTGGTTTCTATATTTTTAACAAATTCCCTAAATGATTACTACCACGAAGTTTTTTAAGACATCAAAATAAAATTATAAAAGTAATCAGATCGCAACGTTCACTTTCATTGATATATATGAAAAGAGCTGTTTAGCAATTGATTAAATATGATATTTTGCCAATCCTAATAAACACTTTTTGATCGCTAGAGTTCTAGGGAATTCACCTGATTAAGTATTGTGAGCTTGCCAAAAAAACAAAAAGAGCATTGTATCTAGCGCGATATAAACCGTGCCTACAATGCTCTTTAAGACTATTTAAAAATAACGAGGTTATTTTAGTGAGTCGTTAATTTCTTTTAGTGTTGCAACTGGATCTGCCGATTGGGTGATTGGGCGGCCTACAACTAAATAGTCGCTGCCATCTTCAACGGCTTGTTTTGGTGTCATGATGCGCTTTTGGTCACCTGCATCGCTGCCTGCTGGGCGAATACCAGGGGTAACCAGTTTAAAGTCTGCGCCGAGTTCTGCTTTTAGCTTTTTCGCTTCTTGTGCTGAGCACACTACCCCGTCAAGGCCTGATTCTTTAGCAAGATTTGCTAGGTAAATTACTTGCTCTTCTGGTGTTTTATCTACACCTAAACGAGTAAGCTCAGCGGCATCCATACTAGTTAGTACAGTTACTGCAATCAGTAATGGAGCATCATCACCAAACTGCTCTAAAGCTTGTTTTGCTTTAGTCATCATTTCAACGCCGCCAGAGGCATGCACGTTAACCATCCATACACCCATTTTTGCAGCTGCGGTTACAGCTTTAGCTACTGTGTTTGGAATATCGTGAAATTTTAGGTCTAAGAATACATCAAAACCTAAGTCGATTAGTTCCTTAACAAAGCTAGGACCGAAATACGTGAACATTTCTTTGCCTACTTTAAGGCGACACGTATCAGGCGATAATTGCTTTACAAACGCAAGAGCTGTTTGTTGATCATCATAATCAAGGGCAATTAATACTTTTTTTGAATCTTCGACAGACATAACTTTCCTAAAAACTAATGGACTAATATGAATTAAAAACCGTCTATGCCACGGCTTGGAACAATTGTTTCCCAGTGCTTACAAGATGGACATACCCAATAAATGGTATGACTGGTAAAGCCACAGTGTTGGCACTGAAAATCAGGTTTGGTTGCGATATAAGACGTTACTAGCTTATCAATTTGATCGAGTACATCTTTAATATCGTTGTTTTGTTTGGCAAGTAGCTGTAATAAAAAGCTAAAGCCACGAATAGTCGGATGACGCTTTAAACTATCCGTTAAAAATTTGATTGCTTGCTCGATATGGCCTTGCTCAAGTAAAGCTTGGCAGTGTTTTATTTTTATTAATACGCCACCTTTATCGAGCAGTTCATTGAGTAATTCGTAAAACTGATGCGTTAAATTAAGCTTTTGATAGCTCAGTGCTAATTCTTCAATAAATACTGGCGCAAAAAACGTGAACTGGCTAATCAGCTCACGCCAATAGTAAATTGCTTTTACATAATCTTCTTTAGTAAAAGCGCTGTGGCCAAGCTCATACAAAGGGCGAATAGCTTTGTGGTTTAAGCTAATAGCTTTACGCATAATTTGCGTATCGTTATCTTGTAAGGCTGCTTCACAATAAAAATTTGCAATCGCTTTTACATGCTGAGGTTTAGTGAACAACTCACTGTGGGCCTCGTACATGTTAATGCCCTTTTCCCATTCACGGGTTTGTGAATAAAGATTAATAATAGGCTCTAACGCTTCTTTATAGCCTGCCTTAACAAGCCATACTAAATGCTCTTCTGCACCATCTAACAAGCCTGCCATAATGTAATCTTCAGCAAGTTCTAAGCGGCTGGTTGCAGCTTGTTGCTCATCAAGACTTGGGTGCTTTAATAGCAGCTCATGAATTTTAATAGCACGGTCAAGTTCGCCACGGCGGCGGAACATAGTGGCTAGCGTTGAATAGTGTTCAACAGAATCAGCAGCAACTTCGAGTAGATTAATAAGGTGTTCTAAGCCTTGGTCTTCTTCTCTGTCTAAGAGAAATTTAAGGCCTTTAGAATATTCAGAGGTAATTTGGCGATTAAGCTGATGAGCTTGGTTTTTAGCGCTGTTTTTACCCATTATCCAACCGTAACCGGCTGCAACGGGTAAAAGTAAAAACAGAAGCTCAATCATGATTAGGTGTCTTTATTAGCAACAAGCTTTTTATTGTTTTTTTCAGGCGCTAATTTCTTTTTTAAACGATAATTTTGCCACTTTAACTGAGAAAACAGTGTAAAGCTTATAAAACAACCAATTGCGACACCTAAAATAAAGCAGATACTTATTACAACAGCTAGGGGCAATGTATTACTCGCGATTAAATAATTGATTTGCACCAATTGTGGATTCTGTGAACCAAGTACAAACGCAATAAATAAACACAGCGCAATCAATACGATTTTTAATACCCTAAACAAGTAACTACTCCTGTATAAAACTAGGCAATACTCGCATTTACGCGGTCACGTAATTCTTTACCTGGTTTAAAATGTGGTACGTGCTTACCGTCTAACTCAACTGTTTCGCCAGTCTTTGGATTACGACCTGTGCGAGGAGAACGATAATGCAATGAGAAACTTCCAAAGCCACGGATCTCGATGCGATCTGAGCTAGATAATGAGCCGGCCATTTGTTCAAGAATTTCTTTAACGGCATTTTCAACATCTTTCACAGGGATGTGTGCGTGTTGCTCGGCAAGTTGTTCTATCAATTCTGACTTAGTCATAGCGTTTCCTTAAAGAGTGGTAAAGGAAGGGCAAAACTGCCCTTCCAATTTTAAAAGACTAGATATTAGTCTTTTTGAGCATTTTTGAATGCTGCAGCCATAGCGTTTTCGAACGCTGGCTCTTCTTTCTTAAGCTTCTCTAGTACTTCTTTCTCTTCTGCTTCGAAAAGAGCTTTAACAGATAAGCTTAAAGTGCGGTTCTTACGATCAACACCAACGTATTTCGCTTCGATTTCGTCGCCTACAGAAACTACAGTAGTAGCATCTTCAACGCGCTCTTGAGCGATATCAGCTACACGGATGTAACCTTCAACGCCTTCGATTAGCTCAACAGTTGCGCCTTTCGCATCAACTTCAGTCACTTTACCTTTAACAATAGCACCTTTTTTGTTTGCGTCCAGGTAGTTATTGAATGGGTCAGCTTCGATTTGTTTAACGCCTAGAGAGATACGCTCACGCTCTGGGTCAACTTGTAATACGATAGCAGTGATTTCGTCGCCTTTCTTGAATTCACGTACAGCTTCTTCGCCTGGCGTGTTCCAAGAAATGTCTGAAAGGTGAACAAGACCGTCAATACCGCCTTCAAGACCGATGAAGATACCGAAGTCAGTGATTGATTTGATCTTACCAGTAACTTGGTCGCCTTTGTTTTGTAGACGAGCAAATTCTTGCCATGGGTTAGCAATACATTGCTTAAGACCAAGAGAAATACGACGACGCTCTTCGTCGATTTCAAGAACCATAACTTCAACAGTGTCACCTAGTGAAACAACTTTTGAAGGGTGGATGTTCTTGTTAGTCCAATCCATTTCAGAAACGTGTACTAGACCTTCTACGCCTTCTTCGATTTCAACGAAACAACCGTAGTCAGTAAGGTTAGTTACACGACCAGAAAGCTTAGAACCTTCTGGGTAACGACCAGCGATAGCTGCCCATGGATCTTCGCCAAGTTGTTTAAGACCTAGAGATACACGAGTTTTATCTTTGTCGAATTTAAGAACTTTAACTGCGATTTCGTCGCCAACATTAACGATTTCTGAAGGGTGCTTAACACGCTTCCACGCCATGTCTGTGATGTGTAGTAGACCGTCAACACCACCAAGGTCAACGAACGCACCGTAGTCAGTAAGGTTCTTAACGATACCTTTAACTTCTTGACCTTCAACAAGGTTAGCAAGAAGCTCTTCGCGCTCTTGTGAGTTTTCTGATTCGATAACTGCACGGCGAGAAACAACAACGTTGTTACGTTTTTGGTCAAGCTTGATTACTTTGAACTCAAGCTCTTTACCTTCAAGGTGAGTTGTGTCACGTACTGGACGAACATCAACAAGTGAACCAGGTAAGAATGCACGGATTGAATCAACTTCAACAGTGAAACCGCCTTTAACTTTACCGTTGATAACACCAGTAACAGTCTCTTGCTCTTCACATGCTTTTTCTAAGCGGATCCACGCTTCGTGACGCTTCGCTTTCTCACGAGAAAGGATAGTTTCACCGAAACCGTCTTCGATTGCGTCTAAAGCTACATCTACTTCGTCGCCAACAGCAACTTCTAGTTCACCAGCAGCATTTTTGAATTGCTCAGCAGGGATTGCACTCTCAGATTTAAGACCAGCATCAACAAGTACGATGTTGTTCTCGATTGAGATAACTGTACCTTTAACGATAGAGCCTTGCTCTGCTTCAAAACCCTTTAGGCTTTCTTCAAATAACTGCGCAAAATTTTCTGACATTATACGTCTCTAAATAATTAAATAACCAATTAGCAACCATGCTGCATGGGGTTGTTAAAATAGCACTGGCTTCCTGCCGGCACCTTAATAAATTACTTTTTAGCTTTTGGAAGCTTACCTGCAAGTACGGCTTCGTCGATTAAAGTTACAACTTTATCAAACACTTGCAATGCATTGAACTCGCTAGTATCGATTTCAATTGCGTCTTCTGCAGGAACAAGCGGCGCAACTTCACGTGTCATATCACGGTGATCGCGAGCTTTTATGTCCTCTAGTAGACCACTTAGTGTAACATCAAGACCGCGTTCGTTCAACTCAGCAAAGCGACGACGAGCACGCTCTTCAGCCGTTGCGGTTAAATAAATCTTTAATGGTGCATCTGGGAACACAACCGTGCCCATATCACGACCATCGGCAATTAGGCCGCTCTCAGTACGAAACGCACGTTGACGACGTAATAATGCTTCTCTCACCCGTGGTAATGCAGCAATTTTAGATGCCGCAGCACCGACTTCTTCGTTACGAATTGTGGTTGTGACGTCTTCGCCTTCCAAGACAATTTTAGATGTGTGCGTTTGGCTATCGACCAAAAACTGTACATCTAAGTTTGCAGCTAGCGGCACTAGCGCATCTTCATTATCTAATTCAATTTGATGATGAAGCGCTGCAAGTGACAGCACACGATAAATCGCACCGCTGTCTAATACATCCCAACCTAATTTCTCGGCTAACAAGCGACAAACAGTTCCTTTACCTGAACCACTTGGGCCATCGATGGTGATTACGGGCATTGATAACGCCTGCATTTATAACCTCCTGCAATGCACACCAAAATAAAACCGCGACATTATACGCCAGTTCTTGAAATAGATCCGCATTTAGAATGTAACTTTTTATATTTTCTTCTGTTTTATTGACTTGAGACAGACTCTAGTACTTTGAAAAACGTTGGAAAAGTTTTGTATGTACACTTAGGATCGTTAATGGTTATTGGCTTTCCGCCAACGGCAACCATTGCAAAACACATGGCAATGCGGTGATCGTTATAGGTGTCAATCGCGACATCGTTGAATGTCTCAGGTGGTGTAATTTCGATGAAATCTTCCCCTTCAACAACCTCTGCGCCGACTTTACGAAGCTCAGTCGCCATGGCATACAAGCGATCTGTTTCTTTTACGCGCCAGTTATAAATGTTACGAATTGCTGTTTTACCTTTTGCGAATAACGCAACAGTGGCCAGCGTCATTGCCGCATCAGGAATTGCATTAGCATCAATATCCACTGCGTTGAGCTCGCCTTTACGAACCACCAGCTTTTCATCGTACCAATCAATTTTAGCGCCCACTTGTTCCATCACTTTGGCAAAACCAATGTCACCTTGAACAGATGCCGCACCTACCCCATTAATTTCTATTTCGCCGCCCGCTATTGCAGCCGCCGCAACAAAATAAGAGGCGCTTGAAGCATCGCCTTCAACCATAATACGCTCAAGTGCTTGGTACTGCTGACAGCCTTTTACGTAAAACGTTTGGTAGTTATCATGGCTTACTGTCACACCAAAACGCTCCATTACATCAAGGGTAATATCAATGTAAGGCTTTGATACCAGCGTGCCCTTAATGGTAATTTCTGTGTCACCATTAAATAGTGGCGCTGCCATTAATAGTGCAGTTAAGAACTGACTTGAAATACTGCCATCAATTTCAACTTGTCCACCATTGATTTTGCCGCCTTTAATGGCCAGTGGTGGATAGTCTTTATGTTTAAGGTATTCAACATCACCGCCAAGTGCTTGCAGAGCATCAACCAAATGGCCGATTGGGCGCTCTTCCATACGTGGCTCACCCACTAGCTGGTATTCGCCTTCTACCGCCGCTAACACCGCAGTAAGAGGACGATAAGCCGTACCAGCATTACCTAAGAACAGTGGCTCACTTGGCGTTTTGAATTGACCAGCAACACCTTCTACAGTTGCC
This sequence comes from Pseudoalteromonas gelatinilytica, assembly GCF_001641615.1. Classification (GTDB taxonomy): domain Bacteria; phylum Pseudomonadota; class Gammaproteobacteria; order Enterobacterales; family Alteromonadaceae; genus Pseudoalteromonas; species Pseudoalteromonas gelatinilytica. The sequence goes on from NZ_LRRU01000020.1 coordinate 538,181, forward strand.
ACTGTTTTGTCTTCATTTAACGTAACATTCACACCTAGCAGTTTTAACGCACCTAGCATGTGGCGAATATCATCACTGTCTAGTAGGTTTTCAACAACCGTTGTACCCTCTGCCAGTGCGGCTAGTAACAAGATACGGTTTGATAAGCTTTTTGAGCCAGGCAGTGTCACACTGCCATTTACTTTAGAGATAGGTTCAAGACGAAGCTGTTCCATAATTAGCTGTTCTCCTTGGCGAATTTATCCATAAAATCAACCAACGCTTGAACACCTTCAAGCGGCATCGCATTGTAGATACTCGCACGCATGCCACCCACAATGCGGTGGCCTTCAAGGGCTAATAGGCCAGCTTCTTTTGATTCACTAATGAATTTATCATTCAGTGATTCATCATTTAGCCAAAACGGCACGTTCATACGTGAACGGCAATGTTTAGCAACTTTATTGCTATAAAACGCTGAACTATCAATAAAGTTATAAAGTAGTTCTGCTTTTGCGATGTTTTGCTCTTCCATCGCTTTAACGCCACCGTTTGCTTCAAGCCATTCGAACACTTCAGCAGCTAAGTACCACGCAAATGTCGGTGGTGTGTTATACATGCTGCCTTGTTTTGCTTCTAAGGCGTAATCAAGTATGCCCGGCTTTGCAAGACCTTCACGCTCAAGGAGCGTTTTACGAACAATAACAATCGATAAACCAGACGGGCCGATATTTTTTTGTGCACCCGCGTAAATTAGATCGAACTGATTTACGTCAAACTCGCGCGATAAGATAGTTGAAGACATATCAGCCACAATCGGTGCAGATGGGTGTGAAGGTACTTCAAAAATTTCTATGCCGTCGACGGTTTCATTCGGGCAATAGTGAATGTATGACGCATCCGCAGGTAATTCCCAGCTACTCGCTGGTTTAATAGAAAACTGGCCATTTTGCTGTTCATCATCACGTACATTAATGCTTTGAACAGTCGTGAATTTTGCAGCTTCTTCAGTGGCACCTTTTGACCATACACCGTTTTCACAGTACACAGCAGGCTTACCATCAAGATGAAGGTTCAAAGGAACCGCACTAAATTGACCACGGCCACCACCGTGCATAAATAACACTTCAAACTCATCGCTAATATTCATTAAGCGGCGTAAGCTTGCTTCACATTTGGCGGTTAGCGCTAAAAAGTCACTGCTGCGATGGCTGATTTCCATCACAGAAACACCTAAACCTTGCCAATCAATAAACTCTTTTTGTGCTTTTTGCATAACTGCCGGCGGTAACATTGCCGGTCCTGCACAAAAATTATATTTAGTCATTACTTTGCCTCATTCCAGTAATTATAGTGCGGATAAAAAAAGCGGCCGAAGCCGCTTTTTAAATCAATGTTATTCTGAAGGTGGGTTATCACCCGTTTCTTCAGTATTTGTATCGACTACTTCAACGGCCTCGCCTTCGATGGCTTCTAGCTCATCAACTTCGATTTCTTCGATACGTTGTAAACCAACTACTTGCTCTTCGTCAATAGTTCGTATCAAAATAACGCCCTGAGTATTACGACCAACCGTAGAAACCTCGTTTACACGCGTACGTACAAGTGTACCGCGATTAGAGATGATCATGATTTCGTCGTTTTCGTCAACTTGTACTGCACCAACCACAGCGCCATTACGCTCGCTTACTTTGATTGATACAACACCTTGTGTTGCACGGCTCTTCGATGGGTAATCTTCAAGTGCAGTACGCTTACCATAACCGTTTTCTGTCACAGTTAAGATTGCGCCATCTGACTTAGGTACGATTAACGACACAACGCGTTGGTCGTCAGCCATCTTAATACCACGAACACCTGTTGCTGTACGGCCCATTGGACGTACACCTTTGAAGCGGATTTCTGGGTTACCATTTTCATCTAGAACTGGGTTACCGTTTTCATCAACAACTTCTGATTCTTCTGCTTCTTTAAAGCGAACAACTTTACCAGCATCAGTGAATAGCATGATTTCATTCGTGCCATCAGTGATATCAACACCAATTAGGCTATCGCCTTCATTTAGGTTAACCGCGATGATGCCGCTTGCACGTTGACGGCTGTATGCAGTCAGTGGTGTTTTCTTAACTGTACCAAACGCTGTTGCCATGAAGATGTATTTATCTTCTTCGTACTCGCGTACTGGTAAGATAGCAGTGATACGCTCATCAGCTTCAAGTGGTAATAAGTTAACAATTGGCTTACCACGCGCTGCACGGCTTGCTAATGGTAATTGATATACTTTCAACCAATATAAACGACCTGCCGTTGAGAAGCACAGAATTGTATCGTGAGTATTGGCAACTAATAGACGTTCGATGAAGTCTTCATCTTTCATCTTCGTTGCTGATTTACCTTTACCACCACGACGCTGTGCTTCGTAGTCAGTTAATGGTTGATACTTAACGTAACCTTCGTGAGAAAGCGTTACAACAACGTCTTCTTCATTGATTAGGTCTTCAAGGCTAATATCGTGAGCAGCTGCACTGATTTCAGTACGACGTTCGTCACCATATTGCTCTTTGATTTCTACTAGCTCGTCGCGGATAACTTCCATTAGACGCTCTGGGCTTGAAAGAATGTGTAAAAGCTCAGCAATTAGATCTAGAAGTGTTTGGTACTCGTCTAAGATCTTCTCGTGCTCAAGACCCGTTAATTTGTGTAAACGTAGGTCTAGAATAGCTTGTGCTTGTTGCTCAGATAAATAGTACTGACCGTCACGGATACCTAGATCAGCGGCTAACCAATCAGGACGTGCTACGTTATCTTCACCTGCTTTTTCAAGCATTGCTTTAACAGTACCTAGTTCCCAAGAACGTGCTGTTAATGCAGCTTTTGCTTCTGCTGGTGTCGGTGACTTACGAATAAGTTCGATAATAGGGTCGATATTCGCAAGGGCAATTGCTAAGCCTTCAAGCGTGTGAGCGCGGTCACGGGCTTTACGTAAATCAAATACTGTACGACGTGTTACCACTTCGCGGCGGTGAATGATAAACGCTTCAAGCATTTCTTTTAAGTTGAAACACTTAGGTTGGTTGTTATCAAGTGCAACCATGTTCATACCAAACACAGTTTGTAACTGAGTTTGTGCATATAGGTTGTTTAAGATTACTTCACCAACATCACCACGTTTGATTTCGATAACGATACGCATACCGTCTTTATCAGATTCGTCACGTAGTGCGCTAATACCTTCAATCTTCTTATCTTTAACAAGCTCTGCGATCTTTTCGATAAGACGTGCTTTGTTAACTTGATAAGGGATTTCGTGAACGATGATTGTTTCACGACCGGTTTTTTCGTCAACTTCGATTTCAGCACGAGCACGGATATATACCTTACCACGACCTGTTAGGTACGCTTGCTCAATGCCTTTTTTACCATTGATAATCGCCGCAGTCGGGAAATCCGGACCTGGGATATATTCAATAAGATCAGCAATTGACATATCAGGGTTTTGAATAAGCGCTAAACAGCCATTGATAACTTCTGTTAAGTTATGAGGCGGAATGTTCGTTGCCATACCAACCGCGATACCTGAAGAACCGTTTACTAGTAAGTTAGGTACTTTTGTAGGTAATACGTCAGGAATTTGCTCAGTACCGTCGTAGTTAGGTACGTAATCAACCGTTTCTTTTTCTAAGTCAGCTAATAATTCATGTGACATTTTCGCCATACGGACTTCCGTATAACGCATTGCTGCCGCAGAGTCACCGTCAACAGAACCAAAGTTACCTTGGCCGTCAACAAGCATATAGCGTAATGAGAAAGGCTGCGCCATACGAACGATGGTGTCATATACCGCGCTGTCGCCATGTGGGTGGTATTTACCGATTACATCACCAACAACACGTGCTGATTTCTTGTAAGGTTTATTCCAATCATTATTGAGTTCGTTCATTGCGAATAAAACGCGGCGGTGAACTGGCTTTAAGCCGTCACGTACGTCTGGCAATGCACGTCCTACGATTACACTCATTGCATAATCTAGGTAGGAATTTTTTAATTCATCTTCAATATTGACTGGCAGAATTTCATTGGCGAGATCAGTCATTTGATTTCACATTCCTTCAGTATTGACTCATTAAGAGGCAAACCGCCGTCTTAAGAGCTTTAGTTATTATTTCCAGACCATGCTATCACAATTTATTTAGATTTACAGGCGCTAAATCTTTGCGATTTATTAATTTCCCCCTATATAATGGCCTCAGATTAACGAGGAAGTTTTTTATGACCGAGCATCAAAATGTAGATAATGCAGAAATTGCAAAGTTTGAAGCCATCGCTGAACGTTGGTGGGACCGCGACGGAGAGTTCAAACCCCTTCATGAAATAAATCCTCTGCGTTTGGATTTTGTCGCTGATAAAGTGGGCGGCTTATTTGATAAGGAAACTTTAGATGTTGGCTGTGGTGGCGGCATTTTAAGTGAAAGTATGGCGCGTATGGGCGCAAAAGTAACCGGCATCGATATGGGCCAAGAGCCTTTAACCGTTGCTAAATTACATAGTTTAGAAACAGGCGTGCCTGTTGACTATATAAAGGTACCTGCAGAACAATTTGCTGCTGAGCAGCCTGCTCGCTTTGATGTTGTGACCTGTATGGAAATGCTTGAGCATGTTCCAGATCCAGCTTCTATTATCCGCGCTGTCGCTGAGCTTGCTAAACCGGGTGCCGATGTGTTTTTCTCAACACTAAATAAAACACCAAAAGCCTATTTGTTTGCCATCGTAGGTGCTGAAAAGCTATTAAAAATGGTGCCTGAAGGTACCCATGACCACAAAAAGTTTATCAAACCAGCACAACTTATTGCGTGGGCTGAAGAAGCGGGTCTAAAAGTAAGAGCCAGTACTGGCCTTAACTACAACCCATTTTCAAAGCAATACAGCTTAAATGATGATGTAAGTGTTAATTACATCCTGCACTTTGAGAAACTAGCCTAATGAGTGGTGTGCAAACACCCTCTATCGATTTTGATGCCTTTATTTTTGATTTAGATGGCACACTACTCGATACCGCAGATGATTTAGGTGGCGCATTAAACCGTGTGTTAGCAGATGCCAATGTGGCCCCTGTTGCTGAACATATATACCGCCCTGCTGCATCTAATGGCGCTAATGCATTATTAGAAGCCGGCTTTGGTGATAAATGGCCTGAACTTGAACAACTTGCTTTACGCCAACAGCTTCTGGATTACTATGCCGAAGATATCGCTGTACACAGTAAATGCTTCACTGGCATCGAGCAGCTTTTAATTGCGCTTAAACAAAACAATATTAAGTGGGGCATTATGACCAATAAGCCCGGCTTTTTAACTGAACCTTTAGTGCAAGCAATCCCGTCATTAAGTAATGCCCAGGCTGTTGTCAGTGGTGATACATTAGCTGTGGCAAAACCATCGCCGGATCCACTTCTCCATACCGCTGAAATCTTAGAGGTTGATCCGAGCCGTTGTTTATATATCGGTGATGCTGAGCGTGATATTCAAGCGGCAAAGGCTGCGAATATGTACAGCGCCACGGCGTTATGGGGTTACATACCCAGTCTAGACGCTGCGCTTGGCTGGCAAGCGGATTTTAATTGGCACTCGCCAATTGATGGCTTTAACCATATATAGTGTTATTTAATATCTAAAACACCATATATTGTGATCTGATTTACTTTTGAACATTCTTTGATGATAAAAAAAACAGTCAAAATTTATTTTTAATTACGGTAAATTTTCTGGATCTTTTGTTGATTTCTACAAATTTCGTCGTCTATGAATGTTCAAAGGTTAATGGTTACTAACACAAAGCGTTTATCCAATAGTTATCCACAAAATGGGGCAATTCTATCCCTTGCAAAACAGCGCAGACCACACTATCTTGTGATCTGCAATTTAAACAACACCAGATATTGTGGCTAAATGTTATTCAATTAGTTCTCTGGTGTTTAATAATAATAATTACATAAAGAATACCTTTGTCTTTACAACTATAATTTCCCAAGGAATACAGGCAAAACTATGAACCAACAGCTATCTGTAAGCAAACGTGACGGCCGTAAAGAGTCACTTGATCTAGATAAGATCCATCGCGTGATCGCTTGGGCCGCAGAAGGTCTTGATAATGTGTCTGTCTCACAAGTTGAATTAAAATCTCATATTCAATTTTATGACGGCATTCGCACCGATGACATTCATGAAACAATCATCAAAGCTGCAGCTGATCAGATCTCTAAAGATACGCCTGATTACCAGTACCTTGCTGCTCGCTTAGCTGTATTCCATTTACGTAAAAAAGCATATGGCCAATTTGAGCCACCACGCTTATACGATCACATCACGAAATTAGTTGAAGACAAGCGTTATGATCAACACCTATTAGTTGATTATACCGAGCAAGAAATTGACGAGTTAGATGCTTACATCGATCACAACCGTGACTTAAACTTCAGCTACGCTGCTGTTAAGCAACTTGAAGGTAAGTATTTAGTTCAAAACCGTGTTACTGGCGAAATTTACGAAAGTGCACAGTTTTTATATATCTTAGTGGCTGCAAGCTTATTCTCTGATTATCCAAAAGAGACACGTCTTGATTACATCAAGCGTTTTTACGATGCAGTATCGACATTCAAGATTTCATTACCAACACCAATTATGGCAGGTGTGCGTACACCAACACGTCAGTTCAGTTCATGTGTATTAATTGAATGTGGTGATAGCCTAGATTCTATCAATGCAACATCGTCTGCGATTGTTAAGTATGTTTCACAACGTGCAGGTATTGGTATCAATGCCGGTCGCATTCGTGCGCTAGGTAGCCCAATTCGTAACGGCGAAGCGTACCACACTGGCTGTATCCCGTTTTATAAACACTTCCAAACAGCAGTTAAAAGCTGTTCTCAAGGTGGTGTACGTGGCGGCGCAGCAACCCTATTCTACCCACTATGGCACTTAGAAGTTGAAAACTTACTTGTGCTTAAGAATAACCGTGGTGTTGAAGACAACCGTGTTCGTCACCTTGACTACGGTGTACAGTTCAACAAATTAATGTATAGCCGTTTAATCAAAGACGATTACATCACATTATTTAGCCCGTCAGATGTACCGGGTTTATACGATGCGTTCTTTGAAGATCAAGCCAAATTTGATGAGCTATATGTTAAGTACGAACAAGATGAGTCTATTCGTAAAAAGCGTATTAAAGCGATTGAGTTATTCTCAATGTTCGCACAAGAGCGTGCGAGCACAGGTCGTATCTACTTACAAAACGTTGACCACTGTAATACGCACAGCCCGTTCATCTCGACTGTGGCGCCAATTCGTCAATCTAACTTATGTTTAGAGATTGCATTACCGACTAAGCCGCTAAGCAATGTAATGGATGAAGAAGGTGAAATTGCACTATGTACGCTTTCAGCGTTTAACTTAGGTGCTATTGAGTCATTAGATGAATTAGAAGAGCTTGCTGAACTTGCTGTTCGTGCCCTTGATAACTTACTTGATTTCCAAGACTACCCTGTTCCTGCAGCTAAAAACGCAACAATGGGTCGTCGTACGCTAGGTATCGGTGTAATCAACTTTGCTTACTACTTAGCGAAGAATGGTAAGCGTTACTCAGATGGCAGCGCAAACGCACTAACTCACAAAACATTTGAAGCAATTCAATATTATCTAATGAAAGCATCAAATGAGTTAGCAAAAGAGCGCGGTGCGTGTCCTAAATTTAACGAGACAACGTATTCTCAAGGCATTATGCCAACAGATACTTACAAACGTGACCTAGATCAGTTCTGTAATGAACCACTTCACTTAGATTGGGATTCATTACGTGCAAGCATTCAAGAGCACGGTATGCGTAACTCAACGCTATCTGCCCTTATGCCTTCAGAGACATCATCACAAATCTCTAACGCAACAAATGGTATTGAGCCACCACGTGGTCATATCAGCGTTAAAGCAAGTAAAGATGGTATCTTAAAGCAAGTAGTGCCAGATTATGAAAATCTGAAAGATAACTACGAGCTACTGTGGGATATTCCTTCAAACGATGGTTACCTACAACTTGTTGGTATTATGCAAAAGTTCGTTGACCAAACGATTTCTGCTAACACTAACTATGATCCATCTAAGTACGAAGGCGGTAAAGTACCTATGAAGGTGCTATTAAAAGACCTACTGACTGCTTACAAACTTGGTGTTAAAACCCTGTACTATCACAACACGCGTGACGGTGCATCGGATGCTCAAGATGAGCTAACACCAGAGGTGGAAGATGATGGTTGTGCAGGCGGCGCTTGTAAAATCTAATTAAATTAATAACATAACAAAAGCGGGCTCATTAGCCCGCTTTGTCCTGACTGTTTTTTGAGTAATCACTATGTCATATACAACTTTTAGCCGAAATCATAATAACCAATTACAAGAACCGATGTTTTTCGGCCAAACGGTAAACGTGTCACGTTACGACCAACAAAAGTACCCTATCTTCGAGAAGCTAATTGAAAAACAATTATCGTTCTTTTGGCGCCCTGAAGAGGTTGACGTAAGTAAAGACCGTCTTGACTTCCAAGCGTTACCAGAGCACGAAAAACACATCTTTTTAAGTAACTTAAAATATCAAACATTACTTGATAGTGTACAAGGTCGCTCGCCTAACGTTGCGTTACTACCAATTGTGTCTATTCCTGAACTTGAAACATGGATAGAAACATGGGCATTCAGTGAAACCATTCACAGCCGTTCATACACGCACATTATTCGTAACGTGACGCAATCGCCAGAGCTTATCTTTGATGACATCGTAAGTAACGAGAAAATCAGTGAGCGTGCGGATGCCGTGACTAAATACTACGATGACTTAATCAACATGATTTCTGTTTACAACCTGTACGGTGAAGGTAAACATGTGATCAACGGTGAAGAAGTTAAGGTCAACCTTTTTGATCTTAAAAAGCAACTTTACCTTGCGATGATGTCGGTTAACATTCTTGAAGCGATTCGCTTCTACGTTAGTTTTGCTTGTTCATTTGCGTTCGCAGAACGTGAATTAATGGAAGGTAATGCAAAAATCATCAAGCTAATCGCGCGTGATGAAGCATTGCACTTATCTGGTACGCAACACATCTTAAACATCATGCAAGAAGGTAAAGACGACCCAGAAATGGCAATCGTTGCTGCACAATGCCGTGAAGAAGCGATCCAGATGTTTAAAGAGGCCGCTGAACAAGAAAAAGATTGGGCTGAGTATCTATTTAAAGATGGTTCAATGATCGGTCTTAACAAAGATATCTTATGTCAATACGTTGAATACATTACAAATGCACGTATGACTGCGGTAGGTTTGCCAGCTCAATTTGAAAGTAAGAGTAACCCTATTCCTTGGATTAACTCATGGTTAGTATCTGACAATGTTCAGGTTGCGCCACAAGAAGCTGAAATCAGCTCTTACCTAGTTGGCCAAATTGATTCACAAGTTGATGCATCAGATTTTGGTGACTTCGACCTGTAATGAGCGCGAATACCACTGCACAGGTTATCCTTGCAGGAACAGACAGCCAGGATCTTGATTTTGATTCTGGCTGTTCATCTCTCCTTGAATGCCTAGAACAACACAAAATAGATGTCCCCTACCAATGCCGTGAAGGTTATTGTGGCGCATGCCGTGCAAAATTAGTTGAAGGTGATGTGAGCTACAATCAAGAGCCACTTGCGTTTGTTCGAACAGGTGAAGTGTTACTGTGCTGTAGTAAACCCAATGGTAAGGTGAAAATAGAACTTTAATGCCACACAAGTTCATTTGTTTGGTAGAAGTTTTCTTTGTCTGACACACTCACTGTTTGTTGATCTATGGTTACATCCCACTGTAAGTTCTTCGTTAAATGACTCGCCAATTGCTCAATAAAGTTGTCATCAAAAGCAATTAAATGGCTATTATTTATCAGCTCTAGTTGATGCTCATACTCTTGTAACCATTCATGGTTTAGCGTCGTAACAACCCATAATTCATCCACGCGTTTCGCTATTTTATTGAGCTGCACAATATCTGGTTGGTCAACAGCTAGCCAGGTTTGATAATGATCATCCAACGCTTTTATTGACACATCAGGTTCAGAATCGCTATGGCTTGTATTCAAAATGGCCGATTCATTATGAGAAAACAAGCAATAACTTAATAGTTTAAGTACAAAATGCTGATAGCTTTCACGACGACCACAGGCCGTAGTAAACACCTCTTTGTGATTACGATGTGCTCTTAAATCAGCAATCGTAAAATTTGCTTTAAACACCCTATTTTTATCAGACATAAGAGTTGGCCATCTCACTGTAACAGTCTAAGTATAGTGTATGGTGTTAAAATCGCGACATAAGGTAAAGTTATAGTATAACGTTATTGCAGTTAAAAAATTGCGGTGTTATATTATATCACAACACTCAACAACAAACTTAGAAGTAGTAATGATGAAGCAACTTTCAATTCTTTCTAGTGCTGTTGCCGCTGCGCTGTTTTCTCAATCAACAATGGCTGCTGTGATCACAGGTCAAGTATTAGATAAAAACCAACAACCTATCAGTAATGCCGAAATACACGTACATGGTAAATCGCAATCTGTTGTCACCGATACACAAGGTCAATTTAAAATTGATGTAGACAACAAAGGCCAGCTGCACATTAGTAAAGACAATTACATTGATAAACGCGTTGCTATCAACGGTGAAAATCAAAACCTGGTTGTTACACTTACCCCAACCTCAGTTGAGACTGTGGTTGTTTATGCCTCTGCACTTCATAAAAATAGCCTTGAAATGATTTCACCAGTGAATGTTTTAGCCGGTGATGAACTAAAAGATAAGGCAAAACCAACTCTAGGCGAAACACTCAAAGGATTACCAGGCGTTAATGCCAGTTACTTTGGCCCAGTATCTTCGAGCCCGATTATTCGTGGCTTAGATGGTCCACGTGTTAAAATCACTCAAAATGGTCTTGATAGCAGCGATGCATCTCGTATTGGTCCAGATCACGCAACATCGAACGACAGCTTAGCAGCTGAGCAAATCGAAGTACTTCGCGGCCCAGCTACCCTACTTTATGGCTCTGGCGCAATTGGTGGTGTGGTTAACGTAGTTGATAACCGTATTCCTACCGATAACATTGACACTTTAACCGGTGCTGCTCAGTACACTCACGATACAGTATCAAATACCAACACCTATGCTGCAAAACTTGAAACCGGTAACGATGGCTTCAACTTCCATTTTGATGGTACTAAGCGTAAAGGCCATGACTACAAAACACCAACATTCGAGCTTCCTGAGGAGCACGATGAACATGAAGGTGAAGATCATGAAGAGCACGAAACAGCTAACAGTGTTGAAAACACCTTTATCGATAGCCAAAATGTAAACTTTGGTACCAGCTATGTGGGTGAACACCTGACCTTAGGTGTATCTTATGGTCGTATCGAAACTGACTATGGTATTCCAGCACATGAACACCACCATCATGAAGAAGAAGCGGCTGATCATGATGAAGAAGAACATGAAGAGTCTGTTTTTGCACAATTAGAGCAAGATCGTTGGCAAGGTTACATGAGCTATGCGCTGCATGATAATTGGATTGAAAATATCTCATTACGTGTTGGTTACACTGACTATAAACATGCTGAAATTGAAGATGGTGCTGTTGGTACTGTGTTTTCAAACAAAACCACAGAAGCACGTGCCACTGTTGAGCATAAATTAGGTCTTTGGCACGGTATGGCAGGTTATCACTACACGGAATCAGACTATGATGCAGATGGTGAAGAAGCCTTTACACCTGCAAGTGTGACAAAATCAAATGCATTATTCATGCTTGAAGAGCGTCAATTTGGTGATGTTACCGTTGAATTAGGTGCACGACTTGAAGATTACCAAATCGACTCTGCAGTTAGCATGGCTGAACATCATCATGATCATGAAGCAGAAGAAGAAGATCACGATGAAGAAGAAGCAGAAATCATTAACTACAGTGAAGATTTCACTAACCTTAGCTTATCTGCAGGCGCAATTTGGCAGTATCAAGAAGGCCAAAGTGTTGCTTTAAGTGTATCTCGTTCTGAGCGTGCGCCGCTAAGTGCTGAATTACTATCAAATGGTGTTCATATTGCAACAGGCACTTATGAACTAGGTCTTGGCTATCATATCGAAGACGGTGAAATTCATTTTGAACCTGAAGATATCAAACAAGAAACATCAACCAACTTTGATTTAAGTTTCCGTCGTTTTATTGGTGACTTTGGTTATACCGTTAACTTTTTCTATAACGATATTGAAAACTACTATTACCAGCAGAATACGGGCTTAGCCTTTGATGAAGATAATGGCTTAACCAGTCAAGCTGATGCTGATGAAGATGCGATGGCGGTTTATCAGTTTACTAGTAAAGACGCAAAACTATACGGTATTGAATTTGATGTGCACTATCAAGTCACACCAAGTGCCCTAGTTAAAGTATTTGGCGATTCAACAACCGCTAAGCTAAAAGATGATGAAGGTTACTTACCGCGTATTCCGGCTAATAAACTAGGCTCGGAATTACAGTACACAGTAGCGGATTGGCAATTTAGCCTAACAGGCACTCATTACTTTGAGCAATCTGACATCACTGCGTATGAAACAAAAACAGATGGTTACACATTGTTTGATGCATCAGCTAACTACCAACTTGATTTAGGCCCTGTTGATACACAGCTTTATATTAATGTTGACAACTTAACCGATGAATTAGGTTTCGTACACAGTTCATTCATTAAAGAAAAAGCACCATTACCTGGTCGTAACTTCAGCTTGGGTATTCGCGGTTATTTCTAATCGCTTTAAATGGTTATAAAAAAACCCTTTCACTTTAAAAGTGAAAGGGTTTTTTATTAAGTTTAGAAACTTAATAGATTAGCTATTATACCAATTCGCTTAATTAAGTAGTCTATTTTGAGGCAATGAAACCTCGTTGATAACAAGGCAAAAATTTCGTTATTTAGTTGTTCTAAATCAGAAATTTTTAACGCCGTTAGCGACAGGTTTAATCCCTCAAAATGATTAAGTATTATTGCGGATTGGTATTAGCCTTTTTGTTCAATCTTCGCCCATGAATCACGAAGACCCACAGTTTGATTGAATACTAATGAGTCGGCTTTGTTATCACGACAGAAGTAACCCATACGTTCAAACTGGAAGCCCTGCTCTGCTTGTGCATTAACAAGTGACGGTTCAAGTTTCGCGTTAGCAAGAACCACAAGTGATTCAGGGTTTAACGTTGCATTGAAGTCTTCAGCAGCAGCTGGGTTTGGTACGTTGAATAAGCGGTCGTATAAACGAACTTCTGCAGTGATTGACTCACTCGCTGAAACCCAGTGAATAACACCTTTAACTTTACGACCATCGCTCGGGTTTTTACCCAGTGTTTCTGGATCGTATGAGCAGAAAATAGTCGTGATTTCACCGTTTTCGTCTTTTTCAACGCGTTCAGCTTTAATTACATAAGCACCACGTAAACGTACTTCTTTATCAAGTACTAAACGTTTGAACTTGTTGTTTGCTTCTTCACGGAAATCTTCACGCTCGATATACAGTTCACGAGTGAAAGGCACATCACGGCGACCCATTTCTTCTTTATTAGGGTGGTTTGCTACAGATAAAGTTTCTACTTTATCTGCATCATAGTTTTCGATAACAATCTTCACCGGATCAAGAACAGCCATTGCACGCGGTGCATGCTCATTAAGATCTTCACGGATACACGCTTCAAGCATACCCATTTCAACCATGTTTTCTTGCTTGGTGATACCGATGCGAGAACAGAATTCACGTACTGATGCAGGTGTATAACCGCGACGACGCAAACCAGCAATTGTGGGCATACGCGGATCGTCCCAGCCTTCAACATGACCATTAACCACTAAGTCGTTTAATTTACGCTTAGACATAATCGTGTATTCAAGGTTTAAACGTGAAAACTCGATTTGTTGAGGATGACATTCAAGGCTGATGTTATCTAATACCCAATCGTATAAACGACGGTTATCTTGGAACTCAAGAGTACATAATGAATGTGTGATACCTTCTAACGCATCAGAGATACAGTGCGTGAAGTCATACATTGGGTAGATGCACCACTTGTCACCCGTTTGGTGATGATGTGCAAAACGTACACGGTATAAAATCGGGTCACGTAAAACGATAAACGAGCTAGCCATATCGATTTTCGCACGCAGTACACACTCGCCTTCTTTGAATTCACCATTACGCATTTTTTCAAAAAGCGCTAAGTTTTCTTCAATCGGTGTATCACGGTAAGGGCTGTTTTTACCTGGCTCTTTTAATGTACCACGGTATTCACGTGCTTGCTCTGGTGACAAGAAACACACATACGCAAGGCCTTTTTCGATTAGCTCAACAGCATAGCCGTATAACGCATCGAAATAGTTAGATGAATATTTGATTTCACCATCCCACTGGAAACCTAACCACTGCACATCTTCTTTAATTGAGTTTACGTAATTAATGTCTTCTTTTTCTGGATTAGTATCATCAAAACGTAAATTACAAAGACCTTGATAATCTTTGGCAATACCAAAGTTTAAGCAAATCGACTTTGCATGACCAATGTGTAAGAAACCGTTTGGTTCTGGTGGAAAACGCGTGTGCGTAGTCGCATGCTTACCGCTTGCGAGATCTTCATCGATACGCGTTCTAATAAAGTTACTTGGGCGATTCTCAATTTCCGCCATAGGAGCATAATCCTCTGAATATTGCATGGTGACAAAACTACTGCATTATTACAAAAACAAACCCTAACATACAGTAGTTGAACCATGTTTATTGAAGATAATAAGTCGATTCTTGAATACATAGTTCACAGACTGGACAAAATCGGTAAAAAAATTGTTCTAACGCAATAAAATGATCATTGACTAGCGATATAGTGCCGTCAGTTTCATTACCAATAAGGAAAAAAGATGGCTTCGCTCAATCAACACCGAGTCTATATTCCTAGCTCAGCACGTGCAAACCAGTATGTGTTAGTTGAATTTAAACCTACTGATGAGTTTTTTGCCCAGTTTACTAATGTGAGCTGCGCTTATAAGCGTCTTGCAAGGGAATTATTTGCGCTATGTGATGAGTATGAATTGCATAACGTACATTTAATCGCAAACGATAAACTACCTGTGGTTCGTTACCATGATGAAGCATACAGTTTAGAAACCGCTAAGCAGATTTTATTTTTCTACAATCCGCAATACCATGAAGCACATAATGTATTTGCCGATGGTGAAGTTAGATGCAAAAAAATACGTTTATTATTCTTAGCAACCGGTGAAGATATTCGTGCACATGCAGCAAGTTTTCATCATAATGTGCAACGAGTGATTAACTCATTACAAGAAAAACTATTAAGCGGCCAACCACCGCTTAAAATTCGCGATCACCAGCATCTTACTTATGATTTATTTGCTAAAGCAAAAGGTCACAAAGAAAGCTATGGCTATAAATTGCGTAGCTTATATCCACGCTATCAATCTCGCCAATGTCATTTACCAACACAGCACAGTGAAATGACTTATGCTGGTTTTTCAATTCCTGTTACACGTGCCATTAAAACGCAATTTCAACATATGTTGAATGAAGAGAATTACACGCAATTTTATCAATATATTTTTGATGCATTTAAACGAGCTTGCGAAAAACGAGCGCTAACCCTTGGTGCTTTTATCGCAAATGGTACGCGCCCAATTGTGCGTAATAGCAATATTGATAACGCACAAAGTAACAGTGAACTGCAAAAGCTAACCTTTGATTGCAGCTCAGAGCAAGTGCAATTACAACATTATTGGGATGCAAATCAACTTGTTGATTCTCTACATTTTGTGATTGCCGCAGCCGATAAAGACAAGCATGACATTGGTTATGGTAAGTTTATGAATCAAGTGCAAAGCACAATTAATGAAGTAACTGACGAGCTGGCCTTTAATCCAACGCGCCAAGATTTACGTGTGCGCTTTTATCAGCACATTAACTATGAGTATTAATTAAATACAATATATAAAAAAGGTGACGCGCATGCGTCACCTTTTTTATAGCAATCCACTCAATTAAGTATTATTACACGGTTGTACTATCACCGGTTTTTACTTAGTTTAGTAAGGTCCAGTCGTAGCACTTTAGAACGGCGCTCATAGTTATACAGTGCCTTTTTCTTCGCCGGTAACTCATCAACGGTCACTAATTCAAAGCTTTGTTCTAAAAACCAATGAATACTCCGTGTGGTTAAAGCGAATAAATGCGAGTAACCAGCACGTTTAGCTTTATTAATAATAAAACGCAGTAGGTAACTCCCTCTATCTGCATCTCGGTATTGTGGATGAACAGCCAGACTCGCAAACTCCCCCACTTGTTCTTCAGCAAACGGATACAGCGCAGCACAGGCGATAATTAAACCATCACGCTCAATGACAGTAAATTGCTCTATTTCTATCTCAAGCTGCTCTCTAGAACGCCTAACTAAATAGCCCTGCTCTTCAAGTGGTCTGATCAGATTAATAATTCCGGTAATATCAGATATTGTTGCACTTCGTAACTGTTCAGAGCTTTGCGGCGCGATTTGCGTACCAATGCCATCTAATGAGAAAAGCTCTTGTAACAAAGCACCGTCTTCTTTGTAACTCACTAAGTGACAGCGATGTACACCACCACGACACGCATCAATCGCCGCTTGTAAGAATACGGTTGCACTTAAACATGAATCTGGTTGATTGCGATAATTCGCTAATACATGCTCTGCTTCATTTGGCATAAGCTCAGCGATTGCTTCGCCATTTTCATCCAAAATACCAGCTTCTTGGCAAAAGCCTAGCATCTTATCAGCACGCAGTTTTAACGCTACTTGTGTGGCAATTTCTTCTGCTGTTAAGTTAAAGCTTTCACCTGTCACTGATGCTGCAATCGGACCGAGTAACACGATACCGTTGTTATTTAGCTGATGGCGAATGCCTGCAACGTCAATGCGTCTCACTCTTCCTGAGTGATGGTAATCGACACCTTCATCAACACCTAAGGGTTGAGCAATAACAAAATTACCGCTGACAACATTTAAGAAAGAACCTGACATTGGTGTACTACTCAAAGATGTCGATAAGCGTGCTGTGATGTCAAATTGCATTGCACCGGCAACTTTTTTTATTACATCAAACGTTTCGTTATCGGTCACTCGTATCTCATTGTGAAACTGACTAGTTATGCCAACTTGCTCAAGCGCGGCATTAAACTGTGGGCGAGCACCAAACACTAAAACAATCTTAATACCAAGACTCGTTAAAAGCGCAATATCATTGATGATACTGCGACAACCAGACTGATCAATCGCCTCACCACCAAGCATGACAACGAATGTTTTGCCTCTGTGAGCATTTACATAAGGGGTTGACTGGCGAAATCCATCTACCAATTCTGTGGTACGCACGTAATATTTACCTTATTAAAGTCGAATGTTTTAATAAAAACAACTATACAAGCCACAAGTGTAGAGAATTTATATTCACAAATAAAGCATTATTATTCTTAATTTGCAGGCGGAATTTTCGTGCGGGTTATAAGAAAGTGATAGATACAAAAAAGGCCCGCATAAGCGAGCCTTCTTTAAGAGTTCAGAACTGATTACCAGCCTGTTTTCTCTTTAAGTGCAGCACCGATATCAGCTAGTGAACGTACAGTTTTTACGCCAGCAGCTTCTAATGCAGCAAATTTCTCATCAGCAGTACCTTTACCGCCTGCGATGATTGCACCTGCGTGACCCATACGCTTACCTGGAGGTGCAGTAACACCCGCAATGTAAGAAACAACAGGTTTAGTCACGTTGTGCTTGATGTATTCTGCAGCTTCTTCTTCTGCAGTACCACCGATTTCACCGATCATAACGATAGCTTCAGTTTGCTCGTCTTTTTCGAACATTTCTAAAACGTCGATGAAGTTAGTACCAGGGATTGGGTCACCACCGATACCAACACATGTTGATTGGCCGAAACCAGCGTCAGTAGTTTGCTTAACCGCTTCGTAAGTTAAAGTACCAGAACGTGATACGATACCTACTTTACCAGGCTTGTGGATGTGACCAGGCATGATACCGATCTTAGTTTCACCCGGAGTGATAACACCTGGGCAGTTAGGACCGATCATACGAACACCAGTTTCTTCAAGCTTAACTTTAACGTCAACCATGTCTAGTGTTGGGATACCTTCAGTGATACAAACGATTAGCTCGATGCCAGCATCGATAGCTTCTAAGATTGCATCTTTACAGAAAGGTGCTGGTACGTAGATAACTGATGCAGTTGCGCCAGTTGCTTCAACAGCGTCACGTACTGTGTTGAATACTGGAAGACCAAGGTGCGTTTGACCGCCTTTACCTGGGCTTACACCACCAACCATTTGTGTACCGTACTCAAGCGCTTGCTCAGAGTGGAAAGTACCTTGACCACCTGTGAAACCTTGACAGATAACCTTTGTATCTTTATTGATTAATACAGACATTATTTGCCCTCCGCAGCAGCAACAACTTTCTCAGCTGCGTCTGTTAGTGATTCAGCAGCGATGATGTTAAGGTCAGACTTAGCAAGTACTTCACGACCTAGTTCAGCGTTAGTACCTTCTAAACGTACTACTACAGGAACGTTTACGCCTACTTCTTTAACTGCGCCAATGATACCTTCAGCGATCATGTCACAACGTACGATACCACCAAAGATGTTAACTAAAACAGCTTTAACGTTGTCGTCAGATAGGATGATCTTGAATGCTTCAGATACACGCTCTTTAGTAGCACCACCACCAACATCTAGGAAGTTAGCTGGCTTACCACCGTGTAGGTTTACGATGTCCATTGTACCCATCGCTAGGCCTGCACCGTTTACCATACAACCAACGTTACCGTCTAGTGCAACGTAGTTAAGCTCGAAGCTTGCAGCGTGAGCTTCACGCGCGTCTTCTTGTGAAGGATCGTGCATTTCACGGATTTTAGGTTGACGGTAAAGCGCGTTACCATCTACACCGATTTTACCGTCTAGACAGTGAAGGTTACCTTCGTCTGTGATTACTAGCGGGTTGATTTCTAATAATGCGAAATCGAAATCGTTGAACATGTTTGCAAGACCCATGAAGATCTTAACGAACTGTTTCATTTGAGTAGGGTTTAAGCCTAGTTTGAAACCTAATTCACGAGCTTGGTAAGCTTGAGGACCAACTAGTGGATCGATCTCAGCTTTGTGAATTAATTCTGGAGTTTCTTCTGCAACTTGCTCGATTTCAACACCACCTTCAGTAGATGCCATGAAAACAACTTTACGAGAAGCACGATCTACTACAGCGCCAAGGTATAATTCGTTAGCGATGTCAGTGCAGCTTTCAACAAGGATTTTAGCTACTGGCTGACCATTTTCGTCTGTTTGGTAAGTAACTAAGTTTTTACCTAACCAGTTCGCAGCGAACTCTTTAACTTCGTCGATTGTTTTAACTAGCTTAACACCGCCAGCTTTACCACGGCCACCTGCGTGAACCTGTGTTTTAACAACCCACATATCACCGCCGATTTTCTCAGCAGCTGCTGCAGCTTCTTCAGGTGTATCGCAAGCGAAACCTTGAGAAACTGGTAAACCATATTCGGCAAAAAGTTGTTTTGCCTGATACTCATGCAAATTCATGATGCTTTATCCAATTTTTTATACTAAAAGAGCTGAATATTTATGCAAATAGCCAGCTATCCCAAATTGCGCACTTAGTATAAATCCCAAGGCTCCACATGAAAACCCCAGTTAGACCAAAGGCGCAAAAAAAAAGCTGTGAACGAGGTTCACAGCTTAGTTTTTATACAACCAGATTAAACATCTAGTAGTAAACGAGTTGGATCTTCAAGTAACTCTTTAATTGTTACTAGGAAGCCTACTGATTCTTTACCATCGATTTGGCGGTGATCATAAGATAACGCTAAATACATCATTGGTAAGATTTCAACTTTACCATTTACAGCCATTGGACGATCTTGGATTTTGTGCATACCTAAGATTGAAGACTGTGGTAAGTTGATGATTGGTGTAGATAGTAATGAACCGAACACACCACCGTTAGTAATTGTGAAGTTACCACCTGTCATATCTTCGATAGATAATTTACCGTCACGACCTTTAATCGCAAGCTCACGGATACCTTTTTCGATTTCAGCAACTGAAAGTTTGTCACAATCTTTAAGAACTGGTGTCACAAGACCACGAGGTGTAGAAACCGCGATGCTGATGTCGAAGTAGTTGTGATAAACAATATCATCACCGTCAATAGACGCATTAACTTCAGGGAAACGCTTAAGTGCTTCAGTTACAGCTTTCACGTAGAAAGACATGAAACCTAAACGGATACCGTGACGCTTTTCAAATACTTCTTGGTACTGCTTACGAAGATCCATGATTGGCTTCATATTAACTTCGTTGAACGTCGTTAACATTGCAGTAGAGTTTTTCGCTTCAAGAAGACGATTAGCAATTGTTTTACGTAAACGCGTCATAGGAACACGTTTTTGCGTACGGTCACCCATAGGTGCTGCTGGCGCTGCTGCTTCAGCTTTTGGTGCTGCTGCAGGTGCTTTTAAGAATGTATCAACATCTTCTTTAGTTACACGACCGTTTTTGCCTGTACCTTTGATTTTAGATGCATCAAGACCTTTCTCAGCAATTAAACGGCGTACTGACGGTGTTAAAACGTCAGAGCTGTCGCTTGAATCGCTTGCTGGAGCTGCTTCAGCTTTAGGAGCTGCTGCTGCCGGTGCTGCACCCGCTTTAACTGTACCAATTACTTGCTCACCAAGTACTGTTTCGCCTTCAGCGTGAATGTGCTCACCCATGATACCGTCTTCTTGAGCAACAACTTCAAGAACAACTTTATCAGTTTCGATGTCAACTAGGTTTTGGTCGCGAGTTACCGCTTCACCTGGTTGAACGTGCCAAGTAGCAATTGTCGCGTCTGCGACTGATTCTGGAAGTACAGGTACTTTAATGTCCACTTCTTTACCTTCTGATGCTGGTGCTGATTGCGCCGCTGGCGCGTCTTCTGATTTAGCTGGTGCACTATCACTTGCTGGTGCAGCATCTGCATCACCAAGTAATGCAATTACTTGTTCGCCAAGTACCGTTGCACCTTCTTCTTGTGAAATTTCAGTGATCACACCGTCATTTGGTGCAACAACTTCTAAAACAACTTTATCTGTTTCGATATCTACTAAGTTTTGGTCGCGGCTTACTTTGTCGCCAACACTTACGTGCCATGTTGCAACTGTAGCATCAGCAACCGACTCAGGAAGTACAGGAACTTTAATTTCTGTGCTCATTGCTTATCCTTTCTTTTCAATAGTAAGCGCATCAGCAACGAGCGCTTGTTGTTCTTTATTATGCACTGACATGTAACCACACGCTGGTGATGCTGATGCTTTACGACCTGCGTAAGTTAATTTAGCACCCGCTGGGATTGCATCAACAAAATGATGTTGAGAGCAATACCATGCACCTTGGTTTTGTGGCTCTTCTTGACACCAAACAAAATCTTTAACGTGTTGGTAACGTTGCATGATTGTATCCATTTCAGCATGTGGGAATGGATATAATTGTTCTACACGAACAATAGCAATGTTATTTAATTCAAGCTTGCGACGCTCTTGTAGTAGCTCGTAATAAACTTTACCGCTACAGAATACAACGCGTTCTACTTTGTCTGCTGCAATATCATCGATTTCGTCGATCATGTTGTGGAACACACCTTCCGATAACTCTTCAAGTGTTGATGTTGCCAGCGGATGACGAAGTAATGACTTTGGTGTCATAACAATCAATGGACGACGAAGTGGACGTACAGATTGGCGACGTAGCATTGCATAAACTTGCGCAGGTGTTGAAGGCACACAAACTTGCATGTTGTGATCAGCACACAATTGTAAGAAACGCTCAAGACGTGCCGAGCTATGCTCAGGACCTTGACCTTCATAACCATGTGGAAGTAAACATGTAAGACCACATAAACGGCCCCACTTCTGCTCACCTGAGCTTAAGAATTGGTCGAATACAACTTGCGCACCGTTAGCGAAGTCACCAAACTGCGCTTCCCACATAACAAGTGAAGTCGGTTCAGCTGTTGCGTAACCGTATTCAAATGCAAGTACCGCTTCTTCTGAAAGTACAGAGTCGAATACTTCAAACGCACCTTGCTTTTCGCTGATATTTTGCAGCGGTAAGTAAGTTGAAGCGTCTTTTTGGTTATGGATTACAGCATGACGGTGGAAGAATGTACCACGGCCTGAGTCTTGACCTGTTAAGCGAATATCAGTACCTGCATCAACAAGTGTTGCATAAGCAAGTGTTTCGGCCATACCCCAATCAAGCGCTTTTTCGCCTGTTGCCATTAGCTTACGGTCATCGTAGATTTTCTTAACACGAGACTGAGCTTTGTGGCTTTCTGGGTAGTTTGCGACCTTTTCACCAAGTTCTTTTAACTTTTCAACAGACACTGTTGCATCGTACTCAACATCCCAATCGTGGCCAACAAATTTAGCCCAATCAGAAGAGTGTGATGTTTCTAGCTGAATTTCTTCAACAACACAGTTGCCTTTGTCTAAGCCATTACGGTAATCATCTGCTAGTGCTTTAATTTCATCTTCAGAGAATGAACCTTCAGCAACAAGTTGATCTGCGTAAATTAAACGAGGAACTGGGTGTTTTTTGATTTTTTGGTACATAAGTGGTTGAGTCGCATTCGGCTCATCCGCTTCGTTATGACCATGACGGCGATAACATACTAAATCAATCACTACATCACGTTTAAACTGATTTCTGAAATCAAGAGCGATTTGAGTTACAAATGCAACCGCTTCTGGGTCATCAGAGTTAACGTGGAAAATTGGTGCCTGAACCATTTTCGCAATATCAGTACAGTATGGTGTAGAACGTACATCAGACTGCTTAGACGTTGTGAAACCAACTTGGTTATTAACAACGATACGGATACTACCACCACAACTAAATGCATTAGTTTGCGATAAGTTAAATGTTTCTTGTACAACACCTTGACCTGCGATTGCAGAGTCACCGTGAATAGTAATTGGTAAAGCTTTAATACCTGACTTGTCACCTAGACGGTCTAAACGCGCACGTACCGAACCCATAACTACTGGGTTAACGATTTCTAAGTGAGAAGGGTTAAATGCAAGTGCCATGTGCACGTTGCCGCCCTTAGTTGCAAAGTCAGATGAATAACCCATGTGATATTTAACATCACCTGAGCCTAATGTGTCTTTGTGTTTACCAGCGAACTCATCGAATAATTCTGATGGGTTTTTACCTAATACGTTCACTAGTACGTTCAAGCGACCGCGGTGAGCCATACCAATAACAGCTTCTTTTTGACCGCTTTCACCTGCACGATGAATAAGTTCTTTAAGCATTGGTACTAACGCATCACCACCTTCAAGTGAGAAACGTTTTGCACCTGGGAACTTAGCCCCTAGGTATTTTTCAAGGCCATCTGCAGCTGTTAATCCTTTAAGGATTCGTAGCTTTTCTTCTTTTGAGAAGGTTGGGCGTGATTGCACTGATTCTAAACGTTGTTGTAACCAACGCTTTTCTTCAGTTGAAGTGATGTGCATATATTCAGCACCAACCGACCCACAATAAGTCGTTTTAAGCGCTTGATATAGCTCACCTAATGGCATGGTTTCGCGACCGACAGCAAACGAACCCACATTGAATTCACGGTCAAAATCAGCTTCAGATAATTCGTGGTACTCTAATTCAAGATCACGAACACGTTCGCGTTGCCAAATACCTAATGGATCTAGGTTGGCATTTTGGTGACCACGGAAACGGAAAGCATTAATAAGTTGTAGCACTTTGACCTGTTTAGGATCACCAGAGCCACCCTCTGCTACCACTACTTCTCTATGCTTGTTTTTAGCAAGCTGTGCAAATTGTGAACGAACTTCTGAATGTTTAACGTCAACATCCACACCATCAACTTTTGGTAATTGTTCGAACACTTCTCGCCATTCTTCTGGCACAGAAGTCGCATCATCTAAGTACGCTTCATAAAGCTCTTCTACGTAAGCAACGTTACCGCCGTTTAAGTGAGAAGATTCTAGCCATGCCTTCATCACACCTTCGTGCATTTATAAGCCCTTTTCTTTAGCGCAGAAATTAATTGTTGTAAAAACAAGGTGGTTAATCACTTAACCACCTTACATATTCAAGCTTTAAACAGCGCGGTTTAATAGCATTGATTTGATTTGTCCAATTGCTTTGGTCGGGTTAAGACCTTTTGGACACACGCTAACACAGTTCATGATACTGTGACAACGGAACACGCTGAACGCATCGTCAAGGTCAGCAAGACGCTCTTCAGTTGCTGTATCGCGGCTATCAGCCAAGAAACGATACGCATGAAGAAGACCCGCAGGACCGATGAACTTGTCTGGATTCCACCAGAACGAAGGACACGATGTTGAACAACATGCACATAAGATACACTCATATAAGCCATCTAACTTATCACGTTCTTCGATTGACTGAAGACGCTCACCCGCCGCTGGCGTGTCGTTGATTAGGTAAGGCTTAACTTTTTCGTATTGAGTGTAGAACTGACTCATGTCAATAACAAGGTCACGTACCACAGGTAAACCTGGTAATGGGCGAATTACGATTTTACCTTTGCCACCTTTAAGTAGCGTTGATAAAGGCGTGATACACGCTAAACCATTTTTACCATTCATGTTGATACCGTCTGAACCACACACACCTTCACGGCATGAACGACGGAATGATAATGTTGGATCTTGCTCTTTTAATTGCATAAGCGCATCCAATACCATCATATCTTGGCCTTCTTGCGTTTCTAGCGAGAAGTCTTGCATACGTGGTGCATTATCAACATCTGGATTGTAACGATATACCGAAAATTGTACTTGTGCCATCGTCTCGCTCCTAGTATGTACGTGCTTTAGGTGGGAAAGCTTCACGCAGTTTCGGCGCGTAGTTTACATCACGTTTGCTCATTTCTTCGGTCGTAGGATCGTAGATTGAGTGACATAACCAGTTTTCGTCATCACGATCTGGGTAGTCAAAACGAGAGTGAGCACCACGGCTTTCTGTACGGAAGTTAGCAGCTACTGCTGTTGAGTAAGCTGTTTCCATCAAGTTATCTAGCTCTAGACATTCGATACGTGCAGTGTTGAACTCAGTTGACTTGTCGTCAAGACGAGCGTACTGAAGGCGTTCACGAATTTCTTTAAGCTCTTTAAGACCTGTTGCCATTGCATCACCTTCACGGAATACCGAGAAGTTAAGTTGCATACACATTTGTAAGTCTTTCTTGATTTGAACTGGGTCTTCACCTTGGCCAGCTTTAGAGCTTTCCCAACGGTTAAAGCGTGCAAGTGATGCTTCAAGGTCTGATTCAGACGCATCTTTACCTGCTTCAACACCGTTTAGGTATTTACCTAGGAAGTTACCAGCCGCACGGCCGAATACAACTAAGTCAAGTAGCGAGTTACCACCTAGGCGGTTCGCACCGTGTACAGATACACACGCAATCTCACCAACAGCGAATAAACCTTCAACTACTTTTTCTTGACCATTTGCATCAACTTGTAATGCTTGACCATTCACGTTAGTTGGAACACCACCCATCATGTAGTGACATGTTGGGATAACTGGGATTGGCTCTTTTGCCGGATCAACGTGTGCGAATGTTTTCGCAAGGTCACATACGCCAGGTAGACGTAGGTTAAGTGTTTCTTCACCTAAGTGGTCAAGCTTAAGCTTGATGTGTGGACCGTAAGGACCATCGCAACCACGACCTTCACGGATCTCAGTCATCATTGAACGAGCAACAACGTCACGAGATGCTAAGTCTTTCGCGTTTGGTGCATAACGTTCCATGAAGCGTTCGCCGTCTTTATTTAGAAGGTAACCACCTTCACCACGACAACCTTCAGTTACAAGTACACCAGCGCCAGCGATACCTGTTGGGTGGAACTGCCACATTTCCATATCTTGCATTGCAACACCAGCACGTGTTGCCATACCAACGCCGTCACCTGTATTGATGTGAGCATTTGTTGTAGATGCGAAGATACGACCTGCACCACCTGTTGCTAGTACAACAGCTTTAGATTTGAAATAAACAACTTCGCCAGACTCGATGTCGATTGCTGTACAACCTACAACGTGACCGTCGCTATTCTTAACTAAATCTAGTGCATACCACTCAGAGAATACGTTTGTTTTGTTTTTAACGTTTTGCTGGTAAAGACAGTGTAATAGCGCGTGACCTGTACGGTCAGCTGCTGCTGCAGTACGTGCAGCTTGTTCACCACCAAAGTTTTTCGACTGACCGCCGAAAGGACGTTGATAAACACGGCCATTTTCAAAACGAGAAAATGGTAAACCCATGTTTTCTAATTCAGTAATAGCTTCTGGACCTGTTTTACACATATATTCGATAGCATCTTGGTCACCGATGAAATCGGAACCTTTAACAGTATCGTACATGTGCCATTCCCAGTTATCTTCATGTGAGTTACCCAGCGCAACCGTAATACCACCCTGTGCAGACACAGTGTGAGAACGTGTAGGGAAAACTTTTGAGATAAGTGCACAGGTTTTGCCTGATTCAGTGATAGCTAGTGCAGCACGCATACCCGCACCACCGGCACCAATCACTACAGCGTCAAATTCACGAACAGAATAATTCACTTAAACACCCCATAAAACGATTAGACCAATTGCTACGTAAGCAACAGCCATAAGGTTTAATACAAAGCCTAAAACAGCACGTAATTTCGCGTTTTTAACATAGTCCGTAAGAACTTGCCAAAGACCGATACGGGTGTGAACCATGATGCAAACTAGGGTAATTAGTGTAAACCCTTTCATTGCTAGGTTAGAGAATAGGCCTTGCCAGGCTTCAAAAGTGACTTCTGGTGTACATAAAAAATAGCCAACAATAAAAATCGCGTAAGCGCTGATGATTAATGCTGTTGTACGTAGTGATACGAAATCTTGTACACCATCACGTTTAAGAGTTGCTTGATTTAAAACCATATCCACACTCCTGCTAGAATTGCAGCTACAACACCTAAAGCTAATGCAACTTTAGCGCTGAAGTTACCTGATTCAAGTTCTTCCCAGTGACCCATGTCCATAATGATGTGACGAATACCACCGATTAAGTGATACGCCAATACAGAAATGGTGCCCCATGCTATGAATTTGGCAATGAATCCGCTGAACAGACCCTTGACGAATTCAAAACCTTCCGCAGAAGAAAGAGACTCAGACCAAGCCCAAATGACAAACGTTAAAGCAAAAAATAATGCAACACCGGTGACGCGGTGAAAAATTGATGCTTTAGCCGTTGCCGGCATAGATATAGTTGTTAGATCTAGATTTACAGGTCTTTGCTTTTTCACAGTTACTTGCCCATCTTGCCCACTAAGGAGCTCATCTACTTGTTTTTCTAAAACCCATCAAAATGAATTTCGATGGAACTATCTAAGTAAACCGTGTTGATACACAAAAAGTTCACACTTATGCAAAACTCAAATGTAAAAATAAAGTTTACCTACAGACAATACGGTATAAAACCTTGGATAGTATATATAGCCCAAGGTCTTTTTACAATTCTTGTTTAGTAAGAGACGTTTGCGAATTAGCCAATGGTATAATATTTAATCCTGCTAGAATATTTATTATCCATTTGTGCATAATGTTTATAAAAATTGACTTTACACCCCTCTTTCACGTTAAAATGAAAAGAATGTGCTTAAACAGATTCAGAACATAACAATCAGAGTTGTTATCTTAATAGGAGATAAATAGATGGCGGATAAGAAAGCCACGGTCCATATTGATGGTCTTGATCCAATCGAACTTCCAATTTACCAAGGCACTGCTGGCCAAGACGTAATCGACGTACGTACGTTAGGTTCTCATGGCTATTTCACTTATGACCCAGGTTTCATGTCGACCGGTTCTTGTGAATCTTCAATCACTTACATCGATGGCGGCAAAGGTGTTTTATTACACCGTGGTTACCCAATCGAGCAATTAGCTGATGATTCAAACTACATCGAGCTTTGCTACTTACTATTAAACGGCGAATTACCGACTAAAGAACAATACGATGCGTTTGCACAAGAAATCACGCACAACACAATGCTTGATACTAAAATCGCAAACTTCTTCCAAGGTTTCCGCTTTGACGCTCACCCAATGGCAATGCTATGTGGTGTTGTAGGTGCTCTTTCTTCTTTCTACCACGAAGATTTAGACATCACTGATGCTACACAACGTAAAACAAGCGCAATCAAGCTAGTTGCTAAATTACCAACTATCGCTGCGATGGCTTACAAATACAACGTTGGTCAACCATTCGTATACCCACGTAACGATTTAAGCTTTGCTGAAAACTTCTTACACATGATGTTCTCAGTACCTGCTGAAGAATATAAAGTAAGCCCTGTTCTTGCTAAAGCAATGGACAAAATCTTCATGCTTCACGCTGACCACGAGCAAAACGCATCAACGTCAACAGTTCGTTTAGCAGGTTCTTCAGGTGCTAACCCTTACGCGTGTATCGCGGCGGGTATCGCATCTCTATGGGGTCCTGCACACGGTGGTGCTAACGAAGCATGTCTTAACATGTTAGAAGAAATCGGTTCTGTTGACCGCATCGATGAGTACGTTGCGAAAGCGAAAGACAAGTCTGATCCTTTCCGTCTTATGGGCTTCGGTCACCGTGTATACAAAAACTTCGACCCACGTGCGACAGTAATGCGTCAAACGTGTCACGAAGTACTTGCTGAGCTAAACATTCAAGATCCACTTCTTGATATCGCAATGAAGCTTGAGCAAATTGCACTTGAAGACCCATACTTCGTAGAGAAGAAACTTTACCCTAACGTAGATTTCTACTCAGGTATCATCTTAAAAGCAATCGGTATTCCAACAAGCATGTTCACTGTAATCTTTGCAATGTCACGTACTGTTGGTTGGATCTCTCACTGGGATGAGATGCTTTCTCAACCTGGTCACAAGATCAGCCGTCCTCGTCAGTTATACACTGGTGAAACTTCACGCGATTACGTTCCAGCTGACAAACGCTAGACTGTATTTGTGTTTAAAAAAGGCCGCTATGCGGCCTTTTTTGTTGCCCTGCACTTGTCTATTTGTGCAAAGTAATTAAAATCGTCGCATTCTCGCTGTTAAGGGCCTTCCATGTTCGACATTGCTAAAATACGTGCTGACTTTCCACTGCTGAATGAAACGGTTAATGAGCAGCCTCTGGTATATTTAGACTCAGCGGCGACCTCTCAAAAGCCACAAGCTGTAATTGATGCCCTTGCACGCTTTTATAGCCATGAGAATGCAAATGTCCACCGTGGTCGTCATACTCTCAGTGAAAACGCCACACGCAACTATGAACATACCCGAACGCTACTTGCTGATTATTTTTCTGTAAAAAGTAATGAGATAGTGTGGACCAAAGGCGCAACTGAATCGATTAATTTAATCGCAAATGGTCTGGCTTCTAGGCTTAATCCTGGCGATAAGATTGCCTTATCTGCTATTGAGCATCACGCCAATATCGTCCCTTGGCAACAACTCGCTCAGCGTACCGGTGCACAAGTCATTATTTTGCCGATAGAAAATGATTTAAGTATTAATAGCGAACACTGTAGTGAATTTATCACACAACAAAGGCCAAAAATTGTCGCCATTACCCATGCATCAAATACTTTAGGTAATATTACTGACTTAGCGCCTATCATTAGCGCATGTAAAGCCATTAATGCTATTTCGGTTGTAGATGGTGCGCAGGCGGCGATGCATTTGCGCCCTCATTTACCAGAAATTTCGTGTGACCTTTACGTATTTTCTGCCCATAAAATGCTCGGCCCAACAGGTTTAGGTGGCTTATATGGACGTTATGAGCTGTTAAAATCGCTCGATGTTTATCAAACCGGTGGCGAAATGATAGAAACAGTTTCCTTAACTCAGAGCACTTTTCGTGATGCACCGGGTAAATTCGAAGCAGGAACACCTAATATTGCGGGTGTCATTGCCTTTGCAGAGGCAATTAATTATTTAACGTCTTTAGATTTTCAGCAAATGCGTCAACATGAGCATACAGTTTTCGCTTATGCGATAAACCAGTTAGCAGCAATTGACGGTATTCGAATATATTCAAATCAAGAATGTAACATTGGTAACATCAGTTTTAATTATAAAGATGAACACCCTTTTGATCTTGCCACCTTACTTGATGGATTTGGTGTTGCGGTACGTAGTGGTCACCACTGTACCCAGCCAATCATGAGCCAACTAGGTATTCCTGGAACAGTACGCGCTAGTTTCGCCTTATATAACAATAAAGACGATGTTGACGCCTTTATAAATGCACTTAAAAACAGTATCGAATTATTAGATTAATTTTGGATAAGATATGAATTCAACGTTTAAAGCCGTAACTAAAGACATTGAAATAGCGGCAGGTTGGCAACAAAAATACCGCCAAATTATGCTACTGGGTAAACAATTACCAGCAATGCCTGATGCATTAAAGGTCGATGATGCGCTTGTAAAAGGCTGCGAGAGTAAAGTGTGGCTTTATATTGAGTTTGATCACTCGGAAAATAGCCTTGTTTTAGCAGGCGATTCAGATACGCGTATCGTCAAAGGGTTACTGGCTTTGATTTTAGCCTTATACAATGGTCTAACACCGGAGCAAGCAGCGCAAATAAATGCCTATGATGAATTTGAACGACTTGGTCTAATTAACCATTTAAGCCCTTCCCGCGGCAATGGCATCAAAGCCATGGTCGATAAAATTCAAACCATGGCTGAACAAAAGCGCTAAGTTAAGCACCGCGCTGTTTTTTATCTAGGTATTTTCTAATCGCTTTGGCTGCTACAAAAAAGCCAAAGCTGCCTGTCACCATGGTTGCAGAGCCAAAACCATTATTACAGTCCATATTCATTGAACCATCTGCACCTTGTTTTGCTTGGCAAACCTCACCTTCTGAGGTTGGATATACAAGCTGCTCAGTTGAATAAACACAATCAACGTTAAATTTTCGCTTTGGATTGCTACTAAAGTTGTACTGTTTTCGCAAAATATAACGTACTTTTGCAAGTAATGGGTCATGTGTTGTCTTTGCAACATCACCAAAACTGATTTGACTAGGGTCAGTTTGCCCGCCTGCGCCACCAGTTGTTATTACAGGTAGTTTTATACGTTTACAATGTGCGATTAGCGCTGCTTTTTCTTTTACAGCATCAATACAATCAATTACATAGTCAAAGCCTTGAATATGTTCACGAATGTTATCAAGGGTAATAAAATCATCAATAACATTAATTTTGATATCTGGGTTTATCAACTCACAACGTGTTTTCATGGCTTCAACTTTTGCTTCACCAACAGTGCCCGTTAAAGCATGAATTTGACGATTTACATTGGTTGCACAAATATCATCAAGATCAATAAGCGTTAGTTGCCCAACACCCGTTCGAGCCAATGCTTCAGCAGCCCAACTACCTACGCCACCAATACCAATGACACAAAAATGGGCTTGTTGTAACCAATCAAATTGTTGATGACCATATAAACGTTTAATGCCACCAAAGCGGATGTCTTGTGTTGTTTCTTTCATTTACCAATCCAACGTCCAAGGAGTGAACCACTCTTGGAATTCGTCTGCGTTAAAAACTTCGTTAAGATGCGAGCCAAAAGTGTAACCACATCGATATTCTTTAAGCTGCCCTTTATAGCTAAATTGTAGTGCATAGGCATGCAAATTAGTGCGCTCGTCTTTACTTCCTGCATAAGTGGAATCACCAAGAATTGGGGCGCCTAAGCTTTTCATCGCGACTCTAAGCTGATGTGTCTTACCTGAATAAGGTTTTAACAAATAAGCACGAAGCCCTGGGCGAATACTTGTGGAATAAAAACGAGTAATCGCTGGGTTTGTTTGCGTCTTTAAAAGCTTAAATGCACCACGACGACTTTTTTGCATATCCCCTTTTATCCAACCTTGTTTTTTCTTCGGTTTGGCATCACTGACGGCTAGATAAAATTTATTTATTTTATGATCAGAAAATAGCGTGGTGAATTCGGCTGCGGCTTCTTTATTGCGGGCTAAAATAATTAAACCAGAAGTCACTTTATCTAGCCTATGAACCGGATAGAGCTTCTCGTTTACGAGCTTTTCAGCAAGTACGACAAAACCAGCACACTGTTCACTATGAAAGCTTACACCTGCTGGTTTATAAAAAACAAAAAAGTCATCTTCACTAGCATGAAGATGAACAGTGTTTACATCGTACATGCGCTATTTGCCAAGTACAGCAATGACTCGCGCTAAATCTTCAGGTGTATCAACACCCGCCTGTGGCGCGCACACTGCTTTTGCGATTTTAATCTTATAACCATGATAAAGGACACGAAGTTGCTCTAAAGACTCAAGTACTTCTAAACGAGACTCAGGTAACTCGATGTAGTCCTTTATAAAACCTGCTTTGTACGCATAAATACCAATATGGCGTGCAAAATCAGCAAGATTTAATTTTGCTTTATCATCATTCATCATCGCTTCACGATGATAAGGGATTGGCGCACGTGAAAAATACAACGCATTGTTATCTGCATCGTTAATAACTTTGACACAATTAGGATTAAAAATATCGTCAATCTCATCAATGCTTGTACTCAAAGTCGCCATTGGCGCATCTGAGTCTGCAAGTAGCGTGGCAACTTGAGAAACATTTTCGCTCGCCAATAAAGGCTCATCGCCTTGCACATTCACAACAATGATGTCACTTTCAAGCTCTAATTGCTCAACAACTTCAGCTAAACGCTCTGTACCAGATTGATGATCTTCACGCGTCATAAGCACGTTATCAGTAAAGAGTTTTACTGCATCAAACACAGCTTGATGATCGGTGGCAACGTAAACTTGTGATGCACCTGAGGCAACGGCTTTTTCATAAACATGTTTGATCATGGGTTTACCACAGATATCAGCCAGTGGTTTACCCGGCAAACGTGTTGATGCGTAGCGTGCAGGAATAACGACTACGAATTCCACTTATCAACCTCTTCTTGGCTTAATTCACGGGCTTCATTTTCTAATAGCACCGGGATATCGTCTTTGATTGGGTACGCAAGTTTTGCAGCTGTGCTGATAAGCTCTTGATTTTCTTTATCAAGACGTAGTTTACCTTTGCAAACTGGGCAAGCGATAATTTCAAGTAATTTTGTATCAAAGGCCATTGAGGATCCCTTTTTGTTTTAATAATAAATTTAGTTTGTCGATAACTGCTGGTGTCGGCTTTGCATCAACAGGTAAATAATACCAATTAGGTTTAGCAAAACTAAAGCATTTAACTGCATCTTTTTCTGTCATAAACACTGCATCGTCGGCAAAATCGTTGAAGTCATTTGCTTGGTAGGCATAATGGTCTCGAAAATGATGAGTCGATAACAACTTAATTCCCTGCTGCTCAAGACTATTTTCGAAGCGTTTAGGATTACCTATTGCACTAACCGCATGACCTTTATCTTGAAATGAATTAGCAAGCTTTGAATCACTCACGGTTCGAAATGGACTCGATGCCAAATCATAGCGACTCTGTGCGTTGCCACCATTTTCAATCACTAAATCAACCGACTTTAAACGCGCTTTTGTTTCGCGAAGTGGACCTGCTGGCATTAATAGACCATTACCAAATTGTCGCTCACTATCAACAATACAGCACTCGATATCACGCGCCATTTTATAATGCTGCATGCCATCATCAGAAATGATCACATCAATACCATGCGACTCTAATGCCTTAATACTTGCTTGTCTGTTAGGGCCAACCATAACAACACAGCCTAAACGACGTTGTATCAATACAGGTTCGTCACCCGCTTGCGTTGTACTCGTTTGTTCTGTCACTAACAGTGGATACGAATCTGACTCTCCACCGTAGCCACGGCTGATCACAGCCACTTTTAAACCTTGTTGCTGTAAGTACTCAGCAAGCCAAATAACAAATGGCGTTTTCCCGTTGCCACCTACACTGATATTACCAACCACAATAACAGGAACATGCGCTTTAAAAGCCTTAAGTATATTAAGCTTATAAAACAAAGCACGAAGTGTTGAGATAAACCAAAAAAGCACACTCAAAGGCAAGAGTAAAATGCTTAGTAAACCTGGCTTTTTATACCAGCTTTTTTCAATAACACTCACTATTGCTCACCAAATTGCATCTTACATAAGGCTGAATAGGTACCGTCTTTTTCAAGCAGTTCGCTATGTGTGCCCTTTTCGATAACCTGTCCATGATCAATGACATAAATACAATCACTGTTTTCGATAGTCGATAAACGGTGCGCAATGACTATTGAAGTTTTCTCTTTCATTAAACTATCAAGCGCTTGCTGGATCAGTTTTTCAGATTCAGTATCAAGTGCTGAGGTGGCTTCATCAAGGATCAAGATAGGGGCATCTTTTAATATTGCACGTGCAATAGCGATACGTTGACGTTGGCCGCCTGATAACATCACGCCGTTTTCACCCACCATGGTATCTAACCCTTCTGGTAAGTCTTTTACAAACTCCCAAACATGGGCTTGCTTGGCAACGGCCATTAATTCTTCGTTCGTTAATTCACGGCTTAGACCGTAACAAATATTATTAGCAATGGTGTCGTTAAAGAGCACGACTTGCTGTGAAACCAGTGCAAATTGCTTACGAAGATCCGTTAGCTTGTAATCCGCGATATTAACACCATCGAGCAAAATTTCACTTTCACCTTCAAGTTCATAGTAACGCGGCAGTAAATTCGAGATGGTCGACTTGCCTGACCCAGAGCGCCCTACTAATGCAATGCTTTCACCGGCATTAATCGTGAGTGACAAGTTTTTCAAAACAGGCTCATCTTTAGTTGGGTATTTGAAGGTCACATTATTCACTTCAATACGACCCGTCACTTTCTCAATGCTGTATGTACCAGTGTCCTTTTCAACCTCTTCATCAAGCACTAAAAAGATACTTTGCGCAGCAGAAATACCACGTTGTAAATCGCTATTTACGTTTGAAAGTTGCTTAAGTGGACGCAATAACATCATCATTGATGAAATTAGCAATACGAAGTCGCCAGAGCTAATGGTGTCAATCATAGACGGCATCGACACAACCCATAAAATCACTGCCATAGCGCTTGCTGCCAATATTTGAATAACAGAAACACTTAACGCTTTGGTGGCATCCATTTTAATGCGCTGCTGGCGATTATGATTGTTAATTGCTGAAAACTGAGCAATTTCTTGTTGCTGACCGCCAAAACCATGAATCACTTTGTGACCAGAGAGCATTTGTTCTGAGCTACGCGTTACTTGCCCCATGGCTGACTGAATTTTTTTCGAAATCATACGAAAACGTTTTGAAACAAACGCGACAATCACAGCCACCAGCGGAATAATAACTAAAAATATTAAAGA
The DNA here is from genome assembly GCF_001641615.1 of Pseudoalteromonas gelatinilytica. Lineage (GTDB taxonomy): Bacteria > Pseudomonadota > Gammaproteobacteria > Enterobacterales > Alteromonadaceae > Pseudoalteromonas > Pseudoalteromonas gelatinilytica. Next base: position 573,790 of record NZ_LRRU01000020.1, read on the forward strand.
AAGTTTCCAGCTGGTATAAAACATATTGAATAGCAAAAAGACTACAAAGGCCCCTTCTCTAACCACGATTAAAAGCGCTTTCGTGATAGCTTGCTGTACTTGCTCAGTATCGAAGGTGATTTTTGAAATTAAATCACCATTTGAGTTTTTGTCATGAAATGAAACAGGTAAATGTAAGATATGCTCAAACAATTGCTGACGTAAGCTTCTAACAACTTGCGAGCCAACATAACTTAAACAATACGACGACATATAGTTAAACATGCCTCGACCTAACACCAGCGCTATAACAACAAATGGGGCATAGGTTAAAACTTCAGTGTTACGGGCATTAAGACCTTCATCAATGAAGGGTTTCATTAAATTGATAAACAATGCATCCATAGCGGAATAACCAATCATGCCCACAATGGCGAAAAACGCGATTAACTTATAATCACCCACATAACTGATTAATCGCTTATAGATTTGGGATGTAGTTTGATCCATAACACTCTCTTATTCATAGACTTCGACTATTGTAGCCTCATGGGGTTAAAAACAAAACGTCAATCTTGTTCGAACCAATAACTTTCCTGCTCGCGGGCAAATTCCAAACGATAACTATCACGATAAAATAGGATACGAATGTGCCCCTGCTCGGCGGTGGAGAATTGAGGTATATGGCGTTGCTGATAGCGTTTTACAACCTCTGGGTGCGGAAAATGCCATTGGCCTTGATAAGCCGACGAATGAATCACCATTTCTGGGTTTACAGCATCAATAAAGCGAACACTCGATGATGTATTACTACCATGGTGAGGACTCAATAAAACAGTCGCATGCAGGTCAACGCCCTTTTCAATCAGGGTTGCTTCTGCAAAAGCGGAGATATCACCTGTTAACAACACTGAATAATTTCTAGAACTAATTTTTAGTAAGCATGAGTGATCATTTCGATTATCACCATTCACATCAGCATGAAAGCTATTTATGTTTAGCCCTTCAAATATCAAACGTTTACTATCACAAGGTTTTCTTAGCCCCTCAGGATGAAAGGTTGAGAATGTATCGCGGTACCCAGCTCGGTACCAAGAACTTAAACCACCCGCATGATCGTTATCTAAATGACTTATTAGTGTCGCCGAAACCGTTAATGCGTGTTTATTAATATTCCTAACTAACACCCTATTGATGTAATCATAGCGAGAAAAGTGCCTTGGCCCTAAATCATAAATTAGGGCATGCTCATGTGCACTTATCATCACCATAAGGCCATGGCCTACATCAAAGATATCCACTTGGAATTGAACCTGTGGCTGTAGCTTGCAATCAATGATATGGATAAAAAGTGGAAGTACTGATAAGTACTTCTTTGGGCTAAACAGTAAGATGAGCAAACTAAGATAGCTGATGGTCAATAGCGAAAAATTAAACTCTGTGAAAGAAAACCAACGCCAATGCTTAGGAATACTAAGTAGTAATTGATAGCCAAAACTCAGAACACTATCGACAAGAGACAATAAACTAACCACATCGAGAAAACTTGAAATCAGACTATAAAATATCAACAAAGGGAGTAACACCAAGCCAACAAGTGGCACGGCGATTAAATTGACTATAAGACCAATTATACTGGTACCGTCAAAATAAAATAATGACAATGGCAATAAGCCAAAGAACAAGGCCAACTGAACATACATAAGTTGGCTAATACGCTTTATTAAACCGAGTTTTATATCTAACGTATGCTTGGTTAATAGGAAAATAATTGTCACCGCAGTAAAACTAAAATAAAGCCCCGGATTTAGAAGCGAAAATGGGTCAATCAGCAGCACAAGTGTTAAAGCATACAGAATAGAGCGCCAGCGCAGCGGGTTTTTACCTAACTGATATATGACCAAATAGCAGCCGAGCATAACAAGAGCACGCGTTGCTGAGACAATAAAGTCGCTCAAGTAGACATAAATAAGTGCACAGCTAAAGCCAAATAAAACAAAACCGTTGTTCAACTGGTATGCTTGATTTATCCGCAGTTTACTTACTTTTACCAGCCATTTGCTCGTATAGAAACCTATTGCGTAGATAAGTCCGATATGAAGTCCAGAAATCGCGAGCAAATGCGTTAGGCCTAACTCTCTTAATTGAGTGTTATCTTCATAGGAAATTTTGCTTCTATCACCTGTAAGTAAAGCATAGTAAAGCCATTGCAAATGTGTATTCTCAGTGATGCTGGCAATGTACTGCCGATACCGTTCTCGAATATTATTGCCTTGTTGGTGACCATAGGAGCTAACTTCACCAACACTACGACCTTTGTAAAATATCCGTTCTTTAAGCGCATTTCTTTCACTATCGAAACTATCGAAATTTTTTACAGAACGATAACGCTTGAGCTTTACTTTGCCTTCTATTAAATCACCTGAGAGAAGTGGTTTATCTGATGTAATACTGAGCATGGCAAGTGGTGCAGGACGAATTATTCTTTCGCAGGATTCTATATTTATTAATCGGGCTTTGATGTAAAAAGGACTCTTCGCACTAACGCTTTCAATTACCTCAAATTTGACAACTCTAGTGAGTTGGTAGTTTATTTTGCAATCACTCACGGAGTAAAAAATTAGGTAATGAAAAATCACTAAAAAAATTGCGCAAATAAACCCTGACAATAGAATCAAAAAAGGCTTAAAATAAGCACCTGCTAATAAAATAGCAAAACTCATTATATAGAACGCCGCAGTGCCAAATGTATATAGGGTGATAAAACAGCCTATGACAAAGCCGCTGCATAACCAAATTGATGTAAATGGTTGCTTTAAATGGCTAAAAAAACGATCCAACGGTTTTTACCTGATCATAACAAGGTAAGAGAACACAAGTATTTAAGAATTTTTGGTCGTTTATTGCATGATGCCAATTTGTGGCACTTAAATAGACGCTCTGCACGCGGTGCATTTGCGGTTGGTTTATTTTTCGCATTCATCCCTGTTCCTTTTCAAATGGTTCTTGCAGCCGCCCTGGCTATTCCATTTCGAGTGAATTTACCTATCTCTGTTGCGACAGTGTGGATCACAAACCCACTAACAATGCCTCCTATTTTCTATTGTTCATATATTGTTGGCACGATTGCCCTAGCCCAGCCTCCACAGCATTTCCAATTTGAACCAAGCTGGCAATGGTTCATCGAAAGCCTGACAACTATCGGTCCTGCGTTTTTAGTTGGTTCACTTATTTGTGCAACGGCTGCGGCTATTATTGGTTATTTTGGTATCGATATGCTTTGGAAGCGCTCAGTGCGCAAAGCCTGGATACATCGCCATAAAAAATAATATTAGCAATTTATAATTTTAGTATAGACAAAAAACCCAGCTTGACGCTGGGTTTTTTAATATTGATTAGTAAGTCTCGATTACGAAACGATTACTTTTTAAAGAAGCGACGTGCAGCTGCAAATGGCACTAACAATAGTGCATACCAAGGAAAACTTGCAGATTGACGCTCATATTGTTCAATCTCTTCCGCTGGACACTCTTCTACACTGCCATCAATTGGCGTTAATTTAACAGCAACTGCAATACTTTCATATTCGATATTACCATCAACATCGACAACTACATTGCCAAATGAATCTGTCTTTTCGACTGTTTTAGTCGCAACACCGAAGATTTCATTATTGTTGTTAATTGATTTAGCTTCAGCAACCGTATACTTAAAGCGTGTCTCACCATCTTCTTCGTAACATGGTAATAAATCGTTTAAGTTAACAACTTTATCTTCACCAATGGTGTACATGAAACCTTCACGACGACGCGTAGAAGTATTGTAAATGTCAGTTTCACCTTCACCAACAACGATCCCATTGTCATTAACATCATTTGCTAACGAACTTGAGCTCGAGAAGTAATCAGTTGGGAAAACAACACTGTCACTTTTTTTATCGTAGTAGAAGAATTTTGTGCGCGTTGTACCATCAATACGTTTGCTTGCGTAACCAACAACAACATCGTTATTATTTACAGCAAGTGGCTGTCCCGAAATCCAATCGTCTTCTTGATTGATAAACTCTTTTACTTCACCATTTTCGAAGATAACAGGCATAGTGATGCGGGTGCTATTGCTTTTATAACGAACATCAGAAGTACCTACAACCAGACCATTTTCGTTGATAGCAAGTGCGTTACTTCGAAAAGCAAAATCTTCATCATCTTCAGGTGTTAAACCTAAACCAAAAATTTCAGTGTTAGTGATATTAAGACTACTATCAAGCGTCCATTTCACAGCGCGTTTGTTATAGATGCCAGTTGTATAAGTACGATTATAAGCTTCTACACAGTCTGAAACTGGCTCATCTTCACCATCACAGTTATCGGTAATATCATCAAGTGGGTCAACCGCGATATCCGTTGATACTGTACCTACAACTTCATAGCCATTAGCTGTTTTAATAATGTCATTTGCCGAGCTAATACCGCCGTAATCATCAAACTCAGGTGCGAGTTCAACTTTCACACCATCTTCTGAGATTACAATCGCACGACTAATAAAGTCTCTTAAGAAGTGTGTTTCTTCTTCGTCTTCATCAGTTTGTGTGAACGATGTTTTTTCGTAAGGTGCACTACCCCAACCGACCATTACACCGTCATCTGTTACTGCATTTAGTAAGTTAGACGTCGAACGTGTTAAGCCGTCAAAATCAAGCGATTGTTCATCAAATAATACTTGCTCTGTTGAACCTTCAGATGAATATACCGTCGCTATAGCGCTTGATAGTTTTTGATATTCAGAATCAGTTGAACGACCTGTTAAAAAACTAACCATAAATGAATGGGCATCGGCATTGGTATTTACCGCATCGTTATTCGCAATATCATCAAGGGTGAAAGTAATTTCTTTATCAATGAGTTCATACTGCTTTTTAGCTGTATCATAAGCATCTTTGATCAACGAATCTGTAAAATCGATATAAGAGACATCAACGGGTAATTTGTAAAGGCCATTTGCTAAGCCTATGATGTGACCGTTTTCACTAACATCTGTTACGTAGTTAAATTTAGCGCCATCAACGCCACCTAATTCTTCTAATTTATAGGTTGCGCTCATCGCTGAGGTACTTAGGGTGGCTAAAATACTGGCAGCGAGTAATTTGTATTTCATTTTAATCCTTACTACTGATTCTTTAAATCTTCGAGTTCTTCCCAGCGCTCAAAAGCGGCTTCAAGCTCAGACTCTAACTCGGCTAAATGGTTCAATGCTTCTGTCGTAATTGCAGCATCTTGCTTAAAAAAGTCTGGGTCATTAACCACAACTTGCTGAGCGTCTAACGCTTTTTCAAGTTGTTCCACTTTACTGGGTAATTCTTCTAATTCAAGTTTTAATTTGTAAGAGAGTTTATTACTTTTCTTTGGTGTTTTATCTTGGCTAACAACGGGCGGCTTTTCTTGCTTAATTTGTTGCTGTTGTTGTTTTTCTTGCTCAGCTAAATGAGCAGCATATGCTTCATAGTCGCTATAGCCTCCGACAATGTCAGTGATCTTGCCGTTACCTTCAAATGCCCAGACAGAATTACAAGTATTATCAATAAATTCACGGTCATGGCTTACAATCAGTACAGTGCCCTGATATTGGTTAATAATCTCTTCTAAAAGCTCTAAGGTTTCAATATCTAGGTCATTGGTTGGCTCATCGAGTACGATAATATTCGATGGCTTTAAAAATAACTTTGCTAATAATAAGCGGTTTTTCTCACCACCCGATAATGCTTTTACCGGTGTACGTGCTCTTGCCGGCGGAAATAAGAAGTCTTGTAAGTAACCAAGTACATGACGTGAGCGCCCGCCCATCATCACTTCTTGCTTACCTTCAGCTACGTTATCTTGTACTGTGGCTTCTTCATCAAGCTTTTGACGATACTGGTCAAAATAAGCAAACTCTAAGTTAACACCTTGCTTAACACTGCCGCTATCAGGTGTTAAGTCACCAAATAAAATTTTAAGCAGTGTTGTTTTACCAATACCATTGGGTCCGACCAGGCCAACACGATCGCCACGCATAACAAGGGTCGAGAAATCTTTCGCGATCACTTTATCTTTAAATGCATGACAGATGTTTTTCGCTTCGAATACTAACTTGCCAGAACGGTCCGCTGTTTCAATATTGAAATCAGTTTTACCAACTTGATCAACACGCTGCTTACGCTCTTTACGTAACTCTTTTAAAGCGCGTACACGGCCTTCATTACGCGTTCTACGTGCTTTGATACCTTGGCGGATCCACGCTTCTTCTTCTGCTAAGCGCTTATCAAATAATGCGTTTTGTGTTTCTTCTACTTTTAGATCATGCGCTTTTTGTTCAAGGTACGTCGCGTAATCGCCAGGGTACGAAACCAGCTTACCACGGTCTAAATCAAGAATACGGGTTGCAACTGCTCGAATGAATGCACGGTCGTGAGAAATAAAAACGATACCGCCTTTAAACTCTTTTAAAAACTGCTCAAGCCAAATAACACTACTCATATCTAAGTGGTTGGTAGGCTCATCAAGTAGCAGTAAATCAGGTTCACTAACCAAGGCTCGTGCAAGAGCAACTTTACGTAGCCAACCACCCGATAATGATTCCAGCTTGGCTTCTGGGTCTAGCTCTAAGCGAGATAAAACGAGCTGAATACGGGTATCAAAACGCCAGCCATCAACGGTTTCTAATTGATTAGATAAACGCTCTAATTTGTTAAGCAATTTATCGTTATAATCTGTCTGCATTTGATTACTAACTTGGTGATATTCTATCAGTAAGTTAGCAATGTCAGGCATGCCCTGCGCGACATAATCAAATACTGAGCCTGCCGCCCCTTTTGGTGGATCTTGCTCTAAACGTGAAATGCGAATACCGCCTAATTGGTTGATTTCACCATCATCCAATGTCACTTGGCCATCAAGTACTTTTAATAGTGTTGATTTACCTGCACCGTTTCGACCAACGATACAAACGCGCTCACCTGACTCAATAACGGCATCGGCATCATCTAGTAGCGGATGCGTACCATAAGCGAGTTGAGCTTTGGCTATTCTGATTAAATCCATCGTGATTACTACTCTTATTCTTTATTATCAGCAATAAATTGCGCTAATTGCTCAGCATCAAAAGGCCAAAATAATTTCTTGCCTTGATGAGATTCCACAACCGGAATACTGGTTTGGTAAAGTTCAATCAGCTGTTCACTGTCCATAATGTCTTTTGCTACAAACGAAGCGTTTGTAGCAATTAATAATTCATCGGCCATGTCACACAGATGACAGCCATCAGTGTGGTACAGGGTAAAATTAGCCATGGGTAATAAGCCAGCTATTATGAATTTGCTTATTACGCTTAAAATCTGGTGATAAGGTCTTGTCAGAAATGTTTTCTGCTTTCAAACCTAGGCCCATTAACCCGACTTCATCCATGCTAAAGCCACGCTTATTGTTTGAGAATATAAGCGTACCATTCGGGCTTAAGATTTTCTTAACCCAAGTAAGTAGTTTGATATGGTCACGTTGTACATCAAATGCATCTTTCATACGTTTTGAATTTGAGAACGTCGGTGGATCTAAGAAGATTAAATCGTATTGACCTTGAGCATACTCAAGCCATTTCAAGCAATCAGCTTGTTCAAAACGATAACGTGTATTACTTATGTCATTAAGCGCAAAGTTTTCTTGTGCCCACTTTAAATAAGTTTTCGACATATCAACCGTGGTAATGGCTTTAGCGCCACCAACAGCAGCATGTACAGATGCGCTGCCAGTATAGGCAAACAAGTTTAAGAAACGTTTACCTTGTGCGTTTTGTTGAATATAACGACGTGCCAAGCGGTGATCTAAAAATAAACCCGTATCTAGGTAATCAAATAGGTTCACTTTAAATTTCGCACCAAATTCTTCTACCACTTGTGTGCGATTTTGCTTTGATACCTTGGTATATTGCTCTTCACCTTTTTGCTTTTTACGCACTTTAACCGCAATATTTTCAGGGGCAATTTCTAACTGCTCAGCAGTCAGACTAATCACATCTTGTAGACGTTTTTGTGCTGTATTGTCATCAATTTCTTTTGGCGCAGCGTATTCAAAAATAACCGCTGAATCATCGTATACATCAACAGCTACGTTATATTCTGGAATATCCGCATCATAAACACGATAACAGCTTACTTCATTTTGCTTTAACCAGTTCTTTAAGTTTTGCTTGTTTTTCTTTAAACGATTTGCAAACGCTGTTGAACCTTCAAAATTAAGAGCAGGTTTATCTTCTTTACTAAGTTCTACTTGTTTATCATCTAATTGGTATAGATTTAATACCACATCTAACGGGCCATTTTTAAACTTATAGCGTTTTAACTTAACTAATTTTAATAGCTTAAATAAGCTTTCATCGGTGCCAAGCAAAGCAAGTTTCCAATGATTAAAGTGCTTTTTAAAGCCTACACCTAAGCTACGGTGTAAGTTCACCAGCTCCGCCATTGAACCTAATCGTTCACCATAAGGTAAGTTTGATATCACTACACCCGGAAGTTTTGCAACAGACGTTAGTTTAGTCGCATCACTCTGTTTGAATTTAATCACACTACCAAGGTCTGCGCGCTCTGCGTTTTCTTGCGCTTTTGCAATAACACTACCGTCAATATCATGACCAATAAGCCAAAGTTTAGGATCAGTAATTTGTGCCATTAATTCAGCTTTTAATTCTTTGTACTTTTGAATACGGAAACTTGGTAGACGCTCAAAGGCAAAACCTTCGCGGAATAAACCCGGCGCTTCATTGCGCGCCATGCTTGCAGCTTCAATTAAAATAGTACCTGAACCACAGCAAGGATCGAACAAAGGTTGTTGTACGTTTTCAAGCCAGCCACTTCGTTTCACTAGTGCTGCTGCTAAGTGCTCTTTAATTGGCGCTTTACCTTGATCTTGACGATAACCACGCTCAGATAAACGCGGGCCAGAATAATCTATATAAAGCGCAACACCTTGACGGTTCAACCTTGCTACAACACGAACATTGGCATTGTATTTATCAACATCTGGGCGTTGTTCGAATAAATCTGCAAAATAATCAACAATCGCATCTTTTACAACAAGACCTGAAAATTGTGTATTTTTTAAATCGTTATTGGTGCCGCTAAAATCAACAGCGAAAGTTTGTTTAGGACCAAACCACTCTTGCCAAGGCTGCAGTCGCGCAAATTGATAAAGGCTGTCTTTGTCTTTTACGCCTTCCTTTTCTTCTATCAGCATCATGATACGAGTCGCAAAACGGCTCGATAAACAAATCTTCTGTGCTAATAAGCTATCTGCTTCAAAACGTACAGAGCCCACGGTTTGTTTAGAGACTTCTGCACCGAGTGTAGTAAGCTCATCAACAAGTAAATTTTCTATTCCGATAGAAGTAAGTGCGATAAATTGCAAAGTAAAAACCCTTAAATGCTAATTGCGCAGGATTATAGCATAGCTTGGCGAACAAAAACGCCAACATTTGCAGGGATAGTAGGGCGTGTTGACTTTTTTTGATTAATTTTGCAGCAGTGTGTTTGGTATTTTGGCAAGGCAGAGCCTATGTAGTGTGATTGTTTCCCATAAATAGGCGATAACGCAGCATAAATGCCAAACACGCGCTGCCCTTCGGGTTCTTCCTAGGGGCGATTAACTCTTTGTTGCTCGATTTTTACTTAGCCCACTAGGTTACAAATCTCGCGCCGCGATTAAATCGCCCCTAGAGTGAACAAATTTTAATTCACAAAGGTCAACACGCCCTAGGCAGATTTAAACTGTTTTTGTTGAATATAAACAGGATGGATACGGTTATTTAAAACCTTAATAGCCTCAAACTGTTCAAGAGAAAGGTTTTCGTCTAGTTGAAAGTGTTGGCTTAGGTTAATACATACCGACGCTTCACTTGAATGGTCAACAATTAAAAACTCCCCTTCTTGTGCCTGTGAGCACAATTTCACTACAGCTTCGACACTTGGCTGGCTGCCATGATACTCATGAAAGAACCAACTTTTTGCAAGTACTGGTTTTAAATGAAATTTAACCGCTGTAGCGTTAAGGGCAATTTGACAAAGCTGTGCTGGGTTCCACAGTGAGAATGTTTCGAGGTATTGATAAACTTGCTGATAGAAAGCCGCATCTTCAAGGCTGAAGTTTGGTTGTTCTAATACTGCATCAGTGAGTTGGCGAAGTTTATAAGGCGTGCACAGTTGCATATCTTGGTCAAGGTCAACCAAAAGACGATTATTTTTCGCACAAGCAAGCCATTTCCATTGCTTAGATGCTTGTAACATGTCTCCTCCCTAACGAATAAATACTGTGCGCTTAATCGTAAATTATAACTAAAGCAGACCATTAATAAAATGATTTCTTAGAACATTTTATTAATGATCAATTGCTTAGATAACTGATCCTTATAAGCTATTTAGGATCGTTTTTACCAATTCTGGGCCTTTATAAATGAATCCAGTGTAAACTTGAACAAGGTCTGCACCCGCTGCAAATTTCTCTTTTGCAGAATCCGCATCATCAATACCACCCACACCAATGATAGGTAACTTACCATCAGTTAAACGCTTAAGCTCACTAACCACGTGGGTTGAACGCTGACGTACTGGTTGGCCAGATAAACCTCCCGCTTCGTTTGCGTATTGTTGGCCTTGTACTGCCGCACGCTCAAGCGTCGTATTTGTTGCAATAACACCATCGATCTTATTAGTGATCAATGACTCACTTACCTGGGCAATTTGCACTTCATCAAGATCAGGGGCGATCTTAACCAGCATTGGCACTTGTTTGTTGTGTTTAGCAATTAGATCAAGTTGCTCGTTCTTTAAGCTTTGTAATAAGTCATCCAGCGCCTCACCATATTGTAAGTCACGAAGGCCTGGCGTATTCGGTGAAGAAATATTTACTGTGATGTATGATGCATGCTCAAATACTTTGCGCATACAGTGGATGTAGTCATCTTTACCCTGCTCGTTTGGTGTATCTTTATTTTTACCAATATTAATACCTAGAATACCGTCGTATTTCGCTTCTTTAACATTGTTAACTAGGTTATCAACGCCCTTATTGTTAAAGCCCATGCGGTTAATAATCGCATTTGATTCAGGTAAGCGGAAAATACGTGGTTTGTCATTACCCGCTTGAGGACGTGGTGTAACAGTGCCTACTTCAACAAAACCAAAACCCATTTGCGAAAATGCATCAATACACTCGGCATTTTTATCTAAGCCTGCCGCTAAACCTACTGGGTTTTTAAACTCTAAACCTAAAAAGTTAACGGGTTTATTAGGGACAGTTTGTGACCACGCAGCACTCAATGGCGTATGAGCAAATCGGCGTAAATTATTAAGTGCAAATTCATGAGCCCACTCCGCATCACGGGTAAACATAAAACGGCGAGCTAGATCATAAAACATGGTTTGTTCCTTAGGTAAAAATAAACAAGGTAGCCGTTTGTAAACGGACCATTGCAAATTAAGGGCAAAAAAATACCCCAGCGAGCTGGGGTATGTATTTTAACGACTTTTCACTTATTTGGAAGTGTCACAGTTGTGGCTTAACAACATTAGTTCACGAAGTGCCACTGAGAACTTCGCAAAATCATGGCTTTGCGATGTTTTGAACTCAGATAGCATCTGCTTCCAACGTTGTAATAGTAGATCTTGGTTATCCATCCACTCATCAATTTGTGCATCAATGTCTTTGCTGTCTGCAGCAAAGCTATTAAGTACCACAGCTGATAATGTACGTTGTTGCCAATCCAGCTCTTCACGGTAAGAAGCACGAGCAAGTGCTTGCCAGTGGTTCGCAACTGGTTGGTTGGTGATTTGGTCAAGGAACCAATGTAAGCCCATACGCGCACCTAACTTGAAGTAGGTGTTAGAAACCATATCAATGCTACGCTCTGAATTGTTAGCGATTTCAGCTAAGTCCATGACAGAGAATAAGCTTGATAGTGACACAATACGTGTTGCAAGTGCTTTTGGTACATTGCTGTCAATTAGCTTATCTGCCGCTTTAACTAGGCGCTCGCTTTCTTTTTCAACCATGTAGCTGTTTAAGTTTTCACTTAAATCAGCAAATGTTGGTGCAAAGAATTCAATTGCTTGCTCAATCGTTTGTGCTTTATTGCGATGACGTAAGAACCAACGTGTTGCACGACGAACCGTACGACGTAATTGATATAGCATTTCTGTTTGTACAGCTGCTGGGATCTTATTATCAAGTGCAACAATTGATGACCATGTTTCTGGCATCTGGAACACTTCTTTTGCAATTGAGTAGCAAAGTGCGATTTCAGCTTCGTTAGCACCTGTTTCTTCGTGCATACGAACCATAAAGTTAAGACCCATATCGTTAACGATGTTGTTTGCAAGTTTCGTTGCGATAATCTCTTTACGAAGTGGGTGGTTATCCATTGCATCGTTGAACTTCTCACGAAGTGGTACCGGGAATGAATTAACTAATAACTGACGGTAATAAGGGTTTTCTGTGATTTCATCAACCACTAGAGACTCTTTAAGAACCATTTTCGCGTAAGAAACAAGTACAGAAAGCTCTGGACGAGTTAAGTCTTTACCCGCTGCTGCACGCTCTGCAAGTTCTTCATCTGTTGGGATGAACTCGATTGCACGGTTAAGCTTGCCGTCTTTTTCAAGGGCATGGATAAAGCGTACTTTTTCTTTAAGCGTTGATGTACCTTTTGATTGTGTAATCGATAAGGTATGTGTTTGACGATAACAGTCTTTTAATACTAACTCAGACACTTCATCAGTCATTGAATAAAGTAACTCATCACGTTGTTTACGCGTTAAGTCACCTTCAGCAACTAGACCATTCAGTAAGATCTTAATGTTTACTTCGTTATCTGAACACGCAACACCACCTACGTTATCGATGAAGTCAGTGTTAACACGACCGCCTTTCGCAGCAAATTCGATACGACCAAGTTGCGTCGCACCTAAGTTACCGCCCTCACCTAAGATCTTCGCACCAAGCTCAGAACCATTAATACGAAGTGCATCATTCGCGCGGTCACCCACATCAGCATCTGTCTCTTTAGAGTTCTTGATGTAAGTACCGATACCACCATTCCAAAGTAAATCAAACTCCATCATCAGTGCAGCTTTGATTAACTCGTTAGGTGTCATGCTTGCTTTTTTAGTGCCAAGCATTTTCTTCATTTCAGGGCTTAAGCTAATTGATTTAGCCGCACGAGAGAATACACCACCACCTTGTGAAATAAGGTCTTTGTTGTAATCTTCCCAAGAAGAACGCGGTAGATTGAATAAACGCTCACGCTCTGGGTAAGATGCCGCTGCATCTGGGTTTGGATCAACGAAGATATGCATGTGGTTAAATGCAACTTGTAAGCGAATGTGCTTAGAAAGCAGCATACCGTTACCAAATACATCACCTGCCATGTCACCGATAGCCACAACAGTGAAGTCTGTTGTTTGACAGTCAATATCCATTTCGCGGAAATGACGTTTAACAGATTCCCAACCACCTTTAGCAGTGATACCCATTTTCTTATGGTCATAACCAACTGAACCACCAGATGCGAATGCATCCCCTAGCCAGAAGTTATATTCATTTGCGATGCCGTTAGCGATATCAGAGAAAGTCGCAGTACCCTTATCGGCAGCAACTACTAAATACGGATCATCTTCATCATGACGAACAACATCAACTGGTGGCACAATCTCACCACGTTCGATGTTATCTGTGATATCTAATAAACCACGGATGAAGATTTTGTAACACTCTTGGCCTTCTTTAAAGAACGCTTCACGGTCTGTCGGTAGCTGTTTACATACGAAACCACCTTTAGAACCTACTGGCACGATAACCGTGTTTTTAACTTGTTGCGCTTTAACAAGACCCAGTACTTCAGTACGGAAATCTTCACGACGGTCAGACCAACGTAAACCACCACGCGCAACTTTACCACCACGTAAATGCACACCTTCAACGCGCGGTGAGTATACGAAAATCTCAAACGCTGGAAGCGGTAATGGCATTTCTGGGATCATAGAAGGCTGAACCTTGAACGATACATATGACTTAAATTGGCCATCCGCTTCTTTTTGGAAGAAGTTCGTTCTTAGTGTCGCGATGATCATGTCTACGTATAAACGAATGATACGGTCATCATCCAGGTTCGCTACGTTTTCAAGTTCTAAATAAATTTGTGCGATTAGCTTTTCTAAAACTTTTTCACTGCCAGGGTTCTTAACTGAGAACTTTTTAGTGAATAAGTTTACGATTTGCGATGCAATGTGTGGGTAATTTGCAAATGTGCTTTCAATGTAAGTCTGTGAGAACGTTACACCAATTTGACGCATGTATTTTGCATAGGCGCGAAGAATAGACGCTTCGCGACCCGTTAAACCACCCATTAATACTAAGCGGTTGAAACCATCGTTTTCTAAACGGTTATTCCACACATTTGTTAATGCAGCACGGAAACGCGCTGAAACTTTATCAAAGTCAGCAATGCCTTTGTTGTCAATTAGCATGGTGAAGTCCATGATCCAATTAACTTTACCATCAGTTGTTTTAACTGAGTAAGGCGTTTCACCCACGACACGTAAACCAAAGTTTTCTAACATTGGCATGACGTCAGATAAGTGGATTGGCTCATCTTTATGGAATAAGCTTAAACGAACTACGTTGGTATTTGCTTCTTCTTGTGGACGATAGAACAACATTTCTAGTTTGTTTTCGTCATTCAGAAGTTCAAGTTTTTCAATATCAACAACCGCTGCACTTGGTAGAACCTGGTCTTTATACGCACTTGCAAACGCTTGCGCATATTTACGGTTTAATTCTTTACCACGTGCTTCACCTGCGCTTTCTAAGAGTGCAGATTGGAGTCTATCTTCCCATGTACGGGCAGCTTCAATTAGGTTGTTTTCGATGTCTTTCACGTTATATTCAATATTATTGTCAGTCACACGCACCGTATAGTGTGTACGGGCTAATGTTGACTCAGAGAAGAAAGTAGTAAATTCGACTTTATCGTCAGAATTAAATGCATTGGCTAAGATACGTTGCGTTTCACGACGAAGAGCCGTGTTGTAGCGCTCACGTGGTACGTAAACCATGCAAGATAAGAAACGACCATAAGCGTCTTTACGAACGAACAAGCGACACATATCACGCTCTTGAACTTGCAATACACCCATCGCAACTTCAAGTAGCTCTGTTTCACGTGCTTGCACAAGTTCATCACGTGGATACGTTTCTAGAATGTTTAATACCGCTTTGTATGCGTGTGTACCTTTTGCAAAATCACACATATCCATGATGCGGTTAATTTTACTTTTTAGTACCGGCACATCAGCAGCGCTATTGTTGTAGAAGCTTGATGAGAATAAACCGATAAAACGGTCTTCACCAATTACATTGCCTTTGTCATCAAAACGCTTAATACCTACGTAATCGATATAAGCTGGGCGATGAACGCGAGATACTGAGTTAGTTTTAGTTAAGATCAGTAAGTTATTGCTACGTGCTTCTTGACGAGCAACTTCAGGTAATTCTGATAATAAACGGCTGTGCTCTTCATCTGAATTTTTCATCAAACCAAGGCTAGTGCCCTTTTTACCTTTTAATTGATAATCACCTTTAACCGCTGATAATTCGTATTCACGATAACCCATTAAGGTAAAGTTATCTTTTGCTAACCAGTCTAAAAACTCAACGGTTTCAGCAACTTCACTATCGTTATTATTATGATGGCGTTTTGGTAGCTCTTTGGTTACCGCAATCAACTTGTCACGAATTGGCTTCCAATCTTCTACAGCAATCGATACATCAACAAGCACAGATTCAAGTTCTTCTTTGAAAGACTCAATTACTTTTGCATCTGTTTGACGGTCAATTTCGATAAAGAACACAGTTTTTGTCGACGTTGATTCTTGTTCTGCCTTTAAGCTTGAAATACCCGTGATTTTCGTGTTTTTATCACGTTGGATTTTCAGCGGAGAGTGAAGTAATAAGTGAGAAGCGATGTTTGCGCGAGTCATGGCCATACGCACAGAATCAACTAAGAAAGGCATGTCTTTCGCGATGATTTCAACAATAGTGTGCGATGACTGCCAGCCATCTTTTGCTACTTCTGGGTTGAAGACACGGACAACCGCGTCATCAGAATTATTTTTTTCTAGCGAGTTCCATAGGCTTAGTGCAGCGCCATATAAGTCACTATCGTTGCGATGTGCCAAATCCTCTTTAGACATATTGCTGTACAAGGCTTTGGCGAATTTCTCAACGAGTAACACATTATCAGCGTGAACTTTTTTCTGGATCAGCTTACAGACATTATCTAAGATAACCGAGGCTTGCCCTTCATTTCGTGTCATTGTATGTTCCTTAATCTATACTACTTATCGATTAGTAGAATATTTGTACAGCCATTTATTAGCGTGGAGTCAGGTAAATTCTAACTCTTTTACAGCTAATAAACAGCCTTTTCGATGAAATCATTTTAAGCTTTTCAGCTATTTGGTCATCTATTCACAAAATATAGATATAAATGGCCATTACTGGCCATATTGGAGCACAATTATTCACATTATTTTTTCTGGTCAGTCCAGAGGAAGCTGCCAATTGCAGGTAAAAGTAATACTGCACCCAACATGTTAACCAAGAACATGAAGGTCAAAAGTATACCCATATCTACTTGGAACTTCAGATCAGAGAAAATCCATGTGCTGACACCGATGGCTAAGGTAATACCCGTGAATAACACTGCGCTACCACGCTCTGCTAATGCATTGCGATAAGCCACTTCCAGTGCGACACCTTGTTTTAGCTGCCCCATCATTGATGACAGTATATAAATCCCATAATCAACACCAATACCAACACCTAAAGCGATAACAGGTAGTGTCGACACTGTTAAGCCAATTTCTAACTGTACCATCAACGCTTGCGCTAACGTCGATACGATGTACAGAGGTAATACTACGGCGATTGTGGCTTTCACACTTCTAAAGCTTATTAAGCATAGCAGGATTACGGCGCCGTAAACGTAAAGCATCATAGGTAGCTGTGCAGCTGATACTGATTCGTTCGTTGCAGCCATTACACCCACAGGCCCTGATGCAAGTTTAAACTTCAACGTGTCAGTTTCTTCGCCAGCAGCAAACTCTTTAACTTTAGCAACAACGTGGTCAATCGTTTCTGCTTTGTGGTCATTTAAGAAAATAATCACCGGCATGACAGAACAGTTTCCATCAAGTAAGCCTGAGCTTGTTTCAACACGCGATGTTGATTGCACTAAGCTCGCGGTGTTTCGCGGCAAGCTTTGCCATTTTAAGTTACCTTCGTTAAAGCCTGCATTCACAGATTGCGCAACTGAGCTTAAACTCACAGCCGATTGCACCCCTGCTACGTTTTCCATTTGCCATTGGAAACGACTAATACGTTCCATCACATCATGCTCAGTACAGGCTGCAGGATAGGCTTCAACAATCACTTTTAGGATATCTGAAGATATGGTGTATTTATCTGATATTAAGAAAGTATCTTGGTTATAACGGGCATCTTGATGCAGTGATGGTGCACCAGCATGTAAATCACCGATACGCATCTTATCAGCTTGCCAATAGCCCACAGCGAATAACACAGCTGTCAGTGCAATGATGAACACAGCTGTTTTACGGTCTGTTGCTTTAACTAACAGTTCACGTAGTTTATCTAAGAAATTCGGTTTGTCTGTATGTGTACCCGCTTGAATATGCACTGAACCTTCGAAGCGCATATACGAAGCCCAAACCGGCAATAAGATTAAGTTTGTGAAAATAATAACCGCAACACCTAAGCTCGCGGTAATAGCAAGCTCACGAATAATACCAATATCAATCGTCAGTAAAGTTAAAAAGCCCACAGTATCAGATAACAGAGCAATACCGCCTGGAATAAGTAGTGCTCTAAAGCTTGCCTGACAGCACACTCTGGTTGAGCTGCCCGATGTGACTTTTTTACCGATATCATTAATCATTTGCACACCATGGCTTACACCAATGGCAAACACTAAAAACGGCACCAAAATTGACATAGGGTCTAAACCAAAGCCTAGGCTTGACAGCAAACCTAACTGCCAAACAACAGCAATGATCGAACAAGCAATCGGTAAAATAGTCAGTTTTAAAGAGTGGCAGAACAGCCAAACCATTACAAATGTGAAAGCAATAGCAATAGCAAAGAATAACAGTACGCCCTTAGCGCCCTCTGCGACATCCCCAGCCATTTTTGCAAAACCGATAATATGAATACTGACCTTGTCAGTGCTTAGCGGTTCACGTACTTGTGTTTCTAACTTTTCAGCAAAGGCTAACGTGTCGAGTTTTTCTTGTGTTTGTGGATCAGTCTCGAGTAGCTGAGCAGTTACCATTGCACACGAGTAGTCGCTTGCAATCATGCGACCAACTACTTTTGCTTTTTCGATGTTTTCTTTTACAACCGCAAGACCACGTTTGTCTGCTGTAAAGTTTGCAGGAATAATGGGACCACCGGCGAAACCATCTTCAACCACTTCAACGAAACGCGCACTCGGTGCAAAAATTGAATTTACTAACGGACGATTTACCCCAGGAATAAAGTAAAGCTGGTCGTGAACTGCTTTTAGTTGAGTAAAAAATTCTTCATTAAAAATATCACCGTCTGCATCACAGACTGAAATTAAAATACTGTTAGCGCCACCAAACTGCTTTTCGTGTTTAGTGTAAACTTTCATGTAGTCATGATTGAGCGGAATATTTTTGTTAAACGACGCGTCTAATTGAATTTGCGTTGCTTTGAATAATAAAAAACAGGTGATCAAAGCAAAAGAAATAATTGCGAACAAGCGATGGCGAAACACCGCTCTTTCTAAAATATCTAAAAAACCACGCATTACGGATTCAACTCCTTCACTTTAATGCCATTTTCTGAAGCCATAATCAGTTTGTTTTGAAACACAACGCCATCGAGTAATGACTTACCATCTGCCATTTGTTCTTCTGAGAGTTGATCATTTTTAATATGGAAAATCACGCCACTGTTTGCAAATAATAGCCATTCATTATTGTAATTAATTGCGCTATTCACGGTTGCATAATTGCTGTGCGGGATTTGCTGCCACTGATCACTGTCGGCTTGACGAGTAAAAATATTGCCACGAAGTCCTGCAACGATGTCTTCGCCACCTTGATCTGCAGTTGACGCAAACGTAAAGAAAGAGCCCATATAGATCTCTTCGAGGCGTTGCCATGTTTGGCCATTGTCGACACTTTCTGCCATCAGACCCATTTCACCGGCTAAAATCAAACGCTCACCGGCTTTAACGATGCGATTAAAATGTGGCAGTATTGATGCTGTCTCGACTTCATAACCCTCAGGATCATTTTCTTTTAAGTCATTTAAATAATCACGGTCATCTTCAAACAGTAAACTATCTAAAAAGCGCTTTTGCCAATGCTCACCACCATCATTGGTTTCAAAGAACATACCATAAGCACCAACGGCATAACCGTGCTTTTCTGATGTAAATAAGATATCCAAACACGGTTTATCCATGTTTGGTAAAGATTGTTGTAACTGCCATGTTTTACCTGCATCCACTGTGTTAATGATGGTTGCATCATGACCACATGCCCAGCCTAAGTCGCTGTTGTAAAAATCAACGGCTGTGAGTAGCACTTGTGTTGGAACACTCGCTTGTTGCCAAGATTGCGCATCTGAGCTTGTAATAACCACACCATGTTTACCTACAGCAACCAGCTGTGAACCTGCTAATTCAATGTCAGTAAGAAGAGTTTTGTTCGCATTAACAGCGCTAACGGCGTGTTGCGCTACTGGCATGTCTTGAGAAAAACATGAAGCACTATAAGCAAGACAGGCATAAAGCAAATACTTCATAAAGATAAATCGCCTTCGAAATGATAAAAAGAGAAGTCAAAAAAGCCACTGGGAAAACCAATTGCGTGTCCTGATGACTTACGCGAATTGCAAAAGGCACCTGTTAGCAGGTGCCTTATTTTGATTAACGACCTTCGCGACGTAATGCGCTTGAAGTAAACTCGTTATCGTTGAATGATTTAGAGAAATCATACATTTTTTCTTGGTTATCTAAACCAATTGCTAAATAACGACGTGAGTTAAGATCATGGTAAACTTCTAACGTACTCCAATGAGTTGGTACTTCATAGTAGTTAAGACCATGTGCCATCGCTACACGATACATTTGATCACGGTTATCGTAGATATCCGTTACATGTACTTGCCAGCTATCTTCATCAATATAGAAAACACGTTTCTTATAAATGTGACGCGTGCCCTCTTTTAGATTTGCTTCTACAACCCAAACACGGTGTTTTTCATAACGAACATGCTCAGGGTTGATATGACCAGCTTGTAAAATGTCATCATAGCTCAGTTTGTCACTGTGTAGCTTGTAGCTGTTATAAGGAATATAAAGCTCTTGCTTACCTTTTAATGTCCAGTTGTAACGGTTCGGTGAACCATTGAACATATCAAAGTCATCAGTTGTGCGTAAGCTGTCAGCCGCTGTTCCTGGTGCATCATAAGCAACATTAGGTGCGCGACGAACACGGCGTTGACCTGAGTTGTATGTCCAAGCTTGGCGTGGCGTTAAGATTTGGTCCATGGTTTCATGAACTAATAACGCAGTACCAGCAAGACGCGCAGGCTCAGTTACTTTTTGCTTAAACTTAAACAAGATATTTGATTCTTGTAGTTTTTCAGGTGTCGCTTCAGGCGATGAATACTCAACTAACAATTGCTCTTCAAAACCAACGTAGTTATAAGAACCTGATGCTGTTGGTGCGGCTTGACCACCAGAGCGCTCGATTGATAAACCACGGAAACGTAATAAGTGGTTCCAAATAGCTTCTAAACCATCTTTAGGAATTGGAAACGGCACACCTACAGCAGTGTTTTTAATACCATTACCACCTTCCACTAATTCCGCTGTCGTTGCATATTTTTTCGTTGCATCATATACAAACTGCGGATAAGACGCGCTACGACGGGTTGGATAGATGTTCATTTTGAATGTGTCAGGATAGGTATTGAATAATTCAATTTGACCTGGGCTCAAGTAATCTTTGTACTCGGCAACATTCGATTTATCAATCGTGAATAAAATTTTATCATCTGCATACGGATCAGGATGATGCATACCTGGCTTATAACTAGCCGGTGGCGTTGTAATGCCGCCAGTCCAAGCTGGAATTGAGCCGTCTTTATTCGCTGCTTTTTCTGCGCCAATTGGCGTTAAATCATTACCTAAACGTGCCGCTTCATCAGCGGTAATTTTTGCAAGTACACTCGAGCTTGCGAAAATGCCACAAAATGCTGCAGCAATGAGGGTAGGTTTTCTAATAATCATAATTTACCCTTAGATTGAATATTTAATATTGAAAGAAACATAATCGCGGTCAGAGAAAGTATTCGTTGCGCCACCACCCCAGAAAGAGTTGTAGCTAAAGTCGAACGACCACGCATTTTGATAGTTGAAGTTCATAGTAACACCGAGCGATTTACGGTCTTCAACAAATAAGAACATTGGATCTGGTGTAATACCATTCACGTCATGTGAGAACACAAAACGTGGCGAGAAGTTAACACCATTAAAAATGTTGTAGTAATCACCTTTCGCAATAAGACGATAACCCCAAGCCGATGCTGTTGGGAATGGGTTCGTCTCAGGACCATTAGACAGACCTAGATGAAGTGTTGAGTAATCATCACTTAACGGGCCTTGCATGATACCGCTTCGACCAGTACCCGCTACGTTTAAACGAAGCTCGTCGTAGTCAGGCATATCGTTAATGCGTACACCACCAATTTCACCAACAACTGCCCAGCTATCAGCACCTAATGATGGGCCAAATAGATGTGTTGCTGTAAATTGTAACTGTGCTGTATTACGCAGGATGAAACCTTGTGCAACTTCACCCGGACCTACAACACTTGTTGCATCGCCAAGACTCATTTGCGAAATACCAGCAAAGTCAGGACGAATACCCGCAACAGCTAGTTGCTCAGGCATACCCGCATACAGTAACTCTACGTCATCAATTTGTAGAGGCTCATCTTGACGGAAGGCAAATTCACCGGCAAATGCTGTTTCACCTAGCGAGGTATTGAAGCTGATACCGTAAAGTTTAATATCTTCAGGGTATTCTAACTGGCCTTTAGTGAATGCTTGTAGGTTTGTTACGTTATCTTCAGTGATATCTGTTGTTAAAAGCATACCGATATCGGCAGCAATTGCTTCACTGGTAAAGTTTGAAACCTGACCAGAGATTACCGGGCGACGGCTATGATAGTTAATGTGATATAGCGCTAACTCAGTATCATTCAAATCAGGTAAGAACATACCTAAACGTAAACCGTATTGGCCACCGTCATCAGGTTCGTTTTTACCAGCACCACCCTTGCCTTTTAACGCCACTTTAGTTGGGTAAGCTAGGTACATTTGTGCCATCATTGCTCGGCCTTGTACTGATGTAGGATCAACACCTTGCGAGCGAACAATGTCATCTAAATTATTTAAGCTTTCAGTTAAGAATGCTAAGTCGATATCTGGGTTAGACGTGAAGCCTAATTGGATATTTTGTTGATAACCATTTTCAGATGCGAAATCGTTGGTCGAGAAGTACGTACCAGCCGCTGGAAGGCGCGTTTCATGCCATTGATATTGGTAAAAGCCTTCAAGGGTTACATTATCAGTAATACCTAAAGACGCCCAAAGCATACCAACTGGAATAAAGGCTTCTTTTAATTCAGCACCAGGGGCTTTTAAACGATCGATATCAACAGGGTTTACGTTAATACCATGAGAAATTAAAGTACTCTCCCCCCAGTTAACAACTTGTTGGCCTAAACGAATAGACAGCGGGTTACGACCTTCATTTAAATCAAAGTTTGCCCATACATAAGCATCTAATAAACGCAGATCAGCACACACTTGTTCTTTGGTGTCGTCATCATCACATGGGTCTACTTTTTTACCTGATGTTGGGTTGCTATACGCAAAATCACCATCCATTAGGGCGAAGTCGTAGAAATACATGAAACGAGTAAATAAACCAAAGTTATCTTTGCTGATTGATAGCTCATGGTTACCTTTTAATAATTTTGAAAATGAATCACCACTATCAAAATTAAGGTTACCTGCATCACCATTATTTGAGTAAGCACCCGGTTGGTTCCATACATCAGCAGAAGAATAAATTGGATTTAGCGCAGAGTGATAACCCGTCCAATCAAATGAAGGATTATTACTTTTACCAATATGTTGGAAATCACGGTCTTCAATTCGTATGCTTTGACCATAAGAAAAGTTAGAGTCAAATCGAACGTCGAAACCACCTAACTCAAAATTTGCCGCATGCAAAGATGTGCTTGAGAGTCCGAGTGTAGCTGCAGCGAGTCCCAAAGCTATTTTGTTTTTAACAAAAAGCGATCGTTTTATCATTGTGTTCATCCCCCTGTAACGGGTTGTTTTGTGATCAAATTGTTGTTTTTAGTATCTTTCTAACGATAGAAGCGAAACGCAAAAATTACAATACGGAACGCGTTCAATCGGTTAATATTTATTTAAAAATGTGACGTTTACGTATTGGTAAGACGTCATACCAGATATTTTATACACGTAAATTAACAATAGAACAAATCGAATTAACAAAAATATAATAAATTTAGCGAATTGGGGACAGTAAAAATTAGCTTTTTAGGTGACAAAAAAGCAGCCGAAGCTGCTTTATTAACTGATTTTTTCGAGTTTTAAGAATTGATTATCTGCGGTTAACGTTAATCTAAAACGCCCTCTTATTCCTAACGATGAAATAAAAGGACGTAAATGACCGGCAGCAAATCGAACTGTCTTACCACCATCTTCTGTGACTTGCACCGATTTATATTTACCGTGGTAGTAATCAAGACATTCTGAGTAACTCAGATACAATGCAAAATAATATTCTGTCATTAACTTTCGAGTGCTTTCTCTACTTTTTCAAACAGATCATCACTGAGTCCATCTAAATCAGCTAAACGTTGTAGTTGTGCTTTCATTGCCGCAGAACGATTTTCATCATAGCGTTTCCATGACATAAATGGCGTCAGCATACGTGATGCATTTTGTGGATTAATATCATTAAGCTTCACTAATAAGTCACCCAACAGCTGGTATCCTTTACCATCTGCACGATGGAACTGAGTGATATTAAAGTGACTAAAGCTGCCAACTAAAGCACGCACGCGGTTAGGGTTACCAAAGTCAAAACTTGGGTGTTCATAGAGCGCTTTAATATCGTTGATACTCGTTGCAGAATCTTTCATTGCTTGCAACGCAAACCATTTATCCATAACGAGCACATCATGGCGCCACTTTGCATCAAACTCTGTTAGCAGCGTATCACATAGTGAATGGTTTGCTTTTACCACCGCACTCAATGCGGCAAGGGCATTGGTCATATTAATACTGTGTGCAGATTCTATGATGAGGCTATTAACGTCGCTATGATTCGTTTTCGCTAAATAATGTAAACAAAGTTGCTTAAGAGCACGTACGGCAACAGATGTCGCAGATGTTGAACCATCATCTTCTAGCGCGTTATAACAATTTACCAATGATTCTGTTAGGTGAGTTGCTATTTGTGATTCAAATGCATTTTGTACAGCAATAATGTCATCAACAGGGATAACTGCATATTCTGCTGCGAGGGTATCGTAGCTAGGCAGTTTTAAAAGCTCAGCAATTAGAGCAAGATCACCTTCTCG
Source organism: Pseudoalteromonas gelatinilytica (assembly GCF_001641615.1). Lineage (GTDB taxonomy): Bacteria > Pseudomonadota > Gammaproteobacteria > Enterobacterales > Alteromonadaceae > Pseudoalteromonas > Pseudoalteromonas gelatinilytica. The sequence continues at coordinate 598,593 of NZ_LRRU01000020.1, forward strand.
CTGATCAATTAATGCTTTTAATGCGAATAAAATGTCATCCGATAAACAGGCTTCACCACTGGCAATCGCCGCTTTCATTTCATTGGTAAATAAACGCTGCTGCGCATCCCAACGTGAAAAATCACTGCGAGCAAAACGCATGATATGTAATAGATCAGCAGCAGAGGTATCTTGATTAACAATACACGGCGCAGAGAAATCTTCGAGTAGCACTGCTACAGGGCGCTGTTTAATGCCCTCGAAAACAAACTGCTGCGTTTTTTCAGTGACATTTAATACCGAATCTTGGAGCTGATTATCAATTATAAGAGGTAGCGACTGCCCTTCACTATCTAATAGCTCAATAGCAAATGGAATATGTAATAAGGCATTGTTAGGCTGATTATCAGGTGCAAACTGCTCAATACTTAATGTAAAGGTCTGATTCTTTTCATCAAACTCTTGTTCTACACTGAGTTTAGGCGTTCCCGCTTGGCTATACCAGCGCTTAAATTGCGTTAAATCAATGCCTGAGGCATCACTCATTGCAGCTACAAAATCGTCACAGGTAACAGCTTGTCCGTCATGACGTTCGAAATACAATGCCATACCTTGCTGGAACTTTTCTTCTCCAAGTAAGGTGTGCATCATGCGAATAACTTCAGCCCCTTTGTCATACACAGTCACTGTATAAAAGTTATTCATTTCAATGACTTTTTCAGGGCGAATTGGGTGTGCCATCGGCCCTGCATCTTCACTAAATTGGTGAGTACGCATGACTTTAACTGCATCGATACGGTTAAGCGCACGAGAACCTAAATCGCTACTAAACTCTTGGTCGCGGAAAACCGTTAAGCCCTCTTTTAACGACAGCTGGAACCAGTCACGGCAAGTAACACGGTTGCCGGTCCAGTTATGGAAATACTCGTGCCCTACAATTGATTCAATCGTATGATAATCTTTGTCAGTGGCTGTTTCTTGATTCGCCAGAACACATTTAGAGTTAAAGATATTCAAACCTTTATTTTCCATTGCGCCCATGTTGAAGAAATCAACGGCAACAATCATGTAGATATCTAAATCGTATTCAAGGTTAAAGCGCTCTTCATCCCATTGCATTGATTTCTTTAAAGACGTCATAGCATGAGGCGTCTTAGATAAATTACCTTTATCAACAAACAAAGCTAATTCTACTTTTCGACCAGACTGCGTCGTGTAATGGTCACGTAATACGTCAAAGTCACCGGCGACTAATGCAAATAAGTAGCTAGGCTTTTTAAATGGGTCTTGCCATTTTACAAAATGACGACCGTCATCTAAGTTACCTGATTCAATTTGGTTACCATTAGACAGTAAATGAGTGTACTTTTTGTCGGCAATAATGGTTACATCAAAGCTGGCAAGTACGTCTGGGCGGTCAAGGTAATAGGTAATCTTTCTAAACCCTTCAGCTTCACATTGCGTACAGTAAGCTCCACCCGACAAGTACAAACCTTCTAACGAAGTATTCGTTTGTGGATCAATATGGTTTTCAATTTTAAGAATAAAGCTTGCAGGCAGATTATGAATAATCAGCTTTTCATCTTCAAGCGTGTAATCATCATACGCTTGATCATCAACCTTTACTGAGATAAGTGTTAAATCAACACCATCAAGCGCAAGATCTGCATTGCTCTCATCAGTACGGTTGATTGTCATTGTTGACTGTACTGATGTTTTTAAAGGGGCTAATTCGAAGCGTAAATTGATGTGCTGGATTGAAAATTGTGGGGCTTGGTAATCTTTTAAATATTGAGCTTGAGGTTTAGTCGTAGTAGACATAACTGACTCCAAATGGCCCTGCACTGCAGGGCCTATATAGTTTATTCAGCGTTAGCTTCTTGTTTAAGGTGCTTTGGGGTAATACGTAAAATTTTAATACCTAAATAAGCGTAAACAATCGCTAAAAGTGGATTAATTAAATTAAAGAATGCATACATGGCATAATCAAATGGATTGATTAATAAAACACTTTGCATGTAGGCACCACAGGTGTTCCATGGGATAAGTGGGCTGGTAATTGTGCCGCCATCTTCTAATGTGCGAGATAAGTTAACCGGCTTTAAACCGCGTTTTTCGTATTCATCTTTAAACATACGACCAGGAACAACAATCGCGATATATTGATCCGCTGCAACTGCATTCGTACCAATACATGTTGCAATCGTTGCAGTGATAAGCGAGCCGGTGCTTTTAGCAATTTTTAAGATGCTCTTAACGAACATATCAAGTAAGCCGGTTTTTTCCATGATAGCGCCAAACATCAAGGCCGTCATGATCAGCCACGTTGTTGTTAGCATGCCAGCCATACCACCACCGCTTAATAGTGAGTCCATTTTTTCATCGCCAGTATCAATGCTAAAACCATCGAAGAACGTTGTCCAAACTAGTTTAAAGTAGCCAATAGCATGACCTTGTGATGCATCAATTTGGCTATTGATTAAATCTGATTGAAATAACATAGCCCAAATTGCACCTAGCACTGCACCAATTGAAATAGCAGGGAAAGCTGGCATCTTACGAATTGCTAAAAATAACAGCACCACCAGTGGCACTAGCATTTCAAAACCAATATTAAAATTTTGTTCTAGTAAATTTACGATTTCGTCAATACGACCTGCTTCTGCTGAACCGCCAGCATTAAAGCCCATAAATATGAAAATGATTAATGCGATAATAAAGCTTGGTACCGTTGTCCAAAGCATGTGATGAATATGGTCAAATAAATCAGCCCCTGCCACTGCCGGCGCTAAATTCGTTGTTTCAGAAAGCGGGCTTAATTTATCACCAAAGTAGGCACCTGAGATAACCGCACCCGCAGTGACAACTTGTTCAAGACCAAGACCAGTTGCAACACCTAATAACGCTACACCAATGGTCGCAGCCGTTGTCCAAGAGCTACCGATACTCATAGCGACAATGCCACAAATCAAGCAGCTAGCGGCATAGAACCAGCTAGGGTTGATAATCTGTAGACCATAATAAATTAAAGTAGGTACGGTGCCTGATAACAACCAAGTACCAATTAAGGCACCCACCATTAATAGAATAATGATTGCTCCCAGGGATAAGGTGATCCCCTCAATCATAGCTTGTTCTAGTTTCTTCCAGGTGTAACCATTTTTTAAGCCTATTAATGCCGCGGTAAATGTAGCGAATAATAATGCGATTTGGTTAGGACCTGATGATGAATTATCACCGAATAAATAAACAGCAGCGCCTAATAGGCACACGAGCACAGTAATTGGGATTAAGGCATCTAAAAAACTGGCCTGTTTAATTGGCTTCTCTTCAATTGAATTCAAAAGATAGTCTCCTACACGTCTTATGTGGCGTGTTTAATTATTATTGTAAGCTTTGACGCAAACTTCAGTGGCCTTATGCAGCCAAGTATTGTGATTATACCAATATGACCTGTTTTAGGTAGCAAAAAAGGCGCTTATGCGCCTTTTTATTAATCTATATTGCTAATTAATTGCTAATTATTTCTTAGCGATACGACCATATTTTATATAATCTTGGGTGATTAATGCCGCTTCTTCTAAGAAAGGGTCTAGTTCATCAAGGCTATCTGGTAAATCATCAAGGTTTTCAACTGGCTTTTCACCTAAGCGAACAAGTCGTTCATTAGCACGCTCTAAGGCACGCTCTTCACCTTCATCTTTCTCTTTTAGACGGGTCGCTTCAACCAATGAGATAGTTTTACGGTCTTTCTCTTCTTGGTAGCGCTTAATGTCATCAAACACATAGCCAAACTCAGGCTCACCGGCAATACGCGTATCATGAAGCTTATTAACGTAAGCAATCGCTGGTTTTAGGTTATCAACCGAATTGTACTTAGCACGGATGATGCTATCCCAAGGTAATGCGTTATCTTGCTGGCTCTCGCCCCACTCTGATGGGTCAATTGCCGATGGGAACGATACATCTGGGATCACGCCTTTGTGTTGTGTGCTGCCGCCGTTAATCCGGTAGAATTTTGCAATGGTATATTGCACGCTACCTAATGGGTGATCGTATAAGTCATAAGCACGGCCAAGTGGTTTGTGCTGTTGAACGGTACCCTTACCAAAGGTTTGTTCACCAATCACAATTGCGCGGCCATAGTCTTGCATTGCAGCTGCAAAAATCTCTGATGCAGACGCACTGTAGCGATCAACTAACACAGTTAGCGGGCCATCATAAAAAGTGACACCGTCACGATCTTTTTGCTCTTCAATACGATTATTCAGGGTATGAATTTGTACAACAGGGCCTTGGTCGATGAACAAGCCAGATAACTGAGTCGCTTCGTAAAGTGAACCGCCCCCGTTTTGACGTAAATCGATGATGATGCCGTCGACTTTAGCTTCTTTTAATTTCGCAATTTCAACTTTAACGTCTTGCGATAAATTGTTATAGAAACCAGGGATTTCAATCACACCAATTTTGCTGGTTAAGTCTGAATATTTTGCTTCAAATACTTCAGATTTTGCAGCGCGATCTTCTAAGCGAATTTTATCACGCGTAATTTCAACCACTTTCGGTGTGCCGTGAGCATCTGCCCCTTTAAGATATTGCAGACGAACTTTTGTGCCTTTAGGGCCCTTGATCAAATCAACGACGTCATCTAAACGCCAGCCAATTACGTCAACAAAGTCTTCGCCTTCTTGAGCAACACCAATAATACGATCGTCTGCTTTAATTTGTTCTGATTTATCAGCTGGGCCACCAGGCACTAAACTACGGATAACTGTGTAGTCTTCATCATAGCTAAGCACCGCACCAATACCTTCTAACTCAAGATCCATATCCATCTTGAACTGTTCAGCGCGTCGTGGTGATAAATAAGAGGTATGTGCTTCGATGCTTCGTGCAAATGAATTCATCACGATTTGAAACGCATCTTCACTGTTTGTCTGAACTAAACGTTTTTGCGCATTGTGGTAGCGTTTGGTCAGAACTTCTTTGATGCCCTGCCAATCTTTACCGGTCATTTTTAAACGTAACGCATCATATTTAACGCGTTGACGCCAAAGTTCATCAAGCTCAGCTTGGCTTGTTGCCCAATCAGCGTCTTCACGGTCAAATACGTACTCATCTTCATTATCGAACTTCATTTCATTTTCAAGTAGCGATAAAGAATAATCGTAACGTTCAAAACGACGTTTTAAGCTTAAGTTAAAAATATCAAAGGCAAAACCCAATTTACCTGTCGACAATGCATTATCAAACTGGTCTTTATATTGCTCAAACGAGGCAATGTCAGACGCTAAAAATACACTTTTGTTGTAGTCGAGAGATTCAATGTAGCGATCAAAAATCTGTTCAGATAATTCATCGTTAAATTTAATTGGTTTGTAGTGTGCACGAGTAAATAAGTTTGTCACCCGTTTGCTTGCTGTACTATGTTGGCTTTCTTGCTTGAGTACTGGCAAATCTTTTTCTGTCAGATTATCTGACGATGCCAATAATGAACCTGAAAACAGGGCAGCGACTAACGGAATGAGCGTAAACTTTTTACTCATACACAACTCCTTTATTTTTTACAGCTATTAAATGATATACAGGCTGTCTGCTTTGGTTTTAACTTGCATCCCTGTTACTAACTCAACGTGAACTTCATCTTTATTCACTTCAGTAATAACTGCGTTTACAAGTGCTTGGCCAAGTTTAACTTTAACTTTGCTATTTACCTTGACCTCAGAGGCAGGTAAAGGTTCAACTTTTCCTGAACGTTTTACAGGAGCAGCTTTAGCAGGCTTATTACTTACTTTAGCGCCTTTTTCGCCAGATTTAGCGTGATGACCTGTATTCTTTTTGTAAGATTTTGTGTCACCGTCTTTGCGTGGACGTTGTGGCTTTTTACGCTTCGCCATTTTAGCGCGGCTTTCTTCTAACGCTTTTTGCGCGTGTTCAATGTGCTCTTGTTCCACTTTTTCGTCTTGATTACCATCAAGGTCGATACGGAACTCAGACTTAGTCACGGCTTCTAAATAGCGCCAGTTTGAGGTGTATTTTCTTAGTGCTTGACGTACCTGAGTCTTACTTACTTTCTCAGAACCTTCAATGCGCTCAGCAATATCTTTAAAGATACCGACTTTAAGCGGTTGAATGCCGTCTTTTTGTTTAAAACATTGTGGAAATTCTTGGTATAAGAAATCCAATACTTCATTAATATCTTTTAGCTTGTTTGTGGTTTCCATGTTAGAACCTTTTATTACATCTTTTCATCTAATGATGAATCGACATAGTGTGTTACCCAGTCGGTCAACTCTTCGAAGTCCGCTTCAATAAGCGCTAAATCACCACGAAGGTGTTCCCAAATACCATTTATAATTTCATCAATTGATTCACAGTCAAGGTCATCCGGTAGACGATCCCAAGCCATGTGAATCAAGTCGTTGAGCCTTTCGGCAACAACTTCTTCTTCCCCTTCCCAATCACCAACATCAGCAATTGCAAAGAGGTAATCTTGCACATTTAGCAGATCTTTCATTTTAGATTTGCCTCAAAGCATTTTACCAATGCTTCTAAACCAGCTTGATCATCAGCGTCGAATCGCGCAATGCTTGGGCTGTCGATATCAAGTACAGCAAATACTTTACCGTCTTTGAAAATCGGCACAACGACTTCAGAATTCGATGCAGCATCACAGGCAATGTGCCCAGCAAATGCATGAACGTCTTCAACGAGTTGTGTTTGTTGTGTTTGCGCGGCAGTTCCACATACCCCTTTACCTACTGGAATACGGATACATGCAGGATTACCTTGAAACGGCCCTAGCACTAATTCTTCAGGTGAATCCATTAAATAAAAGCCCGCCCAGTTTATATCCTCTAAAGAGGTAAATAACAGCGCACTAATATTTGCCATGTTGGCAATAACATTTGATTCACCAGTGATTAGCGACTCAGTTTGTTTAACTAATGACTGGTAAAAATCTTGCTTTTGCATACCAAACTACTTCTTATTAAACATACAGTAGCTAAAGGTACTCTTTGTAGACGACAAATGAAACCTTTTAAGGGCAAAAAAAAACATTTTGCCCTCAATTTCAGTCAGCTTGATTAAATATTCTGCTATTGATGAGAAGATTGTGTTGTAAGACCCTGTCTTAAACCAAATAAAAACAGACCCGCTGCAAGTGCAGACATCAATGCATTAACAATAAATTCCATGCCTGTTGTCGGACTTAATAGGTAACTAAAGATGGCACCACCTAATAGACCTAGCGTTAATACACCTGAATAATTTACCTTTGCATACTTATACATAAGCAAATATCCCGGTACGACAAAGGCTGCCATAGTTAACCCAACGATATGTGCATTGGCTATTGCGCTAACAAGAAGCTTAAAGAAAATGCTTAAGCCATTTCCCTCAAGTGTAAACGCATAATAAAGGCCTAAGATACAACCGATGATCACAGGCGATAATAAAGAAAGTCCTACACTCTTTGCTAAACGATGTTTCATAAATTCCCTAATTTCACAAAGATAATACGAGAAGTAATAAGCATGGACTAACTAGTTGAAATGCGAAATATCGACAATAGTCGTAATTTGCAGGCTGAAGAAAAAGCGCTAGAAACAAAAAAGCCGCTGAATAAATTCAGCGGCTTCAATGATGGTGGAGAGATAGGGATTTGAACCCTAGAGGGGCTACAAACCCCTGCCGGTTTTCAAGACCGGTGCATTCGACCACTCTGCCATCTCTCCGAATGCGAAAACCTACTCGCTTACGCCAGTAGTAAAAATAATGGTGGAGAGATAGGGATTTGAACCCTAGAGGGGCTACAAACCCCTGCCGGTTTTCAAGACCGGTGCATTCGACCACTCTGCCATCTCTCCGACGGCGTGCATAATAGATAAAGCGGCCGTGCTTGTGAAGCTTTTTTTTCAAAAAACTGTTTAAGTGATTAAAAAACAACTAAATCGTTCAGCATTAACACAATTAAAGTCAAAATATAATCGATTTGAACTTTTCAATTATTTATCCTGTCTATTGATCCACAATAGTTTGCCCAAATATATAACTCTTGATAGGCTTAGTTCAGTTTAACAATTGGAACTAACGAACGTATAAGTTCATTTAAAGGAGCTCTAACAATGGCGTTTAATCAATCGTACAATACTGCTAGACCAGTAATGTCGACTATTGAAACCAATAAAGTTTTAAAAAACACCTATTTTTTACTCGCAATGACACTTGCTTTTAGTGCAGTCACTGCCGGTATCTCTATGGTAATGAATCTACCTTATTTTATGGGGTTAGTATTCAGCTTGATTGCATTCGGCGTACTTTTTGTTGTTAATAAAAAGGCCGACAGTGCGTCAGGTGTTGCTTGGGTATTTGTTTTCACAGGTTTGATGGGCGCAGGGCTTGGTCCAATGCTTAACTACTACGCAGCAATGCCAAATGGCCCATTCCTTATTATGCAAGCGTTAGGTTCTACCGCGTTAATTTTCTTTGGTTTGTCGGCTTATGCGCTTACCACTAAAAAAGACTTCTCATTTATGGGCGGCTTTTTAACTGTTGGTTTAATCGTGGTTATTATTGCAAGCCTAGTTAACTTATTTATCGGCAGCTCAGTTACCTTTATGGTTATCAACGCCGCTGTTGTACTAATTATGTCTGGTTTCATCTTATTCGACACAAGCCGTATTATTAACGGCGGCGAAACCAATTACATCCGTGCAACGGTTGCTTTATACCTGAACATTTATAACTTATTCACTTCACTTCTACACCTACTTGGTGCAAGTGATGACTAATTAAATAGTTCTGCTAAAATAGCCCCTTTCTAGGGGCTTTTTTATTGGATGCGTTTTGGCACAATTTGTACTTTCTCTTCATACCGCACCGACCGATCACGACACTACTCAACGGCTGATTAAATTTGCACAGGCTTGTCTTGATTCTGGTCACTCGATTGCAGCTATTTTTCTTTATCAAGCAGGTGTTTACCACGCAAGTAACCATTTAGAACTTGCCAGTGACGAGCTACCAATTAATCGCTTGTGGCAGTCGTTAAGTGAGCAAAACATTCCCCTACTGCTATGTGTAACGGCCGCTGAAAAGCGTGGCTTAGATACCGCTAATACAGGTGTGTTTACCGTCGCTGGACTCGCTGAATTTGCGATGCTTGTCAGTGAAGCAGATAAATGGGTGCAATTTAAATGAAAAACATTTTAGTAATAAGTCAACATGGCCCATTTGATGATCAGCATATTCGTGAATCACTCGATACCACACTGATTTTTGCCGCTATCGAACAGAACATTAGCTGGCTTCTGAGTGGTGAAGCTGTTTTGGCTTTGAAAAAAAATCAACAACCAGAATTACTTGGTATTAAAAACTATTTTAAAACCATTAAAACCCTTGAGTTATACGATGTTGAAAACATTTATGTATGTGAAAAGTCGTTAATGGATTTTAACTTAACAAAAGACGCGTTAATGATTGATGTCAAAGTAGCTAACTTTGAACAACAGCGAGCGTTGATTGCACAGCAACATCAGGTGGTTACACTTTGAGTACCTTGCATATTTTTTCAAAACCCTTATCGCATTACTGCAACAATATGCTCGCTAATTTGATTACTGCACAAGATTCTGTGCTACTTGTCAGTGACGCATGTTATAACAGCAGGCAATTTAAACAGTTTTCTTCTGCACTTTTTTTACTGAAAGAAGATGCAGAAGCGCGCGATATTTCACTTAGTCATAATGAATCAGCCTTAGACTACAGGCAATTTGTAGAATTGACTATAAACGCAAAGAACACGATTACTTGGTAAACCATGCTTGAATTTAATAACAAACAGATTGAAACAGATAAACAAGGCTATTTACTTGATTCAAATGATTGGAGTGAAGAGCTCGCACCTATTATTGCTGAACAAGAGAACATTACCTTAAGTGAACAGCACTGGGAAGTTGTCCATTTCGTGCGTGATTTTTACGTAGAGTACAACACCAGCCCTGCTATTCGCATGCTGGTCAAAGCCATGGCCCAAAAGCTAGGTGAAGAAAAAGGTAATAGTATGTATTTATACAAACTGTTTCCTAAAGGCCCCGCTAAGCAAGCGACTAAAATTGCTGGTTTACCTAAACCTGCTAGGTGCATTTAATGGTTAATAAAACCAATAGCAAACCACGTCGCAGTAGCGGTCGCACTTATTCAAGACCAACACAAAAACGTGAAGTTAAAAAAGCAATTAGCCCTGAGCAGCGCAAAGTGGTGCTATTTAACAAACCATTTGATGTGCTTTGCCAATTCACTGATGATCAAAACCGCAAGACGTTAGCAGACTATATCACTATTAAAGACGTGTATGCAGCAGGACGCCTAGACAGAGACAGCGAAGGGCTTTTGTTACTTACTAACTGTGGAAAGTTGCAACACACCCTTACTGAGCCCAATAAGAAAACAGCTAAAACTTATTGGGTGCAAGTAGAAGGTAATGTCAGTGATGAGGCTATCTTTTCGCTTAACAAAGGCGTAGCGCTGAAAGATGGCATGACCAAGCCTGCCAAGGTTAAACGTATTGACGAACCATCCGTTTGGCCTCGTACCCCACCCGTTCGCGAGCGTAAAAACATTCCAACTAGCTGGTTAGAAATCTCTATCACCGAAGGGCGTAATCGCCAAGTTCGCCGCATGACAGCACATGTTGGCTTCCCTACTTTACGATTGATTCGTTACAGTATTGGTAACTATACCCTTGATGGCTTAGAGAATGGTCAATTTAAAGTAGTGAACAACCCTGATGCATAAACCCAATGTCACAGTGGCTGCTATTGTCACGAGCCAAGACAAATTTTTACTTGTTAAAGAGCGCGATAAACACACAGGTGAGATTTGCTATAACCAGCCTGCCGGCCATTTGGAAGCCAATGAAACCTTAGCTGAAGCAGCTCATCGCGAACTTATTGAAGAAACGGGTATTAGCCTTCATGCCAGTCACCTTGTAGGCATTTATAATTTGCATGCCGCGAATGGTGTCCACTATATGCGTTTTAGCTTTGCTTTTAATTGCCCTGAGCCCGTTGAAACATCACCCCAAGATAATGACATTTTAAGTGCAGATTGGTTTAGTCTTGAACAAATTAAAAGCATGCCATTGAGAAGCCCTTTGGTTTTAAAATGCATTGAAGATCATTTAGCTGGTAAAGCCTACCCACTTAGTTTGATTTACCAATAACCCCTGTGATTTTGGCTGGTTTGGGCGTCTAAAAGCATGCTATAATATCGGCCTTTCCATAGCAGTTAAAAAATGACAGCGAATATTATGAGCGAAAATAGTCACATTAAAGTCATCGTGGGCATGTCCGGCGGTGTTGATTCTTCAGTATCAGCGTATTTATTAAAGCAGCAAGGCTATCAAGTTGAAGGCCTGTTCATGAAAAACTGGGAAGAAGATGATAATGATGAATATTGCGCTGCAGCTGAAGACCTACAAGATGCACAAGCAGTGTGCGACAAGCTAGGTATTGAGCTTCACACTGTAAATTTTGCAGCCGAATACTGGGACAACGTGTTTGAGTACTTTTTAGCAGAGTACAAAGCAGGCCGCACACCAAACCCAGACATCATGTGTAATAAAGAAATCAAATTCAAAGCATTCTTAGAGTTTGCAGCACAGGCACTGGGTGCTGATTATATTGCTACAGGTCACTATGTACGCCGCGAACAACGCGGTGATAAATTTGTAATGTGTCGTGGCCTTGATGACAACAAAGATCAAAGCTATTTCTTATACACGCTAAGCCATGAGCATATTGCGCAAACACTTTTCCCTGTTGGTGATATTGCTAAACCTGAAGTTCGCCGCATCGCTGAAGAGCAAGACTTAATTACGCATGATAAGAAAGACAGTACCGGTATTTGTTTTATCGGTGAGCGTAAATTTAAAGATTTCTTACAAAAATTCTTACCAGCACAGCCAGGTAAAATTGAAGATACCGATGGCAATGAAGTGGGCGAGCACGAAGGCTTGATGTACCACACGCTTGGTCAACGTAAAGGCCTGTTAATTGGCGGCATGAAAGAAGGCTCAGGTGAACCTTGGTACGTTGTAGATAAAGACGTTGAACGTAACGTGTTAGTCGTTGGTCAAGGTAAAGACCACCCTCGCCTATACAGTAATGGCTTAAATGCAAACCAGCTTCACTGGGTTGACCGTGAAGGCCCTAAGGGGACCACACGCTGTACTGTTAAAACTCGTTATCGCCAAGAAGATATCAGCTGTACTTTACTCGTTGGTGAAGATGGTATGGCACGCGTACTATTTGATGAGCCACAAAAAGCGGTTACACCGGGCCAATCAGCCGTATTTTACGCTGACGAAGTCTGTTTAGGTGGCGGTATTATTGATTCGGTGATCAAGTAATGACAGAGCACCAAGTCATGGCTTTAGCTGCCATGTGTCAAGTTGCTAAACAAGTACAAAAAGTTGCGCAATATGGCCAAGGCAGTGATCACGAATTAGAGAAATTACTAAACTGTATTGTCGAAACATCACCAAATAGCCCTGAGGAAGTGTATCAAGGTAAGCATAATTTACGAGAAGGCTATCGCATTTTGATTGCACAGCTTTCAGCCGGCGCAGACAAAGACGTCGAAATCGTGAAGTATGTAGGTGGTTTAATGCAATTAGAACGCGCATTAAGCTCAAAACAAAACAGTTTAAATGAATTAGGTCGTCGCATTGATGATGTTAAACGTCGCCTCGACCATTTTGCTATAACAGATGATACTGTTGTAGCAGCGCTTGCTGATATTTACTCATCGGTGCTAAGCCCCCTTGGGCATCGTATTCAAGTGTACGGCAAGCCAGAGTTATTAAAACAGCAGCTCACGCAAAACAAAATCCGCGCCCTATTATTGGCCGGAATTCGTAGTGCCGTGTTATGGCGACAAATGGGCGGTAAACGCCGTCACTTTTTCTTTGCAAAAAGAAAAATCCTCGCCATTGCTAAACAATCAATTTAATTATCGTTCAAACTAGACAATTTAGGAGTCATTATGGAGCTTTCAGCGTTAACCGCTATCTCTCCGGTAGATGGTCGCTATGGCAGCAAGACCACGGAACTACGCAGCATTTTCAGCGAATTTGGTTTAATCAAATACCGTGTAACTGTTGAAGTTCGTTGGTTACAAGCTTTGTCTGCAGCAAGCGCAATCGCAGAAGTACCGGCATTTAGCGACGAGGCTAATGCTTTACTTAATGCCATTGTTGATAACTTTAGCGAAGCGGATGCAGCACGCGTTAAAGAAATCGAGCGCACAACTAACCATGACGTAAAAGCCGTTGAATACCTACTTAAAGAAAAAGTAGCAGACAACGCAGAGCTTAACGCAGTAAACGAATTTATTCACTTTGCATGTACTTCAGAAGACATTAATAACCTATCTCACGGTTTAATGCTAACAGAAGCGCGTGACAAAGTATTACTTCCATACTGTGACCAACTTCTAAATGCATTAAAAGAAAAAGCGGTTGAGTACAAGTCAGTTGCGATGATGACACGTACCCACGGTCAACCTGCTACTCCTTCTACAATGGGTAAAGAATTTGCTAACGTATACATGCGCTTAAAGCGTCAACGTGACCAAATTGCTAACGTAGAAATGTTAGGTAAAATCAACGGTGCTGTAGGTAACTACAATGCTCACCTAAGTGCATACCCTGATTACGATTGGCACAGCCACGCTGAACAATTCGTAACAAGCCTTGGTTTAACATTTAACCCGTTCACAACACAAATCGAGCCACACGATTACATTGCTGAGTTATTCGATGCGATTGCACGTTTCAACACTGTATTGCTTGATTTTGACCGTGACGTTTGGGGCTACATTGCGCTTAACCACTTCAAGCAAAAAACAATTGCAGGTGAAATTGGTTCTTCAACCATGCCTCACAAAGTAAACCCGATTGATTTTGAAAACTCTGAAGGTAACTTAGGTATTGCGAACGCAATTTTTGCACACCTTGCGCAAAAGCTACCTGTATCTCGCTGGCAACGTGACTTAACTGATTCAACAGTGTTACGTAACCTGGGTGTTGGTATGGGCTACACACTTATCGCTTACCAAGCGACATTAAAAGGTGTTAGCAAGCTTGAAGTAAATGAAGCGCGTTTACTCGAAGAACTAGATCAAAACTGGGAATTATTAGCAGAGCCTATCCAAACGGTAATGCGTAAATATGGTATCGAAAAGCCATATGAAAAACTTAAAGACCTTACGCGTGGTAAACGTGTAAACCAAGAAATCATGGCTGATTTCATCGATGGTCTTGAGTTACCTGAAGAAGCAAAAGTAGAAATGAAAAAATTAACACCGGCTAATTACATCGGTCGTGCTGTTGAGTTCATCGACAACTTAGCTTAAATTCAAACTAAGATTTTAAAAAGCGAAAGGCCTTCCTTTCGCTTTTTTTATACCACTTCGTTTAGGTCATGTTATGTATCAATTAACTATAAACTCATTAACCCAAGAGCAGTTTTTAGCCGAGTACTGGCAAAAGAAACCATTACTTATTAAGCAAGGCTTTAAGGATTTTTCTGATCCTATTGAGCCTGAAGAACTTGCCGGCCTTGCCATGGAAGAAAGTATTGAATCACGCATTGTCACCAATCACTCAGATGATTGGCAAGCATACCATGGCCCATTTGAAGACTTTAGTTTGCTAACTGAAAAGCACGCAACACTGCTCGTGCAAGCGGTTGACCATTGGCATAACGATGCTGCGCAATTACTGGAGCCATTTCGTTTTATTCCAAACTGGCGTATCGATGACTTGATGATCAGCTATTCTACGCCGGGTGGTGGCGTGGGACCGCATTTAGATCAATACGATGTATTTATTATTCAAGGTGAAGGTAAACGCCATTGGCGCGTTGGTTTACCTGATGCGAACTTAAAACAATTCGCACAAAATAAAAGCCTATTACAAGTTGAGCAATTTCCTGCCGTGATCGATTGTGTGTTAGAGCCGGGTGATATTTTGTATATCCCACCTGGTTGTCCGCATGAAGGCTATGCCGTTGAAAACGCGCTTAATTACTCTGTGGGTTTTAGAGCGCCAAATCAACGCGATTTACTCTCTCAATTTGCCGATCACCTCATTGATACTGAGCTTGGCAATCAACGATATGGTGATGCAGAGCTTAAATTGCGTACTTCAAAAGGTGAACTTAGCCAAGCTGAAGCTGAAAAAGTAAAGCAGCTTATGATTGCTGCGATTAATGATGACGAAGTATTCAAGACTTGGCTTGGTAACAGTATGAGCCAGCCAAAGCATGAGATGGATTTAGCCCCGCTAGAAGACCCATATTCATTAGATGATGTCATCGAGTTAATCAATGATGACGAGGTTGTTTTTGAGCGTTTAGGTGGTACCCGAGCTATCTACCAAGTTATTGACGATAAGATACTTTTAAGTATTAATGGCGTTAACTACATGCATGATTTAGATGAGCTTGAATTGATAACCAAGCTCACTGATCAAACTTGGCTGACCGCAGCTGACATAAATAGTTCAAAAAATAATCACATTTTCTTGAAAACCTTTACTACACTTTTAAATGAGGGTATTTGGTTTTGTTAGGAGCGTGTGTTTATGGGCTATCATATAGATGAAGTTGAATGGAGTATCGACAAGGAACTCTTACAGCAAATCCGAGAACGGGTATTTGTATGCGAATTACATATCCCTAAACACATAGAGTTTGATCACCTAGATAAAACAGCACACCACGTACTCGTTACAGATGAGTGTAAATGCCCGGTTGCAACCGGGCGTTTATGTAGTGATGGCCTCATTGGCCGTATTGCCGTTTTACCTGAGCATCGCAATCGCTCAGTTTACAAATCATTACTGACATACTTAGTCAATATGGCAGAAAAACAAGGCTGCGACTGTGTCAGTATTAATTGTATTTTGAATGAAGTTGATCGATTTAAACGTAATGGCTTTTCAGCAGATGGCTTAGTATTTATGGAAGCCGGTATTCCAAGACAACGAATGCTGTGCCCTATCAAGCAATTTGATACAAGGCCGTTCACTTTAGTGCATTAAGCGAATTGGCATCAATAAAAAAGCTGAATAACATTATTCAGCTTTTTTAATAGAAATTACGCAAATTGAGTTATGCTGGCTCGTTTTGCCACATTTCGTCTTTTTCAAAAAGTTCATATAAGCCATGAGCACGATTGATGAGTAGATTTGCGAAATCAACTTTGGTTTTATCTACCGCACCTGACTGCATCAGCTGATCAGCTTTCAATTGCCATTGCATCGAGAAATAACGTAATACTTCACGCGCGTTGCTAGCTGCACCAGCTTCAGCATGATCGGTTGGTAAACGACCGGTGATCACCCAATAGCTTTTACCGTTTTGTGCTCTAAACTTCCAAATAGCTACTAAAGGCGCAATAAAACGGCTTTCTTTTTCTACAACAGTTTGCGGAATAACGCCTTTTTCTGCTAAATGCTTTTGTGCATTTTGGAAACATTCTCTTTGCCAAATAACACTTTGTTTTTGCGCTTCGGCTTGTTCTTCTGGTGTTAATGGTCTTGCTTGTTTTTGTTCCATGGTGGTTACTCTTTTACAACATTTATGACACTTTAAGGTTTAAAATGGCGCCGTGCAAGTGTTTACGGGCTATCAAAGAGCATTTTAAATTACTTGCCTACTATTCAATCAAATCAGAAAGAAGAGTTAGGCTCAGTTAAAAATTGTAGCTCTTCGGGGGTTGATTCACGGCCTAAAATCGCGTTTCGGTGTGGGTAACGACCAAACCTATCAATAATCACTTTATGCTTTAGTTCGAATTCATAATTACTCATGCCTTTAAACAATTGTTCAGCATGTTGATGAATGACTTTCGATTCACTGTGCATAAACGGCATATAAATAAACGCCGCTTGAGAGCTAGGTAATTTTTTATCAAAGCCAAGTTCAATTGCTCTTTGCGCTAAGCTTAGGGCTTGTGGATCTTGGCTAAAAGCCTGTGCAGTGTTTCGATAAATATTCCGTGAGAATTGATCTAACACTATAATTTCAGCTAAAGAGCCTTGGGCATCAAGTCGCCAGTCAGCATGCTCGCCAGCGATAACCTGCAAAAGACACTCTGAAAACTCACGTGTAATTAATGCATCAATGTCATTAGATTGTTGATACCAAGCTTCTGGGCCTAATTCATTAAACCAAAAATCGATAACCCTTTGCTTATTCATAAACTCTCCTTAATTACCCAGTACTTTTGCCGGATCTACCCTAGTGGCTTGCCACGCAGGATATAAGGTTGCCAAAATAGCGAGAACAAATGTAACAATCACCGTGATAACGATATCTTGCCAAACTAATTTACTGGGTAAAAACTCTATAAAATAAACACCTTGTAACGGGTTATCGCCAAATAAGTTACTTGCCCAAGTGAATAGTTCACTGATGTTTAACGCAAGCATTACGCCGATAATAGTGCCTAAGATCACACCAATTAAAGCTTGTGTAAAACCTTGCATTACGAAGGTTGCTAAAATGGTGCTATCTTGTGCGCCCATGGTTTTTAAAATCGCAATATTTGCTTGTTTTTCACGTACTTCCATCACTAATGAAGAAACGATATTAAAACTCGCTACGGCAATTATTAAAAACACCACGATATACACAATGGTGCGAACCATTTGAATATCTTGATATAAGCTACCCTGCGTTCTAAACCAACTCGAGACATAGACATAATCTGGTATAACTTGCCCCACGCGCATCGCTGTTTGATGGGCTGCAAATACATCTTCTACTTGTAATCGTAATCCGGTTACTTGGTTTTCATCGAAACTCAGCACACTTTGCGCTTTATCAAGGCGAATGAAAGCCGCCGTTTCATCAATTGGGCCGCCCATTTTTATAATACCCGCAAGATTCAAGCTCACCCGCTTTGGTGCCAGTAAAGTGTTACTTTGCTGGTTTATCTGGGGAATTAATAAGGTAACTGGGTCGCCAATCTTAAGACCTAATCGGTTGACTATTTGCTGCCCTAACAGTACATCTTCTTGTTGTAACTGACTAACTAAACGCCCTTCTGTGAATTGGTTTAATGCCGACACTTGGTTTTCAAATTCGGGGCTAACACCACGCACTTCAACCGCTTTTAGCTCGCTTTTATATTGTGCCATGCCGTTAACACTAATAAATGGCGCAGCACCTGTAACACCTGCTTGAGAGCGCAATAAAGCAACTTTTGACTGCCAGTTATTGATTGGTTTGTTAGGGGCAACATATTCAACCTGCGGAACTACCGATAAAAGTCGATGTACTAATTGCTGCTCAAAGCCATTGATCACTGAAAGGGCAACAATTAACACGGCGACTCCCAAAAGTATGCCGATTGTCGATGCTTTAGCGATGAAGCTAACAAACCCGTTTTGTCCGTCTTTTTGGCCACTATGGGCACGAAATCGTTTTGAAATAAAGGCACTAAGCAACATGCTGAGACTCTTTAATAGCAAGCTTACCATCATCTAAATAGGCAATTTTGCCTAGTTTATCTGCAAGCTCTAAATCATGGGTTACCACAACAAAGCTGGTTTTTAAGCTGGTATTTAGCTCTTTGATTAAATCGTAAATCTTAATAGCGTTTTGTTTATCTAGGTTACCTGTAGGTTCATCGGCTAGCACTAAAGCAGGTTCGGTTACTAATGCACGTGCTATTGCAACCCGCTGCCTCTCACCACCTGACAACGCCGATGGTTTATGTTCGCTACGATGAGATAGCCCTACTTTATCTAGCATGTTACGGGCTTTTTCGGTTGCTGCTTTTGCGTTTAAGCCTTTAATTAATAATGGCATTGCAACATTTTCGATAGCAGTAAATTCCATTAATAAATGATGAAATTGATAAATGAAGCCCAAATTTTCATTTCGGAAACTGGCTTGTTGTTTACGGTTTAATTTAGCAACTTGCTGACCTTTAATTTCAACTTTACCTGAGCTTGCATTATCCAAGGTGCCTAATATGTGCAATAAGGTACTTTTACCGGAGCCTGAGCTACCAACAACGGCTAACATCTCACCTTGTTGAAGCGCTAAATCAACCCCTTTTAAAACAGCAACTTCGTTATCACCATCTTGATATACTTTGTTAAGCTGCTGACAATTGATAACTAAATCACTCATAACGTAATACCTCTGCTGGATTCACTTTTGCAGCTTTTCTGGCAGGATACAAGGTAGCTAAAAAGCTCATTGCAATACTCCCTGCGGCAATTAAACTCAAACTCATCACATCAAACTTAACGGGTAAACTCACACCGGCTAATAAATTGATGCCTAACATATTCAATAATTCATTAATGTTGCTACTTAATAGCACGCCAAGTAACGCACCAATGCTGGTACCAATTAGACCGTTGTATAAGCCTTGGATCATAAACACATGCTGTACTTGTAACGGAGTTAAACCCAGTGTTTGTAAAATAGCGACTTCACTTTGTTTTTCACTGACCATCATGGTTAATGCTGACACGATATTAAACACCGCAACGAGCACGATTAAGCCAAGTAACATCGACATAATGCGCTTTTCCATTGCCACAGCAGCAAATAGTGTCCCTTGGCTAGCTCGCCAATCAGTAACAGCGTAATCATTTAATATAGCTAACTGAGAGTGCAATACTTGTTCAACGGCAAAAGGTTCATATAGCGACACACTCAAATTTGGCGCAGCTGATTTTGGTAGCTTTAAAACCCGGCCTAACGAATAGCCACTGGTAAATGCCAATGACATATCAATTTCTGATTGTGTTTCATACAGTGCAGCAACGGTAAACAAGCGCTGACTCGGTACTCGACCAAGTGGGGTGTACGAACTGGCATTAGGCATGATCACCCGTACTTTATCCCCAAGCGAAATACCCAATTTGCGGCTCAAATAGCGGCTAATTGCAATGTGGTAATTGCTATCCATTACCAAGGACCAATTACCGGCAACAATTTTATCTTTTACGTTATAAAGGGAGCTTCCTTCATCATAGAGCCCTTGTAACAACACACCATGCAAATCTTGGTTAGTTTGTAAAATGGCTTCACCATGACGATACAGGTTAACTTGTTTGATATCTTGAGAATTTTCTAGTTGCTGCTTTAACTGCAACATGGTTTCTTTCGAATTACCCTCAGCTGATACTTCAATATGAGGCATTAAACCGAGCATGTTGGTTTTAAGGTTATTCTCAAAGCCATTCATTACCGAACTAACTGTAAACAAGGCCATTAAGCCAATAGCAATGCCCGCAATAGAAAAAAATGAGATGAATGAGATAAAGGCATTACCCTTTGAGGAGCGACTATATCTCAGCCCTATAAAAAGGCTAACAGGTTGAAACATAATAAGTTGTGGGTAGTCCAAGGGCTAAATATGCGCCCATGTTAGCATACATTTAGCCAGCATGGGATGCGTGAAATTGTAAAAAATAATTATAAATCTGATACTTGAACACTAGCTACCAAATGGTCAAGCAATGCTTTTACATTGGTTGCTATAAATTGCCTTGGCGGGTACACGCCCCATACTCCTTCAGGTTCAGGTGCAACATTCGAAAGTACGGCTGTCAAACGGCCATTGGCTAGGTGTTCATTTACATAGTAATCCGGTAATTGCACGATGCCTAACCCTTTTATTGCAGCATCAACCAATGCCCAACCACTATTACAGGCTAAGCGACCAGCCACTTTAATGTGCTTATCTTGGCCCTGCTCTTTTACCCGCCAATAACTGTTATTACCGATAAGGCAATGATGTTGATGTAATTCACTGACGCTGTGTGGTTGACCAAAATTATTAATATATTCAGGGCTACAGCATATAACGAGTCTGCGCTGGCTAATACGGCGTGCTTTTAATGTTGAATCTTTTAAGTGGCCAAGTCGAATTGCTAAGTCATACCCTTCTTCGAGTAAATTAACTTGCTCATTACTTAAATGACTGATCACTTCAATATCTGGGTGCTTTTGCATAAACGAGTGCACTGCCGGCATGATATAGCTTTCACCGTACATCACAGGAGCCGTTAATTTTATACTGCCTTTAGGTGTCAGTTGCTGCTCTGCAAGTAGTGCCGTGGCATCATCCATAGCATGCTGTAATTGTTTTGTTTGATGCGCAAACACTTGACCCTCTTGTGTTAGCACCACTTTACGCGTCGTTCGGGTTAGCAGCTGCGTGTTTAATCGCTCTTCCAATTGACTCACATACCGGCTTACATGCGCCACTGACATACCCAGTAGTTTACTTGCTTTAGTAAAACTGCCCGTCTCTGCTACCGCTAAAAACTCATCAATTCCGTGCCAACGATTCATTATTACAATACTGTAAAAGTGTTTTAATAAAACGGAGATTATCATTCATTGAGAAATAAATAAAATAGACTAGGTTTAATACTTACTTCCAACAACTATAAGGGAACGTTATGACTGATTTTATTAAATCAAAAGCGGCTATCGCTTGGGGTCCAAATCAACCACTATCAATTGAAGAAGTGGATGTAATGATGCCTAAAAAAGGCGAAGTGCTTGTAAAGATTGTTGCTACCGGTGTTTGTCACACAGATGCATTTACTTTATCTGGTGAAGACCCTGAAGGTATTTTCCCAGCAATCCTTGGCCATGAAGGTGGCGGTATCGTTGAAGCCATCGGTGAAGGCGTAACGCACGTTGAAGTAGGCGATCATGTTATTCCTCTTTACACTGCTGAATGTGGCGAGTGTAAGATGTGTAAATCGGGTAAAACAAACTTATGCTCTGCGGTACGTGAAACGCAAGGTAAAGGTTTAATGCCAGATGGCACAACGCGTTTCTATAAAGATGGCCAGCCAATTTATCACTACATGGGTTGCTCTACGTTCTCTGAGTACACTGTATTACCAGAGATTTCACTTGCTAAAGTAAGTAAAGAAGCGCCGCTTGAAGAAATTTGTTTACTTGGTTGTGGTGTAACAACCGGTATGGGTGCTGTTACTAAAACAGCAAAAGTTCAAAAAGGCGATACAGTCGCTATTTTTGGCTTAGGCGGTATCGGTTTATCAGCGATTATCGGTGCGAAAATGGCGGGTGCAAGCCGTATCATTGGTGTTGATATCAACACCAGTAAATTTGATCTTGCTACTAAATTAGGCGCAACTGATTTAATCAATCCAAATGACTTCGACAAACCAATTCAAGAAGTTATCGTTGAGATGACTGATGGCGGTGTTGATTTCTCATTTGAATGTATCGGTAACGTTAATGTAATGCGCTCTGCTCTTGAGTGTTGTCACAAAGGTTGGGGTGAATCGGTAATCATTGGTGTTGCAGGTGCAGGCCAAGAGATCTCAACACGTCCATTCCAACTAGTTACGGGTCGTGTATGGCGCGGTAGTGCATTTGGTGGTGTTAAAGGTCGCTCTGAATTACCAGAGATTGTTGAGCGCTATATGAATGGTGAGTTTGCGTTAAATGATTTCATTACGCACACCATGAAACTTGAAGATATCAATGAAGCTTTCGACTTAATGCACGAAGGTAAGAGCATCCGCTCAGTAATTCATTATTAATCTTTTAATTTGGCGCTAGCTATCAACCTAGCGCCTTTGTTTCAAGGATGTGGTTATGCTAGAAAACATAAGCTCAACAAAAGTCAGTGGTGGCTGGCATAAACAATATACCCACCAAGCTAGCTGCACACATTGTGCTATGCGCTTTGCAATATTTTTACCACCTGGTGCCAGCGAAACCAATAAAGTACCCGTCATGTATTGGTTGTCAGGTTTAACCTGTACTGATGAAAACTTTATGCAAAAAGCCGGGGCATTTAAAAAAGCGGCTGAACTGGGTATTGCGATTGTCGCTCCAGACACTAGCCCGCGCGGTGAAAATGTGCCTGACGATGAAAACTACGATTTTGGTCAAGGTGCTGGCTTTTATGTCAATGCGACTCAAGCGCCTTACAATGTGCATTACAACATGTACGACTATGTGGTTTCTGAATTACCTGCACTTATCGAAGCACACTTCCCTGTGACGTCTAAAAAAGCCATTGCGGGTCACTCTATGGGTGGTCACGGCGCATTGATGATTGCACTTAAAAATCCTAAACAATACGTCAGCGCCAGTGCTTTTAGCCCGATTGTGAACCCGATTAATTGCCCTTGGGGTGAAAAAGCATTTAGTAATTACCTTGGTAGTGATAAAGCAAGTTGGCTTGAATACGACAGCTGTGAATTAATGAAAAAAGCCGTCGCTGAAGATTATTTACCCATGCGTATTGATCAAGGTGAGGCCGATAATTTCTTAGCTGAGCAACTCAAAACCGAGCACTTATTTGCTGTCGTAAACGAGAAAGATTACCCAGCCGAAATTAACATGCACGCGGGTTATGATCATAGTTACTTCTTTATCAGCAGCTTTATTGATGAACACCTAATGTTTCATCAAAAATATCTGTGATTAATATCTCATTTTTAGTGTGAGGGCTTAGCTTCCTCACACTCTTTAATACTGCGTGTGATTTGCCTACAAACTAACTGTGGTTGTTGTTCTTCTGGTTTGAGTAAACCAATAACAGCGCTATCAATTTCAAAGCCTAACTTTGCAAATGAAAAGCCGTCGGCATCGGTTACAGTTCTGTTAGTTTGATTTGCATTTGTGGTTGCAAGATTTGTTGGTTGTGAGTTTTTTGCATAGCCATCGACTAATGACCCTGCCACTGTACATCCAACTAATTGGTAACTAAATAAGAAAGTGACAAGTTTTAGACTGTTACTCATCATTAAAACTATCCATTAATGTGGGCCTTTTTTTCGGCTCAGCTTTAACCTCAACACATTCTTTTACTGCGCGACTAATTTGACGACATTTAAGCTCAACATCCTTATCTTTGCTGCTATTCTCTAAGCCTTCAATAATCGCTTTGTCGATTTCATAACCTAACATTGTCATGGTCATACCATAGTTGACTCGGTCGTTATCTTTTTTATCTGCATAGGCACTTGCAGGCTGTGCTTGGCTAGCGCGCCCACCAATACCATCAGCAACTAGGCCGATTGCAGTACAGCCACTGAGCAAACTGACAGAAAGTATAAGATACAGAGATTTAAGCATCGGTCCTCCAATACACTTAATCTTATTTTGTAAGCATAATAACAAACGCGTAATTTAACTGTAAAAAACTGTAGATTAATCACAAATATCGCGAATAAACTCTTTTAGAAATCCGACTAATTGTAAAAGGAATATTAATAAAAAAGGCAAAGCGCCTAAAATTGCGACGCTACGATTTAACGGCTCATCTTGTAACAGTAATAATGCAAAGCTGCATATGAATAATGCTAAACACCATGCGTAGAGTGTCACACGGTTATTTTGCTCAGAGCCAACCAGCTCTCTTATGACCAAAATTGCAGAGTCAGCGGATGTAGCAACAAATATCAATAGTAATAACAAACTTGCCCAAATAAACACGGTTCCTTGCCAGTCTAATTGATTAAAAAATACAAACAAGCCTTGGCTATAATCCTGTTTTATTGCGACTAAAATGCCCGCTTGATTGAGTCTATCCCATTCAATTGCTGCGCCAGAAAAGGCCGAAAACCAAACAATAGTGACTAAAGTTGGAATACACACAACCGCCAAAATAAATTGCCAAACCTTGCGCCCCTGACTAATTTTAGCCAGGAACACACCAACAAATGGCCCCCACGCTAACCACCAAAAATAATAGTTATATGTCCAATGAGTGGCCCAGTCAGGCGTTTTTAATTGGCTATCAAATTGCCAAGTGCCGGTCGCAAGTAACTGTAAATAGTACCCAGTTCCATCTAATGCAATTTTAATAATGGGCGCAATCGGCACAACAGTTAATAACCAGGTTAGTAAAGCAAAGGCCAAGACCACATTGAATATACTCAGTGACTGTACCCCGCGTCGTAATCCAAATTTAACCGACAGCGAATAAATAACGGCTAACAAACAAACGATTAATGAACCCACTAATAATGTTGAAGTAACCCCCAACTCGATTTCTACAGCTTTACTGATCAGTAAAGTCGAGTTTGCTATGGTGCCGACGACACCAAAAAAAATAGCGATTACCGCAATTAATTTCACAACAAATGACACTGTAAATTTTGCAGACTTATCTATCTGATTACCAAGTGCAGTTAAAACAGGTGCACAAATATCACCTGACTTACCACTGTATTGCGTTAATCCACCAAGCACTAACGCAAACACCGCATAAAGTGCCCATGCATGGGCGCCCCAATTAACCAAGGTTAAAGCGAGACTACTGGCTAGTCGGTCTGGGTATAAACTTTGTTTAAGTGGAGGGTCGAGAGAATGTAATGCTGGCTCTGCTACGCCCCAAAAAACCAAGCCAGATCCCATTCCCGCTGCAAACAACATAGCAAACCAGCCAAAATTAGAATACTCGACCACAGCCTGCTCGCCCCCCACTTTACGACTTCCGAGTGGGCTAATGGCTAAAATAATGATGGCAAACAATAAAAAATTCACCAATAAGAAAAAACTGCTCCCTGTCCATTTTAAAATCATTTGTACAAACGGCTGTACTTGCTCAGTGATAACACTAGGTAAAATAACAGCTATCAGTGCACCAAACATACACAGTGCAAGCGCGGTCTTTTCAAGAGAGGAGATGGAATGTTTCAATGTGAAGCCTATTTAGTCAGCGTGTTTAGCATACTGTTAGCATGGCTGAAATTCAAACAGCCAAAAGGCTGAAAAAATGACATAGCACTGCGTAAAAATCGCAAATTATACCAAGCCCTCCTTTTTTAAACCCGGCTACATGTCCCTAGTTTCCTCATTTTATTCAATTTGTTGATCGGGTATTGAAATTGCAACGCAATCACAATCTAGATAGCAAGGATCAAAACATGGACTTTAATCTCGATTGGCATGAAATACTCGATAACTTAATTCATTTAGGAATTGCCTACTTACTAGCCCTCCCTATGGCATTTGATCGAGAAAAAACCAGTAATGGTGCAGGTCTTCGAACATTTCCTTTAGTTGCCGTTGCATCATGTGGTTATGCATTAGTGGGCATGTCTGTTTTGACAAGCTCTGAAGCCGAATCAAAAGTGCTCGAAGGGATTATCACGGGTATTGGTTTTATTGGCGGTGGCGCCATTTTGAAGAATAAGAATTCAACGTATGGAACAGCCACAGCAGCCAGTATTTGGAACATGGGACTCATCGGCATTGCTGTGGCATTTAGTCGTTACGAAATCGCCTTTCTAATGGCACTGATTAATTTCGTAACGCTTAAGTATGTAAAACGCTTAAAGTAAGCAATTAACTAGCGTCAAATTTTGAGTTAACTATAGCATAACCAGTTTGTTTAACTTTAATCTCAGCTGGGTTTGCAGATTTAACTAATAAACCGCAGCGTCTGCTTTGCTCATCAATAACGTAGTTAACTGACTCACTTGCTTCAAGATCAACGACTTGATCAGCACAGCGGATCTGCAATTTAGAGACATCGCTCGCGCCTTCAATTTTGATTGAACCGCGAGATAAAGATAAATAAGACAGCTTATCTTTTGAAACATTGATTTGTGAGTTAATCTGCGGTGTACGGGCTAATAAGTCATCAATTTGCTTGATGGTGGCAAGTTTGTTTTCTTCTGAAAACGCTTTTCCTTCAATATTATCCAATGCATAAATTGCATTGTAAGCAAGGTTAAAATCGCCCTTAAAGCTGTACCATTGTAGAGCACTTTTAGCGACTAAATACTGTATATCAGTTGGCAGTTTTGCTCGCAGTAAATAGGCAACAGATAACTGTTCGTCAAAGCCAAACCATTGTTGTTGATGGTAATAATATTGGCTTTTCAACCAAGCAAATAATGCCTGCTCAGAGGTGTTTTTAGTATGATCTTTATATAACTCAGCCAATGCTAATTCAGCTTTTTTAAACTCTTTCGCTTGTAGCATTTTATTGATTTCATCGTATTCATTAATAAAACCACGGCTCGCTTTATCATTAGAGTACCCGTTAAAATACTTACCTACTTCAAATGAAAACAGGTAACCACCTTCAACTGTTTTGCCTTCTTTTGTCGCGGGGGCAAACTCTAAGTTTGTTAAATATTTCTCTGCGTTTTCTTCGCTACCGCGAGTATCAGATGCCATGATCACTTCAATGTCTTTTGCCTTACCTTGCGTATCAACCACATAAGACATTAATGCCCAGCCTTCTAAGCGAGAGCCATTGTAACTACCGGGATAACGGGGGTTTGTATTTTTAACGATATAGGCAGAGGTAGCAGCTTGAACATCAACGCCTAAGTCATTGACATCTCGAGCTAAAGACTGAGTAGGTAATGCGATAAGTGAACAAAGTACAGCGAGTTTAGTTAATTTAATCATGAGTAATTGCTCCAATTCCCTTTGATAGGAACATTTATAGCACTAAAAAAGGCGCTTTAAAAGCGCCTTGCAATCAAGAATGTGCTTAAACATGCCTTGATCTTAAAACATATCCTGATAAGGGTTTGATTTTGATAATAAAACTTTTTTATCAAAACCTGGAATTGTCATTGAATCTTCACTAATTTCAATGTCATTTTCGTCAATTAAGCCATCACCAAAGCGATAAATAAGTTCATAATGACCTAAATCAGCCTGATGTTGGTAGTCAGCTTGCGCTTGGGCTACCTGAGTGTGACGGTCTTGATATTGCGCCATAACCTCATCACCATGCCGCTTTGCGAGCATCTTCAATGTAATTGCCGGTGATAACACAGTCGCTGTAGCATTGTTACCGCCAAACCCTTTGGAGTTAATGAATGCAATGTCCATTGCATCACATTGATAATGTTCTGTACGAATATCTAAATGTTGGCTGTACACATCATCTGCTACTTTATCGATTGTCGTAATACCCGGCATAATGTTGTGGCTAAATACACCTAATGCCATAGCCAATTGATCACCACTGGCAGGCGCAATGGTATGGCCAACATACGCTTTAGGCGCAGCAACCTTCCAATTATCAATTGCAAATGTCTCTGCCACTTTATGATAGATCAGTGATTCTGTTACGCGGTTTTGCGGTGTACTTGAGCCGTGTGCCAAAATAAAGCTACGCTTTTGTACCGCCTCTTGACCAACAATACTGCTGGCTAGTGCAACAGATTTTGCCATCGTAATGTAGTTACCAGGGCCCGGTGCTGTAATTGATTTTTTAATACCATCGGCATTAACGAACACATCTGCAACGCTGCCTAACACATCTGCACCTAACTCTAATGCCAATGCATCATCCATTAAAATAGCAACCTGGGCACCTTCACCAATTGTAAAACCACAGTTTTCTCCAAATGGACGGCTGGTACGGCGATGATCAACTACATCTGAATTATCAAGACGCTTTAAACCCTCTTCATTCGCAAGTGCGCTCATATTGCCAAAGCCTTCAACGATTTCAGGTGTAATTGCACACTCAACAGACGCCACAATAGCCACTCGAGTACGACCCGCTTGAATATCGTTTACTGCTGCACGCAGGTTATATAAAAACGTGGCACATGCCCCTGATGTGGTAAAGGTTGTACCCACATTACCTGTTACATAGGCATTGATAAAGTCAGTCGACATGGTGTTTAAGCCAAGTGCAAGTTGCTTTGTGCTCACACGGTCGCCCTGCTGACGCGCACGAATAAGTCCACCAAAGCCTTCATCATCAACTTGACCCGCAACTGAAGCTGAATAAGTGCCAATTTGATCAGGCTCAACGCTGTTCATTACCTGCTGCCATGGCAGACCTGTCGAACGAATTGCATCAGTTGCGGCAAAAATAGTCGCTTGCAGGCCTCTTGGTTGATAACGGCTGTTATACATAGCCGAAGGTTCAAAACCTGTTGGTAATTGACCTGCCGCTTTAATTGGATTATCACGGGTACTGTCATGTTTAATAGCAAGATCAGCAGTAATTGTGACTTTCACTTTTTTATCGCTTAACTCTTCAACCTGCCAAGCACTTGGTACCGGGGTTGGTAAATCACGGCGGCGCGTTTCAAAAACAATCTGCTGTTCATCTGACGCTGTTAACGTCATTTTTTGCTGCCATGGCGTTGCATCCACATCGAAGTGATTTTTTTCAATTTTACGAATAAGTGTGCCAGCTAATATTTGTTCACCGAACTTAGCTTCGATGTCTGATTCAGCAATGCTATTGCCGTCAGCATCTTTGAGTACACCTTCAGTAAGAGTGACTAAGTTCATTAATGTCGCTAAGCCTAAAAATGTCTCCTGACGGGCTTTAGCGTCTAAGCTGTCTAACACGATACGACGATAACCTTGATGAAAAGAAGTGCGGCCTGCGGCATTAATACCACCCATACCGACAATAACGGGTAATGCTGTCATAAAAAACCTTGAGAAAACGTGTTATGAGAATTAAGCCAAGTTTAAATGGATTAATTAACACACTTTATGCTTAAATAGCCAAATAACCTGCACAACAGGCCAAAAACAACTGGTCGGAGCAATTTGAGTGACGAAACTTCAACACGTAAAAGCCATTGAAATTAGTATTTTGGTTTATCCCCATTTACTAATAACCAGTTTAACCTTGCCTATCGAAATGCTCAGAGCTGGTGAGGCCTTTGCTAAAAGCCATCGTCAGCAGAACGAATTTAAACCTCTCAACATCAATTTAGTGGCAAGCAGTCTAAAAGCGATCCCTAATCGTACTGGGCTGGCAATTATGCCCGATTGCGAAACCGTCACAGCGCCTGCTAGTGACTTAATTATTGTGCCTGGGATTTGGCGAAACCCGCGTCCTGTGGTGAGCAAGCAGCAAAGTTTGGTGAATTGGCTTGGTGATTCTTGGCAGCAAGGCAGCCATATCATTGGTGTTGGAACAGGTAATTGTTTAGTTGCCGAAGCAGGGTTATTGGATGGCCACCCTGCTACCACTCACTGGCATTACGCAGAGCAATTTAAACGTGACTACCCTAAAGTGCAGCTTAAGCCTGACTTTTTCATCACACAGTCTGAGCGCATGTATACAGTTGCGAGTTTAAATGCCCTTGCCGATGTTATTGTGCATATTATTAGTCAATATTACGGACGAGAAGCGGCGCAACATGTTGAGCGTAATTTCTCCCATGAAATTCGTAAGCCCTATGAAGATCAGCGCTACCTTGAGGGTGCCGTCGATAAACACCCTGATGAACTCATCGCACAAATTCAATTTTGGCTAAAAAACAATTTAACCTCCGAACTGACTCTGCAAGAAATTGCAGCACAATTTAGTTTAAGCTACCGCACCTTTACGCGCCGCTTTCGTCAAGCCACCAGCCAAACCCCTGTTGAGTATTGGCAACAGCTTAGAGTACAAACCGCAAAAGAGTTATTAGCGTCTTCAAATTTATCAATTCAAGAAGTTGCCCTAGAAGTAGGTTATAACGACCAAGGCCATTTAACTCGGGTATTTAAGAAAGTACTCTCACAAACACCCAGTGAATACCGTACCGTCGTTAGACGAAAACTATTTGGCTAACTCTAAATAGCGAGAAATGTTCTAAGTCTAAGTCAGATAAATCATATTTAAGTTGCTGAATTAAAAATTATTACTAAGCTTTTAGTTAGTTGTATTGGTATTTGTTTGAGTAAGAAAAAATGTATCAGCTTGATTATGATGAATTAGTGCAAAGTTGGAATAAAACGCTCGAAGTTTTAGCCTTGTTTGCCGATGTACCCGTCGCCTTAGTAATGAAGGTAGAAAATAATATTATTAGTGTTTTTTCTAAAAACGATAATCAAGCAAACCCCTATGAAATTGGTGATAATGAAGAGTTAGAAGATTCAGGTCTTTACTGTGAGCATGTATTAAAAACCCAGAACTTACTGAATATCCCCAACGCTCTTATTGATGAGGACTGGAAAGAAAACCCAGATATCAAACTTAATATGATTTCTTATTTAGGTTTACCAATATGTGCTGGAGACACCACACCATTTGGCACTATTTGTATCCTTGATAGCAAACCCCATGAATACACAGAGCCTGTCATAAAACTACTCGAAACCATAAAGCAAAGCTTTGAAACGCAACTCAAATTGTTATACCAACAAAAGCAAGCGTTTGAACAACAACAATTTGCAGAACTGGCTACTCTAATTAGAGGGATTGCCCACGAGCTCAACACGCCACTTGGTAACTGCATTACCGCAGTTGATGTCACTCAACTTGCTGTCAAAGAAACACAAACACGGCTTGTGAAAAAACGCCTTAGCCAACAAGCCTTACAAAGCACATTAGAAACATTAATAAATACCAATGAACTCTTAGACAGAAACTTAACTTCATGTGCTTACAAGATACGTATTTTACAAGATTTGCTTTATACCAAGTCACAATCAAGTAAAACAATCATGACGTTAGCTCAGCTTTCGGAGTCACTGTACAAACACTTAGAAGAACAAATAAAACATCGTGGTATCAAATTAGATATTAATTATCAAAACCCTCACAGCCAATTCGAAGTTGAAATAGACTTGCTAAAACAAGTACTTTTTATTTTGCAGCAAAACTCAATTGAGCATGCGTTCAACAACATCGAAAACCCTGCTATAGAAATTGATATATATGATTTTGATGAGGTATTAAAAGTTCACTACACCGATAATGGCACCGGTATCAGCATAAGTGAACAAAACTCCATTTTCACCCCATTTTATAAAGGTAAAAACAACCAATCAGGTATTGGGCTTGGCCTCAGCATTGCGAAGAAAATAGTTACTCAACAACTACAAGGTGAAATCTGTGTTCAAGAAAGTAACAACGGCGCACACTTTTTGATTAGTTTACCGAAGTAAGTAAATTAGTTTAAATGTCTTTTGTAAATAAAATTTTGCTAGTCTGTGGGCAGCCTCTGTCTTCATAACCCACTATTGCATAGTCATTTTTGATAAGCAGACTCAGCATTGCAGGAAAACTGTTCATCGACTTAACTTTTATAGCTCGATAGCTGTGGGCTTTAGCCCATGCTTCTTGCGCGTTTAATAAAGCTTGCGCAATGCCCTGCCCTCTACATTCTGGCGCAACCGCGCCAAGCCAACTATAAAAGATGTTTGAATCTAACGCATAACCCAGTTTGTAGGCCACAGGCTTATTATCGATATAGGTAACTAAAGCTAGGTGCTCGACCTCTGCACACTGTGCTTGTAATTTGCTAAGGGTATTTCGGCCATCAAACTCAGGAATTTGACTATCAACAAGTAACAAATCGTCTAAACTAGCAGGCTTTATCGTGTAACAAGGCTCCATGACTCACTCTAATCTATTATCTAACTTCACTTTTCTTTTCGATAATACAACTTTGAATAGCGTTTTACACGGGCATGCACGCCGCGACCTAAACTCTTAAATTTAGCTTCAAGTACATCTACACCATATAAAATACCTACTACTAGCACAGATAGTTTTATTGCAGCTAGTAAGTTGTCGGTGGCAATGACAACACCAATTGATGCTAATACCCAGATCGTTGCAGCGGATGTTACACCAACTACCGCGCCATCTTTTGCAAGCATTACTCCGGCACCTAAAAAGCCAATACCGGTGATAATTTGGCCCACTACACGTGAATGGTCTATCACATCGCCATGCAACATAAATGCAGTAGCAAGAAATAAGTAGGTACCTAACACAATGAGTGCGGAGGTACGAATACCAACAGGCTTACCGCGTAACTGACGCTCCATACCAATAATTGCGCCGCAAAATGCGGCGCTACCAATTGCTGACCAAGAATAAGGGGCAATATCAAATAAACTACTCAGAGTCACTGTACTTCCAAATCAAACTAACAATTAAAATTATAAATAAAAGGCCATCGCAGTGCTGAGTCTTGATGAACCAAAACTCGCCATTTTGTTAAAATCAGCTTTGGCTATTGGGACATGCTGACAATCAATCGCCAATTGTTTTTCGTTTTCACAAAACGGGTCATGCACGTACAAGCAATGCTCATCAATATGCGTTACACACACCCAGTGCGGTGACTTTTTACCATCAAACCGATAGGTGCTGATCAATAACACCACCGCTTTACCCTCAGCAAGCCAATCTTCAATCGAGGCCAAGGTTAACTCTTGATACCTCACAGGCAGTTTTGCAGCTATTGCTTCAGCCACAAACTGATTGTGTACGGTATGCAAAATGGCTTTTTTCTTTTCGCTTCTTACCCCGTCAATAAACAAAGTATCACGGGTATTTAAAACTACATCAGCTTTAAAACCACGTTTCATTGCAGCAAGTGCTAACCCTAGAGGATGACAACCGCCATGCCCTGAAGTCATGAAGATAGTCGTGGCTTCACGCCATATATCCAGCTCTTTGAGTTGGCTCATTGCGGTATCATTCAAGGATGACATTGCCATTAATAGCGCCGCAGGACCACAGGTAAACTCGGTTGTTTGCTGATACCAAGGCGTGTGCTTATCGGCATTAAATTCGATATTACGACGAATGTTTTTTTGCATTCGATGGGCATCACTATGGTCATCATAATAATCACTATAATGACCAAACACCTGGTAACCCAGTTTTTCATATAAACGAATTGCTGATTGGTTGTTTACCGCAACTTCTAAACGCATGTATAAACGGCCCCGTTTAGCCGTTTCATTTTCAAGCGCAAGTAGTAACTTTGAAGCAATACCTTTACCTTGCTGAGATTGCAAAACCGCCAGTGAATATAACCGAGCAAGGCGCGTCCCTTTGTGGCACCACACTAAACCATAACCAACCAGTTGATTATCTACCTCAGCCACCATCAATAAGCCGTGGCTTGCGCTGATCCAGCGTTTTAAACTACGGCTACTTAATCTATCTTGGCTAAAGCTTTGCTCTTCAATGGCAACAAGAGCCGTCAAATCCGTTGCATTGGCAAAGCGGATTTGACAAACAGATGCGTTCATTAACCGCGGCCTCGTGCTTCTAGGCGTTGTTTAAACTCATCCATAATGATCATATAAAGCTCATCACCTAAATAGGCATCTTCGACTTTATGGTCGATACTCGGGTTGTCATTCACTTCTAACACGTATGCTTTACCTTGATGCTCTTTAACATCAACACCATACAAACCTTTACCCACCGTTTTACAGGCTTTTAATGCTGCATCAAGTACCACTTTAGGTAGCTCAAACGTTGGCAAGGTTTCAAAACCACCTGAGAAAAAGCGTTTTGCATCATGGTTGTAAATTTGCCAGTGATTACGCGCCATTAAATAACGACACGCATAAATTGCACGGCCATTTAACACCCCGACACGCCAGTCGTATTCGGTGTACATGTACTCTTGTGCAAGCACAAGTGCACTAAACTCAAACAGTTCTGTTAACTTAGCAACTAACTCATCACGAGTAGCAACTTTAAATACGCCTTTTGAGAAAGAGCCTTCTGGCATTTTTAATACCAGTGGGTAGCTAAAGTTTGCTTCTAAACTTTCAATTGTCTCTTCACGTGTATCAGCCACAACGTGAGTTTTTAAACTCGGCACTTTTTGATAATTAAAGGCATCGTGCAAATACACTTTATTACAACAGCGCAGTATTGACTCTGCATCATCAATCACCACTAACCCTAAGCTTTGTGCTTTACTCGCTAAACGATAGGTTGGATGGTCGATGGCCGTTGTTTGACGAATAAATAGCGCATCAAATTGTGCAATATTGGTAATTTCATCAAATGTCAGTGCTTGAGCATAAATACCATGTTTAGCGGCTGCTTTAATAAATTTAGCAATGGCATCTTTATCACTTGGCGGCACTTTTTCTTGGTGATCAACCAATATAGCCATATCCCAACGGTAACGACGTTTTTTATCGTGAATACGCCACACAGACTCGGTAAAGCTACTAAGTTGTTTTACAAACTCTGTAAAGCCAGTGTCATCTAATGATGCAATCGTGCCTTGCTTCACAACTCCTTGCTCATCACACACCAAAATAGGCGCAGGATATTGTGAGAATAATGCTTTGGTTGCTTTACTTTGCTGCTCTTGATCTGTGTGACCAAAAAAGACAGTACCACCAGCGAGCTCTTTATGACGCGTGCTGTGCTCATCGCTACGGAGCGCATTAATTGTTTTTACACTCGGTAATACCTGATGCTTTCTCGCTTCAGCAAGCAAAGAACAATAATAACCTTTACTTAAATACTGCCCTGTATCACACAAGTTTAAAATGCGCGTTTTTGGCTCATTATGTTTTGGGTAATCACGTAAGTAGGTGTCAAAGGTAATGACATTTTCGAAATTTTGAGCAATACGTTGCTCATTGTTATCAACCACAATCAAGGTTTTAAACACGACTTTTCCTAAATTAAGTCTTATGAAAAAAATGAAAACACCCAACCAATTAAGTGAACGCATGAGGCTAAACTTCACTTAACTAGATGGGTGCTTGAAATACCAATACCCGAGAATTGGTAATTGCGCGTATTGGTATAAGCATTAAGCTTGATGTGATTTATAGAGGGTTTTTAGCTTTGTGACCAACGAGTTATTTTTTACCTTAAGATGAAATTTATTGATTAATAAACTTTCTAGATCAGAGTATTTCAGTAATGTTGTAAAACTGCTTATTTCCTGCAATAGTCAGTGTTACTTCATCATCAATTTGCTTGCCAATCAGTTGTTTACCTAACGGCGCTTCTCGGGTTACAACATAAATCGGTTGCTCTTTTACGGTGACCACTAAGCCACCAGCACTTGGACCCATAAAGAACCACTTTGCGTTATCTTGCTCATCGATAAGACACACTAATGCACCTTCACGAACCTTATTAAATTCGCTTTCTTTAAACACCGTATTGAATGCCTGAATATCACGGTAGCACTCATTAACTCGCTCAGCTTGCCCTTGCGCTAAATAAGCGGCTTCTAAACCCAAGGTATCGTATTGAGTTTCAGCAACACTTTCTTCGTGAGTTGCTGCATCATGGGCCGCTTTTGCCGCTTCTTTAGCGTTTTGCAGTTGTGCCTCAAGCGCAAAGCGTAAATGTTCAATTACGTGTGTTTTATTCATATCAAAGCAGTTAAAACAGAAAAGCCGCTATTCTATGGAAAAATAGCGGCTGATGAAAGTAAGTTATAAAACTGACTTACGGCATCTCCATATAGGCTTTGGTTTTATCATCCAGTGTTTGGGTGTAATTTTCTGAACTTAACCCCAATAACTGCGGCAAGGTCGCGGCGATACAAATCGATGAGAATGTCCCCACCACAATGCCCACAAATAACGCGATAGCAAAACCCGTTAATGCAGCCCCTGCAAGCAGCCAAATACAGGCAATGGTCGCAAGTGTTGTGCCTGAGGTGATCAATGTACGCGTTAACGTAGAGCCAATTGCATCATTAATCACAACATGGGTATTTATGCGTTGATTGTCTGGCTGAATACGTAAAAGCTCTCTGACTCTGTCGCCAACAATAATTGAGTCATTTAATGAATAACCAATAATAGCCAGTAAACTCGCAAGCACGGTTAAATTAAACTCAAGCCCTAGCAAGGAAAACAAACCAAGCACTAAGATTAAATCATGTAACAGTGCAACCACTGAACCTACTGCGAGTCGCCATTCAAAGCGCACGGCAAGATAAACCATAATTGCAATCAGCGCTGCAAATAAAGCTAAACAGCCCTGTTCAAAAAGCTCATCACCCACTTGTGAGCCTAAAAATGAGCTAGATAATACGCTATAGTCGACGCCTTGTTCATTCAGCTCTGCTTGCCAAGTACTCGCTTTGCTAGCCTCTGGTGCTTCTCTTAAAACAAAGTGATATTCACCCGCTTTACTTATGGCTAATTTACTCGCAACCTCGGGGCTTAACTTTGCCTTTAAATCAGCAATTGTCGTGACTGACGTTGTGTTAATTTCCGTGATGTAGCCACCTGTAAAATCAAGGCCAAAGTTTAGCCCTTTTACAGATAAAACACTTAAGCTCGCGATGACTAAAACACAACTTAGCAGTAATCCTAAAACGCGCGCTTTACTCGGTGCAGTTAATGTTGACCAACTCATGCTTTAGCCCCCGTTAAATTAGTTAGTTTAATGTAGAGTGTTTGGCTAAGCGCTTTCGAAATATAAACGCCAGTAAAGACACTGGTTAATAGCCCAAGCGCTAACGTGATTGCAAAGCCTTTCACCGGCCCATAACCAATGGCGTATAAAATAATTGCCGTGATCATCGTAGTCACATTGGCATCAAAAATGGTCGTAAATGCTTGGTTATAACCTTGCTCAATCGCTTGATATGTAGGTCGACCTTTGCGCTTCTCTTCTTTTATTCGCTCAAAGATAATCACATTGGTATCCACTGCCATCCCTATCGTCAGAACAAGCCCTGCAATACCCGGTAAAGTCAGTACAACCCCCGGTAATAACGACATTAAACCAACTAAAGCCGTTAGATTAAGCAATAAAGCAATATTGGCAATCAGCCCTAAGCGACGATACCAAAGCGCCATAAAGGCAAGGGTAATACCGATACCCAGCATTAACGCTGCTAAACCGTGTTCAATGTTTTCACTACCTAAGCTTGGGCCTATGGTTTGTTCTTGAACGATTGTCACTGGCGCTGTGAGCGACCCTGCGCGTAGTAAAAGCGCTAAATCGTAAGCTGCTTGCGGGCTTTTCATATTAGTAATGCTAAAACGAGAACTTAAATGCTGGGCAATGTTTGCTACATTGATCACTTCGCTTTTTTTCACAACGTCGCCATTCGCATCCCGCGAGTATTCAGAA
Organism: Pseudoalteromonas gelatinilytica; assembly: GCF_001641615.1. Lineage (GTDB taxonomy): Bacteria > Pseudomonadota > Gammaproteobacteria > Enterobacterales > Alteromonadaceae > Pseudoalteromonas > Pseudoalteromonas gelatinilytica. The sequence goes on from NZ_LRRU01000020.1 coordinate 636,435, forward strand.
TACACCGTGGCCATTGGTTTACCTATGTTGTGCTTTGAAAAAGCAGACATCGCATCGCCACCTTGCGAATCTAAACTAAGCTGAACTAAAGGCTTGCCCCATTCATCTTTGCCAACACTGGCATTATTAATGTGATCACCTGAAAAAATCGCCATCGGATTTAAATTAACAACGCCACCGCCTTGTACATTAAACGCTTTACCACCGACTTCGACGACCTGGTAAAAATCAAGGGTCGCAGTTGCACCAATAATACGTTTCGCTTCTGATGGGTCCTGCACACCGGGTAACTCAATACGAATGCGCTGCTTACCTTGTCTTTGCGTTACCGCTTCAGTAATACCAAGCTCTTCAATGCGACCACGCAGGGTTGTTAAGCTTTGCGCCATAACTTGTTTATTGAATTCGTTTTGGCTTTGCTCATTAAAATGCAGTAATACCGTGGTTAGGTTATTCGTTGTTGATTTAGTTTGCATCAGGCCTTTGAATTGACCTTGTAACGTTGAGACAAGTCCTGCAAGTTGCTCCTCACCACTTGGTAAAATTTGTAACTCAACCCCATCTTTTACTTCACTTGCCCGGATCCCACGAATTTTGTCTTTACGAAGCGTCAATTTAGTTTGTTGATACACACTGTTTAAGTGCTCTTGCATTGCTTTATCTAGGTCAACATCAAGCACAAATAAAACGCCACCATTTAAGTCGAGTCCTAATTTAATCGGTGAAAGACCCAGCTGCTGGAGCCATTGTGGGCTTGTCGCATGCTCAACAATTTTAGCCTCTAGCTGTGGGTATTGCGTTTTTATAAAGCTCAACGCATTAGCACTTTGAGTCGGCTCAGCTAATAAAATAGCCAGTTGTGCTTGGCTATCATTGGCTTCAGTCACTTCAAAACCATGTTGATTTAGTGACGTTGTCACACTTTGCAGCGTCACAGTTTGATCTGGCAAGCTAATGTGCAACCAAGATTTGTTAGGGTAAAGGTTAGGTAGTGCGCTAACCGCTAATAAAATACACGCCGCTATCATAGCGACATAACTCATTTTTAGACGACGCCATAGCGCCGGCTTAGATTTATGTGACATACATGACTTCCTTCCGGCATTGTCAGCCGGTAAAAATTTAATTCCAAAAAATAAAAAGTAACGAAGGAAGTCGTTTAGCTATGATAGATCGTATTGGCTTTGTACAAGAGATTAGCGTCTTTCCAGCCACTAATGCGGGATTTACGTTGAGTGGCTAACGCAAACCATGGGATCACACGCACAGCACCTGGCGGCGCTAAAAAGTGCTCTTTTCCCCAATCTTCAGCAAAGAATTCAATCAATAGCTCGTAATCAGGATCAACCTGACTATGATAAAGAAACAATGATGAATTACTGGCAGTTAAACGCGGCACAAGGGTATCAAACCCCGATGGTTCTACCGGTTTAGGGTGTTCAACTGTATGAGTTTGAGAAATAACTGGGGTTTTAGTCAGCTCGACTTGGAACAATTTAGTCGCAGCATAGTGTGAGTGATTGTCAGGCATAGCCATGCTCTGTGCACTAAAGAACACAGTAAATAGCAAGATAATGACTGAGAAAAACCGTAACAAGAACTGACCAATAAATTAAGCGGATAACAGGGCTATAATGAGGGTAAAAAAATAAAACACAAGGTATTACTTAAATAAAAGTAACTAAAATAAAGCGAGCCTAACTAGACCCGCTTAGTTAGTTTAACTTTTTAAACAAGTGAAACTTCTAATGATGACATGTCGATAACAAAGCGTGAGGCCATATCACCTTGCTTTAATTTATCGAATGCGTCATTAATTTGGTCCATATTGATCATTTCGACTTCTGGCAGAATATTATGTAACGCACAGAAATCGAGGATCTCTTGGGTTTGCGCTATACCGCCAATTAATGAGCCAGCAACACGGCGACGCCCCATTAATAACGGCACTGAGTTAGACTCAGCAAGCTCACCTACTTGACCAACCAATACTTGCGTACCATCAATATCCAAAAGCGGAATATACGGCGTAAAGTCGTGTTTTACCGGAATGGTATTAATGATCACATCAAATTGATTAGCATGCGCTTGCATGGCTGCTTCATCACTCGATACCAATAAATCTTTTGCGCCATAAGATAAAACCTGCTGTTTTTTCTTATCACTACGGCTAATTGCCGTAACATGTGCGCCCATTGCAGCTGCGATTTTAATCGCCATGTGGCCTAAACCACCTAGCCCAATCACACCAACACGGCTACCTGGGCCGACATTCCACGTGCGTAGTGGCGAATACGTTGTGATACCCGCACATAGAATTGGTGCACATTTAGCAAGGTCTAAGCCTTTTGGCACGCTCAATACAAACTCTTCACGCACCACAATGTGCTTTGAATAACCACCTTGAGTGAGTTCACCACTGATACGGTCTTGTCCTGAGTAGGTTCCTACCATCCCTTCGCGACAAAACTGCTCTTCACCGTGATGACACTGGTCACAGCTTAAACAGCTATCAACCATACAACCTACAGCGACATTATCGCCTACTTTATATTTTGTAACGCCACTGCCTACTTCAAGGACACGGCCAACAATTTCATGGCCTGGTACGACAGGATACTGAGTCCAGCCCCAATCGTTTTCTGCTGTGTGTAAGTCTGAATGGCACACGCCACAATACAGAATTTCAATTGATACATCTTCATCACGAAGTGCACGGCGTTCAAAATGATACGGCTCTAATGGTTTTTCAGAATCATGTGCTGCATAACCGACGGTTTTCATGCTTACTCCTTAATTTTCTTCGTGTTTAACTCATGCAATTAACTAATTTGCTAATGCACTGGTGTATACTTCACTCAGTATAGAGGTAAATTTGCAAAGTTCACTTGCCTAAAACACGAAAGCTTTTGCCTATTTTTATCAAATTGATTTTAAGAGACCCCCATGCGTGGAATGAGCCGCAAAGAACAGGTGACAAGATCGCCTGATGCAATGAACCTATCACAAAGCATCAAAACACTCTGGCCCTATTTAATGACCTTTAAAGGCCGCGTTATTTTAGCCGTCTTAGCGCTTATTGCTGCAAAAGGCGCCACATTGCTGATGCCTTGGGCACTAAAAGAAATAATTGACGCGGTTGATGCGAGTATCAACCCGCTATTAAGCGTTCCTATTGCCTTGCTGATCGCCTATGGATTACTGCGCTTTGCCAGTGTGTTTTTTGGTGAAGTACGCGATGCATTATTTGGCCGTGTTACAGAGCACGCAATGCGCCATATCGGCTTAAAAGTATTTAAGCACTTGCACAGTTTAGAGCTTGCCTTTCACCTTGATAGGCAAACAGGTGGTATCAGTCGCGATATAGAGCGTGGTACAAATGGCCTCAGTTTTTTAATGCGCTTTTTGATGTTTAACATCGTGCCAACCCTATTTGAAATAATCACAGTAGCCATTATTTTTGCGACCTTATTTTCACCGTGGTTTGCATTGGTTACCGTAATCGTGGTCGCTATTTACATTGCTTTTACTGTGATTGTAACGCAGTGGCGAAACCGATTCATTCGTGAAGCAAATACTGCTGATAATAACTCTAATACCCGTGCTATCGACAGCTTGCTAAATTACGAAACCGTTAAGTACTTCAACAATGAACACTATGAAGCAAACACCTACGACAGCTTTTTAGCTAAATGGGAGCAAGCGAGGCTTAAAAATCGTTTATCTTTACTGGCACTTAATTCAGGGCAAGCACTTATAATCGCCGCGGCTATTACAGCGCTAATGTGGCTAGGTGCCAGCTCAGTGGTCAATAAAGAGCTGACAATAGGTGAGCTTGTGATGATCAATGCTTATATGATCCAGTTATTTTTACCACTTAACTTTTTAGGTTTTGTTTATCGTGAGATACGCCGAGCGCTGACTGACCTTGAAAATATGCTGGGGCTGTTAAATCGAAAAGCCGCCATTAGCGATGACAAAGATGCAAAACCATTAAAAGCAACCAAAGCAGCTATTCGATTTGAAAATGTGTCGTTTAGTTACGACAAACAAAGGCCAATTTTAAATAACTTAAGCTTTGAGGTTACGTCTGGCAGCAAAGTGGCGATTGTGGGTGCCAGTGGCGCAGGTAAAAGCACTCTAAGCCGCCTGCTCTACCGCTTTTATGATGTTGATGCGGGTAAAATTTATATCGATGAGCAAGCAATCAACACAGTAACACTTGAAAGTTTGCGCCAAGCTATTGCCATCGTACCGCAGGATACCGTGCTATTTAACACCAGCATTCGCGAAAACATCGCCTATGGAAATCCAACGGCAAGCGAAGATGAAATTGATAAAGCCATAAGCCTTGCCCATTTAGATGGATTTATTGCCAGCCTAGACAAAGGCGATAAAACCCTTGTTGGTGAACGCGGTTTAAAAGTATCAGGCGGTGAAAAACAACGCATTGCAATTGCCAGAGCCATTTTAAAAGGTTCACCGATTTTATTATTTGATGAGGCAACATCGGCGCTAGATTCGCATTCAGAACAAGCCATTCTCAGCGCGATGCGTGAAGTTGCACAAAGACATACCAGCTTAGTCATTGCGCATCGTTTATCAACAATTACTGACGCAGACAAAATTATTGTTATGAAACAAGGACGGGTTGTTGAGCAAGGTCAGCACCATCAACTGCTTGCAGCGAATGGTGAATACGCACGAATGTGGCAGTTACAGCAAAGCGAAGAATAAACACTGTTAACTAGTAGTTTAAATGATTAGAATAACCGCTTTATTTTTATCTATAACAAAAAGGCAACACGCAGATGGGCAGAGCTTATCAAAACAAAAAAGACTCAATGGCAAAAACTGCGGGTGCAAAAACCAAAGTTTATTCAAAGTACGGAAAAGAAATTTATATCTGCGCTAAGAATGGTGGTGTTGATCCCGATGGCAACTTAGCGCTTCGTCGCTTAATTGAGCGTGCTAAAAAAGACCAAGTACCTACGCATGTAATTGAGCGTGCAATCGATAAAGCCAAAGGCGGTGGCGGCGAAGATTACGTAGCAACTCGCTATGAAGGTTACGGCCCGGGTAACTGTATGATCATTGTTGACTGTTTAACCGACAACAACAAACGTACCTTTGCTGACGTACGTGTTTGTTTTACAAAAGCGAATGCAAAAATTGGTGCGCAAAACTCAGTATCACACTTATTTGATCACCTCGCTATTTTTGTATTTGATGGTGATGATGACGAGGCTGTTTTAGAAGCACTAATGATGGCTGATGTAGATGTAACAGATGTAGAAGTTGAAGACGGTAAAGTGACTGTATTCGCTCCACACACTGAATACAACAACACCCGTACAGCACTTGAAGAAATGGGAATTACTGATTTCCACGAAGATCTAATTGCTTTTGTGCCGCAAGTAGAAGCACCCATTGAAGGTGAAGACGTTGAAGTCATGGAACGCTTTTTAGCCATGCTAGAAGACTGTGACGACGTACAAAACGTTTACCACAACGCACAGTTTTAATTAAAAAGGCCAACCAAGTTGGCCTTTTACCTTTTAGCCCAAAGGAATCAACATTGAATACCCTCGAAGAGTTAAAAGCCGGTTCTCTACTAGGTTGTACACGGCTTCAGCTTGTTGCAGAACTAACTGAATTGCCAAAAGAAATTTATACCCTAGCCGATACGTTAGAAATCCTCGATTTATCTAATAATCAGCTAAGTGATTTACCTGACGATTTTTACAAATTAAAAAATCTCAAACGGCTGTTTTTATCATTTAATCAGTTTAAACATATTCCAGACGTGCTAAGAGAATGCCCAAACTTAATCATGGTGGCATTTAAAGGTAATCAAATTACTGAATTTAAAGCGCACTGTTTGCCAACGCAGATTGAATGGTTAATCTTAACTGATAATCAAATCCCCGCTTTACCAGATACATTTGGTGAGTACAGCAAGCTTAAAAAGCTCGCACTGGCAGGTAATCAGTTAACACATTTGCCAGTCTCAATGGCTAATTGTAAAGAGCTTGAGCTAATACGTTTAAGTGCCAATAAACTTACAAAAATTGAAGATTGGCTTTTAGCTTTACCGAAACTTGCTTGGCTTGCCTTCTCTGGTAACGATTTAAATCGCTCAACTAGCTTGCACTGTGAGCAGTTTAGCCAAATCGCACTGGATGAAATCGATGTTAAAAAGCAGATTGGCCAAGGCGCATCTGGGGTTATTCACTTAGCCAATTGGCATCAACAGCCTGTTGCCCTTAAGTTATTTAAAGGCGAGATCACCAGTGATGGCTATCCACTTGATGAGCTAAATTGCTGTTTAAAAGCCAGTGAGCATCGAAATCTCATAAAAGCATTAGGCTATGTTGATGAAGAGTCACAACTTGGTTTAGTGATGGAGCTTATCAGTAAAGAGTTTAGTAATCTTGGTTTGCCACCTTCCCTTGCAACTTGTACCCGTGACACATTCGAAGACAACTGCCAGTACGCGCCAGAAATGGTGCTAAAAATTGTTAAGCAAATGGCCAGTACCCTCGCTCATTTGCATCAAAAGCAAGTAAGCCATGGTGACATTTATGCCCATAACAGCATGATCAATTCACAGGGCGATTTATTATTCGGTGACTTTGGTGCAGCAACAGACTTATCAATGCTGACGCCTGATCAACAGCAGCTATTAGAAGGCATTGAAGTGCGCGCCCTTGGTTATTTCATTGATGATCTACTGACCGTAGTGAGTGAACAAAACGACATTACTAAGATGCTTTCTGACATAGCTCAAGAGTGCTTGGTACTAAACTCAGACAAACGCCCTCGCCTTTCTGAGCTAGTTTCGCGATTATGAGTATAGGTAATAATAAATAAAGCCTCTATGAGGCTTTATTTTTGCTTTTTAAACGGGAACACCTGCTGTTTTAACATACCTTCGGGCATGTAATCGCCAACCACACCATATTTATCGGGCCACTCTGCTTGACCTTTCACAGCAGTGCCAAAAAGATAATCTAAAAAAGAAAAATGCGCAGCATAGTTACGGTCAATGGCCGCTTTATCAGATGAATGATGCCAATGATGAAACTGAGGTGTAACCAGCAAATACTTTAGCCAACCAAACTTCACCCGAACATTAGCGTGGTTAAATACTGCCTGAAAGCCAACAATAATGACATAGAGGCTAATAACATCCGATGGAAAGCCGAGTACAAAAATTGGCGTGAGCACTAAGCTGCGCGTCACGAGTATTTCTAAAATATGCTGACGAGAGCCTGCAAGCCAATCCATCTCTTTTGCACTATGATGCACGGCATGAAAACGCCAAAGCAGAGGCACTTCGTGATAAGCCCTATGCACAAAATATTGCATTAAATCAGCTACTAAAATGATTAGAAATAGCTGCAGTAAAAAGGGCAGTTGAATAATAAAGCCTTGCACTGTATCAGACACAGCCCAGCCAAATGCATGATGCACGAACTGATTGGTTGCCAGCAACACAAAACCAATAATTAAGTGATTAACAAAGAAATGATTTAAATCACCCTGCCACTCAGAGCGGAGAATTTTTTGCTCTTTACGGTGCGGCAGTAGCTTCTCAATTAGAATAAAAATCAGTGTGGAGCCAAGTAAGTCAAGAATGACCCAATCCAGCCCCAAGTACGGCGTATTATCTTTAAAGTCGCCCACTTCAACATTCGGACCGCCAAATGCAATAGCAAGCAAGATCAACACCCAAGCCGTTGCACCGAGCCGTTTATTAGTATTACGAACAAAGTTCAACAACCCTAAACTGCCTGAAATAATTAATGCCACAAACATCAGCTGACGTAAAAACTCGACACTGTAGTTTTGCCTAAGCTCTGGGGTCGTTAAGTACTCTGGAAAATGAAAAGCTAATACCCCTAAGCAGGATAACACCGCTAAGAAACAAGCAATATAACCGCTAATATTGCCTTCACCCACTTGAAACTGCTCAGCTCTAAATAGCCGATGATAAAGACGTGTCATGATATAAAATCCATTTATCAATTTTTTGCAGCATAACACAGAAGAATTTAGGAACAAATATACGCTGAGTCATCACAAAAATGTGTAAATTACAAATTAATAGCGAAGAACTGTCTAATATTATTAAACATCCATATCCTTATGAAACGAAATGGCTTATAAAAGAATAAGCCTTTAACTATTACTGAAATGCTTTATCAAACTTATCTTGATCAAGGTATTTATCAAATGCACCTAAAGCATTACCCACACTTGGCTCAGCCATTAACTCTTGCATTGCAACTTCACCGACAATACCGAATGCGTTTTCCATTGCTCCCTGACCGCCGACATCAATCGCCGCCCTAGCTTGCTTTGGACAGTCTTCGGTTAATAAACGGGTAACTAACGCACCAACATAGCGATTAGTGTCATCTATATCTTGCTCTGTTACATTCGCGAAAGGTTTAATAATACTGTGCGTCGACATACCTAGATAAATCCACTTAGCGAGGTTCTTTCGTTCTTTACCATTTAGTGAATCTGTTAAACACACTGCAAGTTGTTGTGCTTCTTCTGATGCTGAAGCATAACTAGGCAGTAACGAGGTTACAAAGAATGAAGTAGTTAATAAGATTTTTTTCATTATCTTTCCTTGAAAATAATTACGCACAATAAAGTAATGTGAATCCAAATCAATTTCCAGTAAAAACCAAAAAAGCCACGATAAACGTGGCTTTGTTGGATAAAGCTTAAACTTTTACTGTTCTATTATAAGAACTGACCTAACGCTTTAACTTGGTCTAACATGCGGTTTGAGAAACCCCACTCGTTATCGTACCAAGCCATCACTTTAACAAGCTTACCATCTACTTTAGTTTGAGTAGAATCGAAGATTGAAGACGCTGGGTTGTGGTTAAAGTCGATAGAAACAAGTGGTAGTTCGTTGTATTCAAGAATACCTTGCATTGCACCTTCTGATGCTGCTTTAACGACTTCGTTGATTTCTGCTGCAGTTGTTTCACGCTTAGCAACGAACGTTAAGTCTACTAAAGAAACGTTGATTGTTGGAACTCGCACTGCCATGCCGTCAAGTTTACCCGCAAGTTCAGGAAGCACTAAGCCAACCGCTTTAGCTGCACCTGTTTTAGTTGGGATCATTGACTGAGTTGCGCTACGTGCACGGTATAAGTCTGGGTGATAAACGTCAGATAAGTTTTGATCGTTTGTGTAAGCATGAATTGTCGTCATGCTACCTTGCTCGATACCTACTGTGTCGTTGATTGCTTTTGCAATCGGTGCTAAACAGTTTGTTGTACATGATGCGTTTGAAATGATGTTGCTGTCAGCGTTTAATACTTCGCTGTTAACACCATGAACAACTGTTGCATCCATGTCAGTACCAGGCGCAGAAACGATTACTTTTTTAGCACCGGCTTCAATGTGTTTTGCAGCGGCTTCACGTGAAGTGAATAAACCCGTACATTCTAATACGATATCGACGTTTAATGCTTTCCAAGGAAGGTTTGCAGGATCACGCTCTTGCGTAAGGGTAATTTCATCATTACCAATTAGCATGGTGTTTTCAGCAAGTGTTACTTTTTGAGAAAATTGACCGTGTACAGAGTCAAATTGAGTTAAATGCGCGTTAACATTTGCTGGTGCTAAATCGTTGATAGCAACAATTTTGATTTCGTTGTTTTGAGCTGACTCATAAAGAGCACGTAATACGTTACGACCGATACGTCCATAGCCATTAATTGCAACATTAATCATTCTAATATCTCCCGTTAATTATTTTACTTCACTTGCTTGGCGAGCAAGCGCTTCAATGGCTTGCCAGTCTTTGTTTTCAATAAGTTGTTTATCTAACATCCAAGTACCACCTACACAAATTACATTTTTAAGTGCCAGGTAGTTAGGTGCTGTTTCAAGGCTAATGCCGCCTGTTGGGCAGAAAGTCACTTGCGGTAAAGGGCCACCAATTGATTTAAGCATTGCAGTGCCACCCGCTGCTTCTGCAGGAAAGAACTTTAAAAACTTAAAGCCTTGGCTTGCTAATTTCATTACTTCACTTGGTGTTGCTGCACCGGGTAAAAATGGAATATCAGACTCTTTAGCCAGTGCTAATAATTCGTCGTTTACACCTGGGCTCACCATAAAGTCAGCACCAGCTTCAACAGATGCATTAAATGTCGCTTTATCAATAACAGTACCTGTGCCAACGTATGCTTCTGGTACAGCTTCTTTCATTAGCTTTACTGCTTCTGCCGCAATCGGTGTTCGCAGAGTAATTTCTAATGCTTTTAAGCCACCGTTATAAAGCGCACGTGCAAGGGGTGCTGCATCTTCAAGTTTTTCGATAACAACAACCGGTACCACAGGTGCCGATGATAAAATTTTCTCAATGCTCATTGTATGTTCCTCATAGCCCAGTAACGGCGTATTATTATTCTAAACCGAAGGCGCTAGCGCCAAGGTCTGCACTACTTACTATATTTCTGAAACCTGCGAATAACTCTCGGCCTGTACCGTATGTATGACTTGGTTGGCTAAGTTGTAATTCACGTTTTGCTAATTCGTCATCGCTTACGTGTACTTTTAATACACCCGCTGGTGCGTCAAGTGTCACTAAATCACCTTCGTGAATTTTAGCGATTACACCACCTTCAACCGCTTCTGGTGCTAAGTGGATTGCAGCAGGCACTTTACCTGATGCACCCGACATACGACCGTCTGTCACAATCGCCACTTTGTAGCCTTGGTCTTGTAGTGTTGCCATTACTGGCGTCAACTTGTGAAGCTCAGGCATGCCTTTCGCTTTCGGACCTTGTTCTTTAATTACAGCGATAAAGTCTGTGTTTAATTCACCGCGGCTATATGCTTCTTGTAACTGACCTTGTGAGCTAAATACTTTCGCTGGTGCAGAAACAACCTGATGTGATTCAGCCACTGCTGATACTTTAATTACTGCCTTACCAAGGTTACCTGTAAGAAGCTGTAAACCACCTTGCTTGCTAAACGGGTTATCAATTGGGCGTAAAACTTCTTCATCGTGTGACTTTTCAGGACATGCAACCCATTTAACTTTGCTTGGACCTGTGCTGTTAGTCATGATCACTGATGTGTCTTTATCTAGCATTGGCTCTGTGGTGTATGCCTCTAGGCCATCACCAACAATCGTTTTCACGTCGTTGTGTAAGTAACCTTTGCTAAGCAGTTGCTTCATTAAGAAGCCCATTCCGCCAGCTGCTTGGAAGTGGTTCACATCAGCTGAGCCATTTGGATAGATACGCGTAAGAAGTGGCACAACTTCAGATAAGTCAGCCATGTCTTTCCACGTTAGGATCACACCTGCTGCTTTCGCAATAGCCACTAAGTGGATTGCGTGGTTTGTTGAGCCGCCTGTTGATAACAAGCCAACTAAACCATTAATAATTGTTTTTTCACTCACTACATCAGCAAGGCAGTTAGCATCTTTTGTTTCGATTAGCTGCTTTAACATGGTTTCTACAGCATGACCTGTTAAACCATCACGTAGTTCTGTGTAAGGGTTAATGAAAGAGCTACCTGGTAAATGTAGACCCATGATTTCCATTAACATTTGATTCGAGTTTGCTGTACCGTAGAAAGTACACGTACCCGCACTGTGATACGATGCGCTTTCTGCTTCTAAAAGCTCTTCGCGACTTACTAAGCCTTGTGCAAATTTTTGACGTACACGGGCTTTTTCTTTATTCGGGATACCCGATTGCATTGGACCTGCTGGTAAGAAATACGTTGGTAAGTGACCAAATGATAAGGCACCAATTAAAAGTCCAGGGACAATCTTGTCGCATACGCCTAAACAGAAAACACCATCGAACACGTCGTGCGATAAAGAAACCGCTGTAGACATTGCGATCACATCACGCGAAAACAATGACAGTTCCATACCATCACGGCCTTGTGTCACACCGTCACACATTGCAGGTACGCCGCCAGCAACTTGTGCTGTTGCATCATACTTAGTTGCAAGGTTTTTGATGATTTCTGGATAGTCTTTGTAAGGCACATGCGCAGAAAGCATGTCGTTATATGAATTGATAATCGCTAGATTTGGTTGCTCGTCTGCTTTTAAACGAGCTTTGTCATCGCTGCTACAAGCAGCCATAACGTGTGCAATATTACCACAACCTAAACCAGCACGAACTCTTGTTTGTTTTTTTGCGTGCGCGATTCGCTCTAAATAAGCTTGGCGGGTCTCTTTACTACGTTCAATAACGCGTTCGGTGACTTCTTGGATACGAGGATGCAACATAAAATTCGACTCATCTCTATAGTTAGAGGATAAAGGCTCAGTAACAATTACAGACTCCACGAAAATAATTGTACTGAGCATCTTTGATTTACCCGTTCAAAGGTACGCTGACAGGCTGTCTCTCACAACCAACCTGACACCGGTGTCACTGTATTAACTCACGACTGTGACACCGGTGTCAACCCTATCTGTTAAATTTAGTTTAATTTTTTAAAATGACCAAATAATGAACAGTTTTATTTTAATAAAATATGAGTAGAATTCATCTAAAGCACCATGATTAAAGGTGTAACCATAAGAAAGGTTATATTGTGAGCTTTATTTAAAAACAGCAACTTAGATCATAAAAATGCAATTTTTAGATTGAAAATAAAAAAGCCCGAGAACGCGTCACTCATTCTCGGGCTACTGTGAAAAAACAAGATGAAATTTATTTAATCGCTGCTGTCGACTCGCGAGTAATCAATTTTGCCTCAAGGGTTACTTGGTAAGGAGACTCTTGTGGGTCGCTAATATGGGTGATCAGTTGCTTAACCGCTTGCTGGGTCATTTCTTCTACTGGTTGTGCAATGGTCGTTAACCCTGGCCAGATATGGCGAGCAATAGGTGCGTTATCAAATCCAACAATAGAGATATCATCCGGCACTCTTAATTGCATTTGCGTAGCAAGTTTTAGCACCGCCGCTGCCATGTAGTCATTAGAAGCAAATACTGCTGTTGGGCGAGGGTTTAAATCTAGAATAGTACGCGCACTATCAACACCAGAGTGATAACTAAAGTTACCTTCTTCAACTAAGCGTTCATCAAACTCAATACCATTTGAGGCAAGTGCTCTGCGGTAACCTTTAAAACGCTGCTCTGTCGCACTGTGATCAGGGTGACCTTTAATGAAAGCGATTTCTTTATGACCAAGCTTAATAAGATGCTCTGTTATTTCAAAAGCCCCCTGCTCGTCATTACTTCTTACCGAAATAGAGTCATCTTCAAGTACCGCTGATGCGACACGAGCATACGGGATCTTTTTAGATTTTAAAAAGCTGACAAGTTCAGGAAAATCTGAAAATGGCGGGGTAAGTACAATACCGTCTAAACGAGAAGTTTGAATTAAATGTTCAATGTTGCTAATTAATTCTTCGCCTCGTAACTCGCAAGGGTGGATCAATAAGTTGTAATTAAGCTCGTGACACGCAGCTAAAGCACCGGTTTGCACACGGGTAATATAGCTTTTACTCGGATTATCGTATAAGCAACCAATAATGAAACTACGGTTTTGAGCCAAACCTCGAGCGATTGGGTTTGGCGTGTAATCAAGCTCTTTAAATACCTTAAGTACTTTTTCGCGCGTTGCATCACTCACGTTAGGCTCATTGTTGAGTACGCGAGATACTGTTTTTTTCGATACACCGGCATAGCTGGCGACACTGTTGATGGTTACTTTCTTCATCCGCTCTACATCCAACTGCTAGTTACGCGTTACTATTTACATGTAAACACGCAGCAGCACCAATGAATGGAATGTTGTCTTGTGTTACAAGCGTAACGGGGATCTGTGAAGTATATTGCGACATAATGCCTTTGTCTGCAAAACGCTCTACAAATCGACTAGATAATAGACGTTGTTGCATGCGAGGTAAAATACCACCACCAATAAATACGCCACCTAAAGCACCGAATGTCAGGGCTAAGTCCCCTGCTACGCTGCCGATCCAATCACAAAATTGATTAAGTGTTGCATCACACACTTCGCATTGACCAGTGGTTGCAAGCTCGCTAATTTGTGCTGCATCTAAATTTTTTGCTTCAACACCTTTAACCGCTGCCATAGCACGATATAAATGTGCGATCCCTGGGCCCGAGAACACAGTCTCAACAGATACATGATTTAACTGCTTTTTAAGCTCAGTGATTAACAAGCGGTCTAATTCTGTCACTGCCGCAAGAGAAATATGCCCTGCTTCGCAGCTAAGAACAGCGCTGCCTTGTGATGTGCGAACTAAACACGCAGCACCAAAACCAGTGCCTGGTCCCATAACCGCAATGTTCGCATTTTCATCAGCCTGACCTGCTTTAACAGCCATATTTTGCGAATCATCTAAATACGGTGCCGCATAAGCAAATGCAGCAAAGTCGTTGATGACTTCAAGTTGCTCGAATGAGAATTCTGCTTTTAAATCCGCAACATTAAAGTGCCAACCTAAGTTTGTTAAGTGAACTTGGCCTGCTTTAATTGGGCCTGCGACTGCTAAACATGCACGGCTTGGCTTAGGAAATGAAATTTGGCTGAAGTACTGGTTAATTGCACTTTCTAATGAGCCAAAATCAGCACTTGGGAATGTTAAATTGTGCTCGATAACAAACTGGTTAGTTTGTGCATTAAAGTCAGTGATTAAAGCGAAACGAGCGTTAGTGCCGCCGATATCGGCAACAAGAATAGGAGCAAATTCTGTGGTTGTCTGTGTGTTCATGATGTTTTCTCTATTTGTCTAAGCTAATTGCCGCTTATTTTTCTAGTTTTCAATGGCAAAGCCACTGTGTCTGCTAAACTTTGGGTCATTGCCTCAAAGAAGCTATCTTTTGTATTAAAAAAATGCTGCCCAAATGAATGGGCAGCCAAATACGTTTTGACAACAAAATGATAAAACAGTGACATTATGACACCGGTGTCAGATTAGGATCAATAAAAATTTTCATTATTTGTGCATGCATACGTATTTATTGGAAAAACCTGCGTATTAAGTATCGAAAAAGCATTTATATACGCATAAAAAATGCCTAGCTGTTTACAGAACAGCCACACACACGCCGCTTGTCACAAATAGCTTGAAAAAAATAATAAATAGCCGAAAATGGCAAATACTACTTCTGTTATTTGGTAACCATATGAAAGGTAAGGCGACATCTTTTGACATTGCACATTATGCGGGTGTGTCGCAGTCAACCGTTTCTCGCGCGCTGCGAAATAGCCCTTTGGTCAACGAAGAAACGCGTCGACGTGTTCATGAGGTAGCAAAGCAGCTCAATTATAAAGTTGATAAAAATGCCAGTAACTTAAGAACACAGCAAAGTAGCACCCTCGCCCTGTTATTATTTGAAGATCCAACTTCAGATGAATCACAAATAAACCCTTTCTTTTTAGCAATGCTTGGCAGTATTACTAGAGCCTGTGCGAAAGAAGGCTACGACTTACTGGTGTCGTTTCAGTCAAGTAGTTCAGATTGGCAAGCCGATTACGAAGACAGCCACCGTGCAGATGGTCTAATTCTGCTCGGTTATGGTGATTACCTCGATTATCAACCTAAATTTAAAACCCTAATTGACCAACACACTAAATTTGTCTGCTGGGGTGCAAGTGTTGATAACCGCCCTGATTTAACGGTGAGCTGCGATAACTACGGCGGTGGTAAATTAGCAGCAGAACATTTACTCGCAACCGGTAGAACCGATTGTGCATTTATCGGCGATGCTTCTGATCATAGCCCGGAGTTTTTTGCTCGCTACCAAGGTTTTAAAGATGCATTTTTAGCAAAAGGCATCAAACTAAACGAACGTAAAATGGCGAATGCCATTTCGACAGAAGAATCAGGCTATCACGCGACTCGCTCACTCATAGCAAATAACATCCGCTTTAACTCATTATTTGCGGCCAGTGACCTTATTGCTATTGGTGCTATTCGCGCGTTGAAAGAAGCAAAAATAAAGGTTCCTGATGATGTGCATGTTGTTGGCTTTGATAACATTGCGGTTGCCAGCTTTGTAAACCCACCACTCACCACTGTTCAACAAGATACCACCCTTGCCGGGCAAATGTTGGTCGATAACCTGCTCAAGCTTATTCGTGGTGAACACGTTGAGAATACCCTTTTACCGCCACGTTTAATTATTCGCGGTTCGAGTGTTTAATTTTGTGGCGATAACAGCCTTGTTATCGCCTACTTCCTACTCAACCAGACACTGATTGCATTAAAATTAGTTTTTTTTCGATTTACCCAAGACTATTACTTCGAAAAAGCAGATAATTACACCTATTATGATGAAAATGCTTATCTGGCATAACGCTTTAGATGGCAACGCGCACAAAGGTGGAATTTTTTAATGGAAATTAAAGTTAATTTTCTCGACAACCTCAGACTTGAAGCCAAGTTTGATGATTTCTCTGTCATTGCAGACCAACCTATTCGCTATAAAGGTGATGGCACTGCACCAAGTCCATTCGATTACTTCTTAGCATCTTCTGCATTGTGTGCGGCTTACTTTATTAAAGTGTATTGTAATTCACGTGATATCCCGACTGACGGTATTCGTGTTGCGCAAAACAATATCGTTGACCCAGAAGACCGCTATAACCAAATTTTCCAAATTCAGGTTGAGTTACCAGAAAGCCTTTCAGAGAAAGATCGCACAGGTATTTTACGCTCTGTCGAGCGCTGTACAGTTAAACGTGTTATTCAAACTGGCCCTGAATTTAAGATCGATACTGTTGAAAGCATCGAAGCTGATGCGCAAGCAATGCTGATGGCAAAACCAGGTGATGACAGCAACACGTTTATTTTAGGTAAAGATTTACCACTTGAAGAAACCATCGCAAATATGACGGCCATCCTTGAAGAGTTAGGGATGAAAATCGAGATTTCTTCTTGGCGTAATATTGTGCCAAATGTATGGTCACTTCATATTCGTGATGCAGCTTCGCCTATGTGCTTTACTAATGGTAAAGGTGCAACCAAAGAAAGCGCGCTATGTTCTGCTTTGGGTGAGTTTATTGAGCGCTTAAACTGTAACTTCTTCTATAACGACCAGTTCTTAGGCGAAGACATTGCCAATAGCGAGTTTGTTCATTACCCAAATGAAAAGTGGTTTGCACTGACTGATGATGACTCTCTACCAGAGGGCATTTTAGATGACTATACCCGTGAAATTTATAATCCAGATGGTGAGCTATGTGGCTCTCACCTAATCGATACCAACTCTGGCAATAAAGAACGTGGTATTTGTTCGATTCCTTATGTACGCCACTCTGACGGTGAAACTGTTTACTTCCCATCAAACCTAATCGAAAACTTATTCTTAAGTAATGGTATGAGCGCAGGTAACAACTTTGCCGAAGCAAAAGTACAATGTTTATCTGAAATTTTTGAACGTGCTGTTAAGCGCCAGATCATTGAGCAAGAAATTGTTTTACCAGACGTACCAGAGGACGTTTTAAACAAATACCCAGGGATTGTTGCAGGTATTAATGGCCTTGAAGAACAAGGTTTCCCTGTTGTAGTAAAAGATGCCTCACTAGGCGGTCAGTTCCCAGTGATGTGCGTAACACTCATGAACCCTAAAACAGGCGGTGTATTTGCCTCTTTTGGTGCGCATCCAAGCTTTGAAGTGGCGTTAGAGCGCAGCTTAACTGAGCTATTACAAGGTAGAAGCTTTGAAGGCTTAAACGATGTGCCTAAACCGACGTTCAATAGCATGGCTGTGTCTGAGCCAGAAAACTTTGTAGAGCACTTTATTGATTCAACGGGCGTGATTTCATGGCGTTTCTTCAGTGCTAAACACGACTATGAGTTTGTTGAGTGGGATTTTTCTGGCAGCAATGAAGAAGAAACAGCGAGCTTATTCGGTATATTAGAAAGCTTAGGTAAAGAAGCTTACATTGCTGAATTCTCAGACCTTGGTACTGCATGTCGCATTTTAGTGCCTGATTTCTCAGAAGTGTATCCAGTAGAAGACTTAATTTGGGACAATACCAATAAAGCACTAAACTTCCGTGAAGATATCCTAAACCTGCATCGTTTATCAGAAGATCAACTTGCTGATCTCGTTGAGCGCTTAGAACAAAGTGAACTTGATAACTATATTGATATCATCACCTTAATCGGTATTGAGTTTGATGAAAACACTGTATGGGGTCAGTTAACGATTCTTGAGCTGAAGCTACTTATTTACCTAGCACTTGGTGATTTAGAAGCAGCAATGGAGCTTGTTGAAGCATTCTTACAGTATAACGACAATACCATTGTTGAGCGCGGCCTATTCTACCAAGCAATGCATGCAACGTTAGAAGTCGCACTGAGCGATGACCTTGAGATTGAAGATTACATTCATAGCTTCACCCGTATGTTTGGTCAAGAAACGATGGATGCAGTTGTTGGCTCAATCAACGGCGATGTAATGTTCTATGGTTTAACAGAAACCAGCATGAAGCTTGAGGGCTTAGATAGACACCTTCGTTTAATCGAAAGCTACAAAAAGCTACACACTGCTCGCGCTAAAAAAGCTGGGCTATAATCAGGTAAATCGAGCTGTAAGCAACCAACTTACAGCTCCAACCCTTTGTTTAATAAGGGAATTAATTAATATCTCAATAAAACACTTACATTTTAATGTAATTGCACTGTAAGCAACCCTACCTTGTCCAGTTCTGTTTAAACTGATAAATTTCGCTCAAGTTTCACCCTATCGATTTTTTTAAATGGACTTAAAAGGCTTTATTACTGCCCATCTTATTCTACTTGTCCTGTTTTGCTCTCACCCTTGTTTTGCAAAAATAACAATTGGTGTATCGAGCGAAAATGGCGAATCATTAAAGTACTCACGTAAAGACTTTCACGGTGAATTAAAATCGGCTTATAGCTGTGTGATCAATCACCTAGATACCGATTACGATGTTATCACTGTACCGCAAGCACGGCTTATCAAAATGTTGCAAAACAATGAAGTAGATATAGCCATGCCACTTTTATTATTACCACAGAGAGATCTATTTGCGGTTCGCTCAGCAACAATTTATCAAGTTGGATATGAACTGATAAGCCAAAGCGCAGACCCAGATTTGAGTATCGAGAATTTACGCAGGCAGGCTAACTTGAACGGTATCGTGTATAAACGCGGTACTGGGGCACGTACCTTAATGCTTAAATATTTAGGCATTGATAAAAATGAATCGCTAAGCCATGAGCATCAAGTCAGTACATGGCAACAAGCCGTTGATTTCGTAGCTAAGAATAGAGCTGGTATCACAGCCCTACCGACTGTAATTGCAAAAGATATCGAGCCTCACCACTTTAATGGCGTTACGCGTATTAAAATGCCAGACCACCAATTAGGGCTATATATGTCATCACGTTTTGCCAAAAGTGCTGAAGCTACTGCTATCAACGATGCATCAAAAAACTGTAAAGAAATTAGATAAACGATAGGTTATTTAATTTGCTCAGTCTTAAGCTCAGCTAAACGGCTTTCGACTTGTAAACGCTCTTGCTCTGTTAGTTCGCCATAAAACTTGGGGTATGGCCAGCCATAACCCCAACGAAAGCTGGTAGGTAAAAAAGGTGTGCCACCCACTCTGACCCCAGCAAGCATCAATACTGCAATTTCTTGCTCACCTACTTTTGCAACACACTTTTTTAAATCAATGTCAGCTTGCTCTCGTTGCTTGAAAGTACCGCCTTGCCAATATGCAAGGTCATGGGCTGTACAGCAAGCCAACCATAAGTTTTTATGTTCTAAGGTACCATCAGGAAAAGAGCTGCAACCATCTGTAGTGAAGGGTTTAAGTTCAGCACTACTGGTAATAGAAACATGAAAAAGTAACATCAAACCTAGGATAACGTTAGGATAATTAGCCACGCTCAAGACCTTAAGTAACGACTTAATACTCAACTTGGTACGCAAACCCTTCACAACTCAGCGCTTTTTGGCAATCAGTATCTGCATGTGCACTGATATAACACTGTCCATATACAATCGCATTGCCACCCCTTTGCTGTACTTTACTTTTAAGAGTATCTTGGAGTTGACTTCTAGATCCATCAATATCATCAAACGGACCCGCTTGTGGTAAATGCATATCACTTTCTAATTGGCAATAATAGCTCGAAACCTGGCCAAGAAATGTTGCTCTATAGCTCACTAATTGGCGATCTGTAAATACTTCAACATTGTGACCTCGTACTGAAGTTTCAACATCACCAAGCACATATTCACCCACGTTTGTATTTATTGCACAAGAACACAATAAGCTAACACTCAATAAAGTAGATAAAACCCTATACATATTTGTACCTTCCCTGCATTGATTGATCGGCTTCTAACTCCGCCAAATAATAATGGCTTTTGTTAACTGAACTAAAGATAAGCAATCTTAACGTACCTATATAGGGAAATCACAATTAAATTGTAAAAAAGTGCAAAACAAAAAAACCGCCTAGATTAGTTCGGCGGCTTAATTATTTAAGTAGTTATTTAAAAGAAATCTACTTAGCTAATGTGTCGGCTGCTTTTTCTGCAAAAAGGTTACCTAGTTTTATATAGTAATTACTTTTATAGTGCCACTTATCTTCAATGAATTCGACAGGTTCATCAAAGGCGACTAAATGAGCATTAGCATTTGATTTAACAAACTTTTTCTGAGCATCCCATACACTCTCTATATATGGCATCATGCGTGTTTCTGGTGTTTTACCAGAGTCTTCGATTCTGCCAAGAATGATTGGTAACTCTTTATTGCCAAATGTCATTTTCATATCATTCATTAGGCTTGTTAAATTAGCGAAATAAACCTTAGATGCTTGTTCATGATAGGCATCGGCCTCACCCTGCATCCAAATGATCCCTGCTGGTACTAAAGTATCTGCTTCACCATCACCATCTATATCATTGTTAGCTAATGCAGTTCTTACTGTAGTTTGAAAGTTATCCCATTGATTGATCTTGGTGTTGTCAGCATAGTTCTGCCCCCATGTACCAAAGCCAGATGCCCCAAGCGCAATAGATGAGCCACCACGTGCATATTTGATAATGGCTATTTTCTTATCAGTGATCTCAGATAAGCGTTTACCAAAACTCAATTCAGGACCAAACCTGTCAGATAAAATAATCGAATGCTCTGTCGATCTTGCGCCTGTACCAAAGCCCGGCATTAAATTAGTCCAAACACCTTTACCGCCATTTAATGCATCATCAGCAACCGGGTTACCAAAAAAGAGTAAGGTATTTTCAACTGGTTTTTTATACTGCGCTGGTAGGTCTTTATTAAAGCCAAATCCTTCCATATTTGATTGGCCGCCCATAAAGTAAAGTAAATAGTCATCCGCTTTACTTTGCGTACTCATTGCGAGTAAAGCATATAAGGCTAGTTTTTTTAACATCATTTTCCCTTGCTCCAAAAGCAACATGCCCAATAAATATTGGGCATGTCAATTACGTTTTACTTCAATACATCTTCAACAACTGGGTAATGATCCCACACATGTTTATCGCTCACTGAACGGAGTAACTTGATGTATTCAGCATGAGTCCAAGCAAGTGGTGTGGCTGAATTTGTCCCCTCACCTAATTGATAGCCTGCTTTATTGTTACCTACGCCATCCCAAACTTGTTCAGGTAACATCATGCCTTCATTGGCAAATGCTTCCATACCTTTTACATAGGTGTCTTTAATCGCTTGTTGCTTCATCGCATCTAGGCTGTTGGTTGCGTTTGCAGCAGCGATTTCATAGTGACCACGCTCACCTGTGAAAAACGGCCATACACGACCACGTTGACCCGGGGTGTTGTTACCACCTTCAGCGTAGTTGTTACCTGTCATTTGGTCTTCACCGTAACCATCGTTACCATAACGGCGATAGCCTGGGAATGAGCCCGAGCCATCAGCAAAATTAAAGGTGTAACGTACTTGTAGGTTATCAACTAAGGTTTCATCATCATACTCTGGTAATGTTTTTACAATGCTTGGCGCAAGTGCATCACGCACACCATAGCGAACAAGCTCTAAGAAACCACCATCAAGGATCTGCTTTTTGTCAAAACCTTCACGGCCATTATTGGCATTAAGTGTGGTTGATGAGTTTGGATCTTTGTCTTGACCAATACGAATGAAATATTCACCATCGCTATTTTCAGACTTAAGGTTACCTTGAGTCGTAAACATCGTGCTTTCTATTTCACTGTTGTAGGTTTTAGCCGTTGCTAGGTAACGCTCTGCATTTTTAGTGTCACCTGCTTTTTTAGCAATATCAGAAGCTGTCACAAGGCCTGCAACAACCGCAGCCGTTGTTGAAGGAGAGAAACCATTTTGTTCTTCCCAGCGCTCTTGTTGCGTAGCAGGCGGTGTAATTTGAGTGTCATTCCAAAGAATTTTCGCAAGACCACCATCAACTAAAAAATCAGCAGCTGGTTTTAACATTTTGCCATACCAATCTGTCAGCTCTTGATCGCTAAGTACGCCAGCTTGATGTAGTTTCCACGCTAACATAATTGGCATTGCTGTTTGGTCAAGCTGAACTCCTACCCACTCAAGCTCACCATCAACATGCGTCTTTTGTAAGAACCAACCCGTATCACCACCATTGCCAGGTGTGTTATCTGTTACTTGTACTTTTTCTAGATATTCAAACGCCGTTTTAGCGGTACGTGTATCACCCATGGCCATAAATGCCATTGCTACTTGATAGAAATCACGTACCCAAACCGCTTTATAACCGGTAGAACCTGTTTTAGCTGATACTGTTTCACCCCAAGGGTTAGACAGTGACGCAATTAAAGCACCGGCATGAGTTTTATCTTCTTGCGCTTTCAACACCATGGCGCTTGTATAGAGCAGCTTACCATTATCTGCGGTGCTGTTAGTTAATGTGCTCAAAGGTTCAAGGCTTGCTAAGTAGTCTTGCCAACCAATTGCAGCACCTTCACCGTTATATGCAGCAAGTACTTTTTGGTAGCCTTGATTTAAACTTGCTTGGCCTTCTTTTAAGCTTGCAGCTTCAGAGTTACCAAAGCTTAAAGCTAAATCAAAGGTGGTGTTTTTTGATATTTCACCAAGCTCTGCAAGTAAGCTTACATTACCCGACTTATCACCAGTATTTTGGTAAGTCGTTGATAGTGATTGCGATGCTTTTAACTCTTTTAAGCCATCACTTACCCCCGTAAAGCCAACGCTTGCTTGCTTAAATGGTTGAGCTGCTTGTAAAGATAAAAAGTTATCATCTTGCCAAGCAACTAGACCCTTGTCCGTCACTTTTGCAAAATCATCTAAGCCGTTGTTATCAATGTAAGGGTTTACATTAACGTAGGCTTTCACACCTTCAAGGTCGGTATTAAATACGCTACGAACAAACAATGTTTGGCCGTTTGGATCTGTAAAAATATGCTTTTCTAAAGTGAAACGACCTTGTTTATCTTTACTTACGACTTTGTAAGCAAGCGATAATGGGCGACCAACGTCGTCTTTGTATAAATAATCAATGCTTACATCAAGATCATCGCTCTCTGTAACGGTAAAGTCTTTACCGACTACAACAAACTGCATATCTTTGATTTGCGCCTGGTGAATTAAACCAAACATAGTTTCTGTGATCATGCCTTTCGCGATTGAGAACCATACTTTTGATACTTTGCCAGTAGCAGCTGCATCGCTATAGTGGCCGTCTTGGTATTGCTCGTAAGAGGTACCAATACCCGTTTTACCTGAGTAAGCCCAAAAAGGCTCAACACCCGGAGCTCCTGGCGCAGACACTTGCTCAACTGCTGTATTAACTGATTGCTCTGAACTACAAGCTGTTAAACCTAACGCTAACAAGCTTGCCGTAATAAGATTAAATTTTTTCATTGTGTGTCCTTATTATTGTTGCTTAACGCGCAGTACAGCGACTGCTGCTAGTACGAATGACACTGCACCAAGCACTAACGCATAAA
Organism: Pseudoalteromonas gelatinilytica; assembly: GCF_001641615.1. Classification (GTDB taxonomy): domain Bacteria; phylum Pseudomonadota; class Gammaproteobacteria; order Enterobacterales; family Alteromonadaceae; genus Pseudoalteromonas; species Pseudoalteromonas gelatinilytica. The sequence goes on from NZ_LRRU01000020.1 coordinate 660,409, forward strand.
TCGGTTGATTATCAAAAAAGTGGCGTAAAATTAGGCCTAATACGCTTGCCGCTAAAAGCTGCGGAATAACAATAAAGAAGTTAAAGATACCCATGTACACACCCATTTTCTTACTTGGTACTGAGGTACTTAACATTGCGTATGGCAAAGATAGAATTGACGCCCAAGCAAAACCTACCCCAATCATCGGCCAGATAAGTAAACTTGGATCTTTGATAATAATGAAGCTGACCAGACCCAATGCACCTAGCACTAGATTGATAGCGTGGGCCATTTTTAGCCCCACCTTTTTAACGATAACCGGAATACACATTGCAGCAATGGCAGCAAAACCATTGTAAGCGGCAAATAACACACCAACCCAATCAGCGCCGTTGTTATAAGCAAGTGAGCTTGTGTCACTGCTGCCATAGTGGAAACTGGTTACTGCCGACGTGGTATAAATCCACATTGCAAATAATGAGAACCAGCTAAAAAATTGTACCCAAGCCAATTGCTTCATTGCCTCAGGCATTGTGAATACATCATTCACAACTTGGTAAAAACCACCATTGGTTGCGTTTTTAGCCTTTAAAGCCCCGGCAATAAATTGAATAACACCAAAACTAATCAAGCCGCCAGCAAGTAAATAAAGCTCTTTTTCAAGCGATAAACCCGTAACAATACCAAGCACGACAAGACCAAGAACCGTAAAGATTACCGCGCCTTTATTAAAGTTTACATCACTTTGAATATCACTTGCGTCATCACTTTGCTCTTGCTCATGAAAGCTTTCAAGCTCTTCTGGCGAATACTCTTTAGTTGTAAATACAGTCCAAAGAACAGCAATAACAAGTACAACTGCACCAAAATAAAACGAGAATTTTACAGAATCTGGGATTTGCCCAGCAGGTGCTGTATTAGCAATATCGAACCAGTTAGTCATCATCCAAGGTAACGCAGACGCGACAACCGCACCAACACCAATGAAGAAGCTTTGCATTGCATAACCCGTTGCGCGTTGTTTTTTCGGTAGGTTATCACTGACAAGAGCACGGAATGGCTCCATAGTCACGTTAATTGACGCATCCATGATCCATAACATACCCGCCGCAATCCACAGGCTTGGTGAGTTAGGCATAATGAACAACGATAACGTCGTTAAAATAGCCCCATAGAAAAAGAACGGACGACGACGACCTAACTTATTCCATGTTTTATCACTCCAATAACCGATGATCGGCTGAACAATAAGGCCAGTTAATGGCGCTGCAACCCAAAGGATTGGAATATCATCAACATTGGCACCTAGGGTTTGAAAAATACGGCTTACATTACCGTTTTGTAATGCAAAGCCAAATTGGATACCTAGGAATCCAAAACACATATTCCATATTTGCCAAAAGCTTAGCGTTGGTTTGTTATTATTCATAGTCAGCCTTTAAGGTAAATACTGCACTTCTTAAGCCGTTCAGTTGTAATTGAATTGGCGCCTTTGATGATGCCTCAGGAATCACAATGTCTGCATGATTTTCGAGGTTATCAGTTAACGTTAAACCACTGTGGTTAAGTTTAGGTAATAACGTTTGCTTAAGAGTAAGCTCAACATTTTGTGGGTTTTCTGAAAAGTTACTTACTACAAGCACCAGTTGTTGACCTAGCTTACGCGTAAAAGCAATCACTTGCTCTGAGCCTGTCAATTCAACCGCTTGCATGTCACCACCAACAATGGCGGGAAGTGTGTTTAACGACATTAACTTGGTGTAGTAAGCGCGAAGATCAGCTTGCTGCTTTGAAAGCGCACCGCCATCGAATTTACCATTATTCATCCATGCTTGATGCGCAGGTACACCCATATAATCGAAAATGCTGGTACGCGTTGGGTCGCCAAAACCACCGTCCTCAGAGCCATCTTCACCGACAGCTTGACCAAAATAAAGTAAGGTTGGCGAGCGCGACATCAATGTAGATACCACCATCGCTGGCTTACCTTTTTCACTACTACCAGCGAAATCTGGGCTAGCAATGCGTTGCTCATCATGGTTTTCTAAAAAGTGCAGCATATGCTCTTCAATATCCGCCACTTGGCTTTGGATATCGAAAATAGTATCCGCTGATTGCTTGCCTTGCATCACAGCTTTAACCGTGTCGTAAAAACCGACTTTGTCGTAAAGGTAATCCATCTTACCTTGCTGGATATAAGGGCGATAAAGCGTTGGGTTATAAACCTCTGCCAAAATAAAGGCATCGCTTTTTTGCATCTTGATTGATGAGTTCAAAAAGCTCCAAAACTCAACAGGCACCATCTCGGCCATATCATAACGGAAACCATCAACACCTTTATCTAACCAATAAAGCGCGATATCGCGGAATTTATACCAGCTATTTGGTAGATCTTTATCTTGCCAAAATGCGTAGTGGGCGCGGTAATCTTTATCAGCGTAATCATCCGGTAGTGTTGGGAAGTCGTAGCTGCCATCTGGTTTCACACCGTAATTGATTTTAACTGTTTCGTACCAATCATTGATGTCAGGTTTAGCAGCGCGTGCCCCATTACCCGTCCATTTTGCTGGGGTTTCGGCAAACTGATTATCAGCAAGAGGATGCGGGTTACCACCTAACACTTGGTAGCTATCGCTGGTAGGAACTTGAAATGACTGCCCTGTTACATAGTAAAAGTTATTATCGCGAGCATAGGTTTTCGTCGTGTCATCATCAGCACCAAAATCCTTTACGCCTTCAGGCTTGGCGACCGACTCATAGTTACGCGCTACGTGGTTTGGCACAATATCAATAACAACTTTCATACCGTGCTCATGAGTACGATTGATTAGCTCTACAAACTCCTCTAAGCGGCGCTCAGGGTTAATTGCTAAATCAGGATTAACATCATAATAATCCTTCACAGCATAAGGCGAGCCTGCACGGCCTTTGACAACATCAGGATCATCTTGTGACAAACCGTATTCGGTATAGTCAGTTACTAAAGCATGACGCGGTACACCAGTGTACCAAACATGTGTTGTACCTAGCTCTTTAATGCCTTGTAGTGCAGCATCATTAAAATCAGCGAATTTACCTACCCCATTTTCTTCTAATGTGCCCCACGGTTTATTAGTGGTGTTAGTGTTACCAAATAATCGAGTGAATACTTGGTATACCACAGGCTTAGAGATAGCTGCTTGGCTAGATTCTGATTGCTGCTGTTGCGTGTTCTGCTGTACTGGCGCATCGTTACCACAGGCAGTTAAACCTAAAACCGAAGCCACTACTAACGCAGTTAGTTTGTATGTTGTCATCATTACTTCATTTTTCTGTAAATATCAGTTCATACTAATGTTAAGGGCTGCATACGGACAGTAAATGCATACGTATTCAGCCTATTAGTTGCAATTATTCAAGTTCGATTAAGCGTGCTTGCATAGCTTTTAAGCGGATTGGCGCCGTAAGATCAACGCGTTTTTCGCTGATTAAATCGCGTCCTTTATTGTTGCCTTTCAACACTTCTTGCATGTAGCTTAAATCCCAATCAATGGCTTGTTGGTTTTTGTTAAGAACAACCAATACAGTTTGGCCATTGTGCTCTCTCACATAGCTATAAACGCCTTGCTTAGGTGAAAAATGCATTAAACGACCTTCACTTAACGCTGGTTTTTCTTGACGAAGCTTAAGCAGTTTTTTAATGGTAGTTAACATCTCTTGCTGATCAGTTGAAAGGCCTTTGCCTGTGAAAGCATTCGCTTTTTGACCTTTAAACCCACCTGGGAAGTCAATGCGAATATCACCGTGGTCATTGCTTGGGGTGTTATCGAGCAGCAGCTCAGTGCCGTAATAAATTTGTGGAATACCGCGAGTTGTTAACAGCAGCGTCATGGCTAATTTAGTTTTTGCGAGGTCTTGACCCAGCTCAGTGTAAACACGGCTCATGTCATGGTTATCAGCAAACACTAAAATGTTATCTGTATCGGCATATAAAAAGTCATTCGCCAGCGATTGATATACTTTTACCCACCCAGTATTCCAGCTTTCCTCTTCGTTAAGTGCTTGGATCAACGCCTCTTGTAATGAAAAGTCCATCACACTTGGTAAATCAGAGGTATAACCATCTTGATTGACTTTGCCGCGCTGCCAATAAGATGCAATTGCAGGGTTGGTTGTCCACTCTTCACCAACAATATTAAAGTTTGGATACTCGGTCATAATCGCTTTCGTCCAATCGGCTAAAAATGCTTTATCTGAGTATGAATACGTGTCTACACGAATGCCGCTTAAGTTGGCGTATTCAATCCACCAAATGGCATTCTGAATCAAATACGTTGATAGTAACGGCTGGCGCTGATTTAAATCAGGCATCGACTCAACAAACCAACCATCATTAAATTGACGTTTGTCGTATTGGCTCGCATGAGGGTCTTGAATTGTTTGTCTGGCGTGACTAGTGGCATTTTTACCGTTTTCAAACTTGCCATCAAAGTTAACCCAATCAGCTGTTGGCATGTCAGCCATCCACTGATGTGATGAACCAAAGTGGTTAAGTACCATGTCCATCACTAAACCGATACCATGATCTTTCGCTTCTGCCGACAAGGTTTTATAAAGCGCATTACTGCCCATACGAGGATCAACTTTGTAAAAATCAGTTATGGCGTAGCCATGATATGAATAGTCTGGCATGTCATTTTCAAGCACCGGCGTTAACCAAAGTTGCGTCACACCGAGGTCCTCAAGATAATCTAGGCTATTAATAACACCTTGAATATCACCACCATGTCGGCCTCCTTTAAAACTTGGGTTTGCTGGCTCTTGCATTCCAGCAACGGTGTCATTACTTGGGTCGCCATTTACAAAGCGATCAGGGTTGATTAAATAAAGCGTATCTTTATTTGTAAATCCATGACGATTGGCACTTTGCTTATCACGGGTATTTAATGGGTAAGTAAATTCTGTGCCATCTTTAGCTTTAAAAGTCAGTGTTCCCGCCTTTGCATTGTCACTGATATTTAAATCTAAAAATGCGTAGTTAGGATTACTCGTTGTTGTCACCCCTTTAAACTCAACACCTTTATAGGGCATCATTTGCCACGTTTTGTTAGCAATATTGTTATCGTAAAGCATGACTTGTAATGAGTCATTTTGCATCCCTACCCACCAGTTTTCTGGTGACGCAGTAATAGCAAAACTTGCTGTTGAGTTAAAAAGTGTAAATGCGGTCGTTAGCGCTAAAAATGATTGTGTTTTTTTCATAATTAATTTTGTACTTTTTCTAAGAATTGACTATGGCTCGGCAGCTGCTCGACAGTGCTGTTAATCAAGGTTTTTAAATTGCTAAATAACTCATTTAATTGCTCATCTGATAACGCATCAGTTAATGGATGGTAATCCTCTGCAATTAGCCCTTGGCCTATCATCACTTGCTGCCACGCAACTTCGGCGAATAGCTCATCGTCTTCTCTAATGAGTTTGCCACTGGTTTTAAATAGCTCAATTTTCTTTTTAAGACTGCTTGGAATATCCATGCCTTTACAAAAACGCCAAAACGCACTGTCATCACGCTCAGTAATCTTGTAATGAAGAATAATAAAGTCACGAATTCGCTCAAATTCTGTTTTACTTTGTTGATTAAATTCATCCACAAGGCTTTGTTTAATACCTTGATGAGGAAAAAACTTAATTAAACGAATAGCTGCACTTTGAATTAAATGAATACTGGTCGATTCTAATGGCTCTAAAAATCCGCTCGATAAGCCAACCGATACCACATTTTTATGCCACTGCTTTAAGCGACGACCTGTTTTAAACTTAATAACGCGGGGCTCTGTCAGTGGTTTAGCAGGTAGGTTTTCTAAGAGCTGTTGCTTTGCCGCTTCATCTGATAAGAAACGAGAAGAATATACAATGCCGTTTCCTACACGATGCTGTAATGGTATTTGCCACTGCCAGCCTGACTCTCTTGCAATTGAACGTGTATAAGGAATTGCATCAGCAGCTGATTCACTTTGCACCGCAATCGCACTATCACATGGTAACCAATGTGACCAATCTTCAAAGCCAGTATTAAGAGTTTGTTCTATCAATAAAGCACGTAAACCGGTGCAATCAATAAATAAGTCGCCATCAATATGCTCGCCATTTGTAAGCAGCAAAGAGCGAATATGCCCGCTCTGATGACATTGATTAACCGATTCAATTTTGCCTTCAATGCGATTTACTCCCCGTGATTGCGCTAATCCTTTTAAGAATTCGCCATATCGAGTGGCATCAAAATGGTAAGCATAATGTAAGCCCGCTAACTGGGTGTTAGGAATGTGTTTAAGGTGGGCAAACTTATGTGCTTTGGCAGCTTGATAGTTAAGTGAAAAATCCCAAAAGTCAGGTGCATTGTTAGCTTGATGTGCTTTTAACCAAAAATGGTAAAATTCACAAAACGGAAAATCTTTACCTATCTCACCAAAGGCATGCATGTAGCGGTGGCCTTGGCTGCGCCAATTCTCAAACTCGATACCGAGTTTAATCGTTGCACCAGTAGCCTTAATAAATTCTTTTTCAGAAATGCCAAGCGCACCATTTAGATGCAAAATAGGTGGAATGCTCGCTTCACCTACACCAACAGTGCCAATTTCTGCTGACTCAACCAAGGTGATCTCAATCACTTTACCCAGCACTTTATTAAGTAACGCAGCGGTTATCCACCCTGCTGTGCCACCACCGGCAATCACTACCTTGGTTATTTTTTTTGATTCCATAGTACACCTAACACTAAATTTAATTCATTGAGTGTAGCTCACTGATATAAAAAAGCCCTTGTAAAACAAATCACAAGGGCAATTTTCTATCGCTGTTTTAGCTAATTACAGCTTGTAGCTGAAGCCTAACAGGAATGTACGACCGTAGTCTTGGTAATCACGTACTTGAAGTGAGTTATCACCTTGTAGTGAAGTGAACGGCTCTTCTGTGATGTTCTGTACTTGGAAAGTTACAGATAAACCGTCAAGGCTTTCTACACCGCCTTCGCTAAAGTCATAACCAATTTGAGCATCCCAAATTGTTTCGCCTTTAATGTCAACTTGTGTAGTCGCAAAACCTAGACCGTATACGTCACCTTTAAAGTCGCTACGTTTACGCATGCTTGTACGTGCTTGGAAACCGTTACGCTCAAAGTAAACTGTTAAGCTATCGATTTGGTCAGATAGACCAGGAAGCTCATAATCGTTACCATTTTGGTCAGTAATATCTTGCTCAACAGCAGTGTGGCTTGCAATTAAACCAAAACCATCAAGTGATTCACTAAACATAGTGAATGGTAGTGTTAATGAAAGCTCATAACCCCATAGGTCACCAGAGCCACCATTTACTTTACCAGAACCCGTACCTGTTGAAGTTGCAGGGATCTCACCAGTCGATGGGTCAGCTACGCCGCTCATGTCGATTTCGTAAGAACCATCGAAAATCCACTGAGTGATATCTTTATAGAATACAGCAGCTGCAAAGTAACCTTCTTCATGGAAGTAGTTTTCATAGCTTAAATCAAAACCTGTTGCTTCTTTAGGCTCAAGTTCTGGGTTACCGCCTGATACACTCCAGTAGTTACCATTGTTATCTGGTTGCTGGTTGTAAGACGCATTAACTGACGCGTTCATTTCGTCTAAGCGAGCACGAGAAATCGTTTTCGCTGCACCAAAACGAACAGTTTGCTCTTCATCAATTGCAAACGATAAGTTGATGCTTGGTAAGAAATGGCTGTAGTCATGGCTTACATCTGTTGGAGATACAACAACTAAACCATCCACTGTGTTAGCAGCATAGCCCTGTGAAGACTGTTCAGTTTTCACATAACGAACACCAACGTTACCTGTTACAGGAATTGAACCAATTTCAGCATTAATATCAGCTTGCGCAAAGAACGCTGTCACTTCTTCTTGTACAGTCCAAGACTGTGTCTTGTGTTTTGAATCAGTTAAGCTTTCTTGAAGAAGGTTATAATAACCATCGTTTACTAGACCGTTTGTATCGTAAGCAACCATGTTGCCCATACCAATGAAGTCAAGGCTCGCTGTGCCTAAACGGTATTGCTCAGGGATTGATAACATACCCGGGTTAGATAATGAGAAATCTTTTAATGTCATGAAGTAACCTTCAGACACTTTGCTCTTCTCACGGTCACGGTAAGACATACCAAATGACACACGGCTGATATAAGCGTTATCAAGTACTTTGCTTGCAGCAAGTTTCAATGTGCTTAGTTCATCATTGATTTCTGGTGCATTGATAAAGCCATCTTGTGCTGTGTTTTGATACTCAGTACCTGTTAAGCCGTATTTATCGTTAAGAGCAGCACTCGCACCCCATGATAATGGACCACCCAGTTGAATTAGGTCGTAATCACTGTAATCAAGGTTGTGGCTGAATTGCGCGCCTGTGTTACCACCGTCAAATTCATAACCAATTGTGTCAGCAACACCATTTGCATCACCACGGCCTGTACCTGAGTAGCTTTCGATACTCCAGATTTGACGTTCAACTTCAGAGCGGCTTACATCAAATTCAACTGACCAATCATCGCTGATGTCATATTTTGCATTGAAACCAAACTGAGTTAGCTCAGCGTTACGTTCTTCGTAGTCATTACGAACAACAACACGTTGTCCTTCTGTTACTGCGCTAGTGATAAAACCAGAGTCAGCATCAACTACTGCTGAGCTTGGGTCGATTGAACCTTGGCCCCAAGCAAATGGTACTTCAATACCACGTAAGATTTTCTCATCAGAGAAATCTACATATAAAGCATCAAATGTCATGTTTAGACGGTCATTCGGCGCAGCTTCAATTACTAGCATTGCTGAATCACGCTCAAGAGTCGATGAACGAACGAATGGTTTAGCACCACCTAAAATTGAATAAGTATTACCGTCATCACCAGTAAATTCAGGGTAACCCCAAGAGTTCCAACGTTTTTCTTGGTTTGGAGAGCTCATTGTGTTGTAAGCAAATGCAACACCGATAGTGTCATCAGCAAATTGATCAATGTATGAGAACGTACCACGGAAACCGCTATCGTCACCGTCTGGGTTTAATTTATCAAAACCCGTTTGCTCGTATTGACCGTTGAACATGATAACTTGTTCACCTTTACTTAAAGGTTTAACAGTTTGCATGTCGATAACACCCGCGATACCTTCAGCATCAATGCCTGCGCTTGGTGTTTTATATACCGTTACGCCACTCATAATTTCTGATGGGTAAAGGTCAAATTCAACGCCACGGTTGTCGCCGATTGATACTTGCTCACGACCGTTGAATGTTGTTGCACTTTCGTTTTCGCTGAAACCACGAACACTTACACGACTAGCTCGACCGTCTAGACGTTGTGCTGTTAAACCAGGAAGGCGTGCGATTGATTCTGCAATTGATGAATCAGGTAATTTACCGATATCTTCTGCTGAGATTGATTCAACGACTTCAGGCGTGAAGCGTTTAGTATTAATAGATTCTACAACACTGCCACGAAAACCTTTTACTTCGATAACTTCAACGTTATCGTTTTTTGCTTTTTGGTCTTCTTCTGCAGCATACGCTACAAAGCTATTTAAACCTGCGGCTGTTAAAGCCAGAGTTAATATACTTGGTTTGAACATAGACATGATGTTTTCCCATTACCCAAATTGTAATGCCAACGTGTTGCAGTTATTCATTTACATAATAGCTGTTATTCGCTGACTGATTTTGTTGTCGAATTGAATATTAACGCTCTGATTATTTTCTTAACAAATTTATGCATACGTATTCAGCGTAGTCGAACATAACAAAAATTAACAACATCTTTACAAAAGCACCAACTAAGCAATTGAATATAAATGATTTATCAGATTTTCAGTGTAAATTAATAGTAATGAAACAATTTCGCTATATTTTTGCTCCCATTTTGGCTACATAGATAGGTGCTAAGTCATTTATCTCGGTATATTGGCGACTTAACGCAACAGCAATAGGTACAAGGCTATACTAATGATAATTGGTCTTACCAATAACGGCGTTGCACCATTGTGGTGTAAGCCAGCTATATTATGCACCAAGCTGGCATTTTGCATTGTAATGAGACGGCTATATTGCTAATTGGTAAATTTTAAGATGCTAAATTCGTGTTGTTTAATTTTAAATCAAGCTAATAAATTTTACTGAGGTCAACGATGAATTTGGCGTGCATACGTATGCAGAGTTTTTACAGTATCTCACCCTTCACGTATGCTTTTGACATTCCGGCAACATATACAGTAGTGGTTGCCTAACAGTTTACACACACTGAGTGTCACGATGGAGAAAAACATGGCTCAAAAGCAGTGGTATAAAGGTGCGGTTATTTATCAAGTTTATCCGCGCAGTTTCCAAGACACCAATGGCGATGGCATTGGTGATATCAAAGGTATCATTGATCGCATTGATTATATAAAAAGCCTAGGTGTTGATGCTATTTGGGTTTCACCTTTCTTTAAATCACCAATGAAAGACTTTGGTTATGACATCAGTGACTATCGTGATATCGACCCATTGTTTGGTAATCTTGATGATTTTGATGAACTTATCGCGCAAGCGCACCAACGTGATATCAAGATCATTATTGATCAGGTATTGAGCCATACCTCAGATCAACATCAATGGTTCCTTGATAGCCGTGAAGACAAAACCAACGACAAAGCCGATTGGTACGTGTGGGCAGATGCTAAACCAGACGGTACACAACCAAATAACTGGTTATCTATTTTTGGTGGCCCTGCATGGCAATGGGAACCGCGCCGTGGTCAATATTACTTACATAACTTCTTTGCTGAGCAGCCAGATTTAAACTTCCATAATCCTGAAGTTCGCAAAGCTGTATTAGACAATGTTGAGTTTTGGCTTAAAAAAGGCGTTGATGGCTTCCGTTTAGATGCAATTAACTTTTGCTATCACGATGCTCAATTACGTGATAATCCTGCTAAGCCACCTGAAAAGCGTCAAGGCCGTGGCTTTAGCGAAGACAATCCTTATGCGTTCCAGTATCACTACTACAATAATACGCAACCTGAGAACCTGAGTTTTATGCAGGACATTCGTGCCCTACTAAACAAGTACCCTGGCACAGTTGCATTAGGTGAGATTTCATCTGAAGATTCACTTGCAACCATGGCTGAGTACACATCAGGTGGTGACAAACTTCACATGGGTTATAGCTTCGAGCTACTGACTAACGACTATAGCGCTGAATATATTCGTACAACAGTAAGTACTCTTGAGCAACGCATGACTGAAGGCTGGCCATGTTGGGCATTCAGTAACCACGACGTAGAGCGTGTTGCTAGCCGCTGGAGTAAAGATAACACTATCAATCCGCAGCAATGTAAAATGCTTACTGCCCTGTTAGCGTCTTTACGTGGCAGCGTGTGTATGTACCAAGGTGAAGAGCTTGGTTTAGGTGAAGCTGAAGTCGCATTTGAAGACTTACAAGACCCATACGGCATTACATTCTGGCCAAACTTTAAAGGCCGTGACGGTTGTCGTACACCAATGCCATGGGATGCAACGGATCCTGAACAAGCAGGCTTCTCTACAGTAAAACCTTGGTTACCTGTAGGCGATGCACACAAAGCCGTTGCTGTTAGCGCACAAGATCAAGATAAAGATTCAATCCTGAATGCGTATCGTGAGTTTATGGCATGGCGTAAAGATAAAGACGTACTGCTTGAAGGCGATATTGAGTTTTTGAACACGCAAGAGCCAGTGCTTGCTTTTTATAGAACACTTGGCGACGTTAAAATGCTTTGCGCTTTCAATTTAAGTGCTGATACTAGCGACCTAACACTCTCTGATTCTGTGTCTTCACAGCATACTGAGATTTCTCATCACACAGCTGATTTAAACAATAATACAGTCACTCTGCCCGGGTTCGGTTGTTTTTATGCAACCCTGAATTATTAATCATCAGTTGTTAAAAACCAAGCCCTGCAATGCAGGGCTTTTTTATGACTAATCGTGGTATTATACCAACCGGCAATAATACTTAATCATTTTGAGGGATTAAACCTGTCGCTAACTGCGTTAAAAATTCCTCATTTAGAACAACTAAATAACTAAATTTTTGCCTTGTTATCAACGAGGTTTTATCGCCTCAAAATAGACTACTTAATTAAGCGGATTGGTATTAGTGGTTCATGGTTTTACTATTAATGTAATCGGTTAGTGCAAATAACACGCCCGACACCACAAACGTGACATGAATGAGTACCTTCCAGAGTAATTCATCTGTCGAATGGTTATTTGAGCTGATGAATACCTTCAAAAGCTCTACAGCAGAGATGGCAACAATGGCGCTTATTAATTTCATCTTAAGACCTGAGAAACCAACCTTCCCCATCCACACAGGCCTGTCTTCGTGGTTTTCTATATTCAACTTTGAAACAAAGTTTTCGTAACCACTAAAAATAATGATCAGCAAGAGCCCTGCTAAAAGTGCAGTATCAACTAAGGTTAAAATACCAACCAAAAGCTCTTGGTTTGACGCTGTAAACGTATTTAAGGCCATGCTGTATAAATATTTAAAGAACTTTAGCAGCAGTAATACCACTGCGACTAATAAGCCAATAAAGAATGGCGCTAATAACCAACGCGAACGAAAAATAAAACTCTCAACAATTTGCTCTAGTTTGGTTGGTACTTTCTTTACTTTTGAATGAGTCACGTGTTCAGACATAACTAAAATCTCTTTCCTTTAAAATTAACGAGATAATACGTGGAAACAAAACGCTTTTACCAGCATTGTAGGTTAAAACAACGCTGATTTTTTGCTTATCTTTACGATAAAAAAATTTCGTTATCTTTTTTAGAGATTTAGTTTATAAATTCACTCAAGCAAAGTGAGATACACATTGCGCACCATTACTGTGCAATTTAGCCGGTAATAATTAATTTTGTTGATTAGGAATAATTAAATGAAAAAAGCATTGCTAGCACTAATTTTGGCACCTGTTTTAAGTGTGTCTGCAACAAATGCAATCGCTAACGAAGCACCTGAAGCATCTGCTGAAATGATCAAAGAATACACTGAAATGTGTTTAAACTGGGCGAAAGATGATGACATCAGCAACGAAGAATTAAAGCCATACGTTTTAAAATGTGTAAACGATGAGCTTGAAGCTGAAGGCTATAAAAAAGTTACAGACGTACAAATCTAATTAAACGTTTGAAAGAATGAGAAAAAACCGGAATGACACAATGATGTGCGCTCCGGTTTTTTATTTTAATGGCTATTAAAATCCGCCACAGCACTTAATAAAAATAATAACGAACCTATCATGAATAACACCACACCGACTGTGGCGTACTCTATAAATGAGGGTAAAAATAAAGTACTGCCGAAGAAAAACGCACATGCTGATGTGATATTGACTAACGCGTTGACCTTAAGGGCAAGTGTAAACTTCATATTCCTTTCCTCATTCTGTTAATTCAGGGATAAAGTGAAACGCTTTAACTATGCGATTCCAGCTGTTTATCTCTAACACAACCGTCGTTAGGGCCACGATATCATTTTCGCTAAAGATAGCTGACACTTGATTGTACACATCATTTTCAACATGCTTATCAATGATATTTGTTAATGACTCAGCCCAGGCGAGTGCAGCTACTTCTTCTTGTGAGAATACTGGTACTTCTCGCCACGCTGCCAGTACATCTAGTCGCTGTTGACGTTCACCATGGCTTCTGAGTTCTGCTGAGTGCATATGCTGACAAAAACCACAGCCATTAATTTGCGATACTCTGAGTCTGACTAAATCAGCAAGCTTCGCGGTTATATTTGTACCTTCTGGCAGTGTGCTCAGTCCTGTTAAGTGTTTAACGAGGCCTGGGTTAAGTGAATATACTTGCTGTTGTGATAAACGTGTTTGCATTTTAAATCTCCTGTCTTGATGTTGATGACACAATAACAACAGCCTAAAAGTAAAGATTGGTAAAAAACGACATTCGCAGGACATAAAAAAAAGGGATTGCAACTGCAATCCCTTTCGATATGAAGGTAAATTTACTTCTTAGCCGTGGCTTTTTTCTTAGCTGGCGCTTTCTTTTTACTCTCTTCTACCCACTTGCCACTTTGATAGTGAGCGGTCCAACCTGTCGCTTTGCCATCAACTTCACTCATTACATACTGCTCTTTATTTTTGCGGCTGTAACGAACAATTGATGGGTTACCATCAGGGTCTTGTGTTGGCGCATCAGCTAGATAATAAAACTTTTCAGAGATACGGTCTTTAAATCGCTTCAGCTCTTCCACTTTAGGTGCGCGTGTCTCACGTGATTTAGGGAAGGTATTTGCCGCTAAGAAAATACCTGACGCACCATCACGCAGTACAAAATATGCCTCTGACTTTTCACACTCAAGTTCTGGTAAATGAACTGGGTCTTCTTTTGGCGGCGCTGCTTCACCGTTTTTAAGTAATTTACGTGTATTTTTACACTCTTCATTACTACAGCCGAAGTACTTGCCAAAACGACCTGATTTTAACTGCATATCTGAACCGCATTTATCACATTCGATAATTGGGCCGTCGTAACCTTTAATTTTAAAGGTACCTTGTTCAACGATATAACCCTTACAAGCTGGGTTATTACCACACACATGCAATTTACGCGTTTCGTCAATTAAGTATGAATCCATTGCCGTTTCACAGATTGGGCAACGCTTCATTTGCATCAATGATTCTGTTTCAACGTCTTCAACATCGGCAGCAATCGCTTCATCACCAGGCACCAAATTCATGGTTGTTGTACAACGCTCTTTAGGTGGCAAGTTATACCCCGTACAACCTAAGAACACGCCCGTTGAGGCGGTACGAATACCCATTTTACGGCCGCAAGTTGGACAATCGATATCTGTCTCAACCATTTGGTTTTGACGCATCCCCCCTTGCTCTTCATCACCTGAAGCAATTTCCAACTGAGTTGAAAAGTCTGCATAAAATTTATCGAGTACTTGTGTCCATACGCGCTCACCTTCTGCGATATCATCCAGACGACCTTCCATCTTAGCGGTAAAATCAAAGTTCATCAGATCTTCAAAGTTTTCGACTAAGCGGTCTGTAACAATCTCACCCATTTTTTCAGCGAAGAAACGGCGATTTTCAACGCGTACATAACCACGGTCTTGAATCGTTGAAATGATTGATGCATACGTAGAAGGGCGACCAATACCACGTTTTTCTAATTCTTTAACTAAGCTTGCTTCACTAAAACGTGCAGGTGGTTTTGTAAAGTGCTGTTTAGGGTCTAACTCCACTAATGTGAGTACTTCACCCTCTTTAACCGCAGGCAGCGACTGGTCTTCTTCATTCTTTTTACGAACAGCTGGCTGAACCTTTGTCCAACCATCAAAGCGAAGTACACGACCTTTTGCTTTTAACTGATAATCACCTGCGCCTACCGTTAATGTGGTTAGGTCATATTCAGCGGGTACCATTTGGCAAGCAACAAACTGACGCCAAATAAGTTCATACAGTTTTTTAGCATCCGCTTCAACGCCGTCTAAATGACCAGAGAGCACGGTAACGCTTGAAGGACGAATCGCTTCGTGCGCCTCTTGCGCATTGCCTTTAGAGCTATAACTAATTGGGGCTTTTGGTAAATACTTTTCACCAAATTGCTCTGTCACGTAATCACGACACATTTCAACAGCATCTTTCGATAGGTTTGTTGAGTCGGTACGCATATAAGTAATGTGACCCGCTTCATATAAGCGTTGTGCCAACATCATGGTCTTCTTAACACCATAACCTAGGCGTGTACTTGCTGCCTGTTGCATGGTTGAGGTAATAAATGGTGCACTTGGTTTACTTTTACTTGGCTTTTCTTCAACGCTAATGACCTTGTACTGGGCTTTTTCAAGTTCATTAACGGCAGACATTGCCTGTGCTTCATTTACAGGCTTAAAAGCCTTATCAGCGTGTTTAGTCACTTCTAAGCGAAGTGCAGCTTCGCTATTTTTTACATCGGCATGCACATCCCAAAACTCTTCTGGAATAAATGCTTTAATTTCACGCTCTCGCTCAACAAGCAAACGCACTGCTACCGATTGCACTCGACCTGCTGATAAACCACGAGCAACTTTAGCCCACAGTAATGGCGACACCATAAAGCCCACTACACGGTCAAGGAAACGACGCGCTTGCTGTGCGTAGACCATGTCAGTGTTTAGTTCACCGGGTGTTTCGAATGCCTGTTGAATTGCATTTTTAGTTATTTCGTTAAAAACAACTCGCTTATACTTTTCAGGCTCGCCACCGATAATTTGTTCGAGGTGCCATGCAATCGCTTCCCCTTCTCTATCCAAATCGGTTGCGAGATAGATTTTATCGGCGTTTTCAGCAAGTTTTTTTAATTCTTGAACAACTTTCTCTTTGCCCGGTAAGACTTCGTAATGCGGTTCCCAACCTTTTTCAGGATCAATACCCATACGGGCAACAAGATTTTTATAATCGCGTTGCTTTTTATAGGCAGCTTTTTCTTCTGGTGACATTTTTCGAACTTCTGCAGGCGTTTTTGTTGCTGCAGTTTTCGTTTTGCCCGAACCTGAAGTTGGTAGATCACGCACATGTCCAACGCTGGACTTTACGATGAAATCGTTACCTAAGTATTTATTAATTGTTTTTGCCTTTGCTGGAGACTCTACAATTACAAGTGATTTGCCCATAGTTGCCTATTTCTGACCGAATATTTTAAAAGTTTTTTGCCCTTATAAATGTATATCCATCACATTAAACAAATAAGTATGATTTTTTAACATTGGAGCACGAATATTTATAGGTATATCTACAAACACCAATTGTTACAAGCTTTTAATCGAAACTTTTCTTCATTGAGTGAATAATTAAACAATTTTTGTTGCTAATTTAGTCAATGTGGTGTTTTGCGGTAATTTCAAGGGGAATATATAGAACAGCAACAAAAATGCCAACCTTCTGGTTGGCATTTTTTTAAATTTAAACAAATAACTACTTATTAGCCATCGTCACTTATTGCTATTGTAGCAGTTGAAACATTGTCTTTGCCTGTTGTGAATTCAACTGTTAAGAAACCATCTGTTTTATCATTTGGATCAGCTTCACGGCTAATCGTAAGGGCAACCCCAGTCGCTGTTGTTCGGCTTGTATTACCTATATCAAAACCAGATGTACCACTGTAATCACCATTATCTGCACTAATTGCAACCGCTGTACCAGATGGCATTGGATTGTTATAAATATCAGAGAAATAAATCTCAAAGCTCAGTGCTGCTAACTGATTACCCGAATCAGCGGTAGTAATGTTAATAGAGCCTAAATCACAGTAGTCAGTATTCGCTGTCGCTTCTAAACGAGCGATAATTGCACCTGACTGAGTATCTGCTTGTCGATAAATAGTACTACAGTTCTCAATATCCACAGCAAGTTGCATCGCATTATCTGTAAATACAGTTGGATCGTCCTCTGTTGTTTCAGCGAGTGCTTCAGCAAAGCGATTTCGAAGCTCATCTTTTGTTACCACGAAGCGACTGTATGCAAAGCTCCCTGACATAATGATCTCAAACGAATCACGAACATCAATTAGCTCTTTTGTACATAAACTTTCAAATGTTGCATCTTCATCTGGCTCTGTCGCATCTTCAGAACACTCAAGGCCGTTATACTTACCATCAGCAAGTGTATGCATCTCATTTAAGTCAATATCGAAGTTCTCTTCAGTATGACCTGCATTTGTGTTCGTTGCGCTACATGGGTCGCTTGCATCACCTTCTTGGCAGTTTTCAGCAGCCTTTGTAATCGTTGCTGTAACAGGATCATAAATTGCTGCTAAGCCATCATAAACACCATTTTCATTATGATCAACAAAGGCTTCTGGTAAGTCATAACCACTATAATATTCATTTTTGTCAAAACGACCATTACCATTAATGTCGATAAATGACTCTTGACCTTTGGCTGTCACAAGCACTGTTGCACGACCACCGAGCGGTACACCATCGTCATCAAACGCGGCATTTAAAATGCCCGCCATACAAGGTGCTGCCACACCAAAATAAAGGTCGCAGTTAATTGCACTTGTTTTTGGATTAGTGCTATTAATTTTGTTGCCCCATTTATCTTCGCTAAATGGAATCGGATTTTGTGAACGCCACTGTGCAACGCACGCACCATCAACAGTATTACATTCAAGTTGAGGATTAAACTCCTCACCATCTAATGTCCCTACAGCGCCACCTTCAGTCGTTAAATAAACCGACGTGCCATCTGGTACTGGGTTATTAAAGTGATCTGCAACATAAACCGAAATATCCGTAGTATCACCAATGTAATTTAATGCTTCAATGTTGATGATTTCTGGGCCAGCAGTAAAGCTATTACCATCAGGTAAGCCAGAGCTGATTGAAACAAGATCTGACACGCTGGTTACTTGCTCATCAAGTGCAACTAACGAAAGTTCCCCTGTCGGACATGATACATTGCTATCACGGTCTGCTTCATCTAGAAGACATTCGTCAAAAAGCTCTTTCCAACATGTCACATTGTTGTTTTGATCCGTTGGGATTTGATCATCAGGAATATAACAAGCTTGTACACGCACTGCTTGCGGCACAAAACCAGAGTTAATTTGGATGCGCGCTAAGCCTTCTGAGTCAGTTGACACACTAGCATGCGAGTAACCGCTTGCATCAGTTACTTCAGAGAGAGAAATACCACCATTGGTCGAACTTAAGCGGAAATCTAAGCGTTTTTGTTTTGCAACATTACCAATTGCATCAGTAAGTTTAAATGTAAGTTGACTTGTTTCTTGGCGTGACACACCACCCGTGCCTTTTAATGCAAGCACATTAGCAGACGCTTCTACAAATTCGATTGCGCTTACTTCAGCAGCCGATACTGGCACATTTACTGATACCACTTTTGGCGTACCACCAGTTAATACTGTCGCCGTTACTGTATCACCCTGCGAAGTGTTACAGCCGTTGCTTCTGTATGTTGCTGTTGCAATGCCGCTAATACTGGTTGCGGTTTCATCCATTACAGATAAATCTGACTCAACACACCCTGAAGTGAACTCAACATCAAGAGGCGAAACATATAAATCACCTGATGCATCGTAAATTGTAACCGTGATGACAGTTGTCGCACCTGCAGCAAGCGGCACAAATTCGTCATCAATAACATTACCTGAGTCATCTAGCTTATTATATAGACCATTTGAAATTTCAACGCTCAACTCAGCTGTTGCAATTTCAAATGCTTTTGAAGAAGTCACAGACTTAGCAGTCACAGTAACCTCGCCCGCACCACTGTTTGCGCCAGGCTGTAATTTTAAAATGGCAAAACCAAAGTTATCCGTTAGCGCTTTACCTGATTCTGGTAATAAACCACCAAGATCAGTCGAAAGCTCAGCAATAATACCGTCGATACCGTCACCCGAGCTTGTATCAGTTACTTTGACCATGACATCGATTAGTTCGTCAGATGAGAACTGATTTACAACCGTACAACCTGACGTTAAGTAAGTCGTTTCAAGAGATGTTGTACTGCGATTAGCGTCCCAATCAGTCGCACAACCTTGAAGTAATTTAATATCAAGTTCAGCTTCAGCACTTTCGACAGGAGCATCATCACCATTTGAAATAAACCCAGCTACTTTTGTAATGCTGTTACCACTTTCATCTGTGTAAGTAGCTACAACTTGTCCTGCGCCTTTAGAGTCACCACTACTAAGTGTAACGTATGCCTCACCGTTTTCGTCCGTTAAAGCAGTGCCCAATACAGGCGTGATTTTACCTGTATAGTTCGTAGTAAATGAAATAAGTTGCCCATCCAGTGGCGTATCATCATCAAGTAAAGTCGCTGTAACCGTACCCTTGTTATCTTTGCTTACTGGGTTATCAAGAGAGAATGGCTGGCCTGAACTATCTACGATGTTCAAGCTAAGAGTCACACTACCACTGACACTTGAGTCATCGGTTTCAGAGCCATCGGAAGTAAATCCAAAGGTATCAGTGTAGGTTTCACTGTCGATTACATATGTTGCAGTAACAATCCCCGCACCAGCAGTATCGC
This sequence comes from Pseudoalteromonas gelatinilytica, assembly GCF_001641615.1. Classification (GTDB taxonomy): domain Bacteria; phylum Pseudomonadota; class Gammaproteobacteria; order Enterobacterales; family Alteromonadaceae; genus Pseudoalteromonas; species Pseudoalteromonas gelatinilytica. The sequence goes on from NZ_LRRU01000020.1 coordinate 680,484, forward strand.
CCGCAGTTAACGTAATAGATGCCACACCGTCTGTATCGGTTAGGTCGGTACCAGAAACAGGATCTAGTAAACCGATATCGCCATTGAGGCTAAAGTTAATTACAGCACCAACTACGGCTTCATCATTGTTAGTGAGTGTTGCCGAAATGGTTAACGGTGCGTCTGCTGTAACTGCATTCGCTGTTTCCGTCGTTGATTGGCTGTAACCCTGAACAGACACAACATAGTTTGTCTCTACGGTTGTGCCATCATCTCCGTCTGATGAATCACTGTCTAATGATCCACCACCGCCACAGGCGGCTAACAATGAGATGAAAACTAAAACACTTAGCCATCGCAATAAAGGCATCGACCTCTCCCTAGTTAGCTATTTTTTACTTATTTGATTGTTTACCTAATATTAACCTAAAAATTAAACGAAGATCATAATTTTTTTCCTTTAAAGGCAACGAATTTATTTCACTATTTATCGAATTTTTCTGTATAAAAATCTTCATGCTGGTAGTCTATGACAAAATTTATAAAAAAATAGTCTGGGTGTATGTCAAAAGTACGATCTTTAAGCCTTACATCTCGTATCATGGTAGGTATGGTACTGGGTGTAATCGTTGGTTTTATCTTCCAAGCCATTTTAGCGGGTGAAGACGATTTCCTTATTCCACTAGGGTTATTCTCTTTACCAATTAAAGCATTTTTTGTTGATGGTATTTTCCATGTTGGTGGCCAAATTTTCATTGCAAGCTTAAAAATGCTTGTCGTGCCACTGGTTTTTGTATCATTAGTCTGTGGTACTTGTAGCTTAAGTGACCCTAAAAAATTAGGCCGTTTAGGTGGTAAGTCTATTTTGCTTTATTTAGCGACAACAGCAATCGCCATTACTGTTGCTATTACTTTAGCCTTATTAGTTAATCCTGGTGAGGGCATTAACTTACCTTCTGATGCTAACTACAGTGCAAAAGAAGCACCGACCCTTGCACAAGTTATTATTGGTATGTTCCCAACAAACCCTATTGACGCTATGGCAAGTGGTAACATGTTACAGGTTATTGTTTTTGCATTACTGTTTGGTGTTGCTATGGCCCTAAGTGGTAAAGCAGGTCAACGTGTTGCAAGTGTGTTCGAAGACTTAAACACAGTAATTTTAAAACTTGTTACCCTACTGATGAACATTGCACCTTATGGTGTCTTCTTCTTGATGGCTAAACTATTTACTACCATTGACCTAAAATTAATTAAAAGCCTTGCTTTATACTTCGGTGTAGTAGTATTCGCGTTATTATTCCACGGTTTTGTTAATTACAGTGTGCTATTAAAAATGTTCACTGGTCTTAACCCTGTGATGTTTTTAAAGAAGATGAAAAACGCCTGTCTATTTGCATTTAGTACATCTAGCTCAAGTGCAACTATGCCTATTACCCTTGAAACTGCGAGCAAGAAATTAGGTGCGCACAACTCAGTTGCTTCGTTTACTGTACCTTTAGGCGCAACCATTAACATGGACGGCACAGCAATTATGCAAGGTGTTGCGACCGTGTTCATCGCACAAGTATTTTCAGTTGACTTAACAATTTCTGATTACTTAATGGTTATTTTAACTGCAACACTTGCCTCTGTTGGTACTGCAGGTGTGCCAGGTGTCGGCCTTATTATGTTAGCCATGGTGTTAAACCAAGTAGGCTTGCCTGTAGAAGGAATTGCAATCATCATTGGTGTTGACCGCTTACTTGATATGACACGAACCGCTGTTAACGTAACAGGTGACTGTATGGTGACCTGCGTGGTCGCAAAATCTGAAGGTGAATTTGATGAGGACGTATTTAACGACCCAAATGCCGCTAAAGATTTAGAGGACTATCATAAGTCAATTAAGTAAAGACTTATTCGCAGCCAATAAAAAACCCGCTAAGTTAGCGGGTTTTTTATTGATAGTGCTGGATTATGGGTTTAAGCCTTTTAAGCGAGACATTAAACTAACACCCGCTTTACTTACCCCTGAACTTAAACCTACGGCAAGCTTATCGCTTAAATTCTTCTTAATACGGTACTTCACTTTATAGATTTGACGCTCTTTCGCTTGGCTCAATAAAATATCATCACTGGTATCAATCTTATCAACTAAGCCTTTATCAAACGCTTGTGTAGCAAACCAATGCTCACCGGTTGCAACAGTATCAATATCAAGAGACGGACGCTGCTCACTAACAAAGGTTTTAAATAAACCATGGGTTTGTTCAATTTCTTCTTTGAATTTTTCACGGCCTTTTTCGGTATTTTCACCAAAAATAGTTAACGTACGCTTGTACTCACCTGCTGTAATTTGCTCAAAGTCCACATCATTCTTTTTCAAAATTTTATGAAAGTTAGGAATTTGCGCAATTACGCCAATCGAGCCAACAATTGCAAAAGGTGCCGCCACTATCTCATTGGCCACACAGGCCATCATATAGCCCCCACTTGCCGCAACCTTATCAATCGCAACAGTTAAATGAATGCCAGCATTGCGTAAGCGTTGCAGTTGAGATGCCGCCAGACCATAACCATGAACCACACCGCCGCCGCTTTCAAGGCGTACCAGCACGCGATCTTTTTCTTTGTCAGCGATGGTTAAAATAGCGGTAATTTCTTCGCGCAGGCTTTCTACTTCGTGGGCATCAACACTGCCATTAAAATCAATTACATACAAACGTGATTTTGGCTCGTCGTTGTGCTGTTTTTTTGCTTCAGATTTTTGCTGTTTTTGGTGAGCCTTGAGCTCTTTTTTGGAAAGGGTATTTGCTATAAAGCTTTGTTTTAAGTCATCAAGTTGCTCACTCAAATCATCAATTGTTATCTCCCCTTTCTTTGCTTTGGGTTTTACTGCAGCGCCCATGATAATGGCTACAATCACCGCAAGTGCGATGACAAATGTGAGGGTCTTTGCAAAAAATAACCCATATTCATATAAAAATTCCAATCAAACTCTCCATTTATTAATGCATCGGCACAATTTACCACGCTTTAAAGTAAAAAAAAGCCACATAAAGTGGCTTTTTACTTAATTGGTTTTACTTAATTAGTAAGGTTTCGATTATTCTGTAACAACGTCTGGGTTGGTAACCTGAAGATATTGACCACGGCTTGCTAAGAACGTCGCGATTTGCAATTGCATTTCTGCAGTTGCCGCAGCACTTTCTTCAGCAGTCGCACCAGAATCAGCGGTTGCAACAGGTGTTAACACTGAGCTGTGATGGCCTTTAGTGAATTTAACCACATAGCTCATTGCATCAGCTGTCGGGCCTTGTGTTTCAGCAACGGTTGATAAACCCATTAGGTTAGCAAGAGGTAAGCTACCAGCAATTGGGTTGCTTGATACTGTTGGTGGAATAACCATATCAGCATTGTTGTTAGCACCATCGCCAACCACTACACTCATGTACACTGGCGTGCCAAGCGCTGCAACAGATGATGCATAGTTAGATGGATCACCACTATCAAGGGCTGTTTGCGCAGCAAAAGCAAACTGAGTGATCACACTTTGAATATTTGCAAGTTTTGCAGTTTCACCCGCAACCGTTAACGCGCCAATATATTCTTTATAGGCACATGTAACGAACGCGGTTTGATTAGCAGCAAGCGCACCACAGTTTGATAATGCTTCATTTTGAGTATAGGCACCAAACTCAGCTGACTCATCAATACCCGCAGCAAGTAATACAGATCCTTGTACAAATGGACCAAATGTATTTGACTCAATTAAGAAGCTTGCGATACCACCGCCACCACTGGCAAGTGCCACACTTTTCACGTTGAACATTGGATCAACTTGGTCAGCAAGCGGTGCATTAGTCACAGCAACAAATGCTGGAGCAACTACCGAGCCTAATGAATGACCTAAGAATGATACATCTTGCGCATTTAAATCAGCAGCACCTGTAAAGTTAAGACCTAAGCGTAAACCAAGTAAATCTGCAACTGATTGACGTAAGCTATCACGCGCTACTAATAACGACTGTAAATTCATGTAGCTTAATACAGAACCTGTAGAAGCATTAAAATCATCAGTACCGTCACCATTTACATCAATACCACGCTCACCATGCATAGGGTGATCGATTGCTGCTGTTGCAAAGCCTTGCATTGTTAGCTGCGCTGTAATTGCTAGCATATCTTCTTTTTTAGAAGTAATACCGTGCTGAAGGATAACAACAGGCCAACCTGTCTCAGGCATGCTTAATGCGTCTAAGCCAAGCTGAGCTCGCACTGCATTGATCACAGGTAAAATTGGTTTAGTAATTTGCACTGGTACATTAGCGATACTTTGTGTTTTTGGAATTGTGTTGTACTTAGTTAGATGTTTAGTTTGATCTAAGCCTAAATCACGTAACTTGCCACCACTTAACGCCATACAAAGGCCATCAGTTTCGCTAATAGGGTCTGTTGGGAATGAATCCCCCGCAGCAGCTGCATAACCTAATACAGCTACACCACTGTCACATAAACCTTGCCAATACGTTGCAGATAAATCGTTAACCGTTGCGCCGGTTGGTGTGGCTAAATACATAGGTAACATCACGCTACCCTTTTGATATTGCACACCACCAAATACAGGTGACACACCGGTAATACCTTGTGATGCGAATACTTGCTCAACTGTAATGACTGGTTGCTCAGGAATTTGCACCATCGGCGTTGGAAGTGCATCTTGCGTTAAACTTGCGGCAAGAAGTTGCTTTACTGTGCCAAGCACTTGACCTGCTGATTGCATAGTCATCGCAGCAGAATAGATAATTTCATCTTTTGTGATGGCACCGCCCGATGTCACTGCATCTTCATAGCTATTGATAACTGCTTGAAGTGACTTTTGCGAATCAGTAATAAGCGTAGTCTCTTCGCTCACTAGCGCATATGTTGAAGATGGCTCGATTGAACGACCTTCTGAGTCCATTAATGATGTTGTCAAAACATTAATGTAAGTGCTGCCAGCTTTAAATGGTTTAAGTGGGATCACAGCTACTGCATCACCAGAACCTTGAGTGACGAAGTCTACGCCAAAGGTTAATTCAGACACTAGTTTACAAGCAATACCTGCTGGGACTTGCGAGCAAGTTTCATCTGTTTGGCTTGCACCCATTACAACTTCAAAAATACGCACAGCGCCTGGTGAAGCAGCAGATGTCATATCAAGAGAGATCCCCGCAGGGAAAGTTAAATCGATTTTAAACGGAGTTTGTGTTGACCAGCCATCAAGCGCGCCCAGTGCTAGTTGTGGATCGGCATAGGCTGCGCGTTCAACGCTGACATTGTTGTCGTCTAATTCACCCGGTATGTTTAAAGTACCATCAAGGGTACCACTCATCAGTAAATCATTCGGTACTGAGATTACACTGTTCGCTGGGTCAAATTTTACTGTCGCGGTTGGGAGAACAGGAGGATTATCATTTTTAACATCTTCTAATGTTTCTCCTCCACCACAGCCAGTAATGGCTGACGCAATGGCTAGTGAGAGTAGCAGTTTTTTCATAATTTCGCTCCGCGCAAATATTATTGTTATTGTGTGTTCAGGGTTAAAAGTAGTTATTCTACTACCTTTATTCTAAGTTAATTTAATGTAATTAGATTATTAATAAGACATTAGACCAGTTAAAGTTAACGTAAAGTTTCAATTTTCGCCACCTTAATTTGCAATAAATTCGATAACTTGGCTTTTTGCTATGGTAAAATGATGAAAAATCTAATCGATGGTACGTTTATGCATACTTATACAGCCGCAGAGAATGCGCTAAAAGACAAAGTAATTTTAATAACAGGTGCTGGTGACGGCATTGGTCGTGTTGCCGCATTAACTTATGCAAAGCATGGTGCCACTGTTATTTTACTAGGAAAAACAACCAATAAACTTGAATGTGTTTATGACGAAATCGTAAACGCGGGCTACCCACAACCGGCCATCGTGCCGATGGATTTAAAAGGTGCCACTAAACAAAACTACCGTGATCTAGCTGCAACCATCGAAATGCAGTTTGGTAAGTTAGATGGATTACTTAATAACGCAGGTATCTTAGGTTCATTAGGTCCGCTTGAGCACTTCTGTGTATCAACATTTGAAAACATCATGAAAGTGAATGTAACCGCACAAGCTATGATCACCAAATTCATGTTTCCACTGCTTCGTAAATCAGATAGTGCATCTGTTATTTTTACTTCATCTGGTGTGGGTCGCAAAGGCCGCGAACACTGGGGTGCATATGCAATCTCAAAATTTGCTGTTGAAGGCATGATGCAAACGTGGGCTTGTGAAGTGGGTAAAACTAATATTCGCGTAAACTGTATTAACCCAGGTGCTACTCGCACATCGATGCGTGCATCAGCATACCCTGGTGAAGATAGAGATAAGTTAGCAACACCTGAAGATTTAATGCCGACTTATTTATACTTGATGAGCGACGACTCTAAAGAAGTGAACGGCCAGTCTTTAGATGCTCAACAGAAGTAAAGTAGATAGCTAATATCTAAACACAAAAAAAGCAGCTTTCGCTGCTTTTTTAATTTCCGATTAAATAAAACGTTTGATAATAAAATCAACTTTCACACGTTTAGCCTGCCCCAACAGTTTTTTAACCGGTGCAGGATAATCATCCATCGTTTCTAAGTCTTGTGGACCAGTTAAGCGACGACAATGCTGTAAAATAGCCTGCTTTTCTTGTTCAATTTGCTCAAGAATGTGCTGCTTAGGGTCGTCAATTAAAATACCGTTTTCAATATCTAAGCCCCATGCACGCGGATTTAGATTATGGCCACTTAATAAATGCAAACGTTTATCAGCGCAAATCCCTTTTAAGTGAAAAGAATTACTTTCATGCTTCCAAAGATAAACATTCAAATTACCATTATTGATATGGCGTTTCTGTGACTTTAAAAATTTATACAAAATCGTTTCGTATAAATAAGGTAATGCACCAATCTTACTAAATGGTTCACTTGGCGGCAGATAAAAATCGTTTGCTGTTTTATCCCCTACCACAATAGTTACTTGCTTACCCTGTTTTAATAAACGACGTAATGAGCGCATTAAAGGCGCTGGAAAGTTAAAGTAAGGGGTATAAAGAACAAGTTCTTGCTCTGTGGTATCAAATAACGATTTGATTAAACGATTCAGTTTATTACTTCGGCGACCTAAACCTAAGAATAAGCGCACACCCAGCTCACCAGCACTCGCTTCTGCAGCACTTTCATAACTTGCCGATTTTAATTCACGCATCAATTGTTTTTGGGCGACTTTAATATCATTAAATTTAATAAGTGGTCGCGTATCAATCCGTGGGACCGCCGCTGAACTTAAAAGATGGGTTTCGATAAAATCGATAACCGAGTTACATAAGCCTGCTTGATGAACTAAAAAATAACGGTCTAAGCGATAACGGTCATCTTGCTGCAGATATACATTATTTAAACTCGCGCCGCTGTATAAAAATGTATCATCAATCACAAAGCCTTTTAGATGCAGTACCCCGAAAAGCTCTTTCGCTTTAACAGGAACACCATGTACTTTCACATTTGATTGATACTGCTCTTGAAAATCACAATACATGCTGGCATTGCCATCAGATTTTGCTGCGCCAATCAAACCTCGTTGAGCACGGTGGAAATCGACCAGCACTTTAACTTCTAACTCAGGGTTAGCAAGCGAGGCTTGATGTAATGCAGTTAAAATTTCACGGCCAGCTTCATCATCTTGTAAATACAAAGCGGTAATATAAATTCTATTTTTTGCTGAACCAATTAGACGCAATAGTTCAGTGCGATACTCTTTTGCATTTGTTAAGACTTGAACGTCTTCTGTAGTCAGCCCAAAAGCGGGCTTTTCCTGCCAAAATACCATAATTGCCTGTTCGTTTAGTTAGCTCATACCGCGAGCTAATATCAAAATTAGCTAAAACATATCAAAAAATTATTGCTTGGTCATGAATTACCGTACTTAGATCACATAACAATTCACGAACAGCTCACTTTATAAGCAAAAAGAAGCATTTAAATTATAATCAGTAAGGATTATTTGACAGCTTAGCGATTTGACTAAAAAAATAATCAGCGCTTTTGTTTACATCCGCCTTGTTTTTCTTAGAATCGGGCGCATAGACATCGTATTGAAACGTTTTTAGGAAAAACCATGAGTGACGCAAAACACTGTAAACTATTAATCTTAGGTTCTGGCCCTGCGGGGTACACAGCGGCGGTATACGCAGCACGTGCCAACCTTAACCCGGTTCTTATTACTGGTATTCAACAAGGTGGTCAATTAACGACAACCACTGAAGTTGAAAACTGGCCAGGCGATGCGCATGGTTTAACTGGCCCTGCGTTAATGGAGCGTATGAAAGAACACGCTGAGCGTTTCGAAACAGAAATCGTTTTTGACCACATTAATAAAGTTGATGTAACAAAACGCCCTTTCACTTTAACAGGTGACTCTGGCACGTATACATGTGATGCATTAATTATCGCAACCGGCGCGTCAGCTAAATACTTAGGTTTAGAATCAGAGACTAACTTCCAAGGTCGTGGTGTTTCTGCTTGTGCTACCTGTGATGGTTTCTTCTACCGCGGTCAAAAAGTAGCCGTTGTAGGTGGTGGTAACACTGCTGTTGAAGAGGCTCTTTATTTATCAAACATTGCAGATGAAGTGCATGTTATCCACCGTCGTGATAGCTTCCGTAGTGAAAAAATCTTAGCTGATCGTTTAAATGAAAAAGCGACCAACGGTAATGTTGTTCTTCATTACAACCGTACTTTGGATGAAGTGCTTGGTGACGAAATGGGTGTAACAGGCATCCGTATCAAAGCAACTGATTCTGAAGAGACAGAAAACCTAGATCTTGCCGGTGTATTCATCGCAATCGGCCACAAACCTAATACTGATATGTTTGAAGGCCAGCTTGAAATGAAAGATGGCTATTTAGTTGTTGAGTCTGGCTTAAACGGTAACGCAACACAAACAAGTGTACCTGGTGTGTTTGCTGCAGGTGATGTGTGTGATCACATCTACCGTCAAGCAATTACTTCTGCGGGTACGGGTTGTATGGCTGCACTTGATGCAGAACGTTTCTTAGATAACCTATAGTTAGTTGATCTAAAGCACTAAATACTAGGGGCTGTTGCAAAACAGCCCCTTTTTTATAGCTAAAATTTTGTTAAAATCAGAGCAAATAACAACGATACCGCTGACATGATCAAGCAACTTTACCAACTCTCGCCCGAGAGTGTTGATTTTCCAGACCCAGAACTCGCCCTTGATGAGCCCGATGGCCTATTGGCAATTGGCGGAGATTTATCAGTAGAACGAATTAAAAATGCCTACCAAACCGGCGTGTTTCCTTGGTTTAGTGATTATGAGCCCATCATGTGGTGGTCACCGAGTATGCGCGGTATTATTGAACTCGATGAATTTCATGTCAGCCGCAGTTTAAAAAAGCATTTAAAGCGTTTTCCTGTGCGTGTCACCATTAATCACGCATTTGCCCACGTTATCAATGCGTGTCGTGAACAACGTATTGATGCTGAAGGGACGTGGATCACAGAGCAAATGATGCATGCCTACATCGAAGCACACCATCAAGGTGTCGCACACAGCCTTGAAATATGGCACGAAGATGAACTCGTTGCAGGTCTGTATGGCATCATGCAAAACGGTATATTTTGTGGTGAGTCAATGTTTCATAATATTAGTAACGGCTCAAAACTGGCGATGTGGGCGTTAGTCAATTGGCTAAAGAAACATCAAGCGTATTTTATTGATTGCCAACTAGAAAACCCATATTTAATCACTTTAGGTGCAAAAGTTATCCCACGCGGAGAATTTTTAACTAGACTTAAGTTAGCGCACAGTTTTGTGCCTAAAAAAGACATGTGGCAACCGCAAGAGTTGATTAATATTTATGACTGAGCACTTACCCGCTAGGCTTGGTTTAAGCCAGCAATTTGATTGCAGTTACTTACCCGATCGTCAGGAACAGCTACTTGTTATACTCGATCCAAGTTGCTATTGCCCTGATAAATTTGAACAATTATTAGCGCTGGGTTTTAGACGCAGTGGCGACCAAATCTATCGTCCTCATTGCCCTATTTGTAATGCGTGTAATTCAGTGCGCGTTTTAGCCCAACAATTTATCCCTTCAAAATCACAAAAGCGCAAATTAAATAAAGCGAAAAAAGTTTTCACCGTTAGTTATAGTGAATACGAGCGTGCAGAATACTACCCGTTATACTGCAAATATATCACCCAAAGGCATCAAGATGGCTCCATGTTCCCACCCGATCAGAGCCAATACGAAAGTTTTTTGTTTTGCCAGTGGTTACCTGTCACATTTATTGAGTTACGAGATGACGATAAGTTAGTCGCCGTTGCAGTAACCGATTGCATGCATAACGCTATCTCAGCGATTTACACATTTTTTGACCCAGATTATGAACACTACAGTATTGGTAGCATCATGATCATGGAGCAAATTCAGTTTGCTAAACAACAAGCAAAACAATTTGTCTATTTGGGATATCAAATCGACGAATGCAACAAAATGAAATATAAAACCCAATTTTTGCCTGCACAAAAGCATATTGGCGATGAGTGGTTGGCGATTTAATTTACAAAATTAAGCCCTGTAGCTTTACTTATTGCTGTATTTTCGGCAAAATCTGCAGCGTTTAACTATTAAAGAGGTGTTACGCTAAACATGGCGAAAGAAGACGTAATCGAAATGCAAGGTACGGTCCTTGATACTTTACCAAATACAATGTTCCGAGTTGAGCTAGAAAATGGTCACGTAGTTGTGGCTCATATCTCTGGTAAAATGCGCAAAAACTACATCCGCATCTTAACTGGCGACAAAGTAACCGTAGAAATGACTCCTTACGATTTATCGAAAGGTCGCATCGTATTCCGTGCTCGCTAAGTTAGTGCGTTAACGAGAGATTTAGCTTTTTGCTGCTTTGAATGAGCAGATGTGTTTATTACAAAGAGCTAAAAGCGTTTGTTAAATGGTGTTCAAACTAACTTAGTTTTAATTCCATTTAATAAACAAAAAGCCCAGCAGTTGCTGGGCTTTTTGTTTTCAGTAAAAACAGCTTAAGCCGTTTCTAAGCTAGTCTCAAAATCAAAGTGAATTTTCTTATCTTTCACAGATACTTTAACCGAACCGCCATCAGCGAGTTCACCAAACAAGATTGCGTTTGCTAGTGGCTTTTTAAGCTCCTCTTGAATAACACGTGCCATCGGACGTGCACCCATTGCTTTATCATAGCCTTTATCTGCCAACCACTCTCTTGCTTTAGAAGTAAGCTCAAAGTTAACTGATTTCTTATCAAGTTGAGCTTGTAATTCAACAATGAATTTATCAACCACTTGCAAGATAACTTCTTTCTCAAGGTGGTTAAACCAAATGATGTTATCTAAGCGGTTTCTAAACTCTGGTGAAAACACTTTATTGATTTCACTCATCGCATCGTGTGAATGGTCTTGCTCTGTAAATCCAATCGACTTACGAACCGTTTCTTGTACACCCGCATTTGTCGTCATCACTAATACCACGTTTCTGAAATCAGCTTTCCGGCCATTATTATCAGTCAGTGTACCGTGATCCATTACTTGCAATAGGATGTTATAAATATCTGAATGCGCTTTTTCGATTTCGTCTAGTAGTACAACCGCATGCGGATTCTTAATTACCGCTTCAGTTAGTAAGCCACCTTGTTCAAAACCAACATAACCTGGAGGTGCACCAATTAAACGACTCACCGCATGGCGTTCAACATACTCAGACATATCAAAACGAATAAACTCAACACCCATACACTTAGCAAGTTGCTTAGTCACCTCTGTTTTACCAACCCCTGTTGGGCCCGCAAATAAGAATGAACCTACTGGCTTGTCTTCGTTAGCAAGGCCTGAGCGCGATAAACGAATTGCCGAAGTCAGTGCATCAATCGATTGATCTTGTCCAAACACCAGCATCTTCAAGTTGCGATCAAGATTCTTCAATGTTTCTTTATCGCTTGATGAAACACTTTGCTGAGGAATACGCGCCATTTTAGAGACGATCAACTCAATATCAGCCACACCAATGGTTTTCTTACGTTTCGATGCTGGCTGTAAACGTTGATTCGCCCCAGCTTCATCGATGACATCAATTGCCTTGTCCGGTAAATGGCGTTCATTGATATATTTAGCACTAAGCTCAGCAGCAGCCTTTAATGCTTTTTGAGTGTAACGAATACCATGGTGCTCTTCATAACGCTCTTTTAAGCCGTTAAGAATTTTCGTGGTATCAGCCACACTCGGCTCAAGTACATCGATTTTTTGGAAACGACGTACTAACGCACGGTCTTTTTCAAAGATATTCTTAAACTCATTGTATGTTGTTGAGCCCATGCAACGTAGCTTACCACTTGAAAGTAATGGTTTAATTAGGTTCGAAGCATCCATTACGCCACCGGATGCCGCACCGGCACCTATGATGGTATGAATTTCATCAATAAATAAAATTGAACCTGGTTTAGCTTGTAACTCTTTAAGTAGCGATTTGAAACGTTTTTCAAAATCACCACGGTATTTAGTACCCGCCAATAATGCGCCCATGTCGAGTGAATAAACCACGGCATCAGCAATCACTTCAGGTACTTCTTTGTTTACGATACGATAAGCAAGGCCTTCTGCAATCGCGGTTTTACCCACCCCTGCTTCACCCACTAAGAGCGGGTTGTTTTTCTTACGGCGACATAACACTTGTACAGTGCGCTCAACTTCGTTATCACGGCCGACCAATGGGTCGATATTGCCATCGATAGCTTGCTGATTCAGGTTAGTCGTAAAGTTTTCAAGTTTAGTTGGCTCTTCGCCTTGTACTTCTTGCACTTCTTCATGTATGTCATCGTGGTCCTCACCGCCGATGTCATCATCTGCTTTTGAGATACCATGTGAAATAAAGTTAACAATATCTAAACGATTAACGTCTGATTTTTTAAGTAAATAAACAGCTTGGCTTTCTTGCTCAGAAAAAATAGCAACCAGTACATTTACGCCTGTTACTTCGTTTTTGCCCGATGACTGCACGTGAAATACTGCGCGCTGTAGAACACGCTGAAAGCCTAACGTTGGCTGAGTTTCTCTGTCTTCCTCAAGATCTGGAATAACAGGCGTTGTTTCATCAATAAAATCTGATAATTCGACTTTTAATGCGCTCATATCTACGCCACAGGCGTTTAGCGCTTCTCCAGCAGAAGGGTTATCGAGCAGTGCAAGTAAAAGATGCTCGACAGTCATAAATTCATGACGACGTGTTCTCGCTTCGCGAAACGCCGCATTCAAGGTTAGTTCTAAGTCTTTGTTTAGCATTGGCAACCCCTTACTGAGATAATATTTATATACCGTTGTGACGGGCTAATTGGTTCACCCTACCTTGGTATTTATTCCTGCTCACAACTACATAGCAGTGGATGCTCGTTGTCTCGCGCGTAACGATTAACTTGTTCAGCTTTGGTATGTGCTACATCAGCGCTGTAAACACCGCATATCGCTTTACCATTATGATGAACTTGAAGCATCACATCTGTTGCTCTATCGCTATCCATATTAAAAAACGTCATTAGTACTTCTATCACAAAGTCCATAGGCGTGTAATCATCATTATTCAAAATGACTTTATATTTTCGCGGTGGTTGCAATTTTTGCTTTTCACTATCGCGAACCGTTTCAATAACACCAGAATCTTTCATGCCACTCATAATTAAATATAGTCTTGTCTTTAGAACTCAAGCAAACTTGAATAAAAAAATAAATAAATTGTTAAAAAATAGTCTAAAACACTTGACTGACTGGCTAAATAAACTACAGTCAAATATAGATTGATTAATCATTAGTCAGTCTAGCAAATTACACGGTTTAGAATAACTAAATTAGTCAACTTATAGAAGGATGTAGAAGTATGGCTTGTGGAAAAGTCAAATGGTTCAACAATGCCAAAGGTTTTGGCTTCATCGTAGAAGACGGCAGCGAGACTGATATCTTCGCTCATTACTCAACGATTGTAATGGACGGTTATAAAACACTTAAAGCTGGTCAAGATGTAACATTCGAATTGCAACAAGGTCCAAAAGGGTTACACGCAACGAATATTGCGCCTAACGATGAAATCTCTTAGGTAAAACCTATTCGAGTATCAAGCGAGCGACCTTGTTAAGTTCCTCGCTTACTCTTCCCTCACTAAATATATCCTTATTATTCTCTTGAAATTCCATTTCTTTACCCCAATTGTTTAATTGTTATTAGCCCTTTAGAGCCAAGCTTGTTACACTCTTGTTGCTCAAATTTAGCTTTTTCGTCATTTTTTGACGTACGGCTTTTGGCTAATTTCATAATTAGCTCAAATGAGCTATAAGAATTTTACAGTCTGTCAGCTGTGGTTATTTTAATACGACGTATTGAGTTGCAACAGCTAACAGACTGCTTGCTGTTGTTTTATCAAGGGGCTTAAACTTGGTAATTCAAAGCTATCTATTGCATTGTTGAATATGGCTAATTAAGGGTTACTGTTAGCAGTCATTACCAAACATTACGCCAACTATCTAGGAATGATGATGACATCAAAAATTATCTATACTAAAACAGATGAAGCGCCAGCTCTAGCGACGTATTCATTGTTACCAATCATCCAAGCGTACACTAACGCGGCGGGTGTTGAAGTTGAAACTCGCGACATTTCATTAGCGGGCCGTGTAATTGCGAACTTCCCTGAGTACCTAACTGAAGATCAACGTATTGATGACGCACTTGCTGAATTAGGTGAAATGGCTAAGACACCTGAAGCTAACATTATCAAATTACCTAACATCAGTGCTTCTATTCCTCAGTTACGTGCGGTAATTAAAGAGTTACAAGAAAAAGGTTACGCATTACCTGATTACCCATCAGAGCCAAAAACTGATGAAGAAAAGAAAGTTAAAGCAACTTACGACAAAATCAAAGGTTCTGCAGTAAACCCTGTACTTCGTGAAGGTAACTCAGACCGCCGTGCTCCTGGTTCAGTAAAAGAATATGCACGTAACAATCCACACTCAATGGGTGCATGGAGCAAAGATTCTCAGTCTTACGTTGCAAGCATGGAAGACGGTGACTTCTTCGGTTCTGAGCAATCAGTAACGGTTGCAGAAGCAACTGACGTACGTATCGAGCATGTTGCTGAAAACGGTGATATCACTGTTCTTAAAGCAAGTACACCATTACTAGCGGGTGAAGTAATTGACGCTTCGCGCATGAGTGCTGCTAAGCTGCAAGCTTTCCTTGCTCAAGAAATTCAAGCAGCGAAAGACAAAGGTGTGCTGTTCTCATTACATATGAAAGCAACCATGATGAAAGTGTCTGATCCAATCATCTTCGGTCACGCTGTAAAAGTATTCTTCAAAGACGTATTCACGAAACACGCTGATCTTTTCAAAGAACTAGATGTTGATGTAAACAACGGCTTTGGTGATGTATTTGCAAAAATTGAAAGCCTAGATGCAGCTAAAAAAGCTGAAATTGAAGCTGATATTCAAGCGGTATATGACAACAACCCTGCTATCGCAATGGTTGATTCTGACCGTGGTATCACCAACCTTCACGTACCAAGCGATGTGATTATTGATGCATCAATGCCTGCTGCAATCCGTTCTAGCGGTCAAATGTGGAATAGCGAAGGTAAATTACAAGACACGAGCTTTGTAATTCCAGATCGTTGTTACTCAGGCGTTTACCAAGCAACTATCGATTTCTGTAAAGAAAACGGTGCATTCGATCCAACAACTATGGGTAGCGTACCTAACGTTGGTCTTATGGCACAAAAAGCTGAAGAGTACGGTTCACACGACAAAACGTTTGAAGTAGCCGCTGCGGGTACTATCCGTGTAGTAGACACCGCTGGTACAACTTTACTTGAGCATGCTGTTGAGCAAGGTGATATCTGGCGTATGTGTCAGGTGAAAGACGCACCAATTCAAGATTGGGTTAAACTTGCTGTTAACCGCGCTCGCGCAACTGGCACGCCAGCAGTTTTCTGGTTAGACGAAAACCGTGCACACGATGCCGAGTTAATCAAAAAAGTAAACGCGTATTTACCACAACATGATACTGACGGTCTTGAGATCCACATCTTAGCACCAATTGAAGCAACTAAATTCTCTTTAGAGCGCATCAAAGAAGGTAAAGACACAATTTCAGTAACGGGTAACGTTTTACGTGACTACCTAACTGACTTATTCCCAATCCTTGAGCTTGGTACAAGTGCGAAAATGCTTTCTATCGTACCACTTATGAATGGTGGTGGTTTATTCGAAACGGGTGCAGGTGGTTCAGCGCCTAAACACGTTCAACAATTCGAAAAAGAAAACCACTTACGTTGGGATTCATTAGGTGAATTCTTAGCACTAGCGGCTTCTTTAGAGCACCTAGCGGTTAATACTGGTAATAAGAAAGCACAAGTACTTGCTGATACACTTGATAAAGCAACAGGTACTTTCCTAGCTGAAAACAAATCACCTTCACGTAAAGTGAAAGAGATTGATAACCGTGGTTCACACTTCTTCCTTTCATTATTCTGGGCACAAGAACTGGCTGCACAAAATGATGATGCGGAATTAAAAGCACAATTCACACAAATCGCAGCTGATCTTGAGTCTCAAAAAGACCAAATCGTTACTGAATTAAACGATGCACAAGGTCCAGCTATGAGCGTTGGTGGTTATTACCAGCCAAATGATGAGTTAGCATTTAAAGCAATGCGCCCAAGCTCAACATTTAATGACATTCTAGCTAAGCTGGTTTAATTCCTTAAACCTAATTCATTAGCTAACAAAAGGGCTACCTCTACGTGTGTTGAACACGAAAGAGGTAGCTCTTTTTTTTGCTTAAGCGATTCATGAATTGAATTTTATTATTCTAAATCAGAAGTTTTAGCTTAAATAGCGACAGGTTTTATCTCTCAAAACGATTAAGTATTATTGAGAATTGCTAGCATACCTCTCACTTATGGCATTCATTTTCACACCACTTTAGCAAAGCCGTTTTCACGCATTGGTAATCAATCGGCTTAGCAACAAAATCATTCATTCCTGCTGCAAAACATCGCCGTTTATCCGCTTCAAGTACATTGGCGGTTAAGGCAATAATAGGGGTATCTTTATATGCTGGCATTTTTCTTATGCATATTGTTGCTTGTGGGCCATCAAGTACCGGCATCTGCATATCCATAAAAATAATATCAAAGTTATTTTGCAGGTTGTTTTCCTCACTATGTTCCTTACATAGCGCAACGGCCTGCTCACCATCCCCTGCTATTTTTATTGAGCTTATACCAAACTCATTTAACATCGCTTCGATAACAACCTGATTAATATCATTGTCTTCGACGACCAGTACATTTAGTGATGAAAAGTCTAGTTGTTCTTCTTCGGTTTCTTGCTTATTTACGACTTCAAACTCAGATTGCTCAATAACCTGTGTAGTTTTTAGTTCAAAATAAAAACGAGACCCCTGCCCAACCTCACTCTCAACTTGCAAAGGAGCGTCCATTAAATTTAGTAATTTACTTGAGATAGCAAGGCCAAGTCCTGTGCCACCGAAGCGCCGTGTAATTGAGGTATCTGCTTGAGAAAACGCTTCAAATAGCTTACCGAGATTTTCTTTTGCGATACCTATTCCTGTATCAATCACGCTAAATTTGATGCTCAGATTATCGCTACCAAGCTCGTTAATTTTTACGTTGAGCGTCACACTGCCTTTTTCAGTGAACTTTATTGCATTCCCTAACAGGTTGATAAGCACTTGTTTTAAGCGTGTTTCATCAGCAAGAAAAATACAATGCAGCAGTTCATCTGCAACAGAAATATGTAATTTGATATGCTTGCTTTTTGCTTGCTCTGCAAATAGATGCTTTAGCTCATCTAACAATGAATTTAAGTGAATTGGTATTGGTGCAAGTTCAATTTTAGATGCTTCAATTTTACTGATATCTAAAATGTCATTAATAATGACCAATAGTCCAGTCCCTGAAGATTGAATAATATTAAGCATCTTCATTTGTTCATGTGTCAGCTTGGTACGCCCAAGCTGCCTTGCCATTCCTAAAATGCCATTCATTGGAGTGCGAATTTCATGACTCATGTTTGCCAGAAATTCTGACTTAACTTTGGTGGTGTGTTCTGCCGTTTTCTTCGCTTGGGTAAGATCTTGGCTTAACACCCGAAATCTATCTGCTGCAGTTGCAAGCACACCAATTTCATCGTTGCGCTTTAAATCATAAATGGGTGCTGATAAATCACCAGCTAAGAAGTATTGAAAACTTGCAGTTAAACGTGTGATTGCACGCGATATATGCAGGTGGAAAAAGATGGCAAGCGCGATAATATAAATAACCACGCCAACAGCAAGAAAACGCAGAGTTTGATCTGTTTTTATGACTGTTTCTTGCGCTTCCCTTTTAATCTTTTGTAATTTTGCTAAAGATTGCTCCCTGAGTTTATCGGCAAGGGTACTGAACTCAATGGCATCGCCAGCCATAACAACATTAACCAAACTTAAATAGTTTCGGTTAGCCTGCACGCCTTTCGAAAAAGCCTGCTGATATGTTTTTGCATAGTCACGGTTTTTGCTTAATTCTGTATTGGTTGACGTTTTATTTGATAAGATAGCTAGTGCCTTATTAACCGCAGCTCTTTTAGAATAATCCTTTTTGGCAAGAAACAAGGAAGCATCACGATGCAATTCATGCCATACATTGAGATGCTCGGTGATAACCAGTATTTCTTCAGTGTTAGTCGCCGTTAATTTAAGGCCATTTAATTCATTGATGGCAGCTAAATAGATTTGCGGTAACTCAACGTCAGTAAGTTCTGTTTTGATTTCATAACGCTTGGCAAGCACATCTAAATTTTCACCGTACCGTGAAATCAGTTGTGTCATTGAATTTAAATACACTTGGCTTTCAAGTTCATCACTTTTCAAATCAACACTTTCTAAGCGTGTTTTTATACTTTCAAAGTTCTCTATGATTTTACTAAATACCGTTTTACTACCTGAGAATCCATAAACAGAGATATCCCGCTGCATTTCAACGATATCTTTATTTATTCGAAGAATAGCCACAGCATAATTACTGATACGGCTTATATCGTTAAAGGATGCTTCAATTCTTTGCAATCGCTTGTTCAAGACAAAGTAGCTCGCCCCCATTGCAAGTAATACAAGCGTCAATGCTAATAACACCTTGGCCGCCAAAGACCTAGAAACAATTGTTAGCAAAGTAATTCCTTATGAGTTCAATAACTCATACCATTTATCTAAACTGTAATCATAGTTAGGCATTACCGTATTCCATACCGCTATATTTGAAAAGCGCTTGATATAGCTGCCTCCATCGCGGACTTGACCCGCTTGCACAGATATTTTTCCGTCTGTTCCGCGTAAATCGATGGATGCTTCTTGCCCTTCATACCAATATTGCCATTCAGCTTTTGACATAAGAGGCTGACTCCGCTCTGGGTTTGAAATGTAATAGCCTTGTCTTGCTATAAACGCGCCTGGGTAGCCAGAAAGCCACCAATTCATGTATTCATAGGCAGCATCTTTAACATGCCCCTGTGCATTTGCAGATAAGCACATTACCCCATGCCAAGCACGATAGCCTTCTTTTGGAGAGGCATACACAACGGGTATACCTTGCCCTTTGCAAGCGCTGACACCGGGCGAAAACATGCTTTGAATCGTGACGCGCTTCATTTTCATAAAATCGACGGATTGCGGTACCGAAGTCCAAAAGCCAGCGAAGTGACCCTGCCTTTTCTTTTGCAATAAAATTGCAAACAGCTGGTCAATTTCGCTAATACTCATATTGCCCATATCTTTAAATGTCATCAGCCCCTGCGCTTCGGCAGCCAGTGCAGCATCAAAAATACCGATTGTTGGCGCATTAACAAGGGCGACCTTACCTTTATTCTTTTCATCGAGTAACCAAGACCAAGACTCTGTTTCGTAAGGAGTACCCTGTTTTATAAATTGTGTGTTGTAGCCAAACGAGTCAACATTGTGTACATAAGGCATAAAACTTATTGCATTGGTTGGTGTAGTCGCAAGCGAACCATCTGCTTGTACGTATAGAAGTTTGTTGGGTGAGTCACCAGCGCCTAATTTAGCATCAGGTACAATTTTTCCCGTTTTAGAAAGTGGATTAATTTCCTGCCAATAAGTAAGCCGCTCTGTTTCGATAGGCTGAATTGCACCTGCTTGCCAGAGAATGTTAATTGAATCTGACCATTGCTCATATAAATCGAAACTACTTGGATCTGAAGCTGCTTTTTGCAACACTGCGGCACTGCCCATTGGAGTAAATTCAATATTAATACCCAGCTCAAGCATCGCTTTTTGCCTGAGCTCTTCTTGTAGAGTTACGTGGGTGCCCATTACCCTAATTGTAGGCGTGCTCTTCGCGAACACATAAGGAGCCTTGAAAGCAAGTGTTGAAGCCACAGCACCAACACCTAATGTCTTAAGAAAGTCACGGCGGTTATCAGAGTAGTCCATTTAGCAATCCAACATTTTAAACCCATTAAAAGTATAGGTTAAATTTCGAAATTGCCTAAAATAAGTACTAATTTACCTTGTTATAATTTTTCTATCCTGAGCAGCCATACAACACGAATGCTTACATTGAAAAATGCTCTTTTGCAGTTGCTATTGCTTGTTCAATGGCCGTGTTTTTAACAGGTTTTGAAACAAATAAATCCATTCCAGCTTGTTTGCAGGCTGCCTTATCATCTGCAGAGGTGTTGGCTGTTAAAGCGATGATATAGGTTTTATCCGTTGGGCAGATTTGCTCCTCTCTTAAAATACGGGTTGCTTCAATACCATCCATTTCAGGCATTACACAATCCATAAAAATTAGATTGTAATTGTTTTGCTTACACTTATTTATCGCATCAATCCCATCGCAGGCATAATCGGCCGTTAAACCTAATTTCTCAAGATGCGCTTTCAAAACAAATCGATTTATTTGATTGTCATCAACAACCAGTATTGATAGAGGCAAGGTTGAAAAGTCGATATCACAGGTAAGTAGCGCATCATGTGATTGTGGCTGCCCGAGCTTTAGAGGTAGTTGAATATCAAAACAACTGCCTTTTTGATATTCGCTACTGACCTGTATTGTGCCACCCATATAATCAATCAGTTCTTTGACAATAGCGAGCCCAAGGCCTGTTCCGCCTTGCTTACGCTCTTTTGTAACCTCTTGTGTAAAGGGTGAAAATAGCGATTTCATAAAGCTCTCGGTCATCCCTATTCCTGTATCGCTAACCTGTAAATGAAGGCTCACATCACCATCATGATGTTTAGCAGATACCTTAAGCTTTATTTCACCCTGCTCAGTAAACTTTAACGCGTTACTCAGTAAGTTTGAGGCTATTTGAGTGAGTCGAGTATTGTCACAATAAATCCAACATTCATCACTAATATCAATGTCGACGTCAAAATTGAGATTCTTTTCCTGGTATAAAGGTAAATATAATGACGCAAGATCAACAAAGATTGTTTTTAGTAAAAAGTGACTAGGCTCTAATTTGAGTTCACCATGATTTATCTTAGAAAAGTCGAGCACTTCGTTGATGATGTTTAACAAAATATCAGCACTTCGTAGTGCAACTTTGAGTTTTTCTTCTCGCTTTTGCTCTGACTTTTCATAAAGTAAAGTCGTTAGCATGCCTGTAATGCCATTTAACGGCGTGCGCAGTTCATGGCTAATTTTAGCCAGCAAGATACTGCGATCTTCAAGTGTACGTTCAGCATCCGCTTTTTGCTTTTTAAGCTCTTCACGAAGTAGCACCTCTTTCGTGACATCTTGAAAAGTACCAATTAAACGAATGCATTGCCCGTTTTCAAATTCAGCTTCGCCATACGTTGAAACCCATATAGGATTCCCTTTTGCTGTGATGAGCTGAATTTCGATATTCCAATCTTTACCCTGCTCGATTGCTTCTTGGACTACGTGTTGTATTGCATCACGACTTTCACCTTCTTTATAAAACTCAATGGCCGTTTCAAGATTAGGGGAATAATCTGCAGGGACTTCGTGGATAGCTTTCGTTTGCTTGCTCCAGTACAATTTACTGGCCAACAAATCGAGTTCCCATGAACCAATTCGAGCGACCTCTTCCACTTGCGCCAGCATGTAGTTTTTTTTCAATAACCGTTCAGATGAAGCATTTCGTGCCAATTCATTCCCTAACCACTGAGCAAATAGCTCAACATAATCATGGGACTCTTCACTAAATGGCTCTGATACATTCGGGGCAGAGAAGTTAACTGTACCAAATACTTTTTTGCCAACATAAATAGGTGCACCTATGTATGACTCAAGTTGGAAATTTACATAACAAGGGTGCTGTGCAATATGGCTTTTTGATGCATGATGAAACGACAAAGCCTTGTTCGCTTCAAGAGTATGAGTACAATAGGTTCCCTCAATATCAAACTGCGTTCCAACAGCAATCGCATCATCAGGTGCAACCACATGAATGACCGTATAGAGCTTGTCATCAACTTGACTCACAATCGCAAATTCGAGTTCGAAAACATCTAAACCAAATTGCAGTAACTTGACTACTTTACTAGAAAAATCAATTTCTTGGTTTGATACTATATCGTGAAATTGGCGCAGAAAGTTCAACCTAGCTCCCTAGTTATACGAATTTTATTTTGCTCTAAAGAAGCATACCAAGAATTTCAAATAACAACAGCAGGAATCATAATTTAAGATTGAATTTGTATTATTAATAATGATTTTCACTTATTAAAAAGCCCCTTAAAAAGGGGCTTTTCTTAGCTCTTTTAGTGTCTGTATACTCGCCTTCTATAAACGAAAGGTAACAGAGCAATTAGAAATACAAAAACGCCACCGCTACTAGACTCAGTTTTATCACCATTGCTACTAGTAGTTACATTTTTGACAGTAACATCTATTGATTGTTCTGTCGTTCCTTCTCCATCCGAAACAACTACTTTGAATCTGATTAACGAATCCACTGAGACAGTTGGAGATTTAAATTTTAACGTTTGAGAAGTAGATTGAAGAATATCAGCTTGAAGCCCTTGCGTTTGCGTCCAATTGTAAGTTAATGACTGTGATTCTTTATCTGTCGCAGAAACAGTAATCACACCTTCTGCATTCTCATTAACTGTATAACTATTAGCAAGTTCAATTGTTGGCAATTGGTTTACATGCATGAATAAAACAGATTGCTCATGAACAAATTCCTCGTAACCATCGTTAATGGTTAAAGAAATTGTTTCCTGCTTCGACTCTAAAAGCTCAGACACTTTCAAGATTGCTATACTTTCATTCTGGTTTTCGATAGTAACTTCGGGTATCGAAATAGCCCAGTGATACGTTAATTCATCTGCGTCACTATCTGATGTGCCTGACGCATCTAGAACGAAAGTATGCAGCTCTTCTATCGTTTCTGGAATAATAAGAGATAATGTTGGTGCGCTATTAAGACTTTCTTGTGCAAGTTTTGCGACAACCTCAACAAAACCATTTTTCACGCCGTCTAAGTCAAATTCACTACCATCTTCAATCCTAATCACTGAACAATTACTGCACTCAGAACTAAACTCGCTGCTTGCAATTATCTCTACCGATTTCCAACCACTTAACGTTAGTACGCGTGCTTGTAGCTCATCGCTCAATAAAGCGTTTTCAAGCATTGGTAAAGCAAGGTCTACTGATTCTGTGCGCTGAGCGAGCTCAACATTAATGTTTATCATGTCACTCTTCAATTGGAAGTGAGGATCTTCAACCCTCATCTCGGTGAAGGCATCAAGCAACATCTCTTCAGATACATTCATATTTTCTATGAAGTGCTCACTGTGAGTGCGAATAACGTCACCTGCTCTGATGATATGGAAAACATTGTTCGTATGTACATAAGAATCAGATGCGAGTACCCCCTTCGAGGTGTTTGCTGAATTATCTAAGAAATCAACAATCCCATCACCATCACTGTCGCCTATCCACTCTATGCTATCAGGGATATTATCACCATCGGTGTCCGCACTTTCATCATCAAAGATAACAATATTAATTAATGGCACGGTCTCAGTTTTAGTCAGAACCGACTCTCCATTTTGTAAAATGTCATACTGTAAGGTAATGTCTCCTTGCCAAGCATCTTCAATACCAAAATAGCCACTCCAAATTGATGTGTCATACATATACACATCAACTTCATTGATGACTTGTTCAGCAGATAATAATGTTACTTTTAGCTCTAAACTTTCATAATCTGAAAAGCCATATACTTGTATATAAAGTTCGGCGCTATTCCCTTTGACCAAACTTGCCATTTTCTTACCATTTTGTTTATAAGTGGCACTGATAGTACGTGGAGCATCTTCATCTAAATGAATTATTTCAGATTTACTAAACTCCCCTGTATAACCGCCGTCGTATACTTCAAGCTCAATTGAATCGATTGACGATTCCACGATACTTGGGAAGACTACATTCTTGATCCCTTCAATACTGTAGTCACCAACATAATGGCTATAATTTCCAGCACTTAAATTTAACCCCAAATAATCATATAGCGGTTTACCTCTTACATTAAGGGCAACGACGGGCAGAGCATTTCGATAAGCATAGGTATAAGGCTGAATATCAATACGAGGATTTATATGTAGGTTTATTGTGCCTGAGGCTGTATTACCAGCATTATCGCTTGCTGTAATATCTAATGAGTAACGCCCTGATTCAAATTCTATATCTAGCCCTGATCCGACAGTTATTTCTTTGATGCCTGATACCCTATCAAAAACAATAAACTGCTCTAGCAAGGTTTCAAACAATTGTTCTTCAGTAAATTCGCCGTTCATAGCGACGACATCGTTTCGGATGGTTGGAGCCGTCGTATCAGTTACAAAGAATGTTTGCACAGCTCTTGCGCTATTCCCTGCAATATCTTCAGCGACCCAAGTTACTTGATTCTCGCCATATACTAGCGTTCTAGATAAAGGGTATACCTCAACTGCTGCTCTATTGTTATCTGTAACCTCAGGATAAAGACTTCTAGGAATAGATGTGTTTTCATAGACACCTTCAATTGTCACAGGTGTTAAATCAGAGAAAACAGGTGGTAAATTTTCTCCTAAATTTGGATCATCTGGATGACTATCCTCACTATCAACCACACCATCTGAATCAGTATCTTCAGCTGTTGGGTTTGACCCTATTTCAAATTCAGTTATGTTAGCCAAACCATCTCTGTCTAAATCTTGACTTGCATCGAATGAGTCAAGGACATTTAAGCCAAATTGATACTCCCAGAAATCTGGAATGCCATCATTGTCGGTATCTAAACGAGTATCAACCTCAGAAATCCACATGACTCTATCAATATAAAATGGTTCATAACGGTAAAAGTCTGCATCAGCTAGATTAATTTTAATGACGTTGAAGCCATCATTGACAGGTATAAGTAAACGAGATTCACTATATTGAACAAGGAGATTTTCGTTGTTCAGTTGAACTTGAAAGTGGTCATTTTTGTTAACTCTATAGTCAACGGTGATAAAACCCTGCTCAAACAAACCAGCAATAGCAAAACCTGCATTTACTTCTGTATAATCTTCGCCATCAAACTTAGGATTGAAAGAAAGGCTATTCACTCCGTTTGTAGACCAACTATCACTTGAAATCCAGTCAACATTATTTGCTGCTAACACCGTAAAGCGGTTTGGTAACCCACCATATTCAAAACTTTCGAAAAGGTTATTTATTGCTGAAGGTGTTGAAGCGTAATCTGATGGTGAGCTTTGTGCATAATACTCTTGTACGTCTGTATAACCATCTTCATCTAAATCAGCACCAGTAACATTTGCATTAATCGGTGAGGTCATAAGTATATTTACTTCATAACCGTCAGGAAGTTCATCTCCATCACTATCAGAATGTCTAGGATCTGTTCCAATACCATACTCTTGCAGAGCTGTTAATGCGTCATTATCGTAGTCAGAAGATGCATCATTAGCATCAGTTAAATTAAGCCCATTTTCAACTTCCCAAAAATCTGGCAGCCCATCACTATCTGTATCAGCATCGCTCGTTTTAGAAATAAACTTAAAATTATCTAGCCAAACAGCATCCTCTCCTGTAGATATTGAACCATCTTTTGAATATGAAAACTCAATAACGTTAATACCTTCAGGGATTTTAACAGTTACCGACCCTTCCTTCGTTCCAGCGATCCACTCAATATCACTATTTGAACCATTAATTCTCAGCGCAAAAGAATCGCAACATTCTTCAGATTCTATTTTATAGTCAAATACAAGGTATGCTTCTACGAAGACACCTGTAGCACTGAATGAGCTCATCTGACTATCTGAGATTTTACCAGAACGAATGCTATGCGAACCATCGGTAGCAAAACTATTATCAATGTACCAATCTGAGTTGTTCTCTGATGAATGGTTAAACCATTGAGGTAGTTGAGAGTCTTCAAATGAACTAGTTAGATTCAATTGCTCTGGAAATGACGCTGCATCTTGTGGGTCTGTTTGTAACTGAAACTCGGTATAGTTACTAAATCCATCATTGTCACTATCAAGCATTGCATCAGTAGAGTCTGTTAAATTTAGACCATGCTCATATTCCCAGCCGTCTGGAATTTGGTCTCCATCTGTATCAAGGTTATTAGGATCGCCCTGATTTAAAAATTCATTGAGGTTACTCAAACCGTCATTATCATTATCCAATGATGCATCGTCTGGATTCGAAGGATCTAGTCCGTGTGCAACTTCCCAAGAGTCGGGTATTGAATCACCATCATTATCTGCAAATTCATTACTGATATAAATGTTATCAATGAAAACTGTATCTAAGCCTGATGATACAGAACCATCTTTAATGTAAGCGAATTTAAGTGTATTTAAGCCTACAGGAATAACCTGCTCGAAAGAGCGCCAATCGGTGATACCAGAATCAATAACAATTAATTGCTCGTTTAGGTAAACATACAAATGATCAAAACCAGCTTCTGTAGAAAGTTTATAAATAAAGCTTAAATACTTAGTCTGGTCTGTTACAAAGCTGTATTCAAAACTAGTTGCTTGACTATCGTCAATGTCATTATTAGCCAAAGAGAAACTATAGTTTTCATCTATTTGTGAAGTTTCCCAAGGCGTAGAAGGGTCTGTAAAATTAAAACTCTCAGGAACAAGATTGTCATTAAAGTTAAATGAGATTGTTGCAGGTATTGTTGGCGTAGAATCAGCATCACTTGGGTCTGAACCTAATAAAAATTCAATTAGGTTAGTGAAGCTATCATTATCTAAATCACTTTGTGCATCTGAACTATCAAGTGGATCTAAGGCGAAATTGACTTCCCAACCATCCGTCATTTTATCGTTATCAGAATCAGGGTTAGTTAGGCTCGTTTGATACACATGATGTTCTTGGTAATCAGTTAAACCATCGTCATCTGAATCAGAATCATTTGGCAAAGAATTTAAACTGTATTCTTCTAGGTTGGTCAATCCATCTTCATCTAGATCACCTGAGGCATCTGTAGGGTCTGATGAATCGAGTGAATATAACAACTCCCAATTGTCATCCATTCCATCGTTATCATTATCAATGAATTGAATATTATTACATACAACACCTACCGTATTGAATGCATCAACAACATCATTTGCCGCATAACCTAAATCAATGGCACTGTTTATTGCACCACATGCACCATCGATAAAGTCCGTTGAATTTACCCAATAATTTTGGTTTGCGTAGAGCATAATTTGAAAAGCTTTACGTGGATCCCACTCTGGCTTATTTGCTAGTAAATAAAATGCTCTGTTGAATACACCACTACTGTAATGAACATCAATTCCAGAATAAAACTGTGATGCGTGGTCTATTGAAATACCATCATTTGACGGTGTTTCAAAATAACGCAATGCAGTTCTATTTTTTGTGATGTCGGCACCAGACAACCAATCTGTAGTGCCTCTGACAAAGTATTCAGCAGTTTCACCAGCCATGTCTGAGAAAGACTCATTGATCCCTCCCGATTGGTCATAATAAAATAAATTAGAATTTTGCTCAGTTACACCATGACTTACTTCATGAGATACGATATCTAAAGAAACTAGTGGGTAAAAACTATCAGCACCATCACCAAAGCTCATCGCAGAGCCATTCCACGTCGCGTTTTCCCAACCATCACCTTGGTGAACACGTAACAATAACTTAAAAGTCAGTGGTGCCGTGTTATACCATTGCTCATACATATCAAACACTGAGGTACCAAATGCATGGGCATCGTTTAAAGGCGAATAGGCACCATTAACCTCTTTGTGAGTATTTCGAGCACATGGGAATGAAAACGCAGATGAAGGCTCGCTCCCTGACTCCATCGAAACAGTTTTTACTTTATCATTTTCTAAAAAACATGTTTCTCCTACTTGGGAAACAGCAAATGCGGGATAATCATCGCCATATTCATAACGGCCAACTTTCTCATTACCACCAGGTCCCATCGCCTGTGTGTGCTTGATATTATTCCACGCTTTAAACACTTCATAAGTCTTTTCACTGATAATAGCTGAAGGCCTTGATTCATGTTTTGCATTTAAAATTTCAAGTTCAATTAAATATGCGTAATGAGCTTGATCGTTTTTAACATAAATGTAGCGCTCTGATTTTACGAGCTTATAAGAAGAATCTAGTGACAGTTTAGAGGCTTTAAGTACTGCTAAAACAGCGGTCTCTAAATCAAATTGATTATTCGCTCTTAATTGCAATTGTGTTTCATTGATATCAGTCGCAAAAAAGCCACTCATATGCTGTGACTGCGCTTGAACACGAATTTGTTGGCCCCAAATTGGAATGCCAGAATAATATTGCTGTAAAATTTTATTTGATGAGTTTTTTCTTAACACACTACTCGAGTTAAAGTGAGGCAAAGTTACCTCTTCAAAATAAGAACCTTTTTTTTGATTATTTTGAAGATTCTGATTTATTAACAGCAGGTTTTGAAGTTGTGGTTGGTTGAGGGGACTGACCCTTTCGACTGTTGCAGCTTGAAGAGAGTATGCGTTAAACATACTAAAAACTGCAGCACCTGCAATTAATCCCTTATGCATAATAGTTCCTTAAATACATTATTTACTTATTATCGGGACTAAATTACCAAAAATAAACACAATCTGCACCAATTTGTTAAGCTCACATTAATAATTTAACCAAAATTTCGACTACATATCTTAAAACTCACACTGGAAAAATACTCAATACCCATCAATACTTTATTATTAATAACTGAAACAGTCCCCTACCCATTCAATGTCGCTAAGAGCTAAATTTATCCTTCTGCTATCCACAATTTTTTGTGTGGTGGTAGCCAATACTTTCATTATCTATGCATTAGATAAACAAGGTCAGGCTAAGCTTGAAGCAGTGATCCATACTCATAATGTGCTCGATGAATCAGAAAAGCTCTACAATCAAATAACGAGTGCCGAAACTGGACAACGGGGTTATTTATTAACGCAAGACCTCAACTATTTAGAACCCTACTATTCGGCTCTTGAACAAGTAAAAAAACATTTTTTGGCTGTTAATAGACTTACCCTAAGCAACCCCGAACAACAAAATACGCTTGCTTTAATTGATGAACTAGTTAACAAAAAATTAGCTGAGTTGGCATTAACAGTGACACTTGTAATGCAAGGCACACCTTATGCCCTTGAAGAAGCTAAAGCGATTGTGTTAACTGATGAGGGTAAACAGTATATGGACCAAATCCGTTGGCATATTCTACAGTTTCAAAATACTGAGAAAGCCAAGCTAGAACAGCAAAATGCTGAGTACCAAAGAAATAGGTTGTTTATTACCCGGTTCGTCACTTTGCAAATCCCATTAATTGTTATCTTATTAGTATTTTGTGCTTTTTATATCAATTCTAAACTTTTCAAGCCAATGAAAATATTAATAAAAAATACCAAACAGCTTGAAAAAGGCATGCCTGCAAAAATGATGACGATTAATTCTCATGATGAAATAGGTTACCTTTTCAAACGCTTCATACGTATGAGCAACATAATTAATAAGCGAGCAAGTAAATTAAATTTTCAAGTAAGTCACGATCATTTGACGGGTGTTTTAAATCGAACGGAACTAGAGCCTGCATTAAAACACGCTACTAGTCTTTGTTCTGAAGATAACAAACTGGCTGTAATCTTTATTGATATTAATAAATTCAAGCAACTCAACGATAACTATGGTCATTTAATCGGTGACCTAGTACTTAAAGAAACAGCAAAACGGGTTACTTCATCAGTTAGAGCTGATGATGATGTTTACCGTTATGGAGGGGATGAATTCGTTATTGTTGCCCACAACATTGCCAAGCGTTGCTACATAAATGCCATGCTCAACCATCTAATGGAACGATTTGATAGCCCTTTTATATTCGAACAACACACAGTTACGGTGTCACTTAGTATTGGTGTAGCCCTAGCACCTGATCACAGTCAAGATCCTCAAAAACTGCTCAAGCTTGCTGATCAAGCAATGTACCAAGCTAAACAAGCGTCAAAAAATGGTTATCATCTTTACCAGAATAGTACTCAAGAAGACTAATCTAAATTACTGCTTTATCCGTATATATTTGCAAAAACCCTCATCACTATGTATAAAATTTACACAGCACTTTTAACTTAAGGCAACACTATGCATCTTTTATTGACAGGCGGAACGGGTCTTATTGGTAGGCATTTGTGCCCTTTTTTATTAAACCATCACAAGGTGACTGTACTTACACGAAACCCAATTCAAGCTGCTGTTATTCTGACTCATCAAGTGCACACTGTTAAGTCACTCGATGAGGTGAATTTTGAAGAGGTTGACGCTGTAATTAATCTAGCTGGAGAGCCAATTGTCAACAAACGTTGGAGCGAGTCGCAAAAGCGCACTTTGTTAAATAGCAGAATTAATCTTACCCTACAGATATCTAAAGCGATTAGCCGCTGTGAATCACCACCTCATACCTTTATTTCTGGCAGTGCGATTGGCTTTTATGGCCGCCAAGAAAACCAGCCAATTGATGAAAGCTTTAATGATATTTATCCTGAATTTAGCCATGTGCTTTGCCGTGATTGGGAGCATGCAGCGACGAAAGCACAATCTGACCAAACTCGAGTATGCCTACTTCGTACAGGTATCGTATTAGCTAAGCAAGGTGGTGCTTTAGGTAAAATGCTGCCTGCTTTTAAATTTGGCTTGGGTGGACCAGTAGGCCATGGTCAACAAGGAATGTCGTGGATCCATATTGACGACATGATCCAACTCATCCTTTTTGTGCTTTCACATCAGGATATACACGGGCCTGTCAATGCCACTGCGCCAAATCCTGTTGATAATAATGAGTTTAGTCAAACTCTTGCACATGTGATATCGCGTCCTGCCATGTTACGTATGCCTAGCTGGGTTTTAAAATTGATGATGGGCGAGATGTCAGACCTACTCCTTCATGGTCAATTTGTGCTTCCCAATAAACTACTTAGTCATAATTACCGCTTCCATTACCCAACGTTAAAACCAGCATTAGAAAGTCTAAAATTATAGTTACAATGTACGGGTTGATAATACTCAACTAATACATAATAATTAATCTGATTTTAGTCGAGTGATTATTCAGGGAAAATCATGATGCATTTACCCACCATAATCAGCATTTCAATTTTATTGAATGTGATTATTGGGGCGTTTCTACTGTCTTTGTATTTTTTAAGGCAACAGCCGAGCTATTTATATTGGGGTAGTTCGTGTTTATTTTTTGTATTTGCGCAAATCACCGCTTCTCTTCGTGTTTTTATCGACTTACCTTTAATTACCCATTATCTGGCAGCTTTACTCATTATTTCAGCGCCTTTGGCTGCAATTTTAGGGATCCATGCTTATAGTCAGTCAGATAGGAAATACCATAAAGCCTGCGCCTTTGTGCTGATCCTATCCATGCTGATATTACTGCCAGTGCATGACTCCCCATTAAACCAAATAATCAGCACGGCTATCATAGCTATTTGCTTTAGCTACGCTGCATTTGCGCTCAGAAAGCTGCAAGTTGAGCGCATCATACACCTGGCTTTACTAAAACTGTGCTTTGTAATTCATGCTTTGATTATGTTAGTACAATTTTTGCTTTTAGTTTCTGATTATAAGGGCGATATTAATACTGATTTAAGCCACATTCTCGCGGTCATTTTGATAAGCCATATTATAATTACCACCCTAACTGCTATGATTTGGCCATTAATGATGTTTTTAGAATCAGAGCAGATACTAAGCGATCTTGCCAATCGTGACCCGCTTACAGGATTATTGAATCGCAGATCATTTATAATGATTAGCAATAATTACTTAGAGCAAGCTAATAGTAATCTTACAGAGCTCTGTGCTTTGATGATTGATATCGATTTCTTTAAAAAAGTAAATGATCAATATGGTCATGAAACCGGAGATGAAGCACTCAAATGGGTTGCTAAAAAGATTAAAAGCCAGCTTCGCGAACACGATTTAGTCGCCAGAATCGGCGGTGAAGAATTTGCTGTAATATTACCAAGCACCAGTCAGACCCAAGGCGAAAGCCTATCTGAGCGGATCCGTTTAGCAATACACAACGATAGCTTTCAATATCAGCAACATTCAATAAAGCTTTCAATTAGTGTTGGCATCATAACTCATAAATCGGGCACAAATAATGTTAACGAATTACTGGCAGAAGCCGACAAAGGCTTATACAAAGCAAAATTAAATGGCCGAAATCAAGTTGTTACTATGGCATTTTAACGTGACAGCTTGTTAGTTTAATTTAAACTTTTATTTAGCTGACTTAACTCATTGGTCACCCACTGTTTATCTAAGCATTGCTCTAAGTTAAGTTGGGCAAATTTTAAAAAATTGCGCGCCGCATGTGACAAATGGCGATCGGTGCGAACCACAAAATACCAATGACTGGCTAAATTCACATCCTCTACATCTAGCATGCAAAAGCTCGTATCATGGGGTGGCAATACATGGCGAGAAACAACACCGAGCCCCATTCCTGAGCCAACTGCAACACGTATTGCCTCGTTACTCGCCATTTGTACTGTGTTGCTTAAAACAAAACCTCTACTTTGTAATTCACTTTCAAAAAGCATTCGCGTAGCAGAGCCTGGCTCTCGAAGTAAAAAACGTTCACTCACTATGTCGTGCAAAGTGACATGGCTTTTACTCGCAAGTAGATGGTTTATTGGCGCAATAAACACTAATGGGTTTTGCAAAAACCGCCCTGCTTTTGCGTGCTCTAATGAAGGGGGGTGACTAAATACATAAATATCATCTTCGCCTCGTTCAAATCGAGCAAGCACCTCGGCACGATTACCTATTTCAAGCGGCAGCTCAACATGAGGATGTAAATTACTGTACGGTCCAAGCAATTTGGGCAAGATATATTGTGCGGTGTTAACCATGGCTATTTTACAGCGCCCGCGCTCCCCACCTCTGAGCTCAGCTAAGTAATCCTGATAATCATCAAAATGACCAAACACCTGCTGGCAAGTTTGAAACAACGCAAAACCCGCTTCTGTAATATGAATACGCTGCTGATTAACCATCACTAATGGCTCATTCACTGTTTCTTGCAAGCGTTTAATTTGTTGTGAAACCGTTGGTTGCGTTAAGTGTAACTGCCTTGCTGTCTCACTAATTGAGCGCGTTTTTACCACACACATAAACACTTCAAGTAAGCGAAAAGAAATATGCCTTAAGTCCATTAACACCAACCCATAGATAATAACCTATAAGATACTATCATTTATTTAATTATTTACTATGTGAATTTTTATCTAGAATAGCGGCGCTTTTAACCAAGAGGAGAACAAAGTGCCTGATATTGTTGTAATGTTTTTTGTTTTAGGGCTCACAGCCGGATTACTTCGCTCTGATCTTAAAATTCCGCAAGCAACCTATGAAACCCTTAGCCTATTGTTAATGCTCACCATTGGCTTAAAAGGCGGCATGGTGCTGCATGGCAATTTGCATTGGCAACTTCTACCCGAGATGGGCGCTGTGTTACTGCTTGGCGGCTTGATACCATTAATGCTGTATCCGGTATTAAACAAACTGCTTAACCTTTCTGTTGCTAATAGCGCAAGTATTGCCGCGCATTACGGCTCAGTAAGCGCAGGTACATTCGCCGTTGCTTTAGCTTATGCCGAATCGAACTCACTTAATGTAGGTGCTGAAGTCACGCTTTATTTAGTAATGCTTGAATTACCTGCCATCATCGTTGGCTTATTACTATACCGCCGTCTAGGAAATGGCTCTGGGCAAAACCTATCACTCAAAGCGCTGTGGCATGAAACACTGACTAACAAAAGTGTGATCTTGCTTGTGGGTGGTGTGATTATTGGCATGATGTACGGCACGCAGCAAGGCAGCCAAGTAACTAGCCTTCTTACCAGCAGCTTTAAAGTTGTATTAGCGTTATTCTTACTCGAAATGGGTTTAATGGCCGCACAAACACTGCGCCCTATTCCATGGCATCATTGGCGTTTAGCGTTATTCGCTGTTATAACTCCAAATCTATTAGGTGCTATCGGCGTCTGTGTTGGTACTGCCCTGCAACTCGAGCTGGGATCGGTAGTGATATTAGCAAGCCTAGTTGCAAGTGCCTCTTATATTGCAGCTCCAGCCGCTATAAAAGCAGCTATTCCTGATGCTGACATAGGCTTAGCCATGTTATGTTCTTTAGGCATAACCTTTCCTTTCAATGTATTACTAGGAATTGGCTTGTATCATCAAATAGCATTGTATATGAGTTAAAAAATTCGCTAACTATCACTTTATGCATGAGATTTTTTAAAAAGTCGTTTAATATAAATAAAAAAGCAGTGCAAGGACATGCTATGTTCAATCAAACGCTCAGCACTGAGCAACAGCATGTAAGTGATATTTTTATGCGCTTATGTACGCTTTGTCAGGTGCAAAATAATTTAGAATTAGAGCAACATTTATCATTACAACTTGGCTTTTGTGAGCAAAGTATTGAGCTTGCAACTGTGCCCTATGAGTTAATTGATAAACTAGCTAAAGCTTCTGAGGTTAGTTTTGATTCACTACTTAATGGTAGTAACCAAACCACAGCTGTACTTGATGGTCCCATATTACAAGCAGTCAGTAACGGTATTATTAAGAGTATAAAAAAGCTATCAATGGCGGGGTTAATTAAAGGTGAGAACCAAACGCAAGAAGCACTTAGTCAACTTGCAGATATTCAGCTAAAACAAATAGCAAAAGAGCTCAAAATACAAAGCCAGGTTAAATAACCTGGCTTTTTACTAATTCTTACCTTTGTACATTTTCTCGTAAATGTCAGATATATTGTTTTGCTTATCGTAGTATCGCTGCAGCTCCCCAAGCGATAACTCCTTTATTTTATCGCTATCAAGCCCGGCAGGTTCTGCTAATTTAAAATGTGCGGCGTGTGGTGAATTGCCCATTAAGGTTGCAATTTCGCCCTTCAATTGTTCAGCTTTATTAAATAGTTTAATTGCTTTGCTGATATCTGTTTCATGTTCGGCTTGTAACGTGCACCAAACCACCTCAACAGACTTAGACCTGATTTGATCTTCAAAGATATTTTTTCGCGCAATCAACCACGTACTTGCAATCAGCAAGATGGCTAAAACGGCAATAGCTATGTAAATTAGTTCAAGCATTACGATCCCTCGGTAAACTAAAAGTTACTATACACCCAAACTTGGTCCGTAATACATCAGGAAAAAGCATTATAAATGCTAGTATGAGACTGAAATTCATCTAATAATTAATGTTAAGTTTTTGTTCCGAACGGCCAGCTTGGACTAAGTAATAGTTTTAATTTGGTTTTCAAAAGACCAGGAAACAACATCACAACAGCAAGCACAATACTAATGTAGAGTACAATAAAGCTATACATGTAGTGTATGTAGGCGTGTTCAGCTTGTATGTCTAACACAACAAACTTAAACCAAAGAATAAAGTGAGCTATAGAAAGGCCAACTGTTAGCTTGATAACACAAAAGAATAGCAAACCGAACTTATAACTAAACTTTTCATGAAGCTTTGCAAGCACATACATACTAAACAATGAAGTAGCGCTTAAACCAAGGTAAACATTCTGAACATTATCAACTGCATGATTTTCTTGAATATAAGTCAATGCATATTCCATTAATAATGTTGTAAGCATGTATTTCGTGACGACAACAGCTATTGTTAAAAAGTCACTAAATAACTCTTTATCTTTAACAGCTCGTATCATTGAAAGTATGAGGGCTAAGAGGTAAGACAATGATATGAGTACTTGATATGAAAACACTTCTCTGTTTTCACTGACCAATAATGCCTTGTTGTATAATTCTGCTAAGTATTCAAACATAGTTTACCCTTCATACCAAGCATTAGGATATTACTATGTGGCAAAAAAAACCAGCTGTTTGAGCTGGTTATTTTGAATAGTCTATTGTTTAGTTAGGTTTTTTTTCTTTAATAATAACTATTCCACCAGAACCTTGTAGCTCTTCCTTTTTCTTTTCTTTAATGATTACGATTCCACCAGAGCCTTGAAGTTTTGTCGTATCAAAGCTTGAAACTGGTGCTGCGTCGAATGCTAAAGTAGATAGTAATAAAGCTGATAAAGTCATTTTTTTGTTCCTTCATTGTTAAAGATAGTTTTCGTTAGCAAATACCGAGCCACTAAAATACAAATTGGGTAAAAACTAACGACTAGCCCCTATATAAGCATAAAATTAAACCGTTAGGCCATTTTTTATACTATCCACGTATGCAAAACGTACGCTGAACAGCATCAAACCGTTTAGATCTATAAACTAGCTAGGCTCTATGCCATAATTCTGTTAATTCAAAAAATAAGTCAAAGCGGCCCTACGCTTAGCAAGGTTTAATGCATGGCATATCCAGAACAACAGCAACCAACAATTTATTGGCACGACTACGAAACATTTGGCGCAAGCCCGCAAAAGGACCGCCCGAGTCAATTTGCAGGTATTCGTACCGATCTCGATTTGAATATTATTGGTGAGCCGTTAATTGAGTATTGCAAGCCTGCAGCCGATTACTTGCCCCACCCTGAAGCGTGTTTAATAACGGGTATTACCCCGCAAGTTGCGATGCAAAAAGGCTTAGTTGAAGCTGAGTTTATGGCAAAGATCCATGCTGAATTTAGCCAACCTAACACCTGTGTTGCGGGCTATAACAGCATCCGTTTTGATGATGAAGTCACACGTTACAGCTTATATCGTAACTTTTATGACCCATACGAGCGTGAATACAAAAACAATAATAGCCGCTGGGATATTATTGATTTAGTGCGTGCCTGTTATGCACTACGCCCAGAAGGTATTGAATGGCCGCTTAAAGAAGATGGTACGCCGAGCTTTAAACTCGAGCACTTAACCGTTGCCAATGGCATCGAGCACGCTGCCGCTCATGATGCATTAAGTGATGTAACGGCAACCATAGCGTTGGCAAAATTAATAAAAGAAAAACAACCTAAGTTGTATCAGTTCTTCTTTAGCTTACGCTCTAAAAAAGCACTGGCTGATTTAGTTGATGTGTTTAACATGACACCATTGGTGCACACTTCATCACGAATTCCGGCAAGCCAAGGCTGCACCAGCTGGATTGCACCAATGAGCTTTCACCCAGTTAATAAAAACGCCATTATTTGCTTTAATTTAACTGAAGATCCGCAAGTGCTATTAGATTTATCTGTTGAAGAGCTACGCACGCGTCTTTACACAAAACACAGCGACCTTGGCGAAGACGAAGCACCGGTAGGCTTAAAACTCGTGCATTTAAACAAGTGCCCTATTCTTGCACCAGCAAAAACCTTGTTACCAGAGAACGCAGCCCGTTTAGGTATTGACCGCGAAAAGTGCCTACAAAATCTCGCTATTTTAAAAGCCAACACAGAACTTCGCGACAAAGTCACCGAAGTGTTTAACGAGCAGCGTGATTATGGCGAAACCACTAACCCTGATTATCAACTTTATGATGGTTTTACAAGCCATGCTGATAAAGCTAAATTTGCCATTATTCGAGATGCAAGCCCTGAGCAACTAGCATCAATGCAGCTTGATTTTGATGATAAAAAGTTTGCAACCTTGTTATTTAGATACCGCGCTCGAAACTGGCCACACACGCTTAGCCAAGATGAACTGGCAAAATGGCGCCAGTATTGCCAAAACAAGCTAATGCACGGTGAAGATAGCCCGTCGATCAGTGGCCAAGATTTCATGATCACCCTTGAAAATCTGGCTCATGAAAATGATGATAACGAGAAAAATCTGCATATATTAAAAGCGTTGTACAATTACGCACAAAGCATGTAATAAAAAACGCGACAATTATTGTCGCGTTTTTTATGGATATTACTTTTTATGTAACGCTTCGATACGCGCTAATAAACTAGATGTGTCGTAGCGACCGCCACCTAAGGCTTGTACATCGGCGTAATATTGATCAACTGTTGCCGTCATCGGCAAAGTTGCGCCGTTGGCCTTTGCCTCATCCAAAGCGATGCCTAAATCTTTACGCATCCAGTCAACAGCAAAACCAAATTCGTATTCGCCAGCCCACATTGTTTTGTAGCGGTTTTCCATCTGCCACGAGCCTGCAGCGCCTTTAGAGATGGTTTCAATTACTTTTTCACCATCAAGGCCTGCTTGTTTTGCAAAGTGTAACCCCTCAGCCAAGCCTTGTACCACACCCGCAATACAAATTTGATTTACCATTTTACAAAGTTGACCAGAGCCTACTTCACCTAATAATTGGCTAAAACGACTAAAAGCAGCCATGACAGGTTGAACAACATTAAAATCAGCTTCGTCGCCACCAACCATCACGGTTAATACCCCATTTTCTGCCCCAGCTTGACCGCCAGAAACCGGTGCATCTAAAAATGCGATGCCTTGTAGTTTCGCTTGAGCACCCACTTCACGTGCCACTTCAGCTGATGTTGTAGTGTGGTCAACTAAATAGCTGCCCTCATGCATGCTTGCCAGCACACCATTTTCACCATAAACAACTGAACGTAAATCATCATCATTGCCTACACACATGAAAACGATATCAGCCCCTTTTGCGGCTTCACTTGGCGTTTCAGCGTGTTCACCTTGATATTCTGATACCCACTTTTGCGCTTTAGCCGTTGTGCGGTTGTAAACTGTCACACTGTGACCTGCGTTGGCAAGGTGACCCGCCATTGGGTAACCCATTACACCTAATCCGATGAAGGCGACTTTCATTGACATAAAACTGACCTATTTGAGTGATAAATTAGTAACAATTTCATTATCTCAACCGAATAACTAAAAAGCGAATGAAAAAAAGTTCATTTAAACCGTTTAAAAACACACAGGTAAAACATGGATAGTATATATCGTTTCAATGCCCAGCTTGCATCTGGTGAAAACTTCAGCCTTGAATCGCTACAAGGAAAAACAGCGCTTATCGTCAATATTGCTAGCAAATGTAATTTTTCAGTGCAAATGGCAAGCCTTGAAAAACTCTATCAAGAATATAAACAGCAAGGATTTACCGTACTCGGTTTTGCCTGTAATCAATTTGGCCATAATGAGCCACTTGAAGGCAATGAACTTAAAGCCTTTTATCAGCAACACTTTGATGTCAGCTTTCCTATTTTTAACAAGGTGTTAGTCAACGGGCCTGACGCTCACCCTTTATTTAATTATTTAAAGTGCCATACCCGTGGAATTGCGCAAAACCGCGCAATTAAATGGAATTTCACCAAATTTCTTATAAACTCAGAGGGTCAACTTGTTGCGCGATATGCCCCGCGCACCAAGCCCGAAACCCTCAAAATGGTGATAGAGAGTAATTTAAATGATGAAACTGGCCTTATTCAGTGCGCAAAAGTATGAGCAACCGTTTTTTGAAAGGAATCTAACTGAATACGCTGAGTCTGTTTCGCTCAGTTATTTTGAGCAATCCTTGAACAGCAATACCACACCCCTTTGCCAAGGTTTTGATGCCGTGTGCGTGTTTGTAAACGATACGGTCGACAAACACGTCATTGCTGATATGGCGGCTGTCGGTATAAAAGCAATCTTATTACGCTGTGCAGGCTTTAATAATGTTGACCTTGATGCTGCCAAAGAGCATAACATCAAGGTTTGCCGCGTCCCTGCATATAGCCCAGAAGCAGTAGCAGAGCATTGTATTGCACTCATGCTAACGCTCAACCGAAAAACCCATAAAGCCTTTAACCGAGTACGTGAAGGCAACTTTGATTTAAACGGTTTACTCGGTTTTAATCTGTTTAAAAAAACTATTGGGATAATAGGCTGTGGCAAAATCGGTTTAGCACTGGTTAATATCTTAAATGGCTTTGGTGCTAAGGTGCTCGTGTGCGACCCTATGGCTGGTGAAGGCCCTTACACCCTATGCGATTTAGACACATTGCTTACCCAAAGTGATGTCATTTCATTGCACTGCCCGCTCAACGAGCACACCCATCATTTAATTGATGCTAACGCATTTAAGAGGATGAAAGACGGTGTCATGCTGATTAACACCTCTCGCGGTGCACTTCTCGATAGCCAAGCATGTATTCAAGCACTTAAGTCTAAAAAGCTTGGACACCTAGGCCTAGATGTATACGAGCAAGAGTCAGAGTTATTCTTTAAAGATCACCGTGAAGAAATCATGCAAGACGATATTTTTTCACGCCTTATTAGCTTTCCGAATGTGTTAGTCACAGGCCACCAAGGCTTCTTCACCCAAGAAGCACTTAGCGAAATAGCCTGCACTACATTACAAAGTGCTAATGAAATAAGCCAAGGCTTACCATTAACTAACGAAGTGAATTAAACATTATTAAATTTAAAGCCAGTTATCAAAAAATTAAACTGGCTTGGCTTTATTAAGTTTCTAAAAGCCGAGTCCAGCTAATACTAACTTCGTCTTAAATTTGGCCGCTGAGGTTGATACACATACCTTATATTGATTTTTGCTGTTCTTAAGCTTTCGTAATAAAATATTACGTGCAGTTTTTTTTATATAGCTAATTGGGTTTGCTCCCAAAGGCATTGGTCTTGGAACAAAGTCCATTAAATCAGTGCATTTATTAGACTCTTGAAGCATATATATGGTTTGATTAAAGACTTCATCATTCATTTCCCAACTACGAGCTTGATTACCATAAACTGACGCTAAGAAAGCTTTTAGATTTTCTTGCTCTATTTTATTCAATTCCATTTGTCTATTCCTTCAATAATTTGACGATATTGTTAAAATCGTTTTTTTCTCCCATCACTGAAAACCAATGCACCTCACCACCATTCAAAATCAATATAACTCCATGCTCTTCATTATCATTATAACTAGAGTAAAGTTTGATTTTACCTAAATCTTCAATGTAAGTATTTTTTGACTCAATGTTGAATGAAGCAGACGTACTCTCAGATAGTTTAGCTAACCAAATTGGTAGCTCTTGTCGAGTTTTAATATCAAAAAGTGAACTCATAAAAGTTTCAGTATTGCCAGTAAGATCAACTGTTGGTATGAAATTTTTGGGATCAACTATCTCATGTGTTAACACAAAATCATCAAATTTTAAAATTATTAAATTACCATTATGGGCAACTTTATGAGGGTTAATATTGAGTTTTAGTTCGTTAGAAAAAAATATTTCTAAACTTTTAGCTGAAAAAGAAATCGATGTAATAAATATAAAAATTGCAACCAGCATAATCTTATTTATATTCATAATTAGTCCCTTAATTATTAAGATTTCTTAAACGTAAATTTTCGCATTTAATTTGTCAATAGGTTATAAATTACTCAGCTGTGGTTTTACATAAATTTAAAGTTACTCAGATACAAGTCTTTAAAGTAAAAGGCGTGAGGTTTAAACCCCACGCCTTTTACTTTTTTCTTTCACCTTGAAACTAGAAACTTGTAACTAGCAACTCGAGTTTCTATTTCAACAACGCCACGTTCACGAATACCGCCGTCATTAATAACGGGCAGATAAAGCGAATGTACTGGGCAAACCAATAATGAGGGCCGCTCGATACTTGATGCAATTTATTACCACGCTGCCATAACCAGCCAACAGTAATGAAATAGAACAGCCCCATCAAAGGTAATTGGTACTGTGTAAGTACCATAATGACTAAACCAAATAACCAGTCAAAGTTTAAGATAATCAGTGATGAAGCAATAAACACGATTAGGGTTACAAATAAGGTCGCTTTTTTGCGCTCTACACTGTGATTCTCAACCAAAAATGCTACTGGAATTTCAGTCGATGAAATAGTTGATGTCACTGAGGCAATCGACATTAATACAAAGAATAATAAGCCAACGAGTAAACCCACTTGACCCATCGTGCTAAACAGTTCAGGTAAAATCGCAAAGATTAACTGCCCTTCACCAACCAATTTACCGCCACTAAATACCTCTACACCGTTATGTTGAGCAACAAAAATAGCCGGAATAATCAATAAACCTGCTAAAAAAGCCACACCGGTATCTAGCAGTGCCACGGTTCCAGTAAGTTTCGGCAGGTTGGCATCTGGTTTTAAATATGAGCCGTAAACCATCATACAACCAACACCTAACGACAATGAAAAGAACGCTTGTCCCATTGCCGCAATAATTAAGTTGGCATCAAGAATTTGACTAAAATCTGGCACTAAGTAAGCTGCAAAACCATCCATCGCACCATCTAGGGTCGCGATATAAGCAATTAACGCCACTAATAACACTAGCAATAATGGCATCAAGCGGCGTGACCAAGTTTCGATACCTGATTTAACACCTTTTAAAATAATACTCGCAGTAAGAATAAGCATCAGTGGCGTAAACACAAAATTGCGCGCCATGGAGTCACTGTGCAAAAAGTTACTTAACTCAGTAAAACCAAAGAAGCTTGCGACTGGCTCGAGCGCATAAGCGAGCATCCACCCTGCAACTATCGAATAAAAGCTCAGCATCACAATCGCACCAAAGAGGCCAATATAGCCAGCTGCAGCGCCCACTTTAGGTGCTGTGTCTTGCCATGCACTAGATAATGCTTTTACCGGATTAGCTTGCGCTTGGTGGCCTAAGTACAGCTCAGTATAAAGAGCTGGAAGCGCTAATAAGAAAATAACAATGAAATAAACAAGTAAAAATGCACCGCCGCCATGGTTTGCCGCTTGTGTTGGAAAGCCCCAAATATTACCTAAACCTACCGCCGCGCCAGA
Source organism: Pseudoalteromonas gelatinilytica (assembly GCF_001641615.1). Lineage (GTDB taxonomy): Bacteria > Pseudomonadota > Gammaproteobacteria > Enterobacterales > Alteromonadaceae > Pseudoalteromonas > Pseudoalteromonas gelatinilytica. The sequence continues at coordinate 723,856 of NZ_LRRU01000020.1, forward strand.
AGCTGCTAAAACGAAACCTAATCGGCTTTGAAAGCCGTCACGAACTTGTGCCATACATCTACAAATCTGTTATTATTTTTCCTCATTAAACCATAATTACAGTCAACTGCGTAAACTATTTGCGTTTGTTCGTGCCTATAAAAGTGCATTTGCTGTAAAAATAAACAAAACTAAATTCAAGCCCCGTGTAAGCGTTATACCATGAGCAGTCACTACTTTTCGAACACCCTTATCATTGAACAGCAGTGCCAAACAACGGCCAAAAAAATCATGCTTATGGATGCAACAGGTATTGATGTTGCAAGTTTACCCCTTGATAAATTACTTAGTGAGTTTGAGTTAAGTGTGCTTGAAAAACGCAAAGTGCCTAATGCAAAGCAAGAGTACTTAGCGACTCGCCTCACGTTAAAGTATTTGTATCAACATGCTTACCCTCATGATGATTTAGCGCTCAGTGAAATATCGAGCCAGTTTGATGACAAAGACAGCAAGCTAAAATTACATACCCCGGTTAGAGAACCTGTGTGGACCTGTTTATCACATTCAAATGGTTTAATTGGCGCAGCTCTTAACCCAGAACAGCAGCTATTTGGTTTTGATATTGAACAAAGCAGTAAGCCTCGCCCTTTTATCAAACTCGCCAAGCATTTTTATCATCACGATGAAGTTGACTTCATTAGCCGTTTTGACACATCCAATGAACAGGCACAGTGCTTTTTTAGAATTTGGACATTAAAAGAAGCGCTTGCCAAAGCAAGTGCTCAGCCTATTGCGAAACTACTTGCTCCTAATATATTCGAAGAATTGAACAAACATGATTTCAGCGCGAGTAGCAACTCTATTGAAGGCTTTGATATAAGTGTTGTGGCACAAAAAAGCACTGACTGGCAGTGCTCTTTTATTAACTTTAGTGACTTACGCCGCGACTTGGCTTTCTAATAGTCGGCTGTGGATAGCCTGAACTACATAATCTGACTCGCTTTGTTCAACTAAGAAGCACAGGTTATGTTTACTTGCACCGTGGCAAATTAAACGAATATTAAAATCGCTTAATACCTGCATTAAGTTCATTTCTTGCTGACGTAATTGAATTTCAGAACCAATTAAAGCCACCAGCGTTAAGTTATTTTCAACCGATACATGACAAAATTCAGAAAGCTTATCTAAACAGGCTTGATCAAGCTCTGGACGTGATGCATTCGGTGCGTTATCCAACGTAATTGCAACACTGATCTCAGAAGTAGTAACCAAATCAACCGAAATATTAAATTCGCTTAAAATGGTGAATACACGGGCTAAGAAACCGCTCGCAAGGAGCATTTCTGGGCTTTTAACCGTTAATAGAATCTGGTTTTTACGCTGTGTTACCGCACGAATACCTGGTTGCTGAGACTTTTCTTTTTCAATCCATGTACCACCTAATTGCGGCTCACGGCTTGAACCAACAAACACACTAATGTGGCTACGGCTTGCCGGTAAAATAGTAGCAGGATGCAGTACTTTTGCACCAAACGTTGCCATTTCTGCCGCTTCATCAAAGCTTAAGCGTGCAATTGGGCTTGCTTTAGCGCATAAACGCGGATCAGTACTGAAAATACCGACTACATCGGTCCAAATATGCACGCTTTTTGCGTTAATTGCTTCAGCGAGTAATGCAGCACTGTAATCTGAACCACCACGGCCTAAAGTAGTCGTTTGATTGTGTTCATTGCTACCAATAAAGCCTTGGGTTACCACAACCTGATCATCAAGTAGCGGTACTAAATGCTCTTTAGCTGCCGCAGCGGTTGCTGCAACATTTGGGGTAGCTTTAGCAAATTGGCTATCTGTTTTTAGCACTTTGCGAACATCAAAACGCACCGCATCAAGACCTTGGCCACGTAACACTTGAGTAAACAAATACGATGAGAAACGCTCACCAAAGCTCAGTAGCTCATCTTGCTCAGCTACTGACTTTGCGCCTTCTGACGCTAGATTTTGAAAAGCCTTAAGCGTTTCATTAAAGCCATGTGCTAAATCAGCATCAAGCGACAGCTCTGCCAAGATTGCTTCTTGTATGGCGACTACGCCAGTAATATGTTCATCACGCTCAGCCGCGCTCAAATCACGTTTACACAATGCAACTAAATGGTTTGTCACGCCCGCACTGGCACTCACAGCAACTATACGTACTTGATTATCAGCACAAACGATTTCTGCACAGCGGCTCATAGCATCAAAGTTAGCTACACTGGTGCCACCAAATTTTGCAACAACGTAATCTGATTTTGTGTTGGCGGCTAATTGGGTATTCATGTCGTCTCCTTTTGTGGAAAACTATCCACAGTAATTCAAGAAGAACTCGGCAAGGGGGTGCTTTGAAAATAAAGAGTAGTCCATGCCAGAAGCTCTCCACCTAGTTTGGTGACAGTTTTGAGGATTCAGCCCCATAAACCGAAAAATAACCGTGACGTCCGGTTAATTTTCTCGGCGAGTACTTCCCTCATTAATGGTCATCGGCGTTCGTCACCTCACATTAATTACCTAAGTATCGCACCTCTTCTGAATGTTAAGTTAACACCTGGTTAAAATAACAAAGCCTGCAGTTAAAAGCAGGCTTCGAAAGTTAACGTTTAGACGTCTAGCTGTCAAGTTGTTTTATGAAATTAAACTGCCCGCTAAGTGCGAACCGTAATAACCAACGGTATAAGCAATTAATAAATAAACCGACATTTTAAGATAGCTCATAAAGGTCAGTGCCTTAACCTTACTCATGGCAATAATACCTGCCGCAGAGCCGATTATAAGCATTGAGCCACCTACCCCAGTTGCGTAAGTAAACGACAGCCATTGCTGAGGGCTCATCACAATATCAGCTTTTAAAAGTGCTGCAGTCAGAGGTACGTTATCTACCGCTGCTGATAATAGCCCCATCAAGTAGTTGGCATATTCCGGTGCCATCAACTCATATAAGTGAGTAAATTTAGCAAGCATGCCAACTTCTTTTAATGCGCCAACCAGCAATAACACACCAACGAAGAACAATAAGGTGTCGTATTCAATTTCACGTATATAATCGATGATTTTTTTGTTAACGTCTTTTTTGCGCATTAAGAATTGTGCAACCAAAAACATCAGTGATAAACCAAATAAAAAGGTTAATAGCGGTGGTACACTGTAAAGTACGCTTAAAGTTAACGTGGCAATAATCGTCGAGAAGAAGATAACCGCAATGGTTATATCTGTTTTTTCAATTCGACGCGCGGTTTGTTTTTCAAATACTACATTACCCGACATACCCACCGATAGCATCGCTGCTAACAGTGCCACACTTGAAAGCGCAGGGACAATCAACAACAACAGGTGTCCTATCGTCACTTTTTCATCTAAGAAAATCATCAAGGTCGTAACATCACCGGTGATCAGCGATACCCCACCCGAGTTAACACTAAATACAATTAAGGTTGCATATTTTATTAATTTTTTAGGATCTAATTTCAGCGACATCACCACAGCAAGCGAGATTAAAGTCGCGGTTATGTTGTCTGATATTGATGAGAATAAAAATGCAAAGCCACCAATCAGAAACATCAGCTTTCGTTCACTGATTTGATTTGGCATAATTTTATGAACAATATTCTGGATAAAGCCTTTAGAGTTTAAATACGCTACAAAGGTCATTGCAGCCATTAAAAATAGCCACAAAGTCGCGATCTCTAAAATGTTGTGATCCAGTTGGTGTTGTATGGTTTCTGGGCTTTGCCCATGAATTGGAGAGATAAATAAGATAATCCAGCATAAAGTGCCAAAAAAAAGCGTCGTTTTGGCCTTGTTTACATGGATAATATCCTCTATAACGATAAGCAAAAATGCCACCGCTATCAGGGTTAGGATAAGTGGGGTTACCATGGTGTTTGAACAACCTTTATAAAAATGTAAAAATTGTAAGTCGAGTGTTTCGGCGCGGATTCTAGCAGCATAGAAAGCATAAAACTATTCTCAATTACATAATTTACTACTAATCGCTAACACCAAAGTCTGAATTTACTGGAGCTTTATGATCCCAGCTAAAAAGTTATTAAATACCCTTACTGAACATTGGGGGGTGTTAGAACTGCTATTTAAACGTTTTAAGATGGCTGATTTCAGCTTAAAAGACGTACAAAATGCGATAAAACAAAAACAACCTTCCTGGTCAAATGAACGCATTTATAAAGAAACAAATCGTTTATTGAATCAAGATATTATCATTCCACTGGCAAAATCATCGCAGTTAGAAATTAACCGTGCAATCGCCGATTTTGCGACTTTTTTACTACAAGAAGAACACCTAGGTCTTGCCCAAGAAATTAGTGTGCTTGTTGATGATTTAGCTCGCCTTGGTAATCGCCTTGCTAAAGCGGGTGAAATTGAAGATTACGATGAGCTTCGTCGCTTCAGCCGTATTATGGATGATCGGGTACGCAAAATAATGAAATTGTTTGCCCACAATGAAAACGCGATTTTAAATATTGTTGAGCAAGCAAAAGCTGATAACGCGGTACAATCACTGCAAAAACGCTATCAAGCAGTAATTGAAGCATTCGATGAATACATTGAGCCTATGCTTGAAATGGTGGATATTCGTGGTGACTTCCACGCTTGCTTTAATACCATCGAAGCGCAAATTAGCACGCAAATAGAGCAAATTGATCGCCTAGGTAAGTCATATCAAGACAAGCGCATGCTTGAACAATTACGTACCCGTATTTTAGAAATGCATTTAGTTGGTCGTGAAAGTTTACGTAAAAGCGCCGATATGCTGATGCCGCTACGGGAAGAGTTACGCCGTAACAACCTAATTACTCGCCAAGCGGCTAAAGTGCTTGGTTTAGTGCGTAAAAATGGCGTCGATAACATGTTAAGTGCAGTACAGCCTAACTTTGTTTCAGACGCACAACGTTTTTCACTTGGTCAGCAACGTCATATCGTGGCCTATATGGCAGGCTTAGTTGACTTTGAGCACGATGAATATCAGCTTCCTGAACATGATGATGTGCCCGCCTATCAAAGCCCGCATATTCCTGATTACAACGATGTTAAAACACAATTTAGAAAACGCTTTAAAAAAGCCAGCAAAAAAGCTCAGCCGCTGCTTAGTTTCTTAGATGAAAGCTACCCAGATCTTGAGGCTGACGAAATGCTGTTCTTGTATCAAAAATTGATTAGCGATGGCGACCTTGAAATCAGCCAAAGCCAAGAGAAAGTAAAAATAAAAATTGCCCAGCAACACTTCTCTCTTTACCCATTTAACTCATCGATTGCTGACGATAAAAAAGCAACAGAGCAATAACCATGACAGATATTAATTTAGATGATTTAACGCATCTGCAAGCTATTAATAAAAAGCTCACATCAGGCTACCACATTAGCGAACAAGACACGCTGATGTGGCAAGAGCTTGATCAACACATTGATGCTTATCGCGCGTTATTTAACGCCCTTGGCCACGACCTACAACATGATAGCCGTGGCTTTTACTATTTTGGAAGCGACGAAAGCACCCCAAATATGGGTAAAATTTCGCGTGCCATCGCACTGACTATCTACATCTTGATTGAGCACTATGCCAATACTGGTAAAGATCCAATGCGTGCCTTGTTTGACGAAGTAAACGACCTTGAACTGATGCAAACCTTAGTGCAAATCAACAAGCACCTGTTTGATCAATTAGAAATCTTCTCAGGCTCAGATTTACGCAAAGACGTTTACCTACGTATGGTGCGTTTAGGTCTTGCTCGCGAAGTAGAAAACGGCTTTATGCTGCAAGCACCTATTTATCGTTATATCGATGCATTAATGGAAGTAAACGAAGAAACCTACCTAGGAGATGACGAATAATGCAAAGCCAAAGCCTATACGGACTCAGCAAACTTGCGCTTTTAAATACCGCTGGCTATGCAAAATGCGTGATCCCGCTGGATAAAAGTAGTTCAATCTGTGCACCTAATAATACCGGTAAAAGCTCGGTAATTAATGCCCTGCAATTTCCATTGATCAATGATTTACGTCTAACAGAATGGGATGGCCACGATTTAGACGAAACCCGAAAATTCTACTTTTCATCAGATCAATCCTATATTTTACTCGAAGCTGACCTACCTAATGGCCCTGTGGTGATTGGTGTTGCTGGCCTTGGTAAAATTGCTGGTTACGCGCATCAGTTTTTTTGCTACCAAGGTAAGTTGAACCTTGATCACTACACTCAAGGCAAAACTATTGTAAAATTCACCAAGCTTTTTAATCACTTAAAAGAGCAAGGTTTCAATCCAATTGAATTAAAAGCGCAAGAACTAAACGCCCTACTCACTGGCGGCGCAACCCCATTTGATGGCGATATCAACTTAAAAATGATCCCCCTCAATAACGTGCAAGACTCCGCGATTTACAAAGAAATATTCCGCCGTATCCTTAACTTGCATAAGTTAGGTGCCAGCGATGTTAAACGCTTTATGTTACGCGTATTTGAGCGCCATATGTCAAACTCACGGGTTGATTTTTATGAAGTATGGCGACGTTCATTTGATAAAGTGAATCGCGCTAAACGTGAATTAAAAGCCCTTGAGTCAATGCAAGAGCCAATCGCAGCTCTTGAATCTATGCTTGAAAACCAAACGGTTTTAAAAGGTAAACTTGCTGCCTATGCGCCAAAAATTGACCAAGCACTGATTGACTTTGAAACCTATCAACAAGAGCAACTCTCTGAGCTAAATATTGCCCTTGAGGATATCGAACACGAAAAGCACGAGTTCGAACAAAAGCAGCAGCTGTATATTCAGCAATCCCGTGATATTGAGCGTAAACAAACTCAAATTGAACAATGGTTTTTAGATTATCGAGCGCTTAAATCTGAGTTTGAATTAGTTAATAAAGCCACCCTAAAAGTAAGCCTTACACAGCTTAAACAAGATTATGAATCGCTATCTCATTCATTAAGCAGTGCCCAAGGGCAAAGCTTGCACACGCTTGATTACCGTATTAGCGAAACACAAAAGCAAATTAAGAGCTTAAAATTACAGCTGAAGAACCTTGAGTTCAATTTATTCACCCGTATGCGTGAAGATTTATCTTTAAAAGAAGTTGAAGAGATTTCGCGTATTCTAAACCCAGATATATTATCGTTTGCCACCACCAGCAATGGTGATGTTGAGATCACAGACGAAGATGCCTTTGGTGAGTTCTTAGAGCAGTTATCGGCAAATGTGAAAGGCGGTGTACTAACTCTTCCTGGCGCGACGATTAAACTTAAAAAGCTAAGCCCAGTGCAAATGCAAACGGGCGAAAATAAAGAGCAATTAACCGCGCAACTCGCTGCCCTAGAAAACTCACTAAAAGAGTTTAAACAACAACGCGAAGTTGCTGCTAATGTCGCCGAAAAGCAAAAAGAAAAAGATGCCTTATATGATGAGCTAATGGCCTCAGAAGAAGCATTAAAACGCTTTGAACAATTTGAAATCATGCAGCAATCTGTCGATGCACAAACCATGCTAAAAGAGCAATTAAATGCAGAGCGCGAACAAGTTGACGACTACCTGCAAGACATTCAAAAGAACAGTGGCTCAATCAGCGACCGTCGTTCAATTATCAAGTCGAAAAAAGATCTGCTTGCCCGCCAAGCTGATCGTTTACGCCAAGTTAAATCTGAACGTATCGATCACACCCTTGATGTTTACTCAGGTAAAGTGACTCCATACATGATTGAAATCACTATTGATTTTGATAACTTGAGCGATCTTATTCACCACTTCAATAAAGACTGCCAAGAGTTACGTAACTTTGATATCAACGTACGTAATACCTACCTACATATTTACAATGCGGGTATTACTAAATTTGATAACGAAAACGATGAGTTTACTAAATACGAAAAGCTTATTAGCGCGTTTCATAACATCGACAACGAGCGCGATGCCGTTGAGCGTCAAGGCCGCGTTGCGTTAACCGAAGTAGCCGCTACTATTAAAGGCTTGCGCGAAGACTTAGACCGCCTGCGCCGAGAAATGAATAGCTTTAATAAAGGAATTAGTCAGCACCGTATCTCTAACCTTCAAGCATTCAAAATTAATGTTATTCCGCGCAAGATGCTGGTTGATAGCATTGATACAATTATCAGTACCTCAAATCAGTTTGAGCAAGGCGATACCCTAGACCTATTAAGCCAAGAGCCTTATAGCGAGTCTGCGGTAAATGAAGCGAAAGATCATTTAATTAAGCTTGCCTCAGAAAAAGCCGGTTTAACTCTGACCGATTTATTTGATATTCGTTTTGAGGTAGTAAACCGTGCTGGCGAAACTGAACACTTCGAAAAAATCGATTCAGCCGGCTCTAACGGTACTCGTATTACCATTAAGCTACTGTGTGGCATGCTGTTTATTCGTTACTTATTAAGCGACCAAGAACAAAACTTGTATCGTATTCCGATTTATATCGATGAAGCAGCCGATATCGACCCACAAAACCAAAAAGCAATTATCGAAACAGCGCTAAGCTTTGGCTTTGTGCCGATTTTTGCCTCAGTTAAACCACAAGTTAGCTGTGATTACATCGTCCCTATTCGTACTGTTAAAGATGGTGCACAAAACTGGGTCGATGAAAGAGATTGGATAGAAGTGGAACACACTGCTTAATTACAAACTATTACAGTACTTTTTTGTAAATGTGCCATAGTTTTTTAAATAATCATTCAGTTGAGTATTATTTGTGTTATGTTATCAATCAAGTAGTGGAAATTTTGCCAAGGAGCAAACAATATGAAGAACTTATTAATCGCGACGGCTGTATTATTTTTAGCGGCTTGCGCTAAAACGCCTGATTGGGATTACGACAAATCAGCAGATTTTAGTAATTATAAAACCTTCTCTTGGGTACCTAATGCCAGCTTGACTAAAAACGTAGCGAACTACCAAATTAGTCCTTTAATGGAAAAACGCGTTCGTGAAGCTGTTAATGCTGAACTTGAAAAAAGCGGTATGAAGCTAGTTGATTTAGCACAAGCAGATGTACTGATTAACTATCATGCCTCAGTTGATACAAAAATTGATGTTGATACCTTTAACGTAGGTTACGGTGCACGCTGGAATTACTGGGGTATGGGTTATAACACGCAAACCACCACTCGCGAATATGAAGTGGGTACGTTAATTCTAGACGTAGTTGACCGTGCTTCTAACCAATTAGTTTGGCGTGGTGCTAAAGAAGGTCGTTTGCAAAAAAATCAATCACCTGAAAAGCGCACTGAAGTTATCAAAGAAACGGTTGCTAACATTCTAAGTAACTTCCCACCGCAATCTATTAATCAAAACTAAACACCGTTTTAGTTAAAAGACCGCGCCTTAGCGCGGTTTTTTATTGCCTGCTGAAATCTGGTTGGAGTGGTATAACTCAGTGATTCAGATACAATACCCGCAATTTTCAGTGCGCCTAACTAGCCCACTACCCAGATTAAACAAAATCAAGAGAGTTTTAGATGGTACGCGCAGTACAGCTTACACTTCCCGCATTATTCGTCACTTGCTCAGTACTAGCAGAAGACACCAACAATATTGAACAAATCACCGTTGAAGTTTCAGCAACCGCAAATAAAGAACCGGTTGGTACTTTTGATGCGCCGGTATCAAACTTAGAATATGACCCACGTGTCGATTTGCAATCACGCAATATGGCTGAAGCTCAAGCTGATGTCACTATTCGTGGTGGTATCTTCGAAAATACTGGCTTTCGTGTCGGTAGCAGTACATTATTTGACCCTCAATCTGGTCACTACTTTGCTGAAATTCCTATTGCCCCACAGATGCTAACAGGCCCTTCAGTGCTTACAGGGGCTGATAATGCCCTTTATGGTATGAATAGCTCGGTTGGCACGGTTTCATTTGGCTGGCGCCCTATCACAAGCACTGGCAGCGTTTCACTTGGCACAGGTACGAATGGCTTTAATTTACAAAGCATTCATGCTGCCCATAGCCAAAAGCTGGATAGTAAACCTGATTGGCGATTAGGTTTTGAGGGTGAATACTCGCACTCAAAAAGCGATGGCTCAATTGATAATGGCGACCACGACTTTGAACGTGCCTCAGCACGCGTTCAAATTGCAAGCTCTACCTCGCAAACCGATTTAATGTTCGGGCGCCAAGAGAAGTTTTTTGGTTGGCCAAATCTATACACGCCATTTAATTTTAATGAAACCGAAGACCTTGAAACCAAGCTTTTCATGCTCAATCACAAACAAATGTATGGTGAGAGCAATACCTTTGAAGTGACTGGCTATTATCGTAAACATAACGACCATTATGTTTTGTCTCGTGAAAACCCAGCTATTTTTGAAGCGTTTCACGAAACCACAGTTAAGTCATTAGCACTCTCTGGACGTCACCGTTTAAATGACCGCTATGCAATTAATTATGCTGGGCAATTTATTGCTGATGAAATTGAATCAACATCTCTTGAAAACAATTTTACATCACGTAATTACACTAAGCTAAGTATCTTGCCTGAGTACAAATCAGCCCTTACAGCAAACAAAGAGCTTACTTTACGTGTTGGTGCTGCATTTGATGATACCAACCGTGATAGCTCAGATACCTCATTTATTGCCGATGCCAGCCTTAAAGTAGCTAATCAAAATGGCAGTGAACATACTTGGTATGCGTCATACGCCGAGGCAACACAAGTTCCCGGTTATACCGCTATTGGCGGCAGCGAAACGGGCGGATTATTCAGAAGTAACTACAGCCTTGAGCGCGAAACCACCGATAACCTTGAATTAGGTTTACTGATTGAACAGTCTTCATGGCGTTTAGATTCAGCTATTTTCTACCGTAAAGATAAAAACCTTACGGATTGGACATATCGCTTTGATGCAACCTCAGCACGTTTTGCAAACCCGGTTGATATAGACACCTTGGGCGTTGAGTTTTTAGCGAATAAATCGTTTGAAAGCACTGAGTTGATTGCCAGCTACACCTATTTAGAAAAGTCAGAAGACTATGGCACGGCAGATATTGATGCGAGCTTTTATGCGCTTAACTACCCTGATCACCGTGTAACACTGGGTGCAGTATGGCAACCAATGGATGTGCTTGAGCTGCGTATCGATAACGAATGGCGTAAGCAACACAATAACCGCCTACGTAGCTCTGATGATGAAGCCTTCTTCACGCAGTTAACGCTAAAATTTACCCCAGCCCAGCTTGATAATGTGTTTGTAACCTTTGCAGCTGACAACATTTGGGATGAATCATTCGAAGAAGTCCCGGGTACCCCTGGTCGCGGCGAGCAATATACTCTTAGCGCTACCTACACGTGGTAAGCAAAAACAATAATGCCAGTCAATTGACTGGCATTTTTCGTTGAGAACGATTAATTATTTCATAATAATCTGTTTCACTTCATTTAGTTGCGAGCACTCAGACTGATGACATTCTCGAGTGGAGTTATCTTCTAAGATCTTTAAAGCATCATAGCCAAAATTATTTTTGAGTGACGTGTCAGCGCCTTTTTCAATTAGTAATTTCATCGCAGTGTAGTTACTCAATATCGCAGCATATATTATTGGTGTTGAGCCTGTACCATCCTTAACATCTAGTTTTGGAGAAAACCTAAGTAAAGTTCTTAGGTGCTCTATTCTATCTGGCCCTAATACTTCAAATATTAAATTTCGTTTTGCAGACACTCTGTAACTATTGGGATTTCCACCCATTTGAAGTAGCTCACTTAAAAAGTTAGAGTCGAGATTAATCGTGGCTAAGCTTAAAACACTACTCGATTGATTAATTTGATAATTTGGATCAGCCCCAGCAGCTAGCGCTTTTAAAAACTGGTCTTTATTATTTGATTTTAATGCATCAACGAGTTGTTGATTAGTATGCAATTGCGTTTCTGAGCTGTGATCAAGTTTGACTTGCAGTGGTATTGCATAAGTAAATGAGCTTGCTAACATCAGATAGATGATTACATGTATTTTCATAGTTAATTTCGCAAGTATTGTTTCTTGTATTCTAAAACAGACAAGTCGTTCTTTATTATTTTTAAATAACATGAAGAAAACTTTAGCCATAAAACACAACTGATCCCAGCAACCGTTAAAAAGTGTTAAAGGTTTAATCTTTTTTAAGTCATCTGTTCAAGTTCAGTAATTAAATACAGTGCTTGTTCGTTAGTGGTGCCACATACATCGATGGTAGCAGAAAAGTCACTACACACCTTAGGCCTTGATTCATCACCAAATAATTTACATAGGTTATTATCGTCGAGTTGAATACAGCGCTCTCCCGCCGCTTTCCCGTTTGGCATTCCTGGTATCGGTGAGCTAATACTGGGTGCAATACAACAGGCGCCACAGCCTAATCTACATGCCATTTTATCTGTCATTGAGTACCTCTTATAGAACCTTTGTAGCGTCTTTGTAATATGTGTAATGGTTTGTTACATCTTCAAACGCCTTGTAAACACTTTATTGCGTATGCTTAGCCTAACAAATTTATTTTTAATTACCGTCAACCGTGAGGGACTATCCCGTGGCTAGTAAAAAACAAATCATTCTCCCTATCGCCGTATTAGTCGGCGGACTTGGAATGGCATTCGCATTTGCCTCAATGAAGCAACCGCCAGTCGAAAAACCAGAACAAGATCTGCGACCGCTTGTATCAATTAAACCGTTAAGCTTTGACGCCATTACCCTCGATGTAAAATCATACGGTATCGTTAAACCTAAAAACCAAACTGAGCTTGTTGCGCAAGTGAGCGGTCAGGTTGTGTCGTTATCAGAACAATTTGTACAAGGTGGATTTGTTAAGCAAGGCGACATTCTAGCACGAATTGATCCAAATGATTACGAAGCTGCACTCATTGAAGCAGAAGCGGGACTAGCGCAAGCAAGCTCAGCACTTGAGATTGAACGTGCTCAGGTGTCAGTTGCACAAGCCGAATGGGATCGCATCAAAGGTGACTCAAACCAAGTTATTCCATCTGAGCTATATCTACGTAAACCACAACTTGCTGAAAAACTTGCAAGTTACCGCGCTGCACAAGCCAGTGTAAAACGCGCTAAACGTAATCTTGAGCGCACTTACATTAAAGCGCCTTATGATGCGATTATCGACGAGCGCTTAATTAGTTTAGGCAGTGTGGTAAACCCAGGTAACAGTTTTGGTAGCCTAAGCTCGACGTCACTGGCTGAAATTCGTTTACCTGTAGCAGATAAAGATCTGCAATACCTAAATAATCAAGGTATTGGCGCCAGCGTATCAATTAACGCTGAATTTGCGGGTAAACAAACTACATGGCAAGCGACTATTGTACGTAGCGAAGGGGTTGTTGACCAACGCAGCCGCATGAATTATTTGGTAGCGCAAGTAGCAACACCTTATGAGCAAAAACAACCACTACGTTTCGGTTCATACATAAATGCAACCATTCAAGGTCGTGCGCTGGACAACGCGATTGTGGTACCGCATCACTTAGTAAAAGACAGCAAAGTCGCCGTGTTACAAGACGGTGAAACACTCTCGTTTAAAACACTTAATATAGTGCGAGAACAAAATGGCATGGTGATCGCCGACAATGGCCTTGCTAATGGTGAGCAACTGATTACCTCGGCACTTGAATACCCAACTGAAGGCATGGCAGTCAAGCTTGATAATGCAAAGCTTAATGCGCCAACAACGCAGTTAGCGTTAAAAGAGGAATAAGCCATGACCACGCACAGAGAAAAAGGGCTTATTGCCTGGTTTGCACGCAACCCGGTTGCTGCAAATTTGCTTATGATTTTTATCTTAGTGGGCGGTTTGTTAACGGCAATGTCTATCCGTAAACAAATGTTCCCGCAATTTGAAAGCAACTGGATCAGCATTCAAGCTGTTTATCCGGGTGCAGCGCCGCAAGAGGTTGAAGAAGGGATCACCATCAAGGTCGAAGAGTCTTTAGAAGGGCTCGAAGGCATTAAACGCTTAATTACCTATTCAAACCGTGGTTTTTCACAAGCTTGGATCGAAATCGAAGAAAAGTACGACCCTCAAGAAGTACTCGATGAAATCAAGATGCAGGTTGATTCAATCAATACCTTCCCAGCTGAGATGGAACGCCCTATTGTACGTCGTGATAAGTACGAGCAAGAGGTAATGATCTTAGCCCTGTATGGCGATATGACAAATTACCAACTAAAAGAGCTTGGTAACGACATAAAAGATGAATTACAAGCCTTACCTCAAATCAACTTGGTTGAATTTCATAGTGGTTTAAATTATGAAATTGGCATCGAAATTAGCCCAGATAAACTACGTGAGTATGGTTTAACCTTCCGTGATATTGCTACAGCCGTTCGCAGCTTCTCTGCAAATATGTCAGCTGGTCAAATTCGCTCAGAAAATGGCTATATTTCGATGCGTGTTGAAAACCAAGCGTATCGTGGTAAAGAGTTCGAAAATCTACCATTATTACACTTACCTGATGGCGCACAAGTGTTCTTAGGCGATGTGGCCACTGTGCATGATGGCTTTGAAGAAGGCCTGCAATATTCTAAGTACAATGGTAAAAACTCACTAACATTTGAAGTTAATGCATCAAAAGATCAAGACATCACGAAAGTTGCAGGGGTATTAAAAAACTACCTAGCAGAAAAAGCACCACAGCTTCCGGCTGGCGTAAAACTGTCTCCGATTGTTGATTTAACTTACTACCTTGAAGGTCGTCTTAACATGATGATCGACAACATGGTATGGGGTGGTATTTTAGTCATGGTGGTACTGGCGCTATTCTTACCACTTCGTTTAGCATTTTGGGTGATGATGGGTTTACCTGTGTCATTCTTAGGTGCATTTTTAATGATGCCAATGGGCTTTTTAGATGTCACTATCAACTTAGCCTCGTTATTCGCATTTATTCTGGTACTCGGGATAGTCGTTGATGACGCTATCGTAGTGGGTGAGTCAGCTAGTTCTGAAATTGAAAAACATGGTCACAGCCTTGATAACGTAGTACGCGGCGTAAAACGTGTTGCTATTCCTGCAACCTTTGGTGTGTTAACCACGATTGCCGCATTCTTACCGCAAACACTGGCATCAGGCCCAGGCTCTGCGTTTTCGAAAGCCATAGGCGGTGTGATCATCTTATGTTTAGTGTTCTCATTGATTGAATCAAAACTAATCTTGCCTGCTCACTTGGCGGCAATGAAAAATAAACCAGCGAATCCTAAAAACCCTTTACATCGCTTACGCTTAGGAATGGATAAAGGACTTAAAAACTTTGTCGATAATTATTACACTCCATTCATTGGTCACTGTATTCACTATCGCTACACCGTTATTGTTGGTTTTATTTGTGTACTGATTGTCAGTGGCGGTATGTTCGCGGGTGGTTTAGTGAAGTTTGTTGCGAACCCTAAAATTCCACATGATTTCCCACGTATCTCAATTGAAATGAATTTATCGTCATCAGAGCAAGCGACTCTTGAAACAGCGCAAACAATTGAGAAACTGATTCTAGATGTCGATAAACAAGTTGAAGAGCAATATGGTCAACCGATGATCCGCGATTTATCGGTTAGTCTGCGCGGCAGAACCAGCGCACGTATCATGGCAATTTTAGTTGAACCCGATTTACGCCCTATTGATACATTCCAGTTAAGTGCAATGTGGCGCGAGCAAATGCCACCATTACCAGGTGTGAAAACGCTGAATATTGAAGACAGTATCATGAATGGGGGTCGCGATGACGGTGATGTAAGCTTCCGCCTTGAAGGTAAAGACATCAACAAACTTAAAGAAGTGGCTGCGCTATTAAAAGAGAAATTAAATAGCATGGAAGGTGTGGGTGATGTTAATGACTCACTCCAATCAGCAACCGATGAAGTACAACTTGAACTTAAACCGCTTGCTTACAGCTTAGGTTTAACCCTCTCGGATGTAGCATCACAAGTTAGCTTTAGTTACTACGGCCTAGAAGCACAACGTATTTTACGTGACGGTGAAGAAATTAAAGTAATGATCCGCTACCCTCGTGAATCACGTAACGCGGTAAGTGACATCACAGATGCACGTATCATTACGCCAACAGGAGTTGAAGTGCCGCTGGCTGAAGTAGCTAAAGTAAATATTGTTGATGGTGTAAACCGTATTCGTCGTGAAAATGCTAAACGTACGGTAAATGTGTGGGCAGCCGTTAACACAGACCAAGCTGAACCATTTGCCATTGCAAAAGAAATCCGTGATGAGTATTTACCTAGCCTACTGAAAAGCTACCCAGGCGTAGAAAGTAATGTAGCGGGTCGTATTCAAGAAGAAATGGACAGTGTGGCAGAACAAGTGCGTGACTTTGCTCTATCAATGCTGATCATCTTTGCACTGTTAGCGATTCCACTTCGTTCATACTCACAGCCGTTTATTATTATGTCGGTTATTCCATTTGGTGTAATTGGTGCAATGTTCGGTCATATGATTTTAGGTATGACAATGAGCAGCCTGTCAGTATTTGGTATTATCGCGGTTGCAGGTGTTGTGGTAAATGACTCGCTAGTAATGGTCGACTTTGTTAATAAGGCCCGCGCAGAAGGTGTTGCAATTAAAGACGCGGTAATGCAAGCCGGTGGTCGTCGTTTTAGAGCTATCTTACTGACCTCTGTCACAACCTTTATTGGTGTATTACCAATCATTATGGAAACAAGCTTACAAGCAAAAATTGTTATCCCTATGGCTGTATCACTGGCATTCGGGGTGTTATTTGCAACGGTCATTACGCTTATTTTAATCCCTTGTCAGTACGTCGCGTTAGAAGATTTTAAACGCTTAATTGGCAAGCTAAGAGGTAAAAAAGCAGAGCCAGAAGCAAAATTACAAACAACCAGTCATTAAACTCCCTTTAAAATCCCAACCAAGCGCTTGGCAAACTCATTTGCCAAGCGTTTTTATTTAAAAAATATGTTCCTATAAATTGCATTGCTTTGCTAAGCTTAAATGAGCAAAAAAGAAACAATGTAAGCAAATTAAAAAAATACGTTATAAGGACATAGCTATGAAAATTCTTCGCTACACAGCTTTGGTAAGTTGTTTATCCATTTGCATGCCTGTGCTGGCCGAAAATCAGTACTTACAACAACAGCTTGAGCCTATTCTGATTGGTGAATCTCACAGTATTGAAAAACAACAAATCCACTCCCCCGAAATGACCATTGCCACTTACAAAGCAAACGGCTTTGAACGGGTATGGGATGACAGCAAATATGCTAAACAAGCGCTCAACTTAATTGCCCAAGCTGAACTTGAAGGCCTCTCCCCTAATGACTATCACTTTGATACTTTAATGGCACTAGCCAGCGAGATAGATAAACGTGGAGCCGATGCCGTCGAAGCCCAGTTTGATGTACTGATGACAGATGCTGTCATGACCTATGCAAAACACCTTATACGCGGAAAAGTTAACCCAAAACAACTTGCAGCCACATGGAACTATGAACAATTTGATGTCAGCCCTGATGCCGCGGCCGCCTCATTACTTAAACATGTAAAATCAAAAAGCCTTGATAAGGGACTTGAAAACCTCAAGCCTGTTTTACCACATTATCAACGCCTAAAAGACGCCCTCGTGTTTTACCGAGAGCTTGATGCCACAGGTGAATTACCAGCCATCGTATTGCAAAACAATGTTTTAAAACCGGGTCAATCAGACCCAGCTGTGCCGCTCTTAAGGCAAAAGTTAAAGCGATTAAACTATTTTGAAGGCAGTGAAAGTGACGTCACGGATTATGATGATGAGCTGGTGGCAGCAGTTAAACGCTTTCAAAATGCGCATCAAGTTGCTGATGATGGTGTGATTGGTAATGCAACGTTAAAACTACTCAACAAAGATTACAGCGAATACGTCAATGATATTTTAGTGAACCTAGAGCGCATTCGTTGGGTTGATAATACCCTAACAGAGCGCTTCTTAGTGGTTAATATCGCAGGTTACCTGCTGTATTTATTTGAAGACAATAAATTAAAATGGCAAACCAATGTAGTTGTAGGCAGAAACTACACCAAAACGCCAATATTTAAAGGGCAAATGAGCTATATCGTGATGAACCCAACCTGGACAGTACCTCGGAGCATTTCAGGTGGCATCATCAAAAAAATGAAAGAAAATCCAAACTACTTAAACGAGAAAGACTTTGTTGTGGTTGATAGCCGCCGTAATCCCGTGGATAGCGAGAGTATTGATTGGGCGAATGCCAGCCGTAAAAATTTTCCGTATTGGTTTGTACAACAACCTTCAGAGAATAATTCACTGGGACAAATAAAATTCATGTTCCCTAATAAATACTCAATCTATTTGCACGATACCCCTGCAAAAAGTTTATTTCAGCAAGACCAACGTGCATTTAGCCACGGCTGTGTAAGAGTTGATGACCCATTCACCTTGGCTGAGAAAATCTTAGAAACGTCAGATAATTGGAGCCGTAGTGAAATTGATGACGCCATTGCAGCAAAAGAGACTAAAAAAGTCAGCTTATCAAAACCGCTAGACGTACTTTTAATGTATTGGACCGTTGCGGGTAACGACGAGGGCCTACAATTTTATACCGACGTTTATAATCGCGATGGCGCGTTATTAAAAGCACTCACCACGCCATTAGCAAACAATACAATTTAGAGGTCACTATGTATTTCAGCCGTATTATTTTAAGTGTGTGCTTAGTGTTAACTACATACTCTGTTGCTGCCATTGAATTAACTGACTCGCTGCACAGCCTTGTACTTGATGCGAAACAAGTGCTAACACTTGATAACACGGCTGATTTTACAGCTGCTGCAGTATCAGATGTTGAGACAGAGCGATTAGGGCCAAATAGTCTTGCCGTTTATGCCCCAGAAAATGCAGGGTTTTATAACCTAGTACTGAGTAACAATATTACCCGCAAACACTTACTCGTTATAGTGAAAACACCATTCAATGCCAACAATAAGCAATTGAATAATTACCAAATCGGCCTCTACCCTGCACCTTATAAAAACTACCCACAGTACAGTGCGCCAAATGGATTTATTGAAGTAACACAGGAAGACTTAACTCGCCAACTGACTCCTCATGTGCAAATTAAAAACGTGATATGTAAACAAGTAAGTGGCTTTCCAAAGTATCTTTATGTCAACAACGATGGCTTGTTGATGCTCGAAGATCTGCTCACGTTTGTACAAAATGAAGGGATTAAAGTTAGCAAGTTTGCTTTTATTAGCGGCTATAGAACACCCCACTACAATCGATCAATTGGTAATGGCAAACACAGCCGACATCAATATGGCGATGCCTTTGACTTATATATAGACGAAGATGGTGATGGCCGAATGGACGATTTAAACGGTGATGGCAAACTAACGATTGCTGATGTTGACGTGCTTTATAAAGTGTTTGAAAAATTCCAAAAACAGAGCCGCTATAATGGCGGTATTGGCCGCTATAAACCCGCCTCCCACCACGGTGGTTTTGTTCACATAGATAACCGAGGATTTACCGCTAGGTGGTAGTACAATCCTCTTACAACCCTTGTTCAAATATTATCCGATTGCATTATTACTGCTTGATTGCTAAGTTATTGTGTGTAGGGGAAAATCGTAGTAAAAGACGTGATTAAAGACAGTGGTATTGATGAAACACAGCTTGATTTAATCGCCCTACTGAAAGACAAACAATCAGCTAATAGGACCACACTCTATGTCAGTAACGCTGACCCAATAAGCCCCGCTGGTTATTGGCAAGCACTTCAAAATAAGAGTGTATCTGTTGTGCATTACAGTAATTTGAACCACACCAGAATGGTCAGCCTTATCAATCAAGCCATGCGCAATGAGGTTTTACATAGACTAATGTAACTAACAAATAACAAGGACAGCAATGAACATATTCTTTAAGAAATTAAGACTACTTGTAGTTTTTTATCTACTCGCAATTTCAAGCCTCGCACACAGCCAAAACATGCAAGCAGAAATGGCTGACTTTATTAATGGCTTTCATAACTTTAAGCAGTTTAATGGCAATGTGTTAGTTGCAAAGGATGGAAAAGTACTGTTTGAACAAAGCGTTGGCTATGCCAACTTTGAATGGGATATAAAACATAGTAATAAAAGTAAATTTAGAATTGGTTCAATTACCAAACAATTTACTGCCATGTTAATTTTGCAATTGGCACAAGATGGAAAACTTAAACTCGATGATCACCTTGCAACATACCTCCCTGATTACAGACAAGATATAGCCACTAAAATCACCCTTCGCCAAATACTTAATCACACCTCTGGTCTTGGTAATTATACTCAAGCAAAATCGTTTCGTGATGAGTACAGTCGAAACCCCTACAGTGTTGATGAATTTATTCGCTTACTATGTAGTGATGATCTAATGTTCGAACCCGGCACTGACTTTCGTTATAGCAATTCTGGCTACTTTATTTTGGGTGCGGTAATCGAAAAGGTAACAGGTCAAAAATATCAAGACGTATTACAGAAGAATATTTTAGATCCACTCGATATGAAGGATACAGGCTATGACTCTCACAATAAAATCATTAAATTTCGCGTATCAGGTTACGACAATGGCCTAGCAGGCTATAGCAATACTGATTATTTAGATATGTCTATCCCGTATGCTGCTGGGTCTATGTATTCAACAGCACGAGATTTATTAAAATGGGATCACGCTCTCTACACGGATAAGTTATTGAACAACGAATATAAAAAGCAGATGTATCACGTTTCTGAACAAAGAAATTATGCACTTGGTTGGGAAGTAACAAGCCTTGATGAAAGTACCTACGGAAAACCCCTGACACGTATCCAACATGGCGGTGGTATTAATGGTTTTAATGCATTTATAAGTAGAATCATCGAAGACAAATTACTGGTTATTATTTTAAATAATACCGGTGGTGCGCCACTCACTCCAATGACTAATGGCTTACTTGCAATTTACTATGGTAAACCCTACGAAAAAGCGACAGAGCATGCAGATAGTAAACTTTACAACGCATTTAAACGTGAAGGTATTGCAGGGTTAAAGAATACCTATCAGCAAATGGTGAGTGAGGGGAATACGCCGAGAGAAAGGTCGCTAAACTACTTTGGCTATGAATTAATGCAGATGGATGAGCTAAATGCCGCAATCACAGTGTTTGAACTCAACAATCAATCTTACCCAGATTCCGCAAATACGTTTGACAGTTTAGGTGAAGCATATTTAGCAGCTGGTGATAAACAAAAAGCATTAGCAAGTTACAAAAATGCGCTAAAACTTAATCCTGACAGTGAAAGTGCTAAACAAGCTATTGAGAAATTACAATAAATAAAGGCCACAAGAGTGGCCTTATTTTTTACTTACAGCTTAACGCTTTTAACAAGCCTGTTTTTGCGTTGCTTGGAGGTAGGCAACTAAATCTTCAATCGATACAACAGGCATGTTGTGCTCATTGGCAAACTTGCTTACTTGAGGCAAGCGAGCCATTGAACCGTCTGGATTCGTTAATTCGCAAATAACACCAAACGGTGTTAAACCCGCTAACTGCATTAAATCAACCGATGCCTCAGTATGGCCACGGCGCACTAATACCCCACCCGTTTGTGCTCGCAGTCCAAACACATGTCCTGGGCGAGATAAATCTTCAGGCTTTGCATTGTCAGCTGTTGCCGCTTTAATGGTGGTTACACGATCAGCTGCTGAAACGCCGGTTGTCACGCCCGTTTTAGCTTCAATGGTCACTGTATACGCTGTTTTGTTCTGACTGGTGTTATGCTCAACCATTTGTGGTAAATCAAGCTGTTTAACACGCTCATCGCCCATGCAAAGACACACAATACCGCTGCCTTCACGGATCATCATGGCCATTTGCTCTGTTGTCAGGTGCTGTGCTGAATACACAAAATCACCTTCGTTTTCACGGTTTTCGTCATCTACTACAAGTACGCCTTCACCTTGCTGCAAGGCAGCAATAGCACGTTCAACGCGTTCAAGTGGTTCGCCAAATTGGCTAAGTAAAGAAGACTGAATCATCATTTTTAATACCTATTAAATTAAATATGAAAAGATTCAGGACATTGAAAGGCACAGCAAAAAAGACCACCCGCAGGCAGCCAATTACTGTTTTATAGATTAACTATATTCTCTTTCATCCGGACTATCACCGTCGGCTCTGGCCTCTCACCAGATCTGCTGACCTTTAACCAACGTTAAAGCGCTCGCGGGCTCACTTAAATTTAAAGTATACCGCCGGTGGGGAATTTCACCCCGCCCTGAGAATGTTGCTTAGCCATAAATATGAATAAGCCTCGCTATTCTATACCTAAAATAATTAGTTATCGAGTACCCGCTTATCTAAAATGCCTTTTTCAATCAATTGATTGAGAATTACCTTGGTTTTTGCTCGGCATATATCACGCACTAAACGAACCGCAGGTGTAATGGATTGTCGACTTGGGCAAATTAACCAAAGCTCTGCACATAAGTGAGGGTAATTTTGCATTACTGGCACTACCCGCCCACTTAGCAAATCATCACTGATATCAATGCAAGATTTAACTGCTAGGCCTTTTCCAGCCACACACCAACGCCTGACCAAATCACCATCATTCGATGCTCGACGGCCTTGCATTTTCACCTTAAAGCGCTGGGCTCCATCGGTAAATTCCCAGACATTATTGATGATATCTTGCAGTTGATAAAATAGGCCTTGATGCTGATTTAATTCATCGGGATGTGTCGGCGCGCCATGTTCGGCAATATACTCTGGAGTTGCACATAACAGCCGCGGAACATTACAAATTTTAAAGCCATATAAATTTGAGTCGGATGGCGAGCCATACCTAAGCGCAAAATCAACGGAGTCTCGGTAAAAGTCGACATTACTATCGCTAATATGCGGGCGCATACTCAGTTTTGGATACTCATCAAGTAACTCATCTAACCAAGGAATAATAATATTGCGGCCTAAGTCTGAAGATAATGCGACTCTTAGTTCTCCTTCAATTTCATCATGCTCACCTTTTAAGGCGAGTGTCGCTTGCTCAAGCATGAGCACCGCTTGCTGACACTGAGGTAAAAAGCGTTCCCCTGCCGCAGATAAACGTAAATGACGAGTAGTTCGAACAAATAACTCTGCACCCAGCGCTGCTTCAACACGTTTAATTGCCGCACTGGCGGTAGCGGCTCGCATGTCTAATTTTGCTGCCGCGGTTGTAATACTGCGAAATTCAGCCACCTTGAGGATTAATTTGAGATCTTCAACCAGCATATTAACTAAAATTTTTTGATAATGTTTATTCGATTATGCGCTTTATCGTAAAGTATGCAAGGCGTAAACTGCACCTAATTGTTATACATGCGGGAGCAAACCATGACACACCCAATCATTTCTGACTTACAACGCCGTTACACAAGTAAACGTTACGACGCTTCAAAGCACATTAGCCAAGCAGACTTAGCTGTAATTTTAGAAGCATTACGCTTGTCGCCATCGTCTATTAATTCTCAACCATGGAAGTTTGTGGTCATTGAGTCAGAGCAAGCGAAGCAACGTTTACATGATAGTTTTGCAAATAAATTTCAATTTAACCAAGTACATGCAAAAGCGGCTTCGCACACTATTTTATTTGCTTATAACCCAAGCTATCAACGTGCTGATTATGAAAAAGTAATTGATGCGGATATTAAGAATGGCCGCGCTAAGGCAGAAAACAAAGAGCAAGCATTTGGCGCATTCGCCTTCGTTGATTTAAATACTGACGAGCAAGGTGTTAACGCCGCTTGGACTAAAGCTCAAACCTACATTGCCTTAGGCAATACTATGCACACGGTAGCTCGTTTAGGTTTAGATTCAACACCGATGGAAGGTGTCGATAAAGACTTACTCGGTGAGCTATTCGCTGATGAGTTAGATGGTTATGTTTGTGAAGTAGCGCTTGCTATTGGTTATCACGAGCCTGAGCAAGATTATAATGCTGCATTACCAAAATCGCGTTTAGACAAAGACGCGGTAATTACTGTGGTTTAAGCGCTTAGAAATTATGCAGGCTTTGCCTGCATAATTGTTATTTTAAATCGGTTTTCACAACCACATTACTCGCCAATCCATCAGACAAATCCGCCGTTATTGTGGCAACAGCTCCATTTATTAGTGCTAAATTAGGGGCAACATGACCAATGTCAGCATCAACGATAACCGGGAACAAATTGCCTTTAAATGCAAGTTCGATTGCTTGATATTCATCAAAGTAGCAATTGTTGTTTATTGCAGGGCTGCGACCAAACACCACCGCATTCACATCAGTAAAAACATCATTCAACTTTAATGATAACAAACAACGTGCAAGGGCCATTGGACTGAGCTCTGCATTTTCGAGGTATAAAATTAACCCCTCTGGTGCATACTGCTTTTTAAACTCATGCAACGCATAGTAATTTGAGGGTAACAACAAGCCTAGCGTATCTAAACAGCCACCAATTAATCGTCCAGAGACTTCAATTTGGCGTGTATCTTTATAATTGATACAGCGCCACTGACTCTGTGCGGTAAAATCAAATTGAGCATCAGGCTCGGCTTTATAATCAATAGGCTTTTGCTGATAAAAAGGCGCAGCGACTTGATGCAGCTGCTGCTTTTCTTCAAGTGCCATGGCGTTGAAAATATCCGCTAAATAAGCATCAGGATCATTTGGGTGAATTTGCATTAAATTAGCAGCATGCAAGGTTGCCCAGCCACAACGAGTGGTTAATGCACATGCAAACGTGCTGATATCTGAAAAACCAACTAACCATTTAGGTCTTGCTTTACTTATCGCATTAAAATCAAGAAGAGGTAAAATCTCCATGGTGAGATCCCCTCCCCAAGGAGGCATAATTGCCGCAATTGAATCATCAGTTAAATACTGCATTAGTTCTTCTGCTCGTTGCTTAGCGCTATTATGCTCTTGTCGTAAGCAGGCACCTTCAATAACGGTAAAACCTTTAGCAGTTAAGCCACTAAGCACTGTGTCTAAGCGTCTATGAAACGCTTTATCAACACCCGATGAAAAAGCACAAATAGCTATACTATCGCCTTTGGCAAGCGGCTTAGGATATTGAATTTTAGCCATTATTACTCCTTCATTATGATTGCTAAGCGACCAACCTAGCGAATAAACTTCCCTCTGTAAACAGGCATAAAAAAACCGCAGTATAAAACTGCGGTTTTTATCAATGCTTGGTTAAGCTATTAAATATACTCAACTTCAATGATTTCGTACTCGACTTCACCGTTTGGTGTTTTAATGGTAACGGCATCATCTACCTCTTTACCAATTAAGCCACGTGCGATTGGCGAGTTAACAGAGATCAGGTTGTTTTTGATATCTGCTTCATCATCACCCACGATTTGGTAAGTTACCTCAGCGTCGGTTTCAACGTTAACGATAGTCACTGTTGTACCAAAAATAACTTTGCCAGTTTTTGGCATTTTCGTCACATCGATGATTTGTACATTTGAAAGTTTCGCTTCAATTTCTTGAATACGACCTTCACAGAAACCTTGTTGCTCACGAGCAGCATGGTATTCAGCGTTTTCTTTCAAATCACCGTGTTCACGCGCTTCAGCGATATCAGCGATAATTTTTGGACGTGTAACTGTTTTTAATTCGTTAAGTTCCTCGCGCAGTAATGCTGCACCACGAACCGTCATCGGAATTGATTGCATATTATTCTCACTTAATCCAAAGGGCGAATTGCTCGCCCCTGGCACATTTCCTTAGTTAATTCGCTGATGTAGTTCCTGAACTGACGTCACTTTGCTACGGTCGTCTGCTTGGTTAGCAGTACAGTTAGCAAATGCCGCGTTCAGCGTCGTTGTATAGTTAGTCTTGTGCTGTAATGCACCACGACGTAACACCTTCGAATCTTCAATCGCTTGGCGACCTTCAGTAGTGTTTACAATGTAGCTGTATTCACCATTTTTAATTCTATCAAGAATATGAGGACGACCTTCGAATACTTTGTTTACGCGACGTACTGCAATGCCAGCTTCTTCAAGTGCTTTTGCAGTGCCACCTGTTGCATCTAGCTCAAAACCTAATTCAGTCATGGTTTTAGCCAGTTCAACAATACGTGGTTTGTCACTGTTGCGTACCGATAGTAACGCGCGACCACCGCGTGGTAAAGTGTTGCTTGCACCTAATTGTGCTTTGGCGAATGCTTCGGCGAAAGTTTCACCAACACCCATTACCTCACCCGTTGAGCGCATTTCTGGGCCACGGATTGGGTCAACACCTTGGAACTTAGCAAAAGGAAGTACGACTTCTTTAACGCTGTAGTAAGGAGGAATTACTTCTTTTGTAATACCTTGGCTTGCCAGTGATTGACCCGCCATACAACGTGCCGCTACTTTAGCAAGTGCGATACCTGTTGCTTTAGAAACAAACGGTACTGTACGTGCAGCACGTGGGTTTACTTCGATTAAGTAAACTTGACCGTCTTTCACAGCAAACTGTGTATTCATCAGACCAATTACGCCAAGCTCTAGTGCCATATCTGTCACTTGCTTACGCATTACGTCTTGTACTTCAGCTGTTAATGAATGAGCTGGTAAAGAACATGCTGAGTCACCTGAGTGAACACCTGCTTGCTCGATGTGCTCCATAATACCACCGATGATTACTTGTTCACCGTCACAGATAGCGTCAACGTCAACTTCGATTGCGTTATCTAAGAAGTGATCAAGTAGTACTGGCGCTTCATTTGATGCAGATACCGCTTCAGTCATGTAACGACGTAAGTCGTCTTCATCGTATACGATTTCCATCGCACGACCACCTAGTACGTACGAAGGACGTACAACCAGCGGGAAACCAATTTCAGCAGACTTAACAACCGCTTCTTCTAAAGAAGTCACTGTTGCATTTTCTGGTTGCAGAAGGTTCAGACGCTCAACAAGTTGTTGGAAACGCTCACGGTCTTCAGCACGGTCGATTGCATCTGGAGAAGTACCAATAACTGGCACGCCATTCGCTTCTAGTGCACGCGCAAGTTTAAGTGGCGTTTGACCACCGTACTGAACGATAACACCTTTAGGCTTTTCAACACGTACGATTTCTAATACGTCTTCTAGCGTGATTGGCTCGAAGAATAAGCGATCTGATGTGTCGTAGTCAGTCGAAACAGTTTCAGGGTTACAGTTAACCATGATTGTTTCGTAGCCGTCTTCACGTAAAGCTAATGCTGCGTGAACACAGCAGTAATCGAATTCGATACCTTGACCGATACGGTTAGGGCCACCACCGATTACCATGATTTTATCTTTGTCAGATGGATTCGCTTCACACTCTTCATCATAAGTTGAGTACATGTAAGCTGTATCTGAACTAAACTCTGCAGCACACGTATCAACGCGCTTGTATACAGGCACGATATCTAACTGGTGACGCTTTTTACGAATTTCTGCTTCAGAAACACCGGCAATTTCAGCGATACGCGCGTCAGCGAAACCTTTACGCTTAAGCTTGCGTAAGAACTCAGCATTTAAACCAGCCATACCTACTTCGCTGATTGTTGCTTCGTCTTTTAAGATGTCTTCGATTTGCACTAGGTACCAAGGGTCAATCTTAGTGAGTTCGAAAACGTCCTCTACGCTCATACCGTGACGCATTGCATCAGCAACGTACCAAATACGCTCTGCACCTGGCTCACGTAATTCACGGATGATTTTTTCTTTTGCTTTCGGATCATCAAGAGCAACAATTGGGTTAAAGCCCGTTGCGCCTACTTCAAGACCACGTAATGCTTTATGTAGTGACTCTTGTTGGTTACGACCAATCGCCATAACCTCACCCACAGACTTCATCTGTGTTGTAAGACGGTCGTTTGAACCTGCGAATTTTTCGAAGTTAAAACGTGGGATCTTAGTAACAACGTAGTCAATTGACGGCTCGAAAGACGCAGGTGTTTTACCGCCAGTGATGTCGTTTTGTAGCTCATCAAGGGTGTAACCTACAGCTAGTTTTGCAGCGATTTTCGCAATTGGGAAACCCGTTGCTTTTGATGCTAGAGCAGATGAACGCGATACACGAGGATTCATCTCGATGATAACCATACGGCCATCTACTGGGTTCACACCAAATTGTACGTTTGAACCACCTGTTTCAACACCGATTTCACGAAGTACCGCCATCGATGCATTACGCATGATTTGGTATTCTTTATCCGTCAATGTTTGCGCTGGAGCAACCGTGATTGAGTCACCAGTATGAACACCCATAGGGTCAAAGTTTTCGATAGAACATACGATGATACAGTTGTCGTTTTTGTCACGCACAACTTCCATTTCGTATTCTTTCCAACCGATTAATGATTCGTCGATTAGAAGTTCATTTGTTGGTGATAAATCTAGACCACGCTCACAAATTTCATCAAATTCTTCTTGGTTGTATGCAACACCACCACCGGTACCACCCATCGTGAATGATGGACGAATGATACATGGGAAACCGATGCGGCTAAGTACATCGTGCGCTTCTTCCATTGAGTGAGCGATTTCTGCACGCGGACACTCAAGGCCAATGTTTTTCATTGCTAAGTCAAAACGCTCACGGTTTTCAGCTTTATCGATTGCATCAGCAGTTGCACCGATAAGTTCAACACCATGTTTAGCCAGTACGCCGTGCTTATCTAAATCAAGTGCACAGTTTAATGCTGTTTGACCACCCATAGTAGGCAGTACTGCATCAGGCTTTTCTTTTTCAATGATTTTCTCTACCACTTCCCAGTGAATTGGCTCGATGTACGTCGCATCCGCCATTTCAGGGTCAGTCATGATAGTTGCAGGGTTCGAGTTTACAAGAATTACTCGAAAGCCTTCTTCTCGTAGTGCTTTACACGCTTGTGCACCAGAGTAGTCAAATTCACAAGCTTGACCGATAACGATCGGGCCTGCGCCTAAGATAAGAATGCTTTTTATGTCGGTACGTTTTGGCATTGTTACTCCGGTTAAATTAGTTAGAACGTGCTTGCATCAAATCGATGAAGTGGTCAAATAATGGCGCCGCATCATGTGGACCTGGGCTTGCTTCTGGGTGACCTTGGAAGCTAAATGCAGGCTTATCTGTGCGGTGAATACCTTGTAGCGTGCCATCGAATAATGATACGTGAGTTGCACGTAAATTCGCTGGTAATGTTGCTTCGTCAGCTGCGAAACCGTGGTTTTGCGCTGTGATCATTACAACATTGCGGTCAAGATCTTTAACTGGGTGGTTACCACCGTGGTGACCAAACTTCATTTTCACCGTTTTAGCACCTGAGGCAAGCGCTAGTAATTGGTGACCTAAACAAATACCAAAGATTGGTGTGTCTGTTTCTAGGAAAGTTTTAATTGCTTCAATCGCGTAGGTACACGGCTCAGGGTCGCCAGGGCCATTTGATAAGAAGATACCGTCTGGGTTTAATGCCAATACGTCTTCTGCAGATGTTTGTGCAGGAACAACGGTTAATTTACAACCGCGGTCAACTAACATACGTAAGATATTACGTTTAACACCGAAGTCATAAGCAACAACGTGGAACTTCTCGTCTGCTGCTTCTAGCGTTTTAAAACCTGAACCTAATGTCCAGCTTGAATCACGCCACTCAAAATTTTCCTTGGTTGAGACAACTTTTGCTAAATCCATGCCTTTTAAGCCTGGGAAGGCTTGCGCAGCTTCAAGCGCTTTATTCTCATCTAACTCGTCGCCTGCAATGATACAACCATTTTGAGCGCCTTTATCACGTAAGATACGTGTTAATTTACGAGTGTCGATGTCTGCAATACCTAAGATATTGCGTTCTTTTAAGTAATCACTTAACGATTGCTCGTTACGGAAATTACTTGCTAGCAGTGGCAAATCACGGATCACTAGGCCTTTAGCCCAGATTTGACCCGCTTCTTCGTCTTCGCTGTTAGTACCCGTATTACCGATATGTGGGTACGTCAAAGTTACGATTTGTTCCGCGTATGAAGGGTCAGTCAAAATTTCTTGATAACCAGTCATAGACGTATTGAATACTACTTCACCGACTGACATGCCGTCAGCGCCGATTGCAGTACCGCGAAACACTGTGCCGTCTTCTAGGACTAACAGAGCGGATTTAGTCAAGTTAACCTCCTAACAGTAAAAAACGGGAGTAAAGTCATTTGCTCTACTGCCCGTTTAAAGCGATTGGAAACACGCATTTATGAATTTTTGGCAAATTGGCGCTATTCTACAGTAATTTAGCTTTCAGATCTAATCTTAATTAATAAAATAGTAAAAATAAGCGTTATTAACGAAAAATTCACTGAAACTGCCAAAAAAGAGACTAAACTACTTCAAGTCAAGCACATCTTGCATGTCATAAAGTCCAGCTGGTTTGTTTTTCAACCAGCCTGCAGCTCTTACAGCTCCTAACGCGAAGGTCATTCTTGAACTTGCTTTATGAGTTAATTCTAGCCTTTCGCCAGAAGTTGCGAAATATGCGGTGTGTTCACCTACAATATCTCCGCCTCTCATGACCGAATAACCGATTTCATTTTGCGATTTTGCGTGTTCGTCTTTGCTTCTATCAAAACGCGCGACTTCATCATGCTGCCAGCCTTTTGCCTCAGCAATTGCTTCACCAATTGCCAATGCAGTTCCCGATGGCGCATCGATTTTATGACGATGATGAGCTTCAAATATTTCGATATCCATGTCATCGCCAAACTTCACAGCCGCAGTCTGCACTAAGTTAAGCAGTAAATTCACACCTACGCTATAGTTGCGGGCAAAAACAATCGGAATGTGTTTCGCAGCTTCATTAAGGGTATCAAGATCATCTTGGTTAAGGCCCGTAGTACCAATTACCATCGCGATATTTTTTTCGACCGCTGTTTTTAAGTGGTTGCGCATGCCTTGAGGTAAGGTGAAATCTATCAATACATCTGCATCTTTTACGTCTGTTTCTTTGCTAAATGATACATCTGCTGAAGCAGCGCTGTTTAATTGATTAACCGCTATATCTAAAAGTGGTGAGTTTTCGCGTACGTACGCGCCCGTTAATGTTGCGTCATCTTTTTTTGAGACTGCTTCTAAAAGTGCAAGTCCCATGCGGCCGTTTGCGCCAAATACACCTATGCGGTTCATATAGTTACCTTATCTATTCTTCTTAGCTGGCTGGATTTTATCGAAAACTCATGTAATAGTCAGGTTAGCTTATAAAAAATACAGAGCTAATTTTAGATTTATTAATAGAACAACAATAATAACAGATAGTCTTTGCATTTAGCCATCTATACATTTAAACTTCTTCCTTTGCGCCGATTTGGTCTTTGGCTTGCGGGCGCTGTTGTTGTCTTTCATTGTTTAAGACAGCGACTAAATACAGCTAAAAGAAGTGTTTGGCTGTGTTATTGGTTATCTAACGAGGAATATGATGCAGCCATCATTTAATAAAACAAAAGCAAAACTTTCTTTGCTGCCGCTTTTGGTGTTTGTCGGCTTATTTTTAGGCGCTGGCTTATACTTACAGTCTCAAGGTGTCGATTACGCCTTCTATCAATTGCCTGCTCCTGTGGCAATTTTGCCAGCCATTATGTTGGCATTTATCTTAAATAAAAATACCATCAACCACAGTGTTGAAACCTTTATTAAAGGTGCTGGCCATAGCAACATCATCACTATGTGTTTGATTTATCTGCTTGCCGGTGCATTTTCTGCGGTTGCTGGTGCAACCGGTGGTGTTGATGCCGTTGTTAATGCCGGTTTATCACTTATTCCACCTGCTCTGTTACTACCTGGATTATTTTTAATTGCTGCTGTTGTGTCGACTGCGATGGGCACTTCAATGGGTACTATAGGTGCGATTGGCCCGATTGCTTATGCCGTCGCCCAAAAAACAGGCATTGATCCATCTCTAATGGCAGGCACAATTGTATCCGGTGCCATGTTTGGTGATAATTTATCAATCATCTCTGACACAACAATTGCGGCAACTCGCACGCAAGGCTGTGAAATGAAAGATAAATTCCGTGAGAACTTAAAAATTGCCTTACCCGCTGCGGCATTAACTATCGGCTTGTTATTCTTCTTAACGCCTGCTGCAGAAGCTGTTGAAACGCAAGACTTTGATATTTTATTAGTATTACCTTATGCATTTATCTTAATACTCGCGGTTATGGGCTTTAATGTATTCGTAGTACTGTTTAGCGGTATTATCTTTGCTGCACTCATGGGCTTTACTGGCAGCTATGAAGGTGCAAGCTTTGTAAAAGATGTTTATAAAGGCTTTACGGATATGCAGGAAATCTTCTTGCTATCGATGTTTATTGGCGGTCTTTCAGAGTTTATCCGTATTAATGGTGGTCTTGATTATATTGCTAACAAAATTCAAGCAATTACAAAAATCATTGCAAAATGGCACCGTAAAGTTGCGGATCAATTAGGGATTGCAGCACTGGTTATGACCAGTAACTTATGTATCGCTAATAATACTGTGTCTATTATAGTTGCAGGCCCGATTGCTAAAAAACTAGCGGATGATGGTGAAATTACAGGAAAGCGTTCAGCAAGCTTACTTGATATTTTTGCTTGTGTTACGCAAGGCTCATTGCCGTATGGCGCACAAGCACTTCTACTCGGCGCAACGTTCAAAATTAGTCCGTGGGAAGTTTCTACCTCTTCTTACTACTGCTTTATTCTTGCCTTTACTGCCGTTGCAGTAATTTGCTTACGCCGAAATAAAGCATAAGTTAAATAATTTTTTCTCTCGATACGCCCAAATATGGGCGTATCTGCTATAATCCTGTCTTTATATCCCCCATTACACCATCAATATTGAGATATGAACTTGAAAAAGATCCTTTCTGTTGCTGCGCTTTGTGCAGTAAGTACTTCGAGCTATGCCGCTAATTGGAGCTCTACGCAATTACACGTTAATAACGGTGAACACAAAAATCCGTTTTCATTAACTAAGTCAAATACCACAGTTGTATCACTACAGCATGCGTCTGGTTATGACTATGGCGACAACTTCTTTTTTATTGATTACAGCAATGACGACCGTCAAGATGGCTATCAAGATAAAGACTTTTACGGTGAGTGGTATTCAACATTTAGCTTATCAAAAATTTCTGGCAGTGATTTCTCATACGGGGCAATTGCTGATGTAGGTTTAACGGCAGGTTTTAATGCTGCGGGTGATTCAAAAGTTCTTAAGTATTTACCAGGTGTAAAACTTAGCTGGCAAGCACCGGGCTTCAGCTTTTTATCTACTTTATTTACCGCTTACATCGATGACAGTGAAGGCGTAGCACGTGGTGGTGCACCTACTGAAACAAACAGCTGGATGATTGATGTTGCTTGGGGCTACCCATTCACTATTGGTTCTCAAAAGTTCAACGTAACAGGCCATGTTGAATACATTGCTGAACGTGAAAATGAGTTTGGCGAAGATGTTAACGCATGGATTTTAGCGCAGCCAATCGTTACTTGGGACTTAGGTCATGCAATGAGCATGAAAGAAAATACCCTGCTACTTGGCATTGAGTGGCAATATTGGCACAACAAACTAGGTACAGACACAACTGAGTCAGTACCACAGCTTCACGTTGAGTGGACGTTCTAACGAGTTACGAGTTACGAGTTACGAGTTATAAAAATTAAAGCCTGTATAGTCAGCTAGAATACAGGCTTAGTTTTAATTAAATTGATTAGAAGTCCATTTAGACACATAGCGACCACCTGCAACAGCTATTTTCTCTAAACGGTCGCAGGCACCAAAAGCAACTCCTGAACCAATTTCCTTCGTTGTTTTAGCTATAATCTCATCACCTTTTTTAAGTTGCACATGTAAAGTTGCTGATGAGCTTGGTCTCACCGATGGAAAAACCCATCTATGCGAGTTAATTTCAATATATTTCGCTTCAACGACATACTCTGCTTTGGATTTTTCTTGTTGTTCAACTAATGTTACTAAATAATTTTTTGCTGAATCAGTAATCGAATTAGCTAACTTATCAAGCATGACACAATCACGTTGAACTTTATCTGCTTCAACTCCAAGGGCAAAATGCACTGCATTTAACGCTATAGGAGGTGTAGGCTTTAAGGCAGTTGCTTGAGTTTGCTGCTGTTTGGTGCTTTTACAGGCGGTTAAAGACACTAAAGTACATAGCAAAAAAGTAGGGATAGAATACTTCATATTAATTCCATTTAATTGTTTTTATTATTAAATCAGATAGTTATTTGATGATAATAGGAATCGACGAAAAATGAAACAAAAAGAGCTGCATAAGCAGCTCTGGGAAGATTTAATTACAGTTTACACTGTGGGGTTTTGCCTTTTGCTTTAGCGGCTTGTTGGGCTTTTAATGCATCCGCCATGTGCTTTTGAAGCTCTTTAATGCGGTTACCCGGTGCAGGGTGAGTCGACATAAATTCTGGAGTACCGCTACTGCCCGCAGCACTCATATTTTGCCAAAGCGATACAGATTGCTCTGGGTTAAACCCTGCTTTTGCCATTAAATCTAAGCCAACAATATCTGCTTCTGATTCATGTGAGCGACTAAACGGTAAGACAACACCATACTGTGCCCCCAAACCTAAAGCTTGCATGATCTCACCGCGGTATTGCACATTCCCCATATCTAGTGCTGCACCACCAACTTGCAGGCCTGTTTGTAAAAGTGCGTTTTGCGATACACGCTCATTAGAATGCTCTGCAATAACGTGTGCTACTTCATGACCTAGTACTGTTGCCAATTGGTCTTGATTTACAGCAACTTTTAATAAACCTGTATGAACGCCAATATAGCCACCTGGTAATGCAAATGCGTTTGCTGAATCTTCTTCAAACACGACTACTTCCCACGATTGCTTTGCATACTCGTTAGGTAAAACGGCAATAACATCATCAGCAATACACTTCACATAAGCATTGACACCTGGATCAGTATTAACAGGTTGAGTTTTTTTCATTTCAGCAAAACTTGCTTGACCCATTTGGCTCATTTGCGAGTCTGAATAGAGTGCGATTTGTGTGCGCCCTGTTGGAGAGGTTTTACAACCCGCTAAAACTGCGGTTGCTAACACAGCCATCATTAACTTTTTCATACTAGTCCTTCAAATACTTAGTGCAATTGAGGCTAATATAGCAAAGCATTGCTTAATTTTATATGAAAATGAACAATCACCCACTCAGTTGTTATCATTTAGTTAATTCTTTTACTTAGCAGGCAAACTAAGTTCACCACAGTGATTCACACTGCTACAATAGTGACCTACTATTTGATGAATGAGTAAACAATGCCTTCCCCTGAGACTTTAAATAAACGCATTTTATTGCCTTTGCTGGCAAGTATTGTCGCGATTACGCCTTTGGCAATTGATTTATATTTACCCGCGATGTTGGTGATTGCCAACGACTTGCAAACAACCATGCCAAATGTGCAAATCTCGCTTAGCATTTATTTAGCAGGTTATGCCCTTGGTATGCTGTTTTTTGGCCCCATTGCTGATGAGCTTGGTAGGCGATTACTCGCTAAAGTGGGCTTAGCATTGTTTGGGATTAGTTCGTTAGCACTGGCGTTCTGTACTAACATCGAATTATTTTGGTCTTTAAGGGCCGTGCAAGCATTCACTGGCGCTGCTGCAACCGTCGTAGTGCCGGGTATTATTCGCCACATTTATCGAGAAAACACCGCCAAAGGCATGTCTTATGTCTCGATGATTATGATGGTTGCCCCGCTAATTGCACCGACCCTTGGCTCATTGATCATGGGTATTTCAACATGGCAGGTTATTTTTATTGCATTAGCTGCCTATAGCTTTGCAATATTGGCGTTAGTGCAAATTCATTTAATCGATATCCCTATTTTCAAAAGCCAGCAACGTGGTTTAGCACTGTTTTTTAATAGTTATAAAACCGTATTTTCACGTCGCAGCGCCCTTGCTGATATTGCCAGCTCGATGTTTGCCTCGTTTGCATTCTTCTGTTTTTTAACATCGGTACCTTATGTATATCTCGATTTTTTTAAAGTAGATGAGCAATTGTTCGGTGTGTTATTCGCTTTTAATGTATTAGCGCTGATGTTTGGTAACTTTATGAATACGCGCTTGGTGCCACGTTTGGGCTCTCGTAAACTTTTGTTTATTGGCCTTGCTATTGGTTTTGTTTCTGGCGCTGCCTTACTGTTGTTCAGTGTGATACATTTATCGCTGTATTTTATCGTAGCCGCTATCGCCCCGCTGATGATGAGTTTAGGTATTGTAGCGAGTAATGCAGACTCGTTGATACTGATGCAATTTGAGGAAAAGTCAGGTACTGCTACAGCCGTGATTGGTACCTTGAGATTCGGCAGCGGTGCTTTGGTTGGGCCTATCCTTGCTTTTGTTCACCCGCAAAGTGCCATTCCATTTTCTGCGATGATGTTCAGCGCACTGATACTTATCTTACTGGTGCAGCTTTGGCATCGAAAACTAGACAAAAAAAATGCCTGTGAATAACAGGCATTTTTTTATATCACTTTAAAGCTTATTCAGCTTCTTTTGATACCATAACCATTGCAGGACGTAATAAACGACCGTTTAATGTATAACCTTTCTGCATTACTGCAAGAACAGTATTCGGCGCTACATCATTGCTTGGTTGAATTGACATTGCTTGATGGAATTCAGGGTTAAATTGCTCACCTTGTGGGTTAACAATTTCAACACCAAACTTCGCTACTGCATCATTAAAGCTTTTCACAGTCATTTCGATACCTTCAAGCACAGGCTTAAGCTGCTCATTTTCTTTATCAGAAAACTCAATTGCACGCTCTAGGTTATCAATAACTGGAAGTAATTCGTTAGCAAACTTTTCAAGTGCAAACTTATGTGCTTTTTCTACATCTTGAGCGGCACGACGACGCATGTTCTCAACATCTGCAGCAGCACGAACAACACTGTCTTTTTGATCGTTAATCGTTTGTTTAGCTGCTTCTAGTTCGCTGTATAGTAATGCGATTTCAGCTTCTGGGCTTATTTCTTCGCCTTCCACTTGCTCAGCTGCTTTTTCTGCTGCTTCTACTTCAGCTTGCATTTGTTCAAATTCTTCGTTTAGTTCAACTTCTTGCTCTGGTGATTTTGTCTGCTCAGACATAGCTTACATGCTCCAATTCTTTACAACTGCGGTAATTATGGGGATTGAATTAAAAGATTCAAGAGGCGGATGACCCGATTAACTCAAATTCTTGGATGATTGCTTCGATTTGCGCTGATTTTGGACAAATTATACAAAATCGACTTTGATATTCATGGTTATTAAAGTAAGGAACGCTGATCACCATTAACTCATTGCAATCAGTAAATGGTAACTGCTCGGTATTTAAAACCGATAAACCATTTTTGAAAGCGAGTTTATCTTCTACAAAATTTAAAAACGATACACCTATATTCAAACTGGTTTGGCAATCAACTTGACGATATAGGTAATTTTCACCTACCACGATGCTGTTATCGGAACCAAGCTTTTGACTTAATTGCCGTGTCCATTGCGTTAGTGAATCATGGCAGTTATGCGGAGCTGTGTTTGCCATCGCCTGCATGCGGTATAAACCTTCCATCAAGGTTTGTTGGCTAAAGACAGTATTAAGCCAAGTCGCAAACTGGTAACGCACTGCATCCGATG
Source organism: Pseudoalteromonas gelatinilytica (assembly GCF_001641615.1). Lineage (GTDB taxonomy): Bacteria > Pseudomonadota > Gammaproteobacteria > Enterobacterales > Alteromonadaceae > Pseudoalteromonas > Pseudoalteromonas gelatinilytica. The sequence continues at coordinate 761,503 of NZ_LRRU01000020.1, forward strand.
AATCTTCCGGTTTACTGATGCAAATATTATGGCTTTGCCCTGCTCTATCGATTAACAATATAAGCCAATTACTGCCATCGAAATCAAGTACCTCTACACGAAAAACCAGTTGAGAGCTAACTTGCGGTAATCCCACACAACAGCACACTTTATAGCGCTGGCTCAAACCGTGGGCAAGCTCGACCAATTGTGCTTGCTGTGGCTGCCAATATGTTGCGATTTCTGACAATGCAAAGAATTCGCTGAGCCAATAATCAAACCCTGCATTGGTAGGCACGCGACCAGCAGAAGTATGCGGCGAATAAAGTAAGCCTTCTTTTTCAAGCCGTGCCATTGCGTTACGTACTGTTGCCGAACATACCGCCATGCCTTTTTGTTTGGCAATGCGGGTAGAGGCAACAGGCTGTCCTTCACCGTTACAGTAAAGGCTCATTACAGCTGAAAAAATTTGTTGGTCACGCGGATTTAATTTCATAATTTATACATCTTGCTTCTTGCCAGTGGATATTTGGGCACAGCAAGTTTATTTCAAGTTATTTTCAAAGCATTAATTTTTAATGTAATCTAGCGATATGAAAGTTTAAGTGCAAATAACATGGATTCACCGTTTAAAACCATAGGTTTAATTGGCAAACCTAATCACAGTGCTGCGGCTGCTACACTTGGTCGTCTACACACATTTTTGCGCGCATTAGGTTTTGAAGTGCTAGTAGAACAACGAACTGGCCGCCAGCTTGATGAGGTTCCTGCAGAAAACTTAGTCAAACTCGTTGATTTAGGTGAACGAGCAGATTTAGCGATTGTCGTGGGCGGTGATGGTAACATGCTTGGTGCTGCACGAGTTTTGGCACGTTTTGATGTGGCAGTTATTGGTGTAAACCGTGGTAATTTAGGGTTTTTAACCGATTTAAACCCAGAAGGTTTTGAAGCCAGCTTGGAACAAGTCTTAAGTGGTCAATTCCTCGAAGAAAAACGCTTCTTGCTTGAAGTTGAAGTATATCGTCACGCCGAACTGAAAAGTGCAAACTTGGCAGTGAATGAAGCAGTACTTCATGCTGATAAAGTTGCCCACATGATTGAGTTTGAGGCCTTTATTAACAACGACTTTGTATTTTCACAGCGTTCAGACGGTTTAATTGTCTCAACCCCAACAGGTTCAACTGCTTATTCATTATCTGGTGGCGGGCCGATTTTGACACCTGAGCTCAATGCGATTTCATTAGTTCCTATGTTCCCACATACATTATCAAGCCGCCCTCTTGTGGTTGATGCCGACAACGAAGTACGTTTAAAGCTCAGCCTTGAAAATACCGATAGCCTGCAAGTGAGTTGTGACAGTCATGTGGTTTTAGCTGTGTTACCTGGCGATGAAGTGGTGATAAAAAAGGCAGATAAGCGTCTGCGCTTGATCCACCCTAAAGAATACTCTTACTACAATGTATTAAGAAAAAAATTAAACTGGGGCAGCCGCTTATTTTAAGCGGCTTTTTTATCTCAATTGATTGCCAAGGCACCTTGATTAGCGCAAAATATTCAAACTTAATGCTGTATTATTTTAAGGATTCTAAGCCGAAATGAGCTATATCGTTTTTCTTGCTCTATTATTACTTATTACCTTGCTAGGTTGTTACTGGATGGTTGAGAGCAACCGTCGCAAAGCGATTGAAGCTGAAAAAAAGCGTTTTAATCAGCGAGTAAAAGAAATTAATAACGATTTCAAAGACAAACTAATCGACTTTAGTGAAGGGAAGCTTATTCGCCCGAAAAATATTTCGCGCCTAAGCATGATCACCAGTAATTACTTTGTTGTACAAGCCCATAACGAAGAAAACCTCACATACCTTGAATACATTAGTGACCTACTGATTAATACAATCATGATGGAGGCGAGTAAAGCACAAGGCCCAGAACAAATAGACCAACTTGCTGACCGACTTCAGTATTTTATGGCTGAATTACCTTACAATGGTATCGAATACAATAAAGCGTTTTACCAAGAAGCCCTCCCTTCTCTGATCGAAGTAATTAAATATCAGCCCCCCACAGATTTACAGGATGATCAGCCGCCAGCCCAGAGCACACCGGCGCCAAATGATTCATACCAAGAAAATCAGCTGTCAGAATTAAGCAAAGCATAAAAATTTAATTTGCAAAACCCGAAAACACTGTATAAATTAACAGTTAATTGACTGGATGGATAAACAGTATGTTAATCGGGTTAGAAATTAAAAACTTTGCCATTGTGAGTAATTTAAGTACTGAGTGGCACAATGGTATGACAGCCATTACAGGTGAAACAGGTGCGGGTAAATCAATTGCTATTGATGCCCTGTCATTATGTTTAGGCGAACGTGCTGATGCAGGTGCTGTTCGCCCTGGTACTGAACGCGCAGAAATTTGTGCACAATTCGATATTAGCCAGCTCCCTCTTGCCCAACACTTTTTAGAGCAACATTTACTTTCAAGCACTGAAGGTGAATGTTTACTGCGCCGTGTTATTTGCAAGAATGGTCGTAGCAAAAGTTATATTAATGGCAGCTCCGTCACCGCTGCACAGTTGAAAGAGTTAGGTCAGTATTTAATTTCAATTCACGGCCAACATGCTCACCAGCATCTATTAAAAGCTGAACATCAGTTACACCTGCTCGATGCCTATGCAGGCCACAATCAGCTATTAGCGGATGTTAAAGAGCGCTATAAAGCCTACCAAGCATTACTTAAAGAGTTTAACCAGCTTGAACAACAACAGCAGCAACAAGCAGCTCAAAAGCAATTACTTGAGTATCAAGTCGCCGAGCTTGATGAATTTGCGCTACAACCGGGTGAATTTGAAGAGATTGAAGCTGAGCACCACAAATTAAGCCACAGCCAGACTATTTTAGAATCATGTCAGCGAGAGCTACAGCATTTATACGAAAGTGATGAGCAAAGCGCGTGTTCGTTATTACAACACAGTGCTCAGCAATTTGCTGAATTGGCAAGCTATGATGAAAGCCTTTCAAGCATTGCATCGTTATTAAGTGAAGCGGCCGTTCAAGTTGAAGAAGCAAGCCGTGAAATTCGCAGCTACGTTGATGTGACCGACTTAGATCCGGCACGATTAGACGAAGTTGAGACTCGTTTAACAGGTGCTATGGACCTTGCCCGTAAACATCACATAAAACCCGAAGAACTGGTCGAATTTCATCAGTCTATTGCCGAAGAATTAGCATCAATTAGTTATAACAGCGACCGCCTTGTGGCACTTGAAAGCGAAATTAGCAATGCGCTTGAACACTACAAACAAGCAGCAAAACAGTTAAGTGAAAGCCGCCATAGTTACGCAGATACACTCAATCAGTTAATTAGCGATAGCATGGCGAACTTATCAATGGAAAACGGCAAGTTTGCGATTGATATCCAACAAACTAGCGATAAAGCACCAAGTGCGATGGGTTTTGATACTGTCTCATTTTTAGTTTCAACCAACCCGGGGCAACCAATGCAAGCACTGTCTAAAGTGGCGTCTGGTGGTGAATTATCGCGTATTAGTTTAGCTATTCAGGTAATTATTGCTCAGCGGGTTACAACCCCAACTCTTATTTTCGATGAAGTTGACGTAGGTATATCAGGCCCTACTGCTTCTGCAGTCGGCAAGCTATTACGCCAATTAGGTAAATCGACCCAAGTTATTTGTGTGACTCACTTACCACAGGTTGCAAGCTCTGGGCATCAACAATTTTTTGTAGCCAAAGAAATTGCAAACGGCGAAACATTCACGCAAATGAGTAAACTGTCTAAAGATGGCCGTATTGATGAAATTGCTCGACTACTTGCTGGTGACAACATCAGTAAAATGGCACGAGCGAATGCCAAAGAGCTTATTAGCGCACATGCATAAATTGATAATTAATACTTTGAGAGTTTAAGTGGGTTAGAGTTTACTAATGAATATTAAAAATATGTTTACCGCTTTAGTATTTGGCTTGATTTTGCTTTTCTCAAACCATTCACAGGGCGCAACAACAGATTCACCTTATCAAGGTGCGCAAATAATCGTTACTTTATTTGAATGCTTTTTAATTGCCCTCCCTACTAGCGCATTATTTTTGATTGTTTGGAGTCGTTGGAAGCATTTACGTTTTAAGCAGTTACTACAAACGGTGTTAAATTCATCGTTAGTTTTCATGCTTATTAGCCTAGTAACAGTCAATCAATTAACACAGAATATATCGTCTTGGTTGATTGCTTTAGCGGTCAGCCATACATTGCTTGTTGGTATAAGTTATTTACTCGTTAAGCAACACACGAATAGAGTGAAAAGTACCCTGACTGGTTGCTGGTAATAGCTCCATAATTTGCACACATTTGCTGGTTAGTATAAGCGCACATTAAGCTTATTCTAACTGCAAATGAAATACTCTTTACTTATCGCTGCGTATTTTCTGTCTTTTTCGTGTGTAGCAACCTCACTGCCAAGCTCTCTATTAAATCAAGTCACTGATCTTGAGAATCAAGGCAAGCTCAGTGAAGCTCTCACTATTCTTGAGCAATACAAGGATAAAAATAACACGACATCAGGCCCTGATGTTGCCATGGCACAAGCGCCTCTTTTGCGTAAACAAGGTCATTATAACGAGGCGATAGAACTGTTACTGCCATTTCAGAAGCTAGCTAGTCTGAGTAAAAAGGACCAATACCATATTCAAAAAGAGTTGGGGATCAATTATCGTCGCCAAGTAAAAACAATAGAAGCAAAAAATCATTATATGGCAGCCTTAGCGCTTGCCAACGAGCTTGAAGACAAGAACCTACAAGCACAAAGCCATAGCAATTTAGGTTCGCTATATGACACACTCAATGATCTTGAACAATCAATGCATCATCAGGTAAAAGCACAAGGTTTATTAGAAAACAGCGATAATTATGAACTGGTTGCCACTAATTTTTATAACCTAGCAAATCTTGCTCAAAGACTTGATGACCTCTCTCAATCTGAGTACTTCTATAAAAAAGCACTCGAGTTTGATATTAAAACCAAAAACCAAATGAATATTGCCGATACCAGCTTACAACTTGCCAAGCTGGTGTATAAGCGTGGTGATTTGGAGCAAGCGCTCCCTTTATTAAATAATGCCTATACTCGTTTAGCCGACGTAAAGGCTTATGAAAATATGGCTACAGCTAAACATACATTGATGCAATTGTATTTGAAGATAGACAACCAGCATATGGCGCTCAGCAGTGCTGAGTCTGGTCTCAATGCGGCACTTAAATCAGGATCAACGTTAAGCCAACTCTATTCTTACTTTAATTTAATTGAACTGCATTTAGCACTTAAAAACCCTGAGCTCATTGGTCTTTATTTAAGCCGCACAAAAGAGTTGTTAGTGGGTATTGATAATCGCTTATTGAATCAAAAACAGCATGGCTATACCGCAATTTATGCCGAACTTATCGGTGATTACAAACTAGCAGCAGAGCAGCTAAAGCTTGAAAATAAACTGGCCGAATCTTTGTTTGAAGAGCATTTAAATCAAGCTGTCGAAAAAAACAAAAAGCAACTAACAGCTATTGAGCAACAGCAACGCATTGATGATGAGATTCAAAAAAATAAACTCGCTACGGCACAAATGAATAACCAACGACTAGAAAAACAAATTTGGTTGCTAACTGCCGGTATTGTTTTGTTGTTTAGCACCCTTGCCTTAGTGCTCTATTACTTTAAACATCGAAAAGCATTATTTAAAGCAAAGCTTTATCAATACAACTTGATTGAAAAAGACAAGATGCTTGCTGATATTTCCCATGAATTACGCACCCCACTGAGCGTTTTAAAGCTGCATATAGAAGCGCTTGAGCTTGATATTCAAGAAAACCGCGATCTCGCCTACAGCAAGATTAATGGCAAAATAGCGCAACTAAATAACTTAATTTCAGATGTGTACCAGTTGTCTCAAGCTGAAAATAAAACCCTGACATTGAATCTTCAACAATATAATGCCGCGCAGATTTTTGCTGAATACGAGCAAGACATGCGTCGTTATGTTTGCAGTCATCAGCTCACATTTTTTGCTGACATTGTTATTGCAGATGATGTTGCAATCACGGTAGATAAACAAAAACTCGACCAAATTCTCAACAATATTTTTACTAATGCATGCCTTTATACAGACAGCCCAGGCCATGTTCGCCTTAAAGTAAGAGCAAACAAGCAAGAGCTGTTTATTCAAGTCGATGATACCTCTCCTGGTGTCGGCAAAGCACATATTGGCAAACTCTTTGACCGTTTATATCGTGTCGAAGAATCTCGAAGCCGCGCATCAGGAGGCTCAGGTTTAGGGCTGTCAATTTGTCAGAGCTTTGTTGAATTGATGTCTGGGAATATCAACGCATTACCAGGAAAGTCAGGGGGGTTATGTATCAGAATCTTACTCCCTTTAAGCAGAAAATAAACCTCTCCATTTTTCCACCACATTTTATTGCTTAAATAGCACTATAAACTACTGTGGAATGAAACCATGTCAGAGTCATTAAAGCATGCTCAATGGGCTAAATCTGTTGAGCGTAAACACCGCCAAAGCCAAATTAAAACAACCAAGAAGTCCCCACTTCCTATTTACGTGGCGTTTGCCATCTTATTGATAAGTGCAGGGCTTTATTATGCAAGCTACGAAAAACCAATAGAGTACCCACCCCTCTCTGAAGCTGCTAAGCAACGTATTTCTCAGTTCTTTGCAAAGCAATTTTTATTAGGTCAATGGCGTTTAAATCAAATTAAGTACTCAACTGATGCTATTCAAGTATACGTACAAACACCCTCTGCGATTGCCCTTGAAGGTGAAGCACTAAGCCAATATTTACATTACGCTCTATGCCCAGTTCCAAGCAAAAGCATTTGGCAAGATATTCAAGCAAGAGAGTTATCTGTGTATGTGTTCACCCATTCGATTCGAAAAGGTGAACGTACAGTGTGTAACTAATAGAAAAGCGATGAACGCCAAATCAATTGATTTGACGTTCATCATAGCGATAGCCTGCTCCATAAACGGAAGCGACTATCTTAGGAGAGAACTGTAAATTCTTCAGTTTTTTGCGAATATTTTTGATATGGCTGTCGATTACGCGGTCGGTAATATCAAAATTATTAGGTTGGATATGATCAAGTATCTGCTGCCTAGAAAAAACACGCTTAGGGGCTTTGTACAAAAGCTTAAATACGTCAAATTCCACTTTAGTTAAACCCAAAGACACACCTTTTATTTCAACTTCTAAAGCGTCTTCGTTTAAGCAAATCGCAGCAGGTGAATTCATCGCATCGCTTACAACCGGCGCTGGTGCACAGCGTCTTAAAATAGCTTTTACGCGCATCACCAGCTCTGCACCGCTAAAAGGTTTACAGACATAGTCATCAGCGCCATGTTCTAGCCCTTTTAATCTATCTGCCTCTTCAACTTTTGCGGTTACCATGATAATTGGCACCATAGAAAAAGCGCGGATCTGCTTCATGCACTCCACGCCATCTAAATTAGGTAACATTACATCTAAAATTATCGCATCTGGTTTATTTGCTTTAACCCACGAAACCACAGCACTGCCATCAGTGATGTGGTGAGTGGTAAAGCCAGATGCATTGAAGAACAACAGTACTTGCTCTGCAATATCTAAGTCGTCTTCGACGACTAATATCTGGGGCATTTTTATTTCCGTTTTATATTTTTTTTATTGTTTTTAATTGTTGCTTCACCATCGCTTTAAGCGCATCTGATAAGGTTTCATCTAATAAAACCATGGTCAGAATATCGTGCAGGTCTTCACTGTTCATGACCTCATCGAGTAAATCATTTTCAGATTTTGAACTTGGCTGAAAAAAATTTAACTGCTCGGTATTTGTGTGTTCGCAAAACATTTTCTTTTTATCCATGTTGTTAGCATCAAATATTCAGATGGGCTTCTGCCTCTAATGAACATTAAAACGCAACAATGTGGAGCAAATATGGAGTTAATACGAAATAATGAATTTTATCGATTCTGCAGTAAAATTCATTCGTAGATTGTAGGTAATAAGCGCTATTTTTTCATTATTTTTCTGAATCTTGATTAAATTTTCAAAACAGCTAAAAAGTAGGCAAAAAAAAGCAAGCTAGGCAGCTTGCTTTTAAACAAATGAATCGGCAACTTCGTAATTAAACGCCTAAATAGTCCATAATCCCTTCAGCGGCATTTCGGCCTTCGAAAATAGCCGTTACCACTAAGTCTGAGCCGCGGACAATATCGCCACCAGCAAAGATTTTAGGATTAGTTGTTTGGTGAGTAAACTCGCCTTTTTCTGGTGCATTGATACCGCCCCAATGATTGATTTCAACACCATACGGTTCTAACCAATCCATTTTATGAGGTTTAAAACCAAATGCCATGAGCACCTTGGTTGCTTCAATAATATGCTCAGAGCCTGCTACTTCTTCAGCACGGCGACGACCATTTTCATCCGGCTCACCGAGTTGTGTTTTCACCATTTTAACGCCAGCAACTTTACCTTGCTCATCAACCACAATACCTTTTGGCTGAACGTTGAAGGTAAACTCAACGCCCTCTTCACGGGCATTTTTAACTTCCCGTTTTGAGCCTGGCATGTTTTCTTCGTCACGACGATACGCACAGGTAACCTGTGTAGCACCTTGTCGAATAGAGGTTCTTACACAGTCCATTGCTGTATCACCACCGCCTAATACAACGACTTTTTCGTTCGCCATATCGATATAAGCTTGCTTGTCTTCTGCATAGCCCATAACACGGTTGGTGTTACCTATTAAGAATGGCAGTGCATCAAACACACCGTCTGCATCTTCATTTTCAAGCCCTGCACGCATACTTTGATAGGTACCCACCCCTAAGAATACGGCATCATATTCAGCCAAAATTTCATCAAGGGTAATGTCAACGCCAACTTCAGTGTTTAGCTTAAACTCGACACCCATTTCCGTGAAGATTTCGCGACGCTTTTGCATCACTTCTTTTTCAAGTTTGAATGATGGAATACCAAACGTAAGAAGGCCGCCGATTTCTGGGTGACGGTCAAACACCACAGGTTTTACCCCATTACGAACTAAAATATCCGCACAGCCCAAGCCAGCTGGGCCTGCACCAATAATAGCCACTTTTTTGTCAGACCAAACCACATACGACATATCTGGTTTCCAGCCCATCTTAAAGGCCGTATCTGTGATGTACTTTTCGATATTACCGATAGTGACAGCACCAAACTCTTCTTCTAGCGTACATGAGCCTTCACATAAGCGATCTTGTGGACAAACTCGGCCACACACCTCGGGTAAGCTGTTGGTACGGTGAGAAAGCTCTGCCGCTTCTAAAATACGGCCAGTACGAATTAACTTTAACCATTGTGGAATATAGTTATGTACTGGGCATTTCCATTCACAGTAAGGGTTACCACAATCTAAACAACGGTCCGCCTGTGAGTTAACTTGAGTCTCAGAGAACGGCTCATATATTTCTACGAAAGATTGCTTACGTGCTGAAATTGGTTTTTTACGCGGATCAACACGTTGTACATCGATAAACTGGTATACATTTTCGCTCATACTACCCCCTTACTGAGCCTGAACACGAAGCTCTGCGCTGCTGCGCGCTCGGTGTCCGAGTAAACTTTTTACATCACTAGATTTTGGCTTAACCAATTTAAACATCGGCATGTATAAATCAAAGTTAGCTAAAATCTGCTCAGCGCGGTTTGAGCCAGTCAGCTCTAAATGCTCAGCAATAAGACCGCGTAAATGCTCTTGATGAGAAGCTAAGCCCTCAAGCGTAACAATTTCAACAAGCTCTGGGTTAATGCGTTTTTCAAAGTCTTTGCCTTCATCAAGAATATAGGCAAAGCCACCTGTCATACCCGCACCAAAGTTAATACCCACTTTGCCAAGTACGCACACTACACCGCCAGTCATATACTCACAGCCGTTATCACCGACACCTTCTACAACTGCTTGTACGCCTGAGTTACGAACAGCAAAACGTTCACCTGCAGAGCCAGCAGCAAATAACTTACCACCCGTTGCCCCGTATAGACAGGTATTGCCAGCAATCGTTGCTTTGTGGCTTTCGAACGATGAACCAAGCGGCGGGCGAATTACCAGCTTACCGCCAGCCATGCCTTTACCAACATAGTCATTGGCATCACCAACGAGGGTCATTTCAAGACCACCCGCATTCCATACCCCAAATGATTGACCCGCTGTACCATGAAGCTCAATAGAGACAGGATCAGCAGCCATACCTTGGTTGCCATGTTTAGAGGCAATATAACCCGATAACATCGCGCCCACAGAGCGGTCGGTATTACAAATACGGCTTACCAATGAGGTGCCCGATTTTTCGTCAATTGCTTGTTTTGCTTTTTCAAGCAAGGTTTCATTTAGCTGACCTAAGTAGTGTGAGCTATTTGGCGCACTACAATACAGTGTTTCACCTGTTGGGTTGTTCGGCACAGCAATCACAGACGACAGATCCACTTTCTTTTGTTTCTCTGTATTACCTTCAATTGCTTCAAGTAAGTCCAAACGACCAATTAAATCAGTTAAACGAGTCACCCCTAAACTTGCCATAATTTGGCGTGCTTCTTGGGCAATAAACTTGAAGTAGTTCATCGCCATTTCAGGCAAACCATGATAATGCTTTTGACGCAGTGTATCGTCTTGCGTTGCAACACCGGTCGCACAGTTATTTAAGTGACAAATACGCAGATACTTACAACCAAGTGCCACCATAGGACCAGTACCAAAGCCAAAGCTTTCAGCACCTAAAATAGCAGCTTTAATGATGTCTAGACCCGTTTTAAGACCACCATCGGTTTGTAAACGAATACGGTGACGTAAGCCATTTTCTACTAGCGCTTGTTGAGTTTCAGCAAGGCCAAGCTCCCATGGGCTACCCGCATATTTCACCGAAGTAAGCGGGCTTGCACCGGTACCACCGTCATAACCTGCAATGGTAATTAAATCGGCATACGCTTTGGCAACACCCGTTGCGATAGTACCGACACCCGGCTCAGACACTAGTTTCACCGAAATTAGTGCTTCTGGGTTTACTTGTTTTAAATCGAAAATTAGCTGGGCTAAATCTTCAATCGAATAAATATCGTGATGCGGCGGTGGAGAAATCAAAGTCACACCTGGCACTGAGTAACGCAATTTTGCAATATACGGCGTCACTTTTTCACCTGGTAATTGACCACCCTCGCCTGGTTTTGCACCTTGCGCCACTTTAATCTGAATCACATCAGCGCTACGTAAGTAATGCGGTGTTACACCAAAGCGGCCAGAAGCAACCTGTTTAATACGTGAGTTTTTCTCTGTGCCGTAGCGAAGCTTGTCTTCACCACCCTCGCCAGAGTTTGAACAACCACCTAAACGGTTCATCGCTATTGCTAACGCTTCATGCGCTTCTGGCGATAACGCACCAATACTCATTGCTGCTGAGTCAAAACGTTTGTATAGCTCAGTTGCAGGTTCTACGTCATCAATACTGATGCCTGCATCAGGCACTTTCAGTGCAAGCATGTCACGTAAGTTAGTGATCGGACGATTATTAACTAGATCAGCGTACGCTACATAGTCACTATATTCTCCAGAACGCACAGCTTTTTGCAGTGTTTGAATAACGTCTGGGTTATAAGCATGGTATTCACCGCCATGAACATATTTTAATAAGCCGCCATGGCTTAATAATTTACGTTTACTAAATGCCAATTTATGAAGCTTGCGTTGGTCATCATCAAAATCAGTGAAACAGGCTCCTTTAATACGACTTGCTACGCCATTAAAACAGGTTTCTACAATCGCGTCAGACAAACCGACTGCTTCAAACAACATTGAGCAGCGATAAGATGCAACGGTACTGATACCCATTTTCGACATGATTTTATACAAGCCTTTATTTATCGCGTTACGATAGGCAAGTGTGACCTCACAATAGCTCTTGTTAAGAATCTTTTTGTCACTCATCGCAACTAAAGATTCATAAGCAAGGTACGGATAAATAGCCGTCGCGCCAAAACCAAGTAATACCGCAAACTGATGCGCATCACGGACACTACCCGATTCGATGATAATATTTGATTCACAACGTAAGTTATTATCAACTAAACGCTTTTGAATAGAACCAACCGCCATTGCTGCCGGAATAGGTAACTGTGTTTCACTGAAGTTACGGTCACTTAACACGAGCATTACGCAACCCGCTGCCGCTTTTTCTTGCGCTTCATCACAAATACGCGTGATGGCGTTTTCAAGGCCTTCTTCTGCAGTGTAAGTAATATCGATTTTACAATAGCTATAATGCGCTTGATCAGCACTTAAAAGCTGTTTCATGTCTGCATACATCAAAATAGGTGTATCAAACTGTAAACGCTTAGCGTGACCAGTTGTTTCGTTGAATACGTTTTGCTCACTACCAATACAGGTTGCCAGTGACATAACATGGTTTTCACGAAGCGGATCAATCGGTGGATTGGTTACTTGCGCAAATTTTTGTCTGAAGTAATCAAACAATGAACGATGACCTTCTGACAGTACCGCAAATGGCGTGTCATCCCCCATTGAACCTGTTGCTTCTTGGCCATTTTCACCCATTACACGAATAACGCTATCAAGTTCTTCGTTGGTGTAGCCAAACATTTTTTGATACTTAAGCAATGTTTCATCATCAAATGAACGATTACCTGCGTCTTTTTCTGCAAGCTGTTCAAATGGCGTTAAACGCTTAACGTTTGCTTCAAGCCATGCTTTATATGGATGACGTGACTTAAGGTCTTGGTCAATTTCATCTGAATGCCAAATTTTACCTTGGTGAGTATCAATAACTAACAGTTCACCCGGGCCCACACGGCCTTTCTCAACCACTTCATCAGGTGCGTAGTCCCAAATACCGACTTCTGAGGCAAGGGTAATAAAACCATCTTGAGTGATTACATAACGCGCTGGGCGTAAACCGTTACGGTCAAGGTTACAGGCTGCAAAACGGCCATCAGACATAACAATACCAGCCGGGCCATCCCATGGTTCCATATGCATTGAGTTAAAGTCATAGAATGCACGTAGGTCTTCATCCATAGCACGGTTCTTTTGCCATGCTGGCGGCACAAGCATACGCATTGCACGGAATAAATCCATGCCACCGGCTAAGAACAACTCAAGCATATTATCTAAGCTTGAAGAGTCTGAGCCGCTTTCGTTAACGAATGGTGCAGCTGATTGCAAATCAGGAATAAGTGGTGAGGCAAACTTGTACGCACGGGCACGGGCCCACTGGCGGTTACCTTGAATCGTATTGATTTCACCATTATGCGCTAAATAGCGGAATGGTTGTGCAAGCGGCCAACGAGGTTGTGTATTAGTAGAGAAACGTTGGTGAAATACACAAATCGCACTGGTCATGCGAATGTCAGCTAAATCTAAATAAAAGTTAGGCAAGTCTACAGGCATCATTAAGCCTTTATAGACAGTGACCAAACCAGATAAGCTGGCAATATAAAAATGTTCATCGTTTTCGAGGCGCTTTTCAGCACGACGACGCGCTACATATAAGCGACGTTCTAAATCTTTTGGACGCCAGCCTTCTGGTGCGCTAACAAAAATTTGTTCAAAGCCTGGTAGTTGTTTTTTTGCAATTGGCCCTAAACATGACGCATCAGTCGGTACTACGCGCCAGCCTTGAATGCTCAAGGTTTCTTTTTCGAGTTCTTCACTCAACACATCTTTAGCTGTTTGCGCAAGTACAGGATCGGCATTTAAAAATACCATGCCTACGGCGTAGTTCTTTCCTAGATGCCAATCATGTTCGCTGGCAATAGCACGAAAGAAACTATCGGGTTTTTGCATTAATAAACCACAACCATCACCGGTTTTACCATCGGCAGAAATACCCCCACGGTGCTCCATGCGATCTAAGCCAGTGATTGCTGTTCGAATCAAGCGATGGCTCGCCTGACCATTGACCTGGGCTATTAAGCCAAAGCCACAATTATCTTTTTCTAATTTTGAGTCGTATAACATAGACCCCTCCCCTTGCTACAACGACTAGCGGTTCAGTCTTTTGTGACAGTGCTAGCAGACGAACAAAACTATCGCCAAATATCCCATGAGTCAATAGAGTTTTGAATACATATTCATATTCATGAATATTTCTCACTTAAAGCACTTTTTAAATTCTAAGCTAAATTTTTACATTTAGTCGTATTTTACCCGTTATTTTTTTATGACACTGGTGTCAAATTTAACAACTTGTAAAAAAACAATCTAAAAACCCGCACCTTTACGTTAACGTAAACTGCGCGCAATATTGAATAATTATTCACGCTATGAATATCAATGCAGTTTTTAATGGGCTCTAGTGCAGTACAGCTGCATCATTATTTACTCTTGGCTTTAGCATAGTTACAAACTATGTATCTGAGCAGCCGACCTTAGTCGCAATGTCTTAGTCTGTTTACCCTTGCGTCAACAATCAGCAATTTAAAAGTGTCCGCTGCGGACACTTTTTCTGTCCGCGGACAGATAATAAACCTGCAACAAAAATAAATACCAATAAAAATCAATAATTTAAAAGTTGGCACGCTACTGGTATTGATAAGACATCAGCGAAATTAAGGATTTCAAAATGTTCACTATCAGTTTGTTTATGGCTTCTCCACTTACCATGCTTGCCGTTGGCTTCATGATTGTGTGTTTTGAGAATCGTAAGGAGTTAAAATGATTAAGGATACCAGTGCCCAAGATATTACCGTGGCGAAGAAAAACACCATAAAAAAACCACTTATAGTAGTAGCGGGTGTAATACTTGTTGGTGCGCTTGGCTTTCAAGCATTATTCGCAAGTAGTGATGGCAGCATTTCGGTTGATGCAGCGAGCTTACAAATTAGTGAAGTGACTCAAAAGACGCTCATAAGAGATGTGGCCGCGAGCGGTAAAATCGTTGCAGCTAATGCACCGAAGGTTTATAGCCCTGAACGTGGTTTTGTCGATTTAAAAGTAAAAGCCGGTGACAGCGTTGAGGTAAATGAAGTGATCGCAACCGTAACCAGTCCTGAGCTAACCAACGAGCTAAAGCAACAGCAATCGGTATTAGCACGTTTAGAAGGTGAATTACAACGCAAGCAACTTGAAGCGCGCAGACAAAAACTGAGCCTGACTAAAGCGCTCGATTTAGCGCAAGTTGAACTCAATGCCGCAGATAGAGAAAACCGCCGAGCTAAAATCTCTATCGAGAAACATTTAATTAGCCAAATAGATCTAGAAAAAGCGGTTGATGACTTAGCCCGTGCCAAGCTTTCTTATAAGCACGCCGAGCAAGAAGTTAATCTAGCCAAAGATACCCTCGCATTTGAGCTAAAAGCCGCAGAGCGTGATCTGGCTCGTCAACAACTGATTGTTGACGACTTACTCAGACAAGTAAATGAACTTACTATCACTGCCAGTGTAAGCGGCATTGTAGGTAACTTATTAGTGCAACAAAAAGAAGCTGTCACACAAAGCCAACCATTAATGACATTGGTCGATTTAAGTAACTTTGAAGCAGAACTGCAAGTACCAGAAAGCTACGCCAATGAGCTAGGTCTTGGTATGCAAGTTGAGCTTACGTTAGGTGCTCGTCATGTCACAGGCACTCTTTCAGCCATTTCACCTGAAGTGAATAACCGCGAGGTGACAACCCGCGTACGTTTTGACAATGAGATTTCTGGCATCCGCCAAAACCAACGCTTAACCGCACGTATTTTATTAGAGAATCGCGACGATGTATTACAAGTAAAACGCGGCGCATTCTTACAACAAGGTGGCACCCATGCCTATAAGGTTGACGGTGACATGGCTTATTTAATCGATATAAAAACCGGTGCAAGCAGTATTAATGCTGTCGAGATAATTGAAGGCGTAGAGCCTGGCGATAAGCTAATTATCTCGAACTACGATCGCTTTAAAAAAGCAACCACACTGGTTTTACGCTAACAAATAAAAGGAATAATCAACATGCTTACAATGAACAACATCAGCAAAGTGTATCAAACAGATATGGTACAAACACATGCCCTTCGTGACTTTAATCTACAAGTAGAAGAAGGTGAATTTATTGCCGTAACGGGCCCAAGTGGCTCAGGTAAAACCACATTTTTAAACATCGCCGGTATGTTAGAACCATTTAGCGAAGGCCAATACATGCTAGACGGTATTGATGTGGGTAAGCTCAACGACAACCAGCGTGCTGACTTACGTAATCAAAAAATTGGTTTTATTTTCCAAGGCTTCAACCTTATTCCAGATTTGAATCTCTATGAAAATATTGAAGTACCACTGCGTTATCGCGGTATCAAAGCCGCCGAGCGTAAACGCCGAATCGAGCAATGCCTGGAGCAAGTTGGTTTAGCGTCACGCGCTAAACACTTACCGCAACAACTTTCTGGTGGTCAACAACAACGTGTGGCTATTGCCAGAGCTCTTGCAGGTGAACCGCGCTTTTTACTTGCCGATGAGCCAACCGGTAATTTAGATAGCTTAATGGCGCGTCAAGTAATGGAGCTACTTGAGCAAATCAACCGTGATGGCGCAACCATCATCATGGTTACTCATGATCCAGAGCTTGCTCGCAGAGCACCACGTAATATCCAAGTTGTTGACGGCCAATTAGCTGACTTCACCTTGTACCAAGGCACTCAAAATCTTAAAGCGGCTGGAGTGTAACCATGTTCCTTCATTATTTAGATTTAAGCTGGCGCAGCTTTAAGCGCACGCCACTTGTGAGCTTTTTAATGGTACTGGCCATTGCCATTGGTATTGGCGTAACCATGACAAGCTTATCTGTGTATCACATGATGTCAGCAGACCCTATTCCTGAAAAAAGTAGCGACCTTTATACTGTACAGCTACAAACCATGGATGAAGGCCGTACGTGGTGGACAGTCGATAACATGCCACTGCAATTAACTTATCAGGATGCCGTTAACCTTGATCAAGCGAATGCGGGTGGCAAACGTGTCACTATGGTTAGAACGGGTTTTTCGGTTTATTTAGACTCAGATAAAGTTAAACCATTTATTGGACAAGCACGCCTAACCACGCCTGATTTTTTCGATATGTTTAACCTATCATTTATTTATGGTGGGGTTTGGAGCGCGCAACAAGAAGCCGATGCAGCCCCTGTTGTGGTGATCAATAAAGAATTAAACGACAAGCTATTCGCAGGTGAAAACCCTGTCGGCAAAATGGTGTACCTCGATGATGCCAGCTACGAAGTTATTGGCGTCATTGATGATTGGGATATCACCACCAAATATTATGATCTGAACAACGGTGCATTTAATAAGACCGAGCAACTATTTTTACCATTTAGCCTAATGAAAGCACGCCAGCTTGAAAACTGGGGTAATACCAATGGTTGGAAGCACGAAAAAACCAATACCTTTAACGACAAACTCAATTCTGAAATGGTGTGGTTACAATTTTGGGTTGAACTAAAAACACCTGCAGAAAAACAAGCTTACCAAGACTTTTTAATGGCCTATATGCAAGAGCAACAAAAGCTAGGTCGTTTTAACCGCGAAAAATTAACCGCCACCTTACGCGATGTAAATGAGTGGATGCAATACAACAATGTCGTTAGCGAAGACAACGAAATTCTGGTTGGCCTAAGCTTTATGTTTTTAGCAGTATGCCTTGCCAATATTTTAGGTTTATTACTAGCGAAATTTTTACGCCGCGCTCCGGAAGTCGGTGTGCGCCGAGCATTAGGTGCCAGCAAACGCCAAATATTCTTTCAACATATTGTTGAGGTCGCGATGTTAGGTTTCTTAGGTGGCATCTTCGGAATTATTTTGGCGCAAGTGGGCTTATTAGGCGTACGTCAAAGCTATAGCTACTACCAAAGCTTAGCCACTATGGATTTAACCATGCTACTCAGCGCACCTGTGATTGCAATTAGCACCTGTGTGATAGCGGGTCTGTACCCTGCTTGGCTGGTATGTAAAACCAACCCTGCTATTTATCTTAAGAGCCAATAAGGAAGACACCCATGTTAGAAATTAAACCTATCTTTCACGCCTTATGCCGCTCAAAAGTTGGCGCTATTTTATTACTGATCCAAATTGCCATCACCACTGCGATTGTCAGTAACGCAGCGTTTATTATTCAAGACAGAATTAGCTATTTAAGCCAAGAGACTGGCTACCCTGAACAAGACATTTTCGTTTTTAATGTCATGATGTTTGGCAAAGATGTGTCGCCATCTCAGCAATATGAGCTTGATGAAGCCATGCTTCGTCAAATACCTGGTGTAGTTGATGCTGCTTATTCGAGTAACACACCGCTTTCGGGCAGTGGCTCTTCGTCAGATTTTAGTTTAAAGCCAGCACCTGAAGAGAGTAAATCAGCGCGTAGCTCTTACATGTTTATCGATGAGCATGGCATTAATACTTATGGTGTAAAACTCATTGCTGGGCGTAACTACACAGAAGACGAAGTGATCGTTACCGATAACTATGATGAGCTTTCAAAAGTAACCGTTGTCACTAAAACCCTACTCGATGAGCTGTTCCCTGACGGCAATGGTTTAGGTCAAACTGTCTATTTTGGTGACATTCCAATGAAAGTAATTGGTGTTGTTGAACTTATGAAAGGCCCATGGCTTAAAGACAGCCGCCCAGATAACGTAGCACTGCTGCCTTTTATTAAGCCTGGTACAAATGCACGCTTTGTGGTTAGAACAGAGCCTGGTCAACGTCAATCAGTCATGAATCGTGTTGAAGAAGCCATGCTGAAAAACTACAACAAACGCGTTATTTCTCGCATTCGTGGCTTAGATGACGATAAAGAGTCATACATGGCTGAAGATACATTAATGATGCGCATGTTGATTGTACTTATTACTATTTTAGTGTTGGTGACGGCCCTTGGTATTTTCGGCCTAACGCTGTTCAATATCAGTAAGCGTACTAAACAAATAGGCACTCGCCGCGCTTTAGGCGCCAGAAAATCGGCCATCATCAGCTACTTCTTAGTTGAAAACGCCATGATATGTTTAGTTGGTTTAGTGATTGGTGTGATTGCTGCCGTGTATTTAGGCCAGTTGCTTATGCAGCACTTTTCAATTGCTCAACTTGATATTAGCTACGTGCTTGCTACGGCGCTGGCAGTGTTCGTTATGAGTTTATTAGCAGTACTTGCACCTGCAAAACGGGCGGCGAATATCTCACCGAGCATTGCAACTCGAACAATTTAGTTCTCCCAACCTATGCTACACTGGATTAACAGTGTAGCATTCATCTTGCACCCTTATTAGGAAAATAACTAAAACAATAATATGGAAAAAATACTTATCGTCGACGATAACCCAGCAATTTTGGATGCATTGTCGTTATTACTCGAAATTCACGGTTTTGATGTTGTTACGGCAAGTAACCCGTTTGAAGCAATTCAAGCCGTACAATACCAACGCATAGCGCTTGTTATTCAAGACATGAACTTTACCGCCGACACCACTTCCGGCGAAGAAGGCAAAGAACTTTTTTATGCCTTACGAGACATTAATCCTCACTTACCGATTATTTTGATCACCGCATGGACAGAGCTTTCTACTGCCGTTGAACTTGTCAAAGCAGGGGCTGCTGATTATTTACCAAAACCATGGGACGATGCCAAGCTACTTACTTGTGTAAATAACCTAATCGAGCTGGGTAAAGCAAAACAGCAAAACGAGACTTTTACCCGCCACCAGCAAGAGCGTGACGCATCTGTACAACAAGCAAATTTGGTGGGCTTGGTTTATAAAAGTACCCCTATGGAGCACATTGTTAATCTTGCGATTCAAGTGGCTAAATCGGATATTTCAGTGCTGATCACAGGCCCTAACGGCAGTGGTAAAGAGCGCATTGCGCAAATAATACAGGCTAATTCATTATTAGCAGATAAACCCTTTATCACTGTTAATGCCGGTGCTTTGCCAAGCGAGCTTATTGAGGCTGAATTATTTGGTGCCGAAGCTGGCGCCTATACTGGTATTACAAAACAGCGCATTGGTCGCTTTGAAGCGGCCGATGGTGGCACCCTATTTTTAGACGAAATTGGAAACTTGCCACTTTCTGGGCAAATGAAATTATTACGCATTTTACAAACCGGTGAATTTGAACGTTTAGGATCAACACAAACACGTAAAGTGAATGTGCGGGTGATTTCAGCTACCAATGAAGATTTAAGCCATGCAATTAAAACAGGTCAATTTCGAGAAGACCTTTACTACCGCTTAAATGTGATTGAGTTAAATTTACCAAGCCTTGCCCATCGCCCAGATGATATTTTAGCTTTAGTCGCACACTTTTTACCTGAGCGCACACTGTCGTTAAGTACGGAAAAAGCCCTACTAGCCCATAGCTGGCCGGGTAATGTTCGTGAGCTTGAAAATGCCTGTAAACGCGCTGGCGTTTTAAAACCCACAGGGGTGATTGAGCTTGCTGATTTTGGCTTACAAGTTGAAACAAACAGCCCAACACAAACAAGAGCAGAGCCTAACAAACAAGAGATCGAACTTGCCATGCGCGAATACAAAGGTGTGATTGCTAAAGTGGCTCGCCATTTTGGCTTAAGCCGCCAAGCGCTCTATCGCAGGCTTGATAAATTTAAGATTGAATACTAATGCGTTCTTCGTTTCGATATAAAATCATAACTTTGTGTATTGCAGCGTCTGCATTGCCGCTTGTGTTGGTGTGTTATTTTGCGGGCATAAGCATGCTTTACAGCCTATTAGCCCTGCTCGCTTGCGCCTTGATCAGCGGATTTTTTGCCGGGCAATTATCAGCTCCGCTCATTGATGGTATGAACTCGCTCGAAACCGGGCTGCTTAATTTTAAAGATGGTGAGCTGGCCACATTATTAGCCTATGATGGCAGTGATGAGCTTGGCGATTTATGCCGGCTTTATAACCAAACCGCAAAACAACTTCGCCAAGAAAAACAATGGATTTATCAGCGTGAGTTGATGCTCGACAAAGTGCTGCAAAGCTCGCCACAAGCTGTGCTTTTGACTAACGACCAAGGCTTTATTGTGTATAGCAACCACAGTGCCCGCAGCTTACTCGATGCTAAATCAGCCCTTGAAGGCGCCAAGCTTGAAAGCTTATTAGATTCAAGCTGCGAGCAATTAACGCGTGCCATTCACAAAGGCGTTGATGGCTTATTTACCCTCGACAAAGCAGATCAAGAATCACAAACTTGGCATATGGCAACAGGTCGATTATTACTTAATAATCAGTTTCACCAACTGTTTGTCTTTAAACAGCTGACCCGCGAACTAAGCCGCCAAGAAGTAGAGGTTTGGAAAAAAGTTATTCGTATTATTAGCCATGAGCTTAACAACTCCCTTGGGCCAATGTCATCAATGCTTCATAGCGCGCAACTTTTAACAAAAGAAGTCGATGAACCACGCTTAAAACGGGTATTTACCACCATTGAAGACCGCATTAAACACCTTAATGAGTTTGTGCAAGGTTATGGTAAATTTGCCAAGTTACCCACCCCTCAACTATCAACGATTAACTGGCCGACACTGATTGAGCAATTAAAAAGTCAGTGGCAGGTTGAGGTCTCACTTGATGAGCGAGTGACAACTGATGCTGATCACACTCAGCTCGAACAATTACTTATAAACTTATTAAAAAATGCCTATGAGTCAGGGTCAAACCCCGAAGATGTCAGCTTAACAGTGCAACAAGAAGCAAGTGGCACACACATCACGGTGAGTGATAAAGGTAAAGGTATGAGTGAAGCTGTAATGGCAAACGCACTTATTCCCTTTTACTCCACTAAAGCAACAGGCAGTGGCTTAGGGCTAGCACTGTGCAGAGAAATAGTTGAAGCACACCACGGGCAAATTAGCTTACATAACCGTGAGCAAGGTGGATTAAGCGTGCATGTTTTGCTGCCCTAATAGCCTTTAACACATTCGATATGGATCATGATTAACAAAGAAACCCGTAACATAATATGAGCTTTTGCAATGCTAAGCCGTATCATACTGATTAAATTACCACTTATTTAAACCTCTATGCTAATAAAGCCTTTTCGTTGAAACCTTGCTCATGTAACTTGGCAACGAGTTGTTCAAGCTCCTCATCTTTTTGAGGGGCTACAGGCTGTGTTAATAGTAAAGAAGTCACATTGCCAAAACCTGGGTGATCAAAATCAGGGTTCTCAAGGCCATGTTGTGCTCTTAGCGTTAACAGCATAAGTGCAGCATAAGGTGTAAATTGCCAGTTCATATTATCGAACTCAAAAAACATCTTACTCGGTGGTGATGCTACCTGAGTGACTTGATCGTCACATAACTGATTTAGATAAGCGGTGACTTTTGTTAAGTCAGTACTATTCCAGTTATCTAAAATAGCTTGGTAAGCAAAGTCATCTACAATCGGTTTTAGGGTATTATCACCTTTCGCCCGATCAAACAACAAGATGATAAAATCACCAATATGACTTTTTGAGCGGTTTATCCAGTTTTTCATATAACCGTTTTCGAATAATCTATAAAATTGCCGCGCATAATCATACTGATGTAATAAAACAGCTGTAGCTAATTGAAATACACTACCAGGTGAAATAACTCCTTCGTTTTCAACTCCAAAACGAATAAAACAGCGTTTTTGCTTTATATGCGCAATTGCTAATTCATAGTATCCATAATTTAAATAATAACTTAAGTGCTCTGCATCAATCACGCTGTCTTTAACTAAACTAGCTTGTGCAATATTTTCGTAAATTTTACATTGGCCTGACAGTTCAATATTAAGCTTTTCCCAAGGAGCAAAAGGTAATCGCTCATTAGAAAACTCTTCTCCCTGGGTTTTACCATGCTCAATATAGTGAGTAATTCTAACAATATTATCCTCAAAAATATTTTTATACTTTTCCGGGCCTTTGATTGCACGCTTACGCTTTCGTAAAAATTTTTCTAATTTTTTATTCATTATTAACATGTCACTGCTTTTTTGATGAGTAATAATAAACTTTATTTTTCATACAACTAGCATTTTTTATTATGATAAAATCTCACATTATACTTAGAATTTTTAAGATGTTATGTATATCAATAGTTTAAAAGAAGCACAGCTGTCGCTCTCTAAAAAAGTAAGAGCATCCGATGAAAAGCAGTGTGTTAAAACAATTGCTGGTGTCGATGTTGCTTATAACGAACAATTATCTGAAGTTGTTGGCGCAATTACGGTACTGAATGCTGATACATTAAAAGTACTTGAAGCACAAACTAGTATTGAGCCCATCAGCTTTCCTTATATACCAGGGCTATTTTCATTTCGTGAAGTGCCACCACTTTTAAATGCATATAACAAACTGACCATAAAACCTGATTTAATTGTTTGCGATGGCCATGGCCTTGCACATCCACGGCGTTTTGGTCTTGCTTGCCACTTGGGTGTCATATTAGATATCCCCACCATAGGTTGCGGAAAAACCAAGTTATTAGGCGAGTTTAATGAACTTGCAGAACACCGCGGCGCAACGGCAGATTTATTAGATAACGACGAAGTTATTGGCAAAGTGTTACGCACACAAGATAACATTAAACCTGTTTATGTATCTATTGGCCATAAAGTATCTTTAGAGACAGCAGTTGAGTGGGTCCTCAAGCTAACGCCTAAATACCGACTTCCCGAGACAACACGTCAAGCTGATCAACTGGTAAATAAAACTTTAAAAGAACATAGAGAAAAGACTTATGAAAAAACATAAATCTTAACTCATTAATAAAGCTTAAGTTTGTATAATATTTTTACCTTCTGAAAATTATCATTTCGAAAAGAAATGACCTCATCTAATGTTAAATTAACTAAATGGTGAAAGCTTAGCTCTTCTAGCTCCAGCCAAGCATGTTTTTTCAGCTCGTATAAAACACCCCAGCTAATATTTGAAACTAAAAGCGTATTAACTGGGAACTCTAACAGCGACGGCAGTAGTTCTGAAAATGTTATATCCGTTACGTCTTGTAAGCTAAGCTCTATAACATTATCAGAAAGCAATTTTTTTATATCGCTAAAACTCGTGATTTTTAGCGGTGAGTCATCAACCTTAGCATTCAAAGAAAAGATATCGTCAATACTCTTATAGATATATATACCGCGAAGCTTATTCTCTTTATTAAATGATAACTTTAAACTTCTTTTATCCCCTGCTTGAAACCTAGCTTCATAATAAGACAACACTGAAGGCTCATTCCATTCATATTCATACTGAATAGGACCAACACCGTAAAATAGTTCAGAGTAACAATCATGCTTTTGAAAATGTTGTGCCATTGCATCAGCAATCCATCCGTTGACGATACAGCGTACATCACACACCCAGCCATAAGCAGCCTCATAGACAACACCATTAAAAGGCTTACCTTCATGAAAAAGCTGTAAGTTTCCATCCCATTCTTCATCAATGATGCTATCTAATAACTCAAGCCCTTTAATATCGATATAAGGGAAATTGTAATCTCCCAATATTTCGCCATTAAAAAATTGCTTTTTGCTAACAACAACCCCACTTTCAGCATAAATAGCAACGCCCGTAAAGGGCGCTCCTTTGAAAAAGTAGGAACTTTCCTGTTTTACTAGCGCATCAGACACAACAAGTGATGGAGCTTCACATTTCATTTAATAACCAACCCAGCAGAAATTTGAACATGCATTTTATTTTAAAGTTGTGCCTAACTAAGCAAATGGATATAAAAAAAGCCGCAATCAGCGGCTTTTCTCTACACTAAATATAATTATTCAGCGTCTTTTTCTTTGTACTTTGCAGCTGTTTCAGTGATTAGTGGCTGTAATTCACCACGTTGAAACATTTCGATGATAATGTCACAACCACCGATAAGCTCGCCTTCTACCCATAGTTGTGGGAATGTTGGCCAGTTTGCGTATGCAGGTAACTCTGCACGGATATCTGGGTTAAGTAGAATGTCAACGTAAGCAAACTGCTCACCACACGCCATAAGTGCTTGTGATGCTTGTGAAGAAAAACCACAGTTAGGTAACTTTGGTGATCCTTTCATGTAAAGAAGGATTGGATTTTCAGAAATTTGCTGTTTAATTTTATCGATGGTTTCCATTTACAACCTCAAAAAAGACATTGGCTTACTACATTGGCCTTGAAAAAGTTTCACTGTGGCCTCAGATATATAACTTAAAATCGGCATTCGTAGCCACAATTTTAAATAGTCTTTAGCAATAGCATTGCTGTTTGCTAAAACTTGAGTAAAATACTCAACAATTATAGTAACACTATAATACCACTTGGTATAGGGAAGTACGCTGTTTACCTTGCTATTACCTATAACTGAGTGGACTATCAACCAAGAAGATGGAGATAAAAAATGGCATTTGAACTACCGTCACTACCATACGCAATCGATGCATTAGAGCCACATATTTCAAAAGAGACTCTAGAGTTTCACCACGGTAAACACCACAACACTTACGTTGTGAAATTAAACGGTCTGATCCCAGGCACAGAATTCGAAAACAAATCTCTAGAAGAAATCGTATGTTCTTCAGAAGGTGGCGTATTTAACAATGCTGCACAAATCTGGAACCACACGTTCTACTGGAACAGCCTATCTCCAAACGGTGGTGGCGAGCCTACAGGCGCAATCGCTGACGCGATCAACGCTAAATGGGGTTCTTTCGACGCATTCAAAGAAGCGTTAAACGACAAAGCAGTTAACAACTTCGGTTCTAGCTGGACTTGGTTAGTTAAACTAGCTGACGGCACACTTGATATCGTTAACACATCAAATGCTGCAACGCCATTAACTGATGAAGGTGTTACACCAATCCTAACTGTGGATCTTTGGGAACACGCTTACTACATCGATTACCGTAACGTTCGTCCAGATTACCTAAAAGGTTTCTGGGCATTAGTTAACTGGGACTTCGCGAACGCTAACTTCGCTTAATCTTCTGTTACTAGCAGTAATCAAAAAAAGACGCTTCGGCGTCTTTTTTATTGCCAGTGCACGCCCCTTCTAAGTCGCAGCCAAGCCCTCAGCCAAAAAGCGTAATCAAGATGAGCTTTTTTCAATTAAATTCTTAATTTTCTTGCGCAAAAATTCAAAATCGTGACTAAGCTTTAATTAGCCTTTGCTTTTCTCTTAATCTAATTACACGTCATTTTAGCGGGTTTTCGGAGGTCTCTATGAGTATTTTTGAGCATTACCAATCACGATACGAAGCAGCGCAAGAAGAAGAATACAGTATTGAGGAATTTCTCGAGATCTGTAAGAAGGATAAATCAGCTTATGCCAGCGCACCAGAGCGGCTATTAATGGCCATCGGTGAGCCGGAGATTATCGACACTTCAACCGATGCGCGCTTAAGCAGGCTGTTTTCTAATCGCGTAGTCGCACGCTACCCTGCATTTCACGATTTTTATGGTATGGAAGATGCCATTGAGCAAATCGTCTCTTATTTAAAACATGCTGCGCAAGGCTTAGAAGAATGTAAGCAAGTACTGTATTTACTTGGCCCGGTAGGTGGGGGTAAATCATCCATTGCTGAAAAGCTTAAATACTTAATGCAGCAGGTACCTATTTATTCGATTAAAGGCTCGCCTGTTAACGACCACCCTTTAGCGTTATTTGACCCAAATGAAGACGCTGAGCTTTTAGAAAAAGAATACGGCATTAAACCGCGTTATTTAAAAACGGTGATGTCACCGTGGGCTGCAAAACGCTTAAGTGAATTTAATGGTGATATTAGCCAATTTAGAGTGGTTAAGCGCTATCCATCTATTTTAAATCAAGTTGCGATTGCTAAAACCGAGCCGGGCGATGAAAACAACCAAGACATTTCAGCGCTAGTCGGTAAAGTCGATATTCGCCAGCTTGAACACTTTGCGCAAAACGACCCTGATGCGTATGCCTATTCAGGTGCGCTTTGTTTAGCAAATCAAGGCTTAATGGAGTTTGTGGAAATGTTTAAAGCGCCAATCAAGGTGCTACACCCACTACTTACAGCCACGCAAGAAGGTAACTACAACGGCACAGAAGGTATCAGTGCCCTGCCGTTTAGCGGCATGATTTTAGCTCACTCAAATGAATCTGAGTGGCAAACATTTAAAAACAACAAAAACAATGAAGCATTTTTAGACCGTGTTTACATCGTCAAAGTGCCTTACTGTTTACGTGTTTCTGAAGAAGTTAAGATTTACAATAAATTGCTTGAAAACAGTGAATTACATGATGCCCCTTGTGCACCGGGCACATTAAAAACACTGGCACAATTTACCACCCTTTCTCGTATGAAAGAGCCTGAAAACTCAAGTATTTATTCAAAAATGCGCGTCTATGATGGTGAAAGCTTAAAAGACACCGACCCGAAAGCGAAGTCGTATCAAGAGTACCGCGACTACGCGGGTGTTGATGAAGGCATGACCGGGCTCTCTACCCGCTTTGCGTTTAAAATTCTATCGCGAGTGTTTAACTTCGATACCACTGAAGTGGCGGCCAACCCAGTGCACTTATTCTATGTTCTTGAGCAGCAAATAGAGCGTGAGCAATTTACCGCCGACGTTGAAGAGCGTTACTTAAGCCACTTAAAAGGGTATCTCATTCCTCAGTACGTGGAGTTTATTGGTAAAGAGTTACAAACGGCCTACTTAGAATCGTACTCTGAATATGGGCAAAACATCTTTGACCGCTACGTGACGTATGCTGATTTCTGGATCCAAGATCAAGAATACCGCGACCCAGATACTGGCCAGCTATTTGACCGTGCTGCACTTAACGCAGAGCTTGAGAAGATTGAAAAACCTGCGGGTATTTCAAACCCTAAAGATTTCCGGAATGAAATAGTCAATTTCGTACTGCGTGCGCGTGCGCACAACCAAGGCAAGAATCCGCTTTGGACCAGCTACGAAAAACTTCGCACGGTTATTGAGAAGAAAATGTTCTCAAATACCGAAGATCTGCTGCCGGTTATTTCCTTCAATGCGAAAACCTCGGCTGAAGATCAGAAAAAACACGAAGACTTTGTCAATCGTATGGTTGAGAAAGGCTATACCCAAAAACAAGTACGTTTACTTTCTGAATGGTATTTACGCGTTAGAAAATCGCAGTAAAAAAACGTTTGTTTTAAGGGGGTTGTTATGGCGCATTTTATTGACCGACGCCTGAATGGAAAAAACAAAAGTACCTTGAATCGTCAACGGTTCATCAGGCGTTATAAAAAACAGATTAAAGAAGCGGTATCTGATGCCATTAATAAGCGCAGCGTAACCGATACCACTAGCGGCGAGAGTATCTCGATTCCGCAACGTGATATCAGTGAGCCTATTTTTCATCAAGGACGTGGTGGCGACCGTGAACAGATCCACCCTGGTAATGACCAATTCTCTACGGGCGACAGAATTAAGCGCCCGCAAGGAGGCGGTCAAGGGGGTGGCAGTGGCGAAGGTGAAGCCAGTGATTCTGGTGAAGGACAAGACGACTTTGTATTCTCTATTTCAAAAGATGAATACCTAGACTTATTGTTCGAAGACCTTGAACTGCCTAATCTGCAACAAAACCAGCTCGATAAACTGGTGCAAATGAAAACCCATCGTGCTGGTTTTTGTAACGACGGCATGCCCAGTAATATTGATATTGTTCGTTCATTACAAGGTTCACTCGCCCGCAGGGTGGCAATGACCGCAGGCAAAAAACGTCACCTTGCAGAGCTTGAAGGACAACTCGCGTTACTCAAAGCAGAAGAGCAACCTAATAAAGCGGCCATCGCTTTACTTGAACGTCAAATTGAGGAACTACAAAGTCGCATTAAAGCGGTGCCTTTTATTGATAATTACGACTTACGTTTTCGTAACTATGAAAAACGACCACACCCTACAAGCAAAGCCGTAATGTTTTGTTTAATGGATGTGTCAGGCTCGATGGATCAAGCGACCAAAGACATGGCAAAACGCTTTTATATTTTGCTGTATCAATTTTTAACCCGTAGCTACAAAAATATCGAGGTTGTCTATATTCGCCATCATACTCAAGCGAAAGAAGTCGATGAGCAAGAGTTTTTCTATTCTCAAGAAACGGGTGGCACCATCGTTTCAAGTGCATTGAAACTGATGAATGAAATCATCGCCGAGCGTTATAACCCTGAAGAATGGAACATTTACGCAGCACAAGCCTCTGATGGCGATAACTGGGCCGATGACTCGCCAAACTGTGGCGAAATTTTACGTAATAAACTGTTAAAGGCGGTGCGCTATTACGCCTATATTGAAATTACCGCCCGTGCTCATCAAAGCTTATGGCGTGAGTATCAATCGATAGCACAAACCCACGACAATTTTGCCATGCAACACATTCGTGGCGTTGAGGACATTTACCCAATTTTCCGTGAATTATTTAAAAAGAATCGTCAGCAGCAAGGCGTCGCATAGCCTTGCGAGTGAGGTAAAGTATGGCCGAT
Source organism: Pseudoalteromonas gelatinilytica (assembly GCF_001641615.1). Classification (GTDB taxonomy): domain Bacteria; phylum Pseudomonadota; class Gammaproteobacteria; order Enterobacterales; family Alteromonadaceae; genus Pseudoalteromonas; species Pseudoalteromonas gelatinilytica. Next base: position 790,993 of record NZ_LRRU01000020.1, read on the forward strand.
AAACGTATTAGCGACGGTCCTGATTGGACATTTGATTTATTAGCAGAGTATCAAACTGAGATTGAACGGGTAGCGAAAATTTATAAACTCGATACCTACCCAAATCAAATTGAGGTGATCACTGCTGAACAAATGATGGATGCCTATTCGAGTGTGGGTATGCCGATTGGCTATAGCCACTGGTCGTATGGTAAAAAATTCATTCAAACAGAACAAAACTATAAACGTGGGCAAATGGGTCTTGCTTATGAGATTGTGATTAACTCAGATCCGTGTATTGCTTATTTAATGGAAGAAAACACCCTGCCAATGCAAGCCTTGGTAATGGCGCACGCTTGCTATGGCCACAATTCATTTTTTAAAGGTAATTACCTTTTTAAAACTTGGACTGATGCCAGTTCAATCATCGATTACTTATTATTTGCCAAAAATTATATTGCTAAATGCGAAGAAAAATACGGCATCAATGAAGTTGAGAATCTCATCGACTCATGCCATGCGTTAATGAATTACGGTGTGGACCGCTACAAACGCCCGCAACGTATTTCACTGTACGAAGAACAAAAGCGCCAGCAAGAACGTGAAGATTACTTACAATCGCAAGTCAACGAGTTGTGGCGCACAATCCCTACTTCGCAGCAAGAATCAAAAAAACGTGAGCGCCGCTTCCCTGCTGAGCCACAAGAAAACATTTTATATTTCATCGAAAAAAATGCGCCGCTGCTTGAGTCATGGCAGCGTGAAGTAATTCGTATTGTGCGTAAAATTTCGCAATATTTTTACCCCCAAAAACAAACTCAAGTGATGAATGAGGGCTGGGCTACGTTTTGGCATTACACCATTTTGAACCACCTGTACGATGAAGGTAAGCTCACCGATGCCTTTATGCTCGAGTTTTTACAAAGCCACACCAATGTAGTGTATCAACCGCCCTACAACAGCAATTATTATTCAGGGATCAACCCTTATGCTCTTGGCTTTAATATGATGGTTGATATTCGCCGTATTTGCGAAAACCCAACCGAAGAGGACAAGAAATGGTTTCCGGAGTATGCCGGCAGTGATTGGTTAGAAACCTTACATTTTGCAATGCAAAACTTTAAAGATGAGAGCTTTATAAGCCAGTTTTTATCGCCAAAAATTATCCGAGATTTTAAGCTCTTTACCATTATTGATCATGAAAAAGAGCCAACCCTTAATGTCGGCGCTATTCATGATGAAATGGGCTATCACAAGGTTCGTGAAACGCTTTCTGCACAATATAACTTAAGTAATCACGAACCAAACATTCAAGTCTATAACGTTGATATTAGAGGAGATCGTTCACTTACCCTGCGTTATGTACCCCATAACAATATTCCATTAGCGAAATCAAAAGATGAAGTACTAAAACACCTTTACAGGCTATGGGGCTTTAAGGTAAAACTGGAACAAGAAACCTCAACAGGTGAAGTTTCATTATTGGGTGAATGCCCAAGCAGTGATACCCGACACACAACAGAGTAGGCAAAATGGATAAAAAAATACTGGTGATCATCGACTCGATAGCCGATGCTAAAACGTCAATATTACACGCAAAACAAAAAGCCAAAGGAGTGAAGCATATTGATATCGTCGCCTTTAGCTATGAAGACACCAACAGTATTTTATATTCTATTCCACCCGATGAAGCGCTCGCTATTCAAGATAAGGAGCTCGCAAAAGTTCGTAATGCGCTAAGCCCTCTTATTAGCGAGCATTTAGACGCTAGCAGCTATACGTTGCAAACACTGTGGCATGAAAACCCAGTGCAGTGGCTTGCCAATGAACTTGATACGTCAGATTATGAAATGGTGATTAAAACTCGCCATATTGACGAACAAACGCAATTTACAGAGCTTGACTGGCAACTTATTCGCTTTAGTCCGTTACCGCTTTATTTAGCTGCTGATAACAAATGGCGAAACAATACCAATGTGTTAGCTGCGCTTGATTTGGGCAGCGAAAAAGCAACCAAATACCGCTTAAACGAAGCGATTATTAAAGCGGGATTAGCCTATGCTAATGACTACGACAGCGAGTTTTATGCCTGTTATACCGTGCATGTATCTCCGTTTTTACGTGATTTGGGGATTGTATTTTCAGATGAGCAAGTCATTAATGCGTTCGAAAAGCTACCGATAGCGCAGCGTGCCTTAATTGAAGCACATGACTTAAAAGATAAACTTGAGATTAAAGCGGGTGTCGTTGAACAAGTGATCCCAAGTATTGCTGCAAAATTAAATGCCGATTTAGTGATTATGGGTTCGGTGGGCAATACCGGAATTAAAGGTCATTTAATTGGTAATACCGCAGAAAAGGTTATGAAACTACTTAAAACAGATATTCTCGTTTTACCGCCGCTTGGCGTTTAACTCGTATCACTTAATAGAATTGTTATGAAAAAGGGGCTTATTAGCCCCTTCTTTATAAATCTGTATAAGCTGTCACCCTGTTACGGCCATTTTCTTTAGAGTGATACAAGGCTTTATCTGCCGCTTCAACCCATTTTTCGTAACGATCAAATTTTTCGTCAAAGCACGCAAAACCAATACTGACCGTCAGTTGAATTTGTTTGCCACCAAAGTAAATCGATGAATTCTCAATCAGCGTTCTTAATCGCTCAGCGAAGATATGCGCTCCTTCATGATCAGTATCGAGCAAAGTTACCGCAAACTCTTCCCCACCGTAGCGTCCAGCTAAGTCTGTTTCACGTAGAGTTTTACGAAGCAAGTCTGCAATATGACGCAACGCCTCATCCCCACCGCGGTGACCATGTTCATCATTGACCTTTTTAAAGTGATCAATATCGAACATCAATAAGGTGCTGCACCCGCCACTACGAACAATACGCATATATTCTTTGCGTAACTTTTCTTCCCAATAACCGCGATTGGTTAGCTTGGTAAGTGCATCAGTGCGGCTCATTTGTTCAAGCTTGCTGTTGGCTTCTTCTAGCTCTTTTTTATTCACCGCTTCATCGGTTACATCATAGATAATGATACAGATATGCGATACTTCGCCTGTGGTCGTCGTCAGTGGTATAAAGGTGGCATTTTGATACATATGATCCGCTTTACCTGTAATTGGGCGGTAATTTTTAAAGCGGAAAATATACGGCTGCTGCTCCCAGATAGTAAACGAGCGATTATTTAAGATGAACACAGACTCTGATTTGCTGCGAAACCACTTTTCATCGATTGATGGAAATAAGTCGAACAGATCTTTGTCTTTCACCGCGCTGGGCAATAAGCCAGAATGGTTTTCCATAAACCCATTCCATATGCATACTTTGTAGTCTCTATCGAGCACTACTAGGCCTACATCAACGGTATTAAACATATCCATTAACCAATGGAGTTCATTCATATTAAAATCGGCTGCAGGCATAGTCTAGTCTTCTAATAAATAAGCTACTTTGTACTTAAGGGTTTTTAATGAGTCCTCGGTGAACAGCAACATCAAATCACAGTTGATATTGTGATTTTCGATGCCATAGCTGATCTCAATCGCCAGCGTTCGTTGCCAGCGAGATTTATTGGCTTTTACTAAATCGGTCACATCACAATGCTGACCTAGTACCACAGGATGACCTTGGCTAAAACGCATATCGAGCTGTTTAGAAAGCCCTGATAGTATTGCACCTATCAGAATGTTGCTGACATCCATCAACAGCTCAAGCTCAACTTTATCGTTAAGCTCACCTTCGTAATTCATTAGTGATGCAATTTCTTTAAAGCTTGAATCATTTAGCAGTAATAAGGCTTCACCAGACACACCGCCGCCAATAAATCCTTGGCATACACCTGATGTCGTTGCGTTAGCATCAATTGAGCGTAGAGCCATATCTAGCTCATTTACTTCTAATACATTTACATTAGGGATTGGAAGTTTTACGAATACATTAAGAAGACGCGCTAATAAGTCCCCTGCTTGCCCCATAGCCACGTTTGTGAGTTCTTGATAGATGTCACGTACATCAGGGTCAACTTGCTCACCTAGCTTATTAGCAAGTCGTTCACGCATGGCTTTGTCTTTAATGCCATGATGCTCGATGATATTGGCAAGCTTTTCTGCAGAACACGGTTTTTGAATAAAATCGATAGCACCTAACTCAAGCACACGTTGATGGGCGTTAGGCTGGATATCACCAGAAACAACGACAGTAAGCACATGAAGGCCTTGATCTTGAATGGCTTGAAGTACTTCGTAACCATCCATTTCAGGCATGTTTAAATCGAGAAATAGAATTTCTGGCTGGAGTTTTTTGATTTGCTCAATACAGTGCACACCGTCCTCAGCAAACTCAACTTTAATATCCCAATCATCGGGTAAAGAGCGCGCTAATTGTCGACGAGCTAACTTTGAATCATCACAAACTAATACCGATGTTGACATACTCTCTCTCTAAATCCGCACTTTTTAACTAGACACAAATTTGACTAGTAACTTTATTCTTATTTTTATATATAAAAAATAGGGTCACGAACACATGTTAATCAAACTATTGGTTATTTACAATTTTAAATTGTACTAATCCTTGGACCGACTCCTTGAGTATAATACACTGATGTTAAATGCGTTAATTTGAAGGAATCTTATTATGTTACGTCCACTTATATTTGCACTTGGTGCAGTATGCACGTTTAGTTATGCGGGTGATTTATCAGAAAATAGTTTAGATGCTGGTAAGGTTTCTGCGCAGTCAAAGCCTGTCACCTTACTAGGACAAGGTGTTGAAGTTGGTCAAAATGCACCTAATTTTAAAGTAGTAGATGGTAGCTTTACACCCGTCACACTAGACAACTACCAAGGCCAAGCGGTGCTTTTAAGCGTAGTGCCAAGTTTAGACACCGGTGTATGCAGTATTCAAACCAAACACTTTAATGAAAAGGTAGCTTCAGAATACCCAAGTGTAGCCATGCTTACTCTAAGCGCTGACTTACCATTTGCTCAAAAACGTTTTTGTAAAGCAGAGAATATCGACAAAGTGGTGACTTTATCGGATTCTGTATGGCATGACTTTGGTAAGAACTACGGTTTGATTATCAAGGATATGGGCCTACTAACCCGTGCGGTATTTGTATTAGATAAAGAGCATAAAATCGTTTACAAACAGCTCGTTGATAACCTTTCAAAAGAGCCTGATTACGACAGCGCTATTGCTGCGTTGAAAAAACTGTAAAAACTCAATATCAACTCGCATAAAAAAACCGCCCAAATGGCGGTTTTTTCATATCTGCAATTAGGCTATTAACCTAAAAGCTCACCAAGTTGTTGGCTAACAGCTTCAACAGCTTGTGTACCGTCTAACTTGTGGTACTGAGTGTTGCCTGCTGTTGCTTCAGCTTGGTAGTAATCAACTAATGGTTTAGTTTGGTCGTGGTAGATACCTAAACGCTTACGCACTGTTTCTTCAGTGTCGTCATCACGAATGATAAGGTCTTCACCTGTGATATCATCTTTGCCATCAACTTTTGGTGGATTATAAACAACGTGATAAACACGACCAGAACCTGGGTGTACGCGACGGCCGCCCATACGCTCAACGATGATTTCGTCAGCAACGTCAAACTCGATAACGTGATCAACAACCACACCATTCTCTTTCATTGCATCAGCTTGAGGGATCGTACGTGGGAAACCGTCTAGTAAGAAACCTTTTTCGCAATCTGGCTTAGCGATGCGCTCTTTAACTAGACCGATAATAATTTCGTCAGATACTAATTGACCTGCATCCATTACTTTTTTAGCTTCAAGGCCAAGTGGTGTACCTTCTTTGATTGCTGCACGCAGCATATCGCCCGTAGAAATTTGTGGAATACCGTATTTGTCCATCAAAAACTGAGCTTGAGTACCTTTACCTGCACCCGGCGCGCCCAAAAGAATAATGCGCATATCATTGTCCTCTGTGTGATACTAATCTTAAAAATGGTCGATCAGTGGAGTTTTGTTTTTAGAGCCTGAATTCTTCCACAACTGAGGCTATACCTCAAGTAACTTATACCAATTGCCTATATTAGCAGCAATAAAAAAGGGAGCCTTGCTCCCTTTTTCAACTCATTCAGTTAAAACGCTTATTTGCTTAAATCTAGCATAAGTTTGTTCAAACGAGTTACAAAGCCTGCTGGGTCTTTTAACGTACCGCGCTCGGCCAGTAATGCTTGGTCAAGAAGTACATGTGACCACTGGGCAAACTTGTCTTCATCTTGTTCAACGTTTAAGTGTTTAACAAGCTGATGCTCAGGGTTAAGCTCAAAAATTGGCTTTTGCTCAGGTACAGTTTGACCTACAGACTCCATTAGCTTTTGCATTTGCGAGCTCATATCATGCTCATCAGCAACAACACAAGCTGGTGAGTCTGTTAAACGATGCGTAAAGCGTACATCTTTAACATTATCACCTAACGCAGTTTTAATACGCTCAACTAGGCCAGCAACTTCTTTTTCTGACTCTTCTTGCGCTTTTTTCGTGTCTTCGTCATCCATGTTGCCTAAATCTAAGTCACCACGGGTGATTGACTGGAATGATTTTTCGTTGAACTCAGTTAAGTAGCTCATCATCCACTCATCAACACGGTCGCTTAGTAGCAATACTTCGATGCCTTTCTTACGGAAGATCTCTAAATGTGGTGAGCTCTTCGCTGCTGCAAACGAATCTGCAACCACATAGTAGATTTTATCTTGCTCTGGCTTCATACGCTCAATGTATTGCTCAAGCGATACATTTTGTGTGCTTTCGTCAGTGTGTGTAGAAGCAAAACGCAATAGCTTAGCAATGGCTTCTTTGTTTGCCATATCTTCAGCTGGACCTTCTTTTAACACCTGACCAAATTCATTCCAGAACGTTTGGTAATCTTCTTCACGATTTTTCGCCATGCGCTCAAGCATTTTCAGTACACGCGATGTACAACCTTTACGGATTGCTTGCGTTACCTTGTTATCTTGTAAGATTTCACGCGACACGTTAAGTGGTAAGTCGTTTGAATCAAGCAGACCTTTTACAAAGCGAAGGTAACTTGGCATGAATTGCTCTGCGTCATCCATAATGAAAACGCGTTGTACGTATAGTTTTAAACCCGTTTGGCGGTCACGGTTCCATAAATCAAAAGGCGCTTTTTTAGGAATATATAACAAGCTCGTGTATTCAGTTTTACCTTCAACCTTGTTATGTGCCCAGCTTAACGGCTCTTCCCAATCATGGCCAATATGCTTATAAAACTCTTTGTACTCTTCGTCTGTGACTTCTGACTTATCACGAGTCCATAGTGCTGTAGCGCGGTTAATACCTTCCCACTCGCCTGGCTGCGCAGGAATTTTTTCGCCATCTGGACCTTCTGACTCTGGTACTTCTGCTTTGTACATTTCAACAGGAATCGAAATATGATCAGAGTATTTAGTTACGATGCTACGTAAACGGAACTCATCAGCAAATTCTGTTTCGTCTTCACGAAGGTGAAGAATAATTTCGGTACCGCGTGTTGGTTTCTCAATCTCTTGTAAGGTGTAATCGCCTTCACCTGCAGATTGCCATTCGATACCTTGGCTTTCACCTGCTTTACGCGTACGTACGGTTACTTTATCAGCAACGATAAATGCTGAGTAAAAACCCACACCAAATTGACCAATCAATTGTGAATCTTTGCTTTGGTCGCCTGTTAGGTTCTGGAAAAATTCTGCGGTGCCTGATTTGGCAATCGTACCCAGTGAATTGATCACATCTTCACGGCTCATACCAATACCGTTATCAGTAATGGTGACCGTGTTTGCGTCTTTATCGGCGCTGATACGGACTTTCAAATCTGCATCGTTTTCGTATAAATCGCCATTAGAAAGCGCTAGGAAACGCAATTTATCTGCTGCATCTGACGCGTTTGATACAAGCTCACGTAGGAAAATCTCTTTATTAGAGTAAAGAGAGTGAATCATCAGGTTTAATAGTTGTTTGACTTCTGTTTGAAAGCCTAATGTTTCTTTTTGTGCTGCAGTCATTGTGTAAATCTCCAATTAACAAAGTGTCTAATCTGCACTATGACTCTTTATATGGGGCAGGCTTTTTGAACTTCAAGGCAAAAAATTAAATTTGCGGGGAAAATTGAGGTTGCTCCATCTAATTAGCAACTTTCATATCGGCTATTACGAGTAAAACTTATCAATTATATTTAAGATATTAACATTGGAGGTTTCAATACTGATTCCAACCTAAAACAAGATCTCTAATTAATAAGTGATACTTAATCTATTAATGAATAAACAATTGCATCAAAAATATGAGCACTGAGTAGCAGGTAAGGTCTGTAATTCTTTGTTCGAGCGCAATACAGAAACGTTCAAATGAGAACACTCTTTAACTCTTCTTAAATTTTTTTCACCAAGAAAAGTCCACATAGCATGACTTGCTTCAAGATCATAATTTCGGTTCCCTAGCCAAGTATTTTCACCTTGACTATAAACTTTATATATAAATTCAGAAGGATACATTTTTCCATCAGAGTCAATATTAGACTTGAAGTAAGCAGTAAAATCCCCTTGCGAATTTAGAAACTTAAAGAACACTGGTTTGTTTGAATCTTTTAAGAAAACATCAAGCGAGGTTTGCACATCAGTAGGCGTAAGCTCAGCTCCTAATTCAACTAGCTTCTCATCAACTTTTTTAATTAGTACTTGTCTATCAATATTATTAGCTACTGATTTCTCAAAAGAATTTAACTCTAAAGAATGAATGTAATCTGAAAATTTACATTCATTAAATACACAGTTTCTCTGTGGCAATTCAATGTTAATATTATTTAATTTGATACTTTCTTTATTACTCAGTAACCAAGCGCCTTTGTAGTTAGACTCTGTAGTAACTGTGAAGAAATATTTTATGGTTAATTTATTCCCTTCATTTATACGCTCACCCTCAACCGTGAGTGTATCTTTAGCAGTGACCAAAAGTTTTAATGGGCATTCTTTGTAAAATTCAGGTTTCTGATTAACCAGATTGCATTTTGTATCTGTAGCAAATGCAACTGAAGAGAATGTATATAAAAAGCTAAGTGTTATCAGTATTTTCATTGTTTAAAATCCTTATCAAACCACTTAATAAGACAATACTACAATTAAAACACAAATTAAACCGTCCCCACTTAAGTAACATCTTACAAACAAAAAAGCCTGCTTAAAGCAGGCTTTTGATACCATATCAGGTATTAGTTTTGGTTTACGGCGCGTCGTCCACTAAATGCATGCATTAGGGTCATGCCATCAAGTAAGTCGAGCTCACCACCAACAGGCACACCGTGAGCAATACGAGATGCACTCACTTGGTACTTGTGGCAAAGCTCAGCAATATAATGAGCGGTGGTTTCCCCCTCAACACTTGGATTTGTTGCGAGGATCACCTCATTAATACCGCCTTGTTGCAACTTGCTTTCAAGAATATCAAGGCCAATTTCTTTTGGTCCTATGCCATCAATTGGCGACAAGTGACCCATTAAAACAAAGTAAAGCCCTTGATATTGACCAGTTTGCTCAATAGCGAGTACATCGGTTGGTGATTCGACCACACACAATAAACCACTATCTTGGCGTTTAACACTTGAACAAATATCGCATACAGCTTGCTCTGTAAAAGTACGACAAGATTGACAGTGCCCTACTTCATCCATTGCCTTGGTTAATGCATGACCAAGCTGTTTACCACCCTGACGGTCACGCTCAAGCAAATGAAAAGCAATGCGCTGTGCCGACTTAGGACCTATGCCCGGCTGACATCGTAGCGCTTCAATTAGCTGTGTTAAACTAGGAGATAGTTGCATACAAAATCACTTAGAATGGCATTTTCATACCTGGTGGTAATTGCATACCGCCAGTTACTTTGCTCATGCGCTCTTGAGTTTCTTCAGCAACACGACGAACAGCATCATTACACGCTGCCGCTAATAAATCTTCGATCATGTCTTTGTCGTCTTCCATTAGGCTGTCATCTAATTCAACACGACGAACATTGTGGTTACCAAGCATAGTTACTTTAACTAGGCCTGCACCTGCTTCACCTACAACTTCAAGGTTTGCGATTTCTTCTTGGGCTTTTTGCATGCGCTCTTGCATTTGCTGCGCTTGCTTCATCATGTTACCCATTCCACCTTTAAACATAACTGTCTCTCTTTCTAAACTACTTTAATTGGCATGAAGATAAGGGCTATTGTAACTAATTACAATGCCTGAATACTGTTTTCATCGATTATAGCGCTAAATAACTGCTGAAATTGCACTATATTTTCATCGCTATTTATTACATCAATCGCTTGTTGATGACGTCCCGCATCAATTTTTTGTTGAATTAAATACGGTGAATCAATTACGCCATCAGCAAACTCGATACTAAGCTCAACATTATGGCCGTAAATTTCACTTAATGCGGCATTGAGCTTTTGTCTTAGCACAGCGCTATCTAAATGGCGCTGTGATGAATCAACTTCAATGTGCAGCTGATTATTCTGCTTGGTAAAGATTGAATGCAACGCAAATTGGCGCATGCGCCCACCCAGTCCCATGCGTTTTATTAAATACGCCCATTCATCTTGTTCGTGTGCAAATTTAATACTGCTGATCGGGCTTTCAAAATCATCGGGTACCGGAATACTAGCTTCTTCAACGACTGGCTCTGGCGCTTTTTGCGGATTGATCTGCTCAAGCAGCTCTGGCGCTAAATTTTCGGTGATTGTTTGATGCTTTTCTCTAAAGTCGACTTTTTTTACTTTATTAGTGCTCTCCCCCGTTTGCTGGGGGATGGGCTTTTTTACTTCAGCAGCCATTGCTTGCTGCTGAGGCTGAATATTGGTCGTGGCTTGGTTTTGTTGCCTGAGCGGCTCTACTACCGGCTTTGCTTCAGGCTGTGGCTCTGCTTTTACATCCGTTTGCGTCGCCGCACCACTTAAACGCCCGGCTCCTGAGATATTACGGTCTTGTAAAATACGTGCAATAGCCGATTGCGCTTGGCTTTGCTGCTGTTGCAATTGTGCAGGTGCAGTTTGCTGTTGCTGGGACGCAGCAGCTTCATTTGCTGTAAAGCCCTGATCATAGGCGCTATTCATCACATCATCGTATTGCGCAGCAAGTGATGGATCCATTTCTGCATCATCATCCATGTAATCTTGCGAAGAGTACTCTGGTGTAGAGTAAGCTTGTGAAGAATAATCAGCAGCAGGCATCTGTTCTGAATTACTTTGCTCTTGCTGTTGTGGCACTGGTTTAACGTCAGCGGCCATTGCAGTTTCAGCTGGTTGAGCAGATTGTTCTAAAGGCTTAGCTTCAACTTGCTGATCAGACTCTTGGCTTTGTGCCGTTTCTGCCCTAGCTGTTTGAATAGGTGCTGCTTGTGTTTGCTGAGCCTCTGAAGGCACAGGATTTGTATGCTCAGAGCTTTGCGTTACTGGTGCTTGGGCTGATGCAGCTTGTTCACGTTGCGCCGTTGATTTTTTTAAAATATCGCGCAGAGCACTGGCGCCTGTTGGCTTAACCTGCTGCTGGGTATTCGCTGGAGTTTGGCTTTGTGCAAATTGAGTAGGTTGGAATGCGAGCAGTCGCAACATGATCATTTCAAAGCCAAGTTTAGCATCGGGTGCCCATTGCAAATCCTTTTTACCATTTAATAGTAATTGGTAGTAAACCTGCATCTGCTGTGCATCAGTGGTTTGTGCCACCTGCTCAATAAAATCTCGGTTAGTATCATCAAGTGCCGCTGCACTAGGCACGAGTTGCACAAGTTGAATAAGATGCGTAAGTGCAATTAAATCGTCGAGCAAGGCTACAAAATTAGGGTTTCGGCTAACAACTGCTTTTACTTCTTGAAGTAATGCATCGCCATCTTGGCACAGTAACGCTGCTAACATGGTTTGGCTATATTGGGTATCCATCAAGCCAAGCATGGTTTGCACAGCCTGATGATTAATATTGCCATTGGTTTGCGCAATTGCTTGGTCTGTAAGGCTCAGTGCATCACGCATACTGCCGTCAGCTGCTTTCGCCAAAATAGACAGTGATTTATCGTCAAAACTTAGTTGTTCTTGATTAAGAACATGGGCAAGTTGATCATGAATTTCTGATTGCGACAAAGCATTTAAATTAAACTGTAAGCAACGCGATAAGATCGTCACAGGCAGTTTTTGCGGATCGGTTGTCGCTAATAAAAACTTCACATGCTCCGGGGGCTCTTCCAATGTTTTTAGTAAAGCATTGAAACTATGCTTTGACAGCATGTGAACTTCATCGATTAGGTATACCTTGTAACGTCCACGTGTTGGAGCGTATTGAACGTTATCAAGGATTTCGCGGGTATCTTCTACTTTAGTACGCGATGCCGCATCGATTTCTAATAAATCAATATAACGACCTGCTTCGATGTCAGTACAACTTGAACATTGGCCGCATGGCTCAGCAGAGATACCCTTATCGCAGTTGAGGCTTTTTGCGAATATACGTGCGATGGTTGTTTTACCCACCCCACGGGTTCCAGTAAAGAGATAAGCATGATGGAGTCTATTTTGTGTTAATGCATTAACTAATGCTTGTTTAACATGAGACTGCCCCACTAACTCGTGAAAGGTTTGTGGTCGCCATTTCCTTGCTAGAACCTGATAACTCATTAATTATTCGCCTTCGAATTCAACCAACTTTAAGATTTTGATGCCCATATCAGCAACACGTTGTTCACCACCCAGTTCAGGTAAAGAAACAACAAATGCAGCATCAGTTGCGTTACCGCCTAGCTTAGCGACTAATTTTGCCGTTGCTTCGATTGTGCCACCTGTAGCCAGTAAGTCGTCTACTAATAACACTTTATCGCCAGGGACAATTGCATCTGTATGAAGCTCAAGAGTATCTTCACCATACTCTAATTGGTAGCTTTGTGAAATCACTTCGCGAGGAAGTTTGCCCGGTTTACGAACTGGAATGAACGGAACACCAAGTGCATATGACAGTGGCGCACCAAAAATAAAGCCACGTGATTCAGTACCAATGATTTTTGTAAAACCTTGGTCTTTATATGCGGCAATAAAGCTGTCGATAGTTGCTTTAAATGCCTCAGCGTTAGCCATTAAAGTGGTTACATCGCGGAACATAATGCCCGGCTTAGGGTAATCAGCGATCGTTGCAATGCTCTGTTTGATGAGCGTTGAAGTTGCTTGAGTCATAATTATACTGCTCAAAAAGTTTATCTAACAAAGCTCGAGAGTATAACATCACCTTAGTAGAAAGTCGGTAGCAAGTTTCGAAATAATATAAGTAGCAATAAAAAAGGCTGCATAATGCAGCCTATTGTCTTAAATTTGCTTACGCAGATTAAGATAAAGAAGTGATCCAACCAAGGATAGCGTTAAGGCAGCCAATGCCACCGAATACAGCTAAAAACGCAATGAAATAAGTTGCATTGAACGGATCTTTAAAGTCTTTATCATTCGACATAGTTACTACCTTTATTTAAGCACGACAAAATAAGGCGGACATAATAGTCGAACTGCCCTCATCAATAAAGAGCTTTAGCCGATTTTTAAACCAATGTATTAGTCACCACAATGCCTCGTTCAGCCATGGCACTTAAGGTATTAAGCGCTCCTTGATAAAGCTGTTCTTGACTAAACTGAGGTGCATGCTCTGCAACTACTTGGCACACATGGTTTAAATCGATTCCTGGCTGAGATTCAATCATGTTTAGCAGTAACGCGGTCATCGCATTAGTTGATAAAAACTGCACTTCGTCATCGCTATCCCGATATACCACAAAATAGCTTGCCTCAGCTGCGGGCTCACTTGGTTGGTTATCGACACTGATGGTATGAACTGGAAAACGATAACTCAAATTGCGAGCAAGGGAGCTTAAATACAATGCAGAACTGGTGACTTGATGAGCCGATAAGTTCGTTTCGTTTTCCAGCTCCTTCGCAACCGACACATCGAGCTCAACCCACTCATAATGCGCCAGTTCTAACATGAACGCAGGATCATCACTTTGCATTTCATAGTCATCTGCAAGAAAGGCCAAAAACTCCCCGGCAATATCTAAAAAATAAGGCGATTTACAATTATGTTGACTAAAAAACTGCCTAACGAGTCTGTGCCACGCTTGCTCTGAATATAAACTTTTTAGAACAGGATAGGCAGAGCTGACAAACCCATCCACATTATTAAAAAATAAGTCGCGATAAACTGCCATACGGCGCTCTGAAACATCACTGGGCTTAGCATGTTGCTCAGGGTCGCGGATATGCGCCATAAACGCTTGCTGTACTTGCATAAAATGATTAGGCACTGTGTTTCACCGTTACTTGATTTTGCTTATTGGCTGTGTGCTGCAGTGTTTCAATGGTTTTAAGCTCTACTAATAACTCACTCATCGGCGGAATATTAAAATCACGTTCTAATAAGGTGGGAAATACCCCATGAACGTCATAAGCTTTTTCAAGCAATCGCCAAACAGGGTCAATGACAGGCGCACCATGGGTATCAACCAATAAATCTTCAGCTTCAGTATAATGACCCGCAACATGTCCATAGGCGATGCGCTTTGTTGGTAATGCAGCTAAAAACTGCTCAGCATCATAACCATGATTAATCGAATTAACGTAAATGTTATTCACATCAAGCAGTAATTGACAATCGGCTTCTTCTAACACTGCATTAGTGAACTCAAGTTCAGTCATTTGTTGGCCAGGCGCGCCATAGTAAGAGACATTTTCGATAGCAATTGGCTGCTCTAGAATATCTTGTACTTGCCTAATACGAGAGGCCACATGTTTAATAGCCTCTTCAGTAAACGGAATAGGCATTAAATCATACATATGCCCTTCACCAGAGCAGTAGCTTAAGTGCTCGCTGAATAAACGAATATTATGCTCTTTAAAGAAAGCTTTTAGCGATTGCACAAATTCAATATCAAGCGCTTCTGGTGAGCCAATTGATAACGATAAGCCATGACAAACAAAGGCGTGCTGTTCAGTAAGCTGTTTAAATTGTTTACCAAAAAGCCCCCCAAGCTTTAGCCAATTTTCAGGCGCAACTTCTAAGAACTCAATGGGTTTAGGAACATCGATGAGCATTTCATCAAGCATTTCTCGGCGCAAACCTAATCCTATTTGCCCAAAATCTGCTGCTGATTTATTTAACATACTACCTCCTACTAAAAAGGGCCTTTACGGCCCTTTCAAAAGCTAAGTGAGCGTTTAGTGGTTAGAACCACATTTACCTTCGCCACACTTACCTTCTTTAGCTGCTTTTTTGTCTGCGCCACATTTACCTTCGCCGCACTTACCTTCTTTAGCTGCTTTTTTGTCTGCGCCACATTTACCTTCGCCGCACTTGCCTTCTTTCGCGGCTTTTTTGTCTGCGCCACATTTACCTTCGCCGCACTTGCCTTCTTTAGCCGCTTTTTTGTCTGCGCCACATTTACCTTCGCCGCACTTACCTTCTTTAGCTGCTTTTTTGTCTGCGCCACATTTACCTTCGCCGCACTTACCTTCTTTTTCAGCTTTCTTGTCTGCGCCGCATTTGCCTTCGCCGCACTTGCCTTCTTTCGCGGCTTTTTTGTCTGCGCCACATTTACCTTCGCCACATTTACCTTCGCCGCACTTACCTTCAGCGGCGTCTAGCTGATAACCAGCTTGCATTTGCTGAAATTCAAATGGGTTTGCACTGGCATCAGTCGCTACAAAACTTGATGCACCTACTACAACTGCACCTAATGTTAATGCAATTGAATTTTTCTTAACTGTGTTCATTCGATGACTCTCTTTTTTATAAAGGGTTATTTAACAAGACCCGAGAACTAAAAATTACTTTCAAATTTTTTATAATTATTTTCTGAAAGTGCCAAGATTGCAAATTACGATTTATAAAACAATCAAGAACAGCTAGAATACGCGTCCTAATTTTTGATGAGTTAACAGGTATCATGCGACTAGTTTTAGCACCGATGGAAGGCGTTGTAGATTTTAAAATGCGACAACTCCTAACTGATTTAGGTGGATTCGATTTATGCGTAACTGAGTTTGTTCGTGTCGTTGAAGACACACTGCCCGAGCGCGTATTTCATCGCTATTGTCCTGAGTTAAAAACTGCTGGCTATACCCGTGCAGGCACCCCTGTGCGTATTCAGTTACTTGGTCAAGTAGCCAATGCGCTAGCTGAAAATGCAGTTAAAGCTATCAATTTAGGGTCTCATGGTATCGATTTAAACTTTGGTTGTCCGGCTAAAACGGTAAACAAAAGTAAAGGTGGTGCAGTACTTTTAAAAGATCCAGAACATATGTACGAAATTATTAAAGCCGTTCGTGATGCTGTCGATCCGCGTCATGAGGTGAGTGCAAAAATTAGACTTGGTTTTGATGATGACAGCAACAGTCAAGAAATTGTTGATGCTGTGGTGAGTGCAGGTGCATCAAGTCTTGCTATTCATGCCAGAACTAAAAGAGATGGTTACAACCCACCGGCATACTGGGAAAAAATTCCACCATTAATTGAAGGCAAAAACATTGCTGTGGTTGCCAACGGTGAAATCTGGCAAGTTGAGGATGCTATGTTGTGCCAAAAACGCAGCCATTGCCAAGACCTAATGCTAGGTCGTGGTGCGCTAGCAATGCCTGATTTAGCAAAACAAATAAAATCGCATGTAGAAAATGAGCAGTACAGTCCGATGCTTTGGGAACATGTGATATACCACATCATCCATTCTTCGATGCATCAAGAAGAAAGTAAATGTGAGAAGTATTTTGCCTCTCGAACCAAGCAATGGCTTGGTTATTTAAAGCGCCAATACCCACAAGCCAACGCACTTTTTGATGAGATCAGACGTTTAAAAGCGAAAGATGAAGTCGCTGACGTACTAAGAAAGTACGCCAAAGCGCCGAGTATTGATACAAATCATAATTAGCTAACGATTTTTGTTTGATAATACCAGTATTGCCCACTTGGAAGAAACGCGATGAACAATACTGAAATTCAAACAAAGTTATCTGCGGAACTTGCGCAGGTTAGACAACGTTTACTGGATATGCTGGCTAAATCTGATCAAGGCTACCATCAGCAACTGCTATCGCAACTCAAGGATAATCCCCCTTCAGAGTGGTTAGAGCTGACAGCGAATAATCTTGGCCCTGAGTATCAACTATTAATTGCTCGCATAGAAAAATTAGAAGCAGCTCTATGCCAGATTGATATTGGGCAATATGGTTATTGTTGTGATTGTGAAGAGAAAATTGATGATGAACGTTTACTTGCAGATCCAGCAAGTCAGCGCTGTCGGCGATGCGCTCCTTAGAGCGCAGCACATTAATTTACAAATATAAAACTCATCGCAGGATAAAGGACAATATCCTCAATTAACCAATCAGCTTGCAGCTGATCAACATTCAAACGCTTCATTAAGTTGACACGAGCTTGCTGTTCACTCCACGTGTGATAATGGATCCCCACATCAGTTTCCATCATTACTTGCCAAAAGTATTGCTCGCCTTCTGATAATTCACGTTTATTTTTCAGCGGATCAATGAATTCTAACTGCCAATCAAAACCATCGTGCTGATGTTCTTGAGTAAAATAGCTCATTACTAATGGTTTAGTATGCGAATCAGTTAAAGGTAGTAAAAAATCAGCACTGTGAGGCTGCTTTAAAGCCTGTTGTATCTCGCTAAGCCAATCTAACGGTGGTTTAGTCACACCACTAAAGTAATTTAATTTACTCTGATACCAATCTTTCCCATTCGCCAAGCCAACCAAACCCAGTTTTGTGCGTGGCTTATATTGGGTTAAATATTGATTAAGTTTATTGAGCGCTGTTTGCACGTGGTTATCATTGTTATTTAAATGAGCTGTAACCATATTATGTAACAAGGTTAATTCGATTTTATTCAGTTTAAGATTACTCTGCTCAGCTGCAATTAAACGTGTTTCAACCAATTCTAACCAGGCTGCTAATCCCTGCTCACTGAAATCACCTTGTAGACGAGCGTTGCTAATAACATCACGTTGAATTGGCCATACAAAATAACGCTCAGGGTAACGCTCAGCGATGATCAAATAGTTCAATTGCGCTCGTTGAGAGTCAGTTAACTCTGTTTCTTGTAGCCCTTTATAAGCTAGGTGTCGTGCCTGTAAATAGCTCTCAGAGAAAGGCCAACTTGTTACCTTGCTATGTTCATTTTGGTTAGATAATAAATTATTAATGTTTCGAAGTTCTTGCTGTCCTTCGTGAACCGTGTTGAATTTTGTAGTTTGCTCAGAGCAAGCTATCAGCATCACACTGGCGACAAGTAATAATACGATCTGTCTTAGCATTATAAAATTCCATAAAAAAAGCCCCAGAGGGGCTTTTTAATTTAAAACAACATCAATTAGATTTTCACGCCATTACGGTTCGCTTTATCTTTGATGAAGGTTGACCAGCTCTTCGCGAATTTACGCGTACGCGGATCATCCATTGCTTTAGTGATAGCGTTGTAAGCTTGCTTATACTTCTCTTGGTAGTAGTAAGCTTCAGCTAAGTCAGAGTAAATAGTTCCTTTTTTATCAGAACCAAGCTCTAACGCCTTGTTCAAACGAACAACGGCTGCACTATAGTTTTGCGATTGTAAAAGTAATGAACCAGCTTTGCGGTAAAGCTCTGCATCGTCATCAAATTTAGCCGCTTCTTCATAGTATTTAGCTGCTTTTTCAATATCTTTTGAGCGGTGGTAGTTAGATGCCACTGCACTGATATTTTGCTTGTTACGCTTAACTTTGTTTTCGTTGATTGCCTTTTCAAGCACTACAGCTGCTTTGTAAGGAATATCGTTTAACGAATAAAAGTTAGAAAGTACTTTGTATTCAACTTCGTTTTCAAAATAGCCATTTTTATAGGCAACTTCCATGGTCGCAAGACCTTTCTTGAAGTCTTCGGTTTGTAGGTAATATTTACCTAAACCAACCCAGGCTTTTTTGTCTTCAGGCCAAACACGAACAATCTCTTCAGCTACTTCTACCATGTTTTTGTACTGTTTAAGTTCAAAATAGGCAGCTAGCTTTAATTGGTAAGAGGCTTTAGCAGGCTCTTTTGCCAATTCGATTGCTTTGTTTGCAGCAGGAAGTACGTCTTTATAAAGTTTTAACTCGTAGTTTGCTTGCGCAATACGTGTATAAACTTTGTCGTCTTCCTCACCTGTGAAGTCCATCCAAGCTGCATAAGCTTCTTTCGCTTTTGCATATTGCTCTGTACCTGCGTACATATCACCTAATAGTTTTAGGCCTTGCTCTTGGTCAGCAAAGTTTAAAACGTCAGGTTTAACAGCTGCTTGAACGTGCTTGATAGCTAACTGATACTGCTCTTTTTGAGCGTACATTTGACCTAAATAACGGTCAACAGTCGCTTTGTCGAAGTCATCTGATGCATCAATTTCTTTAAGTAATGCAATCGCTTCGTCAAGCTTTTCTTCATTATACAAGTCAAACGCTTTAATTACTTTCTTACCAACGCGCTCACCCATAACTTTAGTTTTTGCTTTCTTACGCGCTTCAATCTTCGCGTAATCTGGCGCAGCTAAAGCAGGTGCAGTGAATGCCACACCTGATAGTGACATAAGAAGCGCAAGAGCAGTTACTTTAGATAAATTTCTCATTACTCGCCTCCTTAGTTGCCTTGGTTAAGTTTAAAGTCTAATTGAACCTGAAGACCCGGTTGTCTTTGTGGCTTACCATCAATAACTTTAGGACGGTATTTCCACTTAGATAACGCACGCTTAGCTTCACGGTCGAAGATACGTTTAGGATCAGCGTCGATCACTTGAATATCTTCTACACCACCAACTTCGTTGATAGTGAATGAAAGTTGTACCCAACCTTCTTTACCATCACGCGCTGCTTGCGTTGGGTATTTTGGTTCAATACGAACGATAGGTGTCGCGTCACCATCACGTCCAAATGCACCTGGACCACTTAGGCCACCAGCTGTGCTACCCACATCGATGCTTGGCATATTAAATGACAAACCACCAGTGTTCGGGTTGCTGTTTTCCGGCTGAGGCGGCTGCGGTTTAGGCGGCTGCTTTGGCGGTGGCGGAGGCGGAGGCGGAACACGCTTCCTCTCCTGCACCTTAGATTCAGGCGGATTCGTCATAATTTCGACTACGATCTGTTCTTTTTGTTCAGTCGCACGATCAGCTCCACCGGAGATGAGGTACGCCATGAAGTAGAACAAGCCGAAAGTAACTGCCCCACCTGCAATCAGTGAAAACAGAAAACGAATCATTACTGATCTCCAGCTATTGAAATTTTAAGGTTATCACCCGTCGCTTTGATCTGGTCCATAACTTTAACTACTACGCCGTGTTTTGCTTCTTTATCAGCTTGCAAAATTACAACTTCTGTAGGTTGTTCTGCTAATAAACTTTCAAGCTTAGCTGATACACGTTCAACGTCTACTTGTTGTTTATCAATCCAGATCGCACCGTCAGCACGGATAGCAACAAAAATGTTTGCATTTTTTTGCTTCGTAGCTGCAGCTGCTTTAGGTTTATTGACTTCGATACCAGCCTCTTTAACGAACGATGTAGTTACGATAAAGAAAATAAGCATGATAAATACGATGTCAAGCATTGGCGTCATATCAACCGCTGCTTCTTCTTCTTCACGAAAACGTTGTTTACGTGCCATATTTAATTCTCTCTCTAGTGATGAGGCATGCTATCTACAAGTTTAGCTTTCGCCATTCTCGCTCTTGCCTCAAGGCGTGAGCTAAAGAATACTCCAGATAGTGCCGCAACCATTCCAGCCATTGTTGGGATTGTTGCCATTGAAATACCTGATGCCATTAAACGTGCGTTACCTGTACCTTGAGTAGCCATGGTTTCGAAAACCGCGATCATACCCGTTACAGTACCTAGTAAGCCGATTAAAGGACAAATAGCTACCAATGTCTTAATCAACAACATACGCTGATCTAATTTTTCAGACGCTTCAGAAATCCATGCTTCACGGATTCTGTGTGCGTACCAAGACGTAGTGTCTTGGCGGGCATCCCACTGAGCTACGATGTCCTTCGTCATACGAGGAAACTCAGCTAGTAGGAACCAATAGCGCTCAATCATTAAAACCCACATAAGAAAGAGTGCTATCGCGACCACGTATAAAACCTGGCCGCCTGTGCCAACAAAATCCCTGATAGATTCCCAGATCTCCATCAGGACTAGCATTAGGCTTTCTCCTTCTCCGCGTGAGCAGCGATGATACCTGCGCTTTGCTCATCAAGGACATGTAGAACCGACTTACTACGACCCGCAACGATTGAGTGAAGTAGGATAAGTGGTAGAGCTGCAATTAGACCTAACGCTGTAGTTACAAGTGCTAGAGAGATATTACCAGCCATGATCTTCGGATCACCTGTACCGAACAATGTGATTGTTTGGAACGTAAGGATCATACCGATTACCGTACCTAGTAGACCTAGTAATGGAGCGATTGCTGCCAAGATCTTGATGATGTTGATACCAGCTTCGATGCGAGGCGTTTCACGTAGGATTGCTTCGTCAAGTTTAAGCTCAAGGTTTTCAACGTCTTGATTCTTGTTGTCAGCGTAAACCTTAAGAATACGACCCAGAGGGTTGTTTGTATTCGGAGTAGAAAGGTTTTTAAGCTGGCTCTTAATCTTAGTGCTAGTAAGCGCAAGATCAATGAAACGAACGATGAAGATAAGTAGACCAACAACAAGTAATACTGTGATGATGTAACCTACTTCAGCACCTTGCTCGTAGTATTCCATTAACGATTTTTTCTGCGTGTTGATACGTAAGATCGCGCCACGAGTCGGGTCGATGTATACGCCAGCGTAGTTGTCTGCAGAAGTTTTTTCTAAATCGCTGATACCAGCTAGGATGTAGCTATCAGGTTGCTTACCTAGAGGTTGGATCGCTTTAGTTTCTGGAGAGTAGATTAAATAACCGTCGTCAGTTACTAAGTTGAAGTTACCGATACGCGTTACTTTCTTCACAGAAGATGAACCGTCAAGACCTGCAACTTCAGTTTCGAAAGTTGAAACTTTAGCTGATTCAGTCATTTCAGTTTGAAGAGAAATCCAAAGCTCTTCTAATTCACGTACAGTTGGAAGTTCTTTCGCTGCAGCTAGTGAACGAAGTACTTCAGCACGTCCTGGTTTTTCAGCAGAAACAAGTGATGCTTCGATTGAACCGATTGCATCAGCAGCTGCACGACGTACAACACCGAACATCTCACCTAACGTACCTTGAGCGTTTAAAAGAGCTTGCTCTTTTTCAGCTAAAGTATTTTCGTTTTGTGCATATTCTTTAGATAAACGATCACCACGTGCTTTTTCAGCAGCTAGATCGCTTTTCGCTTTGTTAAGTAACGCTTGCTTGTCAGCACGAGCTGAAAGGAACTCTTGTTCACGTTGCTTGTTTAATTTGCCTTCAGAGATACGTTCTTGCTTAACTTGCTCAAGAATTTTGTCTAAAGCATCAGTGTTTGCGTGTGCATTAAGCGCGGTACCTGCAGAAACAGATAGTACTGCTGCAACAGCAAAACCTTTAAATAGTTTCTTCATTATTGATTACTCCGCGCCGAAGATTGGTAGTTTAACAAGTTCTAATGTCGCTTGTTTACGCGCCATACGGATAACTTCTTTAACAGGTTTTAGGTATTCTTCACCTAATTCTTTCCACTGTTTAGTGTTGTTATCCCACACCCACGCGTGCTTAAGGTCAAAAGACTGAGCTACGTATGTGATACGACCTAAACGACCGAAGTCAACGTTGATGCTCTTACCATCGATCTCAAGAGTACCTTGAGAAGCAGTTACAGCTGAGCTGTATGCAGTTTCAACAGTGTAAGCTTCAAGAACTTGGCGGAATTTTTCAGATGTAGTAACTGATGCTGACGCCATGATGTCACGAAGTCTTTCAACACGTGTTAAACGGTTTTCAAGATTGAACGGAACGTCCGCTTTGATGAATTGCTCAAGCGTATCGATCATGCGATACATCAAAGGCACAACGTTTTGTTTCGTGTTATCGATAGTTGCGATTTGACGGTCAAACGATTCGATTGAAGCGTTTTGGTCAGCGACCAAACGTGCTACGTGATCGTTATAAACCTTCATTAGCTCAGTTTCGTCAACAACGCTACGGTACTCAGCGATTAGCTCTTGAGTTTGACCATATACATTGTCAATTTTAGTTTGAGACTTAACAGCAGCCTTTTGAATTTGTTGACCTGCATCTTGCACATCTTTCAAAGGATCTGCAATCACATTGCTGCTTGCAAATGCAAAAGCGCCAACCAACGCTGATGCTACAAGACTCTTTCTGATTTTAACAGACATAGTTCCCAACCAATTAAGTAATGTTACTTTTATAATTTAATTACCCTCCGAAGAGGACAACCCTGATATCTTTTAATAGATATCAACCCTCCAATAATGCTAAATGCATCAGAGTCTGTCAACTTGATGTTCGGCTTTCATCGGAAAAATTTGGTGACTCGTCGTTGAGATGAAAATAACCAAAACAACGAATTAACAAAAATATAACAGAGGTATTCAACTGCTACTTCTATAGCCCTTTACTGGCGAACATTGCATTCATGTTAGGTTCAAGCTTAAACATAAATGTAACATTTTATGAAAACAGAAAGAGCTAAAGAAAAATGAAAAAAAATTCAGTTTATTCATCTAAAAAATCTATTTTGCAGAATTTTTATGCACCGAGCTTACATTACTGCTCAATATGCAGGCAAAACAGACACTAAACACAAGAATGAGAGAGTTGAATTCTCTCACCGCTATGGGTGAGAGAATTAAAATACAGCGCGGTCTTTTACCAGCTTTGCAAGTGAGATAATTGAATCAACTTCAAGCTTTTCAAATATTTTCGCTTTGTATGTACTTACCGTTTTGTTACTAATGAAAAGCTTTTCACCAATATCTTTGTTCGATAGGCCTTGGAGCAAATAATTCATCACCGCGAGCTCACGTTCTGTTAGTAACTCATCGATGTCTTTTTCAGAGGCAATAAGATGCTCTTGCGGAAAGAATGTATAACCACGCAAAATCATTTCAACAGCAGAAGAAATATCTTCAAGACTTTCAGCCTTATTAACAAATCCCTGTGCGCCTAGTTTCGCAGCTGTGCGGATGATGTGTTTGTCTTGCTTTGCAGATAAAAACAATACTTTGCCAGTAAAGCCACTACTGACTGCACGCTTATATAAGCTAAAGCCATCGGAGTCTTCTAACTCGATGTCTAAAATCGCCAGCGCTACATTATTACTTTTTAAAAACTGCAATGCTTCCTTTTGACTTCCAACAGCTTGTACTTCATTCACCAGAGTAGACTTTGCAAGTACCATCTTAATTGCTGTTGCCACCATCGGGTGGTCGTCTACCAAAAGTATATTGTTTCCTATGCTCATCGATTAGCAAACCTTCATTATATTTCATCAAACCAGTATAAGTTACTCAGCATTTTTTCCATATGTGGATAGGTTAAGTTTAGCGGGTTATTTCTAGATTGGTGAAAAATAACTGTAAACTTTCCTTCGCGGTTAACTTTCATGTTTGATCAAAACTACTAACTAAACATAACAGCTGATGTCATGTTAAATAAAATCCCATCGGTACAGCATATAATACTTTAGTTATGGAGAGTAGCTTTTAGGGCATAGATCGTGAACTTCTAGCTTAAGGGCTGACTAAATTAGTCATTTTCAATGCCTTTGGAGGAATATAATTTCGGTACAATTAGAGTGATATATGGTGAAGGGTAAACGTGGGGTTGTTAGGTATTAAAATGAATTTTGGTGAAACAGAAACTGTTTCACCAAAATGCTCAGGTTCACATAAATAATTATGCTACTTCTACGTTCTCAGCTTCAGGGCCTTTTTGACCTTGTTTGATGCCGAAAGATACTTGCTGACCTTCGCTAAGAGTGCGGAAGCCTGTACCTGTGATAGCGCTGAAGTGTACGAATACGTCAGGGCCATTTTCTTGTTCAATAAAACCGAAACCTTTAGCTTCGTTGAAGAACTTAACTTTACCAGTAACCGTGTTTGACATACCAAATTTTCCTGTAAGTCAATTATTAAAATTCAGCCAATATGGCTCTATCCTCCCTGAGTGAATGCCCAATAAACTTGGGGTAAAGTACAGGAAGAACCAATAACCAAACCGGTAACCGTACAGCCGCACATTATCCGTAAATTCAATACGCAAAAACTCAAAGCAATTTAAGACTAACACATTAAATAGTTTTTAGCTCTAATAATCGAAAATAATTTTAAGGTCAACCGCCTAAACAAAAATATATGACAGTACTATTTATAAACAATTAATATTCAATGAAAAAAGCCCATCAAATTGATGGGCTTTTAATTCTAAATTTATCGCTTGCTAAAACTTATTTAACTTGCCAATCCATTTGCGCTTCAGCTTTGATTGGTACTACTTCTGAATCACCTAATTTATAGCTTGCAGGTACTGTCCAGCTCTCTTTTACCAGTGTAATCGTATCTTGGTTACGAGGCATTCCGTAAAAGTCTGGGCCAAAGTGGCTTGCGAAACCTTCAAGCTTATCTAAAGCACCGGCTTCTTCAAAAGCTTCTGCATAAAGTTCAATAGCTGCGTGAGCAGTATATGCACCAGCACAACCACACGCCGCCTCTTTTTTGTCTTTATAATGCGGTGCAGAGTCAGTACCTAAGAAGAATTTTTTGCTACCGCTTGTTGCAGCACCAATTAGCGCTTGCTGATGAATGTTACGCTTAAGAATAGGCAAGCAGTAATAATGTGGGCGAATGCCCCCCGCCAACATATGATTGCGGTTATAAAGAAGGTGATGAGCTGTAATGGTTGCAGCTACATTCTCTGGTGCATTATTCACAAACTCAACCGCATCTTTTGTGGTGATGTGCTCAAGCACAATCTTAAGGCTAGGAAAGTCATTTACTACGTCCGCTAGAATTGTTTCTAGGAAAACCTTCTCACGGTCAAAAATATCGATTGATGAATCAGTTACTTCACCATGCACTAATAGCAACATACCCACTTCTTGCATTGCTTCAAGTACTGGGTAAATGTTTTTGATTGATGTCACACCTGAATCTGAATTGGTCGTCGCGCCAGCTGGGTACAACTTAGCAGCAACAATTTTACCTGTTGCTTTCGCTTTTTTGATTTCTTCTGGTGTTGTTTTATCTGTTAGGTAGAGCACCATTAATGGCTCAAAGTTACCTTGCGGGCCCGCAGCTTTAATTCGCTCATAGTAAGATAACGCAGTGTCTGTACAGGTTGCCGGTGGAACAAGGTTAGGCATGATGATCGCGCGGCCCATGTAACGGCTTGCATCACGAACGGTATCAACGAGTTGCTCGCCATCACGTAAATGAATGTGCCAATCATCAGGGCGTGTAATTGTTAGAGTTTGCATCGAATTTAAATCTGACATTGCTGGTTTCCACGGCTAAAGTTAGGGGGATAGCGTAAACGTTGAGCAAATAACCTCGCTTATTCACTCAAGTCCATATTCAGGTGCCTAGTTTACACCAGTTCCAGTTTTTTTTGAAAATAACTTTGTGGATAGTTTGATAGTAGGTTAACGTAATAAATTAATACAACATTTCGGTTACCTTTTAATCTATGCCTAAGAGTTTAGACGCTGCTTTTGCACTTGAGGTCAAAACAGACCAACTACATATTATTAATCAGTTTTCATCATCTGTGATGCAATTAGACACAGTTGAAGAATTGTTAGAATATGTCACGTCTGAAGTGGTAAGCCGCTTAGGCTTCATAGAATGTGTCATTTATTTAGCAGATGATAAAACGCGTACCCTCAAAGAAATGGCGTCTATTGGCACAGCAAGCAGCCATGATACATATCATATTGACCGTACAGAAATCAGCTTTGATCAGGGTATTACGGGGTATGTCGCAAGCACTGGTAAGCCGTTAATGATTGGCGATGTCAGTCAAGATCCGCGTTATATCGCAGATTCTCGCCCTGCTCTTTCTGAGCTTTGCGTACCATTAGTTTACAAAGAAAAAGTTCTGGGTGTCATTGACTGTGAGCACCCACAAAAACATTATTACAATGATGCGCATTTAGAGATTTTATCAACAGTGGCGCATCTATTAAGTGCTAAGATAAATCAAGTTCGCACCGTAGAAGACTTACAGCAAACCGTGATGCAGTTAAACGACGCGCAAAAACTTGAACGCTGCATGCTGCAAATCGCTAACTTAACCTATCAATCAAGCGAGCTAGATAGCTTCTTTGAGTCTTTACATGGCATTATTACCTCTTTGCTGAGGGCAGATAACTTCTTTATTGGCCTATATGACAAGCAACTAGATGTGCTTGATTTAGTTTATATTATCGAAGAAGGCGTGCGTTCTAACGCGCATAAGAAAATATCGAAAGAACAACTAAAAGACACCGCATCTTATTATTTATTAAACATCGACCAATCCTTACTTTTTACTAAAGAAGAGTTTCAACAGCACATTGATGCAGGTCATTTTAAAATGGTTGGTCGTCAGGCCGAATCTTGGCTGGGTGTACCATTTAAAGTAAATGAGCGTATTAGTGGGGTTATCGCCGTACAAAGTTACAGTAAAAGCTATCACTATGACGAACATGACCGTGCCTTACTTACGTATGTCAGCCGCCAAATTAGCATGGCAATAGACCGTCAATTATCAAGACAAGAGCTTGAGCACCGTGCTCTTCACGACGAATTAACCGGTCTTGCCAATCGCTCGTTGTTAATTGAGCGTATTAAACATGCCATTCTGCGTCTGGCAAGAGCAGATAAACGTCACCAACATGCCCTGCTCTATCTAGACTTTGACCGCTTTAAAAGTATCAATGATTCATTAGGTCATGAGGTTGGCGACCACTTTTTAGTAAAAATCTGTGAGTTGATCTTAGGTACCATTCGCAATACCGATACCTTTGCCCGTTTGGGGGGCGATGAATTTGCCATATTTATGGAAAACATCACCGATAAACAACAAATTAATGATGCCCTTGAACGCATTCAACAGGTTCTCGCTGAGCCCCTCGATATTGATGGTCATTTATTGCAAGCATCAACAAGTATTGGTGTTGCGTTTTGTGAAAGCAGTCGCGATCAAGCTTACAAGCTATTGCAACATGCCGATGCTGCAATGTACGAGGCAAAGTCGTCAGGTCGAGGCAAGGTTAAGTTTTTCAACAATACAATGCGTAAAAAACTTAAAAATCATGCAGATATAGAAAATGATTTACAGCATGGTATTGAGCATAACGATTTTGAACTTTACTACCAACCAATTTTTACTATTCAAGATGCACAGGTTGTTGGTTTTGAGGCACTTGTGCGCTGGCATCACCCAAGTAAAGGCTTTGTCTCACCAAATGATTTTATTCCCGTTGCTGAAGACACAGGCCAGATTATTAATCTAGATTTACATTTGCTTGAGCTTGCTGCAAAGCAAATCGCAAAGTGGACGAGTGAAGGTAAAGCATTTGGCAGAATTACCGTAAATGTATCATCACGTCATTTTGCAAGCCTCGACTTTGTGGCACAAATTCATGCTTTGTACTCTAAATACAAGCTTCCTTTGGGCTCGCTGTGCTTAGAAATTACCGAGTCAGGACTAATTGGTAATTTAGAGCTCGCTACAAAAATCATAAAAGGCCTTGAGCCTCTTGAAGTAAAGCTATGTTTAGATGATTTTGGTACTGGCTACTCTGCGCTTGGTTATTTACACCAATTACCTATCCATATTTTAAAAATCGATAAAAGCTTTATCGATCATTTAAATAAAGCGCATAACCCATTGGTTGATGCCATTTTATCATTAGCTCAATCGTTAAATCTCGATGTTGTTGCTGAAGGGATTGAAACAGAAAAACAATTAGCAATCTTAAAGCAAACTCAATGTAAGTTTGGTCAAGGCTTCTTAAAAGCGAAACCTATGCCAGCCAGCGAAGCAGAGAAAGTCATTACTCACGGCCTATAAAAAAGCCTTGCAAATGCAAGGCTTTGTTTATTCTAACAAGAGTTTACAGCTCGCCGGGGGCGAAGTTATCAACGGCTATTGCTTGTTTACGTAGCTCATTGGCTTGATTCATTCGCTCTGCAACGGTTTCGTTAATCAAGTTTTTCTCTTTCGCTGCAGCAATTGCGCCCTCAAGCTCAAGGGTTTTCGCAATAGTGCCTTCTTTTTGCCATTTACGAAGCTGCTTAAAGTCTTCATGGGTATCAATCATGGCTAAAAAGGCATTTTCCATGACACCCGTGCCTGCATTTTCATCGACATAACAAAGATGGGTTAATCTGTCTCTAAAGACCCCTGGTTTGCTCATGTGCTCACACATTGTTTGAGCTAACTCATCGCTTGGACGGTGGTAATGATTACCTAGTGGGAAGACAATACGTTTGAGTAAAAAATTAACCACAGGATTAGAGAAGTTTTTAAAGAAGCCATCGAATGCCTGACCAATGCAGAATAACGAATGCTCTACTGCATATTGCACAAAAGGTAGGTCCGCTTGCTGGCGTCCTTCATCTTCATAACGTTTCAGTACACATGAAGCAAGATATAAGTGGCTAAGCACATCACCTAAACGAGCCGAAATCATCTCTTTACGTTTTAACTCACCACCTAACACTAACATCGCAACGTCAGTACAAAACGCTAAACCACGACTCATCCGGCTCAACTGTTTGTAGTAAACAGTGGTTGCGCCACATACAGGGGCTTTAGCGAAGTAACTACGCGTTAAACCGTGAACAAATGCCATACCTGCATTACTACCTGCAAATAAAATATGTTGCAGCAGTAATGAGTCGAATTCTTTCAAGGCAACATCATGGTCTTCCATTGCAGCCGCTTCCATTTCTTTTAAAACAAACGGATGACAGCGAGTGGCACCTTGACCAAATATCATCAAGTTACGAGTCAAAATGTTTGCACCTTCAACGGTAATCGAAACTGGGATCCCCATATAACCATGAGCTAAATAGTTATTCGGCCCAACTTGAATACCTTTACCTGAATGAATATCCATAGCGTCGTTCATAACTGTACGACCCATTTCAGTCATATGGTACTTAGCTATGGCGGTAACCACAGACGGACTTAGTTTTAAATCAATCGCCCCTGCAGTCATTAACCGTGTCGCTTCTAAGGTGTAAGTCAAACCACCTATGCGAGCAAGCGCCTCTTGAACACCCTCAAATTGGCCAATCGACACACCAAATTGTTGGCGTACGGTTGCATAGGCAGATGTCATTCTTGAAGCCAAGTGGCCAGTTGCTGTACTAAGCGCTGGTAACGAAATACCACGGCCAGCACTTAAACATTCAACTAACATACGCCAGCCTCGACCAGCGCCTTTTTCACCACCAATGATCCAATCAAGCGGAATAAACACATCTTTACCGTACGTTGTGCCATTCATAAATGCCATATTTAAAGGGTAATGACGCTCACCTGTTTGAACACCTTCATGGTCTGTCGGAATAAGCGCACATGTAATACCAAGCTCTTTTTTATCACCTAATAAACCCTCAGGATCGTACATCTTAAATGCAAGACCCAGCACGGTGGCAATGGGTGCAAGGGTGATATAACGTTTTGACCAGTTAAGTTTTAAACCAATCACTTCTTCACCGTCATGCATGCCTTTACACACAACGCCTGTATCAGGAATACTGCCTGCATCCGAACCCGCCTCAGGGCCCGTCAATGCAAAACAAGGTACATCATCACCTTTAGCTAAGCTTGGCAACCAACGCTCTTGTTGCTCTTTAGTTCCATAATGAAGGAGTAATTCGCCTGGACCTAAGCTATTTGGTACCATTACGGTAACCGCAGCGGTTAAACTCTTAGTGGCAATTTTCGATACGATGGTTGAATTTGCAATCGCCGAAAACTCGCGACCACCAAACTTTTCAGGAATGATTAACGCAAAGAACCCTTCTTTTTTTAGGTAGTCCCACACTACTTTTGGTAGGTCTTTATCTTTTTGTACGATTTGATAATCATCAAGCATGGCTAACAAGGTTTCGACTTGCTCGCCCATAAATGCGCGTTCTTTTTCGCTTAATTCAGGTTTAGGAAAACGATGCAGTTTTTGCCAATCTGGGTTACCACTGAATAGTTCACCATCCCACCAAACATCACCCGCTTCCATAGCTTCACGTTCTGTTTGCGATAACGGCGGCAAAACTTTTTTAAACATACTAAACGTAGGTCGTGTGACAAGATTGATGCGAATGTCTTTCACAGCAAAAATTACAATCACAGCAACCAGTAACAGAATGATTACGGTCGTCATTGTGCAATCCTTTTATTTTAATTAACTGGTTCAAGTATGACTGATCGTGCCATAAATACAACGTAAGCGGCTCTTACCTAGGTTGTTTTTACCGATGCAGTTTGTTGTTTACTAAGACACTGCTATTATGCATGGGCAATAAATAACAATAAACTTCTAGGGAACGTTATGAAAAAGACTCCATTTAAGCTCAGCATGAGCGCACTTATGGTCGCAAGTGCACTAGCACTTACTGGCTGTAATGATGACGCTGCAAGCACTAAAACAACGACTGCTGAAGTCAAAACAAGCCAAGTAACAGCACAAGATGCCACTAAATTTATCGCCGATACTGAAAAAGAATTAAGCGCGCTTTATTTAGAAGCAAGCCGTGCTGAATGGATTTATGCCAACTTCATCACCCATGATACTGCTGAACTATCTGCTGAAGTAAATCGCAAGATGACTGAAGCTGTTGTTCGCCTTGCTAATGAAGCTGCAAAATTCGATAGTTTAGAGCTTGATTACGATGCGCGTCGTAAACTCGATAAACTTAAACTAGCGCTCACCTTACCTGCGCCACAAGATGCTGAAAAAACAGCTAAGCTTTCACAGCTAGTGGCTGAGCTAGGGGGTATTTATGGTAAAGGTAAATACTGTAAAGAAGATGGTAGCTGTTTAAGCCTTGGCGAGATGACTGCGAAAATGGCAACGAGCCGTGATTACAATGAATTGCTTGATTTATGGCAAGGCTGGCGTCAAGTTTCAAAGCCTATGCGCCCGCTTTATGAGCAACAAGTTGCACTCACCAATGAAGGTGCAAAAGAGCTAGGTTATGCAGATACAGGTGCTATGTGGCGTAGTAAATACGACATGCCAGCCGATGATTTTGCGAAAGAACTTGACCGCATTTGGGGCCAAGTTAAACCACTTTATGATTCATTACATTGTCATGTTCGTGCCAAGCTAGGTGAAAAATATGGCGAAGATAAAGTACCACAAGACCAACCTATCCCTGCACACTTACTAGGTAATATGTGGGCACAAACGTGGGGTAACATCTACGATGTTGTTGCACCAGAAAATGCCGATCCTGGTTATGACGTAACTGAACTATTAGCTGAGCACGATTACGACGAACTTAAAATGGTACGTGGTGCCGAGAAGTTCTTTACATCAATGGGCTTTGCACCACTACCAGATACCTTCTATGAGCGCTCACTTTTCACTAAACCACAAGACCGTGATGTGCAGTGTCATGCATCAGCATGGGATATCGATAGCAAAGATGACCTACGCATTAAAATGTGTATTCAACGTACAGGTGAAGAGTTCTCTGTTATTCACCACGAGCTAGGCCATAACTTCTATCAACGCGCATATAAAGATCAGCCTGTTTACTACCAAGAAAGTGCGAACGATGGTTTCCACGAAGCAATTGGTGACACCATTGCGCTTTCTGTTACACCGGGTTATTTAAAAGAAATTGGTTTATTAGACGAGGTGCCTGATGAGTCAAAAGATATTGGCCTGTTAATGAAAATGGCTTTAGACAAAGTAGCATTTATTCCATTTGGTTTATTGGTAGACCAATGGCGCTGGAAAGTTTTCTCAGGTGAAGTAACGCCAGAGAACTACAACAAAGCGTGGTGGGAATTACGTGAAAAATATCAAGGTGTCCAAGCGCCTATCGCACGTAGCGAAGCAGACTTCGATCCAGGTGCCAAGTATCACGTACCAGGTAACACGCCTTACACACGTTATTTCTTAGCGCACATTTTACAATTCGACTTCCACAGAAGTTTATGTGAAATTGCTGGTAACAAAGAAGCGATTCATCGTTGTTCAGTTTACAACTCTGCTGAGGCGGGTGAAAAACTAAATGCAATGTTAGAGATGGGTTCAAGTCGCCCATGGCAAGAAGCTCTTGCGACGATCACTGGTAAAGAAGAAATGGATGCAACAGCAATCTTAGATTACTTTGCACCGTTACAAAAATACCTTGATGAGCAAAATAAAGACCGCCAGTGCGGTTGGTAATTATAAAAACGAAAAAGCCCGCATTATGCGGGCTTTTTTATATCATCAAATTAATGATTAAAACTGTAAGCTTACGTTTGCAAAGTATGCATCGTAATCTGAGTCATCCCAGTTGTTTGCATAACCAGCTTTTAAGCCTACGTTTTTGTTAAAGAAGTGCTGTGCACCAAAGCTGTAGTCATCTTCTTTATTAAACGTTACAAATGCTGACGTTGCTTTAGAGAAGTAGTAGTTAGAACCTAGTTCCCAAGAGCTACCGCTATCGTCTGTATCTGAGATTGTACCTTCAATTGTTAGGTAGTTACCTTGTTGAAGATCCATGAAGTATTTTGCATTTACTGCACGGTAATCAAACTCATCGTCAGCTGTGAATGTGAAACCTAAGTAATCAGTGCTGTTAAGCTGGTGATTGTATTTAAGGTCGAACATTACAGTGTTGTCACCGTCTTCTACGTCGATAAATGTTGCTTTAAGAAGAAGGTTAGGATTAAAGAAGTAACCTGCAGATACATTGAATAAATCAGTATCTGAACCGTAATCGTAGTTGCTATAACCCGCACCAAATACAAAATCTTGTACGAAGTATTCACCACCGATGTTAGTTACATCACCAAAGTCATCATCTGCGTACGAACCAAACACGTTGGTTGTTCTGTTGATGTATTCAAACTGGTCGTAAGGACCCATTGTTTTCTTTGGTGCGAAGTAATACGTTGAATCAACGCTTACAGTGTCGTTGCCATCGGTGTCCATGTACCCTAAATGGCTAATTGATTGGTAACTATCCGCAGCAGTCGCGGCAGTTGACAGAAGCATACTCGAAATAATAACTGCTAACTTTTTCATAAACAGATTTCCCTATTAACATTGTTTCATTGCTGTTGAAAACTAGCCTGATGGCTAAGTTGGGCACATGCTAACGTGAGAAAACTGAATGGATACTTAACTAAGCAGTTGTTTTTACTTGATTAATTGTAATAAAGTGTCGGCAAATGTAAAGAAAAAGTTGGCCGAAACTTACGTCTCCCAGCCAACTTTTAGAGAAAAAAGTAAAGCCTCTCAGTACCTTATAAAGCGAATTGGCTTATAATTCTATAAACCTCATTAATGTTATCTCCTGCTTTAAAGTCTTTACTGATTGGCGTTGGATCTGAACCAACCCAAATTTTCAGTTCAGCATCCAGATCAAAATGCCCAGCACTTTCTTTACTAAACTTAGTGATTTTTGAGTAAGCAATGCTCAGCATTTCAACTTTAGAGCCAGTAACACCTTGTTTATCAATAATAATTAATCTTTTATTGGTAAAGATGAACATATCTCGAATAACTTTATAGGCTTTTTGTACTGTTTCACCATCAATCAGCGTATTGGCAAGTAGTTCTTCTAAATCATCATTATCGACTTCACTTGCGTTACCCATTAATCCGCTTAATAAACCCATAATTAGCTCTCCTTATGAAAAATTTGATTTTCGAGTGTGTGACCATTCACTAGTTGACGATACTGCCAACCTTGTTGATAACAAAAGTGTAGAAGATTGATATCAAAAGGCTCTGCGGTTTTCTCAAACTCGATCACATATTCTTTTGCTTGGCTCATATAAACATGATGTACATGGGCAAGGCTTGCAAGCTTTGCTTCGACATCATCATAGTGTTGATTTAACTGCAGTGTAATAAAGTGTTTATTATCTTGCGTGCTAGAACGGGCTTGATGCTCACTTAACACCCCTTTATCTAGGTGTAAAACCCCAGAGCATAATCGCTCAAGCTCAGTTAAGTCATGGGAGCTTAAAATAAATGTTGCTTCGTTACTTAAAGAACTTACCAGCTCCCTTACCTCACGAGCATGAATTGGATCAAGGCCTGCAGTTGCTTCATCAAGCATCACTATTTCAGGTGAACCAATTAATGCCTGTGCAATCGTCACTCGCTTACGCATACCATGAGAAAGATCATCCGGTCGCTGCTTAGCCACTTCTGACAAACCAACCAGCTCTAGAACACGAGCCGTTTCTTTTTTTCGAACCGCACCACTGAGCCCTTGTAATTGACCATAAAAGTTAAGTTGATGCGCAATACTAAAACGAGGATCAAGCTGGGCATCTTGTGGTAACGCGGTTAGCTTACCAAATAACGCCGCACTGCCTGGGCTGTGCCCCATGACCGATAATTTTCCTGAACTTGGTAAAATATAACCACATAACAAACTGAATAACGTTGTTTTACCCGCCCCATTTGGGCCAACTAGCGCTACCGGCGCTCCTTTCTTTATTTCAAAGCTAACGTTATCGAGCGCTCGTTTAGCCCCGTAGTTTTTTGACAAGCCTTGTGCCTGAATTAAAACGGTCATAATGAGCTCCTTGCAAAAATTCGTTCTCCAGCAAGCAGTAACACTGCCGTTTGTAAAAGTGGTAAACCTAGAGCCAGTGTGACGCCGGCACGTTGACCTGCCATTAAATCAAGTTGATAGCCGGGAAATATGTAATT
Organism: Pseudoalteromonas gelatinilytica; assembly: GCF_001641615.1. GTDB lineage: Bacteria > Pseudomonadota > Gammaproteobacteria > Enterobacterales > Alteromonadaceae > Pseudoalteromonas > Pseudoalteromonas gelatinilytica. The sequence continues at coordinate 826,866 of NZ_LRRU01000020.1, forward strand.
TAAAACCTCAAATGCAGGCCATTGCCACGTCAGTAAGCCAATCACAATATTACCGCCAGCAAAGAACAAAATAGCCAATACAAAAGCAAGACGCGATGAACGGGCAAACGTGTTCAAAAAGCTCATCAAGGCAATAAATGGCATAACCGCAACAAGCAAATAAAATAACAACATAAAGCTTCGCGATAAGCCAGAAAGCAACAAACTTGGCTCACGATAGCCAAGCATTGCAACCGTTGCCATCAAGGTAACAAATAACAATGCCGCTAAAATGAGTAGCTGCCCTAAAAAGCGGCCAATAATAATTTCTGAACGAGTCGCTCTAAGTGATAAAAAGCGCAACGTACCTCGTTGTCTGTCGCCCACTGTTTGGTCACTACATAAAAACAAACAAAAACTTGGAAAACTAAATAAAGCAATCAACCAATAAACGGCCAGTTCAGATTCAGGCCAATCAAGTAATTTACTGATGCCAATGGCGCCAAATGCTTGCCTAGCAAAATCGGCAAAATCAGGTGAGCTAATCAAGGTCACAGATTGGGCAATGGGATAGCGTAAAATAAGTAGCCAACAAATGGCAAAAGCGGCAACCGCCAACAAACCACGTTTGGTTAGAAATAGTCGTACCAGCTCAAATTGTGCAATTTGTGCAAGTCGTTTAGGATGTAACTGCGTCACTCATAATCCTTAATGAATTTTATTATTAGAATTACACTAAGTTGAAACAGCTTGAATTACCAGAAAAAAAAGACCCGACAAGCGGGTCTTATGTAACAAAGTATAAACTTTTAACCTAGAGGTGGCTTTCGTATACTGCAAGCGCTTGGTCAAGGTCAGCTAGTAAATCTGCTACATCTTCAAGGCCAATGTGAAGTCTTATTACTGGGCCTTGCGACCAACCCGTTTCAGAGCGAAGCCCTTTCATGCTGAGGTTTGCCGTGACTAAGCTCTCATAACCTCCCCAAGAAAATCCCATTTTAAAATGGTGGAGGCTATCTAAAAACGCATCAATCGCTTGTTGATTACCTTGCTTCATTACAAATGAAAATAAGCCATTACTGCCATCAAAATCTCGTTTAAAGAACTCATGACCCGGGCACGTTGCAAAAGCGGGATGGCGAATATGATCAACCAATGGGTGTGTTTCAAGCCATTTAGCCACTTCGATGGCGGCTTGTTCATGCTGTTTTAAACGCACAGCCATAGTACGCAGACCACGTAGTGCTAAATAGGCATCATCCGCAGAGGTACATTGACCAAGTAGGTATGAATTTTCGCGAAGGGTTGGCCAATACTTTTTATTGGCAACCGCCACACCCATCATCACATCAGAGTGACCCACGATGTATTTTGTTGCAGCTTGAATACTAATATCAACGCCATGCTCAAGCGGTCTAAAATGCAGACCATTACCCCAGGTGTTATCTAGCATGGTCATTACACCGCGCTCATTAGCCTTAGCAACCATGGCTGGCACATCTTGCACTTCCATAGTGATTGAACCTGGTGATTCTAAAAACAATACGCGGGTGTTATCTTTGATAAGCTCACTAATTCCTGCGCCAATTCCCGGCGGGTAATAGGTTGTTTCAATGCCTAATCCAGCCAGTATTTTGTCACAAAAATCACGGGTCGGCTCGTAAGCAGTATCCACCATTAAAATATGATCACCCGTTTTCACAAACGAGAGTAGCGCATTGCTTATTGCAGCCGCCCCTGATGGATATAGCGCACAGCCTTCGCCGCCTTCAAGTTCAGTAATCGCTTCTTGCAGAGCAAAATGTGTGGTCGTACCGCGACGGCCATAAAATAACGTTTTGTCACCTCGCTTCTTAGCCGCTTCTTTTAAATCAGCCACCGAGTCGAATACCACTGTTGATGCGCGTTGCACCACAGGGTTCACAACTCCTTGTGTATATGCTTTTTTACGCCCTGCAGAGACGATTTGGGTATTTTTATTTGTCTTTGTCATAATTTGTCCAAGCTGTGCTTTACAGGTTGCGCCAGTGCTCAACCAAAAATCGAGAAATAGAATCTTGTCGGGTTAGTTTAAGATGACTGCCCTGCTCATGCCATTGGCCAAATTCATTAAGTTCAGCACGGCTAAACCATCTTGCATCGTCTAACTCGTCTTTATCTACTTGAATATCTTCTGAAACTGCTGTGGCCATAAAGCCAAACATAATTGATGATGGAAATGGCCAAGGCTGTGAAGCGATATATTGAATATCTGTCACCGCAACACCAGCTTCTTCCATAACTTCGCGGGCAACGGCCTGCTCTAGTGTTTCACCTGGGTCAACAAAACCAGCAAGAGTTGAAAAAACACCGTCAGGCCAGCTTGCTTGACGGCCTAGCAAGCAGCGCTCAACCCCATCTGAAAAGGTTTTAGTCACGATCATTATCACGGCAGGATCGGTTCGCGGAAAAGTTTGATGCTGGCAAGTTTGGTTCTCACATAAACGTGAATGCCCTGCTTCAACCATGTTATTTTCATGACCACAACGACCACAAAAACGGTGCGTTGCGTGCCAAAAACACAAGCCCCTTGCCAGTGCGGCAATCGAGCCTTGTTTTAGCTCAACTAGTGGGCCTAACTTGCGAATATCAACAAATTCAGCGCCATTAAGCATAGGCTCAATGAGTGAGTCTGGAACATGGCTGACATCTAAAGCAAAATGAGCCACATCATCGTCGTCTAAACCCAATAAAATGCCTTTTGATAAATCGAGATGATCCACTTGAGATAAGCGTAAATAACACACTTCAGGACTGTCTTTAACAAATAAACTTTGATTGTTATTGACCAATAACCAGCGACTCTGAGAATTCATTTGAGCCTTTAACCACTTTGGATCTTTACGGCGATTTGATGCACGATCCAATGGCATTTGAGAGTAATTCAGCATGGCATTCCTTGAAAATAGTTTACTCGCTAAAACTACCATAAGCAGATGATAAACCCAATTTATTACAGGCATAAAAAAAGCCCAAACTGGGCTTTTTTATTCTCTCTCACAATTTTACAAGGTCGCTAGGTGCGCTTGTAGTTTTTGGTTCTCAGCTTCAATATGCTGATAGAACTCTAAATCTTCTAATTTACTTGCGGCAGCTTTATCAATGATGATCACCGCATCTTTATGAAGTTGCAATGCTGAAGCTGGGCATTTAGCCATTAACGGGCCTTCTACCATGGCGTGAACGGCATCCGCTTTACTTGCACCCGTAGCTAAAAGCACTACTTTCTTGGCTTCTAAAATAGTACCAATACCCATAGTGATTGATAAATGCGGTTGATATTCGCCTTCTGCAAAAAATCTCGCATTGTCTTCAATCGTCGCTTTCGTCAGTGTTTTTACACGGGTGCGTGATGTCAAACCTGATGAAGGTTCATTAAAACCGATGTGACCATTACGGCCAATACCAAGTAGTTGTACGTCAACACCACCAGCGGCTGTGATTTTTTGCTCATATTCAGTACAAGCAACAAGCGGATTTACTGCATCACCCGGCGGTACATGGGTGTTTTGTTTGTCGATATCAACATGGTTAAACAGCTGCTCATTCATAAAGTAACGGTAACTTTGTGGATGCTCGCCAGTTAAACCTAAGTATTCGTCTAAGTTAAATGTTGTCGCTTGGCTAAACGAAATATCGCCAGCTTTATTTTTTTCGATCAGTTGTTGGTACAAAGCAACAGGTGTTGAACCTGTGGCAAGACCAAGAACCGAGGCTGGTTTTTTTAGTAATTGTTTCGCAAAGATGTTGGCACCATACGCTGCAACTTGGGCTGCATCATCAAGAATCACTATTTGCATATCGATTAGCTCTAATTATAAGTTGGAAAAAAATGGGACCTAAAACCCAACCCCACGTGCAATCGAGCTGGGTTTTAGATCAAGCCACTGCCAGGATACGATGCAGTAGCTATAACCACAATGACAACGCTGTCATTATCACTTCTAGTTTTATCTTTGTAAAGTAAAAGTGAATAAAAAATTACTCTTTCTGTTAGTGTTTAATAATTATCAAACACTAACAAAGATCTTACGGCGATACATCCAATGCAATACCAGCATTTGTACTGCTAATAACGCAATGACCGCCATCAGGGGTTGCCACGCCTCTGGCACAGCTCGAATCACCCCACCAAATACGCTTTGGCTTACATAGCCCCAATTCTCAAGACTTGACGCTAAATAAATAATAATCGAGTTTGCACCTATGATCACAAATGGATACGCAGCGCGTTGCCCCGGTAAAATATCAACCAGTGCATAAAAAACGGCGAGCAATATGGCACTCCAGCCAACGGTTACAAGCACAAATGAGCTGGTCCAAAGTTCTTTATTTACTGGGAACTGTAAATCCCATAACCAACCTAAGCATACACTTACCACACCTGCTGCGAACAACAAGGCGGTCATTTTCCACTCGCCAATTTGCTGAGCTCGAGCCACTAATTGACCTGCAAACACACCCATTAATGCATTGACTATCGCAGGGATATTCGACAACACACCTTCTGGGTCTACTACACGGTTTTGATAACTAATACCCGGCAGTAAGTGTGCATCAAACCATGCATTCCAACTCCCTGCTGCTGAAAGGTCACCAGCACTGCCACCCGGCACTGGAACAAAACAAAGTAGTAACCAATAACCCACTAAAATAGCCGCAGCGGTAATAATTTGTGTTCGTAAACTAGTATGCCAAACCAACATTGCACAGAAGAACCATGCAATAGCGATGCGGCCAAGCACACTGGCATAGCGAATTTCATCTAACGCCATCGGCATCCCTGTGCCCCAGCCGTGGTTATACAAAATACCTAATAAACACAATAGTAAAAGACGTTTACCCGCCTTGCGGTAATACACTTTGCGCTCATCAAACGGTAAATGGTCAATGCGTTTCGGAGCTAGTCCCATCGCCACACCCGATAAGAATATAAACAATGGGAAAATAAGATCGTAAAATGTGAAGCCATGCCAAACGCTATGCACGGTGTGTGCTTCAAAAACTTTCCAGCCAGTCCAGCCAGTTAAAACGAAGAGCGCAGCGAATAGTGACTGTCCGCCTAATATCCAAAACATATCCATGCCGCGCAGCGCATCCAGCGATGCCAAACGTTTTCTTGTTGGTTGTGTTGTTGTCATTGTATTACCTTAAATAGAAAAAGCCCCGCGATACAACGGCGGGGTTTTTACCAGGGAAGCTTGTTATAGCACTTTTCCAGCAATAAAGGTGGCTTGTACATTTTGCTGTGCGTCTAACACCACAAAGTCAGCGTCAAACCCGCTCAGTAAGCGACCTTTTTTATGTAAACCTAAATATTGTGCAGGATAAAGTGATGCCATACGTAAGCTCTCAGCAAGGCTAACATCCAATGTGTTCACTGTGTTGCGCACCGCACTTGCCATATCAAGTACGCTGCCTGCTAATTCACCGGTCGTTGAATTTAATCGATCGCCAGTACGAATAACTTTACGACCATCAAAGAAATCAAACTCCATGTCATCAGTCCCCACAGGTGGCATTGCATCTGTGACTAACATAATTTTTCCGCGCTGTTTGGTGCGAATAGCTAATTTTGCTGATGATGGGTGTACATGGTGACCATCAACAATTAAGCCGCACCAACTGTTATCATCCCAAAGTGCAGCACCAACAACACCTGGCTCTCGTGATGTAAATGCTGACATGGCATTAAATAAGTGGGTAAAACCATCAGCCCCTGCAGCAAGTGCAGCATTGGTGGTCGCAAAGTCTGCATTGGTGTGGCCAATACACACTTTTACACCACTCTCCACTAAGCGTGCGATATCATCAGCACTGACATTTTCAGGTGCTAAGGTAACCATTTTAATGCCTAAGTCTTGGCGGGCGTAAATTGCAAATTCTTGTTCTGTGATTGGACGAATAAATTGCTCGCTGTGGGTGCCTTTTTTCCCTAATGAAAGGTGCGGGCCTTCGAAGTGCACACCCATTATGCCCGGAACACCTTCAGCAATTGCTTGTGCAGTGGCATCGGCCGCTTTTGCCATGACTTCGACTTGGTCAGTGATCAGGGTTGGCATAATCGCTGTTGAACCAAACTGACCATGTGCTTTGGCTATTCTATCTAAGCAATCTGGCGTTTGTTCAGCGTTAAAAAACGCCCCGCCACCGCCATTTACTTGTACATCAATAAAACCGGGGGCCACTAAACCCGTTAATGCAACGGCATTAGCATCTGCTTCAACACGCTTAAACACACCATTATCGACGCTAAAATACACATCAGATAAAAATTCGTCACCGGTAAACAATGAACTTGCATGATAAATCGTCATTACAAACTTACCTCTTGGTTTTGTTCAAGAACAGATTGCTGAGCAAAATACACCGCGCCCATTTCCGGTGGTTGAATAGGAGATTCAACGCGTTTCGCAATATCTTCTGCAAGCCACTTATTTAATGGCTCGGCTAAACCGCCAATCATAGATAACCGTGGCGGGTTATTCTCTAATAAGCGCTGCGCTAATTTACTAACGTAATCAGCCCCTTCTTTCACAATGGAGATAGCAACTTTGTCATTATTATTGGCTGCTTCAAATACATAACGGGCTAATTTGGCAAAACTACTCGAAGGCTGACCAGACATTTGTTCAACAATTGCCATCGCATTGTCAGCTTCAAAATGCTCGGTGATCACGTTAGTTAGGTTTGTTGCTTCGCCTAGGCCATCAAGGTCTAACAAGGTCGCTTTTATTGCTTCAAGACCCATCCAGGCGCCGCTGCCTTTATCACCTAAGGCAAAGCCATGACCGCCAAAGTTAGTTGTGCGACCATTTACACATGAAAAACCACATGAGCCAGTGCCTGTGATGATCACCGCACCATCACTCCCTTCGTGTGCGCCGATACAGGCTGTATGTAAGTCGGTGGTGAGGAACATTTGTTTGAATGGATGCTCCCATTCCATAATCTTGTCGTACAAACTTGGTAGGTTTACACCTGCTAAACCTAAGCCGGCATAAAGCTGATGAACGGTTTCAAGCGGTAAACCCGCATCACGAAGTGCTAATTGTGTTGAGACCATAATTGATTCGAGAGTACGTTCCAAACCATGTAATGGATTTGCAGGACCACCTAGGCCAGTTCCTAATACACCTTGTTTAACAGAGTAGATAGTTGCTCGACATTTCGTTCCGCCACCATCAATACCAATAAACAATTGGTCCTCATTCACACTCTTCGCCATCATTTAACGACCCCTAGCCTTCGTTTAGTTTTTGTCTAAATCGCATTATTTTTCTTATCAGAATGCGAAATCATCTCAACCTTTGTTGATTTAATGTTACACAACAAATGACAGCGTTGTCATTATATTTTTTATAAAAATTCGTATATCTTTCATATTTATTTTTAATTAATTGAATTAAAACGTTTTATTTAACAGACAAGAAAATTAGAAACCACATCAACAATGTCCTATTACACCTTTATTTATGCTTTTTTGCATAATTTAGTGCGTTGTGCGTGACTATTCCTTTATTTATCATAAAGTGTAGCTAATGTTAGCTTAGCTGAAATAATACTTTAGTTAAACATTTTATTTTTATAGGAATATTTTTTCACCTTGATAGTAGCAGTGAATCGTCAATACAATGAAATTCAGCGGCGGCTTGCTTTAAAATATCAGCGGTAAGCTGCTCTGCTCCATAGACATCACACGGTAGCTGATACTTATTCGCTAAGTGACCAAGTAATAAGGCAAAATCACCATCACCCGAAAGCAATACCATTTTATCGAGCTGCTTGGCATGCTCTAGCATATCAATGGTAATGCCAACATCCCAATCCCCTTTTGCACTGCCATCTTTGCGCTGAATAAAAGGTTTCAGTTTTACCTCAAAACCAATTGCGCGCAGAATATTTTGAAACTGCGATTGCTTTTCATCGCCACGATATATTGCATATGCAATGGCGCAATCAATTTGATAGCGTTCGCTCATTTGTGCCCAAAAGGCATTGTAGTCAAAGTTTTTCTTGTAGCTTTCTCTACAGGTGTAATAAATGTTTTGTACATCTACAAAAATACCGACTCTTGGCTTATCAACTGCTGACATAGTTTTCTGTTCTTTAGTGATTTGTGTTCACTGTAGCATATCTAGGTTGATATTTACGAAAAAGTAACCTAAATTGGTTACATAAAAAAAAGTAACCAAATTTGGTTACTTATCGCGATGTAACTAAATTAAGTTACTTAATCTAAGGGATCATAATGATTGCGGTGATCAGCGGTGATTTAATTAAATCACAAAAAATTCCACAACAAGAATACGACGCTATGCTTTATCAGCTTGATCAAAGCTTACGCTTTGTTGCCAAGCGTTTTAATGCAAGCTTTACCATTTACCGTGGCGATGCATTACAAGTACAGCTAACAGAGCCAGAACTGGTGTGTCATGCAGCAATCTTGTTGTATTTGCAAATGAAAGCAGCCAATTACGAACTGCGACAAAGCTTGGCCATTGGCTCACTCGACAACCCCCGCGCCGATATAAAAACAGCCACAGGCAGTGCTTATACCTTATCTGGTCGTGGTTTAGATAACATCGGCCAGCAACGCTTAGTGTTAAATATTGAAAATAACGCCCTTGAAGAAGGCTTTGCGCTTAATATTGCGCTTGTCGAAGTCCTGCTTGAAAAAATGAGTCAAAAGCAGGCCAATGCCCTGTTTTATTATTTAACCGCCGAGAACAACAGCCATGCAGAGCTTGCTAAAGAGCTTAATACTAGCCGAGAGAATGTCACGAAGTTACTCAACCTGGCGCATTATCAACTTATCGAGCGCTTTATAAATTACAGCCAAACCACACTCAAAGGATTGTTATGACCAGTTTTGCTCTATTACTCACCGCATTAGTATTGGGCCACTTACTTGCAGACTTTTATTGGCAACCAATGAGCTGGGTACACGACAGAAACAACCGTCACTTTCGTGCCAGTAAACTCTATTTGCACGTATTAACACACGGCGTGACCTCTTTAGCTGTGCTCACACTATGGGAATACACTTATGGCTGGCAAGAGTTCTCTCGTGTATTGTTAGCAACGGTTGCGATTATGCTAAGCCACTATGTCATTGACTTGGCAAAGTCATATTCAAATAAAGGCGTGGTGCCGTTTTTACTCGACCAGTTGGCGCATCTTGTTGTGATTGTAATGCTAAGCATTTGGCTTAGTGATAAGAATGAATTTTATAGCTTAGCGTGGCAAAAGCTGATTGCCCTCGATACTTTGTTTGTTATTGCAGCTTATTTATTGGTGCTTAACCCAAGCTCTGTGTTTATTCGCATGATGCTAGAGAAAATCAATATTCAGATAAACAATGAAGGCAGCATTCCTGCCGCGGGGCATTTTATTGGCTTGCTCGAGCGAGTGTTAATGTTGAGCTTTATCTTGTTAGGTGAATACGGCGGCGTGGGCTTTCTACTGGCGGCCAAATCTATCTTTCGATTCGGTGATTTAAAAGAAAGTAGCGAAAAACAACTTACTGAGTATGTCATGCTGGGCACTTTGTTAAGTGTCACCGTGACACTCTTTATTGGTGTCGCCACCTTATATTGCATTAAACTCATTTAAAACAAAAAACGCGCAATTGCGCGTTTTTTGTTTTTACTGCTATTAACTATCCGCAGCGGGCTTACGTCTTGGGCGAGATGGCCCCGATACACGCTGACGATTACCCGCAGGTTTATTACCTGCTGGTTTAGTGTTATTTGATTTATTCCCGTTGTTTGCACCTTTTTGGTTTTGGCCTTGCTCTTTACCCTTACCCTGCCACTTACCTTGTGAAGGACGCTTTTGCGATTTAGGTTTTGGCTTTTGTGCAGGTTTTGCTACACCTTGACCATCTTGAGCTGGTGCTTTTGGCTTTTTCGGTTTCTTTGGCTTTTTCGGCTTGATTGGACGCGTATCTAGCGGCTTTTCAGCAACCGGTTTGTTTGGCTCAAAACCTGCTTCGGTTGCACGCGGAATAAGCTCACCAATAAAGCGCTCAATACCATATAAATCGTCGGCATCATCTACTGTTACAAACGAAATAGCATGACCTGATGCACCCGCTCGGCCTGTACGGCCAATACGATGTACGTAATCTTCATAAATATTCGGTAGATCGTAGTTAACAACGTGAGGTAGCTCAACAATATCAAGACCACGGGCAACAATATCGGTTGCCACTAATACGCGCACTTCACCCGATTTAAAGCCTTCGAGTGCTTTAACGCGAGCGCCTTGCGATTTATTCCCGTGAATGGCAGCGCCGACAATATCATCGCGTTCAAGCTGCTTAACTAAACGGTTAGCACCATGCTTAGTACGGCAAAATACCAATACTTGCTGCCAATCGTTAGTACGGATCAGGTGGCTAAGCAATGCTGTTTTACGTGATTTATCTAGCGCATAAACAGATTGAGTAACAGTTTTAGCTGTGGTGTTTTTTGCCGCGACTGAAATCTCAACGGGATCGTTAATGAGCCCTTTTGCAAGTTCACGAATTTCATCAGAGAACGTCGCTGAGAACATCAGGTTCTGACGTTTAGCAGGCAATTTAGCAATGATACGTTTGATGTCATGAATAAAGCCCATATCAAGCATACGGTCTGCTTCATCAAGGATCAGCACTTCTAAATCATCAAACTTAACAGCATTTTGATTGTGTAGATCTAATAAACGACCAGGTGTGGCCACTAAAATATCAACACCTTTACGAAGGCGCATCATTTGTGGGTTAATTTTAACGCCACCATAAACAACAAATGAGCTAACATTTGAATGCTTAGCATATTGCTCAACATTTTCGCTTACTTGTAGAGCCAACTCGCGAGTTGGAGCCAATACTAATGCGCGTACTTTATTGCCACCCGCTTTAGGGCCCTTTGACAAACGCTCAATTAACGGCAGTGTAAAACCTGCTGTTTTACCTGTACCAGTTTGCGCTGCGGCCATAACATCACGGCCTTCAATGATCGCAGGGATAGCTTGTGATTGAATAGGCGTAGGTGCTTCATAGCCCTTTTCTAAAACTGCATTTACTAAAGCTGGTGATAAACCTAACCCATCAAAACTCATACTATCTCTCTTTAAAAAATTCAGCCGATTCGGCGAAGTGCGCGCATTATACCTAGGATAGTCAATAATGCATGGAATTATTTGCAAACTAACACTTAATGCTGAACTTAGCAGACAAATTTAAGGCATAAAAAAAGCGGCTTTAATGCCGCTTTCTCTTTATAACCAATTTTTACTTAACACCAAGCTCGCGTAAACGCTCTTGTAAGTAGCTGTCTGCTGTGTAGCGCTCAGAAAGCACAACATCAGGACGCGGGTGTAAGAATAATGGTAACGAAATACGTGATTTAGTTGACGCTTTACCCGTTGGGTTGATCACACGGTGAATCGTTGATGGGAAGTAACCACCTGACGCTTCTTGTAGCATGTCACCAATATTGATGATCAGGTTACCAAAATCACATGGTACGTCTAACCAACCGCCATCTGTTTTTTGTACTTGTAAACCTGGCTCATTTGCCGCAGGTAATACAGTTAATAAGTTGATGTCGCCATGCGCTGCTGCACGGATTGCACCTGGCTCTTCATCACCTGTCATTGGTGGGTAATGAAGAATACGCAGGAGTGTTTGCTCAGAGTTAGCAATCATATCTTTAAGGTCAATAGAGAACTTAGCACGCACTTCTTCTGGTGCTTCAGCTTGAACCCAACTTAATAATGTCGCTGCAAACTCATTTGCTAAACGGTAGTACTCACGAATTTCTTCTTCTAGCTGTGCTGGAACACGGCCTTTTGGATAAACGTGGTAGTACTCTTTAATATCTTTAACGGTAAAGCCTTTTGCAACTTCTGACACTGATGGTGGGAAGTAACCATCTTGTGTTTCTTTTGAAAATAAAAACTCGTGCTTTTGCTCAGAATTAAAGAATTCTTGCCAATTTTTGTAAATAGACTCAACTAATGACTGAGGAATTGGGTGATTTTTTAATACACCGAAACCTGTGTTTCTTAGTGACTCAACAAATTGAGCGGCCGCATCGCTCGCTTTATAATCAACGGTAGGTAAATGTTGCATTTGTCTTTTCCAGTGAATAAGGTTCTAGAAGTCTGTGCTAAGCATAGCATTTCTTCATTATAGCGCTTCGCGAGGATAGAGAAACACAGGCAAAAACATAAGGACTTATGTCCGCCCCACCTTGCTTAGCTCCTTAACTTTGATGCAGATCAACTAAGCCTTTAAGTAGTATAATATGTACTATTAGCTAAACTTTGATATGGTTAGTTAGACACATTTCAACGCAAAAGGATCGCTAATGTTCAAAAGTCTGCAAATCTTACTTTTCTGTGCGCTCATATTCGTTACTAATCAGGCCATCTGTGCAGAACCAGCAAACTATAAAGTCGAAAACATTAAAGACAATGTATATCGCTTTAGTGCTGGCCATTACCACAGCGCTTTTATGATTGTTGATAACCTTGCCTTGGTGACTGATCCTATTAATAGCGATGCCGCAAAATATTTAAAAAGCTATATCAAAAAAACCTTTAACGCCGATATCAAGTACATGTTGTACAGCCATAGCCATGTTGACCATGCAATGGGCGGTCATGAGCTAATCGATAACAACACAACGGTCGTCGCTCATCAATTTGCAGCTGAGGACCTTAAATTAAATAAAGTGCCTACTGCCCTGCCTGATCTTACATTTACCGATACACTCAAAGTCAATTTAGGTGATAGCTACGTGCAACTGAAATACTATGGGCCCAATAATGGCCGTGGTAATGTCAGTATGCGTTTTATGCCTGCCAATGTACTTTATGTTGTTGATTGGATTGTACTTGGCCGCATGCCATATAAAAATTTGATTGGTTACGATATTAACGGCATGCTGCATTCAACTAAAGCAGTGTTAAATGAACCCACATTTGCTGCATTTATAGGTGGCCATGCAGATACTGGCAACCGCGATGATGTTGTCTCTTATTTACACTATATTCAAGACTTACACACTACAGTGCGCGATGGCATGTTAAAAGGTAAGAACCTTGCGACCTTACAAAAAGAAATAAGCTTGCCTCAATACAGCCATTTAAAAATGTACCAGCAATGGCTACCACTGAATATTGAGGGTGTGTATAACAACCTTGTCGAGATGGGCTATTTTAATTTTCGCAGCGATATTAATGCTCAGTTTTAGCTGAGCATTAAAAGCGAGATAAAAACGCGTTAAGTTCTTTACTCATACGTGCTACAAGCGCTTTTGGGCCACCATCATACATGTCGTTATGGCGCGAATCTTTAAGCTTAATTTGCGTCACTGGGTATACTGCGAGCTCTTGCGGCGTTAGCAATACGTTGTCATCTGCTGGGTAATCGCTACCGCGTAGTGTCAGTACAGCAATATTTTTGTTTCGCGGGATCAGCATACGGCGATGATCAAGGGTGATCAGCTTAGCTACCTTAGCGGGATAAATAGCCGCATATAATGCTGCAATATCCCCCCCATTTGAGTGCCCAAATAAAGTGAGCTGATTAAAGTCATACGCAGGATAACGCTTTGCAAGTTCTACGGCTAAAAACTCAAGGGTTTGTACACCGCGGTGCCAGTTTTCCATGCGTGTGGTCATGTAGGGTGGCTCAGGGTTTAAACTCGGATCGCCTTTTAACTCATGAGCCACTTCAACCGTTAAATAACCATGCTGATGAAAGGCCTGCTGGGCAAATTGATACTCTGTATGCGCCATACCATAGCCTGCTCCAATAAATGCCACGGGGCACTTTTTCTTTACCGTGCATTCGCTATCGGCTGCTGTAATGGTCACCGGAATATGGCGGGCTCGCTTAGTATCAAACAGTGTCTCTGTTTGGTTTGCAAAGGCTGTTTGCCCGCTAAGAGTTAAAGCGAGCAATAGCGCCGCCTTTTTAATATCTAACATTTTATGACTGCGCTAATTTGAATTCTAGGCTACGTTTAACCATCGGCCACTCACCATCAATAATTGAAAACACCACAGTATCGCGGACGCATCCATCGGCCATGATTTGATGATTACGAAGAACCCCATCTTGTTTCGCCCCTAAGCGAGCAATGGCATTGCGCGAAGCTTGATTATGCCAATGGGTACGAAACTCAACAGCAATCACATTAAGTGTTTCAAATGCATAACTCAGTAGCAGTTTTTTACATTCAGTATTAACCCCAGTTCGCTGAAAGCGCTTGGCATACCAGGTGTAACCAATTTCTAAACGGCGGTTTTTACTGTCGATATTACAAAAGCGAGTTGAGCCTATCACCTCATCGGTGTGTTTATCGATAACAGCAAATGGTAATGCGCGACCAAGTGACTGTTGTTCAAACGCCATGTTTAAATAATCGTCAACACGTGCTTCATTGGGCACCGAGGTAAACCACAATTCCCAAAGCTTTCCATCCGTAGCGGCGTTTACTAAAGCATCGCGATGCTCAAGCGTTAACGGCACTAATTTAACAAATTGACCTTCCAAGGTGATGGGACTTAAATCCATAACTTTCCTTAACCTTAATTAGCAAAAATATTTAATCCACCAGCTCTATATCGAGCCCTGCGAGCAAGTCCAAAGCGGCATAACGTTCAAATTTGGCTTTACTGATATTGTTAGCAGTTATATCAATGGCAAAGTGACTAGCACCTATAAAATTAGCTTTACTGAGATTAGTTTGTTGAAACAAGCTGTCACGAAAATCCGTATCAGTAAAATCAGCAGATGTTAAATCTGCATGTCTAAAATCAACATCTTTGGCAAAGCAGCTGCGCATTTTTAAAGCCTTTAAACTAAGCTCAAAAAAGCTGCTGTGGCTAAGTTCACAGCCAACAAAACTCACTGGGGCACGGCTGGCGAGTAGCGGCCAATCAACATCAGTAAAGCGTACACTGGTTAATTTACACTCTTTAAAGCTCACTTCTTCAAGTGAGGTGTATCTAAGACCAAGGGCAGCTAAATTACAGTTTTTAAACTCACATTCTATAAACCGGCAGTTTTCAAACTGGCTATTGCTAAAGTCACAGTCGACAAATTCACATTGCTCAAATTCGCAATGTGAAAATGTTTGCCCTGCTAGGTTTACTTCAAAAGTGTGTTCAAAATAGAGGGAATGGCTTGCGATCACGCGGTGGTCTCAATATCTTGTTTAAATGCAAGTACTGCAATAAAAATAAGACCAAATAAGGGAACTAACGCAAGTAACCCACCAATAATGGCCATTCTGATAGGTGTGGAGGTTTTGCGCTTACCCAAGAAATAACTGATAACAGCAAACACAGGGATCAAAATAAAAATTATTTGGCCCATTAAAGTTAGATTGACATTCATACTCTTTCCTTGAAGAACATACTAAAAATTCATTTAAACACAAAAAAACCCTAAGGCATACACCTTAGGGTTATTATTCATTAAGTCTTATAATTCAAGTTATTATGAATTATTCAGCGTCTTTCGCTACAACATTAATTGCAAGCTCAGTTAATGCATCTGCATTAGCTTTGCTTGGTGCATCTGTTAATAAACATGATGCTTGTGTTGTTTTAGGGAAAGCAATAACGTCACGAATGTTATCAGTACCACATAGCAACATAACTAAACGGTCAAGACCAAACGCAAGACCCGCATGCGGTGGTGTACCGTATTTAAGTGCGTCAAGTAAGAAACCAAACTTGTCTTGTTGCTCTTGTGCGTCAATGCCTAAGATTCTGAATGCAGTTTCTTGCATGTCAGCATTGTGAATACGTACCGAACCACCACCAACTTCGTAGCCGTTTAATACCATGTCGTATGCATCTGATAATGCACCAGCTGGGTTTGCTTCAAGCTCTTGAGCAGAAATACCTTTTGGTGCAGTGAATGGGTGGTGAACCGCATGCAATGTACCTTCGTCGTCTTCTTCGAACATCGGGAAGTCAACAACCCATAAAGGTTTCCAGCTATCAAGATTAGTAATGCCTAAATCAACACCAATCTTAAGACGTAGTGCACCCATCGCTTCGTTTACAACGCTACGCTTATCAGCACCAAATAAAATGATATCGCCAGATTGTGCGTTAGTACGCTCAAGTAACTGGTTGATCACCTCTTCGTTTAAGAACTTAGCGATTGGTGATTGTACACCTTCAACGCCCGCAGCACGGTCGTTAACTTTCATCCATGCTAGGCCTTTCGCGCCATAGATACCGATGAATTTAGTGTAATCGTCGATTTGTTTACGAGAAAGCTCAGCACCGCCTGGTACAGTTAATACAGCAACACGGCCTTTTTCGTCATTAGCAGGACCAGAGAATACTTTAAACTCAACGTCTTTTACTAAATCAGCAACGTCAACAAGCTGCATTGGGTTACGTAGGTCTGGTTTATCAGAACCATATAAACTCATTGCTTCGCTGTATGGCATTACTGGGAAGTCGCCTAAGTCAACGTCTAATAATGATTGCCACATTTCACGGATCATTTTCTCAGTCATTGCACGCACTTCATCAGAGCTCATGAATGACGTCTCTAAATCGATTTGTGTGAATTCTGGCTGACGGTCAGCACGTAAATCTTCGTCACGGAAACATTTAACAATTTGATAGTAACGGTCAAAGCCCGACATCATTAATAATTGTTTAAATAACTGTGGTGACTGAGGTAAAGCGTAGAAGCTACCCTTGTGAACACGGCTAGGTACTAAGTAGTCACGCGCACCTTCAGGTGTTGCTTTTGTTAGTACCGGTGTTTCGATATCTAAGAAACCATTGTCATCTAAGAAACGACGCACAAAGCTGCTCGCTTTTGCACGAAGTTTGATACGGTCGCTCATTTCAAGACGACGTAAATCAAGGTAACGGTATTTTAAGCGGCGCTCTTCAGAGTTTTGCTGATTAAAGTCAAGTGGTAATGGCTCTGAACGGTTGATGATAGTTAAGCTTGTGCCTAAAATTTCAACTTCACCTGTTGCCATGTCTTTATTTACTTGGCTATCAGGGCGTGCGCGAACAACACCTTTTAACTGCACACAAAACTCTTGACGTAGTTTATTCGCAGTATCCATTAATCCTTCTACTTCAGGATCAAAAACAACTTGTACTAAACCTTCTCTGTCACGTAAATCGACGAAGATAAGGCCACCAAGGTCACGGCGTTTGTTGATCCAACCACATAGTTCAACTTCTTGATCTACGTGAGATTTATTTAGCTGTCCGCAATATATAGAGCGCATAGTATTCCTGTCAGTTAAAGACTTATAGCCGCCTGCTCTTAAGAGTTCGCTATTTTGAGAGCAAAAGCCACTATACAAAGTAATCATTTAAGGCAGAGCATTATACCCAAACCATCGCAAAATGCGAGTGCCAGCAGTGCCTGTCGGGGGCTAAATATATACCTCGACTTCTGAGCAAACATTTCTTTTGATACACTAGCTAAAGTTTAAATTTATTGGTTGATTTAATGCTGTATTTAGGTTGTCCGCAGTGGTCTAGCACCGCATGGAAAGGAAATTTGCTCTCTAGTCACTGTAAAAGCGCCGACATGCTCAGTGAGTATGCGCAATGCTTTAACTCAGTCGAAGGCAACACCAGTTTTTATGCTGATCCGAGTCACGAGTCATTATTACGCTGGCATGATGCGGTACCCGAAGACTTTAAATTTACTTTTAAGTTTCATCGGCGTTTTAGTCACGAATTACAGCTGACGAATATAACTAGTGAGCTTAATGCGTGGCTAAACTTATTTGAGCCAATTTTTGCTAAAACGGGGCAAATTATGTTGCAGCTACCCCGTGCCTTTGGCCCAGATGCACTGCCACTGCTTGCTAATTTTATTGCACAACTCCCCAAACAACTTAGTTACGGTATAGAAGTACGTCACCCCGGTTTCTTTCAAAAAGATGATGCAGAAATTCGTTTAAATCAGCTATTAATTGAAAATAATATAGACCGTATCAGTATGGATACCCGCGCTTTATTTGCTGTACCCGCCAATACCGATGCACTCATTGATGCGCAAAAGAAAAAGCCTTATTTACCTGTGCATGCCATTGCAACAGGAAATCAGCCAATGTTACGCTTTGTGATTGCCAGTCTTGAACATGAATACAAGTCGTATTACCAGCCATGGCTACAAAAAGTAAAACAATGGCTTGATGAAGGAAAATCACCCTATTTGTTTTTTCATACCGCAGATAATCGCCAGTCGCCACTTTTAGCAAGACAGTTCTGCCAAGATTTAGGTTACAATCACCCCGTGCTTGCGCCGTTTATAGGTGAACGCGAAGCAAGCCAAAGCAGTTTATTTTAGCGCCCGATTTATCAGAGAAAACATGAAAGATTACAGCCGTTATTTTCAAGGTTACCCGCCGCACATCATTGAGCAAGTGTTACAGCTATTTAATGGCGACAGGGCCGCAAAATACCTAAAGGGCAAATACCCTGATGCGCATAGCATTACCAGCGATAAAGCTTTATACAGTTACGCCACTGAGCTGAAAAAGCGCTACCTTAAAAATGCCCTGCCTTTTGGCCGTGCTGCATTCAAAAAACAAGGCGATATGGTCACAAATGCCTTAGGCACCCATACTTTTCGTATGCAAGGTAAAACCCGAAAACACGATCTTGCCATTAATAGCGACCTGCTTCGCGCACCTGAACCACTTCTCAAAGCACTCGTCGTACACGAGCTGGCTCATTTTAAAGAAAAAGACCACAACAAAGCCTTCTATCAACTTTGCTGCCACATGGAGCCGCAATACCATCAACTAGAACTGGATTTAAGAATATTCAGTGTGCTGGTAGGTGAAGGGAAGAACCCGTACTAAGCGCAAAGCTTAAAGCTGTAAGTCTTAAGCATTAAGCTCGCACTTCTTAAACTTGAAGCTTTCAGCTTGTAACTTAGCGCTATATTTCTGTAACCTCAAATCTTCTTTGCCCTATCAGCTGCCCAGACTCGGTAACCACTTTAACGACCCATTTCCCTGCAGCATTAGCAGGGAAATTCGTTTTATGGCTCCACGCTCGATAACCCTCTTTACGACCACCAGAAATATCCAAGGCTATGCGGTCAACTTCTTTTCGATTATGCACCCAAACATGGAAGATTTTTTCATTTAACCCTCGCGGTGCTTTTACCGCACTAAAACTATATAGACCTTTTTCATGTAAGCTCTGCTCAGTGAGTTCTGATATTGGCGAAAGCGGTTTACGTGCTTGTGCATCTAACTGATATGACATACTCATATCGGTTAAACGCAGTGCCGCAGGTGGCACAAAGCTACGTAATTGCCAAAGCCCTGCACTTAAAGCACAAAGCAATAACACCAATAACGGGAAACGCCACCATTTAGCATTGGGCATCAAATTGCCAAGACTAGGGACAGTTAAAATAACAGCCGTGATCAGCGCAATTTCAAAACTTTGGCTGGTCGTTAACTTTAATAAAATGGGTAAGGTAACCGACAGCACAACAAACAAAGAAAAGCTATGAAACACACTAAACCAGACACTGTGCCTTGCAAGCTTTTTGTAATAGAGGGGGTCAACAACAGAAACGAACGCACAAAGAATAATTAAAGCGGTGAACGCGGCCTGACCATGGTCCCAAGTAGTCACCGCCAAGAAAAATGGTAAAGCAAAAAACAAACTTTCTTGCTGCACAACTTGCAGCGCAAAGCGCATCACGTTGGGCGACACAGCCACACCAAAACGCTCCTCTACTTTATCTCTTAGCCAGTTATCTATTAACAACCACAACCAAGTGACTAATAGCAAAATAGAGATAAGTTGCGAAAACGATTCTTTTCGCTCAACAAAGACATAGCTCGTTACACCACTACAAAAAGCCAACACCGCCATCAACCCCGGCCGCTTCTGCATCATGAAAACAAATTTAGTTATAAAGTTTTTTAAGTAATTCATGCAATCATCAAATCCATTTAAGGCTTTATGAGTAAAGCATAAATTGGATGAATGTAAGCTTTAAACGAGCTTTAAGTTCAAAGCTATAAGCTGTGGACTAGACCATTTAAACCTCGAAGCAAGCTGATTCACTTCTAGCACGGCCATTTTCTTTTGCCTTGTATAAAAGCACATCGCATTGAGCTAACACTTGTTTCAACTCAAAGTCACCACTTACCTCAATGATTCCTGCTGAGAAGCTAGTAGAAAAGTTAGAAGTTGTTGTATGCCAATTTATATAGTTTTGAAATGACTCACGTATGTTATCTATCAAAATTTGCGCTTTTTCTTTATCTATTGAGTCTAAAACAAGTAAAAACTCCTCACCGCCAAAACGACTTAATTTATCTGTCTTACGAATACGAGTTTGTACAAAATGACTAAAAGATGTAAGCACTTCATCGCCAGTTAAATGCCCGTAGTTGTCGTTAATTTGTTTAAAGTGATCTAAGTCTAATAAGCAGATGCATTTTAACGAGTTTCGAGGCTTTCTTTTTTCTAACCAAGTATACATAGCTCTCCGATTCATAACTCCAGTCAGAGAATCTGTTTCAGCGATCTTTTTAATAGAAAGCTGTCGCCAAATTAACCATGAAATTAAGAAGATTAACATTGTGATTATGAGAGCCATTACAAGAAATCGCAGGTTTTGTGTTTCAATTTTAAGTGCTTGTTTTTCAGTTTCTGCTTTATATCCCTTGAGGGCCAGTATTTCTATGTCTCTTTGTAAGTAATTCCCCACGTTATTCAAAGAGTTATTAAAAGCAGAAAGCATAAAATCTTTTTCAAACTCAAATTTATCCATCATAGCTTTGTTCGCCAGTTCAGGTTTACCCAGAAATTCAAAAACCAGCTTTTGTAATTCGTTGAGATCTCTTAAATCAGACTGACTAAAAATAGAACGGTTAGATTGAATAAACTCCTTAAGAATATCAACAGACTTCTCAGCTTCTGGAAGCTTTCCATTGATGGAATCGAGTAAAATTTTAACTACTAAGCTGCGTGCTTTTACAGCATAATTATCTGAATTCAGATCCGTTTCAGCATTTAGAAGTAAGGATTGAGCAGTTTTAAGGTCTCCCTCTTGTTGTCTTTTAATTAAAACAGCACTTTTGGCAATTACTGCGTAAAGTTGAGATGACTGTTCTAAACGTTCTTTTTGTACTTTCTGTAAGTAGAAATCTGCGATATTTAAAGCTTTGCTGAATTGCTTTGCGTGAGCTAACACAAATGTCATTTCATAGTATGGGGTCGAATAGTCTAACACTTCAAAATATTTATTAGATAAAGCGTAAAGCTGCAATACATAATCTAAGGCGGTTTCGTAAGCCCCCATAGTATAAAAACTTGAAATAATTCTTTGTAGGGCAAACTCTTTCGAATATAAATACCCAGCCAGGGAATTTTCGTAGGTTGGTAAACTATCAATAGCATATAAATACTCAATCAAAGCAGACAGATGATCTTCTTTATATAATGAATAGTATTGTGCTAGATCAGCTGCAACTTGAGCTATTGCTTGCTTGTTGTCTAAAGCGATTAATTCAGCTTTTAAGTCTTTCAAAGCATCTACTATCGATAAATCATCAGAGTTATGTAGTTGTACAAAAGTTGCCTTTTGAGCACCATACATTACTGCATCAATCTTTTTTAACTCTTGCCAATCTTGGTCGGTTAAATGTACGGCGACTTTAATGCCTAACTTATCAGCAAGCGCTCTACGGTGATTGAACACCATAAAATAAAATACTTTTGCTTGGATAGAGTCTATGTTTGCAATTTTCAAATTCTTAGCAGACTTTAAAAAACCTTCTTCATCTAGCTGGTTAATCGAATACTGCATTGTTAATTCTATAAAATTGTTAAACCTATTATGCTCTGAGCTCGCAATTGTAATTGAACTAAAAACCAAGAAATAAATTAAAATGCCATTTTTTATAAGTTTAAGTACCATTCCTTTGCCTAACTCCAGTAAAGCAAGTTAATAAAATTTAACTATTTGATGCTATCACCAGAAATGTAACAATGCACTAAAACATTGAAGTACAATAAAAATAATACTGTTAAATGAGAATTCATCTTTGCAAAATGTCATTAAAAAAGCGCGGACTAAACCGCGCTTATATTTTATCTGATGGCTGAAAGCTGATAGCTGACAGCTCAAGTCGTTGGGTTACAAACCAAGTTCTGCCATAAAATCATCATCTGCATCGTCTGCTTGTGATGATGCTTTTTGCTTTTCAGCTTTTTGTTTGGCTTCGTTTTCGATGATGTCATCTGGGTCAACGGCTTCTGAAATATCAAAATCATGTAGTTTGATAAATTCAGTTTTATCCATCGCAAGCTCTAGATAGAAGATATTTTGCTTCGCAGTAGTGAATGTCACACGGCGTGCTTGTGGTCTATCCATGGTGGTATCAACAGAAATTTGTACCTGTTTGTTAATCGCCATCATCTTAGGTTGGTTTTGCGTAATAGAAGTATGCAGTTGGTCGCGTACTTTTGACGTAAAGTCACCAACGATTTGGTTCATCAGCTCGCCCAGTACGTTTGCCACATCATCTGATAAATGGCTTTGTGCAATTTCGTCTTCTGGCATACCCATGTTACGCATATAGTCATGATAAATTTCCATGGCTGCTTGCGCTGTGAAGTTTGTTACCACAAGACCGGTAAAGCCACCATCGAACAATACAAAACAGCCAATGTCTGGACGCATACAGGTGCGGGTGATTTTTTGAACCATGGCAGAATAACTAATACCGTTACCGCTTGCTGAAGACAGAACTCCAGTCACTGAATGACACAGAGTTGATAAGATATCTTCTGTACTGATCACTTTGCTTTTTGTCATTAAACTTCTCTTTTTTGTACTTGTTATTGATAATTCTAGCCAAGCTACTGAATTTATCACTGACTATCCAGTTAAAAATGCTAAAATAGCGGTATTATTTTTTAAAGAGACTGTTCACGTGACGCAAAAAGACAGTATTTATGCCACTGAGCAAGCGGTTAAAGACTTTAGCTTTGACCAACATGTAGTAGAAGTTTTCCCTGATATGATCCAGCGCTCGGTGCCGGGTTACGCAACCATTGTTAGCACCATAGGTAAACTGGCTGGCGAGTATGCGCAAAGTAATTCAAACCTATACGACTTAGGTTGTTCACTTGGTGCTGTAACGTTAAGTATGCGCCGTAATATTCGCACCGATAACTGTAATATTATTGCCGTCGATAACTCAGAAGCGATGGTTGAGCGCTGTAAATTACATTTACAGGGTTTTCGCTCTGACGTGCCGGTCACAGTTACGCTAGGTGATATCAACGATTTAGCCATCGAGAATGCTTCTGTGGTAGCGATGAACTTTACACTTCAGTTTATTCCACCTGAAAAGCGCCAAGCGGTGCTTGAAAAGATTTACGCAAATTTAAAACCTGGCGGCGTTTTGCTGCTGAGCGAAAAAATTAGAGGTGAAAATGAGCAATGCGATAATTTGCTCATTGATTTACACCATGATTTCAAACGTCACAACGGCTATTCAGAGCTTGAGATCAGCCAAAAGCGTACGGCTATCGAAAATGTCATGCGCCCTGATCATTTATCTACCCACTTAAACCGATTAAGTGAAATTGGTTTTAGCCAAACGCAAGTGTGGTATCAATGTTTTAACTTCTGCTCGATGATTGCAATCAAGTAATCATCACAACGATATAAAGAGTATTTCATGTCTCAATGGTTTAACCAATTTTACGCTGCGATTGCACAAAGCCCGCTAAGTCACTGGCTCGAAACTTTGCCAGGTCAATTAAAGCACTGGGAACTCGAAGCCAGCCACGGCGATTTACCGAAATGGCAAAAAGTGCTGAAAAACTTACCTGAGGTAAGCACAAACCTTGTGAATCTTCAGGATAAAGTACAAATTGGCACCGGTGATGAACTATCTGAAGGTCAGCAAAAACAGTTAACGCATTTACTAAAGCGCATGATGCCATGGCGTAAAGGACCCTTTAGCTTACACGGTATCGAGATTGATACTGAGTGGCGCAGTGATTGGAAATGGGATCGTTTACTGCCTCATATCGAACCGTTAAAAGGCCGCACAGTGCTTGATATTGGCTGTGGCTCGGGTTATCACTTGTGGCGCATGCGCGGCGAAGGCGCAAATTTTGTGGTGGGTATCGATCCATCTGATTTATTCTTATGCCAATTCCAAGCGATAAAGCATTATCACCAAGATGAAAACGTGCATTTATTGCCGTTAGGTGTTGAAGCTCTGCCTGAGCTAAAAGCATTCGATACGGTATTTTCAATGGGTGTTTTATATCATCGTCGTTCACCTATCGACTTTTTAGCGCAATTAAAAGCACAGCTTCGCCCAGGGGGTGAGTTAGTCCTTGAAACACTGGTTGTTGAAGGTGATGAACACACAGTTTTAGTGCCAACCGACCGCTATGCAAAAATGCGTAATGTGTGGTTTATCCCAAGCACCGCGGCATTAAAACTATGGATGGAACGTGTTGGCTTTAAAGATGTACAAGTTAAAGACTGTGCAATCACAACGCTTGAAGAACAACGTAAAACCCAGTGGATGGAAAACGAATCACTGGTCGACTTTTTAGATCCAAATGACACCAGCAAAACCATTGAAGGTTACCCTGCCCCTCTTCGCGCTATTTTAACCGCGAAAGCTTAACAAATAGTAAGAAGTTTCTAGTTTCAAGGTAGAAGGGTCATTTGCTTGATACTTTTGCCTTGTAACTTGAAAGCAAAAAAACCGGACAACTGTCCTTGTCAAGTCGGTTAAAGTGATTTTTCAACTAGCCGCGCCAGTGCAATTGTTGTAAAATACGCGCGTTTCTAAGCAACCCACATGCAACTTTTTTGAGGAAAACCTGTGAGCGAACAAAAACAGTCTCTTAGCTATAAAGACGCGGGCGTAGATATCGATGCCGGTAATGCACTTGTTGAGCGTATTAAAGGCGTAGTTAAAAAAACCAGACGTCCTGAAGTAATGGGCGGTATCGGTGGTTTTGGCGCACTTTGCGAACTACCAACTGGCTATAAAGAGCCTGTACTGGTTGCTGGCACAGACGGTGTTGGTACAAAACTACGTTTAGCAATCGATCTTAAAAAGCACGACACAGTGGGTATCGACCTTGTTGCTATGTGTGTAAACGACCTTATTGTACAAGGTGCAGAGCCACTATTTTTCCTTGATTACTATGCAACGGGTAAATTAGACGTAGATACTGCGGCTGATGTTGTAACAGGTATTGGTAAAGGCTGTGAGCTTTCTGGCTGTGCATTAATCGGTGGTGAAACTGCTGAAATGCCAGGTATGTACGACGGCGAAGACTACGACATGGCTGGTTTCTGTACTGGTGTTGTAGAAAAATCAAAAATTATCGACGGTACTAAAGTTGCTGCAGGCGACCAATTAATCGCCCTTGCATCAAGTGGTCCTCATTCAAACGGCTTCTCATTAATTCGTAAAGTTCTTGAAGTATCTGGCGCAGACACGAGCGCTGAGCTTGAAGGCAAAACACTTGGCGATCACCTATTAGAGCCAACTCGTATCTACGTTAAACAACTACTTGAGCTATTCAAGCAGGTTGATGTACACGCCTTATCTCACATCACGGGTGGTGGTTTCTGGGAAAACATCCCGCGCGTACTTCCTGAGTCTGCAAAAGCAGTTATCAAAGGTGACAGCTGGGAATGGCCTGTAGTTTTCAACTGGTTACAAGAAAACGGCAACATCACAACACACGAAATGTACCGTACATTCAACTGTGGTGTTGGTATGATTTTAGTTGTTCCAGCAGACAAACTTGAGCAAAGCTTAACAATTCTTAAAGATCTTGGCGAAAATGCATGGCATATCGGTGAGATCCAAGATGCGAAAGCAGGCGAAGAGCAAGTAGAAATTTTAGGTGGTCGTGACTAATGACCCCTTGTCGTCTTGTTGTATTAATTTCTGGTAGCGGTTCTAACCTTCAAGCCATCATCGACGCGTGTGCGCGTGGTGAAATAAAGGCCGAAATCGCCGCTGTAATTAGTAATAAAGCCGACGCCTATGGCCTTGAGCGAGCAAAAAATGCAGGTATACAAACACATGTACTTAGCCATAAAGATTTTGACTCGCGCGAGGCCTATGATGCTGAGTTAATGGACATTATTGACAATTTTGAACCAAATCTAGTTGTATTAGCTGGTTTTATGCGTATTCTTACACCTAGCTTAGTGCAAAAATTTAAGGGAAAAATGTTGAACATTCACCCTTCTTTGTTGCCTAAGTACCAAGGGCTGAATACCCACCAGCGAGCGATAGATGCAAAAGATGACGTTCATGGTGTTAGTGTTCACTTTGTCACAGAAGAACTAGACGGCGGTCCCGTTGTTCTTCAAGCCAAAGTGCCGGTACTCGAAAACGATACCGCAGAGACACTCGCACAACGTGTTCATCAGCAAGAACATATAATCTATCCATTGGTGGTCAAGTGGTTCAGTGAACAACGACTCAAGATGGAAGCAGATTATGCAGTTTTTGACGAAAAGAAACTTCCTGCACACGGCGCGCACTACCCAGAATAAAAATCTAAGTGCCCTACTCGCTTGTGTGGGCACTTTATTACTTCCTACCAGTGTTTTAGCTGGCGACCTCACTCAATATGAAGCCAAATACGATGTACTTCGTAAAGGCGAAACCCATGGTAAAGCAGTACGCGAGCTGAAAAAAGCCGCAGACGGTAACTACGTGATCACTTATCACAGTGAAATCGAATGGATGATTTTTTCAGACTCACGAAAAGAAACATCTAAATTTACGTACCATGATCAAAAAATTTCTCCGCTAAGTTACACCATGGAACGTTCGGGCACCGGGCCTGATAAAGAATACAGCTTAAAATTTGATGCGGCGCAAAAGCAAGTTCAAAGCAGCGAAAGTAAATACCCATTGAAGCTGGATTGGTCAGACGATTTTCAAGACTCTCTGTCTTACCAAGTACAAGTACGCGAAGAGTTAAAGCAAGGTAAAACACAATTATCGTATCCATTGATTGATAAAAAAGGCAACCTTCGCAATTACGACTTTGAAGTTATCGGCACAGAAATGATTTCGCTACCTGTTGGTAATGTAGAAGCGATAAAAGTAAAACGTTTGTACGATAATGATAAACGTCAAGCGCTTGCTTGGTTTGCCCCAGAAATGGACTACATGCTAGTTCGTATGTGGAAAGGTGAAAAAGGCGTAGAGCAATTTGAAGTGCAGCTTAATTCATTCACCGTGACCACGCCAGTGGCCGTAACAAATGAAGTGAGTAATGAAGCGCCTTAATAGCGCTTCATCTTTTATTTAGATTTTTTCGCCCATTTTAAACAGGGCAAACTCACCGGGTTCCATTTTCTGCCAGCGTTCATCATTGGTGAGTGGCCGTGTTGCAATCACAGTAACCACATCGTTTGGTGTGGTTTCTTTTTGAAAATCAATCACCATATCTGCATCAATTAATGTCGCTTTGCCAAACGGTGCACGGCGTGTGATCCAATGTAAGTTATTGGTGCAATAAGCTAAAACATAAACTCCATCAGTAAGCAGCATATTAAATACGCCTTTTTCACGCAGTGTGTGGGCAAGCTTGGCAGCATAACGAAATACAGACGCCATATTTGATGGGCGTTTAGGGTATTTTTCGCGAATTTTATCGAGCAGCCAACAAAACGCCAGCTCACTGTCGGTATTACCGACAGGTCGATAGTAATCTGGTTTTAAATCATGATAATTCGATAGTTGCCCGTTGTGAGCATACGTAATTTCACGGCCCCATAACTCGCGAGTAAATGGGTGGGTATTTTCAAGGCACACTCGACCACGGTTTCCTTGGCGAATATGGCTTATCACTGAAATACTTTTTATTGGATACGCTTTAACCAACTTGGCAATTTCTGATTGGCAACTTGGCTCTGGATCTTTAAATGTACGACAGCCTTTACCTTCGTAAAAAGTGATGCCCCAGCCATCTTTATGCGGGCCAGTATTACCACCGCGTTCTAATAATCCTGAAAAACTGAAACAAATATCCGTTGGTACATTGGCCGACATGCCAAGCAACTCACACATAGAACTCTTAACCTATAAAACTAATCGAAGGAAGGCATGATGGGCTGATCCCTGCCTGCGCTCATTGTTAAACATAGCGTTAAAGATGGCAACTGCTATGCTCAGATTTTCAGAACTATCTGAGCAATTCACAACTAATTGCCAGTATAACGGCGCTGATTATAAGTAATTACTCAACAATCCCTCACTGGCTGTAAATGTTTTTGCACTGATAGCCATTTTTAAATGAATAAAACTCGTTGCACAGACTGTTTTAATCCCTGTTCCCCTCTTGATAATTCGCTTTTCAAGCGCTACTCTAAAAGAGGTGGTCTGACCTCTATTAAGGAATAATCAATGACTCTCATATTTTTACTTGGTTTACTCGTGCTGCTTAGTATTGCGAGTTACCACAGAGCAAGCTGGAATACCTGCTTAGGTATTGCCGTTGCGACTTTACTTGTTGGCACATTTGCTGGCGCGTTTGGCGCAATTAGTTGGCTACTATTCTTACTTATCGCTGTGCCACTTTCTGTGACTGGCGTTCGTCAACAATACATCATCAAACCTATCTTCGCTGCTTTCAAAAAAGTAACCCCGACGATGTCGGAAACTGAAAAATCAGCAATCGATGCCGGTACTACGTGGTGGGAAGCGGATCTATTTTGCGGTCGTCCTGACTGGAACAAATTACACCAATACCCAGCACCTAAACTGACTATCGAAGAGCAAGCGTTTATTGATGGTCCAGTTGAAGAAGTGTGTAGCATGCTAGATGACTGGCACGCAACTCACGAACTAACTGATTTACCGCAAGATGTTTGGCAATATCTAAAAGATAATAAATTCTTTGCCATGATCATCAAAAAAGAATACGGCGGTTTAGAGTTTTCTGCTTATGCACAATCGTGTGTACTACAAAAACTAACAAGTAAATCAACGTTACTTTCATCTATCGTAGGTGTACCTAACTCATTAGGTCCGGGCGAATTACTTCAGCACTATGGTACTAAAGAGCAAAAAGATCATTACTTACCGCGCTTAGCAAGTGGTCAAGAAATTCCATGTTTTGCTTTAACATCACCAGAAGCCGGTTCTGACGCAAGCGCAATTCCTGATTACGGTGTTGTTTGTAAAGGTCAGTGGAATGGTGAAGAAGTTGTCGGTATTAGCCTAACATGGAACAAGCGTTACATTACTCTAGCTCCAGTTGCGACTGTACTTGGTCTTGCATTCAAACTACAAGATCCTGACGGTTTATTAGGTGATGATAAAGAACCTGGTATTACCTGTGCGCTGATCCCAACAGATACCCCAGGGGTCGAAATTGGCCGTCGTCACTTCCCGCTAAATGTACCATTCCAAAATGGTCCTACTCGCGGTAAAGACATCTTCGTACCACTTGATTACATCATTGGTGGCCCGAAAATGGCTGGTCAAGGTTGGCGTATGCTTGTTGAATGTTTATCTGTTGGTCGTGCAATCACCTTGCCGTCTAACTCTACAGGTGGCATTAAAACAATTGCGCTTGCAACAGGTTCATACAGCCGTATTCGTCGTCAATTCCGTTTGCCAATTGGTCAAATGGAAGGTGTTGAAGAATCACTCGCTAAACTTGCAGGTTACGCATATAGCTCTGATGCTGCAGTTAGCATGTCTACAGGTGCTGTTGATCTTGGCGAAAAACCATCGGTTGTATCTGCAATAATTAAATACCACTTAACTGAGCAAATGCGTGAAGCAACAATTCACGGCATGGATGTTCATGGTGGTAAAGGCATTATGCTTGGTCCAAACAACTACCTAGGTCGCGGTTACCAAGGTGCACCAATTGCGATTACCGTTGAAGGTGCAAATATCTTAACACGTAACATGATCATCTATGGTCAAGGTGCAATTCGTTGTCATCCATTCGTGTTAACTGAACTAGGCGCTTGTGCAATTGAAGACCGTGAAGAAGCGCTTGCAGTATTCGATAAAGCGTTAATGGGCCACATTGGCTTTACTATTTCGAACCTTGTTCGCACTAAGTGGTTAGCATTCACAAATGCACGTTTTACAAGTACGCCGTACAAAGACGAAACCGCTGAGTTTTATCGTGTTGCGTCGCGTTTCAGTGCATCATTAGCATTAATGTCAGATATTAGCATGGCGGTATTTGGTGGGTCATTAAAACGTAAAGAGCGTATCTCTGCACGTTTAGGTGACTTACTAAGCTACTTATACCTTGTATCTGCAACACTTAAACGTTACAACGACGAAGGCCGTAAAAAAGAAGATTTTGCGCTTGTTCAATGGAGCTGCCAAGATCACCTTTACCACTGCCAACGTGCACTTGCTGACTTAATCAATAACATGCCATCTGCACCACTACGTGCAATGCTAAAAATCATGTTATTCCCATTCGGTCGTCCAGTTCGTAAACCTACTGATAAGCTTGAGCACAAACTTGCACACTTATTACAAGTACCAAGCGAAACTCGTAACCGTTTAGCTAACTACATTTACCTTAAAAACGAGCCACTTAACCTTGTTGGTCGTCAAGAGCAAACGCTTAAAGACGTACTAGAAGTTGAGCCTCTGTTTGATAAGGTATGCCGTGAAAAAGGCGTGAAACTGCCTTTCTTCCAACTTGATAAAGTAGCGCAAATGGGCCTAGAAGCAGGTATTTTAAGCCAAGCTGAAGCCGACAAATTAGCTGCTGTTGAAAAAGCCCGTCTTGACGTTATTAACGTTGACGACTTTGACCCAGCAGACTTAGTTGCAGGTAAAGTAGCCCGCGGCGAGAGCGATAAAAAAGCTGACGCTGCTTAAGCTAGCAAAACAATTCCAATTGTTATGAAAAACCAAACCAGCGCAAATTGCGCTGGTTTTTTTGTTTATAAACCCTCTAGCGCATTCCTTGTCCCTAATTAGTTACATGATTTGTAACAAATATCGGACTGGTAAAACTTGCGTTTATATAATGAACAGGCAAGACTCTATAGCGAAAAATAGATAAGGAATAATTACAATGAAACCGAGTTTTCAACTAGCAGCTGTTGCATGCGCACTTAGCCTTGCACTTGCAGGATGTTCACAATCAACCCAATCAACAAGCAGCACCGAAACCGTGCAACAAAACCAAACTGTAAAACAGTATGACGCTGAAACCTTTTTTGACACAACGTCAATTATGGGCAGCAGCTTTTCACCAAAAGGCGACAAAATACTCGTTAGCAGTGACGAAAGCGGCATTTATAGCCTGTACGAAGTAGATATAAAAACAGCCAAAAAAACCCGCTTAACAGACTTTGAAGACAGTACTTATGCAGTAGCTTATTTCCCTAATGATGAGCGCGTATTATTTACCAAAGACTCTGGCGGTAACGAGCGTTATCACATCTATGTTCGCGAAACAGACGGCACAGTTAAAGATCTTACGCCAGGTGAAGAAACCCGCGCGGGTTTTGCAGGCTTCACTGAAGATGCGAAACAATTTTTTATAACCAGCAATCAACGTGATGCTAAGTTTATGGACCTTTATCGCGTCGATGCTAGCAGTTATGAAGTAACCCTTGTTTATCAAAACACCATGGGACTGGATGTCGGTGCGATCAGCCCTGATGGCCGTTTTATTGCTTTATCTAAAAATAATTCGAACAAAGACAGCGATGTGTTCATTCTCGATACGCGTAAAAAAACACTGAAGCCAGAGCTCATTACCCGCCATGACGACGACGCCAAATACGGCCCTGAAACCTTCTCAACAGACAATAAATCACTGTATTACTCAACCGATGCTAAAGGTGAGTTTGCAGAAATTTGGCGCTATGACTTAACGACCGGCAAGCACAGCCCTGCCCTCAAAGATGAGTGGGATGTGAGCTTTATTTACTTCTCTGAATCTGGTCGTTATCAAGTAAGCGGTGTTAATGCCGACGCAAGCACTAAGGTGTCGATAACCGATACCACCACAGGTAAAAGCATAGCCATGCCATCGCTGCCTGCTGGTAACTTACGTGGTGTTAATTTTTCAGCTGATGAAAAGACCATGGCGTTTTATTTAAATTCAGATACCTCACCAAGTAACCTATTTGTGTGGCAACTCGGTGAATCGAAAGCAAAACAGTTAACCAACACATTAAGTGATGCAATTAATCAAAATGACTTGGTTGAAAGCACAATTGTGCGCTTTAAAAGTTTTGATGGTTTAGAAATCCCTGGGGTTTTATATAAGCCTAAGCAAGCTAACAGCAACAACAAAGTACCAGCTTTAGTGTGGGTGCACGGCGGCCCTGGCGGCCAAAGCCGCACAGGCTATAGTGCAATGCAGCAGCATCTAGTCAATCACGGTTATGCCATTTTTGCGGTCAATAACCGTGGCAGCTCAGGCTATGGTAAAACCTTCTTCCATTTAGATGACAAAAAGCATGGCACTGATGATTTACAAGATATCGTATACGGCAAAAAGCATCTACAAAGCCTCGATTGGGTCGATGCTGACAAAATTGGCATCATAGGAGGAAGTTACGGTGGCTTTATGACCGCCGCCGCACTTGCCTTTGAACCTGAAGAGTTCAAAGTAGGTATCAACATCTTTGGTGTAACAAACTGGGTTAGAACCTTAAACTCGATTCCACCATGGTGGGAAAGCTTTAAAAAGGCGCTGTATGACGAAATGGGCGACCCAGCTACAGACGGTGAACGTCACCGTGCAATTTCGCCACTATTTCATGCTAAAAACATCACCAAGCCATTAATGGTGATCCAAGGTGCTAACGACCCTCGCGTTTTACAAGTTGAAAGCGATGAACTCGTTGCCGCTGTTAAGGCAAATGGTGTGCCTGTCGAATATGTATTATTTGATGATGAAGGCCATGGTTTTACTAAAAAGGAAAACCGCATAAAAGCCTCAAACGCATATCTTGAGTTTTTGAATACTTATTTAGATAAGTAGCAAGATTGCAAAGATAAAGAGCCGGTATTTATACCGGCTTTTTTATGCAAAACACCTGTATAAAAGAAAAATGTTACGTCTTACACAGTACTGTACAAAACACTGTATGAGTTAAATGCTAAATTTTTTAGCTTTTTAACTCTGCAAACCAAAATTATAACTACATGTTTAATAAGAACTAAATCATTTTAATTAACATAAAACTGAATCATTGGTTAAAAAATAGCAAAAAAGTACTTGCGCAAAAACACTGTATAAACTACTGTATACACATACTGTATAAACAACCAGTGAGTGAAAGTTATGTTACAGCCAATTACCTTAAGAACAGTTAAAAGCTACCAACAAGATAACGACAAAGCGTCTGTTAATTTAATTCAAATTGAAGACGAAATATCAGCAACCTTTGAGCTATTAAAAGTATTACATCATTACAATAGCCAAAATGCATGGACACTATTAATTGCACCTGATCATGTTCCTAGCAAAGCATTATTAGATTCGTGTTCAATTGATACCAGCAAACTACTTGTGATCAGACAAAAGCATTTAGTAAACCTTGAATACGTACTTAGCTCAGCATTACATAACGGTAACTTTGCTGCTGTGATCACATGGACAGATATTGTAAACAATCATCAACTTGATTCGATGAACTTAAACCTAGATCAGGCATCAGCTAAGTTTTATTGCTTTACAAAAAGCGCTCAATTAAACAATTTAGTACCGCAGCCACAATAGGCTTGTTAAAATAACAATTTACATTTTTAGGTAAGTTGTTATGACATCACTCACACACTCCCTTTGTCCTTGTGGCAGCGAATCGACTTACGAGCTTTGCTGCCAGCCTTTTCATACCGGTGCAAGCCAAGCTGATACCCCAGAGCAACTTATGCGTTCTCGTTTTAGTGCATACGCGCTAAAAGATGCAAAATATGTATTTAGTACTTATGCACAAAGCCAGCAAGCCGCGAACCCGGTTCGCGAAATTAAAGATTTTGCTAATAGCTGCCGTTTTACCAAACTCAGTGTTTTAGAGACTGAACATAACGAGCAAGAAGGCTTTGTAGAATTTAAAGCAAATTACTTTTACCAAAACTTGTATTGTGAGTTACACGAAAAGTCGCGTTTTATTAAAGAAGATGGCTTATGGCGTTACCTTGATGGTGATATAACGCCAGTTGCAGATATTAAAATTGGCCGTAATGATGAATGCCCTTGTGGTAGCGGCAAAAAATATAAAAAGTGTCACGCTCTTTAATTGCTCTTATACCAATCCGCTTAATTAAGTAGTCTATTTTGAGGCAATAAAACCTCGTTGATAGCAAGGCAAAAATTTCGTTATTTAGTTGTTCTAAATGAGAAATTTTTAACGCAGTTAGCGACAGGTTTGATCCCTCAAAATGATTAAGTATTATTGCGGGTTGGTATTAACCTGGTAAATCCAGTCTAAGGCTTGGGTAATCGTTGTTGGGAATGCAGTTGCATGGCGTGCCTGAGGGATAACAAATAAATTTGTTGTGACCAGCGCGCCGCTTTGTTTATTAACTTTATCTGCTAATTGCCTCGCACCCGACACCATTTTTTCACCTTCACTTTCTTCAAGTTCACCCACTGCGATGTAAACTTTTGTTGTGTTGACAGCTGGTTTTACAGCCATAGCTAATATTGAGTTTTCTTTAAACCACACTGAAGGACTGCCGATAATGTAACTTGAAAAAAGCGAAGGCTCAGTAAATAAGGTGAAGGCTGCAAATAAACCACCAAGCGAGTTACCAACTAGTGTACTTTTTTGATTTGTTCTGTAGTGAGCCTTAATGTATGGCACTACGGTATGTTTTAGATAGTTTAGATACTGGCTTGCTCCGCCCGTTTTACGCTGCCAACTGCTATCTTCAAACGGCGTGTAGTCATAAATACGACTATTAAGCCCTGACACACCATTTTGGTATCCTACTGCAACGATAATTACCTCTTCTATAGCCCCCGAATTCATCATAAAGCGACTAGCACCAGAGGCAATCGGTAAACTGTAGTTTGCATCTAGCAGATAAACAACTGGGTAGCGCTTCTGGTTTTGTTTTTGGTAGCTACGTGGCAATTTAATAGTAATGGGGTATTCGTTTTCGGTTTGTTTATCTTTAAGCAACACAGTATTAGTGCGCGGCAGAGTAAATGGCTCAGCATGGCTTACAGAGCTCACGCCCAAAACACTGGTCACAAAAACGAGCAATATATAAGGCATAGTTAATCCTTTAACCACTTCTTAATTGGTAGCAGCCACTCATCTTTTGGCCTATAAAATGCACCATGGGAGAGGCCTGTGTTGATGCTTATTTCTTCGAACTTAGTTACGTCACTTCTATCAACTAAAAATTGGCAAGAGCCAACCTGATCTGAGCGCTCAAAGATAGAATACACCTTGCCGTAGGCCTTAACTGATGTGTGATTTTTTATAAGGCCTGCACACCCTGCCAATATAATTAAGTTGATATGTGTGCGTTTAAGTTCATTGGCTGCCAGTATCGATAATGCCCCGCCCCGTGAAAAACCAACTAAACTAATGTTCGACTCAGCAACACCGGCACTGATCAATGCTTCTACATCTGCAGCGAGCTTTTTCGCAAACACAAAAGGTTCAGTGTCTTTTGGCCTGTGATAGGCAATTAAATGATAGCTCTCATCTGCCAATGCTTCTTTTACAGCAATAAAATCATACACCCCAAAGGTTTTGTGAACAGGCTTAGGGTTTGTCCCTTCGACAATAAAACCATGTGAATAAAAAACATAGTGACCATGTGGGTCAATTTCTGTCGGAAACTGACTGTAAATAGTGCCCGCAAAAGCAGGCAAAACCCAACAAGCCCAGAGTAAAAGTACAGTTCGTAACACAAGCATCCCTTTAAAAAATCACAATACACTCATTAGAAGATACTAACATGTTAAAAAATAATACCTTAGTGAAAAGTCAGCCCTATTTTTAGTCATTAGAATCCAGGATTAAATTAATGACCAGATGCTTAAAAACATTTAAAACAGCAAGTTTCAACTTGAGGTAAATTCATGGAATTTCAGAATCAACCTGCAAATAATTTTATGACAACGCTGTCAATTAATTATAAAAGGGCGTATTGTAAAAAAGAAGATAAAATAACCATCACTTTTAGACGTCTAGACGTTGAAAAAACAAATTCTAAGGCGTAGTATGTTCGTAATCTGAGTTGGACTCACATTTTTCATGAGATTTTTTAAAGATGATTGATATAAAGCACCTAAAAACCATAGCGACCCTCAAAGAAACAGGCTCTTTGGTCAATACCGCCCGTGAGTTATTTTTAACTCAATCGGCTTTATCGCATCAAATTAAAGATCTTGAGAATAAGTTAGATTGCCAACTATTCGAGCGTAAGACACAGCCTGTGCGTTTTACTCCGCAAGGTATGCTACTTCTTGAGCTCGCCAATGAGGTGTTGCCACGAGTTGAAGCGACAAAGTGTCGTTTAAAAGAAAGCCTTAATCAGCCAATTTCAAATTTACGTTTAAGTGTTGAGTGTCATGCCTGCTTTCATTGGTTGCTCCCAACCATCAAAGAATTTAATAACTTTTGGCCAGATATTAAAATTGATTACGAGCGCGGCTTTAGTTACGACGCCATTCCAGATTTAATTAATGATGAATTAGATCTAGTGCTGACTTCTGATATTCGTGAACCCGATCAGCTTGAGTATGCTCACCTATTTGATTTTAAATTAAAGCTGATAGTCGCACCGGATCATGAGTTGGCAAAAAAAGCCTATGTCACCGCCCTTGATTTAAAAAACGAAACAATTATTTCGTACCCTATTCCGCGTGAGCGCCAAGATATCTTTAAACATTTTATTCAAAATGCACGCTTTGATGGCACGCTTAAAACGGTTGACCAAGGCTTATTGATATTTCAATTAGTGAGTGCAGGTATGGGTGTTGCAGCATTACCAGACTGGCTAGTCACCCCTTATGAAAGCCAGGGGCTCATTAAGTCTATTCCGTTAGGTGCACTAGGCCTTACTCGCCCTATGTATTTAGCGATGAAAAAGAATATGAAAGATAACCCAGTTTATCGCCACTTTTTAAATACGTGTAAGCAAAATAACGGTCGCTAAAACAAGGCAAAATAACTAACATAGCTGCATCTGTTACAGACAATAATGTTGATACATGTTTGAAATTAAAAAGATCATTGGCTCTTTATTAATGCCCCTGCCGTTGCTCGGGCTGCTTACTTTAGTGATGGTATTTTTAGCCATTGCCCATAAACGCAAAGCACTCTATTTTGGCTTTGTTAGCATTTTAACTTTAATGCTGATAAGCACACCATATATTGGCCAGTCACTGATAGCTGCAAGCAATAACCCTGCATGGCAATTTAACCAAGCAAAACACCCTAAACTTGATAATATAGTGGTACTTGGCTGCTCTATAATGCCCAACTCGCGCCTTCAAGCAAACCACCAGTTAGGCGATTGTGCGCTTGCTCGATTACTTGAAGGTGTTAAACTTGCCCACCACTACCCAAATGCCACCCTCTATGTATCAGGAGGCGGCTTTGCTAATGCTACCAATAGCCAGCTCATGTTTGAGACAGCAAAAGCGCTTGGTATCTCAGCATCGAGAATTAAACAAAATCCTCTCGCCATGGACACCGCAGAAGAGGCGCAGCGACTTGCCATTTATTTAGTCGATAGAAAAACAGCGCTTGTCACCTCAGCGAGCCACATGCCGCGAGCGAAAGACTTATTTAATGCACAAGGTGTTGACGTGATCCCAGCGGCAACCGACTTTCAAGATTTTAGTCAGTATCCAACATATAAGCAGTTTATACCTGATGACGATGTACTTGTTGCAGTGACCAGAGTAGCGCATGAGAAAATTGGCAGTGCTTGGGTGAGTGTGCGCCGCTGGATTGATCCAGAGGCGCTGTAGACTTAATCAGACTGGATTGTCGATATCGATAAACGTTACATCAAAACCATGCTGCTCAGCTAAAAGCTCGCCTAAGGCTTTAATGCCATACCGCTCAGTCGCATGGTGCCCTGCTGCAAAAAAATCGATACCTTGCTCGCGTGAACTATGAATTGTTTGTTCAGAAGCCTCACCAGTGAGATAAGCATCAATCCCTTGGGCTGCCGCTAAATCAATATACCCTTGTCCGCCACCGGTGCACCAAGCGATGGTGTCGATTTTCTCTTTTCTTACCAAGCTTGTTAATGGTGCACGATTAAGTACTTGGGTAATTTTGTCGGCAAACTCTTCACCACTTAATGGGGTTTTTAAGCGCCCTTTTACCGGCACACTATTTGGACCAGATTCAAGCCCAGCAGTGAATTCAATATCAAGTAACTTTGCCAGTTGCGCGTTATTACCAATTTCAGGGTGTATATCTAACGGTAAATGATAGCCATATAAGTTAATATCATTATTTAAAAGCGCAGCAATACGGCGCTTTTTCATCCCCGTGATTGGCTGCGACTCGCCTTTCCAGAAATAGCCATGATGCACCAGAATCGTATCTGCATTTTCTGCAATCGCAGCATCAATCAATGCTTGGCTTGCTGTGACACCTGTCACTATTTTTTTTACTTCACTCGCCCCTTCAACTTGTAAGCCATTTGGACAAAAATCAGCGATTGAATCAGGTTTAAGAATGTCGTTTAATAATTGAGTAAATTGTTTGCGTTGCATATGGAAATCGTCCTTCAACCCTTTATTTTGTGCAAATTTTGGCGTTTATGGGTGAAAAATGGAAGGAAAATCGCAAAAAATTGAAAAGTAAGCTGAAAATAGGTATAAATATATATTCTTAATCTGTGTTTACAACGTATAGGGTCTCTGATGAGCAAACTAGACAAAACAGAAGTGTTAAATGCCTTCGAAGCAGCATACGAAGCAGCGAATGGTAAGAAACCTGAAATCACTACAAAACCTGGTTGGTATAGCATCGATGGTGGCAAAAACTTGCGCCTTGCTGATGTTGCAGCGCTGACTGAAGAGCTCACTTCTGGTAAAACAGCTGAGCCTAAAGCAGAAGAAGCACCAAAAGCACCAGCGAAAAAAACCAAAACTAAAACCGCTGCACCAGCTAAAACAGCTAAGAAAGCACCGTTTACTGTTGTTACAGCAAACGATGATGGTTACAAAGCTGAAGAGCTTTGGATTGTTAACCTAGCTGAAAAAGACCACGATTGTCGTTTACCGCGTGGTGTTGTGTAATTTAATTGCACTCATTCATTTTAAAAAACCGCTACTCGTTAGCGGTTTTTTTATGGGTATTCACTTGGCTCGTTATAATCCATTGACTAAAGCAGCCAAACAACACAATAAATACCGTACCGATTAATACGGGCATCACTAAAAAATCCCAGCTTTGCATAGATTGCATTATCAAAATTGGGTTTGCGCCTGCCGCTGGATGTACGGTATCTGTCAACATCATTAAGCTAATTGCCAGTCCTGTTGCTATAGAAATTTCAACAGGCCCTACACCGACATAATTTACAAATACAACACCGATTAATGCAGTCAAAAGATGCCCACCAATAACATTTTTCGCTTGCGCAAGCGGACTGTGTGGCACACCAAATACCAACACGGCAGTTGCACCAAACGGTGCCATCAACCACACACCGTAATGTCCTAGTTGCTGTAAATAGGCCAACACAAAAATTGCCATACAAGCAAACACACCCGCGATTGCCGCTTTAGTTACTTTATTATCCATTACACCTCCCAAAGTAGACCGAATTGTCTACCTCGCAAATGGTAGACAACTCGGTCTACTTCTGTCAAGCTATCATTAATCGCCAATTGAGATCTTGTTATGGATAAACGAACACATATTATTTTGACCGCCCTGTCACTTTTTTATCATAAAGGCATTCATAGTGTGGGAATAAACGAAATTATTAGTGTGGCCGGTGTCGCCAAAAAAACCATGTACCACCATTTCGCAAGTAAGGATGAATTGATACTCGCGTGCCTTAGTGAGCGTCATACCCGATTTTTAAATTGGTTAACGCATGCCACCAGCAAGGTAACAAGGCTTGAAGAGTTAAAAGTAGCGTTGATCAGCTGCCATGAAGCTTGGTTTAACTCTGAAGTAACTGAATTAGGTGATTTCAATGGCTGTTTATTTATCAATACTGCCGCTGAGTTTGCTGATCCTGCCAGCTCGATTAATCAAGCCTGCAAAGAGCATAAATTGGCAGTCCAGCAGTTAATAATACGGCGCTTATCAGCGTGTGAAAACATGGAAAGCTCGCAGCTCGACTCACAGAGCCACTATTTGATGACGCTTGTAGAAGGCATGATCTGCCAAGCAAAACTAGTAGGAATTAAACAGTTTCCTCATTTAAAGCAATAAATAAATTATAAAAAAAGCGGCACTATGGCCGCTTTCAGTTTAGATTTCCGCTTTGTTAAATTTCTTCAAAAAATAACTTTTCGCGTTTTTTCTCACCCACTTCGTTCATGGTGGCAGCATCAAATAAACGACCATTGATCATGGTGTAATCTATTTTATCTGTATCACGAATGTTAGTTAGCGGGTTACCGTCAATAACGATTAAATCGGCAAGTTTACCCGGCTCAAGAGAACCTATGTTGTTATCAAGACCAATGTATTTAGCAGGATCTAACGTTGCTGCACGAATTGCTTGAAGTGGTGTCATACCACCTTGCGCAAACATCCAAATTTCCCAATGTGCCGCTAAACCCTCACGTTGACCATGAGCACCTAGGTTTACTAAAACACCTAAGTCTTGCAGCTCTTTGGCAACACGCGCATTGTTAAAGTGGTTATAGTGATGATCGGGAGCCTTAACACGACGCATTGAACGAGGTAAAAGCTGATTCTTTGGTACAAACTTACTTAAGCGTGGGTGATTCCACACATCCGTCTTGTCGTACCAATAATTTTCACCCCAAATACCACCGTATGCAACACCCAGAGTTGGCGTGTAACCTACGTCACTTTGAGACCAAAGCTGGCGAATATCATCGTAAATATTGGCAACAGGAATTGAGTGTTCAATACCCGTATGACCATCAACGACCATAGTTAAGTTGTGCTGCAGTAATGAACCGCCTTCTGGCACAACCATCATTTCAAGTTCACGACCTGCTTCAATAACTTGCTGGCGCTGTTCACGGCGTGGTTGGTTATAGGATTTAACGCTAAACGCGCCCACTTTCTTTAAGCGCTCAAGATGGAACTTAGCATCTTCTAACGAATCAATATGTGATGTATAACCTGGCATATTCGCACCATATAAAATGGTACCCGTTGAGAAAATACGAGGAGCGACAATCATGCCCGCTTTTTGCATTTCGCTTGCAGCAAAAATCTCAGTGGTGTCGTTTGATGGATCGTGAATCGTTGTCACGCCTAACGCTAAGCCCGCTAAGTTCTTCCAATTTTGCTGTGGAATGATCTCATCGCTACCTTGCGAGCCGTGAGCATGCGCATCAACAATACCCGGCATAATCGTCTTACCAGTTACATCAATTACTTCTGCGCCTTTAGGAATAGCAACACTGTCTTTACTACCAACCGCTTTAATATGCTTACCATCAGTAACAATAACGCCGTTTTCAATGACCTGCTCACCGTTCATGGTGATAATGCGTGCGCCAGTTAATGCAAATACTGATTTAGGCTCCGCCATGGTTTTTGTAAAACCAATGTTATCGCCACTTTTAACTTTAAAATCAGTCTCTGCATTTTGGTTAATATCAAATAAACCCGCTAGGCTTGCATGATATAACTCAGGACCTAAGCTCCAATAAAGTTTATCGCTTGTGCCACTCCAGCTGATGTTTTCACCTGCGCGAACAGAAAGCTGCT
This sequence comes from Pseudoalteromonas gelatinilytica, assembly GCF_001641615.1. Lineage (GTDB taxonomy): Bacteria > Pseudomonadota > Gammaproteobacteria > Enterobacterales > Alteromonadaceae > Pseudoalteromonas > Pseudoalteromonas gelatinilytica. The sequence goes on from NZ_LRRU01000020.1 coordinate 868,813, forward strand.
CAATTGGGAATTGGCTATCTTTCGGGCCAATATTAATGGTTTTGCCACGCTCAACAAATGGCGTAACAAATACCTTAAAACGCTCTGCAAACGCTAAGTACTCACCATCTGGTGATACTCTAAACTCTGTTGCATGTTCTGATTCATAAAGTTTGCGAACTTGTTTTGATTCAAGCTCAACAACGCTCAATGTTGGTTTTGGCCAAGGGCTCATCACATAAATACGGTCGTTTGCTGCACCAAACTGCGGCTGATAACCTGATTTAGTGATAAGTGTTGAATCACCGCCTTTGGCACTTACAGAGTAAATACCCGGCTCTAGTGACCATGTTGGGTTAAGAATACTGCCGCCGGATGCTTTACGGTAAACAACTGTTTTACCATCTGGGCTAAATGTTGGCTCTACGTATTTACCTGGCTCTTTGGTAAGGGTATCGCCACGGCCACCGCGTGCAGACACAACACGTACCGAGCCCTGCTCGTTATCATCCCATGTGGTGTAAACAATCTTCTTACCATCACGAGAGAATTGCGGGAATAATTCAAAGTGGTCGTCTTGCTTAGTCAGACGCTTTACTTTGCCAGACTCTAAATCACGCTTATAGATATGACCAAGCGCTTCAAAAATAGCCGTTTCACCATCTGGTGAAATTTGTACATTACGCAGCATTTTCACATCAAAATTATCGCTATCAATGTTTTGTGTAAAACGCACGGCTTTTTGAATTTGCTTATTAGTTTCAACTTTAAATGGAATAGTCGAGACAGACTTATCATCCACGTCTAGCTTATGAATTGACCCACCCGCCCAAAAGACCAGTTGTTCGTTATCTGGTGTCCAAGCAATTGTTGGGTATACACCATGGATAGCCCATGTCTCTTGCATGTCGCGCTCAAGCTCGCCATACAGCTTGGTATGCTCACCAGTATGAAGATCATATAAGTACAAGCTTGTTTGGAAATCATCGCGCTTGATATACGCAAGTTTTTTACCATCTGGTGAAGGTGTCGGTCGAATAGCCCCACCCATGCCATCAATGATAGTTTCAATCTCGCCGGTTTCACGGTCGTAGCGTTTAATTTTATAAATGCCCGCTACAGAATCTTTGGAGTAATGGAATGTTTTACCCGGCGTTGCATCATGCGAAAAATAAACATAACGACCATCAGGTGAGAACATCGGCTCGCCTAAGTCTTTTTGGTCGTTTTCACGTGCAGTTAGCTGTACACCTTTACCACCCGCTTTGTGGTAAAGCCATACTTCACCAGCGCCTAAAGAGCGGCTTGCCGTAAAGTGCTTACGTGCTACTAAGTAGTCGCCATCAGGACTCCAAGCAGGACTATTTAACAAACGAAATGTTTCGTTCGTGACTGCTTTTTGGTTTTCGCCATTTAAATCCATAACCCAAATGTTGTCGCCGCCACCTTGGTCTGAAGTGAATGCAATGTGCTTACCATCGGGGCTAAAGCGTGGTTGCATTTGCCATGCAATATCACTGGTTAATTGCGTTGCAGTGCCACCTGACATTGGCATTGTATAAATATCGCCGAGTAGGTCAAACACCACTGTTTTACCATCAGGGCTAATATCTACGTTCATCCACGTGCCCTGCTCAACACTAATTTTAGCGTCTAGGAATTGCCCTTTAGGTGCGTCCACCTGCCATTTGTCATCATTTGCTTGCTCTGCTGCTACTTGCCCTGTAAGAGCAAGTGAAATCGATACAGCCAGCACTGTATGAAGCATTTTCTTCATTGAAATCTCACTTATTATTGTTTTGCTTATATGCACACTTTTAGGATTGCACCAAATAGCATAGCAAGATTCCAGCAATTCGTGTTAAACAAACGTAAATAGTCGACTAATGCCACGCAATCGGATCAAACTGATAAAAGCCAACCAGTAAATGATAAATTTCAGGGTCAAACTGCCTGAGTTCGGCGGGTTTTTCTAAAAAGGTTTCTGTAATAACGGCAAAAAATTCTGCCTCGTTGGTCGCGCCATAACTATGAATAACATGCGGCATGCCATAAGCTAAATGGGTTTTGAGTTGATTAAAGGCGCGGCTAAATACTTTTGCCCACTTTTGATAATCTTCATTACTCGCAAGCATTGGCGTGCCTGTGGTTTTGCCTGTTTCTTGGTCGAGCTGATGGGCGAATTCATGAAACACTAAATTATGACCATCGCTTGGCAAGCGGTTCCCCTCAAGTACATCATGCCAGCTCAATACCAAGGTTCCACCCGGCCATGATTCACCTTGGCGAACGGTATTGTGATAACTGACCAGCCCGGCATTATCGCGGGAGGTTTGCGGAGCATAATACGCACTTGGGTATAAAAGGATCTCTTTTACATTACGATACAATGGCCAGGGTTTATTGAGCACCAAAACACAGGCATCGGCTGCTACAATCAACTTCATTGCATCATTAAGCTCAAGGCCATCACAGCCTATAAAACGTTTTTCATTTAAAAACCAAACGATATGACGCTCTAGTTTTTCGCGGTCGGCATCCGTCATCTTTCGATAGATGGGCATATAGTTTAACAGCAAATTTTTTTGCTGAGCATTGAGGGTATTATTGAGGTATTTTTTCTGCCAAAAGTGATTACGAATGTCGTCCCAGCGCCAGTAACACACAACAAAAATTATTAAAAAAAGTATCAAAACTAGGTTAAGCATTACTATCGCCTAAAAAACAATCTTGATACTTTAATGTGTGCAAACAAAAAAAGATCAATTGTTTACACACATTTTTATTTTAACGCTGATTAATCAAGCGCAATACAGCCTTGATTATAAATAAAAATTTGGTTTCGACCGTTATTCTTTGCATTGTATAAAGCGTTGTCAGCATGTGATAGCAAGCGGTCATAATCAGCAACTTGCGTATTATCCGCCACACCAAAACTCACCGTCACAGAGAGTCCTTGCGCTAATTCTGAGAAATCGTAACCCGCTATCTCTAAACGGATAATTTCGCACAGTCTGGCGGCTTCTTCAGCGTTTTTGTAAGGGAACAACAGGGTAAATTCTTCACCGCCCCAACGCGCCGCATAGCCTTCATCAGGGAAATTCATACGCAGCAAACGAGCAATTTCACAAATTACTTTATCACCAATCAAGTGCGAGAAATTGTCATTAATCAGTTTGAAGTGATCAATATCCATAATCGCAATACTGAGTGTTTTATTATCACGTTGAAACTGATTAAAGTTTTCAGACAACCACATATCAAAGGCACGTCTGTTCGGTAATTGCGTTAATTGGTCATGATTCGCTAAATGAGCAAAGGCATCGGCTTGCGTTTGCAAATCATGCATTTGCTGTTCAACTTTTTCAGTTAACTCAATTTCAATGCGCTTGTAATGATATAGACGATACTTATAAATCACATAAGCAGTAAAGAGCACGGCAACTAAGATAAATAACTTAAAGCTGGTTTTTTGCCAAAAATAAGGGGCAATTTTAAATCGCAGTACTTGCTCATTATTTTGCCAATCACTATTTGGATACCCAGCGCGCACTTTAAAGGTATAGTCACCTGGCGGTAAATTGGTGTATTCGGTAATGGCCAAACGTCCCCTGTCTACCCATTGTTGATTGTATCCACTTAATTGAGTTTGGTAGTTTAACCGCCCCGGCATGATAAAACTAAGCCCTGCGTAATTAAATGAAACACGAGAAACCCCAGCAGGTAAGCTCAGTACCTCATTGCCAACTGGTAAAGTAATGGGTTTGCCATCGACTTCAAAGCTTTCAATAACGGTCGATAAACGGCGTTTACTGGCTTCTTTTAAGCGCTCTGGTGTTGCAATAGCAACGCCTTTGGCAGAAGCAACCCATACTTGTCCATCTGAATGGAGCACAGCAGCAGGGTTTGAACCGCCATTCGCTTGCGCGCTTAGCATGCCATCGCCTTCATCATAAAGCTGCATCGAAACGCTCATCGGCTTAATTTTTTCAGGGTTATCTAATAGTGCAACAAGCTGAGCTTTGTTCACTTGAATTACACCACGGTTACTGGTTAGCCACAGTGAATCACCTTGCTCAATGACTTGGAACAGCTTATCAACCGGTAAACCTTGGTCTCGACCAAACAAGCTCATTTTATCTGTACTGAGATTGTAACGAACAAGGCCTCTATCGGTTGCAAGCCACATTTTATCGCCATCTAAGTAAAAGCCGAATGCATACTCAGTGCTGAACTGCTTTGGAAACTCAAGAGTTTTAAATTGCTTAGTAGCTGGGTCATAAATGGACACACCCACTCCCGTGCCGACCCATAACCTCCTATGATCATCCTCGACAAGGGCCATAATAAAATCACCAATTAGGCCATCTTCTGTGGTGAATAATTCAGTGTGCCCAGCAGGGTCAATTTTGGTTAAACCACCGGCGGTGCCAATCCATAAGTTATCCGCTTTATCAAAAAACACAGCGCGAACTTCGTTGCTGATCAGGCCATTACTGCGGTTTTTTACTGGGTAAATTTGTCCATTAACCACTTTCATTAAACCCGCAGTGTAAGTACCTACCCATACTCCGCCCTGCTTATCTTCAGTTAAACTTAATACGGATAGTGGATCTTTTTCATAGGCTTGAATAAGGGTGGTGAGCTTGCCATTTTCAATACGATTTAAGCCGTTACTACTGCCCACCCATAAGCTGCCATCAGAATGTGATAACACGGTACGCACATAGTCAGATGCAAGCCCACGGCTTTGACTCCAGTTTGTAAATGGCGCTTCACGCAAGCGAAATAATCCCGCATTTGTACCAACCCAAATGCTTTTTTCGCGGTCTTGCAATAACGATAAAATACGGTTGTTGGGTAAGCCATCATCTGCGGCTAAGTTTTCAAGGCCTAAACTGCTGAGTCTGAAGACCCCTTTATTAATGGTGCCAAACCACAAATCGCCCTGCGCATCTTCCAGTAAGCTAGCAATTGATTCATTATTAAGCACAGGGTTAATAGCAACAAACTTTTCGTTTTGTTTTTGCCATGCTCCTTTTTCAGTGCCGACAATTAAAGTGCCCGACTGAGTAAGTAATAAGGTAAACACAGAGGCATTAGGGAGCCCAGAGTCTTCACTGACCTTACTGACTTGCATATCATTTATTTGATAAAGACCATCACTAGTGGCAGCCCAAATCACGCCTGTTTTGTCTTGTAAAAGACGGTACGCGCTTAGCTTATCAAGCAGTTTTTGCTCAGTGGCAGTTTCAGAAGCGCGGTAAACAATACCTTGCCCTTCAAGTGCCAGCCAAAGCTCACCTTGTTCAGTAACAAGTGCATGATTAACCATGGCTGATGAACTTGGTAATGCTCGCCACCCCCCTTGTGAGCGAAGCGCAATGCCACCACGAGCACCCACGATATATAAATCGCCATTTTCCATTGCAATAAGGCTGCGTAGGCCAGAATCAGGTAAGCCAGGAATTTCGGTTCGAGTAAAGAGTTTAAACTCGCGACCATTAAAACGAGCAAGTCCTTCCCAAGTCGCTATCCAGATATATCCATCTTTGGTTTGCGTGACACCATTAATACTATTGTGAGGAAGGCCAGCGCGTGTACTCCAAGTCTCGGTAAAATAATCACTCAGAGAGAGGCGTGCAGATTCTGCAAAAGCGCTGAAACAAAAGAAAAGAAAAATACAACTAACTACCCGCACCATAAAACTAAAACCCTGATATTTATTATCGTTCTATTCAGTGATGTAGCTCTGTGAAGCCAAAGTCATCCCTAACTTCAGATAATACTACATTAGTTGCAATTTTTACTCATTTTAATGACATTTAGCAACAATCAATTACAAAAATTCGCAATTTTTTCTTGCAATATTTTCACAAATCTCGCTACATGCAAACCATCCATTAAGGCATGATGCACATCAATTGAAAGCGGCATTTTGCCAGTTTGTGAGTCATACTGACCAAACACAAACTTAGGAATACCAAGGCCATGCCCCTCACTCACCGCATGGGCAAACCCAGTAAAGTTTAACCATGGAAGCACTGAGATATGAATAAGATCAGGCTGCCCTTCTGTTGCAGCAAATGCATCAGAAAAAAATGGTTTTGCTTTACTCGCATTTCCCACTTCAGTGGCATATTTTGAAAAGTCTGCCATCGACGCTTGTTTTTCAAAATAACTAAAGCGGAATGTTTCATCTTCTGCCAGCTCAACCACACTGCCACGCACAGATGACAGTTGTACGGGTAAAGAATCAATAATTCGTTGGCGCATTGGTGCATATTCATGACATGCTTCAAGCGTTAGATAAACATAACTGTGAAAGAACGAATAAGGTTCTGCTTTGCACTTGTTGTAAAGAGCTGCCATGTCGAGGGAAACACACACATTAAAATATGGCAGAGAAAATTCGTTGAAAAAAGCGAAATGCTGTTTACGAGGCCAAGTATCAAGATTGATTGGGGTTATTTCACAAGGCTGAGTTTTCATTAGGCGTCCTCGAGATTTAAAAACCGAGTGTACCGAGATAGTGAGGCTTCGTCATTTTGTTGCGATAAATAACAGCGACAAAAAAGGTGCGACCTGCGCACCTTTTTTAACTGTAAATTTAGTGGGTTTACTAAATTATAAGCCGTTTTCGATGATTTCTAACGCGAGTTCATCGGCAATTAAATGCGTCGATTTTTGTTCTTTTTCAGAACGTGCGAAGATTTCAGTTAACGTATCGTAGATACCTTCAACGTGCTTAGTTGATGCTTCTGCACTATAACCTTCTGGTGCTGTTTCGTAGTAAACATTGATGATACCACCTGCGTTAATTACGTAATCTGGTGCGTATAAGATACCTTTTTCGCGGATGATCTCACCGTGACGAGACTCTGCTAATTGGTTATTCGCACAACCAGCGATAATTGTTGCTTTTAAACGCGGGATAGTCGTGTCGTTTACCGTTGCGCCAAGTGCACAAGGTGCATACACATCAACGTCTAAGTCGTAAATTTCATCAATACCCACAGCCGTTGCATTGAAATCATTTACAACGCGCTCAACAGCTTGCTCGTTGATATCTGTTACAAATAATGTTGCGCCCGCTTCATGTAGGTGTTTACAAAGGCCGTATGCCACTGCACCTAAACCTTGCACAGCTACTTTGATACCAGCAAGGTCTTGATGACCACGTTGATGTTGTAAAGCTGCTTTAATACCTAAAAATGTACCATACGCTGTAAATGGTGAAGGGTTACCACTTTTACCTTCAAGACCTAGCACATAGTTCGTTTCTTTATTCATAATAGCAACATCATCACAGGTGATGTTTACGTCTTCAGCTGAATAGTAGCTACCGCTTAAACGCTCTAATTGACGACCAAATGCACGGAAAAGTTGCTCTGATTTAATTTCTTTTGCATTACCGATGATCACTGACTTACCACCACCAAATGGTAAACGTGCCACAGCATTTTTGTAGGTCATACCTTTTGATAAACGAAGTGCGTCAGTAACCGCGTCTTCATCAGTTGTGTAGTCCCACATTCTGCAACCACCAACCGCTGGACCTAACTTGGTATTGTGAACCGCGATAATAGCTTTTAGGCCTGATTCTTTATCTGAACAAAACACCACTTGCTCGTGGTTATCAAAGTCGACTTTATTAAATACAGCCACAGTTAAATACTCCGAAATTTTCTTACCCTAAGGGGTGTGAGCGCTGAAAGTGCCGAGACTTTATCACTTCGCATGCTCGCTTGCTACTAAATGAGATGATAAAACTAAGCAAAGTTCCCAAGCCGAAATATCAACTCAAAAACTAACACTTTATAGAAAAATTATACCAACCAAAGTACGCATTAAGCATTGTTAATTCAAAACAAAATATTAACATAACAAACTTTATTACGTGAACGTAAAGGTAAAGTATAGCGTAAAGAAAAAGTGACAAGAAAAATATGCCAATAAAGCCAAGTAGTATCTGCTTTATGAAGGTATGCTAAGAAAATAATTGAGACTGGTCAGATCAGAAAAAAACGGCGCAGTTGCGCCGTTTTTTAATAAAAGACTTACAAGATGGTTATTTTAATTTGCCATCAAGTTCTTCAATTTTTGCTTTCCAAATAGCTGGGCCTTGCGTATGTGCATTTGCACCTTCACTATCAACAGCAACCGTTACTGGCATATCTTCTACTTCAAACTCGTAGATTGCTTCCATACCTAAATCTTCGAATGCAACAACGCGTGCTTTCTTGATTGCTTTAGATACAAGGTAAGCTGCACCACCTACCGCCATTAAGTAAATAGACTTATTGTTCTTGATTGATTCTACTGTAGCAGGCCCACGCTCAGCCTTACCAATCATACCGATGATGCCTGTTTTTTCTAACATCATATCAGTGAATTTATCCATACGCGTTGCAGTTGTAGGTCCTGCAGGACCTACCGCTTCATCACCCACTGCATCTACAGGGCCAACGTAGTAGATAAACTTGTTATCAAAATCTACGCCTTCAGGTAAACCTTCACCTGATTGGATCATATCTTGTAAACGTTTATGCGCTGCATCACGACCCGTTAAAATAGTACCAGACAGAAGAACCGTTTCACCCATCTTCCACTCTTGTGTGTCTTCTTTTGTCAGAGTGTTTAAATCAACGCGACGTGTACCTTCGCCTACTTCAAATGTAACTTCTGGCCAATCTTCTAGTTTAGGCGCTTTAAGATCAGCTGGGCCTGAACCATCTAACGTGAAGTGTACGTGACGAGTTGCTGCACAGTTCGGGATCATTACCACTGGTTTTGATGCTGCGTGAGTTGGTGCCGTTTTGATTTTCACATCAACTACGGTTGTTAAACCACCAAGACCTTGAGCACCAATACCTAACTTATTAGCACGTTCGAAGATATCGATACGCATTTTTTCTTCAGTTGTTTCAGCGCCGCGCTCAATCAGCTCGTGAATATCAACCGGATCCATTAATGATTCTTTCGCTAGTACCGCGGCTTTTTCTGCAGTACCACCAATACCTATACCTAGCATGCCAGGTGGACACCAGCCCGCACCCATCGTTGGTAATGTTTTCTCAACCCATGCAGCCACATCATCAGATGGGTTAAGCATAACCATTTTCGTTTTATTTTCTGAGCCGCCGCCCTTCGCTGCAACCATTACCTCAACTTCGCCACCTGGCACTAAGTCGATATGAACAACTGAAGGTGTATTGTCTTTAGTGTTTTTACGCGTACCAGCTGGGTCTGCAACAATTGATGCGCGTAACGGGTTATCTGGGTTTAAGTATGCGCGACGTGTACCTTCATCAACCATTTGCTGTACAGTCATGTCTGTTTTATCCCACTTAACATCCATACCTACTTTTACGAAACAGGTAATGATACCTGTATCTTGACATAGCGGACGTTTACCTTCAGCAGACATACGAGAGTTAATTAAAATTTGCGCAATGGCATCTTTTGCCGCTTTGCTTTGCTCTTTGTTGTAAGCTTTTTCTAAGGCTTGTACGAAATCGAGAGGGTGATAAAAAGAAATGTATTGCAATGCATCTTCAATGCTATCAATGAAGTCTTGCTGACGAATTGTACTCATTACGGGTTCCTTAAGTTTTTATCGCGTAGCGCTGTACGTGATCCTGAGTAAACCGGTGACGAAGATTTACTCTACGGGTTAGTCATGGCATCACTATAAAGGAAATCATAACGCTGCCAATCAAATTTAACTTATGATACCCTCCTCGCCCGTTTCGGGCTAGTTATTCAGGGCAATGTAGATGATAAACGATGAAAATTTGTGCATTAAATTAGATTTAAGCGGTGATTGTATCGCGCTATTTAGTCATTTTGCTCATTTGCCCCATGCTGTGTTGCTCGATTCAGCCAATAGCGAGCATGTAAATAGCCGCTTCGATATCATTGCCATTGCGCCATTAAAGCGATTAGAAGTGCGTGAAAATACATGCTTTGTCGACGGCAAGGCGCAATCAAGTGATTGTTTTAGCTTGATGAAAGCAGGTCTTCAGGAATTTAATCACACAGCAAACCCTAACAATCTGCCTTTTACAGGTGGTTGGCTTGGCTATTTTGGTTATGACTTAGGTCGTGTGATTGAAACTATGCCAAATCATGCCGAAAACGACATTAACATGCCGCAAATAGCTGTTGGACTTTATCCTGATGCTCTTATTTTTGATAAGCAACAGCAAAGCTGGTTTTACGTTTGTCAGCCAAATCAAAATCGCTTAGCGCTATACCAGCAGCACCTAAACGAAACGCCAGCAAGTGCAGAGTTCGCGCTACAAAGCGACTGGCAGTCAAATATGAGCAAAGCCAGCTACAGCGAAAAATTCGAGAAAATTCAAGCTTATTTAAAAAGTGGTGACTGTTACCAGATCAACCTTGCGCAGCGTTTTAAAGCTGAATTTTCAGGTTCAACATGGCAAGCCTATAAACAACTTCGAGAAGCGAATAAAGCCCCATTTTCAAGCTATATAAATCACCCAGATGGCGCTATTTTATCTATCTCCCCTGAGCGCTTCATCTCCATAAATCAAGGTCAAATAGAAACCAAGCCCATTAAAGGAACGCTCCCTCGTTTGGCTGACCCTGAACAAGACCAAGCACAAGCAACCCGTTTACAACAATCTGAAAAAGACCGCGCAGAAAATGTCATGATTGTTGATCTGCTGCGCAACGATTTAGGCAAAGTGGCTCGTCCAGGTAGTGTCACCGTACCCTCGCTATTTGCCATTGAAAGCTTTCCAGCTGTACATCATTTAGTAAGTACTGTGCGCGCAGAATTAGCGGATGGCAAAGATGCCGTTGACCAAATTCATGCCGCTTTCCCGGGTGGTTCAATTACCGGAGCACCGAAAATTCGTGCTATGGAAATTATTGAAGAGCTCGAACCACATCGCCGTAGTGTGTACTGTGGCTCAATTGGCTATTTGAGTGCCTGTGGCAACATGGATACCAGTATCACAATTCGCACTTTAGTGTGTCATCAAGGTGCAATTTATTGCTGGGCTGGCGGTGGCATTGTGGCTGATTCAAAGGTCGACTTGGAGTACCAAGAAACTTACGATAAAGTAAATAAAATACTGCCTTTATTAAAGTAAACGTTGAAGTAACAAACCTTGAATAGTCAGCAAATAATTGCCCGTTTTAGTTTAAGTCAAACCACAGAGCGTCCAGCTACCATTCGCTTTAATGCCGAAAAGCGTGCCAGTGCCGTGATGTTACCTTTGCTAGATATTAATGACGAAGCGCATTTGTTGCTGTGCAAACGACCAAGTTATTTACTTCATCACCCGGGGGAGATTTGCTTACCAGGTGGAAAGTATGAAGAGCAAGATGACACGTTAATGCACACAGCCCTTCGAGAGCTCAATGAAGAGCTTAATATTGGCACACATCAAGTGACTGTCCACGGTAAATTACACCAGTACGCGACCCTGACTGGTTTCACTATTGAGCCTTTTGTGTGTACCCTCAGCGAAGGGACAACATGGCAAGCAGATCCCAACGAAGTTGCTGCCAGCTTTTTACTGCCTTTATCTTATTTGAGTAACCAACAAAATTGGCAGCCCCTCCCCTTTGAGCGAAATGGTAAAACCATTACTTTGCAAGGTTTGATGACCCCCCATGGCCTGCTTTGGGGAGCAACAGCGAGCATTATTAATAACTTTATCAAACAGCTCGCCCTACCAGTTTAATTATCCTGCTTTTAGGGTTACACAGACACTTTTAAACGTTATTATGTGGCACCGTTCAAAGGCAGGTAGTATGCCGTTAAAGGAAAATGAGTAGCAAATTATGATCAGTGCATTCGATATGTTTAGTATTGGTATTGGCCCATCGTCATCTCACACTGTTGGCCCAATGCGCGCTTCGCGTTTATTTGTAAACGAATTAGAAGAAAAAAACTTACTTGCAAACGTCACCGATATTAAAGTTGAGCTGTTTGGCTCACTAGGTCAAACAGGTATTGGCCACGGCTCAGGTAAAGCCGTGATCTTAGGCCTTGCTGGCTATGATCCCGAAACCATTGATGCTGATTTAGTTGACGATATTCTGGCAAAAATCGAAAAAGAACAGGTTATTTACTTAAACCAAAGCCATAAAGCCAATTTCCCTAAGCAAGGTGCGATTGTATTCCATCGTCGTAAAACACTACCAAAGCACTCAAATGCGATGGAAATCATTGCGAGTCAAAATGGCGAAAAGCTATTCAGTAAAGTGTATTACTCAATCGGCGGCGGATTTATCGTAACTGACGAAGAATTCGAGAACGAAAAACAAAAAGCACTCGAAATCCGCGAGGAAAACCCTGCACCTTATCCGTTTAACACGGCTAAAGAGTTGTTAGAGCTATGCCGTGAATCAGGGTTTAGTGTATCAACACTTATGATGCATAACGAAAAAACCTTACGCAGCGAAAAAGATATCAAAGATGAGTTGTTTAATATTTGGCAAGTTATGAAAGCCTGTATTGAACGTGGCATGCGCACAGAAGGGATTTTACCTGGTGGTTTAAAAGTAAAACGCCGTGCACCTAGCCTCCACCTTAAATTAAATATTGAGGTAAACAATGACCCACTGCGTGCGATGGACTGGGTTGATTTGTTTGCACTTGCAGTAAACGAAGAGAACGCGGCCGGTGGCCGTGTAGTTACCGCACCAACCAATGGTGCTGCGGGCATTTTACCTGCGGTATTAATGTATTATCACACTTTCATTAAAGAAGTAGACCGTGATATTGCGACCCGTTACTTATTAACAGCAGCAGCCATTGGTATTTTATATAAAAAGAATGCGTCAATTTCTGGTGCTGAAGTAGGTTGCCAAGGTGAAGTGGGCGTTGCTTGCTCAATGGCAGCGGGCGCCCTAACCGAAATCATGGGTGGTAATGTTGTGCAGGTTGAAAACGCCGCTGAGATTGGTATGGAGCACAATCTAGGTCTAACCTGTGACCCAGTAGGAGGCCTTGTGCAAGTACCATGTATTGAACGTAATGCGATGGGCGCTATCAAAGCAATCAATGCATCACGCCTTGCAATGCGTGGTTCTGGCGAGCAAAAAGTGACCCTTGATAAGGTAATTAAAACCATGCTCGACACAGGTAATGATATGAAAACAAAATACAAAGAAACCGCTCGCGGTGGCTTAGCAGTTAATATCATCGAGTGTTAATTTTCAGCACAATAAAAAAAGCCGCTTTAAAGCGGCTTTTTTTATTTCTATTTTACTGGTAACTCTATATTTTCGAAGAGCTTATCAACATCTTCTTGGTTACGTAATAAGCTTGCTCGCTCAACCAATTCTTTGGTTAAGTGTGGTGCAAATCGTTCAATAAAATCATACATATAGCTGCGTAAAAAGCTGCCTTTTCTAAAGCCAATCTTAGTAGTACTCGCTTCAAATAAATGGCTTGCATCAATACACACTAAATCAGTGTCTGTTACTTGGTCTATTGCCATCGATGCGACAACGCCCACACCTAGCCCTAAACGCACATAGGTTTTGATTACATCAGCATCCGTTGCAGTAAATACGATATGTGGCTCAAGTCCATGAGCATTGAAAGCTTTATCTAATTCAGAGCGACCAGTAAAACCAAACACATATGTTATCAGCGGGTATTTAGCCACATCGGCAACCGTTAAGTTATCAGCCTTTTGCGCAAGTGGGTGTGTTTTTGCCACGACGATACTGCGATTCCAGTGATAGCACGGCAACATAACTAAATCAGAGTATAAATGCAGTGCCTCAGTCGCAATGGCAAAATCAGCGTCGCCTCGTGCTGCTGCATCAGAAATCTGCTGTGGCGTACCTTGGTGCATATGCAAAGACACTGCCGGGTACTTTTTCATAAAGCCTTGAATAACATTAGGTAATGCATAGCGTGCTTGTGTGTGCGTGGTCGCGATATTTAGTTTACCTTGATCCGGTAAGGTATGTTCATTGGCAACCGCTTTGATACCCTCAACCTTTGATAGTATCTCACGTGAAATATTAATGATTTCGTTACCGGCACTAGTTACATGCGTTAAGTGTTTGCCACTACGACCAAAGATCTGCACACCAAGTTCATCTTCAAGCATACGAACTTGTTTCGAGATCCCCGGTTGCGAGGTAAATAAACTTTCTGCTGTTGCAGAGACATTCAGTTTATGATTTTGGACTTCGACTATATATCTGAGTTGTTGTAGTTTCATGGCTGCATTGTAAACGTTGTTATTGTTTATTTATAAAGGCTGCAAAGCACAATGCCAAGTGATATTTCATCGCGCTATACATTTATATCGATTGTTTCTAAGGCTAACACATTAAATTACAGCTCGGTAGCCGTGTTTACACGCAAAATATTCAATAAAGGTGCTAGTTTAGCGCTATACTCATTATAAAGTAGTAATCATCGGAAGTTTATTCTAGATAACTAACCGCAAAGCTGTTCAGATCTGATCTTTTTAATGTAATATAAAAAAATTAGATAGTTAAAACTGAGATTTAGTAATGATTGTTTCTATCATCATCATGCTCATTGTTGCATTAATCGTCATTGCACTGTGGGTAAGTGCGGTGCAACAACATAAAGAAAAGCAAGAAGCAGAGCGCCGTAAAGAGTTAACAAAGTTAAAGAAAATCATTGAAGAAGCAGAAGATGTTTTGCTTAACAGTGCTAATATTCCCATGTCTGAAAACATCCTGCGTATTCTCCAGCGTCGTATTTATGATGCTCTAGCAGGTATGGTCGAACTGTCTCCAAGCTCAAAAGAGTTAAAAAATCGCTTAAAAGAATCTAAAGAGCGTTTAAGCTCGCCAATAGAAGCAAATAACAGTGACGCACTGGTGTTACCTGATAACGACAAACAACTAATCGCATTAATCCAAGGTATTAAAAAATTACGTGCGGTACTGCGCTCAGAGCATGGTAAAGGTAAAGTTGATAGCCAAGTATTTGTTGCAGAAGATAAACGCCTTGAAAAATTGCAGTTAAGGATCAATGTAGAAAGCCAAATCAAACGTGGTTTATCTGCTCGCTCAGCAAACATGGTGGGATCAGCCAGACAATATTTTGAAAAGGCACTTGCTACCCTATCGGGAGTGAGCTACAGCGATGAATATGTGAGTGCAAAACGACAAGAAGTTGAAAATTACTTAGAAGCGATTAGCTCTGAATTGAAAGCATCAAATGCAACATCAAGAAAGAAAAAAGCAGAACAAGAGCAAGACGATTTAGACGTGTTATTCGCACCAAAGAAAAAGTGGTAAACCACTTTTTCTTTGCTTTGAGCTGATTAAGATAAAAACGCAAACTTAACGATAAATAATGCTGTTAATACCCACACACTGATACTGATTTCATCTTTTTTACCACATACCAACTTCACCGCAGTATACGAAATAAAACCCAGTGCAATACCGTGCGCAATCGAGAACGTTAACGGTGTCATCAATAATACCACGCTCACTGGAATGGCATCTGTCATATCATCCCAATTGACCAGCTTTAAGTTTTGCATCATTAAAACAGCAACATACAAAATCGCACCTGCCGTTGCATAAGCTGGGATCATACCGGCTAGTGGTGCAAAGAACATCATTAACAAGAAACAAATGCCTACAACCACCGCGGTAAGACCAGTACGGCCGCCCACAGATACGCCTGCTACTGATTCAATGTACGACGTCGTTGTTGACGTACCAAGCATTGAACCGGCAATGGTTGCTGTGCTGTCTGCACTTAATGCACGACCTAAACGAGGCATTTTACCTTGCTCATCAGCAAGCCCTGCTTTTTGCGTAACAGCAACTAAAGTGCCTGAGGTATCAAACAAATCAACAAATAAGAAAGCAAAAATCACTGTTAGCATTGAGATTTCTAATGCTGATGCAAAATCTAATTGCATAAAGGTTGGCGCAATTGAAGGTGGCATTGACACAATACCTTGGTATTGCACAAGATCTAAACCAAGGGCGATAGCCGTTACTAATAAAATACTAATTAGCACGCCACTTTTCATGTCGCGATATAAAAGAGCCGCAATCACAAAAAAGCTAAAAATGGCGAGTAAAGGACCCGGCGCTGTGATGTCGCCTAACTGCACTAGCGTTGCAGGGCTTGCTACGATAATACCGGCGTTCTTCAATGCAATAAGCGCTAAGAAAGCACCGATACCTGTGGCAATGGCACGCTTTAATACCAGTGGAATGGCATCAATGATCCACTCTCGCACCTTAAATAGGCTTAAACACAAAAAGATACAGCCAGACATAAATACTGCGCCAAGGGCAGCTTGCCAAGTGTGGCCCATGCCAAGCACTACACCATAGGTAAAGAAAGCGTTTAAGCCCATACCTGGCGCCAATGCTAATGGGTAGTTAGCCCATAAACCCATGATAAAACAGCCGATTGCAGCTGCAATACAGGTTGCAACAAATGCCGCACCTTGGTCCATTCCTGCTTCGGCTAACATGGCTGGGTTAACAAATACAATGTAAACCATGGTAATGAATGTTGTTATACCAGCAATAGTCTCGCGGCGCACAGAGGTGTTGTTTTCAGTGATTTTGAAAAGTCTTTCGAACATGTTGAACTTTAAGTTGAGATTAATTGGCTAATTTTATCATATTTTATCTCAATAAGAGGACATTTTACCTTGCAATGTTCTAAACTAATAAGGTCTTTTATTTCAAGAAAATAACTAAACTATGTCTGATAATTCGCCAGTAGGCTTAGATTTAGAGCAACAGCTTGATAATATACTTGCCTTTATTACCCAACCCGATAAAGGGTCGGCGCCAGATAAAAGTACTCAATCTGTTGAAAACGTACTAAACAAAGCTTTATATTATTTAAAAAATGAACAGCCTCCCCTTGCTGCGAAATGGATGCGCCTAGCTGCTATGGCAGGTAACCATAGAGCACAATTTTATATGGGACTGTTTTTCATCAAAGGGCAAGGTGTTCCACACAGTGTTTTTCATGGCGCGGTGTGGCTAAGTCTGGCAAGTAGCCAAGGTTATGAACCTGCAACCGCTGCACTTGATGACCTGAGAAAACACATCAGTACGCGCAGATTACATGATGCGCAAAGCTATGCAGCGACCTTATACGAACAAATCCACCAGCAACAGTTTGCGCATTTAATTCCTCGCGATCCTGACGCCAGCTAACACGCGTCAGGTTCTACAACTCATTATTGCTGTCTTGTCAGTTTACTCTCAAATGTGATGAGACCTGCACCAACTACAAGCAATAAGATACCAATAAACTCAAGCCATACATGGCCTTTATGAGGCTTGATAACGGGTGTTTTTGAAGTCAGGCTATACAAACGCCTACCTTGCTCGCCAGATTCTACAAACGAAAAACCTTTATAATCCGCTGAGATAATAAATTTAAAATCATGCCTGCTAATCATTTCTCGACGTTTTGCATCTATTTTCTCGCTGCTTTGTTCTACGAGTAGCGTTCGCCAATCATGAAAAATGCCATCTGGTTCATTATCTTTCACTACACCATATGATTTGTACTCATAGAACTTTGTGTTGAATAGCTTTTCTTGATGCCCTAAATAAAACATGGCACAGCCTAGCGCACTTAATAGTATGGCAATATAGATCAATGAGCGCTGTTTAATGAATTGCTTATTACTTTGTTGCTTATACCAAGCTTCAATATCAGGCACATTAATCAACCGAGCTTTATCTACAGAATGTTTTAATGGCTCCATAAAGTCGCAAATTGTTAGATTGAGCGCCGTTAATATTGAACGAAATGTGTCATTAGAAGGCACTGATTTATCGTTCTCAAGTTTTGAAAGGTAACTTTGCTCTATTCCAACTTGCTCTGCAAATTCTGGTTGGCTTAATTTCAGCTCACTGCGATAGTGTCTTAGTTGTGTTCCGAATGTACTCATAACGCATTTCCTTTTTGTTGTGGAGCCGCCATTCTTTGCTATTCATGCAGATATAAAAAGCTGAATAAATAGGAATAATGAAGAATATTAGCAAGATAGGATGAAAGATACGAGATACGAGATACGAGATACGAGATACGAGATACGAGATACGAGATACGAGATACGAGATACGAGATACGAGATACGAGATACGAGATACGAGATACGAGATACGTTGTCAGTATAAGGAAATAGTAAGGTGTAAAGTAAAGAATTATCTAATCATTTGCTTGAGGAAAACAAATGGCGGAGTGGACGGGACTCGAACCCGCGACCCCCGGCGTGACAGGCCGGTATTCTAACCAACTGAACTACCACTCCGCAGTGGTATGTGCATGGGGTAATGCACTTAATTTGTTTATGATATCAAATGGCGGAGTGGACGGGACTCGAACCCGCGACCCCCGGCGTGACAGGCCGGTATTCTAACCAACTGAACTACCACTCCGCAGAGATATCATTGTTATTACTTAATTTGTTGGCGGAGTGGACGGGACTCGAACCCGCGACCCCCGGCGTGACAGGCCGGTATTCT
>NZ_LRRU01000020.1:887369-918751 GCF_001641615.1 Pseudoalteromonas gelatinilytica
CGCGACCCCCGGCGTGACAGGCCGGTATTCTAACCAACTGAACTACCACTCCGCAGTATCTAATGCTATTTATTTTTCCTATTGGCGGAGTGGACGGGACTCGAACCCGCGACCCCCGGCGTGACAGGCCGGTATTCTAACCAACTGAACTACCACTCCGCAAAGGAAAATGTTTTACAACCATAAGTTGTGCAAGTAATTGGCGGAGTGGACGGGACTCGAACCCGCGACCCCCGGCGTGACAGGCCGGTATTCTAACCAACTGAACTACCACTCCAGCGCATACTTACAAATTGTCGAAAATTGGCGGAGTGGACGGGACTCGAACCCGCGACCCCCGGCGTGACAGGCCGGTATTCTAACCAACTGAACTACCACTCCACATTTTCGTTGCTGACTGAGTCTCCCCTGACAGCGGCGTGAATAATACGAATCACCCTCTAGTTCGTCAAGGGGTTTTTTGTATTTTTACAGGTTTTTTAGTCATCTGACATCGAAAGGTTTAAAATTTCACCTGATTTGTCATTTTTTGAGCCATTTTTGCCAACTTCATTTTCATTCGTTGCTTGCTCATCATTTTCGGTTTGATTTTTTTTCTTTAAAAACGGTAAAGAAAATTTAAATTTCAGTGGTTTCTTCTGAACAAAAATTCTAATTGCTAGCCAACCCAATAAAAGTACGGCTAAATTTCCAACAACAATTAAGATCACCATGAGCATGGTGGACGCTTTTTGTTCTTCTTCAATAATTCGTTGTTGCTCCGCTTGCGCTTCTAAATCGATTTCAGGGCGAACAATTTCTGGTACAGCTTCAATTGGTCGCTCAATTTCAAATTTATACGTCGGTAACGTAGCCATAAATTCACGGTCATTTATATTGCTACCAAATACAGAAAGCTCAACACTGTATCGCCCCCAATCATAATTTTTAATGGCCAGTTCCCGTGTTTGCGATTTATCTGCATCTAAAGAGAACATTTGCTCTTCATTATTTGGGTAATAAATTTTCCCTTGAATGAGCACGGTTTCAGGTTTGACGATTTCAGGGTTCAGCGAGATTGTTAAAATATGATCATCTTCATCTTGCTCAGCAAGTGCTATTTCATAATCAAAAGGCGGTTCATGCACCACAATTGGCTTTTGTACTACGGTACGCTTTAATATAGGCGTTTCTATATAAAGCTCTGGCTGCCACTCTCCTGCCGGAAAGACCAGCTTAAACTCACCGGTAAATACACCATCAAGCGGACGCTCATCAAAGCCACGGCCATCATCTTTAAAGTCAGTGACACTTTGCGTACCAGCACCAAAGTTTGCGAAATCACTGTTATTAGTGCTGACAAAATCAACATGCAAACTGATTACATCACGAAACTGGCCAACTTTAATCGGTTCACCGTCATTTAATACACGGCCCGTCAGTTTTATAGTCTCACCACGAAACAGCATAGGCGGGAGTGGATCAACATTAAGCTCTATTTCACCCAGCACCATAATACGGCTATCTGGCAAGATACTGCCGACCACTTGCCAAGGGCCAGGCATAGGATTGCTAATGGTGATCAAGTCATAGCTCAGTTCATCATGCCAATCGAGGTCATTATTTTTAACTGAGTCAGTCGCGTAATACTTAGTACCATCAGGGCGAACTAACACCACAGCTGGGGCACCGCGCTTACGAAAGAAGAGTAAGGTAACTTTATCGATTTTATGATCGATACGAAAACGGTTCTCTAGCAGGGGAATTTCATTTTGCACCCCATCACGTTCTAATGGGGTTATTTTATCTTGCTCGTTGGCAAATCCCGTGAAGGGAATTAAACACACTAATCCTGCTAGCAGCTGTTTTCTCATTTTATTACCTTATTCTGTACGCCATAGGCATTGGCCACCCTTTGCAACCAAGTCTAAACGCTCTTCGTGAGCGGCGTGCTCTTGTTCTGTTGCTCTTAATACCACAAGCGGTGCTCTATCTGCACTTAGTCGGCGAATACCACCCATTTGTTGAGTTGAGCCTTCATCTTTATTTTGATTAAGATTCAGCTTTACTTGCCCACCGGTCATTGACAGGTAAACATCAGCTAGGATCTCGGAATCCAGTAATGCGCCGTGTAACGTACGCTTTGAGTTATCAATATCGTAACGGCGGCAAAGCGCATCAAGGTTATTCTTTTGACCTGGGTGCAAGTCACGCGCCATTTTTAATGTATCAAGTACACTACATACATCGGCAGTATTCGGAAAACCTTGATTTAACAATGCAAACTCATTGTCCATGTGGCCGATATCGAACGCTGCGTTATGGATAACAAGCTCTGCACCACGAATATACTCTAAAAACTCATGGGCAATTTGGTGGTACAAAGGTTTATCACGCAAAAATTCATTGGTGATACCATGTACGTCTATTGCTTCTTCTTCTATTTCACGTTGCGGATTGATATACACATGAAAGTTGTTGCCAGTAAGACGGCGATTTACAAGTTCAACACAACCGATCTCAATGATGCGGTGGCCTTGCTTTGGGTCAATACCCGTGGTTTCTGTATCTAAAACTATTTGTCTATGTGCCATATCGTCTTAAGCCTGACTCTGGTATCTTTCTATATTCACTTTATTGTACACAATATCAAGGTAAAACAGTGCAGAAAACCGTAGAGATTTACACCGATGGATCATGTTTAGGAAATCCAGGGCCTGGAGGGTATGGCATCGTGATGCGATACAACGGCCACGAGAAGCAATTAAGTCAAGGCTATACCCTAACAACAAATAATCGGATGGAAATGCTCGCAGCTATCGTTGCACTAGAAACCCTCACCCGCTCTTGTCATGTCATTCTGACAACCGATAGCCAATATGTGAAACAAGGTATTGAGTCATGGGTAGAAAATTGGAAAAAACGCGGCTGGAAAACCGCAGCTAAAAAACCAGTTAAGAATGTCGATTTATGGAAACGACTCGATGCTGCCTGCCAACAACACAGCGTAGAATGGCGCTGGGTAAAAGGCCATAGCGGTAATAAATACAATGAGATTGTTGACGATCTTGCCCGCGAAGCAGCTGGCAGCGATCAATTACTTGAAGACACAGGTTACGACGGTAATTAAAAGCTCCTTGAAAGAAACTTGGCGCAGGCCGTTTTATATTTTTGTTATATGTTATAAGATTTGGCTATAACGAAATATAAAGGATTCATTATGGCTCTGCGCATTCACTCTTTTTTTCATCAACAAAGCGCCACACTCTGCTACTTAGTATGTTGCGAAAGCACTAAAAATTGCTTATTGATTGATGCGCCCGCTGATTTTGATATGCCAAGTGGTGAGTTAAGTTTTACCACCGCCAATGAGATCATCAGCTATATAAAGACCGAGCAGCTGACATTGCAATGGCTCCTTGAAACCCATGCCCATGCAGACCATATCACTGCAGCAAGTTATATAAAGCAGCAATTACAAGACACACACCCTTGTAAGCTCGGCACGGGTGAAGGGATCACTCAAGTGCAACAGCACTTTAGCCAGCTTTATAATCTTGATATGCCATGTAATGGTGAACCTTTTGATGCTTTGTTTGCTGATAAAGCACAATTTCAGTTAGGTGATTACACGGTAGATGTGATTGCCACACCGGGCCACACCCCTGACAGCGTGTGTTTTCACATTGATGGCAATGTATTTGTTGGCGACACCTTTTTTATGCCAGACAGTGGCACAGCCCGCTGTGATTTCCCAGGAGGCAGTGCCGGTGAGCTATATGATTCACTACAACGAATTTTAGCGTTTCCTGACGATACGCTACTTTGGATGTGTCATGACTACCAACCTGATGGCCGCCCGCTGGCGAACAAAACCACGGTTAAAGAGCAGCGCGAGCAAAACATTCATTTAAAAGGCGATAAGCAACGTTTTATTAAAACTCGGGAAGGCCGCGATGCAACCTTAGCAGTACCAAAGCTGTTGCACCCTTCTATTCAATTAAATATTCGTGCAGGTCAGTACCCAAGCAAAACAGATACGCAACAACACTATTTAGCCATCCCGCTCACAGTGCTGCTTTGATGTTTGCCTGAGCCCTGCTCCTTTTACCGGCGAAAATTGCGGCCTTGCATGCCATTTAGGTTTAATTGGTGTAAGCGGGGCCACACGTTTTCGAGCCACCAGCAAATACACACTGCCCATTGGCTTTAAATATTGTTGACCAAAACTGCGCCACGCAGCAAAACGCGATAAACGGTTACCTCTTGCAAGCGATGAATGGATAAATCGCTCATCCGAAATAATTTCAAAACCCAATAGATTCAACCAATCTTTTACTCGCGATGGTGTGAAAAAGCGCCCTGTCCACGGTAGCTTTTGGCGGCTAAAAGGTAATAACTGCGCCAATCCACACAAGCTAAACGGGTTAAAACCTGTGATCACGATGTAACCACCGGGAATTAAAGTACGATGCGCTTCACGTAAGATATGGTGCGGATCAGAATGATATTCTAAGCAATGCGACAATATGCAAGCATCAACACTGTGCTCATAAAAAGGTAACTCGTCTACATCAGCAATAACACCAGTAAATAACCCCTGCTCAGCTACGCAAACTTGATGCTTTATAGGACTTTCACTGGTTGCCAGCTCGCCACTTAAATTACCAAGTTTTAGCATGTGATAGCCAAACATACGTGGCAGCCATGGTGTTAGCTTACGTTCAATTTCAGCACGTAAATAGTCACCATGAGGGAACTGCTGCCAAGTGTATGGCTTAGGACCTTCTTGAAAACTAAGGGCTGGTTTCATTTTCTGAGCTCGTTATACTGTTTGTTAACTGTCACTTTATAGAGCAATTAAACATGGTGCAAGTTAAAGCAATTAAAGCCTTTTCTGATAATTACATTTGGTGCATCAGCAATGAAGCTGAGCAAACAGCCTGGGTCGTCGACCCCGGTCAAGCTGAACCTGTTTTAAACTATCTAAGCGAACATAACTTAACACTTCGGGGTATTTTGATAACCCATCACCACTATGATCACACCGATGGCGTGGCTGCACTGGTTAAGGAATTTCGTGATATTCCGGTTTATGGGCCAAGACACAGTCCCTTTAAAGGTATTACTCATGGCGTATCAGAAGCGGATAAAGTCACTGTTTATAATTACACCTTTACCGTGCTTGCGACACCTGGTCATACCCTAGACCATGTTTGTTACATTAATGATGAATTAAGTTTTACTGGCGACACCTTATTCAGTGCTGGCTGCGGACGATTATTTGAAGGCAGCGCTGAGCAAATGTGGCACTCGCTCTGTAAATTAAGAGCTCTGCCCGATGAGTGTAAAATCTACTGCACTCATGAATACACGCAGGCTAACTTAGCTTTTGCAAAGGCGGTTGAACCAAATAACGAATACCTTCTCAGCTACAGTGATAAAGTAGATAGACTGCGAGAAAGCGGCAAAATAAGCTTGCCAACTCGATTAGGTGTTGAAAAACAAATAAATCCATTTTTGCGCAGCAACGTAGTAACGATTACTGATGAGCTACCAAATGAGCTAAAAATTAGTTTAGATCTGAATGAACCTTGGCAACGCTTTGCAGGTCTCAGAGCCTGGAAAGATAAGTTTTAAAAAAACGTAAACACCGGTAGTTACAATTTTGTATATTTAGATCAGCATCTTGCAATAATAAGCTGACATAAACTGGTCATAAAGTGGCAATATGTTCTCAGAGCAGGTAATATTCGCCGAGTTTTTTTACCTGATGTATGGGTATATATGTATAAGTCTCCTTTAGTTTTATCACTTGCGCTGATTTTAAGTGGCTGTCAATTAACAGCTTCTGATTCAGCAAGTACAGATGTTGCAAGCAATAATGTTGAGCAACAATTAGACGGCGCAAGTCCGAGCGATATCAATGATGCATTGATGATTAACGCTCAATATCAACAATTAACCGATATTGATGAGCCGCCTCCTGTATTTGATGATGTATGGGAGCGTATTCGTTATCAGCTTTCGATTGATGTGCCACAAAACCGCCCAGTTGTTGCTGAGCGTAACTATTATGCCCGTCATCAGGCCTATTTAGATCGTATCTCTAAGCGTGCTGAGCCTTACCTATACTTTATTGTAGAAGAAGTCGAAAAGCGTCAAATGCCAATCGAAATTGCGCTTTTACCTATTGTTGAAAGTGCGTTTGATCCATTTGGTTATTCACACCGCAGTGCCTCTGGTATTTGGCAATTTATGCCACAAACTGGTGAACGTTTCGATTTAAAACAAAACTGGTGGTATGACGGTCGCCGTGACATTGTGCAATCAACCCGTGCAGCGCTTGATTACTTATCATATTTACACAAAACCTTAGAAGGCGATTGGTTAAACGCCATTGCGGCCTATAACTCAGGTGAAGGTCGTTTACTGCGTGCGATTAAAAAGAACCGTAAAAAACATTTACCTACGGATTTTTGGTCGCTTGATTTACCAAAAGAAACCACCTCGTATGTACCTAAACTGTTAGCCCTGTCTGATCTAGTTAAACGCAGCGATGAGTTTGGTGTTAAGTGGCAACCAATTATTAATGCTCAAGTTGTTGAAGCGGTTAATGTAGGAAGCCAAATAGACTTAGCACTTGCTGCTGATATGGCAGATATTAGTTTAACGGAGCTTTATCGTTTAAACCCAGGTTTTAATCGCTGGGCGACAGATCCGAATGGCCCACACTTTTTATTATTACCGTCTGATAAAGTTGAAGCATTTTCTGACAAACTAGCTAAAACCGAGCAAAAAGACCGCCTACGCTGGCAGCAATATGTGGTAGCTCGCGGCGACAGTTTATCTGTGATTGCGAAGAAGTTTTCAACTAGCACAAACGCGATTAAAACCCTGAATAAGCTTTCATCGAATACTATTCGTGTTGGTCAGCAATTACTTGTGCCATTAAGCGACGGTGAGATAAATAGCCAGCATTTACCAAAATCAGTGCGTATGGCGGCTAATAAAGTAACACGTAAAAAACTTAGCCATAAAGTGGCCAGTGGCGATACATTGTGGGATATCAGCCGTGAGTACGATGTCACTATAGCTGAACTTGCAACATGGAATAAGCTTAAAAAAGACGCTGTTCTGCGTGTTGGTCAAAAGCTCACTGTGTACAAAGAAGAAAAGTCACAACTTGCAGCAACGCAAATCAAAGAGCGCACCATTACTTATAAGGTTCGCCAAGGTGACTCATTAGCACGCATTGCCGCTAAGTTTAATGTGTCTGTAGAAGATATAATTAAATGGAATTCATTAGCTGGGCAAAAATACATTCAACCTGGGCAAAAACTGAAGTTAAAGGTTGATGTACGAAGCGCATAATTGCTTCATCCAATATCAAAAAAAGAGCGCCTAATGGCGCTCTTTGTCTCTCTCATTTAGTATTTATGCTTCAATGCCCATAAGTGTAATAACTCATTAGCAATGGTCGCTGCAGCAATCGCTGTTAGTTCACTTTGATCATAAGATGGTGATACCTCAACTACATCCATACCGACCATATTAATGCCCTTCAATGCACGAAGAACTTTAAGTACTTTATCGCTGGTTAAGCCACCACACACTGGTGTGCCTGTCCCTGGAGCGAATGCAGGATCTAGGCAGTCAATATCAAAGGTTAAATACACAGGTAAGTCACCCACGCGCGCTTTGATTTGCTCAGCGATATCTTGTGCAGGTAAATCATTTGCAGCCATTGCGTCAATCACTGCAAACTCATGTTTGCTCTGATCAAAGTCAGTACGAATACCGATTTGAATGCTGTGATCAACATCAATTAGCCCTTCCATCGGCGCATGATAAAACATTGTACCGTGATCATAGCGCGAGCCATTGCTGTAAGTATCTGTGTGGGCATCAAAATGAACTAATGCCATTTTACCGTGTTGCTTTGCATGGGCACGCAGTAACGGCAAAGTCACAAAGTGGTCACCACCTAAGCCCAATAATGTTTTACCTTGACGAAGAATTTGCTCAGCGGCTAATTCTAACTGCGCGGTAAAATATTCTGGGTCACCTACTGGGTAAGTAAAATCGCCTGCGTCAGCTAATTTTAAACGCTCAAACAACGGAAACGTCCAAGGGTACTTGGTTTCTTCCCATGCTAGGTGCACTGAGGCACGACGAATTGCGTCAGGGCCTAAACGTGCACCAGGGCGACCTGAGGTCGCCAAATCAAAGGGTAAACCTAACACCACTACATCGGCATCGATTGCTGTGATGTTCTGCACCATCGGCTGACGTAAAAACGTCATGCCGTTTGAATATAATGAATGATCTGTGTGGTCAAACAATGTCGACATTGCTTATAACTCTTCTAAATAAGTGTAACCATTTAAGCCAGTTTGCAGCTCATCTAATACGCTTTGCTGTTCAGTTTCTGGCAGTTTTGCCGCCACCAGCTGGGCGTAAGATTGCTGGAAGCTTTCTACATCTAAATGTACGTAACGCATCATGTCAGCAACGGTATCACCTTCGTTGATTTCGGTGATTTGCGCTTGACCTTGCTCATCCATTTTCACAATTGCACTGTGCGTGTCGCCAAATAGGTTGTGCATATCACCTAAAATTTCTTGGTACGCACCGACTAAGAAAAAGCCCATTAAATACGGTTTTTCTTCGCTAAATGCTGGCACAGGTAATGTGCTTTCAATACCTTGACCGTCAACATAGTGCTCCATCGCACCGTCTGAATCGCACGTAATATCAAGTAAAACGGCACGCTTTTGTGGTGCTTCTGTTAAGCCACTTAACGGTAAAACAGGAAACACTTGGTCAATACCCCATGCATCCGGTAATGACTGGAACAATGAAAAGTTCACAAAAAACTTATCGGCTAAACGCGCATTTAATTCATCAATAATCGGGCGATGAAAACGGTTTTTGTTATCCATATGTTTGTTAAGTTCATAACATACACGTAAGTTAACTTGCTCCGCCCATGCTCGCTCTGTTAAATCTAACAAACCAAGTGCAAATTGATTATGTGCCTCAGCTAAATCGCCTTGACTATCATGATAAATTTCGATTAATGCACGGTCGTCATTGTCATCACTTAACTGCTGCCATGATGTCCACATGTTTTTTAATAATAGTGGTGCATCAGCGGCTGGGGCTTGAATGTCTTCTGGTACATAGCTTTCGGTGCCGATAACATTCGAAATCAATACAGCATGGTGAGCTGTTAACGCACGACCTGACTCAGAAATAATGCGCGGCATTGGCTGCTCATATAACTTACAGGTATCACCAATGGTGTATACGATGTTATTAGCGTATTCACTCAGGCTGTAGTTCATTGAGTTATGTGACTGGCTACGAGTACCGTCATAATCTACCGCTAAACCGCCACCAACATCTAAGCAATCAATTTGTGCACCTAACTTGCGTAATTCACAGTAAAAACGCGCAGCTTCACTCACACCTAAACGAACATCGCGGATGTTTGCCATTTGCGAGCCTAAGTGAAAGTGTACAAGTTGGATCAGATCAAGTTGATCAGACGCTTTAAGGCGATTAACCACACTGAGTACTTGCGATGCCGACAAACCAAATTTTGATTTTTCGCCACCACTTGCTTGCCATTTGCCCTTACCTTGCGACGCTAAACGTACGCGAATACCAATGCGCGGCTTTACGTTTAACTCTTTAGCTTGGCTAAGCACCATGTCTAGCTCAGATAGTTTTTCGAGAACAATGTAAACCTTGTGGCCTAGCTTTTCGCCAATCAGTGCTAAACGAATGTATTCTTGGTCTTTGTAGCCATTACACACAATGACAGCACTGGTTTTTTCTGCCATTGCTAATACAGTCAATAGCTCAGGTTTACTGCCCGCTTCTAGACCCAATTGCTTCTTTTCAATATCAGCTTGGCTTGCAACAATTTCTTCAACAACTTCACGCTGTTGGTTTACTTTAATTGGGTAAACAAGCAAATAGTCTTTCGGATAACCATAATTTTCAATCGCCGTGTTAAATGCCTGACATAAGCTATGTACACGATGATGTAAAATTTGTGGAAAACGAACCAACGCAGGCAAGCTTAAGCCTTTGTCTTGTAATTGCTGTGCGATATCGATTAGTGCAATGGTTTGCTCTGGGGCATGGGCCTTTGGCGCAACATACACATCACCTTGATCATTAATACCAAAGAAACCTTGGCTCCAATGACGAACATTGTAACTCGTGCGAGCTTGTTCTAGTGATGTTGTCTCTTTCATCTATCTTTCTCTTTTATTTTAGTAGTGCCGAATTCGGCAAGGGTTGTTGCCGCGCATTAAAAGAAAAATAGTGATTCAAGTCCAACAAGAATTTTTACTCGTAACGAGTGATTTTTGATGTGAAAAACTAATCGATAACCCCCAAATTTTATTAGGGTTTAATTTAGTTGTTAGATTTTAAAATTCCTTTAGATGGACAGGCACTCAACATGGCAAATGAGCAATTTTTAAAAGGACAGTCACTGCAAAAATATATGTTAGTGAAATCCATCTTTATTTCAGTGGACAGGCACTACTTTTGTGATGTCATCAGCTTTTGAAGAGTTTGACCCTAGTTGCCTCCACGCTTCAAATTGCTCATTGTCATGCCACGTAATACCGATGTACTCTTGCCAGTTTTCGAAGTCTGTTGTGCGATATTTTTCAACACCACACCCTCCTGCGCCAAAAGCAGTACGGCAAATTTTTACTGTAAGATAAGTACCATCAAAATTCAGCTGTGATTGCTTATTGTTGCAAACACTCAAAGGACGTGTAGGAAATGTAAGGATTACTTTTGTTCTTATGGTGCCATTATGATTGAAGACACCAGTGAGTGAATGACATGAGTTTAAGTAGATCTTCGTACTACCAACCGTAAGGTCGGCTTGCTTACGCTGAGTAGTAATGGATTCCTGTGATTTATCCCCACAGGCAGCAATCAACAAAGCAATAGCAAAGCACATGATTTGTAAGGAGTATTTAAAAATTATGATGTCCTCACTAAAACATGGCTTATTAGCTAAATTACTGGTTAAGCCCTAACTCCATGAATAAGCTTTGTGGGTTTTCACTGTAATTACCAAACGGACCACAACGATTGAAACCTAAGTTTTCGTATAAGCTGATTGATTCTGTTTGCTTAGGACCTGTTTCTAATCGGATCAACGGAATTTGCTGCTCACCAGCATGATGCAAGAGTATTTGCATAATTCTACGTGATAACCCTTTACCACGGTAGCTTGGTTTTACATATAGGCGGCGGATTTCACCATATGGAGGATTGCCTTCTTGCATCACGATAGCACCGCAAGCAACAATACCATCTTCATTTTTCAAGCCAATAGCATATACATTGGGTTCAGCAAGTTCTTCAACACTTAAGGATTGAGCGGTGGCAACAGGATATAATGAGTTTATGAGTCGGTCTATATCAGAAAACACGTGTACTACTTCTGGATCTTGTGGATTTAAATCGACTAACTGCATAAAACTCCCATTTTTATATGTCGTTTTTGTTAATGATGTTAACAATAATATAGGATCTTAGTCTGATCCTCTACTGTTGTTTTCAATATTCATTTTTATAGGTACTTTCAGACCGCCATACTATCGCTTAGTTCAACGCTATGTAACTGAAAAAACGCCCAGTTGATAAAAATTAAAGTCCAACCTACACCGCTCATTTAAAGATTAATGATTTTTACTGGCAACTCTAAGAGGACAGTCACTGTTAAAAAGGCTGACATTGCAAGACAGGCATCTATAAATTGGCAAATATTTAAATTAAAAGGGGGATTACTGAATTTTTTCTGTCTTTAAACTTAAAAGATGTGGTTTTATAGAAAGAGTTAAACGAACCCCATGCTTTTGAAGCGTAATTCTGTCATTTTAAATATCTCAATGTATACCGAAAGCAGTGATTTGAAAGCTCTACTCTAAATTACATATAAATTAGCCAGCAAGTAATAACTTACAGCTTGTTAGGTTACTTCGTCGCTTACGAGCAGTTTTACTGCAATAACGTTCAATAGCCCCGACTCGACCTGCAGCTCCATGAAATAAATTTTCAAACTGTGTTGTGAGCGTTAACCATTTTTCCGGTTCGAAATTCAGCCTTTCAAGAATTGGAGGTAAATGATGCTCTATATATCCGGGCTTATCCGAACAAATACAACGACCAGTTTGCTCCACTAGTAACAGGTATGACTTTAACTCAAAAGGTATACCCTTTGATTTATACTTACTCATGCCACCAACAAACCGAGCTAGTAATTTAGGTTGCTTTGACTCCTTCACGCTCTGGCATCGCTTTTTAAAGCTGGTATAGTCCGATTGCTCCGGCGTGCTCGCAGCTTTAGTACGAACAGGGTTTAAATCAACATAGGCCATACATGCTAATAGAGCAGGTTCATCAAGGAGTGCTTGGCTTTTAAAGCGCCCTTCCCAAAAGTGACCCGTACACTCGTCTTCTTTATTTGCCCGTCTGGCTATATATTCATTAAGCATTCGCATGAACCAACTAATACTCGAAAGGCGCGCTCTGTATTCTGCAACCTCTTTATTTAAGAAGACTTGTTGGCCGTCACTTAAAGGCTGACCATGAAGAAATTTTTGACCTAAAGGTGTTGCTTTACTGAGCTTAAACCAACGTAAAAGAATGGCCTTATCAGATAACCTATTTGCTTTTTTATCATCAACATAAAGCACAACATGAGTATGGTTACTCATCACCGCATAAGCGCACACATCAATACAAAACACTTTTGCAAGAAAAAGTAGGCGTTCTTCAACCCACCCTCGACGGTGTTCATATGATTTACCTGTGAGTGCGTCTTCTCCACAAAGATAAGCGCGTCTAACGCAACGGGAAACACAATGGTAATACTTGGTGTTCGACAAACAGATTTGCCGCTTCCTTGCTAAAGCCATCGTCCACTCCTTGAACTGATAATTTGAAATGCATTAGCTGTAACTAAAGTGTAGACAAAAAATTTTGTGCTGCAAGGGCACTTAAATGTAGTGACTGTCCATTTAAATTTGACTGTCCATTTAAATTTGTTCCTCTAGATTTCAACTGAGTACTGGGCTTAAAGTGACTGTCCTCGTAAAGAGTTAAACACTTTGTTACGGAAAAAAGCTGTTCAAATATCGTCAAAACCCTATACTGCGAACAACAAGAAAAAAGATGAGGTTTTCTCGTGCAGTTCACTCAAGGTATGGAATACTTCTTTTCTGGCTTTAAATTAATTAGCCAAAAGGGGTTGAAACGTTTTGTACTTATTCCTTTAACAATCAATGTCCTGCTTTTTGGTAGTTCGCTGTTCTTTTTGTATGGCTGGCTCACCGATGGCTTCGCATACATGAACTCGTTATTGCCAGACTGGCTTAGCTGGCTCGAATGGTTAATGTGGCCGATTGCCGTGTTGGTAATTTTATTCAGTTACAGCATGCTCTTTACGGTTATAACGAATTTTATTGCGGCCCCATTCAACGGCCTGCTCAGTGAAAAAGTCGAGCTTTACTTAACTGGGCAAAAAATTAATGACGACAGCCTTTTCGATACAATGAAAGATGTACCACGCATGCTCGGCCGTGAGTGGACAAAACTGTGCTATTACCTGCCGCGTGCCATAGGCTTTTTTATTTTACTGTGGATTTTACCTGTGATCGGGCAAGTTTTATGGGTGCTATTCACCTGTTGGATGTATGCGGTTCAATACGAAGACTATGCGTTCGATAACCATAAAATTAGCTTTAACGAAATGAAAGATGACTTAAAGCAAAAGCAAACACTTTCTTATGGTTTTGGTTTAGCTGTCATGATTTTAACTGCTATCCCATTCGTAAACCTAATTGTTATGCCCGTTGCTGTTTGCGGTGGCACACGATTATGGGTCGATAATTACCGTAGTAAATACCGCTCGTAAATTCGCTGTTTAGATACCTAATAAAAAGGCCAATAGGGTGAGCTATTGGCCTTTTTATTTTCAAATTAATGTTAACTATAGAGACTTTGCGGCACCTTAGTTACATTTAAATGTACGGTGACTTCTTCACGGTCATGATACAAATGTTTAGCTTGTAATTCGTAACTTACACCATACTTTTCAAGCTCTTCTTTAATCATTTTTAAACACTCATAAACACTATCAAAGCGCTTTTTCATCGGTAATTTAAGATTAAAAATAAGCTCTTTTGCGTAGGCATTCACCGCCCAATCAATCATAAGATTAGTTACTTTTGTCGGCTTTTCCACCATGTCACAGACTAACCAATGAATATTGCGCTTTTCTGGGCGATATTTAAAACCATCTACCCTAAAGTGCTTAACCTGCCCTGTTTCCATCAAATCATCATTCATTGGGCCATTGTCAATTGCACTTACAAACATGCCACGGCGCACCAGTTGATAAGTCCAGCCACCTGGGCAAGCACCTAGATCAACCCCTCGCATTCCTGGTTGCACACGGTCTTCAACTTCATGGGGTGGAATAAATACGTTAAAAGCTTCATCAAGTTTTAGCGTTGAGCGGCTCGGCGCATCACTCGGCATACGTAAACGCGGAATACCCATAAAAAATGGTGAGTTATTAAATGTATACGAGTAGCCAACATAAGCACTGTCGTTTGCTAAAAATAACACATGCATAACAGGCTTTTTCTGAGCAATTTCGCGTGTCACTTTAGAGCGTTTTTCAAGTGACTTTTTCAGTGGCGTTGAAATCTTTTTACAAAACTTACTCAGCTCTTTACCTTCGTTGGTATCGGGTGTTTCTACACGTAAGTCACCACACTCAGGAAAGTCGGCGGCAGCATCAACAATGGCGCTAACGCGGTCTTCAAGTGGCATGTTATCGACTAAGGTGCCAGTAAACCATTGGCGCGCAAATACCATATTTTTGAAATCTACTTTTTTCATGATTTCATCGCCGTGACTCGCATCAAAGCATTCGTAAACAACAATACCCGTATTTGGTTTTGTTTTTACGTAACCTGCAAATCCTTGTTCAGCAGCCTGAAAAGTAATTTCAGCAGCTGCATCATTTTCAAAACCACTGCGACAATAAATAACTACACTCGACATAGATAACCCTTAAAACTTATATCGTGCGGCTTGAACTAATAAAATAGCCCAACCAATAATAAAACAAACGCCGCCAATTGGGGTGATAGGCCCAAGCCATTTCATGCCCGTTAATGCGAGTAAATACAAACTACCGCTAAATAACACTGTACCCGCGATAAAAAAACCACCAGCCCAATTTAAGTTCATGCCCCACTTAATTAAGATAGCAATTGCTATCAATGCAAGGCCATGCACCATTTGGTACTCAGCGGCGGTTTTAAAAATTCCAATCGCATACTCAGAAACACGGCTTTTTAATCCATGGGCAGCAAAAGCGCCAAGCATCACCGAAAGCATGCAAAATAAGCTGCCAATCATTAAATATAATTTGATCATTGTGCATCTCCAGCTACTAAATTCATAATAAACTGCGCTGCATAATCCGCAGCTTGCTGTAAGTTTTCTTGTTCAGTAATGCCACTTTTTTTACGTGGTTTTAATGAGTGGTCACCATCTTTGAGAAATCTAATCTCTGGCGGGTTAACCATTTCAAGGTCAGCCAGTTCTTGCTGAGAGCCAAATGTATCGCGTTCACCTTGCAGAACTAAAAATGGACATGGCATATCAACAAAATGCTCTATACGCAGTTTTTCGGGTTTACCCGGTGGATGAAACGGATAGCCAAAAGCCACAACACCAGCAATATTAGCCAAACCCTGCTCAGTACAAAGCATTGAAGCCATACGTCCGCCCATAGATTTACCACCTATAAATAGCGGTAGCTCTGGCTGGCATTCAGCTAAAACCTCTGCAAAGTAGGCAAGTAGTTTAGGAGCGCGCTCGGGTGGTCTACGCTTGCCTATTTCTTTTGCAATTTGCATATACTGAAAATCAAACAGCGCTACATCAATATCATGCTGACTAATCAAGTTAGCCATTGTTTGCATAAACTCAGAATCACTGCCTGCCCCTGCACCATGGGCAAATATAAACTGTGCACGCACCTTGCCCGTTGCACTTTTAAACCACTGTAACATGTTAATACTCTTGTTCTTGCTCTACTAAGCTCAACATCCAGTCTTTGAAAGACACTATTTTGCCAAGCTCTGTTTGCGATTCGCGGATCACTAAATAGTACGCATTTTTACTTTCTAACGAGTGATTAAATGGAATGACGAGTCGACCCGCATCAATATCAGGTTTTGCTAAAACGCTATTACCAATCGCAACACCCTGCCCATGCACCGCAGCTTGTA
Source organism: Pseudoalteromonas gelatinilytica (assembly GCF_001641615.1). GTDB lineage: Bacteria > Pseudomonadota > Gammaproteobacteria > Enterobacterales > Alteromonadaceae > Pseudoalteromonas > Pseudoalteromonas gelatinilytica. The sequence continues at coordinate 903,704 of NZ_LRRU01000020.1, forward strand.
ATACCATCGATGAGTGACTAAAAATTGGCCCTTGGTTAACTTGTACATTGCGCACACCTGCTGTTTTCATCCACGTTTTCCAATTTTTACGGGTGGTATCATGCAACAAGGTATGATTTGCCAAGTCGCTGGGTTGATTAAGCGGCTTAGGGCCTGTTAACAACAATGGGCTACATAATGGCACTAAGTATTCAGTGTGCAGCTTATAAGTCTGCACGCCACTCCAGTGGCCACGGCCATAATAGATAGCAATATCGACATCGTCAGAAAGTGAGTTTTCATCCTGATCTTGTGCTTTAATTCGCACGTCGATTTCTGGGTGTAATTCATTAAATAAACTAAGCCTGGGTACTAACCATTGAATTGCAAAACTTGGTGTTAAACTTACCGTGAGTGACCCTTTTGCACCTCGGGCTAGTAGTTTTTCTGTGGCATCAATCAACTGGGTAAAAATTTCTTTTATATCTAAAAAGTAGCCTTGCCCTTCTTCGGTTAAAAGCAAAGAGCGATTCTTACGTAAAAACAGCTTTAAACCTAAATGCTCTTCAAGGGTTTTAATTTGGTGGCTCACCGCGGCCTGCGTTACATATAGCTCTTCTGCCGCTTTGGTAAAGCTCAAATGGCGGGCAGCGGCTTCGAATGCTTTTAATGCATTTAAAGGAGGTAAACGACGAGACATAAACACCAAGCTTAGAATTAGTTTTTCTTATGCGTCGATTATAGCGATACAAATAAAAAAAGGCGACCATGGTCGCCTTTTTCATACTTATATACCCAAACCACCTCAAGCTGCGAGTTTCAGTTGGAATTAAAAGCGATTTAGGCAAGGCATTGATTGCAAGTAATAGTGGTTCTATTATTAAAATCAATAACGCAGTATAAATCGCTTTTAAACCAACCCTTCGGGCGCTTCACAGGCACTTACTCTCATCGTTGTTACTTTTTAAAAGGGACTGCCATTCTTGCAAAGTAACGCCTTGATATTAAGCACCTGTGAAACGCTGAATTCTGCATCTTGAGGAGGATTGGGTATATTATCATAAATCGCTTGCGCTAGTATCGAGTGGTGCAAAGCTCTTAACTAAGTCATCAACCGCTTTCATTTGCGATAAATAACCTTCTAGCTTGCTTAGTGCTAATGCACATGGACCGTCACATTTTGCTTCATTCGGATTAGGGTGCGCTTCAATAAATAAACCTGCAATACCTAATGCCATGCCACTGCGAGCAAGTTCTGCAGCTTGTGCACGGCGACCATCTGCAGAGTCAGCACGGCCTCCTGGGCGTTGTAATGCATGCGTTGCATCAAAGATAACCGGCGCCATAGGCTTCATGTCATCCATACCAAGCATATCAACCACAAGGTTGTTATAACCAAAGCTCGTACCACGCTCACACAATGCAACATTGTTGTTACCCGCTTCATTAAACTTCTTAATGATATGACGCATTTCGTGTGGTGCTAAAAACTGTGGTTTTTTCACATTGATAATGGCACCCGTTTTTGCCATAGCAACAACTAGGTCAGTTTGACGAGCAAGGAATGCTGGTAACTGAATCACATCAACCACTTCAGCTACAGGAGCAGCTTGATGCGGCTCATGTACGTCGGTGATCAGTGGCACATTGAAAGTAGATTTAATTTCTTCAAAGATTTTTAAACCTTCTTCCATACCCGGACCACGGTATGAATTAATTGAAGAGCGATTCGCTTTATCAAAAGACGCTTTAAACACGTATGGAATGTTTAGCTTTGATGTAACTTCTACGTAATGCTCAGCAATACGCATCGCTAAATCACGTGATTCAAGTACGTTCATACCGCCAAACAAGACAAATGGTTTATCGTTGGCTAATTCAATCTCGTTAATTTTAATTAACTGGTTGTTCATTTCTATTCCTTAAGGTGCAACAGCTTGTAGCATTAATCCACAAATATAAGCCATGTAGGTACCAACACCATAGCCCAAAACAGCCAGTAATACACCTACTGGCGCAAGAGACGGATGGAAAGCTGATGCAACAACAGGTGCTGATGCTGCGCCGCCTACATTTGCTTGAGAGCCTACTGCCATATAAAACAGCGGTGCTTTAATTAATTTCGCCACAATAAGCATTAAGCTTGCATGGGTAATCATCCAAATCACACCCAGTACAAAGTACATTGGTGAGTCAAAAATCGCAGTGATATTCATGTGTAAGCCAATTGAAGCAACAAGAATATATAAAAAGCTTGATGCTACTTTTGACGCGCCAAAAGCTTCAATATGGCGAACTTTAGTAAACGATAAACTAATACCAATTGTGGTTGAGATAACGATTAACCAAAAGAATTTACTGTTTAAACTATATTCTTGTGCCCAAGGGAAGTTAGCCCCAAAAAACGGACCTAAAAAGTCAGCACAAAAGTGCGCAAGACCCGTAATACCAAAGGCAATTGCGATAATCGTCATGTAGTCATTTAAGGTTGGCATACGCGCATGCTCAGCATGATATTTTTCTACGCGTTCTTTAAGCTCTTCAATGGCACGCGTATCTGCGCCCGTTTTTGCATCAATCGCTTTATGGTTTGCAGCCATTAATAACAATACGGCCATCCATAAATTCGCCACAATTACATCAACGGTGACCATTGCAGAGAAAATATCACCGCCTACTTCAAACATTTCTTTCATTGATGCTTGGTTTGCACCGCCACCAATCCAACTACCAGCAATAGTCGTCATACCGCGCCAAACTGCATCAGGGCCATGACCACCCACCGCTTCTGGGTAAACGGCACTCATCACTAAAATAGCAAGAGGTCCACCAATAACGATACCCATGGTACCCGTTAAAAACATGATTAATGCTTTTGGACCCAGGTTAAGAATCGCTTTTAAATCAATACTGATGGTAAGCAATATTAAGCAAGCTGGCAGTAAATAGCGCGACGCCACAAAATAAACATTTGAAGAGTGACCATCAACAATACCAAAGGTATTGAGTAACGAAGGTAAAAAATAGCAAAGCAATAACGCTGGTACATATTTATAAAATTTTTGGAACGCAGCATTATTACTGTGAGAGGTTTTAAAAATAAACCCCAAAATAACGGCAAGCAAACCAAGTACGACTGCGTCATTGGTAATTAGCGCACTGTGGGCGTCAGTCATAAATGTTCCTTTAAATTAGTGGTGTGTATTATTGTTGTCTTCAATTTCAGCAATTTGATGCTGAATAATCTCAATTGCGGGATCATCTGGGCACTCATTAACAAAGTACTGCAGATCATCACGCGCCATTTTGGGGCAATCTAACTGATTAAGTAAATAGCCTCGGTCACGACGTTCGTACGGATCGTCACCTAACAATTCCATCAGCATTTCAACGCAATGCAACGCATGGCCAAATTTACTTTCGCTAATAAAAGACCATTTTTGCTGAGCTAAATACAATTTATACAGCTCTTCATCAAAAATAAGTTCTAACGGCTCTTGCTCATCACCATTTTCTTCACAGGCATTCTCTGGCGTTATATACCAACTCTGCTGACCTGTGCTTGGCTCAATTAAGTAACCTTCTTCATCACTCATACCAACATGCACATGCACTTCGCCTTGGCTAAGCGTAACAGTGGCATCCAATTCAGCATGCTGTAATAAATGACACAGTAAAATCGCCAGCGTGGTTTGCGTACCGCTACGCATGGTAATGGTGTAGCTAAAGCTATTTAATGTGTACTCAGGCACTTTTAAGCTAGATGAGCTAAACAGCCATTGCTGATAAAAGGTATCAAGTAAATTATCGAGACGCTCATGGGGTTCTTTAAATTCAGCACAAAGGGCTGTTACCCTGTTCTCAAGCTCATAAAGCGTGTCATAACAGGCTGTTAAATCAGCTTGTTGATCCCACTTTAATTCTGCGTCGATACAACGATAAAGCACTTTAGAAGAAAATGTGTCAAAGGCCTCATCTTGATAGGGTTCATTTTGATCTTCAAACCAAGGGGTGGTCATTTATACTGCTACATCTCTTTCAAAAACGAACAGCTAGTTTACCTACTTTTGCCCTAAGTTACCAATACTGAGCGATGAGATATAAAAAAGCGGTACGACAGCACAGGCCATCAAATACCGCTGAGGGATTCTTATAAAAGAAGTGCAGTTTTAGCAGACGCTAAATAACCAATTGCTAATAAAATAAGGGTGGTTATAGCAAGTAGTACTACTTTCGCGCTTTGTGCGCTCTGCTTAGCTGCAACAATGCCTAGCACAATATAAGCAATAACTAAGATTATCTTTTCTAATAACCAAGATTGCTCAAGTGGGTTAAACCCTGCCATCACAATCAATGCAACTGCCGATACTAGCAATAAAGTGTCGATACTGTGACTACCAATAAACACCACTTTATTTTTTGCCAGAGCGCCCGTCTTTAAACGTGAAAATGAACGAACGTAAAATAAGATAATACTCAACACGGCAAATAACATGTGAGTATGTTTTACTGCTAAATAATCCATATGCCCCTAATTTTATTTTAATTAATCTGGATAACGTACAAGTACGTCTTCTATTTCTTTCACGCGCTGATTAAACACGTCAATCAGCTTAGGATCAAATTGTTTGCCCTGTTGTGAGTTAATTTCTTTTACTACATCATCAAGAGACCATGGTTCTTTGTAGCAGCGCTTATGACGTAGTGCGTCAAACACATCGGCTAAAGCCACAATACGACCCGCAATAGGAATATCCTCGCCTTTTAGACCTTTCGGATAGCCTGAACCGTCCCAACGCTCATGGTGCGATAATGCAATAATAGCCCCAGTATTAACGATGTCACGATTTGAGTCTTTTAAAATTAAATGACCTTTTTCAGCATGCTGTTGCATGATAGCCCATTCTTCATCAGTCAGTGGCCCAGGCTTATTTAAAATGGCATCCGGAATACCGACCTTGCCAACATCATGCAGTGGCGCTGCCAAGCGAATAAGTTCGGCTTCGCGTTTAGTTAGGCCATAACCCATCGCCAGCTCGTAACAAATATGCGAAACGCGTTTTACATGGTTACCTGTTTCTGTTGAGCGTTGCTCTAGCGCTTCGCTCAGTCTAAACACCAACTCTTGTTGTGTTGCTTCTATTTCAGATTGTAGCTGCACATTTTCATAGGCCAACTGTACATTTTGCGAGAAAATTTCAATTAAATGGCGCTGAGTATCGGTCAAATGCTTCGGAATACCTGAAATAAATAACATCGAGTTGTGGTTACATTCACTGCAACAATAGGCAAATAAATAGTTTTCACGGTAAACAATGGTTTTTTCACTCAATGCTTGTTGGCAAGCTTGCAGCTGCTCGTCGCTAAGTACGTCTTCAATTGCTTTACCTTCACTGCGCTCAAACTCACCACTACCCGAAAACACGACAAGCTTTTTTTGGTTATCCAACGGGTTACTCGCAACTAAGCTTGTTGCATACATGGCCTGATCGACAGTACCCAGTAATGAGGTAAGTTGTTGCATCACCCCTTCAATAAAGCTTTCAAGTGAATGGGTCGAGAAAATATCGCGCGATGCTTTAATAATTTTTTCAAGGCCTTGGCGAGATTGTTCAATCGATAAAATATCGCGATAAGAACGTAAGCTCGACATCACCACAGTAAACAGTTTTTGTGCCGTTAATTCAGTTTTTGATTTGTAGTCATTAATATCGTAATTAACGATAACTTGTCGCTCGGGTGCTTGACCTGGCTGACCAGTTCGAAGAATGATACGAATGTGATTATTTTTTGCTGTTTCGCGAATGAACTTAGCGACTTTGAGGCCTGCATCGTCGGTTTCCATTACCACATCGAGTAATACGATTGCAGCATCAGGATGCTGTTGAATTACTTGCTTGGCCTCTTCACCTGAATAGGCACTAATAAACTCTAATCGTTTATCTTGAAATTCAAAGTCACTCAACGCAAGCTTTGTTACGGCATGTACTTCTGGCTCGTCATCGACGACGATGACTTTCCAACTACCCTGAACCACCTCATTTACTTCATCAAGTGCTTCATCCGAAAACAAAAAATCATCCATTATATGGGATCCTCAAAGGCTATGTACGCACAGTGCACTTCATTATTATTTAAGCCATTGTGCTAACGTTACACGGTCATTACCGCCAAGATCTTTAATTGTAAGTATATGGCTATACGACATTTGTGCAAAAAAATCTTGAACCTTCACACTTTGTTTGTAGCCATGTTCAATTAAAAGATAGCCATTTGTTGCTAAATAGTCACGCGCGATAGTAATAATTTGTTTAATATCAGCCATACCGTCGTCATCTGCAACTAATGCAGAGAGCGGTTCAAAGCGCACATCACCTTGGTTTAGGTGCTCATCATCCTGTTCTATATACGGTGGATTGCTGACAATTAAGTTAAACTTTTGCGTATTTACGGCACTAAACCAATTACTCAAGGCAAAATTAGCATTGTTGATTGCAAGTCGCTGTTTATTTTCTTTAGCTAATTCGACAGCATCAGCCACCCTATCAACCCCTGTCACCTGCCAATTTGGCATTTCACTGGCCAATGCCAAGGCAATTGCCCCTGTCCCCGTGCCCAGATCAAGCACGTTTGCATCAGCAGGTAATTCAAGACCTAAAGCATATTCAACTAACGTTTCGGTATCGGGTCTTGGAATTAAAGTCGTTGGGTTGACCTTTAAAGGAAGGCTCCAAAATTCACGGAAACCCACAATATGCGCGACAGGTTCACCATTTAAACGGCGCTGGCATGCTTGCTCAAAATCGAGCTGTTGCTGTTCGGTGAGTTGTTTTTCTGGCCAGGTAAATAAGTAACTGCGAGGTTTATCTAGAATGGATAATAACAGGACTTGTGCGTCTAGTTTTGCACTGTCGCTGCTTGGCGTTAGTAACGCCGTCGCAGCAACAATGGCTTGTTCGATGCTTTGTGGCACGATTATTCATCGCCCATCGCAGCAAGTAAGTCAGCTTGGTGTTCTTGCATCAGTGGTTCAATTACACAGCCTAAATCACCCGCTACCACTTCATTTAAGCGATAAATGGTTAAATTAATACGGTGATCGGTGATACGACCTTGCGGGTAATTGTATGTACGAATACGCTCAGAACGGTCACCACTCCCTACGAGGTTACGACGCTCTGATGCTTCAGCCGCTTGGCGCTTTTCATCTTCAGCTTGTTGTAAACGTGCACCAAGTACAGACATCGCTTTAGCACGGTTTTTATGCTGTGAACGCTCGTCCTGACACTCAACAACCACACCTGTTGGAATGTGTGTAATACGAATTGCCGAGTCCGTTTTATTTACGTGCTGACCACCGGCACCCGATGCACGGAACGTATCAACTTTAATATCCGCTGGGTTAATCTCAATTGCTTCTGCTTCAGGAATTTCAGCCATAACTGCAACTGTACAGGCTGAAGTATGTACACGGCCTTGCGACTCAGTCTCTGGTACACGTTGTACACGGTGCGCGCCCGATTCAAACTTCAAACGACCATACACACCTTCACCTGAGATATGTGCAATCACTTCTTTGTAACCGCCGTGTTCACCTTCGTTAGTACTCACTACCTCTACTTTCCACTTTTTAGTCTCAGCGTAGCGGCTGTACATACGGAATAAATCACCTGCGAAGATAGCAGCTTCATCACCACCGGTACCCGCACGAACCTCTAAATAGACGTTATTATTGTCTTTAGGATCTTTTGGCAGCATTAGAATTTGGATTTCGTCTTCTAAAGCGGTAATTTGTGCTTTTGCTTCTTTATATTCTTCTTGCGCCATTTCACGCATGTCAGGATCAGAGTCTTTTAGCATTTCTTCAGCTGTAGCAACATCATCTTGTGCTTGTTGGTAAGCTAAAAATGCTTTTACGATTTCTTCTAATTCTGAGTATTCTTTAGATAAGGCACGAAAGCGATTTTGGTCGCTGATCACAGAGGGGTCGCTTAGCAGCGCTTGCACTTCCTCATAACGCTCTACTAAGGTTTCTAACTTTCTATAAACAGACTCTTTCATTTAACGACTATTCCTGATCAATACCTAACATTTTCTTTAATTGGCTTAACTCGGCTGCTTCACCTTTTTTAGCAGCATCTTGAATGGCACGGGTAGGTGCGTGCATCAAGCGGTTGGTCAGTTTATTTGCCAACTCGAGTATAACTTTCTCTGCCTCTTTACCTGCTTGTAGCTGGCCAAGGGCTTTTTCGACAAGTTCTGACTTAATATCTTGTACATCGTTGCGATAATGGCGAATTAAATCCACCGAATCGAGTGAACGCAACCACATAGCAAATTCATCGGTACGTGAGCGAATAATAGCTTGCGCTTGCTCAGCAGCCTGCTCACGGGCGGCGATATTCTCGCTTACTATGGCTTGTAAGTCATCAACTGAATACAAATAGGCGGCATCTAGTTCGCCTACTTGGCTTTCGATATCACGCGGTACCGCAATATCAATAAATAACATTGGCTTGTGGCGGCGCTTTTTCAGCGCTTGTTCTACCACCCCTTTACCAATGATTGGCAAAGTACTAGCGGTTGAACTAATAACAATATCAGCGTCGTGTAAACGCTCAGGTAACTGGGCAAGTGCAATAACATCCGCATTAACGTCGCTTGCTAGGGTTTTAGCGCGTTCAATGGTGCGGTTTGCCACCGTTATTTTTTGCGGATCGTTTTGGTATAAATGCTTAGCAACCAATTCTATGGTCTCACCCGCACCAATCAGCAGTACATTGGTTTTATCTAACTTGCCATAAATGTGCTTAGCAAGATTAACCGCGGCATAAGCAACCGATACAGCGCTGGCTCCAATGTCGGTTTCGGTACGCACTTGTTTTGCCACTGAAAAGGTTTTTTGGAACAAGCGATCAAAGGTCACACCAATGGCATCATGAGTTTTGGCATTATGGTAGGCTTGTTTTATTTGCCCCAAAATTTGCGGTTCACCGAGTACTAACGAATCAAGCCCACATGACACCCGCATTAAATGGTTAATTGCTTCATTACCTTCATGGTAATAGGTGTTACTGCTCAGTTCTTGTTCATCCAAACCATGGAAACTGGCTAACCAGTGCAACAGGGTTTGGGAATTACGCTCGGCAAGGCTACAATAGATTTCAGTTCGGTTGCAGGTCGAAACAATAACCGCTTCATTAAAATGCGCGTGACCGCTTAATTGCTGTAACGCCTCAGACATTTGCTCAGGCGAAAACGCGACTTTTTCGCGTAATTCTACGGATGCGGTTTTGTGATTTATACCAAGTGCTACGATGGTCATATGTACCAAATATTGCTAAGCCCAGCTGTAAAGGCATTAATTTTACCAAAAATCAGCGGAATATGGAAAGTAAGGAACGACATTTGATTAAACAATATTTGATTTTATTCATGTTTTTTTTATTTATTGGTGGTTGTGCGCAAAAAATTTCAACCGTTGATTACATTTATCCTGACTGGAAAAGCCGATTAGAACAACACGCACAGTGGCAAGTACAAGGAAAAATGGCGTTTATTAGTACCGAACAACGTCAATCGGCCAACCTAAACTGGCAGCATGATGAACAACAAAGTGACATGGTGCTTACCAGCTTTATTGGCACCCGTATTTTATCTTTAAAACAAAATGCCAACGGTGCCGAGCTTGAATATGACGGCGATGTGTATACCGATCGCGATGCCTCAATGTTGTTATATCGGTTAACCGGTTTTTCAATTCCTCTAGATAATGCCGCAAAATGGCTAAAAGGCACCGTCGAAAACGACCAAGCCAGCTATGATGAGCAAGGCCGATTAAAAAGTCTTATTTGGCAAGCTCACAATGGTCAAAAGTGGCAAATCACCTACTCAGATTACATTAAGCAAGATGGCTATTGGCTTCCTGTTAAGCTCAGCCTCAAAAACCAAAAAATCCGTATTAAAATTCAACTTAATGATTGGCAGTTAAATTAATCATGACGCACGTATCAACCGCTCCGCTAACGTTAATAGCACCAGCAAAACTAAATTTATTTCTTCATATTAATGGTCGCCGTGAAGATGGCTATCATGAACTTGAAACCCTGTTCACTTTTTTAGAGTATGGTGACGAGCTTACATTTACTGTCACTAACGACTCAGAAATTAAAGTAACAGGTGATACAAACGGCATTGAGCTTGAAGATAACCTTATATATAAAGCCGCTCGTTTATTACAACAGTACGGTGATTGTAAACACGGCGTGCGTATCGAATTATTAAAGCGCTTGCCGATGGGCGGTGGTGTTGGCGGTGGCTCATCCGATGCAGCGACAACCCTCCTTGCCCTAAATAAGCTATGGGGCTGTGATTTAACGCTGACAGAATTAGCAGAACTTGGGGTGAAATTAGGCGCTGATGTGCCGGTATTTATTAATGGCCACACTGCCATAGCCCACGGTATTGGTGAGCAACTCGAAAATGTTGAGTTACCACCAAGCTGGTTTTGTGTCATTCATCCTGGGGAGCATGTTAGCACCGCGAAAATTTTCACCCACCCTGATCTAAAACGCGATACACCTAAGCTAAAAGCAGACTGGCAAACAGAAAATTTAGGCAATGATTGTGAGGCTTTGGTTAAAAAGCTCTGCCCCGAGGTTGAAAAAGCCCTGCAGTGGTTGCTAAAATACGCCCCGTCAAAGATGACTGGTACAGGCGCTTGCTGCTTTGCTGAGTTTTCAACCGAGGCACAAGCACAACAAGTTTTAGCTCAGTTACCAGAAAAATGGACAGGTTTTGTTGCAAGTAGTGCTACACTTTCACCTGCTCATACAGCATTAAATGCTCACTTTGAAATGAAGTAACGTACAAGTAAATGTTAACCTGCTTTGGTGCCTACCATAGCCTGTTAGTCCCAAAATTCAGTGCCTGAGGAACCCTACCGTGCCTGACATGAAGCTCTTCGCTGGTAACGCAACACCTGAGCTAGCTCAAAAAGTTGCAAAACGTTTGTATATTGAATTAGGCGATGCTGTTGTTGGCCGTTTTAGTGACGGTGAGATCAGTGTTCAAATTAATGAAAATGTTCGTGGCTCTGACGTTTTCATCATTCAATCAACCTGTAACCCTACTAACGATAACTTAATGGAGCTTATCGTTATGGTTGATGCCCTACGTCGTGCATCTGCTGGACGTATTACCGCAGTTATCCCTTATTTTGGTTACTCACGTCAAGACCGCCGCGTGCGTTCTGCGCGTGTACCAATTACAGCTAAAGTAGTTGCAGATTTCCTTTCAAGTGTTGGTGTTGACCGCGTTCTTACGGTTGATTTACACGCAGAACAAATCCAAGGTTTCTTCGACGTACCAGTTGATAACGTATTCGGTAGCCCAGTACTACTAGAAGATATGAAAGAGCGCGACTTCGAAGACGTAGTTGTTGTTTCTCCTGATATCGGTGGTGTTGTTCGTGCTCGTGCAATCGCGAAGCTATTAAACGACACTGACCTAGCAATTATCGACAAGCGTCGTCCACAAGCAAACGTTTCACAAGTAATGCACATTATTGGTGACGTTGAAGGTCGTGACTGTATCATCGTTGATGACATGATCGACACCGGTGGTACTTTATGTAAAGCAGCAGCGGCGCTTAAAGAGCATGGTGCAAAACGCGTATTTGCTTACGCTACTCACCCAGTACTTTCAGGCAATGCAGCTGAGAACATCCGTAATTCAGTGATTGACGAAGTTATCGTGACTGACTCAATTACACTGTCTGATGAGCTTAAAGCAATTGATAAAATCAAAGTGCTTACGCTTGCAGATATGCTTGCTGAAACAATCCGTCGTATCAGCAACGAAGAATCTATTTCAGCGATGTTTGAACACTAATCAACATCACTGTGATACTGAAAAAGCACCGCCTAGGTGCTTTTTTTGTAGTCGTTATTTATTTTCCCCGAAAGGGGTGGTATGATAGCGCGCCTTTTGGCTAGGGACCTTGGTCGCAAAGGCCCTAAGACTATTAATTATTGGAGACATTATGTCAACTTACACATACAATGCAGAATTACGTACAGAAACAGGTACTGGTGCGAGCCGCCGCCTACGCCGTGAAGATAAAGTTCCTGCAATCCTTTACGGTGCTGACAAAGAAGCTGCATCAATCGTTCTTGCACACAAAGATATGATCAAAGCGCAAGAAGACGAAGGTTTCTACACGCACATCCTTACTTTAAACATCGGTGGCGAGTCAGTTGAAGCTATCCTTAAAGATATTCAACGTCACCCGTTCAAGCCTAAGATCACTCACTTAGACTTCCAACGTGTAGATGCTTCTCACAAACTTCACACTAAAGTGCCAGTACACTTCATCGGTGAAGAAAAAGTAACTAAAGCAGGTAACACTGTTGTTCACCAATTAACTGAAATCGAAATCACGTGTCTTCCTAAAGCACTTCCTGAGTTCGTTGAAGTTAACGTTGCAGGTTTAGTAGCTGGTGATTCAATCCACCTTTCTGACCTTAAACTTCCTTCAGGTGTTTCATCTGTTGAGCTAGCTAAAGGCGCTGATCACGATCAGTCTATTGTTACTGTTAAAGCTAACAAAGCTGCTCCTGCTGAAGAATCTTCAGAAGACGCTGCAGAATAATTTTTAAGGTGTAAACACCTTGAATTCTATTCAAATGCTTGTGGGCCTGGCTAATCCAGGCCCCGAATACGCAAACACACGCCATAATGCAGGTGCTTGGTTCATCGAAGAACTGGCTGCACGCTATAACTGCACACTCAAACATGATCCTAAATATCACGGCCTCACGGGCAAAGTGATAATTCAAGGCCAAGAATTTAAATTACTGATCCCTACAACTTATATGAATTTAAGTGGTAAGGCGGTGAGTAGTCTCGCAAATTTCTTTAAAATCCCTGTAGAAAACATTCTCGTTGCTCATGACGAAATGGATCTTGAACCTGGGGTTGCAAAACTTAAAAAAGGTGGCGGCCACGGCGGTCACAATGGTTTAAAAGATATTATTGCGAAAATGGCAAACCAAAAAGATTTCATGCGCCTTCGCATTGGCATTGGTCATCCAGGTCACCGAGAAATGGTAACCGGTTGGGTACTTGGTAAAGCTGCGAAAGACGATCAAGAAAAAATGGACGCTGCCGTTGACGAAGCAGTTCGTTGTATGGAAATACTTGCAAAAGATGGTGTGTTAAAAGCACAAAACAGACTACATTCATTTAAACCTTAATCCGTTTTAATGAAATTACACAAGGTATCTTACTATGGGTTTTAAATGTGGCATCGTTGGCTTGCCAAACGTTGGTAAATCAACACTATTTAATGCACTAACTCAAGCGGGTATTGAAGCCGCTAACTTCCCTTTCTGTACCATTGAACCAAATACAGGTGTGGTACCGGTTCCTGATGCGCGCCTAAATGACTTAGCCGCTATTGTAAATCCTCAGCGTATTTTACCAACGACAATGGAATTCGTTGATATTGCCGGTCTAGTAAAAGGCGCATCTAAAGGTGAAGGTTTAGGTAACCAGTTCCTAGCAAATATTCGTGAAACAGATGCAATTGGTCACGTGGTTCGTTGTTTTGAAGACGAAAACATTGTTCACGTTGCTGGCACAATTGACCCTGCTGATGATATCGATGTAATTAACACCGAATTAGTTCTTGCTGATATGGACAGTGCTGATAAAGCACTCGTGCGTAACGCTAAAAAAGCGAAAGGCGGCGATAAAGACGCTAAAGAACAAAATGCAGTGTTAGAAAAAGTAAAAGCGCACCTAGATGAAGGTTTAACGTTACGTTCATTAGCACTTACAAAAGAAGAAAAAGCGGCAATTAAGTCTCTTAACTTCTTAACGATTAAACCAACAATGTACATTGCTAACGTGGCAGAGGATGGGTTTGAGAATAACCCTTACCTAGATAAAGTACGTGAAATTGCCGCTGCTGAAGATGCCGTTGTTATTCCAGTATGTGCTGCAATTGAATCTGAGCTGTCTGAGCTTGAAGAAGAAGATAAATTAGAATTTATGGCTGACTTAGGCTTAGAAGAGCCAGGTCTTAACTTAGTGATCCGTGGTGGTTACGAGTTACTTAAATTACAAACTTACTTCACTGCTGGCGTTAAAGAAGTACGTGCATGGACAATCCCAGTCGGTGCGACTGCGCCACAAGCCGCTGGTAAAATCCACACTGACTTTGAGCGCGGCTTTATCCGTGCACAAACAATTGCTTTTGACGACTATGTCGCGTTTAAAGGTGAAAGTGGTGCAAAAGAAGCGGGTAAAATGCGTCAAGAAGGTAAAGAGTACATCGTTAAAGACGGCGATGTGATGAACTTCTTATTTAACGTATAAGCCATTCGCTTATTCGATTTTAAAAGGCTCGTTTTTACGGGCCTTTTTTATTGCCTAAATATTCCCTAAAACTCCCTAAACATGATGAGCGATGCCTCCTTGCCTCTAAACGCTCTCTTGCATGATGCAGCGTGAATTTATGCAAAACCGTAAATCGTATTTTTAAACACCCTAAAGAATAATGAGTGATCACGACAGTTAATAGAGGATAGTTTTCAAAGCTCACAACCAATTTTGCAAACTGCTGACTGCGTGATTAGCAAATTGTGGGTATTTAAAAAGTAAAAACTAGGCCGATTAATCGCAAATTTGCCTGTATAAAATCATTCGCTTTTCATTTTTTGCAGTTAAACACGTTAAAAAAACACACTTACTAATTTTGAAACTTGATTTTTGTATGAAAATCAAGCAACTTAAAATCTGAGTTTTAAAACTCTTATTATGCATTTGGGAATTAAACTCAAAAATTGCAGTCAAAAAAACAGCAATTTAAATGAAATTTAGCCACTTAGCTTAATTTTAATGCAAACAAACACTGATAAGCATTTTTTTGCAAAAAAGGTGTTGACGGATTTGGGTCATATCAGCATAATACGCCCCGCACTCAGCGATGAAGTGATAACAAAAAAGATGGCTAAGTAGCTCAGTTGGTTAGAGCACATCACTCATAATGATGGGGTCACAGGT
>NZ_LRRU01000020.1:918801-919125 GCF_001641615.1 Pseudoalteromonas gelatinilytica
TTCCAGTAACTTCGGTTGTGAGAGTTCAAGTCTCTCCTTCCGCACCATGTTCTTGATAAGAACCAAAACTATCAACTTATTCTTTGTTGGGATATCGCCAAGCGGTAAGGCAGCAGGTTTTGATCCTGCCATTCCCAGGTTCAAATCCTGGTATCCCAGCCACTTTCTAAAAGTGACAAAGAATACTCAATGAAGAGTCTAAAATAACTACCAGTACATTAGTACGAACGATGCGGGAGTGGCGGAATTGGTAGACGCGCTGGATTTAGGTTCCAGTAACTTCGGTTGTGAGAGTTCAAGTCTCTCCTTCCGCACCATGTTCTT
>NZ_LRRU01000020.1:919154-919434 GCF_001641615.1 Pseudoalteromonas gelatinilytica
GTTGGGATATCGCCAAGCGGTAAGGCAGCAGGTTTTGATCCTGCCATTCCCAGGTTCAAATCCTGGTATCCCAGCCACTTTCTCTACCAAGAAAGTGAATAAGAAAACTCAAGCTAAGAGTTAAAATTAGCAAACCCTATGATGCGGGAGTGGCGGAATTGGCTGGTGTCTTGATTAGACGCTGGATTTAGGTTCCATTACTATACACTTGCATCACACTATGTGCGGGAGTGGCGGAATTGGTAGACGCGCTGGATTTAGGTTCCAGTAACTTCGGTTG
>NZ_LRRU01000020.1:919484-931515 GCF_001641615.1 Pseudoalteromonas gelatinilytica
AGGTTCCAGTAACTTCGGTTGTGAGAGTTCAAGTCTCTCCTTCCGCACCATGTTCTTAAGTAGAACTAAAACTCTTCAAGTTTAGCGTTGGGATATCGCCAAGCGGTAAGGCAGCAGGTTTTGATCCTGCCATTCCCAGGTTCAAATCCTGGTATCCCAGCCAACTACTTACTTCCCTTTCAAGTTTCAAGTTTCAAGTTTCAAGTTTCAAGTTTCAAGTTTCAAGTTTCAAGTTTCAAGTTTCAAGTTTCAAGTTTCTCCAAAGTATATTCGGTAATTTTATACCAATTCGCTTAATTAAGTAGTCTATTTTGAGGCAATAAAAACTCGTTGATAACAAGGCAAAAATTTCGTTATTTAGTTGTTCTAAATCAGAAATTTTTAACGCAGGTAGCGACAGGTTTAATCCCTCAAAATGATTAAGTATTATTGCGGATTGGTATTAGCATAAAAAAACGGGCTAATTTTCATTACCCCGCTTCTTTGTCTTTAGTACGATTAATTTTTACGATTAACTTAATGTCCCGCTAATCGCATACTTTAAAACCCAATTTTTTGCAGGGCCTGTGTTATTAGCAAGCTTTAAAAACTTACTGCGCACCCAGCTTAATGGCTTTATCTCGTTTGAAAAACCAAAGTAACATGCATCCATCATACTCATCATTAGTAAATTAGCGTGGCGGCGTTTTTTCTCGTAGCGCTTCAATAACGCTTGCTGACCAACATCAGGTTGATCTGCCAAAATATCTGCCAGTGCAACGACGTCTTGAAAGCCTAAGTTCACGCCTTGCCCAGCGAGCGGGTTAATTGTATGCGCCGAATCACCAACTAAAACTAAACGACCGTGCGAATAATCATTAGCGTGTTGGCGTGCAAGTGGAAAAACAGCATGCTCAAGCAGCTCAAAGTCGCCCGGTAGTTCAGGAAAATGCGCAATGAGGTTTGCTTTGAGTTGCTCATTCGACAATGTTTGCCACTGCTTTAAAACCGCAGCATCGTGATAACAAATTAAATTAGCATAAGGCGCTTGCATCGGTAGAAACGCTACGGGTCCGGTTGGCTTAAATTGTTGCCACGTTTTTACTTGCTGCGGGGCATCTAACTTAATTAATACGCCCATGCAGTGCTGACCATATTGCCACCCCGTCACACCTAAGCCAGCTTTGCTTCGCAATTGTGACTGTCCACCGTCTGCTGCAACAACTAAATCGGCGGAATATTGAGTATCGCCATAATGTAAGGTGATTGAATCAGCCGTTTGTGTAATATCCGTGATGGCTGACGTTTGCTCTATCACTTCGATGTTGTATTTTGAAAATTGCTGCCAGAGACTTGCTTGAATTAAATTATTTTCGATTAAATGACCTAAGTGCGTTTCGCCAATTTCATGGCAATCAAACAATAAATTCTCACCTTGTTGTTGGTAGGCTTCAAGTTGTTGATAAGGCGCAATGCGATTTTCTCTTAGCAATGGCATGGCACCAAGGTCATCGAGTAAATTTTCTGAAAAACGATTAATAGCCGAAATGCGAATATCGACCTTATCTGAGCTAAGAATATGATCGGCATCGATAAGGTGCTTTTCAATAACGGTGACATCCCTACCCTGTTTTGCCAGTTTTACCGCTGTAGCAGCACCGACCATGCCACCACCGACAACAATTACCTTATTTTTATTCATTTAATATTCGCTCATTTGGCTATTTAAATACGCGACAAATTGTAACGTAATTCAATAATCAGTGTCAGTGCATTTACTGCTTAAGAATTTCAAAACAGTGACTTGTTTGATTTCACACCACAAAGATAAAAACTATACTTGGATCTGTGCGGGTATCCAGCTAAAATACGCGTCCTTTAAGTCGGCATACTTGCCACTTAATCCTGTTTCTAACACATTTTTGTGTCACTACCGAATTGAAAACGAGGCTATATTTCAATGAGTAAAAAGCTGCATATTAAAACCTGGGGTTGTCAGATGAACGAGTACGACTCTCAGAAAATGGCTGATCTACTAGATGCGACTAACGGCTATCAGTTAACTGAAGAAGCTGAAGACGCTGACGTGATCTTACTCAATACTTGTTCAATCCGTGAAAAGGCACAAGAAAAAGTATTCCATCAGCTTGGCCGTTGGAAGCTATTAAAAGATGACAAACCTGACTTAATCATTGGTGTTGGTGGTTGTGTTGCATCGCAAGAAGGCGACTCTATTCGTCAGCGTGCGCCGTTTGTTGATGTAATCTTTGGCCCGCAAACATTACACCGCTTACCTGAAATGATTAAGCAAGTACAAAGTGGCGATAGCACATCGGTCGTTGACGTTTCATTCCCAGAAATCGAAAAGTTCGACCGCCTTCCTGAGCCAAAAGCTGAAGGTCCTTCTGCATTTGTATCAATTATGGAAGGTTGCTCTAAATACTGTACATTCTGCGTAGTTCCTTATACTCGTGGTGAAGAAGTAAGTCGTCCACTTGATGACGTTTTACTTGAAGTCGCACAACTTGCAGAGCAAGGTGTACGTGAAGTAAACCTACTTGGCCAAAACGTAAATGCGTATCGTGGTGAAACACACGACGGCGAAATTTGTTACTTCTCTGACTTATTACGTTATGTAGCAGCGATTGACGGTATTGACCGTATTCGTTACACCACTTCACACCCTGTAGAATTTACACCAGATATCATCGATGCTTATGCTGATGTGCCTGAGCTTGTTGATCACCTACACTTACCAGTGCAAAGTGGTTCAGACCGTATTCTTAACCTTATGAAACGTGGTCATACTGCAATCGAGTACAAATCGACAATTCGTAAGTTACGTAAAATTCGCCCTAACCTAAGCATGTCATCAGATTTTATCATTGGTTTCCCTGGCGAAAGTAAAGCTGACTTTGAAGCAACCATGAACCTTATCAATGATATCGGTTTTGATATGAGCTTTAGCTTCATCTACAGTGCGCGCCCAGGTACGCCTGCTGCTGATTTACCAGATGACGTAACAGAGCAAGAGAAAAAAGAGCGTTTATACGTATTACAAAACCGCATCACGCAAATGGCGCAGCAAATTAGCCGCCAAATGTTTGGTACTGAGCAACGTATCCTAGTTGAAGGTCCTTCTAAGAAGAACCCAATGGAATTACGCGGCCGTACTGAGAACAACCGTGTAGTTAACTTTGAGGGCCCTCATTCAGTGATCGGTCAATTCGTTGATGTTCGTATCACTGAAGCACTGCCAAACTCTTTACGTGGTGAATTAATTCGTACAGAATCAGAAATGAACTTACGTCGCGATGTGGCACCTTCAGCAATTCTAAGTAAAGCAGCTGAAGCAGAGGCCGCTGCGGCCCCTAACGAAATTGGCGTTGCTACTTTCGTACCTTAGGGTGACACTTGGTGCAGGCACCGCCTGCACCCATCAATAGGAAGCAATTTTGAGTAATCAGTTAAAAACATTAGAGATTTATTTAGAACCCGCCGACAACAAACGCCTTTCATCTTTATGTGGTCCGTTTGACGAAAACATTAAGCAAATTGAGCGCCGCATCGGTGTCGAGATTGCTCACCGTGATAATTTCTTCAGAGTAACCGGTAAACTGCACCTTGCAGCAGCGGCTGTTGAGATACTAAAAAACCTCTATATTGACACTCAACCGATTCGCGGCCTGATTGGCGAAATTGAACCTGAAGCCGTGCATTTGGCTATTAGCGAGTCAAATGCCTTAGAACAAGATGAAAACCCAGGTGTATACGGTAAAGACATCGTAATCAAAACTCGCCGTGGTGTAATTAAACCACGTAACGACAACCAAGGCGTGTATGTCGCGAATATACTTCATCACGATATAACATTTGGTATTGGCCCTGCTGGTACAGGTAAAACCTATTTGGCGGTTGCTGCGGCAGTTGATGCCTTAGAGCGTCAAGAAATTCGCCGTATTCTACTCACCCGTCCGGCGGTTGAAGCAGGTGAAAAACTAGGCTTCTTACCTGGTGATCTAAGTCAAAAAATCGACCCGTATTTACGCCCTTTATACGATGCATTATTTGAAATGCTTGGTTTTGAGCGCGTCGAAAAACTGATTGAGAAAAACGTGATTGAAGTTGCGCCCCTTGCCTACATGCGTGGTCGTACACTCAATGATGCGTTTATCATTCTTGATGAAAGCCAAAACACCACTGCTGAACAAATGAAAATGTTCTTAACCCGTATCGGTTTTAATTCAAAAGCAGTGATCACCGGCGATATCACGCAAGTCGACTTACCGCGCGGTGCTCGCTCAGGCCTTCGTCATGCTATCGAAGTATTAAACGGTGTGGATGAAATTAGCTTTAATTTCTTCCAATCACACGATGTCGTGCGTCACCCCGTTGTTGCCCGTATCGTTGAAGCCTATGAGCGCAATGATGAAGCAGAACGATTAAAGCGCGCTGAAAAGCAACGAGCTAAAGAAGCACAAGCAAACCAACAAGAAGCAAACTCGTGACCGAATTAGATTTACAAATAGCCTGTGAGTTTGACAACTTACCAAGCTTTGAACAATTTCAACTTTGGGCTGATAAAGCCCTCAGTCATTATCGTGAAGACGCAGAACTGACTATTGTGATCAGCGATGAAGCACAAAGTCAGCAGCTCAATAATGATTACCGTGGCAAAGATAAACCGACTAATGTCTTATCTTTTCCATTTGAAGCACCACCGGGTATTGAGTTACCTTTAGTGGGTGATTTAATCATTTGTCCGGCCATTGTTTTAGCCGAGTCAATTGAGCAAGAAAAGACCTTTCACGACCATTTTGCCCATATGGTTATTCATGGATGCTTGCATTTACTTGGATTTGACCATATAAAGGACGAAGATGCACTCGAAATGGAAAGCATAGAAAAGCAATTACTTGCCGATCTGAACATCGCTGACCCATATCGAGACGATATTTAAATTAACGGAGCAATTAGACGCAATGAGCGACGACAACTCGCAAACTAGCCAGGGTTCTTCTGGCAAAACGTGGCTGGGCCGCATAGCCCAAATGTTGCAAGGGGAACCCCAGAATAGAGAAGAGCTGGTAGAAGTAATTGCCGATGCGCAAGAACGCGACCTTATCGACCCTGAAACCAAAGAAATGATTGAAGGGGTACTAGGTGTATCAGAGCTAAAAGTGCGGGATATCATGATCCCTCGCTCACAAATGGTAACCTTAGAGGTTGATACACCTTTAGAAGAGCTATTACCTATGATGGTTGACTCAACACATTCACGTTTTCCTGTGGTGTGTGAAGACAAAGACCATGTAGAAGGTATTCTCCTCGCAAAAGATTTATTACCGCTTATCTTAAACAAAGATGAGCAGTTACCTTCATTACGTGGCTTTCTACGCCCAGCTGTCGTTGTGCCTGAAAGTAAACGTGTAGACACGCTGCTTAATGAGTTCCGTCAACAGCGTTACCATATGGCTATCGTTATTGATGAGTATGGTGGTGTGTCTGGCCTTGTGACCATCGAAGATATTCTCGAAATCATCGTGGGTGAAATCGAAGACGAACACGACGAAAGCGAAGAACAACAAGATATTCGCCAAGTTGCTAAACACGTTTATGCGGTGCAAGCACTGACAGAAGTTGACGACTTCAATGAATATTTTAAAACCGGTTACAGCACTTCAGATGCTGACACCATAGGGGGTATTGTTTTACACGCATTTGGTCATATGCCAAGCCGTGGTGAAACAATCGAGGTAGAAGGCTTACAGTTTAAAGTCACTAACTCTGATAACCGCCGCATCTTACAATTGCAAGTCACCATTCCAAAGGCTGATGATAACGACAGTGAAGAAACTGCTAACTAACCTAAGCCACCTTGCAAAAGATAAAAAAGCCTGGCTCGCACTTGTTGCGGGCCTCTTTTTAACCCTAAGTTACGCTCCCTATAACCTTTGGTTTTTAACCTTTCTATCTCTTGGTGCTCTACTCTACTGTATTAATCCACTGGCAAACGGTAAATTAGCCGCAAAACAAAGCGCTAAATATGCCTTTTTATTTGGTTTAGGCTGGTTTGGCGCGGGTATTAGTTGGGTGCATGTATCAATAGCGACCTTTGGTGGCATGCCATTAATCGCATCGATGTCGTTAATGGTGTTGCTATGTGCTTATTTAGCTCTGTATCCTGCATTAGCCGCTTGGCTGACTACACGCCTTGCTAAAGGCCCATACAGCTTTATCTGTTGGTTACTTGCCGCTGTAGCCACTACAGAGTACTTACGTGGCACATTGCTGACAGGCTTCCCATGGTTGAGCTTTGGTTACACACAAACCGATAGCCCACTCAATTTTTTAGCCCCAGTAATCGGCGAGTTTGGTATCACACTGGTATGCGTGCTTATTGCTTTTGCTTTATATCGCCTAGCTAATAAAGATGGCAAACCTCTTATCGCCTCTGTAGTCTTCCTAGCAGGCTTATATGCGATTGCAAGCAGCACTCAGCTACATCACCAAGACAAAACCATAAAAACTGTACTAGTGCAGGGTAATATTAAACAGCATCTTCGCTTTGAGCCGTCTGAGTTTTGGACGACGATGAGCAAATACCAAGATATGACTCGCCTGCATTGGAATGCTGATTTAATTGTCTGGCCAGAAGCTGCAGTTCCTGAGCTTGAAGCTTTATCAACCGAGTATTTAACAGGCCTTGATAGTGCTGCCACGTTTAATAACACCGCACTCATTACCGGTATTGTTGACTATCAATACGACACGCGTAACATTTTTAATACGCTCATTGTGCTGGGTAAAAAAGAGCATGATGACAGTGAAGGCCACTATCAATATTTAGGTAAAAACCGCTATCAAAAGCATCAGTTATTACCCATTGGTGAGTTTGTGCCGTTCCAAGACTTCTTACGCCCTATCGCACCACTGTTTGATTTGCCTATGTCATCCTTCACTCGAGGTGATGAAGTGCAAAACAATTTACGTGCAAATGGCTTAAATATCTTACCGGCTATTTGCTATGAAATTGCCTTTGCTGATTTAGTTCGTGGTAATTATCGCAGTGACTCCGACATCTTATTCACGGTGAGTAACGATGCATGGTTTGGTGACTCGCATGGCCCGCATCAACATATGCAAATAGCGCGTATGCGCGCCCTAGAGTTACAGCGCCCGCTAATTCGCGTGACGAATAATGGTATTAGTGCCGTTTACGACCCCATCACTAAATCACAATTGGCTATGCCGCAATTTAAAGCGGATGCACTCGAAGCCAATATCTCGTTAATTAAAGGCGATAGCATTTATAGCCAATATGGCAATTGGCCGGTATGGATTGTAGTGATATTACTCGGTGCTGTTGGTGTGCTTGTTAGGGTTAAAAACAACAAATAAAAGTTTAGACGACAGTTAAAGAGTGGTAACTCCACTCTTTAACTTATAACGCTAGCATTGATAAGTGTATATTTTGTTATTTCCCTTCGTTTTGGTTTCCACAACTCGGCAACTAACTCCCCCCTCTAGTGAACTAGAGTATCTTTCAAACTTGGCATGTTCATTTCTTTCGCTCTCATTTTTATCTTCGCTCTTAGCATTGGCAAATATAAAATCATGACCACTAATTTCGTCATGGTTCAAAGGAATTGAGTTTTTAAATCCATCTCGCCCACCTAAAATATTAAATGACTTAATTACTGGATTTAGTGTTACGCTAATAAAGCCATTTAGGCTTTTAGCAAAATCATCACTATAAAAGTTTATACGAACATATAGCTTTAACTTATTCATATTCGGAAATTTAATTGTTCCCTTAGTTGGTAATAAAATTTTTGCTAAAGCTGATGTCTCACCCGCAAAATAAAAGTCATAAACATCATTTCTAAAATAACTGGCAAGCAAAAAGTCATAGGGACTTCCCTTGACTTCAATCTCCTTTCCTAACGGGGAATTATCATTTGCATTGGTATTAGTTTGCTTAGGGGTTGATATATTACGTTGAGTACTTTGCCCATTTTTAAGCATACTCTTTTCAGAAGCACGCGTTATTACACGTACTAACTCTTTGCGGTATTCATAGAGAAGGTCTAAATCAAAAAGTTCATCATTACTAAGCTCAGACAAAGAAACATTAACTACTGACTCACCATACCGATCTTCAATGAAGTGAGTATCGTATTTTAATGCTGTTTCATTAAGCATATCGACCACAATAACAACTTTAGTATCAGAGTTAACGCTTAACCTTGCGATCTTGTCTTTTTGATGTTGAGAGCAATTATTGCAGATTTCAACTTCTGCCTGACCAAAAGCAGACAAAGATATTCCCGAAAAAATAATAAACAATAATATTAGTTTGTACATTCAAAAATCCTTTTAGTAATGCAACTTTAAAATAACCAAATAAAAGAAATAACCTCATTTTCAGAAGGTTTTCTGAGGGCTATAGGAGTTCATTTTAAAAAATGAGATGAGGCTTTACTACTTCAACAACAAAAGACCCAAAAAGGGTACTGATGAATTTGTACAGCTATTGAACAATTTTGTCAACGCAAGATTAGCTAGCTATTACACTGCAACGTGCATGTTCGAAAGAGCAAATTACTTTAAAAGTTTCAGCTACTTTACCTTCAATAAGGTTTGCGTTGAGGTTAATCTATTCAACTACTTTAGCAGGCAATTAAAAAAGGCTTCTTAATGATGGGCTGATACTTTATTAGGGATCTGAATACTCAGATCCCTTTTTTATTTCAACGTGAAATCAAATGCTTAGCCATCAAGATATGTCGAAAATTACATTCGAGAGCAGGTATATCCTCATTAAAAACAATAGGTTAGTAGGTCTACTGTAATTAATGGTGTGAGGTGTAGTACCAATTGTCTGCGTATTTTATTATTTGAGTTACATCTTCTTCATCTAAATCCGCATAGCTCCTTGGGTCGCCGCCGTCAGGGACATATAAAAAACCAGAATAGTTGTCCAATATCCCTCTAAAGGTGTAGAAGAAAACGTATTTCGAACCGTCGATATCTTGAACCACAATCTCATTTCCGCCCATTGATATTTTTGAATACTCAGAGCCTAGTGCTATTAACGATGAATTATGTTGTACATTAGAGACAAGCTCGCCAGAGTAAACCCTTGCGACGACTTCTTGACGTTGAGATTCATATAAGTGGAAATCTGCATTTATCCAGAGCTTCGTAAACGGAACAAACTCTAGTACAGCAAGGGCAACCAATTGGACTGCTAAGGGAATTGTTGCCAACCACCTAATTTCTTTGAACTTAAAAAGACATGAAATGCTAAAACCGAGTCCCGTTAAAAAGACAATAAATACCACAAGCATCAACGGCATCATCAAGAAAGGAGTTATCCAATCAATGATTGACCATTGAAATGCCATTATTAATATAGCGAATGCCGACACCCCGACAGCTAGCTTAGCTCTGTTCTCTATTCCTTTAATCATTGACTTCCTTATTGTAAGTTTTTAATTTTGCTCGCGACTGTAAAGTCTAGAATATCTTCTATTGTATATTTCTTATCTGTAATGCCAAGCTTTTGAGCTGGTGTTGTTGCTTCCTGATACAGTCCTTTGTTTTTAAGTGACTTTTCGTCGGTCAATACGTAGTTGTTGTAGACCCTCAATATCTCAATAATCATAACCGCCCATTTAGGGTTGTATGAAGCGTAGCCATTCCATCGTTTACTGTTTGTGGCTGATGTTATTGGTCGCTCGAACATATTGATTCGGCGGCGTATCATTTGAAAGTAGTTATCAACTCCATATGTAGATACATCTAACAAATTCTCAGATAGCGTTTGGCTAACAGATATAGCGCCATGAAAGCCTACTAATGGTTTTACTTGAACAGAATGTCTAGATTTAGGAAATGGATGAACTAACCACTCTGATTTAGCCGATCCTGATTCAATAGTACGTTTGTGCATCTCGGCAGCCCAATATTGTTGCGATATTTGAGCTAGTTTTTCTCTATCAACTTTGGCCCTCTTTATGTCGCTCATAGTAATCCCATGCTTAAGAAGAACTTGTTCTGACCAGGCACGCTTGTCTTGCATTTGGCTGGCATTGTTCCTTTCTGCTTTTACAAGCACAGGGTAGAGTTTGCTGGCCGCAATCTGTTCTTTCATCACTAACCCAATACCAAGTTCAAAGCCTTCGTCGGCATCTGCGAATAAACGAGTGTAACGCGCCTCATTTACGTACTGTTTTATCACTTCAAGGTGTGCCATGAGAGAATAAGTTTGTTGCACTAGTAAATTTTTATTTGGTGCTTTCAGAGGCAGGGTATCATCAACGTCATCAGTTTCGACTTCTTGATTGGATAGAACGTACTGACCATACCTTCTCTTGTGTTCAGGCTTCTTAAGATCACTACATCTGCTAATGTCTCTTTTAATTACTTCCCAGTCTGAGGTGGTGTCGAAGTTAACTGTACTAGCAAATACAAATCGAGTTTTATTGTCTACCGTTGAAGTATTTACCAGTTTCGTAGGGCGACTGTCCTTCTTATCACTCCAGTTAGACAGGTAGTGCTGCCTGTCCATACTAACTTCTAGGGTTTTGCCTTTTAAAGCCTGAATGTTGTTCTGTATGTGCCAACGGTCAAACTCAACACACTGGTTAAAGAAAAACTCGATACGGTGGTAAATTAAAGTGATAGGCACATCCAAAATTTCTTCCATTCTGTTGACGATACCTTTGTTAATAAGCATTCTGAACAATATTCCATTGATATCAGCTCTCTTTTGACCATACTCAGCGTTCAACGGTACGTTGAAAGGATTGTGACAGGCATTGCATTCAATCCTTTGGGCTTCTCGATACTTCAATGACTCTACTGTTGACGGTACTGTGCCTCTTAAGGTGTAACGCTTAGGCTTATCTAACCAATTTACCACCGCATTTCGACATGGCCTAGTTCGTCGTCGTGATGTTTCAAGTTTCTTATCAGGGCAACAAATCTCTTTATTGGAAAATATTTGCTTTTGCCTATTTGACTCTTCAACGAAAGCTTTGTTGTTTATCAGTTTTGTACTTGTGCCGCAGATGATGCAAGTTAACACGCGACCTATCTTTGTTTTAGTAAACCTATAATCATTACCTAACCCTCGCATTATAGAGCCATCAGCTTTGCGTTTGGGATTAAGTGCGGCTACACCATAGTTTCGGCAGTTTGGGTTCTTACAGTAGTTAAGCTGAATAGCTTTACCAGTGATAGGATCTTTGTAGGCTCTTGGGATTGGAAAGGCTGTAGGCTCGACACGTTCATTTTGATGCGGTGTCTTCGCAAGTGGTTTGTCACTCGAATAATGAAACTTCAGGTACAGCTCCGCTGTAATAAAGGCATCTATTGCGGCACCGTGTGATTTTCTTTCAGTAATGTCTATACCATAACGTATGCAAGCATTATCTAATTTGACCCATTTCCCATAGTTTTCCCTATTGGCAAAATCCCTCATCAAGCAAGATACGTCGTAATCTCTATTGAAGACAATATCTAGTCCACATCGATCAATTTCTGATTGCAGGAAATCAACATCAAATTCTGAATTGTAAAAGGAAAGTCGTGCACCATCTATGAACTCTAGAAATTCTTCAGCTATTTGGCAGAACGTTGGCTTATCAAGCAAAAATGAATCTTCAATTTGGTGTACCGCGTGGGCTTCCGACGTACTCTTCTTACCTTCAGGGTTTTAGAAGTAGTGGAAGATGCTGCCTGTGATATCGCCATCAATTATTTCTACGGCAGCAAGGTTAACAATGCGATGCTTGCCCTTGCGTGGAGACAAGCCAGTTGTCTCTGTATCTATTATTACTACTCTGTCCATTGATCCCCCTAGCGATCAATTCTAGTAATAATTAGAAAAATTTCAATTAACTACTTAAGCTATTGAATATATAGAAAATACATCTGCTCGCGAATGTTTTTTTTGCGTAAGTTTTAATGTTAACCCTATGATTTTATGTACATAAATAAAAAGGGATCTACATATGTAGATCCCTAATAAAGTATCAGCCCA
>NZ_LRRU01000021.1 GCF_001641615.1 Pseudoalteromonas gelatinilytica
ACCTCTTTGGATAGATAAAAGCTACTTACCATTATTCTTTATTTTTAAAGCTTAAATCATTATGACAAAAAGCATCTATTAAACCATCACTATCCGCTTTATTTATTTTTGCTTCTTTAGGGAGCTCTATATACAAATAATCATAGTTGTATTTACCTTCATCAGTCATGCGATTTAGTTTATATCCAATCATAAATTTATCACCTCCACTGTAATCTAACACTGATATGTTACAATGAGTTGTGTAGTTAATCGAAAATACTAATGAAGCTTTAGCATCTTCGAATTCATCATAGCTCCCAAATAGAGGCACTGAGAAACTATCTATCACTCCAGTGTATTCATCAAAAGCTTTTTGTTTATCTAAAAATGAATCTACTTCAGAATTGACAATATTGATAAACTTTTCTATTGAAGGTTTAATATCATCGAATTCAATACTTGTGTTTCTATTCTTAAAGAAAGTCATATCCTCAGCAGTGTAACCATATACTAGGCATTTGTTTGCTGTAAAAATATCACCTCCGATTCGGCCTAACAGATAAGAGCCTTCACAATATTCAGATATAGGCTGCAACGCCATGCAAATGCCGCTTTGGAATAAAAGGATAAAAATTAAATACCTCATATTATCTCCACCATTTAACTTGAGTCTCTACGATTAGCTCAGAATAAAGCTGTTACGTTGTTTGGCATAGTGCTTAACCATAATCCACGAAAGAGAAAACAAGAACCTACACACGGTGTCAGGTCTTGCTTTTTGCCACTACCCGACTCGCGCTTGAGTAGGAGTAATGAAGCTCAAGATAATCACCCAACTCTTTTCAACACATTAAGAATTTCTATTAAACCATTGCTTATAAACAATATTGGACTAGATTAAAGGTAAAAAGAAAGACCTGACCCTTTTAGATTTAGAGTTTTATAAAGTCTCATCACACACTACGCTAGTAACGCTTTTTCATCAAAGCCTTGCTCATGCAACTTGACTACAAGCTGTTCAAGGACCTCATCTTTTTTAGGGGCTACAGGCTGCGTTAATAGCAAAGAAGTCACATTGCCAAAACCTGGGTGCTCAAAATCAGGGTTCTCAAGGCCATGTTGTGCTCTTAGCGTTAGCAGCATAAGTGCAGCATAAGGTGTAAATTGCCAGTTCATATTATCGAACTCAAAAAACATCTTACTCGGTGGTGATGCAACCTGAGCGACTTGATCATCACATAACTGATTTAGATAAGCGGTAACTTTTGTTAAGTCTGTACTATCCCAGTTATCTAAAATAGCTTGATAAGCAAAATCATCTACGATCGGCTTTAGGGTATTGCCACCTTCTACCTTATCAAACAGCAAGATAATAAAATCACCAATGTGACTTTTTGATCTATTCACCCAGTGCTTCATGTAACCTGCTTGAAATAACGTATAAATTTGGCAAGCATATTCATTATTATGCAATATCACTGCAATACTTAGCTGAAATACCGATGTTGGTGATACCAACCTTAAAGGTTCACGACTAAAGCGATACCTAAAGCGCTTGAACTTATAGCTTTGTATTGTAAGCATGTAATATCCATAACTTAAACATATATTTAATTTACCTAAATCTAGTAAATTATCATCTACAAAACTAGCTTGTGCATCCATCTCATAATAATCACATGGAATTAACAGTTCCGTATTTAATACCTCCCAGTTAAAAAACGGTAATTTTTCATTGCTAGGTATACCTCTTTTCGTTTCTCCTTGCTCAATATAAAAATTAAGCTCTTTTGTATTATTTATATAAACCTTTCTATACTTTTCAGGATTTTTTATCGTCAGCTTACGCTTTCGTAAAAATTTTTCTAATATTTTGTCCATTATTTACCTGCTGGAGTCATTGAAATTGTAGCAGTGTCAGCAAGCATCTAGGGGTCAGGTCTGCCTTTTGCAACAATCTTACTAACACGCGAATAGTGTAATTAAAATAATCATCCAATTCTTTTCCTTGCTCGACAAATAGCGCAAACTTAAGGCTTGATGTTGCTTTAGATTTTCCAAATAGGGGTAACACTTTGCCGATTTCAAGCCATTCTTGAGCTTGTGCTTGCCCATCGTAAAATGCCCTACACGTTGAGAACTTCTATTAAACCATTGCTTATATATGACATTGGACTAGCTAAAAACCAAAAAGAAATACCTGAGCCTGTTTGTTAATATGAAAATAGTGCTTTAAACCTAGAGTAAGCTTTAAGTCCTGACTGTCACTAATAACTAAAAAGTAACTTGCTCACCAAAATTTGTAAAACTGTAAGACTTAACCCCACTTAGTATGCATAATCATCCCATTTCTAAAAAATATTGTTGCAACTTTTTCAATTGTACTAGTGAAAGAAATCCAAGTATCAAAATGATAATAGTTTTCCAGTAATGAGGTTTAGAAAACATATCAACTGCTGCAAATAAAGCAATTACAACAATATACGATACAAAAACATGCTTATCTAATGTTCTGACATTACTACGAATATTTTTAATGTGGGGTAAAAGGCAATAGCTCCCCAGAAACAATAAGCACATCAAAATACCTAATTGCCAGCCATGTTTAGCTAAAAGTACAAGGGGTGCACCATACAAAATAAAGCAGGCTAATGCTTTGTTATTTGAAGATTGCTCCATTGAATTACCTATATTCCTTTATTAATTATGCAAGTGTGCGATATGCACATATGAGGTCTGGGCTTGTATTTTTCTCTCAACTAATAGCTTAAATTTAAATGGTTTTCATAATTCAGTTAGGGAAAGTAAAGCTTAACCGTATTCTCAAATTTTGGTGTACATTTTTTATGATGATGGTAGAGATAACCATGTCTCTTTACTTATCAAAATTACACTTATAATTGACTTTCCCTCCAAATTCAGCACCGGCATATTCAGCGCTCGTCTTCAAAACCAATACCTTCTCTCCTCTAAACTTTGCTGAAATAAGGCAATAATCAGAAAAACCCAAAAACTTTTTAAAAAGACTGACTTCTATAATTAAAAGCCCACCGTCAAAAAATAAAGTACCACTTTCAAATTCATCTCCGGCGCCAATCAATACTGATTTAAAACCTTGATCATAAGTGTACTCAGAGTAAGCAACACCTTCCTGTGTTCTTATTGAACTAAATTCTGTATCAAAGTGAAAATAAAAAGGCTCAAACTGATTTTTAATAAATACACCAGCATCTTTTGTTATGTACCAAAATAAAGTTAATACAATAAAGATAACTAAAAATAGTTTTCCAAAGACTTTCATAAAAACACTCATTAAATTTGAAAAACAAAATCGAGATTATGGATTATCAATACAACGGCCAGCCTACATAGCTAAAGGTCTTTTATATTTGCCTCAACTAAAGACTAAACTGCATTGGTTATTATGATTTAGAAGGAAAAATGTAGCTTAACCTCTTTGGATAGATAAAAGCTACTTACCATTATTCTTTATTTTTAAAGCTTAAATCATTATGACAAAAAGCATCTATTAAACCATCACTATCCGCTTTATTTATTTTTGCTTCTTTAGGGAGCTCTATATACAAATAATCATAGTTGTATTTACCTTCATCAGTCATGCGATTTAGTTTATATCCAATCATAAATTTATCACCTCCACTGTAATCTAACACTGATATGTTACAATGAGTTGTGTAGTTAATCGAAAATACTAATGAAGCTTTAGCATCTTCGAATTCATCATAGCTCCCAAATAGAGGCACTGAGAAACTATCTATCACTCCAGTGTATTCATCAAAAGCTTTTTGTTTATCTAAAAATGAATCTACTTCAGAATTGACAATATTGATAAACTTTTCTATTGAAGGTTTAATATCATCGAATTCAATACTTGTGTTTCTATTCTTAAAGAAAGTCATATCCTCAGCAGTGTAACCATATACTAGGCATTTGTTTGCTGTAAAAATATCACCTCCGATTCGGCCTAACAGATAAGAGCCTTCACAATATTCAGATATAGGCTGCAACGCCATGCAAATGCCGCTTTGGAATAAAAGGATAAAAATTAAATACCTCATATTATCTCCACCATTTAACTTGAGTCTCTACGATTAGCTCAGAA
>NZ_LRRU01000022.1:0-488483 GCF_001641615.1 Pseudoalteromonas gelatinilytica
GCGTAACAGACAGAAGTTAAGACACTAAAGTAGACATTTACTTGATATCAGAATTCCGAATTTATTAATTTGCTCTGATGAGCGAATTAAAACCAAATTTGCTTGGTGACAATAGCGTTTTGGACCCACCTGACCCCATGCCGAACTCAGTAGTGAAACGAAACAGCGCCGATGATAGTGTGGCATTTGCCATGTGAAAGTAGGACATCGCCAGGCTCCAAATTCAGTCGCAAGACTTTAAATTAAAAATAATAAGAAAATTGAAAAGAATTTTCTTGGTGACAATAGCGTTTTGGACCCACCTGACCCCATGCCGAACTCAGTAGTGAAACGAAACAGCGCCGATGATAGTGTGGCATTTGCCATGTGAAAGTAGGACATCGCCAGGATCCAAATTAGAGAAAGCCCGATTCGAAAGAGTCGGGCTTTTTTCGTTTTAGCTATCAGCTTTCAGCCGTCAGACGTCAGCTGAAATACAGAGATATCAGAGGTTAGATGTCAGTTGAACTGTGTGGTTGTTTAGTACCGAGACTCCCTCAGCAACATCCCCGTAGGAGGCACTTCAGTGCCGAATAGACAGGAGACATCAGACGTCAGATAATAGATGTTAGTTGATCTACCGGGTTGTTATGTAACTGAGTCACCCTCAGCAACAAAACCCCGTAGGAGGCACTTCAGTCGAATTCAGACCAGAACAAACATATTCATGGCTAAAGCCAATCCTACAAGCACACTTTACCTAAAGCCTAAAGCCTAAAGCCTCCGGCAGAGGGAGACGCAGCACCAAACAACCCCACCGTGCGGCTGAACGCTGACGGCTGAAAGCTGATAGCTCTGTGTTGGGTTTCGCTGCGCTCTACCCAACCTACGCCAGATCCTCAAACTTTACTCTTTCTAACTCGTATCTTTCCCCTCTCTAACTTGCAACTTTACTCTCACAAACTTGCTTCACTTACCTTGTTATGCGATAAAGCGTTTTATATTTGTAATACAATTAAGGTTTGCTGTGTCTCGTAAGAAAACGACCAAGTCAAAAGGCTCTTCAGGTTTAAATCGTAAAAATAGTGAAGCATTTATTGCTAAGTTCTCATCGCATCCAGATACGCATCTATGCCCGTCGGGTTTAATGTATAAAGTGATTGATGATGTTGCAGGAGAGAGCGTATCAGAGTTCGATACAGTGGTTATTAATCAACGTATTATGCTTGCAGATGGCAGTGTCATTGCCGACAGTTATAAAGCGGGTATGCCTGAGGTTTTCGCATTATCCGAAGCTATAGAAGGGTTAAGAGAAGGGTTGCTATTAATGAATATCGGCTCTCGTTATGAATTTGTGATCCCCCCAGAGCTTGCTTGGGGTAAAAAAGGTAACGGTGGCAAGATTGGCGCAAATGCAGTGCTGCATTTTGATGTTCGTTTAATGCGTTTAGCTTAACTCTCTGAGCATAACAGCCTTAGCATAAGTCGACAGAGTATATAAAACGCGTTAACGTTCACTATTGGTATACTGAGGAACATTATGGACGCATTTACTTCACGAGTTTACTTTCTTCGCCATGGCGAAATCGCTACGCCTGGAATTCTTTCTGGGCAAATCGATGTCGATTTATCAGAGCTTGGTCTTAAACAAATGCGCCAAGCTTCTGCTGAGCTCATAAATTTAAATGCCATATATAGCTCTCCGCTAAAGCGTTGCTCAGTCCACGCTGATTATTTAGCAAAACAACACTTATGGCATGTACAGTATAATAATGCCCTGAAAGAGTTTAATTTTGGTGATTGGGATGGCCAAGATTACCAACAGCTTTGGCAGCAAACGAGTAAACCTCATATCGGTGATTTTTGGCAGCACCCTTGGCAAGTAAACGTACCTAATGGTGAATCTATGGCAGACTTTTACGCTCGGGTAGAGGCATGGTGGCACACGTTTTTGCAATCATTGTGTGAATCTAAGCATGAACAGTCATTGGTAATTAGCCATGCTGGGGTGATTAAACAAATTCTCGCTATTGTTTGTCAGATGCCAAAACAATCAGCCACACATTTAAATGTTTTCCATATTCCTTATGCAGGGCTAATTACAGTTGATGTATATATAGATGAACAAGGACAAGCTTGGCCTAAAATTGTTTTTTAGCCATCTAGAGCGATATTCATTGAATTATTTACTTAGCCCGCCATAATACTCATATGCTATGGAATGGGGTGAAATTCTCCAGCTGTTCCCGCAACTGTAATCCATCTAAATAATGGTCAGCCAGATACTTAGCACTAACAATTAATCATCGAGCGGGTCAACTCACGTCATTTTCTGGTACTTACCAGTGCTTTCTTGTGCGTTGCGATTACTCGCCAAGAGAGAATAAGCTTGCAACAAAATAGCCTTAGCGCTGCGCCATTAATATCAGTGTCTGATTTAAGTTGGGGTACTGCGAATAAAACGATACTTAAATCAATTAACCTTGAGTTAAAAGCAGGGCAATTTATCGGTCTACTCGGCCCTAATGGGGCGGGTAAATCAAGCTTGCTGCGTTGCCTTTATCGTTACTTGAAACCTCAGCAAGGGGTTGTGCTGCTTAGCGGTCAAGATATTTGGCAAATCAGTGCTGATGAATATGCAAAGCAGGTTGCTGTGGTTTTACAAGAGTCTCCATCGCAGTTTAATTTGTCTTTGTTCGATGTAGTGAGTTTAGGCTTAACACCTCATAAGCGACTTTTCAGCGGCACTTCTGCCAATGATAAGCAGCGAATATATCAAGCTATAGAGCAGGTTGGTTTGTCTCATCATAGTGAGCAAGCATTTGATTCGCTCTCAGGTGGCGAAAAGCAAAGAGCGCTTATTGCACGCTCTATCGTACAACAACCTAAGTTGCTCATCATGGATGAGCCTACCAGTCACCTTGATGTTAAATACCAAATTCAAATAATGGAATTAGCAAAGTCCCTTGATGTGACTGTGCTTGCCTCGTTTCATGACTTAAATCTTGCCGCGAGTTTATGTGATGAACTCATCGTGATTGATGAGGGGTGTTTGGTTTGTCAGGGGCAACCAAAAGCGGTTCTTACTGAGCAGCTGTTGAGTGATGTATTTGGTGTCTGCGCAGCGGTATCTGCTCACCCGCAATCAAGTACTGATAAGTTTATTCCGCACATCACTTATTTTTATGGCTATCAGACACAGGAGCATCAAAATGACTGATGCAATGCGTTTAAGTATATGTGTTGTCGTAGGGCTTATTAGTTGTTTTTTAGCACTGAGCTTTGGTGCTGCAAATACGCCACTGAGTGATGTTTTTAATGGCTTGTTTAGTCAAGGTAGCGATGAATTTGTACAGCGTATTATTTGGCAATTGCGTATGCCAAGAACGGTGCTGGCATTTTTAGCGGGATCTGGGCTGGCTCTGGCAGGACTAATTTTACAGACTGTAACCCGAAACCCGCTTGCTGACCCTTACTTGTTTGGTATTTCTTCTGGGGCTTCATTTGGTGTGGTGTGTTTTATAGCCCTAACCGGTGTGAGTTTTGGCTTTAGTATGTCAGTTGCTGCATTTGCCGGAAGCTTACTTTCTATGCTGTTGCTTATTGCTATAGCAGGGCGTCGTCATGTTGGCCAAGTTGAAGCCATGTTACTCGCTGGTGTTGCTTTATCTTTTTTATTTAGTGCTCTGACTAGTCTGCTGCTTTATTTTAGCGATCCGCAAGCCATCACCGCCATTTTGTTTTGGACGATGGGCAGTTTTTCTCGTGCCCAGTGGGACACTCTTTGGCTGCCATTTGCCGTTATTATTGCCTGTATGACGCTGATGATTGCATTTCGTCGTCAGCTAAATGCAATGCTGCTCGGTGATGAAAGTGCAGCGACTTTGGGTATTCATGTGCAACGCTTTCGGATCATGATGCTGCTGCTAAGTTCATTAATAACAGCGGTGCTTGTTGCTATGTGTGGGGGTGTTGGTTTTGTCGGCCTGATGATCCCACATATTGTGCGCTACTTTTCGCCGCAAGGCAGCAGCCATAACTTAGTTATGACATCCTTGGTAGGTGGCATTTTTATGGTGTGGGTCGATGTGTTATGCCGAACCCTATTGAATAACCAAGAACTACCTGTTGGTGTGATCACAGCCGCTATCGGTAGTGTGTTCTTTTTATTCTTACTTTATTTTCGTAAACAGAGCAGGTAGCTAATGTTTAATATCATGCCTCTTAATCAGCAATTTTCAGCTTTAATTCAACAAAAAATAGACCTTAAAACAAAGCCGCTAGGCGCTTTAGGTCAGCTTGAAAGTTGTGCCAAACAATTAACGCTTATTTTTTCAAAGCAGCTTGATAGTGAGCAGGCGCTAGTTGCCTTTAAACCGGTTATTTCAAACCCTTCTCTAATTGTATTTGCGGGCGATCATGGTGTGGCAAGCCAAGGTGTGTCAATTGCTCCTAGCAGCGTTACATCACAAATGGTGGCAAACTTTGCAGCAGGAGGCGCTGCGATCAACGTGTTTTGCCGTCAGCTGGGCTGGCAGCTGGAAGTTGTTGATGCAGGAACACTCAGTACTTCACACGATAAAAGTGTGCATAACCAGCGTTTAGGTGACATCACTGCACCACTGAATACAGAAATGGCCATGTCACTTAGCCAGGTTGAAAAAGGGTTTGCATTAGCCAAGCAGCGAGTTCATTCACTCTATGAGCAAGGCTGTAATACCATCGCCTTTGGTGAGATGGGCATTGGCAATACCACAAGTGCTGCGGCATTAATGGCTGCCTTGTTGTCGTTACCAGTCAGCCAATGTGTTGGTAAAGGCACAGGTGTGAGCGACGAGGTTATCGCTAAAAAAATCAAGGTTGTCGAGCAAGCCCTCCAATTGCATCAAGCTCATTTTGACGACCCATTAATGACGCTTGCGGCATTAGGTGGTTTTGAAATTGTTCAGATCACCGGTGCTATTTTAGCTGCTGCGGAGCTTGGCATGGCCGTGATCGTGGATGGCTTTATTTGTACTGCAGCGGCACTTGTTGCAACTCACATTAATGCAAACGCTCGCGATTACATGATATTTGCTCATGCCTCTGATGAACAAGGGCATAAAGCAATGCTCAATGCCTTGCATGCAGCACCATTATTGCAGCTTGATTTACGTTTAGGAGAGGGCACCGGGGCTGCGCTTGCTTTACCTTTACTGCAAGCATCTTTGGCGTTTTATAATGACATGGCAAGTTTTGCCGATGCCAATGTTGAGCAAGTTGTCTGATATGAGCGCTGAACAACACACTTCTGATTCTATCCCAAGTCAGCTTCAGCTATTTTTGCTAGCGCTTAGTTTTTTAACGCGTATCCCCGTTAAATTAAACTTTGCAGTATCGAGTCAGGCACTCAATCAGGCCAGCCGCTATTTTGCATTGGTCGGTGTGATATTAGGTGCACTTTTAGCGTTGAGTTTTTTACTGTTAAGTTGGTTATTCCCTGCTGCCATTGCAGTCGCGTTAGTTATGGCGTTTAGCTTGATAATCACAGGGGCATTTCATGAAGATGGCCTTGCTGATGTCTGGGATGGCTTTGGTGGTGGTTGGCACGTTGCAGATAAGCTGAGCATTATGAAAGACAGTCGCTTAGGTACCTATGGTGCTGCAGCGCTTGTGATGGCCTTATTAATTAAGTACCAAACACTTGTAGCACTTAGTGAAGTAACCAGTACTGTGATTATTGCACTTGTTTTAGGGCAAAGCTTAAGTCGGGTTGTCGCAACAAGTTTAATTGCAGACATGGACTATGTAAGTCAGGACGCCACATCTAAAGTAAAACCAATTGCGATGCATTTAAGCACGCAAAGTTATCAAATACTGTTAGCAACAGGCGGTGCGGTGTTAGCAATTGCATGGTTGTTTTTTGGCTTCACTTTAGGGCAATTATTAATACTCATCAGTGTGCTTTGTGTTACTCGCTTACTATTGAAGCGCTGGTTTGAAAAACAGCTATCAGGCTACACCGGCGATTGCTTAGGAGCAGCCCAGCAAGTATCTGAGCTTGTTACTTACCTTTGCTTGGTGAGTTTATTATGAGCCAACAACATACTTTAATTTTAGGCGGTGCTCGCAGCGGTAAAAGCCGTTTTGCTGAGCAGCTGGCAACAGATTCAAACAAGCCGCTTATCTACATTGCCACAGCAAATGCGGGTGATGAAGAAATGACAGCCCGAATTAACAGGCATCAAGCAGAGCGCGCTAAGCATTGGCAACTTGTCGAAGAGCCTTTGTATTTGGCTAAAGCACTACAACAACATAGCCGAGCTGAAAACTGTATTCTAGTGGACTGTTTAACCTTATGGTTGAGTAATTGCTTATGCCAGCATGGTGAAGCATTTTGGCTTGAGCAAAAAGCGGCCTTACTCGATGTGCTATCGCTATTGCCGGGTGAGGTGATTTTTGTCAGCAATGAAGTCGGTCATGGCATTGTGCCGCTCGGTGAATTAAGCCGTCAGTTTGTTGATCATTCAGGTTGGTTGCATCAAGCCTTAGCACAGCAAGTTGCACGTGTTGAGTTTGTAATTGCAGGTCTTGCACAAACTTTAAAAAGAGAACAATGATGAAAACATTAATGGTGCAAGGCACGACCTCAGATGCAGGTAAAAGTACCCTTGTAGCAGCACTTTGCCGGATCTTTGCAGAGCGAGGCATAAAGGTTGCGCCCTTTAAGCCACAAAATATGGCGCTAAATAGCGCCGTAACCGCAGATGGTGGCGAGATAGGTCGCGCACAAGCTTTGCAAGCTGTGGCCGCAAAAGTCCCCGCAGAAGTCGATTTTAACCCTATCTTATTAAAACCTAACAGTGATACTGGGGCGCAGGTAATCGTTCATGGTAAAGCGCTGTCGAATATGGAAGCGGGCAGTTATCA
Source organism: Pseudoalteromonas gelatinilytica (assembly GCF_001641615.1). Taxonomy (GTDB): domain Bacteria; phylum Pseudomonadota; class Gammaproteobacteria; order Enterobacterales; family Alteromonadaceae; genus Pseudoalteromonas; species Pseudoalteromonas gelatinilytica. Next base: position 6,889 of record NZ_LRRU01000022.1, read on the forward strand.
CGACTACAAAAAAGTGGCGATGGATGCAGTTCTTACTTCGCAGCAGCGCTTAAGTGAGCGTTTTGAATTACTGGTTGTGGAAGGTGCTGGGAGCCCCGCAGAAATTAACCTGCGAGAAAACGACATTGCTAATATGGGTTACGCTGAGGCGGTTGATTGCCCAGTGATCATCATTGCCGATATCGATAAAGGCGGCGTTTTTGCCCATTTAGTCGGAACATTAGCCTTGTTGTCTGAGTCAGAGCAGGCTCGCGTTAAAGGCTTTGTAATTAATCGTTTTCGGGGGGATATTGCGTTATTGCAAGGTGGCCTTGATTGGTTAGAGCAATACACCAATAAACCAGTGCTTGGGGTGCTACCTTATTTACATGACTTAGCACTCGATGCTGAAGATGCCGTTGCTATAACTAATCAGATCGATAAACCACAATTACGCATAGCAGTGCTGCTACTTCCTCATATTAGTAATCACACAGACTTTGATGCACTGCGATTACAACCCGAAATCGATTTACAGTATGTACGTCATACCCAGGCTATTCCAAGTGTTGATCTGATTATTATTCCGGGCAGTAAAAATGTACTGAGCGATTTAGCGTTTTTAAAAAATGAAGGTTGGCATAAACAAATAACACGTCATTTACGCTATGGCGGTAAAGTGCTAGGAGTATGTGGTGGGCTGCAGATGTTAGGCAACTACCTTGCAGATCCATATGCTGTGGAGTCTAATTTAGGCAGTGCTGAAGGACTCGGACTTGCTGACTTTGAAACGCAATTAGGGCAACAAAAAGTACTAAGCCAAGTCTCTGGCATTCTTCATTTAAACAATCGCGATAAAGCAATTTCAGGTTATGAAATTCACGCCGGGATTAGTCAAGGGCCGGCACTTGATAAGCCATTTTTGAGTTTTAATGAACACCCAAGTGGATTCAAAGTAGATGGTTTTATTAGTGATGATAACCAAGTAGCAGGTACTTACTTACATGGCTTGTTCGATACCCCTGAAGGCGTATCTGAGCTAATAACTTGGCTTGCACCAAATAGCCAAATTAAGCCGATTGATATTAACTTAAACCGTGAACAGCAGTTAAACCGTTTAGCTAGTGTAGTAGCAGAGAATCTCGATATTGAACAAATCATCAATATTTATGAGAACTTCAGTTTAGAGACATAAGGAACAACAATGAGCGAACAGAATCAAGATAAGCACCAACAACGCCAGCAAAAAGTAAAAGAAAAAGTCGACGAACGGATTGCTGCTGCACAAAAAGAGCAGGGTATTTTTCAGGTTATAACTGGCAACGGTAAAGGGAAATCGACTTCTGGGTTTGGTACTGTTGCACGTGCGGTAGGTCACGGAATGAAAGCAGCTGTATGTCAGTTTATTAAAGGCACATGGGAGTGTGGTGAACGCAACCTACTCGAAAAAGCGGGGGTTGAATTTGTTATTATGAACACCGGTTTTACTTGGGAAACACAAAACAAAGAGTCAGATACCGCTGCTGCGCAAGTGACATGGCAAGAAGCAAAAAGAATGCTGAAGGATGAGTCAATTAACCTCGTTATGCTAGATGAAATAACCTATATGATCACCTACGGCTATATTGATTTAGACGAAGTGCTAGAAGCCGTTAGCTCTCGTCCTGCTATGCAATCGGTGATTATTACAGGTCGTGGTGCGCACCGTAAACTAACCGACTTAGCTGATACAGTCAGTGAAGTCAGAAACGTAAAACACGCTTTTGATGCAGGAATAAAAGCGCAAAAAGGGTTCGATTTTTAACATGAGAACCATCAAGTTTGCACTCTTAGGTGTTTTATTTTATTTGCCTGCATTGGCTCAGGCTCATGAAATTAAAGAGCCGCAGCGTATCGTAGCCTTAGCACCGCACATTGTTGAAAACCTATTTGCGATTGGAGCAGGAGAGCGCATTGTCGGTACCGTTGACTATGCAGACTTTCCTCAGCAAGCGAATGATATCGAACGAGTAGGCGGCTATTACGGAATTAACATGGAAAAGCTGTTGTCGTTAAAACCAGACTTAGTTCTGGCTTGGAAAACGGGTAACAAAGCCGAAGATCTCGCTTACATTGAAAAATTAGGTATTCCGGTAGCGTATAGCAATCCAAATCAGGTTGATAATGTGGCTGATGAACTACGTAAACTAGGCACGCTTACGCATTTGCAAACCAAGGCAAATAAAGTAGCTAAAGAGTTTGAAACTAAACTCAATGCTATTCGCAGAGCGCAAGAAGGCAAACCGAAAGTCTCGGTGTTTTATCAATTATGGCCTGAGCCAATGATGACAGTTGGCGGAAACACTTGGATCAATCAGCTATTAACTATTTGTCATGCGGATAATGTGTTTGCTAATAGCGATACCGACTACCCGCGCATTAGTATTGAAAATGTATTGGTTGCCAATCCAGAGGTAGTGATTATTCCAGATGAAAAATCGAAAAAGCCTCAGCCAAAAATTGATTGGCGACAATGGCCTGAACTACCTGCGGTGCAGCATAACCAGTTTATTAGTGTAAACGCAGACTTATTGCACCGTTTTACAACCCGTATGCTTGATGGTTTGACCGACATGTGTGGTAAAATAGACGTTTCTCGTCAGCAAATACAGGCTTCAAAATGATCGATTGGCAAACATTTCTAGATACCGAGCTTGCTAAACCCTACATGCAAGAAACCTTACAATATGTGGCCGATAGACGCGCAGCAGGCGTTAGCGTTTATCCCAAAGATGAACAGGTATTCTCTGCTTTTGATGCCACCCCTCTGAGTGAAGTCAAAGTGGTTATTTTAGGGCAAGATCCTTATCACGGAGAAGGCCAAGCCCATGGCTTGTGTTTTTCGGTATTGCCTGAAGTTAAAAAGCTGCCGCCGTCTTTGAAAAACATGTACAAAGAACTGGCAACAGATATCGAAGGTTTTGAGATACCTCATCATGGCTATTTGCAAAGTTGGGCTGAGCAAGGCGTGTTTTTACTCAACACTGTACTAACGGTTGAGCAAGGTCAGGCTAATTCTCATAAACACCTTGGTTGGGAGCAATTTACCGATGCAGTGATTGCGCTTATCAATCAGCACTGCGACGGTGTGGTGTTTGTGCTCTGGGGCGCACATGCTCAGAAAAAGGGTAAGCGCATTGATACCTCGCGTCATCATGTGATCCAAGGTCCGCATCCATCACCGCTTTCTGCACATCGTGGCTTTTTTGGTTGTCAGCATTTTTCAAAGACAAACCAGCTACTTACTGATCAAAATAAAGCACCAATCAATTGGTCATTGCCACAAATTCTATAGAAAAAATGCAAAAGGCCCTTACGGGCCTTTAATTAAAAATCTAATTCATCAAGCTCAATGCTTTCAGTGAAATAGTCTAACTCCTGTAGTTCTTTGCGAAGTCTGTGCTTATCTTTCAAAGCTTCGATTTCGCGCCATTTTCTTTTTTTGTTTTTTTGAGAGGTCTTTCTTGTTGTACTAGGACCTTCTAATATTTCTAAAATATCGTCTAGGCTATCCATGAACTTCTCCTATTGATTTTTTTAACCTCGGAAATACCTATACCACAGGCTGCTCAAAAATAGAATAAAAAAGTGACAATACTGTTACAGAACTGTGATTGATAGATGAATAGATCAATGAGCGGAGATTTTTTAGAAACAAAAACGCCACCTAGCGGTGGCGTTTTAAAAAATGATGTCGTGTGAATTACATCGCTTTGAAGCGAGCTTCTAATTCAATTTGAGCTTCAGCAAAAGAGCGGATACCTTCAGCTAATTTCTCTGTTGCCATAGCATCTTGGTTGTGTAACCAACGGAACTGGCTTTCAGTTAATGGTGCTGGTTTTTCTTCAACAGTAAAGTCGCTCTCTAGTAGGTATTCTTGTGCATCTGTTAATTGGCCAAGCTCTTCTAAAAGTGCTGGGCTAATCGTTAGCTTATCACAACCTGTAAGCGCGATGATTTCGCCTGTGTTACGGAAGCTTGCACCCATAACAACCGTTTTGTAATCATGGCGTTTGTAGAATTCGTAAATGCTACGTACTGACTGCACACCAGGATCGTTTAGCGGATCTGTTGGTTTTTCCATGCCGTTAGCAACGTGCCAGTCTAGGATACGGCCAACAAAAGGTGAAATTAAAAATACATTCGCATCGGCACATGCGCGAGTTTGTGCTTCAGAGAATAACAGCGTTAAGTTACACTTAGTGCCTTCTTTTTCAAGCTGTTCTGCAGCTTTGATGCCTTCCCAAGTTGATGCAACTTTGATTAGGATTTTATCTTTGCTAACGCCTTCTTTTTCGTAAAGGCTCAGTAACGTATGTGCTTTGTCGATAGTCGCTTGGGTATCAAATGATAAACGTGCGTCAACTTCTGTTGAGATATAACCCGGAACGATTTCGCTAATTTCTTTACCAATTAATACAGCAAAGTAATCACATGCTAATTCAAGTTGTTTAGCTGCATCTTGCTCGGTTTCTTTGGCATATTGCCACGCTTTATCTAAATAAGGCTTATACGCTTCAATTTCACTGGCTTTTAAAAGTAGAGATGGGTTTGTTGTTGCATCTTCTGGTTGGTGCTTTTTGATAGCTTCGATATCACCTGTATCTGCAACAATAGATGAATGTTGTTTAAGCCTTTGTAGTGCTGAAGTCATTTGCTTTCCTCATTCCAAGCAAGTTAATAGAAAATCCATTATAGCGGCCTTAATGCTGCAACACTATGACAGTGTTTAATAGGTCAAATGTCCTCAATTTGGAAAACTAAGGCATTATGTATGAAAGTGCAGCGGATTAAGGCAGGACGAAACAAAACGTGCATTTTGATTCAATTAATGTTGAAATTGACATCAAACAAATTACAAGTCAATAGCTAAGTATGATCACTGTTATTTCACCAGCAAAAAATTTAGATTACGAAACACCAGCCACGACCGATAAATTCACTCAACCTGAATTACTCGAGCACAGCGAAGAGTTAATGTCAGTTTGCCGTGATTTAACACCAGCTCAAATTGGTAGCCTAATGAAAATCAGCGATAAACTAGCTGGTTTAAATGCAGCACGATTCGCTGAGTGGTCACAGCCATTTACGCAAGATAATGCAAAACAAGCGGTGCTAGCATTTAATGGTGACGTATACGGTGGTTTAGAAGCGCAAACTCTTAGCGATGCTGACCTTGATTACGCACAGTCAAACTTACGTATTTTGTCTGGCCTTTATGGTGTGCTTAAGCCATTAGATTTAATGCAAGCTTATCGCCTTGAGATGGGCACTAAATTAGAAAACCCACGCGGTAAAAACTTATATCAGTTTTGGGGCAGTGTCATCGCCGAAAAGCTTAATACAGTGCTTGCTGAGCAAGATAGCAAGTATTTAGTAAACCTTGCTTCGAACGAATATTTTAAAGCGGTTGATAAAAAAGCATTAAACGCACAAATCATCACCCCACATTTTAAAGACTGTAAAAACGGCCAATATAAAGTGATCAGCTTTTATGCTAAAAAAGCTCGCGGCATGATGGCGCGTTACATCATTGAAAATAAAATTACCCAATTAAGTGATTTAAAAGATTTCACCGTTGCGGGTTATTATTTTAGCAGCGATGCAACAGTAAAAGAATTAGAGCCTGTTTTCTTACGAGAAGAACAAAACTAATTCTGAGTTTAAAAGAATTTGTTAAAGCCGTGCTAAGCACGGCTTTTTTGTGCTTGTATGAAACTGGCGCTTATTTTGCAAAACACTTGTTATGTTTCTTAATGTATCAGGTAGTCGCATGTTAAAAATACCAACCGTCGGTGAGGCCGAAAAACTTATAGAAGAAAAGCTCGGTGGCTGGGTTGATATCATCATAAGCCATATTCCAAATTTCATTGTCGCAGTGATCATCACCATTGTATTTTCATTGCTGGCGCGTCTTGTCGGTTCAATGCTCAGAAAACTATTACGACGTTCATTAGAGTCTTCACAAATCGCCGACTTAATGTCATCGATAGTGAAGGTTATCGTGTTATGCGTAGGTTTATTTGTAGCCCTTGATTTCTTGGGCCTCAGAGGCACGGTCACCTCATTACTAGCCGGTGCGGGTATCGTAGGCCTCGCTATTGGTTTTGCCTTTCAGGATATGACAGAGAATCTTATAGCGGGTATTGCTATGGGGATTCGCAAACCATTCAAAACAGGAGATGTAATCCGCACCGAGAGCGTGTTTGGTACCGTTAAGGCGATTAACCTTCGAAATACCCTCATTGAGAATTTTTATGGACAACTCATCTTAGTGCCTAACAAGATTCTATTTAGAAATATACTCAGCAACTACAGCACCTTAGGTGTGCGTCGTATCGAGGTGCCTGTGGGTATTTCGTATGCCGACGACCCCGAGCAAGCCGCTGAGGTGATTGTTAAAAAAATCAATGAGTTTGATTTTGTTATTAAACAAGAAGAAACCGCCGTATACGCCGAAAGCTTTGGTGATAGCAGTGTCAACTTATTGGTTTGGTTTTGGATTAAATATCCCGGCGAAGCGGATTTCATGACCGTTCGTCACAAGGCTGTTGTGGCAGTAAGAAACGCGCTAAGCGAAGCTGACATGACCATCCCATTCCCAATCCGCACATTAGATTTTGGTATCAAAGGCGGCGAGAAATTAAATGCCATGATAAGCGAAAAACACCAAGATAAAGACGTAGAAGCACAAGCGACTGGTGAGTAAAATTTACTGACTCATCGGCGTGATTTACACAGGGAAGTGTTTGAGGGGGGGGAAGCCAAGTAAAAGGTATAGTTGATTACTAGCACCAATAAGCTAAGCTTGATTGTAGTAGTACTAAGTAGGATTATATCTGGATTTGATCTGTTTAAGATGAGTAAATTATGGCGATGGTAAAAAAAAGTATCACTGTGACTGCCCAACAAGAAAAATGGATGCAAGCACAGCTCGCTTCAGGTAATTATGCGAGTGACAGTGAGTTACTTAGAGATTTGATTAGAAAAGAGCAAATGCGAGCTTCTGAAATTGAAGCTATTCGTATGAAATTGATTGAAGCAGAGAAAAGTGGACTTTCAGATAAATCACCAAGTCAAATGTTAGCTAGTTTCAAGGAAGAAGCGAGTAAGGATGGGAAGTTATAAACTTAATATTCAAGCCGAAGCTTCTTACTCAGTGATTATTGCTGCAATACCTAATTTTTAAGCAATAACAACGATAGCTTTCTAGGCAGAATGAATAAGTGAGCGCTCTCAATATTTTGGATGTTGCACAGTTTTGCCCAACGCCTCTGCCGATAATATCCTCTTTGCATTCCATGCTTTCACGTCTGGAACACTGAAAAATTATCTATTACAACTTTCATGTTGTAGCTATTTACATTCCTTATAAACTCTTTGTAAGATCTCACGTTTTGTGGGTATATCATCTCTTTGATTTTCAATGTTATAGATACTATCTACATACCCATTCATTGTAGTTAATCTAGTGATAACGTTATCAGTCATATTAAAAGCATTACAAGGCATTATAAACATACGTGTAGAAGTATTACCGTTCCAGTTAGTTACCCCGCTTGGTTTTCCGTAGAATCTATTACCATCCAGTTTTATTTCAAAGCCATCTAAATTTTCAATCCCTTCCCATTGTACCCAGAGCTTAACAGTTCCATCATCTTCAATTACTGCTCTTGTAAACCTGTATGCGGGGGTAAATGTAGAATCTCCCTCAAAGCGGGCATTGCTATCATAAATTTGCCAGTAAACTTCTTTATGACTTTTTCCTGTCATTGGATCAACATAGGTTTCTGTACTAGTTGATTTACAACCCACAAGAGAAGTAATTATGCTGACAGTAATTAAAAATAATTTTTTCATACTAATTCCTTTACTCGAATTAAAAAGCCTCCCAAATAGCTGTATAAAAAGGAGAGGTTGTTCCGTCAATAAAATATTTTTTACTCAACTAATCTTAACGCGAAATAAATTTCACGCCTATAATAAAGTATTGCACCCTAAAAACAGGTATGCTCAAATCGGCTTATCGCTGACAGCTTGAGGCTTACAGCTTTGTTAAAGTTTTGTCCTACAAAAAAAGCGCAACCAGTTTAACTGTTTGCGCTTTTTTATCTATTCGATATGCGAATTATTAGTGAAGGATACGGGCTCTAATTGTACCTTCAACAGCACTTAGTTCTTTAAGTGCCACTTCTGAGTGATCTGTATCGACATCAATAACTACGTAACCAATTGCTTCGTCAGTTTGTAAGTATTGAGCTGCGATGTTGATACCGTGCTGTGCAAACGCTTGGTTAATTTGCGTTAGGATACCCGGGCGGTTGTGGTGTACGTGTAATAAACGGCTACGGTTTGCAAGCTCAGGTAGTGATACTTCAGGGAAGTTAACCGCAGTAATGGTTGAACCATTATCTGAGTACTTAGCAAGTTTACCCGCTACTTCAATACCGATATTTTCTTGTGCTTCTTGAGTTGAACCACCAATGTGTGGCGTCAAAATCACGTTATCAAAACCACGTAGAGGAGAAACAAACTCTTCATCATTAGATTTTGGCTCTACAGGGAATACGTCAATTGCAGCGCCGCTCAGCTTTTTCTCACGGAGTGATTCAGCTAGTGCATCGATATCAACAACGGTACCGCGAGATGCGTTAATTAAAATAGCGCCTTGCTTCATTACTTCAAGCTCAGCCATACCGATTAGGTTTTTCGTTTGCGGCGTTTCAGGAACATGTAAGCTAATAACATCAGCACGTTGTAATAACTGAGTTAGGTTATGAACTTGCGTTGCATTACCTAGTGTTAGCTTGTCTTCAATATCGTAAAACTCTACGTTCATACCGATATTTTCAGCCATGATACCTAGCTGTGTACCAATGTGGCCGTAACCAATAATGCCGAGTGTTTTACCACGGGCTTCGAATGAACCATTGGCTGATTTTAACCAACCACCGCGGTGTGCTAGGGCATTACGCTCTGGAATACCACGAAGCAGTAATAAGATTTCACCAAGTACTAATTCTGCAACAGAGCGGGTGTTTGAGAATGGCGCGTTAAATACCGCAATACCACGTTCACGGGCACCTTGCAGGTCGACTTGGTTAGTACCGATACAGAAGCAGCCGATTGCGACTAGCTTTTCAGCTGCTTCTAATACCGCTTCATTAATATGAGTGCGAGAACGAAGGCCTACAAAGTGCACATCTTTAATGCGCTCAATTAGCTCGTCTTCAGGTAAGGATGTTTTTACGTAATCAATATTGCTGTAGCCATTACGCTTAAGCGTTTCTACAGCACTTTGGTGCACGCCTTCCAGCAAGAGAATTTTAATTTTGTCTTTTGCTAACGATACCTTACTCATATCCTCATTCCTATTTACTTTATTTGCGGCCCATTTTTGGTGCCGATAATGACTTTATCTGCACCGCGATGGGCAAATAAGCCGTTTGTTACTACACCAACAATCTGGTTGATTGTTAGCTCTAATTCTTTGGCATTGCTGATATCTAAATTATGTACGTCTAAGATGACGTTACCGTTATCTGTTACAACACCTTCGCGGTAAACAGGGTCACCGCCAAGTTTAACAAGTTCACGCGCTACATAGCTGCGTGCCATTGGGATCACTTCAACAGGAAGTGGAAATGCGCCTAATGTTGTAACTTCTTTTGATTCATCAACAATACATACAAATTGCTTTGCTACTGCAGAAACGATTTTTTCACGAGTTAGCGCAGCGCCACCGCCTTTGATCATTTCATTGTGTGGGTTGATTTCGTCTGCGCCATCAACATACACATCAAGACTTGATACTTCGTTTAGCTCAAACACTTCAATACCCAGTGCTTTTAACTTTTCTGTCGAAGCTTCAGAGCTTGAAACCGCACCAATAATGGTGTCTTTTACAGTACCCAGTGCATCAATAAAATGATTTACTGTAGAGCCTGTACCTACACCAACAATGGTATTTTTGTTTACAAACTCGAGAGCTGCCCAGGCAGCGGCTTTTTTTAATTCATCTTGCGTCATAATTATGTGCTCAGTTAGCTGTCAGAGAAGGCCTATAGTATACAAACAGTTTGCTTACCATTGGTAGATTTTCTCTGGGGTTATAATGTGTTTTAACGGTACATCCCATGATTCAATCGGCAATGCCGGCACATGCTGACATTGATGGGCAAGACCAATCAAAATTGGTTTTTGCCAATTCTCTAGGTAATACCGAGCCAACGTTTTGTCATAAAACCCACCGCCCATTCCTAAACGGTTACCTTGATCATCAAATGCCACTAACGGCATAAGTAAAATATCAAGCTTGTCTAAAGGACATATTTGACTGCAATTTAACTTGGGCTCCAAGATACCATAGCGATTTGCAGTCATGGGTGAATTTTCTTCATACCTCTGAAAGTATAAAGTTGTGCCATTGAAGGGGTGAATTATAGGTAAGTATAAATGCTGTTTTTGCATCCATAATTCTTTAATTAACAATGAGGTGTCTAATTCTCCGTCATTACTAAAATAAATGCCTATGTGGGCATTTTTGGTGGTTTTTAGTGATTTTAAGTGTTGAGTAAAATTCATTTTCAGCGCAATTGCTGCATTTTTTTGTTGTTCTACAGTCAGTGAATTGCGCTTTTTTCGAATGGATTGTCTAATTTCTGCTCGTGTGTTGCTCATGTCAATATTAGTATTAACTTTCTAAAAAGGAGAAAAGTTCAGGAAAAAGTTCCACCACACCTAAAATGATCAATAGCACAATGACCATCGCAATAAGCGAATAGAGTAGGGTGTTTGAACGCTTTTTAACGGGCTCTGTTAATTCTTCTTCAAGCAGTAGATCATCTTCTTGCCAGCTATCGTCGCTATCAACAACGCTGTTGTTCTCAAGTTCAGGTAAACGTTGCTCTAAGTCATCTAGCTTTTCTTCTAGGCGAATAAGGCTACTGGTGATGTAATCAAGCGCATCAAAAATGCGTTCTTCACGCTCTTTGGTTTGTGCTGCCGCATCTGTTGATTGCGTGCTGGTGGCTGCTTGATTAATTGGTTGGAGCTTGGCTTTAATACCTACACTGGCTAATAACTTAGCTTGCTTTAATGCTTTGTCTTGCTCGCTTGGTGCAAATAATGGCTTATGCTCAAACAGGGCAGCGACTTTGTCAGTGGTTGTTTTTAGTTTTGCGGCTAGTTGCTCTGTTGCTTGTGCTTGCTCAACACCGGCCTCAAGCCCTGCAAACATTACACGAAATTTTTCTGCCATTAGCTGATTATCCAAATCCTTAAATCAATGACTTGAGTATATACCCAAAAAGATTAGCGGAAAAACAAAAGCCCGTATAAAACGGGCTTTTTCTATTTTGGTTTGCAAATACGCTGGTTAGTATTTAGCAGCTTTGCCTTCGACTGGGAGTGATTTAAGGATAAAATCACGTAAGTCATTGTTTGATGACTCAAGATCTGCATGACGTAAATACATCATGTGACCACTGCGATAGCCTTTAAAGCTTAAGCGGTCTTTCATTTTGCCACTTGGGTCTAACTGCCACATTGTGTATTTAGCATCAAAGTAGTTTGTTGCACCGTCGTAGTAACCAGACTGGATCATCACGTTTAAGTATGGGTTTTGTGCCATCGCTAAACGTAAGTTTTCACCAGTATTGTTGCCTGTGCGATCCCAAGGGTGCACATTTCCGAACAGGTTATATTTGATATCTGTTTTGTAATTAAGCTCTTCACGAAGGTAATAGTTAATTGCAGGCGTGAATGAGTGTAACCATGACGTAAGCTCAGCCCAGTAATCAGGAGACTCACCTGCATCACGTTTGTCGATACCTAGGTAACGAGAATCTAAACGACCAACCGTTTGACCACGCTCACGTAATAGTTCTTTCCAGAAGAAGTTTGTTGGAATATCTAAGTTGTTTTGCTCAACAAACTTTTCAGATAAACCCGCGTATTTAGCTGCTTGCTTGATGATGGCTTGTTTTTCATCTGCAGGTAAGAAACCACCTTTAGCAATCGCTGGTAAGAACTTATTCACTGTGAATTGTTCAACTTCAGGAAGTAACTCGTCTAAGTCTTTTGCTTGTAAGTCTGCGCTAAGTGCTTTGTGGTACCAAGCCGTTGCCGCAAAGTAAGGTAAGCGGTTTGCAGCTTCTACAGGGCCCTCACGTTTAATACCAATTTCAGTTGGTGATACTAAAATAACGCCATTGATATACATCCACTGACGGTTTTGTAATTCGTGAGCAAGACCCGAAACACGAGTCGTACCATAGCTCTCACCAATTAAGAACTTAGGTGAGCGCCAGCGCTCGTTGCGCGAAACAAAGGTATTTAGCCACTCTGCTAAGTATTTGATGTCTGCGTTAACACCAAAGAACATTTTTTGCTGGTCGGATTTACTTGGTAGTTCACCCTTCTCGTTTTCAAGAACGCGCGAGTAACCAGTATTAACAGGGTTGATATAAACGATATCAGCCACATCTAAAATTGAATAAGGGTTATCTTTTACACCATAAGGTTGAACTGGGTAGCCCTCGTCATCAATTTTTAATACACGTGGTCCAGTATAAGCAAGGTGCATCCACACAGAGGCAGAGCCAGGGCCGCCGTTGAACGAGAATACAAGAGGACGTTTTGTTCTGTCGTCTACTTTATCGCGAGTATAATAAGTATATTGCAGTGTTGCGACAGCATTGCCTTGCTCGTCCCATACTGGTTGAGTGCCAGTGGTTGCGGTGTATGAAAAGCGTTCACCATTAATGCGGGCTTTGTGCTCAGTAACCACTTTACTGTCTACGTCGATGCGACGTTCATTATCAGCAAAGCTTGGTGTGCTGAAGGTCAGAGTTAGTGCTGTCACTGACAAGCCAATAAAACTAACTAGTTTCATGTTGATTCCTTATTATTCGAATTGCAGCTATTAAAAAGTAAAGCCAACTCGATGACAAACTAATGAGACTAGTGACCAATATTAGCCGTTAAACAGAAAAATAGCCGAAAATGCTGAGCGGATTACAAAAAAGTGCATTTTTTTAGCAAAGATATTTTGCTTAATTATTTAGCTAGATTAAAAAATGACGTATATTTAGCGTGTTTATAATCTGTGTACACGTGCTTAAGAAAGAGAAGTTGCAATGCAAAGAGTATTAGTAGTTGAAGACAGTAAAGTAGTACAGCAAGTGTTACGTCACCTCGCTGCTCACTATTTAGATGTGGCTGTCGACTTTGCGTGGTCTTTAAAAGAGGGCGTCTCTTTAATATCAGAGCACGATTACACCTTGGCTTTAGTCGATTTAACGCTACCTGATGCGATGAACGGCGAAGTAGCTAAATACACCTTATCAAAAAACATCCCGACCGTTGTTCTGACATCAAAGATTGATGAATACATTCGCCAGCAAATGTTAGAGCTGGGAGTGGTTGATTATGTCGTTAAAGATAACCGCGACTCCTACCATTATGCGATAAAACTTGTTGCACAATTACTTAGAAACGATGGTAGCAAAGCGCTGGTAGCGGATGACTCAGTACTAAGCCGCACTTTAATGAAGCAAATGCTCGAAAAGCAATTATTTGATGTGCGTGATGCCCAAGATGGTGAGCAAGCACTCCAAATACTTAAAGATGACCCTGAAATCAAGCTATTACTTACTGACTATGCTATGCCAACGATGGATGGTTTTGAGCTAGTTAAAGCGGTACGTAATTTCCGCGGCCGTGATGACTTAGCAATTATCGGCTTATCAGGTGCTGGTAAGCATGGGTTATCGGCGCGCTTTATTAAATACGGCGCAAACGACTTTTTAACTAAGCCGTTTATGAATGAAGAGTTTCATTGCCGCGTTATGCAAACCATGGAGCAGCTTGCTTTAATAGCAGATATAAAAGAAAGCGCATACCGCGACCATTTAACAGGCTTGCATAATCGTCGCTATTTTTATCAATACGCTGAAAAACTGCTTAAAAATGTTGAGCAAGAAAACGTACTGGCTTTGCTTGATATCGACTTCTTTAAAAATGTGAACGACCAGTTTGGTCACGAAGCCGGTGATCAGGCACTAAAACAAGTGTCTTCATTTTTAAAGACTAAATTTGATGACTTCACCATAGCGAGAATTGGCGGCGAAGAATTTGCTGTGGTACTGCATAATATGGATTTAGCTAAGGCCGAATCAAGGCTCAATACCTTCAGAGAGCAGTTAGCGAGTCATGCCTTTTCAATTAATGGTGAGCCTTACTCATTAACCATGAGTATTGGTATGACCCAATTCCAAAAAGTATCGCTTACAGCCGCAATGCGCATTGCTGATAAGGCGCTATACCAAGCTAAACAGCAAGATCGGAACTGCTTAGTGAAGCTATAGTTGTGCTAATTGCACCAGCGCTGGTTAATTGTTAAAAAAATGCACCATTAGGGTGCATTTTTTTTGTGCAAAAACCAAATTTGTTTTTTAACTTATTGAAAATAAATAATAAAAAATAGTGGCACAAAGGTTGGATTGTATAAGCCAACAGGATAACAATAAGCGTCCGAAGGGGGCCACTATGAAAATGATTAGTGCAATAATAAAGCCATTCAAACTTGATGATGTACGTGAAGCATTGGCTGATTTAGGCATTGAGGGGATGACAGTTGTCGACGTTAAAGGCTTTGGCCGTCAACGTGGTCATACTGAGCTATATCGTGGAGCTGAATACCAAGTCGATTTTATTCCAAAGATCAAACTTGAAATTGCAACTCGTAGCGAAAATTGTCAACGCGTTGTTGAAACCATCACAAAAATTGCTTCAACAGGCAAAATTGGTGACGGCAAAATTTTTGTTTACGACCTAGACCAAATCGTTCGTATCCGTACTGGCGAACTTGATGAAGAAGCAATTTAAGGGGGAATTATGGAAAACACTATCGTAGAGTTGAAGTTCTCACTCGACACATTTTACTTTTTGATGTCGGGTGTTTTAGTAATGTGGATGGCGGCTGGTTTCGCTATGCTTGAAGCAGGTTTAGTTCGTGCAAAAAATACAACAGAAATTCTAACTAAAAACGTTGCACTATTTTCTATTGCCTGCACTATGTTTTTATTAGTGGGTTACAACATCATGTATGTTGATAACGCAGAAGGTGGTTTTATCCCTTCATTTGGTGCATTAATTGGCACTCAAGCTGCTGATGCAAATCACTCTTTAGAGTCTGATTTTTTCTTCCAAGTTGTGTTCGTAGCGACAGCTATGTCAATCGTATCTGGTGCGGTTGCTGAGCGTATGAAACTATGGGCATTCTTAGTATTTACCGTTATCTTAACGGGTTTTATCTACCCAATCGAAGGCTACTGGACATGGGGCGCAGGCTTCCTTTCAGCAATGGGCTTTGTTGACTTCGCAGGTTCTGCCATCGTTCATGGCGCAGGTGCTGCTGCAGCGCTAGCGGGCGTACTATTCTTAGGTGCTCGTAAAGGTAAATACGGCAAAAATGGTGAAATCTACCCAATTCCAGGTTCTAACTTACCGTTAGCAACATTGGGTACATTAATCCTTTGGATGGGTTGGTTTGGTTTCAATGGTGGTTCTCAACTACTTGTATCTGACGCTGAAAACGCAACTGCAGTAGGTAAAATCTTCTTAAACACTAACGCAGCAGCAGCATGTGGCGCAATTGCAGCACTGTTTGTATGTAAAGTGTTATGGGGTAAAGCAGATTTAACTATGGTTCTGAATGGTGCATTAGCAGGTCTGGTAACCATTACAGCAGAGCCAGCATCACCAACACCATTACTTGCTTGTTTACTTGGTTTATTAGGTGGTTCTCTGGTTGTATTTAGCATCGTTGCTCTTGATAAAGCAAAAATCGATGACCCAGTAGGTGCTATCTCTGTACACGGTGTATGTGGTGCATTAGGTATCATGTTAGTGCCACTTTCAAACTCAGATGCAACCTTCGTTAATCAATTAATTGGCTTAGTATGTATCTTAGGATTTGTGTTCATCGCGTCATCAATCGTGTGGGCAATCCTGAAAAATACCATGGGTATCCGTGTTACCGAAGAAGAAGAATTAAACGGTATGGATCAACATGACTGTGGTATCGATGCTTACCCAGAGTTTGTATCAGTTCGCAGTAACTAATCTCAGTGCGTGCAATTGCACGCACACAACAATATCATTGTGTGTTCAAATCAAAGCTCTACTTAGGTAGGGCTTTTTTGCATTTAAATAAGCCTTTTCTGATAGGCGAAATAGCTATTTGTTGACTATGCTTAATATTCCAAACTAACAAGGAAAAACGATGGATAACAAACTCTTGCTTATAATAATTTCGCTGTTTTTACCGCCTGTTGCGGTATTTTTAAAAGCGGGTGCGGGTAAAGACTTAGTGATTAACATTATTCTATGCTTTATCTTCTTTATACCTGCTGTGATCCACTCACTCTGGTTGTGTACACGCTAAACGAGTTTAAGTGACTGTTAATTTTACAGGTGTTAACATTACGCTATTCACGGTGTAATCCTGTAAAATTAACTGACCTATAGCGAACTCAATGGCTGATAAAAAAACTCCTGCAAAAAAGTCGTCTAGTAAACCGAAGGCGTCGTCAAAAAATACTACCGCTAAACGTTCAAGCTCATCGCAAGCACCAGCGAAAGCGGGTGTGCTACGAAAACTTTGGTCAATTTTTTGGAAATTAACGATGGCAGTCATTATTGCCATGGTGCTGTATCTTATTTATTTGGATGCAAAAATTACTCGCCAATTTGAAGGCAACAAATGGCAGTTACCCGCACAAGTATATGCCCGTGCAATGAGCTTTTATCCTGGGCAGTATTTATCTCAGCAAGAGGTCATTTGGGAGCTAAACCGTTTAAATTACTCATCTGTAAATAAGCTAAGCCGAACAGGTCAGTATGTTAAATCTGCTAACAGTATTAAAGTGTACCGTCGTGAATTTGAGTTTTATGATGGCCTTGAGGATGCACACGTTATTGAGCTGCGTTTTTCAGGGCAGAAATTAGCAACCATCAAAGATAAATTTGGCCGTCGTTTAAATAATGCTCGATTAGAGCCTGTTCAAATAGCTCGTATTGGTAATGACTCAAAGCAAGACCGCGAGTTTGTGCCGCTTGATAAATTTCCGCCGATGCTAAAGGACACTTTACTGGTGGTTGAAGATCGTAATTTCTATCAACACCATGGTGTATCTGTGTGGTCAATTATGCGTGCTTTATACAGTAATATTAAAGCCGGACGTACAGTGCAAGGGGGCAGTACATTAACCCAGCAATTAGCAAAGAATATATACCTTACCCGTGAGCGTTCACTGGTGCGTAAGTTTAATGAAGCGCTTATCGCCTTGATATTAGATTACCGCTACAGCAAAGATGAAATTTTAGAAGCCTATCTGAATGAAGTGTATTTGGGTCAGTCTTACAATCAAGGTGTTCACGGTATGGGTCTTGCCGCTGAGTTTTATTTTTCAAAGCCTGTGGATGAGCTTGAATACGACCAAATTGCGCTATTAGTGGCTATGGTTAAAGGTCCTTCATATTACAACCCGCGTCGTTATAGTGAACGTGCAATGGAACGCCGTGATCTAGTACTACGTTTAATGGTTGAAAATAAGCTAATTGATACCCGTGAATATCGCGCAGCATTAAAGCGCCCTATTGATATTGCACCAATGAAAGACAGCCTGCAAAAGTCATATCCTGGTTACTTAGAGCTTGTTGACCGTGAGTTAAAACGTCTATTACCCGATCAACAAGTGTTGGATGCGGGGGTTCGAGTATTCACCTATTTTGATTTACAAAAGCAAACGGCCATGGAAGAGTCGGTTGAAGCAAGCCTACCATACCTTGAAAAGCGCCCTAATACCGAAGAACTTGAGGCGGCGATGATCTCTGTTAACGTTGAAAAGGGTGGGGTATCGGCGTTAGTTGCAGGCCGTGACGTGCGTTATTTTGGTTTTAACCGTGTGCTTGATACCAAACGTAATATTGGCTCATTGGTTAAGCCTGCGGTTTATTTAACTGCGTTTGAAAGTGGTCAGTTTAATGTTGCCACATTGGTGGATGACTCACCGCTGCAAGTGACTAATGAGCAGGGTAAAGTGTGGCAACCTGAGAACTTCGACAAGCAGTTCCGCGGCCCTATGCCTCTTTATAAAGCATTTAGTAACAGTATTAATATTCCTGCGGTTAACACGGGTCTTGATGTTGGTGTAGATAAAGTCGCTGATACCTTGAAGCGTTTAGGTGTAGAAGGACGTATTGATCAATACCCGTCGTTACTTTTAGGTGCACTTGAGCTATCTAGCTTTGAAGTAGCGCAGCTTTATACAACCCTTGCCGCAGATGGTCAGTACCGTGAATTAACGTCTATTTCAGCCCTTACAGACTCAGTAGGTAAAGTGCTTTATAAGCATGATGTCAGCTCACAAAAACGCTTTGATGATGCATCAATTTACATGACGAAGTATGCAATGAAGCGCGTGACTAAAGATGGCACGGCTAAACGCCTAAATGCTCATTTCCCATCGATTCAGCTTGCTGGTAAAACAGGCACTAGTAACGAATTACGCGATAGCTGGTTTGCCGGTTTTGACCAAAACACCGTGACCGTTGCATGGATTGGCCGCGACGATAACAAGAGCACAGGTTTAACTGGCAGTGTTGGCGCACTAGAAGCTTACATTCGTTACCTTAAACCACTCAACCCTGAAGCCATAGCAGATACTCGTCCGGCTTCTATTCGTTGGGCATTCATTAATGAAGAAACCGGCCTGCAAGCGCCTCCGGGTTGTGGCAAAGTGGTGCAGCTCCCCATTCGTGCAAGCGAGTTTGAGCCTAGACCTAATTGTCAGCGTTAAACTTGGCCATTGAATTATTTAGCTCAACACAAAGTTGAGCTAAATTTTGTACGCTATCCATTGCCATTAGTGCACTTTTCTCAGTATCTTTGGCAAGATCTCTGACATCTTCAGCGTGGTGTAAAGCGTTTTGAATGGCAGTGCCTTGCTGGCTGACTTGCACTGCAATTTGTTTTCCTTGCATGCCAATATCAGACATTGATGCTGCGACAGCTAATAAGTTATCTTTAGTGTGCTCAGCGCTTTGTGAACCTTGCTCCATCTTCTGTACACTTGCTTGCATTTTATCTTGGGTGAGTTTTGTTGCCCCCTGTAGCGAATTAATTATTTGATGGATCTCATGAGTTTGCTGCTGAGTGCGTTTTGCAAGTGTTCTTACCTCATCTGCGACTACGGCAAAGCCACGGCCTTGCTCACCGGCTCTGGCTGCTTCAATAGCTGCATTCAATGCAAGTAGGTTAGTTTGCTCGGCAATTTCATTAATACCATTACTCACGCTGCTAATCGCTTGGCTATCTTTCGCTAGTAAAGCTAAAGCGGCAAGACCCTCGTTAAACTCCTGCTGTAAAAGGCTCATATGTGTGGCTAAGTGTGCACTTTCATCTGCCCCTTTTTGCACTTGCTTAGCGGCTGACGAGGCTAACTCAATGGCTTGTGATGCAGACACTTCAACATGCTCTGCTGCTTGATTCATTTCAGATAACGATTGGCTAATCGTGGTAACTCTTTGCTGTTGTATTTGCACATCTTGATTCGTTTTTTCCGAATGATTCGTAACGCTATTCGTTGTTGCTATGACACTATTTGTTGTGTGTCTAACTTCATTCACCATTAAAGTAAATGATGCCAGTACATGATTAAATTCTTTACCAATTGTGGTTAGTTCATCATGTCCCGTTACGTTTAAGCGTGCTGATATATCACCTTGTGCTGCGCGGTTAGCCGTTTTAGAAAACAGATCTAATGTATCAACAACGAGCCGATAAAAGCCAAGCATTAAGTAACTGGCAATCATCAAAGACAAAAGAGCAGCTGCAATAACTAGATACAGTATGAATTGCTGCTGGCTTAACTTGTCGCTGATGATGCGCATAAGAGTGGGTTCAGTGGTTGCTATATAGCGCTCAATGCTTTCTTTTAAGCTGGTTTTTAAACTTAAAAATTGTGCTTGGCTCAATTCAATCGTATCTGGCTCGAGCAGCTTCTGAGTTATCTGTTGTGAGAACTGAGTTATGTTTTCAATGAGTGCCTCAGCAGCAGGGGAAAGCTGCTCTTTTAAGTTACTATCTTGTTCAATTGCAATCGTGAACGCATCTTTAAATTGCGATGATAGTTGCGGTAGCGCTTTAATTTGATTGGATAAAGTAATAAAACTTGCAGGTGTGAACTGGCCCTGTTTTAGTACTTGCTCAGTGCTCTGATAGGTTTCATTCAGGTGATAGATTATGTCAGGTAAGTGAGTGACAAGGGTGCGATTTAAATAATTGATTGCTAAATTTTGACTGACTGCTAATTGTGACTCAATTGATACTTGCTCCAGAATATTGCCAGTATTGTTAGCATTTTTTAAATACCCAAGTTGCTGCGCTGAGCTCTGCATTGCTTGTTGATTGTTATCGACAACATGTGTCAACAGCAAACGGTAACTCGTAATTCCTTTGTACTGTTGTTGTGAAATTTTAATATTTTGATTTAAAAGGCTTATTAAGAAAAACAAGCTAAGGCAAAGTGGGAAAACCAATAAACCAAATAGTAAAGTTATTTTGTGTTTGTACTTAAGTTGCGCCATTAAATTAACAGCAGGTGTAATTAGCCTATTCACAGTTGCCTCGAAACATTGTCAGTCGAAACTAGATAGACCGAGTTTAGGGCATATATTATTCAAAAATGTTAGAAAGTGATTGTTGTAATGGTTGTTATTAAAATAAAAGCCTCAAAAAGAGGCTTTTAGAGTCATTGCTTTTCTTACTAATTTAATGGAAATTAAAAGTCGTAAGAAGCAGATAGTTGGACTCGACGAGGAGATTGATAACTTTGCGCTAAGCCAAATGTTGCACTGTCATCACCAGCCGCCACTTCAGCAACTTCGTCATAACGAGTTGCTGTAGATGCATCAAATACATTGAAAATATCTAATGCGAAGCGTACTTTTTGATCATTGAAATGCAAGTTGTACGTAAAGTTAAGATCTAATCGAGCTGTCCAGGGAGTTGTTCCCATGCTGCCGCGAGGGTAGCGTTGATCGCCTACATAATAGGTGTCGCCATAAGAATATTTGTCTGGGTCTGGTGTATACCCTGCACCTAACGCTGTCCAAGGACGACCTGAAGCAACATTTAAGTTTGCACCTATTAAGAAGTCTTCAGTAACTGCATATGCACCGTAAACTTTAATATTGTGACGACGGTCCGCTGGTAAGTTACCGTTAGCACCATCCATTAGATAAGGGTAATCCCAGTCTTGTGTTAAACCTGCATCATCTTGACCATTATCAGATTTAACAAACCCTTCTGTGTTACCGTAGTTATGAGACCAAGTGTAAAGGGCTTTTAATGACCAAACTTTATCCCAGCTCTTCTCAATTGAAAGGTCAACAGCAGCGTAACGACGCTTCGCATCTGGATAACCTAGCTCTTCAGCCGTGAAGCTATACTCTTCAGTTACACCGTCACCATCTAGGTCGAAGTTAAATGTTGCACCATTACCTGGGTTAAATAAGAACCAGTTTTCACCAAGGTACTCTCCATCTTCATCAGTAAAGATATATGAGCCATCATCAATTTGATTGCCCAGTGTGCGGTATGTACCTTTGATGCTCCAAGACCAATCATCATTTATAGCCGCCTGATAACCAACAATAATTTCATCATTGTACATTGGCTCAAGATCTTTATCTGCTAAGGTATTTGATGCTTTTGCAGTACCGTCACCACCATTTGAAATAGCGATATCACCTAATTGATTGCTCAAACCTACAGGAGTACCGTCAGGATTAAGACCTTCATACTCGTACCAAGTTTGAATATATGTTTCAGCACCAGCAAGACGAATATTGGTATTTGCAGCAACTGGTAAATAATAGCGACCTGCGGTAACGAATAATTTACTATCGCCATCACCGTTAATATCCCAAGATGCACCTAACCTTGGAGCAATCTGGTTGTCTATAGAAACAAACTCATCGCCATCCGCGTTGTAGTTTGTGAAGCTGTCATTACGTAGACCTAAAGTTAGTGTTAGGGTATCAGTAACAGCCCATTGGTCTTCAATATAAATCGCCCAGTTTTCAACTTCGAATTCACCGCCATTCTTATAGTCACGAACACGAGTTGTTTTCATTTCTTCCGGCAGGACATAGCCATTAGGAAGACGAGCACCTTCTTCGTATGTTCTGTAATAATAGTAAACACCACCAGAGTTAATCGTAGTTGCATTTGATGTATTGGTTTCTGAGTCATAACCAAATCTTAATGTATGCTCATCATTTAAGTACCAATCAAAGTCAACACGCAATTGCTCTCGTTTATCTTCATTAGAGCCTACGGTGAAGTTTACATAACAAGTAGTATCAACACCTAAGTCCGCGTCATAGCCGGTAGGGCAGTCATCAAAGTCTGAGTAATCAGTTTCTGAGAATTTAACTTCACCGTACATAGCAGACACGCTTAAGTCATCAGTCAGATTACCTGTATAACGTACTGCAAAACTTTCACCACCGCGCTTGTGATAAGCTGTACCGCCATCTAATGTGTAGTTACCAGTACCATTCGGGTCTTCGATTGTGCTTTCAGAGTATGTGCGTTCATCACTAAAACCCCAAAGCATTAATTGATGATCCTCATTAATGTTCCAGTCAATACGGGCTAGATAGTAAGGGTCATCATCTTTTTCTTTTGTTAGAGAAGTTTGAGAAGCGTTACCGTATTCTTCTTCATTATCTCGGAAGGTATAAATCCCATAGAAGAAAAGCGTATCTTCAATTAACGCACCAGATGCATAAATGTTTGTTTCAAATGAGTTTACATAGTCATCTTGGTTGTTTACATATAAATCACCAATACAGTGCCCATCAGCATCTTCACAACGATCATTTTGTAAGTAAACTGAATTTGGTGATTGCTCTCGCAATGAATCAGGCGAGTAAATTGATTCAACACCAAAGTGAAAATCATTAGTACCTGATTTTGTTACGGCAGAGATTAGGCCACCTGTAGTTCGACCAAACTCAGATGAATAACCACCCGTTTTTACTTGGAAACTATCATATGCAGAGAATGGGATTGTCGCGCCACCCAAGCCATTACGGAAGTTAGTCATATTCAGACCATTTACGTAATAAGCATTTTCAGCAACAGATGAGCCTCCAAAAGATGCTTGATCGCCAAATCGGCTATCACCTTCAGTTGCACCCGGTGCTAGTAAAGCAACCGATGTTAGTGAGCGAGCGACTGGTAATAATTCAAGCTCTTCTGAGCTAATGTTCAATGATGATTCAGTAACAGAAACATCAACAGCTCGAACTGCGCCACCAACAACTGCAATACGTTCAATATTACCTTCAACTAATGGTATTTCGAGAAGTGCAGTTTTACCGACACCGATAATTACATCGTTGATCTGCGCTTTTTCAAAACCAGCCTGTGACACTGTTACGTTGTACTTACCTACAGGCACTTGGTTAAGGTTGAACTGACCATTTGCATCTGCAATGAGAGTTTTTTCATAACCTTTAGTTTTATCGGTAATAGTGATTGTTGCGCCTGCTAAAGAAACGCCAGACTGAGTTATGAGATTACCTTTGATTGCCCCATTAACATTGTCAGCCATGGCTGGCATAGCTGCACTTAAGGTCATCGCAACAGCAGCAGCTGTAAACGAACGCTTAAATGTTTTTGAAAAGTTGTTTTTCATTGAGCTTTCCCTGTGAAATTTTAGATTTGTTGTTATTTGTTAATAACCTTCACACCTTGCATTTATTTTTCTAAGGTTTTTACCTTCAAATAAAGGGTGAAACAAATTGGTAACACATTAGGAACATACTGATCAATTATTTATATTATAAATGCGATAAAACAACATAAAAACGGCTTGGAACGATCTAAATTGGTATTTAAATTGGTTTTATATACAAAAATAAAACAAATGTAATTATATGTAATTTTCTTAAGTATTTCTTAATTCTAGGTTTATTTATTTTAAAACAGTGAGTTGGGATGGTTTTATGTGTGTTTTAGTTACAATGAAAATAAAAATGCACCAATGATATACTTGCTATGTATAAATAATGTTTTAATTGTAATATTTTATTGATTTTTATTTTCCGGTGGGGATGTATTTATATTATATTTTGGGGCATCGAAGAATAGGCCACCGATTAAAGTGACCTATTTTATTTTTTAGATTAAAGCTTCGCGAATGCGCGCTCTGCAGCTGCAATGGTGTCGTTGATCTCTTTTTCAGAGTGTTCAGCGCACACAAAGCCAGCTTCAAACGCTGAAGGAGCTAGGTAAACTCCTTCTTCAAGCATTAAGTGGAAGAACTTTTTGAAGCGCTCTAAATCACACTCAGTCGCTTGTTGGTAGCTAGTTACTTTTTCTTTATCAGTAAAGAAGAAGCCGTACATACCACCTGCATAGTTTGTTGTAAGTGCAATGCCTGCTTTTTTCGCAGCGGCTTCAAAGCCTTCACAAATTGCTTTACTTTTAGCTTCTAGTTCATCGTGTAAACCTTCAGCACATAATAGCTCAAGTGACTTTAAGCCTGCTGCCATGGCAATTGGGTTGCCTGATAATGTACCCGCTTGATAAACAGGGCCAACAGGTGCGATGAAATCCATGATTTCTTTCTTACCGCCAAATGCACCCACTGGCATACCGCCACCGATTACTTTACCTAAACACGTTAGGTCTGGTTTGATGTTGTAGTAAGCTTGTGCGCCACCTAAGGCAACACGGAAACCTGTCATTACTTCATCAAAAATAAGCACAGATTTGTATTCATCACACACCTCACGCAGACCTTCTAAGAAGCCTGGTACAGGTGGAATACAGTTCATGTTGCCAGCAACTGGCTCAACGATGATACAAGCGATTTCGTCAGCGTATTTTGCAAAAATTGCTTTTACTTCATCAAGGTTGTTAAACGACACAGTTAAGGTGTGCTTAGCAAAATCTTCAGGAATACCTGGTGAGTTAGGTACACCCATAGTCAGTGCGCCTGAGCCTGCTTTTACTAGTAGTGAGTCAGCATGACCGTGGTAACAGCCTTCAAACTTTAAGATTTTGTCACGGCCAGTGAAACCACGTGCTAAGCGAATCGCACTCATTGTAGCTTCAGTCCCTGAGCTTACCATACGAACTTTTTCGATAGATGGTACTAGCTCTTTTACTTTTTCGGCCATTAAGATTTCAGTTTCGGTTGGCGCACCATAGCTTAGGCCATTTTCAACGGCTTCTAATACCGCTTGTTTAATGGCAGGGTGGTTATGACCCATGATCATTGGTCCCCATGAACCAACGTAATCGATATAACGGTTACCATCAGCATCAAAGGTAAAAGGGCCTTCTGCTTTAGTGATGAATAAAGGAGTACCGCCAACGCCATTGAAGGCACGAACTGGTGAGTTAACACCGCCTGGGATTGATTCTTGCGCGCGATTAAAAAGATCTTGGCTAATTGTCATGAATAGTCCTATTAGGTTGTCACGTTAAATGAGTTGGTTTGCGAGGGCTCAACGAGCCCCAAACGAAGCAAGTTAGCTATTACGTTTACGGCTAAACCAAGGCACGTCGACTTCATATTGCTCAA
Organism: Pseudoalteromonas gelatinilytica; assembly: GCF_001641615.1. Lineage (GTDB taxonomy): Bacteria > Pseudomonadota > Gammaproteobacteria > Enterobacterales > Alteromonadaceae > Pseudoalteromonas > Pseudoalteromonas gelatinilytica. Next base: position 32,580 of record NZ_LRRU01000022.1, read on the forward strand.
CTTTGTCAGCAACATCTAAGGTTAGAGCAAACAACGCCATGCGAATTAACACGCCATTTTGTACTTGGCGGAAAATTGCTAGGTTGTCGTTGCTATTTAAATCGTTATCAAGCTCGTTTGCCTCTAAACGGCTGTCACGAGGGAGTGGGTGCATCAATACAGAGTTTGGCTTACAGTGTGCGTTGTAAATAGCCTGACTGATACGGAAACCACCACGGTATTTGTTAGCTTCTTCTTGTGAAGGGAAGCGCTCTTCTTGGATACGGGTTTGATACACAATATCGGCCGCCAAATTGCCTTCCATTTTATCAACAACTTGAATTTTATGGCCTGCGTTATCAACGGCATCTAAAATGTAGTCTGGCATTTGTAAGCCATCAGGTGCCACCATAGAGAATTTAACGTCTTTATAATGACACAGTAATTTAGATAAAGAGTGCACAGTACGGCCATATTTTAAATCACCCACTAAGGCAATATGCATACCGTCGATACCTTGGTTGAAACGGCCAAGTTCACGTTCAATCGTTAATAAGTCAAGTAAGGCTTGAGTTGGGTGCTCATTCGGGCCGTCACCGCCATTAATCACTGGCACGTCACACCCGGTGGCAAACTCAGCAACAGAGCCTGCGTCAGGGTGGCGCATTGCGACTGCATCTGCATACGCTGAGATAACGCGAGCGGTGTCATACAAAGACTCACCTTTTGCAAGCGCTGAGCTTTGCATGCCTGTTGTTTCGCGGACTAAACCACCTAGTAAGTTAAATGCCGTACCAAAACTTACGCGAGTACGCGTGCTTGGTTCAAAGAACAAGTTCGCTAAAATTGCGCCCTCTAAAACATTGGTGCGCTTTTGCTTTTTAGCATAAGGCTCCATTTTCTTAGCAACTGCAAAAATACGTTCAATACAATCTCGATCAAGCTGATTGACCGACAGGATATTTTCACCTTGGAAACTTAGCATGGGGTTTGTTCCTAATCACATTTATAGGGCGCTGGCACTCGGTATGGGAGGCCGCATAAATTTGCGCAGTACTATAGCAAATTTTTAGCGTACACAGCAGCAAATTATAAGTTAGGTTTAATAATTGCCAGTGCCACTATAGCTAAAAGGATGAGTACCGGAACTTCATTAAAAATACGGTAAAAACGATCGCTGCGTTTATTGCGATCATGCTTAAAATCAGCCAGTAATTTAAAGCAGTAGCCATGATAGATATAAAGAATAATTACTAATACGAGTTTGTAGTGCAGCCACATACTGTATCTAAACCAATCACGGCCATATTCAACAATAGTTAAAACGCCAAACACCAGTGTTAAAACGGCAAACGGGGTGACAAAATACAGTAAACGGCGCTCCATTACTTTTAGCATTGAGTTACAGGCTTTTTCTTCGCTCATCGCGTGGTAAACAAACAGTCGTGGCAGGTAAAAAATACCGGCAAACCAAGCAATCATAAAAAATACGTGGAAGGTTTTATAAACTAATAGCGCAGTCATTTAAGCATCCATTTTAATTGTTATAACAAGCTGTTGCGTATGGTAAGGATATGTCTGATTTGGTCCCAACGCAAAAGACCCATAATTTGTTGGTTATCAAGCAGGTTGTAAATATACACCGCACCGCTGCGTTTATCTTTAAGTAAATCAAAAGCATCGGCTAAAGTCGCCTGGCTGCTAAGACCGGCAAGGCTGACATATTTGATGTTACTGTTTTGGTCAGACATCAAACTTAAATCATATTCTGCAAGGCGATAGCCATTTTCTTCGTCATGGACAATAAGCGGTGTTTGGCTATCAAGGGCATCGAGCGATTTTTTGATTTGTTGTTTGTCGTCACTGTAGAGTAGTTTGAACTGCTCATCCATTTCATCCATCACACCTACTTTTTGTAAGGCTTCTGTGGCAGGGGATATTTGATATTCAAGCCCTTGGAAATCGAGTTGTTGCATAAAAATAGAGCGGTTACCAAAAAACTGCAACGCCGTGACATAAGCCGTTGAAATCACCAACATGGCTGGCACAATAATCTCTGGGCTTGAGGTTAACTCCATAACCGTAGTGAGTGCTGCTAGTGGTGCGTGCAATGTGGCAGCCAATAATCCCGCCATGCCAAGCATGCTATAAGTCCCTGTGATATCAACGCCCGGACTAATAAACTGCGCGAAAAAGGCCATTAAGGTGCCCATTAATACCCCAAGCCCAATGACTGGGCCGATAATCCCGCCAGGGATACCCAAGCCAATAGCAAATAAGGTGGCGAGTAATTTGGCAATCAAAATGGTTGTTAAAAACTGCACATCATCTGGTGATTCAATGGCAATAGTGATAGCGCTCATACCCGAGCCCATCGCATGGGGAACCATATAAGCAATTAAGCCCGCGATTAAACCTGCCAGCAATAGACGAGGGAACATACTTAGCGGTTTAAAGGTGCGGATTATAAGCATCAAGTTTTGGTTAAATGCATAAGCAACAGCACCAAGTGCCATACCAAATATGATTAAAAATGGGTAATGCCAGCCACTCAATGGATTCATGGTTATAAGGGCAAGCTCTGAAGCATCACCAAATACAAATTGAGTTGCTAATGCACCGGTAACCGCAGCGAGCATAATGGGCACGAAAATATGCACTTTATATTCCCTGAGCACTACCTCCATTACAAAAATAACGGCAGCAAGTGGGGTGTTAAATGAAGCCGCAATCCCGGCTGCTACACCGCATCCAGTGAGGGTACGCATGGCATTGTGTGGAAGATGTAACTTATCGGCCAATAAACTGGCACCTGTTGCACCCATGTGTACTGATGGGCCTTCTCGACCGACCGAAAAACCACTAATAAGGGCTAATGCACCACCGACAAATTGGTTTACCGTGTTGTAAAGCGGCATATGGCCATAGTGTTTTTTAATGCGGTGGATTACAAACGGAATACCCAAACGATAATGTTTAAATCCTGTAAGCGCCGCAAATAAGGCAATTAACAGCGCTGCACCAACTGGAAGTAATATTCGCTCAAAGGTCGGTAATGTTGTGAAGTCATCTGGCTTATCTAAAAATAAGCTTTGAAAAAACATGATGGTAAGGCGGAAGAATATGATTAACACTGCCGCAATTAGTCCTGCACTTACACCAAGTAAGCACAATTGCACAGATGTTTTAGGCTTTGCTAGGCGACGTCTCAGTCTCTCAAGCCACATGCATATTTCCTCACAGCACTTTTGAGCCGCAGTTTAGCAAATCAAATTCACTAAGTCGTTGGGATTTTATAATTTTATCCGCTTTTTGGGTAAATATAGCTAATCTGTGCCGTGTTGATTAATTTGCTGTGTTAATTCAGGTAAGCGGGCACGAATGGCGTTGGATAATTCATCTACAAGCGGGGCGTGTTTTTTATGAATAATGGTATTAACAGCCATTTGCCTTAATACAACCACAGAGAAGTCTTTTTTATAGGTATTGATATCATTATTGAGCGCAGGATAGAGAGCGTAATCAACACGGCCTTTTTTTAGCATGGTAAGCGTGTGACTTAAATCTTCGTTGTGCATGATCTCAGCTTTTATATCAAATTCGTTGAGGATTTCGACATCACCAATCGAACTCATAACCCGATTGCGAGGGTCGTATAAGTTATCCCGATCGCATGGCAGCGATTTTCTACATAGGAGCACCAAGTTGATAATACCAAGGCTTGGTTCTACGACAATAACATTCTCGAACTTTTTAAGGTTGCTTTTTGAACGCACGATATCGCCATCAACAATGCCTGCATTAAGTAATAACACACCTCTGCGGGATGGCGTTGCTTGCATTTGAGTTTTGATATTTAAATCATTATAAACCTGTTCAATAAACGCTTTAAAAGGGGCTATTCGCGGTATGTCTATATAGGTTAGTAACAACTTATTTGGTCGAGAGTAGTTTTGCACTAAAGATTGTTTAGCGGCAAATAAATCATTAAGTAAGGCAATTTTAGCTTTGTTTTCAGCGTCATTACGTATGCCAATCACTAATGGGAAGTCGGTAAATTGACTCACTATTTTGGGCTCTGGTAGGTTTTGCTGCTCAGCAAAATAGTTAAGTACTTTTGGTGCAGTAATCGCAAAATTAATCTGCTTAGTTTGCATCAAGTGAAATAGTTCTTCATCGTTTGCTGTTTGTACTATGCTACCTGCATAGGATTGAATCACTTTTTCAACCACATCTGGATAGATATAAGGCTCAACAACGCCGACTTTATTTTCACTAAAAAGCTGCTCAATATTTTCAAAATCTTGTGGGTTAGATTGGGTGGTAATGACGGCTAATTGAGAATTTAAAATAGTGGGTGAGGCAACAAACCCGGGCATCATTTCAGAGGGCCAAGCAGGGTAATAGCCTAGGTAGCCAGTTAACTGGGCTTTTTTTATTGCATCTTGCCAAGGTAAATATTCAACCTCAAGGTTTATCGATTTTTTAGCAAGCGTATCTCTTAATAATGCAATGGCATCGCCGCCATTTGCCATTGTACTACTTGCATAAGGAGGGGCTTCTAAAGAGGTAATTTTCCATGTTTCTTGGTACGTAGCATTGGCAACTGCAAATGAGCTGAAAACAAGTACGATAAGAGGAAAAATTCGAGTAAGCATGGAAACAGAATTATCATTAATTGTTTAATAAGTATACGTCTAATTTAAACTTAATAGCATTTTTTCTTTGCTTATTTGCAGCTAATAACATTACAGCTAAAGCAGTGATGTTTTTGGTCATACATACGTTTATCGGCCATGCTTAGCAACTCATCAAATGATTGGGCATCGTCGGGGTAAAGGGCAAAGCCAACACTTGCCTCAACAAGCAAGTCACCACACTCTGATTTTATCGGCGCCTTAATTGCGCAGATCAAACGTGATAGTGCACGGTTTATTTGTACTTGGTTCTCTATGTCGGTCACAATAACCACAAACTCATCACCACCAATGCGAGCAACGCAATCGGTCTTGCGAGCGGTGTCTTGCAGACGTTTGGCAACCTCTACCAGTACTTTGTCTCCTGTGGCATGACCGTGGGTATCGTTAATTGGCTTAAATTTATCAAGGTCAAAATACAGGCAGCCAACTTTAGAGCCAGTTCGTTCCACTCGCGCAAACTCTTGCTTGATAAATCGCTCAAGGGCGCTGCGATTCGCTAAACCTGTTAGGTGATCTGTTTGCGCTAATTGCCTAATTTTTTTCTCTGCCATAACACGTTTCGTGATATCGAAATTAACGCCAATCATACGGTTGCCGTATATTCGTCCATCGGCGTTGATATAGCGAGTTTTGCCAGAAGGTAAAACAATTTGAAACTCAGCATGAAACTCTTCGCCATTTAAAATTGCGAGTTTTAGCTTGTTTGTCACGTCTTCATATTCATCTGGGTGCAAGCTATTTGCCCAAGCTGAATAGTCCCCTTTAAATTCTGATTTTGGGATTTCAAATAAGGTGTGCATCCAGTCATCCCAAATCAGTTCATTGGTTTCAAAGTTCCACTCCCAAATACCAATATGGGCCGCATCAGCGGCCATGGCCATGCGTTGGTGTAAGTTTTCAAGCTCGGTTTTAGCTTGTTTTAGTTCAGTGACATCTTCAGAAACGTCCAATAAATACTGCGCTTTACCATTACTGTCTTTAATGGTGAGTTTTCGTGTTCTTAAGTAATGGGTATTGCCATCAATAGTAACTGGCTTTTCCTCTATAGTAAGGGTCTCATCACTTTTCAATACATCGCGGTCAGTTTGCACGAAGCTCACTGCTTGCTCATTACTGAAAATATCAAAGTCATTGAGCCCAATAAGTTGGTCTTTATTTTTGCCAAGTAATTGTTCGCCGGCTTTGTTGACATGGCTAAATGTTAAATGCTCAGCATCTTTAACAAACAACATGATGGGTAAATTATCGAAAATGGTTTGCGTGAAGGCCTCTTGGTTTCGAATATCAGACAAATCTTTTATCGTCGCCACATAAGGTCCTGACTCTTTTTTACCAATAGAGCTGATGGTTAACGTAATAGGAAAACGTTTTTTATTCGATCGTTGTCCTTTTAAGAGTCGACTGCTACTTTTTCCTGCCGTCCTTTTGCTAAGCTGTGAGTCTCGAAGAATCTCATCCAGTTCTAACGATTTTTCAGGGATTAGGGTACGAATATGCTTGCCTATTAAATCATGCGGCTGATAACCAAATACATGGATTGCAGCGGGGTTTGCAAATTCAATTTTTCCTTCATTATTAAAGCTAATAACCACATCTTGTACGGTATTTAGTACAGCTTTTAATTTCGCTGATAATAAGCTCCTTGCTCTGAGCTCAACAACACCCAATACAAACAGGCTTAATGCCACCAGTATAATGATAATAAGTTGTGCTAACGTCGAGTAGTCGTGAGTTGTAACATAGGTGGTGTATTCAGTTTCAAAAACCGACATCGAAATCATACCGATGTAATGCATTCCTGAAATTGCACTGCCCATTACCAAGGCAACAACTAGATTCATCCGTGTTTGATGAACCCCTTTGGTAAGTCTTAGTTCGTTAATTTTTAATGCAAGGCCTGACAACACAACCGCTACTATAATCGATAACGAGAATAACCAAGGCTCATAAGCCATATTGGCAGGCATAACCATCGCCATCATGCCAACAAAGTGCATCGAGCCAATGCCAGCGCCCATTAGCACACTTCTAAAAAGTAGCCCTTTGTCGGTTTGTAGTGCTGGTGATAGGACGATGTAACTGGCAAAGACACTTGGCAAAATTGATATCAAGGTAATGCTAATGTTGTATTCAATCGGGATGGGTAAGTTGTAGGCAAGCATGCCAACAAAATGCATACCCCAAATACCTATACCTAAAAAACACGACGCCATGATGGTCCAGATCTGACTTTCATTTTTTAGATAGGAGTGTTTGATGCGAGCTGATAATAAAAAAGAAATATACGAAGCAAATACGGCTGTAAGAATAGAAGCAAACACAAGGAGTAAATCGTATTCAGCCGGAATGACCTGCGCACTGCTTAATTGATCAGTTATAAAATGCAGCCTGAAATGCTCTATCACAATTATCTTCCCTCAGTGCAAAATCACGCCAGTCTAAATGTAGTACAAATTAACTTTAGTCCAAGGCAAATGGGTTATCCAGTTCGCTTGTTTATAATTGAGTTGACTCGTTGTCGATACTTGATTAAAACACTCGGGTATTAGATAATTGCAACCATTATAGGTTTTGAGGGTTTTGGTATGTCAGATGAGTTACCAATCAAGTTCAGCGATGCAGCAGCTGTTCGAGTTAAACAGTTAATCGAAGAAGAAGAGAATCCAGATCTTAAACTACGTGTTTATGTAACAGGTGGTGGTTGCTCAGGTTTCCAATATGGTTTTACTTTTGATGAAAAAGCTAACCCTGGCGATTTAGAAATTGTTAAAAATGGTGTAACGCTCGTTGTTGACCCTATGAGTATTCAGTACTTGGTCGATGGTACCGTTGACTATACTGAAGGGCTCGAAGGCGCACGCTTTTTTGTTAATAACCCTAACGCAACAACAACCTGTGGTTGCGGAGCCAGCTTCAGCGTTTAATGAATTATTTATGAAAGCCACTTAATGTGGCTTTTTTATTGCTTTAACTTCCCATAACATCCCGCCTTTGCTAAATTTTACGCATTATCAGAAGGAATTTTGCGTTGCCAAATATAATTAAAACAATAGAAAAAAAACCTTATATTTTAGCCATTGCCATTGTTTTGGTGATTGTACTGTGGATGCTATCTGGGGATAGCAAAGCAGATCAAAAAGCACAGCAAAGTGATGAGCATGCCCAAGAGCGATTACCTAAAGTTCAAGTGATGCCGTTGGTTGCTAAGAATATTAATAAAAACCTGACCTTTTATGGTAAATCAGAGCCTGACAAAATAGCGAATATTAGCGCAAGGCAAGCAGGACAAGTACTCGAAATATTGGTTGAAGAAGGTCAGTTTGTTAAACAAGAACAGGTTATTTTACGCCTCGATAAATCAGATTTAGCCGCTCAAATCACATCAGCAGAAGCCTTAGTTGCACAGTATCAAACTGAATACGAAGGCGCGCTTAAACTTAATCAGCAAGGTTTACAAAACAAAGTATTGACCATGCAAGCACAAGCAATGTTGCAACAAGCAAAAGCAACCTTGGTAAGCCTTGAATTAAAACTAGAGCGTACAGAGGTGCGTGCTGCTTTTGATGGCGTTATCAACAAACGTTTAGTCGAAATTGGTGATTATGTTGGCATAGGCGACCCTATTTTACAGCTTGCTGATTTAGACCCGTTAATTGTCAGAGCCGATGCGACTCAAAAAGAAGTACAAGGCTTAGAAGTTGGACAGGCTACTTTTGCTCATGTTTTAAATGACAAAACCTATCCGGGTCGAATTCGTTACATTGCATCTGTTGCGGATGACAGCACGAATACATTTCGTATTGAAGCGGCATTTGAAAACCCAGGTATGAAATATAAAGCAGGCTTTTCTACTCAGCTTAATATTGAGTTGCCAACTGAACCTGCCATGTTATTAAGCCCGGCTTTTATGGCGCTAGACGAACAAGGGAATATCGGGGTAAAAGTCGTTAATGACGACAATATTGTTGAGTTTAAATCAGTAAGTCTTGCAAAAACCACAGAGCAAGGCGTTTGGCTTTGGGGCTTAGGTGAGAAAGCGAATGTTATTACCCTTGGTCAAGGCTTTGTGCGTGCCGGTGACAAAGTTGAGCCTGTGTTTACTGAAGCAACGAGCAACTAGGTATGAAAAACTTAATCGAAGCGTCGTTGACTCACACGCGTACAGTTTTATCTATTTTCATCTTGTTGCTGATCTCGGGCTGGGTGACATATCAAACCATCCCTAAAGAAGCGAATCCTGATGTCACCATTCCTTTTATTTATGTGTCGATTATTCATGACGGTATTTCCCCTGAAGATGCTGAGCGGCTATTAGTTAGGCCAATGGAGATTGAGCTCCGCTCGATTGAAGGCGTAAAAGAAATGTCAGCGGTGGCAAGTGAAGGGCATGCCTCTGTGACCCTTGAGTTTATCGCGGGTATGGACCCAAAAGAAGCCTTAGCTGATGTACGAGATAAAGTTAGTTTAGCTAAGGCAAAACTGCCTTCTGAATCAGAAGAGCCAGAAGTTCATGAAATCTTGATGGAAGATGAGCAGCCAACCATTACATTAACCTTGTCAGGTGATGCGCCAGAGCGAGGTTTACTCACTCTTGCCCGTAATCTTAAAGATGAACTAGAAAGCATTTCTAGCGTATTAGAAGTTGATGTAGGTGGTGACCGCGAAGATATGGTCGAAATTGAGGTCGATCCACTTGCGATGATTTCTTATGGTCTTGAACCGAGTGACATCATTCAACTGCTATCAAATAACAACCGCTTAGTTGCTGCAGGGACACTCGATACTGGTAAAGGACGCTTTGCTGTAAAAATCCCATCGGTATTTGAGACAATTCAAGATGTGATGGAGCAACCGGTGAAAGTCGTTGGCGATAGAGTGGTGCGTTTTATGGACGTAGCAAAAATTCGTCGAGCGTATAAAGACCCAACCTCAATCGCACGTATTAATGGCCGCCACGCGGTTTCGCTGGAAGTAAAAAAACGTGCTGGCGAAAATATTATTGATACGGTCGATCAAGTTAAAAAAGTGGTGAATGAGGCCAAGAAAATTTGGCCTGATCATATACGAGTTGATTACACCGGCGACATGTCAAAAGACGTGAAAATGATGCTCTCTGATCTGCAAAATAATGTGCTGTCTGCTGTATTGTTGGTGGTTATCGTTATTGTGGCGGTACTTGGCGCGCGCACCGCCTTCTTAGTGGGGATTGCCATTCCGGGCTCATTCTTAACCGGGATTTTAGTGATCTCTGTGTTTGGTTTAACGGTGAATATCGTGGTGCTTTTTGCACTCATCATGGCTGTCGGTATGCTGGTGGATGGCGCAATTGTTGTTAGTGAGTTTGCAGATAGAGCAATGAGTGAAGGCAAACCACGCAAGGCTGCTTATAAATTGGCTGCTGAGCGCATGGCGTGGCCAATCATCGCTTCTACGGCAACGACATTAGCGGCCTTTGCACCATTGATATTTTGGCCGGGAATGATGGGCGAGTTTATGAAATACTTGCCGATTACGCTTATTGCCACCTTGTCTGCGTCATTACTTATGGCATTGGTGTTTGTGCCAACTATTGGTGGATTAATAGGAAAGTCACGGCCGCTCTCTGAACAGCAAAAACAGGATTTAGAGTTAGCAGAGTCCGGCGATTTAACGCAAATCAAAGGGATGCTTGGGCGTTATATTCGAGTGCTTGATTATGCAACAGAGCGCCCTTGGTGGAGCCTAGCTGCTGCAATCGTGTTTTCTATTTTGGTATTCTTTGCATTTGCTGTCTCTAAGCTAGGCGTTGAGTTCTTTCCTGATGTTGAGCCAAATGGCGTTAATATCAAAGTACGTTCTTACAGTGACTTATCTATATTTGAAAAAGACGTGATTATGAAAGACATTGAGTCACGCATTTTAAAAGTGGAAGGTATTAAAACTTTGTATGCTCGTACTGGCGGTAAAGATCAGGTAGGCACGTTTAGAATGAATCTAAAAGACTGGGATGAGCGTCCACCTGCCGAAGATATAATCAGCCAAGTTAACGAAATCACGGCAAGTTATGCCGGTGTCGAAATTGAACTTCGTAAAGATGAAAATGGCCCCGGTGGTGGTAAAGCGCTAAGTATTGAGCTGAGCTCTCGGTTTGTTGATGTGCTTAATAGTGAAGCAAAGCGAGTAAGGCAAGCCATCGAAAATGATGGCGCGTTTCGAAATGTTGATGATAGTGCTTCAAAACCGGGCATTGAGTGGCAACTTAAATTGAATCGTTCGGATGCGGCTCGTTTTGGTGCGGATGCCAGTATGCTAGGGGCGAATGTTCAGCTTATTACTAATGGTTTAAAACTAGGGGAATACCGCCCCGATGATGTTGATGACGAGATTGATATTCGCGTACGCTTTCCTCATGACAAGCGAGATTTAGGGCGTCTTGAAACGTTACGTGTAAAAACCATACACGGACAAGTGCCAATTAGTCATTTTGTTGAGCGCCAAGCAGCTCCTAAAGTGGATACTATCCGCCGTGTTGATTCTCAGCGCGTTGTAACCGTTAATGCAGACATGAAGCCGGGTGAACAACTTGCCAAAGCGTTGCCGCGCTTACAAGCGCAGTTAGAAGAGCAAGGGTTAGACCCGCGCGTGAAAATTAAAGTGCGCGGTGAAACCGAAGATCAAGATGAATCAGAAGCCTTCCTTGAACAGGCTTTTGTGGTTGCTCTGTTTGTGATGGGTATCATTTTGGTGACACAATTTAATAGCTTCTATCAGGCATTTTTGATTTTAAGTGCCGTGCTGTTTTCAACTGTGGGTGTATTCTTGGGCTTAATCGTATTACAGCAACCGTTTGGTATCGTGATGTCGGGCATTGGGGTTATCTCGCTTGCCGGTATTGTGGTTAATAACAATATAGTACTGATTGATACTTATAATGTTTTACGTAACCAAGGTCTGGCAGCAAAAGATGCGATTTTACGAACGGGTGCTCAGCGTTTAAGGCCAGTATTGTTAACGACTGTGACCACCATTTTGGGATTAATGCCGATGGTACTGCAAGTGAATATTGACTTATTTAACCGTCATATTGATTTTGGTGCGCCATCTACTCAGTGGTGGGTGCAATTGGCAACAGCCGTTGCGGGTGGTTTAACATTTGCCACAGTATTAACACTGGTACTTACGCCTTGTTTGTTAATGCTGCGAGACCGTCGTCGGTAATCGGTAAATTCGTTACTGATTAATTAAAAATGAGTGACCCTAGTGTTGGGTCACTTTAATCATCAGTAAAAAGAAGCCTAAAACTAACGCAGAGGCGATTAAAATATACACAAACCCTTTCTTGCCTTGCTTAATTGGTACACGATTTTGTTTTAAAAATAGGTACCATGCGACACATAGTACAATTGGCAACAAAAATAATATACGAAACATTTCTTAACCTTTTTCAGTATTTACATACACTTTAAGCATAAATATGCAGATTTTAAAGTGATACTTTCATCTTGTTAGACTTCCAATTGATCAATTTTTTGGTACAGTTAACCAGTTAACCAGTTAACTATAGAGCACATGCTTTAATTTTAGCTACACTTAGACTTGTATACTAAAACGGTCCATACCTAAAAGGTGGACATTTGTATAATTAATCATTCAAACTGAAAATTATTAGTATATAATGTGTCCAAGAGTGAGACGGGCAAATTTCACTCTTAAATTATTAACTTGAATCATCTAGTAGGAGATGTATTTTATGATGGGTAAAACAGTTTCTTCTGAAGAAAACTCGAAATTAACGAAATGGCTTAAAACTAAGCGTCATGAAAAAGGTCACACAATGCGTAGCCTTGCACAGGTTTTAGGTACGCCACATTCTTTCATTGGTAAAATTGAAAACCAAGAACGTCGTTTAGATGTAATTGAATTCATGCGTTATTGCGATGCTTTAGAAGTTGACCCATACGAAGGTCTTAACTTACTTAAAGACGCTTAATTATTCATTACTAAAAGTGAAACGCCGCTTTTAAAGTAATACAAATAGTGCAAGGAAGCGCTATTTAAAGTCCCTCCCTTGCATTTTCCTCACTTTAATCACATACGTATCAAATTTGTTAATTATTTTGATGATAGTTGTTTTCTAACGCATAAAGCTTATGGCGAATTAAGAATAAAAATACCAGTGATGGGATCACCATCAATGCAGTTAGTACAAAGAACATCGCCCAGTTTCCCCCCAACCAGTCATCAATAACGACGCCGCTGTAGCTTGAAAGTAACGTCCTACCTAAATTACCTAACGAAGCAAGTAGCGCATAGTGGGTTGCACTAAATGCTCTGTCGCATAGCATTGATATAAACGCCACCATGGCAACCAGTGACCAAGCTTGAGTAAAACCATCAACGATAATAGCAAACGCGTACAAGCTTAGTTTAGGACCTGCAATCGCAATCCAAGCAAAGGCTAAGTTTGAGGCTGCCATCGCAATACCACTAATAAATAAGCCTTTAACAATACCATAGCGTTGATTGAATAAGCTTCCTAGAAAAGTAAAAGCAATGGTGAGTACTGCAGTACCCACTTTGGAGAAGGTCGCAATATCGCTATTTGAAAAGCCCACTTCTTTATAAAACACGATAGACATTCGCCCTAAAAACGCTTCACCGATTTTAAATAAGAAAATAAAGGCTAATAAAGCTAATGCTGTTTTTACGCCATTGCGGGCGAAGAAGGTTCTGAAAGGGTCAAAAACGGTCACAGCAAGCCAAGCAATAACTTTAGCAAAGCGAGTCTGCGTACTTCCAGCCAGCTTTTGTTGATAGGTTTGCTCAAGCTCTGCTTGTACAGCATCGCGATTTGATTCGGGCTCTTTTGCCCAAAATACGCTGCTCATTAATAGCAGCATCACTACAGATAAGAAAAAGTAAACTTGCGGCCAATCAATGGAAGGAATGTCAGCCATATAAAATGGCAGGGCACCCAATAGGGCGTAGCCGCTCCACCAACCGGAGGTGGCCATTGCAGCCGCTGCGGTGGCTTTATGGCTTTCATTTTCGGCCAAAGTATCAATACGAAATGCATCAATAGCAATATCTTGAGTCGCAGAAGCGATTGCAATAACTAAACACAGCGCGGCAGCAAACCAGAGGTTAGCTTTAATATCGAGCCCTGCAAGTGAAAAGGTGCCAATAAAAATAACTGACTGACAAAGTAAAATCCAGCTACGGCGCTGGCCAAGCCAGTTAAACAAAACAGGTAACTTTACACGGTCAACAAGCGGTGACCATAAAAAGTTAATGCTATACGCGCCAAACACGATGCCAAATAACCCTATCATGCTGCGGCTTAGCCCTTCATCTTTTAGCCAAGCCGACATAACAGAGCCAATCAATACCCAAGGAAAGCCGCTGCTGATACCAAAGATAAATATATTGATTAAACGTTTATCTTTGAAGTACGAGAAATACTCTGAAATAGAAAGGGTTTTTGTCATAGTGTTGCCAGTTTTAGGGGCATGCGCCCCTATTTATTATTTATTAGCGTCAAGCACTTTTACGTTTAAGATAACAACAGGATCTTTGGGTACGAAGCTGTAACCAATTTTTTCGTTGAATGCAGTTTCTACACGCATTATTTTGTCTAATGTCTCGTAGCCATCCATTACCATACCGAATACAGCAAAACCCCAATCTCGACCAGGGTTAAGATGGTCGTTGTCGTCCATGTTGAAAAAAAACTGACGTGTACCCGAGTGTGGTTTGCGGTCTTGGTATGCCATAGCGATGCTATACATATCATTTTTTAAACCGTTACCACTTTCATTAAAAATCGGGTCGTTTTCATGTAGACCATCATAGTCTTTATCGTAACCACCGCCTTGAATAACAAAGTCACGCTCGTTGTCTTCATCACGTTCAACACGGTGAAACACACTACCTTGATAGCTACCATCAGCAACGTAAGTCAAAAAGTTATTTACTGTGATAGGTGCGCGCGAACGATCCATTTCGACCACAATACTGCCAAGGGTCGTGACAATTTCTACGCGAGGAAACATGTTATCTTTTTGAATGAATTTACCCTCTGTCGCTGCGAATGAACTGTGAGCAAAAAGCAAAATAAAACTGAGTAAAAAAATACGCTTCATAGTTAACCTTCTAAATAGGCGATTAATTCTGGGTCAGATACAATGCGGGTAATTATTTGCTCAGTCAACTTATTCAGCTGACCTTCTATTTTTGCACGGTCATGACTAAGTGGCCCTTCAAGGTTGGCATTACCTCGGTATACTTTGCTGAAAGTGCTTGAGTTTCTGATCACTCTTAAGCCTAACTCAATCGTTGCATCGCTTGTATGTGTCATCATTTTTTCAGTAACCACAGCTTGCAACTGGTGAATATCTAATTCAAATCGCGTTGAGGCAAGGTTAGATATATTTGCACCATTACGGCTTAACGCACTGTCTAAGGCACTTTTCACAGAGTCAGTAATTCCAGGGCTGGCAAGCGTTTTAGTTTTATCTGATTCAATGATTTTCAGAGTTACATTGTCGCCACGTAAATCAATTACGCTAGTACTTACACTGGTACTAAGATTTGAAATTTTCCCGCCTTGATAAACCGGATTCAATATTAATTGATTTGGTTGGTTGCTACACGCCGCAAGCGCAAGTACCGCACATAAAGGTAGTAGTTTTTTCATTTAGTCAGCTCCATTAATTATTCTTTGTTGCACTCAATACGACAAATTTTTTGTTAGACCCTAATAGCTTACAATTGCCGAACATGCGTTTTAACTTTTCATGATAGTCTAGATGACGATTACCAATAATTCTTAATTCACCACCGTGCTTTAATGTGTGTTTCGCCTGTTTGAACATTTGCCAAGCAATATGATCGGTGACCGCTTGCGCTTGGTGGAATGGCGGGTTACATAAAACAAGGTCTACACTGTTAGGTTGAAAATCGGTTAAGCAATCGTTTTGGACAAACTCACACTGGTCTAATTGCTCTGGTAAATTGTGTGTGATGTTTAATTTGGCTGATTCAACGGCCATATACGATTCATCAACGAAGGTTACATGGGCTTTAGGGCAACGTTTGAGAGTCATCAAGCCAACAACACCATTACCACAGCCTAAATCAATAATGCTGCGAGCTTTACTTGTTTGTGGCAAATAGTTAAAGAAAAAACGCGCGCCAATATCTAATGAGTCACGAGAAAATACATTGGCATGATTTTGAATTTCAAACTCACTGCCTTCAAGCGGCCAGTAAACTGGGAAAGGGGCTTTTTTATCAAGGTTACTTGTTTTACTAATGATTAATCGAGATTTTTTAACTGCTAAACTCGTTGATGTTTCCCCAATATACTGACTAAAAGCCTTAATTGTTGAGTTATGAATATCTTTCGTTTTACCCCCTGCAATGACGTCGATGTCCGCAGGTAAAGCAGTACTGATTGCAGCAAGTTGATGCTGCAAGTAGCCTAAATTGCGTGGCACTTTTAATATCACTAAATCAACCTGATTAGGTAATGCTGCTAATGAGTCCAGTTGCGTTAAAGAATTTGTCGATAACTCATTGGCCTGTAAATTATAACGGGTAGCTTGATGAGCAATATACGAGTCATTAACTGAATAAACTGTTAATGTATTAAAAGCACAGGCTAGGGCGCCAAAGCTATCATTGAGTATTAGAATTGAATTTGCGTTTGGATAGTGCTCTTGTACGTAATCGATAAGGTACTCATCGCCTGAGTCCCACGCTTGAAGACTGCGATTTTTTTGATCTAACGGAAAGCGTTCTAGTGTATAGGTGTTATCACCGAGCTGTGCTTGGGTGGTCATCATGATTTTACGAAAGTATTAATGTATAGGTAAATTCTAACATGCAACAGCCAAACGCCAACCCTAATCATTTGCCTGATGGGTTTTCTTACCAAGCTAATGCATTGAGCGCACAAAAAAGCCTCGAGTTATTTTACTATCTTCAGCAGCATCTTAATTGGCAGCAACCAAGTATAAAGGTATATGGAAAAAGCCATGTGATACCGCGTTTGCAATGCTTTATAGCTGATCAGGACGTAAATTATGGCTACTCGGGTTCACAGTTAATCGTTGAGCCATGGCCAGAGGTGCTTGATGCTATGCGTATACGCTTATCAAGAGCTTTGCAGATACCATTTAATGCGCTTTTAGTTAATTTGTATCGAGATGGTCATGATTGTATGGGCTGGCATAGTGACGATGAGAAAGAACTTGGTGAGCAACCAACTATCGCTTCAGTTTCACTTGGTGCTGAACGCGTTTTTAAAATAAAACACAAACATAATAATGAACAACATAGCATTGTGCTGCAAAGTGGCAGCTGTTTAATCATGAATGGTTTTAGCCAGCGTGATTACCAGCATAGTTTGCCAAAGCAGCAAAGACTTAAACATCCTCGAATTAATCTTACCTTTCGTTCAATCGTATAAAATCATTGGCAAAATGAGCCATGCCCTTGATATAGTAGCTGGCAATTATTTTCTTATTAAAGGTCTATGACAGATGTCAATGCAACAACAAATTGAGCAAAAGCTCGCTGCGGGTATCGAATGTAAACACCTGAATGTTGTCAATGAAAGCCATATGCATAGCCGTGGAACTGAATCGCATTTTAAAGTGGTGGTTGTTAGTGAAGAATTTGCAGGTAAACGTTTACTTGCCCGTCACCGTCAAATTAATGAACTATTAAAAGATGAATTAGCAAACCACATTCATGCATTAGCGATTCACACATTTACTCCAGAAGAGTTCAGTGAACAACATGGACAGGCACCTGAATCACCAAAATGCTTAGGTGGTTCAAAGTTCGACTAACATAGCGGGACAGTCACCCAAAGTTTGAAGGACAGTCACTCAAAGTTAGAAGGACAGTCACTCAAAGTTAGAAGGACAGTCACTCTAAAAGGCTTGTCACTTGGGGTTTTAAGCTCGAAAGATTTAAGTGGGTCTGAAAAGTTTTACTGATCAGACCTGTATTTTAACTATTAGCCTTTAAACTAGCGCTAATTTTTATTGTGATAGATATAGGATGATCAATGGTCATTAAGCCTAAAATTCGTGGATTTATCTGCACTAACGCGCATCCAGTAGGGTGTGCTGAGCACGTACAAGAACAAATTAATTATGTGAAAGCGCAAGGACCACTGAGCAATGCACCTAAGAATGTATTAGTGATTGGTGCGTCTACAGGTTACGGCCTAGCATCACGTATCACGGCTGCATTTGGTGGCGGTGCTAAAACGTTAGGCATTTTCTTTGAAAAAGAAGGAAGCGAACGTAAAACAGGTTCTGCAGGTTGGTACAATACTGCGGCTTTCCAAGCAGCGGCTGAAGAAGCTGGTTTATGGTCTAAAAATATCAATGGCGATGCGTTTTCTAACGAAATCAAGCAAAAAGCAATTGATATTATCAAAGCTGATTTAGGTAAAATTGATTTAGTTATCTACAGCCTTGCGTCTCCTCGTCGTACTGATCCAAATACAGGCGAAACTTACTCATCTACGCTTAAGCCAATTGGCGCTGATATCACCACGAAGAACTTAAATACTTCAAAGCGCGTGATTGATGAAGTAACCGTTGAAGCAGCAAGCCAAGAAGACATCGACAATACAATTAAAGTAATGGGCGGTGAAGATTGGGAAATGTGGATTGACGCATTAAAAGAAGCGGATGTACTAGCTGATAACTTCAAAACAACCGCTTACACTTACATCGGTAAAGAATTAACATGGCCAATTTACGGTCATGCGACAATTGGTAAAGCGAAAGAAGACCTTGACCGTGCAACGCAAGCAATCAAAGAGTCTACAAAAGACTTAAATGGCGAAGCGTATGTTTCTTCATTAAATGCGGTTGTGACACAAGCAAGCTCGGCAATTCCAATTATGCCTTTATATATCTCTGCTTTATTCAAAGTAATGAAAGCAGACGGCACATACGAAGGTACCATTGAGCAAATTCATGCGTTATTTACTGAAAACCTTTACGGCGAGACCCCACGTTTTGACGAAGGTGGTCACTTATTCCAAAACTACAAAGAGTTAGAAGATGATGTTCAAGCTCGTGTTCAACATGTTTGGGATACAGTAGATACAGATACGATTGACGAATTAACGGATTACGTGGGTTACCACAATGAGTTTTTACGTTTATTCGGTTTCGGTATCGACAGTGTAGATTACGAGCAAGATGTGAATCCTGATGTTGCGATTTCACAGCTTATCGATTAATCGCTGAACAAATTTGTTTTTAAAAAGTCGCTTTTTTAAGCGACTTTTTTGTTTCTGGATGAAAATAAATCTGCATCAATAGCACTTTGGTCTATATTGAATTTTATTCAAACGGTTTTTGCAGTCTAAATAACCACATCTGTCGTATAAATTTAATATTTGCTCTCGCATAGTCACCCTGATTGATGTTAAAATTCGGGTAATATATGTGAGGAGTTTACCGCGTTGCTTGTTTGGGGTGTTCAACAAGCTGTTCTTTGATACTTAGAATGTGACTTGAGCATATCAAATAGCGACGTGGTTGGTACGATTTTTCAGTTTCTTTCCGTTAATGTAATGCAAGTGCGTATGATCAACATAAAAAAAGGTCTGGATTTACCGATAGAGGGCGCACCTCAGCAAGTTATTCATGATGGTTCTGCCGTCAAACGTGTAGCTGTGCTAGGTGAAGAATATATTGGTATGCGTCCAACCATGCATGTTCGCGTGGATGACCAAGTCAAAAAAGGCCAGGTACTTTTTGAAGACAAAAAGAACCCAGGCGTCTTATTTACTGCACCAGCTTCTGGGGTAGTTAAAGAAATCAATCGTGGTGCTAAACGTGTGCTGCAATCTGTTGTTATTGAAGTTAATGGCAGTGAGCAAATCACCTTTGACTCTTTCAAGGCCGACGAGCTTTCGAGCTTAGACCGTGAAAAAGTGAAAGAAGTACTAGTTCAGTCAGGTCAATGGACAGCACTACGTGCTCGCCCATTCAGCAGAGTAGCTGCTTTGGATGCAAATCCTAGCTCTATCTTTGTGACGGCTATCGACACTAACCCGCTAGCTGCAGATCCTGCAGTAATCATTGCTGAGAACACTCAAGCATTTGAAGCTGGTTTAGCTGTGGTATCTCGTTTAACTGACGGCAAAGTATTTGTTTGTAAACAAGCAGGTAGCCAAGTGCCTAGCTCATCAATCCCTCAAGTAGAAGTACATGAGTTTGGTGGCAAGCATCCGGCAGGTCTTGTTGGTACACACATTCATAACTTAGACCCAGTTTCTGCAAGCAAGCAGGTTTGGCACTTAGGTTACCAAGACGTAATCGCGTTTGGTAATTTATTCCTGACAGGTGAAATCTTCACTGACCGTGTAGTTTCGCTTGCTGGTCCTCGTGTTAAAAACCCACGCTTAGTGAAAACTCAGCTAGGTGCATCTTTAGATGATTTAGTTGCTGGCGAATTAGAAGACGGTGATAACCGTGTAATTTCTGGTTCTGTATTATCAGGCGCTATTTCTCAAGGTCCACACGCGTTCTTAGGTCGTTACCATGTTCAAGTATCTGTATTACTTGAAGGTCGCGAAAAAGAGCTATTCGGTTGGATTGCACCAGGTGCTAACAAGTTCTCAGTAACACGTACCTTCTTATCTCACCTTACTCCTAGCCGTCTATTTAATATGACGACTTCAACAGGTGGTTCGAAGCGTGC
Organism: Pseudoalteromonas gelatinilytica; assembly: GCF_001641615.1. Classification (GTDB taxonomy): domain Bacteria; phylum Pseudomonadota; class Gammaproteobacteria; order Enterobacterales; family Alteromonadaceae; genus Pseudoalteromonas; species Pseudoalteromonas gelatinilytica. The sequence continues at coordinate 52,979 of NZ_LRRU01000022.1, forward strand.
CATGGTTCCAATTGGTAGCTATGAGCGTGTTATGCCTTTAGACATCCTACCTACACTATTATTACGTGATTTAATCGCACGTGATCTTGATGGTGCAATTGCGTTAGGTGCGCTAGAGCTTGACGAAGAAGATTTAGCATTATGTACCTTCGTTTGTCCTGGTAAATACGAGTACGGTTCAATCCTACGCGATTGCTTGACTACGATCGAGAAGGAAGGCTAGAGAGATGGGTTTAAAGAAATTTCTAGAAGATATTGAGCCGCATTTTGAACCAGGTGGTAAACACGAAAAATGGTATGCGCTTTACGAAGCTGCAGCGACTATTTTCTATACGCCTGGTTACGTAAATAAAGGCAAAACACACGTTCGCGATAACATCGACCTAAAACGTATGATGATTTTAGTGTGGATGGCGACGTTCCCTGCAATGTTCTTTGGTATGTTCAACATCGGTCATCAGGCCGCAGGTGCTTTAGCACAAGGTTTTGAACTAGCAAACACATGGCAAGTTGGTCTGTTCCAATTATTCGGTGGTGAATTAACTGCTGAATCTGGTTGGGGCGCGAAAATGTTTTACGGTGCCTGCTTCTTCCTACCTATCTATGCAGTAACGTTTGCTGTAGGTGGTTTCTGGGAAGTACTATTTGCTTCAGTGCGTAAGCACGAAGTAAATGAAGGTTTCTTCGTAACATCTGTATTATTCGCACTAATCCTGCCTGCAACGATTCCTTTATGGCAAGTTGCACTAGGTATTACGTTTGGTGTTGTAATCGCTAAAGAAATCTTTGGTGGTACAGGTCGTAACTTCCTTAACCCTGCTCTTGCCGGTCGTGCGTTCTTATTCTTCGCATACCCAGCGCAAATTTCAGGTGACACAGTATGGACTGCAGTAGATTCATTCTCTGGTGCGACTATGCTTGGTCAAGCAGTGGTTGGTTCACTTGATTACAACAACATGGAACTATGGTGGAATGCGTTCTACGGTTTCATTCAAGGTTCTGTCGGTGAAACGTCAACACTAGCACTATTAATCGGTGGTTTATTCCTAATTTATGTGCGTATCGCTTCTTGGCGTATCGTACTAGGTGTATTCCTAGGTATGGTTGCAACGGCATTCTTACTAAATACAGTTGGTTCTGAAACTAACGCAGTATTTGCTATGCCTTGGCACTGGCACTTAGTGCTTGGTGGTTTTGCATTTGGTATGTTCTTCATGGCAACAGACCCAGTATCTGCATCATTCACTGACAAAGGCAAGTTCGCTTACGGTGCGTTAATCGGCTTTATGGTTGTAATGATCCGTGTTGTTAACCCGGCATTCCCAGAAGGTATGATGCTAGCAATCTTATTTGCTAACTTATTTGCACCATTATTCGATCACTTTGTAGTGCAAGCTAATATCAAGCGGAGGTTGGCACGTAATGTCTAGTAATAACGAATCAATCGGCAAAACGCTATCCGTTGTTGTTGCACTATGTTTAGTGTGTGCAGTAATCGTATCGTTTGCTTCAGTTCAGCTTCGTCCTTTACAGCAAGCTAACAAAACACAAGATATTCAACGTAATATCTTAGCGGCTGCAGGTGTTGCAGTATCAGGTTCTGTATCTGATACATTCAACTCAAAAATCGAAGCTCGCGTTGTAGACATGAACACAGGTGAGTTTGTTGAAGGTGTTGATCCTAACTCATTTGATTTCGAGAAAAGCAAGTTCGATCAAAGCATCAGCTTCGCGTTAAAAGCAGAGGGTATTAAAGATATCGCTGGTATTCAGCGTATGACTAAAAACTCGCCTGTATACATCTCGAAAAAAGAAGATGGTTCTATTGATGCAATCATTCTACCTATCCAAGGTTACGGCCTTTGGGGTGTAATGTATGGTTTCCTAGCGCTTGAAAGCGATGCTGAAACTGTTAAAAACATCAATTTCTACAAGCACAACGAAACGCCAGGTCTAGGTGGTGAAATCCAAAATCCACAGTGGACTGCTAAATGGCAAGGTAAAGAGTTACCAATCAATATCATGAAGAGCGGTGCGAAGAACGAACATCAAATCGATGGTCTTTCTGGTGCAACATTAACTTCAAACGGTGTTGATCACACAGTTGACTTCTGGACTGGCGAGCATGGCTTTGGTCCATTCCTTGCGAAAGTACGTGAAGGAGCGTTGAAATAATGGCTGATACTAAAGAAATGAAGTCGGTCCTATTTGGCCCGGTATTCGCAAATAACCCAATCGCACTACAAGTACTTGGTATTTGTTCTGCGCTAGCGGTAACATCAAGCTTAAAAAATGCACTAATCATGTCAATCGCATTGACACTAGTAACTGCGTTTTCTAGCTTCTTTATCTCGTGTATTCGTAACCAGATCCCTTCATCTGTACGTATCATCGTGCAAATGACGATCATCGCATCACTAGTAATCGTTGTTGACCAAGTACTACAAGCATTCTCTTACGCTACGGCAAAAGAGCTTTCTGTATTCGTTGGTCTAATCATTACAAACTGTATCGTAATGGGTCGTGCTGAAGCATACGCAATGAAGTCACCACCAGTAATGTCTTTCTTAGACGGTATTGGTAACGGTTTAGGCTACTCAGTAGTTCTATTAACTGTTGGTTTCATCCGTGAGTTATTCGGTAAAGGTTCACTATTCGGTGTTGATATTATTCCACTAGTACAAAACGGTGGCTGGTATCAACCAATGGGTCTATTGATTTTACCACCGAGTGCGTTCTTCATTATTGGTTTATTCATCTGGGTACTTCGTACCGTGAAGAAAGACCAAGTAGAAGCAAAAGCGTAAGGGGCGAGCAGTGGAACATTATATTAGTTTATTTGTAAAAGCGGTTTTCATCGAAAACTTAGCTTTAGCCTTCTTCCTAGGTATGTGTACTTTCCTTGCAGTATCAAAGAAAGTAACTACGTCAATCGGCCTAGGTGTGGCAGTTATCGTGGTACTAGGTATCTCAGTACCAGTAAATAACTTGGTTTATCACGCTGTTCTTGCACCAGGTGCATTAGAGTGGCTTGGCTACCCAGAAGCAGACCTTAGCTTCTTACGTTTCTTGACTTTCATCGGTGTTATTGCAGCACTTGTACAAATTCTTGAAATGGCATTAGATAAGTTCTTCCCTGCACTTTACAACGCGTTAGGTATCTTCTTACCACTGATCACAGTTAACTGTGCGATCTTCGGTGCGGTATCTTTCATGGTTGAACGTAACTATAACTTCGGCGAGTCTGTTGTTTATGGTATCGGTTCAGGTGTGGGCTGGGCACTAGCAATTACTTTACTTGCTGGTATCCGTGAAAAAATGAAGTACTCAGACGTTCCTGATGGCTTACGTGGTTTAGGTATTACTTTCATCACTGTTGGTCTTATGGGTCTTGGCTTTATGTCATTCTCTGGTATTTCACTTTAATAGGTAGCGAGGATAAATCATGAATGAGATTTTCTTAGGTGTTGGTGTTTTCATCGCTATCGTTGTTATTTTAGTTTTAGTTATCATTGGTGCTAAATCTAAATTAGTAGCAAGCGGCGATATCACCATCGGTATTAATGGCGACCCAGAAAAAACTATTACAACATCAGCAGGTAGCAAGCTTTTAGGTGCACTAGCTGATTCAGGTATCTTCGTTTCATCTGCGTGTGGTGGCGGTGGCTCTTGTGGTCAGTGTCGTGTACACATTCATTCAGGTGGCGGTGATATCTTACCAACAGAACTTGATCACATCTCTAAAGGTGAAGCTCGTGAAGGCTGTCGTTTAGCGTGTCAGGTAAATGTTAAAAACGACATGGAAATTGAACTTGAAGAGTCAATTTTCGGTGTTAAGAAGTGGGAATGTACTGTTATCTCTAACGATAACAAAGCAACGTTCATCAAAGAACTTAAGCTTGGTATTCCTGATGGCGAATCAGTACCGTTCCGTGCAGGTGGTTATATTCAAATTGAAGCACCAGCTCACCACGTTAAATACGCTGATTACGATATTCCTGAAGAGTATCGTGGCGACTGGAACCACTTCGGTTTCTTCAATCTGGAGTCTAAAGTAGATGACGAAACAATTCGTGCATACTCTATGGCTAACTACCCAGAAGAAGAAGGCATCATCATGCTTAACGTGCGTATCGCTACGCCGCCGCCAAGAGACCTAAGCCTGCCATGTGGTAAAATGTCTTCGTACATTTGGTCACTTAAAGCAGGTGATAAAGTGACTATTTCTGGTCCATTCGGTGAATTCTTCGCGAAAGACACAGATGCGGAAATGGTATTCGTAGGTGGTGGTGCAGGTATGGCACCAATGCGTTCACATATCTTTGACCAACTTAAGCGTTTAAAATCTAAGCGTAAGATGAGTTTCTGGTATGGTGCACGTTCTAAGCGCGAAATGTTCTACGTAGAAGATTTTGATGGCTTAGCTGCAGAAAACGATAACTTCGTATGGCACACAGCACTGTCTGATCCACAACCAGAAGATAACTGGGAAGGTTACACAGGCTTCATCCATAACGTACTTTATGAAAACTACTTGAAAGATCATGAAGCGCCTGAAGATTGTGAGTTCTACATGTGTGGTCCTCCAATGATGAACGCGGCAGTTATCAACATGCTAAAAGATCTTGGTGTAGAAGACGAAAACATCTTATTAGATGACTTCGGTGGCTAACACCATACACAAAACAATAAGTTTTGGTTAGAATACAGGCCTCGTAGCACTCAGTGTTACGAGGCTTTTTTATTTCTATACCTAATTGTGTGGTATCCAAAAGGTGAATGCTATGAATAGAGTGTTTTATCGCCAAGGCTTGATGGCCTTTTTCCTACTAACTATGACTTTACTCATGGCTGGCTGCAGTCAAGCTGATAAGGCCGAAGAGCTTTATTTTGAAGGTAAGACTATGGGGACTACCTATCATATAAAGGTGTATGCAGAGCCATCGCAACTTGCAGGTGTTGATTTACATCCTGAAATTAAGCAAGTGCTTAAAGATGTAAACCAATCAATGTCGACTTACATTCCTGATTCAGAAATTAACCAGTTTAATCAACTACCAGCAGGGCAGGTGATGCCAATTAGTGCTGATTTTAGAAATGTGGTAGCTGAATCAATCCGCCTTGGTGAATCAACAAAAACGTTAGATGTCACTATGGGGCCCCTAATTGACTTGTGGGGCTTTGGTCCAGATAAAAAGCCAACTAAGCGCCCAACGGATGAAGAGTTGGCTGCAATGGTTGCTAAAATTGGCGTTGATAAGCTTAAACTTACTGATGCGGGTTTGATGAAAACAATTGATGGTTTAGAGCTGTCATTTTCTGCAACAGCTAAAGGTTATGGTATTGATAAAGTAGCAGAAGTAATTGAAAGCCATGGCCTGACTAATTATATGGTTGAGATTGGTGGTGAGCTACGTGTATCGGGTATTAAGCCAGACAACATCACGTGGAAAATTGCAATTGAACAGCCAGATGCTGAGCCAGGCGTTCGTAAAGTACATAAGGTAATTGAACCAGGTACCAATGGTATTGCGACATCGGGTGATTACCGAATTTTTTACGAAATGGATGGTGTAACATATAGCCACTTAATTGATCCAATGACAGGCATGCCGAGTCGTCATGATTTAGTATCTGTAACTGTATTAAGCCCATCAGCAATGACAGCCGATGGTTTAGCTACCGCACTAACTGTGATGGGCATGGAGCGTGCGCAGAAATACGCAGAAGAGCACGATTTGCCTGTGTATTTAATTGGTAAGTCTGACAATGGCTTAGTGACATATTCTAGCCCCGCTTTTAAACCTTATTTGTAGCAGGGCAAGAAGCAGTGTATACCCAAGCCGCCCCAAGATGCAGAATTCAGCGTTTCACAGGTGCTTAATATCAAGGCGTTACTTTGCAAAATGGCAGTCCCTTTTAAGAAGTAACAACGATGAGAGTAAGCGCCTGTGAAGCACCCAAAAGGTTGGTTTAAAAGCGATTTATACTGCGTTATTGATTTTAACAATAGAACCACTATTGCTTGCAATCAATGCCTTGCCTAAATCACTTTTAATTCCAACTGAAACTCGCACCTTGGGGTGGTTTGGGTATATAATACATGCAGCCCAATACATTGGGCTTGATTTAATTGCTGACGATAGGGGCAAAGCAATGTCACTTTTTCTTCTAACATTTGGTCTACTTATTTTAATTGTGGCAGCGATGGCTGTCGGCATGATTGTGCAAAAGAAATCTATGGCCAGTAGTTGTGGTGGCTTAGGCGCTGTTGGAATTGACAAAGCCTGCGACTGTGACGACCCATGTGACAAGCGTAAAAAGCGCATGGCAAAAGAACAAGCCTGGAAAGAGAATCAAATTCTTTAACCACAAAAAAGCGCCTAGAGGCGCTTTTTTAATACCTAAAATTTACAAGGACAGTCACTGTTAAATATGTTTTATGTGGACAGTCATCTTTATTTTTAAACCGTGGCTTTTAACTTTTTAGCGGCTAATCATTTGGTTTTAACGTTAGCTCAATGACCTGAACGTACTCTTCATTATCAAACTTCAAATTTTCTAACGTAATAACACCTTCAACTTGTTTAAAGTTAACAGGTTTTGAGGTCTTTAAATTTGTTGCAGACTTGATAGGAGTTGCAAGTTCTATACTTAATGTATCTGCTTGCCAGTTGAGTATATGAATAAAAATACTCTCATTATTATGAGTGCTCACTCCCCAGTTTTGCGGGGAAATAGGGCCGCCTCGAGTGCCGTATATACTCTTACCGAACACCTTTAGCCACTGACCAATTTCGGCAAAGGTTTTTAGGTTTTCTGGTTGGATTTTACCGTTTGGCATTGGGCCTGTATTAAGTAAATAATTAGCGTTTCTTCCAGCGGCACTTACTAAGGTTTGCACGAGCTCTTTAGTCGTTTTGTAATTATCATCAGTTAAACTGAATCCCCAGCTACCGTTCATTGTTTGTGCCATTTCTAATGGTAATTTACCTAACCGTTCTTGATTAGTAGGAAGCTGTTGTTCAAAGCCCTGATAATCCTCACCTGGAACAGTGAATCTGTGGTGGTTATTTACGATTAAGGTTGCAGGCTGTAGTTCATGGATCATTTTATAAGTGCGTTGTAGTTGCCAGTTATCCCAATTGTGGGAGTCTTCTTGATCCCACCAACCATCAAACCAAATACCACCAATTGGCCCATATTGAGTTAAAAGCTCTTTTAGTTGTGCATCTTGAAATTGCAGGTATTTTGCCCAATCACCACTTTTTTCTCGTTTGGTGTAATGGCCTGTTCGACCCCATGGATAGTAATCTGGGTGATGCCAATCAAGTTGTGAATAATAAAAGAAAAGTTGTAAACCATGTTTTTGAGCCGAGTTAGCGAGCTCTTTGATAGGATCTTTTTTATAAGGTGTACTATCGACAATATCAAAATTAGAAACTTTACTGTCGTACATGGAAAACCCATCATGATGCTTTGAAGTAATAACAATATACTTTGCTCCAGCATCTTTAAACGCCTTAACCCACTGTTCTGCATCGAAGCCTGTTGGGTTAAAAAATTCAGCTAAACGTTGATACTTGGGCCCCGAAATTCGTAAGTCTTCCATGATCCACTCGGCTCCATACGGGCTTCCTACACCACCAAGTTGACTATACAGTCCCCAGTGTAAAAAGATACCAAACTTATTATCTTGAAAACGTTCTCGGGCTTTTATGTTTTCAGGAGCGGGTGTGTAGGCTTGTGCTTTATCTGGGTCAATTGCAACCCCGGTTCCAGCGTGCCCAAGGCTCGAAAAAACAAGTAATAGGTTGATCAGTACGCAATTAAATGTACTCACTTTATACCTCATAAACTAGATTCTTTACTTAAAAGTAGCAGGAAATCATTGAGCGAAAAGTAAAGCAATTATGCATATTCGAAAATTTTATATATGCAGAAACAAAGGAATACGATGTTAAAAGTAAAACTCATTTACACGGACAGTCACTTTTAACTGTTCAGTTATTATTGCGGCAAAACAGATTTTGTCTACACTTTAGTTACAGCTAATGGATTTCAAATTATCAGTTCAAGGAGTGGACGATGGCTTTAGCAAGGAAGCGGCAAATCTGTTTGTCGAACACCAAGTATTACCATTGTGTTTCCCGTTGCGTTAGACGCGCTTATCTTTGTGGAGAAGACGCACTCACAGGTAAATCATATGAACACCGTCGAGGGTGGGTTGAAGAACGCCTACTTTTTCTTGCAAAAGTGTTTTGTATTGATGTGTGCGCTTATGCGGTGATGAGTAACCATACTCATGTTGTGCTTTATGTTGATGATAAAAAAGCAAATAGGTTATCGGATAAGGCCATTCTCTTACGTTGGTTTAAGCTCAGTAAAGCAACGCCTTTAGGTCAAAAATTCCTTCATGGTCAGCCGTTAAGTGACGGCCAACAAGTCTTCTTAAATAAAGAGGTTACTGAATACAGAGCGCGCCTTTCGAGTATTAGTTGGTTCATGCGAATGCTAAATGAATATATTGCCAGACGTGCAAATAAAGAAGACGAGTGCACGGGGCACTTTTGGGAGGGGCGTTTCAAAAGCCAGGCGCTCCTTGATGAACCTGCTCTATTAGCATGCATGGCCTATGTTGATTTAAACCCTGTTCGTGCAAAGGTCGCGAGATCGCCTGAACAATCTAACTATACAAGTTTTAAAAAGCGATGCCAAAGCGTAAAGGATTCAAAACAACCTAAGTTACTAGCTCGTTTTGTTGGTGGGATGAGTGAGTATAAATCAAAGGGAATACCTTTTGAGTTAAAGTCATACCTGTTACTGGTCGAGCAAACTGGGCGTTGTATTTGTACGGATAAGCCCGGATATATAGAGCATCATTTACCTCCTATTCTTGAAAGGCTGAATTTCGAACCGAAAAAATGGTTAACACTAACAACTCAGTTTGAAAATTTATTTCATGGAGCTGCAGGTAGAGCTGGGGCTATTGAACGTTATTGCAGTAAAACTGCCCGTAAGCGACGAAGTAACCTAACAAGCTGTAAGTTATTACTTGCTAGCTAAGCTTTAAAATAAATCTCTTTTAATTTTTGTAAATTATTGCTGCACTCTTGTACTTTCCATTCGCAGATAGCTATACCTTTTATCCTGGTTTTTATTTGCGTATTAAGCCAATAGGGTAGGTTGCCTGCGGAACGAATATTTTAGATCAAATAATCTAAGGTCTTTGAAGGTTTAGCAGGCACTTTTAACAGTGCCTGTCTTTCCAAATCGTGTTTATTCTAAATTGATTAACTCAGCCCCTAAAATAGCGTACTTATTTTTACCGTTTGCTTGTAAGAAAAAGGCGGCAGGTGCATGAAGTGAAGGTATTGATGTGAATACACTTTTGCACGCGTATACAGGCCATGTTGTAGCGTTATCTAGCATACTAATGTCGCCAGAAAAGCAATTGTACCCTTGTTTTAAAAGCGCTTTATATTTACTTTCTGTAAGCGTCAACGACTCATTTAAAACAAAACTGTTACCGGTTCTAAAGCTTAGGCTGCTTGCATCCAAACTCGTGTAACCTTGACGGATACTGCTTATATCACCCAATTCTTTAATTGTGGGTGACTGTCCTTTGTTATTGACTGCAATATCTATCTGGTAATCACCTAGCTCACTCTTTACAGTTACATCGTCTATTAGTAAGTCTACCCAATTGTCTTTAGCATTAAATGGAATGGCGTGATACTGGGCTATTTTAGCGCTTTGCCACTCTCCCGAAGTTATTGAATCAATGGTCTTTTTATATAAAACACGGTTAACTTTACGGGCTATTTGTCGGTTTGGGTCGTTTGGGTAAGCACCTGATTCAATTAATATAGTTCGGATACCTTTTTCTGAAAAAGTATCACCAAAACTACGGTAAGAGTAACTGTCGTTGTACTTCCCCAAGTGCCCTGGGATCATGGTTTCAACCGTTTTGGCTAAATGAGCAATAAACTGCATAGTCTCACCACGAATTTTATTTACTTCTCTTGCTTCATTATAGGCAGGTGCTAGCACTGAAATAGAGGTTTGTTTTCCCATTTTACCTGCACCGTAATATGCATTCTGATCATGTAAATTAAAGCCGAAGTCAGGTTTGAATTCATTTGCTGCAGCCATGAGTATTTGTCCTTCTTTTGTGCGAAGGGATTTTGCATCACGATTTAAATCAATGCCTTGAGCATTATGGCGGGTTTGAACAGCAGCGCCGTCTGGGTTCACCATCGGGATTATGAGAAGGGTTATTTTCTGTTGCCAGCTTTGTAGCCATTGTGCGTTTTCATCTGCGGTTATAAAGCTTAAAAAATCCATCAGTGCGGCAGTTGCTGTATTTTCATCGCCGTGCATTTGGCTCCACATCATCACTTTGATTGGGCCTGTGCCGATTTTAAGAGAATTAAGTGCCTGTCCTTGGAAAGAGGTGCCGATTTGTTTTAATACGACGCTGGGGTGTTTTGCTGCGCTTTTTAAGTGGGGTTCTATATCGGCGTAGTAAATCGCAGGTTTATCTAAGCCAGCTACAGCGGTATCTTCAATCGTTTTTGCAATTGTTGTATTACTCAATGCCAAAAGGGCTGTGGCGAGTGCGTATTGGCGCATAATTATCTCTTTTATTCTTTATTTTGATATTTGTAAGAATATTATATTTTAACTTGTTTGGCTAATCCTTGTTCAGTAATAAAGCTTCGATTGCTACTGACTAAGTATGCTTTAAATCGCTATTTTTATGCTATTTTCTTTTTCTTCATTGCTTTTCGCTATATAAAATACAGTATTAATTTTAATTACTTAGCTTAAAAAAAGACTGATTTTTTACGTTTTGTTATCAAATTGATAAACAACACTTAACCTTGCGCTGTTAAATTCTACTTGTACCGTCTGTTGACTTTGTTATACTCCACATCGAAATTTCAGTAATTACTGAAACTTTATTGATGAAGATCATGTTACCGCATTAAAAAATAGGGTAAGCCACTTACCTGAAATGCAGTAAAAGCGATAAAAGGCGTGAGTTTTGCGAGCAATTAATCAGTCACAAGGTGTCAAACAGTCTAGTTTAGCTAGATTGCAATTGGCTGCGCGTGCGTTTTTTGCTGGTAAAGAATTAATGTCAGTTTTAGCCTTGTTGCTGATTAATTCAGCTATGCTAATCAACGGTACATTAGAAGATGCTCACGGGCTAAGAAGCTTATTAAGCGAAGGTGCTTTATACGAAACACCATTACTTAATGTCTTGAGCTTTTTAGCTTACCCAGTGGTGTCTTGCCAGTTACTAATTGGTCTATGCTGGTTGGTCTTCCATTTCTTCCCTGCGCGTCGTGCAGGTGTCATTTTACGTAAAGCGGCCTTCGCTGCGCGTGAAACGATAAAGTCTTTAGTAGTACACAGCGCTCATGGCTGTCGTGCTCCTCCTCGTGTAAGTGGTTGTCTGTAAATAAGCTTTGTTGCTTAAGTTCAGCCATTTTAGTCGTTTACTAAGTTGTCTTTACTAAGCACCTAGTGGGCTTTTTACGCCCAAATTTCAGTCAGCCAACCTAAAATCCCTCACTTTTTAGCGTGTCGATTTGTCGTGCTCGTTAATCAGCAGGGGATATCTGTAGCATCTGTTGCAGAAAAGCGTCGTGTACTTATTTCGACAAGTGTTAACTTTTAGGTTGTAGGATATTCCTTTGTCAATTCGAAACCTTTGTAATATTGCTCTAGCGTCTTTAGTGCTTGCTTTGTCAGGCTGTAAAGGCGGGGTACTCGATCCAAAAGGTCAAATTGGTGTCGACGAGAAGTATTTAATTATCGTAGCTACGGTGTTAATGCTGATTGTTGTAATTCCAGTTATTGCCATGACAATTTATTTTGCATGGAAATACCGTGATGGACGAGATCAAGAAATTTACGCTCCAAAGTGGGCGCACTCTACCAAGATTGAAGCTGTAGTTTGGACCATTCCTATCATTATCGTTGCGATTTTAGGTGTGATCACATGGCAGTCAACACAACAACTTGACCCATATAAACCACTTGAAGGTAAAGGTAAGCACCTTACTGTTGAAGTTGTTTCTTTGAACTGGAAATGGTTATTCATTTATCCAGAGCAAGGTATCGCAACAGTAAATGAACTTGTTTTTCCTGCCAATGTGCCAGTGCAGTACAAGATCACCTCTGAAAGCACCATGAACTCGTTTTTCATCCCACAGCTTGGTAGCCAAATTTACTCAATGGCCGGCATGGAAACAAAGCTTCACCTAATCGCTGATGAGCCTGGTACTTTTAAAGGTTTCTCTGCTAACTACAGCGGCGCAGGTTTCACTGGTATGAAGTTCGATGCCATTGCAACAGCCACTGAAGCTGATTTCGATGCATGGGTTAACAAAGTGAAAAACACCGGTTCTGCACTGACTAAGCAAAGCTATGTTGAGCTTGCAAAACCAAGTGAATACGACCCAGTTAAATACTATGCCAGCGTAGATAAAGATATGTTCCATTCAATCGTAATGAAATATATGCAAGCGCATGGCTCACACGCTGCAATGCAACACGCTATGCCTGAGCACTCTGCTCACAAGAAGCACAGCGAGGACGAGGAATAATCATGTCGTTGTTAGGTAAATTAACATTAGACGCAATCCCGTACCATGAACCAATTATCATGGTTACCATGGCGGTCGTTGCTGTCTTAGGTCTGTTAGTGGCAGGCTTAGTAACAAAATATAAAAAATGGGGCGTGATTTGGCACGACTGGATCACCTCAATCGACCATAAGCGTTTAGGTGTTATGTACATCATTCTTGCGCTTATCATGCTTTTCCGTGGTTTCGCGGATGCTATTATGATGCGACTGCAATTAGCAATGGCTACCGGCGGTGCAAGTGGTTACTTACCACCAGAGCATTATGACCAAATCTTTACGGCGCATGGGGTGATCATGATCATCTTTATGGCGATGCCGTTTATGATTGGTTTAATGAACATCATTTTACCTCTGCAAATTGGTGCTCGTGATGTTGCATTCCCATTCTTAAATAACCTTAGCTTTTGGTTAACTGCTGGCGGTGCAATTCTTATCAATATCTCATTATTCTTTGGTGAGTTTGCAAAAACGGGTTGGGTTGCATATCCACCGTTGTCTGAATTGTCATTCAGTCCAGGTGTCGGGGTCGATTACTATATTTGGGCCTTGCAGATATCCGGCTTGGGTACCTTATTAACAGCGGTAAACTTCTTAGCAACCGTATTTAAGATGCGTGCGCCAGGCATGACATTGATGAAAATGCCAATTTTCACATGGACATGTACATGGGCAAATATCTTAGTGGCAGCATCGTTCCCTATTTTAACAGCGGTACTGGCAATGCTTACCCTTGACCGTTACCTAGACTTCCACTTCTTTACGAATGCGGCTGGCGGTAACGCGATGATGTACATCAACTTATTCTGGGCATGGGGTCACCCTGAAGTTTACATTCTGATCTTACCTGCGTTTGGTATTTTCTCAGAAGTAATCTCTACGTTTGCGGGTAAACGTCTGTTTGGTTATAAGTCGATGGTTTACGCAAGTGGTGCAATTTCAATTTTAGGTTTCATCGTTTGGCTTCATCACTTCTTTACGATGGGTTCAAGCGCTAACGTTAATGCCTTCTTTGGTGTTATGACCATGGTTATTGCAGTACCGACCGGGGTTAAGTTGTTTAACTGGCTGTTCACTATGTATCGTGGTCGTTTACGTATTACTGTGCCTGTCCTTTGGACTTTAGGTTTTATGGTGACGTTCACTATCGGTGGTATGACGGGTGTTCTACTTGCAATTCCAGGTGCTGACTACGTATTACATAACAGCTTATTCTTAATCGCTCACTTCCATAACACTATTATTGGTGGTGCGGTATTTGGTTACTTAGCAGGTTTTGCTTACTGGTTCCCTAAAGCAATGGGCTTCAAGCTTGATGAAAGCTGGGGCAGAAAGTCTTTCTGGTGTTGGTTAATTGGTTTCTTCGTGGCATTCATGCCGTTATACGTACTTGGTTTCTTAGGTATGACACGTCGCTTAAACCACACTAACAACCCTGATTGGAATATCTGGTTATACATTGCAGCTGGCGGTGCGGTAATCATTCTGTTCGGTATCTTATTCCAAGTTGTACAACTTGTAGTGAGCTTCAAAAACCGCGAGCAACTTGATGATACAACGGGCGATCCGTGGAATGGTCATACTCTTGAGTGGGCATCTGCTTCTCCTCCGCAGTACTACAACTTTGCAAAAATCCCACATATTGATGACATCGATGCGTGGACAGACATGAAAGAAAAAGGCCTAGCTTACAAACAAGAAACGTCTTATAGCCCAATTCACATGCCAAAAAATACACCGGCAGGTGTGTTAATGAGCGCAGGTATAACAACCTTCTGTTTTGCCATGATTTGGCACATTTGGTGGCTTGCAGCCTTTGGTTTACTGGGTGCTATCGTTGTATTCATCAAGCGTTGTTACACCAGCGATGTAGATTACTACGTGCAACCAGATGAAATTGTTGAACTAGAAACGGCTCACAATACAGCCGCTACGAAGGAGGTGAATGCATGAGTGCCATTCCTGCTGGACTAGACACCTTAAACGGCGCACACGGTCATGTCGATGCACATGACCATGAGCACCACGATACAGGTGGTAACACCGTATTTGGCTTCTGGCTATACCTTATGACTGACTGTCTGCTGTTTGCATCATTCTTTGCAACCTACGCAGTATTGTTCATGAACACCGCTGGCGGTGTGTCGGGTAAAGACATTTTTGAACTTGATTTTGTGGCGGTTGAAACCGCAGCACTACTACTTAGTAGTATCACATTTGGCTTTGCGATGATCTCTGCTCACGGGCAGAAAAAGGCGGCTACGTTAACTTGGTTGCTGGTTACCTTTGCTTTTGGCGCTGTGTTCATTGGTATGGAAGTGTATGAATTCCATCACCTAATTGCACACGGTAATGGCCCACAACAAAGTGCCTTTTTAACATCGTTTTTCTCTTTAGTGGGCTTACACGGTCTTCACGTTACTGCGGGTCTAATTTGGATGACGGTAATGATGATTGAAGTTATTCGCCGTGGTTTAAACCCACAAACAGTGACACGCCTAAGTTGTTTAAGCTTATTCTGGCACTTCTTAGATGTGGTGTGGATCTGTGTATTTACCGTTGTTTATTTAATGGGAGCAATGTAATGAGTCACAGTGAATCACATGTAATTAATAACTTAGAAGTACACGCACATAATGAGCAATCACATGGCAGCGTTAAAGACTATTTAATTGGTTTTGTATTGTCAGTGATTTTAACGGCTATTCCATTTTGGGCTGTAATGAGTGGTTCGTTTTCTAAAACGACCACCGTATGGTGCATAGTGAGCATGGCAATTGTGCAAATTTGGGTGCATTTGAAATATTTCTTACACCTAAACTTCAAAACTGAAGACGGCAAAGCAAGTTCAATGTCGTTTATCTTTAGTGCTTTAATCATCGTGATGGTGGTTGGTTTGTCGGTGTGGATCATCTACGAATCGAACGCCATGATGATGTACTAATAACAATTACTTTGTAATTGGTAAAAAGATTTACGAAAGGAGCTGGTTAGTCTGAGGTTGTGTCTCCAGTTCTTACAGTCTGTTACTAACTAGTTTCTTTCGTAATATTGCGTTTGTGCTGAAAATTAGAGGAGTCGAGGAAGTGTTTCGACGTTATTTAAATGTCACTAAACCTGGCATTATCATGGGTAATTTGATTTCTGTCGCGGGGGGATTCTTGCTAGCCTCTCGTGGTGACATTGACCCATGGTTAATGATCGCAACCTTGCTAGGGTTATCTTTAGTAGTGGCATCAGGATGCGCGATTAATAACGTAATTGATCGTGATATTGATGTTGCTATGGCGCGCACTCGCAAACGCGTCACAGTGACTGGCGAAATGTCAGCAAAGGCGGCTATGGCACATGGCATCGTGCTTGGTGTTATTGGTTTCGGTTTATTAGCTGTGTATACCAACGTAGTGGCACTCTTATTTGCTACTTTTGGTTACGTCATCTACGTAGGTGTGTACAGCTTATATATGAAACGTCGTTCTGTGTATGGCACCTTTGTAGGTAGTTTATCTGGCGCAGTACCGCCTGTTGTGGGTTATTGTGCCGTGACTGGGCAGTTTGATGCCGGTGCTGTGATTTTATTGGTCATGTTTAGTCTATGGCAAATGCCTCATTCATATGCAATTGCAATCTTTCGTTATAACGACTACCAAGCGGCCAGAATTCCCGTGTTACCTGTAGCGCAGGGGATCGAGAAGGCAAAGCATCACATTGTTTTATATATCGCCGTGTATGCGTTGGTTGTGATGTTATTAACCATTAGTGGTTATACAGGTTTAGCCTTTATGGCTGTAGCCTGTACAACGAGTTTTTGGTGGTTGCTAATGGCGCTCCGTGGCTATCGTCGCAATATTGATATAAGCGGGTGGGCGCGCCAAGTGTTTGCTTTTTCAATTGTAAACATCACGGTTTTGAGCATAGCGATGGCTTTAGATTACCATTCAGTAGCTCCACAGCTACTTGTTTTAACTTAGAAAAAAGTTGCTAACATATCCCAATGTTACAGTAGCAAAGGCCCGGAAGTCTCCTCCGGGCCTTTTTTCTTTATCGTTTTTAAAAGCGGGCAGCTTGCTCTACCACAATGCCATGACGAGCCGCTAAACGGCGATGGTCCTTATCATAACCACCTCCAATTACTGTTGCGACAGGCACATTGTGCTCAAGGCAACGCTTGAGAACTAAATGGTCGCGTTGCTCAATCCCTTGCCAGCTTATATCGAGTTTCCCTAAACCATCTTGCTGCCAAACATCAACACCTGCATCATAAAGCACTAAGTCTGGGTTTAAGGTGTTTAATAAATAACTCAGCGTATCGTCAACTACGCCTAAGTATTCACTATCAGCGACATTCGGCGCTAAACCTATGTCTAAATCACTGGCTGATTTGCGAAACGGAAAATTCTTCTCACAGTGAATAGAGCAGGTATAAGCATAAGGCTGATGCGCTAACATCGCAGCGGTACCATCACCTTGATGAACATCTAAGTCAAAAATAAGTACATTGGTCACTTCACCACTTTTTATCAGGGTTTCACTGGTAAACGCGAGGTCGTTTACCATGCAATAGCCCGAACCAAAATCAGTATGTGCATGGTGAGTGCCTCCAGCTAAGTGGCAAGCAATACCATGTTTAAGTGCTAAACGTGCCGTTTGCAAGGTGCCCAAAGGAGCGGTAAAAGTACGTGCCATTAGCTCTTTTGACCAAGGTAAGCCAATGCGGCGCATTGCTTTTTCATCTAATCGATTGTGCCAAAGGTCGTGGATATAGTTTTCGCAGTGCACTAATTCAAGAGGCTCAGGGCTGCCGAGCAGTGGTTGAGTTAGGTTATCATTTATTAATCCAAGGCTTTGTACATGCTCATATAAATAAGCAAACTTACTCATCACAAAGCGATGGTTAGGATCGAAACTAAACGAGTAATTTGGGTGATACACCAAGGGTAAGTGGGGATTTAACTGCATAGCTCATTGAATAGCTGAATTTGCTACAGCATAACGAATCTACCGATAAAAGTTTACTCTGGCGCGTGAATTAAATGGCCTAACTCGCGATGTAATAATGCTTCATCACCCAGATTTAGCTCAATCAACCGTTTTAAGTGAGTAATACTATCAATATCGATATGTTCACAGCGAAGGCCTGCATGTTGATGCTCAACATGACATAGCTCCACTTGCATTTTAATCTCGATTGATGACTCTGGCAGGGTAAAGATTAAGTCAGCTTTACTATGAATAGGCACTAAAAATGAATCACTTTTAGTAATAAGCGCACCTTGCAAAGATAGATCAAGTAACTGACAGTGATAGTCGTTACCTTCAATGCGAAGTATCGCAGGGCAATAAAATAATACCCGCGAAAACTCTCTGCGTTCATTCATAGCTGTATCTCCAACTTTATTAACGTATACCAATCCTTAATAATACTTAATCATTTTGAGGGATTAAACCTGTCGCTAACTGCGTTAAAAACTTCTGATTTACGACTGCATGGATGCAGAAGGTAGAGCAATGCAGGAGCAATTGCCGAGCATAACTAAATAACGAAATTTTTGCCTTGCTATCAACGAGGTTTCCTTGCCTCAAAATTGACTACATAATTAAGCGAATTGGTATTAATAAGTATAGATCATAATGGAGTGAGTGATAGTAAAGCTTACTGCAACAAAAAAGCCCCTAAGTTGGGGCTTTTTAAGTATCAGCTAATTAGCCAATTTTTTTGTATTTAATACGCTTAGGTTGTGCCGCTTCTGCGCCTAAGGTTTTCTTCAACCACTCTTCGTATTCTGTGTAGTTACCATCGAAGAAGTTAATTTGGCCTTCGTCACGGTAATCAAGAATATGTGTAGCAATACGGTCAAGGAACCAACGGTCATGCGAGATACACATTACACAGCCAGGGAACTCTAAAATAGCGTTCTCAAGTGCACGTAGTGTTTCAACGTCTAGGTCATTGGTTGGCTCATCCAGTAGTAATACGTTACCACCTGCTTTTAATAGCTTAGCTAGGTGTAAACGGTTTCGCTCACCACCTGATAAGTCTTTAACGAATTTTTGTTGGTCGTTACCTTTGAAGTTAAAGCGGCCAACATAGGCACGGCTTGGGAATTCAAAGTTACCAATTTTCAATACGTCTTGACCGTTAGAGATTTCTTGGAAAACCGTGTTGCTCTCGTCCATGTCGCCACGGAACTGATCAACCGTTGCAAGTTCAACGGTTTCACCAACAATGATCTCACCGCTATCTGGCGTTTCTTCACCACTTAGCATTTTGAATAGTGTCGATTTACCCGCACCATTGGCACCGATAATACCTACGATAGCGCCTTTCGGCATTGCAAAGTTTAGGTCATCGATTAATACGCGATCGCCAAAACTCTTCTTCAGGCCTTTCACTTCGATAACTTGGTCACCTAAGCGTGGACCCGGTGGAATGAATAGTTCATTCGTTTCGTTACGCTTTTGGTAATCGTTTTGCTGTAGCTCAGAGAACTGTGCCATACGTGCTTTAGACTTAGCTTGACGGCCTTTCGGATTTGAACGAACCCATTCAAGTTCTTGTGCGATTGATTTTTGACGTGCTTTTTCAGATTTCTGTTCTTGTTGTAAACGTAAATCTTTTTGCTCAAGCCACGATGAGTAGTTACCTTCCCAAGGAATACCTTCACCACGGTCAAGTTCTAAAATCCAACCTGCTACGTTATCTAAGAAGTAACGGTCGTGGGTTACAGCAACTACGGTACCTTCGTAGTCGTGTAAGAAGCGCTCTAACCAAGCAACTGACTCAGCGTCTAAGTGGTTGGTCGGTTCGTCAAGAATAAGCATATCTGGTTTTTCAAGTAGTAAACGACAGATCGCAACACGGCGACGCTCACCACCCGAAAGGTGTTCAATTTTTGCATCCCAAGGTGGAAGACGTAATGCATCAGCTGCACGCTCTAACACGTTGTCGATATTGTGACCATCGTGTGCTTGGATGATAGCTTCAAGTTCACCTTGCTCTTTCGCAAGTGCATCGAAGTCAGCACCGTCCATTGCATACTCGTTGTATACTTCATCAAGACGATTAAGTGCATTTTTAACTTCGCTTACTGCTTCTTCTACTGTTTCGCGAACTGTTTTGTTCTCGTCTAGCACGGGTTCTTGCGGTAAGTAACCGATTTTAGTGCCTGGTTGAGGGCGAGCTTCACCTTCAAAGTCTTGGTCAACACCAGCCATAATGCGAAGTAACGTTGATTTACCTGCACCGTTTAGACCTAGTACACCAATTTTTGCGCCTGGGAAAAAGTGTAAAGAAATATCTTTTAAGATAGTGCGCTTAGGTGGCACAACCTTAGAAACTCGACTCATCGAGAATATAAACTTATCTGGTAACACCATGAAAGGAGCCTTCAATTTATAAGAAAAATTAACAGCGTATATTGTAGAGGCTCTGTCGCGTATACGTCAACGAAACAGGCTTTTATGGGCTTTGCTTTCAAACAAATAAAATTCATTTGGACATCTAAACATCTAGAGGTTGAAATTTCTAACTATCCGTTCATAATTAGCAGTCAGATAAGTATGCTCGGAGCCAGCTATGCCCATTACAGTAAAAGATGAATTGCCAGCCATTGCAAAATTACGCCAAGAAAACGTGTTTGTAATGCCAAAAAGTCGCGCGAAAACGCAAGAGATACGCCCAATGCGTTTGGCCATCTTAAACTTAATGCCAAACAAGGTTGAAACCGAAGTGCAGTTTATTCGCTTGTTAGCTAATTCACCGCTACAAGTTAATGTTGAGCTGTTGCGCTTAGATACTCACCGCACCAGTAGTCACTCTGAGCAGCACATGGATACGTTTTATCGCTATTTTTCAGAAGTGAAAGATAATAACTACGATGCCATGATTATCACTGGGGCGCCGCTTGCTCATTTAGAGTATGACGAAGTTGCTTACTGGGACGAGCTAAAAGTTATTTTAGATTGGGCTGAGCAACATGTTACGTCTACGCTGTTTTCGTGTTGGGCGGCCCATGCGGGTCTATATCATCACTATGGTCTTAAGCGCGAACTTAAACCAAATAAATTAAGCGGCGTATTTACCCATAAAAGTTATTTTGACCATGCAGCACTCACTCGTGGTTTTGATGATACCTTTTTAGTGCCACACTCTCGCTATGGTCATATTGATATCGACAAGATCACTGCCTGCGATGATTTGGTGGTATTAGCTGGTTCTGAGCGAGTAGGTGCCTACTTAATTAAAAATAAATCAGGCAGCCAAGTGTATATTACGGGCCATCCAGAGTACGATGCACATACCCTTAAAGGGGAGTATTTGCGTGACCAAGAAAAATCAGCGGATGCACCTAAGCCAGAAAATTACTTCCCAGACGATAACCCAGACAACGAACCGTCGAAGACCTGGCAAAGCCATGCCTTTTTATTGTTTTCGAATTGGTTAAACTATTATGTGTACCAAACTACACCGTATGATATTAACTTAGTTAGCCAAGATGTAAGGACTAACAACTATGCCGAGTAATGCAGTGAATAAACGCGAACAATTAACCGAGGCGCTAAAACAGCGAATTTTAATCCTCGATGGCGCGATGGGCACCATGATCCAAGAACATAAATTAGAAGAACAGGATTATCGCGGTGAGCGCTTTAAAGACTGGCATGTACTTATTAAAGGCAATAACGATTTATTAAGCCTGACTCAGCCAAAAATCATTGCGGATATTCACCGTGCCTATTTAGAGGCGGGGGCTGATATCATCGAAACGAATACCTTTAATGCCACGACTATTTCGATGGAAGATTACGATATGGCGAGCCTTAGCCGCGAAATCAACCTCGAATCAGCGAAACTTGCACGCAGCGTCTGTGATGAGTTTGAAGCAAACGATCCTAGCAAACCGCGTTATGTAGCCGGTGTACTTGGACCAACATCAAAAACCTGCTCTATCTCTCCAGATGTAAACGACCCGGGTTACCGTAATATCAACTTTGATAAGCTGGTGGCTGCGTATGTTGAGTCGACACTGGCACTGATGGAAGGTGGGGCTGACCTTATTTTAATAGAAACCATCTTTGATACCCTTAATGCTAAAGCGGCTTCGTTTGCCGTAGAAGAAGCATTCGAGCAAGCTGGTCGTAGTTTACCGGTGATGATCTCAGGCACCATTACCGATGCCTCAGGCCGTACTTTATCAGGACAAACCACAGAAGCATTTTATAACTCAATTCGCCATATTAAACCGCTATCAATCGGCCTTAACTGCGCCCTTGGCCCTGATTTACTGCGTCAATATGTTGAAGAGTTATCACGTGTTTGCGAAACCTTTACCTCGGTGCATCCCAATGCCGGTTTACCGAATGAGTTTGGTGAATATGATTTAGAAGCCCCTGAAATGGCAAAAGAAATTATCGACTGGGGTAAATCTGGCTTTATTAATATTGTAGGTGGTTGTTGTGGCACCACACCGGCTCATATTAAGGCGTTTGCAAAAGGCCTGAGTGGTGTTAAGCCACGTCAATTGCCAGAGCTTGAAGTGCGTATGCGCTTATCGGGCCTTGAAGCGTGTAACTTAAACTAGGAAACCGACATGACTGACCAAATTGCTGTATTTACTAACGTCGGTGAGCGTACCAATGTAACTGGTTCGGCTATGTTTAAGCGCTTAATCATGGAAGAAGATTACGAGACCGCTCTTAACGTTGCCCGTGAACAGGTAGAAAATGGCGCGCAAGTGATTGATATCAACATGGATGAAGCCATGTTGGACTCAAAAGCGGCGATGGTAAAGTTTTTAAACTTAATTGCCTCAGAGCCTGATATCTCAAAAGTACCGATCATGGTCGACTCATCGAAATGGGACGTGATTGAAGCGGGCTTAAAATGTATTCAAGGCAAAGCCATTGTAAACTCAATTTCACTTAAAGAAGGTGAAGAGCCGTTCATCCGCCAAGCTAAGCTAATTAAACGCTTTGGTGCCGCAGCAGTTGTAATGGCGTTTGATGAAACAGGGCAAGCTGAAACCGCTGATCGTAAGTTCGAGATTTGTCAGCGTAGCTACAAAATTCTTGTTGAAGATATTGGCTTTCCGCCTGAAGACATTATTTTTGACCCGAACATTTTTGCTGTTGCAACGGGCATTGAAGAGCACGATAACTACGCGGTTGAGTTTATCGAAGGTACGCGCCGAATTAAGCAAGGCTTACCGCACTGTAAAGTGTCGGGTGGTGTATCGAATGTGTCGTTCTCGTTCCGTGGTAATAACCCAGTACGCGAAGCTATTCACTCTGTGTTTTTATACCACGCGATTAAAGCGGGTATGGACATGGGCATTGTAAATGCGGGTCAATTAGCGGTTTATGATGATATTCCTTTAGAGCTGCGTAAAGCCGTGGAAGATGTGATCCTCAATACCGACCCAGGTGCTGGTGAGCGACTAGTTGAACTTGCACCCAAATACTCAGGTATGGCGCAAGCGGAAAAAGTTGAAGATTTAGAATGGCGTACTTGGCCTGTTGAAAAGCGTCTTGAACATGCGCTAGTAAAAGGCATTACCGAATACATCGATGAAGATACCGAAGAGTGCCGCAAGGGCAAAGCTAAGCCTATCGAAGTGATCGAAGGCCCGCTTATGGACGGCATGAACGTCGTTGGTGACCTATTCGGCGCGGGTAAAATGTTCTTACCTCAGGTTGTTAAGTCAGCTCGTGTAATGAAGCGTGCCGTTGCCTATCTTGACCCTTTCATTGAAGCTGAAAAAGAAGAGGGCGCAACCAATGGTAAAGTGGTTATGGCAACCGTTAAGGGCGACGTACACGACATTGGTAAAAATATCGTAGGCGTGGTACTGCAATGTAATAACTACGAGGTTATCGACCTTGGTGTGATGGTGCCTGCAGAGAAAATTTTGCAAACCGCCATTGACGAAAAAGCCGATATTATTGGTTTATCAGGGCTTATTACCCCATCCCTTGATGAAATGGTGCATGTTGCCAAAGAAATGACCCGTCGTGGTTTTGAATTACCGCTACTGATTGGTGGTGCAACAACCTCTAAAGCGCATACCGCGGTTAAAATTGAGCCTCAGTATGATAAAGGTGTGGTTTATGTCAATAACGCCAGCCGCGCTGTGGGTGTGGTTTCTAATTTATTGTCAAAAGAGTTAAAGCCGGCATTTTTAGAGAAAACCAAGGCTGAGTATGAAAAAGTACGTGAACAACAAGCGCGTAAAAAGCCACGCTCAAAACCAGTTACTTTACAGCGTGCTCGTGACAACGCAGTAAAATTGGATTGGGACAACTACACACCACCTGTGCCGAAAAAGCTAGGTGTGACTGAATTTAAAAATGTTTCGATTGCGACGTTAAGACAGTACATCGACTGGACACCTTATTTCATGACGTGGTCAATCGCTGGTAAGTATCCACGTATTCTTGAAGATGAAATTGTGGGTGAACAGGCTAAAAGCTTATTCGCAGATGCTAATGCAATGCTTGATGAGCTAGAGCAATCAGGTGCACTACAACCTCTAGGTGTCATTGGTTTATTCCCTGCAAACCGAGTAGGGGATGATATTGAGATTTACACCGATGAATCGCGTACAACGCTTTTAACTACATCGTGTCATTTACGTCAGCAAACTGAAAAAACCGAGTTTGCTAACTACTGTTTAGCTGATTATATAGCGCCTAAAGGCACCCCAGATTACTTTGGTGCGTTTGCGGTTACTGGTGGTCTTGAAGAAGACGACCTTGCCGATGCCTTCGATGCTAAGCAAGATGATTACAATAAGATCATGGTTAAAGCCGTTGCTGACCGTTTAGCAGAAGCGTTTGCTGAATATTTGCATGAGCAAGTACGTAAAGAGTATTGGGGCTATGCGGTAGATGAAAACCTATCGAATGATGAACTTATTCGTGAAAACTACCAAGGTATTCGCCCAGCGCCAGGTTACCCGGCTTGTCCTGAACATACAGAGAAGAAGAAAATCTGGCAGTTACTTAATACCGAAAAGCGTATCGGCATGAAACTAACAAGTTCATACGCAATGTGGCCGGGTGCGGCGGTTTCTGGTTGGTATTTCTCTCACCCTGAAGCTAAGTACTACGCAGTGGCGCAAATTCAAAAAGATCAGGTTGAAGATTACGCTAAGCGTACCAACATGACTCTTGCAGAAGCTGAGCGTTGGTTGTCGCCTAATTTGGGCTATGAACCAGAATAATAACCTTTAGTTATTAGCTTTTGTTTAAATTAAAAACGAGCCCACAAATGGCTCGTTTTTTATGCTCATTTTTTATCATACTTTTTTCTTTTTAATTGTTTTAATACTGGCAAATTCCTTCTAATTTAAATATTTGTGTTAAAGTTATACCAATTCGCTTAATAAAGTGGTCTATTTTGAGGCAATAAAACCTCGTTGATAACAAGGCAAAAATTTCGTTATTTAGTTGTGCTCGGCAATTGCTCCTGCATTGCTCTACCTTCTGCATCCATGCAGTCGTAAATCAGAAATTTTTAACGCAGGTAGCGACAGGTTTAATCCCTCAAAATGATTAAGTATTATTGCGGATTGGTATTGTTGAGATTGATCAAGAAATCTAAGGTGAAATTGTGATTGATACAGTGAATGCAAGCGACAAAGATAAAGCACGATTTTTACGTGTTTTTGCATTTATTGGTTCGATCACTTCGTTTTTAATGGCGATCACCAGCTATCAAGATGGATACCATGCCCTTAGCTATTTATTGATTATTGGCGGCTTTGTGTTTGCCTCACCTTTCGTTATTAAAAATCGTGACGAAACCATAGCAGTACTTATGCTGTACGCTCTCTATTCGATGATGTGTTTTTTAATCGTATCAGGAGGTAGTAATGGCACGGGGCCATTGTGGTTGTTTATCGTATCTCCTGTGACCTTTTTTATTCGTGGCTTAAAGCGCGGAGCGTTCGATCTTATCTTGCTTGCCAGTATTATCTCGGTGCTTTTCTATTTTACCGATCAATTTGGTTATTACAGTTATCCGAGTCATTATTTTCCTACACGTGTCATGCTGTGTTTCTCGATTTTATGTATTTTGGGTGGCTTCTACGAATATTACCGCAACAAATACAGTTTGCAGTTAATGGAACAACTTAAGCTTAATCAAAAGCTTGCACGTACTGATGCGATGACTGAACTCGCTAACCGTCGCTACGCAACTGAGTGCTTGCAAGATAAGCGCTTTTGCGAAGGGGCTGTGTTCTTGCTGATGGATGTTGATAACTTTAAGCAAATCAACGACACCTACGGTCATCAAGTGGGCGATGAGGTGCTAATATTTTTCGCTGATGTCTTTAAAGAAGTGTGCACAGAAGAAGATGTTATTTCCCGTTGGGGCGGCGAAGAGTTCTTAATTGTGATCCCAACAGGGTATGAGCTTAGAGCCAGAAAAGTCGCTGAAAAAATCCATAAGAAGCTTGCTGAAAAGCCATTTACGAGCGGCCAGCATCGTTTTAATGTCACCTTAAGTATTGGTTTGTACGTGCGCGTTGCTGATGAGAGCGTGGATCACTGTTTGAACATTGCCGATAAACGGCTTTACCGCGCTAAATCGCAAGGTAAAAATCAAACGGTTGCTGAAGTTGATTTAGCGAAGCATGAGCCGGCTTGATAAATAAAGCCGCAATTAGCGGCTTTATTGATTGCTCAAATTAATGGCTTTTTTCAAAGTCGCTGACTTCACGCTCAGCTTCTTCCTTCGATTTACCGTATTTTTGCTGAAGTTTACCAACCAGCTCTTTACGGCTACCTTCAATTTTATCTAAATCATCATCGGTAAGGTCACCCCATTTACGTTGTGCTTTACCTTTAAGCTCTTTCCAGTTGCCTTCTAAACGATCGCTGTTCATCATAATCTCCTTACTTTGTTAAACATTCATCTTAGTAATAGCAATCGCTGTACCAACTTGGCGAATTTATTAACTGATTGATTTATAGTTGTTTTATGCTTTTACATATAATGAGTGGAATTTAAAAGTTTGCAATTACTACGTAGTTTTTAGAATCAGCCTGTAATATTTTCTGTTGCGCTAGTTTTTAGATACTTAGTGGCTTTTAGATGTATAGCGATTGATTATCCGCGTGTATTCTTCAGTTGATTTTAGTTTACGTAAGTTCTCGTTAAACTGGTCTCTTAAGGCTTCGTCTCGGAATAAAAAGCCACTGGGATTTTTGCCAAATAACGCAAATCGTTGTACAGGTTTAGAGACATCAATTTCGTCATTGATATTAATTAACGCTCGATAATAATCAAAAATTTTACCGTCCATCTGGATCACCTCGTAGCGCTCTCGATACAAAAGCTGTACTTGTGCAAGTTGATCATAGGTTTCTGCGTATTGTGGGTTTTCTCTGGCCATTGCTTGATATTCTGGTGTGAGTAATTCTTTTGCACCTTGCCATGAAAGAACACTAAAGTGTTTTAATTGTGCAATAGAGCTAAGCTGCAGGTTTTGCTTGGCCAGACTAAAAGCGAAGTTCTCGTAGCTGTAAGCAATATCTGAAAAGTAACCGCTCATTTGATGGGTTTCGATAATTTTTTCATTAATATCAGACACAACATCAACTAAGTTCTCAGTATACAAAGGGATCCGCCTTGCATAGGGAACGTAGACAAAGTGTATTTGATAACCGTGAACACCGAGTGTTGCACGAAGTAAGTCAGGAATAATACCTGTGTTGTCTTCAACCATCACCCAAGGTGGTAGTGTATTGCCAAGTGCAACCGTAATTTTTTGCTGACTAAACGCTTTTTGAAACGGGAAAACTAAAAGTAGCAAGGTGATTAAAATACGGGTGTAAATCCTGAACAAGTTAATTCCTTATTCTGATTTTTGTTTGGTCGTTTAATCAAGAATAAGTCTAAACTGGCAGAATGCAATGTTTTCACTTCTAAAGCCCGAGATAGAAAATAAGCCTATAGCCATCGCAATTTTTAGTTTTTTGATACAATGCGCGAAAAGAAAGTAAGAGATACCTAACGTGCTGCCAGTTCAAGATATTTATCAATCCCTGTTAACCACATTACAGAGTAACCCAATGGCTTTATTGCAAGCGCCACCGGGAGCGGGTAAATCGACATGGCTGCCTCTTACCCTAATGCGCGAAGGTCACTTTAAACGCATTGTTATGTTAGAGCCAAGACGACTGGCCGCACGCAATATTGCCCAGTATTTGGCAAGTCAGCAGAATGAAAAAGTCGGTGACAGTGTCGGCTTACGCATTCGTGGCGAATCAAAAGTAAGTTCTACAACTAAACTCGAAATTGTCACTGAAGGTATGCTGACGCGTATGTTGCAAAATGACCCAGAGCTTAGTGATGTTGATTTACTTATATTTGATGAATTTCATGAGCGCTCAATTGCCGCAGATACGGCTTTGGCATTTGCCCTCGAAACACAGGCGGCACTTCGCGATGATTTAAAAATCTTACTGATGTCGGCAACCTTAGATGGCGATCGTTACAGTGAGTTTTTCAGCTGTCCGATTATTTCATCACAAGGACGAAGCTACCCCATTGATGAAGTGTATATTCCACTTAAAGACGAAAGCCGTTGGCTCGATGACATACCTGCACTAATAAAACAGGCGCTTAGTGAGCAAACGGGCAGTGCTTTAGTATTTTTACCAGGGCAGCGTGAAATCATGCGCGTTCAGCAGTCTTTAAATGATTTAGGTGATAGCGTCGAAGTATTTAGCTTGTATGGTGAGCAAAATAAAAACGAGCAACAAGCTGCTATCGCGCCTGCTAAACATGGTAAACGCAAAGTGGTATTAACCACCAATGTCGCTGAAACCAGTTTGACCATTGAAGGAATACGCATTGTGGTTGATAGCGGCAAACGCCGTGCTGCCAATTTCAATTTAAAAACCGGTGTTACAGAGCTCGTTACGCAAAGTATTTCTCGTTCTTCTGCCATTCAGCGCGCTGGTCGTGCTGGGCGAATTGAGCCGGGGGTTGTGTATCGATTAGGCTCTAAACAAACTTTTGAGCGCCGTAATAGCCATGATGCGCCAGAAATTCTGACCAGTGATATTAGTCAGTTGTTATTAGAGGCAAAGCAGTGGGGGGCGTCACTTGCTGAGCTTAGCTTACTCGACCCACCTAGTAGCCAGCAGATTAAACAGGCAACGGCACTTTTGAAAATGCTCGAAGCTATTGATGAAAATGAAAAGCTAACAGCCCTTGGCAGCCAAATGCTGAGCTATGGAGCCGATATTCGCCTCTCGCATATGCTCATTAAGGCAAAGCAACTAGAGCAGCGCATGCCTGGTATTTATGTATTAGCGGGGTATTTAACGGCACTGCTTGAAAGCCGCATTAGTATGCCAGCTGATCTTAATTTGGCATTGCATAGCCAGCACAGCAAACCGCATCCAGTATTTAAGCAGCAATTAACATATTGGCTATCGCGCTTGCAACTCAAGCCGGTTAATGAGCTTAAAACAGAGCACTTGTCGCTGCTGGTGGCACTTGCCTTTCCTGACCGCCTAGCCAAAAAGCGCGGTAATGGTTATTTACTTGCCAATGGTGCGGGCGCCGACTTAAGTGAGGAGTTTTGGCATAACGATGATTATATTGCCATTGCACATATGGGCGGCCATAAAGGAAACCGTGTTTTTGCTGCTGTTGCCTTTATGCCAAGTGACCTTGAAGATGAGCTTTCGCATTTATTTACTGAGCAAACTCGCTGCGAATACGATGAAAAAGCAGGGCGTTTTATCCATCAAGATGAGCTCAAGCTCGGTGCTATCACCATAGCGAGTCAGCCAAGTAAACAGCCCCTAGATAAGAGCGAACGCACTAAAGCGTGGTTAAACTTATTTAGTAAGCAGGGGTTTTCGTTATTTAATGAACAGCCCGACAGTGAGCAGTTACTTATTCGAATGAGTTTGGCAAGTAAGCTGTTACCAGAATCATTCCCGCTTTTAAGTCATGATGAATTAATTGCCGATAACCAATGGCTTGCACCTTATTTGGATGATATTAAAAACCTTGAGCAATTAAAAAAGTTCAATTACAGCGAAGCAATTAAAAGCTGTTTTGATTGGCAGCAGCAAAGCTTATTGAATGAATTACTGCCCTTACGATTAACGGTGCCAAGTGGTTCAAATGTAAAAGTGACCTATCAGCTTGATGGCCCTGCGAAGCTCAGTGTACGCATGCAAGAAGTGTATGGTATGACCAGCACGCCTTTGCTGGCACAAGGTAAACTGCCATTATTAATGGAGCTATTATCACCAGCGAGGCGACCGCTGCAGTTAACTCAAGACTTAGCTAACTTTTGGCAAACGAGTTACCGCGATGTGCAAAAAGAAATGAAAGGGCGTTATCCAAAACATTTTTGGCCAGACGACCCAGCCACCAGCCAAGCAACTAATAAAGTAAAAAGTAAGATGTGATTTTAATGAAGCTGAGTGCTTAGCTCAGCTTCATCACTTGCCTTAGAGCTGCATGCTTCATAAACCGTTACAATTTCCAGCCTTGTTTTGGTATCCCTTTTGTTGACTGTTTAGTAGTCTAATTGAGTCATTAGTAAAAAGAGAAAGCCAGTGTCTGCAGCTATTACCCTTGCTCAATATGTTAAAAAACGAACAGGTGTGCCTCTGGGGCATAAAGATTCGCTGCGCAATATGCTGACACGCTCGCTGGGTGCGAGCTCGTTTTATCTGTTTTGGCGATATTGGAATCCGGTGTGGAGCTATTATTTATCTCGGTATGTAATGAAGCCTTGCAATGACATTATGCCGGTTTGGTGTGCGGTTGTTGTTACTTTTGCTGTCAGTGGGGCGCTGCACGATTTAGCAGTGAGTTTAGTGAAGTTAAAGCCACTATTCTTTTTTACTCCTTGGTTTACTGTGATGGGCGCTTTGGTATTAGTAAGCAAGTACAGCCAAATACAGTTTAGCTCTGCTCCTTGGTTGTTTAGAGCGCTCGCCAACATCAGCTTTATTGTATTGAGCTATTGGTTGACGAGCCACCTTTTTTAGTGCGTTATTGCGTTGCTAAGGGGTAGTCAGTGTAGCCTTTAGCACCGCCTCCAAATAGGGTATCTGGATCATGCTGAGCCAGTTCAATGCCTTGTTCAATACGCGCTGGCAGATCTGGGTTGGCAACAAACGGGCGACCAAAACCAATTAAATCAGCCCAGCCTGCGGCTAATGCTTGCTCTGCTTTCTCGTCAGTGTACTTGCCTGCATAAATCATTAGTCCAGCATAGTTCTTACGTAGCGCTTGCTTAAAACTTTGCTCCATTAAAGGCGCATCATCCCAATCAGCTTCGGCAATGTGCAGGTAAGCAACGTTGAGTTTATTGAGTACTTTTGCTGCGCCAATATAGGTTTCGAACGGGTTTTCATCGACCGTCCCATTGAGTGTTGTGAGTGGAGCAAGGCGTACGCCAACACGCTCAGCGCCAATTTCATCACATACCGCTTGTGTCACTTGTTGTAAAAAGCGTAAGCGGTTTTCTAAACTGCCGCCGTATTCATCGGTGCGTTGGTTCGACTCTGAATCAATAAATTGATTAATTAAGTAACCATTGGCAGCATGAAGTTCAATACCATCAAACCCTGCATCTACAGCATTACGGGCAGCTTGACGGTATTCGTTTATAACCTGTTTGATGTCGTCGTGGCTCATTGCGCGTGGCTGTGCTGTGGCAACAAAATCGGGTTTGTCATCTTCATCAATAAAAACTTTGACGTCTTTAGCTGCAATCGCTGATGGCGCAATTGGTTGCTCACCACCTGTGTTACTTGGGTGAGATACGCGGCCAACATGCCAAAGCTGAGCAAACATAATGCCACCAGCTTGATGAACTTTGTCGGTTACTTTTTTCCAGCCAGCAATTTGCTCGGCAGTATAAATACCCGGTGTCCAAGCATAGCCCTTACCTAGGGCTGATATTTGTGTGCCTTCGCTAATAATTAAGCCGGCGCTGGCACGTTGTGCATAGTAGTCGGCCATTAACTCATTGGCGATATCACCCGGTTGTGATGAGCGAGAGCGAGTCATTGGTGGCATGACAATGCGGTTTTTTAGTGTGTGACCGGCAAGTTGTACGGTATCGAATAATTTGTTCATTACGGCTCCTTGAAAGCGAATATGCTTTCAGCATAACGAAAATTATTTATGAAATTAATGCCACTAATCACAAAACACTTTTGTTAAAATTGCAAAAAACTACAGCGTTAACCTGGGTGCTATAAAGTCTAAAAACGCTAATACTCGTGATGAAACACCACTGTTTTGATAATACACCGCATGCACTTTTTCGCGGCGATTAGGGCTCAGTACCTCGCCTTCGAGCACTTTTACTAAACTGCCTGCTTTTAAATCTTCGTTGATCATAAATTCCGACAACAAGGTAATGCCGTGACCTTGAATACAAAGCTGGCGCACAGTTTCACCACTTGATGCACTGATTGAAAATTTTAGGTCTAAAGGCGTGGTTAGCGGCCAGTGATTTAAATGCGGCGCATCGGTAAAACCAATAAGCTGGTGCGAGGCTAAGTCGGTTAACTCATTTAAAGGTGATGAAGTCTTTAAATAATCCGGGCTGGCAACGAGCTGTAGTTTGCTAACTCCCAAAGTGCGCGCATGCAAGTTTGAGTCAGCAAGCTCGCCAATACGAATAGCAATATCGGTTTTATGCTCAAGCAAATCGATAATGTTGTCGTGGCTGGTGATCTCAAGTTTTATGTCAGGATAAGCTTGGTTAAAGGCTTTTAAATGTGGCGCTAATTGGTGAAACACAAAAGGACTTGCAGCATCGACTCTTAATTTTCCTGATGGGGCGCAGTGTAGAAGCTTTAAGGCTTCTTCGCCTTGTGCAAGCTGACTCAGTGCTTCTCTAGCATAGCCTAAAAATAACTGACCTTCTTCGGTCAGCTCAATGCGCCTTGTGGTGCGGTTGAATAAGGTAACGTTTAATGATTTTTCAAGCCGAGTTACCGCCCGTGATATTTTTGCAACTTGCTCATCTAAGGCATTGGCTGCACTTGAGAACCCGCCGGTGTCAACCACGCTAATAAATGCTTCTAAATCTTGGGTGTTGGAGATCACGCTCATGGTTTTACCTTTTCATTTTTGACAAAAGTATTTTGTCACTACTGCTATTTTTTGCAAATTTAATTTTAGCCACAATAGCCGCACTTTCAAAATTAAACAGAGGATATGTGATGCCAATAGCATTACTTGCGTTAACTCTCAGTGCGTTTGCCATAGGCACCACTGAGTTTGTGATTGTCGGCTTAGTGCCAACTATCGCTAATGATTTAGCGGTTTCGTTACCGAGTGCCGGGCTACTTGTTAGCTTGTACGCATTAGGGGTTGCGGTGGGGGCGCCAGTATTAACCGCGCTTACCGGACGCTGGAATCGAAAACATGTATTACTTAGCTTAATGAGCCTATTTGTAATCGGTAATTTACTGGCTTGGCAAGCACCTAGTTATGGTAGCTTGATCACCGCAAGGATTTTAACAGGCCTTGCCCATGGGGTGTTTTTCTCAATTGGTTCAACCATCGCTACTGGGCTTGTCAGTAAAGATAAAGAAGCCAGTG
This sequence comes from Pseudoalteromonas gelatinilytica, assembly GCF_001641615.1. Classification (GTDB taxonomy): domain Bacteria; phylum Pseudomonadota; class Gammaproteobacteria; order Enterobacterales; family Alteromonadaceae; genus Pseudoalteromonas; species Pseudoalteromonas gelatinilytica. The sequence continues at coordinate 86,242 of NZ_LRRU01000022.1, forward strand.
CTATTGCGATTATGTTTACTGGTTTAACGGTTGCATTAGTAACCGGTGTGCCATTAGGGACTTGGATTGGTCAGCACTTTGGTTGGCGAGCGACCTTTTTAGTGGTGTCTTTACTGGGCTTAATTGCACTTGTTGGTAGCGCGTTTTTAATTCCGAGCAATTTAAAGCAAAGTAAACCGGCTACTTTGAGTGAGCAATTAAAAGTAATGGTGCAGCCTAGGCTTTTACTCGTGTACTTGATGACCATACTTGGTTATGGTGGCACATTTACTGCCTTTACCTATTTAGCGCCTATTTTAGAGCAGCAAACTGGATTTGCATCAGCCACCATTAGTTTAATTATGCTGGTATATGGGGTATCGGTTGCTGTTGGCAATATCTACGGCGGTAAATTAGCCGATAAAAAAGGCCCCATTAGTGCGCTGACTATTATCTTTAGTGCTTTAAGTATTGTGCTGTTAGTGCTGACCTTTACCATGCAATCTAAAGTCACTGCGGTACTGACCATACTTGTATGGGGGGCATTTGCGTTTGGTAATGTGCCTGGGCTGCAAGTTTATGTGGTTAAACTTGCCGAAAAGTTTACACCCAATGCCGTCGATGTGGCCTCTGGGTTAAACATTGCTGCGTTTAATATCGGTATTGCGCTGGGCTCAGTGTTAGGTGGCATTGTCGTTGAAAACTACTCATTGCAAGACACTGCTTGGATTGGTGCTATCATCAGTTTAGCGGCGCTAATTGCAACACGATACAGCGGTTATTTAGATAAACGTGAGATCATAAAGCCACAAACAGCTTAAAACTAAATTGTTGATAGTTCGATGCTTTGTCGTTATTTTAGGTGCGTAGTTTGATTATTAGTCATTAACTAAAACCACAAGGAATAACGATGAAGCCCCTTTATTTTCTAGCTATTTGTTTGCTAAGCACATTTAGCAGCCAAGCAAAGCAAGCTAACCCAGAGCTCACAGCATTAGCACAGCAGTACTTTAATACCATGGTTGCAACACAAGCACCCAATGCCACCAACAAAGAATTAGAAGCCTTTTTAGCTTTATTAACTGACGATGTAGCAAATCAACACTTACCTTATCAAACAGATGATTCAAGAGAGCCAGATGGCAAAGCGATGATGCGTAAAGGCATGACTTTTTACCTTGGGGCGCACACTGAATACCAAGCAAACTTACTCGATACCTTTATTTTTAATGATTCTGCCATTGCTTTGCGTTATACCCATCACGCTAAAGGTATACACCCACAAAACCAGCAAGAAATTGAATACACGCAAACCATTATGGATGTGCTCGAAATCGAAGATGGCAAGATAGCGGTGATTCGTAAATACCACGAATGAGCTTAGCTTAACTTTTAGCCTAAAATGAGCGCTTTTATAAGCGCTTTTTTATTAAAAATACGCCTGCAATAAATTTTCTCTTTTTTCCGCATTTCAGCTTAAATTCATACTTTTTAGGCTTTATTTTGAATAAATTTAAAACTTTTTTATATTCCGGATAATAAACGTAAGAACAGTGGGTTAGCTTAACTTACGAGTGTAGCTTTGCGGTTGTTTACAATTTGTCAACCTTGAATTGCCATGCTCATTACCTTAACCTTTATTTTAATTGAACGTTCAATCAATAAAAAATTATGCCGAAAGTTGGAATGGAACCTGTTCGTCGTCAGCAGTTAATTGACGCCACAATAGAGTCGGTTGCAGAGCTTGGTTTGCAAGGCACCACCATAAATAGCATTAGTAAAAAGGCAGGCTTATCGTCTGGCATTATCAGTCATTATTTTGGTGGTAAGCAGGGCTTAATTGAAGCCACTGTGCGTTATTTATTGACGAGTTTAAAGCAAGCTCTGATGAATCAAGTAACGCCGCATACTAGCCCAGAGCAACGATTAATGTTTATCGTTGAAGCAAACTTTTCGCGTATTCAGCAGCAAAGCAATAACACCAAAACTTGGTTGAGCTTTTGGGCGCATTCTATGCACGACGCCCAGTTGCATCGCTTACAAAACGTAAATAGTAAACGTTTATTTAGTAACTTATTAAGCTCATTCAAACAGTTAATGAGCGATAGTGATGCCAACTTAGCTGCTGAGTTAAGTGCAGCCATGATCGATGGTTTATGGCTAAGAGCCGTATTAAGTAAGTCAGACCAAGATCAATTCGAACATTGTGAGCAATTAGCTAAAGACTACATTCGTTCACTGATAAAACAGTATGGAGCCTAAAATGACCACACCTGTTTACGAAAATTTTATTAATGGCCATTTTTTAAAGAATCAAACTGGCGATACCTTTGCAGTTAAGAATCCTGCAACGGATGAAGTAATCTATCACGTTGAAATCGCTGATGAGTTTATTCAAAACGCGTCAATCGAAAGCGCAAAACAAGGGTTTGCAGCGTGGTCTGCAATGACGCCAATTGAGCGTAGCCGTATTTTATTAAAAGCCGTGGCAATCTTACGCGAGCGTAACGATGAACTGGCAAAAGTAGAAGTACTTGATACGGGTAAGCCTTGGCAAGAAGCCGAGTGTGTCGATGTTGAAACTGGCGCCGATGTTATCGAATATTTTGCTGGTCTTGCTCCTGCACAAGTGGGTCAGCAACAAATGGTTGGCAATGATTTTTACTACACTCGTAAAGAGCCTTTAGGTATCTGTGCCGGTATTGGTGCATGGAACTACCCACTACAAATTGCTTGTTGGAAATCAGGCCCAGCACTGGCTGCGGGTAATGCGGTTATTTTTAAACCTTCAGAAGAAACACCACTTGGTGCAATTAAACTTGCAGAGATTTTCATCGAAGCGGGTGTACCTGCTGGCGTATTCAACGTCGTGCAAGGCGCTGCTGAAGTAGGGCAATGGTTAACAGCAAACCCAAATATTGAAAAAGTGTCTTTCACTGGTGAAGTAGGCACAGGCAAAAAAGTAATGGCAAGCGCTGCTGGTTCACTTAAAGATGTGACCATGGAGCTTGGTGGTAAGTCACCGTTATTAGTATTTGATGATGCCGATGTATCACAAGCTGTTAGTGCGGCAATGCTAGGTAATTTTTATACGCAAGGCGAAATCTGCACTAACTGTACGCGCATTTATGTGCATAAAAATGTTTATCAGCAGTTTATTGATGAGCTGAAAACACGCACTGAGCAAAATATTATTGCTGGCGACCCAATGGATCCTGAGGTGAATTTAGGGGCGCTTATCTCTAAAAAGCATCAAGAGCTTGTACTTGGCTATATCGATAAAGGTATTCAAGAAGGCGCAACCTTATTAACCGGCGGTAAGGCACTATCACCAGCATCTGCTCCAAACGGCTACTTTGTGGAACCGACCGTTTTTGTCGACTGTAAAGACGACATGACCATAGTTAAAGAAGAGATCTTTGGCCCGGTAATGAGCGTGTTGGTGTTTGATGATGAAGATGACGTTATTCAGCGTGCAAACGATACCCACCTTGGCTTAGCCGCAGGCGTGTTCACTAAAGATATTCAGCGTGCACACCGCGTGATCCACCAGTTACAAGCCGGTATTTGTTGGATAAACAGCTATGGTAATTCACCTGCAGAAATGCCCGTAGGTGGTTACAAGCAATCAGGTATCGGCCGTGAAAACGGTATCGAAACTTTAGATCACTATACCCAAACTAAATCGATTTATGTGGGTATGAGCAATATAGAGAGTCCATTTTAATGAGTACACAGAACTATGATTACATCATAGTCGGTGCTGGCTCAGCAGGCTGCGTGTTGGCAAACCGACTATCAGCAGACCCTTCCAATAAGGTGTTATTACTTGAAACGGGTGGTAGTGATAAAAGCATTTTTATAAAGATGCCTACCGCGCTATCAATCCCAATGAATACTGACAAATATGCATGGCAATTTCATACCGAGCCAGAGCCATATTTAGATAACCGTCAAATGCACTGCCCACGAGGTAAGGTGTTAGGTGGCTCATCATCGATTAACGGCATGGTCTATGTACGTGGTCATGCCAAAGATTTTGATGAGTGGCAGCAACACGGCGCTAATGGTTGGGATTATCAAGCATGCTTACCGTACTTTAAACGTGCAGAATCATTTTACTTAGGTGGTAACAATTACCGTGGCGATAACGGTCCATTAGGGGTTAATAACGGTAATGAAATGGCTAATCCGCTTTATAAAGCCTTTATCAAAGCGGGCCAACAAGCAGGTTATGCGCAAACTGATGACTACAATGCAGCCCAGCAAGAAGGTTTTGGGCCAATGCATATGACAGTTAAAGATGGCGTAAGAAGCTCTGCTAGCCGTGAGTATCTAGACCCAGTTAAGTCACGTAAAAACTTAACGCTAGTCACCGGTGCTTTAGCTGAAAAAGTTTTGCTAGAAGGCAAAAAAGCCGTGGGCGTTGAGTATTCAGTATCTGGCTCTAAGCAGCAAGCATTTGCAGCAAAAGACGTTATTTTAAGTGCGGGCCCAATTGGTTCACCGCATATTCTGCAATTATCAGGTATTGGTGATAAAGACATCCTGAGCGAAGCGGGTGTTGAGGTTAAACATCACTTACCAGGTGTTGGCCAAAACTTACAAGACCACTTGGAGTTTTACTTCCAATATAAGTGTAAGCAACCAATTACTTTAAACGGCAAATTAGGCCTTGTTTCAAAAGGGCTAATTGGGGCTCGTTGGTTATTAAATCGCTCAGGTTTAGGGGCGACTAACCATTTTGAATCATGTGCATTTATTCGCTCAAAACCGGGTGTTGAATGGCCAGATATTCAGTATCACTTTTTACCAGCAGCCATTCGTTATGACGGTAAGAGTGCCTTTGATGGTCATGGTTTCCAAGTTCATGTTGGGCATAACAAACCAAAAAGCCGTGGTGCAGTAACGATTAAGTCGGCGGATCCTCAGGTTGCGCCTAAGATCCAATTTAACTACTTACAGCATCAAGATGACATTGAAGGCTTTAGAGCTTGCGTACGTCTAACTCGCGAGATTATTGAGCAAAGTGCGTTTGATGAATATCGCGATGGTGAAATTCAACCCGGTAAAGATGTTCAAAGCGATGAAGAAATTGATGCGTTTGTTCGTCAAGCGGTTGAGAGTGCTTACCATCCGTCATGTTCGTGCAAGATGGGTGAAGATGAGATGGCCGTGGTTAACTCGCAAACTCAAGTACACGGTATCGAAGGTTTACGGGTTGTGGATTCATCTATCTTCCCAACCGTTCCAAACGGTAATTTAAATGCGCCAACCATTATGGTGGCAGAAAAAGCGGCGGACCACATTTTAGGTAAGCCTGTGTTATCGGCATCAACTGCAGATGTTGCCATGGAAAAACAATGGCAATCAACGCAGCGTAGTTCGGAGATCTAATAAGGCCACCCGCAGTTTCGGCTGTGGGGCTTGCAGTGGCGCGCATCACGAGTTGTTTGTGGTGCGTTAATGCGAGGAATAAAACTGGAGAAACAATGAAGTATTATTACTTATTTTGGGGGGGTAACTATGACCTTTTGGCTTAGTGCTGGCATCATTTTTACCCTGTTAGCAATTGCGGTTATTTTATTTAAATGGGGTACGGTTAGGTGTGTTGGCGTCACACCGGTTAGAACGTTTACGTTCATTGCAATTTTATTTACATCGGGCCTAGATGTTGGCTTGATTATGTTTCCACTGACAGAGTTTGCAGGTTATGCAGACATAAAAGCAAGCCCAGAGTATGCGTTTGCCAATCCATTAGCCATCGAGTTTGGCTTTTGGGGCTTCTTGATCTGGGGATTTTATTTCCTTACGTGCTTTTATTTCTGCGTAATAGAACCCAAAGTAAAGTTCTTTGAAATTGCTTGGGTAAGACTAATTAATAACATCGTTATTATTGGTACATGCGCATTTACTGCATTTTTACTGCTGTCGAATTTACCTTGGTACCTGCCGTCGCTTGGTGATGGTGAGTCAATTATTCCGACATTCTACTTAATGGTGTTTGCAGCGATTTGTTTTGCTGTTTATTCGAGCACAGACATTAAATATGTACGCTTTTTAAGTATTTCTACTACTTGGTTGTTTATCGCTTTAATCGCATTTATGTGGTTCGGTGCCTTTGTGGGTTCTGATGCACAAACATCAGCATTTGTTGATAACCTTACTTTAATCGGTGGTTACTTTGGCAACATCAATGAGTTTGTATTACCACTAAATGATTACCATGCCTTCTACCTGTTTTGGTGGTTTGCTTGGAGCATCATGATTGGTCAATTTACTTCGCGCTTTGTGGGTGGTTTAAAAACTTACCAAGTGCTGGCGGCTATGTTGATTTTCCCGTCTATTCCAATCGCTATCTGGTTTAGTGTTTTGTATCAATATCATGAAGCGGGTATTGCAACAGCAGGCCTGAAAAACATCGCTATGGTGTTTGTTGGTGTGGTGTTTGTGATCAACTCACTTGATTCTTTGATCCGTTTATACACAGATAATCTAAACTTAACGGTGAAACGTTTAGGTAAATTTAATTATATTGCCTTAAATGTGGTGGCGCTTTCATTGTTAACCCTGTTGTTTAAGTTCGACTTTTTACAGATCCAATGGGTTGGTGCGCTCGTTATTGCGTTATTTTTCGGCTGTGCTGCGTTTATTGGCTACAGCAAGTTAAAAACAGTGAAAAATATCGAAGGTTCACCAAAAGACAATAAATTAGATTACACAAAAATAGAAACAGTTAGCTAAGGGAAACCAACATGACAACAAGACAAACAGTATTAGCAGCAGCGTTGCCATTGGCATTACTGTCGACATCAGCCATGGCTGACTTATCGACTACGGTTACATTGGCATCGGATTACACCTTCAATGGTGTAAGCCAAACCATGAATGACCCCGCGATTCAGGGTAGCTTAGATTATGCCTTTGCAGATTCAGGTATGTATGTAGGTACGTGGGCTTCAAATGTAGATTTTGGCGAAGGCACCGACATCGAGTGGGATGTGTACTTTGGTAACTATGCTGAGTTAACCGATGCTCTTAGTGTTGATTATGGTATTGCCTACTACTCGTATCATGGTGAAGATCACTCGAGCGATGGTAATTATCCAGAGGTGTATTCGAAATTTGGTTACGACAGCAGTATAGGCCAAGTAGAATTTAACTTGTGGTATAGCTGGGATTATTTTGGCACCGGTGCAGGCCATTTAATTTACATGGTCGCTCACACATTTGAAGTTGCACCAAACCATGCTTTTCGTGCTAGTTTTGATGTTTCTAACTCATTAGATGGCGATAAGTTTAGCTGGGATGGCAGTGATAAGTCATACAAGCATTATCGTTTAGCGTATCAAACGAGCTATGCGGGCTTTGATATTGAAATTGCAGGTGAAAATACCAGCATTGATTCTGAATATGCAGATGAGCGAATCGTTGCGTCAATTTCTCGCAGCTTTGATTTATAAGTAGGGCTTTATTAGCACAGCTTTAATAAAAACGGCTAACCAAGGTTAGCCGTTTTTTATGTCTAGAAAATGAGTATTAAATCTCTTCGCCTTCGTGTTGCATCGCTAAATCATCAAGCTCCGCAAGGGTGTAATCAAAACCACTGGTATCGACTTCGTAGCGTATTTTCACGCCAAAACCACCTTGGCAAAGGGTCGCAGTGACTTTAGCCACTGACCAATGCTTAAGCTTGTTTAAAAACCGATTGGCGGTTTGCTGTGAGTCAAAGCGATAACTGACTTGCGATTCCATCTCTTTTCTAGCCTAAAATTTTTTCGAGAGTGTATGAAATTGCTCTGTTTAAATCAATTTCTCATTGAAAAACGCCAGTGTGCGCTGCCATGAAAGCTCTGCCTGTTTTTCATCATAACGAGAGGTAGAGTCGTTATGAAAGCCATGGTTTGCCTTTTCATACATATGCATAGTGTAAGGCACTTGATGCGCTTTTAAGTCGCTCTCGTATTCTGGCCAAGTTGCATTAACGCGGTTATCAAATTCAGCTAAGTGTACAAGTAGCGGGGCTTTTATATTTTGTCTCAGCTCTTTAACAGCTGGAGTGCCGTAATAGGGCACGCCCGCATTAATTAATTTGCTATCAACTGCTGCTAGGTAGTTAACCATATAACCACCAAAGCAAAAGCCTACCGCACCGAGTTTGCCATTACTATTTGGGTGTCTTTTTATGTATTCAGCTGCGGCAATAAAGTCTTGTTGGATTTTTTCTTTATCCATAGAGCGCTGCATTGCGCGACCTTCATCGTCATTACCAGGATAGCCACCAAGAGGGTGTAATGCATCTGGCGCAAAGGCAATAAATCCAGCTTTGGCAAGGCGGCGAGCAACATCTTTAATATAAGGGTTTAAGCCTCTGTTTTCGTGGATCACTAACACTAATGGGTGCTTACCCGTTAAGTTAGCGGGTTCGACTAAATAACCTTTACCTTCGCCATGGCCTTTAAACGAGTCAAAGGTTTTATAGCTGGCTTTGATATCAGGGTCATTAAAGGACACTTGCTCAGCTAATGCGTAGTTTGGCAGTAAAGCGCTACTTAGCATTGCCATTGAATAACCAAGGGCGACTAAGCCACCCAGTTTTTTCATAAAGGTACGGCGGTCCATCAAGCCATGGGCGTATTCATCGTACCAATCGAAAGCTTCTTGGGGAATGTGGTTATGGCGTTGCTCAGTCATACTTATATCCTTTAAAAACGAGTTAGGTTTATAACTTTAGCTGAAATATCAGCGATTAACAGCCAGTTGCTTTGTTTGTATTACCACATCCATAAAGCGGCGCTGCCAAATGGCCTTAAAAGCTTTGTTGAACAGGTATAAAAAAATCAACGGCATTAATAACAGTTTTAAAATCAGCAGTGACAAGATATTCAAAAAGTCGATAAATAAGTCTTCGACGGCAGCTACCATATTGCTAATGCCAGAGGTGACGGTGTCTATAATTTTACTCACTTGAGACGATTGGTCTTGATTGAGTGATGCGTTAAGGTTTTCTAGTTGTTCGTTTAAGGCGTCTTTGTCAAGATTCAGCTGTCTTTGCTGGTTTAGTACTGCATTAAACTGCGCTGTTAATTGCTGCTTTTTATCAAGTAATGGCTTGGCTTGTTCAAGCTCAGTAAAGGTCAGTCGCTCAGACAAGCTGCGAGTTGCTTGAATCGCTTCTATTTGGCTATCAACCTCTGCCAGCTTAACTTTGAGTTCTGTCGCTTGCTGGTGGTTTTTTATCTGCTGCTCATTTAATAGCGAGAGCTTGTCGAAGATGGTTTGTTTTTCATTATCGACCTCGGCCTTTAGCTTGGCAGATAGGGCAGAGGTATTATTTGCACTGCTATTCACCGTCTCGACTTTTTCGCTCACCAGTTCACTTTGCTGGTTTATTTGCTCATCTAAGAATATTTGACTAACAAGGCCTGTTGTAAGCACCACAGCAGGCACTAAAAAGCGAATTAAAATTAAGCTCGCCATAATCTTATGACGTAAGTTAGGAAAATAGTCACGCCATTCACATATAAAGTAAGCGACGACCGAAACAGTAAAAACACCACTAAAAATAACCCCAGAAGAAATGGTGTATAAAATGCGCTGTAAAAATAACGAGCCTATTGCAAGGCGCATAGCATCTGACATGTATTCAGCTAGGTCATTTACTGGGTCGAGTAGTTGTGCAGGTTGAATACTCGCAATACCAATGCCCACTTCGGCTGATTGCAATAGCGATATAGCAGCATTAACTGTACGAGAAGAAGCGTACACTAAGGTTGATTGTACAAGGGCGCTGTCGATAAAGCGCATAATGAAATGGTTATAATGCTCTAGCCAACAAAGAAGTAGCAGTATTGTAAGAGATAAATACTTGATAATATGTTGTTTAGTTAGCATAACGCCCCCGACAGTTAGTACGCTTGTTCACGCTACACTATTCATAGCCGTTGAAGCAATCTAATAGGATTGAATTATTTTGCTGATTAACTGTCTATGAATTGCTATTCATCGCTTTAGAGGAAATATGAAAGAACCTGCATCAATTGGCCAGTGCTGTATTGAAGATTTAGATCCCGTGCAAGACTTAGGTCGCTTAGTCTCTTATTTACGTTCAAATCTGGTGACTCATCTTGATAATGCGTTAGAGGATAAAGAGTTAACCTCGGCTCAGTACATTGTGGTTGTGCTACTTGCACGCGGTAAAGTAAATACCTTGGCTGAGCTGTGTGAGCACATGGTGTATGACCGCGGTGCCATGAGTCGGTTACTTTCTCGTTTAGAAGACAAGGGCTTAGTTGCTAAAAAGCAGTCAGTTGAAGATCGCCGTTCAACTCTTTTATGCCTCACAGAAAAAGGCCAACAGCTTTACCCAGAAATTTTACCCACTGTAAATGATATCTATCGCAAAGCACTCACAGGCTTCTCTGATGATGAGCAAAAGCAACTCGCAAGCTTGTTGTTTAGAGCAATTCATAATTTAAAAGCATAAATTTCTCTAAGCGGTACATTGTCGCTGAAGGTTCATTTTGATAATATAGTTGCCTAGGCATTTAATTTTAACAAGTCCGGATTGTTATGTTTGAATCATCTTTGCTTGCGCAGCTTCACGCTCAATTTCCAGCTCATCAATTTAGCCCAGAAGGTTTGTCGGTTGTTCACACAGGCCGCTTTGCCAATGCCATTGTTTATCGTTATAAAGACGCGAAATTTGATTTAATTATTAAAGATTTTCAGCACAGCCCATGGTGGGTGAGAAAAACCATCGCGCCGCTTTTTATCAATCAAGAGTACAAAGGGCTGGCACGCCTGCAAGACGTAGACGGAGTGGTCGATAACTTTTGCCGTTTGTCATCAATTGCCATTGCTTATGATTTTATTGAAGGCACGCCACTTCGCCAGCTTGCCTTGCAACAGCAGCATTTACCGAGTGATTTCTTTAAAGAGTTTGAGCGTTTGGTCGCAAAAATGCATCGCCGCGGGGTGGTGCACCTCGACTTACGTAATTTGGGAAATGTGATTTGTTCAAAAGATGGCAAGCCATACATTATTGATTTTCAGTCAGCGATTCGCTTTGCACGCTTTCCGCGCTGGTTACAGCGTTTTATGCGTGGTGCCGATATGAGTGGGGTTTATAAGGCGTGGCAGAAGTTAGCCAATGACTCGTTACCGCAAACAAAGGCGGATTATTTGCACGACTTTAATCATGTGCGTAAGCGTTGGATTTTTAAAGGTTACCCGATTCAACGTGCCTATTTGTGGTGTAGCGGGGCTGTAACTCAGATTCTTAATTCTGACTTTATTCGCAGTATTTTAGATAGATTGTAAAAAGCGCGTTTGCACGCGCTTAGTGGGGAGAACTAGTATTTAGGCCAGCCGTTCGCATCCCAATTCAGGGTGCTGATGAGCAATTTAGGGGTGCCATTATCACCTGCATCATAGGCATGACGAACAATCACATCGGTATTTAAAATGTCTTGTCCACCTGGACCTACCCATTGGCTATTACCCGCATCAAGAATGCTACCGCCGCTAGCTAGCATGTCGGTGCCATTTTTATCTAGGTATGGACCGCGGATGTCACTAGAGCGGCCGTACGCAATGCGGTAAGTGCTATTCGTGCCGTCGCAGCATTTGCCAACCGACACAAACAAATAGTAGTAACCTTGGCGATACACGATGGTAGGTGCTTCGATACCACCTGAGCGACTTGCTAAAGAGTAGATTTGGCCAAATGGTTTCATGGTCATAGGGTTAATTCGCGTTAGTTTAATACCCGAATTCCATGAGCCAAAGGCAAGCCAAGGTGCACCATCTTTTGCCACCACAAGATCAGGGTCAATAGCGTTGTAATCATTGCTATTAGTCGTGTTAATGACTAAACCATCATCACGCCAATCACCGGTTGCTACACTGCTTGCTGAGGTAAGGCCAATAGCACTGACACGTGAACCAAAGGTCGAAATAGCATAATAGAGCCAGCTGCGGCCGTTGTAGCTTTTTAATTCAGGCGCCCAGACATCAATTCCATCATGATCTGGCACATAGTTACTCCACCAGCTTAAACCATTTGAAAAAATTGGTAGGGCATCATTCCAATCAACACCGTTGCTTGAATATTTTCCGTAAATACCAGGTCCTGTTTGAAAAACCCACCAAGTGCCATTTTCATAGCCAAGGGTTGGATCGTGAGTGACTAAACTACCTGTTAGTGGCCAGTGGTTTGCAGCGCCATTGCTCGTTGATGGATCCCAAGGGGTTGATTCAACATTAGCAAGCTTAGTTAGCTGCCATTGCTGCGCATCGCTGCCGTTGTAGCTCCACTGGCTAATATTTGCGCCATCGTTGCCATCAAAAGCATATAGGTCAAGAGCCTTACCACTGTGATCGTTAATAAAGCTGTAATAGCCGCTACCTTCCTCATTAATTTGCCAGTGTTGGCTGGCAAGATTAGCGTACTCATATTGCACCACATTGCCGCCATCGGCGGTCGAGAAGTCAAACACCTCTAGGGCTTTACCACTATTTAAGTTAATAACCGAATAGTTGCTGCCACCTATGTTGGTGATTAACCAGCGCTGGGTGTCGTGATTAGTGTCAGCCCACTGACTAACATTCGCACCGTCGTTGGTTTGCGCGCTGGCTACTTCAACAAACTTGGCACTGTACTTTGATTTAATGGTGTATACGCCATTGTCAATCGCATAAGCACTGGGCAGTATGAGGGTTGTTGCCAAGCTGAGCGCAGCTAGCGCTTTTTTTGAAAGTATCATTGTGTCTCCAAATCATTGTTATTGAGCTTTCCTTGTGTGTTTTGCTCCATGGATGAGTTTTGATCAACACCATCCCTATTAAGAGGATTGCTGCAAATGAAAACTATTTATAATACTTTATTATATTATTACTTTTGTAAAGGTGATCGGTAAAAATAATTAACAAAAATTTTACCTTTAACTATTTTGAAAGGGACTTTAGTATTTAGCTGAGATACAAAAAAGCCACTCAGTGAGTGGCTTTCGGATGTTATTGAGTAATAAACTGGCTGGGAATATCCCATTTGAGTGTATGAAGTTGGCCTTGCCAAGTTTGGATGGTGATCCACAATTTATCATCAGCTGAGATGGTTTCAGGGGCTATCGCGTGGGCATGCTGGCCATGATTGGTGCCATGCATTATGCCTTCTTCATCTTTAGCAAACTCAGTCAGTGGTAAAGGTGCTTGGCCAATATTTAAATACGCCTGACGAACATTGCTTATGTCACCTTGATTAAAGGCGATAAAGAAATCTTTAACATACTCATTGTGGTGTGAATACGGGGCGTCTTCATTAAGTGGCATTGGAGCGATTTTAAATTCGCCCGCTTGTTGTTCTTGCCAAAGAGCAGGAAACTGAGGGTTTAATGACTGATAAATAAACCACACAGGCAAAGCCAGTACCACAGCATGTAAAACATACTTTTTACGTTGCCACCAAGTTGCTTGTAAACGAGCCATTAGTTTGCCTCCTGAACGTTATTCACTGGCGCAGCTTGGCGCGCTTTTACAGGTTTGTTATTTACTAATTTTGCGGCGTACATCATAAAACCAGTGATCGACATACCACTTAAAATCAAACCAAAGATAAACCAAATAACTTTTGTCCACAGACCGCCAATATTACCGTAATGCAGCGGATCGGCGATATGCGAAAGGGTAAGTAGTCCCGACATGGTTTCTGGGCTCTTGCTTGCTGCAATTTCACCTGTCCAAGGATTGATTGAAGTTGAGTAAGCGTAGTTATCGTAGAAAATAGTATCGCCACTGCCCATGATATTAAACATGCCGCGGTTATGCTCTGGCAGCATCACATAGCTAGGTTTGAAATCTGGGTATTTCTCTTTGGTAATAGCCAGTGCCGCTTTTAAGTCGGTTGGCGGTGTTTGTTTATCCGCAGGTAAAGTTGACACTGCCACGAGCGGTGCGTGCTCTTCAATGTCTATTTCGTTATGCCACATGATGGCTTGCACCAAATACCACAGACCTGTAAGTGCCATTACTGCCATAAACCAAATTGACCAAACACCACTTAGGGTATGTAAATCTTTTAGAAAGGTTTTTTTACCTTGGTTAAAACGTAGTTTCGGCTGACTAAATGCGCGCCAAAAGTTTTTATAAATCACTAAGCCTGTTACTAGTGCACCTAAAATAACAAAAGCCATAGCGCTGACGAGGTAGTAACCTACGCTGTAACCTTCTTGCCAAGGGAAGAATAGCCAGCCGTGTAGGGTACGCATAAACTCAATGAATGAGATAGTGTCATTAACCGCTTGTACTTCGCCTGTGTATTGATTGACGTAAGCCACAGCGTAAGGTTTGTCGGTATCAGTGAAAATAACCGCATTAACCAAGTAAGGCTCATAAGTGAGTACACTCATTACATCGGCAGTCGGGTAGGCTTTTTCAACGCTATTAATAACTTGATCAACACCAAGGGCTGGTAAATCATTCGGGTTGTTTGCGCGTGCTTCACTGTTGGTCAGCCAAGTAAGCTCATGGCTTATAACAGATACAGTACCTGTGACGCAGATAAAGCAAAATAGCACCCATACTGGGAGCGAAAACCAACCATGCAGTTGGAACCAAAGACGTTTACTCATGGTAAAAATAGTCCGACGTTAATTGATGATAGTAATTGTTATCATTTAAATTGTACTACAATCTTTTGAACAAACACAATCTCTGTCGACGAGCTGCAAAAAAGGCGCTTTAAGCGCCTTTATCATTAGTTTGATTGAGGGTAACAATTCGTTGTGGGAAAGGAATTTCGATATCCGCTCCTTGAATTGCTTTAAATACATTGCGGTTCACTGCTAATTTGGTCTCAATAATTTTGGTGGTTGGCACCCAAAAGCGATAGCTCAAGGTAACACCGCTTTCAGCAAAGCGCTCAATACCGACTTGTGCATGAGGAGAGTCACTAACTAGTTCATGCTCGTCTAACACTTTTTCGATAAGCTCAATAGCGAGGTCTGCATTGGCATCATAGGCGATGTCTATTTCACCTTTAACTAATGAATAGCTAAACGAGTTATGTAAAATCTCACCAACAATATGTTTGTTAGGAATGGTGATTTCGACTTTTTCTTCGTTAATCAGAATTGTGTGACCAAGCTCAATGGTTTTAACTTGCCCACTCACGCCTTTTACTTCAATAGTATCGCCAACAACAAATGGCCTTGTTGCAATGATAGCAAGGCCCGCACCGTAGTTTGAAAGCATGCCTTGCATTGCTAAACCAGCACCGAGTGATGCAGCACCAATGGCAGCGACAAATGGGGTAACGCTAATGCCAATTTTGCCAAGGGCAATAACCAAGAACATAATGATCAGCAATACTTTGATGACATTACTGACAAAGTTGGTGAGGGTAATATCGATATTGTGACGCTGCATGAGACCTGCAACCATATTCGATACTTTTTGCGCAATCCATAAACCAATAAATAGAATTAAGATGGCACCTAAAATTTGCATACTGTAGGTGACCAAATATTCCATAATCAGATTGTAGTATTTTTCGACTTGCTGAATTTCTGAGTCAATCATGTGTTTTCCTAACAAGGTTACTGCGAATTCTGACTATACCAGAACATGCTGAATAACAGGATAAAGTATCGGCACTATTATCGCGCTGAGTAGCGCACTTAATGCCATCGCCACAGAGGCAAAGGCACCGGCTTTTGGCTGATCGCTAATTAATGATGCTGTGCCAATGGCATGACAAGCGGTACCAATGGCAACACCTTTTGCTTGTGCATTGCGGATATTGATAAGCGAGAAAATCAAATTACCAAATATAGCCCCAAGTACGCCAATAAAAATCACCATGGCTGCTGCTAAAGAAGGTATGCCGCCTAGCGACTCTGTTACTAACAAGGTGATGGGGGTAGTGACAGACAAACTTGCTAAAGATGCGCTTAGCTGTGCAGGGGCTGCAAAAAAATAACATATTAGCGAGGCGACTAAGGTGGCATTCATCACCCCTAAACTACAACTTATAAGGATTAGTAGCAGGTTCTTTTTGACATGGATAAATTGCTGATAAAGCGGTAAAGCCAATGCCACAATGGCAGGCTCAAGTAACCAGCTTAAAACTTTACTGTGCTCGGCAAAAGGCTCATAGGGGAGCTTAAGCGCCACTAACAACGCTGCAGTTAACACAATTGCCCAGCACACAGGATTACTAAGCGCTTTAGCCGTAGCGTGCTGGGTTTTCGCGTTTAAAAACCGCAGAACTAAGAAAAGTACAATAATGCACGGGACGCTGAGCCACCATAAACTAACTGTCATTTTCACGGCCCTTAAAATAGGTGATAACAGTGCCTATGAGTAAAACACTGGTCAGTGGCACGACAATAAAAATAGTCAGTAATAAAGGCCAGTTCTGCGAAATTAAACCTAGGTGCTCAATAATGCCAACCCCAGCAGGGATGAAGAACAACGGCATGTAATTAAGTAAAGGGCTGGCTGTTGGTTTTAAATGTTGTTCTTTTACGAGGCCCGTTAATAGTAGCATGAGCAGTAACACCATACCGAGTAACGGGGCAGGGAAAGAGCTTTCAAGCAAAGCCGTTAAAAACTTGGCAACGGCTAAGCAGGTAAGAATAATGACACTACTGATAAGGTATTTCATAAGTCAGGATAATTGCGAATAAAGTACAACTACATCATACCCTTGTCAGTTGTACTATGCGACTTTAGCTTACCATGATTTGGCATTATTAAACTGAATATCCTCTGCGCCTTTCGCCTTTGCAATCGCTTTTTTAGTATTTGGATTCATCAGTAAGCGAATTTGACTCCAGGTTTCTTTAGCGAGAATCTTGCGTTGCTGTGAACGGTAGCTTTGCTGAGTAATTCGTTTAATTGCAGCAAGGGTATCCGGCGAGCGCGCCATGAGGGTTTCTAGTACAGCATCGGTTTGTTTATCAACGTCATCAGTGAGTTGTGTAACTAAGCCATACTCTTTTGCGTCTTCAGCCGAGACCGGCCCTGCATGACTTGCCAACCAAAGTGCTTGGTCACGCTTCATTAAGCCAGCAAGCACCACGTTAGCTCCCATATCAGGACACAAGCCCCAACGCGCTTCCATGATCGCTAATTTAGCGTTTTTATCGACGATGCGGTAATCAGCACCGAGTGCGATTTGCATACCGCCACCAAAGCAGTGTCCGGTTACTTTTGCAATCACCGGAATACTTAAGTCTTGCCAACCTAGCACTACTTTTTGCGCTAAGTTTTGGTTTCCTGGTAACCACTTGAATAAAAGCTTGATGATATTGCTTGGCTTTTTCATTACCGCAGCAACATCCAGTCCAGAGCAAAAGTGTTCGCCTTCGCCAGAGATAACCACCGCACGTAAGCTGCGATCGCGTTTAATTTTTTTGATTACGTTTGAAAGCTCGACAAACATGGCAAAACTGAGCGCATTTTGTTTCTCTGGACGAGCAAGGCTAACCCATGCGACTTGTTGTTTTATTTCTAGTTTTATCATGGTAACTCCTCTGACCTGTTTGCTAGAGCTTACGAGTTAATTACAACTAAGTAAAGAATTGCTGATGTGTCGCAAGGAATCATTATATTTTCCAAAAATGGGTAACCTTGTCATATATTTAGTTACAAATTGGTGTATATTTTTAAAACAAAGATGCTAGTTCATCGCTAGTTTGATTTTGTGATTAGTTAGATACTTTCGCAAAATCCCATGACACGACTAGACTTAGCTTTAAGTCGCGCTACAAGGAGTAAATATATGCTGATGCGCAAAACAGCTCGCATAACAAAACAATCATCTCGTTCTTTGGCTTTTGCTGCAATTTCTGTAGCATTAACAACCACATTGGTTGGCTGTTCAGATGATAAAGCACAACAACAAGCTACGCCGCCACCGGCTGTATCAGTATTTAATGTCGTCACACAAGAAGTTGGTAATTACCGAGAATTTGTTGCTCGCACTGAAGCATTCCAAGAGGTTGCGATTAGAGCCCGTGTTGAGGGTGAACTCATTGAACGCCACTTTAATGAAGGCTCATCGGTTGAAAAAGATCAGCTCTTACTGCGTATTGACCCATCTGAGTACCGCTCGACTGTGTCAGAAGCTGAAGCTGATTTAAAAAGTAAAATTGCCGCAGCAGGCGCCGCTGAACGTGATTTAAAGCGTGGTAAAGATGTGGCAGCGCAAGGTTTTATTTCGCAATCAGACCTCGATAAACTAACCACTAATTTTGAGCAAACCACTGCAGCGGTAAAAGCCGCAGAGGCTGAGCTTGAAAAAGCGAAACTCAATTTAGGGTATACCGAAATTCGAGCGCCGTTTGCAGGGCGCATAGGTAAAGTAAACTATGACGTGGGAAATATTGTCGGCCCATCATCCAATGAACTAGCAGAGCTGACCGATGTCGACCCAATTTATGTGAGCTTTCAGGTTGAAGAAGCTGACTACATCTCTTATCGCCAAAATCATCAAGCACCGTCAGATAAAGACCCTCGTGATGTGCCTATTGATTTAACTTTACGCTTACCGAACAACTCGACTTTCGCTGATAAAGGCGTACTTGATTTTGCTGATACCAAAATTAACCGTAATACAGGCACGGTTGAACTTAGAGCTGCATTCGATAACCCAGATGGCATTGTCATGCCGGGCTTATTTGTCACCTTGATCGTTGAAAGCACCAATAAACAAGACTTGGCACTCATTCCTCAAGTAGCGGTACAAGAAAACCAGCAAGGTAAGTTTGTGCTCGTTGTTGATGACGAAAACAAAGTGGCTATGCGGATTGTTAAACTTGGTCGTCGTATTAATGCGATGTGGGTGGTTGAGTCAGGCTTAGAGGCTGGTGAAAAAGTCATTATTGAAGGTTTACAAAAAGTTCGCCAAGGCGCTGAAGTGAAAGCTGTTGAAAAAAATGTCGATGAAACAACCGGCACTATTTCTAGCAAAGCTAACTCTTAGGAGTGAGATATGATCAGTAAAACTTTTATATCTCGCCCAAAATTTGCCTTGGTAATTTCGATTGTTATTACCATTGCGGGTTTAATTTCAATGGCTTTACTGCCAGTGAATATGTACCCGCAAATTACCCCTCCGCAAGTTCAAATTAGTGCCAGTTACCCAGGTGCAAGTGCGCAAATAGTTGAAGAGTCGGTGATCCGGCCCATTGAAGAGCAGGTTAATGGTGTTGAAGATATGATGTATATCGAATCAACATCGTCGAATAACGGCACGGCCAACATAACTGTGTATTTTAAGGTCGGCACAGATACAGATATTGCCCAAGTTAACGTACAAAACCGTGTGGCACTTGCTGAAGCAGGCTTACCTGAGGAGGTTAAGCGCCAAGGTGTGTCGGTTAAGAAAAAATCGAGCTCGATGCTACTTGGTATCAACTTGTACTCTAACCAAGAAAATATCGACGCTATTTTCTTAAGCAACTATTCAACCAACTACTTAACCGAGCCTCTTGGCCGTATAAATGGAGTTGCATCTGCTGAGGTAATGGGGGAGCAAACCTATTCAATGCGCTTGTGGTTAC
This sequence comes from Pseudoalteromonas gelatinilytica, assembly GCF_001641615.1. Classification (GTDB taxonomy): domain Bacteria; phylum Pseudomonadota; class Gammaproteobacteria; order Enterobacterales; family Alteromonadaceae; genus Pseudoalteromonas; species Pseudoalteromonas gelatinilytica. The sequence goes on from NZ_LRRU01000022.1 coordinate 105,789, forward strand.
GCCCAGATCGAATGGCATCACTGGGTTTAACTGTGTCAGAGGTTCAAGCCGCGCTACAAGAGCAAAATACTATCGTAGCAGCAGGTAAGCTGGGGGCTGCCCCCTCAGCACCGAGCCAGCAATTTGAATATTCGATTCAGGCAAAAGGGCGCTTAAAAACCCCTGAAGAGTTTGGTCAAACTATTATTCGCTCGAGTAAAGATGGTAACTTTGTGCGCCTGCACGATATTGCCCGTATTGAATTAGGTGCAGCAAGCTACAGCACAACAGCAAAGTTAAACCAGCAAGACACTGCATTTATAGTTATTTATCAGCTAACAGAAGCGAATGCGACGCAAGTTGCCAACGATGTAAAAGCACGTATGGCAGAGCTGGCTAAACAGTTACCTGATGGTGTTGAGTACTCAATTCCTTATGACACGACAGAGTTCATTAATCGCTCGATTGATGAAGTGGTTGTCACCCTTGTCCAAGCGGTGGGCTTGGTTATTTTAGTGGTATTTTTATTCTTACAAAATTGGCGCGCTACGCTCATTCCAACGGTGGCTATTCCGGTATCTTTGGTGGGGACTTTCGCGTTTATGATGATGATGGACTACTCCATCAACTTAATCACCTTGTTCGGTTTAGTGCTTGCAATAGGTATCGTAGTAGATGATGCCATTATTGTTATTGAAAACGTTGAAAGAATACTAAAAGAAGAAAAGCTACCAATTAAAGAAGCGGTTACCAAAGCGATGGAGCAGGTATCGGGGCCAATAGTGGCAACGACCTTAGTATTGCTTGCGGTGTTTGTGCCAGTAGGCTTTATGCCGGGAATAACCGGGGAGCTTTATAAGCAATTCTCGGTGACGATTTCTTTTGCGGTACTCATTTCATCTTTAAACGCACTGACATTAAGCCCTGCATTGTGTGCTTTATTGTTAAGCGAAAAGGCCATGAAGCCGATTAAGTGGTTAGCCCCGTTTGAAAACATCATTACCCGCTCAACCAATGGTTACAGTAAAGTTATTAACTTTATCCTCAAACGTACAGCGAGAATGGCACTGTTTGCGGTGGTTATTTTTGCTGCTGCAGGGTGGCTAGTAAAAACAGTGCCTACAGGCTTTGTACCAGCAGAAGACCAAGGCTTTCTTTTTGTTGATGTGCAATTACCTGATGCCGCAGCAAGCGGTCGTACCCAAGAAGTGATGCACAAGCTGGGGGATATTGTTAAAAATGAACCAGCGGCAACCGATTTTATTGCGGTTTCTGGTTTCTCATTACTCGGCGGTGCGGGTTCTAATAATGCGCTTGGTATCGTGGTACTCAAAGATTGGGAAGAGCGAACCAGCCCTGAGCTTGGTTTACGTGCTGTATTAACCCGTTTAATGGGGCAGTTTTGGGCAATGCCAGATGCGCAAATCATGGCCTTTAATCCGCCTGCAATTCCGGGGCTTGGTAACAGTGCTGGTTTTGAGTTTAGATTACAAGACAGTGAAGGGCGTGAGCCTGCTGAGCTTGCTCAAGTATTAAATGGCTTAATTTATGAAGCAAACCAGCGTCCAGAGCTTTCAAATGTTTACAGTACATTTAGAGCGAATGTGCCGCAGTATTTCCTTGAAATTGATCGCAATAAAGCAAAGGCTCAAGGGGTGGCGCTTAGCGATATTTTCTTAACCTTACAGGCGCAACTCGGCTCGTTATACATTAATGACTTTAACCAGTTCAGCCGTACTTACCGCGTTATCATGCAGGCAGAAAGCCGTTTTCGTCAAAACCCAGCAGATTTACAGTACTACTATGTACGTAATGATGAAGGGGCAATGGTGCCGCTCACTACATTAGCTAAACTTGAGCCAATCCTAGGTCCTACAAGCTTAACGCACTTTAACTTATACCGCAGTGCAAGCATTAGCGGACAACCGGCAGCGGGTTATGCCAGTGGTGATGCGATTAAAGCGATGCAAGAGTTGGCCGAGCAATTACCAACAGGCTACGTGTATGAGTGGGCTGGGCAGTCTAAACAGGAGATTGAAGCGGGTAACATGGCGCCAATCTTATTTGGTTTAGCGGTGGTGTTTGTGTATCTATTCTTAGTAGCGCAATACGAAAGCTGGACAATTCCGTTCTCGGTCATTGCAGCAGTGCCGCTGGCGTTATTTGGTGCCATGCTTGCGTTGTATGTGATTGGTATGGAAAACAACATCTATGCACAGGTTGGTTTAGTGCTACTGATTGGCCTTTCCACTAAAACTGCTATCTTGATTGTTGAATTTGCTATGGAAGAGCGCGCGGCAGGGAAAGGTATTTTTGAAGCGGCCCTCAACGCGGCAAAATTACGATTTAGAGCGGTATTGATGACGGCACTGTCGTTTGTGCTTGGCGTATTACCGCTGGTGTTTGCAAGTGGCGCAGGGGCGGGTAGTCGTATATCGCTCGGTATTACCGTGTTATTTGGGATGTTAGCGGCAACCATTTTTGGTACTTTGCTTGTTCCGCTATTTTATACGCTCGTGCAATCAATGCGCGAAAAAATAAAAGGCACAGCAACCACAGAGTAAAAAGTCTTATAAATTACAAAAAAGTCAGGGTAACCTGGCTTTTTTTTTGGTAAAAATCAAAACAGGTTTGTTATCATAGCCAGATTCAAAAGTGACACACATGTGCAGAGGTTTAAGGAATGGCTGGTCCACGCTTATACAGTGAAGAAGAAGTAACACATCAGGCGTATGATATCTTTTTAGAGTTAGCACCTGATAACTTAAGCGAGCAAGATATTGCTGATTTTAACGAGCACAGAGAAGAGCTAGGTTTTATTGAAGAAAGTGAGCCTGACGATCAGTGGCAAGATTTTGTCGCATTAGAAATTGAACCTGAGCTATTTGTGCAAGTCTTAGTAGGACTTGAATTCGACAATCAAGATATTTTGTTTGCGAAAATTTTAATTAGCCGAGACAAAGATGCACCGTTTTGCCACATTCTTTGGAAAGATAGCGAATAACTCTCCAGCCAATGTTTGACTCTAGTTTTAAGACCATAAAACGAATTTTTTTGGCCGCCTTGCTTGTTAGCAGTGGGCAGGCTTTTGCTGTTGATCCGTTTGAAGACTTTCACGAATACGGGCAGCTATCAGAAGAAGAGATCCATCAAATCCATAAAGGCGAATTGCTATACGGAGATATGGAGTTTGGTTTTATGGTAAGCCGTGGCAATACCAACTCAACCAGCTTCAAACTCAAAGGTAACCTTTATCAAGATTTTGAAAAATGGCGTAACCAATTTAAGCTCGATACCTTATATAAACGTGACCGCAACGAAGAAACCGGCGATGAAGAAGTTTCTGCTGATCGTATTTTCGTGTCAGGCCAAGGTAACTATAAGCTAAATGTAAAAAGTGAGTCATTTTTCATTTATGGTGACTACGAGCGAGATAAATTTAGTGGTCTTGAGTTTAAGAGCACCATAGCGACGGGTTACGGTAACCGTATTTACCAAGGCAGTAAAAATAAAGTCGATATCGATGTGGGGCCGGGTTTATATCGCTCAGTGGCGGATCAAGATACAGCCACTGAAGAAGATGAAACAAAAACAGGTTACCTGCTTCGTTTAGCGCTGCAGTGGGAACGGACAGTCTCCACTCGTACTCGCTTTAATCAAGATGTGAGTTATGAACAATCGTTATCGGGATTAAACTCGCGTTTAAAATCAGAAACGTCATTGATCAGCAAAATTATGGGTGATGTATCACTCAAATTTACCTATATGTATCGCTATAACTCAAAACCAGAGGAAGATAAGCTCAAATACGATTCTGAGCTGAGTGCGACCTTTGTTTATAGCTTTTAAGAGAATCTCTTCGTATGTATCAACATAAGCAGTACGCTATTTTTATCTTTGTAATCTTAGGCTGGATAGGCGCTTTTATTGCCTTAGCTTGGAATTTAATTGGCGCCGATATACCTCTTATGGTGTTTAGCGCAATTCTAGTGCTGGTGGGCTTTTTGTTCCATGGCTTAACAATAAAAGTAAGTGATAAAACGGTAAGTTGGGCATTTGGGCCAGGTGTGTTTGGTAAAACCGTTAGCTTTGATGAGATTGAGTCTGTTCGAGCGGTAAGTAACTCATTTCGTCATGGTGTAGGCCTGCGCATTACGCATGATGGGTGGGTTTATAGTGTTTCAGGGTTCAGTGCAGTCGAACTGGCAATGAAAGACGGTACACACTACCGTTTAGGAACCAACGACCAAGAAGGTTTACTGGCTGCGCTTAGAGAGCATATTGCTGAACCAGAGCCAGCACTGGATGCACAGAAAGCAGCTGAATAAGCACTGAGATATAAAAAAAGCGCCAATGGCGCTTTTTTTATAGTCATGGTTTAGTGGCTGTGACCACAACCACCTTCACCGTGCACATGACCATGTGCTAATTCTTCTTCAGTTGCATCACGCACTTCTAGCACTTCAACATCAAAATGTAGGGTAATACCTGAAAGAGGGTGGTTACCATCTACAATAACGTCTTCGTCTTGAATTTCGATGATCATCACTGATTGATCACCGTCATCTGTCGTAGCGCGGAACTGCATACCCACTTCAATTTCCATACCTTCAAACATTGATTTTGGTACGGCTTGCATTAGATCATCATGGCGCTCACCATAGCCTTGCTCTGGTTCAACAGTAACGCTGAATGTATCACCCGCTTCTTTACCTAATAGCGCATTTTCGAGGCCTGGAATTAAGTAACCCGTGCCAACGATAAACACCAGTGGCTCACCATCGAAAGAATTGTCGATGGTATTTTTGTTATTATCCAATACTGAATAATGCATTTTTACCACTTTGTTTGCTGCTACGATCATAGTCATTCCTATTTATTCATCTTCGAGAGAGTAAGGCAGAGCTTGAATTGATAACTCTACCTGAGGGAGGTGTTTAACTCGTAAAATCTGACCAGCTTCATTGTCGTTTGGGAGCACAATCAGACCCATTAAAGTTTGCGTCTGTTGATTATAACTTTGGCTGATAAGCTTGCCAGCACGGCGCCAGTTTTCGCCTAGTTGAGTTTCGAGTTCAAGCTCATCAAGTAAACCATCTGCTTTACCAGATACGATATACATAGCGCGTTTATTTTTGCCTAAGTATTTCATGCGGGCGACAGTTTCTTGCCCTGTGTAGCAGCCTTTTCTAAAGCTGATACCACCGAGCGCTTGCAAGTTAACCATTTGCGGCACGTACTCGCCAACTGCGTCACTATTTAACGATGGCTCACCTGCTGCAATAGCAGCCTGTTGCCATAGCGCGTCATCATCAAGGGCTGTAACGTTATCAGGCAAACTAAACTCATCATTTACCATAAGTAATACGCGGTTATCAGCTAGCTTTAACGCTTTACCGCCAGCAAAATCGACAGCGCTGTGCTCATCGTCAAATTTAATTGCTAAGGCGTCTAAAGTCGCTGTTAGGTCATCGCCTAATAAGCCAATTAGCTGATTTTCGCATTGCTGAATTTCTACTTGCGAAAATACCGCATATTTTTTTAACTCGACTAGTGATTGCTCAACTTCAGGTTTTGAACCTGCAAGGTAATAGCTATCAAGATATGAAAACAATCTAAACACACCCCAAAGCTTGCCTTTTGCATTACAGTGACCAGCCCATAGGAAGTTTTCATTATTTAGTTTGTTGATATCTTGAGTAATTTGTCCGTGAAGGTAAGACAACTTATCTTTGCCTGTTAGGCTGATAAGTGAATGAGATAAAGGACATGCGTAAACAGTCGACATAAAAACCTTCTTTACGATATGAATGAGCGCTAATGATAACTTAGTTAGGGTAGCAATTTAAATAGCTGTTTATTCGATGGCAATTTGGTAAACTGCAGACAAATAAGTACGAGGTTTAAAATGACTGAAATTCACAGTAAAGAACGTATTCGTTGGGCATGCCGTCGCGGTATGTTAGAACTTGATGTTTTATTTATGCCATTCGTTGAAGAAGCGTTTGACTCACTAACAAAAGAGCAACAAGCAGTATTTCAACGCTTACTTGAAAGCGATGATCCTGATTTATTCGCTTGGTTTATGGGCCACGAAGAGTGTAAAGACCCTGAACTTAACGGTATGGTCTCGTTAATTTTAGACCGAGTTCGTGTATAGATTTACCGTTACAAATAATACCCCAGACCACAAACCCTTTGTGGTCTTTTTTTGCTTGATAGCCATCATTTTATGTTTTGCTTATCAGCATATTATCGCTCAGCTGTTGGCATGTTTATGCTGTCTTATCATCGCCGTTATTAGCTTCAAAAAAGTCCAACAGTCACAACCTGAAAAGGGTGTTGTCATCTTAGAGCAAACGGATCTTAGGTTTGCAAGCGACACAATTAACATGCAAGGCCAGATAACGGCTAAAAGTTATGTGTTTGCTAATTTTGTTGTGCTGAGGTTAGCTGGGTTTTATCAATCACACTGGCTGATTATAAGCGCAGCCAGTGTTGATGAAGTGAGTTATTCGCGTTTAAAGCGCGCGATTATTGCAGTGCAGCAACCGAATTAGGGGTTAATATTGTCGGCGTTGGGTTTTCGTTTTGCTCAGGGTAATCAATCGTGTAATGAAGACCACGGCTTTCCTTACGCTCAAGGGCACTGCGAATAATCAGCTCTGCAACCTGTACTAGGTTTCGAAGTTCTAATAAGTTATTTGTCACTCTAAAGTTCGCGTAATAGTCGTGAATTTCTTGCTGCAGTAATTCAACGCGGTGAAGTGCACGCTCTAAGCGTTTTGTTGAGCGCACAATACCCACGTAATCCCACATAAATAGTCTTAATTCATGCCAGTTGTGAGTAATAACGATTTCTTCGTCTGAGTTCGTTACGCGGCTTTCATCCCACTGCGGCAGAGCTTCAAGAGCTGGGCTTGCATCGATTTTGCTTAAAATATCTTTCGCTGCGGCATGGGCAAACACGATACATTCGAGTAACGAATTACTCGCCATACGATTTGCGCCATGTAAACCTGTGTAAGCCACTTCGCCAACCGCATAAAGGTTGTCTAAATCTGTACGGCCGTTAAAGTCAGTCATAACACCGCCACAGGTATAGTGTGCAGCCGGCACCACAGGAATGGCTTCTTTCGTAATGTCGAGGCCAACACTTAAACATTTGGCGTAAATAGTCGGGAAGTGCTCAATGATAAAATCTTTATCTTTATGGCTAATATCCAGATACACGCAGTTAGCACCAAGGCGTTTCATTTCAAAATCGATAGCGCGAGCAACGATATCGCGTGGAGCAAGCTCTTCGCGCTCATCAAAGTCTTTCATAAAGCGAGTGCCATCAGGGCGTTTTAAATACGCACCTTCACCGCGCATTGCTTCTGTGATCAAAAAGTTTTGCAGCTCTGGGTGATATAAACTCGTCGGGTGGAATTGGTTAAATTCCATATTGGCAACACGGCACCCTGCACGCCATGCCATTGCAATACCATCACCACTCGATACATCAGGGTTAGAGGTATATAAGTACACCTTGCTTGCGCCACCCGTTGCAAGTGATACAAACTTGGCAGCGATAGTTTCAACTTTTTTGTCAACACAGTTCCACACATATAAACCATGAATGTGTTTGCCTTTTTTACCTAGGCTTTTATCGCTGATCAAATCAATCGCATTATAGTTTTCTAATAGGGTGATATTAGGGTGTGCTTGCACTTGGCTAATTAAAGTTGTTTGCACAGCTCGGCCAGTTGCATCGGCAGCATGCAAAATACGGCGATGACTATGGCCACCTTCGCGAGTTAAATGAAAACGCTCTTTACCTTTTGAATCAAATTCCATATCAAAAGGCACACCTTGCTCAATCAGCCACTTTAAACATTTTTTAGCATTGCTCGCTGTGTAGTGAACCGCATCACGGTCACACAAGCCACCACCAGCATCGAGTGTATCTTCAACATGCGATTCAATGCTGTCATTCTTTTTATCAAATACTGCTGCAATACCACCTTGAGCATATAAGGTAGAACCTTCGGTTAATGCGCCTTTACTAAGGACCGTCACTTTACAATGGTTAGCAAGCGATAAAGCAAGAGAAAGGCCTGCGGCGCCGCTGCCAATGATAGCGACATCAGTAATGTGATGTTTATTTTGGTTCATGTCTGTGGTCTTTGCGGTTACAATGCTCGGCTAGTAGTGCCAAAAGTTTGAGCAAATAAATTTTTATGTGGTATACGTATATGTACCATATTTGCTTTAACACTATTAGTCATTTTAATACGTTATACCAATCTTATTAGTTTTATCGTCACATAAACAGTTTATTGTGAGCTGTTTTGAGCTGTGAAGTTTACTGACGCTGTATTGAGATAACCGTTGATTTTTCAGCAGTTATTAGGATTGTCGTGTAATAAGATTGGTATGACTCAATTTATTTGCGTGCTATTTTATAAAAAAATCATTTTAAACTGAACTTTTATATTCATGGTGCAGTCAGAGTTTGTGTAAACAATGGCGAGTATATGAATAGCAAGCAAGAATCAAACAGAGGAGTACCGGCTCGAATGAGCGAGCAGGATTTGGATTTAGCGCTAGTTAAAAGGGTCCAGCAAGGAGATAAAAACGCCTTCAACCTATTAGTTAGAAAATATCAGAATAAAATTGCAGGTTTGATTTCACGTTATGTATCAAACCAAGGTGATGTTGCTGATGTCGCACAAGAAGCCTTTATTAAAGCCTACCGTGCATTGCCTAACTTTAGAGGGGATAGCGCCTTTTATACTTGGTTATACCGTATCGCCGTAAATTGTGCTAAAAATTACTTAGTTGCGCAGGGCCGTAAGCCCCCAGCTAACGATGTTGATGCTGAAGAAGCAGAATTTTATGACAGTGCAGATGCAATGCGTTCAAACGCATCGCCAGAAAACCTGTTATTAAGTGACGAAGTACGTGCTGTAATTTTTAATACGATTGATAGTTTGCCTGAAGATCTAAAAACCGCGATTACCCTTCGTGAAATTGAAGGTATGAGCTATGAAGAAATAGCCGTGGTTATGGATTGCCCTGTGGGAACGGTGCGTTCACGTATTTTCCGTGCCCGTGAGGCGATTGATAATAAATTGAATCCATTAATAGGTGAGTCTTAGTATGACAAAAGCAGACGTTAACAAGTTGGATAATGAGCAGTTATCCGCGTTACTTGACGGCGAGCAGCAGTTAACTGATCAAGCGATCACAAACGACGATGTGTCTACATTTGGTCGTTACGCAATGATTGGTGATGTAATGCGTGCTGAGGCAAATAATAACGCTTTTAACTTTGACATTGCAGATGCAGTGGCTGAAGCACTTGAGCAAGAACCTGTTTACGCTGATTTCGCGAATAAAACAACGGCACCAAAAAGCGAAGAAATCGTGGCGGCAACAGGCACAGATAACGTGGTAGCATTTAATTGGCGTCGTCCATTTGCCCAAGTGGCCATTGCTGCAAGCGTTGCTATGTTTGCGATTGTGGGCGTACAAACTTTGCCACAAAACACCGAAGCGCCACAAAATGACATTCCAACCTTACAAACAGTGCCGTTAACCGGTATGGCTTCTCCTGTAAGTTACTCATCTGAGCAACCTGCATTAGAAAACGCTCAGCAAGGTTTACGTGAATTACAACAGCAACGTATTGGTGCGTTAGTTCTTGAACACCAACGTCAAGCGCGTGTTGCATATTCGCTAGAAGAATCGCAAACTGCAGATAATGCAGAAGAGGAAAAAAACTAATTAAATGAAAGTTTTTACTTTTATTTTGTCGCTGGTATTAACGGCCCCTGCCATTGCCAGCGACGAAAATCCCGCCAAAACATTATTACATGATATGGCTACGGCCGTTCATACTCGCAATTTTGACGCATCGTTTGTGGTTGTAAAAGGCCAAGCGATGGAGCCGTACCGCTGGCTACATGCAAAACAGGATGATATTGAGCTAGAACATTTAAGTTTACTAAATGGTGCTGGTCTTGAAATGGTTCGCGTTGATGATCAAGTTACTTATTTTGAACCGCATTCAGAGCCTTACTCAGTTAAAACAGATTCTATTGCCGGACCTATTCCTGAAGTACTTTTTAAAGATATCGATAGATTAAGTGCCCATTATGATTTTGTACTGGGTGGAAAAGGTCGTATTGCAGGGCGCTCTGCACAGTTAGTGCGTATCGAATCTAAAGATGAATACAAGTACAACTATTGGATTTGGCTCGATACTGAGTCTTCGTTGTTACTTAAATCAGCCTATGTAAATCACAAAGGTGAGATGCTAGAGCAATTACAGCTAACTCATATTAGCGTTACCGAGCAACCTGCGCCGATGTTAGTTGAGATGCAAAACCGTGAGTTTCCTGCGGTGCTTTCAACCAATGATATTGCCAGTGATAGCGACGGCGCAGCAAATGATTGGAAAATTGGCTGGCTCCCTGATGGCTTCAAACTGTTAAAATCAGACCGCCATAAACTCGACCTAAACAATGAACTTGCTGACTATTATTTATATTCAGATGGGTTTGTTGAAGTGTCTGTTTTTATTCAAAGACCACTACCAGGTAAACGTGCAAGTGGCGCGTTATCATCGGGTGCAACAACGGTGTATGTGCACAATGGTGGTAGCTTTGATGTATCGGTTGTTGGTAATATCCCTGCTATGACAGCCAAAGCTATAGCTGAGTCGGTAGCGCGACCTCTTTAAATCATGATTGAACAAACACTCACTGTCGTGTCGGTTAAAGGCACGACAGCGAATTTAGAAGCCGAACAAAAGCAGGCCTGTGCCGGCTGTAATGGTCGCTGTGGTTCGCAAGTTTTTGCCAAACTGTTTGGCACAGCCAAAAAAACCTTCCCTTATACCTTTGATACAGAGCTACAAGTAGGTCAAAAAGTAACCTTGGTACTTGATGATAGCCATTTGGTCAAACATGCTATGGCTGTTTACATGTTGCCGCTGTTATTCAGTTTGGGTTTTGCTTTAATCGCATTTGCGGCATTTTCGCTAACCGAAGGCTGGCAAATTTTAGCGGCTGTGATCGGCGGTTTAACAGGCTATGCAATAGCAAAATCAAGGGTTAAGAGCCTTAAACATGATATTAAAGTAATAAAAATTCACCCAATTACTATTCCTTTCACTCAAATAGATGGTGATTAAAGCCAATTAAATGTAAAATTGTCGCTTTATACACTTAGTCCATTTTATATAGAAGTTTAGAATCCAGTTTATGAAGCATATCCGTAATTTTTCGATCATCGCCCATATTGACCATGGTAAATCGACTCTCTCTGACCGTCTTATCCAAGTCTGTGGTGGTTTAACAGACCGTGAAATGCAGCAGCAGGTGTTAGACTCAATGGACATTGAGCGTGAGCGTGGTATTACCATCAAAGCGCAAAGTGTAACGCTAAATTATAAAGCGAAAGATGGCGAAACATACCAGTTAAACTTTATCGACACGCCAGGACACGTTGACTTCACTTACGAAGTTTCTCGTTCACTTGCAGCCTGTGAAGGTGCACTTTTAGTTGTTGATGCGGGTCAAGGTGTTGAAGCTCAAACTTTGGCTAACTGCTACACAGCAATCGAAATGGATTTAGAAGTTATTCCTGTTCTAAACAAAATCGACTTACCACAAGCCGATCCACTTCGTGTAGCTGAAGAAATTGAAGATATCATTGGTATTGATGCCCTAGATGCTGTGCAATGTAGTGCGAAAACCGGTATTGGTATCGAAGACGTACTTGAAATCATTGTTAAAGATATCCCGCCACCAGAAGGTGACAAAGATAAGCCACTACAAGCGCTTATTATTGACTCATGGTTTGACCCATACCAAGGCGTTGTATCACTTGTGCGTATCAAGCATGGTGAATTACGCTCGGGTGATAAAATTAAGATCATGTCGAATGATCAGGTTCATATCGCAGATAAAGTGGGTATTTTCACACCAAAACAAACTAACACGGGTATCCTAAAAACCGGTGAAGTAGGCTTTGTTATTGCGGGTATTAAAGAAATCCATGGTGCACCAGTAGGTGATACCATCACTTTACAACGTAATTCTGCTCCTGAGCGTTTACCTGGCTTCCAACGCATTAAGCCGCAGGTTTATGCAGGTATGTTCCCTATTTCATCAGATGACTATGAGTCTTTCCGTGATGCGCTTGATAAATTAAGCTTGAACGATGCGTCGTTATTCTTTGAGCCAGAAAACTCTACAGCACTAGGCTTTGGTTTCCGTTGTGGCTTCTTAGGTATGCTACACATGGAAATCATCCAAGAGCGTCTTGAGCGTGAATACGACATTGATCTTATTACCACTGCGCCAACAGTAATCTACGAAGTAGAAACAAAAGACGGAACTAAACAGATTGATAACCCGTCTGACTTACCACCGGTAAACAACATTATTGAAATCCGTGAGCCAATCGTTGAAGCTAACATATTAGTTCCACAAGAGTTTTTAGGTAACGTAATTACACTTTGTGTTGAAAAACGTGGTCTACAAACTAAAATGAGCTACCATGGTAAGCAAGTTGCGGTGACATACGAATTACCGATGGCTGAAGTAGTCATGGACTTCTTCGATAAGTTAAAATCAACAAGCCGTGGTTTTGCATCGCTTGATTATAACTTTAAGCATTTCCAAGCTTCAGACATGGTACGTGTTGATGTACTTATTAATGGTGAGCGTGTTGATGCGTTAGCGATTATCGTACACCGTGATATCGCTCAATCACGTGGACGTCAGTTAGCTGAAGCACTGAAAGATTTAATTCCACGTCAGCAGTTTGATATTGCGATTCAAGCGGCAATTGGTCAGCATGTTATTGCTCGTACAACCGTTAAGCAATTACGTAAAAACGTAATCGCGAAATGTTACGGTGGTGACGTGAGCCGTAAGAAGAAACTGCTACAAAAACAAAAAGAAGGTAAAAAGCGAATGAAGCAACTAGGTAACGTTGAAGTACCTCAGGATGCATTCTTAGCTATCCTTAAAGTTGGTAAATAATTAGAAGTAAATAAAGGAATTAATGCATGGCGGGTTACTTTTCTATTTTCTTAGTGTTGCTAACGCTAGGCTCAGGATTAATTTGGTTAATCGACCACTTTATGTTTGCGCCAAAACGTCAGCAGCGCATTGCCCTTGCTCAAAATGCAGCAGGTGGTGAATTAGACGAAGAAACCGCAGCATTAATTGCGCCTGAGCCAAGTATCACTGAAACGGCTAAGTCAATTTTTCCGATGATTGCAGCGATTACGATTTTTCGCTCTTTCATTTTTGAACCGTTTCAAATTCCATCTGGCTCAATGATGCCAACCCTATTAGTGGGTGACTTCATTTTGGTACAGAAGTACTCATACGGCATCAAAGACCCAATTTGGCGCAGCCAGTTAGTTGATGTAAGTGAACCTGAGCGTGGTGATATTGTGGTATTTAAATACCCATTAGACGAGCGTGTTGATTACATTAAACGTACGATTGGTTTACCGGGCGATAAAATTGTTTATCGCAATAAGCACCTTTATATTCAGCCAAAATGTGCAGAAGGTGTGACGCAGCAAGGTGATTTGCTGTGTAATGAATACAACAAAATTGATATGGAAATCCTCAATAGTGACGAGTTCAAGCAGGGTTCGATGAATTTAGTGCGCTTAGAAGAAAACCTAAGCACAGTGAATCATAATATTTTGATTAACCCGCAAGCTCCTGAAATGAAAGGCCGTTATTATCAACAACCGGGTACACGCTCAGACGAGTGGGTTGTTCCTGCCGATCATTATTTCATGATGGGTGATAACCGTGATAATAGCCAAGACAGTCGCTTTTGGGGCTTTGTACCAAAAGAAAACTTGGTAGGTAAAGCCGTCTTTATATGGATGAGTTTTGAATTTGAAAATGGCCCAGATGACTTTTTACCAGGCTGGGTTCCAACTGGTGTTCGTTTTGAACGCCTAGGTAATATTCAGTAACGATGAAAAAAAACGTAACAGAGTTATACAACAAAATAGGTTATACATTTACTGATCAAGCTTTGCTTGAGCAGGCAATGACGCACCGCAGTCATAAAGGCCAACATAATGAGCGCTTAGAGTTTCTGGGCGATTCAATTTTGAGCTTTGTGATTGCGAATGCGCTTTATACTAAATTTCCAAAAGCACGCGAAGGTGATTTAAGCCGCATGCGTTCGACCCTAGTGCGAGGTCAAACCTTGGCTGAATTTGGCCTTGAGTTTGGCTTAGGCGATTACTTACGCTTAGGTCCGGGTGAGCTTAAAAGCGGTGGTTTTCGCCGTGAATCAACCCTTGCTGATGCCGTAGAGGCGATTATTGGTGCGGTGTTCTTAGACTCAAACATTGAACAATGTGGTGAGTTAATTTTAAGTTGGTACGAGTCGCGTCTTGACGCAATTTCACCGGGCTTAAATCAAAAAGATCCGAAAACATTACTTCAAGAATACTTACAAGCGCGCAAATTATCGTTACCTGGCTACACTGTAATTGATACAAAAGGCCAAGCGCACAATCAAACATTCACGGTTGAATGTATTGTTGAAGGGATGGATAGCATTATCTCAGTAGGTAGCTCACGTCGTAAAGCTGAGCAAAAAGCCGCTGAAAAAGCCTTAAAGATACTTAAAAATGAATCTTGATGATTTAATTAGCAAAGAACCTGCAGAGCTAGATACGCACTGTGGGATGGTTGCCATTGTTGGCCGCCCAAATGTAGGTAAATCAACCTTACTTAACTATATTGTTGAGCAAAAGGTGTCTATTACTTCTCGTAAGCCACAAACCACGCGTCACCGTATTATGGGTATTCATACCGAAGGTAAATACCAGGCTGTTTATGTGGATACACCAGGCTTACACGTAGAAGAAAAACGCGCAATTAACCGTTTAATGAACCGTGCTGCATCAAGCTCAATTGGCGATGTAGAACTGATCATCTTTGTGGTTGAAGGCACACACTGGAACGAAGACGATGAGATGGTACTTAACAAAGTACGTCAAAGTGGTCGCCCAGTGTTATTAGTTATGAATAAAATTGACCAAGTGAAAGACCGCGATTTAGTGCTTCCGCACATGCATTTCTTGGGCAATAAGTTTGATTTTGTTGGTATTATTCCTGTTTCTGCGAAGCAAGGTAAAAATATTGAATTAATCAAACAAGAAGTAACCAAACGTCTGCCGCTTTGTGAGTTTTACTTCCCTGAAGATTACGTTACGGACCGCTCAATGCGTTTTATGGCGGCAGAAGTGATCCGTGAAAAGCTGATGCGCTTTATGGGCGATGAGTTACCGTACTCAGTGACCGTTGAGATCGAGCAGTTTAAATGGCAAGAAAACGGCGTTTGGCAAATCAATGGTTTGATCCTAGTTGAGCGTGAAACGCAAAAGCGTATGGTGATCGGCAATAAAGGCGAAAAGCTTAAAGTGATTGGCCGTGAAGCCCGTAAAGATCTTGAAGGCATGCTTGATAACAAAGTGTTTTTAGAACTTTGGGTAAAAGTGAAATCAGGTTGGGCCGATGATGAGCGTGCACTACGTAGCCTTGGCTATGGTGAAGACTAAGTAAAGTCCTACACGCCATGGATAGCGAATTCTACACAGCATACTTGCTGCACCGACGTCCATTTAGTGACTCGCAAGTCATGCTTGATATGCTGGTAGAAGGCGTAGGTCAGCTAAGAATGCTGGCTCGCATTAGTGGCCGCCAGGCCACTAAACATAAAGCACAATTACAACCTTTCCAATCACTGCTTGTACAATACAGCGGTAAGTCTGATTTAAAATACATCAATCGTTTTGAGCCCCATGGCGGGCAAACAATGTTAAAAGGCACCGAGCTCTATTGCGGCTTCTATATGAACGAATTAACCAATCGTATCGTACCTATCAATGAGCCGATGGAAAGCGTTTATCATTTGTATAAACAGCATCTTGACGAGTTATCAACCACTAAAAACCTACAAGCAGTGCTGCGTTCTTACGAGTTTCAACTTTTAGAGATGCTGGGTTATGGCGTTGATTTTAGCGTTGATGCCGAAGGGGATGAAATAAACGATGCAGCAAATTACCAGTACTTTGCTGAATACGGTTTTTTACTGCATGACGACCCTCATAGTGGTTTTTCAGGAAAGCAATTAAATGCCATAGCGGCTCATGACTTTAGCGCCCCTGATGTGTTATATATGGCAAAGCAATTAAGTCGATACCTACTCAAGCCTTTACTTGGCAAAAAGCCATTAAAAAGCCGTGAGTTATTTATTAAGTAGGCTGATGAACAGCCTTGAATCGTTGTTTTAAACAGGTAAAAAAATGAAAGATATTCTTCTTGGTGTAAACGTTGATCACATTGCCACTTTACGCCAAGCGCGTGGCACGAGTTACCCAGATCCTGCGCATGCTGCAGCTGTTGCAGAGCATGCTGGTGCAGATGGTATCACCATTCATTTGCGTGAAGACCGTCGTCACATTCAAGACCGCGACGTATATGTGATGGCAAAAACGATTCAAACACGTATGAATCTTGAGATTGCAGTCACCGATGAAATGATCGACATCGCCCTTGAAGTGAAACCTGCTTATGTTTGTTTAGTGCCTGAAAAGCGTGAAGAGCTTACCACTGAGGGTGGCCTTGATGTTGTGGGTAATTTTGAAAAAGTAAAAGCAGCTACAGAAAAGCTAACAGCAGCAGGAATTAAGGTTTCGTTATTCATTGATGCTGACAACGCGCAACTTGACGCTGCAAAAGCATGTAATGCTCCTTACGTTGAAATTCACACCGGTGCTTATGCCGATGCTGAAAATGACGAAGAGCTTCACACTGAGCTTGAGCGCATTCGTAGCGGCGTACAATATGCTGATAGCCTAGGTTTAATCGTAAATGCAGGTCATGGTCTTCATTATCACAATGTAAAACCCATTGCGGCAATGCCAGAAATTTATGAGTTAAACATTGGTCATGCGATTATTGCCCGTGCAGCGATTGATGGTTTAGAAAAAGCAGTCAGCGATATGAAACGTTTAATGATTGAAGCAAGACTTTAGCTGACGGCTTTAATAAGAGCCAGCAAATTTCAATACTGAACGCGGTGGAGATAATATCCACCGCGTTTTTATTTGTTCAGGTAAACAATAAATTCTGAGAGGTAGGATGATAACAGTGGCGATAGGCAGAGTAGGGTTACTATGTAATGATGTTTTTTCTTGAAACTTTTCAAAACACCATCATCTATGGCCGAAAATTCACCTTTCTTAACTGAATGAAACACAATTGAGTTAGGTTTTACTCCCATTAAACGGGCTTTATTCTCGTATTCTTGCCATTGCTCTGTGTAATTGATCTTTACGTAATCGTTTACCATTCCACCAAGCTTTTTATAACTGAGAATAAACCAAAAGAACGATAATGATGTAAAAATCAAAAATAAAATAAAAAACATTAATCTTCCTTGATATTCATGCTAACTTTTATCGTTGTTGCTCAACCATTCCCGCATCACTTAACAAATTATTCAGCTCATCAATTAGCTCAAATAATTCAGGTTCAATGTAATTTAAATCGCAATCGCTTTTTAATGCTGTTTCGAGGGTTTCTGCGAGGGATTTAAGTTTGGGGACGCCGGTGTAACAACATGCGCCATGGAACTTGTGGACTATGCTAAGTACATGTTCACAGTCTTCTTTTTCTATAGCTTCATTGAGTAGGCGTAAGGTCTCAGGCACGCTGAGTAATAGCATGTTGAGCATTTCAAGCGCTAGCTCTTCTTTACCGCCAGCGCGTTGAAGTGCCAATTGCCAATCGAGGCGGGCGCTTTCAAATGGGGGCTCTGAAGCTACTGTGGCAGTTTTGCTGCGTTCGCGATTAATCGGCGATTGCGGGCTATGATCGCTGATTATTTGTTTTAGCATATCTTCATCAATAGGCTTAGTTAAGTAGCCTTTAAAGCCATCTTTAAGCAGTTGCTCTTTTTCACCTGCTAAGGCGTGAGCGGTTACCGCAATGATAGGCGTATCTTCATTAAGAGATGACTCACGTATGAGTTTGCATGCTGTAATACCATCCATAATTGGCATTTGGATGTCCATGAAAATCAGGTCATATTTGTGGCTTTTACTTAAGCTGTAAGCTTGTGAGCCGTTGTGTGCGGTATCAATTAGCTCAATTTGTTCTTCAAGCAAGGTACAAATAAGTTTTAGGTTGGCATCGTTATCGTCAACAACCAGTACTTTTAGTGGTAATAACTTTTCATCACCTTGCTCAATATTATGCACCGGGTGATCAAGGCGGTAAGGCGCAGCAAGTACCTCACATAATTTACGGTGGTTAAGCGGTTTGCTCAAGCAAGCATCTGCACCACTACCAACAAAGGCTTCACGCATATTATGCGAAACGGTATTGAGCATAATGTATAAATAATCAGTGACAGGGCGCACTGCTTTTACATAACTCTTCAGTTGCTGCATATCGTCGATTGTGGCGGTATGGCCAATAATACAAATATCGTAGCTGAAGTCTTTGTTGATCTCATTTAAGAAGCTTTCTTCATCCATGCAGGCGGTAACGCGAGTTTGCCATTCATGCAGTAGCGATAACGTTGCTTGATGGGTATGCTCATGAGGCTCAAGATACAGAATACGTTTATTGATCAGTGATTGGGTCGGTAAGTCACTGGTAATTGAGTTACTTGGCGTTCTGAATACGGCATTAAACGTAAAGCAGGTACCATTACCAGGTGCTGAGTTTAGAGTAATGCGGCCATTCATCGCTTCAACAATATGTTTAGTGATGATTAAACCAAGGCCTGTACCACCAAATTTACGGGTGATACTCGAGTCTGCTTGGCCAAATGGAGTAAATAGCGCATCTTGTTTATCCATTGGGATACCCACACCGGTGTCGGTCACAGACACCAAAATAGAGGCGCGCTCTTCATCCAATAAACGGTAGCCAACATCAACCTTGATAGAGCCTTTTTCAGTAAACTTAATGGCATTACTTAACAGGTTGATCAAAATCTGTTTGAAGCGTGTCGGATCGCCAGTGAGGTTATCAGGCACTTGCGGGTGGATAAATATAGAGAGTTCAAGTTGCTTTTCGTGAGCACTTGGCGCCAGTAAGGTTAGTACTTCGTTTATATTATCACGGAGCTGAAACTGCATTGATTCTAGTTCCATGGCACCGGCTTCTAATTTCGAAAAGTCGAGAATATCACTGATAATAGTCATTAAGCTGTTAGCCGAAAGCTCGATGGTATCGAGATAATCTTTTTGATGCTTATTTAGCGGAGTCTTATAAAGCTGGCGTGTAAAACCAATTACACCATTTAACGGTGTACGTAATTCGTGACTCATTTTAGCTAAGAAGTCAGATTTAACTCGGTTCGCATCTTGCGCGTCTTTTTTAGCAATACTTAACTGAATATTTTGGGTTTCGTATTGTTCGAGTGTTTCGCGATAATCTGAGGTTGCTTGGTCAATGTGTTTTTGCATCTCATCACGTTGCATGACCATGGTTTCAGAAATGGTGTTTAAGCCTGCGCGTAGTAATTCAAACTCACCAAACATTTTTTGGTCAAGCCCCGTATCGACTTTACCTTCAATAAGCTTGTCGGTAGCTAGTACTAACTTATTAAGTGGCTGAATAAACATACGAGTCAATCTAAATGCTAGTACGGTCGCAAGTATTAGCGCCAGTAAAATTACCACGCCACTGACCAGTAAGGCTCGTTGCTGGCCAATAATGGCTTGTTGTTTATTGAGCATGATCACCACAGTACCTAGTGATGCTTGATAGCTGTGATGATTCCAAATCATGTCTTGGCGGCTATGATTAATTATCGCAGTAGAGAATGTTAGATAGTGCTCAGAATTTTGTACTTGAATGCCATCCATGCTGTTTGCATTGCTTTTGACAATTTCTTTGAATTCACTTTGGTATTTACTAAAAATCACCAACTCATTGTTTTCATCGAAAATAGCAATGGATTGGATAGCAGGGGAGTGTTTGTTATGTGTATGACTCACTAAGCGAGTTAATAAGGCTTTATCACGCTTTATTAAAGGCTGCTCAACGGCAATCGCGAGGGGCTCAATGATAGTTACACCCTGCTGATATAAAATTTCATCGAGCTCAATGTAACGATTTATTGTAAAATAACCGCCCAGCAACAAGCCTATGATCACAGTCGGTATAAGTGTAAGGGTTAAGACTGAGTCACGTAAGCCAAATTTAGTCATAAAGAATGTTGTTATCATTATTATCGTTGTTTAAGAGTATATACTTACTCCCGCTTTATCAATAATTAAGGTGTTGCCCGATGGCACAGATTTTCAAAGCCAAAAAAAAATCCGTTTCGCAAAAAATGCTAACCCTCAATGTCACAGCTATGGACCACCAAGGACGAGGCGTTGCTAAGCAAGGAAATAAAGTCTGTTTTGTTAATGGTGCTTTACCGGGTGAAGAAGTAAAAGCCTTGTTGATTGAAGATAAAGCGCGCTTTGCCAGTGCAGATTGTAAAAAAGTGCTATCAGCCTCAGCGCATAGGGTTACTCCTTTTTGCCAGCATTATCAAGTGTGTGGTGGCTGTCAGTTACAACACCTTGATGCAAAGCAGCAACTCGTTGAGAAGCAAGCAGCGGTGAGTCAGCTATTTAGTAAATTTGCTAAAGCCGATGACTTAAATTGGCAAGCACCTTTGCTCAGTGATGAGCATCATTATCGTCGCTCTGCGCGTATTGCTGTAATGCACGACAAAGCCGCCAAAAAAATGCGAGTGGGGTATCGAGCTCAAGGCTCTAAGCAACTGGTTAGCATTGAGAACTGTGATGTACTTACTGGCACTTTTAGAGATGTTTTTACGGTCTTTGATGTTCTTATCAACAGCCATTCAGGCCTGAGTAGTATTAGCCACTTACAATTATGCGAAGCTGATAATGCAGCCTTTGTGGTCATTAGGCACACGAAAGCTATTAATCAAGAGTTAAAAGCCATTGTCGTCGCGGCCTGTAATGAATATAGCTGGCGTGTTGTTTGGCAATCACAAAGCGGTGAAATTGATCACAGTGACCACCCTATGCCGTACTACCAGATACCAGGTTATGATTTACGCTTTGAATTTGGCCTTGAAAACTTTATTCAGGTTAACCCGCAAGTGAATCAAGCCATGTTGCATCAAGCAAAACAATGGTTAGATTTACAAGGTCATGAGCAGGTACTGGATTTATTCTGTGGTATTGGTAACTTTTCATTATTGATTGCAAAGTATGCTAATTATGTTATTGGTGTTGAAGGGGTCGATTCTGCGGTTGCATTAGCAAAACAAAATGCGCAAACTAACTCATTGTCGAATACCGATTTTTATTGCTTTGATCTAACACAATCAATGCAATCAGCTGCTTGGTTTAGTGCCAAACTTGATGTGTTAGTGCTTGATCCATCACGTACTGGCGCAATGGCCATTTTAGAGCAGCTACCACTTACTCAGTTTAAAACGATTTTATACGTCTCTTGTGATCCTGTTACTTTAGCCCGTGACAGTGCAATTATTCTACAAGCAGGCTTTAGCATTGAAAAAATTGGGCTTATGAATATGTTCCCACATACCGGGCATATTGAAACGATGGCGTTATTTCACAGGAGGTAAAGCGCACATGGTAGCCACTAGACAGTCACATCAGCTAACAAAGCCGAGTGATTTTGCCAGCCGTATCGAGCTGTTAGCGCTAACAGAAGACAAACATACCTTATTAGAGCAGGCTCACCAATTGTGCCTGCATTGCGATGATGCAAAACGTGAAAACACAGCCATTGAAATGGTGGAGATTTTAGCTGAGCTTAATTTAGATGCAGACTCGCTTGCGACAGCATTTTTAACGCCTTATTTTTTAGCTGAAAAAATCTCGATTGAGACAGTCACCGACAAGTTGGGCAATCACGTTGCATTATTACTAACAGGCGTAAGCCAAATGGCCACCATTAGTACCTTAGCCCATCAAGGCAAAGGTACAGTGCAAATCGATAATATCCGCCGTATGTTACTAGCCATGGTTGAAGATGTGCGCGCCGTGGTGATCAAACTGGCAGAACAGGTCTGCCACTTACGTGATGTGAAAGACGCCAGTGAAGAAGAGCGCGTTATTGCCGCTAAAGAAACTCGCGATATTTTTGCACCCCTTGCTAACCGATTAGGCATTGGTCAGCTTAAATGGGAGCTTGAAGATCTTTCGTTCCGTTATCTGCACCCAGAGACTTATAAAAACATCGCCAAACAGCTGGATGATAAGCGCCTTGCTCGTGAAGCTTACATGGAAAACATGGTTGCTTTAGTCAAAGCACGCTTGGCTGAAGCAGGTATTGAAGGTGAGGTATATGGGCGACCAAAGCATATCTACAGCATTTACAAAAAAATGGCGCAGAAGAACTACGAGTTCGATCAGCTTTTCGATATTCGCGCTATGCGCATTGTGGTAGAGCGCCTACAAGATTGTTATGCGGCGTTAGGTATTGTGCATACCAATTGGCGTCATTTAAATAAAGAATTTGATGATTACATAGCAACACCAAAGCAAAACGGTTATCAGTCGATTCATACCGTGGTATTTGGCCCTGAAGGTAAAACTGTCGAAATCCAAATTCGTACGAGCGACATGCATCAAGATGCAGAGCTGGGCGTTGCTGCGCACTGGATGTATAAAGAAGGTGCACTACCAGGGCGTGGTTCAGGCTATGAGCAAAAAATTAGTTGGTTACGTAAGTTACTGCAATGGCAAGAAGAGGTTGTTGATGGTAGTGACTTAGCTGAAGAGCTCAAAAACCAAGTTGTTGAAGACCGTGTTTATGTGTTCACGCCAAAAGGCGATATTTATGATTTGCCACTGGGCGCGACACCGCTTGATTTTGCTTATTACATTCACTCAAATGTAGGGCACCGCTGTATTGGCGCAAAAGTGTTTGGCAAAATTGTGCCTTTCACTTACCAATTAAGTACTGGTGATCAGGTTGAAATTCTAACTCAAAAGCAGCCTAACCCAAGCCGTGATTGGTTAAACCCATCGCTTGGTTATATTAAATCATCACGAGCACGCTCTAAAATCCATCATTGGTTTAAGCAGCTTGATCGGGATAAAAACTTAAGTGCTGGTAAAGAAATTCTTGAAACTGAGCTCCAAAAGTTAGATTTAACAACCAAAGATCTGGCGCCTGCAATCGAGCGCTTTAATTTACGCGGCCTTGAAGATTTGATGGTGGCAGTAGGCGCAGGTGATGTTCGCTTAAATCAGTTATTAAACTTTATTAGTGATCGTGATGATGACGAACCGCAAATTAAGTTTAAAAAGCCAAAAAGTGTCTCTGGTGATAAGAACGGCATTGTTGTTGATGGGGTAGGTAGCTTAATGAGCCATGTTGCGAAGTGCTGCCGACCGGTGCCTGGCGATGAAATCATTGGCTATATCACCCAAGGGCGTGGTATTGCCGTTCACCGTGAAGATTGCGATTCGTTTGAAAAGCTTAAGAATAATCATCCTGAGAGGGTGATATCGGTAAGTTGGTCAGATGATATCAATGGCTCTTACTCATTAACGATAAAAGTAGAAGCAACGGATCGTTCAGGGCTTATTCGAGATATCAGCTCAGTACTTGCCAATGAAAAAGTGAATGTGCTGAACATGAACGTTAACACGGTTGAAGATAAACAGCTTGCTCTGTTTTCAATGCAGGTAGAAGTGCATGACTTATCAAGTACCAACCGCTTATTGTCGAAGCTTCACCAAATAGAAGGTGTTCATGAAGCAAAGCGTGGTCATTCGTAATGGCAGATAAACACGCTATTGAGCAATCGCTTGCAATTATGGCCAAACTGCGGGACCCAGACTCTGGGTGCCCGTGGGATTTAAAGCAAGATTTTAAATCCATTGTGCCGCACACCCTTGAAGAGGCTTACGAAGTAGCAGACTGCATTGAAAAAGGTGAACTTACAGAGCTTAAAAGTGAGCTTGGTGATTTACTGTTTCAAGTTATTTTTTATGCTCAACTTGCTAAAGAGCAGGGCTTATTTGATTTTGCCGATGTGGCCAATACGCTTAATGAAAAACTAGTCCGTCGTCATCCCCACGTCTTTGCAGAGCAAAGTGAACTGTCGGATGCAGAGCTTTCAGCGCAGTGGCAAGCTATAAAAGCACAAGAGCGAGCAGAAAAATCAGCCTCGCCACAAATGAGCCTGTGGCAAGACATTCCGGATGCAATGCCAGGTCTTTCAAAAGCGAAGAAGATTCAACAGCGCGTAGCAAGCCTTGGTTTTGATTGGCCAAGTTATCATGGTGCACTTGATAAAGTTGCTGAAGAAGTCGACGAAGTAAAAGAAGCGCTGGCTCATGATCCATACTCAGAGCACAGTGCAGAAGAGCTTGGCGATTTACTGTTTGCAACGGTAAATGTAGCCCGTCATATTAAGCGCGATCCAGAGCAATTATTACGAAGTGCCAATGCTAAGTTCGCGTCACGCTTCGAAAAAGTGGCTGCTTACCTAGATGAACGTGGCCAAAGTTTAGAAACGGCTAGCCTCGAAGAAATGGACAACGCATGGGAAGCCATTAAAAAGCAGGCAAACTAAGTCAGTAATGATACAGCTTGGGTACAGTGTAACCGAGCTCGTTTTTTGTGCACTTATTTGCTAATTTTATCTGGATTGATAGCAGCCCCTTTGCTATAATATCGCCCCGTCTTGATTCTATATTATTCCTTTTAATTCCTGATATTCTAGGGTTCGCATGAGTACAAAATTTATCTTCGTAACTGGCGGGGTTGTTTCTTCGTTGGGTAAGGGTATTGCAGCAGCGTCATTAGCCGCTATTTTAGAAGCACGTGGTCTTAACGTGACTATTTTAAAGCTGGATCCTTACATTAACGTTGACCCAGGCACTATGAGCCCAATTCAGCACGGTGAAGTATTTGTAACTGAAGACGGTGCAGAGACTGACCTTGACTTAGGTCACTATGAGCGTTTCATCCGTACCAAGATGACTAGCCGCAACAACTTCACACAAGGTCGTGTTTATGAAGATGTATTACGACGTGAGCGTCGTGGTGAGTACCTTGGTGCAACAATTCAGGTTATTCCACACATCACAAACGACATTAAGCAACGTGTATACGACGGTGCTGAAGGTCGCGATGTAGCAATCGTTGAAATTGGCGGTACAGTTGGTGACATCGAGTCACAACCTTTCTTAGAAGCAATTCGTCAGCTAGGCACTGAAATTGGCCGTGAGCGCGCTTTGTTTATCCACCTAACGCTTGTGCCATTCTTAGGCCCTGCAGGTGAAGTTAAAACTAAGCCAACTCAACACTCTGTAAAAGAATTACGTTCAATTGGTATCCAACCAGATATCTTAATCTGTCGTTCTGATCGTAAATTACCGAATAACGAGCGCGCGAAAATCGCACTTTTCACTAACGTTGAAGAGAAAGCTGTTATTTCATTACCAGACGTAGAAAGCATCTATAAGATCCCTGCGTTACTTAAGTCACAAGAATTAGATAACTTCGTATGTCGTCGTTTCTACCTTGAGTGTCCTGAAGCAGATTTATCTGAGTGGGAGCAAGTGTTATATCAAGAGTCTAATCCTACAGGTGAAGTGACAATTGGTATGGTTGGTAAGTACATCGAACTACCAGATGCATATAAATCAGTAAACGAAGCATTAAAGCATGCGGGTCTGAAAAACCGTTTAACAGTGAACATTGAATACGTTGATTCACAAGACTTAGAAAGCAAAGGTACAGAGTTACTGTCTCACCTTGATGCTATCTTAGTACCAGGTGGCTTCGGCGGCCGTGGTGTTGAAGGTAAGATCTTAGCGGCTAAATATGCACGTGAAAATAAAGTTCCTTACTTAGGCATTTGTTTAGGTATGCAAGTAGCGCTTATTGAATATGCGCGAAACGTTGCAGGCCTTGAAGGTGCAAACTCAACTGAGTTTAACGCTAAATCAGCACACCCAGTTGTTGGTTTGATCACAGAATGGCAAGATGCTGATGGTAACGTTGAAGTGCGTGATGAGCAATCTGACCTAGGTGGTACTATGCGTTTAGGTGCTCAGAAGTGTCATTTAACACCGGGTTCTAAAGTAAGCGAAGTGTACGGTAGCGACGAGATTGTTGAGCGTCACCGTCACCGTTACGAAGTGAATAATCACTACGTAGAGCAGCTTGAAAAAGCAGGTTTAAGTTTCACTGGTTTATCTGAAGATAAGAAACTAGTCGAAATTATTGAGAATAAAGATCACCCTTGGTTTATTGCCGCGCAATTCCACCCGGAATTCACGTCAACACCACGTGATGGTCACCCGCTGTTTGAAGGGTTTGTTGCAGCTGCACACACTCACCAAAAAGCGTCATCGTAATTTAAATAGGCCGTGCTTTATGCACGGCTTATTTGTTTTAATAAGCCAATGGCATTAAGGATAATTAATAAAATTGGCACAAACTCACCATTTTCGGGAAAAGAGGAATCAAGATGTCAGAAATCGTAAAAGTGATCGGTCGCGAAATCATGGACTCGCGTGGTAACCCAACTGTTGAAGCTGATGTACATTTAGCTGATGGTTCATGGGGCCGTGCTGCAGCACCATCTGGTGCATCAACAGGTACTCGCGAAGCGCTTGAATTACGTGATGGTGATAAAGCACGTTACCTAGGTAAAGGTGTTTTAAAAGCAGTAGGCTATATCAACAACGAAATCGCTGAAGCGCTTAAAGGTCAAAACGCAGTTGATCAAAAAGCGGTTGACCAAGTAATGCTTGACTTAGATGGTACTGAAAACAAAGAAAAACTAGGTGCTAACGCTATCTTAGCTGTGTCTTTAGCAACAGCTAAAGCGGCTGCAAACTCAAAAGGCGTTGAGCTTTATGAGCACATCGCAGACCTAAACGGCACACCAGGTGTTTACTCAATGCCATTACCTATGATGAACATCATCAATGGTGGTGAGCACGCTGATAACTCTGTTGATATTCAAGAGTTCATGATCCAGCCAGTTGGCGCTACAAACTTCCGTGAAGCGTTACGTATGGGCGCTGAAGTTTTCCACAGCTTAGCAAAAGTACTTAAAGCTGAAGGTCACTCTACATCAGTAGGTGATGAAGGTGGTTTTGCTCCTAACCTTGAATCAAACGAAGCGGCACTTGCTGCAATCAAGGTAGCTGTTGCAAATGCAGGTTATGAGCTTGGTAAAGATATCACTCTAGCTCTAGACTGTGCTGCATCTGAGTTCTACGACAAAGAAGCGAATATCTACGACCTTAAAGGCGAAGGTAAAAAATTCACTTCTGAAGAATTCAACCACTTCCTTAAAGGCCTTACTGAGCAATACCCAATTGTTTCAATTGAAGACGGCTTAGATGAGTCTGATTGGGATGGTTTCGCACACCAAACACAACTAATTGGCGACAAAGTACAATTAGTAGGTGACGATTTGTTCGTAACTAACACGAAGATCTTAAAGCGTGGTATTGATAACGGTATTGCTAACTCAATCCTAATCAAGTTCAACCAAATCGGTTCATTAACTGAAACGCTTGCTGCTATCAAAATGGCTAAAGACGCTGGCTTCACAGCTGTTATCTCACACCGTTCAGGTGAAACTGAAGATGCGACAATTGCTGATTTAGCAGTAGGTACTGCAGCTGGTCAAATCAAAACGGGTTCATTAAGCCGTTCTGACCGTATTGCTAAGTACAACCAATTACTTCGCATTGAAGAAGTATTAGGTGAAAAAGCACCTTACAACGGTCTTAAAGAGGTTAAAGGTCAGTAATCTGGCTTAGCTATCAAGACTCTAAAAAACCTCCTTCGGGAGGTTTTTTTATAGCTGAAATTGTTGTTTTAGGATCTCGCCGGTGAAGCTTGTTTTTAGATAAAAGCCGCGAGGTAAGGTTTGTACTATTTGGCCATTCGGGCCAATCGCATCAGTCAGCGCTTTGCTATTGGCAGCTTTTGGCCTTATTTGCATTACATCACCTAAATGACCCGAAATTTCATCTACGCGACCAAGGGCGATTAGCTCCATTTGTTCTTCCCAATCACGCTGTAAAAGGGCATCTTGCTCTGCGCTTGGCTGCCATAAAAAGCCGCTGCCTATGGTACGGTGAAAAGGCAGTATTTCGCGTTCGCCTAAAATCGGTAACCATAAAACATGATTTAATTTTTTACGAACCGTACTTTGCTGCCAAGTCATTCCTGTTACATTTAAAAGCGGCGTGACTGAAACAAAGGTTGTTTCGAGTGGTTTGCCTTTAAATGAAATCGGTAGCGTTTTTAACTCAATGCCTAATTCTTCAAAATCAGGTGTTGGCTTTGAACCGGCTGTTGCGCCAAGAACATATTCAATAAGTTGCCCAGTCCAGCCCTTTTCACGTAGTAAATCGTCAGGAGTTTTAAATTGATATTGCTCAGCTAATTGCCCTAAGGTGAGGCCGGCAATAGCATCAACACGTTGCATTAATTCGTTTACTGAGGCTGGTTTTATTGGTCGCATAAGGCGTTTATTTGATTGTCTAATTATCCCGTTCATGATAGCAAATACGCGCCTTAGTGGATATCTTTGTGTTTGGGTGTTTTTTGCGCATGTTAAGTGTGAGCTAAAAATAACCAGTGTTACTTTTGATTGTTAAGCTCTAACTAGTTGATATTAAATTAATTTAATGTTTTTATATGGTGTTTCCATTTCATTAATTAATCAGTTGTTTGTATAAATACAGATATATAAACATGTTTATCCACAGTTTCTGTGGAGAAAGTGGATATTTCAACGGTTGATTGTGGATTTGTTTGCAATTTAGGCATGGTTTATAAAAGTTATGCACAAGCTGTGGGTAAGCTGATAAAAATACGGTTGTAAATAGTTATTTTATTCAAACGCCGCATTTTTATAAAAATGACTTCGTAACACCTTGATTAAAAGCATTTGTTGAAAATTTTATTTTCAATCTAATTTAGGCTTCGGTGTAAAGTGTTTGCTGTATCGCAGGTTATGTGGAACAATCAATAAAAATCGACTTACAAATGAGGCACTAAGGTGATTGATGCCGAAGGTTTTCGTGCCAATGTCGGAATTGTAATTTGCAATAATCAGGGACAAGTATTTTGGGCTCGTCGCTATGGTCAGCACTCTTGGCAATTTCCCCAAGGTGGTGTTGATGACGGTGAAACAGCAGAGCAAACCATGTACAGAGAATTACACGAAGAAGTGGGCTTGCTTCCTGAAGACGTTGAGATCGTCGCAAGTTCTAAACATTGGTTACGCTATAAATTACCCAAACGTTTAATTCGCAGAGACTCAAGTCCTGTGTGTATTGGGCAAAAGCAAAAATGGTTTTTACTGAAACTTCGTTGTAAAGATGAAGATGTAAATTTACTTAAAACTCATCACCCCGAGTTTGATGATTGGCGATGGGTGAGTTATTGGTATCCGGTTAGGCAAGTTGTTTCGTTTAAGCGCGATGTATATCGTCGAGTAATGAAAGAGTTTGCTCCGTTTGCAATGCCGTTTAATAAACGAGAGCAACAAAAAGATCATTGGCGACAAAAACGATAAGGCCTGCCTTATCTAAATTAAAGGAGCAGCATCATGTTAGCCACGCTCAGGTCAATTGCTGAGGCAGTGTCGCAACAGGCGGACTTAAACAGTGCGCTAGGGTGTTTTGTGCAAATGGTAAAAGATGCCATGCAAACACAGTGCTGCTCGATTTATTTTGCAGATTACAGCCAAGACAACTTTGTATTGATGGCCACCCAAGGCCTAAACCCAGATGCAGTGGGTAAGTTTCGTATAGGCTTTACCGAAGGCCTCGTTGGTCTTGTTGCTCAGCGTGAAGAGCCCATTAATATTGCTTTTGCAAAGTCACACCCACGTTTTAAACTCTCACCTGAAGTTAATGAAGAAGGCTACAACGCGTTTTTGTCAGTGCCAGTTGTGCACCAGAAAAAGGTTTTAGGGGTTATTGTTGTTCAACAAAAACTAGCCCGTGTGTTTAGCCCTGACGAAGAGTCATTCTTAATTACGCTTTCAGCACAGCTGGCTTCTCAGTTAGCTCATGCCGAAATAAAAGAAATATTACGCGTTGATGAGTTTTCCCACCAAACCTCGGTACTTAAAGGGGTATCAAGTGCACCAGGTATTGCCATAGGCGAGGCCTTTGTGGTGATCCCTAAGCTCGACTTCAATTCGATTGAATTACAAAAAGATGACGATGTAGGCACACAGCGAAAACTATTCACACAAGCAGTCGCTGCAACGCGTAACGAGTTTAATACCTTATCGATGACGCTGAGTGACTCTATTCCACAAGAGGCGCTCGCGGTTTTCGATGTTTATCAGCAGTTACTTGACGCCAAAAGTCTTGGTCAAAATGTTGAAGCGCAATTACAACAGGGCTGGAATGCTAAAAGCGCACTGAAAATTGTTATTGAGAAATTAGTTACTCAATTCAATGCGATGCAAGACCCTTATATTAAAGAGCGTGCCGTTGATGTTAAAGACATTGGTTTGCGTGTATTACACCATTTAGTGAATACCGAGCATGCGGCAAAGCCTTACCCTAAAGACACTATTTTAATTGCCGGTACATTAACCCCTGCCATGCTTGCTGAAGTGCCAAAAGGGCACCTTGCTGGGGTCGTGAGTGTTAATGGTGCGGCAAATAGCCATGCTTCTATATTAACGCGTGCTATGGGGATCCCAGCAATTTGGGGTATTGAAGATGTGCCGCTATTGCAGTTTGAAGGTAAGCCGATGATCTTAGACGCCTATTCTGGACGTTTATATATCTCGCCTTCGCAAATGCTGCAAGAGGAATACACTCAGCTTAAATTTCAAGAAGCATTATTGAACGACCGTTTTGTGGCAGAGCAAAACCTCGATGCAGTTACTAAAGATGGTGAACACATTAGTTTGTTACTTAATGCGGGCCTTGAATTAAATACTGAGCATGATAATAAGCCATTTTGCGATGGAGT
Source organism: Pseudoalteromonas gelatinilytica (assembly GCF_001641615.1). Classification (GTDB taxonomy): domain Bacteria; phylum Pseudomonadota; class Gammaproteobacteria; order Enterobacterales; family Alteromonadaceae; genus Pseudoalteromonas; species Pseudoalteromonas gelatinilytica. The sequence continues at coordinate 136,820 of NZ_LRRU01000022.1, forward strand.
TGGTCTTTATCGCACCGAAGCTTGGTTTATGCAAAAAGGCCAGTTTCCTTCACAGTCAGAACAAGAAAAGTGGTATCGCGAAGTGCTAACGAGTTATCACCCTAATCCTGTGGTGATGCGTACACTTGATATAGGTGGCGATAAGGTTTTAGATTACTTCAATATAACGGAAGAAAATCCATTTTTAGGTTGGCGCGGTATTCGTGTGACCTTAGATCATCCTGAGCTATTTTTAGATCAACTCAAAGCAATGCTTAAAGCCAACATTGGTCTAGGTAATTTAAAAATTATGTTGCCAATGATCAGTGGCTCAGAGGAAGTAGATGAATCGTTAAAACTACTCGAACAAGCCTATTTTGAGTTAAGTGAGCAATACCCCGAACAGGCAATAGAACGGCCAGAAATCGGGGTGATGTTAGAAGTCCCTTCGAGTGTATTTATGCTTGAAGAGTGGTCGCAAAAAGTCGATTTTTGTTCTGTGGGTAGTAACGATTTAACTCAGTATATGCTGGCTGTTGACCGTTCAAATGCCCGTGTTGCTGAGCTATTTAACCCTTATCACCCAAGTGTTCTTAGAGTGCTGTTAAAAATAGCACAAGAGTGTCAGCAACATGAGCTGCCATTTAGCTTGTGTGGCGAGTTAGGCGGCGACCCAGAAGGAGCACTATTGCTTATTGCGATGGGGTATCGAAGCTTGAGTATGAACTATGCTTCGATTAGTAAAATTAAGTTTGTGCTTAGGCGACTAAATGTCAGTGATATGGAAAAGTTACTTGCAGAATGCTTATTACAACCAACCGCAAAACATGTACTTAGGTTGACACGTAACTTTATGATCGAACATCAACTCGGTGAATTATTTTACACCCCAAGCCAAGGCCAATCATGAGGGAAAATTGTGCTGTGAAGCTCCTATACCCAAACCACCTCAAGATGTAGAATTCAGCGTTTCACAGGTGCTTAATATCAAGGCGTTACTTTGCAACAATGGCAGTCCCTTTTAAGAAGTAACAACGATGAGAGTAAGTGCCTGTGAAACGCCCAAAGGGTTGGTTTAAAAGCGATTTATACTGCGTTATTGATCTTAACAATAGAACCACTATTACTTGCAATCAATGCCTTGCCTAAATCGCTTTTAATTCCAACTGAAACTCGCATCTTGAGGTGGTTTGGGTATATATATTAGTTTAGTATATGTATATAACAAATTGAATATATGAGTGTGCTATGCATGACGTAATACTTTTAATGGTGTACTGCGCCATTTTGGGCAGTGTGGTTGGCTTTTTAGCTGGATTATTAGGCATTGGTGGCGGTCTTATCATCGTGCCAGTACTTAGTGCGCTATTAGTGTCGTTTAATGTTGCCGATCCAAGCCATGTATTAGTCATTGCGATAGCAACCTCGTTAGCATCCATTATTTTTACCTCGACTTCTTCAGCCCTTGCTCATCATCGCAATGCTAACGTGCCTTGGGAAATTGCCCCGTGGGTTATGACTGGCGTTGGCCTTGGGGCCTTAATCAGTGGCTTTGCAGCAAGCTTTATCCCAGAGCAGCTACTGCGCTTTGTTTTTGCCGGTAGCGTGGTGTTTATCGCGCTCAGAATGGTGTTATCGACACGAAAAAAAGCAGCCAGTGAAAAGCCGCTTCCATCAGGGCCTATTCTTGGTTTTTTATGTGCCATAATGGGGGCGCTGTCAGGACTAATTGGTATTGGCGGCGGGGCGCTTATTGTGCCGCTACTGCATTATTTTTCTGTTGATATTAAAAAGGCCATTGGTTGTGCTGCTGCATGTGGTATTGTCATTGCCCTGTTCGGCTCGGTGGGTTACGTATCTGCCGGCTGGCAATTAACATCTTTCAGTGATGGATTTGCCGGATTTGTGTATTTACCTGCGTTAGTAGGGATTGTGGTTACCTCGTCGCTCATTGCGCCAATAGGTGCCAAAGCCACGCACTATTTGCCTGTGGCAACAATAAAAAAAGTATTCGCGCTATTACTTGTCATAATTGCGCTTAAAATGGTGTTTAGTTAAAGGTTTTTATTTTTATGGCTCTTCAATTTCCAGATATCGATCCGGTTATTTTTTCGGTAGGCCCGCTCAGCGTACGTTGGTACGGCTTAATGTATTTAATTGGTTTTGCTTTGGCGCTATGGCTTGCTAATCGTCAAGCAGAAAAACCAAATTCAGGTTGGACAAAAGAACAAGTCAGTGACTTGCTCTTTTACGGCATGCTCGGGGTGATACTCGGTGGTCGTATTGGCTATGTATTGTTTTATCAGTTTAGTTACTTTATTGAAAACCCATTGTATTTGTTCAGAATTGACCAAGGTGGTATGTCGTTCCATGGTGGTACGCTAGGTGTAATCACCGCTATTGTGGTGTTTGCTTGGACACGTAAAAAGTCATTACTTGAAGTGGGTGATTTTGTAGTGCCACTCGTGCCGCTAGGCTTATTAGCAGGTCGCATTGGTAACTTTATTAATGGTGAACTATGGGGCCGAGTCACAGATGTGCCTTGGGCATTTATCTTCCCATCAGGTGGCCCAGAGCCGCGCCATCCTTCACAATTATACGAAGCCTTTTTAGAAGGCCTAGTGCTGTTTTTAATCTTACAATGGTTTATCAAAAAGCCACGTCCAGCGGGCAGTGTTGCAGGTGTGTTCTTACTCGGTTATGGCGTATTCAGATTTACCGTAGAATACTTCCGTGAGCCAGATGCCCATTTAGGTTTATTTGCAGGCATAATTTCAATGGGGCAAATACTGTCATTGCCGATGGTAATTGGTGGCCTTGGTTTGTTAATATGGGCCTATAAAAAGCCGCAACACAGCGTGGCAAGCAAAGCATAACAAGAGCAAATCAATGAAACAGTATTTAGATTTATGTCAGCGCATTGTTGACGAAGGTGTGTGGGTTGAGAACAAGCGCACAGGAACCAAATGTTTAACCGTTATAAATGCCGATCTTGAATATGATGTGGCAAATAACAAGTTTCCGCTCATCACCACGCGTAAGAGCTTTTACAAAGCGGCGATAGCGGAGCTATTAGGTTATTTACGTGGTTACGACAGCGCTGCACAGTTTCGTGATATCGGCTGCATGACTTGGAATGCAAACGCAAACGAAAACAAAGCTTGGCTTGAAAACCCACATCGTCGTGGTGAAGATGATATGGGCCGTGTATATGGTGTGCAAGGCCGCAGTTGGCAACGCCCGGATGGCAGTCACCTTGATCAGTTAAAAAAAGTCATTGATAACTTATCTAATGGGATTGATGACCGTGGTGAAATTGTGACTTTTTACAATCCGGGTGAGTTTGAACTAGGTTGTTTACGTCCTTGTATGCATACACACACCTTTTCATTACTGGGTGATACTTTATACTTAACATCATACCAACGTAGCTGCGATGTACCGCTAGGCTTAAACTTTAATCAAATTCAATGTTTTGTGTTACTTGCTTTAGTTGCACAAATCACCGGGCATAAACCGGGTAAGGCATATCATAAAATAGCAAATGCGCATATTTATGAAAACCAACTTGAGTTGATGCGTGATGTGCAGCTCAAGCGTGAGCCATTCGCGTCACCAGAATTAAAAATAAACCCAAATATTAAATCACTAGAAGACATTGAAACCTGGGTTACAAAAGACGATTTTGAAGTAGTAGGTTATCAGTGTCACGATGCAATTAAGTATCCGTTTTCAGTGTAACAACAATAAAATTTAAGGAGAAATCAATGAAAGCAGTGATCCCAGTTGCTGGTCTTGGCACGCGCATGTTACCTGCGACTAAAGCAATCCCTAAAGAAATGCTTCCTATTGTTGACCGACCGCTGATCCAGTACGTTGTAAATGAAGCAATTTCAGCAGGAATTAAAGAAATTGTTTTAGTGACACATTCAAGTAAAAACTCAATTGAAAACCACTTTGATACCAGTTTTGAGTTAGAAGCAACGCTTGAAAAGCGTGTAAAGCGTCAGTTACTTGCAGAAGTACAATCAATCTGTCCGAAAGATGTAACAATTATTCATGTTCGCCAAGGTGAAGCGAAAGGCCTTGGTCATGCTATTAATTGTGCTGCACCTATCATAGGTGATGAACCATTTGTTGTTATTTTACCTGATGTGATTATTGATGATGTGGCAAGCGACCTTAAAAAAGATAACTTAGCTGAAATGATCCAGCGTTTTGAAAACACCGGTGAGAGCCAAATCATGGTTGAACCTGTGCCACAAAGCGAAGTGGATAAATTTGGTGTCGTTGATTTAGGTGATGTAAAAATTAATCAAGGTGAGAGCGCAGCTATTTTAAACATGATTGAAAAGCCTCCAGTTGATCAAGCTCCATCAAATCTAGCTGTTGTGGGTCGTTATGTACTGAGCAAAAATATTTGGCCGTTACTTGCAAAAACCCCAGCAGGCGCTGGCGACGAAATCCAATTAACTGATGCCATTGCTATGCTAATGGAAAAAGAAATAGTTGATGCCTACTCAATGAAAGGCAAAAGCCATGACTGCGGCAGCAAAATTGGTTATTTAAAAGCTATTGTTGAATTTGCACTACGCCGTGATGAATTCAAAGACGAGCTTACAGACTTCATAAAGTCGCTGGTTAAATAATCAATTCTAATTACCTAGTTGAAAATTATGTAAAAAAAGTGTCTATATGGCACTTTTTTGTTATTTACATGATCCCCACAATTGTCGATTATTACCCAATAAAGGATTTTTCTGATATACCTAGCTCTTAACGCATTGTTAAGATTAAAGATCAGTGAGATGCTTATATATCCCTGTAGGATAGTTAAACTTAGCTATACTTATAAAAATACCTATGTAAAAACGGATTTTTATTGCTTTAGGTTGTCTAATATGAAAACTTAAGTAGTAGGGTGTCATTAAGTTTTTATTGCAGTAAGTTAAGCACTGTACTGAAAATATTATAATAACAAATAATGTGTTAGAGTTTTCTTATGCAACGTCTCAAATGATGTTTATGGCTTTTGTATAGGCAAGTGCTAACAGATAGACTTCTTTAAAAAGAAGCAAATTTTTAATGGTACGTTTAAGAATCCTACTTATGAAATATTGCTCAAAACCTTTGCGTTACAGTATATGCCTATTGGTGTTATTGACTGTGTCTGGTTGCAGTAATAAGGCACTTCCAAATATCTCCTTTAACACGCTTTCTGTTTTCAATATTTTTCAGTACCTAAGTAATAATAAGGTAATGCAAAACTCATTCTTATTGGCACAAACCCAAAATGAACCTGTCAGTACAATGCTTGATCAAGCAGACACGTCGCAAGCATTGTCAAACGACTCTACAGACGTTGTGAAACCCGATTATGCATTTGCTCTACAGTTAGCATCGGTTAATTCTGAGCAAGGCCTTGCTTCAACATTAAAAAAAATGGCTAAACGAGCACCCAGTATTTTTCAGGGAAAACCGATACTCAATGTCGAAGTCGCAGATGTAAATGAGCATACCTATTATCGACTTAAATTTGGTGGCTATAAATATTTGAAGAATGCCAAAGCTGACTGTGAAGCGATTAAGCGACAAGGCATTGATTGCTGGGTTAGCAACTACACTGACAACCGAATTTATTTCTAGCGTCAAATATTCGCGCTAAAGGTGGCATTTTTATTGCTACCATTTAAGTCTGTTTTTTAGAATTGACGTCACCATGCATTTTTCTATTTTTTCTAAATATCTATTGATAACCATCAGCTTAACTGCTTTAACAGCATGTATGATGAGCCAAGAGCAAACCCAGCCAGCTTATACTGAGCAGCAAGTACAGCAATTTGCTGCCGAGTGGCAAAACCAACAGCCGAGCATTGAGCGCCTTTCAGCCATGGAAAAAGACCTTGCGTTGTTAATCGAAGTGCTGTCAGCTAATAGTGATTTAACCGTAAAGCCATCACAATTTGAGCCACAAAATGATGTGATTATTCATCAAAGCGAACAAACGCAAGCGCAGCAAACATCATCAACAGATTCACTTGAGGCGATTATTGCAGCAAATAAAGCCGCTGAAGCGGGCGTGCAATTAGGTTTATATTTAACGCCGAAAAAAGTTAGTTATCAGGTCTTAAAGCTCAAACGTGATTATCCTGCTGCTTTAAATGGCCTTGATTTTCGTTTTAAAACACGAGAGCAAAAAGGCGTAACCTTGTATGGATTAAGGGCTGGTCCATTTGAAAATTATACTCAGGCGACAGCATTTTGTGAGATAGCGAAAAGAATGGGGCAAACCTGTGTGACGGCACCATTTATTGGAGAGATGCTTTAAGCATCTTTCCTCTTAAAAATTAGGTAATTAATCTTAAAGTATTTGTTCTAGTGGTCGATAAAGCTTAAGATACAGAAAAATGGCTTAGCCATTTAATTATAAGGACTTAATATGAAATTACCTCTTTCTTTAATTGCATGCTCATTAGCATTTTCTGCTTTTTCTTCTTTCGCCACTACAGAATCTTTCAGCGCCACAGTAAAGGTTCAAAACTCAGTTGTTTTAACAAAAGGAAATGATCTAGATTTTGGTACCATTCGTGCTGTAGCGGACCCTTTAGGTGTTGCACAAGCAGTTTTAACTATTAATCCAGAACCTGATGCAAGCCCTGTTTCGACAAGAATAGATTTATCTCCTGCGATTATTTCAATTATAGAGCAAGGAGCACCAGCTTCATTTACGGTATCAGAGGCGGTGCCAAATGCGCGTTTGTCTATTACCGATCCAACAGCAAATACATTAGAGTCAAGTGGCCAAGGTTTAAATGAGCCTAACTTTATTGTTGATGGTTGGAGATATTTTATTACTTCTGGGCCAAATGCAAATGCTTATTACAATACAGCATCGCCAAACCTAACGGCTGATGCAGATGGCAGTGTTGAGTTTAACATTGGTGCTAATTTATCTACCGCAAATACAGAATCATCTGAACCCTATCGTGATACTGAATACACTGGTACTTTCCAACTAGAAGTTGCCTACTAATATTTCTAGGTAATTTATCATGCGCTTTTTGCTTTTAGCCAGCGTGCTATTTACAGTGTTCTCAACGCCGTTGCAAGCTGCGAGTACAGAGCAGCAAGCGCTTGATTTTGGTACTCTAGTTATTCTAGCTAATACAAATATTAGTTCTGTAATTGTCAAAGATGATGGCAGTATCAATACACAGGGCTCTGTGTATGTACTTAAAAATGGCCGCCCAGCAGAATTATTACTCACTGGCTTACCAGCCAGAACTCAGTTAGAGCTAAAGCCACTTTCGACAACTCAGCTAATACATGATGTAGATAGCAGTACAAGTGCTGAATTTTCTGTACGTCTTAATGGTTTTCCTAAATATGTGATTACCAATGAATTTGGTGAGGCAAAAGTATTTATTGGCGGTACTTTAACGACAGATCGTAGTGCTAAACCATACGCGGATGGTCAGTATTCTTCTTCAACTTATTTAGAAATTTCAGTCAATTACTAAGGATAGATATGTTCGCAAAACGTCTTTTATGTGGACTTTTTTTTGTTTTTTTCAGTCAATGTGCAACGGCAAATTTACTTATTTCACCAACGCGAGTTTCATTTGATGAGCGCCAACGAAGCGCAAAAGTCACCGTTATTAATAGCTCAGAAGAGTACCGTACATACCGAGTTGTATGGAGCGAAAAATTAGCGCTTCCTGGTGGGGGATACCAAACACTGAGTGAACCAGTAGCAACGAGTCTTTCTCCTATGGCGCGCTTATCACCAAAGCAAATTCGTTTAGCACCGGGCGAAAGGCAAACGATTAAAATAGCGATTAGAAAGCCTAAGGATTTGGCTAAAGGGGAATATCGTTCTCACTTATTATTTCAAGCCTTACCAAATGAAGATAAGGCAGCTAAGGCCGGGCTCAAAGTGAACATGATTTTGAGTTTTAGTATTCCAATTGTATATCGTGAGCAAGGTGAGCTGCCAAAAGTTGCGTTTCAAACTGCAGAAATAGTTGAAGACTCGGTAAATAAAACACCAAAAATTGCTGTTAAATTAACTGAAAAACAAGGTTTTAGTAGTTATGGTCGACTTAGCGCGTATGTCACTAATTCGGCGGGAAAACAAGAAAAAATCGCTGAAATCGGGAATCTAAGTTTATATCCTGAAATTGAACAAGCGACAGTATTGTTAGATTTGTTCTCTGGCAAACAGCTGCCAAAACAAGGGAATATTGAGCTTAAATATGAAGGTGCAGATGAGTATGAAGGCGTCGATTTTGGCTCATATTCATTGTCTATTCGACATTAGGGATTAATTCGAAAACATTTATGAATCGCTTATTTGCGTTAGGGCTTATGCTATTAAGTCCTATCAGCTTTGCTAATTCGACTGTGAGTACAGAGGATGTACTAGCTAGACTCAATGCCATAAAAGCTAAGTTAAATGGCGAACAGCTCCATGTTTCACAATCTAAGCCTACACATAATTCTGCACACACCTTAGTCACCCAGCAGCGAATTGCGACTGGGGAGTTTTTGCTATTTTCAATTTATTTAAATGAAAATTACCTCGGTGAGGTTTTTGCCCTTAAGTCTGATCAAGACATTTTATTGGGGCTTTCAGGGCTAGTTGATATCTTACAGCTAGCAATTAATGTCGATTTATCGGCCAAGAGTGCAGAAGGTTGGTTCATCAATAGTAATAACACTTTTCAATTAACAGCACAAAAAGAGCTGATTACAAATAACAAGAAGTGGCAGCTTACTGAGCAACAAATTAGTGTTGACGATGATATTTATATAGAAGCTGCAGTACTTGCTGATGCTTTTGAATTTAAGCACAGCTCTGACTACGCAAGCTTAGAGTTACATATTGAAACTGAGTCTGTTTATCCTGTTGCATCGCAAGCGCAGCGTCATAAAAAACAACTGCAAAGCTACAGTAGCCAAAAGCAAGCAACTTTACCTTGGAAACCAAGCCCATATCAGGCCTTATCTGTCCCTGTGGCTGACTTACAATTGAACTATACCCAAGATAATGATAACAGCCAGACAAGTTACTCATTACTTGGCTCGCAAGACTTTGCTTACTTAACGATGGAATACTTTTTAGCGGGTCGTGAGAATGACTTGCTGAACAACTCAAGGTTAACTTTCTCTAGGCAAGATGTGAATAATCAATTGTTAGGTCCACTTGCTGCAAGTCTTATTGAAGTAGGGGATGTAACAGCTACGCAAGTTGGCAGCCGTTATAACAACCAATATGGTCGTGGGGTTAAAATATCGAATTATCAACTTGGGCAAGCTATTGATAATAATCGGGTGAATCTAACCGGTGCAGTGCAGCCTGGTTGGGATGTTGAATTATATCGTAATGGTATTTTAATTGAACAGCAGTTGAGTTTGACCGATGGACGCTATGTTTTTGCTGATGTTGATTTACTATTCGGTGAAAACAACTTTGAGTTGATTTTTTATGGTCCACAAGGACAAGTAGAGCGGAAAACTGAATATTACTACATTGATGGCACGCAGCTTGAACAAGGGGAAGCAGTCTATGAGCTATCTGTTTCAGAGCAAGGCAAGCAGTTATTGGGCAACAGTAACTATAGTGTAAATCAGGGCTGGGTTGCTGCGGGGCGATACCAATATGGTGTGAGTGATAACATTGCCATGTATTCAGGCTTCATGGCGCAAAAACGAGAGCAAGATGAGCTGTATCATGTTGCTCTTGGAACGAACCTTAGCCTGTTAGACAGGTTATTGGTTAATCTTGAATATGAAGAAAATAATCAACAACAAAGCGAATTTGAATTAACAACACGAACTAAATTGGCTGATCAGTCTCTGCTATTTAGCGCAACGAACCGTACTGATAATCAGAATGGTCGAGATATAACGCTCAAGAGCTATCAGTTTGATATGTCAGGTGAGCTGATGAAAAATGATTTTGGGCGGCTCAATTATCAAAACAACTTTCTGATTCAACATGCACAAAGCGTTGATTTAAAACAAATTTATAATCGTTTAAATTACAGCTATGCAAACGTCTCTATAAATAATTTATTGCAGTGGCAAGACTTAAGTGTTGGGCAAGAAAGTGTTGATGGTACGACGCGTTTACAAACACGACTGGGCAGAGTGTATAGTCGGTTTGGGGTTAATTATCGACTCTCTCCCGTTAGTGAAATAGCAAGTTATGAAGCTGAGTTTAGCAGAAGCTTGGGCCCAAGCCTACAAGCAGAGCTAACTTTAAGGGACTCTCTAGATTACGATGTTCAGTCCGCTGAATTAGGTTTAACGTGGCAAAATGACAGGATTAACTTAAGCAGTAATGTTAATTACGATAGTAATGATCAGTGGCAAATTCGCTTAAATAGTCGATTTAGTTTTGGTTTTGATAGTCAATATAATCAGCCATTTATGAGTAATAGAACATTGACCAATACTGGTAGTTTGATGGTTAATGTGTTTTTAGATGAAAATGATAATGGCATTAAAGATGGCAATGAAAAGGGCTTGGTGGGTGTTAAAGTAAAAGGCTTACAAAATTATCGCCAAGCTATTACCGATGAACAAGGTATTGCGATTCTTTCAGCTATGCCAGCTAATCGCACAACAGATATCGTGCTCGATCGTGACAGTTTTGCTGACCCTTTTATGATACCCGCCCACGATGGTTTCTCCATAACACCACGAGCTGGTTTCGTTGAGTACATGGATTATCCAGTAAATAATGCTAGCGAAATCGAAGGCACCGTTTATCAGCAGACAGAGCAAGGGACGAATGTTCAACCCTATGCCAAAATTACCTTAGTGGATGAACAAGGCAATGATGTAGCAATTACACAAGCGGCTTATGATGGCTATTACTTGTTTACTGATATTAAACCCGGTAAGTATCAGGCGATTGTTGATAAACAATACCAAGGCCAAAAGTCACTGGTAAGTAATCAAACACACAAAATAGAATTATCGCCCAAAGGTGATGTACTGGTGGGGGTTGATATTACTTTGCGGCCACTTAAAAAGCGTCAGGGCTACATTGCGAGTATTGGCAAGTTTAATTCACTAAAAATATTAAAGGTGTATTACTCATTGGTGAAACAGCGTTTAACACAACAAGGCTTTCAGAGCGCTTTCTACATTCACGATAAAGAAAATGCACACTACACGCTTGCAGTTGGCTTTGACGCACAATCTGCAAATGAGCTTGAACAGCAATGTGCGCAGCTAATATCACAAGCAATTAAATGCCACGTAACTGAACAGCAAGTTCAACACTAGCAAGGAGCAAATTATGGTTTTTACTACTTTTCAAAATCTGAAGAAAGTATGGTTAGTCTTACTGGTGACTCCTATCATTGGTTGCCAAAGCGTGACAGAGCCAAAAGTGAGTGAAGAAAACTTAGTAAAAATTAGCCAACAAGAGCTTCTGGAGCTGAGGCAATCGCATCAGCAATTCCAAGCAATGAAGCCAGAGCTAGAACGTTTGCTCTCAATTGAAAGTGAGTTAACCTTACTCACTGAACAACTTACTTTATTAAATGCGCAGCAAGCAGAGCCTGTAAAGGCAAAAAAGTCACCAGTAACCGCTCCTCAGTTTATAGCCGAGCCTACAGCTAAGTTTGCACTACAACTTGCTTCCGTAACAGAGATACCTCGACTAACAGCTCGCCTTGCTGAAATTAAAAAACAAGCCCCAGCGCTATTTAATGGCCAGTTTATTGCTAATGTAGAGTCCGTAACAGTGAACGGCAGCACTTTCCATCGCTTAAAAATAGGTGCATATCAACAAAAGCAGCAAGCAACTAATGATTGTAAAAAGTTAGCATCAGTCGGTGTGGCATGCTTGGTATCACATTATGTGCAGAATCCACTTGATTTATCCCATCAACAATAATACTTAGGCATAATTATTGCTTTGTACTTACTAAGTTTAGTGAGGATGGCAATTATGCGCCTGTTATTTTATTCAGTTTTTTTAGTGTTGGTGGGTTGTAGCTTAACTGAAGAGCCACAAAAAACGCCCCCTAGAGAAACCCCAAAATCGCCGATGGCACCTTATACGGTGCATCAATACGTTGCTGATTTAAGTAGTCAGCTGAGCCGTATTCAAGGCCCTTACAAAGGCAATGCACGTATTGCTGTGACCAGTTTTTATATGGCTGATGGCTTAGGTACTGATTTAGCAGAAGATCAGGGCAGTGGCTTGAGTCAGCAAATTCAAGAAAGTTTATTAACGCAATTTACTCAGCTTGGTTTTCATACCATTGAGTATCGATTAGAAAATACTTTAAATTTGCAGCAATCGGCCGATAGTGTACTTAGTCGTGATGTAAATACCTTACGTCAACGTCAGAATATTGACTTTGTTATTACCGGCACACTGACGCGGCAACAACATGCCTACATAGTAAATGCCCGATTAGTGAATACCAAAGATCTGCGAATTGTGTCAGCAGCAAGCACTGAGATCCCTATCAATGTAATGTGGGGCGCTGAAAAAGTTCAGCAACGTGATGGCCAGTTGTATCGAAGCGAATATTAAGAGGAACTCATTTAATGAAACGTTTAATTTTAACTTTATGTTTGCCGTTTGGCTTTGGTTGCTCATCAATGTTAACTGGTGATGCAACACAACACGAAAATGATCCTCAGTTAGCTGCGCAAAGAGAAGTTGCCGCGCCGCATAGTAATGACAGTGTGTTTCAAACCAATCAGGCGGTAATGAATAACAGCACTTTTACAGCAGCCCCAACACGTAAGAATATCAATCACTATGTGCGTGGCATCATGCAAGACTTAGTTGAAAACTTGCAATATGTTAGTGATAACACACCAGTTGCTGTTTCAAGCTTTGTGTACCTTGATGCAGATTACAACTCAACAAATTTGCTAGGTAATCAAATTGCCGAAAGTTTTATTCATGAACTTCACGCGTTTGGTGTGCCTGTCATTGATTTTAAAACCACGGATTATATGCGTGTTACGCCAAGTGGTGATTATGTTTTCAGTCGTGATTATTTAGAGCTTAGCCAAGACCAAAACTTCAATTATGTATTGGCAGGTACTTTGGTTAATCATCAAAGTGGTGTGCTCGTGAATGCGCGTATTGTTGGCTTAGCAAGCAAAGCGGTTGTTGGGTCGGCGCAAGGCTTTATCCCACAGTCAGTGGTTGATGCCCTGGATAGTACTAATCGAAGTGATGGCATTACACTAAAACAAGCAAGTGAGTAAGCTATGAAAGGTTTTATCTTCGCATCGTTAACGCTCGTGCTTTCTGGCTGCCAATTGCTGCCAGAGCAATCAGCAGAGCCGCAAAATACAGCTCAACATGCACCGGCATCAGCAAGCACTCAAGTCGATTACGTTGCTATGCTGCAAGTGCTTGAACAAAAAGATATGCAGCAGGATAACGCTAACCATCGCCTGTTTGTGCCTTATCAACATCATAAAACCGTTGTTAATTATGTCGAGCAAATGGCGCTTGAGTTAGTGGATACCATGCAACAAGAAAGCGATTTAGGTATTGCCATTACCACTTTTGTGGATTTAGATGCGAGCTTAAAAACCAGCTCTCAGCTTGGTAACCAACTTGCCGAATCAATGATGTATCAGCTGCAAAAATTTGGCTTTGGCGTTGTGGATTTTAAAGCGATGGATGTCATTACTGTAACCTCACATGGTGATTTTGTGATGTCGCGTGATGTAGAAGAGTTAGCTGAGCGTCGCATTGCTAGCCATGTACTCACAGGCACGCTGATATACCGCCCTAATGGAGTTGAAGTGAATGCCCGAGTAATTAATTTAAACTCAAAGCTGGTTATTGCCAGCGCACAAAAAGTGATCCCATATTTTGTGCTAAAACATGAGTCAATCCAATCAGCAACAGCTCGCGTTAACTAGCCTCATTATTTTGCCAATCGGCTTACTCACAAGTCGATTGGTTTATTCTCTTGATTACCAAAGCCTTAGACCGTTATAATTTTTACGTAAGCTACAAGCTACAAGCTACAAGCTACAAGCTACAAGCTACAAGCTACAAGCTACAAGCTATAAGCTTTACTTCAGCTTTCGAGTGGCCTCTTAGTTAAATGGATATAACGGCCCCCTCCTAAGGGGCAGTTACAGGTTCGATTCCTGTAGGGGCTACCAAGTTTCTCAGCAACCCCAATTAAATTAACCCGTTACTTTTTCAAGCTCACCTGTGCGCCATGGTTCAATGATGATTTTGATATGGTCGTTTGGTTTAAATAACGTATCGAAGGCACCTTGTACGCCGTCGATGCCGACTTTACCAGTGCGCATTTTTTGCCATGCAATTTTGCCTGACGCGATGTTCTCAAGTGATTGTGCAAACTCTTCTGGCTGGTAGTAATAAGAGAAAATAAGGTCTAACTCTTTTACTGTGGCATAGGCAAAGTTAACGTTGAGTGGCGCGGTATGTACACCTGTTACAATGATTTTTGCTTTTGCTGGCGCACGTAAAATGTAGTCGTTTAATAAACGGCTTACACCGGCACATTCAAAAATAACCACCTTGTTATTACCCGCAAGTGCTGCGGCTTTAGCGACTTCATCATCAACCATAGGGTTAACATATTCTGTAGCGCCAAATTCAAGGGCAATTTGTTTTTTGCTCTCTTGTGGATCGGAGGCAACGATGTGTTTTACGCCCTGAAGCTTTAACGCGGCAATTGCAGCAAGGCCAATTGGGCCACAGCCAACGACAATGGCTACATCATCATTATTCATTTGTGCGCGGTTTACTGCGTGTAGGCCAACGGCAAGAGGCTCTGTAATGGCTGCTGCTTCTGATGGAACAGCATCAGGAATAGGTAATAGCAAGGCTTCATCAACAATAAAGTATTCAGAATAGGCACCATATAGCCCAGGGGTTACACCTACGCCAGCGCCGCCAGCTGAAAGTAAAATAGGCACTGAGGTGACACGAGTACCTGTCGCTAATTCGCCTTTTGTATTGGGGCCGTAGCTAACGATTTCAGCCGCATATTCATGGCCTAATAACACTTCTTGGTCATCGCCTGCATCTTTTGCCATGATGCCGAGGTTTTTATAGATATCGAATACATCGCTGGTGTGGCGGGTAATATGAATATCTGAACCGCAAATACCGCACGCTAGGCTTTTTACCAGTACTTGACCGGGTCCAGGAGTAGGGATATCAATTTGTTTTACATGCAGCTTGCCATTTTGCATGGCAACAGAATTCATTTGGCTCATATGTGTGTCCTCTGTGAATGTGAAGGAAGTCCTTCATCGGTATTCTCTACACTAAGTCATAGTGCTAGTGAATATCTTGACTTTTTACGACAGAAATAGAACAAATTGCGCCAATGAGAGGCTTATACAGGGGCTAAGGGTTATTAAGTTGAGGCGCTTTTAATAATTGGCCAAAAATACAAAAGGGAGCAACAAGGCTCCCTTTCTTTAAGCTGCAAAGTGCTTTTCTAAATCGTCAGAGCCACCAATGTGCTCACCGCCAATGAATACTTGCGGCACTGTTTCACGACCTGAAATCGCTTTTAAACTCGTTAATGATGCGTTTTGACCTAATACGATTTCTTCATACACATACCCTTTTGCATCTAGTAGCGCTTTAGCTTTTGTACAGAATGGGCAATTAGGTTTGGTAATAATGCTCACTGATTCTGGTTTTACTTGTGCAGGGTTGATGTAATCAAGCATGGTATCTGCATCCGACACCTCGAATGGGTCGCCTGGCTTTTGCGGCTCAATAAACATTTTTTCGATAACGCCATCTTTTACAAGCATAGAATAGCGCCAGCTACGCTTACCAAAACCTAAGTCGTTTTTATCGACTAGCATACCCATGCCGTCAGTAAATTCGCCGTTGCCGTCTGGCAATAGGGTAATATTTTGCGCTTCTTGGTTTTGTGCCCACGCATTCATTACAAACGTATCGTTTACAGAAATACAAACAATCTCATCAACACCGTTTTGTTTAAATACAGCAGCTAGCTCGTTATAACGTGGTAAATGAGTTGATGAGCAAGTTGGTGTAAATGCGCCAGGTAATGCAAACAGCACAACCGTCTTACCTTTAAAAATTTCGTCAGTGGTTATTGATTTCCACTGCTCGTCTACACGTGTTGCGAATGTAACGTTTGGTACTTTTTGGCCTTCGATATTGTTTAACATTGTTTTAATTCCTCTTGATTTGTTGAGTGCCATTATGCGATTTAATTTATGATAGCTCCAATCGTTTGTTTGTATTAGTATGATAGGTAAAAGCTATTGGTGGTGTGGTATGAATTTAAAAGACTTCGAATATGTAAAAGCGGTGGCACAATATAAGCACTTCAGAAAAGCAGCCGATGCCTGTTATGTCAGCCAGCCGACACTGAGTGGGCAAGTTAAAAAGCTTGAACAAGAGCTGGGAGTGATCATTTTTGACCGTTCTACAAAACAGGTTACGTTGACTGTGCAAGGTGAGCAATTACTTAAACAAATCACGCTGATCCTAGAACAAACTCAAGTGCTTAAAGAAATTGCCGCCAGCTCACACGACCCTCTAAAAGGGAAAATAAATGTGGGTATTATTCCAACTATTGCACCTTATTTACTGCCAACACTCTTAACCTCGATGAAGCAGGCCTTTAGTGAAACCCAGTTTTCATTTATAGAAATGCAAACAGCGCAAACGCTGGTGGCGCTGGATAATGGTGAGATTGATATTGCAATTGTTGCAGATGTGGCAGGCTTGGCACCGTATCATGTGTCGCCACTTTATAAAGAAGACTTTTTAGTCGCAGTCTCTGAGCAGCATGCTTTAGCAAAACACGCTGAAGTTGCTTTAGCTCAATTGCATGAATGTGATTTATTAATGTTAAACGAAGGGCATTGTTTTAAAGAGCAAGCCGAGCAATTTTGCTTTTCTGCTGGGGTTGAAGTTTCGAACCAATATAAAGGAAATAGTATAGAAACCTTACTCGCGCTTGTGGCAATGGATGATGGGGTAACTTTTGTTCCTAAGCTGGCATGCACACCACGTGAAGGGGTGAAGTATTTAGCTATCTCACCAAACCAGCAACGCCAAGTTGTTATTGCAACACGCAAGCATTACCCGCACATAGCCGGTGTAGAGCAATTAGCCCGTTGGCTAAATGCTCATGAAGGCTTACAAGCTCATTTACTTGCTAGCAGCTAATTCAACAATATCGTTTATTTGAATATTAGGCAGTGGTTGCTTATCAATACTCATGGCCACTGCTGATTGCTGATAAAGCTGAGTCACTTTTACTTGATTAAGTGTAGTGATTTTATGGGGGAGTTTATTACCCTGTGCATCCGTTAAGTAGTTATGATGCGCAATGTTTAAAACCTCTCCCTGTTCAAGGCCGTGAGCCTTCCCTAGGTTAATGATCAGTCTATCGTTTTCGATATGCAGTATCTTACCTTGCGTGGGCAAGCAGGCCATGGCGGCTTGTAAGTCATAGGTTAGGGTTTGGTTTATATCACTAATAGCTTGGCCATAATCGGTTGCCCAAAATCGGTCGCTGTAAACATCGATGATCTCGGTTTTTTTGTATGGCCAAATGCCTTCTGTTTGGTAGCTTTTCTGCCAGAGTTTTTCGTAAGTGGTGCCATCAAATAATACATAATCCACTTTGTATGCACGTTTGAAACTATCATCTTGCCAAAATGCATAGTCATTGTTGATCTTATGATTAACCGATAAATCACGAATACGGCTCAGTAATACATATTGCGAATTACTGCGGCTAGTGATCTCCTCAAGTAGCGCGTTACTGTAATCGTATTGCTGAGTGAAAAAATGGTCTACTCGCAGCGGCATATTGTAATAGGCTGTCGGTTTAGCCGCCATTTGCGTATTACCTAAGCTGGCATATAAGTGCTCACTGATGGCTTTATTTACGTCAAAAATTTGGCCCATACGCGCTTGCTCGCGATTGGCAAGTTGGCTTTGTGTTACGGCAATAAATTTGGTGTATTGGTTTGCTGGGCATTCTTCAGCTTGAGCAAAAATATCGAGGCGAAGCGTGATGGCATAGGTGTCGTTATGGCGGTCTTCGCTGATCAATTCTATTTTTTGGATTTCACCGTGGCTGCTTATTTTCAGTTGATCTTGTGTCAAAACCCCGTCAACTAGAGTCTGAACAGAGCTTACTCGAGCCCCAGAAAACACTAAAGCCTGAGTTATGGCATCTTTAATAGCGGCAGATTTGGCTTGGCTTGTATCGCCATTTTTCACAACCGCATGGCCTGTAGACTCAAACCACTGAGCTAAGCTATTGTTAGAAAACAAAATTGTAAAGGCTAAGCCAAGACCTTTTAAGCTGGCTATTGTTTTATTTTTCATGCTGACACCTAGCATTAAAACCAATGAATAACCTAAATGAGCAAGGACTGTACCACAGTGGCATTAAACGTGCATATTTGTAGCCAAAGAGTTTTAAGCGGAAGCAAATTATGCGAGCACTTCTATTCGGTGGGCTGGTTGCCTGCGCAGCATTGACCGGCTGCAGTAGTATTTTTGATAAACATGTAGAATACACTTACATTGAGCCAGATAGCTACCCAGTGCTTAAAGCGGTGGGGTATGCACCAATTAGTGCTCAACCAGGTAGCAATGAATCGCAGCGTACTTTACTTGCGATTAAAGCCTCAAAGCTTGAAGCGTATCGCGAGCTTGCTGAGCAAGTTTACGGGCAAAAAATTTCCGCAGGCACCACAGTACAAAACAGTGTTGCTCATAACGATCAATTACAAAGCCAAGTACAAGGTGTGATCAAAGGGGCGCAGGTTATTAAAACCTACGCAGTAGGGGATACCTACGCAACTGAATTACAGCTTGATATGAAACGAGTACACGACTTATACATTGGTGAAGTAAAGCCACGCCAAGTGAAAAAAGTAACGTATTATTAGGTGCAACTTAGTCTAGCTGTAACCTATTGGTTTGCAACGTAAGTTCAAAGCATAAGTTCAGCAAATTCTGCGAGCATTAAAAAAGCGCGATAACTCATTAGTTGTCGCGCTTTTTTAATGGAAATGACATTTAGGCTTTCAAGTTGTGAACGATTTTCTTATCGCCTTGAATTACGCTGCCACCTTGGTCGTAGGTCATCGATGATGGAGCGCCGATTAAAATATCTTTAAGTTGCTTAACACTTAGCTGTGCTTGATGGGCCGCGTGAGCGTTTACATCGTTTTTCTTTTTGCAGCTAGTCAGTAGGGTGTTTACTTGTTTGATAAGTGCACTTACTTCGTCATCTTGCGATTCGTTGTGTGCGACAAGTTTTTGGACATCTTTATCAATTGTTTGAATTTGCTGGAGCAAAGAGATTTTTTGTTGGGCAATACTCTTTAATCCTTCGCCACGCTTTGCAGCAATGGCTGTCAGTTCATCATCTAAAAGCGCAGCAATAGACTCCAAGCACGAAACTTGTTGTGTTAGTTTGCTAGCAATTAAATGATTATGATCAGCCATACACATCAAACTCGAATGCGGCGATGTTCTTCGCTAGTTTTTCAGCATCAATTTGGTATTTACCTTCACTGATTGCTTTTTTCAGCTCAGCAACTTTGTTGCTGTCGAAGCCTGATGACTGCTCAGCTTTTTCTTGCAAAGATTTAAGCTGTCTAGCTTGAGGAGTTAAGCTCACAGAATCTGCACTTGCTTTTGGTGCGGCCGATTTCGCAGCGGCTGCATTAGCATTATCTTTTTGTAAATCAAGCTTTTTTTGCTTGGTATTTGTCAACACAGAAGTTTGTTGTTGACCATTATTGACATTGCTTACCATAATTTTGACCTATACATTACCCAACATATGCCTTTATATCGGCGGGCACAGCGGATACTTTAGCATAAATATAAAAAATTAAATATTTACTTGTACAGACTCGACCCCATCCACACGTGCATTTAATACTTTACCTGATTTTTTGTTTTTTACACGTACTAATTCGTCTAACGTGCCATCTTCTAAAGCAATTCCCGTGGTTTTAATTCTCAAACCGCGTAACGAAGCATAAATAGTAACGTTATCGCCTTTACAAACCATACAAACCTGGCTCATAACAATAGGTGTGCCATCACGTAAATTGCGCTTACTGCGACTGCCAATGAGTATAGACTCATCTTGTACATATTGCGTTCTGACAAATTGTTTAGGTTTCATTTCTAGGCGCAAGTGCTCTGCTCGAATAACCTCGCCACGTGCTAAGTTAGTGGTAACAACAACCACAGGTTCGAGCTCTATAATGCGAACGTGAACGTATTGGGTCCAACTATTTAAGTCTTGGCACTTAAGTTGTACAGTTACCTGCCGATTAAAAGGAGGCTCTGTCGGTAACTCTTTGTTTATTGGTGACTCACACAGTCTCTCTGGAATGCGACCATCTAATGGTAAAGCACTAATTTGCGGTGTGGTGTCCAGATCAGGGAGCTGTTCACTAACAAAATCGACAGCGATTTGTTGAAGTTGCTCGTTATTATAAACTTCAGCCTGTAGTTGTGTTGCAAACAACAGGCTAGTAAGAAAATAAAAAACACTGTATCTTCGGCTTTTTTTTAACAAACTCATATTGTTTCGACTATGCTTATTGTTGAAAACAAGGTATAAATATTTTGCGTCAAAAAACAGACGCTTCGTAACCTTATGTAGCTTTAACACAAAGAAGGCAATTATTGTTCCAGCTCTGATTGTTTATCTTTAGGAGATTGAAATGGCAGGCATTTTAGACTCAGTTAACCAGCGTACTCAGTTGGTTGGGCAAAACCGCCTTGAATTACTATTATTCAAACTCAGAGGGCGACAACGCTTTGGTATCAACGTGTTTAAAGTAAGAGAGGTTCTGCAATGCCCACCACTTACTAACATGCCAAAATCAAATGCGTACATTCGTGGTGTTGCGCATATCCGTGGTCAGACTATCTCAGTGATTGATTTATCGATGGCTGTGGGTGGCCCTGCAATCGAAAACATTAAAGACAGTTTTATCATCATTGCCGAGTATAACCGTTCAGTGCAAGGTTTCTTAGTTGGCGGTGTTGAACGTATCGTTAATATGAACTGGGAAAAAATAATGCCGCCACCATCAGGTGCTGGTCGTTATTCATACCTAACAGCAGTCACAGAAATTGAGAACGAGTTAGTTGAAATTCTTGACGTTGAAAAAATCTTAAATGAAATTTGCCCAGTGAACACCGAAGTGAGTGCTGAGGTTGTTGGTGATGGCGAAATTCAGCGTGATTTAGGTGAGCGTATCGTCTTTATTGCAGATGACTCTGCGGTCGCTCGAAATCAAGTGAAACGAGCGCTTGAACCGTTAGGTGTGCAAACTGAGCTTGCTAAAAACGGTAAAGAAGCATTACTACGTTTACGCGAGATTGCTCAGCTGGATTGTAAAAATGATATCACTGAGCGCGTTGGCTTATTGATATCAGATGTAGAAATGCCAGAAATGGATGGTTATACACTGACCGCCGAAATCAAAGCAGATCCAAAATTATCACCTTTACATGTGATCTTGCATACCTCTCTAAGTGGGGTATTTAACCAAGCAATGATCGAAAAAGTAGGTGCCGATGATTTTATTGCAAAATTTAACCCAGATGAATTAGCAACAGCTGTGAAAAAGTGGGTTCATTGTGATTAATTATTTATAGGTGGTATTACTTTGGAAAATAAGCATTTACAACAAAGCGAATACGATCAATTCCGCTCTTTCTTAGAGCAACAATGTGGCATCGTGCTTGGTGACAACAAACTGTATTTAGTTAAAAGTCGTCTTGCACCGCTGATGGCTCGCTTTAATGTTGAGTCATTATCACAGTTGGTAAGTAAAACTTTAAGTCCTCACGAGAGGCAGCTTCGTGCCGCTGTGGTTGATGCGATGACCACCAATGAAACGCTTTGGTTTCGTGATCAATACCCGTTTGAATTATTGAAAACTAAGCTGTTTCCTGAGCTTAAAGATGTGCGTAGGCCACTTAAAATATGGTCAGCGGCAAGTTCATCAGGGCAAGAGCCGTATTCAATTGCCATGTCGGTTGCCGAGTTTCAGTCTAAAAATCCGGGAGTATTAAAAATGGGTGCGCAAATAATTGGCACTGATATTTCTAATACCATGCTTGATATGTGTAAAAATGCTGAGTATGACGCCTTGGCACTTGCTCGCGGTCTGTCGATGGAAAGACGTCAAAAATTCTTTAAAGACAGCGGCAATGGAATGGCTCAGGTTATTGACCCAATAAGAAAAATGGTCAGCTTTAGACATTTAAACTTATTGGATTCATACGCTTTAATGGGCAAGTTTGACATTATATTCTGCCGCAATGTGTTGATTTACTTCTCACCGGAAGTAAAAGCGAAAATCATTGCACAGTTTGCGCAAGCTTTAAACCCAAAAGGCTACCTGTTTTTAGGTGCGTCAGAGTCAATGGCGGGCTTAAGTGATAGCTTTGATATGGTTCGTTGTAACCCGGGTATCATCTATCAGAAAAAGTAAACTCTCCTTAGCAACCTAGTTCTTAGGTTGCTAAATAAACCTATTTTTCAACATCTTATATAATTAAAAATCACTCTTTATTTTTGGCTTACCTTTTGCATTATCCCCTGTAGAGTCAATTTTTTGGAGATGGTTATGGCTATCAGTTTTGATAAAGCATTTGGTGTTCATCCTCATGCGATGTTGATCCGTTCACAACGCGCTGAGTTATTAGCGACAAATATCGCTAATGCTGATACGCCGGGCTACAAAGCGAAAGATATCGATTTTGCCTCGGCATTAAAAGCGGCAAAAAGCAACCAACAGGGCGGCAACAGCATGGTTCGAACCGATGCAAAACATATTGCCGGAGGCAGTCGTTTTGTTGGTGGTGCAGAAATGTTTCGTACGCCAAATCAAGCAGATACAGGTGATGGTAACTCTGTTGATATACAAGTGGAACGAAACTTGTATGTACAAAACTCATTAGAGTATCAGGCAAGCCTGCAATTTATGAGTAGTAAA
This sequence comes from Pseudoalteromonas gelatinilytica, assembly GCF_001641615.1. Classification (GTDB taxonomy): domain Bacteria; phylum Pseudomonadota; class Gammaproteobacteria; order Enterobacterales; family Alteromonadaceae; genus Pseudoalteromonas; species Pseudoalteromonas gelatinilytica. The sequence goes on from NZ_LRRU01000022.1 coordinate 159,836, forward strand.
ATTTCAGGCCTTAAAAAAGCCCTCGGTAGTCAAGGAGCTTAATCATGAGTTTGTATAATGTTTTTGATATTTCAGCAACCGGTATGACCGCGCAAAATGTTCGCCTAAATACCACAGCCAGTAATATCTCGAATGCGAATACGATTAGTTCTAGCCAAGACAAAACGTACCGAGCGCGCCATCCTGTTTTTGCCGCTGAGTTGACTAAAGCGTCATCATCACAAAGCAATCCTCAGGGCTCTTCTGTAGGCGTTAAAGTGTTAGGCATTGTAGAGAGCGATAAGCCACTACAAATTGAATATAACCCGAACCACCCAAGTGCGGATGAAAACGGTTATATCTACAAACCTAACGTTAATGTCGTAGAAGAAATGGCAAATATGATTTCTGCCTCTCGCTCTTACCAAACAAATGTGCAAGTTGCTGATGCAGCTAAGCAAATGTTAAGTAAAACACTGTTGTTAGGACAACGGTAATCGAGGATAAGTTATGAGTAACGACATCAGCTCTGCATCATCATCCTATTTGGATAGCTTGCGTTGGAATCAAAGCAATACGCAAACAACTGAAGAAGACAACAACACGCTTTCTCAGGAAGATTTCTTTTCGTTGTTAACACAGCAGTTGTCGTTCCAGGATCCGAGTAATCCAGCAGATAACGATCAAATGATTGCGCAAATGACGAACTTCACTATGGCTGAAGGTATTTCAAACTTAAATGAAAAGTTTGATTCACTCACTGCGTCAATGACATCGAACTCTGCATTACAAGCTTCAACACTTGTGGGAAAACAAGCACTGCTTGAATCTGACACCATTGATTTTGATGGTGAAAATGCAGCAAAAGGCTCGGTGGTTGCAGAAACAGCGGTTGAAACACTGACGCTGAGAATTACAGATTCATCAGGCCAGTTAGTACGCACCATTGATTTAGGATCTCAGTCAGCAGGTGCACTGCGTTTTGAGTGGGATGGCAAAGATAACGATGGCAATGTACTCCCTGAAGGTGAGTATGACATCAGTGCTGAAGGCTATGTAAATGGTGACTACAGCAGCCTGCCAATGGCGACCTTTAAAAATATTGAAAGTGTCAATATCAATGGTAGCAGCGGCATTATCGTAAATACAAAAGAGGGTGCGGTTAGGCTGACTGATATAGCTGAAATCGCATAAGTAAAAAAAGGTTTGGGTTAGCTTAGGCTAAGAGATAGGTTAGAGGTGAGTTATGAGCTTCAATATTGCATTAACAGGTTTAGCAGCCGCGCAAAAAGATTTAGACGTTACCGCAAATAACATTGCGAACGTGAATACTACGGGCTTCAAAGAGTCTCGTGCAGAGTTTGCTGATGTGTACGCATCATCAGTATTTAGCTCTGGTAAAACAAAAAATGGTGACGGTGTAAGAACAACCATGGTGGCACAGCAATTCCACCAAGGTTCGTTATCATTCACAAATAACTCTTTAGATTTAGCGATTACGGGTGAAGGTTACTTCGCAATGGCTAATGACTTAGGTGCACAAGACTTTACTTATACGCGTGCTGGTGCGTTCAAACTTAATAAAGATAACTTTATTGTTGATGCGAGCGGCAATTACTTACAAGGTTTCCCTGTTGATGAAGCAACCGGTGATACAACCTCTGTTAGTTTAAGTACTTCATCTGCACTACAAATTCCTGATGCTTCAGGTTCACCGCGTGCAACGACGAATGTTTACTCATCATTTAACCTTGATTCGCGTGCCTCTGCGCCAACAGTGACACCATTTGATCCTGAAACAAGTGCGACTTACAACAGTTCAACGTCGACAACTGTATATGATTCATTAGGTGAGCCACATATTTTACAATTCTTCTTTGTGAAAACTGACTCAGCGACTACAGGTAATGAGAATGAGTGGGAAGTGTATGCAACACTTGATGAAAAGCCATTTGATTCTAGTGGTGTAGAGCAAACAACAACACCTTATACTCCATTAACTACATTCCAATTTGATGCGAGCGGTTTACCACTTAGCACGGATGGTGTAGCAAATACAGATACAACTTTTAATCCTTTAACCCTACCAAATGGTGCCGGTGCTGCAACAGGTCTATCTGATTTACTTTCTAATGGTGCGAGCTTCCCAGATGATGTAACAATGAACTGGCGTGATGAAGCGGCAACAGCGAATAAAGTACCAACTCAATATGCAAGTAACTTTGAAGTGAAAGCACTTGAGCAAGACGGTGCGACGGTAGGTCGTCTATCGGGTATTGATATCGGCTCTGATGGTAAAATTGTTGCATCGTATAGTAATGGTGATACCTCGTTCTTAGGTCAAGTTGCAATGGTTCGTTTTTCGAACTCACAAGGTTTACAGCAAGTAGGTAATACTTCTTGGAAGAAGAGTTTAACGTCAGGTGAGCCAATTGCTGGTGAACCAGGTTCAGGTACTTTAGGTTCAATCAACTCATCAGCACTTGAGCAATCAAATGTTAACTTAACGAATGAACTTGTTGATTTGATTAGTGCGCAGCGTAACTTCCAAGCTAACTCACGTGCGCTTGAGGTTAACTCAACGCTACAACAAAACATCCTACAGATCCGTTAATCTTAACGGCTCTAAGCATAATCCGACACGAAGGCTGCTCCCTCTATTGGCAGCCTTTTTTCATTCTAGCAGCTCATTTTTCTCTCCTATTTCAGCGTCAATTTTACTTTGGCACTTTTATTGCATTTCTTAGTTATCGTATTTTTAGTGAGTCAATGTTATGGACAAAATGGTCTACATTGCCATGTCGGGTGCTAAGCAAAGTTTGCGCGGTCTTGAGCTCAAGGCTAACAATCTTGCGAATGCTAACACCACTGGCTTTAAAGCTGATTTTGCACAAGCTCGCTCTATGCAAGCCTTCGGTGAAGGTCTGCCATCTAGGGTGTTTGCAATGCAAGAACGCCCAGGATCTAACATGCAATCAGGTGGTTATGTAGAAACTGGCCGTGAGCTTGATATTGCTATGAGTGACCGTGGTTGGTTGAGTGTACAAGATGCCTCAGGCAATGAGGCGTACACCAAAACAGGCACATTAAACATTACTCCAGATGGCGCGTTGATCACCAGCCATGGCCGTCAAGTAATTGGCGAAGGTGGTCCAATCATTCTGCCATTACCTATCGAGAAAGTTGAGTTTAGTGAAGACGGTGCTATTCAGGTTCGCCCGCAAGGTGCACCAGCGAACTTTTTAGAAGTGGTTGATCGCTTAAAAGTGATTGAGGCTGATAACACTCAGCTTGAAAAAGGTAATGACGGTTTATTTCGACCAAAAGAAGACATGCTGATCAATGACCTGTGTGGTTTTTGTGATATTTCGCCAAATGTGAAAGTACTATCGGGAACGCTTGAAATGTCAAACGTAAACCCGGTGCATGAAATGGTCGACATGATCAGCAATCAACGCCAATTTGAATTACAAGTTAAATTGATGAAAACAGCCGAAGAGCTCGATGAGCGTCAAGATCAGCTGTTACGCATTGTTTAAGATGACTGAGAGGGTAGAGTTATGAATCCTGCATTATGGATCAGTAAAACCGGGCTTGACGCCCAGCAAACCGATATTTCGGTGATCTCAAATAATCTCGCGAATGCCAGCACGGTCGGTTACAAAAAAAGCCGCGCCGTATTTGAAGATTTACTATATCAAAACATCAACCAACCAGGTGGTCGTTCGTCACAAGACACTGAAATGCCATCAGGCTTAATGCTTGGTGCGGGTGCCAAAGTGGTTGCCAACCAAAAGAACTTTTCACAAGGTAACATGCTTACCACTGAAAATTCATTGGACTGGATGATTTCAGGCCCAGGTTTTTTTGAAGTGCAATTACCAGATGGCAACATTGCCTATTCGCGTAACGGTCAATTCACGACTGACGAAGATGGCCGCATTGTAACATCGGGCGCGGGTTTTCCTTTGCAACCGGAAATGAATGTTCCAGACGATGCGCAATCAATTACTGTTTCACAAGACGGTGAAGTGTCAGTGCGTATTTCAGGGCAACCAGACAACGTGGTCATTGGTCAGCTAACGATTAGTGATTTTATTAATCCATCGGGTCTTGAGCCTATGGGACAAAACTTATACACAGAAACCGCTGTAAGTGGTGCGCCGGTGCAAGGTAACCCAGGTATCGATGGTTTAGGTACGGTGGTTCAAGGTTCCCTTGAAACCTCTAACGTGAATGTAACTGAAGAGCTTGTTAACTTGATCGAAACACAACGAATTTATGAAATGAATTCAAAAGTGATTTCAGCGGTTGATGAAATGCTTAGTTACATCAATCAACAGCTTTAATGGGTAGGAGGCAGCATGCGTAATATTATCTTAGTCACATCGGCAGCATTAATGCTGGGTGGTTGTATGACAACGCAAAATCATCATGTGGTTCAGGATGACCCTTACTATGCGCCTATGTACCCTGAGCCAACAACAGAGCCGATGGTACCTACAGGGTCGTTGTTTGATAGTTACTCATCAAATGATTTGTACTCGGATAAAAAGGCACTGCGTGCTGGCGATATCATTACGGTTAAATTGCAAGAATCAACGCAAGCCACCAAAGCCGCTAAAACCGAGACCGACAAAGAAACGGACGCCAGTTTAGACCCTGTTATAGGCCTTGGCGGTAATCCGGTCAACATTGGTGGTGACAGCATTCAATTTGGTATTGGTTCTGGGGCATCATTTAAAGGTGACTCAAAGTCTAACCAATCAAACAGCTTATTTGGTGATATTTCTGTCAATGTGATGCGTGTTCTACCCAATGGCAACTTGGTTATTCGCGGTGAAAAATGGCTCACTTTGAACACAGGTGAAGAGTTTATTCGCTTAGAAGGTTTGGTTCGCCCTGAAGATGTTGCCGCAGATAACACGGTCACATCAAATCGTATTGCCAATGCGCGCATTCAATATTCAGGTAAAGGGCAAATTCAAGAAACGCAAAGTGCAGGTTGGCTGTCTCGTTTCTTTAGTAGTTCGCTTTTCCCATTTTAGAGGAATAAAGTCATGAATGGGTTTAAATACATCATCGCTCTTTGCTTAATTAGCCTGCAGTTTTCTGCACAGGCTGAGCGAGTCAAAGATGTATCTATGGTTGAGGGCGTGCGCTCAAACCAATTAGTGGGGTATGGTTTAGTGGTTGGTTTACCTGGCACTGGTGAGCAAAGCCGATTTACACAACAAAGCTTTAAAGCCATGCTGAATGGCTTTGGTATCACTTTACCTGATAGCTTAAAACCTAAAATTAAAAATGTTGCTGCTGTGGCAGTGCATGCTGAGTTACCAGCGTTCAGAAAGCCTGGTCAAACCATTGATATTACCGTGTCGTCTATTGGTAGTGCGGGCAGTTTACGTGGCGGTACATTGTTACAAACCTTCCTAAAAGGGGTTGATGGCAATACTTATGCAATTGCGCAAGGTAGTTTAGTGGTTGGTGGTTTAGGTGCTGAAGGGGCTGATGGTAGCCGTGTAATTATTAACACGCCTACAGTGGGTCGTATTCCAAATGGTGCTATTGTTGAACGTGCTATTAAGAGCCCGTTTATGCAAGGTGACTACATTACCTTCAATTTAAATCGTCCAGATTTCACAACGGCAAAACGCTTAGAGCAAACCATTAATGATTTAGTGGGTCCTGACAGTGCTCAGGCAATAGATGCAGCCTCTGTGCGTGTATTGGCACCGCGTGATGCATCTCAACGTGTCGCGTATTTGTCTACCCTTGAAAACTTAGAGTTTAAACCGGCAGATACCGCAGCAAAAATTATTGTCAATTCGCGAACAGGCACAATTGTGATTGGCAAAAACGTGAAGCTACAGCCAGCAGCTATTACCCATGGTGGTTTAACGGTCACCATTGCTGAGCAGCAAAATGTCTCACAGCCAAATGCCTTAAGTGATGGTGAAACCACGGTTACCAATCAAAGCATTATTGATGTCAATGAAGATGACTCACGTGCTTTTGTTTTCAATCCGGGTGTTAATCTAGATGACCTCGTTCGCGCAATCAATGAAGTGGGGGCCGCGCCGGGTGATTTAATGGCAATCCTTGAAGCTTTAAAAGAAGCGGGGGCGATAAACGGGCAACTGGTTATCATTTAAATTAAAACGCGCTTTCGGGCGCGTTTTTTGTTTTTATACCTCTTAATCCTTCAGTGTATAAATATCAGTCAAAACCTTGACCCTGAAGTTACTCCACTCCTATATCCTTTATTAGCCATTCATTTATAAAGTTTTTTATTGGCGCAATTTTTGCATTTTAATTTTCATTATTAACTATTGTGTCAAAAAGCTGATGGATACTAATCATCTCGACAAGCAAAACTTTTTTGATTTAGGCAACTTAGACTCGTTACGTCAAAGTGCGCTAAAAAGTGATGCCTCTAGCGATGCGTCAAAAGAGGCGCTGAAAAAAGCGGCGGCACAATTTGAATCTATTTTCACTCAAATGCTGCTTAAAAGTATGCGTAAGGCAAATGAAGCGTTTGAAGATAAAGACAGCCCATTTAATTCAAGCGGTGTTAAGTTTTTTGAAGAGATGCATGACCAACAGATGTCGGTTGAGCTTTCATCAAAAGGTTCGCTCGGCTTAGCTGATTTAATTGTTCAGCAGCTCTCGCCTGATGGTAAACAGTTTACCCCGGGGTCTGTGCTTAGAACGACGGCTGAGTTTGATAGTGATAAACGCGCCCGCGGCGTAGCGAATGACAGCCACGACATTAAATCTGAGTCACAGCCTGTTGCAGATACATCAGCAAACGAGCAAACAGATAATCGTTTTGAAGATGCTGAGTCATTCATTAGCTCTATTTGGGAGCACGCAAAAAATGCAGCACAGAAGATTGGTTTAAACCCTGCAGTGATGGTGGCTCAAGCAGCCCTTGAAACAGGCTGGGGAAAACACATCATCAGCAAAGCTGATGGCACAAGTAGTAACAACTTATTCAATATTAAATCGGATAGAAGCTGGCAAGGTGACAAAGCGAGTAAAGTCACGCTTGAATTTGAACAAGGCGTGCCTGTTAAAAAGCAAGCTAGTTTCCGCTCTTATCAATCGATTAAAGACAGTGTTAACGATTTTGTGGATTTCTTAAATGAAAACCCACGTTATCAAGAAGCACTTAATAATACCGCAGAGCCTGCTGCCTTTTTAGATTCGTTACAAAAAGCAGGTTATGCAACTGATCCAAATTATGCCGATAAAATTAAGCAGGTATTGAAGCGTGTTGAGCTTCAAAGCGTCGCTGCTTCATTGGTACGTTAAGGAGTAGACCCTCATGTCATTTAGCTTATATGACATAGCAAATGCCGGTGTAAGAGCTAACTCTGAGCTTTTACAAACCACCAGTAAGAACATCGCCAACGTTAATACCGAGGGCTATGTACGTGAGCGCACTGAGTTCACAACCATGATCGATAACCAAGTAGGTCGTGGTGAAACGTATCGTTTACTGAATGAATTTGCGCAAAAGCAATTAAATAGAGATACCTCAAATAAAGCATTCTTTGATCAGTTTGTGACAGAAGCAAGCCGTGTAGATAGCTTGTTCTCAGAAGAGTCAAACAGCTTATCAACTAGTATCAACTCGTTTTTTAACAATGTACAAGAAAGCTTAAATCAACCGTCATCAACAGTTGCACGCTCATTAGTAATGACAGATGCACAAAACTTGATTGATCAAATGGACAGATTATCGAGCATTGTGGTCGACCAAAAAGCGGTGGTGAATGAGCAGCTAGAAATTTTTTCTGAAGAAGCCAATAACCTGATCCAAAATATCAGTGATCTAAATACTAAGATTGCCTCAGTTCACGGTACTGATCGTGAGTCAGTATCAAGTGGTTTATACAATGAACGAGATAAAGCGATTCGTGATTTATCTGAGCTGATTGATATTGAAACACTCGATGGTAATAACGGCGAAAAACAAGTGTATTTAGGCTCTGGTCAAGCACTTGTCATGCAAAGTGGCTCATTTAACCTATTTTCATTCAGTGGCGATCCTGATCCTAATTTTAAAGAACTGAGACTCGATGTGAACGGTGGCAAAGCTGTGCCGCTTGATGTCGATGTGAGTAAGTTAAAAGGTAAAATTGGCGGCTTGTTGGCGTTTCGTGACGATATTTTAGTGCCAGCGCAAAACCAACTTGGTCAAATGGGATTAGCGTTAGCTGATGCCTTTAATCAGCAAAACCGTTTAGGTATGGACGCTAATGGTGAAATTGGTGGTGATATATTTGCAATTCCAACCGTTGATGCGTTTGGCTATCAAGCTAATACGGGCACATCAACAATGACGGCAACGGTGGAACCAGGTAAAGGCAGCGAATTGCCAGCGAGTGATTTTATTATTACCTATACCAGTGCAACCACCGTTGAAATTCAGGCAATCGATAACAAAGGCGAACCTATTGGCACTGCGTCAACAGCCAATGTAACGGCAGGAGTGATTGACTCATCAACCATCACTGGCGGTGAGGCATTTGGCTTACAGCTTAATGTATCAGGCACAGCAAATACTGGTGACCAATTTATGGTGAAGCTAAATTCACAAGCTGCAACGACCCTAGAGCTTGCAACTGAGCGCCCTGAAGACCTAGCGTTAGCATCACCTATTCGAACTGCGAACGATATCAATAATACCAGCGATGCAAGTATTTCTGCTGGCACAGTGTCTGATATTGATAACTCAACGGGGATCACGGTTGGTCCACCACCGAGTTTGGCGAATGGTGATATCACACTCGTGAAAACGGCGAATGCTAACGAATATCAAATCACAGACGGCAACGGTACATCGACGTTTACCATAACACCGCCTGCTGAGAATATTCTTGCTCAAGCTGGGGCACCTTATGATACCTACGGTTTTGACTTCAATATTGAAGGCTCACCTGCAACAGGGGACACCTTCACACTTGAGTTTAACACCGGGGGTTTTGATGATAACCGCAATGGCTTGCTATTAGCTAATTTACAAAACGGTGAGCTAGTGCGTCAAAATGTTGAAGCAAGTAGTACTGCTGATAATCATAAAACCTTTAATCAAGCTTATTCGGCCATTGTCACTGATATTGGTGTTGTGACCAGTCAAGCTCAAACCAATGGTGCGGCTTTTACAGCATTGGCTGATCAGTCTGAAGCTTGGTATGAATCGCTATCAGGTGTAAACCTTGATGAAGAAGCTGCTAACTTACTTCGTTTTCAACAATCGTATGCAGCATCAGCACAGGTACTTGCAACAGCACGTACTATTTTTGACACCTTATTAAGTGCGGCGAGGTAATTATGCGTATTTCAAATAACATGATGTATAAGAATAACCTTAATTCTATTCTTAACTCACAGCAAAATGTTAATAAGGCACAAGAACAGGTTAATACTCAAAAGCGCGTATTAACTGCTGCTGATGACCCTTCTGCCACGGCTCGGGCTTTACTTTATAACGATCGCATTCAAGGCAACGAGCAGTTCACAAAAAATATCACTATGTTGAATAGCCGTTTAACGACAGAAGAAAGTGTACTGCAAAATATTAAAGGTGCACTTGAGTCTGCGTATACGTTATCTATTCAAGCAGGTAATGGTGCCTATAGTGATATCGACCGTGAAGGGATCGCTGAAGAAGTTAAGGCACTGCAAAGCACTGTACTTGATCTAATGAATGCAAAGACCGAAGACGGTAAGTTTATCTTTTCGGGCTATCAAGATAACACTCCTTCTTATAGTTACAATAGTACGTCTGGTCGCTATGAATATGGTGGCGATCAGGGGCAACATAAAATCAAAGTGGCTGAAGGTGTAGAAATCAAATCAAGTGACAATGGTTTTGATACGTTCGAAAAAGTAAATGCACGTCTAAATGTGGCCTCAAACGACGGCACTGTTTCAGGCGGTATTACAAGCTCAAAAATTTATGTGACTGAGCAAGCAGATTTCGATAAATTCCACCAAGCTAATTACAACGCTGATCCTGCTGCGGCTGCAAATGCCAATACATTAAGCTTTATTACCACTACAGGTACACCTAATACTTATGTGGTACAACAAGCGGGTGTAACAATTGACAGCGGCAGCTTTGAAAACGGTAAAATCGAATATCAAGGTATGGAAATTTCTGTTTCGCCTGTTGCAAACGGCCAAATCGATGTAGACCTTGAAGCACCACAAAAAGAAAATGCGTTAAATACCTTGGACGATCTGATTGCAGGACTCACAAATCCTAATTTAACCCAAGATGAGTTTGATCAGGTTTTAGCGGATGCCATTGTACAACTCGATAATGCCAAAAATCAGGTTTCTCTTGTTCAGGCTGGCTTAGGTGGTCGGTTAAATACGGCCAAGAAAATCGAACAATCTAATAGTGACTTAGATACCAGTAATAAAGCAGCAAAAGCGGAACTCGTTGAGCTTGATATGGCTGAAGCGATTACTGAACTGACCAAACAAGAAACATCACTGCAAGCTGCACAAGCAACATTTGGCCGTTTGGCTAACCTATCATTATTTGATTACTTATAATTTATCTAGGTTAAGCTCATTTTATGAGCTTAACCTATAAAACCTACCTTAAGCTTTCCACTTAAACAGCTGTTTTAACGCACTCTTTGTCGCGTTTTGAGCTTCAGCAATACTTCACAGTAACGATTTTAATGACAACCAGAAGCTATGTTTAGTTAAAAATATTAAATATTTTTCATTTAAATACAGTGTGTTAAATAAAAAATGAAAAATTGTTTAAAAATTCACTAAAGGATTTTTTGAGCGGACCGATAACTTAATTAACCAAGCAGAGTAACAAATAACAGTTACCGCTTAATTAGAGTAAGTTTGAGAGTAAATGATAAGTTTACTTCGGGAGAAATATCATGGCACTTTATGTAAATACAAATGTTAGTTCATTAAACGCTCAAAGACAATTAATGAATTCTGGTAACTCACTTGATACTTCATTCAAGCGTTTATCATCAGGTCTTCGTATCAACAGCGCAGCTGACGATGCGGCTGGTCTACAAATTTCTGACCGTTTAACATCACAAATCAACGGTCTTAACCAAGGTAACCGTAACGCGAACGACGGTATCTCTTTAGCGCAAACAGCTGAAGGTGCACTAGACGAAGTAACATCAATGTTCCAACGTATTCGTACTCTTGCACAACAAGCGTCGAATGGTTCAAACACTGATGAAGACCGTTTAGCGATTCAAGAAGAGATTCGTTCATTATCAGCAGAGGTTAACCGTGTAGCTGAAGATACAACATTCGGTGGTCAAAACCTTCTTGATGGTACTTATGATGCTAAATTCCAAGTTGGTGCTGATGCAGTTCAAACTATCGGCTTCAGTATGCAAAACGTAGGTGGTACAGCTGCGACAAACAGTATCTCTACAAATGGCGGTTTCACGTTATCTGGCATTGCTGGTGTAGCGAGTGCTGTAGGCGGAAAAGGTTTAACAACGCTAGCGGCTGGTGTATCTGATATCTCTGGTTCTGCAATCGGTGCAACAAGTGACTTCCAAACTAAGTTCAGAGAAACATCTATCAGTGTGTCATCTCAAACAAATGCACAATACGTGTTAGCTGGTATGGATGCGATGATTGCGGTAGTTGATAAAAAGCGTGCAGAGCTAGGTGCGGTTCAAAACCGTTTCCAATCAACAATTCGTAACCAAGCTAATATCTCTGAAAACTTAAGTGCAGCTCAGTCTCGTATTAAAGATACAGACTTCGCGACTGAAACAGCTAACTTAACTAAGATGCAAATCTTACAACAAGCTAGCCAAACAATCTTGAGTCAAGCTAACCAACGTCCTCAAGCGGCATTAAGCTTACTAGGTTAATAGTTGGGAATTTGAGTTAAAGTGAAGTCAAAACTTTGACTTAAAGAAAAGCGCCTTTGTCTAATGGGGTATTAACAAAGGCGCTAAGATAGGATTATAAAGCGGAGGCGCTCAAAATCCTGACAGTAGTGTTCTAACATTTGTAAGAACATAAAATATAAAGCACAGATTATGCCATAATTTGTGTTATTAAACCCACTCTTAAACTTATCTCTCTTAAGGCTCCTAAATGGAGCCTTTTTTCATTCCTTTTTTAATCTTAATTAATAGTTGGCCTATTAATTGCTCTATTTACTTCAAGTTAATTAACTAACAAGCAAAGTGGCAGTTTTTTGCCCCAGGCGACTTAGATTTGCCGCTGTAAGGGTCACTTTGTCAAATTCACTTTTAAATAAGTGACTTTACTTTGACAGATAAGAAGAGAGTTTATTATGGCTTTATATGTAAATACTAATGTTAGTGCATTAAACGCACAAAGACAGTTGGATAGAACAGGTGGCGATTTAGATACCTCGTTTAAACGCCTTTCATCAGGCTTACGTATTAATAGTGCAGCAGATGATGCGGCTGGTTTACAAATTTCTGACCGTCTACAATCACAAATTTTGGGTTTGAATCAAGGTAACCGAAATGCGAATGATGGTATTTCACTTGCTCAAACAGCTGAAGGTGCATTAGATGAAATTACATCGACTTTTCAGCGTATCAGAACTCTAGCTCAACAAGCCGCTAACGGCTCGAATACTGATGAAGATAGACTGGCAATCCAAGAAGAGATCCGTCAACTGTCTGCAGAAGTAAACCGAATTTCAACCGATACTACTTTCGGTGGTCAAAACTTATTAGATGGTACTTATAAAGCTAGCTTCCAAGTAGGTGCTGACGCTGTTCAGGTTATTGGCTTTAGTATGCAAAATGTTGGCAGTACAGCGGCTACAAACAGCGTTTCAGCGAATGGTGGCTTCACTATGTCTGGTATCGCGGGCATTGCTTCAGCTGTTGGTGGTAAAGGTTTAACAACACTTGCTGCAGGTGTATCAGAAATTGCTGGTTCAGCTATCGGTGCTACAAGTGATTTCGCGACCAAATTTACAGAAACAGGTATTAGTGTATCTTCACAGACTAATGCACAGTATGTTTTAGCGGGTATGGATGCGATGATTGCGGTCGTTGATAAGAAGCGTGCAGAGCTAGGTGCTGTGCAAAACCGTTTCCAATCAACAATTCGTAACCAGTCAAATATTTCAGAAAACTTATCTGCTGCAAAATCACGAATTAAAGATGCTGACTTTGCTTTAGAAACAGCTAATTTGACTAAAAACCAAATTTTACAACAAGCAAGCCAAACAATTTTAGGTCAAGCAAATCAACGACCTCAAGCGGCTTTAAGCTTGTTACAAGGCTAAAATTAAAAATTAGTTAAAAAAATTTACAAATAAAGCTAAAGCTTTCGCTTTATCGTCCGATAAACGAGTTAGAGAACTATCAATCTAGGACTCTAAGTCGGTTAAACAGCAGGGTAGGGGTATCCCGCTGTTTAGCTATAAAATGATAAAGCGGAGGCTAATATGGCTTTATATGTAAACACTAATGTGAGTTCTTTGAACGCACAAAGACAGTTAAGTAAATCAGGTACTTCACTTGATACTTCTTTCCAACGCCTTTCATCAGGCTTACGTATTAATAGTGCAAAAGACGATGCTGCAGGTATGCAGATCGCTAACCGTTTAACAAGCCAAGTTAATGGTTTAACGCAAGGTAACCGAAATGCGAATGACGGTATCTCTTTAGCGCAAACAGCTGAGGGTGCACTAGACGAAGTAACGTCAATGTTCCAACGTATTCGTACTCTTGCACAACAAGCGTCGAATGGTTCGAATACTGATGAAGATCGTTTAGCACTTCAAGAAGAAATTCGTTCACTTTCTGCAGAAGTTAACCGTGTTGCTGAAGATACAACGTTCGGTGGTCAAAACTTACTTGATGGCACATACGATGCTAAATTCCAAGTAGGTGCTGATGCTGTGCAAACTATCGATTTTAGTATGCAAAACGTAGGTGGTACTGCTGCAACAAACAGTATCTCTACAAATGGCGGTTTCACGTTATCTGGTATTGCTGGTGTAGCGAGTGCTGTTGGCGGTAAAGGTTTAACAACGCTAGCTGCTGGTGTATCTGATATTGCGGGTTCTGCTATCGGCGCAACAAGTGACTTCCAAACTAAGTTCAGAGAAACATCTATCAGTGTTTCATCTCAGACAAATGCACAATATGTGTTAGCTGGTATGGATGCGATGATTGCAGTAGTTGATAAAAAGCGTGCAGAGCTAGGTGCGGTTCAAAACCGTTTCCAATCAACAATTCGTAACCAAGCTAATATCTCTGAAAACTTAAGTGCAGCTCAGTCTCGTATTAAAGATACAGACTTCGCGACTGAAACAGCTAACTTAACTAAGATGCAAATCTTACAACAAGCTAGCCAATCAATCTTAAGCCAAGCAAATCAACGCCCTCAAGTAGCGCTTTCACTACTAGGCTAATATTTGTTTTATAAGTCACTTCAGGCTCAGGAAATTTGCTTCGAAGTGGCTTATACTTACCGAGTAAGATATTAAGAGGTGTTACTATGATAGATCTTAATTCAACGCAAAGGTCTAATGATAACCTTACTGCCGGTGGAAATTCTGCAAATTTAAAAGCCGAAATAGATGATATTAAAGCAAATAAAGGCACAGAAATTGCTGGTAGAGAGCCCGTGGATATTGAACAAGTTTCAAAAAGAAATGAGCAAAAAGACAAAAACGATCTAATTGCCGAAGTAAAACAAAACCTTGAAAAACTCAATAGCTATATCCCAGTTACATCAACAAATTTAATTTTTGAATTTGATGAAAAGGGAGATCCACCCATTATCAAAGTTCTTGATAAAGAAAATGACGAAGTAATTCGAGAAATTCCAACAGAAGAATTTCGTGAAGTGGCTAAAGCTTTAGAAGAGTTTGCCGATAAATTAAGCAATAAAGGTTTGTTGTTCGATAGAACGGCATAGCAATTAGTATTTTAGGAGTATTACTATGGCATTAATTACATCTGCTGGGGTTGGTTCTGGACTTGATCTGGAAAGCATCATCAGTGCGACACTATCAGCTGAGAGTACCCCTAAATTAAATGCGCTCGCTGAAAAAGAAGAGTCTTTACAGGTAGAGCTTTCGTCTTTAGGCGAAGTTAAATCTGCAATGTCAAAGCTTCAGGATACTATTGAAAAGTTAGCTGATATAGATAACTTTAACAAGCGAATTGCGAACATTAAGCAACCGACCAGTGATGATGGCGACCTCATATCAGTAACACCAACTTCAGATATTTCACCTGGGGACTTCAATATTGAAGTGGTAGAGCTTGCTCAAGGTAGTCGAGCGACATCTAATGCTGGCCTATTTACCTCAACAGATGATGTTGTTACTGCTTCTGGTGGTACATTGTCTTTTTCTGCAGGTGACAAGAGCTTTGACTTAACACTCGATGCGGGTGCAACGCTTGCTGATTTACGTGATGCAATTAATGATTCAGACGATAACTTTGGTGTTACTGCTAATATCATTAACACGGGGACTGAATCAAAGTTAGTTCTTACATCAAATGTATCAGGTGCAGGTAATGATTTAGTTATTACCAACGATACGGCCGAACTTGATAATGTTTCAACACTTGCTAATGATGGCGTTACTGCAGGCGGTATTGCAATTGCTTCAGGTGATGAAGCTAAAAGTGCAGAAATTAAAGTGGATGGTATTTCAATTGTTAATGATACCAATACATTTAAAGATGCTGTACAAGACATGACAATTGTTGCAAAGCGACAAAGTGTTGACGGTGAAACGGCAAAGTTATCTGTAAACGTTGACACTGAAAGTGTTACTAAGCTAGTTGATGAGTTTATCGCGAACTATAATAACCTAATAGGTCAAATAGGCCTACAAACGCGTGTAGGTAAACCTCTAAATGCAGATTCAACAATTCGTTCATTCGATTCTCAATTAATTAATGCTCTTTCAACACCTATTACGGATGCAGGTCCGTTTTCAAGTATCTTTGATATTGGTTTAGGTGTTGATAAAGATGGTTACTTGGAAAAATCTAGCCTAGTCCGTAGCTTAAATGAAGCTATGGATGAGAATTATGATGATATTGGCAAGGCTTTTGCAGGTGAAAATGGGATAGCAAAACAATTAGAGTCTCTTTTTGACAATTATTTAGACTCTAAAGGAATCATGAATCAACGAGAAACTAACTTAAATTCTCAACTTGATGACCTAGAAGATGATGTTATTAATCATGAATATAGAATGGAAGAGTTAGAAGCAAGACTTCGCCAGCAATATGCAGGCTTAGATGTGTTGTTAGCGCAAATGCAGTCAACGCAAACGTACTTAAGTGCACAACTATCTAGTCTTCCAGGATTTACTAAGTCATCATCATAAAAGTTATTTTTCTCTTTGTTTAGGCATATAGGTGAACCATGTACAACGCAAAAGTTAAAAATTATCAAAAGGAAGCACTTAAAACTCGCATTGCAGGTGCTGACCGTTACGAAATCATTCAAATGCTAATGGCTGGCGCTATTGAAAAGATGGTGCTGGCGAAAGTGGCAATTGAAAAAAGACACCTTGAAGCCAAAAGTGAGCATCTATCAAAAGCATCAGCGATTCTTGAAGCGCTAAGAGGATGTTTAGATTTTGAAGTAGGTGGAGAGGTTACTGAAAACCTTTATGCATTGTATTCGTACATGATTGACCGGTTGTTAGATGCAAGCATTAAGAATGATCCTGAAATAGTGACTGAGGTCTCTAACCTTCTTAAAGAAATTAAGTCAGCGTGGGATGCCATTCCGCATGATGTTCGTGAAAAAACACTTTTAGATAATGGTGTAGACGCGAATGTTGGATAATCAATTAGCTGACTTTGAGAAGCAAATTGATCAAATCAACTCATCATTAATCAAGGAAGATTTTGAACAATGCGAATCTTCTTTTAAAAAATTAGACCATGACATTAGAACTTATTTTGATCAAAATGCTCCCTTAGTTGATTCTAATGTTGAGGTTTATCAAGTATTTTATGATAAGTTCGTTGATTTAGTGACTAATTTAGAAAACCGAAAAAAAACATTAGCCAAAACGATAGCGTCCCAGTTACGTACCAAAAAGAAGCTCGATGTTTATAAAAGTATCAAGTAGGTAAAAAATGACCAAACTCCCCTCTGTTGAGGCTCAAATCGAGTCCCTTTCAAATAAAATCGATGAGACAATTGAGCAGCAAAGAAGAGAGCAAGAGTTCGCGGATAAGGCAAATTCTAAGTTTGAAGAAAATCTTTTAGCGTTTAAGCAATATTTCCCTGAAATTTTTGAAAAATTCCTTAAATACGAACCAAGTGAACACTTTCAATTTATTCTAAACGACAATGGCACTGCGAATATTATTGATTATGAAACAAGAGTGCCTATGTACTCTTCAGATCCTATTAAGCAAGCTGTTGAGCAAGTTCATAAAAACCTCGAAAATCCAATTTTAGGCAAAACCGATCACTCAGCTATTTCATCTGTAGAGAATCCGTTAGATTTTATTCATATCGATTTGATGAATAATTTAGGGAAGCTTTTTGGTGAAGCAAAGGCCAATTTACCTGTCAATAACTCATTAGATGAGAAACTGCCAAGTCTAATGTTGTTTGGTATTGGCCTTGGTTATCACTTACCTGAACTCATTGAAAAACGTGAAATTAGTTTTATAAATATCATTGAGCCTAACGAAGATTACTTCTTTGCAAGTTTATTTGTAGCTGAATGGAAGAGTATCTTAGAAAGTATTGATAAAAATGGTAGCTTTCTTTACCTAGGTATTGGTAAATCTGAAGACGAAGTATTCAAAAATATCTATGACAGAAGCCGTAATGTAGGTATCGCGTCTGTTAGCTATACTTGGTTCTATCAACATTACCCATCTCAAAAAATGAATAAATGGATTGATGAGTTTAAGACTAATTTTCATCAATTTTTTACCGGTTTTGGTTTTTTTGATGACGCTATGATGGGCATCGCACACACGCTTGGTAATTTAGAAAATGAATTTAATCTAATGAGCGTGCAAAAGCCAATGAACAAAGAGATGGCTGAATTTCCTGTAGTTATCATTGCGAATGGACCATCTCTCGACCAAGAAATAGAATTTCTACAAAAACTGCAAGACAAAGTCGTTATTCTATCTTGTAATTCAGCATCAACGGCTTTAGTCAAAAAGGGAATTATTCCTGACTTTCATGTTGCTTTAGAAAGAACAGAGATGACCCATGATTTCTTACGGGACTTTTTGCCTGAGTCTGCTCGTAAGAAAATGAATTTGCTTGTTACGAATGTGATGCACCCAACAGTTTCTAGTTTATTTCCTTGGACGGGGTTTGGTCTTAAAGGGAATGAATCTGCAACTCAGTTAGTACATTTAGCTCAATTTATTAATAGAAAACCAATCACTGAGGTGCTTTCTTACTGTAACCCATTGGTTGGTAACACTGCGTTGAGTTATGCATGTCATCTTGGTTTTAAGAATATTTACCTCTTTGGTGTAGATAACGGCTATGTTGATGAGGATTATCATCACTCTAAATCGAGCTTTTATTACAACAAAGAAGGTCAGGTAGAACATAAGCCTTTAAAGATAGGTAAACAAATCGCACTGCCAGGAAACTTTGTTCCTACTATACTCACTGATGAATTTATGAGTGTAGGCAACATTCAAATGGAAAAGTTAATAAATTCATTCCAAAATCAGGGGATTAACTTTTATAACTGCAGTAACGGTGCAAAAATTAAAGGTGCCACACCTCTGCATTCTGACTATATCTACTTAGAACCTACTTCATTAAGTAAATCAGCAGTCGTTGAGTATGTGAAGGAGCACCGTTTCTCTACGAGAGTCGATTTAGGTGAGGTTGAGCCTTTACTTCATTTCGAAGAGTTTACAGAATTCTGTAAAACAATGGCAGAAATGCTAAAAGAAGAAACGGCTATTCGCTCTGATGCACTCAACAACCTACTGAAAAGTGTTCGTTATTTATATTCTTTTAAAAATTCAGCGAAATATTTAAACGTATTTTTGCTGTTTGAAGGTGAAGTGCTTTATACCACGTCTTTATTAGTATCATTACTTTATAACTATGGTAATGAAACGGAAATTTTAGAGTACTACAACAAAGCACTTGACTGCTGGATTTCATTTATTGAAGGTGCTCCTGACTATTACAAAGAAAATGTACGACTATGTAAATAAAGATATTTTTAATAGAATTTATCTTTATATCTAATAGGTTCACGATAAAAATTTGGGCTTGATATATTCATCCAGTCAAATGTTTGAATATATCAAATGGATAATACACTCCCTTCAGTAGAAGAATTTAAGATTATGACCGCAAAAAAAACAACAAGCAGCATTGCTCTTCAAAAAAGGGCAAAAAGTATCATCCCAGGATTAACCCAATTGCTTTCTAAGCGACCAGATATGTTTAGTACCAATATTTGGCCTGGGTATTTTTCTAAATCAAAAGGATGCCAAGTGTGGGATCTTGATGGTAATGAGTACCTCGATATGTCTATTTCGGGTATCGGTGCAAATATTCTTGGTTATGCGGTAGATGAAGTTGATGATGCGGTTATTAACTCTATTCGCAATGGGGTTAGTTCTAGCTTAAATTGCCCTGAGGATGTTGAGCTTGCTGAGAAGTTATTAGAATTACACCCTTGGTCTGAAGAAGTTAGATATGCCCGTTGTGGCGGTGAAGCAATGACTGTCGCAGTGCGTATTGCACGAGCAGCAACAGGTAAAGATAAAATTGCTTTTAGTGGTTATCATGGGTGGCATGATTGGTACTTATCAGCCAATGTTACAAGTAATAGTAATCTTAACGACCATTTAATTCCTGGCCTTTCACCTAAAGGTGTTCCAAAGGCGCTAGCAGGAACAGCACTCCCTTTTCCTTTTAATGATATCGAAGCGCTAGAGCAGTTAGTTGCTGAAAATGGTGAAGAGCTTGCAGCTATCGTGATGGAGCCAATGAGAAATTTTGCCCCATCTGAAGAATACTGGCAGCAAGTTGAGGCCATTGCAGCACGATTAAATATCCCATTAATTATTGATGAAATATCTATGGGCTTTAGGATCAACTGTGGCGGATCGCATTTGAAGCTGGGTATTAATCCTGATATTGCAGTTTTTTCTAAGGCAATGGCTAATGGCTATGCTATGGCTGCCGTCATAGGCAAGTCTAAATGGATGGATGCAGCACAAACTAGTTTTATATCTAGCACTATGTGGACTGAACGAGTAGGGCCTACAGCTGCATTAGCAACGATCAACTATTACGAGCAACACCAAGTCCATGAGCATCTAGCCGTAATCGGTGCAAAAATTAAGGATGGCTGGCTAAGTTTAGCGCAAAAGCATGGCCTTGAAATTCATGTTTCTGGTATTGATGCCCTTTGCCACTTTAGTTTAAAGAATGAAAACTTTTTGACGCTTAAATCCTACTTTATTGAGAAAATGTTAGAGCAAGGTGTATTAGCAACTAATATGTTTTACTGCATGTATGCGCATAAAGAGCACCACGTTGAGACTTATTTAAAAGCGGTTGATAATGCGTTTTCGGCCATAGCCGATGCGATTGAAAACCCAGAGTTACTGGCACATGTTATTCCATCAACCTCGGGCTTTAAAAGGCTGAATTAAGATGAACTTACTGACTTCAGATAGGTTTAAACTAAGATACTTAGAAGCAGCGGATGCATCGGCTAAGTATTTAAACTGGTTGAATTCAGGTGTTAGCGAATTCATCCTAAATAAACCAGAGTCTAACAGTGGCCTTGTTGCATATATTGAAGAGCAGCTTGCAGATAAAGATGTGTATTTTTATGGCATTTTTACTCTTGATTGTGATGAGCATATTGGAAATATTAAGTTTATCATCAAAGGAAAAAGCCGCGATTGTGTTGAAATGGGTATTCTGATTGGTGAAAAAGCGTGGCATGGCAAAGGGGTTGCAAAGGAAGTAATTGAATGTTTTGCACGCCATGCAAAGCAGCAATTAGGTATTACTAAAATGCAGCTTGGTGTTGACTCAGCTAATACTGCTGCCGTTTCGGCTTATTATAAAATAGGTTTTAAAGTTGTAGATGATGGTCGAAATGATGGCGGTCTAACAATGTTATGGGAGTTTTAAGTTGTTGAATACTTTTACTGAACAGCTTGTTTCAAAGCTTCTGAACAACGATTTTTATATTGTAATTCAAGCTAGAATGACGTCATCTCGTTTACCTAAAAAGGTAATGCTGCCTCTTGGAACAAAGCCTGTATTAGAAGTGATGCTTGAAAGATTGGCTCCTTTTAAAGAGAAGATCATTATCGCGACAACAGATGATGGCACTCAACGACCGATCACTGAGTTGTGTGAACGACTGGGTGTGAAATACGTTGAAGGTGACACTAACAATGTATTAAGTCGCTATTACCTAGCTGCACAGTCTGTAAATGCAAACTCAGATACTGTGATTGTTCGTTGTACCAGTGATTGTCCTCTCATTGATTTAACTGAAACCGCACGTGTTATAGACCACTTCTATAGTGTGCGCAGTGAGTATGATTATATTTCGGCTGGCCCTCACTGTGGTTTTCCTAATGGTTTTGATACAGAAGTGTTTACTTTTGAGGCGCTTAAATCAGCCTTTGAATGTGCAACAGAAGATTTTGAAAAAGAACATATGACGCAATATATTTGCAGAAATATGAAAGTGGCTGACTATAAGAACGTTGATGATTTCAGTCATTGGCGTTTAACTTTAGATGAGCCAGCTGATTATGAGTTAATTAAAGCCATTTATAGCTTATTCGATTACCGTACTGATTTCACATTTGATGAATTAAAACAAATGCTAAGCTCTCATCCTGATATACTTAAGATCAATGAGCACGTAGAACAAGTTCAAGTTGGGTAATATGTTTAAGAAAGAATTTAAAATAGCTGATACATGGGTAGGGCACGATCACCCTTGTTATATCATCGCTGAAATGTCAGCTAACCATGGTCAATGTTTAAATAAAGCTAAAGAGTTAGTTCATGCCGCTCATGAAGCCGGTGCTGATGCGATTAAGCTACAAACTTACACCGCAGATACTTTAACCATGGATTGTAAACTTCCACACTTTGAAGCGACGGGTCCATGGCAAGGTCAATACTTACATGATTTATACAAGACAGCTTATATGCCTTGGGATTTTCATGCGGAACTGTTTGAACTATCAGCAAAACTTGGACTTACTTGTTTTTCATCACCATTCGATAAATCGGCAGTCGATTTATTAGCACAATTAGATGCTCCAGCCTATAAAATTGCTTCACCTGAACTAATTGACCACCAATTAATTCGTGATGTTGCCGCTACTGGTAAACCCGTAATTATGTCTACAGGTGGTGCGACGTTAGTTGAAATTGCTGAGGCGGTAAAAGTCGCAGAAGATGCGGGTGTTACTGAACTTGCATTGATGAAGTGTACAAGCACTTATCCTGCTCCTGCAGAGACTATTAATTTGCGAACTATCCCTCATATGCAACAGGCTTTTCAATGTCCGGTTGGTTTATCTGATCACACACTGGGAAATGATGTGCCACTGGCTTCAGTTGCCGTCGGGGGATGCATGATAGAAAAGCACTTTGTATTAGACAAAACAGATAATACTGCAGATAGCTTTTTTTCAATGACCCCATCGGAGCTTCAGGCTCTTGTTCATGGTGTGAGACAAATTGAAAAAGCACTGGGCAAAGTTGATTATCCATCCGTTGCCTCAAAAGCACGTCGCTGTGTTTACATTATTAAAGATATTAAAGCTGGAGAGCAGCTGAGCCCTGAGCATTTGAGACAAATGCGTCCTGGGGGCGGCGAAATTATGCCAAAAGAGCTGCCAAACCTTATTGGACGAACAGTTAATAAAGAATTACGTTGTGGCACTCAATTGTCTTGGAGTGACCTAAAGTGAGCGATATGAAACAAGATTTAATTCAATCGGTTCAGCAATTTTTATTAGAACGCGGTGTATTTGTTGAAGATGCTGACATTGCTGAATATGACTTTGTAGCTGCGGGAGCGTTAGACTCATTTGAGATACTGAGCCTTATTATGAGCTTAGAAACTGAATATGGTATCGCGGTTCCTCCAGAGTTAATGGTCGACGGTGAAAATGCAAAGGTAGGAAATTTAGCGACTGCGTTAGTGAAGTTAAATGATAGCAATTAGAGTCGATACACTATGTGGCTTGGGTCACTTTATGCGTTGTAAATGGCTCGCGTTAGAGTTGCAATGTTTAGGTGAAGAAGTTGTTTTTTTAGTCGATACACAATTGTCGGATCATTTAACTAAAGAACTCGGAAATATACATTTATTACCCTATGCAAAAACACAGATAGAAGATGCGGCTAACTGTGTTCAGCTTTTCAACGAGCAACAGCTCATTATTGATAAATTAATTATTGATAGCTATCGTTTTGATATTGAATGGGAATCAGAGATGGCTAAACATGTGCCATCAATTATTGCGGTTGATGATCTTGAAAGAGAGCATTTAGCAGTGCTGGTTATCGATAGTAAATGGAATGCTGAAAAGACTTCGTCACGTTATCAAAGTACTGCACTTGAATCACAACAATTTTTACTTGGTCCTGATTTTTCGATGCTGTCTAGGGCTTATCGAAACTGCGCGCAAACAGAGCGCTCAAATAAAGAGCTTATGTTCTCTCTCGGCGGTGGTGGCGACTGGAAACAGCTTACTGAAATCATACGATTAATTCTTGAAACAGCGCCAGAGTATAAAGTTAATCTAATTATAGGCCCTAATGCTACATCCGTTACTCAGCTACATGAGTTAGCTTTAGGTCACTCACAATTAAATTTAATTGAAGCACCTCGTTGTTTAGCAAACTACTATAAAAGCTGCACCTTGTTTGTTGGCGCTTTAGGCACATCCTTGTATGAGCTGGCTGCGACTAAAACCCCTGCGTTAACGTTCTCAATCGCAAAGAATCAAGAAAATCAACAAACTGCATTAGATGATTTGGGGCATTATTTTCATATCCCAAACTTAATTGACTATCCACCAGAACAGGTTTTAAAGTTAATTTTAGCAATGCTACAAAATATAGAACGTATCCACCTAATGCGTGAAAACGTTGCTGTAAAAATTGATGGCGAAGGTGCAAGTCGTGTTGCTAAGTTAATTACTTCAGAGCTTGCTTCTAGCCAGATTACTCAAGCCAATAGCAACTTAATTGAAAGCCAGTATCAGCATTTAACCGACACAATCACGTTAAGGCGAGTGGTTGATCAGGACATAAACCGCTATTTGGCAGCGAGAAACTTACCGAACAATGCATGGCGAATGACGATCACAAAAGATATCGATCAACTTGATCATTATTGCTGGTGGTTTGCTAATCGACGCGATTCTTATGTTATGGAAGTTAAAGGCAAGCCGTTACTTTACGTTTGGCATCAATTGTATGAAATAGAACAGCAAAATTATTTAATTGGTGGCTGGTTTGCAGCAAGTGACGATGTTAATTTTGCCCATGCTCAACTAGTATTAGATTGGCAACTAAAAGAGACTGAGCAAACATACCCAGGTGCAATGTGGGTAGCCGTTATTAATAAAGAAAATAAGTTTGTAAATTTGCTTAATCAGCGAGCAGGATTTAAATCTATTGCAGGGGATGCGAAAAAAATGGCAGTGACCCAACATTTATTTCCAAATGCTTCGATTGATGATTTTAATTTTGTAGGAAAAGGGTGAGTAGGTGGATAAAGGTATTTATGAGTTATTTGCTACGAATGTCGCTAACACTCCCACTAAGGTAGCTGTCGTTTTTCAACAGCAAAGCGTAACGTATGATGAATTAAATCAGCAAGTTATTAAGCTTACTAGCCACTTTTTAAAACAAGGTGTTACGCAAGGCCAACGTGTTGCAATATTTGCACCTAACGGTATTGAATTTATTGTTTCGCTGCTGGCAATCGCTAAATTAGGTTTAGCCGCTGTGCCGTTACCTGTTAGCTTAAAAGGACTTGCTCTGACGGTTGCTCTTAAGAAAACCCCCGTTGCTAAGGTGATTGCTTGGCCGACCATTAGCAAATCACTTCTTGCAGATAACCTTATTGAAGCTGAAAATTTAATAACATTAGGCCAAAGTGTTGCTAATGAAACAAATTGGCTTTGTGTTCAACAAGCTGAAGCAGAATGCTTTTTTACTGATGCAATTGATACGCAAGCACCTTACATCTTGACCATGACTTCTGGTTCTACCGGTCAACCTAAGCCAATAGTGTTGAGCCAAGCTTGTAAAGTAAATAGAGCATTTGATGCGACCATAAACTACTACGGATTAACGTCCGATGACGTTATTCTCGTAGCGACTCCTATGTACCACTCGCTAGCTCAGCGTGGTGTGCTCATGCCGTTGATGCTTGGTGCAACAACGGTTGTATTACCAAAGTTTAATTTGAAGCTATGGCTACAAGCAATTGAACTGCACCAAGTGAGTTTTCTATTTGCCGTTTCATCTCAATTAGTAAGCTTAATTCAAAACGGTGTTGAAGGGCATGACTTGAGCTCTTTACGTTGCCTAGTATCCTCTTCGGCGGTATTAGATAAAGAGAGTAAACAAAGCTTACTTTCTTTGCTTAGTTGCCGTTTACACGAGTGTTACGGAGCTTCAGAGGTTGGTGTTGTGACTGATTTCGCGGTATCAGAACACCCTGAATTGAGCGGCAGTGTAGGCAATGCTTTACCATTTGTGACTGTGAAAATTACCGATGAGCATGGCCAAGAATTAGCTGCAACAGAAGTTGGAGAAATTTGTTGTAAAACAACAACCGGGTTTAGTGGGTATCATAAATTACCGGAAAAAACGCGAGAAGCTTATTATCTTGGTGATTTTTTCAAAACCGGAGATTTAGGTTACCTCGATGAGCAAGGCTATTTATATTATGTCGGCCGTAAAAAAGAGTTGATCTCAAGTGGGGGGATCAATGTATACCCTCAAGATATTGAAGCCGTGATAAAAATGCATCCAGACATTGAAGATTGCGTGGCTTTTTCAATTCCAGACTCTCAGTTTGGTGAGGTAATAAAAGTTGTTTATACGACGCTTTCGGCGTCAGTAAATGAAACAGAATTAAAGAAACTGTGTTTACAGCAATTAACCGATTATCAACAGCCTAGAGTGTTAGAGCAAATTGATAGTTTTGAAAGAAGTAGTTTAGGCAAAATTCTTCGTCAGTTGGTCAAAGAAAAGTATTCGCAATAGCCATAAGTTGGCAAAGCAGCCTATGAAGGCTGCTTTATAAAGTTTTTTATTTTGGAATTGCGTACAGTATTATCTCTAGACCGAAATCGCCATGACAATGAAGTTTGTACTCATAATTAGGGTTATAGCTTTCAATTTGCTGAGCTATTTGCCAAAGATGAGCAGGCTCATGATAGACGGAAATAGCGAGTAGCGGGGATTGGTGCGTTATAATTTCTTTTGCGCCCTTCAATGCATGTGGCTCTGCGCCCTCGATATCCATTTTAATGAAATTAACCGCAGAGGCTATGCTGGTATCATCTAACGCTATAACAGGCAGAAGTAAATTGTTGTCTGTGATTTGCTGTGAGTCAGCAAACTTGCCTTGTGAAAGGTCTGCACTGAAGCTCAATATTGTATTTTCTTCCCATACACCACATGGAAATAAATAAGTCTTAATACCTTGAGAGACTAATTCTTTCGCTGTTTTGTTTAATAAGTGGAAGTTCTTTGGATCAGGTTCAAAACACTGCATTGTGTTTAACTGTATATCTGCTTCTTTTAATACTTGTGCTGCACTTGCAAGTGTATCGCCGATATATGAACCGCAATCAATAAAGTTAATCCCTTTTTTCCAAAGAGGAAGTTTCAGTAACCAAGGTGGAAAGTATTGGGTTTGCCAGTCGTTTTCAACATAGCTTTCACTAGAGGGTGAGCTACGAAATGCGATGATATCATCAAGACACTTTTTGCTCTCATCATCGCTTAGTCTTTCTTTAAGCCAAGTTAACTGTTCTTTGTCGTTCTGTGTGCTAGAGATTAGTTTTGCTCGGTAATCCTTTGAAATAAAACGTTCTAAAACATATGGGTAGCTATTAATGATTTCATTCATGTTTAGGCATTCTTGAACACCCATTCCAATTAGATCCTGCTTAATAGCTTCACTTGTACAAGATACCGATACAAGCATGGTTACATTTTTATTGGCAATATTGTCAGGTTTGTAAATTGGACAGCCTTGGTACTCAGTTTCTTGCGTGTATAAATCGACAAAAAATTCTATTTTAATTCCATGTTCTGAAAGTGCATGATAGATTTTTTGCCCATTACCACCGGCGCCATAGATTGCTATAGGAAGGTTATTCATCATAATTTAATTACCTCTTTTAAGCTTTATCCACTGCGCTGACTCGACTGATTCTTGCGCTGCTTTAAATAAGTTCAAGCCGTCTTTTGCTTGCTCTAAGCCAAATACATAGTCATTTTTTTTGTCTGTACCAGCTAAGTAACAGCAAAGTTCTTCGTAAATATCTGTATATAAATTAGAAAAGGCTTCAACAAATCCTGTTGGGTGACCTGGCTTCATTCGGTTATATCTAAATTGGTTAGCATACTCACACTGTCCGGCTCTATCTAAGATTTCTCTGCGACCGTCATTGTAGTTTAACTCTAATTCATCAGGGTTTAGTTGGAACCAACGCGCGCTTCCTTTATCACCGTATATTCTGATTTGAAGTCCATTGCGGTGGCCAATAGCCGTTTTTGACATCCACATACTACCCTTGATGTTATTTGGGTAGTTCAGCAACATATTTACATCATCAATTAAATTTGGGTATTGAGAATGGTTAGTAAACTGTGCGATTGTTTCCGTTGGCTCCATTTCAAGTAAGTATGTTGATAAGTGGTGTAAATGCACCCCTAAATCCAAGCAAATGGTTGGCACTTCAAAATCTTTTAATCGCCACGCTTGTGGCATCGATGGTTTACCTGCAATATCTGGCGGCCTTCTGAATCCCTCTTGTGGCATTTCAAGGTGAATTTTTTGGATAGTGCCAAGTGCACCTTGCTTTACTAGGTGTTTCAACTCTCTGACCATCGCATAGCCACTGTAGTTGTATGTAACAGCTAGAAAGTGTTTATTTTTATCGTAGCAGGCTTCAATTTCAGCGACTTCAGCAGGGCCGGTAACAAGTGCTTTTTCGCAAATAATCGGTAAATTCGCCTTTAGAAGCGTGGTTATTACCTCAATATGATGGGGTGTTGGTGTCAGTATAACAAATGCATCAACATGGTTTTTCTCTTGCTCTATAAGCTCTTGCCAATCGTTGTATAAATGCTTTTCTGAAACTCCCCATCTCTGCGCTGTTGCACTATTTTCATCGGGGTTTCTTGAAAAGGCACCTGCAACTACTGCAAACTTGTTATCGAGTTGACTTGCGGCGAAGTGAACATAGCCTACAGCTGAGTTATTGC
This sequence comes from Pseudoalteromonas gelatinilytica, assembly GCF_001641615.1. Taxonomy (GTDB): domain Bacteria; phylum Pseudomonadota; class Gammaproteobacteria; order Enterobacterales; family Alteromonadaceae; genus Pseudoalteromonas; species Pseudoalteromonas gelatinilytica. The sequence continues at coordinate 188,342 of NZ_LRRU01000022.1, forward strand.
CACCGCCAATAAAGGCAAGTTTTAATTGTTTATTATTGTCATTCATATATATCTGCCTTTTTTGATCATAGCCATTTATCGGCAATCAATCATTTTTCTAAACTATTTATAGTTGCCAATTTGCTGGATTGGTGAGTCTTGGATCATTAACCGTCATTTCTTTGAGCACGTCGTGAGAGATTTTGATGCTGCTTTGATAGGCCTCTAAAATTTGCTCTAACTCGGACTCTGAGTTCACACCGACAACTATTTTATCTATTTCATCTTCTTTTAAAGCATATGCAAGGCTGAGTGTTAGTGCCGATACACCAAGATGCAGCGCTAACTGATGAAATGATTCTAAATTTTGCTTCCAAGGTTTAAAGTAACTAGCTAACTCATTGATGGGCATTAATAACAAGCCTTGTAAAAAACAAGATCTAGCGTGCACTTGAGTGTTGTTTTTACTTAGTAATGAAAGAGCGCCAGTGTCTTTAAAGTAGGTATCAAATGCATTGTAAGGTATTTGCACAAGGTTAATTTCGCTCAACTGTGTGAAGCTATCCACCTCTGCACCTGAATACAAAGAAACCCCTTTACTCGCTAATTGATTTTCTAATTGTCGTTGTTTTAAACACGCTAAAACGGGCGCTACACCTTGTTTCTCAATGTCGCTTGCTTGGTGAAATAGGATTGCATTTAGTTTTTGAGTTTTAAAATCTGAAAAACATTGCTCAATTAATGCAATGTAATTATCTGCATCCTGATTAGAAAATTGCTCTTTTTGTAGAGGAGGTAACTTAGTAACTATGTTAAAGCGGTCATTAATCGAAGGATAGGATGCCAACACTTGGTGACTCTCGCCGTAACCAAGTGCGGTATCTAATGTTGTAATGCCTGCGTCTTTTGCAATATCTAAAATGGCATGAGCCTTGGCAATGCTTGGTTGACCAAGCTTATTACTGACACCGTAATTCAAGCCAAATTGCACTGTACCTAGAGCAAGCTTCATACTAAACCAATCAATGTATCGATAACGAATTGCTGCTCATCTGCTGTCATAGTTGGGTGCAGAGGAATAGTAACAGCCTGTTTATAGTAGCTTTCTGCATTAGGGAAATCACCGTCCGAAAAGCCTAAAGCTTGATAATAAGGCTGTAAATGGATCGGTATATAATGCAAGTGAGCAATAATTCCTTGCTCGCGCATGCCTGTGATGACCGACTTATGTTTTTCTACATCACACTGTGTTAAACGAACAATATATAAATGGTAGCTAGAGTAACAATCATCCGATTGTGTCAAATGAGCTACCGTTGAATTTGCAAACGCATGGTTATATGTTGTTGCAATGTCGTTTCGCACTGATACAAAGTTGTCTAGCTGCTTTAATTGACTCAGTCCTAAAGCGGCTTGCATATCCGTCATTCTATAATTAAAACCAAGCGCTAGCTGTTGATAATACCAAGGGCCGTGACTTGGCTCGGTCATTTCTTCAGAAATATTAGTAATACCATGGCTTCGCAAGCGGCTCATTTTTTTGTTGAGCTCAGCGCAGTTGGTAACTGCCATACCCCCTTCAGCAGATGTGATTATCTTGACTGGATGAAAGCTAAACACAGTAATATCTGAATAAACACAGCTGCCAACTGGCTTGTCTTTATACTTTGCGCCAATAGCATGCGAGGCATCTTCAATAACCTTAAAACCATACTCTTTGGCAAGTGCATTGATTGCAGCCATATTGCATGACTGACCAGCTAAATGAACAGGGATCACGACTTTAGGGAGTCGCTGGTTTTGTTTGGCTAATGTTAGTTTTTCTTTAAGTGCTGCAACAGACATGTTGCCTGTTTCAAGGTCGATATCAACAAAGTCGACCTCTGCGCCACAATACAGCGCACAGTTACTCGATGCGACAAAGGAGATTGGCGACGTCCATACAATGTCACCTTTACCTACGCCTAAAGCAAGGCAAGCAATATGTAACGCTGAAGTCGCACTGTTAGTGGCACAGGCATAGTGGGCACCACAATATTCTGCAATGGCACTTTCAAATGCAGGAACCGCAGGTCCCTGCGTTAGCCAGTCAGACTTTAATACATCAATTACGGCATTGATGTCATCCTGTGAAATACTTTGTTTGCCGTAAGGAATTACCTTATTCGTCATAATGAAGTATTACAGTAACGCTTGGACGTTGAAGTTTTTAATTTCTTCAATGCTCATATAATCTGGGTTATCGAGAGAGTTATACTCGAAACCTTGAGCAACTTGCTCGCCTTTTTCACCCAGTGCATTCACCGTAAAATCATTGCTACGACTACTGAATTTTATGCCCGGAGCGATTACAAAATGATCGCTATATTCGTACGTTTCAAAGCATAAGTCGGCAGGACACATCACTTCGTGTAACTTTTCACCTGGGCGAATACCAATTATTTTAATTGGTAAGTCAGGTGCCATGGCTTTGGCAAGATCAGTAATGCGAATTGAAGGGATCTTCGGTACGAAAATCTCACCACCTAACATACGCTCAAAGTTAGTTAGAACAAAATCAACACCTTGTTGCAGGCTAATCCAGAAGCGAGTCATTTCTTCATGAGTAATTGGTATATGGTCGCGGCCTTGGTCGATAAACTTTTGGAAAATAGGCACAACAGAGCCACGCGAACACACTACGTTACCGTATCTTACGACAGCAAAGGTTGTTTTATGACCGCCAGCAATATTATTAGCAGCAACAAATAACTTGTCTGATGCAAGTTTAGTCGCACCATATAAATTGATTGGGTTCGCGGCTTTATCAGTTGACAGTGCAATGACTTTTTCTACGTTATTATCAAGGGCAGCATCAATGACGTTTTCAGCACCATTAATATTGGTTTTGATACATTCCATTGGGTTGTATTCAGCGGCAGGTACTTGTTTTAATGCTGCTGCGTGAATCACATAGTTTACGCCACGCATAGCTCGACGAAGTCTTTCTTTATCACGAACATCGCCAATGAAGTATCGCATACACGGTTGGTCAAACTCTTGCTGCATTTCAAACTGTTTTAGTTCGTCCCGTGAGAAGATAATAATCTTCTTAGGTTTATAACGTTCTAGTAGCGTTTTGACGTATTTTTTACCGAATGAACCGGTACCACCGGTAATTAAAATTGTTTTATTGTCGAACATAGCGTTACCCGAGTTATTTTTCATTGGCGTTTGATACGCAAAGTGAGAATTTTGACACAATTCTCAGTAATTTAACTATTAACTAATACACTAGCAAGTCAGATGCCAAGTTAATTTATCTAAACCATGGTACAAAGTACAAAATTTGGCAAATTAAGCTATAATTTAAGCAATCGGTTTGTCGGAGGCCGCCATGAAAATTCAATCACCCAATACTGGGTTTTTAAACCAAACTCAGCAAACGAGTAATAAGCTTGCTGAGCAACTAGCGTCAGGTAAAAAAGTAAACTCAGCGGCAGATGATGCCGCTGCATTGCAAATTATTGATAGATTAACGTCACAACAAGATGGCTACAGCCAAGCAATTAATAATGCGTACGATGGCATTTCTTACTCGCAAGTAACAGAGTCAAATCTATCTGGTGTGAATGATGCCGTTTCTCGCATACGAGAGCTGTCTATTCAAGCGGGTAATGGTGCGCTCACAGACAGTGATAGGGCAGCACTTCAAGAAGAAGTGTCGCAATTACAAACGCAAATTTCAGAAACGTTTGAAAATGCGACATTCGGTGGTAAACCTTTATTTGATGGTGAGCAAGTGTCGTTTCAAGTTGGTCTTGATGCCAACACCACACAATCAGTGACGCCATCTGATGGTAGTATTGCTTCAGTTATTGCGGGAATCGATATTTCAACCCAAGCAGGTGCTCAAGCTGCCATTGATATTAGCGACCAAGCAGCAGAGGAAATTAACACCCAAAGAGCTGAGCTAGGCGCTTTTCAAAACACCTTGACGAGTACGATAAAAGGTTTAGGTAACCAGCGAGAGAACATTGCTGCGAGCCAAAGCCGAATAGAAGATACTGACTATGCAAAAGCCGTGTCTGATCAAGTAGCTAATGATATTTTATCGCAAGCATCGGTTGCCTTACGTGGTCAGGCTAATCGTTCAGCCGAGTCTATATTAGGTTTACTTTAATTCTTTAGTATTAAATTTTAGTGCTAAGTGACTATTTTTTGGCGTTGATGTCAATAAATTGCCGCTTAGCGCTTGCATCCCTCCTAAACTCGCTTACAATTTAGAAATTAACTAACCTCGTGGTAACTGTGGTTCGCCAATAATGATCTTAATTTTAGACAATAATAATAATCGTGCGATAGGTTTACATGCAGCACTTACCTTCATTGGTGAAACTGCACAATTAGTTGATGAGACTTCATTACAGTCTTTTTGTGAAAAACATCAACAGCAAGAATGCATGGTCATTCTTGGTGCTTTACAGCAGCTAAACCACGAGGCTGTGATCAAACAGTTTCCTGCCATTCCGTTTTTATTAATTGGTGAAACACTCAAACCGCTGCTAAGCATTGCTAATGTAGTTGGTTTAATTTGTGAACCGTTTAACCATGATGTAACTACTCAGCTATTGCATGATTGTCAGCAATATCAACGCATGCTACCGGGTGACCATAAACAAGCGAAATCTAACAAATCATTTGATGGTTTAGTCGGTGAAACCGAAGCTGTAAAAGATGTGCGCTTTTTAATTGAGCAAGTAGCAAAAACCGATGCCAATGTGCTGATCTTAGGTGAGTCAGGCACAGGTAAAGAAGTTGTTGCACGTAACGTTCATTTACTCTCTAAACGCAATACAGGGCCATTTGTGCCGGTAAACTGTGGTGCTATTCCTGGTGAACTACTTGAAAGTGAGCTGTTCGGCCATGAAAAGGGGGCCTTTACGGGCGCTATTTCTGCACGCAAAGGGCGCTTTGAATTAGCGCAAGGCGGCACGCTGTTTCTAGATGAAATAGGTGATATGCCTTTACAAATGCAGGTTAAACTACTACGTGTGTTGCAAGAGCGTAGCTATGAGCGAGTAGGGGGTACTAAGCCTATTCAAGCTGATGTACGCATTATTGCTGCAACTCACCGCAACCTTGAAGAGATGATTGAAAAGGGCGACTTCCGTGAAGACCTTTTTTATCGCTTAAACGTGTTTCCAATTGAAAACCCTTCGCTAAGTGAGCGTGCTGACGACATTCCTCTGCTTTTAAAAGAGTTAATGCGTCGTGTGAACGAGCAAAGTGGCACAACGGCCAAATTTACTGAGCGTGCGATTCAAAGCTTAAAAGAGCATGCGTGGCCGGGGAATATTCGTGAGCTTGCTAACTTAGTTGAGCGCATGGTGATCATGTTCCCTGATAAAGTAGTTGATGTGCCAGATTTACCAGCTAAATATCGTTATATCGAAGTTGAGGCTTATGAGCCTGAGTACCCTGAAGAGTTGATGGAGCGAGATGCTTTCAACGATATTTTCAGTACCGGCTTTAGTGATTACGATGAGGAAGAGCTTGATACCCCAGCTACAACGGTAGACTCGGGTTTATTACCTGATGAAGGGATTGAGCTGAAAGAGTATCTTGCTGAGCTTGAAATCAGCTTAATCAGCCAAGCATTAGAGCGCTACGATTATGTTGTTGCACGTGCTGCAGAAATTTTAGGTGTAAGACGCACCACACTGGTCGAAAAAATGAAGAAATACAACCTAACGCGCGACTAAGCCGCGTTAGGTGTCTTGCTCGGTTTTATCTATTCGTATTCACTGATTATCTCAGCTTTTCTAAAGCAATCATTGCTATGGTCATTGACCATACCGCAGGCTTGCATATGCGCATACACAGTCGTTGGGCCTAAAAATTTAAAGCCACGCTTTTTTAAATCTTTGGCAAATGCTGTTGAGGCTTCAGTAATAGCCGGATAGTCTGCTAATTTATCGAGGTCGTTTACCAGTGGCTTGCCACCCACAAACTGCCATTGGTAGTTTGAGAAACTGCCAAACTCCTTTTGAATTTCAATAAAACGCTGCGCGTTATTGATAGTGGCAGCGATTTTAGCGCGATTACGAATAATGCCTTCAAACTGCATTAACCGTTCGACGTCGTCTTCGGTCATTTTGGCAACTTCTTCAACAACAAAGTTTTTGAAGGCACTTCGATAGCCATCACGCTTTTTAAGTATGGTATACCAACTCAGTCCCGCTTGTGCTGACTCTAAGGTTATAAACTCAAATAAGCGGTGATCATCATATAATGGCACCCCCCATTCTTGGTCATGATAGGCCACATAATCTTCTTTGCTGGTATCGAGCCATGGGCAACGACAATGGTGTTCTTTTTGCATTATTCCCTCGCGATTGTCATTTTTTTGTCAGTGTTGTTTTTGTCTTTAATCTATTGAAATAAAACAAAAATAAATTTGGTACGGATTGTGCATTTGACTAGGTAGACACGATTTTTTGAGTATCGATTATGGCCTTAGCAAATGTCCTAAAACCACAATTTATCACAGCCAAACAATATAACCCATGCTTACAGCAAGAAGAGTATGTGGGTGAATTGAGTGAGCTGCGCCAACAAGCCAGTTGGTTAGGCCACTTGGTTGATACCATGCCTGCGGGTGTGGTGGTTTTAGATGGCCGAGGCATGATCGCAAAAGCCAATCAAATTGCCATTGATATGCTAGGTGAGCCGCTTGAAGGTGAAAAGTGGTTTAGCGTTATTCAACGTTCATTTCGACCAAAGCAAGACGATGGACATGAAGTATCACTTAAAGATGGTCGATTAATTAAGCTTGATATTACTGCGCTTGCTCCAGAGCCTGGGCAGTTAATTCTAATGACAGATTTAACTGAAACCAGACGCTTACAAAAGCGAGTTGCACATATGCAGCGCTTAAGTGCGCTTGGCAAAATGGTTGCTTCGCTTGCTCATCAGGTCAGAACACCGTTATCAGCTGCCATGCTTTATGCCGCAAATTTAGGCTCAAAGCGATTGCCAGAAAGCTCGCGTGGTAACTTTCATACAAAATTAATGTCGCGTTTAAAAGATTTAGAAACCCAAGTGAACGATATGCTGTTATTTGCCAAAAGTGGTGAGCAACAAGTAGTCGAAAGCGTTTCAATGCAACAGTTACTTAATGAAGTAAAAGCCGGTGCTGATGCGATGGTTGCGCAAAATAACAGTGAGCTAAGCGTGAACTTACCAGAGCCAGATATTGAAATTGTGGGTAATAAAACAGCTCTGGCGAGTGCTATTCAAAACCTGATCCACAACAGTATTCAAATTATTGGCTCTGAGGCTGTGGTAACCCTGAGTGCTGAACGTGACGAAACTAGCGAAAACTGTGTTCGCATTAGTGTCAGTGATAATGGCCCAGGTGTTGATTTACGCCATGCCAACAAATTATTCGAACCTTTTTATACTACCAAAAGCCAAGGCACGGGGCTTGGACTTGCTGTTGTAAATTCAGTCGCCAATGCGCACCAAGGACGGGTTGAAGTAACTAATAATGCTCATGGGGGAGCATGTTTTAGTTTGATCTTGCCAATTAGTGCAGAACCAATGTCAGCGGAGGCAAAATGAATACTAACTCTATTTTAGTCGTTGAAGACGACGCAGGCTTACGAGAAGCACTGATCGATACCCTTGAAATGTCGGGTATTGATTGCGTTGCTGCAGATAGCGCTGAACAAGCGATGATCTTACTTAAGCAAAATAGCTATTCATTGGTTGTTAGCGACGTGCAAATGGGCGCAATGAGCGGCCTTGACCTGTTACGAAGCATTAAACTTAATTATCCTGAGCTGCCAGTATTAATGATGACAGCCTATGCCACCATTGATGATGCTGTAGAGGCAATGCGTTTAGGCGCGATTGATTACATGGCAAAACCGTTTGCCCCAGAAGTGCTTCTTAACATGGTGAGTCGTTATTTGCCTGAAAAGGAAAAAGAAACCGATGGCCCAATTGTTGCCGATCCATCGAGCATTAAGTTATTAGAACTTGCCAGTAAAGTAGCGCGCTCAGATGCCAGTGTTATGGTGCTTGGCCCAAGTGGGTCAGGTAAAGAAGTGTTGGCTCGTTTTATCCACGATAAATCAAACCGTAGCGATGCCCCCTTTGTGGCTATTAACTGTGCTGCTATTCCTGAAAATATGCTTGAAGCAACTTTATTCGGTTACGAAAAAGGGGCGTTTACTGGCGCTATTCAAGCCTGTCCTGGTAAATTTGAGCAAGCTCAAGGTGGTACCATCTTACTTGATGAAATTACGGAGATGGATTTAGGCTTACAAGCTAAATTACTGCGTGTACTGCAAGAGCGCGAAGTAGAACGTTTAGGTGGCCGTAAAACCATAGAGCTTGATGTACGCGTACTGGCTACAAGTAACCGCGACTTAAAAGAAGCGGTGAGCGAGAATCTGTTCAGAGAAGATTTATATTATCGCTTAAATGTGTTCCCGCTAATGTGGAAACCATTAGCAGAGCGTCCGGGTGATATTATTGTATTGGCCGAGCATTTAATTGAGCGCCATTGCCTGAAAAGTAAAGAGCCTATTGCGCTATTAACCGAAGGAGCTAAGCAAAAGCTGCTAGCGCATGCTTGGCCGGGTAATGTGCGCGAGCTTGATAATGTTATTCAACGTGCGTTGATATTATGTGATGGTAACAGTATTCATCAAGATGATGTCTTTATTGAAGAATTACTCACGGTGGATATAAAACCAGTCGCTACGCCACCACACAATGCACCGGCTTATCAAGAACAGCCTGTTGACGTTAATCTAGATACTGTGCCACAAATGAGTGAGCAGGGTAACTACAAAGACGAGCTTAAAGACAAAGAGCATCGTATTATTTTAGAAACCTTAGCGCGCTGTAATGGTAAGCGTAAAGAGGTTGCAGAAACCTTAGGTATTAGTCCGCGCACGTTACGTTATAAATTGGCGCAAATGCGTGACTTGGGTATTGCCTTACCTGCATAAACTCCCACCAAAAAGTTAGTTTAGCAAGCTCACATTTTTGTGAGCTTGTTTGCTGTCAAAACTCTGACAAACAAAATAAACACGTTAAATTATTGATATATATTGATTTATTTTGTGGCATGATTTGTGCTTTATCAGTGCATAAGTAAACTGCATTGTCAGAGAGTATTATGAAAGTTCAAAACAGCGCATTATTTCAAGAAATGCAATCTATGGCCTTAGAAGCAGGTCGTAGTAACTCAATTAATAATTTACCAACACAAACTCAGCCAACATCATCGGCACAGTTTGGTGATTTACTTACCAATGCACTTGATACAGTGAATGGCTTACAACAAGAAGCAAAACAAAAAGTAACGGCAATGGAAATGGGCGACCGCAGTGTTTCTCTTGCTGACGTTATGATTGCTTCGCAAAAGTCATCAGTCGCTTTTGAAGCAACGGTACAGGTTCGAAATAAGCTTGTTGAAGCTTATAAAGAAATCATGAACATGCCTGTTTAACTAGGTAGTGGAGAATTATTGTGGCGCAATCTAATCAATCAACTGATCTAGCCTTAGCCGGCGGTGGTATCGATTCAAACGATACCGATGATCATCAAGAGCAAAAGTCAGGCTACTTAAGTGCCTTAAACGGTGTAGACGTTTTACGCCAGGTTACTTTAGTGATTGCTTTGGCAATCTGTTTGGCTATCGCAATTTTTATTATTATTTGGGCTCGTCAGCCAGATATGCGTCCGCTTGGTAAAATGCCAACGGAAGAGCTTATTCAAACGCTGGACTTTTTAGACGCTCAAAAGATTGATTACGAACTTGATGGTAATGTCATCTCTGTTGAAGAAGGTGAATACCAAAACATTAAATTATTGATGGCTCGTGAAGGCCTTGAGCAAGCGCCAAGCTCAGGTACTGACATCATCATGCAAGATATGGGTTTTGGTGTAAGCCAACGCCTTGAACGTGAACGTTTAAAACATGGTCGTGAGCAACAGCTTGCGCGTACCATCGAAGAGCTAAAAAATGTTACTCGCGCCAAAGTACTTTTAGCTATTCCAAAAGAAAACGTCTTTGCTCGCCGTGAAAAGCAACCTTCAGCAACTGTTGTATTGACCTTAAAACGTGGTCGTACACTTGATGGTGAAGAAATTGACTCAGTGGTTGATATTGTTGCATCAGCGGTGCAAGGCCTATCGCCAGAGCGCGTTACTGTGACTGATCAAAATGGTCGCTTACTTAACTCAGGTTCACAAAATTCACTTGCTGCTCGCTCTCGCAAAGAATATGAAATTGAGCGTAAACGTGAAGAAGAATACTTAAATAAAATCGACAGCATCCTTATTCCTGTTGTGGGCTTAGGTAACTATACAGCGCAAGTTGATTTAAATATGGATTTTAGCGCCGTAGAAGAAACACAAAAACGTTATAACCCAGACCTACCTGCTGTGCGCAGTGAAACGACATTCGAAGAAAATAACATTGGTGGTCTTGCTGTGGGTATTCCAGGAGCACTCACAAATCAGCCGCCAGTAAATTCTAATATTCCTGAAATTGCAGGCCAAGGCAGTGCGGGTTCAGCAACAAATCCTAGTCGTTCGCATAAAGAAGCAACACGCAACTACGAGCTAGATACAACAATCTCACATAAACGTCAGCAAACAGGGGTTATTCGTCGCATCAGTGTGTCAGTTGCCGTTGATTATGTACCACAAGTAGGTGAAAACGGTGAAACGACCATGGTTCCTCGCTCTGTTGAAGCATTGTCAAATATCCGTCGTTTACTACAAGGTGGTGTAGGCTTTGACATGCAACGTGGTGATGCACTTGAAGTTGTCACAGTGCCATTTGTTCGCGAAGACACAGAAATGGCAGCCGAAGTGCCGCTTTGGGAACAAGATTGGTTCATGAAGATGCTACGCTTAGCATTAGGTGCACTGGTTATCATCGTACTGATTGTATTCGTAGTAAGACCAATGCTGAAACGTCTAATCTACCCAGACGATACACTTGAAGATTATGATGAAGATGCATTAAGTGCAGGTGTAGATATTGGTGATAGTACGCTAGATATGCTAAATAAAGAATTTGACTCTGCTGCTGTAGGATTCTCAAGTGATGGTACACTACAGCTGCCAGACTTACATGGCGATGAAGATTTACTCAAAGCAGTTCGAGCATTGGTTGCAAATGAACCAGAACTGTCTTCTCAAGTAGTGAAAGCGTGGTTAACAGAAGATGACTGATCAAGAACAAAAACAACTACCACCGGCGTTTGATGTTGATAAATTAGACGGTGTTGATAAGGCGGCAATCTTATTGCTGAGCTTATCAGAAGAAGATGCTGCGCAAATCCTTAAACACTTAGAGCCAAAGCAAGTGCAAAAAGTGGGTATGGCAATGGCTGCGCTAGATGATTTATCGCAAGCGAAAATTAGCGCAGTACATAATTTGTTTATTGAGCAAATTCAAAGCTTCAGTACCATTGGTTTCCAATCTGAAGACTTTATCAAAAAAGCGCTTACTGCAGCTCTTGGTGAAGATAAGGCTGCCAGCCTTATCGACCAAATTGTTATGGGTTCAGGAGCGAAAGGTCTTGATTCATTGAAGTGGATGGACTCAAAACAAGTAGCGAATATTATTCGTAATGAGCACCCGCAGATTCAAACCATTGTTTTATCCTATTTAGAACCTGAGCAATCAGCTGAAATCTTGTCGCAATTCCCAGAAAAAGTGCGCTTAGATTTAACCATGCGTATTGCTAACCTTGAAGAAGTTCAACCTGCAGCATTGCAAGAGCTGAACGAAATCATGGAGAAACAGTTCGCAGGCCAAGCAGGTGCGCAAGCTGCGAAAATGGGCGGCTTAAAAGCGGCTGCTGATATCATGAACTACCTAGATACCAATATCGAAGGTCAGTTAATGGATTCAATCCGTGAACACGATGAAGAAATGTCGCAGCAAATCCAAGACCTTATGTTTGTATTTGAGAACTTAATGGACGTTGAAGACCGTGGTATCCAAGCGATCCTGCGCGAAGTACAGCAAGATGTACTGATGAAAGCAATCAAAGGTACAGATGAAGCCCTGAAAGAGAAAATCTTGGGTAATATGTCGAAACGTGCCGCAGAGTTACTTGCTGATGATTTAGAGGCGATGGGCCCTGTTCGTATTAGTGAAGTAGAAGCAGCACAAAAAGAAATTCTTTCAACGGCACGTCGTTTAGCTGACTCAGGCGAAATTATGCTTGGTGGCGGTGGTGGTGAGGAGTTCCTGTAAACCATGACTAAGCCTTCGTTTCATACCGGACGTCCTGTGCATGCCAGTGAAGCAGTCGATGAATTACTGGAAAACTGGCCGATTCCTGATGTTGCACAAGATACCCGAAAACTGGCAGGGCGCTCTACAGCGTATGGCACGCCTTTAGCTGACTTATACCGCAAAGAGCAGCAAAAACAGCAGGTTGAAGAACAACCTGAAGAGCCTGAGATCCCAGCTTTAACCATGGCAGAGCTTGAACGAATTCGTCAAGATGCCTTCGAAGAAGGGTTAAAGCAAGGCCATGAACAAGGCTACATTGATGGCTTTGAAAAGGGCGCACATGAAGGTAAAGAAGCGGGCTTTAAAGAAGGCGTTGAACTTGGTAAAGAACAAGGCCAAGAAGAAATCAAGCCAATTTTAGAAGAGCAACTAACCACGTTAAGAAGCTTACTTGATAGCTTATCTCAGCCATTATCAAAAGTTGATGAAAGTGCAGAGAAGCAGTTAGTGCAGTTAGCAGTGATGCTGACAGAGGTCTTAGTTTACCAAGAAATTAAAACCTCCCCAGAGATTATTTTGCATGCATTAAAGCAAGCCATTGACGCATTAGGTGAAGAGCAAGCGAAAGTACGTATTCACTTACATCCTGATGACATCGCTTTAATTACCGAAAGTTATGGCGAACAAACCATTGCAGATAACCATTGGCAGTTAGTGGCTGAGCCAACCTTAGAGCGTGGTGGTTGTGAAATTAAAACCCCGCAATCATCGCTCGATATGACAATAAAAACCCGCGTCAAAGAAACGTTGGAAAACTTTTTGCATAGTAGTGGTATCTAACACTTTTTAGGCTCATCATGAGTGCTCAATCAATGACTCTTAGCGAACGCTTACAGCGCTATGAAAAACATATCAAGGCTCCTAAACCGGCTGTTGCCGGTATTCTGACGCGTGTTGTCGGTTTAACACTGGAAGCAAAAGGTCTTAGAGCGCCCGTTGGCAGTCAATGTAAAATTGAGACGATAAACGGCTTTGTTGATGCTGAAGTTGTGGGGTTTAACGACCAAACACTTTATTTAATGCCAAATGATCACATCTCTGGCGTACTGCCTGGTGCGCGAGTTATCCCAAAAGTAAACGAAACCGGGTTGCCGGTTGGCATGAGCTTACTTGGCCGAGTGGTGGATGGTCTTGGTCGCCCACTTGATGGCTTAGGTGCTATTAATGCTGAGCATTACCTAAAGTTTGCGCAAAACCCAATTAACCCGCTGGCAAGACGTCCAATTAGTCAGCCTATGGACGTGGGTGTACGAGCCATCAATTCTGTTATTACCGTAGGTCAAGGCCAGCGTATGGGTCTGTTTGCAGGCTCTGGTGTCGGTAAGTCAGTGTTACTGGGGATGATGACCCGCGGATCTGAAGCGGATGTGATCGTGGTAGGGCTTGTGGGTGAGCGTGGCCGTGAGGTAAAAGAATTCATTGAAGAAATCCTTGGCGTTGAAGGTCGTAAGCGCTCAGTGGTGGTTGCAGCTCCTGCCGATGCTTCGCCATTAATGCGTTTAAAAGGCTGTGAAAGTGCAGTGACGATTGCGGAATACTTCCGCGATCAAGGCCTTAACGTGTTGTTATTACTTGACTCTGTTACCCGTTATGCCATGGCACAACGTGAAATCGCCTTAGCGGTTGGCGAGCCTCCGGCAACCAAAGGTTACCCGCCTTCAGTATTTGCTAAATTGCCTGCGCTGGTGGAGCGTGCTGGTAATGGTGGTGAAGGGCAAGGTGCCATTACAGCGTTCTTCACTGTACTTAGTGAGGGCGATGATATGCAAGACCCAATCGCTGACTCGGCCCGCGCTATTTTAGATGGTCACATTGTTTTATCTCGAGATTTAGCCGACAGTGGTCATTATCCAGCCATTGATATCGAAAAATCGATTTCTCGTGTTATGCCACAGGTTGTTTCAGAAGCGCATATGCAACAAGCCCGAGTGCTTAAGCAAGTGTATTCAATGTATCAACAGAACAAAGACATGATCACGTTAGGGGCCTATCAAAAAGGCACCGACCCTATGCTCGACCAAGCAATCAATATGATGCCGCGAGTCAATCAATTCCTTCAGCAAGGCATGAAAGACGTTATTAGTTATGATGATGGTCTGCAAGGTCTTGCGCAGTTATTAGGACAAGGCTAATGGCTAAAAGTAAACTTGATTTATTGTTAAAACTTGAGAGCGATAAAGAAGAATCATTACGTATGGATTACTTAAAAGCGCAGCAGCACTTACAAAGTAATCAACAAAAACTGCAAGGGTTGAATAACTTTCGCATGGAGTATTCTCAGCAGTTACATTTGAAAGGGCGTTCTGGTTTGTCTAGTGCCGGGTTTAGTCAATATCATGCGTTTATCGCGAAAATTGAAGAAGCCATACGCCAGCAAGCAAGTACTGTGAATACTGCAAAACAAGTAGTCACTCAGCGAAAAGCCTTGTGGTTAAAACAGCAAGTTAAAGCAAAAGCAGTGGCGAAGTTGATTGAAAAGCAAGCTGAAAAGCAAGCGATGCTGGTGGCGAAAGCAGAGCAAAAAATGTTAGACGAATTTGCTTCAAATCAGTTTTATCAGCGTCAGCTTAAAAACGCACTTCTCTAAAATTCTAACCTTTTTAGGCATGTTAATTGCATTTACTTAATCAGAAGCATTAATTTTGGCACTTGCGGCGGCAAATTGCCTCATTTCTTTAGGTTACTAGGTTAGGTGAATTATGGCGATCAGTGATATCAATTTGCAGGTTAAAACTGAGCAAGGTACTGGTTTTTCAGGCAAAGACATAGAGTCTAACGAAAAAGCATCGGGATTAAGCTTTTTAACTTCACTCACAGAAGCAAGTGAAGCGGCAAACGCGCATGCAAGTACCAAATCTCAACCAAAAAGTGATACCGACACCGACACTGACTCTGTTGATGAAACTAAAGCTATTAGTCTTTCTGAAGAGCCTAAATCAGATGCCAAATTAGGTGATGAGAACACAACTAGTGATGCTAAAGTTGCAACTGCTACCACGTCTACAGAGCAGCAATCTAAAACAAGTCCAGATATTCGTAATGAAGCTGTAACTAAAGAGCAAGGCGATGAACTCGCCCTTGTCGAAGACGAAGAAAATTCATTACTTTCACAAATAAATGCAGCTCAAGCAATGAGTACGAAAGTTAATAAACTGATTGGAAATAATGAGTTTAGTCCGGTGGTTGTTGATAAAAAGCCAACCCCAATCGATACTATTACACCGGTTATACCGTCACCGATGACAGAGGTTGCAAAGACCGATGATTCAAAAATCGTAGCACAAGATGACAATTCTGTATCAAGCTTATTACACAAGTCAAAAGTTGCGACAGCGGTTGATAGCCAACTAAAAGCGATGGGTGATTTACCGCCAAAAGATAGCGTGACCCCCATTGTTGATAGCCCATTAACCGATAAAGAAAAGCAGGGTGTGTCTGCTGTTAATACGCCTGATACAAAACCTCAGGTGGCTAACATTGCCAGTGCAGCACAAGTAATTGACAGTAAAGAAACAGCAGTTGATGTAGACGCTCTTTTAAATAGCGCCAAAAAACAATCAGCGAATGTAGACACATTAAAATCATCTGAAGAAAAAGTGCCTGATACAAATGAGACAAGCAAAGTTGCTTTAAACAAACTACTTAGCGATACAGATAATGGCACTCAAAGTGATGTGAAAACGGCTGATGTGACGGCAAAGCAAGCACAAAACAACGGTGATAAGTCAGCGGTAAATCTAGCTACTGATGAGTTGGTAGTTCAAAAAAGCGATGCAGCAAGCGCAGCGAGAACATCAGACAAACCAACTGACGCAGCAATCAAGTTAGAACTAGCATTTACAGAAAAACCAGTAACAGATAAGTCAATCGTTAGCCTATTTGCAAAAGTGCAAAGTGGTGATGGACAAACGGTAAGTGAGTTCGCTAAGGGGTTATCTTTAACGTCTGAACAACAAAAGCAACTTGAGCAACAAATAAATCAACTAAAAGCTGATAACAAGCTTGGTGCTGATGAGGTGGCAACAATCAAGTCGCTATTGACTGATGTGATGAGTAGTAAGCCTACAACACAAACTACACAGAGTGTTGTATCACAACAAGCTGTAGAGCCAGAAATTGCTGATGACAGTCAGACGCAGCAAGACGTTAAACTCGCAGATAATAAAGCCCTTGATAGCAAACTGCCTGCAAGCGTAGAAAAGCAGCTTACTGCTCTTAGTAAAGATGAACAGCAAGCACTGTTAAACAAAGTGAATGCTCAGCTTCAAACGCTAACGCCGGGCACAGCTCAGTACGAAAAATTATCTGCGGCACAAACGGTGCTTACAGAGGCAATTAATACCCCTGCAACAGCCAGTACAGCGATGCCAGTAAGTGCAGTAACGGTCAATGCTGAAAATAATAAAGCGAAACAAAATAACACAGCGCAAGTTGCAGCGCAGGTGAGTGAAGCGATTGCTGGTGAAGACGTCACCGCAGAGCAAGAGGTTAAGCTCAATAGCGAACGCACCCAAGAGGCAGTGACGCCCCGTGTGGCGCAATTATTTAATCAATTAACGGCGCCATTGAATACGGCGACTCAAACTGGTGCTTATGAAGTGGCGCATCAGCAATATGAGCAAGCGCTTGATGTACAAACAATGCATACGCAAACAACACAAACGCAGGCTCAATCTAAATCAGTGAGCGTTGACCCTGGTGTAATGCAAGCGATAAACATCATAAAAAGTGATGCAGCGAAGATGCTTCAAGAGCGCGTGAGTGCATTATTAAATATTAATAATAAAGAAGCTGAAATTCGCTTAGACCCGCCAGAAATGGGCAGTATGCAAATTCGTATACGTAGTGATGCTGAGCAAGCTCAAATTAATTTTGTAGTGCAAAATCAGCAGGCTAAAGAGGCATTAGAGCAGTCAATGCCACGTTTAAGAGAAATGTTAGCACAACAAGGGATTGAGCTGGGTGAGAGCAGTATTCAGCAAGGTAGCCCTGAGCAACAAGATGGGCAGTCAGGGCAGGGGCAGTTCGCTGGAAATCAACAAACAGATGAGCAACAACCAGAAGTATCAGCGCAAAGCTCAGAAACTTCTCGACAACAATCGTCATCATCAATAGATTACTATGCATAAGTCCTGCTATTATAAGAAATAAAATAGTTACAGCATGATGAGCTAATAGCTGTAACGCTGAAGGAATTGACAATGGCCGAAGAAGCAAATTTAGAAATAGAAGATACAGGTAAAGGCAAAAAGAAGCTGATTATCATCATTGCTGCTGTAGTGTTGATTGTTGGTGCAGCAGCAGGTTACTTTTTGTTTATGGGTGGTGATGCTCCGGAAGAGAGTTTGGCAGATGAAACAACCGCTGCTGAGGTTGCTGCACCATCAAGTTCGGCACAAGTTGGCTCAGCCCTTTATGTAGCCATGCCACGTCCATTTGTTTTTAACGTGCCAGGCGCTAGCCGCGACCGAATCGTGCAGATAAAAGTACAGTTGCTAGTGCGTGGTGAAGTAAATGAAGAAACTGCGAAAAAGCATATTCCACTTATCGAAAGTACATTGTTAAGCGTACTTTCTACCACGACAGCTGATGAATTAGGTACCAGCGAAGGTAAAGAATCAGTGCGTGTAGCAGCACTTGAAAAAGTGCAATCAGCATTAAATGATGTTGAAGGCAGCAAAGTGATTGAGCGGGTATTATTTACCGGCTTTGTGATGCAATAAGGGGTCAGCGTGAGCGATTTATTATCTCAAGACGAAATTGATGCGCTCTTACACGGCGTTGATGAAGTCGAAGAGGAAGATATTCACGACGGTGATGATTTAGACAGTAATACTCTACAGTATGACTTCTCATCACAAGATCGTATTGTCCGTGGTCGTATGCCGACCTTGGAAATCGTGAATGAACGTTTTGCCCGTCATATGCGAATTAGCCTATTTAATATGATGCGCCGCACCGCTGAGGTGTCAATTAACGGCGTGCAGATGATTAAGTTTGGCGAATACATCCATACCTTATTCGTGCCAACCAGCTTAAACATGGTCCGTTTTCGTCCGTTAAAAGGGACTGGCTTAATTACCATGGAAGCGCGTTTAGTATTCATTTTGGTGGATAACTTCTTTGGTGGTGATGGCCGTTATCATGCAAAAATTGAAGGCCGTGAATTTACCCCAACAGAGCGCCGTATCGTACAAATGCTGCTTAAAATCATCTTTGAAGATTATAAAGAAGCATGGGCACCAGTTATGGACGTGTCTTTTGAGTACCTTGACTCAGAAGTAAACCCTGCAATGGCTAACATCGTAAGTCCGACCGAAGTCGTTGTTATTAGCTCTTTCCATATTGAGCTTGACGGTGGGGGTGGTGATTTCCATATCGCATTACCTTACTCAATGCTTGAGCCAATCCGTGAATTACTTGATGCTGGTGTGCAATCAGACACTGAAGATACCGACTTGCGTTGGAGTAAGGCACTGCGTGATGAAATCATGGATGTTGAAGTGGATTTATCAACGCAATTACTTGAAGTTGATTTAACGCTGCAACAAATCATGGAGCTTAAAGCTGGCGATATTATCCCTGTTGAAATGCCAGAACATATCACCGTATTTATTGAAGAGCTGCCGACCTTTAGAGCGAAAATGGGTCGTTCTCGTGACAATGTGGCACTCCAAATTAGCGAAAAAATTAAACGCCCTGAATCAGTTAAGTCAGAACTACATGTGTTCACAAAAGGTGGCAAAAAACTGGATTCAGATGCAGAATTAGCAGAACTAGAAGAAGATCTACATTTATCTGAAGGTGTAGATTTAGACTGGTAGTCGATTTATAAGGTTAAACATAATGAGTGATGATCAAGATACAATGGACGAATGGGCAGCGGCCTTAGCCGAAGCTGAGGAAGCCGAAAATGCCTCAAGCGATGCTGCTGTGGCAGAGCTTGATGAATTAAAAGATGAGAGACATGAGCTCTCTGGCGATGAAAAACGCAAACTCGATACCATCTTAGACATTCCCGTCACTATTTCGATGGAAGTGGGTCGTTCAAAAATCAATATTCGTAATTTACTACAGCTAAACCAAGGTTCAGTGGTTGAACTAGACCGTGTTGCTGGTGAGCCTCTTGATGTGTTGGTTAATGGGACGCTTATCGCTCACGGTGAAGTCGTTGTGGTAAACGATAAGTTTGGTATTCGTTTAACTGACGTTATTAGCCAAGTTGAACGTATTAAAAAGTTACGATGAATGTGTTAATCGCTTTAGCGAGTGCGTCGAGCACTGCATTTCCAACGGCATCACCGACGGCAGATTTACTGTCTATGGTGATGTCTTTGCTTTTAGTGTTGGTCGTTATTGTTGCATTGGCTTTTTTGGTAAAAAAATTAAACCCAAATCTTGCCAATAGTGATGAGTTTAAAGTTGTGCGTAGTTTGCCTTTGGGCTCTCGTGAACGCTTAATGGTCATTGAAATTGATAACGCTCAGCACTTAATTGGTGTGACCCCGCACAGTATTAATTACCTGCACAAGCTAGAAACACCATTACAAGAAAAAGAATTGCCAGAGCTTGCTAAAAAATTTGGTAAGTTACTGAACCCACAATCACCTTCAAATAAAAAGAATTAACGCTATGATCAAGTGGATACTTATTTTAGCAAGTGTGTTATTTCTGCCATCAGTTAATGCTGAGGGTATAGAAGCACTGACCATTACCACCAACCCTGATGGTTCTCAAGATTACTCTGTGACGCTACAAGTGTTAGCGATAATGACAGCGCTGAGTTTTATCCCAGCTGCGGTCATTATGATGACATCATTCACTCGGATCATTGTGGTATTGGCTATTTTGCGTCAAGCAATCGGTCTGCAACAAACTCCATCGAATCAAATATTGTTAGGTATGTCACTGTTTTTAAGTATCTTTATTATGGCGCCAATTTATCAACAGGTGAATGAGCGTGCTATAGAGCCTTACTTAAATGAACAGGTTACCTCCGTGCAAGCGTTAGAGCTTGCCAAAGAGCCAATGAAGGCGTTTATGCTTTCGCAAGTTAGGGTTAAAGATTTAGAAACCTTCGCGAAAATAGCCGGTTACGACAAACTCGATTCGCCAGAAGACACGCCGCTTATTGTGTTGATCCCTGCGTTTGTTACCAGCGAACTGCAAACAGCCTTTATCATTGGCTTTATGTTTTTTATCCCATTTTTGATTGTGGATTTAGTCGTCGCTTCGGTATTAATGGCAATGGGTATGATGATGCTTTCACCAATGATTGTGTCGTTACCCTTTAAGATCATGCTATTTGTGTTAGTGGATGGTTGGAGCCTAGTAATGGGCACGCTTGCGAAGAGTTTTGGGCTTGGGGTATAGCGATGCAATTCAAGGCACTTAATTAGGTCGGAGGCACAAAATGGAACCAGAAATTTTTGTCGATATACTAAGTGATGCTTTGTTTTTAGTCATTAAATTAGTATCGGCTATTGTGGTGCCAGGCTTGTTAGTTGGTCTTGTTGTTGCTGTTTTCCAAGCGGCAACCTCAATCAATGAGCAAACATTAAGCTTTTTACCACGCTTACTAATCACTATCAGTGCGCTTATTGTTGGCGGTCACTGGTTTACCCAAGAACTCATGGATTATTTTATTCGATTAGTGATGTCGATACCGGAGATTGCAGGCTAAATGGAATTTCCGTTTGCTGTCATCATTCAATGGCTCAGCGACTTTTTGCTGCCTTTGGTGCGTATTAGTTCCATGATTATGATCATGGCAGGGCTTGGCGCCAGGAATGTACCAACCCGTATTAAGCTAGGTTTAGCTGTGGTGGTCACCTTTGTCGCTGTGCCTATGCTGCCGCAAGCAACTTTTAATAATCTGTTCTCGTTTGAAATGGTTCTTGTGGTAATTCAGCAAATGCTGATTGGTGTGGCAATCGGGTTCGCATCAACCTTACTCCTTAATACCTTTGTTCTTGCTGGACAAATACTTGCGATGCAAACCGGTCTTGGTTTTGCGTCTGTTGTTGACCCATCAAATGGCTTAAACGTGCCAGCAGTTGGTCAGTTTTATTTGATTCTGGCGACCTTACTGTTTTTTGTTTTTAATGGTCATTTAATGATGATCCAAATGGTCATTCATAGTTTTGAAGTCTTACCAATCGATGGTAATTGGTGGTCAGTTGATCACTACTGGGATATCGTTACGTGGGGTGGCTGGATGTTCACTACCGCTTTGGTACTTGCTTTAGCACCACTGACAGCCATGCTGGTGATTAACATGTCGTTTGGTGTAATGACCCGTGCAGCACCGCAGTTAAATATTTTTTCGATTGGTTTTCCGTTTACCTTAGTGGCAGGGCTCGTGATTATTTGGGCAACGCTAGGTAACTTCATGACTCAATTTGAGTTTCAGTGGTTAAAAATGGTTGAGTTAATGTGCAGCCTTGTTGGTTGTACACCTTAGGAGCACGCCATGGCTGAAGATTCAGGTCAAGAAAAAACCGAAGAACCCACCGGGAAAAAAATAGACGACGCCAAGAAAAAGGGTCAGGTTGCTCGCTCGAAAGAGCTAGGCACCATGTTCGTACTTATCTTCTCGGCAGTCTCGCTATTGCTGTATGGCCCTGAAATTGGCAAAGGTCTGTATAATGTGATGGGGCGTTTATTAAGCCTTAATCGCAATGAAACCTACGATACCACTAAGATGTTTTCAGTGTGGGGCATAGTCGCAGATGCGTTATTATTCCCCATGGCTATGTTCGTATTGATCATCGTAATAGCTGCATTTATTGGTAATACGCTCTTAGGAGGCTATAACTTCAGTTGGCAAGCGGCAGCACCAAAAGCAAGTAAAATGTCGCCTGCAAAAGGCATTAAACGTATGCTCGGCCCGCAAGCAGGGGTAGAGCTGGTTAAGTCAATTTTAAAATTTGTTGTGGTTGCCGGTTTTGCGGTGTTCTTAATTAATACCTTTTTCGATGAAATTCTGCATTTAAGTATTGAAAGCGCGCCGGGTAATTTTATTCATGCTCTCGAAATCCTATCTTGGATGTTCTTAGGTTTGACTTGTACTTTGATACTCATTGCTGCGATTGATGCCCCTTATCAAAGCCATAAGCACCACAAACAGCTTAAAATGACCCTACAAGAGGTGAAAGACGAATATAAAAACTCTGAGGGTGATCCGCAAATAAAAGCCCGTATCCGTCGTACACAGCGTGAAATGTCGCAAAGACGGATGATGCAAGATGTACCCGATGCTGATGTTATCGTAACCAACCCGACGCACTACTCAGTCGCGCTTAAGTACGACACAGCCAAGGCTGGCGCACCAATTGTGATTGCCAAAGGGGTCGATGAGCTTGCCATGCAAATTCGTAAAGTAGGTAAGGGGAATGATGTCCCCATTGTTGAATCGCCAATGCTTACACGTGCCCTGTATCACACCACCGATGTCGGCCATCAAATACCCGATCAGCTATTCACTGCTGTTGCGCAAGTTCTGGCTTATGTCTTCCAGTTAAAACGCTTCCAAAAAGGACGTGGAAAACGCCCTGTACCACTCAATAAAAAGCTCCCAATACCCGATGCTTATAAATATTAATAAGTAGCAATGTAACTTGGAATAGTTATTGCAAATTCCGTGTAGTGTCAATTTTTTGAAATTGTTGAATTATGGAATTTAAAGCGGTATTACAACAACTTAACAGAGATAAAAAAGAATATGCGAAGGGTATCGGCACGCCATTAATGGTACTTGCTGCGCTGGGCATGGTGATTTTACCCCTGCCACCATTTCTTTTAGATATTCTTTTTTCGTTTAATATCGCGTTAGCGCTGGTGGTGTTGCTGGTCACGGTTTACACCATGAAACCCCTTGAATTTGGTATGTTCCCCGCGGTACTACTAATTGCAACTATCATGCGCTTAGCGCTGAATGTCGCCAGTACCCGTGTAGTATTACTCGAAGGTCATAATGGTGGGGATGCAGCCGGTAAAGTTATCGAGGCCTTTGGCTCGGTTGTTATCGGCGGTAACTATGCTGTTGGTTTAGTGGTCTTCCTGATTTTAATCATTATTAACTTTGTGGTTATCACCAAAGGTGCTGGCCGTATTTCAGAAGTATCAGCTCGCTTTACTCTTGATGCAATGCCAGGTAAACAAATGGCGATTGACGCTGACTTAAACGCTGGTTTTATCAGTGCAGAGCAAGCCCGTGAACGCCGTGAAGAAGTAACCCGCGAAGCCGATTTCTATGGTTCAATGGATGGTGCGAGTAAGTTCGTAAAAGGCGATGCAATAGCGGGTATCGTTATTCTAGTGATTAACATCGTTGGTGGTTTATTTGTTGGTATGATCCAACATGATTTATCGTTCAGTCGTGCAATGGAAGTGTATACCTTACTGACCATTGGTGATGGTCTTGTTGCACAGCTACCTTCACTGTTACTGTCAATCGGTACTGCAATCGTTGTTACCCGTCAAAATGAATCGCACAATATGGGCGATCAAGTTAAGAACCAGTTAGGTAACGAAAAGTCTCTTTATATCGCATCAGGTATTTTGATCATCATGGGTCTAGTACCAGGTATGCCGCATATCGCATTTTTAAGTTTAGGTGCATTACTAGGTTACCTTGCTTATTTCACCCAACAACAAAAAGCCAAAGCTGAAGCCGAAAAAGCAGAGCAAGAAGCAAATGGTGGTGCGCCAGGTACAGGTGTTGCTAATAAACAAGAGCAAAAAGAACTTGGCTGGGATGACGTACAGCAAGTTGATGTTATTGGTTTAGAAGTGGGTTATCGCTTAATTCCACTTGTTGACCAATCTCAAGGTGGGGAACTGTTAAATCGTATCAAAGGTGTGCGTAAGAAACTGTCTCAGGAGCTTGGCTTCTTGGTACCTCCTGTGCACATTCGCGATAACTTAGAACTTGATCCGAATGCTTACAGAATCACTATGATGGGTGTTTCAAGCGGTGAGGGTGAGTTGAAACATGGTGATGAGTTAGCAATCAACCCAGGCCAAGTATTTGGTCCAATCAAAGGGGTTGCAACAAAAGATCCTGCATTTGGTCTAGATGCAGTATGGATCAAACCTGATCAAAAAGATGAAGCACAGTCACTTGGCTATACTGTGGTTGATTCCGCGACTGTGGTTGCAACTCATATTAGTCAGTTACTCACTAATAGCGCAGCTTTACTACTGGGTCATGAAGAAGTTCAAAACTTATTAGATATGTTAGCGAAGAGCCATCCTCGACTTGTTGAAGGTCTGGTTCCTGACGTATTACCACTTACTACTGTTGTTAAAGTGCTACAAAACTTACTCAATGAAGGGGTAGCAATTCGCGATATGCGTTCAATTGTTCAAACCCTTGTTGAGTATGGCCCGCGTAGCCAAGACCCTGATGTACTAACGGCTGCAGTGCGAATTTCACTGCGCAGACTTATCGTTCAAGACGCTGTTGGTATGTCTTCTGAGATCCCTGTCATAACCTTGGCGCCTGAGTTGGAACAGATGTTGCATCAGTCACTTCAGAATGCAGGTGACGAAGGTGCCGGAATAGAGCCAGGCCTTGCAGAGCGACTTCAACAATCATTGAATGAAGCGCATCAAAACCAAGAAATGGCCGGTGAACCTTCGATACTGTTAACGTCAGGAATGTTACGTACTGTGTTATCTCGCTTCGTTAAGTACACCATCCCAGGTTTAAGGGTGATGTCTTACCAAGAGGTACCAGACGAAAGACAGATTAAGATTGTCAGCTCAGTAGGCCAACAATAGGATAGTAAAGGGGTGAACCATGAAAATTAAACGTTTTTTTGCTAAAGATATGCGCACTGCACTGAAAGAAGTGAAAGATGAACTAGGTGTTGATGCGGTTATTATGTCGAACAAAAAGCTTGCTAACGGCGTTGAAATCGTTGCAGCAGTAGACTATGACAAAGCAGCCCCGAAAGCCGAAGCTAAACCAGTAGTGGCACAATCAGCACCTGCTCCACAGCATAACTTTGTTAAACCTGAGCCTATGCGTGCTAAACCTGAGCCGCAAGCGAAAGTTGCTGATAGCCTACAAGCGTTACTTGAGCGTCAAGCCCCACGCCCTCGTTCGCCAGAGCTTGCATCAATGTTTAGCCAATCTGGTATCGATACCAGTGAGCACTATCAGCCTAAAGCACCTAGCTATCAGCAACAACAACCTGAGTATGCACACGCTCCTCGTTTTCAACAACAAGCAGCGCCTCGTGTGCAAACTCAAGCACATAGCTTAGGTTTTGATGACGACTTAGATTCTGGTTTTGATGATTTAGATTCACCTGCAGAGCACAAAAGCGCTGCGCCAGCTAATCAATCAGAAATGACGACCATGCGCGAAGAAATGAACGCGATCCGTCAATTACTTGAACACCAAGTTTCTGGCTTAATGCAACAAGACATGGCTCGTCGCGATCCGACTCGTGCGTGTATGATTGACCGTTTAGCAGGTATGGGCATTGAGCGTAATGTAGCAGAGCAAATGGCGTGTTTCATTCCTGACGATGTATCTCGCCAACAAGCATGGCAAGCATTACTGCAAATGGTTGAAAACCAAATGCATACAACGAATAACGAAATATTGCGTCAAGGCGGTGTATTTGCGTTAGTGGGTCCAACAGGCGTTGGTAAAACTACCACAGTTGCAAAACTAGCTGCATTAGGTGCGCAAAAATATGGCGCCGATAAAGTGGCGTTGATCACTACTGATACTTACAGAATTGGTGCCTACGAACAATTGGCGACTTATGGTCGTATTATTGGTTGTGGCGTAAAGCAAGTAAAAGATGCGAATGAATTAGCAGAAGTGTTATACCATTTACGTAATAAGCGTCTAGTATTAATAGACACAGCGGGTATGAGCCAACGCGACTTACGTTTAACTGAGCAATTAAACACCCTAATGCGTAATCAGCGTGTTGATATTCGTAGTTATTTAGTATTAAGTGCAACAGCACAGATTAATGTCTTGCAAGAAACCGTAAGACACTTTAAAAAGGTTCACCTAAGTGGCTGTATCTTCACTAAATTGGATGAATCTTTAAGTTTAGGTGAGATTATTAGCATAGCGATTCAAAATCGTCTGCCAATAGGGTATCTTACTAACGGTCAGCGCGTTCCTGAGGATATTCGCGTAGCGAATGCTGAAAAACTAGTGAAAAAAGCTGAACAATTGTATTTAAAACGAGCAAAAGCACAACATTCAAGACGTCAAGCAGTAGCGTCGAACACAGTAGGGATGTATGATTAACACAGTATTAGATCAAGCAAGCGGCCTGCGCAAAATGAATCAAAATAATAATAGTGGCGTTAAAGTTATCGCTGTTACTGGCGGTAAAGGTGGTGTGGGTAAAACCAACGTTTCACTCAATACCGCAATCGCATTAGGTCAGCTAGGTAATCGTGTATTAGTATTAGATGCCGATTTAGGTCTGGCAAACTGTGACGTAATGCTTGGCCTTCGTGTTGAACGTAACTTATCTCATGTTTTATCAGGCGAGTGTGAGCTTGATGAAATTCTTGTTGAAGGCCCTGCAGGCATCAAAATTGTACCAGCAACGTCTGGCTCACAAAGCATGGTGGAATTAACACCTTCAGAGCATGCAGGCCTTATTCGCGCTTTTAGCGAGTTAAACACCGAGTTTGATATTTTAATTGTCGATACCGCCGCGGGTATTTCTGACATGGTATTAAGCTTTTCTCGTGCAGCCCAAGATGTTGTTGTGGTTGTATGTGATGAACCTACCTCAATTACCGATGCTTACGCACTTATTAAAGTCCTGAGCCGTGAGCATGGCGTATACAAATTTAAAATCGTTGCCAATATGGTGCGCAGTATGCGTGAAGGGCAAGAATTATTTGCTAAACTTTCAAAAGTAACGGATCGTTTTTTAGATGTTTCAATGGAGTTAGTAGCAACCATTCCTTATGACGAGAACATGCGTAAATCAACGCGTCGTCAAAAAGTGATTGTTGAATTATTCCCGAACTCACCGGCAGCGGTGGCGTTTAAAACATTAGCAACAAAAGCAGTTAAGTGGCCGATCCCTAATCAACCGTCTGGCCATTTAGAATTTTTTATTGAAAAACTAGTAAACGGCTAACTATGACAACATCGGTGAATAAAGCGATGGGATATCAATCAGCACAGAATCTGAATGCGATTGTTGAAAAACATGCCTCTTTAGTTAAAAAAGTGGCGTGCCATCTAATTGCTCGTTTACCTGCCAGTGTACAACTCGATGATTTAATTCAATCAGGTATGATTGGCCTGATTGAAGCGTCAAAAAACTTTGATGCAAGCAAAGGTGCAAGCTTCGAAACTTTCGCAGGTATTCGTATTCGTGGTGCGATGTTAGACGAAATTCGTAGAGGTGATTGGGCTCCTCGCTCAGTTCACCGCAATGCCCGCCTTGTGGCTGAAACCATATCTGAATTAGAAAGTACGCTAAATCGTGAACCAAAAGACACTGAAGTAGCTGAAAAACTTGATATTACACTGGATGAGTACCATCATATTCTACATGATGTAAATTCGAGTAAAGTATTAGGTATAGAAGACTTAGGCGTAGATGAAGACGTCATCACACCAGTAGGTCAGGATTTAGGACTAGACAAACCGTTTAATAACGTTAAAAATGAGCGGTTTAACCAGTCTCTATTAACGGCAATCCAATCGTTACCAGAAAGAGATGCTCTTGTTTTGTCTTTGTACTACAACGACGAAATGAACTTAAAAGAAATAGGACACATACTCGATGTTAGCGAGTCGCGTGTGAGTCAAATACATGGTCAGGCGATGATTAAGCTCAAAGCAAAAATCAATGACTGGATTAATTAGTAGTAAGTAAATAAAGGTTCAAACCTCACCGGAGGATGTTTTGGATAAAAACATGAAAATTCTTGTTGTTGATGATTTTTCTACAATGAGACGTATCATTAAAAATCTATTAAGGGATTTAGGTTTTACCAATGTGCAGGAAGCTGACGACGGTTCAACAGCATTACCAATGCTACAAAATCAAGAATTTGATTTTGTTGTAACAGATTGGAACATGCCTGGTATGCAAGGTATTGATTTGTTACGCGCAATTCGTGCTGATGATAGCCTTAAGCATATTCCTGTATTAATGGTGACAGCTGAAGCGAAAAAAGAACAAATTGTTGCTGCTGCTCAAGCAGGTGTTAATGGCTATATCGTTAAACCATTCACTGCTGCGACACTTAAAACCAAATTGGAAAAAGTGTTCGAACGTTTAGGTTAATCTAAGGGGAGAGGCTTATGTCAGCACTTGCTGCGCCTCAAATAAGTTTAGAGCAAGCTCGTCAACTTGTTGAGTATCTTGAAAATGGTGAACAAGAAAAAGCCGATAAGCTGATTCTTGAAGCTGCATCGAAAGAACAATCAGAGTTGTTTGCTGAAGTCGGTAAATTGACGCGTCAGCTTCATGAAGCGTTAAAAAACTTTGACTTAGATACTCGTCTCGCCGATTTAACTACCGAAGCGATCCCAGACGCTAAGCAGCGCTTAAATTATGTTATGGAAATGACAGAAAGCGCCGCAAATAAAACCATGGATGCGGTTGAAGCAAGTTTACCGATTGCACAACAACTTGCTGATGAAATCGCAACAATAAAACCCACTTGGGATCGTTTAATGAGCCGAGAAATTGAACTCGGTGAATTTAAATCGTTATGTCATAGCTTAGATAAGTTCATGAATAACTCGCACACCAAAACCGACGAATTACAAGGTTTGATGACTAATGTGTTGATGGCTCAGGACTATCAAGACTTAACGGGGCAGGTTATCCGCCGAGTCATCGAATTAGTGCGTGAAGTAGAAGACAGTTTAATTAATCTCTTAACTGTGTTTGGCAGTCAAGAAGATGGTCATCAACAACAAGAAAAACAGGCCATAGAAAAAGCACCTGCGACCAGTGATACACTAGCAGGTCCTGAAGGGCCGATTATTGATAGTGAGTCTCGCGATGATGTTGTCTCAGGACAAGATGAAGTCGATGACCTATTATCAAGTCTGGGCTTCTAAGAGGAGAGTAGCTGCATGAGCTTTGAAGTCGATGAAGATATATTACAGGATTTCCTTGTTGAAGCAGGGGAAATCTTAGAGCTTTTGTCAGAGCAATTAGTCGAGCTTGAAAATAACCCAGAAGACAAAGATCTTTTAAACGCCATTTTTAGAGGCTTTCACACTGTAAAAGGTGGTGCAGGCTTCTTGAGCATGACAGAGCTTGTTGATGCGTGTCA
Organism: Pseudoalteromonas gelatinilytica; assembly: GCF_001641615.1. Taxonomy (GTDB): domain Bacteria; phylum Pseudomonadota; class Gammaproteobacteria; order Enterobacterales; family Alteromonadaceae; genus Pseudoalteromonas; species Pseudoalteromonas gelatinilytica. The sequence continues at coordinate 217,944 of NZ_LRRU01000022.1, forward strand.
TGGTGCAGAGAATGTTTTCGATTTATTACGTCAAGGTGTGCGTACAGTTACACCTGAGCTGATGGATGTAATCCTACAGGCCCTCGACACTATCAATGAAATGTTCGCTACGATTCAAAATCGCGAACAACCAGAGCCCGCAGATCAAGCCCTATTAGATGTTCTTCATAAATTAAGCCAGCCACCTACAGCAGAAGAGCTCGCTGGTGAAGATATTTCTGTAGCAGGCGATGTTGCAGTTGCACCTGAAGAGCCTGTTATTGAAGAGCCAGTTGTCGATACGCCTGACGTTACAGCTGATATCGCGACAGATAATATTGATGAAGATGACCCATTTGCTTTCGACATGTTGTTTGATGGCGGTGGTCTTGCAGATAGCAAGCCTGAATCACAGAACATTGACGAAATCACCGAAGATGAATTTGAAAGCCTACTTGATGAGCTTCATGGCAAGGTCCTGCTTCAACCACGCCAGATGTAATTAGTAGCGACAGTGACGACATCACTGATGACGAATTTGACAGCTTATTAGATGAGTTACACGGCGTTGGCAATTTCGGTGAAGTAAAACAAGATAAAGTTGCTCAGCCAGAACCTGTTAAAGCTGCTGAACCTGTTGCACCAACACCTGCTGCAGAAGCAACAAGTAGTGGTTCAGACGATGAAATTAGCGATGACGAGTTTGAAGCCTTACTTGACGAATTACATGGGAAAGGCAGTGCGCCACAGTCTTTAGAAACGGCAGCGCCAGAAAAAGCCCCAGAAACGCCTAAAGCGGAGCCTGCAAAACCTGCTCAACCAGCAGCTTCAAAACCTGCGGCTCAACCTGCACCAGCAGCAAGTAAACCAGCGCCAGCTCCAGCAAAAGCACCGGAAAAAGCTCCCGTCGCTGCAGCAGCGCCAAAGAAAGCGCCACCACCACAGGCTGAAACAACCGTACGTGTTGATACAAAACGCCTTGATGAAATCATGAATATGGTGGGTGAGTTAGTATTGGTTCGTAACCGTTTGGTAAGCCTTGCTAATAACAGCAACAGCGAGTCAATGGGTAAAGCTATTTCTAATCTAGATGTGGTGACAGCAGACTTGCAAGGTGCGGTTATGAAAACCCGCATGCAGCCAATCAAGAAAGTCTTTGGTCGTTTTCCACGCGTTGTTCGTGACTTAGCGCGTAGCTTAAGAAAAGACATCAACTTACAATTAGTTGGTGAAGAAACCGATTTAGATAAAAACTTAGTAGAAGCTCTGGCCGATCCTTTAGTGCACTTAGTGCGTAACTCGGTTGACCATGGTATTGAAATGCCTGATGTGCGTGAAGCTGCAGGCAAGCCGCGTACAGGTACTGTAACCCTGTCGGCTTCGCAAGAAGGTGATCACATCCTACTTACTATCCGCGATGATGGTGCGGGTATGGATGCAGAGAAACTGAAGAAAATTGCGATCACCAAAGGTGTTATCGACCATGACCAAGCAAGCCGTTTATCAGATACAGAAGCATATAATCTAATTTTTGCGCCAGGTTTCTCAACGAAAGAAGAAATCTCTGATATTTCAGGCCGTGGCGTGGGTATGGATGTAGTGAAAACTAAAATCACCCAATTAAACGGCTCAGTTAATATTCAGTCTGAATTAGGTGTAGGGACTGCACTTGAAATCAAGGTGCCGTTGACGCTTGCGATTCTACCAACCTTAATGGTTATTGTTGGTGAGCAAACATTTGCTTTACCACTTGCTGGTGTAAGCGAAATATTCCATCTTGATTTAACGAAAACAAACGTAGTGGATGGTCAGCTGACAATTATTGTACGTGAAAAAGCGATACCGCTTTTCTACTTACAACATTGGTTAGTAAAAGGAGCCAACCGCCAAGAGCGCAAAGCAGAAGGTCACGTGGTTATTGTTCAAATAGGCACTAAACAAGTGGGCTTTGTGGTTGACTCGTTAATTGGTCAAGAAGAGGTGGTAATTAAACCTCTTGATGCATTATTGCAAGGCACACCGGGTATGGCTGGTGCAACCATCACGTCTGATGGGGGTATCGCACTTATTTTAGACGTACCTAGCATGCTGAAGCACTACGTTGGCTAATAATAAATAGTAAAGTGCAGCGCTCAAGCTGCACTTTCAATGAAATAAAACAAGAGAGTGCCAATGGCAGTCAAAGTATTAGTTGTTGATGATTCAAGCTTTTTTCGCCGTAGAGTGAGCGAAATTTTAGAGCAAGACAGCAATATTCAGGTAATTGGTTTTGCCGTAAATGGTCGTGAAGCGGTAGATAAAGCCCGTGAATTAAGACCTGATGTAATTACTATGGATGTTGAAATGCCAGTTCTTGATGGCATTAGTGCCGTGAAAGAAATAATGGCAGCAACACCGACTCCTATCTTAATGTTTTCATCACTCACCCGTGATGGCGCAACAGCAACCCTAGATGCACTGGATGCTGGGGCGTTAGATTTTTTACCGAAAAAATTCGAAGATATTGCCCGCAATAATGAAGATGCAATTGCGCTTTTACAAAATAAAGTAAAAGAAATTGGTCGTCGTCGACTTTCTCGCTTTACGCGTCCAGCGCCAGTGACCAGAACAACACCGACATCTGCGCCAACTCGTAGCACAACGACCAGCAGCGGTATTGTTCAGCCTGATCGTAGCTTTAGTCGTACTGCGACAGCGCCTGCTAGTTCATCTGCTGGATCGTCTTCATCAGTGAGTAGTATGCGTGCCTCCGGTAAAAAATATCAGTTGGTTGCGATTGGTACTTCAACTGGTGGGCCTGTGGCACTGCAAACAATTTTGACTCAGTTGCCAGCTAACTTCCCACACCCTATTTTGCTGATTCAGCATATGCCAGCGGCGTTTACGCCAGCCTTTGCTGCAAGGCTTAATGGCCTATGCAAAATCAATGTGAAAGAAGCGCAAAATGGTGACCGTTTAGTGCCAGGGACAGCTTATTTAGCACCTGGTGGTCAACAAATGCTGATTGAAGGGCGCGGCGGCTCTCGCACACTACGTGTGTTTGAAGATGACAGCCCGCGTATTACCTACAAACCTAGCGTCGATGTCACCTTTGCGAGTGCCGCAAAAACCTTTGCCGGTGATGTGCTGGCGGTAGTCTTAACTGGTATGGGCGCAGATGGCCGTGATGGTGCACGCATGCTCAAGCAAGTGGGTGCAACCATTTGGGCGCAAGATGAAAAAACTAGTGTGGTGTACGGTATGCCACAAGCTGTTGCAAACGCAGGATTAGCGAGCGAAAGCCTCGCACTCAATGATGTTGCAGCGCGCTTAACTCGTGAGACTGGCTGTGGATAAGCTCTCGTTTCTTGGCTTAATCGTTGCCTTAGGCGCCATTGCTTTTGGTTATGCACTTGAAGGCGGTGTTGTCAGTGCATTATTCAATGGTCCGGCGCTGATCATTGTTTTAGGTGGGACACTCGGGGCTGTGATGCTACAGACTCCTGGTAGTGTCTTTACCAAAACGCTTAAGATCAGTCATTGGGTGTTCTTCCCTCCGTATCATGATATTGAAGCTGCTATAGAACAAGTGAAGCGTTGGTCACACAAGGCACGTCAAGAAGGTTACTTAGCACTAGAATCTGAAGCATTATCTCATTCAGACCCGTATGCGGCAAAAGGCTTGAGTCTACTTGTTGATGGGATTGATGAACAAAAACTCAGAGATACCCTTGAGATTGATTTAATGCTAGAACGCGAACGCTTACTCGAGGTAAGCCGAGTTTACGAAGCCATGGGCGGTTATAGCCCTACAATTGGTATTCTAGGTGCGGTACTCGGGTTGATTCAGGCCATGCAATTTATCACCGATCCTGAAAAACTGGGTGCCGGTGTGGCTACTGCGTTTATCGCTACCATTTATGGTGTTGGTTTAGCCAACTTACTCTTTTTGCCAATGGCGAATAAGCTTAAGCAGCAAATTGAACAAAAAATGCTGTATCATGAATTACTTGCTGAAGGCATTATTGCTATCTCGCAAGGTGAGAGCCCACTAAATATCGAACTAAAACTTGAGGCGTATCGTGTAGAACGTCCAAGCTTAGTTGACGAGTAATTTAACATGATGCGCCGTCGCTTGCGTCATAACACGTCAAAAAACCAACACACCGAACGCTGGCTAGTTTCTTATGCCGATTACATGACCATCATGTTTGCTTTTTTTGTGGTCATGTATGCAATCGCAATTAGTAAAAATGAAGACTTTCAAATTCTCTCAGACTCTCTTGAACAGGTGTTTGAAAAGTCTGCTCGTCAGCAACAGCAGGTGGGCACAGGCGTTAACGGCACGGGCATATTAACTGACAGAGTCAGCACCGAGAACGATATTTTGTACGGTGAGAGCATTCGTAAAGAAGAGCAAGGGCCTGAGTTACTCGATGGGCAAAGCGAAACCAGCAATATTGAGAAAAAACACCTCGGCAAGCCTCTTGACAGCTTACTCACGAAATTGCAGTCTGCGCTCATTGATGAAATTCGTGATGGCGAAGCAAGTTTAGAGCTTCATCAAGATTGGCTTATCATTGAATTAAGCTCTGGAATGCTTTTTTCATCGGGCAGTGCCGTTGCACAGGAACGAGCCAAACAAGTCGTTGGCTTAGTAAAAGATATTATTGCCCCTGTTGATAATTACATTCGCGTGCGTGGTTATACCGATAATGAAGGTATTCGCAATGAGATGTTTCGTTCTAACTGGGAGTTATCGGTAGCGCGGGCTACATCGGTACTCGTCGAACTTGAAAGTTTGGGTATTAATCCAGCGCGTATGGCCATTGAAGGTTACGGACAATACTCACCATTTGTGAGTAATGATACCGAGCAAGGGCGTGCTGAAAACCGTAAAGTGGTGGTCGCCTTGTCAAAGTATGGCCTACCACCTAAAGAGCCAGAAAGCTCAGAGCAAGAGCCACAAAATCAAGCACAAGATACAACTGAAATTGAGTTGCCAAGCAATGATAACACCATTAAAGTGATTCAATTACCACATGGTGGTATTAGGATTACCACGCGCAATGAACAATAATAAGGTGTGATGTGAAAGTTTGGACCGTAGCGAATCAAAAAGGTGGGGTAGGGAAAACCACCACAGCCGTTAGCCTTGCTGGCATTCTCGCTTTACAAGGGAAGCGCGTGTTACTTATTGACACCGACCCGCATGCATCACTCACTTATTACTTTGGTATTGATTCTGAAGATCTTGAAGTCAGTGTGTACGATATATTTGCACGCGGCAACAGTATGGCAAGTGAAGAAATTTTACAGGCTTTATGCCCATCAACACTTGAAAATCTTGATATTTTACCTGCGACTATGGCAATCGCGACGCTTGATAGAAGCATGGGTAATAAAAATGGCATGGGCTTAATACTGAAAAAAGCACTCGCCAAGATTAGCGAGCATTATGATTACGCGATTATTGATTGCCCGCCTGTTTTAGGCGTTTTGATGGTCAATGCTCTTGCAGCTAGCGAACGAATTTTAGTGCCAGTACAAACTGAGTTTTTGGCTTTAAAAGGGCTTGATCGTATGATGCGCACCATGGAGCTGATGCAAACATCACAAGCCAAACAGTATCAATATACGATTATTCCAACAATGTATGACAAACGCACTAAAGCATCACTTGAAGCTTATAAGACTCTGCAGGATAATTACAAAGACAAAGTATGGTCAGGTGTCGTGCCTGTCGATACAAAATTTAGAGATGCTAGTTTAGCACAACAAGTGCCGATTCAATTTTGCCCGCGTTCACGTGGGGTATTTGCCTATCGCGCACTGCTTGATTACTTAGTTGCACAAGGTTAGAGATGAGTAAGCATTTATTTGCCAATGAAAAAGTGATGACCCAATATTTGGGCGCTTTGTTGTGTGAAGATGAGCCTACAGACCAAAACCTTGAGCCTGTCGCAAAGCTGTTAGAGCAGGTTAAAGAGCCAGAAACAAAGACAGAAGAAAAGCTGACGGAAATTCTGCCTACCCCAGAACCTGTTTTACCAACCCCTGAACCGACTAAAGAGCTTGAGAAAACCGAGAACCAAGCTAATATCAAAGATATAGTTGAAGAACCTAAAGCAGAACTGGTTGCAAAAACATCGTCTGATCGCCAAGAAGACTATTTTGATGGTGAATTTCAGGCATTGTTCTTCGAAGTGGCGGGGTTAACGCTCGCCGTGCCGTTAAAAGCATTAGGGGGAATTCATCAGCTGGCAGAGGTTAACCAATTATTTGGTAAGCCTAAATGGTTTAAAGGCGTGATGCTGAACCGTGAAGAAAAACTGAATGTTGTTGATACTGCACGTTGGGTTATGCCAGAAAAATATGATGAAAAATTAGAACAATCATTAAATTATCAGTATTTAATCACCTTAGGTGACAGTCAATGGGGATTGTTGGCTGAAAAGCTCGTCAATAATATTACGCTTCGAAAAGAAGATGTAAAATGGCGAACTAAATCAGGTAAGCGGCCTTGGCTTGCAGGTGTCATCAAAGAGAAAATGTGCGCCTTGATTGACGTTGAAAATTTATATCAATTGCTAGAGCAGGGCTTAGACAGCCGTGAGCAGTAACTATTTTTACGGAGTAATAGCATGAGTGGAGAAAGACTACTGTCAGCTAATAAAAATGCTGATAGCAACGATGAAGTGTTACAGTGGGTAACCTTTAAACTTGAAGAAGAAACGTACGGCATTAATGTAATGCAAGTACAAGAAGTACTTCGCTATACTGAAATTGCTCCTGTACCAGGTGCACCGTCTTATGTGTTAGGTATCATTAACTTACGTGGTAACGTTGTGACGGTAATCGACACGCGTGCACGTTTTGGTTTAATGGGTGCAGAAGTCACTGATAACTCACGTATCGTGATCATTGAAGCTGAAAAGCAAGTGATCGGTATTTTGGTCGACAGTGTGGCTGAAGTGGTTTACCTACGTAGCTCTGAAATTGATAGTGCGCCAAATATCGGCACAGAAGAAAGTGCTAAGTTTATCCAAGGCGTATCTAACCGTGATGGTGAGCTATTGATCTTGGTTGATCTTAATAAATTACTAAATGACGATGAGTGGGACGAGCTAAGCGCACTATAAGCGTTTGGAAATTATATGCTGTTATACTCTTTGTTTGGTGCCTCAATCTTACTTGTATTAGTGTGTTTGGGGCTTATTTTTGTCAATAACAATAAACAAGCGGCGGCAATTCAGGCCAAGCAAAAACAGCTGCAAGAAGCTCAACAGCAATTGAGTATTCTTCGTAGCGAAGTGGCTGAAATGCGTGCCGGCATGCTAAGTATTGGCAAACGTGTTGTCGCTGTTGAAGAAAAAAGTAAAGAGCTTGAACAGCTGCAAGATGCACAGAAATATGATGATCCGAATGCGAAAATTTATTCGCGAGCGGTTAAAATGGTTGAGCTAGGTGCTGATTTAGAAGAAATAATTCGTGAATGCGAATTACCCAGAGCCGAAGCTGAGCTACTCATGTCACTTCATAAACAAAAAGGCGCCCAATAAGGCGCTTTTTTATTTGAATCTGAGCACTAGGCTTGAATGTTGAGCTTACCCTGAAAATCGTGCCAACCCGGCGGAAATTTACCCCGCAATACGTACGAAAAAGCAATTAACTCAGCAATGACATAGTAAAGCTCTTTCGGTATTTCTTCACCTAACTCAAGATGAGACAGAGTTTGGGCTAAATCAGCATCTTGGTGTATCAGAATACCTTTTTGCTCGGCGAGCTTGATTATTTCTTCAGCCAATTCACCAAAGCCTTTACTGGTCACTTTTGGCGAGCTGCCAGCTTCGTAGAGTAGGCCTATCGCAGATTTATGCATCGCGTGTTCACTCATAAAAATTACACCTTAATGTTGATAATCGCATGCGATTTATAAAAAGCCTGATGGTTTGACACACCTTGCTGCAGGTTTAGTTCTCCCACATTTAAGCCATGGCTTGCAAGCTTATGACGTAACGTTTCTAAGTGCGGATGAGCGAGTGCGGTTACTTCTTGCGAAGAAGCAAGTAACTGACAATCAACCGCTTTATCCATCACCTCTGCGGTAATTTGTAACTTGCCAAGCTGTGCATAGTCAAAGTTTAACCGCACAAACCAAACATTTTTTGCTTCGAGTTTATTTTTACTTGGCTTTTTATACTGTCCTAAGCTGATTTCTGTTTGCCCTGTTTCAGGAGGTAACTTCATCGGCAAGAAAAACTGCGCCAAAGCACTGTTATCTTGTTGCTGATTGATGGGCGTTGTCTGCACTTGGGTCAGAGTCTGTTTGAGTTGAGATACTTCAGCGGCCATTGCTTGCATCGTTGGCTGTTGCAATTGCTCGAGTAACTTGCTGCCGTTAACGGCTTTAAAATTGGGCACTAACACTTGCAGTAATGCATCAAGACCTGTTTGATTATTGAAGCTAATACTCGTTGGTGCTTGATTGATAATGGGTGCTGCCAGTGAAGCCACCGCTAATTGCTCTAAACCTTGGCTAAAGCTCGCTTGCTGAGTTTGGCTAGGTAATGCGGTTGGTCTGAGAATACTTAAAAGCTCTCGCTCAATTGTTGTCGGGTGCATGTTTTGACTAGAGATCATGCGATTAAACGCTTGATTCACGAGTCGATTCAAATCTACCGAAGACGAGGTGTTTTGCTCACTCAGGGCTACAAGTTTTTCTGTTAATTGCACTGGCAGTGGCGTACTTATTAACGGCTTACTTTCCGGAAGTGGTAATAACTTAGCAATCAACGCGGCTTCAATGGGCCTTATCGGCAATAAGGGTTGAGCTAAGTTTGGCTCTTTTGCTGCTAAAAAGGGGGCATGCAATTGAGTTTGCTGCTGAGCAACTTTTTGCAACCCTTGAGCTTGTTCACTAATTGCTTGAGTCGCTAATGCGGTTTGTTTTATTGGCTCATTAGGTCCTGCTACAAGGTTTTTAGCCACAGTTTTTATAACTTGCTCAGCGTGTTGCTGCAAAGGTGCTGATGACCCTTTTATCTCTGGCTTTACATTTTGCGTCAGCGAATTGGGTGCTGTGCTTAATGGCGTCTGTTTAGTTTGAGAGGCCGGCTCACTGGCATTGTTGAGTACTGAATTAGCAAAGTTACTTTTAACTTGAGCGAGTTGCTCTGAGGCTGGTTTGTCAGGTTTTATGGCAGTAACAGCGCTGTTAACCGCTTTGTTGTCTGCAGGTGTTTGTTGCAAAGCCGTAACCGTTTTCAAAGCAGGATTCTGCGCTTTACTATTGATTGCTATTTGTGTGACAGGGAGCTGCGCGCTGACAAGCGGCTCCAAACTGACTTTTATGCGTTGCAATAACTGTATTAAAGGCGGCGCATTATTATAGCTTACAGGTAAACTCACTTGCTTTGCCGACAGAGTGATTGTTATTGGTGAGTCTGGTTGTTTAGTTGTGGGTAATGGTCCATTCGCTGCAATTGAGTCACTGGCTTTTGGGGATATGTGAGGCGCCGCTTGTTGTAATGCGCTTTGCTGAACAGCGGCAAACTTTACAATGTCGATTTGTTTGGCATTAAAACCTAGTTGGCTAATTGTGTTTTTGCTATCAACCGGCTGACTGGTTGACTGATTAACCGTTGCTTTTGTGGTGGCAGGGAGCTTTTCAAAATAGCGCACGGCATCACTAATACGCGTTTTTAAATCAGCAAAACTGTCTTTTAGCCAGGAGCTGATTGGAGAGTGTGAGCTACTCGATGGCGCAAGCAACGCACTCTTAGGTTCAACTGCTTGGCTTTTTAACGCTTGAATGAATGTCTCTGACAGCGAGTTCTTCAACAACACTTGCTGAACTGGCATTTTATTTACTAGTTCTAATGTTTCTTTAACTGAGTGAGGGGTTACTTTTAGTGCGTGTGGATGAAATTGCCACTGCGCTTGAATTTGCTTAGCTTGCTTTGGTGAAATAGTTGATAGCGGCAATGTTAATTCGTTGCTTTGCTTGCTGGCAACGCTCAGCTGCACTTGTTGCCCAGCTAATTTTAAGTTCATTTCGGGGGTTAGCTTTGCCACCAACTCAGCCACTTTTTGTTGACTAACCGTCTGTTGATGAAGTGAATCTCCAAAGCGGTTAATAATGTTTAAGTTAAAGCTGCTTTGTTGGTTGGTCGCTGGGAGCAAAATAGCTTTAAGTGGCGCTTCGGCTTTTAAAAGTGCAACAAGGCTATTGTTAAGGGCAAACTCAGCCTTTAATGCGGGTAGTTGTAACAAGGCCTTGCTATCTGCAATTTGAGCAGGATAGGGCGCGGTAGTATGTGCATTTCCTTGCGTTAGCAAGTTCAGCAGTGCTTGTAATTGCTGGCTTTTACCTAGTGTAATCGTCAGCGGTGCTGGTGTAATACTCAGTTGTTTACCATCACTACTTAATTGAATATTGGCCGCTAAAAAGCGCTCAGTTTTAAGGTTTTCTTGCTCTGTTGATAAGCGTAATGTTTGCCATGAGTTATTGATTAGCACGTCCATTTGTACACTGTGCTTACCAATCACAATATTACGGGCAGTCACGTTCTGCTCAGCCAGCATTTTTAAGGCATCATTGGATGAATGCTGTGATGCGCTGCTTATCGCTTTTGGATCAAGGTTAAGCTGAGTGCTGAGAGTCAACTGGCTTTGTTTATTCATTATTTTAGATCAAATATAAGTTAATCGTTTTAAAGCAATATTCGTATTACCCTATCATTATGGTAGACTAACGCCTAATTTTGGGTATAGAGAATCGTCATCTTGTTACACATTAAGGCCGTCACCTGCATCAAGCAAGATCGTTGTTTGTTTGCGGATCTTAATTTCAGCTTGAAATCGGGACAAATTATGCAATTAGCTGGTCCGAATGGGGCTGGTAAAACATCATTATTGCGTATTATCGCGGGTTTCGCTATGGCGGATGAAGGCGATGTATTTTTCCAAGAGCGTTCTATTTCAAAATACTATGATGAATATGCACAAGAGCTGCTGTTCATTGGCCATAAAACGGGTGTAAATACACAGCTTACCGCCCTAGAAAATGTCGCATTTTGGCTAAAAATTAATGGCTACGATAGTAAACAAGACTTGTATCCGATCCTAGCTAAAATTGGCTTGGTAGGTCTTGAAGATGTGCCTGTTCGTATGTTGTCAGCAGGGCAACAGCGCCGTGTAGCTCTAGTTAGGCTGTGGTTAAACAATGCCAAACTATGGATCCTTGATGAGCCATTTACTGCACTTGATAAAAGCGGTGTTGCATTTTTGCAAGAACGTTTTGTCGAGCACTTAAATGCAGGTGGGGCGATTCTTTTAACCACTCACCAAGATTTAACAACACAATTTAGTGATCTAAAAACAGTGACTTTGGAGTATCGCCACTGATGGTAAAACAGCATTCGTATTGGCAATTATTCTCTGCGGTTTTTTCTAAAGATCTTAAATTAGCGTTTCGTCAGCGTGCTGAAATCGTTAACCCTATCTTGTTTTTTCTGATTGTTATTACACTTTTTCCGTTAGCAATTGGCCCTGAGCCCGGTCTACTTGCTCGTATGGCGCCAGGCATTATTTGGGTCGCTGCATTACTGTCAACCATGTTAGGCCTTGATAAGCTATTTCGCGATGACTATCACGACGGAACATTAGAGCAATTAATCGCGTCGTCATACCCATTACCGTTGACGGTGCTTGCAAAAGTGGCTGCTCATTGGGTGATCACGGGGCTGCCATTAGTACTGATGACGCCGGTATTTGCTTTGTTATTGAATTTAGAAAGTTCAGCGCTGTTAGCAACCGTTCTAACATTATTGTTGGGTACGCCATTGCTTAGCTTCATTGGCGCAATTGGCGCTGGACTGACTGTGGGACTGCAAAAAGGCGGTATTTTGATGAGTTTGCTTGTTTTGCCTTTGTATATCCCTGTACTAATTTTTGCAACCTCGGCTATTGATACCAGCTCTATGGAGCTTGCCTATAGCGGGCAGCTTGCAATCCTTGGTGCCATGCTAATCGTAGCGATTATAGCGGCGCCAATTGCCATATCGTCAGCATTGAAAGTGAGTGTAAGTTAATATGTGGAAGTGGTTACATCCCTACGCAAAAGCAGATCGTGCTTACCAATTGTGTAACACCTTACTGCCTTATTTCGCCGTCGTTACGGTGGTTTGTATGATTGTTGGATGGGTCTGGGGGCTTGCTTATGCCCCTGCCGATTACCAACAAAAAGACAGCTACCGAATTATTTTTATCCATGTGCCTTCAGCTATTTTATCTATGGGCGCTTACTCTTCTATGGCGATTGCAGCAGTGATCGCACTAGTATGGCAATTACGTAATGCAGAGCTTGCTGTGATTGCAATTGCACCCGTTGGGGCATGTGTGACAGCGATAGCATTAATCACCGGTGCAGCATGGGGTAAACCTATGTGGGGCGCATGGTGGGTATGGGATGCACGCCTTACGTCTGAGCTTATTCTGTTATTTTTGTATTTAGGCGTTTTATCGCTTTATCATGCTTTTGAAGATAAAAAAGCAGCGGGTCGCGCAGCGTGTATTTTAGCCATTGTTGGGGTTATCAACTTACCGATTATTCACTTCTCGGTAGAGTGGTGGAATACCTTGCACCAAGGTGCAACTATTACAAAATTTGATACTAAAGCCATTGATCCAAGTATGTTTTGGCCATTAATGGTGAACATTGTTGCGTTTGCAGGTTTTGTTGGTGTGGTGACCTTAATTCGCCTTAAAAACGAAATTTTACAACGTGAAAAGCACCGCCCGTGGGTGCGTGATATGCTTGAGCGAGGTTAATCATGCAGTTTGATTCTTTTGCAGATTTTATTGCCATGGGTGGCTATGGCTTTTATGTTTGGTTGTCTTTTGGCAGCTGTGCATTGATTTTACTCGGTATTTTATTTAGTTCGTTAAACGATACAAAACGTATTTTCTCTTCAGTAAAGCAGCAAGCACTACGTGAAGAGCGCATTAAGAAAGCGAAGCAAGAGGCAGGGCAATGAATCCAAGACGTAAAAAACGTTTATTAGCTGTTGTAGCCATTATTTTTGGTGTGGGTGCAACCATTGGTTTAGTGCTGTACGCACTGCAAGAAAACATTAATTTGTTCTATACCCCAAGCGAACTTGTTGAGGGTAAAGGCCCGAACAAAGAAAAACCGCATGTCGGTCAAAAGCTCCGCATTGGTGGTATGGTTGTACCTGGCTCAGTTGTACGTGACGAAGCAAGCTTGAAAGTGAGCTTCAAATTGATCGATAAAGGCCCTATGGTGACAATTAATTATCAAGGGATATTGCCGGACTTATTCCGTGAAGGCCAAGGGATTGTGGCACAGGGCGTGTTAGTAAAAGCCAATGAAATTGATGCCTTTGAAGTGCTTGCAAAGCATGATGAAGAATACATGCCAGCAGAGGTTGCTGAAGCTGTGAAGGGTATCAAACACGAGAAACCGACGTATAACTTAGATAGCGGCAATTAATATGATCCCAGAACTCGGTTATTTTTCTTTAACACTGGCCATGGTGCTCAGTGTTTTACTGTGTATTTTTCCTTTGTGGGGGGCGCATACCGGCAATTTACGTTTAATGCGCGCAGCCCCATCACTGGCAATTGGTCAGTTCGTCTTTGTGCTTTTATCATTTGCAGCACTTATTTATGCCAGTTTAACCGATGACTTTACCGTTTCGTATGTTGCTTATCACTCAAGTAGCACCTTACCTTGGTACTACAAAATTACCTCGACATGGGGTGGCCATGAGGGAGCAATTTTACTTTGGTTAGTGATGCAAGCGGGTTGGACAGCGGTTGTTGCAATGCGCTCGCAATCATTACCTTGGGTTTTACGTGCCCGAGTACTCGGTGTACTAGGCTTTTTAGGCGTTGGCTTTATGCTTTACACCTTATTAATGTCGAGCCCATTTGAGCGCCTATTACCGTATTTCCCAGTTGAAGGTCGCGATTTAAATCCGTTATTGCAAGACCCTGGCATGATTATTCACCCGCCATTGCTTTATATGGGCTATGTGGGTTTATCTGTGTCGTTCTCATTTGCTATTGCGGCACTACTTACCGGAAAGCTTGATAATACCTGGGCTAAGTGGTCTCGTCCTTGGACAATGACTGCATGGGGCTTTTTAACACTCGGTATTACCATCGGTAGTTGGTGGGCATACTCAGAACTTGGCTGGGGTGGCTGGTGGTTCTGGGATCCAGTTGAAAACGCATCATTAATGCCATGGCTTGTGGCAACCGCATTGTTGCACTCATTATCAACCACCGAAAAGCGTGGTGTCTTTAAGTCTTGGACGGTATTACTCGCTATTGCAGCATTCTCTTTGAGCTTACTGGGTACCTTTATTGTGCGCTCGGGTATCATTGTATCTGTGCATGCATTTGCCTCAGATCCTAATCGCGGTATGTTTATTTTAGCTTTCTTAGCCATTGTTGTGGGTGGTGGTTTATCGCTTTATGCACTGCGTGTATCACAGGTGAAAAGTGAAGGCCGTTATAAGTTTGCTTCGCGTGAAGTTGCGCTTTGGCTAAATAATATTTTCTTAGTTGTGGCAACGCTAATTGTATTGTTGGGTACATTATTGCCAATGATCCACAAAGAACTTGGCTTAGGCAGTATCTCGATTGGTGAACCATTCTTCAACAAGATGTTTGCGATTCTACTGGTTCCGTTTGCCATTTTAATGGGCATGGGCCCGCTATTACGCTGGAAACAAAATAAATGGTCGATGCTGCAAAATAAATTTGCACTCTCGGCCTTCGTAAGCCTAGTAGCAACAGCAGCGTGGTTATATTCAAGCTACGATGTGATTGCACCTATTACCTTTATTGCAACAACATTAGCGGTATGGATTTTTGTTACTACTTTGGTTGATTTAGCGGCAAAAGTAACTATTCATAGCTCGCTTGGCGAAGGCTTTAAACGATTAGGGTTAAGTTATTGGGCGATGGTTTTAGGTCACATTGGTTTAGCATTTGTGATTGCTGGCGTAACGCTAACCTCTGCTTACTCAGTTGAGCGTGATGTATCAATGAAGCCAGGCGAAACCGTGGCATTAAATGAATACCAGTACCGCTTTGATGGTGTTAAAACAATTCGTGGTGCTAACTATAGCGGCCATGCTGGTGTTGTCACCGTACTGAAAAACGATAAACAAGTAACCGTGTTACACGCTGAGAAACGTCGTTATGACATCGGTATGCAATTTATGACAGAAGCCGCTGTGGATGCTGGTTTTACACGTGACTTGTATTTAGCACTGGGCGAGCAATTAAGCCAAGGTGCGTGGTCGTTACGTATTTACCATAAACCGTATGTTCGTTGGATGTGGCTCGGTGGTATTTTAATTTCATTGGCTGGCTTTTTAGTGCTTGGTGATAAACGCTATCGCCAAAAATCGACTAAGCAGGAGGCATCAGCATGAACCGTAAACTACTCGCGCTAGCACCGTTACTGGTTTTTGTTTTACTGTGTGTGTTTTTATACCAAGGTTTGTTTGCTAATCCGCGTGAGCTACAAACAGGGCGTATTGGACACGCGATGCCTGCATTCAATTTGCCCGATTTGATGGATGAGTCAAAACGTTGGACAGATGCCGACTTAAAGGGTGAAGTGTACCTACTTAATGTGTGGGGCACATGGTGCCCGACCTGTTTAGCTGAGTTAGGTTACTTGACTGAGCTAAGAGAGCAGGGTGTTAAGATTGTTGGCTTATACTACGAGCAAGGCTACGACCCAGACTTTGATGGCCAGTTTGATATTAACGCACTACGCGAAGATGTCACCAGTATGCTTAATCGTGCTGGCGACCCGTATCAATTCAATATCTTAGATTTAAAACGCACATTAGCCCTTGATTTAGGGGTGTCTGGCGCGCCAGAAACCTTCTTAGTTGATAAGCAAGGCACCATTTTGCTGCACCATACCGGTGATATTAACCCACGTGTATGGCGAGCTAAATTCGCACCGTTAATGCAGGAGCTACAGTAATGAGACTCGTGATTTTTTTAGCAAGTTTGCTTATCACGTTTAGCGCATTTGCAGAGCAAGACAAATATCAATTTGATGATAAAGAGCAGGCCGTACGTTTCAGTGAGCTTACCAAAGAGCTGCGTTGTCCTAAATGTCAAAACCAAAACATTGCCGACTCAGACGCGGTTGTAGCCAAAGACTTGCGCGATAAAGTGTTGGCGCTGGTGAAAGATGGTAAAAGCAAAGATGAAGTCATTGATTATATGATTGACCGTTATGGCTACTTTGTACATTACGACCCACCTGTAACGCCAGCAACGTTAGTGTTATGGGTATTGCCAGTATTGATTGTGGTACTTGGCTTTGGCTTTATCGTTTTACGCCAACGTAAGGCATCAGTAAAACAAACATGGACAGAGCAAGACGAAGCGTTACTTGCAAAGTTAATTGAACAAAATCAACGTCAGGAGCAAAGCTAGATGGCATTAATGTGGGCTTCTTTTGTTTTACTCACACTGATTGCATTGCTATTTGTTGTCGTACCGTTTTTTAAACGCGAACGTATTCAACGCCTTGATCACAATGCAAACTCGGAATTAATCCGAATTTATCATCAACGTTTAGATGAGCTTAAAACTGAACTAGATAACCAACGTATTGATGCACAAATGTACGATGAGTCAGTTATCGAACAAAAGCGTCGTTTGCTCAATGAGTTGTCTCCAGAAAAAGCGTTAAACAGTAAAGGTAATAACCGTATTTTTGCACTTACTGGCGCAGGCTTTTTAATTGTTTTAACAGCCATCTTTTATGGTTATACGGGTAGCCAGCAGCAAATTAAAGGCTGGCATGACGCGATGGCAAATCTTAAGTCATATGGCGAGCGTGCCGTGATGCAAGAAGGTGAGCCGTTAACACCAAATGAGCTACAAGCGTTTGCGTTAGCACTGCGTACTAAGCTTGATCAAAGTGGTGATGACGAAGTGGCGTGGATGCTACTTGGTCGAGTTGCAATGTCATTAAATGAATTTGATATGGCAATGCAGTCATTTGATAAGGTTCTTAAAATGAACCCAGATAACAAGCAAGTGCTGATCAGCTACTCGCAAGTACTGTTAATGGAAGGCAGTGATGCGAATATGTCTCGTGCTGCGACGATGTTATCAAGAGTGTTAAAAGCCGAGCCAACTAATATTGATGCAATCTCATTATTAGCCTTGATTGCGTATGAACGTAAAGATTGGCTACAAGCTAAAACTGCATTTGAAGTATTGCTTGCAAGTATGCAGCAAAACGATCCGCGTTATAGCATGATTGCAGAGCGTATTGCTGAAATTGATGCCCACTTAAATAATGAGCAGCAAACAACGAATACAGAGTTAGCAAAAGCGTCAAACAGTGAAATTAGCATCACAGTTGATTTAGACCCGGCACTGGTTGATTCACAGCCACAAAACGGTACGTTATTTGTTTTTGCTAAAGCAGCCAGTGGCCCACAAATGCCATTGGCTGTGGTTAAAATGACCGAATACAGTTTTCCGCTAACCGTGACGTTAAGTGATACGAATGCCATGGTTGATGGCTTGAATCTATCGAGTGTAGATAAAATTATTTTAACTGCGCGTTTATCAAAAGATGCAACTGTGGTAACTTCTAGCGGCGAGTTGGAAGGCAAGTCGGATGTCTTAGAGCGTGCAAACGTTAAAGAATATTCGCTGCTAATTAATGAGTTAATACCGTAAGGATAGCCGATGTTTAGGCACAGTATATTTTTTATCTTTTTTGTAGTGCTTGCAGGATGCGCACAGATACCAGAAGAAAAAGTGGATGAACGAGATCCTCTGCAATCATTTAACCGTCCTATGTATGATTTTAATATGGACGTACTTGATGCGTATATTCTTCGCCCAGCAGCCGTTGGTTACATCACAGTAACCCCCGCACCGGTTAGACGCAGTATTGTTAATTTTACCGATAACATCACTGCACCGACTGACATGGTTAATGCTGGTTTACAGGGTAAACCGGGTAATATGGGCATTAGCTTTGCGCGTTTTTTAGTGAACTCGACGGTGGGCTTACTCGGCTTTTTTGATGTTGCTTCATCATTGGGTTTAGAAATCGTTGATGAGGACTTTGGTCAAACCCTCGGCGTATGGGGAGTGGGTGATGGTGCTTACTTAATGATCCCAGGTATGGGGCCAAGTACTGCACGAAACTTAACCGGTGATGTGGTCGATAACTTTGTGTTACCTGAAATCACCTTAACGACGCCACAGACTATATTGGTGTTTGCACTGAAAGCAGTTGAGGCACGTGCTTCATTAATGCCGCAAGAGAGCTTATTAAATGAGTCGCTTGACCCATATATCTTTATGAAGGATATCTACTTCCAGCGTCAATTGTATGAGCTATATGACGGCAATCCGCCAGTAGAAAAAGAGCCTGATGATTTTGATGAAGACTTTTTAGAGAATCTTTAAGATTATTCAACTCAAAAAAATGCCAGCAATTGCTGGCATTTTTTATATCTTTAAGCGAATTGGTATTAATCCCCAAACACACTCATTTGGTCATTAGACCAACTTAATGCATCGTGGTAAGCGTCTGGTACTTCTTCAGGCTTAAGACCCAACTGCTGTTGGATTTCTTTCGCTTTTTCCCAATCTGCTTGCTCATAAAATTTTACAAGGTTTAGATAGGTAGCGAGTAAGCCTTCACCTTTAAGCAGCGCATCTTTTATTTCGACGGTTAGCGGTAGCTTATTCATTACGCTTGGCATGTCTTCATCTAAGATAGCATCCATCAACGACATCATACCCGTTAAGAATGCCATACCTGTATCTCGCAATTTGCCGTGGCTGATTGCGAGTAATTCAGCAAACCGAGCACGGGTTAACGAAAGGCGAATAAGCTCAGCAGGTTTATCCGCTGAAACTTGAGCTGCAAATAGCAGCGACAAGAAACGTTTAATTTCTTCACTACCTAATACGATAAGTGCTTGTTTAATAGTACTGATTTCAGCGCGACGTTTAAAGGCCGCTGAGTTTGAGTAGCGTAGCAACTTATAAGACAAGTTAACGTCACGTTCAAACACCTCAGTGATTTTTCTGAGGTTTAAATCAATACTCGATGTTTCGTATAGAAGCTCGGCAAGAGCCATCTCAGAAGGTGGTAAAGTTTTACTTTGTACCATCTCAGGTTTCGAAAAGAAAAAGCCTTGAAAGTAGCTAAAGCCCATTTCTAGAGCCAGCTGATATTTCTCGTATGTTTCCACTTTTTCGGCAAGCAACTTGATATGCGGATGAGGTTTGATTGCCTCAATAACCGCTTCAATTGACTCTTGATCGCAGGTTAAAAAGTCAATTTTGATCATATCGATATACGGATAAAAATGACGCCAGACAGGTTGGTGTATGTAATCATCAAGTGCCAGTGTATAGCCTCGCTCTTTTAGATCTTTAACCAGCGCAAGTAAACGTTTACCAGGTTGAATAGTTTCAAGAATTTCGACAACGACTTGTTCTTTACCCAATAAAAGTGGGTAGCCTTTTTGGAGTGTCTCTAAAGTGAAATTAATGTACGCTGGTTTGTTATCCGTTAAATCTTCTAAACCAAAATTGAACTGACTACCTTCAATGAGTCGTGATGTTGCTTCATCGCCATCAATGTCTGGAAACACGTTATCTACGCCATCCCTAAACAGGAGTTCGTAGCCGACAAGTTTCTTTTCCTTATCTAAAATAGGTTGGCGTGCAGCGTAAAAATACATAGTCCTAGCATGTCCACTTCGGTTAATTCATTTATCCATGAGCAATATATGCCATTGTGCCTGAAATAGCATTAATTAAATGCGCGTATTTGAGGATAAATACTGATTTTGTTTTGATCTTAAGACTAGGATAAATTGTGATGAAATTCTATAACTTGCGATTAAATATCACATTTTTGTTATGAAAAGGTTGTAATTCTGTGCCATGTCACTCAACGGCTTGATTGGAGTTGTAGGGGGGAAGCGTGTTATAGTCATGGGTGATATCGGTTTTTACCCCAATAATGTCTTTAAATTAAATAACTTGCGAGTCATTATTCGGATTAAAAGCCAACATTAATCAATTATTGGAGGCTAATTTGGAAACAGGAATGATAATTTCGTTAGCATTGTACTTCATCGTTATGCTGGGGATTGGGCTATATGCTTATAAGCAATCCACAGATGATGTATCAGGTTATATGCTAGGTGGTCGTAATTTATCACCAAGTGTTGCAGCGCTTTCAGCTGGCGCGTCAGATATGAGTGGTTGGTTGCTGATGGGCCTACCTGGTGCAATGTACTTGTTTGGTTTAAGCAAAGTTTGGATTGCTATAGGTCTCGTATTAGGTGCTTGGGCTAACTACTTTTTAGTTGCACCTCGATTACGTGTGTACACAGAAAAAGCAAATGACTCAATCACCATTCCAGATTACTTCGCTAACCGCTTTGATGATAATAAAAATATACTGCGTGTTATTTCTGCGATTGTAATCATCGTTTTCTTTACCTTGTATACCTCATCAGGTGTTGTTGCTGGCGGCAAGTTATTCGAAAATTCATTTAATATGAGTTACGAGATGGGTCTGTACATTACAACGGGTGTTGTTGTTATTTACACCTTGTTTGGTGGCTTCTTAGCAGTGAGCCTTACAGACTTTGTACAAGGCTGTATCATGTTTATCTCGCTACTGGCAGTGCCGATTGCAACCTATACCATGCTTGATCAACCGTTTATGGATACCTTAGCAAATGCACGTTATGACTTACTGCTAAGCTCACCGAAAGACACTGAGATCCACGCCCTGAATATGATGGATTGGTTTGCCGGTGGCTCAACGATTGCCATTATCTCTGCTATGGCATGGGGCCTTGGTTATTTTGGTCAACCACACATTATTGTGCGTTTTATGTCGGTACGTTCTGTTAAAGATATGCCAACTATGCGTCGTGTGGGTATGTCGTGGATGACACTTTCAGCAATTGGTGCTGTATTAACAGGTCTTTTTGGTGCGGCATATATGCTTGAGAACCAAATGCCAATTGATGATAAAGAAACCATTTTCTTAGTGTTGTCTGAGCTAATCTTCCATCCTTTAATTGCAGGCTTCTTATTAGCAGCAATTTTAGCCGCCATTATGAGTACCATCTCGTCGCAGTTATTGGTGTGTTCAAGCTCACTTACAGAAGATTTTTATAAAATCTATTTAAACCGCAATGCATCACAAAAAGAGCTTGTTTTAGTCGGCCGTATCAGCGTAATGCTGGTAGCAATTCTTGCTATTTACCTCGCTTATGACCGTGATAGCTCGATTCTTGATTTGGTTAGTAATGCTTGGGCAGGTTTCGGTGCTGCATTTGGCCCATTAGTGCTGCTTAGTCTTTACTGGAAACGTATGAACTTGCAAGGTGCGATTAGCGGTATGGTGGTCGGTGCTGCAACAGTCCTGTTTTGGATTTACGCGCCAATTACTATTAATGGTCAAACGCTGAGTGCACTCCTTTATGAGATTGTCCCGGGCTTTGTTTTATCGACTATTGCAATTGTCGTAGTGAGCCTGATGACGGCTGTGCCGAAAAAAGAAATCACAGATTTATTTGATGAAGTTGAATCATCACTGTAATTTTTGATTGAGTACAAAAAAGGGCAACTGATGTTGCCCTTTTTTATGATCTAAATTTGCTTTTAGCTAGCCGCTTTTTCTTTTATATCTGATACGTTATCTGCAGATTTAGCTTTTTTAGGTTTCGGCTCTACTTCTTTAGCGCCTTTAAGCACCGCCATAAACTGATCTTTTTCTTTTGCCATTTCAAGTGCCAGCGATTCAATTTGTTGTTCGCTTAATGGTACATCCACTTTTTCAAGCATTAGTTCTAATGACTCAGCAATGTCGAGCATTTTGTCATACGCATCAGCTTCTTTTTTAGTAGTAAACGTCATGCGCTCGACTCCGTTTCTTTCTACAACATATTTAACAACAACAGCCATGATTTCTCCTGCATTTAAGCGTGGCATTTGCAGCGTAAAATCGCCACCTTGATTACTGTTTTTATATACAGTAATGCTTCGCGCTTTACTTTGCAAGTAGCAAGCGAAAATATTTATTCAGCAAATTTGACAATAATAGGGATATTAGCTTTATTTAAAATGTTACCCAAAGTTAAACACAAGCGATGGAGTGAGTGTTGGGTAACGGCTAATTATCTGTCCAAGATGGACATCATGGAGGAAATTATGAAACTACTATCAAGTATTTTACTTGCCACTAGTCTTACATTACTGCCAACGACACAGGCATCAGCCGACACACCAACCAAAGCAACACAAGTTAAAATGCAAAAGCTGAGTATTAATAAAGCCAGCATTGAGCAGTTAACTCAGTTACCAGGAATCGGTGAATCAAAAGCGAAGGCGATTGTTGAACATCGTACTAAGCAAGGTCCGTTTAAATCGGTTGAACAATTAAAAGAAGTAAAAGGAATTGGCGATAAGCTATTTGCTAAACTTGAGGGGAAAATTACATTATAAACAGCAGGCTATACACCTAAACAGGGCGTTATTCGCCCTGTTTAAATTCATCGATAGCTTTGTCTAAATGCGCTAACGCGAACATGTTTTCGATAGGTGTTGTGATAAGAGGGTAACTTAAACCTGCTAACAACAACCAAGGGATGAGCATCCAGCCTTCAAAGTAAGCTAAACCTAAAAATAATGGTGCTAAAAAGGCAAGCTTGCACACCGATAAAATAATTTTTTTGCTCGGGCTTAAATGAGCCAAAGCAAGGGCAATAATTTGCTGGCGTTGCCTTACTTTAAATGCTTTTAAAGCGGGGATTTGACTAGTAAAAAAATAAATCATTACAGCGACTTTTTGCTCACTAAACGGCTAACTACTACGGCTATAAATACCACTGAAAACGCCGCAAAAATAACTTCCATCCAAGCCGGCATACTCATAGAAGCAAACTGCCAATCGATATTGCCGCAATCACCTGTGGCTGCAAAGAAGCTAGGGATCCACTCATGCAGTGGCATAAAGCTTGGGAAGTTAGGTTCAAATGCACAACTAAATGCAAAAGGGTCGGTATTGTTTTGCATTGCAATATGTTCTTTAGCAATAAAGTAACCCCAAATTGCAGAGACACCCCAAGTGGCAAATGCAACGAGTCGAAGAACCATATTTTGTGGGTTAATCGCACCGATAACACCCGCAGCAAGTAAGCCTAGAACAGCAGTACGTTGATAAATACACATAATGCAGGGTTCAAGCCCCATGTTGTATTGGAAAAATAACGCGGTGACTTCGAAAGCGAGGGAGATAAAGGCTAATAATAACCAAGGTGTTCTTTTAGTTGCTAATTCTGCTAACCAATTCATGAAAGATCCAATGTCTAATTGTTTTCAAGATTATGCTTAGACAGGGCAGTGGGTGCAAGTATCTAAGATGAAATTATACGAAAAAGGAGCCAACCAGCTCCTTTTCATTCATCTTATCTAGGCTGCCTATTACACACTAACAGCTTGCAAAGACTCACTTTGATAACAGCCTAATACACGTGTGTACTGGGTGTGTTCTTTCAACTCTTCAAGCGCTTGCTTAACATGTAAGTCATCTAGGTTTGCTTCAAGGTCAACATAAAACACTTCTTCCCATGGGTTACCTGGAACTGGGCGAGATTCTAATTTTACTAGGTTGATTTGATGATGCTTAAAGATCATTAAGGCATCAGCCAACGAACCTGCTTGTTGTTTGGTGGCCATAATTAAACTGGTTTTAGTTGGAATTTGCTTTGATACTTGCAGCGGTTTACGTGCGACAACAATGAAACGGCTGTGGTTTTCGCTTTGGTTTGCAAGGCCTGACTTAACGACTTCTAATCCTACGTTTTTACCTGCTTGCGCTGAACCGATAGCGGCGCTATTTGCCGTTTCTACCGCTGATTGTAATGCATGGAAAGTTGAATCACAGGTTTCATGTTGAATATCACCTAAACCCTGAATGAAGCGGCTACATTGAGCAAACGGCTGTGGGTGAGCAAAGATTTTATTAATATGAGAAAGCTCAGTCCCTGGCATTGCTAATAAACAGTGTTCAACGCTGTGAGTTACTTCACCAACGATTGAAACTTGCGCATGTTGTAATAAATCGAAAACTTCATTGATACTTCCTGAGCTGGTGTTTTCAATTGGTAGTAAGCCAAAATCAGCTTGGCCACTTTCAACCTTACCAGTGATTTGTTCAAAGCTTGAGCAGCCCATTTCAATGACTTTGCCAGGGCGGCGGCTGAAATATTTATGACAGGCTAATTGGCTATAAGAGCCTTGACCACCTAAATAAGCAACGCGGTGCGTTTCGCTCATCGCTTCTGGGTTAAGATTCTTTTGTAGCATGGCTTGTTGGTTTAAAACCGAATCTTCAAGAATGGTTTGGAACACATTATTAATGTAGTACGCATCCAGTCCTAGCGACTTACCATAATTGATAAGCTTTTCGAGTAATGCTTGTTCGCGAGCTTCATCGCGGATTGGTTTGTTATTAGCAATTTTATATTCAACTACGCTGTGGCTAATACGGCGTCTTTTAGCCAGTAACACTAGTAAGTCGGAATCTATTTCATTAATATCGTGTCGTAACGCATTTAATGTATCAATGCTCATGTTGGTTTCCTCATTCCAAAACAGTGCACAAACAAAAAAGCCTCCCAAGTGGGAGGCTTTAGCTATTCGGTGAATTTATCTCGCAAACAGTTAAGCCTCCTCTATCTAAAGAAGCTAAAAAACGAAAAGTAAGTGCGAGAGATAATTTGTTTCATTGGATTAATGTAAAAACACTTGTACGTAAAGTCAACCGCCGATCGCAGCTAATTTAGAAAACATAGGTGTTTACTCAGAAAATTCATTTATATTTATAAAAAATTTATAAATATAAAAATGATTCTGGTATATTTGTTTTTGCACAATAAATAATAACAATTATTAATAAGGTAGTCCTGTGGTGTATCGACGACCGCCATCACGTTTTGGTGTGAATTCATTAAGTATGAAATTGTCGCTGCTGATCTCTGCGATCTGTTTGATTGCGGGTATATGTGCTGCGGCTTTGATGCTTAAATCTGAAGAAAAACAGCTTGTTTTTGAAGAGCATGAGCTTTTAAAGCACTCTAGTGAACGCTTGAGTCGTCAGTTTAACCGCTTGATTAAAACCAAAATCAATATTGCTGAGCAGGCGAATAACGTCGTAAGCAGCCAACTCCTTCACAACGAATCGCATTTACAAAGTAAACGCAGCGCAGAACTCAAATTTGCCCTCGATGGCAGTATTCGTAGTACCTCAGAAGATGGCTTATCGGCTGCGTTTCTCCCTCAAGATAAATATTCTGAATTTTATAAACAGCTTATAAACGATTCTGAGTCACTCTGGAAAATCGTTTCACCGACCTTAATTCAAGATTTCTTTAATTTTTACCTTGTCACCAAAGATAACTTTATTCGTATCGCACCACCTAACTGGGCACTCAATGTACCTGGTAGTTTTGATTTTACCAAAGGCGAGACATTTAATTATGCTCAAGCTGCGACTAATCCAAGCCGAGAAGCGGTGTGGTCAAAAGTGTATTACGACACTATTTGGCATAAGTGGGTGGTTAGTGTGCTTGTGCCAATCTACCTTGATAACGAATTTTTTGGTGTCACGGGCAGTGATATCGCGCTTGAAACCTTATTGGCACAGCTGCCTATTGGTGACCGAGAGCAGCATTTGTTGGTGTTCGATGCAAAAGGTCAGCTATTAGCTCACCCAGATTTAGATAAAACAACGCTTGAGCAATATGGTCGTGAAGGTAAAAAATTACTGACCGAAGATTTTGTAAACCCTGATCTGCAAAAACTCGTGTCTGAAACCATTCGTTTAAAGTTACCTGAGTCGGCAAATTCATTCGTACAAGATGGTGAAACCCACATTATCAATATCCGTAAAGTGGAAAACCTCAATTGGTATATTGGTATCTATAAAAAGCGCTCGTCGGCACTTTCAGCCCTTGAAGAGCTAAAAGTAAAATTCTTCGGCTTGTTTATCTTGTACGCTATTTTAGTTGCCTTGTTATTGCATCAAGCACTTTATCAACTGGTACTGCGTCGTATTCATTCATTGGTTAATGCCGTAGTTAGTTTTGGCAAAGGGCAATTGCAAACTGAGTTTCCAAAGGCCAATAAAGATGAAATTGGCACGCTAAATGGCTCATTTAGAGATATGGCTATTGAAATTCGAAAGTTGATTGATGGCTTGAACCAGCGCATTAGTGAAAAAGAAATTGCTGAAAAAGCGGCGAATCGCTTATCTAAAGCTGTGGCTTTCTCTGGCACCGGTGTGGTGATCACCAATCAAGATTTTGAGATCAAATACGTGAACCCGAAAATGGTTGAAATGACCGGTTTTGAGGAGCGTCACTTTATTGGCTCACCATTGATGAACATTATCTCGCAGGAAATGGCGATTTTGGTCGATGACATTGATATCGACTTACGCAGCCGAAATTACTGGCGCGGGGATACCTTATTACAAGCCAATGAACGTCAATCTGTTTGGGTTTCGCTAAGTATTTCACCAATTCGTGAAGATGGTGGTGAGATCACCAGTTACGTGGCATCAGCTCAAGATATTTCGTTCGTAAAAGAAAGTCAGCGTAAGATGGAGCAACTGGCTTACTTTGATACCTTAACTGGGCTTGCTAACCGAACTTTCTTCAGAATGCAGCTGCGTAAATCAATGGCACTTGCTGAACGTGGTCATTATGCATTTGCTTTATTCTATTTTGACTTAGATGAATTTAAACGTATCAACGATACGCTAGGGCATGATGCAGGCGATCAATTGTTAGTTGAAGTAGCCAACCGTTTGAAAAAGCGTTTGCGTACCGAAGATACAATAGCGCGGTTAGGCGGCGATGAATTCGCGGTCCTGTTAAGCGGTATTGAGCATCAAACTCATGCTATGGAAGTGGCGAATACGATTCAGCGCACGCTTAATGAACCAATCAAATTAGGCAACAATGAAGTGATCATCAGTGCCAGTATTGGTATCACGATGGCACCGTTTGATAGCCAAGAAGAAGATCAGCTACTTAAACATGCTGACCTTGCTATGTATGAAGCAAAAGCGAAAGGGCGCAATACCTTCCACTTCTATAGCCAAGAACTTAATGCCGCAGCAAACGAGCGCTTATTTATTGAAAATGAGTTACGTACGGGTATCCGCGAAGGGCAGTTTAGAGTTTATTATCAACCACAAGTTGATTGTCGCAATAATCAGGTCGTTGGCTACGAAGCGCTTATTCGCTGGTTCCACCCAAATGAAGGGATGATCCCACCGACTAAGTTTATTCCTATTGCTGAAGCAACCGGCTTAATTGTTGAGTTAGGTGCGTGGATCTTGCAAGAAGCGTGTGAGTTTGCAGCGCGTCTAGCAAGCCAAGACTTAAAGAATAATATTTCAATCAATCTATCGGCACGTCAATTTAAAGATGCGAACTTGGTGTCGACACTTGATAAAATCATCAAGCAAACCGGGGTTGAGCCTAAGCGCTTACACCTTGAATTAACTGAAAGTATGCTAATGGGGCATGTTGAAGCTGCGATTTTACAACTGCATCAGTTAAAAGCGTTGGGCGTATCAATTTCAATTGATGACTTTGGTACTGGCTACTCGTCACTGAGTTACCTAAAACGTTTCCCTGTTGATATTTTGAAAGTTGACCGCTCGTTTGTGAAAGATATTCCACAAGACAGTAATGATATGGAAATTACCGCTGCGATTATTGCTATGGCACAAAAGCTGAAGCTTAATGTTGTTGCTGAAGGGGTAGAAACCATTGAGCAGATTGAGTTTTTACAAAACAATAATTGCTATATCGTGCAGGGTTTCTATTACAGCCCACCGGTGTCTGAAGATGAACTGCCAGCGCTATTTGAGCGCTTAAAATTAAAGAACTAAAAAGGGGGGGCGATTAGCCCCCTGCAATTTTTACTTTAAATTTTAACCCTTCGAGAATCGCTTTTAACTTATCCCTGTCATCACCCTGAACCTCGATGATACCTTCTTTGACTGCACCACCTTGGCCCATTTTACTTTTAATGGTTTTGGCTAATTTTTTTAAGTCGTGCTGCTCGCTGTCGATACCAACAACTAACATCACGCCCTTACCTTTGCGTCCTTTGGTTTGACGTTCAATGCGTAAAAAGCCGTCTTTAAAAACTTTACCTTGGCTTGGTTTACTTTCTTTAGGTTGCTCAATGCGACCCGTTGCAGTTGAATAAACTAGATTGTTATCGCTCATGGTAGATCTCGTTATAGAAGCTTGGCTAAATGATAACAAATTTCATCCTAAGTGTTTTAATTTTTGGCTTATTTGTTTTAAGCGGTTATATTTAGTTAAGTATCAGGAAAGATTTGTTTATTAGGAGTTTATTATGAGTTTAACGCGCAGCACTTCTGCTGATGGCGCTATATTAACTGTACAAATCAAAGGAAAATTTGATTTTAATTTGGTGCAATCTTTTCGTCAGGCGTATGCCGATCTCAACGACAATATCGATAAAGTGGTTATAGACCTTAGAGAAACAGATTACATGGACAGCTCAGCGTTAGGCATGTTGCTGAACATGAAAAAAAACCTAACAGGCAAGGTTGAAACAATTCAAATTAGTAACTGCCAACCGCAACTGAAAAAAATCCTGCAAATCTCACGTTTTGATAAAAAGTTCGATATTGATTGATGCTTAATATTCTGGTTGTAGACGATCTTGCCTTAAATCGTCGCTTATTAACCGTGATGTTAGAGCAGCAGGGCTACCGTGTTTATACCGCTGAGAACGGTCTTGTTGCTTTAAATCTGCTCGAAGAACACACCATTGATATTGTGTTACTCGATGTCATTATGCCTGTGATGGACGGCTTTGAAACCGCAGCGATTATCAAAGAGCGCTTTAGCCAAGTTTACTTACCGATTATTTTTATTACCTCATTAGAAGACGAAGCGAGCTTTGAGCGTTGTTTAGCGGTTGGTGGTGATGACTTTTTGCATAAGCCGTTTCAAGAAGTGATTCTTAACGCGAAAATTAAAGCGCATAGCCGGATCAGAAATTTAAGCCAAAAGGCAAGAGAGCAAAATCTACAACTTGAATATCATCAAAATCAAGTCGAACGCGAACATGAAATAGTCGAACATATTTTTAATAATGCTCTTGAGAACCAACAATCTTTTCCTAAGCATTTAGATTTTCATTTATCGCCTGCGGCTATGTTTAATGGCGATATGTTTTTGGTCGCACAAAGCCCATTAGGTAGCTTATATTGCATGCTTGGTGATTTTACTGGTCATGGTTTAGCCGCTGCAGTCGGAGCTCTCCCTGCTTCAAGAGTATTTTATACCATGGTGAGTAAGGGCATGTCTGTGAGTGATATTGCCGCAGAAATCAATTCAGTATTAGGTAAGTTATTACCAGGCCACATGTTTTGTGCTGCAACCATCATCGAGCTTAGCAGTACCGGAAAAAGTATCTCGGCATGGCTAGGGGGCTTACCCGATACCTATATCATCAACCAAAGCGGTGAAGTTATTCGTACCCTTGAATCTCAACACATGGCACTGGGTATTTTAGAAGAAGATGAATTCGAACGTGCACTTATTCATATTGAAGTAGAAGACACATGCCGTATTGTTATGGCAACCGATGGTATTATTGAAACGACTAGTCCACATGACGAGTACTTTGGTGAGCATCGCTTTAAAAAGGTGCTTGCTTCAAAACCGGCTATTTCTACTGAGCAAGTACTTGAACGAGTCAATAAATTTGCCCGTGGTAGTAAACAACAAGACGACTTGAGCCTCGTATTATTAAATTGCTTACCAATGCGCGAGCCTGAGCAAAAATCAGAGCCGCTATCCGCATTACCTTTTAATTTTTCTTTGAGTTTAAATTCAAAGCAAATCAAAAGCACCGATCCGGTGCTGGAAGTCGTTGATGTAATAAGCAAAGTAGCAGGGTTAAATGCACATCGCGCTAATATCTTTTTGATACTCTCAGAGGCCTACAATAATGCCTTAGACCACGGGGTGTTAGGCCTCGACTCAGAGGTAAAAAATCAAGAAGATGGCTTTTTAATTTATTATCAGCAGCGTGAAGAGGCACTCGCAAATTTAACCGATGCCTTAATTATTATTGATATTCGCTATTGCCCAGAAGAACTTGCTTTATATTTTACTGTTTGCGACTCAGGAAATGGTTTTAGCAAAGAACAGGCAAATCAACAAAGCCTTGCAAGAGAGCATGGTAGAGGCTTGTGTTTGCTTGGGGAAGTAGCTTCAAAAGTGACCTTCAATAGTGCAGGCAACCAAGTCGAAATTTATTATCAATTAACAGCAAGCAGTACTAGCTCACACTAAAATCGCATGTTATCATTCTGGCATTATAGATGTTTGGATGGCTAAATGATTTCTAACTACTTATCGACAGCTCAGCTTGAATTACCAGAAAATTTGGTTGCTGAGCAATTATCAAACCTTGAACATTATCTTGCAGAGTCAGCTTTACCAGCAGTGCGTTGGGAGTATCAAATTCCTGAGCTAGGCGAGGGTGGTGCATGTAGCTTATTTGGTTACTTACAAGATGAACCATTCAAATTAAACGAGTATGTTGCTGCTGATACAACGAATACAGAAAAGTTAGCGAAGCTTCAGCAAATTATCGATTTTGTTGTTGCTCAGACTCACGTTGATTGGTTCGGCATTTATCAAGCAACAGAGACAGAGGAAGGTCGTCAGTTACTAAAATTGGTTTATCACGGTGCACCGAGTCGTCCTTTATTCCCGCTTACTGAAGCGTTTGCTAAAGGCAGTAACAATGTTCAAGTTGCGCTTTCTAAGCAAGGCCGCGTGATTAATAACGTAGCCGATTACCTTGCACAAGGTGGTGAGTATTATACCTGCGATCCTAAAGTGAAAGCAGAGACGTGCTTACCACTGTTGTCAGACAAAAATGAATGCTTAGGTATTATAGATGCAGAAGCATTTAATAATGATTTCTTTGATCAGCAAACCCTTGCATTACTTGTGGCTTGTTGTATTAAAATTCCTCAACTCTTGGTCTAATTTAACTAGTAATCAGGCTGGGTTTTTATGTTAAGCTAGTGGCAACGCTAACCCCTATAAAAAGAGATAGTCAATGTTCTCAGAATTAAAACCATTACCAACAGATCCTATTCTTGGCCTAATGGCGGCCTTTAAACAAGATACAAACCCAAAGAAAATCGATTTGGGTGTAGGTGTTTATAAGGATGAGCAAGGCAATACGCCGGTAT
Source organism: Pseudoalteromonas gelatinilytica (assembly GCF_001641615.1). Classification (GTDB taxonomy): domain Bacteria; phylum Pseudomonadota; class Gammaproteobacteria; order Enterobacterales; family Alteromonadaceae; genus Pseudoalteromonas; species Pseudoalteromonas gelatinilytica. The sequence continues at coordinate 249,310 of NZ_LRRU01000022.1, forward strand.
TAAAAGCGGTTAAAAAAGCGGAAGCGTTTCGTTTAGAAAACGAAACCAGTAAATCGTACATTGGCTTGGCAGGTAACCTAGATTACTGTCAAAAAATGGAAAACTTATTACTGGGTGAGCATCCAGCACTTTTAGCTAACCGTGTTCGCACTGCACAAGCACCAGGTGGTACAGGTGCATTACGTGTTGCAGCTGAATTCATCAAGCGTTGCAACAAAGATGCGACTGTATGGGTAACTACGCCAACGTGGGCAAACCACATTAGCTTATTTGAAGCGGCAGGCTTAACAGTAAAAGAATACCCTTACTACGATTACGAAAATAAAGACCTTTTATTTGATGACATGATTAACACCCTTAAGCAAGTACCTAAAGGTGATGTTGTGTTATTCCACGCATGTTGTCATAACCCAAGCGGTATGGATTTAAACGCTGAGCAATGGAGCACAGTTGCTGATCTTGCTGTTGAAGTTGGTTTCACGCCACTGGTTGATATTGCTTACCAAGGTTTTGGTTCAAGCCTTGAAGAAGACGCAGCGGGTCTTCGTAAATTAGCAGCAGCGGTTGATGAGTTAATCATCTGTTCTTCTTGCTCGAAAAACTTCGGTTTATACCGCGAGCGTATCGGTGCATGTTCAATCATTGCTAAAGATGCAGCAACTGCTGATATCTCTAACTCAGTATTATTAAGCGTTGTACGTAGCATCTACTCAATGCCGCCTGCACACGGTGCTGACATTGTTAGCACTATTTTAGGCAGCACTGAGCTGACGCAAATGTGGCATGACGAGCTTGATGAAATGCGTAACCGTATTAATGGTTTACGTACTTTAATCAAAGAAAGCTTAGCAGCAAAAGGCATTGACCAAGATTTCTCATTTATTGACCGTCAAAATGGTATGTTCTCATTCCTAGGTATTAATAAAGAGCAAATCGAACGCTTACAAAAAGAGTACTCAATCTACATTGTTGGTTCTAGCCGTGTAAACGTAGCGGGTATCAGTGATGCAAACATTGATTACTTTGCAAATGCAGTAGCAGACGTTTGTAAGTAACCTGCTTTATAGCGATAAAAAAACCGCAGTGACTGCGGTTTTTTTATGCCTGTATTATTACGGGTTGCTATTAATGCAGCCAGCGAATGGCATCATTGATCATACTGTTGTAGCTATCAAGCGGAGCGCCAATACTCGCTATTAAGATAGTATCCGCTCGCTCACCGCGGTTGATGTGACCCGCGAAACGCTCATCATTGAAATCGTCAGAGCCGGTACCAAATGGTTGCTCGTCAGAAGGCACAATGAATACCGTCATCGGGCCAAAATCAGACTCAAACACCAAGTGCAGACCTTTTTTGCCTTGAAAGTCACAAAACATTAAATAAGTTACTTTACCTGGTAGCTCATCTAAATGTCCGCCAATGGTGGCAAACTTTTCGTTCACATAGGCAAGGTCTATTGCTTCATGTTTATCCAGCGAGCCAATCTCATGGTAAAGGTGCGCAAAAGCATGCTCACCGACACTGTATAACGTATGTTGTTTGTTAGTAACAAAGAACACACTAATTGCCACTAAAAACGACGCTGCAGCGGCTAAATACAGGCGATTAAAGGCAAAGCGCGACTTAGCCTCTATAATGGTGTCTAGCGGCTGCTCTGAAGGCGCGTCTTCAGCGTCATAAGTATTATCAATAATTCGCTTCGCTAAATTTTCAGGCACAGGAATGTTAAGTGCCTTGCTAAGATCATCGTCAAAGGCACGTACATCATCAATAAACGCCTGTTTATCTGTGTCCTGCTCGGCAAACGCTTCAAGTTCCTTATCAATAGTGCTTGGCTCGGCGAGGATGCGGCGGCGAAACTCGAGTTCATCCATTAATTTGATGCTCCTCTAAGTTGGTCATCATCACTGCTTAAAGCCTCTTTAAGCTGGTTTCTGGCACGGAAAAGTCGTGTCATGACAGTATTTTTATTTAAATCGAGGATCTGGGCGATTTCATCGCCAGAGCAACCCATTACCACTTGCAGCAGCAAGGGCTCTCGATACTCTTCAGATAACTTTCCAATTTGTCGTTGAATCACTGTTTGTTCCATTTCAGCATCAAGAGTTGTACTTTGTTCATCTACAAGGGTGTCGTTTTCAACATCGGCGTAATCAAATTGTTTACGTTCAAAGCGGCGTGCATTTTCACGGCGTAAAATCGTCAACAGCCAAGGTTTTACCGCTTGTTGATCTTGCAGTGAATCGAGGGCACGCCAAGCCCTCAGGAAGGTTTCCTGCACTAAGTCTTCAGCAATGTTCTGATCACGACACAACCAATATGCAAAGCGAAAAAGCTCACTGTGGTAGACATGAACCAGCGCTTCATATCGCTTTTGTTTTTCTGTCATAGTAACTAAGACCTGCCTATCAGAAAAAAACTTTCTGAAATTATTATTTTTTTCTTAAAAAAACGGCTAATTCAAGATTAGCCGTTTATATTCAATCTATTAGATTAGTTGTTAATCGTAAAGATTTTTTAATTCAGTAGCATTACTTGTCGATTTAGCGTGCTTTGTTGCTTGGCTTAGCAAGTTGACGATTAAATTTAAATCAACGTGTTCTTCTGCTGAACTATAAAGTTTAGTGCGTAATTTAGCAATTTCATCATTAAGTTGTGTATTTTTGAGTGATGCTTGCAAACACTCGATGGCCGCAGCATTTTTACCTGTTTGCTGCTTAGCATAACGACTTAAGGCATTATAAAACGCTGAGCAATTATTTTGTTTTGCTAACTGCTTGAGCTCATTTAATGACGCCGACGACACGCTCGTAGGTAATGCTTCCGAGGTCGATTGTTGAGGGCGCTTTTTAATGTAAAGCACTAAGGTGATTAACCAAAGTCCATAGCCGACAATTGCCACGATAATAAGCCATAAAGGCGTAGTGACTTGCGTAACGGTTTGTACATCCGCAGGACCTTTACTCACCATGCTTGAACTATTGTTTTGCGGGGCAGTGATGGCAGGGGCTGTGGGAGTAAGTGGATTTGTACTTGGCACAACGGTTAATGTACGTGCTGGAATGGTGGCATAGCTAATACGATTGATTTTAGTATTAAACCAAGGCAGCTTTATTTCAGGCAATGTGTAAGTACCCGGTGTTTGCGGTAACAAAGCATAAGAAGCTGTTTGCTGAGAAATAACACGACCATCACGTACTAAGTGGTTATTTTCTTTCGCATCAGGGTAGCTTCTAAAGCCTTGCACCTGTGGCATATCGATATCTGGAAGTTGCTCTTTTGTCACACCTAACGCAGTCAAAGTAATGGTGCGAGTGATAGGGGTGCCAACTTCAACAGTGTCATCTTTTGGCTGCCATTGCTCATCAAGATTGACCAACTCACTCGGTAACCAAGCGCCTGTGTAGTTATCTGGAATTGGTTTAATTTCCACATCAACATCTTCGCCCATCGCTGAGACAGCCATTTGACGGTAGTTTTGACGAATACGGCCATTGAACACAGGAGCCGTGATAGTATTCACGCCACTTTTTTGTGGCTGTACTAAGTACTCACGGGTGATCACTAGATAGCGTTTACCATCAATTAACTCATATTCTTCAGACTGCTTGTTAATCGGTGTTAACTCAGCGTTCTCCATTTCTGGTGTAGTTAAGTTGCCATCCAGCAATTCTTTGTTGTTGTCTAAATACAATTTAACCGTATAAACACCGGCTTCTTGCACGTATAAGCTAGTTGGCTTGATGCTGGTTTTAATGAAGGCTTCTTTATTTTGTTCAGAGGTTTGGCTGCGTTTAGCCACCGTTAGCTCAATGGGTTTTGAACTAACACCGGCAACAGTAAAGGCAGGGATGGTATAAGTGCCTTCTTTACGGGTCATCAGCTTTACAGACCAGTTGGTTTGCTTGCTGATTTCACCATTAATAATATTGGTGCGAGAGCTGACACTGGTTGGCCCTACAACAAAGTCTTTTAATAACACCGAAGTGTCAGGTTGCTCGCTGTTAATAGAGTCGTCTGCTGAGATGGTTAAAACAAAAAACTCACCAGCAAGGACAGGGTTTTTATCAACACTTGCCTGTAACTGGGTGGCAGCCCAAAGCGGCGCTGCCGCGATTAGCAATAAACAACATAATAATCGCATTACCATGATTTTTCGGCTCCTCGTGGACGACGTTGATAGTTTCGTTTTTGTGCTTCTAATTGCATTTTATTTCTTAATAAGATCGCAGGATCATCGGGAACTTTGCGCAGCAGCTGGTTAAGTTGCTGAGCTTTCTCTTTCTCTTCATTAGTCAGTTCAGCAGCTTGTGCCTGCATGGCTTGTTGCTCTGCTTGCTGTTTAGCTTGTTCATCACTTTGCGAAGGCTGTGGCTGGGCATCTTGTTGCTCGGGAGCTTGCTCTGGCTGTTGTTCACCTGATTGTGACGACGTGTCTTTTTCAGATTGCATTTCAGGTTTGTTTTGCTGGTCACTTTCAGACTCGCTTTGTTCACCTTTTTGATCTGATTGCTCACCTTGCTCAGACGGTTGTTGGCCATCTTGCTGCTCACTTTGCTCAGAGTTTTCGCCTTGCTGGGAGTTTTCACCCTGTTGCTTTTGCTGGTTATCTTGCTGACCATCAGAGTTTTGTTGATCATTGTTTTGCTGTTGATCTTGTTGCTGTTGTTGTTGCTCTTGCTGCTGCAATAACTGTTCAACGAGGGCTTGGTTTTCTTTTGCCTCAGTGAAGTCATTTTTAAGCTGTTGGGCTTGCTTATACGCTTCTATGGCTTGTTCTAGCTCACCCGCCTTGGCAAGGGCATTACCGTAGTTGTAAAAGCCCGTCGCAGATTTATCTTCACTAAACGCATCCATGGCAGCTTGGTAATTACCTTGCTGGTAAAGGGCGGCGCCTTTAAGTTGCGTGTTTTCAGCTTGAGCGGCTTGTTCAAATTGATTTTGCTGGTAGGCATCAAGAGCGCGTTGGTCTTGGTTTTTAAATACCTCTGGTAATTCAGCGGCGTATACTTGTTGCTGAGGTAGGAGCATAACAAACAAAAAGCCAAGTACTAGGCTGCTACGGCGAATTAAAAATAGCGCTAACGGCAATAAAATAATCAGGCCGTAAATACCTGCATCAACTCGCCATAATGCTTGGCTTTGTTTCTCATCTTTGAGTACTTCAGCATTAGCAGTGGGGGCAAATGTTTGAATATCTTGATTACTGGTTTGATACAGTGCAAATTTGCCACCGCTATTACGTGCAAGCGCACTTAAGCGGCTGATATTTAGCGTCGGAATCACAATCTGCCCTTGCATATCTTTTAAAAAGCCACCTTCTGGTAACTTAATCGGCGCCCCTTGCTCTGTGCCGACGCCATAGACATTTAAGCGATAATTAGACTGAGCAGTAAAGCGGCTAATATCTTCTTGATCTAAGCTATCAACCCCATCGGTGACTAAAATAATATCACCATCTAAATAGCCCGCTTGTTTTAGTAAATCGTCGGCTTTTTCTAGGCCTTCAATAACATTTGAACCTTTGCTCGGCATGATATCAGGGCTTAGACTTGGGATAAGGTTAGCCAAGGTGCTGGCGTCATTGGTTAGCGGCGAAATTGTGAATGCAGAGCCTGCATAAGCGACCAATGCCGTATCACCTTCTTTGAAAAGCTCAATCATATCAAGTGCTTTAAAGCGAGCTTGAACTAACCGGCTTGGTGCGATGTCGGTACTGAACATGGAGTACGACATGTCCATCACAATGACCCGTGCATTCTTTGCTTGAAACACCGGGACTTGTTTCTTCTCAAAGCTTGGACCTGCTGTAAACACGATGGCTAACAGAGTAAATACAGCAACTAGCCAAAGCGGTTGGCTTTGTTTTTTATGATTGTCGCTCATTATAAACTGCGCCAAATGGGGCGCAATTAAATCAGCAGGGGCGCTTTTTTTGTTGCGTACCAACAGCACACTAAAAATAATCAGCGCGGGGATTAATAACCAAAGTAGGGCAGGGCGAATAAATTCAAAATCCATACTAGCTCTCCTGCTTAAATTGGCGAATAAAATTGACTAGCATTGCTAAACCGATAAATCCAAGTGCGACAAGCAGTGGAATATAAAACAATGAAATTTGTGGGCGGAACGTTTGCTCATAACTACTGATAGGCTCAAGTTTATCGAGCTCTTGATAAATTTGCTGTAAACCAGCGACATCTTTTGCTCTAAAGTATAAGCCGCCAGTTTGCTCGGCAATGCGTTTTAGTAAAGTTTCATCCAAGTTACCACCACTCATACCACCCACATTAAACAGGCTAAAGCCACGTTTACTATCTGAGCCAACCCCTATGGTATACACTTTAATGCCTTCTTCGCGGGCTAACAGTAGCGCATCTTCAGGATCAAGGTTACCGGCGGTGTTTTGACCATCGGTTAATAGCACTACGATACGGTTACTTTCATCTTTATTAGCAAAACGTTTTACGGATAAACCTAACGCATCACCGATGGCTGTTGCTCTACCTACTAGGCCAATCTGCGCTTCGCTGAGCATTTGGCTCACCGTTTTAACATCACGGGTAAGGGGCGTTTGTAAAAATGCGGTATCCCCAAATAAGATAAGACCAAGGCGATCACCTTGACGCTGCTCGATAAAATCACTGAGTACAGCTTTTACCATAGTGAGCCTATCTACATATTGATTATTTCGATACTCCATATCTTGCTCTGTCATTGAGCCAGATAAGTCCACCGCAAGCATAATATCGCGTCCTTCATTAGGCAGCGTGATCGGTTCATCAAGCCAAGTTGGGTTTGCAATAGCGACAACCAAAGAGACCCAAACAGCCCATTCGAGAATCGAAACTTTGCGGCTATGTTGTTGTACTGCTTGATTATTTAAGCCAAGTTTAGCAAAGCCAGGAATACGTAAACGTAACTGCCCTTGTTGTTTTAAGGGCATGAAGCGGCTCAATAACCAAGGCAGTGGTAAAAGTACAAAACACCATGGCCAACTAAACTCAAACATTAATTGGCTCCTTGAGTTTAAAGTTGCTGATAGCACTGCGCAATTTAGCCCCAAGCTCAGCATTATTACTATGCTGTTGATAAAGCGGCATTAGTTCATCATAACTAAAGTTGTCGCCACTGAGCTTAGATAAACTTTCTGACCATTTAGCCAAAGGCTGAGAGGCAAGTTGGCTGTTGTAATAATGGCGAGTTAAGCGTTTTAAAATAATGTGCAGCTCTTGCGTATCCTCATCGCTGAGGGTTTTGCTTAATTTAATGGCTTGTTTTTTGGCTTTTTTAAACTGCTGGTTTTTATATAAAAGCACTAAGCCGATAATTAATAACGAACCAACTAAGGCGATGATCAGCCACCAAATTGGAGCAAGTGGCCACCATGCAACCTCGGTCGGTGCAATGACATCATGTAAGCCATCTAGCGGATTTTTTTGCATTGTTACTTTCTCACTAATTGCAGCTCAAGTGGAGTGGCTGCACTGAATGAAATTAAACTAAGCCCAGATTTTTGTAAGCGCTTTAATCTATTAGAAAACGACTCTTCGGCAGACTTAGCAAAGCGCTCGCGAAATTGCTTATCCATTAACGGTAACGCAAGCTCTTGGCCATTCGCCGACACGGTCACAGTTTGTTTAAAAGCAGGTAGCTGGTGCTCGAACGGATCGCTAATATGGCAACCAATCAATTCACAGTGTCTGCTGAGTATTTCAAGCTGTTTGAAGCTTGCTTCATCAAGCGCACTAAAATCGGAGACGATATAAACCAAGCTTCCTGGTTTTGCTAAATGATTAAGGCGTTTAAGGTTTTCGCTGAATAAGCTGGAGGCTGTTTGGTCGATATTAGCCAGTGCTTGACTGTGAATATCACATAAGTTGTGACAAAGCTTTAACACGGCTTTTTCTCGAGAGGTGGGTTTTAATTCGTGATGACCTTGCTGATTAAACACCAGACCACCGATGCGATCACCTCGTTGGCACGCTGACCAAGCAACCAATGCGCTGATATGCGCTGCTTGCACCGATTTTAACAGTAACTTTGAGCCAAATAGCATCGAGTTAGAGAAGTCGGTAAAGACAAAAACAGGGCGCTCTTTTTCTTCTTGAAACAGCTTAGTGTGGGTTTCGCCAGTGCGTGCAGTAACACGCCAGTCGATAGAGCGTATGTCATCACCGGCTTGGTAATGACGCACCTCGGCAAACTCCATACCGCGGCCTTTATGGGGCGCAAGGTATTGCCCAGCTAAGCTGTTTTTGATTTTTACTTTGGGCGCAAGTTCTAGCAAACGAGCTTTGGCTTTGTAATACATCAACTCTTTGAGTGATAAATTGACGCCTTGACTATGACTCGCTGCTAACCACGCCGCTGGATCAAATTGGCTCGACATAGCTTATGGTACTGCCACCAATTCTAAAATACGGCTGATCACATCGTCTTTACTGATACCATCGGCCTGTGCTTCGTAACTTAAGATAATACGGTGACGCAATACATTGTGCAGCACAGCTTGAATATCATCAGGCGCAACAAAGTCACGACCTTCTAGCCAAGCATGCGCGCGGGCACACTTATCAAGGGCAATCGTTGCACGTGGGCTTGCGCCATATTCAATCCAGCGACCAAGTTGCTCATCAAGCTCTGCAGCTTCACGAGTGGCAACAATTAACTGTACTAGGTATTTCTCAAGCGGCTCAGCTAAATACAAACCTAATATCGCTTTACGGGCAGCAAATAGCTCACTTTGACTAATTTGCTGTGTCGTAGCTTGCTTGTCAGAAATAGCCTCGCCACGGGTTAGACGTAGGATATCTAATTCGTGTTCAGCACCCGGGTAATCAATGCTCAAATGCAATAAGAAACGATCAAGCTGAGCTTCTGGTAGTGGGTAAGTGCCTTCTTGTTCTAGAGGGTTTTGGGTTGCCATAACCATAAAGAGATCAGACAGTGGATAGGTGTTTTTACCCACCGTTACTTGGCGTTCAGCCATGGCTTCAAGAAGAGCTGATTGCACTTTAGCAGGAGCACGGTTTATTTCATCTGCCAAAATTAGGTTATGAAATAACGGGCCTTTTTCAAATACGAACTCACTGGTTTGCTGGCGATAAATATCGGTACCTGTGACATCTGCAGGTAATAAGTCTGGGGTAAATTGCACACGTTGAAAGCTGCCTTCAACGCCTTTTGCTAAGGCATTCACTGCACGTGTCTTAGCAAGACCCGGAGGGCCTTCTACTAATAAATGGCCGTCTGCCAAAATCGCGATTAACAGTGCTTGAGTTAATTGTGGTTGGCCGATAATTTGCGTGTCTAGGTATGATTTTAATTGTGAAAATGCGTTAACTGCCATAATAAAAAGACTGTCCTAAAAGCGTGAGTCAAAAATTGTTTTTGTTATGCGCCAATACGTTACATTCAGTGCCGATAAATTCTTTTCGCGGTACCGTGATGGGGCGCCATCAACAAGTTATAAGGATTCAAAAGTTATAACACAAGTGTTAGACAGAAAATCCTCAAATAGTTCGTTATTTTTTAAGGATTTTTAGCCTACCATATAAATTCGGTGTTTTTTGTAAATAGGCCGAAAAAAGCCTATGGTTGAAAACTTACTATTGGCATTCGTACACGGGTTGTTTTAGAATCAGGAAAAACAAACAGGTCAGACCTGTCAGCGGGAGAGCATAAATGTCTGAGCAAAATATACTTAAAACAGCAAAAGGCGATCGTATCGCTATCGTTAGCGGCCTGCGAACGCCATTCGCAAAGCAAGCCACAGCATTCCATCATGTACCAGCCCTTGATATGGGTAAGTTAGTTGTCAACGAAATGCTTGAGCGACTTAACTTCGATAAATCTGAAATTGACCAACTTGTATTTGGCCAAGTAGTGCAAATGCCAGAAGCGCCAAATATTGCCCGTGAAATTGTACTAGGTACGGGTATGCCTGTTTCTGTTGATGCTTATTCTGTTTCGCGTGCGTGTGCGACAAGTTTCCAAGCCATTGCTAACGTAGCCGAGTCAATTATGGCAGGCTCAGTGCAAGTAGGTATCGCTGGTGGTGCTGACTCATCGTCTGTGTTACCCATTGGTGTTAGCAAAAAATTAGCGGGTAGCCTTGTTGATTTAAACAAAGCACGTACGCTTGGCCAGCGTTTAAAGATTTTCTCTAAACTACGTTTAAAAGATTTACTTCCTGTTCCGCCAGCGGTCGCTGAGTACTCTACTGGTTTATCTATGGGTCAAACAGCAGAACAAATGGCAAAAACGCATAACATTAGCCGCGAAGATCAAGATGCTTTAGCACATCGTTCTCATACCCTTGCAAGCCAAGCGTGGGCAGATGGTAAACTGAAAGACGAAGTAATGACTGCCCATGTTGCGCCTTATAAGAGCTTTATTGAGCAAGACAATAACATTCGTCATAACTCAACAGTTGAAGGCTACGCGAAGTTAAAACCAGTATTTGACCGTCAACATGGTTCAGTGACTGCAGCTAACGCAACGCCATTAACCGATGGTGCCGCTGCGGTATTAATGATGAGCGAGAGTAAAGCTAAAGCATTGGGTTACAACATTTTAGGTTATGTGCGTAGCTTTGCTTTCTCAGCAATTGGTGTACATGAAGATATGCTAATGGGTCCGGCACACTCAACGCCAATTGCCCTAGATAGAGCAGGTATCACACTAGCTGATTTAGATTTAATCGAAATGCACGAAGCATTTGCAGCGCAAACACTGGCTAACATGAAGATGTTTGCGTCAGATAAATTTGCACAAGAAAAGCTAGGTCGTAGCAAAGCGATCGGCGAAATTAACATGGACAAGTTCAATGTTTTAGGTGGCTCACTTGCATACGGTCACCCATTTGCGGCAACAGGTGCGCGCCTGATCACGCAAAGCTTACATGAACTTAATCGTCGCGGTGGCGGCTTAGCGCTTACGACTGCGTGTGCAGCGGGTGGCTTAGGCGCAGCCTTTGTATTGGAGAGTGCGTAATGACAGATTCAGTATTTAGTTTATCAGTGGCTGATGACGGCGTAGCCGTTGTAACCATTGATGTGCCGGGTGAGAAAATGAACACCCTGCGCAGTAGTTTTGCAGAAGATTTAAAAACCTTACTTAAAGACGCACAAGCGCAAGCGGTAAAAGGCATGGTATTTATCAGTGGTAAAAGCGATAACTTTATCGCTGGTGCTGATATTAAAATGCTTGATAGCGCTAATAGCCGTGAAGATGCATTAGCGTTAAGCGAAATGTGCCAGCAAGCATTTTTCGATATGAAAAAGCTGCCTTTCCCAACAGTGAGTGCCATTCATGGTGCGGCATTAGGGGGTGGTTTAGAGTTTGCTTTAGCTTGTGATTATCGCGTGTGTTCAGACAGCGATATCACTAAGCTTGGTTTGCCAGAAGTACAGTTAGGCTTATTACCTGGTGGTGGCGGTACTCAGCGCTTACCTAAATTAGTTGGTCTACAAAAAGCACTTGAGTGGATGCTTACTGGTAAGCAAGTACGTGCTAAGCAAGCGAAGAAAACAGGCTTAGTAAATGATTGTGTTCCACACAGTGTATTACTTGACGTTGCTAAAGAGTTTGCCCTGAAAGGTAAGGCAAAGGTCACTAAACCAAAGCTAGACCGTTTAAGCCAATTACTTGAGTCAAACCCATTTGGTCGCAATATTATTTTCAAAAAAGCACAAGAAAACGTACTGAAGAAAACAGGCGGTCACTACCCAGCACCTTTAGCCATTATTAAAGCGGTTCGTGCAAGTGTTGAACTTGATCAGTTAAAAGCATACAAAACTGAAGCTGAAGGCTTTGCCACGCTGGTAATGAGCGATGAGTCAAAAGCATTACGCGGTATTTTCTTTGCAACCACTGAAATGAAAAAAGAGTGGCGTAATGATGATGCACCAGCAATCGCTAAAGCGGCAGTATTAGGTGGCGGCCTAATGGGCGCGGGTATTGCCCATGTTAGTGCTGTAAAAGCCGGTGTTCCTGTGCGCATTAAAGATGTGGCTGAAAAGGGCATCAGCAATGCAATGAACTACAGCTATAAAATTTTAGATAAAAAGCAAAAGCGTCGTATTTTATCTAAAGCAGAGCTACAACAAACCATGAACCGCATTACCGGTACTACCGATTACAGTGGCTTTAAACACATTGATATCGTTATCGAAGCAGTGTTTGAAGATCTTGCTTTAAAGCAAGGTATGGTGGCTGATGTTGAACGTGAATGCCAAGACAACACTATTTTTGCAAGTAATACCTCGTCATTACCGATTGCACAAATTGCTGCGGATGCAGCACGCCCAGAAAATGTAATTGGTCTGCATTACTTCTCACCAGTTGAGAAAATGCCACTTGTTGAGATCATTCCTCATGCTGGTACGTCTGAAGAAACCATCGCTCGCGTCGTTAACTTTGCCCGTAAGCAAGGTAAAACACCGATTGTGGTTAAAGACATGGCTGGTTTCTATGTAAACCGTATCTTAGCGCCTTATGTCAATGAAGCGGCTAATTTACTGCTTGCAGGTGAGCCGATTGAAAAGATTGACCAAGCATTAGTAGAGTTTGGTTTCCCGGTAGGGCCTTTAGCGTTACTTGATGAAGTAGGGATTGATATCGGTTCTAAAATTGCGCCAATCCTTGAAAAAGAATTGGGCGAGCGCTTTAAAGCCCCGGATGCCTTCAATCGCTTAATCGACTCTAAGCGTTTAGGTCGTAAGACTGGCCGTGGTTTTTATCTTTACGACAAGAAAGATAAAAAAGTGGATGAGTCAGTATACGAGCTTCTTGGTGTTACGCCATCACCTCGTTTAAACAAGAGCGAAATTGCTAAACGTTGTGTTGCGCAAATGCTAAACGAAGCGGTACGCTGTTTAGATGATGGCATTATTGCAAGCCCGCGTGATGGTGATATTGGCGCAATTTTTGGTATCGGTTTTCCACCATTCTTAGGCGGTCCATTTAGCTATATGGATAAACTGGGTGCAGCACAAGTGAGCTCAGAAATGGCGACTTTTGCTAACTACAACCCAATTTTCACACCTTGCGATACGTTAAAAGCAATGGCTGAAAAGGGTGATCGTTTTTACCAAGCAGAAAGCGAAGAGCCGGCAGTAGCTGAAATCGCGCCAGTCGATCCGGTTGAAGTAACCAAAGAAGTGGTCGAAGACGAGCAAGCGTCAGAAGTCGCGGATACAGAAACGACCAAAAGCTAATTCTTTAAATTGATTAGTTAATATAAAAGCCCTGCTCATTGAGCGGGGCTTTTTGTTTCGATATTGGCCATAAGTGGTATTTAACTCGTGAAGTCGGTTTGTTATAACTAGGTTTATTTACAAAGCGATTAATCACCATGACTCTCACCACTGCGCGATTAACATTACGGCTATTAAATGCCGATGACTGGCCATTGTTTTATACTTTGCATAATGATGCCGAAGTTATAGCTAAATGCTTCGATAAGCCCTCAGAGGCGCAGTTACGTGCTAAGTTTAATGAACGTTTAAAGCCTTGGCAGCCAAATACGAATTCACCACTTTGTTTAGTTATTGTTGAAACCAGTACCGGTAAAGAGGTGGGTGTAACTGGCTTTACCTCATCAACAGTGCCAGATAGTCAAGAGGTTGGTTATTTGCTACTGCCTAATTTTCATGGTCGTGGCTATGCTACAGAGTCTTTGCAAGCAGTGCTTAATTACGCCACATCAGAGCATGCGGTGCGTGAATTTAAAGCGGTTGTCACCGAGGGTAATATCGGTTCGGAAAAAGTACTTGAGAAGTGTGGTTTTCAGTTAGTCGAGAAGCAGCTAGATGCGTATGCCATTGGCGGCGTTTTGTATACCGATCATCATTTTCATTTAAGTTGCACTGATCACAGAGTGTGATCAGTGCGCAATTTTACAGATGAAGCGCAATCGCTTTTCTGTCTTTTTCTGGCATATTCGCAACCACTAAATCAAACGAATTATCGATCATTCGTTCAATCTCTCCTTGTGGTACGGTGCCATCTAAAATAACCGTATTCCATAAACGTTTGTTCATGTGATAACCCGGGATCACCGACGGGAAAATATCACGCAGTGCTTGGGCTTCATCTGGATCGCATTTCAGATTTAGCCACCATACAAGATTACCTTCATCGTCTGTTTGACCTTCTTTGCCCTCGGCAAGGGTAGCAAACATTTTATGATTCACCTTGTAAACGTCGACATCTTGGCCAAATGGTTGGGTGATCATCACCAATGGCTTTTTCATTAAATACTCGTGTACTGTGTGTTGATTCATGATCCAATCCTTGAAGTCATTTTTCGTAGTTATAAACATAGCAGCTTTTTCGTAGTTTGGAGACAACTATTGTCATAATTTGCTGAAAAATCGAATAAATAACGGGCATGAGTGAAAACTGCAAATTTTTATTGAACAAAAGCCATTACGTGGTAAATTTCTGTCATCAAAAAACGATAGGAATACACCCATGCCTAAGGCAAGTGAAGTTAAAAAAGGCGCCGCTATCGAGCATAACGGCCGTGTTTTAGTAGTTAAAGATATTCAACGTTCTGTACCACAGGGTCGTGCTGGTGGTAGTTTATACCGCATGCGTTTATACGATGTAGTAACAGGCGGTAAAGTTGATGAAACTTTTAAAGACAGCGACATGCTAAAGCTAGCTGACTTAACTCGTCGTGAAGCAATGTTCTCTTACATTGATGGAGACGAATATGTTTTTATGGATAACGAAGATTACACGCCTTACAACCTAAATAAAGAAGCGATCAGTGAAGAAGTTTTATTCGTTAATGAAGAAACTCAAGGTCTTCACGTTATTGTGATTGATGGTGCTCCGGTTGGTTTAGATTTACCATCAAGTGTTGAACTTGTTGTAGAAGAAACTGACCCTTCAATCAAAGGTGCTTCTGCAAGTGCTCGTTCTAAACCTGCGCGTTTAACAACAGGTTTAACAATTCAAGTTCCTGAGCATATTTCGACAGGCGATCGTATTCGTATCAACACTGTTGAACAAAAATTTATGGGTCGTGCAGAAAAATAATTCTGAGGCTCTTAAAAACCGGCTTAATGCCGGTTTTTTTGTTTTATTTGTAACGTGCTCATAACAAAATTCATTGAAAAAGGAACGAAAAACGCGCATTATTATTAGCTTACGAAAACAATAATAAATACCAGTAGTAGATTAATGTTAAACCACGGATTGGAAAACAGAGAATACATCAAACTCCCCGAAGGCGTTGATATCGCCATCACTCCCGCCGGCGTTGTTGCGCGAAGCTATGCTTACATTATCGATTTTCTTATCCGTAGTTTGGTTTTACTTGCTGTGGGTACTGTATTGGCATTTTTTGGCGATGCAGGGCAAGGACTTATATTAATTGCTTACTTTTTAATTTCATGGGGCTATAACATCCTGTTTGAAATGGAAAGTGGCCAAACGCCGGGTAAAAAACGCCTTAAAATCCGTGTTGTGCAAGACAATGGCTTACCAGCAAGCTTCTCGCAAATAGTGGTGCGTAACTTACTACGCCCAGCAGATATGCTGCCGATAGGCTACTTCTTAGGCCTTGTGGTTATGTTGTTTAACAACCGTTTTAAACGCATTGGTGATTGGGCTGCAGGCACCATGGTCATTTACGACGATGAGTTAGCTACGCGCCCTGAATTATCTCAAGGTGAAGTGCATATTCCGACCATCAGCTTAACCACCGAAGAGCAATTAGCTGTGCTTGCTTTTGCTGAGCGTCATGATGAATTATCTGATGCAAGGCGCCGTGAGTTGGCAGCTATCTTAGCTGCACCGTTTTCTGCTGAAGAGCATGAGATTGAGGCGCAGCTCGTTAGCTATGCACGCCACTTTGCTGGACAATCTCAACACGATAGCGATTACCCGCAGCAGGAGGGTAAGCAATGAAGCAAACTCAATTTGTAAAATCAAATAGTGTCAGTTGGGATGAATTTGAAGCGCTTTGTGAACAAAATAATGCAGAGTCTTTACCTGTTAATTTCCCTAATTTGTATCGCAAAGTCTGTAATGATTTAGCTATTGCCCAAAGTCGTCAATACAGCCCAGTGTTGATTGAGCAAATAAACAGGCTGGTGCAGTTAGGACAAAAGCGCCTTTATTTATCTCGAAGTAATCAATTCTCTGAAATATGGCATGTGGCACGCACGGCATTTCCGCGTGCACTGTATGAAAATCGTTTCATGCTTGGCATTAACTTATTGGCATTTTGGGGATTGGCCTTAATTGCTTTTATTTGGGTGACAATCGACCCTGATGCCGCGTATACATTTTTAGGGCAAAGCACCGTTCTTAATATCGAACAAATGTATAACCCAAGTGGTAGTGTTCAATCAGCAGAGCGCGGTGCATCACAAGATCTGATGATGTTCGGGGTCTATATCTACAATAACATTGGCATTGCATTTCAGATGTTTGCAGGTGGCGTGTTGTTTTGTGTTGGCGCTGCTTTTTTCTTGTTGTTCAATAGTTTTTATTTTGGTGCCGTTGCGGCTCACATTGTGAATGTTGGATTTGAAGGGCCGTTTTTCTCGTTTGTGATCACCCATGGCTCGTTTGAGTTAACCGCTATCATTATTGCTTCAGCGGCGGGGTGTCAAATAGGCTACGGCTTGTTAAATCCAGGGCAGTATACCCGTGCATATGCGATGAAACAGGCTGCACAAAAAGCACTTCCGCTCATTGTTGGCGCATTTTTGATGTTAGTCATTGCCGCTTTTATCGAAGCATTTTGGTCACCTCGTGATATTGCTAACGAAATTAAATATTTAGTTGGCAGCGGTTGTTGGGCCTATGTCATTTTTCGCTTATACAGGGGAATGCGCTATGGAGCTTAATCGTCTTAGCTTCAATCCGCGCAAGCGCAGTGCTTACGAGACCTTTGATTTAACAGTGTTGTTAGTTAAGCAGCATGCTGTGGCGTTGGTCTCTTTGTATTTGATGATGGCCGTGCCTGTATTTCTGATTGTTAGCTTCTTAGTGAATTGGGGCATAGGTGGCTTTGTTGTTTGGTGGCTTAAACCTGTATTTGAGCGACCTTTACTCGATTACATGTCAAAAGCGGTTTTCAATCAGCCAGTTAACATAATGAGTAGCTTAAAGTCACTCAAGCAGTTAAAAATCGCTGATATGCTAGCGCATTTAACCGTTTTTAGGCTCAGCCCAAACAGAGCGTTTTTAGCCCCTGTAGAACAACTCGAGCGACTATCAGGCGAGCGCAAAACTAAGCGTAAGCGAGTTTTATTTGCTTCAACTAAGCCAAAACAAACATTATGGATGCTGTTTTGTGTGCATTTTGAATTCATCATTTTAATGGGGATATCGGCGCTGACGATTGCGCTTGTGCCCCATTCATTTTCTGCACAAGAAGCGATGTATCAGCTATTCGAAGCGCCAGTTTGGGTTGAGATAGCATTTAACTTTATCTATATCATCAGTATATCGTTAGTTGCACCGTTATTTGTAACAGGTGGTTTCCTTGCTTATTTACACCGCCGTGTCGAACTAGAAGGCTGGGATATAGAGCTGGCTTTTAAAAATATTCGCACCCGTTTGGCAAGCGTCGTCAGTGCCGTGACGCTATTTATACTGATAACGTTTACGCTGCAACCATCAACAAGCTATGCAGAGCAAATCGATAAACAAGCGGTAAAAGAGCAGGTTACAGCACTCTACAATGAGCCTAATGTCATTGAAACTGAGACCACGTGGGTGCCAAATATCGAAGCAAAAGACAGCTCATCAGAGAGTGATTGGTCTTGGCTTATCGATGTGTTTACTGCGATTGGTGAAGTGTTTGGCATATTTGTTTGGGTACTGGTCGGCCTATTAGTTATTTGGCTAGTGTATTACCTCATGCAAAAGCGCGGGTTTTTTGCAAATTTAAGCTTACCAGAGCGTACAAAAGTAAATGAAGAGCCAGTGATCCCCACTTTATTTGCTGAAATTAAAAGTAAAGATTTACCTACTGATTTAATTGCCGCAGCAAAGCAGTGTTTTGAGCAAGGTGAGCACCGCTTGGCACTGGCATATTTGCTTCATCATGCGCTGAGTTGGGCACAGCAACAGCATGAAGTGCGCTTGCACCGCTCTATGACTGAGCGCGAATGTAAACGTGCAATTGATGCAAGGGTGCCAAACCAAGGACAAGCGATTTTTGCCCGCTTATTTTCTGCGTGGGTCACGGTTGCTTGGGGTCATAAAACCCCTGATATCGACTTTATCGAGCTGACTGAGCAAGTTACTACTATGACAGCAAAGACTAAGGAGCAAGCCCATGAAGCTTAAAGTTGTGCTCATAGCGGCGCTAGTGGTGTTTAGCTTATTTGTTATTGCTGGTATTGCTTCTTTAGATTGGCAGAAAAAAGAAATAGAAATTGGCTTTCATAGTGATGTGGCAAAAGATAACTTCACGATGGCTAAGCGGCTACTTAAAGCCAATGGTATCGATTGGAATAAAAACAAACGCTTGGCAGAACAAGCACAAGGTGATGAGTTAAACATTGACCCGCAAAGTATCTTAATTTTGGATGAGGCGGTGCTTGCTGACTCTTACCAGTTAGATGTACAGCTTGCTGATTGGGTTGGTGAGGGCGGACGTTTAATTTATGTATTAAACAGGCAGCGCGATGAGCTGGCGATTGATAGCACCGTATTTTTTAGTCAGCTTGGCATCAATGTAGAAAGCCAAGAAGATGTGTTTGAATATGATTTTGCGATGCTCAAAGAAGGGAATAAAAATAGTACGCTGTCAATCGATGAAAACACTCAGCTTGACCTTGAGCTAAGCCGTGCCTTTTTTATTGAAAACTGCCCAGGTGTGAGTACCAATAATGATAATGGCGACACCTTGATGTGTGACTTTGCATTTGGCCAAGGTCGGATCATCGTGATGCCTTCACTGTTACCTTTTACCAATTATCGACTTCGCCATCTTGATCATGGCAGCTTATTACTTTGGTTAAGTAAAGGGGCTGAAAAAGTAACCTATGTACCTTATCTAACTTACCCAAATTGGTTTGCCAAATTATGGCACTGGAGCTGGCAATGTGTGGTGACGTTACTGTTATTAATTGTGCTTGCAGTGTGGCATATCAGTAGTCGCATCGGCCGCTCTTATGCACCTGACTTTGACATAAAAACCAGCTTTAATCAGCATATCCGTGCAGTGGCGAGCTTTTATTCTGAGCATGGTCACGAAGCCGTGTTATTTGCTGCACTAAAGAAAGATTTTTACGCCAAAGTTGAGTCGCGGGTACCTAATTTTAAAATGCTCAGTGTAGAAAAGCAGGCGCAGATCATCGCTAGTTTAACTCATTTTGAAAAACAACTAGTGGCTCAACTACTTGCTAGCAAGTTGCCTGAGTCAAAAGAACAACGAACAGAATATATAAAACGATTCAAACAATTAAGGAATGCCTTATGAGCACGGAATTGGACACTAATCGCATGAGCTTAGTTGAGGCAGCTGATGCAGTAAAACAAGTAAAGCATAACATTTCGCGTGTGTTAGTCGGTCAAGATGCCATTGTTGAAGATGTGCTTACCGTGCTATTTGCAGGTGGCCATGTGTTACTTGAAGGGGTTCCTGGGCTTGGTAAAACGCTATTGGTTAGAGCCCTAGCAAAAAGCTTAAATGTGGACTTCTCACGCGTGCAATTTACGCCGGATTTAATGCCATCGGATGTTGTTGGCCATAGTTTGTATGACATGAAATCAGGTGAGTTTAATATTAAAAAAGGTCCCGCTTTTACTAATATTTTGCTGGCTGATGAAATCAACCGTGCACCAGCTAAAACGCAATCAGCCCTCCTTGAGGTGATGCAAGAGCAACAAATCACCATTGATGGCGAGTCATTATCTATTGATTCACCATTTATGGTATTAGCCACTCAAAACCCATTAGATCAAGAAGGGACTTACCCACTGCCTGAGGCTGAATTAGACCGCTTTATGATGAAAGTGGAGCTTGGTTTTCCTTCTCATGAATCGGAAGTTGAGCTTTTAAAACTGAATACACAGATTGTTTCTAATGAAACCAAAGTAGAGCAGCTGCCAGCAGTCTTGGATGCTAAGCGTATTGCAGACATTAAACAGCTTTGTGCAGATATCTTAGTGGACGAACAAATACTGAATTATGCCGTCGATATCGTGCGTAGTTCACGAACGTGGCAAGGCGTGCTGCACGGCGCAGGGTTACGTGCCTCAATTAATATCATTAAAGCCGCAAAAGTAATGGCATTAATGAATGGCCGTGACTTTGTAACCCCAGATGACGTGAAGTCAGTGTCAGTGAATATTTTAAGACACCGATTAATTTTATCAGCTGATTTGGAGCTGGAAGGGGTGTCATTTGATGAAGTGATCAGTGCCATTTTAGCCAGTGTTGAAGCGCCGCGCTCATGAAACGCATCAAGCATAGACCTGCAAAACGCTTAGTGCAATTAACCGCTTTGTTGCTGTTATTCTTGCTTGTCTGTGCCATTGCATCGGTTGACAGCTTAGTGCTAACGGCCTTGTTAATAGTGCCCTTATTGGTCGCATTTGTCGATTATATGGCGGCGAAGTCAGAGCCTTTACTTGAAGTAAGTGCACAAACGAGTCTCAACATGGCTTTGTATCGACGCCAAGTATTGCAGGTCGTGATTAAAAATAAAGCGAAGCATGCGACGATGTTAGATGTCAGCGTTCATTTGAGTAATGCAATTGAGCTGCAAAAGCCACAGCAAACGGTGTTTATAGATGCTATGCAGCAAGCAAAGCAGAGCTTTAGTTTACGTGCTCACAAACGAGGCGATGCGCAGATCAGTGCCATTGAACTTAGGGTCGGGTCGCCATTTGGCCTTTGGCAAACAAACTGGTTAGCTGCGCAAGCGATTCAATTAAAAGTGTATCCCGATTTTAGCCGTGTTACCTCAAAGCAACATTTAAGTGGCGTAGTGAATAAGCCTATTTCAGGTTTAAAACTCACTAAGAAGCGCGGTGATGGTATTGAGTTTCAGCAGTTACGTGAATACCGCCAAGGTGATAGTGTTAGGCAGATAGATTGGCAGGCGACCAGTAAGCGTCGAAAACTCATTTCTCGTGAGTATCAAGAAGAGCAAAACCAACACGTCATTGTGATGCTCGATGCCTCCAAAAAAATGGCCATAGAAGCCAATGAGGGCAGCCACTTTGATCATGCTTTAAATGCATTATTACTGCTGTCGCACACAGTTTTAAAGCAAGGTGACTGGTTTAGCATGCAAAGCTTTAACCAAAACCTGCGCTGGTTACCCGATGTAAAAGGCGCACAGAATGTATCACGGGTAATGAATCACTTTTATGATCTATATCCAGATAAGAGCAGCAGTGACTATTTAGTGGCTGTGAACCAATTAATCGCTAAACGCAGTAAACGGTCTTTAGTGTTATTAGTGACCACCCTTGATGAGCAAAGTATTGATGAGTTGATGCCTGCAATTAAGCTATTACAAAAACACCACTTAGTTGCGCTTATTAATATTAACAATCGTGCCGTGAGTGAAGTGCTCGATGAGCCTATTGAAAAGTACGAAGATGCAACCAGCTATTGTGCAGCATTAGCGCTGTTAAATTCACATAAAGCCAATATGGCAAAGCTGAAAAAACAAGGGGTGATAGCCATAGACTGTAACCCTGAGCAGCTACTACCGCATGTGCTTAACACCTATTTAAATGTGAAGCACTCCGGGGCATTGTAATACTAGCTAGCAATAAAAAAGGCATTGAATTCAATGCCTTTTTTAATAAATAACGAAATCTATGAAACGATTATTTCTGATTATCAATAGCTTCGTTGATTTTGTATTGGAAATAAATAACGTTAAAGAAAAACGTTAAAATACCACCTAAATGAACTGGTTCATTGCTGCCTTCATTAATCAACTCTTTAATTGATGTACGAAGAGAGAAAACTAATACAATCCCAACAACAAAAGAAGCCAGCGAAACAAGCGCAGATAAACCTTCTGGAATAGATGTGAATGCTAAACCAATGTTAATTGCGTAGAGGGCAACATAGCCATAAACTAGGTTTTGACTTACCTTATGTTTAGCTAGCGTATTTGCTTGATTGGTCCGGCTTACTAGCCAGTATACGGCGTAAATACCAAATGTGAAAAGGCATAAAAAGAACACGCCCCAAGCAGAGAAGCGGTCAAAGTTTAAAATAGGTCTATTACCGCTGGTATTTTGCTGAGTAAGCTCAGCTTCTGGTGCTTCATAAATGTTAGCTGATTCTTCAGACATAACGATTCCTCATAATTATTTTTGTATATTCCTTTGTGCAAATTGCACGTACCGATAATAGCAGTGAGCTTGGTTTTTGTACATCATTTCAACAGCCTAGAAAGTAAGGCCAAGTAGCATCAAGGTCAGTATAAATAAGCCTTATAGAGGGTATAGCATGAGTGAAGTTTTAAAGCTTGCTGAAATTATGTACACTGCCGCTGATTTTAATGAGGTGCTGTGTGTTATTTGTTATTTTGAGCTGTGTATTTATTTTGGTGATGTATCTTGAGTCTCTGTCTAAAGGGATGCCTGTAAAGCGCTGGATGCTGTTAGGTGGAGTGCTTGGGCCTGTCGCTTGGTGTTTGTTTAACGTGCATTACCGACGCGCATTTGTGCGCCATGTTGGCCGACAATCGTGTGGTTGGCGACCTTAAGCTTTTACAGTTTTTAGAAGACTTGGTGCAGATTTATCGAGTTGCTTTTGTAAGAATGCGGTAAATTCAGGTTGAGATAACGGTTTAGAATAATAATAACCTTGGACTGTTTGACACTTTAACTGCTCTAACATAACGACCTGATCAGCTTGCTCAACCCCTTCTGCAACCACATGTAAATCAAGGTTATGAGCAATGGTCACAATTGAGTCGACCATATTACGACCACGTTCTGATTGCATGTCGTCAATAAAGGCTTTATCAACTTTCAAGGTATTTAGTGGGAACTGTTTTAGATAGGCTAATGAAGAGTAACCCGTACCAAAGTCATCCATTGCAAGGTGAATACCACGAGCACTGAGTGAGCGCATGACTGCAATTGCTTCGTTCGGATCGTCCATAACCGTACCTTCAGTGATCTCAAGCTCAAGGAAGTAAGAGGGCAGTTCATTTTTTTGCAAAATTACATCAATACGAGTGGTTAAATCAGGTAAGCTAAACTGCTTGGCCGATAAGTTTACTGCCACACGACCGCTGAATAAACCTTGATCTATCCACGCCTTTACATCGCGACACGCTTTGTTTAAAACCACTTCACCAATTTCGATTATTTGCCCAGTTTCTTCAGCGATAGGAATAAACACACCAGGGCTTATGACGCCTTTTTTCGGAGTAATAAAGCGCACAAGTGCTTCCATACCATCTAGCTTACCAGTACGAATATTCATCTTCGGTTGGTAATACACCTCAAAGTGATCTTCTTTTAGACCGTAACGCATCAAGTTTTCGATTTGTAAGCGTTTAACCGCTTCACGGTTCATGGTGTCGTTGAAAAACAGGTAGCTATTACCTTTTTTCTTGGCGTGATACATGGCTGTATCCGCATTTTTAAGCAATAGTTCTGGGGTGTTGCCATCTTCAGGGAACAGTACAATCCCGACACTCGAGGTGATCACCAGTTCGTGACCCGCCATATTGAAAGGCGTGGCAATTGCAGCTAAAAAGAGTTTAGCCATTCGAGTGATGGTATGAATATCGTTGGTGCCCGACATTACCAGCGCAAACTCATCACCGCCTAGGCGATAAAACACATCTTTTTCGCGGGTTAACTTATTCAAACGCATCGCAAGCTTAGACAATAAGCTATCACCAAGTTGGTGACCCAGTGAGTCGTTAATCTTTTTAAAGTTATCTAGGTCAAACACTAACAAAGCGTGATGGTTATCTTGTTTAGCAAGCTTTTTCAGGTTAGTGAAAAACAAATTTCGGTTCGGTAAGCCCGTTGTGCGGTCGCGATTAGATAAGTTATGTAATTGTGATTCGGCTTTTTTTCGTTCTGTTTGATCTGAAAACACCACCACATAGTTACAAATTTGGTTGTGCTCATTTTTGATTTCATCAATTGAAATTTCAATCGGTAACAACTGTCTTTTTGCATTGCGAAGTTTTACCTCTTGTTGCCAATGCTCCGTCGCTTTTACGGTGGCTTTAATTTCATCCACATAGCTTTGGTCATAACCATTTAAGGTAAAATCTTTCTTTAAATATTGTTCGCGGCTGCCACCAAACAAAGTCAAAAAGCTCGGGTTTAAGTCAACCAGCTTGAAGTTTTTATCGTAAATGGCGATGGCGTCAGTTAACGACTCAACGCATTTTGCAAACAGGTTTAAACGTGCTTCAGTTGATTTAAGCTGAGAAATATCTCGCACTGTACCTGTCATACGTAAAGGGTTTAGGTTTGCATCTTTTTCGATGATCTTGCCGCGATCCAGTACCCAGTGCCAGCGATCAAAACTGTCTTTTATACGGTAGCTCGCTTCAAAGAATGCGGTGTGTTCAGCAAAGTGTTTTTTTAGCGCTGTTTCGACGTGTTGTAAATCGTGAGGGTGAATCAATTCGCGGTTAGGGGGAAAGCCACTGCTGCTGTTTGTATCTGAGGTGTATTTATCATTTATTCGCAGCACTTCACCGGTTTTAATATTCCAATCCCAAAGTGTGTCACCACTGCCTTCTACGGTACTTTTTAAGCGATGTTCTGAAATTCGAAGTTGCTGACGTGAGCGTTTTAATTTAAAAATGACAAATAATAGGTACGGCAATAACAGCATCATGATAGCGCTTGGAATAAGCAGCAATGTGCTCTGTTCCAGCTCTATAGGGCTGGCGGATGCTGAAAAAATCCCAGCCATACTTATTGTTAAAAAAGCAGAAATCATTTTTATTATTTTTGTCATTAATGCATTACCGTAATTCGCACCAATTAATCTAATCTAAGCCCGCGTCCGAGTCAAAGAGAATGCGAAGAAAGGGTTGCTTTTGGCTGTTTTTTGGCCTTTGGCTCACTTAAAAGTTCTATTCTTGGTCGGTTATCGCTAAATGTCTCGGTAATATACTGCTGCATTTGAGTAAGGCTTAACATATCAAGCGCCTCTAAAAGCTGCTGTTGCATATTAAATTCAGTATCGCGATTACCAATTGCTAACCATAAACGTTGCGAGCGCAGGCGTAAATTTTTATCTTTTTCAGCAATGTGTGTGACAAGACCCGCTTTGGCATCGAGCCATTGTTGTTCAGTAATACTGTTTATTTGCGAGACATAATTGCTAATAAATTGCTGATGACGTTTCAGTATCTCATCTGCACTATGCTTAGGTGACTGCACATAAAAAGCGATACCTGCACGGGTATTAAATGGGGCATAGCCCGCTCCAACCAAATAGCCAAGTTGTTGTTTGGTTCTTAACTCATTAAAGTAGTCTTGATTTATTAAATGATTAAGTACCATCATTTGCACTTTTTCAGTGGTGTCATCGGTGCGTGCTTGGTAGTAAAGCACCATCGCATGATCGCTGCAATTTAACGTAAAACGCTGTTGCTCAACATCGGTAATATCATTGAGTGGTCGCGTTAAATCAATAATCGTGGTGCTGCCAGCTAAGTGTTCAGTCACTTGCTTTTGAAACTTAATAGCATCACTGCGCTGCCAGTTACCATGTAAAAAAGACTCAACATGCAAAGCTTTAAAAAACTCATTTCTAAAGCAATTAAACTGATGGAAACTGGTATCTTTTAAAGCTTGCGCTAAGGCATTCGGCTCTGGGTTCCACGGCATGATTTGCGCACCCAAAATACTAAATAACTCACTGACGGGTTTATTTTGATTGCTGTTTCGCCAGTGTCTCACAAGCTGCTTTTTATACTCAGCAAAGCGTTTTGCACAGATCTCAACATTAAAGAGCGCATCCAGTAATTCATTAACGAGCTCTAACTGACTCGATGAAAGGCCCGCAGTGTGTAGGGTTAAGCCGCCTTGGTGCGAGGTTAAATGATAACTAAGGCCTGCCAATTCTGCCGGATAAAATTGCTCAGCTACACTGTCCATAAACAGGTCGGCAAACAAGCGGGTAAGCGCCATGTGTTTAACATCTTTAATCGCAAAGGTTGAGTCCATTGCTAAGTAAAAGTGTCCTTTAGCCACCCGAAAAGTCGCATCTTGTTTGAACCAAAAATCAAAGCCCTCTCTTTTGACTAATAATTCTGGTTCATTGGTTGGCTCATCTAATGGCAGTAGTTCAACATCTTTAGTGAGATAGGGGTTGGCACTAGGCAAGCACATCTGTGGTAATGGTGTGTTTATTTCACTGAGTGCTTCAAGCCAACTTGTTGAGATATCTTCTACTTTATAGGGGGTATTGTACCAAGCGGTGGTGTGCTCTGGTTCAACACCTGGATGGATTAGTACCAAGCGCATGTTGTCAGGCGTGAGCCATTGCATGGCAATTTCGTGGGCGCAGCGATTAAAGCCTTCCATTAAATAATCGCCTTGCACATAGTTGGCTTCATCGTAATGCTGCATATTAATGCTTAAGTTACTCACCCAATCAATTAAGCGCGCTTTTTCTTGGTTATCGAAGGCGATTTGTAATAGGTTCTTTTTATCTTGATAAAGACGCGGCAATTTATCGCAGTTTTGGTTGATTAAGCAGATATACTCAAACACCATTTCGACGATATCTTCATAGTATTCAATACCTTCATCAGTTAACGCCATGCTGATATTAAAATCTTTGAAGTTACTACCATTAATACCGCCACCTGCTGACAGAGCATTGATCCAACCTTGCTCTTTTAAAATAGAATATAGCGACCCTTTGCCTTCGTAGCCGAGTAAGTGGGCAATAAAACTAACGGTTTTGTGACGATAAAAGTCATCAATATTTGGCATCGCAAAGCTAATAATGAGCTTTTGCATATGTTTATGAGGTTCAATGTGTAACACCTTACCTAAGTCTTGTTTACGGTAAAGTGGCTGCTCTATAATCTCTTTACTTTTAGGCTGCCCTTTTATTTCGCTAAAAAATTGTTTTACCCAAGTTGTCATGGTTGCAATATCTTCATTGCTACAGATCACCAGTGTCATCCACTGAGCCTGATAATGACTATCGAAAAAAGCGCGTAGCTCATCACTGATGCAACCTTCACGATCCGCAAGAGTTTGCTGATTACCGACCGAAAACTTTGCAAAAGGGTGAGCTGGGTTCACAGTTTCTTTGTGAGCCTGATAAATACGTCGGCCATCATCTTTTATTTTTAGCTTAAATTCTGCATCTATAGCATTACGCTCTTTACTGGTTTCTTTAGGATTTAATAGGGGGGCAATAAAAAAGCGGCTAAATTGCGCCAGTGCTTCAGCAAACTGTTGGTTGTTAATATCAAAGAAGTAGCAAGAGTGCTCTGTGCCAGTCCACGCGTTGGTATTGCCACCAGACTGTGATACAAAATTGGAAAATTCGCCCGATTCTGGGTACAAATCAGTGCCTAAAAAAAGCATGTGTTCCAAAAAGTGCGCGAGACCTTGTCTATCAAGGGGATCGTCGAAATGGCCTGCATTGATTGCCATAGAAGCCGCTGATTTTGTTGACTCTAAGTCTTGCACTAAAAGTACTTTTAGACCATTGTCCAGTGTTAGGGGCTGATATGTTCTGTTATCATTGCGGCTGATATTCAAAAGATGCTCCTGAAAGAATGCGTTAATGTCTTAACAACAGATGATATTTTCAGGAAAGCTAAAAAAGACAGAGCTACGAAAATCTACCTGAATATCATAAGCGGATGTTTAATGTATCTAGTGATGATATTCTAATATAGCGAACAATCAAGCAAACTGGCTACTGTTTTATATTCTTTAATCGGTTGATTTTTTATGAAAACAATCTTAATCATGCGCCATGGCGAAGCTACGCCAATGCAAGCAGATGATGCAGCAAGACAACTGACCGAGACCGGTCACCAAGAAGCCAGTAGAATGGGGCAGTGGTTAGCAACACACCATAAACCTGACGCTTTGTTGGTAAGTCCTTACATTCGTGCACAACAGACTGCTGCCGATGCGACACAACATATTTCGTTACAATTTAATGAAACCTGTAGCGATATTACCCCTGATGGTGTTCCGCAAGTTGCTGCTGATTATCTTGAAACGCTGATTGCTATGCATCCACAGTGCAACACCTGGTTAGTCGTTGCCCATATGCCCATTGTTAGTTACTTAGTTGATCAGTTAAGTCCTGGTCATATGCCAATTTTCAATACTGGTGCGGTTGCTGTTATCGAATATGATGAACATAAACAGCGCAGTCACTACCTCAGTATTCACTCGCCAAATAACGTCGAAATATAACAGTGGATTTGCTAAATTAGCGCCACTGTTAATTTTTTTAAGTTCTTACTATGACAATCGAACGTTTACAAACCGGTGCGCGTATGAGCCGCATCGTTAAGCATAACGGCACTGTATACCTATGCGGCCAAGTTTGTGCTGATGCTGAAAAAGATATCACCGAACAAACTCAAACCATGTTAGACAAGGTCGAAGCGCTACTTATTGAAGCGGGTAGTAGCAAAGAGCACATGCTAAGCGCCACAATTTACCTGAAAAGCATGGAATACTTTGCACAAATGAACGCTGTTTGGGATGCATGGGTACCACAGGGTCATGCACCTGCTCGCGCTTGTGTTGAGGCCAAAATGGCGCGCGATGCGCTATTAGTTGAGATTTCTGTCGTTGCAGCCGTTAAGTAACGAGCAGCGTATAGCGCAAATGATTGCTCGCTTTAATGAGCAATCAGGGCGCGAAGTGAGTGAACTGCCAAGTTGGCATTTTTGCGACAATGAGCAAGATGCCAATGACTGCGCATTGCTGGTTTTAAATGGTGTAAAACAAGCAACAACCCCTTCACTTTATTGGTTTAAAGCCAATAATGAAGCCCTTCCTGAAGTTGGTGATTTAGCCATTTTTACCAATTGGCAGGGACAGCCACTCGGCATAATTGAAACCGTCTCTGTAACTATTACCCCATATAATCAAATAAGCGCCGATTACGCCGCATTAGAAGGCGAGGGCGACAAAAGCCTTGAGTACTGGCAGCGTGTGCATTGGGATTATTATCAGCGAGAGCTCGCAGGTACAGGCTATCATTGTCACCCTGAGATGCCGTTGGTGTGTGAGCAGTTTAAGTTAGTTTTCAAGGAGTCAGAATGAGCACGAATCCTGTGGTTCTTATTACCGGAGGCGGCCGCGGTATAGGCGCAGCGACAGCAAAGCTGTTTGCTAAACATGGCTATGATGTGTGTATTAATTATAAGTCAGATCAAGCAAGTGCAGAGCAAGTCGCTGATAAGTTAAAAGCCTATGGCGTGAATGCGTATTCGTTGCAAGCTGATATTGCCGATGAGCAGCAAGTGCTCGCCATGTTCGCTAAATTAGATGCTAAGGTTTCGCGGTTAGATGTATTAGTTAATAACGCAGCGATGATGATGCCGCAAATGCCGTTATTAGAGATGGATGCTAAGCGTATCAACGCTATTTTAAGTTGTAATGTTACTGGCGCCTTTCTGTGTGCGCGAGAAGCAATAAAGCGTATGGACAAAGGTAGTATTGTCAATGTTTCATCGGGTGCGTCGCGAACAGGCTCGCCAAATGAATATTTAGATTATGCCGCATCCAAAGGAGCGCTTGATACTTTCACGATTGGCCTTGCCAAAGAAGTCGCGAGTAAAGGTATTCGGGTAAACGCGGTAAGGCCAGGCCTTATTTATACCGATATGCACCGTGATGGCGGTGAAGCAAACCGAGTCGATAGGTTAAAATCTAAGTTGCCACTAGGACGCGGTGGTGAGGCTGATGAGGTCGCTTCAGCAATTTATTTTTTGGCAAGTGAGCAAGCCTCATTCACAACGGGCAGTTTTATCGATGTATCTGGTGGCTTATAAAACTAAAGTAAAATACTTAACCAAATACTAAAGCTCACTACACTCAATACTGTTGAAAGCACGACGCTACTTGCCAGTGTTGCTTGGTGTTGCTTAATTTGATTGGCGATTAGATAAGCGTTGACCCCTAAAGGAGAAGCGCTTAAAAGTACTAACACGTTCAGTAATGATTGCTCTAGGTGGAATACGCTGCCTGCAAAAAAGTAGACCCCGCACGGTAACACAATAAGCTTGATGATGGTTGCGATGATTGAGGCTTGTAAGTTGTCGGCCACTTTATAAAACGCAAGGTTCGCCCCTAATACAAAAAGCGCACAGGCAATGGCAGGTTTGGCAAGTAGACTCAGGCCATTTGCCAAATCATCAAAAAGTGTAAAGCCAAGTAGGTTAACAGCCAAGCCGCTACTGATACTTAACACGACTGGATTCAGCAGCATGTTTTTAGCAAATGCTTGCCAAGAGAATGTTTGCTGCGACTTCGCACTGAGCAAAAAGGTAAGGGTAAACAAAAGTGCGCTATGAAAAGTAATGATCATAAACACAATGCCAACCATCTGTTGCCCAAGTGCAGCAATAATAATAGGCAAACCTACCAGTACCGTATTTGAGTAACTACTGCCAAGAGCAAATACAGCATGACGTGACGGCGCAGAGTGCTTGCTAATGAGATAGTGGTCAATCACATAGCCCAGGGCGTAAATGGCCAGTACTGGGATGTAAAAGCTCAAAAACCCTGCAATAGACACACTATTTTGTAAATCGGCTTGGGCCATATTTAAAAATAGAAAAGCAGGCACACTGATGTAAAAAGTAAACTTACTTAACCCTGCAATATGCTCTTTCGATAAAAATTTGCTTCGCGAGCTGATGTAACCACTTAACACGATAAAAATCAGTGGAAAGATAATCGAAAAAATATGCACTTTAGGCCTTATGACAAGAAGACGTTAGCGTCTGAACTCATCACTTTGTGGAAGATTAATTAAAATAAGTACCGCCCCTTTACCACCAAATTCAAGGGGTGCTTGGTGCATCGCAATCACATCAGGGTGTTGCACTAAATATTGCGGTACCTTGTGTTTAAGTATGCGCTCACCAATGCCATGCACAACACAAGCGCAATAGTAATGCTGTTTTTTACACTCATGAATTAATCCAGCTAGCTCATCTTTGGCTAATTCTTTATTTAAGCCATGTAAATCAAGGGTTAACTCAGGTGGGTAATCTCCACGGCGAAGTTGCTTTGCTAAAAAGCTATCGTGACCTGGTTTGACATAACTTACAGTGCCATGAGTGTCGATGTCTGGTACATATTCATCAGAAAAGAAAAATTCTGCCTGATGTTGCTTTTTTTGCTGGGAAAATTGCTTCGCTTGTGACACTTTAGGCTTATTGGTGAATCGAATAGTGTCTTGTTTAAATGCTTTGGCACCACTGATACTCTGACGAAATAAGTCAATATCGTCAGTGCTGATGTGGTTGTTGGCGTGGGGATCTTTTTTCATGGCGGCAGTCTAAACAAAAAAACGCTAAAAATCGAGTAAAAACCAACTGAAAAGACGGTACAATACGCGTCAGAACAGACTTTGAAAGTTAAGGAACATACATGAACCATTTCCAGATTGAAGACGCAATTTTAGACGAGGCAATTGCAGAACTTTCAACGTTGCATGATTGGTTACGTTGGACAACCAGTCAATTTGCCAGCAGTGGTATTTTCTTTGGGCACGGCACAGATAATGCGTGGGATGAAGCAGTTAGCTTATTGTTACCCGCATTAAGTTTGCCAATCGATGCGCCAAAAGAGCTAATGCATGCGCGTTTAACCAGCACCGAGAAAAACCGTTTAGCTGAACTAATTGCAGAGCGTATTAATGATTGTACGCCAGTACCGTACCTGACCAACACCGCGTGGTTTGCAGGTATGCCGTTTTATGTTGATGAGCGCGTGTTAATTCCACGTTCGCCATTTGCTGAGCTAATAAACAATCGCTTTGCACCTTGGTTAGAAGAGCCAAGCTCAGTAACGCGCATTCTTGATTTATGCACTGGCTCTGCATGTATTGCTATTGCACTTGCACAAGCATTCGAAGATGCACAGGTTGATGCGGTTGATATTTCATATGAAGCGCTCGAAGTTGCAGATATTAATATTAGCGATTACATGCTAAATGACCGTGTACTGCCAATTCAATCAGATGTGTTTAGTGGTGTTCCGGGTCAAAAATATGACCTGATCGTAGCTAACCCACCGTATGTTGACGCTGAAGATATGGCTGATTTACCTCGTGAATTCCATCACGAGCCAGAGCTTGGTTTAGCATCGGGTCATGATGGTCTTGATGTTACTCGCACCATCCTAGCTGAAGCTGCAGAGCATCTAACTGATAACGGTTTGTTATTTGTCGAAGTTGGTAACTCTATGGTACATATGGAAGAGCTGTACCCAGGCGCACCATTTGAATGGATTGAATTCGAACAAGGTGGCCTTGGTGTGTTTGTGATCAGCAAACAGCAGCTTGTTAACTATTTCGAAGATTAACAGCAGATTTTAAAAGCCGAGCCTGAGGGCTCGGTCTCAGTAGTCATTAGGAATGAGGAAAATTAATGGCAGGTAATAGCATCGGGCAACTATTTAAAGTGTCCACCTTTGGTGAGAGCCACGGCGTTGCATTAGGCGGCGTTGTTGATGGCACACCAGCAGGTCTTGAAATTAGCGAGGCCGATTTACAAATTGATTTAGACCGTCGTAAGCCGGGGCAAAGTCGTTATACAACACAGCGCCGCGAAAGTGACGAAGTAAAAATTCTTTCTGGTGTTTTCGAAGGTAAAACCACAGGTACTAGCATAGGTTTACTGATTGAAAACACCGATCAACGTTCAAAAGATTACGGCAAAATTGCCGATGTATTTCGCCCAGGTCATGGTGATTATACCTATTGGCATAAGTACGGTATCCGTGATTATCGAGGTGGTGGTCGCTCTTCTGCCCGTGAAACGGCGATTCGTGTAGCGGCGGGTGCAATTGCAAAAAAATACCTAAAACAATTTCATGGTATTGAAGTACGTGCTTGTTTGAGCCAGCTTGGGCCAATTAGAGCTGAAGATTACAACTGGGATGAAGTGGAAAACAATGCATTTTTCTTCCCGGATCCGAGTAAATTAGATGCGCTTGATGAATACATGCGCGACCTAAAAAAACAAGGTGATTCGGTAGGCGCTAAAGTTAAAGTGGTTGCTAAAAATGTGCCTGTTGGTCTCGGTGAGCCAGTATTTGATCGCCTAGATGCAGAGCTTGCACACTCATTAATGAGCATTAATGCGGTAAAAGGCGTTGAGATTGGTGATGGCTTTGATGTGGTTGAGCAAAAGGGCTCTGAACACCGTGATGAGTTAACTCCTGATGGGTTTACATCAAATCACGCGGGCGGTGTACTTGCGGGTATCTCGACAGGGCAAGACATCATTGCCTCTATCGCACTTAAGCCAACTTCAAGCATTACCATACCGGGTAACAGCATTAATACCAGCAACGAAGCGGTAGAGATGATCACCAAAGGACGTCATGATCCCTGTGTAGGTATTCGTGCTATTCCTATTGCTGAGGCGATGATGGCGATTACTTTAATGGATCACTTATTGCGCCAACGTGGTCAAAACCCACATGTAAGCCACGAACATGGACCAATCAAAGGTTCTATTTAAGCGCAGTATTAAATAAAGTAAACGCAGTTAATGAGCGCGATGATTATCATCGCGCTTTTTTATGTCTTAATCATTTCGACAAGCTGCTTAAGCTGTTCATGACTGAGAGGGTTGTGGGCGTGATTACCGTATAGCAGGACGATATCAATGACAGGCAGTACCGGAAGTGAGTTATCGCTCATCTCTTCCACACCCGATTGCATGCTTATTCGCGCCATACTGCCAATTGCCAGCCCTTGTTTAATCAAGCCATGTAACGCTCCCGCTGAGCCACAACAGGCAATAATATTAAAACGACGCTCGGCCTTTAATAGACCCTCAATACTGGCTTGGTGAAACTTACAGTCTCGTTGAAACAAGGCGATTGGAAGTGGGGTTGAATCGTTAATCTCAAAAGCAGGGCTTTTCACCCACACGCCTTGGCTTGATTGCAATAAGTAGCCTTCTTCGCTGTCTGGCGAGCGAGTGGCAATCACCAAATCGAGCATACCTTGGTCTAGTTTGGCTCTAAGCTCAGTACTAGGGGCGCAGCTTATTTGTAAATCCAGTGCATTAAACTGTTGGTGTAAAGCATCAACAAGCTCTGGTAGTAAAGAGTGGGCATAGTCATCAGGACAACCAATGCGCACACGTAAATTGCCAGTGCCTGCTTTTAATTGCTTAAAGGCTTCATCATGAAGCGCTATCAATTGCTTTGCATAGCTTGCTAGCTGGTGGCCTTGATGGGTTAGCACCAACTGACGGCCTTGCTTTTCAAATAGCGGACTTGCGAGGTCTTGTTCAAGCTTTTTCATTTGCATACTTACCGCAGATTGGGTTCTGCAAATTTGTGCTGCAGCACGGGTGAAACTGCCTGTATCAACAAAAGCACAAAAAGTTCTGAGGGCATCAATATCCATAATGTATCAGCTTTTCTTATAGGTAGCATAAAAACAATTGGCGAGTAATTACCCAATTGCTGTTTTATAGTGGGTCTAATCTAAACGTTAAAGGAAGCACAATGCAATTATTTATTGGCAATAAAAACTACTCAACTTGGTCATTGCGGGCGTGGTATTTACTAAGTAAATTCAATATCTCTTTTACAGAGCTGCAATTAGTTTTAGATACGCCTGAGTTTTATGAAGCATTAAAAAGTAAGTTTCCCGTGCAAAAAGTGCCGGCCCTTATTGATGCTGAGTTAATCGTGTGGGATTCACTCGCTATTTGTGAATACATCAATGATGCTTATCTAAATGGTGCGGCTTGGCCTAGTGAAATAGCCCAAAGAGCAAAAGCACGCAGTTTAGCGGCTGAGATGCACTCTGGTTTTGCTGCACTTCGCAATGAAATGCCAATGAATATTCGGGCTAACAGGCATGTTGAATTATCAGAGCAAGCTAAAAAAGACATTGCGCGTATCGATGAGATATTTTCTGCTCAGCAGCAAAGTTACCCTAATGCATGGTTATTTGGTGAGTTCTCTATTGTTGATGCGATGTTTGCACCTGTGGTGCTGCGCTTCAAAACGTATCAGGTGGAGCTTTCGCATGCTGCACAAGCTTATTGCCAGCACGTACTTAGTTGCCCGGTAATGCAAAGCTGGATCAGCGAGGCCCTTAAAGAAACCGATATTGTCGACTGTGATGAAGCAGGTGAAGAAATCAACTAACTGAAATTTAGAGTATTTTCCTATTTAATTTATTGTCTACTATACTTTTATTTGGGGTTTTTTGTCGTATTTTTATACAAAAATACTAGTTTAATTAATGAGCATACACTCTATACTAGAGTAGTTGCTCTTTAATCTAACACCCCTCACTTCCTTTCGTAGTAGGCATTTATTTATGGGCGCTTTTGCAGCAAAATTATTAAACGAAGATATGTCGATTGAGCGTTATGCTTGCCAATTTAAATCGTTACAGGTTGAGCAAGCATTTTTGCAAAGTAAATTCGTACAAGATAAAAAAATAGCTCAATTTCTTACCTGCTTGATTGCAGTAGTCACTTTTTTGGTGACATTCTTTGATAAGATGATCATTCAAGCGAGCTTTTGGCCCGATATTGCCCTGATCGGTAGAGCCGTTACTATATCAGTTTGTTTAATAAGCGCTTTTGGTTTAGGTTTTATAAAAACTCCAGGGCAGTTAAAACCCGTAATAGTCGTGTTTATGGTGTTTTTATTTTTGAATATCCAGTTCATGGTTGTCACCTATGAGCGAAATTATATTTTGCACATGTTTTTTGATGTGATCATTTTGATCACCTTTTACTTTTCAACATTGTTATCTTTGAAGTTATCTTTGTTTTTAGGTGTTGCTTACAGTGTCTTCGCTGTGATTGTTATTTACTCCTATAAAGATATATCCACTCACTCATTTTATGTGGTGATCTTAGCGCATGTGGCTGCAAATTTAGCGGGGTTGATCATGGCAGCTCAAGAGCACACGATGCGCCGCGCACTATTTGTAAGAAATACTCAGCTTGCCCAGCTTGCCCATGAAATGAAAACCCAAGCCCTTAAAGATGCACTTACTCAGCTGCCCAATCGCCGTGCTTTTGATAATGCCTATGAAGAATATCAGCGGTTGGCTAAGCAACAGCAAGGTGAGGCAAAACAAGTGTGTGTTATTCTGGCTGATATTGATTATTTTAAACGTGTGAATGATACCCATGGCCACGAGGTGGGGGATGTCGTGTTACAACGTTTTTCTGCTTTTTTAACTCACTCACTACGTACATCTGATGACGTTTATCGTTTTGGCGGAGAAGAGTTTGTTATTGTGCTGCCACTATGCTCTGTGCCTGATGCAACGGTTATTATCAATAGTATGATTTCACGATTGAATAGTGAAGTGTGCGAGGTTGGTGAGTTGTCTTTACCAATTCGCGCCAGCTTTGGTTTAACTGTGATGCAAGAAGAGCCTAAAAAATCAGTTATCTCACGGGCTGATGCTGCGCTTTATCAGGCGAAAGATGCAGGACGCAATCAATTAGTCATCAAACTATAGGGGCTGAAAAGTGCACAAATACATGTACCTTATTGTTGTTTCGATATAATCTTAAAGTATCATTTTTTAAAACAATCTGAATTATTAGCTAGCAAGGAGTCGCGAATGCTATCACGCCATGATAAGGGCTATAAAATTTCAATCAGAGCCAGTGTTCTACTGGTATTCGCTCTCGCGAGTTTACTCACTGGCGTGGTGGCGATTAGTCTGCATTATTATTTTAGTGAAAAACTGATACTACAAACTAAATCTGAGCAATTTAAGCAAACTAGCCAACAAATAGCTGATCACATCACCCGAATCAATGAGCGAGCCGATAATACCTTGAGCGTGATGATCCACGACACGCGACTCTTTTCGAATAGCCAAGATAATAAAGGCATTTTACAGCATGTTTTGCTTGAAATTTTAACGCGCCATCCAGACTTTTATTCACTCATTCTTGGTCATGCTAATGGCGACTTATTGCAGGTTATTAATTTAAAAGGCTATGCAAAGCTTCCTCCATCGTTCCAACTTGATGAAGACGATCATTGGCTGGTTTACCAAATTACTGGGCAGGGCAGCGATCGTAAGCAAGTAACCACGTATTTAGGCGAGTCGCTCAACGTTCGTAAAAGAGACATTAAAGCGACAGATTACGACCCGCGCACCCGTGTTTGGTTTCAGGATGCAACCAGTACTTCGGTGACGAAAACCGAGCAGTACGTGTTTAACGTGTTTGATGTACCAGGTTATACCTACGCAATAAAGTCAGCGCAAACAGGCGATGTATTAGCGATTGATATTGCCAGTGCAAGCTTGAATCATTTTTTAACCGTGCAACAAACTAAAATGAAACACTTGGTTGAAAGTGAAATGTATGTATATCGGGGCAATGGCGAAATTATTGCAACCAGTAAAAATCAAAGCCATCAGCATACCTTTGATGATTTATCTCAGTTGATTAAATTGGATGAACAGCAATCAGGGCTTGCTAATAAAGCGCATCAATTTGGCAAAATGCTGAGCGTCCATGAAAAGGGCATAGAAAAGTACATGTTTGTGCTGCCTTTGCCGCTCAGTAGCGATATGCAATCTGATGAAGTGGATTACTTCACCGTACTGGTATCTAAAGAAGATGTGTTAGCAGTAATTAAAGAAAAAATACGTATTTCAATTTTAGCGACGGGCTTATTTTTACTCTTGCTACTGCCCGTTTCTTGGTTTTTTGCCTCTTCAATCGTTAACCCAATACTGAAACTAGTGGGTGAAAATAAAAAAATTCAACAGCGCGATTACAATGAGGTTTCAACGCTTTCGAGCCATATTCTAGAAATTCATTATTTAGCTAGTTCAATGGTCGATATGAGTCGCTCCATTGAGCAACATGAAAATTCACAAAAAGCGCTGATGGAGTCTTTTGTCGAGCTCATTGCGCAAGCCATTGATGATAAATCACCGTACACGGCAGGGCATTGTGAGCGTGTGCCAGAGCTGGGTATTTGGCTTGCAGATGCGGCATCTGGTTCAACCGATGAGGCGTTTTCTGAGTTTAGCTTTAAAACCCCGGATGAGCGACGCGAGTTTCGTTTAGCGGCGTGGTTACACGACTGCGGTAAAATCACCACACCAGAACATATTGTTGATAAAGGCACTAAGCTTGAAACCATTTATAACCGCATTCACGAAGTACGCACCCGATTTGAAGTGCTGCTACGTGATGCAAAAATTGCCTACTACGAGCAACTATTAGCGCACCCAGAGCAGCAATCTGTGCTTAAGCAAAAGCTTGAGCAACAAACAGAAAAGTTACACGCTGATTTTAGCTTTATTGCCGCCTGTAATGTCGGTGGTGAGTTTATGGATGAAGCGCAGTTGTCTCGCTTACATGAGGTTGCTAGCATCAAGTGGCAGCGCTATTTTGACGCAAGTTTAGGTTTATCGCCCCTTGAAGAAATGCGTATGGCTGATTTGAAAAATCAGCATTTACCTGTCGAAGAGTCACTCCTGAGCGATAAGCCAAGTGATTTAATTCCACACGAAAAAGCCGTTGAGTACCCAGAAAGTTTGGGCATTAATATGGCGATTCCAGAGTATAAATATAACCTTGGCGAAGTCTATAACTTGTCGGTGGCGCGGGGCACGTTAACAGCGGAAGATCGGTTTAAGATCAATGAGCATGTGATCAGTACAATTCGTATGCTTGGGAGTGTGCCATTCCCTAAAGAGTTAGCGAGAGTTCCGCGTTATGCATCAACCCACCACGAAACCTTAAAAGGGACTGGCTATCCGCGAAAATTAACCGCTAAGCAGTTATCAATACCTGAACGTGTGTTAGTACTTGCTGATATCTTCGAAGCATTAACCGCGGCAGATAGACCTTATAAAAAAGCAAAACCTTTGAGTGTTGCTGTTGATATTTTAGCGAAAATGGTCGAAGACGATCACATTGACCGTGACGTATTTGAGCTCTTTTTAACTTCTGGCATTTACCTAAAATATGCAAAACAGTTTTTACATGAGTCGCAAATCGATTCGGTCGATATTCAAAAATATCTAAGATAATTATTTGCTTATGCTTTAGGCTAATATTGCAGTGTTTTTGTTTGTAATACAAAGTTATTGGTGTATACATATTATACAAGCTAATATTATTTACGAACAAAGCATTGCAAGGAGATGCATAAGTGCTGGTATCTGCTTTTCAAAAACTCAAACAAACAATACGTTTCTCGATTCGTCTTACCGTTGTTGCGGTGTTCGTATTAGCCACCTCATTAACAGCCCTGATTGCAATTAGTCTGCAATATTATTTCAGTGAAAAAATGGCCTTAGAAGCCAGTGTTAAAAACTTTAATTTAGCCACTGGCTCTGTCGCTGATTACCTTACCGGTGTCAATGAAAAGTCGGAAAACACGCTAAGTGTAATGGTACAAAACAGTAGCCTTATCAGTGCCGACAGCGAAGATAAAAGTGAACTGAGAAATGTCATGAGTGAAATCATGCAGCTCAATCCATTGTTTTATGCCTTGTATGTTGGCTATGAAAATGGTGACTTTTATGAATTAATAAATTTAGAAAGTAGTGAAATAGTTCGTCAGCAGTTGCAAGCCATCGAAGCCGATCGCTGGGTCGTGATCCACATTACCGGCGAAGGGGCTGAGCGTGTTCAGCACACCCATTATTTTGATCAGCAATTTAATTTACGCATTTCTCAAACTAAAGGTACCAGCTATGACCCCCGAGAGCGTTTGTGGTTTAAGCAAGCAAATTCTGCCCGAGTCAATAAAACCAAGCCGTATTTCTTTACCCACCTGCAAGCGCCCGGGCAAACCTATTCGATAAAGTCGGCAAGCGAAAACAGTGTCTTAGCGTTAGACGTTAGTTTGTCGAGCATCTCTGAATATTTAAGTAAACAGCAAAGTAAAATGAGCAGCCAGTATTTAAGTGAGCTGTACATATACAATAAAGAGGGTGAAATTGTTGCCTCTAATCAACAAAAAAATAGCTTACGTCTGCCAAGGCTTGAAAAATTGCCTCTGACTGAAGAGCAGCAAAGTGTATTGGCAAAGTATCCTTATTTAAGCGTATCAAACGAGACAAACTGGCCACCGATGGATTTTAGTGTCGGCGGAAACCCCAAAGGCTATAGCATTGATTATATTAATGGTTTGGCTGAGTTGCTTGGAATTAAGGTGACCTTTATCAACGGTTTTACTTGGTCTGAGTTTTTAACGCAATTTGCAAAAAATGAAATAGACATTATTCAGCCTATATTTAAAACGCCTGCTAATGAGCCACTTGGTGTAATGAGTGAAACCATGGCAAGGTTGCCGTTTAGCATAATTACTGCACAAGGCACCACACCGGTTGTCACCATGAAGCAGCTAGCGGGCAAACAGTTGGCGATAGGCGAGGGCTGGTCGGTGATTAACGTGATCAAAGAGCACTTTCCCGACATCGACATTGTTGAGCTACCAAGTACAAAAGCGGTACTTGATGCAGTTAGCCAAGGACGGGTCTTTGCAGGCTTAGATAACGAGGCGGTGTTCAAATACACCCAAAAGCAGTTTTTTATTGATGGCATTCAGTACAATCAGCTAGATACATATAGCCACGACCTTTTACCCGATACCCTGCATTTATTATTTCACCCAGAAGATGAAGCGCTTAAAGACTTAATTGATATGGCAATAACACACCTGCCAAATTCGTACATTGCGGCACTCGAGCGTAAATGGTTAGGGAGCGATCCCAATCAGCAATCACAAGTGATTGGTACCGTGCCATATCCTGAGTTTTTAAGTTTAATCACAGATAAAACAAACTTTGCCCATTTACGTTTGATGACCCTAAATGGCATTGAAAAATATGTGTATATCACTCCGCTTTCAGAAGGGGGCAGTAATAGTGATTACTTAGCGATAGTGGTGCCGAAAGAAGGCGTTTTGAGCTCTACCCATGAAAAAATTAAGCTTTCTATTTTTATCACTGCCGCATGCTTAATTATGGTATTGCCGGTGTCATGGTTTTTTGCCTCACCCATCGTTGCACCTATTAAGACCTTAGAGGGCGAAAACTTAAAAATTAAACGTCGACAGTTTGATCAAGTATCTACATTAAAAAGTAGTATTAAAGAAATCAATAACCTGGCTAGTTCCATGGTGCAAATGAGTCAATCTATTCAGCAGCATGAGCAAAAGCAGAAAGCCTTAATGGAGTCATTTATTGAGCTTATTGCACAGGCTATCGATGATAAATCGCCTTATACAGCAGGGCACTGCGAGCGGGTACCAGAGCTGGGCATTATGCTGGCCAAAGCGGCCTCAAACTCAAATGAACACGCTTTTAAAGAGTTTGCCTTTAAAAATAAAGACGAGCTAAGAGAATTTAGCCTAGCAGCTTGGCTACATGACTGCGGTAAAATCACCACCCCAGAGCATATCGTAGATAAAGGCACGAAGTTAGAAACCATTTATAACCGTATCCACGAAGTGCGTACACGGTTTGAAGTACTGTGGCGAGATGCAGAAATCGCTTATTTAAAAGCGTTGCAAAGCTCACCAGAAAAGCAACCTGAGCTTGAAGCTGAGCTTGGCAAACGCCAATCACAATTACGCAGTGATTTTTCGTTTATCGCAGCGTGCAATGTGGGTGGCGAGTTTATGGATGAAGCAAGTCTTGAGCGCTTAGAGGCACTCAGTAACATTACGTGGCAGCGACATTTTGACGATAAGATAGGGCTTTCGCCAGTGGAAGAGCTGCGAGTTCACAGCAACGATGAGCAACTGCCTGTGACTGAAAAGCTACTTTCTGATAAACCTGAGCATTTGATTGCCCACGATAAACCAATACAGTATGACGAGCGCTTAGGAATTCAAGTTACTATTCCTGAGTATAAGTATAATCTTGGCGAGTTGTATAACTTACAAATTCAACGCGGTACATTAACAAACGAAGACCGCTTTAAAATCAATGAGCATATTATCAGCACTATTCGGATGCTCGATAACGTACCATTTCCTGATGAATTAGCTCGTGTGCCTCGTTATGCCTCGACCCACCACGAAACACTCAAAGGCACAGGGTATCCACGTAAGTTGTCTGCGGATGATTTATCAATACCAGAGCGCGTGTTGGTGCTGGCTGATATCTTCGAAGCATTAACCGCAGCCGATAGACCATACAAAAAAGCCAAACCGCTGAGTGTTGCCATAGATATTTTAGCCAAGATGGTAGCCGATCAACATGTTGATGAAGATGTATTCAAATTGTTTTTAACTTCAGGTATTTACCTTGAATATGCAAAACGCTATTTAAACCCAGCACAAATCGATGATGTTGATATCGCAAAATACCTGTAACTGAGGGTAGTTGCTTTTACTTTACAGTGAAAAGTCCGTACAATTCGCCTCGTTTTTAGTGACGCTTTTAACGAGATGAATTCAAGCCGTATGCATCAGATTGCTGACTTAATCGCTATTTTTGAAAACACTTTTTATCAAAGCCATAACACGCGTTTGATAAAGGGTGATGATGAACCTATTTACCTACCTGCTGATGAGCAAACGCCTTATCACCAAATTGTGTTTGCCCATGGTTTTTATGCCAGCGCCTTACACGAAATTGCCCATTGGCTAGTGGCTGGAGAGGCGCGTCGGTTAAAAGAAGATTATGGCTATTGGTATTGCCCTGATGGCCGTGATAAGCACCAGCAAGCTGAATTTGAAGCGGTTGAAGTAAAGCCCCAAGCTATCGAATGGGCGCTCAGTACCGCAGCGGGTTTCGATTTTAATGTATCGGTAGATAATCTTAATGGCGAGCAAACCTGCCGATTTGATTTTCAAGCGCGGGTTCACCAGCAGGTGTTGAGCTTTTTAGCATCTGGCTTTAATCAGCGCACAACAGCACTGCTTAACGCATTGAGCGATTTTTATAATACCCCATGGCCATTAACGGCTGCACAGTTTACATGGCAGCGTGATTATCAGGACAACCCAGGAGCTTTATCTAATGCAGTTTAAATTAGGTTTAATTGTAAACCCGGTTGCCGGCTTAGGTGGCAGTGTCGCATTAAAGGG
Organism: Pseudoalteromonas gelatinilytica; assembly: GCF_001641615.1. Taxonomy (GTDB): domain Bacteria; phylum Pseudomonadota; class Gammaproteobacteria; order Enterobacterales; family Alteromonadaceae; genus Pseudoalteromonas; species Pseudoalteromonas gelatinilytica. The sequence continues at coordinate 292,562 of NZ_LRRU01000022.1, forward strand.
CAGTGATGGCGCAGAGACAGCTGCAAAAGCAATGCAACTTGGCGCTGAGCCAAAAGCAAACTTACGCACCAGAGCAGCGCTTGAAGTACTGCTTGCCCATCAAGATGACTTAACTATTTACACTGTAAACGGTGAAATGGGTGAGCAAACTGCAAGCCAACTTGGTTTTAATACTCATGTTATTTACCAAACAAATGATATCACTACACCTGAAGACACAGAGCAGGCTGCTAAGTTATTAGTTGAGCAAGGTGTCGACCTTATTTTATTTGCGGGTGGTGATGGCACTGCTCGCAATATTTGCCACGCGGTTGGTGATAGTACCCCTGTGCTGGGTATTCCTGCTGGTTGTAAAATCCATTCTGGTGTTTATGCAATAACCCCCAAAGCAGCTGGACGTGTTGTTGAGATGCTAGTTAAAGGTGAACTTGTAAGCCTTGGTGATGCCGATGTGATGGATATCGACGAAGAGGCATTTCGCGAAGGTACAGTAAAGGCTAAGCGCTACGGCGAAATGCAAGTGCCAAGTGAAGTGCGCTACGTACAAGCGGTTAAAAATGGCGGTAAAGAAACCGATGAATTAGTGCTTGCCGATATAGCTGCCTATGTTGTTAGTGAAATGGATGAAGACTGCTTGTATGTGATGGGCAGTGGGTCTACAGTCGCGGCAATTATGGAAGAAATGGGTCTTGAAAATACCTTGCTAGGCGTAGACTTAGTGGCAGACCAAGAGCTTGTTGCGCAGGACTTAACTGCCCAGCAATTACTTGAGCTCACAGAAGGTAAAGAAACCAAGTTGGTGATCACTTTAATTGGTGGCCAAGGCCATATTTTCGGTCGAGGTAATCAGCAATTAAGCCCGGCACTTATTCGTGCCATTGGTCGCGACAATATTATTGTGGTAGCGACGAAAACTAAATTACAGGCCTTGAATGGCCGACCACTGATTGCCGATACGGGTGATAGTGAACTAGACGATGAATTAAGTGGTTATATTCGAGTAACCACAGGTTTTAATGACCATATTATGTATGCAGTGGGTCATCAAGATGGGCTGCACCCAGAGGAGAAGTAACAATGAGTTTAGTAAGTTATATTGATGCAGCGCAGCAATATTTTGATGATTTAGTCGATAAAGCAACAGACGACGAGTTATTTGCTGGTGGCTATTTGCGTGGTCACTTTGACTTAGCTGTAGGCTATGCACAAGTAGAAGAATTAAACTTATCGATTGATGAGCTAAACAATCAAGTTGAATCTAGCCTCGTTAAAGCTTATCGCAACGGCGAGCTTAACGAAGAAGATAAAGAGCTTGTTGTGCGTCTGTGGGATGAAGTAAAAGCACTTGCAGCTTAATTGACTTAAATAGAATCTAAAGAAGCGGCCTTTTGTCGCTTTTTTTACATATTCACATTACCTTTATTGGGTAATTCCATTAACTTAAAATTTACCTCATTGCACAGATGCGTTAAGGTAAAAAAGATATTTTTCCAGGGAATTTGAAAATGAATAACAATAATGATGTGCAGGCACCAAGTGGTGCAATCGCACGTTTTCTAAATACGATTGAAAGGGTGGGTAACAAACTACCTGATCCGGCGATTATATTTTTAGTCGCAATGCTGCTTATTTGGTTTTTATCTTGGCTCTTTTCGGGCACCACATTTGATGCAATCGACCCGCGCACCGGTGAAGCGATTGTAGTGCATAACTTATTAGCAGGGGATTCCCTTGCCACCTTTTTGTCTTCAATGGTGAAGACCTTTACTGGCTTTGCGCCGCTTGGTGTGGTGCTGGTTGCTATGTTAGGTGTTGGTGTTGCTGAGCATTCTGGCTTTATCAATACTGGCCTTAAATTAATGTTAAAGGTTACGCCTAAGCAGCTTTTAACACCGTCTATTATTTTAGTGGCGATTGTCAGCCATACCGCTACGGATGCGGGTTATGTATTAGTGATCCCACTTGCTGGGGTAATCTTCTATGCGATGGGGCGTCATCCGCTTGCTGGTATTGCTGCAGCATTTGCGGGGGTAAGTGGTGGCTTTAGCGCAAACTTTATTCCGTCTGGGATTGACCCGTTACTGCAAAGCTTTACCCAAAGTGCCGCACAAATTATTAACCCAGATATGGCGATTAACCCGCTCAATAACTGGTTTTTCACCTCAGCTTCGAGCTTATTTATTATCTTATTAGGCTGGTATATCACAGATAAAATCATCGAGCCGCGTTTACAAAACACGCCACTTGATGGAGATACTGAAGACTTACCTGCATTTGATGAAGCGCGCAGTGATGAAAAACGTGCGTTTTATATTGCAAGTACAGTGATGATTGCTGGCCTTGCTTTACTTTGGTTTGTTTCGGCCCCAGCAGACTCTGCGATGCGAAGCAGCGATGGCTCATTAACTAATTTCCGTTCACCGTTAATGCAATCAATTGTACCGCTTATCTTCTTACTGTTTTGGATCCCAGGTGCCGTTTACGGTTTTGCCGTGGGTACCTTCAAAAGCTCTAAAGATATGATAGATGCAATGAGCAAAGCGATGAGCGGTATGGCTTATTATATTGTTATGGCGTTCTTCTGTGCGTTATTTATTGCTGCATTTAGTAAATCAAACCTAGGTGCATTACTTGCAATTGAAGGAGCAGAGCTGTTAAAAGCAATGGCACTACCAAGCTCAGTAACGGTGATCGGTATTATCTTTTTAACGGCGTTTGTGAACCTGTTTGTTGGCTCAAGCTCCGCAAAATGGGCGTTACTAGGACCAATATTTGTACCCATGCTGATGCAACTGGGTATTTCACCTGATTTAACGCAAGCTGCCTACCGTGTAGGTGACTCAAGCTCGAATATCATCACGCCACTAATGCCATACTTCCCATTGGTTGTTGTGTACTGTCAAAAGTATGTAAAAGGCACCGGTATCGGCACCTTAATCGCGATGATGTTACCGTACTCAATCGCCTTCTTAATCGGTTGGAGTATCTTCTTACTCGCGTATTGGGGCTTAGGCATCCCACTTGGCTTACAATCAAGCTACGCATACCCAGCCATCGGCTCATAAGGATTAAAGTAACAAAGCCTCAGTCATCCAGCGTGAGGCTTTAAAAATACTGAAGGCTGATAGCTGACGGCTGACAGCTTTACTTTAGACACAAAAAAACCTTGTCACTCTCATGACAAGGTTTTTTTATTGCTTAAAGCTTCAATTAGTTCGCAGTGAAGCTCACTGGACGACGCTCTTTACGAGGGCCACCACGTTTTTCACCACGATCTTTGAAGTTACGCTTTTTATCACCACGATCACCGCTTGGGCGCTCAGAGCGAGGTGCAGCAGTTGGCGCTGGACCTTGATCTTGTGTTAAAGACATATTCATTGGGCGCTTACAGATAAACACCTTTTGGAAATGGTCTAACACGTCTTTTGGCATGTTTTGCGGTAACTGAACCGTACTGTGCGTGTCATGAAGACGGATATCACCGATGAACTTGCTCGAGATATCAGCTTCGTTAGCAATCGCACCAACGATATTTTTAACTTGTACACCGTGCTCACGACCTACTTCGATACGGTAAGTATCCATAGGACCCATGTTACGGCTGTTGCGCTCACGTGGCTCACGAGGTTTACGCTCGCGTCCTTGACGGTCGCCACGCTCAGCACGATCACCACGTTCGTTACGACGACGGTCGTTACGCTCGCCACGCGGTTGAGCTTTAACTTCTTCAACCTTGATTGGTGATTGTTGCTGCGCTAAACAAAGTAATGCACCTGCTAAGTCTTCAGCACTTAACTCAAGTTTTTCTGCCATATCAGCAGCAACTTGATTGAAGAAAGTGATGTCTTTGTTTTCAAGAGCAATTGTTAATTTGTCTTGAAGTGCTTTGATACGCTTTTCTTCAACTACTTTAGCAGTCGGTAATTCAACTTGTGCGATATCTGATTTCGTATGACGAATGATATTTTTAAGTAAATAACGTTCGTTATGTTTTACGAAAAGAATCGCTTTACCTGTACGACCCGCACGACCAGTACGACCAATACGGTGAACGTAGGCTTCTGAGTCTTGTGGAATATCGTAGTTGATTACTAGGCTTAAACGGTCAACATCAAGACCACGTGCAGCAACGTCTGTTGCAATAACGATATCAACTAGGCCGTTTTTCAAACGGTCTACTGTGCGTTCACGTGCTTGTTGGTTCATGTCACCATTAAGTGGTGCAGCAGAGAAACCTTCATGCTCAAGTAATTCAGCTAATTGTACAGTGTCGTTACGTGTACGTACGAAAACAATCGCGCCATCGTATTGTTCAGCTTCTAAGAAGCGAACGATAGCTTTGTTTTTGTGTACGTGTGCATTCCAAAATACTTGTTCAACAGTTGATACAGTTGAGTTACGAGCAGAAATATGAACTTGCTCAGGCTCATTCATGTACTTGCTGCTGATATTTTGAATTTGCTTTGGCATAGTCGCAGAGAAAAGACATGTTTGCTTTTCACGCGGCGTTTGCTCCATGATACTTTCAACATCATCAATGAAGCCCATGCGTAACATTTCGTCTGCTTCATCAAGAACAAGGGCTTGTAAGCTCTCAAACTTGATTGTGCCACGGTTAATGTGGTCGATTAAGCGGCCTGGCGTTGCAACAATGATTTGCGCGCCACGACGAAGTGCACTTAATTGGATGCTATAGCTTTGGCCACCATAAAGGGCTAAAACTTCAACACCACGAGTATGCTTAGCATATTGTTCGAATGCCTCAGCTACTTGGATCGCAAGTTCACGCGTAGGCGTTAAAACAAGGATCTGTGGCTGTTTCACAGACGGGTCAATATTATTTAGTAACGGCAGAGCAAATGCTGCTGTTTTACCTGTACCCGTTTGCGCTAGTCCCAGTACGTCCTTTCTTTCTAGCAATAACGGTATACATTGAGCTTGGATTTCAGATGGAGTCTTGTAACCCAACTCTTCAACTGCTTTAAGGATTGCAGGAGAAAGATTTAGAGATTCAAACGTGACTGGTTCTGACATTAATACGCCTCAACGAATTTAAAGAGGCGCGCATTGTATAGGAAATACAAGGCAATTGCTTGTATAAATTACAACTAATTTGTATGTGGTTGATGTTGGTCATAATTTAATCAGTTTAAATTTGCCAAAATCAACCACGTTTACAATTTATTGATATAACCCTAAATTTTCTTTAGCGTACGCTTCGAATTCAGTGAAGCCACCAATGTGGGCTTGGTCAATAAAAATCTGTGGTACAGTTGGGCAAGGTTTGCCAGCAGACTGTTCTAAATCTGCTTTGCTGATACCTTCTTTAATGATATCGATGTAACGGTATTTAAAATCGTCACGCTCGTTAGCTAGTTTTTCAGCAACGTCTTTTGCACGAACACAGTATGGGCAGCCTTCACGGCCAAAAATTACAGTTAACATATCGCTCTCCTCGATGTGAATGTGTTTATCTGGTTATCATCTTAACGAATTAAATGAATAAAAACAGTGCATAAAATCGATTGCTCTGTTCTGTTTTTTCTCATTATTAGCGATTGAGCTAATCAAGCGTTCGCATTCTAAGACCCAGTTCTGTTGAGTAACCCATAGAATGTGCAGTAATGGCCAATTGCTCATCAATAACATAATAAGTTGGGTAAGCACTGATTTTGTAATCTTGACCTGTACTTTTACTGCCAAGCAATACAGGCATAGTCAAATCGAGCGAATCCGTAAACTGTTTAACTTCGGCAATGCTTTGGTAATCGAGAGCAATCGCTATCGCATTAAGCTTACCTTGCTGATAGGCGGTCTCTAAATTCGGCATACTGTAACGACAAATTGAGCACCATGGCGCAAAGAAATACACCACTGTTTGCTTGCCTTGTAATTGTGCAATGGTCATCCGCTCTGTCTGATCTTTTAACGTGGCTAAATTAAAATAAGGGGCAGGGGTTTTATCAGTTGAGAGTAAATTTCGTTGTTGAAATAAGGTTACGGCATACACAATGACCGCCATTAAGACGACATTTTTTAGCACACTGATAAATTTTTTTAAAAAAGTTGGATTTTTTTTCATTGTTATTTTGTACGTGTTTAGCCCTTTAAAATCAACTTATTCAGACCCGTTTGAGGGTGTTTAAATTTCATTTAATTTAAAAAAATTGCAATTTTTTTTGCTAAAAATCTTGAAAAGATTTTGCCCGCCCATAAATAGTTTAGTGAGGACGCCTGATGGGTCCCAATCAAACTAAAGTAATTGAAATATATAGTATTAATTTAACTTTGTTAGCGCTGGTTCAAAAGAAGAGTACTAACAAAATATCGCTTAAATATGAGGATATAATTATGCGTACAGTAGACTTATCACCACTTTATCGTTCATTCATCGGTTTCGATCATTTAGCATCATTAATGGATGCGGCAGCACGCACAGACAAGCAGCCAAGTTTTCCTCCGTATAACATCGAAGCACTCGATAAAGACAAATATCGTATCACTATGGCCGTAGCAGGTTTTAGTGACAGTGAGTTGACCATTGAGTCAGAAAACAACACCTTAAAAGTTAGCGGTACTAAAGCTGATAAACAAGATAATGCGGAACGTAAGTTTATTCATCAAGGCATTGCAGAGCGTAACTTTGAACGTAAGTTCCAGTTGGGCGACCACGTTAAAGTACTTGGCGCTGACCTTGAAAATGGCTTACTAAGTATCGATTTACAACGTGAAATTCCAGAAGCACTAAAACCACGTAAAATCGAAATCGGTAACGGTAAATTACTCGAAAATAAGTAATTTCCAACAGCATTGTTTCCCCTAGTTAGTTTTGCCGCCTCATCTGAGGCGGCTTTTTTCGTTATGCTTTGCAATTAATTCTGCTTGCATCGTCTTTAAAGCCGAAATTTTATCGACGGCTTCATTAAGCTTATCTTCTGACAATCCCGCTTGCTTACCACGTTCTAAAAGGGATTCGAGAGTAGCAATTTTACTTTCTGCGGCATCAATAAAGCGAAGCTCTAGTTCAGTTTGCTGCGCTTGATGATATTTCTGATATGCTTTGTGATCATTAAGATCACCTGTAAACCGCTTTGCTTGCTGGGGCTGCTTTGCAATAGGGGCTATATAATCAGGTGTGGTGATTATCGCTTTGATGCTGGCATTGTCGATTTGCTCAATGGCTGGGTGGGCTTGCTTTTCGAGCGTGCTGGTCAGTGCTTGCTGATCATGAACATCTTTCTTTTCAACCTCAACGGACATCGGTGCTTTTTTAGCTGGCGCTAAACTAATAGGGTGAGTTTGCAGATGAATAACAACGGCAGCGCTGAACAGTACCATGAGTGCTAAAGCTAACCATTTCATAGCTTAACGCCATGGTGTGTTTGCCACGCCAACCATTGTTGTTGATAGCTGCTTTTGGCTTTTTCAATTGCGATGGCTTTTTTAGCTTGATAGCGCACGGTTTCGTCATTTGCGTTAAAGTAGCCAAAAGTATGATCATAGCTCATTACTACCACCCATAAACCATTCGGTGAGCGTATTACCTCACTCAACTGTTGAGGTTTTTGTGTGAAAGCTAATTGTACTGCCCAATTTCGTTTATGCTCTCGGGTTAAGAGGTTTTTATATTGAGTGTAAATATCGGGCTGATTTAATTGCTTTAGTGCGTGTTGTATTGAACTTGTTTCTGCTTGCTTTCTAAATGCTAACGCTGCTTCTCTTTCGGTAAATTCGCCGCCATGGGCCTTAACCGATTTTAGATAATGAAATTTTTCTTTGTGTTGTTGGTAATATTGCTGGATTTCAGTGCCAGTTACGGTGCTTTCTAAGCGAGTTAGTACTGGGCTATCAACATGCATAATACCTTTTATGCCTAGCCAGCTTTGAATTGAAGGTCTTAAAATATCGCCCATGGCGATAGAATAAAGATGGGGTAGCGAAAGTTGCCGTGTTTGTAAGACTACGTCAGCTTGCTTTAAATGCAAAATAAATTGTCGATGTTTTAAAATTTCGGTTTTGAACAAGTCGCTATCCCCTTGATGCAAACGAAAGCGAGTCTGCATAGAAAGAGGCGCAATAAATTCGTACAGCGTCATTGAGTTTTCAAACAAATTGAGTTTAATAGCATTGAACTGTTTGATTTGGTTATCACTGTACTGACCATTTAGCGGGTATTGCCCTAAGTTGGTTTTCAGCCAGTGTTTATCAAATGGTTCAAGCCCTGTTGTAGCTGGTTTATCGGTGAGATTTAGCTGATGAATAAACAGATTATCTAAGTAGCGCATAACATGGTAATGAGTCGAAAAGCCAACGCTTGCTTGGCGCTCTACAAGCTCTGGCATGTTTTTCTGTGCGTACTCAAGTAAAAATTGATTTTCGTAAAGGCGTTCACGTGTTTGCTGTTTGCTAATCTCAGGGCGTTGTTCTTTGTAGACCTGCCACATGAGATCAATTTCAGATTCCGTGTATTGATTAAACGCAGCAACTGCTAGGTTGCTAAAAAGCAAACCTAGCAGTGCTGTCAAAATGTAAAGCCCACGCATTATCGAGCAACCATGGCATGATTAAGTAGGTGAACCACCATTGCAATCGCATGAGGAACCACTTGTTTTGCAGTATCGAGTCGGTCGTAATGATCTTCTGAATTTAACACGATCCCACCTTGTGCATACGAAAATGCCCCACCTTGGGTTAATAAGGGACGTACATCAGTTGATTGTGTATCTAATGCTGCAAAGGTCGCCATTGCTTGTGTAACAAGTGCTGGATCATTGAGGTTTTCTTGGTCGTAATAATCATTCACCCAACTTTCCCAGCTTGAGTGATTTAAATCAGAGGTTGTCCAAGTATGATGAGGCTGGAGTAAATCGGTGGTGTGAAATACAAAACCTAAAATCTGTGGATTTCCGCTTTGTAAGTAACTTTGATACCAGTATTGCCCTAAGTTATCGATAGGTTGGAATGGCATTTCCTCAAAATCATCATACATGCTGTAACTTGATTGGCTATCTATACGGTAATGGGCTTCAGTAACGCCATAGCTATTATATTTTGAAGAGTCAGCATTGAACCAGCCTGTTTCGCCACCTTTACCATCATCTAGGTAATCGCCTTTGAGCCATGTCGCTGCAAGATTATCAACCGTCCCCCACACCGTCAGCTTTTGATAGTTGTAGCCACCAAAGTCGTTGCCGTGTTGATCAGCACCTTGCGTGTGATTTTGAAAGTGCCAATAACTGGTGTATTTCACGATACTTTCTGCAGCACCCCAAACTGGTGCTTGTACACAAGAACCTGTAATAGCACCACAAAAAAACGTGTCCTCAAAATCATCGACGTCATAGGCTGCTTGACCAAGTAGCTCGCCAAGTTGAGTGATAGTCATATTATTTTGCTGTGCATAGCTGGCTAACGCAGCGTATTGTGTTGTGCTTGGGTGTTGTTGCATGTAATTAACAGCATCAATCACTATACGTTTGTGGGTTTCTTGACTAAACGCATGTACGTTACTGCTGCATGCAACTAAAAACGCTGCGCTAATAAGTGTTTTTTTCATTGTGTCCTCATAGTGTTATTTAATATGCAGCGCTATTAAAAAAGAGCGTGATTACACTAGAGTGACAGAAAAATTAAACATTTAATTAACAACTTTACCTATTTTGGTTCTTTGTCATTACAGCTTTTCTAGATTATCTAAGCACCAGCTAGCGCGCTTGAGTGTTGCTTGCTGAACAGATTCATCTTGTTTATACCAATTGTTATAGATCATACCGATGCGTGGGTTTTGTGATAGTTGCTGTTCGTGCTCTAACATAAAATGCCAATATAAACTGTTGAATGGGCATGCATCATCAGTGGCTTTTTCTTTGATGTTGTAGCTACAGTGTTTGCAATAATCACTCATTTTGTTGATGTAATTACCACTGGCCGCATAGGGTTTAGTTGCAATTAATCCACCGTCAGCAAATTGACTCATTCCTCGTGTGTTGGGCATTTCTACCCATTCTATTGCATCGATATAAATACCCAGATACCAAGCATCCACTTCACTCGGTTCTATAGCGGTTAACAAGCAAAAGTTACCCGTGATCATCAAACGTTGAATGTGATGCGCATAAGCCGTTTGCAAGCTTTGTGTAATGGCATGGTGCATACAATTCATGTTTGTTTTGCCATGCCAAAAATAGTCAGGTAGGGCGCGCTTGGCATTTAAGGCATTTTTGCTGGCGTAATCAGGCATATTTTGCCAATAAATACCGCGTACATATTCACGCCAACCAAGGATCTGACGGATAAAGCCTTCTACTTGTGCAATATCAATCTGCTGTTTTTCAAAGCTGGTTAATACCCGCTTGATGACTTGCATCGGGTGCAGCATTTTGGTGTTTAAAGCAAACGATAATCGGCTGTGATACAAAGACCATTGATGCGCTGATTGGCACGTCATAGCATCCTGAAATTGACCAAAATGCACCAGTAAATGGTCGCAGAAGAAATCGAGCAATTGTTTTGCTTCAGCGCGGGTTGTTGGCCAGATAAGTGTTTCACTACACTCACCAAAGGTGTTTACTTGGTGCTTTTCAATCCGTTTTAGAATGTGGCTTACATTATGGGCGAAGCATAAGGGGGCGGGAATTTCTTTAAGATCGCTTGGTTTTAACTTGTTTCTATTTTGCTGATCAAAATTCCACTTGCCACCACGAGGTTGGTTATCATCGTCCATTAAAATAGTAAAACGTTTGCGCATAGCACGATAAAAAAACTCCATTTTTACCGGCTTATTTGGCTTAAAGTGCTGGTCAATGTCATTAAAAGGTAGTAGAAAGTGTTCCGAATCAACCGCATTGACATTAAATTCGCTCTGCTTTGCAAAATCAGCGAGTTGTTGTTTCAGGCGGTATTCGTCAGGGTATTGGTACTCTATATTGTGGCACTGATAATGCTTAGCTAACCGGGTGAGTAGTTCAGGTAATGAAGCATCGTTTTGTGTGTCATCAAGTGTAAGGTGCAGACAGTTTAAGTTTGCTTTTGTAAGTGCTTTGGCAAAGTTTTCCATTGCTGCGAAGAAGGCGACCACTTTTTGCATATGATGCTTTACGTAGTCTGTTTCTTGTTTTAACTCAGCAATGACATACAGCGTATCTGGTTGTGATTTTTCTTTAAACCAGCTGTGGCTTGCATTAAGTTGATCGCCAAAAATAAATCGCAGGGTAGAGTATTGCACTTCTAAAAACCTTTGCAGCAAGTAATCTAGGTAGTTACGAAATAAACACCAAGATAGATCGATAATTTTAGTCTATATATAAGGTACTATTATGAAGTTCATAATGAGTCATTTACTAGGGAAGGCATGACATGACACTTATTCCATTAAAGCTAAACTTATTATTTATAAGTCTCTTAGTTTGCCAAACAGCGCACAGCACTGTGTATCACTGTGAGAAAAATGGTATTGCTGAATTTAGTCAACAGCCATGCGGCAAAGATGCAAAGCTAATAACTATAAAAGAGCAAAACCCACACCTTTCGAGCTCGTCAGAAAATACTGCACAACCATCAGCAGATAAAGATACTGCAGAGGTTGATCGTTACATTCGTTTAAAGCAAATTGATGCACAAATAGCAGAACATAACAATAAAATTGACACATTCAAGCTCAAAATGGACAGGGAAATAGTGGCTTTATCTGAGCAATCAGATGCTCAGCTACGTAACTTGGTAGGGGCTAAAAAACAAGCGGCTATTGCCAAGCAAATGACCGCGGTATCTGAGCGTTACGGCGTGCTTATAGACAGTGAGCAGCGCAGTATAGATAGACTCACGGCTGAAAAATACACGTTAACTTCATCTGCAAATACGGTTGCTAATAATGAGGTTGCTAGTTTTATTCGCTCAAAACAAATTATGCGTAAAATTTCAGAGCATGAAAATAAAATAGATACTTATCAAAGTGAGTTAAACGTACAAATCTCAGAGCTTGAGCAACAATTAAATAGCCGCCCTCGAAATTTAGCTGATGCAAATAGCGATAGTGCCTTAGCAGACAAAATGACTGCGCTAACTAGCCGCTTTAATACGCTTATCGCCATTGAGCAAAAACAAATCGACAGACTCAACAGCGAATTAACTAGGTTATGAGCTTAAACGTGCCGGACAATACGCGCTAAACGACACCACATTTGAGTAAGCAAACAAGTAACTTTTGACAATATTGGCAAATATACGCATAGCTTGCAGCCAAGCATGTTTTAATTGCGTGTTGATGTGATGCATATACGATTTGCGGGTTTCGATAAATGCGTCGCAAAGGATATCGATGTCCTCAAACGACACATTTAAAAAGCTGAGATTATTTGCTAGATAATGAATAAATGGCGTCACTTGCAATAGATCATCAAGGTGGCTCACTACTTTGTTAAGCGCGCAGTACAAGATATAACTGCGTTTAGTTATACTTTCGTGTTCAGGCACTGACATGGTTAATTTACGTGAACAAAGACTACGATGATATGCGCTTGTAAACTGATGAAAATCGGGTTTTAGCAATTCAATATCTTGTTGTAGCAGTCTTTTTTGAAACGAAGAGAGACTCATAGTAAATCGCTTAATAGCCAAGGCTATAGGTTGTTCTTATTATATGACTAAATATAGACGAGATTTTTCGGTAATGGGAAATTTTATGACAAGGTTGTCATAAAATTTTTAGGTAAAAAATAGTCTAACTAATTCATGCCGGAAGGTTGCTAATTGAGCGTTACATGCTTATAATAGCCGCCATTGAATTGAGGTGTTTATCGCTCAATCAGACGATATTAAGATACTTTTAATATCAATTGGCGCGGGATGGAGCAGCCTGGTAGCTCGTCGGGCTCATAACCCGAAGGTCGTCGGTTCAAATCCGGCTCCCGCAACCAAATACATGCTAAGGCATTGTTGAGTGTACTTAGTATACACAGTAAGTTTTTACTGTATGAAGTCGCGCATTCTGGTAATGCGCGTTTTGCGTTTAGGCTATCTAGTTTAATTTAGTCAGGTGACTGACTCGCAACCAAGCTTGGCCCTAGGCCACACAGTTTTATGCTTTAGGTGTGACGCCCCGCTTGGTTCGGGGCGTTGTTGTATCTGCTTGGCGGTGATTTTAAATCATTATTAAACTCAGTATTTCAGGGCTATATGCCCTTTTTTTGTTTGTATGGAGGATTTTCGTGACAAAACTTGAGCAAGATTTAGTAGCCATGCTCTCACCGGCCGTTGAAATGTTAGGCTTTGAGTTACATGGTCTTGAGTTTGTGCAAGCTGGTCGCCACTCTACATTACGTGTTTATATCGATCACGATGCAGGGATTACGGTGGACAATTGTGCCGACGTTAGTCGTCAAGTTAGCGCAATTTTAGACGTCGAAGACCCAATTACAAATGAATATGATTTGGAAGTTTCGTCTCCTGGTGTTGATCGTCCATTATTCAAACAAGATCACTACGAGAAGGCGCAAGGAGAAGAAGTACGCGTGCGTACAAAGCTTCCACAAGATGGTCGTCGTAATTTTAAAGGCGATTTAGTATCAGTTAGCAGTGATATGATCACACTTTCAGCAGATGGCACTGAGCATATGATTATGATCAGTAACATTGAACGTGCGAACATCATCGCAAAATTTTAATTCGAGTGCGAAGGAATAGGGCAAGCGAGGCATAACCCATGGCAAAAGAAATATTATTGGTTGCTGAAGCCGTCTCCAATGAGAAAGCGGTTCCAAAAGAAAAGATTTTTGAAGCGTTAGAGTTCGCATTAGCGACTGCTACAAAGAAAAAACACGATGGCGAAATTGATGTTCGCGTATCAATCGATCGTAAAACAGGTAATTACGACACGTTCCGTCGTTGGAAAATTGCTAACGTTCTTGAAGATGGTTCACTAGAACATCCTTACAGCGAAATCACGCTAGAAGCAGCACAAGTTGAAGACCCGTCTTTACAACTTGGTGATTACGTTGAAGAGCAAATCGAATCAATTAAATTTGACCGTATTACAACACAAATGGCTAAGCAAGTTATCGTACAAAAAGTACGTGAAGCTGAGCGTGCATTAGTTGTTGAAGAATACAAAGACCAACAAGGCGAATTAGTAACAGGTGTTGTTAAAAAAGCAACCCGTGACGCTATCGTACTTGACCTTGGTAACAATGCTGAAGCGGTTATCTACCGTGACGATATGTTACCGCGTGAAAACTTCCGTCCAGGCGACCGTATCCGTGGTCTTCTATACGAAGTTAAGCCAGAAGCACGTGGCGCGCAGTTATTTGTAACGCGTTCTAAGCCTGAAATGCTAATGGAACTTTTCCGCATTGAGGTGCCAGAGATTGGCGAAGAGATGATTGAATTACGTGCCGCAGCACGTGATCCGGGTTCTCGTGCGAAAATCGCTGTTAAATCTAACGACAAACGTATCGACCCAGTTGGTGCGTGTGTTGGTATGCGTGGTGCACGTGTACAAGCTGTATCAAGTGAGCTTGGTGGTGAGCGTGTTGATATTGTTCTTTACGATGACAACCCAGCGCAATTCGTTATCAACGCAATGGCGCCAGCTGAAGTTGCGTCAATCGTAATGGACGAAGATACGCATTCAATGGATATCGCTGTTGAAGCAGACAACCTTGCACAAGCAATCGGTCGTAACGGTCAAAACGTACGTCTTGCTAGTCAGTTAACTGGCTGGGAATTAAACGTAATGACAGTAGATGACATGCGTGCGAAGAACGAAGCTGAATCAGACAAGCTAATCAACTTATTCACTGAATACCTAGACATCGACGATGAGTTTGCAACATTACTTATCAACGAAGGTTTCTCAACGCTTGAAGAAGTAGCTTACGTACCAGCTTCTGAGTTCTTAGAAATCGACGGTTTAGACGAAGAAACAGTTGATATCTTACGTTCACGTGCAAAAGACGCGTTAACCACGAAAGCACTTAAAACAGAAGAAAGCCTAGAAGGTGCAGAGCCTGCAGAAGACCTACTAGCACTTGAAGGTTTAGAGCGTCACCTTGCTTTCGTAATGGCAAGCAAAGGTGTTGTTACACTTGAAGACTTAGCTGAGCAAGGCATTGATGAGTTAGTGGATATCACTGACCTTTCAGAAGAAGAAGCTGGCAAGCTAATTATGGCTGCGCGTAACATTTGTTGGTTCGCAGACGAGTAATTTATTAACGGAGGTATTACACACTATGGCAGAAGTAAATGTTGAAAAACTAGCCGGAGATATTGGTACAACTGTTGATAAGCTACTACAGCAGCTTGAGCAAGCCGGTATTCCTAAAAAAGCAGGTGATATGGTAACTGAGTCTGAAAAGTCGACGTTATTAGATCATTTGAGCAAGCAGCATGGCGGCACGGGCTCTGAAGGTCCAGCTCGCATGACTTTGCAACGTAAGAGCAAAAGCACGCTGAGCGTGACTGGTTCAACAGGTAAAGCAAAGTCTGTACAAGTTGAAGTACGTAAAACACGTACTTACGTTAAGAAAAGCGCCATTGAGCAACAGCAAGAAGAAGAGCGTTTAGCTGCTGAGGAAGCTGCACGTAAAGCAGCAGAGCTTAAAGCCCAGCAAGAAGCTGAAGAGCTTAAAGCGAAACAAGAGGCAGAGCGCAAAGCGAAAGAAGAAGCTGAGCGTCAAGCCAAAGAAGAGGCTAAACGCAAAGCTGAGGCTGAGCGTAAAGCGAAACAGAAGCAGATGACCCCAGAGCAAAGTGCTAAGTCTGAAAAAGATCGCGCCGAAGCTGAGCGTCTGCAAAAAGAAGCAGAAGAGGCCGCATTGAGAAAAGCTGAAGAAGAAGCGAAACGTCAAGCAGAAGAGGCAAGAAAGCTAGCTGAAGAAAATGAAGCTCGCTGGAAGAAGGAAGAAGAAGAGCGTATAGAGCGTGAAAAGAACGCTGATCACCACCTTACGACTTCTTCATACGCACGTGCAGCAGAAGATGAGTCTGATGCTCGCGAAGAGCAAAGTGCTCGTCGTGCGAAGAAAAAGAAAAAAGGACCTCAAAAAGAGAAGCCATTAACTTCTGGTCCTAAAGGTAAAAAAGGTAAGTTAAAAGCACCTACCTCATTACAACACGGTTTCCAAAAACCAACAGCAGACGTGAAAAACGAAGTACGTATCAGTGAAACAATCACTGTTGCAGAGCTTGCATCACGTATGGCGGTTAAAGGTGCTGAAGTTGTTAAAACAATGATGAAGATGGGTGACATGGTTACCATCAACCAAGTGATCGACCAAGAAACAGCACAACTTGTTGCTGAAGAAATGGGCCACAAGGTTATCATCGTTAAAGAAAACGAATTAGAAGAGAAAGTACTAAACGACCGTAGCGAAGAAGGTAAAGCGCTTCCTCGTGCACCGGTTGTAACAGTAATGGGTCACGTTGACCACGGTAAAACGTCAACACTTGATTACATTCGTTCAGCAAAAGTTGCCTCTGGTGAGGCTGGTGGTATTACACAGCACATCGGTGCATACCACGTTGAAACAAATGGTCACATGATCACGTTCTTAGATACTCCGGGTCACGCCGCGTTTACATCAATGCGTGCTCGTGGTGCGAAAGCAACGGATATCGTAATCCTAGTTGTTGCTGCGGATGATGGTGTAATGCCACAAACTAAAGAAGCGGTTCAGCACGCCCGTGCTGCTGGCGTTCCTTTAATCATCGCAGTTAACAAGATGGATAAAGAAGGCATCGACCCAGATCGCGTTAAGAACGAATTAGCACAGCTAGACGTTATCCCAGAAGAGTGGGGTGGTGACACGCAATTCGTACATATCTCTGCAAAAACAGGTTTAGGTATTGATGACCTACTTGAAGCAGTATTAATGCAAGCTGAGATCCTAGAATTAACTGCACCAACTGAAGGTATGGCGGCAGGTGTTGTCATTGAATCGCGTCTTGATAAAGGCCGTGGTCCAGTTGCGTCAATTCTTGTTCAGTCTGGTACGCTTAACCAAGGTGATATCGTACTGTGTGGTCTTGAATATGGCCGTGTTCGTGCGATGAAAGATGAAAACGGTAAAGACATCAAGTCTGCGGGTCCATCTATCCCAGTTGAGATTTTAGGTCTATCTGGTATCCCTGCGGCTGGTGACGAAGCAACGGTAGTTAAAGATGAGCGTAAAGCTCGTGAAGTAGCGCTTTACCGTCAAGGTAAATTCCGTGAAGTTAAACTTGCTCGTCAGCAAAAAGCGAAGCTTGAAAACATGTTCTCTAACATGACTGAAGGCGATGTATCTGAAGTTAACGTAGTACTTAAAGCAGACGTTCAAGGTTCAATTGAAGCAATTGCTGATTCATTAACTAAACTATCTACTGATGAAGTTAAAGTGAAGATTGTTGGTTCAGGTGTAGGTGGTATCACTGAAACTGATGCAACACTTGCAGCGGCGTCAAACGCAATCGTTGTTGGCTTTAACGTTCGTGCTGATGCATCAGCTCGTAAAGTTATTGAGTCAGAAAACCTAGACTTACGTTACTACAGCGTTATCTACAGCCTGATTGAAGAAGTTAAACAAGCGATGTCAGGTATGCTTGCACCAGAATTTAAGCAAGAGATCATTGGTCTTGCTGAAGTTCGTGACGTGTTCAAGTCACCTAAGATTGGTGCAATCGCAGGTTGTATGGTTACTGAAGGTATCGTTAAGCGTAGCGCGCCTATCCGTGTACTTCGTGATAACGTGGTTATCTATGAAGGTGAACTTGAGTCACTACGTCGCTTTAAAGATGACGTACAAGAAGTTCGTAACGGTATGGAATGTGGTATCGGCGTTAAGAACTACAACGATGTTAAAGTTGGCGACCAAATCGAGGTATTCGAGACGGTTGAAGTACAACGTTCACTTTAATTTCGTTTAAGTCACTATTTTAAATGGGGGCCTAGCCCCCATTTGTGTATTCGTAATTAAATTAACTTATTCTTTAACATCAATAAGTTATTATTTTAGAGTGAAATGAAATGAGAGAATTTTCTCGCACTGATCGTGTTGCACAGCAAATTCAAAAAGAGATTGCTGTTATTCTTCAACGCGAAATCAAAGATCCACGCTTAGGCATGGTGACAGTGTCTGCGGTTGAGGTATCTCGCGACTTATCTTACGCAAAAGTATTTATCACAGTGTTTAACACTGACGATGAAGATAAAGCCAAGCAAAGCGCTAAAATCTTAAATGAAGCAACGGGTTATATTCGTTCTTTATTAGGTAAACGCATTCGTGCGCGCATCATGCCTGAGCTACGTTTTGTTATTGATAACTCGCTTATGGAAGGTATGCGTATTTCAAACTTGGTTGACTCAGTTATCCGTGAAGACAATGCTAAGCATGTAGACGAAGACGGCAGCGAAGAAGGCACTAAAGACTAATGGCTAGACGCAGTAAAGGTCGTGCTATTGACGGCATCTTATTACTTAATAAGCCGCAAGGTATTTCATCGAACAAAGCATTGCAGCAAGCAAAGGGAATTTACTTTGCTCAAAAAGCAGGCCACACCGGTGCGCTTGATCCGCTCGCGACGGGTATGCTGCCTATTTGTTTTGGTGAAGCGACTAAGTTTACCCAGTTCTTGCTTGATACTGATAAAACCTATGTTGTGCGCGCCAAACTTGGTGAGCGAACCACTACCTCTGATTCAGATGGTGAAGTGGTTGAAACGCGCGAAGTATCGGTCACGCGTGAACAATTAGCTGAGCAAATTGCCAGCTTCTTAGGTGAGTCGGATCAATATCCTTCGATGTACTCAGCGCTTAAATACCAAGGTCAGCCTTTGTATAAATATGCCCGTGAAGGCATTGAAGTACCCCGTAAGTGTCGAAAAATTAATGTATTTAGTTTAACGCTTGATGAGTTTGATGAAGCGAACAACGAAGTACAAATGACGGCACATGTGTCGAAAGGTACTTATATTCGTACTATTGTTGATGATTTAGGTGAAAAGCTCGGCTGTGGTGCGCATGTTATTATGCTGCATCGTAGTGCGGTAGGGCATTATCCAAGTGAGAAAATGGTTACCCTTGAGCAACTTGAAGAAAAGCTACAACAAGCGAAAGCTGATGATGTTGCGCCTTCAAGCTACCTCGATGAGTTATTACTGCCAATGGATACTGCTTTGGTTGATTTACCTGTGATTGAAATTACCCAAGAGCAGGGCGTGGCATTTAGCCATGGTCAAACCGTGGTTATTGGTAAGCCTGTCCCCGATGGTGTGGTTAAAGTCATGGCTGATGGCGTGTTCATTGGCACTGGTGAGCGTCATAAAGACGGCCACTTAAAATCAAAACGCGGTTTATCAAATCAACTACCTGAGTAAAGATTACCTTGTAGTTATGAGCAAAGCTGGGTAGAATACGCCCCGCTCAATCGTTTTGGCTGAATTAGTGATCGGCTAAAACACAATTTAAATTAATTTTTGGAGTTACTATGTCACTAAGCAATCAAGAAAAAGTTGAAATCATCGCTAAATTTGCACGCGCTGAAGGCGACACTGGTTCACCTGAAGTACAAGTTGCACTTCTAACTTTCGATATCAACAAGCTTCAAGGTCACTTTGCTAGCCACAAGCACGACTTCCACTCACGTCGTGGTCTTCTTCGCAAAGTAAGCCAACGCCGTAAACTGCTTGACTACCTTAAAGGTAAAGACATTGCACGTTACACTGCGTTAATCCAAGAGCTTGGCCTACGTCGCTAAGAACTAGATTACGAGAAAAGGGGCTATTTAGCCCCTTTTTTTGTGCGCGTATGAAAGGTATACTAGCGCACACCTAGGGAGTGGATGCTTCCTAGATATCAAAAAACATCATTGCCAATTGTAGTACTTAATTGATTTTTCTTAAGTTTAATTAAGTACTGTAATTGGTACTTTGATGGACTATTTTTTACCAATTCGGAGCACTGCTCTGAGTTGCTTTTACATTTAAAGGACATTTTTAAGTGCAAGCAATTATTAAAGAATTTCAACTAGGTCAACACACTGTGACCCTAGAAACGGGTGCTATCGCTCGTCAAGCTGACGGCGCAGTACTAGCAAGCATTGGCGACACTTCAGTATTAGTTACTGTTGTTGGTAAGCGTGATGCACAACCAGGTCAAGACTTCTTCCCACTAACAGTTAACTACCAAGAGCGTATGTACGCTGCGGGTCGTATCCCTGGTGGTTTCCTTAAGCGTGAAGGTCGTCCAAACGATGGCGAAACGCTAATCGCTCGTCTAATCGACCGTCCAATCCGTCCACTTTTCCCAGACGGTTTCGTAAACGAAGTACAAGTAATCGCGACAGTTGTTTCTGTTAACCCAGAAATCCAACCTGACATGGTTGCTATGATTGGTACTTCAGCAGCACTTGCTATCTCTGGTATTCCATTCAATGGTCCTATCGGTGCATCACGTGTTGGTTTCATCAACGGTGAATACGTACTTAACCCAACACTCGCTGAGCTTGAAGAAAGCCAATTAGACCTAGTTGTTGCTGGTACTGATAACGCAGTACTTATGGTTGAATCAGAAGCTGAAACGCTTTCTGAAGACGTAATGTTAGGTGCGGTTGTTTATGGTCATGAGCAATCTCAAGCTATCATCAACGCAATCAACGAGTTTAAAGCTGAGGCAGGTAAACCAGCTTGGGATTGGACTGCTCCAGAGAAAAACGTAACACTTGCTGAGAAAATCTCTGCAATCGCTGCTGAAAAAGTAGGTGAAGCATACCGCATCACTGACAAAGTAGCGCGTAAAGAAGCGCTAGGTGTAGCGAAAGAAGAAGTCGTTGCTACATTAACAGCTGAACTTGCTGAAGGCGAAGAGCTAGATACGCAAGAAGTTGGCAAACTATTCGGTTCTTTAGAAAAAGAAATCGTTCGTGGCCGTATCATCGCTGGTGAAAAACGTATCGATGGTCGTGAACCAGACATGGTTCGTGCACTAGACGTAATGACGGGTGTATTACCACGTACTCACGGTTCTGCAATCTTCACGCGTGGTGAGACGCAAGCACTTGTGACTGCAACACTTGGTACTGAGCGTGATTCACAGTTAATCGACGACTTAACAGGTACTAACAAGCATCACTTCATGCTTCACTACAACTTCCCTCCGTTCTGCGTAGGTGAAACAGGTTTCGTAGGTTCTCCTAAGCGTCGTGAAATCGGTCACGGTAACTTAGCTAAGCGTGGTATTGCTGCAGTATTACCAACATTAGCTGACTTCCCATATTCAATCCGTGTTGTTTCAGAAATCACTGAATCAAACGGTTCATCGTCTATGGCATCAGTATGTGGTACGTCACTAGCACTTATGAACGCGGGTGTACCAATCAAAGCATCTGTTGCTGGTATCGCGATGGGTCTAGTAAAAGAAGGCGAAGATTTCGTTGTTCTTTCAGACATCTTAGGTGATGAAGATCACTTAGGTGACATGGACTTTAAAGTAGCAGGTACTTCAAACGGTATCACTGCACTACAAATGGATATCAAGATCGAAGGTATCACTAAAGAAATCATGCAAATCGCGCTTAAACAAGCGAAAGCTGCACGTCTACACATCTTAGGTGTAATGGATGAAGCGATTTCTGCTCCTTCTGAAGAGTTATCTCAATTCGCACCACGCATCTACACAATGCAAATCCCTGCGAAGAAAATTGCTGAAGTTATCGGTAAAGGTGGCGCAACTATCCGTCAACTTACTGAAGAAACGGGCACAACGATTGAAATCGAAGATGACGGTACAATCAAGATCGCTGCAACTGACGGCATGAGTGCAAACGAAGCTATCAAGCGTATCGAGCAATTAACTGCTGAACTAGAAGTAGGTGCTATCTACACTGGTAAAGTTGTACGTATCGTTGATTTCGGTGCGTTCGTTAACATCCTTCCGGGTAAAGACGGTCTAGTGCACATTTCACAAATCAGCACAGAGCGTGTTAACAACGTTACTGACCACCTAAGCGAAGGCCAAGAAGTTAAAGTTAAAGTTCTTGAAGTAGATCGCCAAGGTCGTGTACGTCTAAGCATTAAAGAAGCAATGGAACCAGCTGCTGAAGAAAAAGCAGAAGAGCCAAAAGACGCTTAATGATGATTGAATAACCAGTTATTTACTGGATATAAGAAAAAGGGGCTGTTTAGCCCCTTTTTTTATGCTTTAATGAAACCTATCCGCTTCGCCTTTGTCTACAGAGAATTCAGGTATTAAGGAATTTAATGATTTTTAAACACTTAGCATTGACCGCTGTGGCTATTTTTTCTTTAAGTGCATGTCAAACAACCTCACAACCTGAGTCAGTCCCTATTGTTAATGTGCCTTTCACTGCACCTTTAGCGCCTGATTTTCGTAATGAAATTACAATTGCTCGTTATTCTGAATTATTAAATCGTGCTGATTTAAGTAGCGAACAACAAGCAAAACTTTATTATGACCGTGGCGTATTATTTGACAGCTTAGGCATGTCGACATTGGCACGTATTGATTTTAATCGTGCAATTAAGCTCAAACCTGATTTAGCAGAGGTGTATAACTTTTTAGGGATCCACCACACATTAATGCAGCAGTATGAGCAAGCGTATGAGTTTTTTGATTCAGCACTTGAATTAAATGAGCAGCATGAATATGCCTACCTAAATCGTGGTATTGCGCTTTACTACGGTGAGCGTCCATTACTTGCACAAGATGATCTTCAGCAGTTCCTTAACCGTTCACCGAGTGATCCGTATCGTGTTTTATGGCTTTATTTAGCTCAATCAGAGGCCGATAAAGCACAAGCCTTGATTGATTTGAAAGCGAATGCACAAGGTGTTGATGAGTCGCAATGGGGCTATCAATTGCTGGCACTTTATTTAGGTGATATCAGTGAATTTGAATTCTTATCTGGCATCATCGAAGGCGTTACTTCCGAGCAAGAGTATGCGCATCGCCTGTGTGAAGCTTATTTCTACCTAGCTAAGTTACATCAAGCGGCGGGTAACGACTACCTCGCAGCTGATTACTTCAGACTTGCCCTTGCCACCAATGTGCATGAATTTGTTGAATACAAATATGCCCGTTTAGAGCTTGAGTTAATGGCTGGTGAAAACGCAAGCTAAGTTTTTTTTTAGTGTTATTCTGATACTGAGCTTGGGGTGTATTTCAAGCTCAGTGCCTCGTTTTATTCCTGCCTATCTTTACTACGCGAACGTTAATCCTTCACAAGCAACGGCTATTTATTATCTTGCACCAAGTGCGATAAATGCCCAGCAATTAGAATTAAGTAACGCACAACTTCGACAGCTTGCACAGCTTAATGACAGTAGCGCAGCGTATCAACTTGCACTCAGGTTTTTACAACACGGGGATTACAAGGGGGCAAAACTATGGTGGCAGCCTTACTTTTCTGACTTCACAACCACACAGCAACTCACGTTATCAGATAAGCTTGTTGCAACAACGCAATGGCATGAACTCGCTCGCCTTTTTCAGGCCGGTCAATTACCACAGGGCAGTGCAAAACAGGCTTTTCTATTGCATCAAAAAATGCCGGTTGAGCAAATAACTTCTGCGTATGCGCAGCAACAACAGTTTGTGTTATCGGCTGTGCATTTACAGCCAAGTGATCAATGTCGGTTTAATGTTCTAATGATGACAGATCACTACAAAGGCATCGCGACCTTAAAGCACTTTAAACAGCAATACACTAATAAACCTGAGCCAGCAAAGGGGAGCTTTTGTTTCACCGACATTGTCTATGTGGCAGATACGTTTAACTGTGATGGCAGCAGTGGGGCACTGAGCTGTAACTGGCAAAATGCGGCAGCGCGTTCATGGCCTGCGGGGTTTGATTTTATTGTCATGATGTCGCAGCAAGGAGCTGCAAATGTGCTTGGCGGGATCATGCATATCAACTCATCGCAATCTTATGCGGTGTTTTTACATGAGTTGATGCACTTTAATGGTTTTGAAGATGAGTATGCGTTACCAGAGCAAAAACAGCAGTGGCTTTGTAAGCAGCAAGGGCAGGTTGCGCCCAATTTGTTTATTGCTAACCAATCTTCTCCTCCTAAAGGGTGGCAAAAGAGTCTCGCCTGTGGCAATAAAAAAGCGTATAAGCCCAGCCCTAACTGGTCAATTATGCAATACCAAACGATGGGGTTGTCAGCGCAATATCGGCAACTTTGGCAAAAACAAATTAACCAGCCCTTAACACAGCCTGTTCGGTTTTCTGAATATTTTGCATTTTTAGGAGTAAAGCCTGTATTTACAACGGCTTCAAGAGAACAGAAATTTTCTGACTAATCGTCTATTTATTGCTATTTTAGTATGCGAGTCGGTTAAAGTTTGAGCAAATAGGTCTGTCTCCTATAGACAAAATAGCCCCTGATCAGTATAACTGTACGCACTATAAGCTTTTTTTGAAGCCAACTTTAAACCATCCAAATGAACAGTACGCAACTAATTAAAACTAGCAGCAGTATTGATATTCTTATGACACTAAAAGGCTCCTAATTATGACTTTGCTCTGGATACCCCTGTTATCCTTAATCGGCAGTGTTATTTCATCCTGCACTTCAAAACTAACACGAAATCAAAGTACCGCTTTGACTATGTTAGCGCCTTTGATTGCCCTTGGAATTGTATTTTCGTATACCCCTGCGGTGTTTTCTGGCGAAACAATTCGCTATAGCGCGGATTGGATCCCACTTTTAAACATGCAAGTTTCGTTTCGACTTGATGGTTTGAGTTTACTGTTTTTATATATGATCTTGGGGATTGGTACCCTCGTGATCTTCTATGCACGTTACTATTTAAGTAGTAATGACTCTATGGCAAAGCTATTTTGCTATTTAATGCTATTTATGACCGCGATGGTCGGCATTGTGATGTCGAACAACGTGATCCAGTTATGGTTTTTCTGGGAGCTAACCAGTATTAGCTCATTCTTATTGATTAGCTACTGGTGGCACAAATCAGAAGCCAGAAAAGGCGCACGCATGGCACTTGCCATAACCGGTGCAGGCGGTCTTGCGTTGCTAGCAGGTTTATTGCTGATTGGTGATATTGTTGGTAGTTATAACCTTGATGTAATCCTCGCAAGCAAAACCCTGATCCAGTCACATGGCTTGTATGAAGTTGCCTTGGTATTAGTGCTGTTAGGTGCGTTTACTAAATCTGCGCAATTTCCTTTTCACTTTTGGTTACCGCATGCCATGGCCGCACCTACTCCGGTTAGTGCTTATCTTCACTCCGCAACCATGGTTAAAGCGGGTATTTTCTTATTAGCGCGTTTTTATCCAGCCCTTGCAGGCACAGACATTTGGTTTATTTTAGTAGCCATGACGGGTCTTGCGACCTTACTCGTTGGTGCTTATATCGCTTTATTTAAACATGATTTAAAAGGCTTACTAGCGTATTCAACAATCAGCCATTTAGGTTTAATTACCTTATTACTTGGCTTAGATACTGAGCTTGCTACGGTGGCAGCTATTTTCCATATTATTAACCACGCAACGTTTAAAGCGTCGTTATTTATGGCAACGGGTATTATTGACCATGAAACCGGCACCCGAGATATGCGTAAGCTTAATGGTATGTGGCGCTTTATGCCTTATACCGCAACGCTTGCCATGGTCGCAGCCGCAGCCATGGCAGGGGTGCCACTATTAAATGGTTTCTTATCGAAAGAAATGTTTTTTGCTGAAACATTACACCAACAAGTATTGGGTTCTATGTCATGGTTAATTCCGGTATTAGCGACAATTGCCGGAGCGCTCTCTGTCGCCTATTCAGCGCGTTTCATTCATGATGTTTTCTTTAATGGTGACCCTGTCGACTTACCAAAGCAGCCTCATGAGCCACCGCGTTACATGCGTGTGCCAATCGAAATATTAGTGGTGCTGTGTTTATTAGTAGGTATGTTCCCTGACTTTGCTGTAAGCGATATTTTGGCTTCGGCCTCATTTGCAGTGCTAGGCAATGTTGCTCCTGAATACACGTTATCAGTGTGGCATGGCTTCAACTTACCGCTGTTAATGAGCTTCATCGCAACGTCGTGCGGTGTATTAATTTACATTCAACGTAAACATTTATTCCATTTCCAAGCGTCATTACCGACCTTAAATGCGAAGAAAGGTTTTGACCGCGGTATGTACGGGCTAATTAAGTGGTCTCAAGAAAGAATTAATCGCATCGAAAATGGTTCATTACAGCGCTATGCGTTTGTGATGATCACTGTGGTGTTGTTGTGCGCAGGTTGGCCATTATTCGAAATGCGTCAGCTGGCGGGTGCAAATGGTTTAACGCCAATCGATTTCCATAATGCGATTGGTGCTGGTCTACTGGTGATTGGTGCGCTTGCAACGGTTATCTGGCATCGCTCACGAATGATTTCGTTGATTATGATTTCGATTGTAGGCTTGATGGTATCGGTGGTATTTACCCGTTTCTCAGCGCCAGATTTAGCACTGACTCAGTTAACTGTAGAAGTCGTGACGGTTATCTTACTTATGTTAGCGCTGTTCTTCTTACCACAGCGCACTCCGAAAGAGTCTAGCTCATTACGTATATTGCGAGATTTAGGAATTTCATCAGCTATTGGTGTTGTTGTAGCAAGTATCTGTTATGCCTTATTAACCAGACCACTTGAGTCGATTTCTGACTTCTTTATTGCCAATGCTAAAACCGGCGGTGGTGGTACTAACGTGGTGAACGTGATCTTAGTCGATTTTAGGGGCTTTGATACCCTTGGCGAAATTACCGTACTAGGTATTGCTGCATTGGGTATTTATAAACTGCTTATCAACTTGCCACTGTTTATGCCAGCAAGTGATAGCGAAGGTCGCCCTTGGGCGCGCGAACGCCACCCAATTTTGTTAGCGAGCATTTCGCAAAGTTTATTACCACTGGCTTTATTGGTTTCTGCGTACATCTTCTTACGTGGTCACAATTTACCTGGCGGTGGCTTTATTGCCGGTCTAGTGACTGCAATTGCGTTTATTTTACAGTACATGGCAAATGGTTCGAATTGGATTTCAGAGCGCTTTGATGTTAACTACCGCAAGATAATCGCTTCGGGTATTGCCATTGCTTTATTAACGGGCTTAGGTAGTTGGGCATTTGATCGTCCATTCTTAAAAACATGGTTTGATTATTTTGATATTCCGTTAGTCGGCAAGACTGAGCTTGCCAGTGCTATCGTGTTTGATTTAGGTGTGTATTTAACCGTTGTAGGTGCAACGCTGATGATTTTAGCAAGTTTAGGAAAACTGACTGCTGATACACCCAAGCAAGAGGTAAATATTTAATGGAAGTGTTGTACGCATCATGCGTGGGCGTGCTGGTTGCATGCGGAATTTATTTAATTTTGAGAGCGCGAACGTTCCCGGTGGTACTGGGTTTGACCATGCTTTCTTATGCAGTAAACCTGTTTTTATTCTCATCAGGACGCTTGACCATTAATAAAGCCGCTGTATTAGGCTCTGGCAGCGAATATGCAGATCCATTACCGCAAGCGCTGGTTTTAACTGCCATTGTAATTGGTTTTGCGATGACTGCGTTTGTGGTTATTTTAGCGATTCGCGGACGCGCAGATTTAGGGAATGACCATGTCGATGGTCATATGGTTAAGTCGTCGAAGGAGCAAAAATGATACAGCATCTCGCTTCTTTACCGATTTTAATTCCTATGCTGGCTGGCGTTTTGCTATTAATGCCGCCTTGCGGAAAGAACTTACAAATTCGCCGTGTAACCTCTGTCATTTTATCTTTGGTTACAGTCTTGGTGAGCGCCTATTTGCTGTTTTATATCAACAGTACTGCACCAATGGTTTACGCCATAGGTGATTGGTCGGCGCCATTTGGGATTGTACTTGTCGCTGACAGACTTGCGACATTATTAGTGCTGCTTACTAGCTTCTTAGGGGCGGTCGTGGTGCTTTATAGTTGTGCTGGTGATGACAAAAAAGGCAGCTTTTTTCACCCATTAGTGCACTTTTTGATTTTAGGCGTGAACGGCGCGTTTTTAACTGGCGATGTATTTAATCTATTCGTATTTTTCGAAGTGTTACTTATTGCATCCTATTCATTATTAATGCACTCAGCGGATAAACACAGCACCCGTGCTGCATTACAATACGTGATTTTAAACCTGATTGGCTCAAGCGTATTCTTAATTGCCTTAGGCGTACTATATGGTGTACTAGGTACGTTAAATATTGCTGATTTAGCACAAAAAGTCCCGCAATTGACAGGTGATGATGTTTACCTAGCTAAAATTGGTGGCTTACTGTTAATCGTGGTATTTGCCTTAAAAGGCGCGTTATTACCTTTGCATTTATGGCTACCAAATACCTACGCAAATGCGATGCCGCTGGTTGCAGCCTTATTTGCCATTATGACTAAAGTCGGTGTGTACGCCATGCTTCGTATTTATACGGTGATCTTTGGTGAGAACGCGGGTGAGCTTGCTCACATGGCACAGCCTTGGTTATGGGGCCTTGCACTCGCAACCATCGTGATGGGAGCAATTGGTGTATTAGCGAGTCAAGATTTTAGAAAGTTGATAGCCAATTTAGTGATTGTCTCTGTCGGTACATTAGTGGCACTCGTTGCAATTCAAAATGTCTCGGCAACAGCGGCACTCCTTTATTACCTTGTGCACTCAACGGTAATTTGTGCCGCGCTATTTTTAATTGCCGATTTAATTGCACAGCAGCGTGGTAAGGTTGCGGACCGTTTAGTCGCAGGGCGTCCCGTTGCGCAGCCATTCTTACTGGGTATTTGTTTTGTTATCGCCGCACTTGCAGTGGTTGGTATGCCACCACTATCTGGTTTTGTGGGCAAAATTTGGATTCTAAAAAGCACCCTTGATAGTGAAAAAGCCATGTTATTCTGGCCAATTTATATTCTTGCCAGTCTTGCGTTATTAGTCGCAGTTTCTCGTGCTGGCACAAGCTTATTTTGGGATCATAAACACAAAGACAGCGAAGCAATTGAGGGCAGCAAAGCACACCCTTTAAAAGTAACCGCGGTAATTGCTTTGTTGGCATGTTCACCTTTAATGGTTGTTTTTGCCGGTTCAATTTCTGATTTTATGTTAGCAACCTCAGAGCAGTTGTTTGATATTAATACGAGCATCAATGCTGTATTACAAGGAGGTCAATAATGCGTTTAGAAGCTCGTTTTCGTTGGCTGCCGACACCTTTTCGCAGTGTTTTATTGTTTGTTGTGTGGCTGTTATTAAATAACAGTGTGTCACCGGGTCATCTGTTATTAGCCGCGTTTTTTGCCATCACTATCCCGTGGATCACCTTTCCATTTCGTGATCCGCAACCACTTATCGTGAAACCTGGTCTGGCATTTAGACACTTAATGTTAGTTCTGTACGATATTGTGACGGCTAACTTGCAAGTGGCACTGCTGATTTTAGGACCGACTAAAAAATTGCGTCCGGGTTTTGTAAAAGTGCCTTTGGATTTAAGTCATGAAATGCCAATTACAATTTTGGCAAGTACCGTGTCGTTAACGCCGGGTACTGTAAGCGCAGAGGTGTATCCTATTCCTGAGTCACTTGAAGAGGGCGAAGTTATTGAGCAGCGCTATTTATTGATTCACGTACTCGATTTAGCAGATGAGCAAGCGTTAATTAGTACTATTAAGCAGCGTTACGAAGCACCGCTTAAGGAGATTTTTCGATGCTAGATACCGTTTTTTTAATTGTTTATGCCATGATTGCAATCTCGTTATTGCTAAATCTATGGCGCCTAATCGTTGGTCCGTCGGTGCCAGATCGCATTTTAGCGCTTGATACTATGTTTATTAACACCATTGCTTTGATCATTCTTTATGGCATGAGCATGGGCACGGGACTTTATTTTGAAGCGGCATTATTAATTGCGATGCTAGGTTTTGTAAGTACAGTAGCGGTGTGTAAATACCTGCTACGTGGCGACATTATTGAATAAGGTAACAGATAATGAGTGAGTGGATTGTTTCAATCTTATTATTAATTGGTGGTTGCTTTATTCTGATAGGTTCAATTGGTCTTGTGAAAATGCCTGACTTTTTCATGCGTTTACATGGACCTACCAAAGCAACAACCTTAGGAATGGCATCGCTATTGATTGCTGCAATGGTGTATTTTAGTTACACCAATGAGGGGGTGAGCGTGAAAGAAATTCTTATTTCAATCTTTTTGCTTATCACCGCGCCTATCAGCGGCTATATGCTGATCAAATCGGCTATCCATCATAAGCTGCGTGCTAAAGACGGCACCAAGGGCCTAGACAACATCGAAGAAGATTAATCCCAGCTCGCACTTATCGTTAAGCGAATTGGTATGATATCTGAGCAGGCACAGTAATGTGATCGACCACGGTGGCTTTTATTGCGCTCGTAGATCGCATAAAATGCCCCGTCATTTAGTTCAGTAGGTAAATAGGTCATTATGCGAGTAGCACTTGGAGTAGAGTACAACGGCGCACGTTACAGTGGTTGGCAACGTCAATCACACGTCAATAGCGTACAACAAGAAGTAGAAACGGCGTTGTCGCGTATTTGTAATCATCCAGTTGAAATTGTTTGTGCAGGTCGCACCGATGCCGGTGTTCATGGCACCGGGCAGGTGATCCATTTTGATACGCATGCTGAGCGCGAAATGGTCGCGTTTACAATGGGTATGAACACCTTACTACCAAAAGATATTTCGATTCGTTTTGCTGAACCTGTCAGTGACGATTTTCATGCTCGTTTTAGTGCCACAGCTCGTCGCTATCGTTATGTGATTTACAATTACACCTATCGTGGCGCCATTATGAGCGAAGGTGTGACTCATTTTCATCACCCATTAGACGAAACTAAAATGCAAGAAGCCTGTCAGTATCTAATAGGTGAGCATGATTTTACGTCTTTCAGGGCGCTACATTGCCAAGCGAATACAGCAAATCGCACTATCCACCACTTGTCGGTAAAACGCCAAGGTGATTATGTGATCATTGATATTAAAGCGAATGCGTTTTTGCATCACATGGTTCGAAACATCACCGGCTGTTTAATGGATATAGGCTTACATAAGCATGAGCCAGTGTGGTTAAAAGAATTACTTGATCTAAAAGAACGTGCTAAAGCGAGTGCAACAGCAAAAGCGGCGGGTCTTTACTTAGTTGATGTGGATTACCCTGAACATTTTGGCATTCCTAAAACACCATTAGGGCCTTTGTTTTTACCTGATTCAGACAGTTAGACTTTAGTAGACTACTACTAAGACCAGTTTTTTATATCGTCTGCGGGTAATTCATGTTTTAATTGAAAAAATCTGTCTGTTTATTTGTTATCAGAAACACAAGCGAGTGTTTCCAATTAAACAGACTGCGACACAGAACAGCATTAAGAGAGTTGCAAATGAGTTGGTTAGAAAAAATCTTACCTAAAACGACCAAATCGTCAGGTCGTAAAGAAATCCCTGAAGGGGTTTGGGCTAAGTGTACAGACTGTGATTCAATTTTATATAAAGCAGAATTAGAAAAAGCACTCAACGTGTGTCCTAAATGTGATCACCACATGCGTTTAGGTGGCCGTAAGCGCCTTGAAAACTTTTTAGATGATGCAGAACGTCAAGAAATTGGTGCAGAGCACGAGCCAAAAGACGTTTTAAAATTTAAAGATTCTAAAAAATACTCTGACCGTATTACCCAAGCACAAAAAGCAAGTGGCGAGAAAGACGCACTTGTTGCAATGAAGGGCCGCCTAAAAGGTATTCCTGTTGCTGCTGTTGCATTTGAATTCTCATTTATGGGTGGTTCAATGGCGTCAGTGGTTGGTGCACGCTTTGTTGAAGCTGTAGATCAGTGTTTAGAACACAATATGCCGCTTATTTGTTTCTCTGCATCAGGTGGTGCACGTATGCAAGAAGCACTTATGTCATTAATGCAAATGGCTAAAACAAGTGCTGCGCTAGCGAAAATGAGCGAAAAAGGCTTACCGTTTATTTCAGTATTAACTGATCCAACAATGGGTGGTGTATCGGCATCATTAGCAATGCTTGGTGATGTAAACGTTGCTGAACCTAAAGCGCTTATCGGTTTTGCTGGTCCTCGTGTTATCGAGCAAACAGTACGTGAAACGCTTCCTGAAGGTTTCCAACGTAGTGAATTCTTGCTAGAGCACGGTGCAATCGACATGATTGTAGACCGTCGTGAAATGCGTGACACCCTTGCACGTATCTTAGCGAAATTTATGAACTTGCCTTCTACTGAACAAGAGCATAGAGTAGCGTAAATTTCAGCTTAACTGATTAAACGCTATGACAGAAATCCTTCCTAGCCAATCATCAAGTCTTGATGATTGGCTTTGTTATTTAGAAAGTGTCCATCCTGCCAATATTGAAATGGGCTTAGAGCGCGTTGCACGCGTTGCTAACCAAGTCGGCTTACTCGATACACCTAGCAAAATAATTTTAATTGCAGGGACTAATGGTAAAGGGACCACCGCTCGCTGTTTAGAAAGCTTATTACTTGCTCAGGGTTTTAGTGTCGGTACGTACGCATCTCCTCATCTAATTCGTTACAACGAACGCGTGCGTATTAATGGCCAAGAGCTTGATGATCAATTCCATGTTGATGCATTCGATATGCTTGAAAAAGGTCGTGGTGACACACCGCTGACTTATTTTGAATACGGAACACTGGGCGCACTGGCTATTTTTAAACGTCACGCTGTTGATTATGTGCTGTTAGAAGTGGGTCTGGGTGGTCGTTATGACGCCACTAATATCGTAACCCCATTTGCATGCGTGATCACCACAATAGATTTAGACCATAAAGAATACTTAGGTGATACCCGTGAATTAGTGGGTTACGACAAAGCCGGTATTTTTAGACCGAATACGCCTGCCATTGTTGGCGATTTAGCGATTCCGCATACAGTGACTGATTACGGCAATGAAATTAACGCTGATATGGTGTTATCAGGCCGTGATTTTAAATTCACAGAAGACAGTGAAGGCTTTAACTGGCAGTACCAAGATAACGATTGGCGCTTAGCTAAGCCTGCTATCCCTTGTCAAAATGCTGCAACAGCGTTGACCTTATTAGCTAAACTTGAGCTATTGCCAAGTGAGCAACTAGTTCGCGATTGCCTGGAAAATTTAACCGTAGAAGGGCGCTTTCAACAGCTCAGTGAGCAGCCGCTCATTTTTACAGATGTGGCGCATAATCCTGAATCTGCTCGTTATTTGGCACGTAAATTAAGCGTGTATAAAGATCAAGGGTTTAAAATTCATGCATTAGTCGCTATGCTTGCAGATAAAGATAAAGTGTCTGCCATGTCGGCTGTCGCAAATGTAGTTGACCAATGGTCGTTAGCAAGCTTAGATTGTTTCCGCGGAGACAAGGTTGAGAATCTTGCT
The DNA here is from genome assembly GCF_001641615.1 of Pseudoalteromonas gelatinilytica. Classification (GTDB taxonomy): domain Bacteria; phylum Pseudomonadota; class Gammaproteobacteria; order Enterobacterales; family Alteromonadaceae; genus Pseudoalteromonas; species Pseudoalteromonas gelatinilytica. The sequence continues at coordinate 325,956 of NZ_LRRU01000022.1, forward strand.
AACGCACTTGCAGAAACAACATCAACAGCGCCTAGCACGCAATATGAGAGTGTTGAAACTGCATTAGACACGTTATTACCAAATGTCGATGAAAACACGCTTGTGATTGTGTTTGGTTCATTTATAACAGTGGCTGCAGCCATCAATTACTTTAAAAAATAGAGAGGAAATCGGTGAACGCAGGGTTTATTAATCGCTTAGTAGGTACCACCATTGTGGTTGTAGCGGCTATTGTCTTCATTCCAAATATTTTGGATGGTGAAAAGGTTCATTATACTGAAGGCTTTAAAGCAATTCCTGAACGTCCTGAGTTCACTACGATTGATTTACAAGAGGCGATTGATAATAAAGTCGCCTCTGCTGAACAACCGTCACAAACGCCAGTTGAAGATATTCAAGCCAACGATGCTGAGCTTGCTGCTAATGAAACGCAACAAATCGTCGATGATGCACCGCAAATGGTCGAAGCATCAACAGATGAGCCTGTGGTTCGTAAAACTGAGCCAAAAGTTGCAGTCCAAGAGCCGGCAAAGACCGTTGTCAAAGCTCCAGAGCCAACCCGTAAGCCAGAAGAAAACCTCACACAAATGGCTTATGTTATCCAATTGGGTAGTTTTTCTCATGCACCTAATGTGAAATCACTACAAGAAAAACTAAAAGCGAATGGTTTCAAAACCTTTACGCGTCCAATCAAAACCCCGAACGGCACACTGACAAAAGTCTTTGTAGGTCCTTCACTTAGCAAGAAAGAGTTAGAGAGTAAGCTTCCTGAGTTAAAGCAGTTAACCAAGTTAAACGGCAAAGTCACTCAGTTTGAAATTACAAAATGATCTGGCAATTCTATAGGTAGTCTTATAGAATGCGCCCCAAATTAACGACTAGTTGGTTCTTATGATCTGGGTTGATTACGCCATACTTGGCATTATTGCACTATCCACTATCATCGGCTTAATACGTGGCTTTGTAAAAGAAGCAATGTCATTAGCTGTATGGGCTGGCGCATTTATCATCTCTAGTTTGTTTTACCAATATTTAGCATCCTTCCTAACAAGTATTTCAGAACCCCTTTTAAGAAATGCAGCCGCAATAGCCATATTATTCTTTGCGACACTCCTGTTGGGTGGGTTACTAAACTATATTTTAGGTGAGCTTGTACAACGTACGGGTTTATCTGGCACAGACCGTGTTTTTGGCATAGTGTTTGGTGCTCTTCGTGGCGTGTTGGTCGTAAGCGCGTTACTCTTCTTTCTTGATGCTTTTACCGGTGCACCTAATACGCATTGGTGGGGCAACTCTATTTTGATTCCAGAATTTGGCTTTGTTGTTGAGTGGTTCTTTTCGTACCTCGAAAACAACTCGAGCTTTTTAAATTCTGTAAACCGTTAATCGGCGAGGATAAATTTAATGTGTGGTATCGTTGGCATAGTCGGAACTTCTCCTGTTAATCAGGCGTTATATGACGGCTTAACTGTTTTGCAACACCGCGGTCAAGATGCAGCTGGCATCATTACCATTGAAAACAACACGTTTAGCTTACGTAAAGCCAATGGCCTTGTGAAAGATGTGTTTCATACCCGTCATATGAAACGCCTTCAAGGCACAATTGGTATTGGCCATGTTCGCTACCCGACAGCTGGTTCTTCTAGCTCGTCAGAAGCGCAACCTTTCTACGTTAACTCACCATTTGGTATTGCACTTGCGCACAATGGTAACTTAACAAACGCAGAAGCATTAAAGCAGCAATTATTTTCAGAAGCTCGCCGTCATGTTAATACAACATCTGACTCTGAAATCTTACTTAACATCGTGGCACATGAGTTAAGCAAGTCAAACAAGCTAAAACTTGACGCTGAAGATATCTTCAATGCAGTGACCGAAGTAAACAATAAAGTAAATGGTGGTTATGCAACGATTGCAATGATCATCGGCCACGGTATTGTTGCGTTTCGTGATCCGAACGGCATTCGTCCGTTGGTGTTTGGTAAGCGTGAAACTGCAAATGGTACTGAGTACATGTTTGCTTCAGAAAGCGTGGCATTAAAAACCGACGGTTTTGAGTTTGTTCGTGACGTAGCACCAGGTGAAGTGATTTACGTAACTGAAGATGGTCAGTTTTTCTCACAAGCGTGTGCTGAAAAAGCAACTTACTCGCCATGTATCTTTGAATTTGTTTACTTTGCGCGCCCAGATTCAACGATTGACCGTATGTCTGTTTATGCGACACGCGTAAACATGGGTACTAAGTTAGGTGAAAAAATCGCACGTGAATGGGCTGATAAAGATATCGATGTGGTTATTCCTATTCCTGAAACGTCGTGTGATGTAGCGCTTGAGATTGCGTCAGCACTTAACCTGCCTTACCGCCAAGGTTTTGTTAAAAACCGCTACATTGGCCGTACCTTCATCATGCCAGGTCAAGAAATGCGTAAGAAATCAGTTCGTCAAAAACTGAATGCAATTGACCGTGAGTTCAAAGGCAAAAACGTATTACTTGTTGATGACTCAATTGTTCGTGGTACAACGTCAGCGCAAATCGTAGAAATGGCTCGTGAGTCAGGTGCGAAGAATGTTTACTTCGCGTCAGCAGCGCCAGAGATTCGTTTCCCGAACGTATACGGTATTGATATGCCATCGGCAGCTGAGCTAATTGCGCATGGCCGTGAAGTGGAAGATATCAATGCTAGCATCGGTGCAGATGGTCTTATCTATCAATCGCTAGATGACCTAATCTCAGCAGTAAGCCAAGAAAACCCAGAAATCACCCGTTTTGAAACATCAGTATTCGATGGTCAATACATCACAGGTGATATCGACCAAGATTACCTAAACCACATTGACCGTTTACGTAATGATTCAGCGAAATCAACCCGCGAAAACGCCATGTCAGCGAGTTTAGAGCTACACAATCAAGAAGAGAACAGTGCTGATTAATCAGTGCAAATCTATTTGATATAAAAAAGGAGCTGAATAGCTCCTTTTTTGTTTGTGGAAAGAAAGGAAAATAACAATGTACTCAGGTAAACATAGGGTGGACGATTCCATTAGTCCATAAGATAGCTGTCGCAGCTAAAATAATCACCAGTAATATCAGCCCACACGTGACCACCGAACTGGCATAAATAAAGCCTCGCTCCTCAGGAATGTGCATCAAAATTGGCACTCCCGTGTAAAGCAAGTAAACAGAGTAGGCAAGTGCTACAAGGCCTACACACACCACAAACCAAAGTTCAGGTAAAAATGCCGCAAATGAAGACATAAATACCGGCGTTGCTGTATATGCAGCGAGCTCTAAGGTTTGTGTAAAGGTGGGTTTTGCACCAAAGGTAACGGCCATCCAATGTGCTAAGTAAGCAAGTGCAAAAACGCCCGCAATCAGTGCAAAGTACATCGCGATAGCAATGAGTAATGCACTATCATGGGTTAAAAACACTGCATCGCCAGAGCCAATACTCCAACCTAAATATACAGATGAATAGTAGCCCATAATTGAAGGAATACTGGCAATTAATAAAATGTGCGACAAGCTATAGCGCAAGCTTTCGTGGCGGTTATCAATTGTTTGCCATTCTTCGAGTGGGTGGGCGTACAAGCCCCATAAGTGGTTTAGAATCATAATCAATGCCCCTGTAAAAAGGAATGTGAGCTGTTTTATTTTTGTACAGCTTTGATTAAGTTATGGTTCAGTAATTAAACCTTGTCAAGAAGCTGCAATAATCGAAATGGTCGATAAAATGTAACTCTTTAGTGCATATAGAAAATTAGCTTGCACTGATATGGGTCATGGAATGCGGGCTTATTTATGTGATAAAATCGAATCAAGATTTTTGATGAGAAGTTATTCAGTGCCTTATTCTGATTTGTTAGCGCCCATTCATTCTTTTTTAAAGTGCGAAACACCCGATGAGTGGATTGCTGCGGCAACCAAAAAAGAAAACTTAGATGTGGTTTTAATCGACCATCTTATCTGCGAATTAAAAGCAGCTCAGTCTGCCATGTTTTTAATTCGTAAGTATGCAGTTGATAAAGAAAGTAGTGATGCTTTGCTTGAGTGGTTAAAACCATTTGAGACGCTTGTATATAAGCGAGAAGGAGATTGGCGTGAGCTTGCTGATAAAAACAAGCTGACTAAATCAATGATCCCAAAATCGAATTCACCATACGGGCAAGACCTTATCGATAAAATGGTGATGCTCATTAAAGAAGAACTACATCACTTTTATCAAGTCCTTGAGATCATGGATGAATACGGTATTGAATATAAAAGCATTACTCCATGTCGTTATGCGAAAGGGATGCTGCGCCACGTGAAAACTTACGAGCCTGATGCTTTGGTTGATAAGTTAATTATCGGTGCTTATATCGAAGCCCGCTCATGTGAACGCTTTGCTAAATTAGCCCCGCATGTTGATAAGCGCTTAGGTGATTTTTATATCTCACTACTGCGCTCTGAAGCGCGACATTACCAAGATTATTTAACTCTTGCGCAAGAAATCAGTGAGTTTGATATTACCGAACGTGTTGAATTTTTTGGTCAACTTGAAGCTGAGCTTATTTCAACCCCAGATGAAGACTTTAAATTTCACAGCGGTGTGCCTGCATAATATATTAAATCAGAGCGCCTGTTTGGCGCTCTAATTCATTTATCTTGCCAAATTTAGTGGGTTTTACCCCCTATTCAAATTAACTAATTCTCATTACTTTTCTAATACTTATTCATTTATTGTTTTAGTAAATAATTTGTACCTTTTAAAATCTTGCACTACCTTTGACCTAGGTTGCTATTAACATTCGTAAAATAGAATCATAAGTTGTTAAAAGGAGAAGTCATGCGTGATTCTAATGTGCCTTTCGAGTTTAAAGAAGATGCTTCTGAACAATCGTATGCCCAAAAAACATGGAAAGTTTTAACGGTTGAAGATGACTTAAACTACCAACAAGCATTACTAAACAGTTTTAATGCCATATCTCTAGATAACAATGAGTCTCTTGAGGTATTTACGGCAAATTCAGTGTCAGAGGCATCGTCTGTGTTATCGCGTCACAAAGATATCGCTATTGTATTTCTTGATGTGGTGATGGAAGAAGACGATTCTGGCCTTAGACTTGTAAATACCATACGCCACGTATTAGGCAACAACGATATACGCATAGTGCTATTAACAGGGCAGCCAAGCTTTGCCCCCGAACCGCAAGTAATGCAATTGCTTGATATTGACGAATATTGGAATAAGTCTGACATGACGGTAGATAAACTTAAATCTATCGTTAGTAGCCATCTTCGTACGTATCAATATATTTCGCAAATCTCAAATGCCAAACAAGGACTGCAGTTAGTACTTGATGCGGCAAGAAGCATTAATAGTAAACACGACATACGTGCATTTTCTCATGCGGTGCTAGATGAAATAGGTAAAATTTTGCATCTATCTAAGGGAGGCGGCGTATTATGCGTTGGCAATGAAAAGCACGTTGATAAACACCCAAAAGTTCTTACTAGTGTCGGTTGTTACAGAGGGCTTGATGGTAAAGAGCTCAGCACAGATGTGCTCAGTGAAGAAGCACAGCAATCGTATATTTTAGCCAGAGATAAAAAAGAGCATGTGTTTTCTGAGCATTACAGTGTTTTTTATTTTGATACCGCTGATGTTGATGTTAGCTATTACATCACGATTGTTAAATCAGATGTTCCCATCGACGAGCATAATGTATTTTTACTAAAGGTATTTAGTGAAAATGTCAGTACAGGCTTTTCGAATATTGCACTGATGAACCGGCTTACTGAGCTTGCTTACACCGATATAACGCTAAACATGCCCAACAGGAACTGGCTCCAGCGCGAAATCGATAATATGAACAAATACGAACAAGCTGAAACTCAGTTAGTGGTGTTTGAGATACTTCAGTTTGACGAAAAGTCTTTTCGGTTTGGTCATGAATTTTGTAAAAAAACACATCTAAAAATGCGCGAGAATATTTTGCAAGCCTTAGCGCCGTATCACCCTCGTATCGCTGTTTTTAAAAGTGATTGTTTAGGTGTTTTAGTGTCAAGCCATGCATTTGAAGATGAAAGCGTTGTTGACTCTTTAAAACGTCAATCTTTTGAAATTGATGGGGTAAAACAGTTTTTAGATGTGCGTATTTTAGTTATGCAGCTAATCGCCTTTGAAGATCATAACGCAGAGCAAATATTCAATTTAGCAGAGTCTACTCTTAATGATGAAAACACACAAAGAGCTGAGCTTCTCTATTATACGTTAGATAATACCAAAGCGATTACACGGCGCTATGAATTGATGCAAGAGCTGCGCACCGCAATACGCAACAAAGAGCTCCAAGTAGCCCTACAACCCAAGGTTAATTTAACCACTAATGAAGTCATTGGTTTTGAAGCACTGGCGCGATGGCAAAGAGGTGATGGAACATTTGTCAGACCCGATGAGTTTATTGAACTTGCCGAAACTGCTGGACTTATTAGTGAGTTAGATAAGTTGATTTTTGACAAAATAATGCAAACGATTAACCAATTTGCAGAGCAGGGCGTTAGTTTGCCAATCGCGTTTAATGCCTCTACGTTTGATTTGTTAGCCGATGATTACTTTGTTGAGATTGCGGCACGTATTGAGGAATATGGCATTTCACCTTCGTTACTTGAGCTTGAAGTAACAGAGACCCAAGCAATTTTTAACTATGAAAAGATCAATGCATGTTTATGTCGTTTTGCCGGTTTAGGGATAAAAATTAGCATTGATGATTTTGGGACAGGTTATTCATCGCTCGCCCATGTTAGTGAAATACCAGCACAAAATATAAAAATAGACCGCTGTTTTGTGAGCAATATTCAAGACTCGAGGTCTAATCAACATATTATCGAAATGATTATGCTATTAGCAGAAAAATTCGGTTTTGAAGTAACAGCGGAAGGCATTGAAACGGAGGCTGAGTACGCTTGGCTCGTTGAAGCTGGTTGTAGTGTAGGGCAGGGTTATTATTACGCTAAACCCATGTTTTATGATGATGCATTGCAGTGGCTAAAGGGCCGGTCTAACTAACTATTATGGTAGAAGTAAATCACCAATATGAGTTACTAAAGAAAAGGCTACTTATAAAATTTGTGGTTATTGTCATTGGCAGCTTATTTATAAGCGCTATGGTTTATTTACTGCAATACCAAATACAAAAAAGTAATGTCACGCTTTTACAAGATAACACCTTACTTGCAGCGCATAATACCTTTAGCAGAGAGTTGGGTGATGTGCGTAAAGTGGTTAAATTGCTGGTGGCTGACGAAGCGCTAAAACGCCACGTATCCGACGCTGAACTTGAACAACAAATACAAACTCATTTTGTTAATTTTGGTTTAGCTGCTGACAGCATTTCTCAAATACGTTGGTTAGATAGCCAGGGCCAAGAACGGTACCGCGTTAATTTTAAAGCTGGTAAAGCCCAAGTTGTGGCACCACAACAGTTGCAAAATAAAGGTAATCGTTATTACTTCACTGAAGGAATTGCGCACAGTAAAGGTGATGTATACATCACGCCAATAGATTTAAATGTTGAACGCGGCGTTGTCGTCGCCCCATATGAGCCGACATTGCGCGCATCCTATCGAACCACGAACGACACTTTTGTGTTAGATGGGTTAATTGTTGTCAATTTTGACCTATCGAAAACCTTACAACAAATTAAGTCACTGAGTACTTTGCAAGCTCAAATACAATTGGTTAATGGCGAAGGCTATTGGTTGTTAAATCCTGATAGTAAGAAAGAGTGGGGCTTTATGTTAGATAAGCCACAACTCACTCTCAGCGAAGATGATGATCAGTTATGGCAAACAATTGCTGAATTACCGAAAACGCAGCAACTTATTACATCGCATAGTCGTACAACCAGCTTTTTAAAAATGAATCTCGGTAATAATAATGACAATGCATTAAGTAATATCATTGTGCTGGTAAAAGCGGACAATTCAGTACTGAGGGAGATATTTTTATGGTCATTTGGCATTGCTTTGGCATGTGCTGTTTGTCTAATTACTATTGCTGGTTTGTATTTAAAGCGTAGTTATCGTGATCAGTGTCAAATCATTAAAGCAACAGCAAATTTAGAAAATGAGCAGCAGGAGCTGGTAGCGGCTAATAGCAAATTACAACGCTATATAAAACAGCAGCATCAATTACAGGGGGAGTTGATTGAAGCGCAACGGTTGTCATCGCTCGGTTTAATGGTGGCCGGTGTCGCTCATGAAATGAATACCCCATTAGGTGGTGCTGCTATTTCAGTATCAAATGCACAGTTAATTAATCAACAACTCAAAGATAAAATTGACCAAGGCTTCACAAAGCAGTTTTTAGAAACGAGAGTTGAACGTATTGCCGATAATTTGTCGCTCTCAAAAGTAAATTTAGATAAAGCGATCGCTCATGTGAAAAGCTTTAAAGAAATGGCCCATGATCGCTCGAATGATCAACTTGTTAGCTTTAATATCGAAAATGTCACCCATGATCTTCTACTGGGTTTAAAATCTCGCTTTAAGGCCTCTAAAGTAACAATTGAAACGCACATCGATGTCAAACAAGACATCACGAGTCGACCTGGGGTTATTTCACAAATTATAGAAAGCCTAATCGTCAATGCAATTTCTCATGCCTTTAATGAGCATGACACAAAGCAGGTTCAGTTAGCTGTTTATCTAGAAAGTGACAATACATTATGTATTAAAGTGTCTGACAATGGCTCAGGTATAGATGAATCCTTGCGAGAACAGCTATTTGATCCTTTCTTCACCACATCAAGAAAACACGGTCACACTGGGCTTGGGTTGTATCTTGTTCATCAGTGGGTTACAAATGTTCTAAAAGGTAAGATAAGCTTAGTCGCAACTAATGAACTGCCAGAAAATATTGCAACACAGTTTAAAATCACGCTACCGATTAGTATTTCAACGAGCACTAATGTTTAGCTAATAATTGATGGATGCTTGCAATTTCCTCTGCACTGAGTTCATAGCTTTTAAATATTTCATCCAGCTTTCCCGAGTTTTTTAAAGACTGCACGCCTAAATATAAGCTTTGCTGAAATAGCTCAGCGTGAGGGTGATCTTTTTTGGTGATCACATGTAAATACTGAGTGGCAAGGTAGGGGCTAATTATTTCTAATTCTGTTTGTTTTGCTTGCTGTAACCGTTCACTCTTGTCGAGCCAATAGAGTGCGACCTCCTTAGTACCGGCAACTAAATCAACACGGCCATGCTTTAACAGTAATAAGCTTTCAATCAAACTATCTGTAGTTGTTATGGTCAGTTCAGGATGCTGTTCGAATTCGTCACTCACCACATAATCTTCGCCTTTGCTGATTGTATATGGCTTTAATGAATAGAGTGATCCGGTAAAGGTGATGTCTTTGCCCGCCTGCTTAAATAATACCGTATGAGCCGTTGCTAAGGGTTGTGAGTAGCTAAATTCTCTAGCCCTTTGCTCTGTATAAAAAGCCCCTAGTACAGCAACACGTTTATGGCGCTTAGCAAGTTTTAAAGCGCGCGCCCAATGGGTGTATTCAATCGTTGCTTGGTGTTTTTGGCTTTTAAGTGCTGCAATAATGACTTCGTGCAACCAACCCGGCTCGCTCTTATTATTAATAAAGTAAGGCGGGTATGGTTCAGTGACCAGTTGCCAAGTTTGGCTATGGACTGAAAAGCTAAACAAAAAACAGCAACAAAAACAGCTTAATCGACTCATCATAGATAATGCGTTTTTTACAATACTGTTTAAAGCATAGTTAAAATACTGGCTATTTAAAGGGTGAATGGATTAGTTTTTGCTGCTCAGGTGTAACTCTTAAGTATGACCCTTGTTCATACCAGTCACCCAACACTGTGCGCGTTAGTGTTTTACCTGCGTGATTATAATGGTGCACATTCGGGCGGTGGGTATGGCCGTGGATCATATTAGCAACCTGATGTTTTTCAAACATGGCTAATACTGCATCTTCAGTCACATCTAGGATTTCTAATGCTTTGCCGGCTTGACTTTGTTTTGATTTTTCTCGGGCGTTGCGGGCAATCTTTTTGCGATACCAAAGCGGCATAGCAAGCATTAATTTTGGCCACCACCAACCACGGCTTTTTTTACGAAACTGTTGATACTCAATATCTTGAGTGCACATTTCATCACCGTGCAAGATAACTGTTGGAGTACCGTATAAATCAATAACAACTTGCTCAGGCAATAAAGTCATACTCGCGCTTTTAGCATAGTCTTCTCGCATGATAAAATCGCGATTACCATGGATAAAAAACACCTCAGTACCACTTTTACTGGCTTGGCATAAACGTGCGGCAACACTCTTTGAAAGGTCAGTTTGATAGTCATCACCGACCCATACTTCAAAAAAGTCACCCAAAATATACAGCGCATCAACGTCATCATTAATAATCTTGCTATCAAGAAAATCAAAAAATGCCGCTGTGATGTCGGGGCGGTTTTCTGTTAAATGGAGATCGGCAATAAAATAACTTTGATTCATGGTTACTCGCAAAAAAGCGGGCAACAGGCCCGCTTAAAAAGACTAAACGATTAAATTAGCTAACCGTTACTTTTTCGATGATGACATCTTCAAGAGGTACGTCTTGGTGGAAACCCGCGCTGCCAGTAGCAACACCTTTGATTTTGTTTACCACGTCCATACCTTCAACAACTTCTGCGAACACGCAGTAGCCCCAGCCTTGTGATGTTTCACTGCTGAAGTTTAAGAAGTCATTGTCGTTAACGTTAATAAAGAACTGCGCAGTTGCTGAGTGTGGATCCGGCGTACGTGCCATTGCTAATGTGCCTACTTTATTCGCAAGGCCATTGTTTGCTTCGTTTTCGATAGGGTTGTTTACTTCTTTTTGAACCATACCAGGCTCAAAACCACCGCCTTGTACCATAAAACCATCAATTACACGGTGAAAAATAGTGCCGTTGTAAAAGCCAGCGTTTGCATACTCTAAGAAGTTTTTAACAGTGTTTGGTGCATCGCTTTCGTGCATCTTGATAGTGATGTCACCAAAGTTTGTGTGTAGTACAACCATGAGGTTTCCTATATTCAGGTTTAATAATGGGGCTATTTTATAGTAGTTGCCTTGGATTAACAAAGAGCTTGTTTAAAACGGTTAACAAAGTGCTTATTCAATTGATAAAGCGCTAGAGCAGCGGCTTTGCAAGTGTTACCATAGAGAATCTCGAAACACCGTTAAGGACATTTTATAAATGGTACAAATTTACAACACACTTACGCGACAAAAAGAGCAGTTTAAACCCCTTGTTGATGGCAAAATCGACATGTACGTGTGTGGTATCACCATTTATGATTACTGTCACATTGGTCATGCGCGTACTTTCGTTGGTTTTGACGTTATTGTTCGTTACCTACGTCACATTGGTTACGATTTAAAATATGTTCGTAACATCACTGATGTTGACGACAAAATCATTAAGCGTGCAAACGAAAATGGTGAGTCAATTAATGATTTAACGACTCGTATGACCAAAGCAATGCATGAAGATTTCGACAGCTTAAATATGCTGCGTCCTGATGTTGAGCCAACGGTGACAAACCATATGAATGAAATCATCGCGATGGTTGAGCGTTTAATTGCCAAAGGCCATGCGTATGTTGCCGCAGATGGCGATGTATTGTTTGATGTGTCTACATTTGAGCAATATGGTGCGTTATCGCAACAAGACTTAACCATGCTACAAGCCGGTTCACGTGTTGAAGTTGCACAAGATAAGCAAGACCCACTTGATTTCGTGCTTTGGAAAAAAGCCAAGCCAGGTGAGCCATCTTGGTCATCACCATGGGGTGAAGGCCGTCCAGGTTGGCACATCGAATGTTCGGCAATGAGCTCTAAGCACTTAGGTGAGCATTTTGATATTCACGGTGGCGGTTCAGATTTACAGTTCCCGCACCATGAAAACGAAATTGCTCAGTCATGCTGTGCAAATAACGGCAAATACGTAAATACGTGGATCCACACGGGTATGGTACAGGTCAATAAAGAGAAGATGTCTAAGTCATTAAACAACTTCTTTACCGTACGTGATGTGTTAAAAGAGTACGATGCTGAGTCAGTGCGTTACTTCTTAATTTCAGGTCATTACCGTAGCCAGCTTAACTATTCGCAAGAAAACCTTGAGCAAGCACGTTCGTCACTTGAACGTATTTACACTGCACTGCGCGGCGTAACACCAATCGAATGTGATTTAGCTAGCGATGAATATGTGGCTAAATTCAGAAAAGCGATGGATGATGACTTCAACACACCAGAAGCACTGCCTGTATTATTTGAATTAGCGAAAGAGCTAAACCGTGTTAAAGACAGCGATGCAGAGCAAGCAGGTAAACTTGCTTATGTTCTGCGCAGTGTTGCAGAGGTACTAGGCGTTGCGCAACAAGACCCAGAAGCCTTTTTACAAGGAGGTCAAGCTGATGACGAAGTAGCGCATATTGAAGCATTAATTGCAAAACGTAATGAAGCCCGCGCAAGCAAAGATTGGGCGGTAGCTGATGAAGCACGCGATGCATTGAATGCACTCGGTGTGGTACTTGAAGATTCTGCTGGTAAAACAACGTGGCGTAAAGCTTAAGTATCTATCGAAATATAATTCATTAAAAAGGTTGCCAACGAGGCAACCTTTTTTTGTTTTTAATCGATACAGCTATTGACCTCAACTTTACTTGAGGTTTTACCTTGTCATCTCTTCGTATTAACAAGGACAGACATTGAATATTTTACTTGCCATGATCCCCGCCTTTTTATGGGGCACCACCTATGCGGTGACCAAATATGCGACACCAGATTGGCCGCCACTTTTATTAGGCGCATTGCGAGCACTGCCTGCAGGGCTACTCCTTTTATTACTTAAACCTAGTTTGCCGACCCGCTCTCAGTGGCTTAGTTTATTGACTTTAGGTGCGGTGAATATCGCGCTATTTTTTGCGTTTATTTTTATCATGGCGGTGAATCTTCCTGCTGCGATTGCTGGGGTAGGGATGGTGTCTGTGCCCGTTGTGGCTTTGTTATATGCCTGGCTTGGCAAAGGGCAGCGACCTGCAAAAATTCAAGCATTTTGCGCTATGGCGCTGGTGGTATTGGCGTGGTTGTTGTTTGACCCAGCACACGTGGCATTAAATGTATTGGGAATAGCGGCTTTATTGGGTGCCTTACTGACTATTGTGATTGGTAGCACCTTAGTACAAAGCTTGTCGGTGCACATACATTGGTGGGTGGTACTTACTTGGCAGTTAATTATTGGGGGCACTATTTTGTTATTGGCTGCGTTTATTGATGGCAGTTTACTTCACCCTGAGCAATACCAAGTGGTATTCGAGCCTGTTTCAGCGCTGCAATATTCGGCGTTATTTTGGTTAATCGTGCCCAATACCGCAATTGCTTATATTTTGTATGTTTGGTTATTAGGGCGCATGACTGTGGCTGAGTTTTCATTCGGTACGATAGCTAACCCAATTGCAGGAATAGTATGTGCAGTTTTGCTCATAAACGAACAATATCAAGACTGGCAATACCTATTAATGTTTATGATGATTGTGTTTTCAGTGCTCCCCCAGATGCTAAAACTTAAGCAGTTCAAACAACAAAAAACTTAAAAGCAAAAAAGGCTGCCAATTGGCAGCCTTTTTTGCGAACATAATTTTTTGTTAGCTGTGATATTTTTCACATGCTTCAAGCGTATTTTCAATTAAGCTTGCCACAGTCATTGGTCCAACACCACCTGGTACAGGGGTAATGAAATGTGCTTTTTGTTCCGCGACGTCATACTGAACATCACCAACAAGCTTACCTGATTCAAGACGGTTAATACCCACATCAATCACAATAGCGCCTTCTTTAACCCATTCACCCGGAATGAACTCAGGTTTACCCACCGCTACAACTAATAAGTCGGCACGGCGAACATGAGTTTCTAAATCTTGAGTGAACTTGTGACATACTGTTGTAGTACAGCCAGCAAGTAAAAGCTCAAGTGACATAGGACGACCAACGATGTTTGAGGCGCCAACAACAACTGCGTGCATACCTTTATAACGAACACCCGTTGAGTCTAGTAGGGTGATAATCCCTTTTGGCGTACAAGGGCGAAGTGCCGGCATACGCTGTGCTAAACGACCAATGTTATAAGGATGGAAACCATCAACATCTTTATGTGGTGTGATGCGCTCAAGAATTTTTTCAGCATCAAGACCTTGTGGTAAAGGTAACTGTACTAAGATACCGTCTACTTCTTTGTCTTCGTTTAGTTGATCTATTAATGCAAGTAAGTCTTGCTCAGTCGTGTCGCCAGGTAAATCGTAAGACTTAGATACAAAGCCGACTTCTTCACATGCTTTACGTTTAGAACCAACATACACTTGGCTAGCTGGATCTTGACCAACTAGCACGACTGCTAGTCCAGGAGCGCGTAATCCATTCGCTACACGCTCTGCAACTCGCTCTGCTACATTGCTGCGTACTTGTTTAGCTATTGCCTTACCATCGATGATGTTTGCCGTCATGGGTGACCTTTCATTGGGGTTAGTTAACTTGATACTGATACATCTAAATATGATTATCCAATAAAGGGGGCGTGGATACACAAATCATGTTTGTTTGATCATATTTATTTATGTTGCGTATTTTCGCAGAAAAGCATCATAGCGCCAAGATGCAATCTTATATAAAGCGCTACTTTATAAAAAAGAGTTCAAATTTTAGCTTATATTTGCAATATTTAACCATTGTGAGCTAAAAGTGACCGATTGAATTATTTTCTTAAAAAAATGTTTGACCTAACTCGGTCAAATCACTATTATGCACCCCGTTGTTAACGAGGTCACTCGCAAACAACGGTAAGCATCGGCGATTAGCGCAGTTTGGTAGCGCACTTGGTTTGGGTCCAAGGGGTCGCAGGTTCAAATCCTGCATCGCCGACCACTTCTTCTTTAAGAAGCGGCGCTTACAGGCAAACTTATGAAGTTTTCGATGCGCCCGTAGCTCAGCTGGATAGAGCAACGCCCTTCTAAGGCGTTGGTCGAAGGTTCGAATCCTTCCGGGTGCGCCATTTGAAAATATGTAAATGCCGTGGTGATTGTAGCTCAGTTGGTAGAGCCCCGGATTGTGATTCCGGTTGTCGTGGGTTCGAGCCCCATCAGTCACCCCAATTTACTTAAGATATCGGCGATTAGCGCAGTTTGGTAGCGCACTTGGTTTGGGTCCAAGGGGTCGCAGGTTCAAATCCTGCATCGCCGACCACTTTTAGAAAGTTCAAGGTCAAAGAACGATTGTTTTGGGTATATCCAATTCAGTTGAAGGTGCAAATTTTGCATCGCCGACCACGTTTCTTAAGTGGTCTTTATTTTCAAAACTTCTCTCAGTATCGGCGATTAGCGCAGTTTGGTAGCGCACTTGGTTTGGGTCCAAGGGGTCGCAGGTTCAAATCCTGCATCGCCGACCACTTTTAAAATTTATGCTTCATTCCCTCTATTCGAAGCCAGTTAATTCTTTTCAATACCTCTAAGCAAGCTTAATTCTCCTTTGTTAATTTATTGCGTTCGTTTTTTACGCACTTAAACGCTGAATGCTGCTATATACGCCAAATAATTGCCCCCTAGACTCGACTATCATAAATATTAGGTTATAATGCCGCGTCTATTGTTTAACATAGTGCCCATAGAGGCAAAGCAGCAATGGTATCTCATGGTTACAATGCGCCGTTTTAAGTTGAATTTTTCAGCATTAAAACTTGCTATCACTCATGGAGATCACCTTGTTTGTAAGGAAGGCGAACAGTCGCCAAAATTGAAGATTGAGGTAAATCATGCAAGTTTCTGTTGAGACGACTCAAGGCCTTGAGCGCCGTCTGACCATCACCGTTCCTGCAGAGAACGTTGAGACTGAAGTTAAAAAACGCTTACAACAACTGTCTAAAACCCAGCGTATCGATGGTTTCCGCCCTGGTAAAGTTCCAGCGTCTATCATCAACAAGCGTTATGGTGCTGCAGTACGTCAAGAAGTTGCTGGCGAATTAATGCAACGCAACTACATTGAAGCAATCGTTTCAGAAAAAATTAACCCAGCAGGTGCACCTACTTTCGCTCCTAAAGCGTTAGAAGCTGGTAAAGATTTAGAATTCGATGCAACTTTCGAAGTTTACCCTGAAGTTGAAATCCAAGGTTTAGATAAAATCGCTGTTGAAAAACCAGCTGTATCTGTAACTGACGAAGATCTAGCTAACATGCTAGAAACTTTACGTAAGCAACACGCTACTTGGGCTGAAGTTGACGCAGCTGCAGGCGAGAAAGACCGTGTAACTATCGACTTCGTTGGTTCTATCGACGGTGAAGAGTTCGAAGGCGGTAAAGCTGAAGACTTCCCTCTAGAACTTGGCCAAGGTCGTATGATCCCAGGTTTCGAAGACAACATCGTTGGTAAAAAAGCAGGCGAAGAAGTTGTTGCTGAAGTAACATTCCCTGAAGAATACCACGCTGAAAACCTTAAAGGTAAAGCTGCTTCTTTCGCAATCACTGTGAAAAAAGTTGAAGCGCAAGAGCTTCCAGAGCTTAACGATGAGTTCGCAGCTAAATTCGGTGTAGCTGAAGGCGGTGTTGATGCTCTTAAAGAAGAAGTTAAAAAGAACATGACACGTGAGCTTGACCAAGCGGTTAAAGCTAACGTTAAAGACCAAGCAATCAAAGGTCTTTTAGCTAACAACGAAATCGAAGTGCCTAAAGCGCTAGTTGATCAAGAAATTGATGCACTACGTCAGCAAGCTGCACAACGTTTCGGTGGCAACGCTCAAAACATGCCTGAGCTTCCAGCTGAATTATTCCACGAGCAAGCTGTTACTCGCGTTAAAACTGGCCTATTACTAGGTGAAGTAATTAAAGCGAACGAGCTTAAAGTTGACGACGCTAAAGTTGAAGAGTTAATCGCAACTGTAGCTTCTGCATACGAAGATCCAACTGAAGTAGTAGAGTACTACAAAGCAAATGATCAACTTATGCAGCAAATGCGCAACGTTGCTATGGAAGAGCAAGCAGTTGAAGCTATCCTAGCTAAAGCAAACGTGACTGACGTTGAAAAAGCATTCGACGACATCATGAATCCACAGCAAGGTGCTTAATAAGTCATTGACTTAAGCTCTCGCTAACGATTAAATGGCTCGTGTTACCCTGTATTTATACAGTGTACTCGGGCCATTTTAGTTTGTGCTAAGTAGTTTCTCAAAAAACAACAAAACTGATGTTAATTCAGAACTTTTTTCGACGAGGATTGAATTTGTTCTGATAAGTTCCTATATACTTATAAAGATTGAACAGACAGCTTAATTAACATTAGTATAAATGTGCTTTCCTTATAGTAAGGATGAGTCGCAGCGGATAAGGAATTAAATAAGAATGAATAGCGGTATGATAGACCCTCTAAACGCATTAGTCCCTATGGTTGTTGAACAAACAGCGAAAGGTGAGCGCTCATATGATATTTACTCACGTCTTTTAAAAGAGCGCATTATTTTCTTAACAGGCCAAGTTGAAGATAACATGGCTAATTTGATTCTTGCACAAATGCTTTTCTTAGAATCAGAGAACCCAGAGAAAGATATTTACCTTTATATCAATTCGCCTGGTGGTTCAGTGACTGCTGGTATGGCAATTTACGATACCATGAATTTTATCAAACCTGACGTAAGCACAATTTGTGTTGGCCAAGCGGCAAGCATGGGTGCGTTTTTATTATCAGGTGGTGCTAAAGGTAAGCGTTTCTGTTTACCGAATTCACGTGTGATGATCCACCAACCATTAGGTGGTTTCCAAGGTCAGGCGTCTGACTTTGAAATTCACGCCCGTGAAATCTTATCAATTAAAGATAAGCTAAACCGTTTAATGGCTGAACATACTGGTCAGCCGCTAGAAGTTGTATCTCGTGATACCGATCGCGACAACTTTATGAGCGCAAGCGAAGCTGTTGAATATGGCCTAGTTGACTCAGTATTTTCAAGCCGCGATTCGAAGTAATCTGAATAGCTAATAATATCGTATTGTTAGCTATCACCCTTTACTATGCGAAAACTAATAATCTTTGATATAGTTAAACATAGTGAATTAGCAGTAGCCTCGCGCTGCTGCCAACGTAATAAATGAGGTAGCTGAATGTCTGACACTCCTACAGACGGCGACAAAAGTAATAAATTGTTATACTGCTCTTTTTGCGGCAAAAGCCAGCACGAAGTTCGCAAATTAATTGCTGGCCCTTCAGTATATATTTGTGATGAATGTGTTGAGCTGTGTAACGATATTATCAGGGAAGAAATCAAAGACATTGCGCCGAAGCATAATGCGTCTGATAAACTGCCTGTGCCGAAAGAAATTCGTAATCACTTAGATGATTACGTGATTGGCCAAGACCACGCGAAAAAAGTGCTGTCGGTTGCGGTATACAATCACTATAAACGTTTACGTAATCAAACAATCAATGCGGATATAGAGCTTGGTAAGAGTAATATCCTATTAATTGGCCCTACAGGTAGTGGTAAAACATTACTTGCTGAAACCATGGCTCGTTTACTTGATGTGCCATTCACGATGGCTGATGCAACGACACTAACTGAAGCGGGTTATGTAGGTGAAGACGTTGAGAACATTATTCAAAAGCTACTGCAAAAATGTGATTACGACGTTGAAAAAGCGCAACGTGGTATTGTCTACATTGATGAAATCGACAAGATTTCTCGCAAGTCTGATAATCCATCGATTACCCGTGACGTATCAGGTGAAGGTGTACAACAAGCCTTACTTAAACTAATAGAAGGGACGGTTGCGTCTGTGCCACCACAAGGCGGTCGTAAACATCCACAGCAAGAGTTCTTGCAAGTAGATACATCGAAAATTCTATTTATCTGTGGCGGTGCATTTGCTGGCCTTGATAAAGTGATTGAACAACGCAGTCATAAAAATACCGGCATTGGTTTTGGCGCTGAAGTTAAGCAATCATCAGGTAGTCGCAGCCTTAGCGAAACATTTAAAGATGTTGAGCCAGAAGATCTAGTTAAATATGGTTTAATCCCAGAGTTTATTGGTCGTCTTCCGGTTGTTGCAACACTAACAGAACTAGATGAAGCAGCGCTTATTCAAATCTTAAGTGAACCAAAAAATGCATTAACTAAACAGTTCTCTGCATTATTTGCGATGGAAGATGTTGAGCTTGAGTTCCGCGAAGATGCATTGAGTGCGATTGCTCACAAGGCAATGGAGCGTAAAACAGGTGCCCGTGGCTTACGTTCAATCGTTGAAGGTGTACTACTTGATACTATGTATGAATTACCTTCGATGGATGATGTGAGCAAAGTGGTTATCGATGAAACCGTTATTAAAGGCGAATCAGATCCAATTTTGATTTACCAAAGCGGTAACCAAGACAAAGCTGCATCAGAATAAAACTGTAATAGTTTAAAAGTTAAGCAGTTGAACACGAAAAAGGAGCCAAAGGCTCCTTTTTTTATAAATATGTTGAACTTTCCCTTACATATCCCCATATACTTGAGTAATCTTTAAAATAAATGAAGTGCGAAGAGAATATAATGACGCTTGAGAGAACTGATCGAGTCGAAATCCCCGTGTTGGCACTGCGCGATGTAGTGGTGTATCCACACATGGTGATCCCGCTATTTGTTGGTCGTGAAAAATCAATAAAATGCCTAGAAGCGGCGATGGACAAGGACAAACAAATTTTCCTAGTGGCGCAAAAAGACGCCTCTGTTGATGATCCACAGCAAGATGATATCTACCGTGTTGGCACCATTGCCACAGTACTTCAGTTATTAAAGCTGCCTGATGGCACTGTAAAAGTGCTAGTTGAAGGCACGCAACGTGCAAGCGTTGAAAAGTTTTTAGATAACGATGATTTCTTTGTTGCAGAAGCACAGTTTATTGAATCAGGCCATATCGACGAACAAGAACAAGATATCTTCATTCGTAGTGCTGTGAGCCAGTTTGAAGGTTATGTAAAGCTTAATAAGAAGATCCCACCTGAAGTACTTACTTCAGTATCAGGTATTGATGAAGCTGCACGCCTTGCCGATACTATGGCAGCGCACATGCCACTGAAGGTTCCTGAGAAGCAAAAAGTACTTGAGATTGCAGATGTCACTGAGCGCCTTGAATACTTAATGGCACTTATGGAAGGTGAGATCGATTTACTGCAAGTTGAGAAAAAAATCCGTACACGCGTTAAAAAGCAGATGGAAAAATCGCAGCGTGAGTACTACCTCAACGAGCAAATGAAAGCGATTCAAAAAGAGCTGGGCGAACTTGATGATGTACCTGATGAATTCGAAGCGATTAAAAAGCGTATCGAAGAGTCTGGCATGCCTAAAGAAGCGCAAGAAAAAGCCAATGCTGAGCTTGCCAAGTTAAAAATGATGTCGCCTATGTCGGCGGAAGCAACTGTAGTGCGCTCGTACATTGATACGCTTATCAATGTGCCTTGGAAAAAACGCTCTAAAGTGAAAAAAGACTTAGCTGGCGCACAAAAGATTTTAGATAGCGACCATTACGGCCTAGATAAAGTTAAAGAACGCATTATTGAGTACCTAGCGGTGCAACAGCGCACTAATAAGCTAAAAGGTCCAATTTTATGTTTAGTGGGCCCTCCTGGTGTGGGTAAAACCTCATTAGGTCAGTCAATTGCGCGTTCTACCGGTCGTAAATATGTGCGTATGGCATTAGGTGGTGTACGTGATGAAGCAGAAATTCGTGGTCACCGTCGTACTTACATTGGTTCAATGCCAGGTAAGTTAATCCAGAATATGACTAAAGTTGGTGTGAAGAACCCATTATTCTTATTGGATGAAATCGATAAGATGTCATCAGATATGCGTGGCGACCCAGCATCAGCATTACTTGAAGTACTTGATCCTGAGCAAAATAGCCATTTTGCTGATCACTACTTAGAAGTTGATTACGACTTATCAGACGTGATGTTCGTGGCAACGTCAAATAGCTTTAATATCCCAGGTCCATTATTAGACCGTATGGAAGTTATTCGCCTTTCGGGTTACACCGAAGACGAGAAGCTAAACATTGCTAAGCAACACTTAATTCCTAAACAAGTTAAGCGTAATGGCTTAAAAGATGACGAAGTTGAGATTGCTGACAGCGCAATTATTGGCATTATCCGCTACTACACTCGTGAAGCGGGTGTTCGTAATTTAGAGCGTGAAGTGTCAAAACTATGCCGTAAAGCGGTTAAGAACATCTTACTAGATAAAGACACTAAGAAAGTTGTTATCGACGATAGCAATCTTGAAGAGTTCTTAGGTGTGCAGCGCTTTGACTATGGCAAAGCTGAAGACGGCGACCGCATTGGTCAAGTAACTGGCCTTGCATGGACTGAAGTAGGTGGTGATTTACTGACGATTGAATCAGCAGCCGTACCAGGTAAAGGCAAGCTAACTTACACCGGTTCACTTGGCGATGTGATGCAAGAGTCAATTCAGGCTGCAATGACAGTCGTTCGTAATCGTGCTGAAAAATTACGCATTAATAGCGACTTCTACGAAAAACGTGACATTCATGTGCACGTGCCTGAAGGTGCGACACCAAAAGATGGCCCAAGTGCTGGTATTGCGATGGTAACTGGTTTGGTATCAAGCTTAACGGGTAACCCGGTACGCTCAGATGTTGCGATGACGGGTGAAATCACGTTACGTGGTGAAGTATTACCAATTGGTGGCTTAAAAGAAAAGCTTCTAGCCGCACATCGTGGTGGAATTAAGACCGTTATTATTCCAAAAATTAACGAACGTGACCTAAAAGAGATCCCAGACAACGTATTAGAGGGCCTTGAAATTCACCCAGTTACATGGATTGATGACGTTTTAAAACTGGCTTTGAAGCATCCAGTTGAGAGTTTTTCTGTCGAAACTGAAAAAAACCAGTAAAAAACCGCAAAAAAGTGCAATTAGGGGCTTTTCAAATACAAAGGGTATGATAAGTTAAGCACTAGTTTTCAAGCCTAGGCCTTATGTGGCCTAGGGTTGAGAAAAATATAATAAACTGAGCATAAACTTAATTTGCTCATAAATTTTCAAAACAGTGATGTTATTTTTTATAAAAACAATCGCTCTTGATAATAACAATGAAAGAGGATGATATTGTGAATAAATCTCAATTAATCGATCAAATCGCAGCTGACGCTGACATTTCTAAAGCGGCTGCAGGTCGTGCACTAGATTCATTCATCGAGGCTGTTTCAGGCGCTCTTAAAGATGGCGATTCAGTAGCGCTAGTAGGCTTTGGTACTTTCTCAGTACGTGAGCGTGCAGCACGTTCAGGTCGTAACCCGCAAACTGGTGAGACTATCCAGATTGCTGCAGCAAACATTCCTTCTTTCAAAGCAGGTAAAGCGCTGAAAGACGCAGTAAACTAATCAATAAAGATTAGTTGGTGAGGGATACCTAAGCACACTTAAATGAATTTAGGTAACTTATCACCAGTTACTTCAAGTGAAAAAGCGTATCTGGTAAGATACGCTTTTTTTACATGAGCAGGGTTGATACCAATCCGCAATAATTTTTAATTCGCTAATTGGTATAATTTGTACCTGATCAGAATAGAGATAGATAAATGCTTGAGAAAATCAGAGAAGGTTCGCAGGGACCTGCAGCCAAAATTATTTTAGGCGCGGTGATTTTATCTTTTGCTTTAGCTGGGATCGGTGGTTATTTAGGACAAACCACAGAGCAACCCGTTGCAGAAGTAAATGGAGTTAAAATTAGCCAAACCGAGTTCAGCCGTGCATACCAAAACGAACGTAACCGTTTAGAACAACAATTTGGTGAATACTTCGCACAAATCGCTGCTGATCCAAATTACATGGCACAAATCCGCCAAGGCGTAATTGACCGTTTAGTACAACAAGAATTGCAAACTCAACTAGCGGCAGAATTAGGTCTTCGTGTAAGTGATGAAAGTGTTCGTAAAGCTATTTTAGAAATGCCTTACTTCCAAGTTGGCGGCCAGTTTAGCAACGACCGTTACTTACAAGTTATTCGTCAAATGAATTTCCAACCAGACGCTTTCCGTGAGTATTTACGTGAAGACATGACACGCAGCCAGTTGGTTGGTGCAGTTGCTGGTACTGATTTCATCCTAGAAAACGAATTAAACAACAACGTAGCGCTACAACAGCAAACGCGTAGTATTGATTACCTTGTTGTGACAAAAGAATCATTACAAGCGGGTGTAGCGGTGAGTGAGCAAGAAATTGCTGATTACTATGAATTAAATCAACCGCAATTCTTGGCTCCTGAGCAAGTATCAGTTAGTTACATTGATTTAAATGCAGCAAACCTAACGCTAGATTCAAGTGTTTCAGAAGACGACATTAAAGCGTATTACGAGCAAAACAGTGCCCAGTACGTTGAACCAGAAAAGCGTCGTGTATCGCACATCTTAATTGATAACAGCGAAGATGATGATGCAGCAAAAGCGAAAGCAGAAGAGTTACTAGCACAATTACAAAATGGTGCTGATTTTGCCGAGTTAGCTGAATCGTCTTCAGATGATGTTGTGAGCGCTGAAATGGGCGGTGACTTAGATTGGATTGAACGTGACATGATGGACCCTGCGTTTGAAGATGCAACTTATGCTCTTGAAAATAAAGGCGACATTTCAGACGTTGTAGAATCAGAATTTGGTTACCACATCATCAAACTTACTGACATTCAAACACAACAAGTTAAGCCATATGCTGACGTAAAAGATGAGCTTCGTGCTGAACTTGAACGTACTAAGAAAGTAAATGCGTTTTATGAAAAGCAAACTCAAATGGGTGAGCTGGCGTTTGAAATTTCAGATACTTTAACGGATGCCGCTGAAGCTGCTGGTGTTGAAGTACAAAAAACTGAACTAGTGACACGTAACTCGTTACCTGAACCACTAAACAATCCACAAGTGATTGCTGCTATTTTCTCTCCTGAAGTGTTAGAAGATCGCATGAATTCAGAAGTGATTGAAGTGGGTGATGAGCATGCCGTTGTTGTTCGTGTAAACGATCACAAAGCGGCGACAACGAAAGCGCTTGCAGATGTTTCTGAGCAAATCAAAGCGACGTTAGTTGCACAAAAAGCATCTGAACTTGCTAAAGAAAAAGCACGCACACTGTATGCTGACATCGAAGCAGGTAAGAGCTTAAATGATGTTGCACAAGCTGAAGGCTTAACAGTGCGTCAAGAAGCTGCACTTGCTCGCCAAGCTTACACAGTTTCACCTGCGATTGTTCAACAAGCTTTCAAAATGGCTCACCCTCAAGGTGCACCAGTGGTTGATGTTGTTGACTTAAACAATGGTGATGCGGCTATCGTTGCACTAAAAGCAGTTAATCCAGCGGCTAACGCTGAAATTAACGAGCAACAAAAGCAAAACATCACTATGGCTCAAGTGAATAAAAACTACATGGTATTCATCGCTGCACTTAAAGCACAAGCAGATGTAAAAGTACCAAAAGTTGTGCAAGCTGCTGAATAAGTAGCAAAATGACTTAAATAAAAGGCGCCTTATGGCGCCTTTTTTGTTACCGTTGAAGCTAATCGCACTCGCAACTACAAGGAGTATTTATGGAGTATCGCCTAATAGAGCAGTTACCAAGTGCAGAAGAATACTGTGCAATGCGCCTTAAGGCTGGCTTATCCGCTCGTTCATTAGCAGCAGCGAAGGCGGGATTGCCAAACTCTCTCTATGCTATTTGTATTCGCAAAAACAATGAGTTGATTGGCATGGGTCGTGTTATTGGTGATGGTGGTTGTAATTTTGAAGTGGTTGATATTGCTGTATCACCTGAATATCAAGGGCAAGGGTTAGGGCGTGTGATTATGGAACATGTTGACCGCTACATCGAATCTGCCGCTTATGAAGGTAGTTACGTCACTATGGTCGCCGACAAACCCGGCTTTTACGAAAAGCTTGGCTACAAGTTTGTCGCACCACAAAGCCAAGGGATGTATAAAAAGTTTTGATAAGAGTAAAGTTGCAAGGGGAAAGAGTAAAGTTAATTGAGTGATCAAATCTCCCGCGTGGGAGGCGTTTTAACGCCGAATTAAACTGACAGCTTACGGCCGATAGCTGACAGCTCACCATCAGCAATTCAATAACTTCTGCGTCACCACCGACTGTGGATCTTGGAAAATCGCTTCCGTTTGGCCGTATTCAACAATTTCACCGTGATCAAGTACCACAAGTTGGTCGCTAATATGACGCACTAAACTTAGGTGATGCGTAATAAGCACATAGCTAAGGCCGGTATCTTTTTGTAGACGCAGTAATAAGTTTACCGTTTGTGCGCGCACAGATGGGTCTAGAGACGATAACGCTTCATCGAGCACCACAACCTTAGGATCTAAGATTAAAGCTCTTGCAAGCGCTATACGTTGCAATTGGCCGCTACTAAACATGTGTGGGTAATAGTGTTGGTGGTCTAATAGCAAACCCACTTTTGCGAGAGTTTGTTTTATTTTTTCTTCACGCGCTTCTTTGTTTAAATCAGTGTTGTACTGTAAACAGTCATTCAGCATGTCGCCTATCGTCAAACCCGGGTTTAACGACGCTTCAGAGTCTTGGAAGATCATCCGAATGTGGCGACAGTCGTTATCACGTAAGCCATCATTTTCGATGATATTGCCATCGAGTAGAATTTGCCCTTTATCGGCGTTATCGGCTCCAGCCAGTAATTTTGCCAAGGTACTTTTACCTGAGCCAGTTTCGCCAATAATGGCTATCGTCTCGCCTTGTCCTAAGCAAAACGAAATATCTTTTAGAACAGAGAATCGTTTACGCGAAAACAAGCCTGCACGTAGGTTAAAACTCTTTGATAACGCTTGAACTTTTAACAGCGGTTGCATTATTTCATCGCCTTAATTAATGGGAAATGGCAGGCATAACTGTGGCTGTGATGCTTGGTCAATTTCGGTGTTACCACACATTCTTTTTGTGCTTGTGGGCAACGCGGCCCCAAACGGCAACCTATCGGTAGATGCTGTAAGGTTGGAATGGTGCCCTTTAGCGCATAAAAAGGCTCTTTATGAGCAAGCCCTTGCTCATAATCAGGTAAACTTTTTAACAGTGCTTGAGTATACGGGTGGTGCGGCTGGCTAAAGATACGATTTGTTGGACCTGCTTCAACCATTTGTCCGCAGTACAATACATGCATACCGTGTGACCACTCGACAATTTCTTCAAGCTCGTGAGAAATCATCAAAATCGACATGTTTTTTAGCTGGTTCAAGCTCTTTAATAGCCTAAAGACTTGCGCACGAGTGGTGCTTTCAAGGGCTGTCGTTGGTTCATCGGCAATCAGTAGTTTGGGTGTACGCGCAATTGCCATGGCAATCATCACCTTTTGACAAATACCTTCAGAGAGCTCATGAGGATAGCTGTCGAGCACCTTTTTATGATCTTTAATACCCACCTTATGGATTAACGCTTTAACACGATCTTTTCGTTGTCTATTACGTTTTAAGAAAAAACCACTGGTTTCTTGTGCGGGTAAGGTCTCGGCAATTTGGTCAAATATCTTGGCTGTTGGGTCGAGGCAGCGGCTAGGATCTTGGTAGATCATGGCAATGTCTTGACCAACCAATTTACGGCGCTGTTCGTTAGATAAGCGCATTAAATCAACACCACGCCAATGCATGCGGTCTGCGGTAATATGCCAGCGCTTGTTCAAAACCCCAACAATAGCTTTTGCAATCAAGCTTTTACCTGAGCCTGACTCACCAACCAATGCATGTACTTCACCTTCTTTTAAGGTCATGCTCACTCTATCTACCGCACGAATAACGGTATCTGAGGTACGTAACTCTATCGTGAGGTTGCGAATATCGAGTAATTGCATAATTAGTCGGCCTTACGTTCTTTAAGCACTTGGCGTAAACCGTCACCTACTAAATTGGTAGACAGTACTGCTAAAAATAATAATACGCCCGGTAAGCCAACAGTCCAAGGGGCAAGGTAAATTAAACCCAGATTCTCAGCCAAAATGGCACCCCATTCTGTGGTGGGCGGTTGTGCACCGAGTTTTAAAAAGCCAAGCGCTGAGATATCCAAAATAGCCGTAGAAAGCGCCATGGTAAAAATAACCACAATATGCTCGTAAATATTCGGAAAGATACCACGGGCGAGAATATGCCAATTTGACGCACCATCCAGTTTAAATGCCGTGATGTAATCCTTGTTTAGCTCTTCAACAATCAAGTTACGTACAGAGTGAATAAACTGAGGCAGCAAGGCTAGAATAATTGCCCATACTGTATTCATCAGGCCTGGACCAAGGATCGCGATAATAATGATGGCAAGCAACAGTGAAGGTATCGATAAGGTAATATCGAGCAAGTGATTTAAAAAACTTGAACGAATACCACGGCTGATCCCAGCAAAAGTACCCACTAATACGCCAATCACTGTGGTGATCAAAGCCGCGACAACCGATAAACCAAACGTGTAGGTCGCGCCATTCATTAAGCGTGAGAGCACATCACGGCCTAAATCGTCGGTGCCTAATAGAAAGCGTACATCTCCAGCATCATGCCAAGATGGCGGTAACAGCAGTGCATCACTGTGTTGCTGGTTAACGCCATAAGGGGCAAGAAGGGGAGCAGATACAGCCAGTAACACTAAAGCGATAAATAACCATAAACCCACAAGGGCAGGGTGATTGGTTTTAAATTTCTTCCAAAATCGCGCCAGTGGCGATTTATTCGACTCTTCAGAGAATAAATTAAACTTTGCCATGAGCTTGGTTCCGCGATAATGGGTCGAATAAGGTATAAGTGAGCTCAGCAATAATCGTAGCTAAAATAACGAACATAGAAACAGCGAGTAAGCCACCTTGAATGGCAGGGTAGTCACGCTGATAAATACTATCGATTAGCCAACGACCAATGCCTGGCCATGAGAAAATAACTTCGGTGATCATCGCAAGGGTGATCAAGGTACTAAACTGTAAACCTATTTGCTTGATAACCGGTAGCAGCGCATTACGCAGTGCGTGGTGAATAATCAGCTGAGCACGGTTTAAGCCTTTTGCTCGCGCTGTTTTAATATAGCTTTGGTCTAACACTTTCAACATTGAATCACGGGTAAAACGCACTAATACTGTGGTTGGATACATAGCCAGTACTATGGTTGGCAAAGTTAAATGATGCAATGCATCTAAAAATGCCATGCCGTGGTAAGGAAAGTCATCAACAATAATATCAATGAGAATAAAGCCAGTCACTGGTTCAATTTCATAAAGTAAACCCATGCGGCCAGACATCGGAAACCAGCCTAACTGCAGTGAAAACACCATGATCAACAACAGTGCTAACCAAAATACGGGCATTGAGTAACCAATCAGCGTGCCTGAGTTTATAAATTTGTCTGGCCAACGTTTGTAATAGGCAGACGCCAAAATACCCGCAGGTACGCCAACAGCAACAGAGACAAACAATGCATAAACACTTAACTCTAGTGTTGCAGGAAATAAGTCTTTGATATGTTGAAATACACTTTCGCCTGATGCAAAAGAGACACCCCAATCACCGTGTAAAATACGGTCTAAAAAGGCAAAGTATTGCACCACATAGTTGTCAGTAAAATGGAACTTATCTTCAAGCGCACTGGTTTGTGAGAAGGTGCTGTTCGTAATACCACTTAAGTTAGTTAGCGCATCACCCGGAAACAAAAAGCTTAATGAAAAGGTAAAGATACTCAGCGTCAGCATCATAAACATTAACAAGGCGAAGCGGCGAAGAATATAATCAAGTATCATTATTCTTTCCTCGCATTAGCAAGCGAGATACCGCCAAATGGACTCAAGCTGATGCCTTTTACATCACTACTTGCGGCTTGAAAGCGCATGCCATGAGCAATCGGTAAAATAGGCAGCTCTTGAACAATAATGCGTTGGGCTTGATTGTAATATTGTTTACGTTTTTCTATGTCGGTGGTGTCAAGCGCTTGAGTCAGTAATAAGTCAAACTCAGGATCACACCAATTAGCCGGGTTTTTACCGCTGAAGGTAGCGGTGCAGCTTAATAACGGACTCATAAAGTTATCTGGGTCGGGCGTATCCGCAGCCCAGCCAAGTAATACGCTATCGTGTCTATGCTCACCAACGCGTTGTAAAAAGGTGTTCCACTCGTATTCTACGATATTGACGTTAACGCCAATCTTACGTAAATCACTTTGCATTAGCTCAGCCATTTTACGGGCATTGGGATTATAAATTCGGCTTACCGGCATGGCCCAAATATTCATATCAAAGCCATCTTTGTAGCCCGCTTCGGCAAGTAAAGTTTTGGCAAGTGCAGGGTTAAATTCTGGCATCGCTTTTTGCGCTTCAAATGCCCACGAAGCAGGAGGCAGTAAAGACTGCGCTTTAATCCCATTACCGTAATACACCGCTTGCATAATTTTATCGATATCAATGGCGCTCGCGAGTGCTTGGCGTACACGCACATCATCAAAAGGTGGGCGCTCAGTGTTAAAAGCCCAGTAACCAATATTTAAGTTTTGCTCTTTTTGAACTTTAATGTCTTCGCGTTGCGATAAAATACTCAGCTGCGCGCTGCTTGGATGCGCAGTCACATCACATTCTTTAGTGAGCATTTTTGCAACGCGTGTGGTGCCGTTTGGCGTAATGTCATACACCAGTTGCTCAAGCACAACCGGATGTTTCCAGTAGTCTGGATTGCGGTAATAGCGAATTAAACGGTCGCGGCGGTATTCTTTATATACATACGGGCCCGTACCAACCGGGTATTGGTCAAATAAGTTTTCTTGATTTCGAGCTTTAAGCTGCATGGCGTATTCTTCGGATAACACCACGGCAAAGTCGGTTGCTAGGTTTGCTAAAAAGCTGCTTTCAGCATTATAAAGTTCAAACCGTACTTGGTAATCAGAAACACGCACAATACGGCGAATAAGCTGATCAATACCCACACTTTGAAAATAAGGGTAACTGGCATCACCAACAAAGTGATAAGGGTTGTAGACGTCGAATAAGCGGCTAAAGGTGAAAATGACATCATCTGCGTTAAAGTCACGGGTTGGGGTAAAATATTTTGTGGTATGAAATTTAACCCCTTTACGTAGGGTAAAGGTGATTGCTTTACCATCTGGGCTAATTTTCCAATCGGTTGCTAATTCTGCCTGAAATTCGGCAGACACCGGATCAATACTCAGTAGTCGGTCATAAAGCTGATTGGCGATAATATCGATAGTTGACCCCGTCGTTGTCACTTGCGGATTAAACGACACAGGGTTTGCTTCAGCGCAATAGACCAAGCCCTGGTTTTTTTGTTCTGTGGTTTTTTCTTCGTTATCTAGGCAGCCTACTAAGCACACCAAAGACAAAGCAAGTAACGGTTTAAACACCTGATTAGCCTCTAACTATTGCTGCTGATCTAATAAATTGTATTTTTTCAAATAGCCACGTAATTGATGATACGTTAATTCTAAGTGTTCTGCAGTTTTCTTTTGGTTAAATTGACTATGTTCAAGTGCTTTTTTAATGACATCAATTTCAAAGTCGTTAGACAGCTGCTTTAAATTACAAGGAAATTGAATGTCGGGCTTATTGAGTGTCACAACATCTTGATTTTGTGTAGTGGCAATAGGCGCTGCTTCAACGTTTGTAACGGGGGCACTGCTCACGGCTGCTTTTACACGCTGTTTCGGTCTAAATTTACTCGCAAATGGGTCTAAAATAATCTGGTGAACGGGAATATGTTCGTTACCATGGCGATACAGGCTACGTTCAACCACATTCTTTAATTCACGAATATTACCCGGCCAATCATAAGATTGAAGCGTTTCGATGGCGCTTCGAGTAAAGCCACTAAATAGCTCCCACTCAAGGTCGCGGGCCATGTTAATAGCAAATTGTTCTGCCAGTAACATGATATCTTCTTGGCGTTCACGCAATGGAGGTAAGGTAATAACATCAAACGCGAGACGGTCGAGTAAGTCGCTTCTAAATTCGCCTTGCTCAGCAAGCGTTGGTAGGTCTTCATTGGTTGCACACACTAAACGGGTATCGACTTTAACTGTTTGCTTACCACCGACGCGTTCAAACTCGCCGTATTCAATAACGCGTAGCAGTTTTTCTTGCACCATCGCAGAGGTGTTGGCTAATTCATCAAGGAATAGTGTACCGCCATTGGCACGCTCAAAGCGGCCTTCGTGGCGTTTACTGGCACCGGTAAATGCACCACTTTCATGACCAAACAATTCGCTTTCGAGCAGGTTTTCGTTAAGCGCTGCACAGTTAAGCTTTATATAGTTTTGATCCCAGCGCTTAGATAAGAAGTGCAAACGGGCTGCAATAAGTTCTTTACCTGTACCGCGCTCACCAATAATAAGAACTGGCTTCTCTAAACTTGCTAGTTGCGAAACTTGATCAAGTACACTTAAAAAACTGTCAGATTGGCCGAGTAAATTATCCTGTTGGCGAAATTGGCTCATATTCCCTAACTCTTAGTCATTTTTACTAAGATCTAGTGTATTTCATTATCTTGGAGAACTAAAGAAATTTATAAATTTAGTTTAACTGTTTGAATGTATTGGGTTATTCTAAGTTTATTAAAGTTGGCAAGCATATTGATACTAGATATACCAACTGATTAAGTTAAAACACCAAAGAGGTAAATGTTATGGGAATTTTTTCACGTTTTGCAGACATCGTTAATTCTAATATCAATGCCATCTTAGATAAAGCAGAAGACCCAGAAAAAATGGTTCGCCTGATCATCCAAGAGATGGAAGATACATTAGTAGAAGTTCGCTCTACATCAGCTAAAACACTTGCTGAGAAAAAAGAGCTAGTACGTCGCGTTGACACTTTAAAAGTTCAAGTTGCAGACTGGCAAGAAAAAGCTGAATTAGCACTCAGTAAAGACCGTGATGATTTAGCACGTGCAGCACTGATTGAAAAGCAAAAGTCAGCAGATGCAGTCGCCGCTGTTGAATCTGAGCTGGAGCATGTAGAGTCTCACATCGAGAAATTACAGCAAGAAGTAAGCACGTTACAAGAGAAGCTTGCTGATGCAAAAGCGCGTCAAAAAGCAATCATCTTACGCCAACGCTCTGCAGAGTCGCGTCTTGAAGTTAAAAAAGCACTCGACAGCTCTAAAGTTGAAGACGCTTTAAACCGCTTCGAACGTTACGAAAGTAAGATCGATGGTCTAGAATCACAAATAGAGTCTTATGATCTTGGTAAAAAATCATTAGCTGACGAAATTGCTGGTCTTCAGCAAGACGAAAAGATTGATGATGAGCTAGCTGAGCTTAAGAAAAAACTAGCAGATAAAAAATAATAAATGGGGGCGAGTCCCCCAATGCTTAAACACATAACGGATTGACAGGAGAGTACCATGTTCGACGCAGAAGTTTTGATGGCACCGATTATTGTTTTTATGGTGGTTGTTGCCCCACTTTGGCTAATTTTACATTACCGTAGTAAAAAACAAGTGAGCCAAGGTTTAAGTGAACACGAGCACCGCCAATTATTAGAGCTTGCACAAAAAGCGGATAAAATGGCAGAGCGTGTTGAAACATTAGAAGCCTTACTTGATCAAGAGGCTCCGCAGTGGAGACGTAAAGTATGAGTACCAAACGCGAATTATTTAGAGACGCAGAGCGCGGTAAAATAGCTGGCGTATGCGCAGGTATCAGCGATTACTTTAACATGGAGCTTTGGCTGGTACGCATTTTAGTGGTGACAGCAGTACTATTATCAGGCGGCCCGTTTATTGTTGTTGCTTACATTGCTGCTTGGTTTATTTTAGACAAAAAACCGACTGAAAAAGCAGATAAAAGCGCAGACAGCATTCACCAAGACCCGCTTGAAGTAAAATTTAAAGTATGGCAAAAAGGGGAACCACCTCGCCGTGCATTGCAAGATTTAAAAGATCGTCTTGCTCGAGTTGATGGTCGTTTACAAGAGATGGAACGCTATGTCACATCAACAGAATTTACGGTTAGCCGTGAAATCAACAAACTTTAAAGGACATATACGCACCTTGTTTGCATCGTGATACCCAGCGCAAATAAGGTGCTAGACACTTTATGAGCCAATCATTCGCAAAGAACACCTTTAATTCGTTAAAAAATAAAGCGGAAAAAGCCCTTCACCGTAGTTTAGACCAACACGTGAAGTTAGCCGTCACAGGCTTAAGTGGCAGCGGCAAAACCGCTTTTATTACCGCCTTGGTTAAACACTTAACCAGCCAAGCTGACGATAAAAACTTACCTTTTTTTGATGTGATGCGCGAAAAGCGTCATATCGCTACAAAAATAGTGCCGCAGCAAGCACTGACAATTCCGACATTTGAATATACCAATGCATTAGCAGCGTTGTTACCTGTTGATGGTGAGCCAGCATGGCCTGCCTCTACCGAGCGTATTAATACCTTACGTTTGGCAATTAAATACCAAAGTAATTCGGGGCTGCGTGGTCATTTTGCACCGCAATCAACACTCTATTTAGACATTATTGATTACCCTGGTGAATGGTTACTTGATTTGCCAATGCTAGAGCAATCATTTACTGATTGGTGTGAGTCACAATACTCACTCTTGCAGCAAACAGCACGCAACGAAAAAGCGAAGCCATTTTTAACCGCCCTTGCTGAACTTGATTTATCCGCAAATGTTGATGAGAGCAAACTTGCTGATGTTGCTACGCTTTATCAGCAGTTATTGATCGGTCTTAAAAAAGACACCAAGCTTGCCATGTTACAACCAGGTCGCATGCTGATGCCTGGTGAGCTTAAAGGGGCGCCGCTACTGCAGTTTTTCCCAGTTGCGCATGTGCCTGATGACATAACCGAAGGGTCGAATTTAGCGCATCTTAAAAAGCGCTATAAAGCCTATGTAAAAGAGGTTGTAAAACCTTTTTACGAGCAGCATTTTCGTCATTTTGACCGACAAATTGTGCTAGTGGATGTGCTCAGTGCCTTGAATGAAGGCAGCGAAACGCTGCATGAGCAAAGCCGTGTTATAAACCAATTGCTGGCGCACTTTAATTATGGTGAAGCAAGCTTCTTTAAACGTTTGTTTAAACCAAACATCGACAAGCTACTGTTTGCGGCCAATAAGTCAGATCATATTAGTGCGCAATATCATAAAGATTTAGCGCTATTGCTTGATTCAATCGTGCATGACCAAACGAATCATTTAAAGTTCGAAGGTGTGCAAATCGAAACCATGGCAATGTCATCTATCTGCGCTACAGAGCCGCGCCAAGTGGCTGAGAAAGGCCAGCAGTTAGCTTGTATTTATGGCAAGCCTTTAGGCGAGCAAGAATGGCTGACGTATTTACCGCCGCAGCCACCGTCACGCCTGCTCAACAAACAAGAGTGGCCAAAACAGGGCTTTGAGTTCTTATCGTTTTCGCCACTGCCATGCCCTGATAAACGGTTAAAGCATATTCGTTTAGATCATGTCATGCAGTACCTGATAGGAGATAAACTAACATGAGTGAGCAACCAAAGGAGATGAACTTTCAGGCAGGTCGCCGTATTTCAAGCTCTGCAAGCAACGAAGCTCCAACGAAGGAGTTAACTGTTGCTAAAGTGATAGAAAACGCCGAATTTATCGACACTGAAGAAGATCAGCAAGATAGCATTGAGCTTGAGCCTGTGTATAAAAAGTCTAAATGGCAAACCCTAAAAGGGGTGTTTGTTGTTAGCTTTTTAATTTTAGTGCTACTTGAGTTTGCGATGTCATTGTTTGTGACGTTTCAGCAATCAATTATTTTAGGTTCGGTGTATTTAACGGCTGTTCTCAGTGGTGTGCTATTGATTGCCCGTGTTATTTGGCGCGAGTACCGCATGCTAAGAAGTTTAAAGCGTAATCAATTGCATCGTACCGAGGCCGACCGCTTACTTAATAGCGAGCAAGTAGGTGAAGCATTACCATGGCTAGAAAAGCTTAATAAACATCAGGAGCTTACTGGATTTGAAGAGTTTAAGCAGCAAATAGCAAGTCACCATACCGATAAAGAAATCATGACCTTATATGCCGATAGCTTATTGGTCAGCCAAGATCAGCAAGCAAAAAAACTGATTAACCGTTTTGCCACTGAGTCTGGCTTATTGGTTGCGCTAAGCCCTCTGGCTTTAGTTGATATGATGGCGGTGCTATGGCGTGGCACTAAGCTCATTGAGCAAATTGGCCGTATTTACGGTATTGGTTTTGGTTATGCAAGCCGTATTAAATTGTACCGCTTATTAGTGAAACAAGTATTGTTTGTTGGTAGTGCAGAGTTAGTTTCAGATTTAGCAGCAACGGCACTAAGCGCTGAATTACTGGGGAAATTGTCGGGCCGTGCAGCGCAAGGGCTAAGTGCAGGTATTTTTACCGCGCGTATAGGGTATAAAGCGATGGAGCTTAGTCGCCCGTTACCTCGCTTAGAGCATAAGCGCAGCTTGCTAAAAGAAACCGCCAATAGTATTGCCCGTAAAATTGCCTCACGTACGAGCGACAAAGAGACCGAAAATACAAAATGACAACTTTTGTGTACAGTTAATAAAAACAGCTGAGTGATATTTAGCCATCTGAGCATCCGGCATGCTTGTGCATCGTGGGTATCTACGTTTTATTTATGAGTATGAAGTACTGATAATAAAAACGAGAACACACAATGACTAAGCATCACTTACATACACAATGTATTCATGGTCCAGAAAAACCAAATGACCCACATGGCGCACTGAGTGCGCCGCTTTACCAAACCTCTACCTTCGCATTTGCTAATGCAGCCCAAGGTGCAGCCCGATTTGCTGGCGAAGAGCAAGGCTTTATTTATACCCGTTTAGGTAATCCGACAACCCAAGAGCTAGAACAAAAAGTGGCTCAGTTAGAAAATTGTGAAGCAGCGGCTGCCACAGCGACCGGTATGGGTGCGGTGTCTGCGTCTGTGCTTAGCTTTTTACAACAAGGTGATCACCTAGTCGCATCAAGCGCGTTATACGGTTGTACCTTTGCATTTTTTGCTCATATGTTGCCGCGCTTTGGTATCGAAGTTACTTTTGTTGATATGACCAATGAGGCTGAACTTCGCGGTGCGGTAAAAGCCAATTCAAAAATGATTTTTGCAGAAACGCCAATTAATCCGACCATGGCGGTGCTTGATCTAAGTTTAATTGCCGATGTTGCCAAGCAGCATCAGCTGATAAGCGTTATCGACAATACCTTCTTAACGCCTCTGCTACAGCAACCTACCTCGTTTGGTATTGATATTGTGGTACACAGTGCAACTAAATACCTAAATGGCCATGGTGATGTGGTGGCAGGGCTTGTATGCGGCACAGAGGAGCATATCAACCTGATAAAAATGACGGTGCTAAAAGATATTGGTGCAACGATTAGTCCTCATGATGCATGGTTAATTAATCGCGGTTTAAAAACCCTTGCTGTACGCATGGAGCGCCACTGTGCAAGTGCACAAATAGTTGCTGAATATTTAGAGCAGCACCCGTTGGTAAGCCAAGTTTACTACCCAGGACTTAAATCACACCCGGGTCATCAATTTATTGGCTCACAGATGAAAGCCGCTGGTGGTGTTATTGCCTTTGAAATAAAAGGCAGCCTTGAAGATGGCGAAACATTTATAAATAACACCCAGCTTTGCACGCTTGCTGTCAGTTTAGGGGATGCAGAAACCCTCATTCAACATCCTGCATCGATGACACATTCGCCTTATACACCTGAAGAAAGGGCAGCAGCAGGGATCAGTGATGGCTTAATTCGATTATCAGTTGGTCTTGAGGATGTTAACGATATTATTAACGATCTTAAAACTGCATTTACATTCATTGGTTAGGTTGTAATTTTAAGTTTACACCAGGAGATGTTTTCAACCCTTTAAAAACGTGGTGTGTAAACTTTTCGATCTTTTGATGTAATTTTATGTTTACGTTAGGGCTGTTTCTGCAAACCTTAGAAACAGCCTTAACTATTAAAATTTCGCTTACTTTTACATAGTATCGGCTTAACAAGTTAATGAGATTCTGATCAATGCTGATCAAGATTTAACGAAGAAGGTTATTATGGCTAAAGCAAGTAATTACACCTCCAAGCAACCTGATGAAAATGGGGTTATCCATTGGAGCGAAGAAGAAAATAAAATATGGTCTGAGCTAGTTGCTCGCCAACTCGCTTGCATAGAAGGTAAAGCCTGTGATGAATATTTAGCAGGTCTTAAGAAAATTAATTTACCAACAGATCGTATTCCACAACTTAGTGAACTCAACGAAGTGTTACTTGAAACAACGGGCTGGCAAGTTGCGCCTGTACCGGCACTGATCGATTTTGATGAGTTCTTTCGATTACTAGCAAACAAGCAGTTCCCAGTAGCGACTTTTATTCGCAGCCGTGAAGAGTTTGACTACTTACAAGAGCCAGATATCTTCCACGAGATTTTTGGTCATTGTGCGATGCTTACCAACCCAGCATTTGCTGAGTTTACACACAAATATGGTCAGTTAGGTTATGCCGCTGAAAAGAAAGATCGTGTTTATTTAGCGCGCCTTTACTGGTTTACCGTTGAGTTTGGTTTAATGCAAACCGAACAAGGTCTGCGTATTTATGGTGGTGGTATTTTATCAAGCCCAGGCGAAACACAGTATGTGTATTCAGATAAGCCAGAAATCAATGCGATGAATGTGCTTGATGTATTACGTACACCTTATCGTATTGATATTATGCAGCCTGTGTACTACACCATTAACTCAATCAATGACTTATTTGATATTTCACAAATGGATATCATGTCGCTGGTGAGTAAAGCAAAAGAATTAGGGCTACATGAGCCAAAGTTTCCTCCTAAAGAAAAATTAGCAAGTTAAGGATTTATAATGTCTTCATTAAGCACACAAAAGTGTGAAGCGTGTCGTGCGGATGCGCCTAAAGTATCTGATGCTGAATTAGCAGAATTGATCAAAATGATCCCAGATTGGGTTCCTGAAGTGCGCGACGGCATTATGCAATTAGAGCGTGTTTACAAGTTTAAAAACTTCAAGCAAGCACTTGAGTTCACTAATAAAGTGGGCGATATGGCTGAAGAAGAAGGTCACCACCCAGGTCTGTTAACCGAGTGGGGCAAAGTAACCGTTACTTGGTGGAGCCACTCTATCAAAGGGTTACACAAAAATGATTTTATCTGTGCTGCTAAAACAGACGATGTATTCGCTGCACTGTAAATTTTAAGTTCTGCCCAGAACGATAAAAGGCGTAACCTCAGGTTGCGCCTTTTTGCTTTTTTAGAGTCCAAGAATTAACATTGAACTCTTATCTTTGCGAGAACACTAGAAAAGTAAATAATGAAAAACAAAGCGCTTATTTTGCCATTCCTACTCATTTTACTGCCCCTAATTGATAGCTTGTTTATCCCGCAAACATTTGGTATTCAATGGCATAGCCCTAAGCTGATGTATCAAGTAGGCGTGGCGCTGATGATTATAAAGCTCACTATGGTTGCCATTGGGCTTTGGTTATTATTAAAAGCAAAGCGCCTTTATATGGAAGCCAGTAAATCGACCCGTATTCTTAAATTTTCAGTCTTTTTACTCGGCGGCTTACAAGTGGTGATAATAACAGCAATATGCTTTTGGTATTTAGTAGCGGGTACGCAAGCGAAACACTTTATGCTGCAAGACAACATTGCTGTATTTACCGCTGATTATGGCGTATTTGCACCGGTACATCATGAGTTCTCATTTATATGCTTTGATGCCAATGGTTTTTACCACATGCAACCAATTGCCCAGCTACCTTGGCTCGGAACTTTTACGTTTACTAGCCAAGATTCGCGTTTGATCATTCAACATAAAAACCAAAGTGGCGCGAATACTCAAGAAATTTCATTAAAGGGGTTTGGCTGTTTGCAGTGAGAGGTGGTGGCTTTGTGAAAGGAGGCTGCGATTATAAGTGGTTTTCTGAATACATGCACTGCAGAAGCCATTATCAGCTATTTTAAAATCATAATTGTGACATAACACATGGAGACAAATTGAACAGTTTAAGGATAGTAAAATACACTTTAGCCATGCTGGCTTTGAATACCGTATTAAGTACTTTTATCACTCTAATAATTGGTAGTGATAATTTAGCTTCACTCTCATTCGGCAAATATTTTACATATCAGTTATTACCATCTTATTTATTGAACGCGGCTATTTATACCGTTATGGCTAAGCGCAATGTTGTAAAAGCTTGGAATTATGGCCTAAGTGTATATTTACTGAGCTTTATAGTGGGAAGTCCACAATTCTAAGTTGTCGTATAGGAAATTGATTAATGCTTAAAGAAAAAAATTTTTTTAGACGCCCAGTTAAACATGCATTATGGGCCACGTTACTTATTATGATATTTGTAACTATCAGACTCGCTATAGGAGAAAGGGTCGGTACAAATTTTGAAATAGCCATAAGGTATATTTTTGCTTGGCCTTTTGTTTATGCTTGCGTTTACATCTTACTAATTGTTTACCTGTACTTTAACCCAGATGCAGATAAACCAAGGAACAAAGATTAAAGTTATGTCCCTGCCTCCAAGTAACCAATAGGGTCAGTTCTAACCAATAGGTGAAAATGAAGGGCCATGTCTTACTTTTGCCCTTGGTAAGCCTTAACTGGCAACTTATTAGTGAAATGAATGGCTCAGGTTCAATTGTCGCTACGCATAAGTATGGCCCATTTGGAGTGCCGATTAATACCAGCTCATCACGTTTCCGTTATACTGGGCAAATCTTAATCCCAGGTACTAAGCTTTATTACTACAAAGCACGGGTTTACAATCCGAAGCTCGGCCGTTTTATGCAGACCGACCCCATCGGCTACGAAGACGGCATGAACTGGTACGCCTATGTGGGGAATGATCCGATAAATGCGACGGATCCAACGGGGAAATCCACTGTAAATATAGAAATTCAAAGAACTTCGGAAACAAAAGTTAGCACCGCTGGCACAATTAAAGTATCAAGTGATGGCTCAAAACAAACGTTTTCTGGTCGTACATTAGAGCCTCCCAAAAGTCCTAATAACGACCCAAAAACAGGTAATGGAACTGTACGAATGAAGCAGGGGTCTTATGATGCCTTTGTTCGTGGACCGTCAAAAACAGGCAATTATAATAAACCACAACTTAAGGGCAATATTCTTGGCGAGGATGGGAAAGACCATAGTGCGATACAGATTCATGCCGGGAATAAAGCAACTAATTCCGAAGGGTGCATTTTAGTTGGAACAAGCGCAAAAACTGATTGGGTATCTAGTAGCCGGACTGCACTAAATGGTGTAATGGGGGTTATAAATGATACGATCGCAAATGATGCAAAAACAGGGGTTCCAACAACTATAACCGTCACTATTAAAGATATAAAACCATGAAGGAGTCAGTAATGAGATTGTTAATGGTTTTCTCATTAATTCTAATGTCTCTGAATGCACATTCAGCATGCAGTAGCTTGAACGATTCAAAGGACAGCTTCGTTAATATGTGGGAGATAAGAACATTATCAGGACAAGAAAGCTGGATTAAGTGTGCTTCTGAATCTTGGTATTATTTTGAAAATAAGGCAAAGGTACAAGATTCTGAATTTAGGTATAAAATGTCGTCATATTTGATGTCTGCACTTCACTTCAATCCTGATAATTTCTTCGTTGTTATGGAGAATGAGGGGTACCTGTTTGATAAGTGGTTGCGGTATATACCAAATAGGATGTTTACTTGGTATAACGATGGAGAGTGTGGATATAACCCTGAAATTATTCAGTTGAAGAAATTAATTGAAGGTGTTGATCTGGAGACCAAAAAGCTAAAAAGTTATAAAGATTTTGCTAGTACGTTACAAAGTGTTAGCTGCTTTGTCGTGGACTGATTTTTGAAGTAGTTGAATTGGTTCAATAGCTTTAAAGTTCAAGCCTCGCTCATGCGGGGCTTTTCTTTGCATGAAAAGTTCAGTTTCACCAGCACCGCCAACTACAGCTGTATTTTTGCGTTTGACTACAGGCATTTTTGCGTGGTCCATTCCGAGAAGACATGAGGTCGAAACTGGAATGAAGGGGTCAGGTCTTGCTTTTTGCCCTTGGTAAGTCTGAAGTGGCAACTTATTAGTGAAAACGAATAGCTCAGGTTCAATTGTCGCTACGCATAAGTATGGCCCATTTGTAGAGCCGATTAATACCAGCTCATCACGTTTCCGTTATACTGGGCAAATCTTAATCCCAGGTACTAAGCTTTATCACTACAAAGCACG
This sequence comes from Pseudoalteromonas gelatinilytica, assembly GCF_001641615.1. GTDB lineage: Bacteria > Pseudomonadota > Gammaproteobacteria > Enterobacterales > Alteromonadaceae > Pseudoalteromonas > Pseudoalteromonas gelatinilytica. The sequence continues at coordinate 367,288 of NZ_LRRU01000022.1, forward strand.
GGTTTACCACCCTGAATTAGGGCGTTTTATGCAGACTGTTCCCATTGGATATAAAGATGGGATGAATATGTATGCGTATGTAGGTAATTGGTGAGGTAGTAGTTTTAGATAGACATGAGCAAAGTGGCAATAATGAGACTTATCACGGTCATGTACAAAGTACTATCACAGATCAGAAAACAAGAAATGCGGCTTCAAAACTACCAAATGTTGTGGTGAACAAAAAAGGGAAATGGAAAGTTAAAAAGAGAAACTAAAATGAATGAAAAGTTTGTGAATACATTATCAATACTGCATAAAACGGCATCTGTTGTTGAGGCAACTAACTTCTTAAATGAAGAAGTAAGTGCAGACATTAAAGCGCAAGGGGGTATTACACCGCTGCACTTTAATGAAAATTATAAAGTCTTGAAACTTCTTATTGATAGAGGAGCTGATGTCAATGCTCCAAGGGATGATGGACAGACTCCACTTCATATACAAAATGATTCTAAAATTGTTCAACTGTTGATCGACAATGGTGCAAACGTTAATGCGTTAAATATGTATGGTGATACTCCTTTGCATTTATCGGAAACTTTGGAAAAAGTGAAGCTTTTAGTATCAAATGGGGCGGATATTAACATTTTGAATGAAGATAATGAGCTACCTGACGATTGTTATGGTGAAGACATGGAAAGTCAAAATATGATTAACTTTCTAGTAAGTATGCGAGATTAATGTGTTCGTTGAATCCAAAGCCTCGCTAGTCGGGGCTAGGATTCAACAATCGAGATCAAATAAACTTTGCTCTCAACCCAAAGCCAGCGTAAGCTGGTTTTGTTTTTTTGGGTCAATAAAAATAGTCGTTTGGTGCCAAATTCAATTGGGTGATCTGTTCTGGTGAAAAGCCGTGGTGAAGGAGTTGGAAATCTCTCATCTGCACTTCGGCTTTTTTTTCCTTCGCCAATAACCTGATAAAGGCTACCGCTAGAGAGAGCCGGTAGGGTCAAGTCTTGCATTTTGCACGATCTTTTCGGTACAGCCTCGCAGGCGTAAAACCTCGTGTCATAATGTTGATGATAAATTTTTTTGTAAATTAACCATTTGTTAAACGAATATGTTGAAATCCAACCCATAAAACGAGTCAAAAACGTCGAAATCAAAACCATAAACACCCCCAAAAACGTCGAAAACCAAACCATAACTACCATATCAACATACTCATCTTTTACATTTATTAACGTCAAGCTGAAGCTATACTTATGAATTGGGCTTCATCAAAAAGAACTTAGAATCCAAGAACAGAAAGAAATGAATGCTGCTGGCGGAGTTGATAATCTCGACAATAAGATAAACTCTGTAAAAGAAGCAGATTGGGAAAAGTATGGTATCCCACCGCTGAATAAAAAATGAGGATTTAAAGTTTGAAAAACGTAGATGAGTTAGTAGTCAATCTGACTCACTTGATGAACCATAAGGACAAAGTTCCAGAGGAAGGTTTCATTGAGTTAATGGGCAAGATACTTGGAAACAACCCATCATTGGGGTGGGAACTTGGTCCTTCCCCGGAGAAAGGTGAGATCGATGTACTGTCGATATCGACTGGTGATGATGATGAATTTTATGAAATTCGTGATATGGACATTTTTCCAATAGATGGCAGCGGGTGGCAGATCGTTTTAGGGGTACCTCCTCGGAACTGGGAAATGTTTTTCTTTATTTCATCTGAATCTAATGAAGAGATTGAAGTTGATGCAAATAATTGGTTGTATTCTGCGACATGGACAGATAATTGTGTCGATATTGAAATGTCAGGCCCAAGACAAGATTTAATCGACAAAGGCATTATAGATGACGCTTTGAGGGTCGTGCTGGTCGGTGAGATTGGCGAATTGAACTTGCGATCATTTGTTCGAAGTTTTAAATTTTTTGACGGTCATATAGATGAAAGATTTAAATCGATAAAGAGCTTGAGAAAAGACTTTTCCAGTCATTTTGATAGTTGTTTTTACAGAACTTTTTTGGTTTCGTAAATTGAGATTACGTTCCATATTAATTGATTCAACTTTCTTGAATCCAAAACCTCGCTAGTTGGAGCTAGGATTCAACCAAACTAGCAATACTTGCTCTCAACCCAAAGCCAGCGGAAGCTGGTTTTGTTTTTTGAGGTCAATGAAAATAGTCACTTGGTGCCAAATTTAATTGGATGATTGCTCAGGGCTGAATCCGTGGCGAAGGAGATGGAAATCTCTCATCTGTACTTCGGCTTTTTTTCCTTCGCCAATAACTTGATAAAGGCTACCGCTAGGAATAAAGGGGGTAGGTCTTGCTTTTTGCCCTTGGTAAGTCTTACTTTATCACTACAAAGCACGGGTTTACCACCCTGAATTAGGTCGTTTTATGCAGACTGTTTCCATTGGATATAAAGATGGGATGAATATGTATGCGTATGTAGGTAATGATCCGGCTAATATGGTTGATCCTAACGGTCAAACTGGGCAGCGTATTTCGTTTTCCTATAAAGTAGGTCCGCTAACGCGAAAGGAGGCCGAGAGAATAAATACAAATGCTGGGCATGTTAACAATCTTACGGCTACCGCAGCCGGAGTCATTGCAGCTCGCATTCATCCATACTTAGCGCCTACTGGACTGGCTGTCGACTCCTATCTTACTGAAGTTGAGTTTGCTCTTTCTGAGGGTGATACAATTGAAGTAATAACAGAACTCGAAATTACGTCAACTTTTGATAACGATTCTGGCTACAAAGAGGTGGGGAACTCATATAAAGTTATCAACTCAGGTGGTGAAACTATTTATCAATCTATTCACGGCGATATAAACAATCAGGAGAGAAATGAATCGCCCGACCAAACTACAGACCGAGTGCCATTTAAGGATAAGGTCAGTTGTACTGGGACGAGGATAAAAAGAGAAAGTTGTTAAATTAAAAATGGTGCTTTAGAGGAATTAAGTTTATGATCCGAGAATACTTTAAAAAAATATATAAAATATATTCTAGTAAATATATTTATATAAGTGTATTTATATCAACGTTGATAGTTCTATACTTGTTTGATGAAAATCATATTCTTGTTAAATTAGTTATATTTATTGGGTTAATCTTATTGTTTAATTTTACCTTTATTAGGTTTGAGAAAAAGAAAAGTGATAAAGGGTCAACTAAATAGGTCGCCTCTTATAATTCAATTCCATTAAATCTAAAGTGTTGTTTACCAAATTATTTATCATAAAATTTGGCAGGGTTATGACGGTTTTTCCCACGCTTTTATCGAACGATTTTTAGCCAGGCCAAATTTCCACTATACGTTATCTCATACCCGGTCATAACATTTACCAAAAAAATAAAGGGGTCTTGTCTTGCTTTTTGCTTCCTAGAAAGTCAAAAGCAAGCGCAACTCTTAATAATCATTACTACCCTTTATCATAACTGCCAGCTCTTAAAATATTTAATAGCTGGCAGTCATCTCAAGCCTAATAGTTATTGCTTTACCTGAACTTCGACTTCTTGCCCGGTTTGTAGTTGCTCGGCGCCGCGTACTGCCACTTTATCGCCCGCATTTAAAGTGATGTTAGAAGTCGGAGTGACTTCAACCAGTTTATCTTTGCCATTACCTACTTTTACGGGAATTTGCAGGGCTTTGTTGTCGTTGTCGATTTTGACGATATGGGTGCCTTTTTTGCGTAAGATCAGCGCATCGCGATTCACCAGTAGTACATCCCCTTTGCTTTTTAGTGGCACGGCTACATCAACCAGTTGGCCAATTGCCCATGTTTGCTCGGCGTTATTTGCTAGTAAGGCACGTACTTCTACGGTTTGTGAACGCGGATCGGTTGATGGGATCACCGCTGTTACGGTGGCTGTTGTCATATCTGGGGCTGATAAGTCGCCGGCTTGAATCGGTAACTCTATGCCTTTGTGTAAAAACTTTAAGTATTTAACAGGCACGTACAAACGCACTTCTAGGTTATTAATATCGAGCAGGGTGACCAGTTCATCAGCACGATTTATTTCGCGACCAGCGCGTTTAAAACGCTCGCTGATCACGCCGTCAAATGGGGCGCGAACCGTTGCACGCGAAAGCTGATCGTCTATTACTTTTAATTCAACCTTAGCCAGTGCGATATCAGATAACGCAAGGTCATGCTTATTTTGCATATCATCGACTTGGCTTGCTGCAGCACTACTGGCTTTGGCGAGTTTTTGTAAACGATCGAGCTCTTGTTGATATAAGCGTAGGTTTATTTTGGCGCGATTGAGCATTTCTTGCTGGCGTGCTTTTTCAAGTTCAAGCGGGAAGGTGTCCATACGAACTAGGGTGTTGCCACTTTTAACCAGAGTACCTGGCTCAACAACATATAATAAACGCCCGCTTACGCCTGCTGTTAGGGTTACATCATCTTTGCCATACAATGTGCCGCTGACTTCAATTTCGCTTGTCAGTGGAGCTTGTGTGACGGTTTCTACCGTAACCGGCACGACTGCAAAGGCGTTAAATGCGATAAGACTGAATAGCGCACAAAAGCGAGCGGTTAATTTACGAAAAGGTGTGTTCATTGTTTTAATACTCATTGATTCGATACCAAGCTTAAAGGCGTTTTTTCTGGTTGCTGTTTGTTATTAACGGGCGGCAGCTGTCTGCCAAGTTGTAATAAACTTGGCATTAATATCAGGGTGAATAGGGCACTAATGGCCATGCCGCCGACAATCACAGTGGCAAGGCCACGGTAAATTTCTGATCCTACCCCCGGCATTAGCATCAGTGGCAGCATGCCAAATAAGCTGGTTAAGGTACTTAAGTAAACGGGTCTTGCACGCAGCAGCACAGCTTGGCGAACGGCGTCTTCTCGACTGAGCCCAGCGGCCATTGCGACACGGGTTTGGTCAACCAATAAAATGGCATTATTTACCACCAGACCCAGCAAGATAATAAAGCCAATCATGGTCAGTAAGTCGAGCGATTGGAAGGTAAATAAGTTAAGTACGAATAGGGCCAGTACACCGCCTGCAATTGCCAATGGCATGACCAGTAAAACTAACGCGCTGTCTTTGGCTGACTTAAACAATGCGGTCATTAGCAAGAATAAAATAAACAGAGCCAAAATAAAGTTGATTGTCATTTCTTGCATGGCCGAATTCATCTTTTGTGCGTTACCCGCCAAAATCGCGCCAGAGCTGTCAGGCAAGCTTGCACGAACTTTTGGCATAACTTGCTCTGAGAGAATAGTTTGCGCTTGTTGCAAGCTCATGTCTGCTGGTGGCGTGACAACAATACTCACGGTACGGCGGCCATTAACACGTCTAAGCTGGGTTGGCCCCACGGTGCGCTCAATATTGGCAAGTTCGCCTAAGGTTTGAATACCTGATTGTGGGGTCACAATGGGCAGTGCTTTAAGCTCCTCTGGAGTTTGCCACGGTATGCCACGCAAAATCACGTTCATGCGTTCGTTGCCATCAAAGTATTCATTAACAAATAACCCACCTGTGTAGGCTTGCACTGCCTGAGATACATCACGACGAGTTAGCCCTGCTTGGGTTATACGACGGTCATTGGGTGTGAGCCTAAGTTCTGGCTCTGCCATATCGAGTCGTGGTTGTGGCCTTGCAGTGGCATTCGGCATTGCGTCGGTGACTGCTTGAAGCGCCACATTAGCACCGGCTATTAGTTCGTCCATATTCGGACCAGTTAAATCGATATTGATATTACGACCATCACCGCCATTAGCAACTTGGATCATCGACCCTCTAAAGAAGAATACTTGGGTGTCGGGTAAATCAATGAAGATTTCTTCTCGGGCTACCTTCATTAATTCTTCAACACGTTGCGGATCGGCAGAATAAATAAAGCCGCCAGCATTCGAACCAAAAGCATAAAAGTTAAAATCTTTTATCCCCGGCTCTTTTTCACCTGTGTAATAAGGCATTAAGCGCTTTTTAATACGCATCAGCAGCTCTTCTTCCATAAACTGCACATTGCCGCCAGGCGGGGTATTTAAGTTAAAGAAAAAGCCATCGGTTGGTGCGCGCGGCATAAAATCAGTTTTCGGGAGCATGGTCATGGTTGCGACGACTGAGCCACCCAATAACGACACTATCCACACTATTTGTTTAACGCGGGTATTGGTAAGCGCCATGATGAAGTTAGTTAGCTTATGCCAATATTCACGATAAGGATCCGCTTTGAGTTCTTTGTCTGGCCAAAAATGGTTAGCCAACGGAATAAGTGTAATTGCGCAAATCATAGAGGCAATAACAGCAATAGATAAGGTGAGCGCCAAGTCAGAGAATAACTGCCCCTCAATACCTGCCATAAATAAAATTGGCAAGAAGATAGCAACGCTGGTGGTGGTTGAGGCAAATAAAGCGCCTGTTACTTGAGCTGCGCCTTTTAGCGCGGCTTTTTTACTATCAAAGCCTTCGCTTCTGAGCCTTGCGATGTTTTCTTGCACTATGATGGCGGCATCAAGTACTAAGCCAACAGCAAAGGCAAGGCCTGCCAGTGAAATAACATTTAAGCTACGGTCAAAAATATTCAATGTTAAAAGCGCGACTAACAAAGAGACAGGAATTGTCGCTGCAATGACAAACGTGGCCTTTAAGCCCCTAAAGAACAGCCACAAGATTAAACACGACAGCAAAACACCTAGGCCTAAGTTACTTTTAACTAACGACAAGGCATTACGAATATGCACTGAGGCATCAAAACTTAATTCAATCGCTAAGCCATTCTCAGCCAGCGGCCCTTCGTTTAGTTCTTTAATAGCAAGGTTAATGTCGTCGAGTAAGGCAACGGTATTGGCTTCGTTAGCGCGCGAAATACGAATGTAATACGCGGGTTTACCATTTCGACCACTCATCCCTAAACGGTCAGAGAAAGTGCGCTCTACACTTGCGATATCGCCAAGATAAATGGGTCTATCGCCTGAATAACCAACGCGCATTTGTGCCATGCTCGATAAATCATATTGCCCAGTAAAGCGCACGGTATATTGACGACGGCCAACATTGGCAAGGCCACCAGAGGTATCGCGTGAGCTGGCTAATACGTTACTAATTTGGTCAAGGCTGACGCCAAGTGCAGCGGCTTTGTGAGGGTCAAAGGTAATACGTAATTCTTTTGGTCGTTCACTGGCTAAGTCAACGCGGGCAACACCAGGGATACGTGCCAAACGGGGCTCAACAAATTCATCGATTTGTTTTTGGAACTGCGCCATGTCTAAATCAAGGCTGTCGCTATTAAAATCTTTTGGAGTGACCAGTAACGTTGCTGCGGCTTCACCATTATTACCGCCAGCAAAAACCACAGGATCAAATGCATCTAACGGCAGGGGCGGCGCTTGGTTAAGGCTTGTTAACACATCAAGCATGGCCTGTTGCATGTTTTGTCCAACAGCAAAAGTCAACGTGATAGAGCCATTGCCACGGTTAATGTAAGTATTAACCTCTAGCGCACCCGGGGTGTTTTTTACTGCGTTCTCAAGCGGCTCAATGATCACCGATTCAATCTCTTCAGGTGCAGCTTGTCGCCAGCCAGAGAAAATAGTGATCTGCGGTTGCTCAATATCTGGTGTGAGCTGAATTGGCAGCTTAAAAATACTCAACATGCCAAACAACATAATCAACACCAAGATGACAATAACACTCGCAGGGTTTTTCAGCGAACTACGTGTCAGGTTCATTGTGTGTGTTCCAAAATCAATTTGTCTGCATTGTAGTGCGATGTAAAAAAAGTGCCAGTGAGGTAAATGAAATGTATGTCAGAAGTAACGCTGAATAGCCGTAATTAAGCGATAAAATGTGTATTTGAAATAAGATGTAACAATTTAGCCGAGGAGCTTTAAGTTTTAAGCCCTAAGTAATAGAGTCTGAAACTAGTGAGTCGTATTTTTTCGGCGAAGGGAAGCAACATTTTGCTCAAACACACGCTTTACTTCTGCACTGTAGTGATTGTGGTCGTTAATGGTGATAAACGGATTCGTGAAACTAACATCACAGAAAGCTGTATAACACTGGATTTTAACTGCAACTCGATCGGGTGTTGCAAGGCCATCTAAGGTCGTTTGCAATGCTTCAAAAACATAATCTTTATTAACGTGCGATGTTAAAGCAACTTCAAGCTCTTTGACCTCAGTGCGATGTGAATTTGTGTCGGTGACAAAAAAATCGTATAGGTAGCTACGTGATGCAAACAGTATGATTGCAACAAGATAGAATAGTCCTGTGTAATAAAATAATTCCGTGTGGGTAAAACTCCGAAAAGACTTGAACATTTTCACTATTATTTTTTGTTTGTTTTTTATACTAAAACATATTTGTGAGTATATCTCAACAAACTAGCTAAAAATCATTGCATTACAGATAATAAAAAAGCGCGAAACTAGTTAGCATCGCGCTTCTTATCTCAAACTTAAGCTGACGGCTGACGGCTGACGGCTGACGGCTGACGGCTGACGGCTGACGGCTTAAAGCTCCGCTTTATTATTCATCAATCGAGCGAAGTAGGGCATTAATACCTACTTTTTCGCGAGTTTGTTGATCAACTTTTTTCACGATGATGGCAGCGTATAGGCTGTGCGAACCATCTTTTGACGGTAGAGAACCAGGAACAACAACCGCACCTGCTGGCACTCGACCGTAATGAGTTTCGCCAGTTTCACGATCATAGATACGTGTGCTTTGGCTGATGTAAACACCCATTGAAATAACCGCACCTTCTTCGACCACAACGCCCTCAACAATTTCAGAGCGTGCGCCGATAAAACAGTTATCTTCGATAATAGTTGGGTTTGCTTGCAGTGGCTCAAGTACACCACCAATGCCCACACCGCCCGACAAGTGAACGTTTTTACCTATTTGTGCACACGAGCCAACCGTTGCCCATGTATCAACCATCGTACCTTCATCAACGTAGGCGCCAATGTTGACATAAGATGGCATTAGCACCACGTTTTTACCTACGAAGCTGCCTTTACGTGCCACAGCATTTGGCACAACACGCATCCCGCCTTGTTGGAATTGCTCTGGTGTATAGTCGCTAAACTTAAGGGGTACTTTGTCGTAAAACTGATTAACACCATCGCTCATTGGTTGGTTATCACGAATACGGAAAGACAGTAGCACCGCTTTTTTCAACCATTGATGTACAACCCACTCACCACTGATTTTTTCAGCAACACGCGCAGCACCGCTATCAAGTAATTCAAGCGCGTCGATAATTGCTTGTTTAACTTCACTTGATACTGTGCTTGGGCTGATGCTATCGCGGTTGTCCCAGGCGTTTTCGATCATGGTTTTTAAATCTGACATAAGATCCTCTTATTCGGTTTCTGCGTTGAGTTTTTTACGCAATGCTTGATGAATTTTAGCCTGTTCTTCGTCTGTTAATGCTTGGTATTCGTTATTTGATACCACGAAGAAATCTTCTGCACGCTCACCAACAGTGGTGATCCGCGCGGCATGAATATGTAATAAGTGTGCTTGAAATACTTCCGCAATTTTCGTTAATAGACCCGGAATATCCACCGCTTGAATTTCAATTAAGCTGCGATCTTTACGCGCATGCGGTCTAAGCACAATTTTTGGTTTGATATTAAAATCTTTGAAGCGCTGTGAGCGGTTCTTTTTGATGCGAATTTTCTTTTTCGGATCGCTAATCGCCTGTTCTAAAGCGCGTTTAATACCTTGCGCTCGGTTACTTGCAATTGGGTCACCATTAACCTCTAAAATAACAAAGCTAAACAGCACGTAGCCATCTTTAGTGGTTAACACTTGTGCATGTTGAATTTGCGCTTTTTTCGAACCAATAACGCTCACAAGACGGGAGAATAAACTTCCCGAGTAAGGGCTGTAGGCAAACACTTGCGTACCACCGTGCATTGCGGTGTCAGACACGGTCACACTTGGTAGGCTTAAATCTTCACAATTTAATAAGTGTTCTGTGTGCCACGAAATTTGTTGTTCGCTAAAAGCGGTAAAGTAATTGGCTTTAAAGCGGCTCCAAATTAAGTCGATCTGATCTTCGTTACAGCCGTGATTCAATAAGCGTTGTTTAGCTTGCTGCTTTTTATCTCGAATTTGGTCACGTTGGTCCATTGGATTTTCAAGCCCTAAGCGCAGTGCTCGCTGGGTATGTAAATACAGCTCACGGAGTAGGGTGTTTTTCCAATCGTTCCACAGATTATCGTTGGTCGCGCGAATATCGGCCAACGTTAAGCAGTATAAGTAATCGAGCTGACGCTCATTTTTTACTTTGCTTGCAAAGTCTTTAATCACATCAGGGTCATTAATATCTTTACGCTGCGCCGTGACCGACATAAGTAAGTGATTAGCTACTAACCAAGAGATGAGCTTACCGTCTGATGATGGGAAGCGGTGCAATTTAGCAAACGCAATCGCATCAACTGAACCTAGCTCTGAGTGATCGCCGCCGCGCCCTTTGGCGATATCATGAAATATACCGGCTAAATAAAGTAACTCAGGTTTATCCATGCGGGTGACGATTTCACTACAAAGTGGAAACTCGCTCACTTTTGACTTATCAAAATACTTATAAATATTGTTAATAAGCTTATGGGTGTGCTCATCCACGGTATAGGCATGAAATAAATCAAACTGCATTTGCCCGAAGATGTTTCGCCACTGTGGTAAGTAGGCGGCAATAATGCCGTGCTTGTGCATTAGCGTAAATGCACGGCCCATACCGTTAGGGTGTTTTATTAAGCGTAAAAATGCTTCGCGACAGGCGGCGTAATCTTGTAAATCACCCAGTAAACGACGACGCACTTGGCGCATTGTACGTATGGTACTTGGGTAAATATGGGTGATCTCAGGGTTATCAGCAATATGCTCGAACAACACAAATAGCTGATCCCGACGAAAGAACACCGACGGATTTTTTACACGAATTTGATGGCCAATGCGCTCAAAGTTACGATCAAGTTCAATGACAGGTAGCTCACCGGCACCCGGTAAAATGCTTTGCTCGAAATATGACAGCAGCATTTGGTTAAGCTCACGTACGCGACTCATGATCCTGAATAAGCGTTTCATCATGCGCTCAACCGAAGCTTTACCATCACTACCAAAGCCGAGAATTTCTGCAGCGTGAGGTTGGTGATCGAACAGCAAACGGTTTTCAGAGCGCCCCGCAGCTAGGTGCAGTGCAAAACGAATATTCCAGAGGTTTTCTAAACACTCTAGTAGTTCTTGATATTCTTCATGGGTGAGGTAGCCGTGATTGATCAGCTCTTGTAATGTTTCGGCTCTAAAGTGCTTTTTAGCAACCCAAATAATGGTTTGTAAATCTCGCAGGCCACCTGGGTTCTCTTTGATATTTGGCTCAAGGTTATAAGCCGTACCATGGCATTTTCTATGGCGTAGATTTTGTTCTTGTACTTTCGCCAAAAAGAATTCGTCTGAGCGCCAAATTGGCGAATCAATTAAATGATTTTTTAATTTTTCGAATTCGATGTGATTACCGAAAATTAATCGACTCTCAAGTAAACTGGTAGCAAATGTCACATCTTCGCGTTTTTGTTCTAATGCTTGTTCTATGGTGCGAACGCTGTGACCAATTTCTAAATTAAGATCCCAAAGCATGGTGACGAACTGGCCAATTTTCTCACACACAGCTTCGCTTGGCTGTTCACTCACCAGTAGCATAAAGTCGATATCGGAGTAGGGATGCAGTTCACCACGACCATAGCCGCCCACAGCAATTAGAGCTAAGTCACTTTCGTGAGAAAGGTCGTAATCGTGAAACAATTTAATTAATAGGCGGTCGATAAACTCAGCGCGGGCATTAATTAAGTTGCTAACGGGTTGTTTTGAGAATTCGTTCTGTAGCCATTTATAAAAATAACTAGAACAGTCGCGATAATCGCTAAGTTGCTCAGCTTGGCTGAGCAACTTTTTTACTTTATTGGGTAATGCCACAGGGGCTGGCTCCTAGTGTTCGATGATCCTGTCGATAGTATCATCTGATCGGAGCGTTAAAATTTCAACACCATTTTCAGTCACTAACAGGGTGTGTTCCCACTGCGCAGACAATGAACGGTCTTTTGTTACAACTGTCCAATTATCTTTAAGTAACTTACATTGACGTTTACCAGCATTAACCATTGGCTCGATTGTTAAGCACATACCCGCTTTTAACACTTCGCCAGTTCCAGCTTTACCATAGTGCATTACTTGTGGTTCTTCGTGGAACTCAGCACCAATACCGTGACCACAGTATTCGCGTACGATTGAATAGTTAAAGCTTTCTGCGTATTTTTGAATTGCAGCGCCAATATCACCTAGGCGAACGCCTGGTTTTACCATTTTAATTGCAAGGTAAAGGCTTTCTTGTGTGATATCAGCAAGGCGTTTGCCTTGGATATTAGGTGTGCCCACATGGAACATTTTAGATGTGTCGCCGTGATAGCCATCTTTGATCACCGTAATATCAATATTTACGCTGTCACCTTCTTTAAGTGGTTTGTCGTTAGGAATACCGTGACAGATAACATGGTTCACTGAGGTGCAGATTGATTTTGGGAAACCGTGATAATTAAGCGGTGCTGGAATAGCATCTTGAACATTAACGATATAATCGTGACAAATTGTATTTAGTTCATCTGTGGTTACACCTGGCACCACATGCGGTTCTATCATTTCAAGTACCTCGGCGGCTAAGCGCCCGGCAACACGCATTTTTTCGATTTCTTCAGGGGTCTTGATCACAGCACTCATTGAGGCTCCAAAGTTGTTTTTCAGGTCAGTTTTCAGTGCACAAATTTTGCACTAGACGTTGAGTTTTCAATTTTAATATGGTATAAAGCGCGCCGTCTTTTTACAAATAAATTCTTAACTGATTTTTTGTATTTAAGGCAAACACAATTTTATTTTAACACACACACGTATCGTCACATACACTTGGGTGCACTTAAGTTACAAATTAACTACGGTGTTGGTGCTATGGGATATGTGGAGGCCTAACCCTAAATTATAGAGGATTATACAAATGGCAAACGTTTCAATGCGCGATATGCTTCAAGCTGGTGTTCACTTTGGTCACCAAGCACGTTACTGGAACCCTAAGATGAAGCCTTTCATCTTCGGCGCTCGTAACCGTGTTCATATCATCAACCTAGAGCAAACTGTACCAATGTTCAACGAAGCACTTAAGTTCTTATCGAACGCAGCTTCTAACAAAGGTAAAGTACTTTTCGTTGGTACTAAGCGCGCAGCAAGCGAAGCAGTTAAAGAAGCAGCTCTTCAAAGCGAGCAGTTCTACGTAAACCACCGTTGGTTAGGTGGTATGTTGACTAACTGGAAAACAGTTCGTCAATCAATCAAGCGTCTTAAAGACCTTGAAGCGCAAAGCCAAGACGGTACTTTCGAGAAATTAACTAAGAAAGAAGCGTTAATGCTTACTCGTGAAATGGAAAAGCTTGAAAAGAGCCTTGGTGGTATCAAAGATATGGGCGGTCTTCCAGACGCGCTTTTCGTTATCGATGCAGACCACGAGCACATCGCTATCCGTGAAGCTAACAACCTAGGTATTCCTGTTGTTGCTATCGTTGATACAAACTCTAACCCAGACGGTGTTGATTACATCGTTCCTGGTAACGACGATGCGATCCGTGCTATCCAACTTTACACAGGCGCTGTATCAGCTGCGATCACTGAAGGTCGTGAGAACAACATCGTTGCTCAAGCTGAGAAAGACGACTTCGTAGAAGCTGAGTAATTAGCTGTCATCAAGTCTTCATCTATTTGAGGTGAAGACTTGTTATTCTTGTTAAGCGGCCTATACCGCTTCCCTATAACAGAATTCAATTGAGGATATTCTAATGGCTGTAACTGCTGCCCTAGTTAAAGAATTACGCGAGCGCACTGGCGCTGGCATGATGGATTGTAAAAAAGCGTTAACTGAAACTAACGGTGACATCGAGTTAGCGATCGAAAACATGCGTAAGAGCGGTGCTGCAAAGGCTGCTAAAAAAGCTGGTAACATCGCTGCTGAAGGTACAATCTTAATCAAAGAAGGTAACGGTTTCGCTGCTCTTCTTGAAGTTAACTGTCAAACTGACTTCGTTGCTAAAGATTCAAACTTCCTTGGCTTCGCTAACGAAGTATTAGATGCTGCTGTTGAATCAAAAGCTGACATCGAAGCACTTAAAGCACAGTTCGAAGAAACTCGTGTTGCTCTAGTTGCTAAAATCGGTGAAAACATCAACGTTCGTCGCGTTGAGTACATCGACGGTGACAAACTTTCTTCTTACCGCCACGGCGACCGTATCGGTGTTGTTGTAGTTGGTGACGCTGACGAAGAAACTCTTAAGCAAGTTGCTATGCACGTAGCTGCGTCTAAGCCTGAGTTCGTAAACCCAGAAGACGTACCAGCTGACGTTGTTGAAAAAGAAAAAGCAGTTCAAATCGACATCGCGATGAACGAAGGCAAGCCTGCTGAAATCGCTGAGAAAATGGTTGTTGGTCGTATGAAGAAATTCACTGGTGAGATCTCTCTTACTGGTCAAGCTTTCATCATGGAACCTAAGAAAACTGTTGGCGAAATTCTTAAAGAGAAAGGCGCAACTGTTACTAACTTCGTACGTTTAGAAGTTGGTGAAGGTATCGAGCGTAAAGAAGAAGACTTCGCTGCTGAAGTAGCTGCTCAAATCGCTGCTGCAAAAGGCGAGTAATTTTCTAAGTTAGTGACGTAGGGCAATTAGATGAAATTAATCTGCTATTAGCTTTTGCGTCACTGATGAAAATTCTTTAAAATAACCGCGTTTTATGTGTAACCATAGCGCGGTTATTTTTTATCTCATTACTAAGGCTGGCCCAAATATTATGACTATCAATCGTAAACCTATTTTTAGACGTGTTCTTCTTAAACTTAGCGGTGAAGCATTAATGGGAGACGAAGGCTTCGGCATCGACCCGAAAGTACTTGACCGTATGGCTCAAGAAATTAAAGAACTTGTAGAGCTCGACGTAGAAGTAGGTTTAGTTATCGGTGGCGGTAACTTCTTGCGTGGTGGTTCATTGGCAGAAGCGGGTATGAACCGCGTTGTGGGTGACCACATGGGTATGCTTGCCACTGTAATGAATGGTTTAGCAATGCGTGATGCACTACACCGTGCATTTGTAAATTGCCGTTTAATGTCAGCTATCCCGCTTAACGGTGTGTGTGATGCTTACAACTGGGCAGAAGCTATCAGCCTATTAAAATCTGGCCGTGTTGTTATTTTCTCAGCAGGTACAGGTAACCCATTCTTCACGACTGATTCTGCAGCGTGTTTACGTGGTATTGAAATTGAAGCAGATACTGTAATCAAAGCGACTAAAGTTGACGGCGTTTACTCTGATGACCCAGTGAAAAACCCAGAAGCTACACTATATCGCCACTTAAGCTACAATGAAATCATTGAAAAAGAGCTTAAGGTTATGGATTTAGCTGCATTTACGCTGGCGCGTGACCACAACATGCCATTAAGCGTATTTAACATGAATAAATCAGGCGCGCTTAAGCGTGTTATTATGGGCGAAGATGAAGGAACGCTTATCTCTTCACAAGCCTCAGATGAAACTAGCAAATAGATTAGGATTGAACCGTGATTAACGATATCAAAAAAGATGCGTCAGAACGTATGCAAAAAAGTGTTGCGGCACTAGGCAGTCAATTATCTAAAATTCGCACAGGCCGTGCACACCCTGCATTACTTGACGGTATTCAAGTGTCTTACTATGGCGCTGATACACCATTAAACCAAGTTGCTAACGTAACAATTGAAGACTCTCGTACACTTGCAATCAGCGTGTTCGATAAGTCACTAGCGCAAGCAGTAGAAAAAGCGATCATGGCTTCAGACTTAGGTTTAAACCCGATGTCTGCAGGTACTGTTATTCGTGTTCCACTTCCTCCACTTACAGAAGAGCGTCGTAAAGACCTTATCAAAATCGTACGTGGTGAAGTTGAAGGTGGCCGTGTTGCGGTACGTAACATCCGTCGTGACGCGAATGGCGATATCAAGAGCTTATTGAAAGAAAAAGACATTTCTGAAGATGAAGCACGTCAAGCTGAAGACGAGATCCAAAAGCTTACTGACAAATTCATCAAAGAGATGGATGCACAGTTAACAGCGAAAGAAGCTGAGCTAATGGAAATCTAATTGTCGCTGTTTATCTTTCAGGCATTGATACTGAAAGCGAACAGCAGCAACTAAATTTATTAGTTTTGAAACGCCGTCTAGGGTATACTAGACGGCGTTTTTTTATGGAATACTCGATATTTATGGTTCTTAACGCTGATAAAATTTCCCAGCAAAGTTTGCCTAAGCATGTCGCTATAATCATGGATGGCAACGGACGTTGGGCGCAAGCGAAAAATCGCCCACGTGTTTATGGGCACAAAAAGGGCGTTGATGCGGTTCGTCAATCAGTGCAATTTTGTACTCGCTTAGGTATACAGTCGTTAACACTGTTCGCATTTAGTAGCGAAAATTGGCGACGTCCAGAGGACGAAGTAAATACGCTTATGGAGCTATTTTTATTCGTTTTGGGCAAAGAAGTTAAAAAACTTCATAAAAATAATGTAAAGCTGAACATAATTGGTGATTTATCACGCTTTTCAGAAGGTTTGCGCAATAAAGTTGATGCAGCCCATGAATTAACCCGTAATAATACGGGTCTACAGTTAAACGTAGCAGCTAATTATGGTGGGCGTTGGGATATCACTAACGCCGCAACAACGCTTGCGAAAAAAGTCGCAGCCGGTGAAATGGCTGCAGAAGACATTACTGAAGAGCTAATGGCCGAACAAATGAGTATGGCTGATCAAGGTGAACTTGACTTAATGATCCGCACTGGCGGAGATTTACGCATCAGTAATTTCCTTTTATGGCAAGCGGCTTATGCTGAGCTTTACTTTACCGATACGCTTTGGCCAGACTTCAATGAAGCTGCATTTGCTGACGCTATCGCATGTTACGTTGCCAGAGAGCGACGATTTGGTTGTACAGGCGAACAAATAAAACAATTACTCGCCGAGACCTAATTACTAGTTGAAGGTACACACATTGCTAAAACAACGAATTTTAACCTCGCTCGTGTTGGCACCACTTGCACTTATTTTGGTTTTTTATACCCCATTAACACTATTTAGTTATATCGCCGCCGGTATTGTTTTACTTGGTGCATGGGAATGGTCTGCGTTTATGGGCCTGTGCGATAAAGTTAAGCGTTTTGGATTTGTTGCAGCAACGGCTGCGTTTTTGGCACTACTCAACTGGCATTGGCCAATTGAATCACTTTGGCAAAATGGCCAATTAGTGGGTGATGCAAACTATTTATTTACGCTGTCATTTGCATGGTGGATTGTGGCGACTTACTTAGTTTGGCGCTACCCAGCAATGGCTAAAGCATGGAATGAAGGCATTGTCATGCGTGCTATTGCAGGCTTTTTAACCTTAGTCCCACTGTGGCTTGCATTAAATACGCTACGCAGCGCAGGTTATGGCGAATCAACTCACTTTGGCTCAATGCTTATCTTGGTTGTACTTGGTATCGTTTGGAGTGCAGATATTGGTGCATACTTTACCGGTAAAAACCTAGGTAAACACAAGTTAATGCCTAAAGTGAGCCCGAATAAAACCATCGAAGGTTTATTAGGTGGTGTGGTTGCCTCAATTATTTTTGTACTCGTATTTTGTCACTTCACCAATGTTGATATGGCTGTGTGGCCAATTTATGCCGTTATGACTGCATTTATCGCGTTATTCTCAGCGGTGGGCGATTTACTAGAAAGTATGTTTAAACGTGAAGTCGGCTTGAAAGACAGCGGTTCATGTTTACCTGGGCACGGCGGTATTTTAGACCGTATTGATAGCTTAACCGCGGCTGCGCCAATCTTTGTACTTTGCTATGCATGGACATTAAGTTTATGAGCAAACTAGAGCAACTTGTCGTATTAGGCGCAACTGGCTCAATCGGTTTAAGCACCTTAGATGTTGTTTCTAGAAACCCAGAGCGCTTTGCGATTTTTGCATTAGCAGCAGGTAAAAATGCTGAAAAAATGGCTGAACTGTGTATCGCACATCAGCCTAAATTTGCTGTTATGGCTGACCAACACGCTGCCAAAGCCCTCCAACACTTACTCGCTAACAGTGCGTGTAAAACTGAGGTGCTAGCAGGTATTGAAGCGATGAGTGAACTTGCTGCTCACGTTGATGTTGATGCTGTGATGTCGGCGATAGTGGGTGCTGCGGGTTTGCTGCCGACGTTAAGTGCGGTTGAAGCAGGAAAAAAAGTACTGCTCGCTAATAAAGAATCACTCGTTATGTCGGGTCAGTTGTTTATTGATAAAGTAAAACAACATGGCGCTACCTTATTGCCAATCGATAGCGAACATAATGCTATTTTCCAGTGTATGCCTGCATCGCTACAAACTGCATCGGGCTTACTTGCCGATCATGGTGTGAGCAAAATTTTGCTTACTGGTTCTGGTGGTCCTTTCTTAACGCGTGATTTAGCGACATTACCATCCGTGACTGTAGCAGAAGCGGTGGCACACCCTAATTGGTCGATGGGACAAAAAATATCTGTCGATTCAGCCACTATGATGAATAAAGGCCTTGAGTTTATTGAAGCCAAGTGGCTCTTTAACTGTCATGCCAGCGACATAGAAGTCGTGATCCATCCACAAAGTATTATCCATTCAATGGTGCAATATAAAGATGGCTCAGTGCTTGCGCAAATGGGCAACCCTGACATGCGCACACCAATAGCTCACGCATTAGCCTTTCCTGAACGTGTTGATGCCGGTGTCAAACCGCTCGATTTTTCACAAATGGCAGATTTTACCTTCACTAAGCCAGATTACGCTCGTTACCCTAATTTAAAACTTGCCATTGATGCGTGTGAAATGGGGCAAGGTGCAACAACGACGGTCAATGCGGCGAATGAAATAGCCGTTGCCGCCTTTTTAGGTGGGCAAATCGGCTTCACAGATATTTATCGCGTTAACGCTGAAACGCTCAATGCAACACAAAACATTAATGTGCAAACGCTTGATGAGATTTTAGCTTGCGACCAAGCTGCACGTTTAAAAGCAACTGAGTTTGTCAAAAGAGGCATCAACTAGCATGTTTGATTTTTTCTGGAATCTTGGTTCATTCATTCTTGCCCTGGGTATTTTAGTGACTGTGCATGAATATGGTCATTTCTGGGTTGCGCGCAAAGCGGGTGTGAAAGTGCTGCGTTTTTCAATTGGCTTTGGTAAGCCATTAGTCAAATGGTACGACAAACAACAAACCGAATATGTGATTGCAGCTATACCACTGGGTGGTTATGTGAAAATGCTTGATGAGCGTGTAGATGAAGTGCCGCCAGAGCAGCGTCATTTATCATTTAATGCTAAATCAGTAAAAGCACGTATTGCGATTGTGGCTGCAGGCCCGATGGCAAACTTCTTATTTGCTATTTTTGCCCTTGCTGTAATGTATATGGTGGGCGTTCAGTCATTAAAACCTGTGGTGGGTGAAGTGACTCAAGGCAGCCGTGCTGCTGCGGCCAATATTGAGCCAAACCAGCAAATTATTAAAATTGGTGAAGACGACATTAACACTTGGCAAGATGCCACATTCTCGTTAATGAGTCGCTTAGGTGAGCAAAGTGTTGTCATCACGCTTCGTGATCAGAATTATCAAAAGCATGTGCGTACTCTTAATTTAGATGGTTGGAAGTTGGATCAACAAGATGTTCCACCATTAACCTCTATTGGTATTGTGCCATTTCGCCCGAAAGCACTTCTAGAAGTGGCTATGATCAGTAAAGGCTCTGCGGCAGAGGCTGCGGGCTTGCAAGTTACAGATAAAATTATTGCCGTAAATGGCGAAAATATCAGCAGTTGGAGCGAGTTAGTTTCACTAATTCAGCAATCACCTAACAAATCCTTACAATTTAGTGTACAAAGGCAAGATAGTATAAAAGAGCTGTCAGTGACGCCACAAAGCAGAACCAATGATGCGGGCGTTGCTCAGGGCTTTTTAGGTGTGTCTCCGGTGGTTGAGCCATGGCCAGAAAACTATATTGAAACTAGACATTATGGCCCAGTCGATAGTATTGTGCTGGGCATACAAGAAACATGGCGTTTAATTACCCTTAGTTTTGACATGATTGGTAATTTAATTACCGGTCAGGTGTCGGTTAAAAATTTAAGTGGCCCGGTGGGCATTGCAGTTGGTGCGGGAACTAGCGTAAGCTATGGCTTGGTTGCATTTTTAAGCTTTTTAGCATTAATTAGTGTAAACCTTGGCGTATTTAACTTATTACCGCTGCCAGTGCTAGATGGTGGGCACTTAATGTATTACATAATTGAACTTTTTCGCAAAAAGCCGGTCTCTGAAAAGACGCAAGAATTTGGTTTTAAAGTGGGGGCCTTGTTGCTTCTGTTTTTAACATGTTTCGCTTTGTTCAATGATGTATCGCGTTTATAACAAATAAGCGAAAAATTCCAATTTGAACACGATTGTAAAACACCGCAAAAGTTAAATTTATAAGGTGTTGAGCGGTAATACAGTTGTAAAGGATAAAGATAACAAAATGGCTATAAAAAAACATTTGGCAGTTTCAAGTTTATTAGGTGCTAGCTTTGCAGCCCTAGGCCAAAACTCCTTTATTGTAGATGATTTAAAAGTTGAAGGTTTACAGCGTGTTGCACTAGGTGCAGCGTTAACGCATATTCCGATCAACGTGGGCGATAATATTGATGAGTACACAATTTCTAGAACCATAAAGGCTCTCTATCGTTCAGGTCACTTTGACAATATTAAAGCATTACGTGATGGCAATAGTGTTATCTTCCGTGTGACTGAGCGCCCAACGATCAGTATGATCGAGTTTGATGGCAATAAAGACATCAAAGATGAGCAGCTTAATGAGTCGCTAGACCAGCAAGATATCCGTACTGGTGAGCCGCTTGATAAAACAGTCCTTGATAACATTGAAAAAGGCTTAGTTGAATTCTTCCACAGTATTGGTAAGTACAATGCAAAAGTGGATGTAAGCATTACTAAGTTACCGCGTAACCGTGTAAAACTTCTATTCAAATTTGATGAAGGTGACGCTGCGTCAATTCGTCAAATTAACTTGGTTGGTAACGAACTTTTCTCGGATGAAGAGCTACTTAAATTAGCTGAATCACAGCAAGATTTACCGTGGTGGAAATTCATGTCGAGTGACCGCTACCAAAAGCAAACCATCGAAGGCGATTTAGAGAAAATTCGTAGTTACTACTTAGACCGTGGTTACCTACGTTTTAATATCGATTCGACACAAGTATCAGTAAGCCCAGAGCGTGATTCTGTTTATGTAACAGCAAATATCACTGAAGGCGTTAAGTATAAAGTGAAAGGCTTTGACTTTATTGGTGACTTGTTAGGTCGTGAAGAATTAATCAGAAGTGTTATCCCACTGAAAACAGGTGAGCTTTATAACGGCTCTGTGGTGACATCGTCTGAAGAGTTTATCAAAAGCTACTTAGCACGTTTTGGCTATGCCAATGCTGAAGTACGTACCATCCCAGAAATTGATGACGAAAATAAAGAAGTACAATTAACGCTTTCTGTTAATCCGGGCAAGCGTGTTTATGTTCGTCGTATCATCGTAGGTGGTAACCAAAATACTTCAGATGAAGTAGTACGCCGTGAAATGACGCAACTTGAAGGTGCATGGTTATCAAATCAAAGCCTTGAGCGCTCTAAACTACAAATTCAGCGTTTACCGTACATGGAAAGCGTTGATTTTAACGTGGTGCCAGTTCCTGGTGTTGATGACCAAGTTGATGTCGATTTTACAGTTAAAGAACAATCTGCAGGTAGCTTTAACGCAGGTCTTGCGTATGGCTCTTACTTAGGTCTGCAATTTAACATCGGTGTGAGTGAATCAAACTTCTTAGGTACTGGTAACCAAATTGGTTTCAACATTAATACCTCGCGCGGTTCTGAGCGTATTAGTGTGTCATACACTGACCCTTACTTTACGCCAGACGGTGTATCGCAAGGTAGCAGTATCTTCTACAGTAACTATGATGCGAGTAAATTCAGCCTAATCGACTATAAATCGAAGAGTTATGGTATTGGTACTAACATCGGTTTCCCAATCGATGCAGTAAACCGTATTAACTTTGGTGTTCGTTGGGTGCAAGAAGAGTTATCTGATATTGCAGAATACGAGCAAACACGTGTAATTCGTGAAACTTTCTTAGATCCAGATAACCCAGATGCGGGCTTCGACTTTACTAAGTACGAGTTAAGTGCAGGTTGGTCGCGTGTAACTGTTAACCGTGGTTTATTCCCAACAGCAGGTTCACGTCAGTCGCTTAACTTAACAGCGACAACGCCGAACTCAGATTTACAGTACTTTAAGCTAAATTATGACTCGCGTTTTTACTGGCCAATCAGTAATGACCACCGCTGGGTATTCTCAACGCGTGCAGCACTTGGTTATGGTAATGGTTATGGTACAACCAATGGTTATGACCAAACACTGCCGTTCCAAGAGTTCTTCAGAATTACTGAAATGGAACTACGTGGCTTTGACCGAAATACGATTCTTCCACGAGCTGTATCACGTTATCCGCAAAGTATTCCTGGTACACCATTACCTGATGGTACTACAACAGGTAGTATTGGTGGTGCGTCAGAGTTTGACCAACTTCAAACAGCAGGCCGAATTGGTGGTAACGCCAAAGCGGTAGCAGGGATGGAGCTTATTGTTCCAACACCTTTCTTAGATGAAGAAAACACCAGCTCTGTACGTACTAGCTTCTTCGTAGATGCTGCAAACGTATGGGATACAGAGTTTAATATTGACCGTTATCAAAACCTTTCAACAGACGAGCGTGCAAAATTGGATGATTACTCAGATCCGATGCGTTTTAGGGTTTCAACTGGTCTTTCTCTACAATGGATCTCTCCGATGGGTCCAATGCTGATCAGTTTTGCGTATCCATTGCAAAAAGAAGAAGATGACGATACGAAGACCATCAGCTTTAACATTAGTAATACATTCTAAAGGAGTTTTTTCGTGAATAAATCAATTAAATCAACAGCTTTTGCACTACTTGCTACTTTATCTATGGGTCTATCTACTAACGCATTCGCGCACAAAGTAGGTATCGTTGATATGCAAGAAATCTACAAGCAAATCCCACAAATGGCGAAAGTAGAGCAAACTTTAGAAGCTGAATTCTCAGAGCGTCGTCAAGAACTAGAAAAACTTCAAGGTGATATCCGTTTTGAAGCTGAAAAGTTCAAGCGTGAAGCAACAACGATGAGCGACAAGCAAAAAGAAGAATTACGTACTAAGATTCAAGGCATGCAGCAGCAACTTGCTGAAAAAGGTCGTCCTTTAGAGCAAGAAATCAAAATGCGTCAAAACCAAGAACTAGCTAAAGTTCAAAAGCTAATCTTAGATGCAATCGAAGAAGTAGCGAAAGCTGGCAAATTCGATGAAGTTAAAGTTAAAGAAACAACGATTTATGTTAACCCTAAAACTGTCGATGACTTATCAAGCAAAGTTGTTGAAAAAGTAAGTAAGCAATAGAAATCATATATGCAAAACTACACGCTTTCGCAGATAGCGGATCTTCTGGGCGCTGACCTTCAAGGTGACGGCGCCACAGAGATTAAAAAAATATCTACACTTGCAAATGCCCAACATGGGCATATTGCATTTTTGGCGAACAAGAAATATCGCTCGCAATTAGAAGATACTCAAGCAAGTGCGGTGATTTTATCACCGGCAGATGCTGAGTTTTTTTCGGGTAATAAACTCATTGTTGCTAACCCTTATGTTTGTTACGCCAAGCTTGCCCAGCTAATGGATACCACACCGCGTGCAGCTGTGACAGGGATTCACCCAAGTGCAGTCATTCACGATTCAGCCTCTATTGGCGATAATGTCGCGATCGCTGCCAATGTGGTGATTGAAGCGGGCGCTGTTATAGCAAACGATGTGCAGATTGGCCCAGGCTGTTTTATTGGTGAGCACGCAAAAATTGGTCAAGGCACTAAGCTTTGGGCAAATGTAAGCGTTTACCATGAAGTAGAAATTGGTAGCGATTGTTTATTCCAAGCGAACACGGTTGTGGGCAGTGATGGTTTTGGCTATGCCAACGAGCGTGGCGAATGGGTGAAAATACCACAACTTGGCCGAGTAATCATCGGTGATAAGGTTGAGGTAGGGGCGTCTACTACGATTGACCGTGGTGCACTAGACGATACTATCATCCACAGCAATGTAATTATCGATAATCAATGTCAAATAGCGCATAATGTCGAGATCGGTTCGGGTACAGCGGTTGCTGGCTGTTCTGTGTTTGCAGGTAGCACTGTGATCGGTAGGAATTGTCAGATTGGCGGCATGGTAGCAATTAATGGTCACATTAGCGTATGCGATGGTGCTATAATCACCGGCATGAGTATGGTGACTAAGGCAATCACAGAACCTGGAATTTATTCTTCAGGCTTGCCACATCTAACCAACAAAGAATGGCGACGTAGTATTGCCCATATCCGTAACCTTGGCGATATGAAAGACCGCATTAAAGCACTTGAGTCACTGACTAAGTCACTCAATATTGAAGACAAATAAGGATGCTATTTTGGCAAATGAATTAAATAGTCTTGATATCCAGGATATCTTGAGTTTACTTCCGCATCGTTACCCGATGCTACTTGTTGACCGTGTACTTGATTACACGCCAGGCGAGTCGTTACATGCGATTAAAAATGTAACAGTGAACGAACCTATTTTTACGGGTCATTTTCCTAATCAACCTATCTTTCCAGGTGTGTTGATTTTAGAAGCAATGGCTCAAGCAACTGGCTTACTTGGCTTTAAGACAGTTGAAAATCGTAGCGATAACGAACTATATTTATTCGCAGCGATCGACAATGCGCGATTCAAACAGCCGGTATTACCTGGCGATACCATGCATTTGCATGTAGAGTTTGTAAAAGAGCGCCGCAATATATGGAAATTTGCAGCAGAAGCAAAAGTTGACGGCAAAGTAGTGTGTACTGCCGAAATCATGTGTGCGAGAAGAGAGTTTTAATAGTGATCCATCCTACGGCGATAATCGAACCAGGTGCAAAACTTGGAAATAACGTATCAGTTGGCCCTTACAGCTATATCGGTAACGATGTAACTATTGGTGATAACTGTATCATCGAATCTCATGTGGTTGTAAAAGGCCCATCGACGATTGGTTCTGGTAACCATATTTTCCAATTTGCTTCGGTCGGTGAAGCTTGCCAAGACAAAAAGTACGCGAATGAGCCAACGACTCTGATCATTGGTGACAACAACGTGATCCGTGAGTGTGCGACAATTCACCGTGGTACGATTCAAGACCAAGGTGTAACAAAAATTGGTAGCAACAACTTATTTATGGCTTACACACACGTTGCACATGATGCAGTTGTGGGCGATAACGTTATTTTTGCTAACAATGCCTCTGTTGCTGGCCACGTACACGTAGGTGACTGGGTGATCCTTGCAGGTAACTCAGGTGTTCACCAGTTCTGTAAAATTGGTTCACATGCCTTTGTAGGTATGTACTCAGGCGTTAATAAAGATGTACCGCCATTTGTAACTACCATTGGTACGCCGGCTGGCCCTGTAGCAATCAATACTGAAGGCATGAAACGCCGTGGCTTTGAGAGCGATGAAATCATGGCAACACGCCGTGCATATAAAACGCTTTATCGTAAGAGCTTAGGTGTTGAAGAAGCAATCGCTGAGCTACGTGAAGATGCTGCGAAGTACCCAGCTGTTCAGCTGATGATAGACTTCGTGAAAAGCTCTGAGCGCGGAATTATTCGCTAATCATAAGCGAACTTCTATAAAAGCCACCGTAAGGTGGCTTTTTTGTTTTTATACTCATTCGCTTAATTAGGTAAGTTGGTATAGTTCAGGTTTTGCTAAGTCAGTGCTTGTTATCTTCATGGCAAAAAGGAACTAGTAATATGAATAAACTCATCGTCTTTGCATTGTTAAGCTTAATTTTAAGTGGTTGTAGTAGTGCGCCTTCGGTATCTAAAGGAGCAATAGAAAAAGGCAAAGCCAGTTATTACGCTGATAAATATCACGGCCGAACGACAGCAAGTGGTGAAGTGTTTAATCAACAGGCATTGAGCGCGGCTCATCAAACGCTTGGCTTTGGTAGCAGAGTAAAAGTTACTAATATTGCTAACAATAAAAGTGTGATTGTGACTATTAATGACCGCGGCCCATTTATCCGCGGTCGAATTATCGATTTATCAAAAATGGCGTTTTCACAAATTGCCTCAGTAAAGCAAGGTGTGATTGACGTCACCGTTGAGCGGCTCGATTAAAAGCGGGTAATAAGCTCTACGTAGTCGGCTTCATTCGCCACTAATTCAGCATGACTCGCAAAGGCTCTTACTTGTCCTTGCTCTAACCAAATAACCTTATCAACACGACTTAGCATTGCTGGGTCGTGGGTAATGGTCAGCATGGTTTTATCTGCCCATATTCTCTCAACTGTAGTCAGCAAGTTTTGCTTAGTGTGATTATCTAAGCTCTCTGTTGGTTCATCCAGAATGATTAAATTACCTTGCCTTAATAGAGCTTGAGCAATGGCAATACGGCGTGACTGACCATGAGAAAGCTTTCTGCCTGCGGTGCCTAAACGAGTGTTTAGCCCATCTTTTAAGTTACTAAGCCAAGAGCCAAGTTCAGCGTGTTCACAGGCTTCAATAAGCATCTCATCTGTCGCATCAAAAGCTGCATAGCGAAGATTTTCACGTAGCGTGCCATCAAAAATATGATGCTGCTGGGCAACTATCGTTAGCTGCTTAAAGCGTGTTGCAGTGCTTAAGCTTTCAAGTTCAAAGGTATCTAGTTTGGTAGTGATCTTTAATGAGCCTGATTGCAGCGGCCAAAGGCCAGTGAGTAAGTTAACTAGAGTGGTTTTGCCACTGCCACTGGCACCGACTAGGGCAACTTTACTGCCTGGTGCAATTGTAAAATTGATATTGCTAAGGGCTTTGCTTTTTGCACCCGCGTATTGGTAATTGACCTCGCTTATCTCAAGGCCAAGTCCAGATTGATCCGCTAATTGGTTTGCTAACTGATCGTCTAAGTTGTTTGGTTTTTCGGCTAAGCTGTTGTGTTTATCTTCAAGATCGAACAGTCGCTTTGCGGCACTTAAAGTAAGCGGCAATTCAATAAATGCAGTAGGCAGGGTAAGCACGGTTTCAAAACTTGCTAGTACAAATAACGCGAGCATCGCCAGTTCAACGTTTTTCATGGTCCCCATTGCAACTAGCGGGATTATCATAAAGACACTTGCCAGCATGGTGAGTTGGATCACTAAAGTGCTTAAACCATTACTATTTGCCACGGCTTTGTGGCGATTATAGAGCTGGTTGTTGTATTGTTTACTGAGTGAATCACAATGCGCTAATTGCGCCGCGTGTGCTTGATAGACAGCAAGCTCTCTGGCACCTGATAGTGTATCAGCTAGTTCAGCTCTTAGCTCTGCGGAGAGCTGGGTTTCGGTATCCGCTTGTTGGTGAAGCTTATGGCTTAACAATGCGGGAAGCAGCACGCCAATAATCATCAGCGAAGTAAAGCACACTAATGCAACCTCAGCATTATACATAGCCATGAAGGCCATCACGATAGGAATGCTGATCAGAGCGACAATAATCGGCAGCAGTACATTGAGGTAAAATTTATCCAGCGCATCGACATCGTTCTGTAGGCGGTTAAATAAATCGCTACTACGCGTCATTGCTAAGTCAACGTTGTTTAGCTGGCTTAGAGTCCTGAACATGTTTACGCGAATTTCGCTTAGTAATAAGAAGGTGGCGTTATGAGTTATCATCCGCTCACCGTAACGAGATGCTGTGCGCACGATAGCTAAAAAGCGGATCACCCCAGCAGGGGTAAAGTAATTCATTTGCACACTAGCGATTCCCGCCGCTGCCATGGCTGCTAAAAACCAGCCCGAAATTGCAAGCAATCCGACATTAGCAAGTACCGTTAAGCTTGCTAAAAAAGCCCCTAAAAGCAGCATGCCAGTATGAGGTTTGCACAGTTTTAATAGACGTATAAAGTTATTCATTGGCGTCACCTTGGCTCACCAGTTTAGCAAATAGGCCAGCTTGCTTAGTGAGTTGCTGGTACTGACCAGCTTCAACAATGTGACCTTGTTGCATAACGTAAATATTGTCGGCGTGTTTAACCGTATTCAGTCGGTGAGCAATAACCAGCACTAAATGGTCTTTTGCATAATCGCGGATCGCTTGGTTGATTAAATGCTCGGTTTGGCTGTCTAAGTGAGCGGTAGGCTCATCTAGCATTAGCACAGGGGCATTCTTCAAAAATGCACGGGCAAGGGCTATGCGCTGCTTTTGCCCACCAGAGAGGCCTTCTCCTTGTTCACCGAGCAAGGTGTTAAAGCCATCAGGTAAGGCTGTAATAAATTCAAGTGCACCTGCTTTACTCGCTGCTTCATCGAGTTCTGCTTGGCTTGCATCAGGTTTAGCTAAACGCAGGTTCTCTGCAACGGTCCGATAAAATAACGTGGCGTGTTGTGGGATCCACGCCAGCTTTGCTTGCCAATCAGCTAATGCAGTATCACTCAGTGGTTGCCCGTTAATGCTAATGGCATTGTTGGCTTGATGATGAAAGCCCAATAGGCAATCAAACAAGGTACTTTTACCCGAGCCACTTTCACCCACAAAGGCAATTAAGCCTGTGCTTGGCAGGCTTAAGTTGATATCAGTTACCCCCTCGTTTGTTTCTGGGTAGTGAAAGGTAAGTGCATTCAGCTGTATGTCTTTTAGCGGTAACTTAAGTTTAGATGACCCGACATGTTCATCAACATCGCTTTGATTGATTATGTCGACCATACCAGCTGCGGCGCTGATCCCTTCGAGTTTTGCATGATAATGAGTGCCCATTTGTCGAAGTGGTAAGTAAAACTCAGGGGCCAGTAGTAACACCACAAATCCAGTGGCAAAATCGAGCGTACCAAAAAATAATCTAAAGCCAATGATAACGGCAACAAGTGCCACACTAATGGTGGCTAAAAACTCAAGGGCGAAAGACGATAAAAAGGCGACTTTCAATACTCCCATAGTTGCACCACGGTAATCATCAGAAATCTGACTGATGCTATTTAGCTCACGCTTGGTTGCATTAAAGAGCTTGAGTTGAGTCAGTCCTTGTAATCGGTCAAAAAAGTAATTGCCAAGTACCGCTAGCTGTTGCCAGCGGTCTTGGTTTAACTGCTCCGCTTTATGGCCCACTAAAATCATAAAAAAGGGGATCAGTGGGGCAGTTAAAAGGAATATGAGGCCTGCTTTGTAATCGGTTGGAAAAATCACCACTAATATCGCTAATGGAATGAGCGCACTGTAAGCCACACTTGGAATGTAGTTGGCGTAATATTGATGCAGTGCTTCAACCCCATTATGTAAGGTGTTAAGTGTTGCGCCATGACCTTTTTGTTCACTGTAGGCTGGCCCAAGTTTGCTGAGCTTTTCTAGCAGTGTATTACGCATCACGTTCTTTATTTTTAACGCGGCGAGGTTACTCACCCGTTCACTTAGCGCAACCAACAACGCGCGAACTATAATTAGCCCTGCCAACGGCCATAATAATGGGCTTACGGCTTGCAAGTTTGCTTGTTCAAACATGACTTGATGAGCCGCGTTTGCAAGAAGGTAACAAGAGGCAATCATTAAAAGGGCGTTGAGTGTGCCCAGACTAATGCTTAATTTAAGAAGTCCTGAAGCGGACTGGCTATACTGCTTTAAAAAAGCGCGCAGCGTTTGCTGCTGCGCGCGATTTGGTCGGGGTTTAGTTGTCATCAGTGTTTTTGAGTCTCGCGTACAGCTCTAGCTCATCATCAGCAATCGAATCTTTATGTTGGTGAAATTCGTACCACATTACGTTGATCACCCCAAGTGTACAGGCTAATAGAACACCTAAAATCCAGGCAAAATACCACATATTTAAATCTCCTTAATAGCTACCGTGCGTGTTGTTTTCAATTTCACTGATGGTTACTTTGCGCCACATCTTCACATAACACCATGTTGTGTAGATAAGAATAAGTGGTACAAAAATAACCGCAGCGATAAACATCACGTTAAGTGTCATATGGCTCGAAACTGCATCCCACATAGTTAAACTAATATTAGGGTTGTTGCTCGAAGGCATTACAAACGGGAACATTGACATACCAGCAGTTAAAATTACGCCTGCAAGCATTAAGCTTGATGCGATCAGGGCCATTGCTGGTTTTTGTAATTTAGATAACACAATTGCCAGTGCCGCCATCACGAATGCTAGGGCAGGAAACAGTATGGTTAATGGCATTTTTGTATAGTTATCAAGCCATGCGCCTGGTGCCTGCGTGACTGTTTTAGCAAGCGGGTTTGCAAAGCCTTGAGTATCACCCATGCTAACGATTTTATAACCGTCAATTTGCGATACCCACACACCTGCTAAGGCAAACAACACAATAAACGCCATCAGTGCATATTGACCATATTGTGCTGAGCGTTTAGCGACTTCTGCATCAGTACGAAGTTGTAACCACATACCTGCGTGACCAACCAGCATCAGTAAGCTTACTAGGCCAACAACAATGGCAAACGGGTTTAATAACGCAAAGAATGAACCTTGATAACTAACACGCAATAGGTCGTCGATATGATAAGGCACACCTAATAATAGGTTACCGAATGCCACGCCAAATACCAGAGCCGGAATAAAGCTGCCTGCAAATAGGCCCCAATCCCAGTTATTACGCCAGCGTGGTGATTCTATTTTTGAGCGATAATCAAAACCTAGCGGTCTGAAAAATAACGCAAATAACACCAGCATCATAGCAAAGTAGAAGCCTGAGAACGCAGCTGCGTATACCATAGGCCAAGCTGCAAACAGTGCGCCCCCAGCGGTAATGAACCAAACTTGGTTACCATCCCAGTGAGCGCCAATGGTGTTAATAACTGTACGGCGTTCAACATCGGTTTTACCAACTAGGCGAAGCAAAATTGCCACACCCATGTCCATACCATCGGTCACTGCAAAGCCAATCAGTAAGACACCAATTAACAGCCACCAAATTAGTTTGAGTGTTTCGTAATCAAAAATCATGACTGAGCTCCTTGGCTTGCAAGTGAATCCGCTTTAGCAAGTTCATGGTGATATTTACCGGTATGAAGTGAGCTTGGGCCTTGTTTAATAAAGCGCAGCATCAGCCAGCCTTCTACAGCAGCAAGACCTGTATAGAAAACTAAGAAACCAGTAATACTAATCAATAAGTCATTCACCGTGAGTGACGAGGTTGCCAAGAAGGTCGGTAGAATTTCCGAAATTGCCCACGGTTGGCGGCCGTACTCCGCAACAATCCAACCAAATTCAATGGCAATCCAAGGCAGAGGAATACTCCATACCGCAGCCCATAATAACCAGCGCTTTTGCTCAATAATGCGGTGTGCGTTGTAATAAAACGCGAGAACAAATACGCCAAGCATAATCACACCACAGCCAACCATGATTCTAAATGACCAGAACATAGGGCCGACTTGAGGAAATGAGTCTTTCACTGCTTTTTGAATGTCTTCTTCTGTTGCATCTACCACGTTAGGGGTATAGCGCTTAAGCAGCAAACCGTAGCCAAGGTCTGCTTTTAAAGTATCAAATTTTGCAATGTTTTCTGGGGTGTCTTCACCACCACGAAGTTTTTCTAAATATTCGTATGCAATTATGCCATTACGAATACGCACTTCGTGTTGTTCTTCAAGATCTTTAATGCCCGTTACTTGCTCGTCAATAGAGCGAGTCGCAATGATACCCAGTGCATAGGGGATTTTTACTGCGGCGTGAGTAACTTGCTCTTCAGAGTCAGGAATACCGACTAGCGTAAATGCAGCTGGGGCCTCTTCGGTGTGCCACTCAGCTTCAATGGTTGCGAGTTTTACTTTTTGTACCTCGCCAACTTCGTAGCCAGATTCATCACCAAGTAAAATCACACACAGAATAGACGCTAAACCAAAGCCTGAAGCGACCGAGAATGAGCGCTTAGCAAAAGCAAGGTCGCGGCCTTTTAAGATGTACCAGCTACTAATACCAAGTACAAACATAGATGCTGCAACATAACCTGCTGATACGGTGTGAATAAACTTAACTTGTGCAACTGGGTTAAATACCAGTTCAGCAAAGCTAGTCATTTCCATACGCATGGTTTGGTAATTAAATTCAGCACCTACCGGATTTTGCATCCAACCATTGGCAACTAAAATCCATAACGCAGATAAGTTAGTACCTAATGCCATTAAGAAGGTTGCAGCTAGGTGTTGGCGTCGTGTCAGTCGTTCCCAGCCTAAAAAGAACATACCCACAAAAGTTGATTCTAAGAAGAAAGCCATTAAGCCTTCAATCGCCAGTGGTGCGCCAAAAATATCGCCCACATAGTGAGAGTAATAAGACCAGTTGGTACCAAACTCAAACTCCATGGTTAGACCCGTGGCCACACCAATCGCAAAGTTAATACCAAACAACTTACCCCAGAACTTAGTCATATCACGATAAATTTCGCGACCTGTCATCACGTAAACGGATTCCATGATCACTAAAATCCACGTCATACCTAAGGTAAGGGGAACAAATAGGAAGTGAAATAGGGCAGTGATTGCAAATTGCAATCGCGATAGATCCACAAATGTTTCATCTATCATCGTTTAGCTCCTTGTTAGCGGGTGCGGTAGACACGACAAATTATTGGTTATGAAGTTTCAGTAATTATTGAAACTTTGTGAATATTAAACTTGTATTCATTTTAGTCAATAGGAAAATACGAAATAAAGATGAATTAATCCTGCTCATCTTTTCTACAGATTAGAGATAAAGCTCTAAAGTTTCAAATATTTAATCGTTATAAAAAGTCCTGTTGCTATGGCCCATTTAATTCTTTTATAAAATCTTTTTATAAAGTGGCCAACAAACCCGCAGCCTGCAGATGCAAAAAAGTGCTTAACCATTGAGCAAGTCGTCATGCTTATTTCGATTTCTAGTATTTATTAACTCTGTGACATTTATCCGACTGCTAAAACACGGTAAACTCATTTTTATTAGTGCCAAAAGTTGCGAATTATCAACGAATGAAAGAACAAACAAAGCCGTTACGTATTGCCTTGGTGGCAGGTGAGTTATCAGGTGATATTTTAGGTGAAGGGCTAATAAAAGCACTTAAACGCCGTTTTCCAGATGCCATTTTTGAAGGGATTGCTGGCCCGCGTATGCAAGCGGCTGGTTGTAATACATTATTCGATATGGACGAATTATCAGTAATGGGCTTGGTTGAAGTACTTGGTCGATTACCGCGCCTACTTAAAATACGCAAACAACTGGTGCAGCATTTTATCGACAACCCACCAGATGTATTTATTGGCATTGATGCGCCTGACTTTAACTTACGTGTCGAAAAACCGTTAAAAGACGCAGGAATCAAAACGATTCAATATGTTAGCCCGTCAGTGTGGGCGTGGCGCGAAAAACGTATACATAAAATCAGTGCTGCCACTAATTTAGTGCTGGCACTTTTACCGTTCGAGAAAGCCTTTTACGATAAGCACGATGTACCTTGTACGTTTGTGGGCCACACACTGGCTGATGATATTGCCCTTGAGCATGACCAAACTGAGGCCCGTAATCAGCTTGGCTTAGCACAAACTGACAAAGTGCTTGCATTACTTCCAGGTAGCCGTGGTTCTGAAGTGGGGCTTTTAAGCGAAACCTATATTCAAACGGCGGCGAAATTACAAGCGCAAAATCCTGACCTTAAAATTGTGGTGCCGTTAGTCAATGAAAAACGAAAAGCACAATTTTGTGAGATTTTAGAAAAAACAGCCCCAGATCTAAAACTGCAATTATTGGATGGTCAGTCAAATCTTGCAATGCAAGCCGCTGATGCCATTTTACTTGCCTCAGGTACCGCAACACTTGAAGGTATGCTGTATAAAAAACCGATGGTAGTGGGCTACAAAATTAAGCCACTCAGTTACTGGATTTTCAAAACGTTATTCACTTTTAATATTAAGTATTTCTCGTTGCCTAATTTATTAGCCGACGAAGAACTCGTTCCAGAATACTTACAAACTGAGTGTAACGTTGAAAACTTATCAGCAGCGCTAACACCTATGCTTAATAGCGATAATAGCGAATTAAAAGCGCGCTTTTTAGCCATACATAAAAACATTAGATTAAATGCCAATGAACAAGCTGCAGCAGCAGTCGCGGAGTTACTAAATGCAAATTGAACGACCGAATGTTAATTATATTGCTGGTGTAGATGAAGTTGGCCGAGGCCCATTAGTAGGTGATGTTGTTACCGCTGCGGTAATACTTGACCCGAATAACCCCATTACCGGGTTAGCAGATTCTAAAAAGTTATCAGATAAAAAACGCCAATTATTAGCCGCAGAAATAAAAGAAAAAGCCCTGTGCTATGCCATTGGTCGCTGTAGCCCAACTGAGATTGACGAGTTAAACATTTTACACGCTACTATGCTCGCGATGAGCCGCGCAGTTGAAGGCTTAAGTGTAAAACCTGAGTTTGTTTTTATTGATGGTAATCGAGTGCCTAGCCAGTTAACTGTGCCAGCACAGGCGGTTGTAAAAGGCGATAGCCTCGTCGAAGAGATTTCGGCGGCATCTATTTTAGCGAAAGTTGCTCGTGATGATGAAATGATTGAGCTTGATAAGCGTTATCCTGACTATGGCTTTGCAGGCCATAAAGGCTATCCGACTAAAGCACATTTTGCAGCACTTGAACAATACGGGGCAATTGCAGAGCATCGTAAAAGCTTCAAACCTGTTCAGCGCATTTTGGCGTTAAAAGGAGAGCAACTGTAATGCCTGCGCCGCAATTTGTTCACTTACGTGTTCACTCAGATTTCTCTATGGTGGATGGCCTAGCTAAAACTAAGCCAATTGTCGCTAAAGCAGAAGAGCTGCAAATGCCAGCGCTGGCCATCACCGATCAGATGAACTTGTGTGGTTTGGTGCGTTTTTATGGTGCTGCCCATGGTGCCGGTATTAAGCCTATTGTTGGTGCTGATTTTTGGCTAAGAAGCCCTGAATTTGAAGATGAACCTAGCCGAATTACTATTTTAGCGAAAGATAACGAAGGCTATAAAAACCTCACTTTATTGATCTCTAAAGCATACCAACGAGGGCATTTATTTCATCGCCCAGTGGTTGACCGTGAATGGCTGGTGGAGCACAAAAGCGGGTTGATTTTATTATCAGGCGCAAAAGATGGCGATTTAGGTAAAGCATTATTAAAAGGCAACCCAGCTCTTATCGAGTCTGTGGTAAGCTTTTATAAACAACATTTTAGCGATCATTACTACATTGAGCTTATTCGTACCGAACGTGCTTTAGAAGAAGACTATTTGCACTTAGCTGTTGAGCTTGCTGCAAAAGAGCAGTTGCCTGTGGTGGCAACGAACGAAGTGGTGTTTTTAAAACCAGAGAACTTTGAAGCTCATGAAATCCGCGTAGCAATCCATGATGGTTACACCTTGGATGACAAACGTAGACCAAAACGGTTTTCTGAGCAGCAATACCTTAAAACAGCTGATCAAATGGCTGAGCTATTCAGCGATATTCCCGAAGCGTTAGAAAACACCGTTGAAATTGCTAAGCGCTGTAATGTGACCGTGCAGCTCGGAACTTACTTCTTACCAGATTACCCAACCGGTTCGCTGAAAATTGAAGACTTCTTGGTGAAGGTCTCTGAAGATGGTCTTGAAGAGCGTCTTCAGTTTTTATTCCCCGATGAGCAAGAGCGTAAAGAAAAACGTGGTGAGTATGATGAGCGTCTGAAAATAGAGCTCGACGTAATCAACCAAATGGGTTTCCCAGGTTACTTCTTGATCGTAATGGAGTTCATTCAGTGGAGTAAGGATAACAATATTCCGGTAGGTCCAGGGCGTGGTTCGGGTGCGGGTTCATTGGTTGCTTACGCACTAAAAATTACCGACCTCGATCCACTCGAATTTGACTTACTATTCGAACGTTTCTTGAACCCTGAACGTATTTCAATGCCCGATTTCGACGTCGATTTCTGTATGGATAGGCGTGATGAGGTAATTGATCACGTAGCAGCGCTTTATGGCCGTGACGCGGTATCTCAGATCATCACCTTTGGTACCATGGCTGCAAAAGCGGTTATCCGTGACGTAGGCCGTGTACTTGGTCACCCTTACGGCTTTGTTGATCGTATTTCTAAACTAGTACCGGGCGATCCGGGCATGACCTTGGCTAAAGCGTTTGATGTTGAGCCGCGTTTACAAGAAGCCTACGACGGTGATGAAGAGGTCAAAGAGCTTATTGATATGTGTCGCATCCTTGAAGGCTGTACACGTAACGCCGGTAAGCATGCTGGTGGTGTTGTAATATCACCCACCACAATCACTGACTTTGCCGCTCTTTATTGTGATGATGAAGGTAAATTCCCGGTTACTCAATTTGATAAAAACGACGTTGAGACGGCAGGCTTAGTTAAGTTCGACTTCTTAGGGCTAAGAACACTCACCATCTTACAGTGGGCGCTTGATATGACCAATGAGCGCTTAGCCCGAGAGGGTAAAGAGCCGGTTGATATCAACGCTATTCCACTTGATGATAAGCCAAGTATTGAGTTACTACTTCGCGCCGAAACCACCGCGGTATTCCAGCTCGAATCCCGTGGTATGAAAGATCTTATTCGTCGTCTAAAACCCGACTGCTTCGAAGATATGATCGCACTGGTAGCACTATTCCGCCCTGGTCCATTGCAATCAGGCATGGTAGATAACTTTATCGACCGTAAGCATGGCCGCGAAGAGTTATCTTATCCTGATGTGCAGTGGCAACACGATAGCTTGATACCCATTCTAGAACCGACCTATGGTATCATTCTTTATCAAGAACAGGTAATGCAGATTGCGCAGGTACTGGCTGGTTATACGCTAGGTGGCGCTGACATGCTGCGTCGTGCGATGGGTAAGAAAAAGCCAGAGGAGATGGCAAAGCAACGTTCAACCTTCGAAGAAGGAGCTGTTAATAACGGAGTTGACGGCGAACTTGCAATGAAAATCTTCGACTTGGTAGAGAAATTCGCAGGTTATGGTTTTAATAAATCTCACTCAGCTGCTTATGCTTTAGTGTCGTATCAAACGTTGTGGATGAAAACCCACTACCCAGCAGAATTTATGGCTGCGGTAATGTCGGCGGATATGGATAACACCGATAAAATTGTTACCTTGGTAGATGAATGTGAAAACATGAAACTGATCTTGTTACCGCCGGATGTAAATGCCGGTGAGTACAAGTTTACGGTTAATCTACAAGGTGAGATTGTTTACGGTATCGGTGCGATTAAAGGGGTAGGTGAAGGTCCGGTTGATGCCATTTTAGAAGCCCGAAGCCAAGGTGGTCCGTTCAAAGACTTATTCGATTTTTGTGCCCGTGTTGACTTAAAACGTTTAAACAAACGGGTTGTTGAAAAGCTGATATACGCCGGCGCCTTAGATCAGTTAGGCCCTGAAAAAACACAGCCTGCACGTGCTACTTTATTAGCAAGTTTGCCAGATGCAATGAAATCAGCTGAGCAACATCATAAGGCTGAAGCAATTGGTCAAAGTGACTTATTTGGCTTACTGGCTGTTGAACCTGACGAAGTTGAGCAAGCGTTTAAAAAAGCAACGCCATTAACCGATAATGAGTGGTTAGATGGTGAAAAAGAAACTTTAGGTCTGTATTTAACGGGTCACCCAATTAATCAGTATCGTAAAGAGTTAAAGTATTATACGTCAGGAAAACTCGTCGATTTACAGCCAACTAATCGCGATGTGCAGTCAACGGCTGCGGGCTTAGTGATTGCAGCGCGTACACTGATTAACAAAAAGGGAAATCGTTGGGGTCTTATAACTTTAGATGACAAGAGTGCCCGTATTGATGTACGCTTATTCCCAGAACAGTTTGAAATGTACCAAGATTTGCTGCAAGTAAACAATATCTTGGTAATATCTGGACAGGTCAGCTTTGATAACTTCTCCGGTGGCATTACAATGACCGCTAGAGACATATGCACCATCGCTGAGGCACGTGAAAAACGTATAAAAGCGATTAAAATGACCTTGAACATGGTGCAAATCGAGGCGAACTTCTTCGATAATTTACAAAAAGTACTGGAACCTTATAAGTTTGGTACTTGTCCTATTAAAGTATTCTATCAACGTCCGGATGCGTTGGCTGAGATTACCTTAGGAACCGAATGGTGTGTTACGCCGAGTGATGACTTAATTCATAAGTTATCGCTGATGGCGGCGCAAGATGTAGAACTAGAATTTAATTAATTAGGTAGTTTAGAGCATGAGCCTCAATTATCTTGATTTTGAGCTTCCAATCGCAGAATTAGAAGCAAAAATTGAAGAATTACAAAATGTAAGCCGCGCTGGCGAATTAGACCTTGGATTAGAAGAGGAAGTCAGTCGATTAAAAGAAAAAAGTGCTGAAATGAAAGAGAAAATTTTCTCTGAATTAGGTGCTTGGCAGGTTTCTCAGTTAGCCCGTCATCCGTTGCGTCCTTATACTCGTGATTACATCGAGCGCATTTTCACGGAATTTGACGAACTAGCAGGCGACCGTACTTTTGCTAACGACCCAGCTATTTTAGGTGGTGTTGCACGTTTTGAAGGTCAACCAGTGATGGTTATTGGCCAGCAAAAAGGGCGTGACACAGCTGAAAAAATTAAACGCAACTTTGGTATGCCAAAGCCAGAAGGTTACCGTAAAGCATTACGCCTAATGGAAATGGCTGAGCGTTTCAAAATGCCTATCATGACATTTATCGACACCCCAGGTGCATACCCAGGTGTTGGCGCTGAAGAGCGTGGTCAAAGTGAAGCAATTGCACGTAACCTTAAAGTGATGGCAGCGTTAAAAGTACCAACTATCTGTACTGTAATTGGTGAAGGTGGTTCTGGTGGTGCATTGGCTATTGGTGTGGGTGACCGCGTTAACATGTTGCAATACAGCACTTACTCTGTAATTTCGCCAGAAGGTTGTGCATCAATCTTATGGAAAAGTGCAGATAAAGCACCATTAGCTGCAGAAGCAATGGGTGTAACAGCTGCACGTGTTAAAGAGCTTGATTTAATCAACAACGTCATTGATGAGCCGCTAGGTGGCGCACATCGTAATTACGATGCGATGGCGCGTAACCTTAAAAACCAACTTAAGCGTGACCTTGCTGACTTACAAAGCCTTTCAACTGATGAAATGCTTGATCAGCGTTATAAACGTTTAATGTCGTTTGGTTATTGCTAAACACAGCTTATAAATGAAAAAAGCCGCTTTTGCGGCTTTTTTTGTTTTATAATGCCGATAACACAGACGCTTGTATACCCATTGGTTTTTAATGCAAACATCAGATTTATTTCACCATTTTTTAGCACAACTACAGCCTTTGCTGACCGCTCAGCACAGCCGCTTTAGTGTTGCCTTATCGGGTGGTGTTGACTCGGTAGTGTTATTACATTTGATGAAGCAAGCTCAACAGCAGTACTCTGAGCTTAAGCTTGAAGCTGTGTATGTTAATCATGGTTTGAGTAAGCATGCCTCTGAATGGCAAGGATTTTGCCAATCGCTGTGTGAAGAGATCGATGTCGCATTTAAAGCCGTGCAGGTTGAAATTCAGCAGCGCTCGCGTACTTCACTCGAAGCACAAGCGCGAGAGGCTCGATACCAAGCCCTCGACGAAAACTGTATGTCAGGTAGCGTATTATTACTTGGCCAGCACTTGAATGATCAACTTGAAACCTTCTTACTTCGCCTAAAACGCGGTTCAGGCTTACAGGGTTTAGCGTCAATGCAACAACAGCGCTTATTAGCATCTGGGCGATTATGTTTTAGACCGCTGATTAATATTACTCGTGAGCAAATTGAACAGTTTGCTGATGAATTTGCTATTTCGCATATCACCGATGACTCAAATATTGATGAACGCTTTGACCGTAATTTTTTACGTCATCAGGTTATGCCTATTTTAACGGAGCGTTTTCAAGGGTTTGAAAAAAGTGCAGCGCGAAGTATTCGACTGTTACAGAAACAGCAAACG
Source organism: Pseudoalteromonas gelatinilytica (assembly GCF_001641615.1). Lineage (GTDB taxonomy): Bacteria > Pseudomonadota > Gammaproteobacteria > Enterobacterales > Alteromonadaceae > Pseudoalteromonas > Pseudoalteromonas gelatinilytica. The sequence goes on from NZ_LRRU01000022.1 coordinate 407,493, forward strand.
CTACTTGATGAATATACGCAAAGTGACCTTGCACAGTGTCAAAATGCGCAGGGTGGCTTAAGTTGCCTGGCAATTGCGCCCTTTAGCCAGCCTAGACAAGCAAACCTTGTGCGTGCGTGGCTGAATCAGTTTACCCATCAACTGCCTTCAGAAAATCAGCTACAGCAAATTATTGAGCAAGGTTTAACGGCCAAAGCCGATGCCCAGCTAAAAATTTGTCTGCAAAGCGGTGATGTTCGTCGTCATCAGCAGCATTGGTACTTTGTGAAAGAGCAGGCAATACCTGAGGCGATGGATATAACTTTGCAGAGCATTGTACTGACAGATGGCCGAACGCTAGCCGTGAAACAGGGCAAGGGTATTAGAAAACCACGGCAGGATGAGCAGGTACGGGTTGAATTTAATAGGCCGCAAGCGCGTATCAAACCATTGCATAAACCAGGCTCAAACACCTTAAAGCATTGGTTTAAAGATGCCAAAGTAGCTCCTTGGTTACGTGCGCAGACACCACTTATTTTTTATAACGATCAACTTGTGCAAGTTGTTGGCTACTTTGTTAGTGAGCAGCACAGTGTTGATGATGGAATTCTATGGGAGACACTTTATGAGTGAACAACCACATGTTGGTTTATCACTAGTTAATAAAGCACCACTTGGCTTTTTGCTGTCGGTGTTAGTGGCTGTTATTGCTGGTTTTGCTTATACAGAACTGACAATAAACACACTTTTATATGCGCTTGCTGGCGGCCTTGTTTGCTCGTTATTGCTACTAGGTTACTGGTCAGGTAAAGGTGGTATTTTCTTTATATTGGGCGTGCTAACGCCTTTGGCATTAGTGATGGTATCGCCCCTTACCACCATGGCTGCCTTACTTTACTTACTAAGTGGCTTTTTCTGTGGTTTTTGGTTGGTATTACTTGGTTATAAACTTATAAATAAAAAAGCCTAGCGGGGGATGCTAGGCTTTCTTTTCATTAAAATGCTCTTGCGCAATTTCTTCCAGCTGCTTTTGCCTTATAAAGCCCTTTGTCAGCACGGGCAAACACTTCGTTTTCGCAGTCTTGGTTATTGGCGAGTGTATAACCAATACTTGATGTAACATCATACTGTGTCATCAAACCGGATTGAGAAACCAAGCTCATAATGCGATCGGCAATCACTTTATTAGTGGTAAATTCAGGATCGTCAATTAACAATGCAAACTCATCTCCACCAAAGCGGAAAATTGAGTCGGTACCGCGCACACTACTGCGTAATACATTGGCAAATTCTTGCAGCACATCATCGCCAATTTTATGACCAAAGTTATCGTTTACTTGTTTAAAGTTATCTAAATCAAGCAGCATTAAACTAAATGGGCGATGTTGACGGCGGCAACGTTCTAGCTTTTGTGCCAAGCTGTCATTAAATTGACTACGGTTGTTTAAGCCTGTTAGCGCATCTTTAGTCGCTAAACGTAATACGCGGGTATACATAAGTGCATTACGTAATGGGTAAACGAGTGCTGTATGAAGCTGCTTTAATTTTGCTTCAATCGCTTTACCCATAGGGAACTGGCTAAAATAAATTAACTGCCCTAAGCGTTCACTTTCGATATCTAAATCAAAAGAGTACGGTGTTTGACTGGTATCGCTGCCAGCACTTTGTGACACTCCGAGTGCAGATTGGAATTGTAATCCAGATAAATTGATCAATTGCTTTGCGTGCTCTGCAAAAATCGTCAAAATACCTTCGATTGATAACGTGGTTTGTAACCTCGCGACCAAGTCATGTGGACTATTCGGTTCACTTATTCGGTAATGCTCTGCCGAAAACGGCAGAAACTCGCCTCGCGCAGACACCCGCTGCGTCAAAATATGGACATTTTCCATGATAATTCTCCCCCCGGAGTGTTTAGATACTCCTACATAGCGAGATTTGTGCCACATTTTTAAACTGGCTGAAAAACAGAAGGTTGCTATATTTAAAGGAGGGTACAGCTTTATCATCAAGTAGAAGGGAGTTTATTGCTTGCAAAATGTGCTGATTCAAGTGTTTGGCTTGCTCGTCGCTGCCGTATTATTTGTTTGGTTCTTCAAACGAATTGGTTTACCACCTATTCTTGCTTATCTTGCCACCGGTGTGCTGGCGGGGAGTCATGGTATTGGCTGGATGGCACAAAGTCATGAAATGCACTTTGTTGCCGAGCTTGGCATTGTCTTTTTACTGTTTAGCTTAGGGCTTGAGTTTTCATTGCCGCGTTTAATGGCAATGCGCAATATTGTATTTGGTCTTGGCTCTTTGCAGGTTGTGGTAACCAGCATTGTATTTATGCTTATTTTACTGCTGCTAGAGCACAGCCTTTTAAATAGTTTTACCATTGCCAGTTTAATGGCGCTGTCTTCAACGGCGGTGGTAGTTAAGTTACTTAAAGAATCTGGAGACTTAAACCAGCGCCGCGGCCAATTGGCAATAGGGGTGTTGCTGTTTCAGGATATTGCCGTTGTCCCTTTACTCATTGTCTATCCTTTATTGGCTCAAAGTGGCTCTGAAGAAATTGTCGGCGCACTGGCTTTTGCACTCACCAAAGGCGCTTTAGTGTGTATTTTATTGTTTGGTATAGGTAAATGGATTTTGCCTAAAGTATTTAGTGAAATAGCGCTGGTAAGAACCGATGAGCTATTTATGCTAACGACTTTATTGGTCGCCTTGTTTGCCGCAGGCTTGACTTACCTATTTGGCTTATCAATGGCGTTAGGCGCCTTTTTAGCCGGCATGATGTTAGGTGAAAGTCATTATCGTCACCAACTAGAAGCCGATATTAGACCGTTTCGCGACATATTAATGGGGCTATTCTTTGTGACCGTCGGTATGCAGCTAGATGTGCTTTATGTGCTCAATAGCTGGTATTGGATCATCATCGTATTAATTGGCTTATTGCTATTTAAAATTGCGGTGCTCGCGATTGCGGCTCAAGTGATGGGGGAGCGTAAGCAAGATGCCGTATCGGCGGGCATTATGCTTTGGCAAATGGGGGAATTCGGCTTTGTATTAATTGCACTTGCTTCGCAGCACTTGTTGATAAGCTCAGAGCAAGCTTCGTTTTTAATAGCCGTTGGCGTACTTTCAATGGCGCTAACGCCTTATCTTATCGAAAAAACACCGCTCATCCTTAAAAAACTCGGCCTTTTAAGTCATGCCGGGCAGTATTGGCAACAGCCTGCTACTAGTAGTCCCTTGTATCAAAATCATGTCGTTATTTGTGGTTTCTCACGGGTTGGGCAAACCGTTGCGCGCTTTTTAAAGCCAGAAGCAATTGAATACGTCGCCGTTGAAAGTAACCCCATCTTATTACAAGAAGCAAAAGCGGCCGGTGAGCCAGTGATATTTGGCCATGTAAATCAAAAAGATATTTTAAAATCAGCGGGCGTAGAGCGGGCAAGGCTAGTCATTATTACCTTTACTGATTTTGAACAAACGCAAATAGTCGTTGATGCGATTAAACAAATTGCGCCCAAGGTAAAAATACTGGTACGAATGCGTGATGATACTGAACTTGAAACCCTCAAAGAACTCGGCGTGACTGAGGTGGTGCCAGAAACCCTTGAAGCAAGTTTAATGTTGGTTTCGCATGTGCTGTATATGTCTGGCGTGCCGATGACACGGATCATTCGCCGTGTAAGTAAAGAGCGGCGCAACCGTTATAAGTTTTTAAATGGCTTTTTCACCGGCGATAAACTTGATGGCGAAGAGGCAAGTTCAGACAGGCTTGAGTATTTACATGTTATAGCACTGCCTGAGCATGCTTATGCGGTAAATCAGAAAATTAGTGAGCTTAAGCTTGAGCAGCGCCGTGTGTCGGTAAGAGCGCTGCGCCGACAAGACCGCGAAATTGACGCGCCTTCATCACAAACCATTTTATTGGCAGGCGACATTTTAGTGCTGCAAGGCAAGCCTAGGCGAGTAGAGCGGGTCGAACGGTTTTTACTCGATGGTATGGAGTAACAATAAGTTACTCCAGCTCTAAAAACTTACGAATTTCAGGTAATTTTTTGAGACCGTCTTGGTAACCAATTTCTATAAGCTTTTGGGTATAACGCTTTTCAAACAGTAAGTAGCTCGTTAAACTTGATTGTGAACGTTTTTTCACACCGATCATACGCAATAACAGTTTGATTGCCATGGGCATGTCATCATAAAACTGAGCAGCAATTGCATTAAAGTTTTGCGATGGGTTGATCACGCAAGTTTCGATTTGTTTTAACTCTTGGTGTTTGTCGCGGGCAGGTAAAAGGCTCAGTGTGCGATTGATACGCTGTAAGCGCTCTAAATCAGACTGTAGCGTGTCGGTAAAGACGCTATCGAGTAAGTGACCAGCAATATTAGAAAGACCCGGGTAATGAGGCTGATAACCCGGTGGGTGCAATTCTTTTGGTTCATCAACACCAATAATAAAGATTTTTTCAGCACCTAAGTGTACCGACGGGCTCAGTGGTGAAAGTTGGTGAATAGAGCCGTCGCCAAAATAGTGGTTATAAACATTCACACTTGGAAACACCATCGGAATAGCGCTGGATGCCATTAGGTGATCAACATTAATGCGAGTTGCTTGCCCCTCACGTTTTGCTCTGCGCCAGGGCTTTTGTGTCAGTGACTGAAAAAAGGCCACAGAGTCACCGGTAGTATAGCTCGAAGCAGTAATCGATACTGCATCTAGGTAGTTTTTATGTAAATTCCGTTCAATACGCGATAAATCGAGTATTTCGTGCAGTAGTTTTCGCAGCGGTTTATTGTTCAGCAAACTCGCTGGTGGGTGATTAATATGTTCAGATTGAAAGCTCGTGAGCATGTTGCGAGTAATATGCAAAAACACACTTAAAAAGTCGCTTTTATAAACCTGAGAAGTCGAAAAGTTTTTCCACACCCATTCAAGTTTTTTGCATGCTAAATGTGCACACGATGCATAACATGCTAACGCAGCGGAATTAATTGCGCCAGCTGATGTCCCATTAATAATAGTAAAGGGCAGCGGTGCTGTGCGAGGCATACTTTGCGTTATCGCTTTAAGTACACCAACTTGATAAGCCGCTCGCGCGCCACCACCTGTTAGTAATAAAGCGATTTTAGAGTGCTGTGTTTTTTTTAACTTACTGCTCATGGTTGCATTTAAATACTTGTGCGTCTTTACTTTATTTATCAACTGTAAGTCTTTAAGCTAGAAGAAGCAAAGATTAGCTCAAGGCTAAATGTTTTTTTCGTATTTTTTATCTGTTTTATTTTAAGGGAGTGTCTATGTCAGAGCATTCGTCAGAACCTGAAGTACAAAAGGGTTCATCAAATAACAACCTGATTTTTGCGGTGGTTATTCTTCTCCTTGTAGCTGGTGTAGCAGCGTTTATTTTATTGAAACCCGAAGATAAACCAGTTCAAGTTGTTGAAGACATTGTTAGCGAACAAGCGCCAGTTGTTGAGTATCAAGAGCCTGAACCAGAACCTGAAATGACAGAGCCTGAGCCAGAGCCCGTTGTTGTAGATACTGCACCAGAACGTACTCCAGAGCCAGTTCCAGACGTTGAGCCACTACCAACGTTAAATGAAAGCGATGATGTGGTGATTGCGCGTATGGATGAAGTACTAAGCGACCAAGTGATGAGCTTAATGGTGACCGATGATCTTATTCGTCGTGGTGTTGTGTATGTTGATAACATTGCAAAAGGTAAAGTGGCATTAAGCCATGCGCCTGTTGAGCGCCCTAAAGAGTCGTTTAAAGTTATTGAGGGCGATATCTTAACAATCGACCCAAATAGCTATGAGCGTTACACGCCATACGTAAAACTATTTACTAGCCTAAGCGCTGCTCAAGTTATTCGTATGTACGATGAATACAAACCACTTATCAACGAAGCTTATGCAGAAATTGGCTACGAAGGTGATGCATTCACAGGCACGCTAGAAGAGGCGATTGACGTACTGCTTGATACACCTGAGCCAAAAGGTGATATGCCGCTTATTCGTAACTCAGTTACGTATCAATATGCTTACTCAGAGTGGGAAAGTCTACCTGATGCGCAAAAACAATTGCTGCGTATGGGTCCAGAAAATATGAAAAAAGTGAAAGCTGCGCTGCGCAACATTAAAGCTGAACTTGAAAAGTAAGCAATAACCCCCTTAATGACAGTGCGATTGTATACCAAGTATGCAATCGCACTTTCTTTTTCGAATACCCCTTGAATAACAGGCTAAAAGTAGAGATAATCCCTCCCGCGCCAAACAAGGCCCTCAATGGTAGTCTTATTGGTCCTCTCGCAACACTAGCAGGTGAACCTGGTCAGGCCCGGAAGGGAGCAGCCACAGCGTGTGACGTGTGTGCCGAGATGCGGCTGGTAAGACTGCCACCCAAAATCTTCTTTGGGTGACTTTCTTCATACTTATCTCTTTTTTAAACACGCTTTCGATACCCGCTTTAATTTTCTATTAAATTACACCGATTTATTAGCTGGTATGAATGATGTCTTCTTTCTTACAATTTACTTTAGAACCTAGAACCTAGAACCTAGAACCTAGAACCTAGAACCTAGAACCTAGAACCTAGAACCTAGAACCTAGGCTCTTAAAACTATTTCACAAACACTCTAAATCCCCACGCCGGAATTGTGAGTTCTGTTGTTTCAGTAAATTCTATTAGCTGTTTTGAAAAAGCATCCGTGTATTTACCCAAAAACAATGGCTCTTTAAAGCTAACTGTTTGTGGCGCTTTCGATAGGTTGAATACGGCAAATACTTTATCGTTGCCTTTTGCACGAACAAAGCTTAGCACTTGTTTTGGTGCGGTGTTTGGTACATGCACCATACGGCCGCCAAATTGGCCATTCCACAGTGCTTCATTATTATGTTTGAGTGAAAATAGTGATTGATATAAGTCACCGATAGGGTGCTTTTGCCATTTGAATGGGTCACGTTCGAAAAAGGCGAGGCGTTTATCGTTACCTGCTTCTTGACCGTTATAAATCATCGGGAAGCCTTCACCAACGACAGATAATGCAATAACGGCTTCAAGTGCATCGCCATAGTTTTCGAACATGGTGCCTTCCCATGCATTAGTGTCATGGTTGGCAACACCTACAAGGCGGTAAGCCTCGGCTGGGAATGCACTTTCGTTCCATGAGTAATAAACGAAGAGGGCGCTGACATCAGCATGACCATTGACGATTTTATGCATGTGCTCAGACCATGACCACGCGTAAGTCATATCAAAGGCTTCGGCATGTAAATCGCGAGACTCCCACTCAGCCAGCATTAAAACAGGCTTTATGTTATCAAGCTCACGGCGGACATTATTCCAAAAATCTACCGGCACAAAGCCAGCTACATCACAGCGATAGCCATCAATACCGACTTCTTTTACCCAGTATTTCATCGATTCTGTCATGTATTCACGTAGAGCAGGTTTCGAATAATCAAAGTCAATAATGTCAGACCAATCCCACCACGGTGTTGGCCTAAATTGGCCTTTGTAGTCTCGGTCGTACCAATCGGGGTGTTCATATCGAAGCCAGTTATCCCAAGCACTGTGGTTTGCTACCCAATCTAAAATGACGTACATCCCCATATCATGGGCTTTGTTCACAAAGGCTTTGAGGTCTTCAAGTGTGCCAAACTCAGAGTTTACTTTACGGTAATCTTTTACAGAATAAGGGCTACCTAAACTGCCTTTGCGATTTTCTTCACCAATCGGGTTTATTGGCATAAGCCAAATAATATCAACGCCTAACTCTTTCAAGCGTGGCAATTGCTGCTGTGCTGCATTAAAGGTGCCTTCTTTAGTGAATTGACGCGTATTTAATTGATAAAGCACCGCATTTTTTGACCACTCAGGATGAATTAGTTTTACGTAAGGCTTGGGCTCATAGGCAGTGTTTGCAGTTTTAGTGTGTGTACATGCAGTAATGAGGCTTAGCAATAAAATAAGCAAACTTTTGGTTAGCAATGAATTCATGTTAGACCTTGTTGTCGGTTTTAGTTGTCGTGTAAAAAACACGCAGTCTGATAAATATATACCCTGATAATGAATGTAACAAATATGTGCATACGTATTCACAATGCAGTTACATAATCGATTAAGGTCTTATTTAATGGCTTAATTATAGGGGGTGGCGGATAAATACTTAAATGATTAAATAGGGTGGGGAAATATGTAAAAACGACAGCCAGGTGTAGCCAAGCTGTCGTTTAAATATGCTGAGCTAGGCTGAAATCATAAAAGCCGATTTACTGGCATCCCAGCTGATCAGTTTTTTAATTTCCAGCTCTTTTATAATGGTTAGTAATTCAGAGTCACTTAGGCAGCAGCCTTGTTTTAGTTTATCGAGTGATATCTCTTTATTACGGCTATGAAGCTTAGAGGCCAACATAATACGGTAGATTAATTTTGACTTACGGTTCATAACGCATCTCCTCCACATTTTTGTTGATAGCGTTTTAGTTGCTACTTGGTTTTTATAATTTGGTCTAATGTGTACTGATGATTTTTTCGACTATGAGGGATCTTTTTAGCCAAGTCAATCAATATAGGATAAAAATCATACAATATTGAATCAGCAGGATAAACGTAGAAGTGAAATTGTAACGCATTGAAAGTAAAGTAAAATAAAATTTTCTGTTTGGGAAGCCTAGTCTATGAACTCGTCACGGCTAATTGCAATGACATCATGCAGCGCTTTAAATAGTAAATGCTTTTCAATGGGTTTGCCTACGTGGCCATTAAAACCACAGTTCATGTATTCGATGATATTTTCTTTCATCACGTTGGCAGTCAAGGCAATAACAGGCACCTCTTTATCAATGCTACGAATATGTGAGCAGGCTTCGATTCCCCCCATAGTTGGCATTTGTATATCCATTAAAACTAAAATGGGGTTTAGTTGTTTAAATAGCTCGACTGCTTCAGCGCCATCTTTTGCAAAATGAAGATCTGCGTTGGTTTCTGCAAGCATCGATTTGATGATCATGGTATTGAGTGGGTTATCTTCAGCAATTAGTACAGTTTTAGCCGATAAGTCAGGCGCGGTTACATCGGTAAAGCTATCATGTAAGTGCTGCTTTTCAGATACTTTGAGCGGTAAATAAACGGTGAAATGGGTGCCTTTACCGAGCGCGCTGTCTACATCAATACTGCCATTCATACGGTTAATAAGATTCGCGGTGATCGACATCCCTAATCCAGTCCCGCCAAAACGTCGTGTTATACTGTTATCGGCTTGCTGAAAACGGTTAAACAGATGCATTAAACCTTCTTTATTCATACCAATGCCGGTATCAATTACTTCTATCTCAACACCTTGTTTTTGGCTTTGCGAAGATTTATTAATTTTTACTTGCACGCCACCTTGCTCGGTAAATTTAACGGCGTTAGAAACCAGGTTTAAAATAATTTGTCGAACCCGAACTGGGTCTCCTATCCATAAATCTTCAACGTCATCGTCTATATCTATGTTTAGTTCGATTGCTTTTTCGTTACAAAGCGGCAGAAAATCAGAATTGATTGATTCAACGACCTTCGACATCGAAAAGTCCACCTGTTCAATTGAAAGCTCGTTCGCCTCCATTTTCGAAAAATCTAAAATATCGTTGATGATAGTAAGGAGTGATCGACAAGAAAACAGTGCCTTAGACACAACTTCTATATTTTTCGGTTTTTGAATATTTGGCTGCAAAATTTGTAAAAGCCCCATAATGCCATTAAGTGGGGTACGTATTTCATGACTCATATTAGCTAAAAATTCTGATTTTATTCTCGCGCCTTCTAAAGCGCGCTCAGTAAGCTCAATCTGTTGTTTATAAGAGTTTGAAAGCTTTCTAAAGTAAATAAGCAATATGCTAGTGAGCAATATAATTGTTAACACATGCACGATGTAAGCAATTTGGAAGTTTTCATCAATGGCGATGCTTTTATCTTGAAGCATTAACTTTACATGCCGCTCGAACGCGGCAAGTGCCTTCAACGCATCTGTATCATCTACTTTTACAGTGGTATCTATCTGCTCGCTAGTCGCGCCATTAGCTATCATTCTTAAAACAATATCGAGTTTATCTTCATATTCAATAACCGTTTTTTTAACGTCAGTAAGCGCAGTCTGATCGTACTCTTTTATTGCGCTAAGTTTGGCAAGGATCTCTTTTATTTCGATGAGTTCCTTTTCAATGGGCGGAAGATACAGTTCTGTATTTTTTCTGAGCACTAGGTTTTTAAAATGGTGAATAAAGCCACCATACCCGAGTTTTTGAATTAGCTTGTCGTGGAGTACATAAACGTTAGCGGCGGTTTTTGAATAGTCATGCCATTGTGAGTCGACATTTTTGTAAAAGAATAATGAGGTAACAGTGAGCGACGTTACTAATGCAATCACGATAATTGCATTCACTTTCAACTTGTTTTTAGTTTGCTGCAACGCTTTTGTCATCAGTTTACCGCACCTATCTTGCTGTTAATTTAAGCATAGCAGTATTTTTTTCGTTCACATAAGAAAGGCCTATGTCAGAATGACTTTTTGTGAGGATAATAAAAAACCTTAACAACTAAGCTAAAAATAACTTAAAGCGAATAATTAAGTTTTTTTAAAAAAGTTTGAAATCAATTTCACTGTACTTTTTTTGTACGTGGTGTATCTTAAGTTGGTACGAAATTTTAAGGTTTCATTGAGTGTAAGTTAACACTCATCTGTTAATTGGAGTAAAGGATATGCACGCACACACAGTCAAAGAATCAACAGCGACTATTCAATCGGGTGTCGCAAAAGCGGATGGTAAGCTTTTAGTGACTGAACAAGAGATTGTTTTTGAACCGTTTAATAAAGAGTTAGGCTTAGGTCCATACACACTTTCACGAGCGCACATCAATAACGTTGATAAGTGTTCGGGTAAAGGTGCGGGTATTCTACCAATTACAGCAGATGGAATTCGCATTACTCTAAATAACAACGATGTATTTGAGTTCATCCTAGCAAACCCTGATGAGTGGCTAAGCGTACTTGCCCACTAAGCAAATCTTCAAAAAGTCGGCATATTATAGCAAGTTGTCATAATGTGCCGTGTTAGCCTTTCATTAATTATTTTCCTTTCTTCGCAACACATTGATCTCAAACAATACTAAGGCGAACTTCTTAGGTTATTTTACACATCTAAACCATTAAATTGCTCGTTGCTTATTAACGGAGGCTCTTGGGCAAATGATCAACTTAGATGAACAACGCCTAGTTTCGCTTGAACGCGGTTTTCATATTCCACCAAAACCTGAGCTATTGAGCCAAATTGCCGATGAAATGCAAAAGTCGGATGCAAGCTTAGATAAAATAGCCAATTTGATCTCTCGAGACATTAGCCTGTCGGCCTTATTATTAAAAACTATAAATAGCCCGGTGTTTGGCTTACAACGCACCATTAGTGATATACGCCAAGCGGCGATGTTTTTAGGGTTAGATCAGCTTAATCGGCTAGTCACCTTAGCCTTGCTTAAGCAAAATTTTAAAGGTAATGCCTGTATTAGCTTAGAGCGCTTTTGGGATGAGTCGGTTGAAGTTGCAAATGCCTGTGTACTGCTAGGAAACAGTTATAAGTCATTAATGCCAGTGGACGAGCTTTATTCATTAGGGCTTTTCCATAATGTCGGTATTGCTGCTATGGCATTAAAGTTCAGAGATTATGTTGATGTTCTTAAACAAGCAAATCTAGCTAAAGAGCTGGCTATCACCGACCTAGAACAGGCTCGTTATCAGTGCGATCATGCGGTGATTGGTTATTTTATCTCGGTATCATGGCACCTTCCAAAGCCACTTTGTCATGTTATTTTAAATCATCACAACACGCACTTTTTAGAGCAAAACAATGATGAGCAACAACGTATGGCGTATGCCATCTTAAAATGCGCGGAGAGTGCTGTGGACTATGCCCGTCACCAACAGTATTCGAGCGAGTGGTTTAAAATTAAAGAGCAGTGCTTTGCAGAGCTGGGTATTGTTGATCAAGATTTTGCCGATATGGTCGAAGATTACGTCGACAATGCGATGGCTAGTTAAAGCCAATTAGCGTTTATTTCCTATCATCTTAACTTCGATGAGTTTGCGAGTGGTGAGTTATCATCACTCGCTTTTTTATATCGAAAGAAAGTATGCATTACTATACTTTCCTGCTGTAGCAAGGCATCATAACTTTTTTCTAAGGAGAGGTTATGATGCTTAAATCTTTGTTGTTACTGGTTTTATGTAGCAGTTCTGCGATGGCTGCTACAAGTCTGCCGGATAATCGTCATATTGTTGTTAAAGGTGAGGCTGTTGTACGTACTGCCCCCGATAGTGCTGATATCACGTTAGAGTTTGAAGTTGTAAAAGCTGAAAGCGTGCAGGCTAAGCAGCAAGTAGATGCGCAAGTCAATGAACTCCTTGCGGGCTTAAATAATTTCTTTATAGACGAAAAAAGTATCTCTGCGGGTCGAATTTTCGTAGAGCCGAACATGCGTTATGACGAAAATGATAATCAAGTTAAAGATGGTTTTCGAGCCACGCGAAAGGTCAAAGTCAGCCTTAAAAAACTCTCCCTTTTGGACGGATTTTTAAATTTTGCGCTTAAAGTGGGTGTCAATCAAATCGAGCAAATTCAACTTTTATCAACCAAAGCCTCAGATTACGAGCAAGCCGCTCTTGATAAAGCAGTAGCGAATGCCAAACAGCAGGGAAGTAGCCTCGCTAGCGCATTCGAAGCGAAACTTGGTCGGGTGTATAGTATTCAATCGCAAGAGGTAGGTAGTCACTTTGGCTATGGTAGCAATACAAATATTGAACGAATTATGGTTACGGGCTCACGTATGAATACAGTCCCAGAAGGTAAGTATCTACAAGAGTCGATTACCTTCAGAGCAAGTGTCAATGTTGTGTTTGATTTGGTGGTTGAGTAATTAATGAGATTTTTTAAGTACAGCGTTTATCTATTCCTTTTGTTGATGGCATTCAGTGGTCTTGCCGCAACAAAGCACCTAAATATCGTCAAACCTGTGGTTGCGGTATTTAAGGCGGGTGACAAAGCTGCCATTGCCAAGCGAGTGCATTATCCTTTGCAGCGTAAAGCGCCGCTGCAAGCAATAGAAAATGAGCAAATGCTCATAGAAAAGTTTGAGCAAATTTTTGATAAAGAGTTTGTCGAAAAAATCGTGAACTCAAGTATTCGCCATGATTGGGAAATGATGGGGTGGCGTGGCATTATGTTTGATTCAGGCAAATTGTGGTTAGACTTTGATGGCTCCATTTGGGCTGTGCCTTATGAATCAGAGGCAGAAAAAGCACGACGCGAAGCATTGATTGACGAGCAAAAACAAGCATTACACAAAAGCCTCCGTGAATTCACAAAGCCGATACTAACGTGGCAAACTAAACAGCATTTAATTCGTATCGATGAACTGGCTGATAATCAATACCGCTATGCAGCATGGGAGGTTGATCAATCAATGCAAGATGAGCCAAGCCTAGTGATAACAGGGGGCACATTAAGTTTTGATGGCAGTGGGGGGAATCATTTTTACACCTTTACTAACAACGGTTATCGTTATGTCTGTCATGTTACCGTGCTTGGTACTGAGCACTCACCGCCGGGGCTTTTAGAGGTATTTAAAAATAATGTACAGATATTGTCTGAGCCTGCTTCAAGTTTTTAGGCTGTTTTTCTTATTTTGTACTACACTGATTCTTTCAAAGGAGTCTCGTTCTAAGGAGTCTCATTTAAAGGAGTAAGTTGTGGGTACAAAGTTCTGGATACTAAGAGCCGCTAAAGTTTTTACGCTGGTGGCTATTTTGTTATTTATGGTGGAAATTCTAAAAGGTCACGAGACGCTCAGCGCGTTAGGTTTTGCGCTGCTTTGGTCTTTTATTGCCACGGCCATTTTTATCGCAACCCGTTTATATCATTCATCAAAAGGGCGCCACTGTGCACTTTGTAATGACACCCCTGATGATAAAAAAGCGAGTTAGCTTAGGTTATTAACAAACACGCCGCCCCATACCAACGCACAAATCGTTAAAGCAATCAGTACGGCTGCGGATCCTAAGTCTTTAGCTAGGCCTGATAATGGATGAATTTCAAGGCCTATTCGGTCTATGGCGGCTTCAATTGCCGTATTGACGACTTCAGCAAACATCACAAATAGCACTGATACAAGCAGCATAATTTTCTCATACAGGCTAATCTGCCAAACAAAAACCACTGCTATGGCAAGCACCAACAGAATCAGCTCTTGTTTAAAAGCAGACTCATGCTTTGCTAACCACGTGAATGCACGTTGGGAGTTTTTGAATGCGAGGCGAATACGTTTAATGCCAATGGGTTTGTTAGTGCTATCAAATTGCATGGTATGAAATCTCTATTTCGTTAGCTTTGTGTTGAGCAAGCATTAAAGATATCTTGCTCTGGGTGATATTCAGTGCTTTGTACATGGGTTAAGCCAAGTAAGGTGTCAAAAATGTTATCGTGCGAAAAAGCATGGTTACGCTGCTGTTCGATACATTGATTAAAGCGGGTATCGGCGAGTTTATTACTCCAAAACAGCATAGGCACTTGGGTTTGCTCTTTAGGCGCTAACGCATACGGGAAGCCATGTAAGTACAAGCCTTTTTCACCTAGTGATTCACCGTGATCAGAAACATACAGCAGGGCTTTGTCATCCGCCTGACTGTTTTGCAGTAAATTAATAAGTTTACTGAGCACTAGGTCGGTATAAGCAATGGTATTATCATAGGTGTTTGTGAGTTGCTCACTGCTACAATTTTGGATATCGCTACGTGGGCAATCAGGCAAAAATTTACTGTCTTTTTCTGGATAGCGGCGATAGTAGGTTGGCCCATGTGAACCAATCATATGTAACACCACTAGTTGGTGTTTCGCATCACTTTTGGCAAGCTTTGCAGCTAACTCTTCAACCAGTACTTCATCAAAACAATAGCGTCCGTCACAAAGTGGGTTGCTCTTTGTAGGTTCTACAGTTTGTGAGTTTACCCGTACGCAAACCCCTTTACAGCTGCTATTGTTATCAATCCACGTTACTTCGACACCACTTCGTTGAATGATATCTAGGGCATTTTCTTGGCTTTGCGCGATGCGAGAATCATAGTGATTGCGGTCTAAGCGCGAGAACATGCAAGGTACAGAAATGGCCGTTGCGGTGCCACATGAACTAACATCACTGAAATATTTAACGCCAAGTTTAGGGGTATATTGATTAGTTGGCTTGTCGTAACCTTGCAGTGAAAAGTTTGCTGCACGGGCTGTTTCACCTACCACCATAATCGTCAGTGAACTTTGTTGCTTAGCTAATAGGTGCGGTGTTTTATCTAAGACTTTAAATGGTAAAGGTGGATAAAAATAATTATCGCGCAGGTACTTATAGCCCGCAGTATAAAATGCAAAAGGGGTAATGTAGCTGGTTAATTGGCGATTATTTCGCCCTACAGATGCGTAATCTTTATAAAAAGGAACGGCAATAACAGCTACAGCAATAAACGCTGTAACGTTAAGAAGCGCAAAGCTTTTAAGACGAACACGAAAGTTTCCGACAATTTTAAAGCGAGAAAACAAGTAAGCAGGCAGTACGCCTAGCACAGCAATAAAAGCGATAACTTGTACATTAAGGTATGAAAATGCCTCGCCTGAATTTGTTTCTAAGATATTTTGCAGCATGCTTTTATCAAAGATAACACCGTAATTTAAGGTTGCATAAAACAACAACGATGAAACCACGATGCTTGTTAAAAGTACCGGTTTAACAAAGGTGATTAGCGATAACCAACTTAACACCATTGCCGTCAGTGCTAATAAGAAAAACGGTACGCTTGCTATAAATAACCAATTGACATGTTCAGGTTTGCTGGCTGCTTCAAGCATGTTAAATAAAAACAGGCCATTAAATGCAATAACCAAGTACAACGACACCAGCCAGACAAATTGGCTGTAGCTAACGTGCCATTTTTTAGTAAGGAGTTGTTTAATTTGCATGCTCATAATCATTCCTCATCGCTACGATTTATTTGGTAAGCGATACAACTGTTCGGTATAAGCTAAATTGCTAAATAAGACGTGCGCTAATGCTTTTTTGGCAAGCTCAACGCTGCTATCTGTGTTATCGATAGCTACTTGCGTTTTACTTGCAGGGTCATAGCGCCAATAGCTCACTTTTTGGTTTGGCATCAGGATCACGGCTTCACCATTTTCTACGTAAGCAAAGTTGTCGTAGTACTGCATCATGGCGCGCTCAACAGGGTATTGTTTCGTTAAATCATAACCAAGCATAGGGGTTGCTTGCTCAACGCCTAATAACGACAACAAAGTAACAGGTAAATCAATTTGGCTGACTAAGCGAGTATCGCGCTTTGCATCCATATCACTATTAAGGATCACAGCAGGGATGTGGAATGATTTAAGCGGCACAGGCTCTGAACCAAACACGCGCACATCATGATCTGCAACCACTAAAAAGACGGTGTCTTGCCAGTAATCTTGCGTTTTTGCCTTCGCGATGAATTTACCAAGAGCATAATCAGCATATTTGATTGCTAGATCACGTTTGTAGTTTTCTGGGTCGTGGCCTTCAGGCAGTGTTACTTTACCTTCTGGAATATCGAATGGATCGTGGTTACTTGAGGTAAACACAAGGCTGAAAAATGGTTTGCCTGATTTATTTAGCTCACTTAGCTCTTTATCAGCTTGATTGAACAAGTCTTCGTCGCTTGCTCCCCATGACGAAATAAACTCAGGGTTTTGCATGTCATTAATATCTACAATATCGCTAAAACCATTGCCTAAGAAAAAGCTTTTCATATTATCGAAATGACTTTCACCGCCATAAATAAACTGGGTGGTATAGCCTGTGCGGCTTAATACGTCAGCAAGTGAGAAAAAGTTACGCTGAGATTTAGAAAGTTTGACCACCGAGCGCGAAGGTGATGGGGTAAACCCAGTTGTTACCGCTTCGATACCGCGCACTGAGCGTGTGCCAGTGGCATATAAGTTATCAAATCCCCAGCCTTGTTGATAAAGCTTATCTAGTTCAGGAGTCACACCAATGCCACCTAGTTCACCAACAAAGCGTGCGCCTAAGCTTTCTTCTAAAATGATCACTAAATTCTTTTGTTTGCCTGTGTTAAAAGGTGTGTTGTTGGCAAGGGTAGGAATACTCTCAGTGATAAACTGTTGTTTATAGGCTGCATGCTTTACTGTTTGTAAAATCTCATCACGTGGCATGGTACCGTATAAACTACTGGCATTTTTTTCATTACTCATATTCTTAATAGCAAATGCAACACTGTAAGTTGAATTAAGGGCTAAGGAGTTAATCAGTGAGTCACTTGAAAAGTACACTAATGCAGGGTTTAACGGGCGATGGCTGACAGTGCCTCTTGCGCTAATTAAGCAAACTAATAAAGTCGTAACGAGTATCACCACTTGGCTAACCGTTTTAGCATTTTGCTGCTTGCTAAATGCTGCACTTATAAAACGATACGCAAACACACAACTAAGCGTTGCAATAATTAGGGTGCTTATCATGGCAAATAGGTGGCCATGTAATAGCATAGAAAAGACTTCTTGAGGGTAGTCTAGGTATTCGACAAATAAACGATTTGGTCGTACATCGTACTGGGTAATAAACGCGGGAGTCGAAGCCTCAACAACCACGATTAAAGTCACAACTATGCTGCTATAAAGAGTAAAAACATGCTGAAAAAAAGCAGTTTTGCTGCGCAAAAGCACATGAGCGAGTAACATTAAAACAGCCAAGGCTGACAAGTAGCCTAAGCTGCTTAAGTCAACTCTTAAGCCGCCAAATAAAACGGCTAGGCTATCGCCATCAGCTAACCTTTGGTGTTGCCATACTAGCAAGGCTATTCTCGACAGTATAAATACTGACATTAATATTAATGAAAAACGGAACAAAGGTTTTAAAATAGAGAGTTTTGCTGTCATAGTCGTACTTACTTAATCGAAACTACGGCAATACTAGGAGTCGAAACTTAAGAAATCCTTATGGTAATCTTAATATTTTCTAAACTAGAAAAACTTCAGTAAATCTTAAGTGAATCTTAAGATTCAAAGCGTAAGCTGATGACGCTAAAGCGGTTTTTACCTAAATGAGTAACATATGAAATTGTTGATTATAGAAGATTCGGTGTCATTAAGACGTAGTCTACGAATTGGCCTTGAGAATCTAGGTTTTACTATTGATGAAACCGGCGATGGCGCTGAAGGGTTGAGTATGGCAATGACAGGTGAGTACGAATTAATCATACTCGACATTATGTTACCCAGTATTGATGGCATAACGTTATTACAAACCATAAGAACAAAGCAGCTCGACGTGCGAGTGCTTATTTTATCAGCCAAGCAAGAACCAGAAGATAGAGTGAAA
Organism: Pseudoalteromonas gelatinilytica; assembly: GCF_001641615.1. Taxonomy (GTDB): domain Bacteria; phylum Pseudomonadota; class Gammaproteobacteria; order Enterobacterales; family Alteromonadaceae; genus Pseudoalteromonas; species Pseudoalteromonas gelatinilytica. The sequence goes on from NZ_LRRU01000022.1 coordinate 425,908, forward strand.
GGGCTACTCACCGGGGCCGATGATTACCTGACCAAACCATTTTCGTTTGATGAGCTGCATGCAAGGTTATTAAATTTAATGCGTCGCGGCGGCTTGAAAACAATCAGTGATGTGATCCGCATTGATAACTTGGCTTTAAACTTACAATTAAAACTTTTGCAAGTTAACGAGACCGTTATCGATTTAACTCCTAACGAATATAAAATAGTCGAGTGCTTGTTTAGTAATCAAAACAAAGTGATCACAGCTGAAAAGTTAAGTACCTATATTGCTGGTCAATATGACCTAGTTTCAAAAAACTCTATTGAAGCGCATTTATCCTCAGCGCGTAAAAAGGTGAGGGCAGCAGGTGGCGAGTTACCTATTCAAACTAAGCGTGGTTTTGGTTATATCATTCAAGGAAAATAATGAAATCAATTCGCAGTAAGTTGGTTGTTACTCTTTCGATAGCAATAACAGGGCTTGTATTAAGTATATTATTAGCAACGGACATCGCTGTTGATAGCTGGGTTGATAATGAATTTAATCGAGGCTTACATTCTAAAGCTGGCATGCTGATGACGCTGGTTCATGAAGATGAAGAAGGGTTGGCTTTTAATTTCTCGAGTGAATTTATGCCAGAGTTTGATGGGCAGCTTGAGCCTGAGTATTTTCAGATGTGGACTGAGGAGGGGGTGTTTACACGCTCACAAAGCCTTAATTTATTTGCGTTGAAGAACCTTAAGTTTGAAGAGTTAAAATTGGGTGAAACGAAAATAATGAGCACCCAGCTACCGGATGGTCGTGATGGACGAATCATTTATACTCGTTTTCAGCCGCAACTTGACTCGCACTCACATAGGAATTTTTATGATGGAGTGAGTAGACCACATCACACCACGCTTACTTTGGCTTATGCCGCATCTTCTGAAGAAGTTGATTTTATTTTGTGGTTAATTGACGTTATTTTTATTGTTACCACAGTGACCGTCATTGTGTTTATTCGGCTTTTTGTTCGCAAATCAGTCGACAGTTCTTTAGCGCCGCTGAATAAACTAAATCGGGATATTAGTAGGCTTAGTATCGCGGATAAAAGTGCCGTGATAACAATAAAAGAGCCTGTTAAAGAGCTGCAACCTATTGTTGATAGCTTAAATGCTTTTATCCAAGAAAACCGCCAGCTTTATTTTCGTGAAAAACGCTTAACCTCAGATATTGCTCATGAGTTAAAAACGCCGATTGCTGAGCTTATTAATATGGCTGAAGTGGCCATTCTTTTTCCAAATGAAAAGGAGTTTGAGGCAGACTTTAAACCCGAAGTGCTAAAAATTAGCCAGCGCTTAAAGAGCATTGTGTCGAACTTATTATTGCTGCATAAGTACAGTGATGAAGCACTCCCAAAGCAAGATGCATGTGATTTAAACCAGGTTATTTTACGTATCTTAGAAAAATATGATTTAGAGCGAATTAAGTTTGAGTTTCAAGATGATATTCCTGCCATTGTCAGTAACTTATTTGCCCTTGAATCAATCATCACCAACCTTGTAAATAACGCCAAGCAATATAGCCCTGATAAGAGCGTTGTGACTGTATGCACACTATTGAATAAAGAGGATAAGCTGCAATTCACTGTTACAAATGAATTAAAAGTGCCTTTAACAGAAGACGATTTGAGCCAGTTATTTGATCCACTCTGGCAAAAAGACAGTGCCAGAACCTCTAATGATAACTTTGGGTTAGGCTTATCTATTGCCAAAGCGTTAAGTAAAGCAATTGATGCTGAACTTCAGGTGTCGTTAAGTGGGCAAAACATAACCTTTAGTTTGATTATTTCTTAAGGCTTTGCAGGCGTTTAATATGTGTGCAACACTGAGGTTATCAAAAAGAAATTAATAACAATAAGGAACAACACGATGGGAAAAATTATAGGTATTGCTTTAATCGTTATTGGTGTGGCGCTAGCCGTATGGGGGTATAACGTGTATGACTCTGCAAGTGCGCAAATCAGCCGCACGTTTAGTGGTGATACACCAATTGAAGCTTGGCTCGGTATGGTCGGGGGCGCAATTTGCGCAATTGTGGGTATTTTAAAAGTTAAATAACCGCAAACATTGAAATCAATTAGCTAATACCTGATACTGTATTTATATACAGTGTCGGGTTTGGCTATGAAAACACAATTACCAGCAAAATATTATTTAAGTCACTTCTTTGAGCTTGCTGAATTTATACAATCTCATTGCAAGCATTTGCTTTTAGAAGCGCAGCAGTTATTTCTTGAAAAACTCCTTCAGCTGGATGAGCAGAGCTTATGTACTTTACTGCGTATTTATTCTCGAAAGCCAAAAATCGTTGCGTTGTCATCATTAAATTATGAAGAGATCCCTAATCTGCACGGTGCTATTTTTAAGCTAAAACGGCAAGGGCTGGTGGCACATCCCAGCAGCGACGAATTAGATCTATTACTTGAGCATTTAACAAAACCAACCCTGTTAACCTTATTGGCAAACGATGAGTTAATGGCGACTCAACCTGATTACAAAAAGTCAGCCAGTAAACAGCGCTTAACCCAACTGTGTAAAGAACATATTGATCGCACCCACAGTGAATTAGAGGCGTTGTTTAGTCAGTTCGTGGTCAATAGCCGAAGTCAGTTTTATGAATATTTTGAGTTTTTACATAGCGGCCGACTAAGTGGCGGTGATATCAATCATCAAAATCGTTTTGTGATGCGTGATTTAGGAATTGCAAAAGTACGTGGGGATGTTAATGAGAGCATATCGCGTTTTCAAACACTAGCCGAAGCACAAACGCATTATCAATTAAATAAGCTGCGAATGCAGTTCAAAGAAAGCGAGTCACACACAGAGTATCAGAACTTAGCCCAAGCACTTTTAGCCATTAGCTCAGAAGATGAATTAGCCCAGAGTATCAAAAACAAATTACTGATCCGCTTATATAAGCAGCTTAAAGAGCATGACTTAGCATTTGCATTTGAGTTACTTGAGCACTGTGAAGGCAGCAGTGAAGCGCAAGAGCTGGCAATTCGCCAGCGTTACAAACAAGGTGATAAAAGCTGGGTAGAACAAAAGCTTGAGCAAGTTATTCAAGACCCACTTGATGATGGCATTTTGTATTTTGCGGAGGACTTTTTACAGCGTAAATATAACAAGCAACAACGCTCACGCTTAACACAAATGCTCATTAATACAGAGCATCAATTGGAGGTTGATGACATTTACCGAGGCGATGTTGAGCAAGGAGTGTGCGAGCACTATCAACAGCTTGGCAATACGGTATTTTTTACTGAAAATAATCTTTGGTTGAGTCTTTTTACCTTAACGTTTTGGCAAGAACTCTTTATAGAGACGCCGCATCCGCCGTGTAATGAATTTGATCTATATCCAAAGGTGTTGCTTGCTGATTGTTTTTACACAGTGCAACAAACACAAATTGAACAAAAGCTTGCAAAATTCACTAGCAATGAAGCCTTGTATAAATATATCTGCAAAAACGCAGGGCAGTTTTACGAAGCCCCCAATAGCGTGTTTATGTGGCACAGCGATATGTTAGAGCCGCTAGAGGTATTAATAAAACACAGCCCGCTGACAAATTTAAAAGCGCATTTACTACAAATGACAAAAACCTTTAAGCAGCTTAAAGATGGCTACCCAGATTTGATGGTGCTTAAAGAGGATAAGCTCACCTTTGAAGAAGTGAAAGCCCCTGGCGACAAACTAAGACGTAACCAACTTGTCAGTATTGAGGTGTTAAAACAACATGGCTTTGCAGTGAATATCGTTGCGGTAAATTGGTTTAATGATCCGAATCGAATTTACAGTGTGGTGGATATAGAAACCACAGGTGGTGTTCAAGGTAATAATAAAATTACCGAAATAGCGGTTGTGCAGTTACAAGCGGGCGAAGTAATCAACCAATGGGCGAGTTTAATCAATCCTGAGCGTAGTATTCCTGCTTTTATCACCAAGTTAACTGGGATAAATGCCGCTATGGTACGTGATGCGCCACGCTTTGAAGAGATTGCCGATACACTACGCTCACTATTAAAAGGCAGTGTATTTGTTGCCCATAATGTGAATTTTGATTACGGCTTTATTCGCAAAGAATACGCTGCAATCGGGCAAGGCTTTAAAATGCCAAAGCTCTGTACCGTAGTTGAATCTCGCAAAGTATTTCCAAAGCTTAAGTCATATTCGCTCGGTAACTTAGCAGCACATTTTGAATTGAATTTAACAAATCATCATAGAGCGTTAGCTGATGCAACCGCCACAGCAGAGCTGTTAAATCTGATTCAACAAACACAATCAAAAAAGGCGAGTTAAACTCGCCTTTTAAACTTAAACTGTCCCATTCTAAATTAGGTTATTCGTATTCGATAGGGTCGGTAACGTTATTTAATGCAAAGGCTTCTAAGCGCTCTTGGCAAGCACCACATTTACCACAGGCTTTGTCACGACCGTTATAACAGGTCCACGTTTGGCTATAATCAAGGCCCATTTTCAAACCGTCTGTTAAAATGTCGATTTTAGTATTGTTTAAATACGGGCTGAAAATCTCAACAGCATCGTAGTTGGCAATACGGCAAACATCATCCATCTTTTGTACGAACTCAGGACGACAGTCTGGATAAATTGCATGATCGCCTGAATGGGCACCGTAATAAACTTTGCTGGCTTTTAAAGACACCGCATAACCCACAGCCAGTGATAGTAAAATCATGTTGCGGTTAGGCACAATTGTGCTCTTCATGCTTTCTTCTTCGTAGTGGCCTTCTGGCACATCGATATCATCAGTCAGTGATGAACCACCAATGAGTTGGTTGATTGCTGAAATATCAACAATCTTATGAGAAACACCTAACTTTTCACATACTTGAGCGGCTACTTTAAGCTCTTTAACATGACGCTGGCCGTAGTCGAAAGACAGGGCATACACTTCGTGGCCTTGTTGCAGGGCTTTATTTAATACGGTAAATGAGTCCATACCGCCGGAATAAATCACAACTACTTTTTGCGTCATATCTGTTTTGCTCTTACTTTTGATAGAGGTTTACTTCAGGGCGCGATATACTACACGGCTCGGGCCTAAATAACAATTTTTGCGCGTGTTTTTGGTTTTTTTGATGGTATGTATTTTATACCGTTGCGTCGTAAGTGAGATGTCTTTTGTACAAAATTAACGAAGTGTTTGAAACAATTCAAGGTGAAGCGAGTTTTACGGGTACACCTTCAATCTTTTTACGTTTACAAGGCTGCCCTGTGGGTTGTGCTTGGTGTGATACAAAACAAACATGGGACGTTGATAATGTATATAAAGTGTCACTTGATGAGACGGTAGAGAAAAAAGCAGACTCAGATCATTGGGCGGAAGCAACTGCGGAGCAAGTGTTAGCGCTATTTAAAGAACGTGGCTACAACGCAAAGCATGTGGTGATCACCGGTGGTGAACCTTGCATGTACGACCTAAATCCAGTGTGCGAGCTACTACACGCAAATGGCTACTCAACTCAAATTGAAACCAGCGGCACATTTGAAATTTTAGTCCCAGAGCAGACATGGGTCACTGTATCACCAAAAATTAATATGCGTGGTGGCTACAACGTATTACGCAGTGCTATGCAGCGTGCTGATGAAATTAAGCACCCAGTTGCAATGCAAAAGCATGTGGAAGAGCTCGAAGATTTATTCTTAAAAACAGGTGTGAATCCACGTTTAGTGTATCTGCAACCAATTAGTCAAAAGACCTCAGCAACCAAACTTGCCATTGAAACCTGTATTGCAAAGAACTGGCGTTTATCGGTTCAAGTACATAAATATTTAGGAATTAGCTAGTTTATCTGGCTAGTTCCGACTGCGAATTTCTCGATTATTATCGAACTTTATTTATAAAGTTTGCTATTTCACATTGCTCTGGATATCGCCTAACTTTATTTGATAAATTTTGCTGCTCAAGAAGTAGCTCTTGTCTTGGTGGGAGATGTTCTGGGAGCTTAATATTGTAAACAAAACCTAAATTATTCAATGCATTTAGCACCCACCATCCAGGATCTGGCTCATCTTTATATAGACCTAACATAGCTGAGCCAGGAAAAGCGTGATGGTTATTATGCCAAGCTTCACCCATGGACATAAACCCAGCAACTCGAATATTATGACCTTGCACAGCAGCTCCTTTAACATACCAACTGCGTTCACCCTGATTATGGGCAAAATAACCAATTAACCAGTGGCCGCCAACAGACACTACAACACGAACAGACAGTCCCCACACAAGCCAGCTAATTCCTCCGATGAAATACAAAGGTAATCCTATTAATAGTGCTTGTAATAGCCATGTTGATTCTAAAAATTGATAAAACGAATTGTCTTGAACTTCTGGCTCTATATTAAATTGAGGGGGATGTTTAAGTTTTAGTTCGCAATTTAATTGCCACCATGCATCTTTAAAAATAGACGAGCCATGAAGTAGGTAATCATGGCAATGAGTTTGTCTTTGTGCCCAGTCTCGCAAATCATGTTGCTTTAACATACCTATAGGACCTGCCATGCCCACTAAAACGCCTAAATACACAAACAGGTATTCCATCCATTTTGGACATTCATAAGAGCGATGAATTAACAGTCTATGCATACCTAAAGAATGACCAAAGCATAGAGTGATACTCGTCAGAATTAAAAAAATAAAAAATGCAGAGAAGGTAAAAAAGATAGGAGCTGCGATAATCGCAATTAGTAAATTAGATAAAAACCATAAGGATTTAATAGGACTCCAGATAACGACACCAGATGATGCTGCATTTAAGTGAGTTGCAAAAACTCTATCGGTATCAATCATCTAAATCCTTAACTTATGAAAACAAATCCTAAATATAGCGCTAATGTGGAACTTTACAGTTGCTCTCTTGTTTTTAAGAGGATCTGACTTTTAACACTCTGATTGCTCGGGCGATGAAAGTGCCCGATAAGATGCCGTAAAAAGCGGCAAGTGATAACACGAGAGCGGCATTCGCAAAAAGCTCTGGCTTAATACTTGTTAAAACACCCACCGTATATTTGGTAAAGAAGATAGCCATGATGAATATCATTGGCCACCAACTGCCAGGTACTTTGAAAGACGCGCTTTGGGCTTGATAACTTGCTGATGAAGCAGAAAACAGCAATAAACCAATGATCGTACTGCTCAAAACGCCAGCTAGCCAGAGCAACATAATCGTTAAGCTATAACCAAAGCTTGAAGTCGCACCAAAAAATGATAAAGCAAGCATACCCAGCGGCAGTATCAATAACGTGGACTGCTTTACATGGCGCTCGCGAGTTTGTTGCCAACCAACAAAAATAAGGCCAACAAACAGACCATAAACCCAAAGTGGTGTGTGAGTTAAAATTTCAATAATCATCTTACATCCTTGTTTTTATTATTTTTAGGAAGTTATTTAGTCGTGTCGTTTAAAGCGCAGCGCGTGTTCCTATTTTATCTGCTATTTATAAAAGTTTGTCAATTGAGTCAGTAGCCTTTAAAACAAAAAAGCGTTGCACTATGGCAACGCTTTTTTACTATGTTCTCGTAACTCGTAACTCGTAACTCGTAACTCGTAACTCGTAACTCGTAACTCGTAACTCGTAACTCGTAACTCGTAACTATCAATTCTGCGCTAAATAATCCAACACCACTTGATGATGGTCTTTGGTTTTGAACTTCTCAAACACATGTTTGATGTTGCCGTCTTGGCCTACAAGGAAGCCAATACGATGCTGATTTATACTCCAATTTAAGTGCACATTTAATTGAGAGTCATAGTCTGCAGCTATTTTCTTGGGTGTGCAATTAACATTTTGCATATAAAGTAACACCACCAATATTGCCATCTATGTAACATAGCTATGAAAGCCATCCTAGAAAGTAAGCTGTACTCCTAACCCAAGTGAAGAATAGAAAAGCTACTTTATAATTTCTAAGAGCAGAGTGATTATTTTTTTTGGATTTGATAACCTATGAAGATAAAAGGAATTATACATAAGACTAAAACTTGTACTATCTAACAAAGTTCATTTCGGAATTTCATTCCATTATTGGTCACACTTACGCAATTATTGCTGGTTTCGTAGCTATTGGCATTCCACTTTCAATTCAGTTTTCAGCCCAATACTCTGATAAACACGACAATGCATTATTATCAACTCGATTGACGAGAGGAAAATGGGTAAACCCTAAGTCCATATTGGTCTTGTCTTTTATATACATAGCCTTAAGCTTACCTTTCTTAGGCTTTGTGTCAGATAAACATTCTTTTTTATACCTCAACAATACGTTCATAATATGTATACAGCTATCACTCCCAATCATATTTATTGTATTAATGTGGTTTACTTTCTACTTTTATTGGCGGCTTTTTAATAATATTACTATTAAGTCAAGCACTCAGATCCAGAATTATTTGCAAATAGATAGGAGGTCTTCAACTAGCTGGCTGACAAAATTTTTAGAGCCGTTACTAACAAAAAAAAGTAATTTAGCAGAGATTGATAGCATAAACGCAGGTTTAGAATTATTAATTTATAATATAGAACAACGTAGCTGGGATCTTGATTTTAAAGAAGTCCTATCTCAATTTCATGCAACTATCAGTCTTAGGTTTGATAGTAGTAGGCAAATAAAAGCGGTCAAGCTCTCAGCTAATGACTTAGCTGTTATAAAAAATTATTGGAATACGCTATTAAGACTTGTTCGGCACGCTAGAAAAAACGAAGACATCGCCATGTCTTTTCATACTCAACGCCTAATAGCAGATGTTATGTCTTGGATTGTATATAATCCAGAGCGCCAATTAATTACATCAGAATCATTCCGCGATGAAACAAGTTCAAAAATATGTTGGGTATTAGATCTTTATCAGTTAGCTCGCTGGCAAGGTTATCAGACAACAAACGGTATTGACTTAATTCTTGAATGTGAATGGTTTCATTACCTATTTTATGCATCAGATAAACTTGATTTAAAAACTTCAACTGATGGGTTACAGGAATTTCATAAATTAGCCATAGATATTTTTGACATAATAGCTAAATCTCATCCGCATAAGGTCATTACTTTTATAAAAAATATTTCAGATGCTGTGAGTTTTGGGCAAGAGCAGCAATCCTACTACTCCCACATGCTAGATGAAGAAATAAAATGGGTAAGCAACTTTTGGATAGACTTTAACAAAATAAACTTCAGCATAGATAGTGTTGATGAAATAATAAATAAAATAAGTTCATTATCTAACGGTGAGGCTTTTGAAAAATATAAGAATAGTTCAACATCGAAGCCTCTTAATGAACTACAGCTAAGAACTATTCTATCAATAATAAAAATTGACGAAATCTTTGAACGTATACACTTTAAGCTTGTTAAAAGAATGGGGTGGGATGTCACTGCTAGGCTTGCATATTATCAAAGGTGGGTTGAGTTCTATGAATGCTTGTATTGGAAGCAACCAAAAGAAGCTGATGCAAATTACTGCGGAGAAACGCTTTTAGCGCATAGTTCAAATGAATTAACAAATCTTATCTTTGTTGATTATCAGCAAATCGAACACTATTGGAGATTCAAAGAAAGGCATGCAATAAAAACTTACGCTTACAGAGCGTTCCTGTTTCAATTATGCTTTTTTGCTGAGCAAGGTGAAGAACCTAAATTAATTTATACGTCAGGTCAGTTTAGCGAGCTTTCAACGCAGCTTGATATTTTGGAATCTCTCTTGAAACAAGAGAGGTACATTAGAAGCCTCAGGTGCTGGAACCCTCACGTTACCAATGTTTGTAACAACCTTAGAAAATCTATACAAAACTTAGAAAAGCGGAAATTGAGATTCATAACTCACTCTAAGATTAGTGGAGAGAAATGGCACGAACTTCAAGAGTCTATTGAAAAAGGTTGGGAAAACACTATTAGCTTGGGTAATGTAATTGATATTGAATATAGCCATGAGGTAGCCAAGAACAAGCTTTTGCTTTCAAAATACTCAGTTAAGAGAGAAAACTTGATAACAGGATGTAGCTTTAATGCCTACTCACCAAACATGAGTCAGCTTAATCACACTAGATTTATTACAATGCTGTACAGAACATGCTTATCTTTTGTTAAAAATCAACAACAGGAAAAAATTATACTACCCGAAGAAACTCCCGCTCTATATTTTTCAACGCAAGAGAACTTAAAACTGCTTGGGTTTAAACGGAGCAGAACAATGTTCTGGGAAAATGAAAAACATAAAAATATCTTAGCAATTAGTGCTGATAGTCATCTGTTAGTAGATTGTTCGAAAGTTAAACTTAAAATAACAAAAAATCTTTGCTCACAAAGGCATTCTCCATTATTTATATCATTAAATGACTTAAATGAGCCTATGGTGCAAGTTAAAGCAGAAATGTATTTTGATTTAGAAATTTTAGAAGGAGGAGCTTTTATTTTTGAAGAGCCCTTCAATGAAATTTAGCAATATTGCAACTTAAAAAGGCAACTTTTTTACTCTGAAATTAAACTATCTATTCTAACAATAACTTTTTGGCAGCAAGGAGAGATTAAAATTTCAATAATCATTTTACATCCTTGTTTTTATTATTTTTAGGAAGTTATTTAATCGTGTCGTTTAAAACGCAGCGCGTGTTCCTATTTTATCTGCTATTTATAAAAGTTTGTCAATTGAGTCAGTAGCCTTTAAAACAAAAAAGCGTTGCACTATGGCAACGCTTTTTTACTATGTTCTCGTAACTCGTAACTCGTAACTCGTAACTCGTAACTCGTAACTATCAATTCTGCGCTAAATAGTCCAACACCACCTGATGATGGTCTTTGGTTTTGAACTTATCAAACACATGTTTGATTTTACCGTCTTGGCCTACAAGGAAGCTAATACGATGAATTCCTTCGTATTCTTTGCCCATAAACTTCTTATAGCCCCAAATACCAAAGGCATCAGCAATCGCGTGATCTTCGTCGGCTAATAAATCAAAGTTAAGCTCTTTTTTGGTTTCAAAATTCTTTAAACGCTTGATTGGATCTGGGCTGATACCCACAACACGCGTATTTAATTTAGCAAGCTCAGCTTTTTCATCACGTAAGTTCTCTGCTTGTACAGTACAACCTGGCGTTGACGCTTTAGGGTAGAAATAAACCAGTACTTGCTGCTCTTTTAAAAGATCAGCGAGTACGATAGTTTCGTCATTCTGATTTTGTAAGCTAAAAGCAGGGGCTGTATCGCCTGCTTGTAATGGATTAATTGTTTTCATGCTTTGCTCCTTAGCGAATGCGTCTGAAAATATAATCTACGTTCAAACTACGAGAAAGATCTTCAAAGCTCACTTTAAAGTTATCGATATCGACTTCAACAGGAATATTAAACTCGAGTTCACAGCGCATTTTAAGCTCGTCATCTTCATCGTAGGTGTCTGACTTAAGAGAACAAATACTAATGTGGTTATCAGCAAAAAAGCGCGTAACTTTACTTAATGTTCCAGGTGTATCAATACCTGTGTATTCGAGGGTGTAACCGGCACAAAATTCACATGCAACATGACTTGCAGTGCGTTTCATCATGGTTAAAAGACCAAGTTCCATACCTTTAGTTGGCAATGTGTGTTCAATGCGGCTAATAGCCGACATGTCACCTGCTAATAGCATGATAAAGGTAAATTCGTTGCCCAAAATAGCAATGCGACTGTCAATTATATTGCAATGGCAATCACTCACTAACTGAGTCAATTCGCTAACGATACCGGGTCTATCTTCGCCAATCGCAGTGAGCACTATCTGATGATTTGTAAAAGCAGTCATGGAATTTTAAATACCTAGTAATTAACAATACCAATGGATATAAGCTTGAATAAGCTTTGATTTCACGTGAGTTTAATAACGCACGGCGGCGAAGTTTAACATAATTTGCACCGTTAACGATAGCGGCGATTAATTAAGCCGTGAATAAAGTACGCTCTTTCTTGTTTTTAGGGGCATCAGAAAGTACCATAGTTAAAATTTTGCAAGGCGATAAGCATTCAAACACGTTACGCTAGCCCAATCTATTCGGGTTTTTTGCATAAAAACAATAAATGTAAAGTTAAAAGTGATTTTACAGTGAACCAAATCGGCATTACCCACTCATACATTTGTTAAAAAAATTAAGGGTTTGCTAAGGAGAAATATCTGTGCAGTATTGGATCTCAAAGGCGCTTGCTGTAAGCGTAATGGTAAGTTTAACTGGGTGCGGTGTATTCACCGATGAAGCGCACCACAAACGTAATTATCGTGCTAATGATGCGGTGAAAGCACCAGCAGGGTTAGCGCAACCAGCTCAAGATCCAACTTATAAAATGGATGTTGCGCAATACGACAACAATCCTGAAGCTAAAAACTATCGTCCGCCAGCGCAAGTGATTACTATTGCTCAAGGTACTTGGGTTGAAGAAGGTGACACAGAAGCGCGTGTTTATTTTGATAAAAACGATGGTATAGAAGATTTAGATGTCTTTATCTGGGACTCTATCAAAGCCGTTTTAGCTGAAAAAAATACCGCCGCTTTAAAAGAAGACAAAGCTTCAAATTCAATTGAAACAGGTTGGTATGCCATTATTAAACCTGAAGAAGGTTGGTTCTGGGAAACCGAAACAGAAGTATCTCAACAGCGCTTCATCTTCACAATTGAAGAAAAGTCACATCAACGTACAGCCTCATTAACGTCTAAGCTTGCCGATTATAAGAGCGATTCTGTACCGCTAACGCCGTTACTTCAACAACAACTAGAAGTACGCGCATTAAATCAAGTGATTGCAGAGTTTGATTACCGTTATCGTCAGCTTGAAGTTGAAATGCGCAAACAACAAGGCATTATTTCTTTAGAAATGGGCTTTGATAACAAAGGTAATGCAGCACTGGTTACTGAGCAAGATTACAACATGGTGTTTGATCGTTTCTCTGGTTTCTTAGAGCGTCTATCTTTCACTATTGTAGAAATTGACCAAGAACGTGGTTTGATCACGGCTGATTACAAAAAGCCTGAGTCAAGCGTATGGGATTCAATTTGGGGCGAAGAGTTAGCTGAGCTGCCAATTGAAGATGGCCAATACCAAATTCTTGTTAGCCGCACCAATGATGGCGGTACAAGTTTAACGTGGATGGACTCTGAAGGTTCGACATTAGAGCCTGGTACAATGAATGACCTCCAGCAAGCATTAGAAAATGCACTGCGTCAGCGCGGTATCAATATTTAATAATTAAAAAAGTTAAAACCACCACAAAAAGAGCTTAGCCGCTCTTTTTGTGGTTTTTACAGGTTGAAAATATGTCTAACTTAAACACAGCAAATCGCAGTGACTTGCGAACCTTGTTTACCTTTTTCGTTCCTTCACTTATAGGTGTCTTCTTATTTATGACGCCGGTACCCATAGGTGAAGCAATGACCATTCCGATTGCTGTTATGGCAAAAGCAGTACAGGAGTGGATTGCCCCATTCGCATTGGGTTTGATCACCAGTATTGTCTGCATCACCGGTATTTTATCTTTAGTGATAAAGCTATTTAAGCCACAACCATTACTTAAGTTCTTTATAATTAAGCATTTATTTGATGTTAGTTGGCTTTGGCTGAGTGTTCGATTACTGGGCATGGTATTTATCGTTCTGACCTACACAAAGCAAGGGCCAGAAATGATTATTTCCGGTAATACGGGGGCGTTGGTACTCAACGACTTACTGCCAGTATTATTCTCTGTATTTATTTTAGCGGGATTACTATTACCGTTATTACTAAATTTCGGCTTGTTAGAATTAGTCGGTACCTTATTAACTAAAGTGATGCGTCCGCTTTTTGGTGTGCCAGGCCGCAGTGCGGTTAACTGTGTGGCATCATGGTTAGGCGATGGCAGTGTGGGTATTTTGATGACCGCTCGCCAGTATGAAGATAAACATTATACGCAACGAGAAGCGGCTATTATTGGTACCACATTCTCTGCTGTATCAATCACTTTTTGTTTAGTTGTTATAGGCCAAGTAAAGCTTGAGCACCTTTTCGCACCTTTCTATTTAACTGTGTGTTTAGCGGGTTTAGCAGCAGCATTAATTGTGCCTCGTTTACCTCCACTGCGCTTCAAAAAAGACCTCTATGTAGATGGTACAGAGCCTGATAAAGATGCTGAGTCAGTGCCTGAGGGTAAAACATTGGTTGCCCATTCACTTGATGTTGCATTGGCAAAAGCGCGCACTGCACCTGGAGTAGGCGGCACACTAAAAGAAGGCTTACATAACGCATTTGATATGGTATTTGCAGTATTACCTGTGGTTATGGCTGTGGGCACATTTGCTTTGATCATTGCTGAATATACGCCAATTTTTGAGTACATGGGCAAGCCATTTGTACCATTCTTAGAGTTACTACAAGTACCAGAAGCTGAGGCTGCTTCGCAAACAATTATGGTCGGCTTTGCTGATATGTTTATTCCGTCAATTCTTGCAGCGGGTAGCATTGAAAGTGATGTGACGCGCTTTATTATTGCTGCAATGAGTGTGACTCAATTGATTTATATGTCAGAAGTAGGTGCATTGCTTTTAGGTAGCAAAATTCCGGTGAATATTGTTGAGTTGTTTTTAATCTTTATTTTGAGAACCTTAGTGACATTACCGGTGATTGTCTTAATGGCGCATTGGTTAGTGTAAGATAAATTTAAACTTACAACGAAAAAGCCCTGATCATTTATCAGGGCTTTTTTTATCTTTTTCATCATCTGTTTTTGGTAGTTTGAAATCCATTTTCGCCGCATGTTTTAGCAGCAATAAATTGCCAATAACCACCCCAAATACAACGACAATGACCGCAATAATTTGCCATGTTTCCATTTTTAAATCCTGCAGTTATACATGGCTTTCATAGTAGCACTTAAAACCGTCTAGCATAAGAAAAAGAAATGAAATCAAGGCCGGGGTTCGGGCTTTTAAAGCCAGCATTGGAGTAATGTAAATATCTTAGTGCTAACGTAGAGCCACCCCCTAAGTCAGCAACTAAACCCAGCCTATCTTCAAACTGATAGTGAGTACTGACATTTTTGCCGGCAAAATGGGTGTCATCTAACAGGGAAACGCCAATGCCAAACTCCACATACACAGGCATGCTTTTCACGTTGAATACAGGGTATTGGATCACTGGAGACATGGCTAACACTACATTGGTTTGATGTTTGTTATGTTTACCATATTCCCAAATATTAAAGCTTGATTCGAAGTAAAGACGGGCGTGTTGCAAGGGCAACATTTCATTGGGTATATGATATTGATAAGCCAATTTTAAACCTTTTACATCTCCTTCCCCTTGAATGTAATCAATGGCATAACCATGATTTGAAGCGGCATAAATGGGTGCTGCTAAGAGTGCAGCTGCACTTAACATTAGTGCTTTTAATGGGCGTTTTAGTTTCATCTCGGTACTTCTCATTATGACTGTGAGCAAGTAGATAAGGGCGAGGGGGAGGGCTTTTCAATGTGCGTAAATACACAGACGCTGTGCACATTCTCATATTTTTTAGCAATTAACTGAAAACTATGGGGAAAATTGATTGGTGCTTAATTGGCATTAAAACGGTGTCGGATTGTTTCTTTTTTTGTGGATTTATTATCGGTATATTAGCGAAAATTTTCGTTAAGAGGTGAATACGATGACCAAACTAGTTAACTCATTTTTGCTAATTGCAGCTCTTTTTACTGCATCTACTTTTGCCAGCGAAGACAGTTCGCCTAAGCAATTATTAGAGTCAGTCACAGCAGATTTATTTGTTGATATTGCAAATGTGAATGCGAAAGGTGATGCAAGTTCAGAAGCGATGGCAAGCATTGTTGAAAAACGCTTATTGCCACACATGGACATTAAGTTTGTATCGTATAAGCTTTTAGGTAAGCACATTAAGGGCTTACGTCGTGAGCAAGCTGTTGATTTTATAGCAGCAGTTGAGCATTACTTAACTGTCACTTACGCTGGCGCGCTGATGAAATACACAGGCCAAAAAGTTATTTTTGACCAATCACAACTCATCGACGACGGTTATGCAACCGTTAAAACGCAAATTGTTGATGACAACGCACCAGCCATTGATTTGCACTTTAAATTACGTCAAGGCAAAGATAAGCAGTGGAAAGTATACGATATCGTTGCTGAAGGCATCTCACTGTTAAGCGCGAAGCAAAAGGAAGTTTTACAACGCATCAGCCAAGTTGGCATTGATGAAGTAACACACGAATTAGCAAGTAAGTAAGTTAGCCCAAATGCTCGATTAACTTCACCTCATCGGGCATTTTAGCTACTTTCAGTCTCCAACCAAGCAGTGAGTACCGTCCATGTGCCGCTGCTTTTCTATTTTCTTTAAAAATCACCTACTTTGCGCTAGCACCTGTAAGCCTCTGTGGTAGAATCATGCTACTTTTCTTGTTTACCAAAGTATCTGTTCAGATACTGTGTTATTGGTCGCAATATTAAGCAAACTGTCAGTTAAATTTTGCTATAACTAATTGCTTAATAAGACATCGAATAATGTGCAGCGGAGTTGTGTTTTTTTAATGGAAAATGTACTGATTTGGCCAAAGGAATACCCGTTACTGATCAAAGGATTAGCTGAGCAAAACGGGGCCTATATTTTAGATGCTTTAGAAGCTTGGCCGGCATGTCGTTCTACTAATGAAGATGACGGTGTGTGTACGACGGTTCTTCCGCCGATTTATTATCTTACTTGGTTGACTCCTCTTGAACCGTTTGAAGAGTGCTATTTCCAACATATTTCTGAGTTTGATGAAGCGGCGTTGCATTATATTAATGCTATGAAAGCGCACTTTTTAGAAAATGACTACACACCAGAAAGTCTTGTTTTAATGTTGTGCCAGCGCTTAGAGAAATACGCCAGCGCATTCGCTCAATCAGCCGTTAAAACACCTATTACACTCATCCATCAGTTATTTAATCGTCGCTATTTTACTGTGATTGAACATGTTCTTAACCACGGTGCAAAAATGTCTGCGGACGATGTTTTAGAGCTGTGGACCGAAGTTGATTTTAGAGATCGTTTTAGTGGTTTTATCCCTGACTCTGTGGCTGATCTTGAACCACTAACAGTGCTAGCGGCCGAAAAAGTTGCCCATGGTGAAGATTACTTTACCTTGTTGAAACTGGTGTCTCCGGATGTTGATTCGGCCTCGTTACTTGAACAAGCTTTACTTGCTCATTTAAGTCATGAAAATGCTAAACAAACCATGGCAAAACGTTTTATTGAGCAAGGTGCAACCGGTGCATTAGCTGACGAAAACGGTAAAACAGCCTTTATGTGGGCGACCGAAAAAGGCTATGTGAATGTTGTTGAGACTATACTTGAGCATCAAGATAAAAAAGCCCGAGACAACAAAGGGAATACAGCATTACATTACGCTGTATTAGCCGAGAATGGACCTTTACTCGTGTTGCTTTTAAAAGCGGGTTATGACTTTAGAGTGCGTAACAACGACGGTTTAAGTTGCTACCGATTAGCAGTAAGCATTAAAGCAGATAACTTAGTGAAGTGCCTTGAGCATGACTTCGGCATTAAAGAGCTTTCGCCAGAAGGGCAGTTTGATCGCGTTAAAAAAGTGCACTTACTACACGCGATTGTAACCTTGTTATTACCTGTGCAGTTGTTCTTCTTTTTTGATGACAGTATTGCCATTAAAAGCGAATTAACGCTGAGCTTTACGCTGGTTTCGATCTTATGTTTTTTCTTTGCTACAAGCTTGAAACGCTGTGCACTTTACCCGCATATCCGTCATCCATGGGGGCTGTTTATATTAAGACTGTTCTCATTGTTTAGCTTAATTGGCCAAGTGGGTCTAGCAAGTATTGTCGCGCTAGCCACCTTAGCTGAGTTGGTGTGATGACATAAAAGCTATATCAAGTGACATAAAAAACGGCAACCTAGGTTGCCGTTTTTTATTTCATTTTTGCAAAACAAACGTGTTTATTTGTCGTGCTCATGTGCCGCTTTTTCTTCAGCCAGCTCTTCTTTTAATTTACGTATCTTAAGGCCAAGTTCTTGTCCACGATGGCGTGCATAATAGGTGCAGCCAATAAACATCAGACTGGCAAAAGTTAACTCAAGTAATACCCAAATCAGCTGCTCTTGTGCGACCCATAGTAATGTAAAACCATGGATGAAATAGAACATTACGATAAAGTTCGCCCACGCATAGGTATAAGGTTTATCTTGAATGATGCCCTTAAGTGGTAACAGCAGAGGCAGTATATATACAACAAAGATAAAGGCGTTACTGTGGCCTTCTCTTGGGGCAATTAAAAACAGCCAAATTGGCATTAAAACTAATAAGCCGATATAGCCAATCAGCGCAAAACGTTGGAATCGTTTTGTAATTGGTTTTTTGGCAACAGGCTGATTCAGCTCAGGTTCCAAGCTCATTTTAATTTACTCGCAATCAGTGCCAAGCGTTTTCCAACGCTTTGGCAAATTTTAATTTCGTCTTTACTTAATACATTGCTGTTATTGCTACCGGCCACATGAGTTGCACCGTATGGCGTACCGCCGGTTTCAGTTGCAAGTAATTCAGGCACCTCATAAGGCACACCTAGCAACATCATGCCGTGATGTAACAGTGGTAATGATAGATTCAACAAGGTGGCTTCGTTACCACCATGCATACTGCTTGATGACGAAAAAACACAAGCTGGTTTATCTATCAGCTGACCTTTAAGCCACAGATCACTGGTGGTTTCCCAGAAGCTTTTTGCTTGTGAGGCCATCATGCCAAATCGCGTAGGGGTGCCAAAGGCCAAGCCATCACAATTAATAAGATCATCTTTGCTGATCACAATATCGTGTGGCTGTCGCTTTACAAATGTGCGCAGCAAGGCTGTAGCACCTTGTTGCTCAATCGACTCGGCTATCTCATGGGCCATAGCTTCTACAGAGCCATGGCTTGAGTGATATAGCACAACAATGTTTATAGCCATTAAAGTACGCTTAATACGTTTTCTGGCGGACGACCAAGGGCTGCTTTACCATTGTGCTCAACAATAGGGCGCTCGATGAGTTTAGGGTTTGCAACCATCGCTGCAATTAACTTGTCTTCGTTTTGTTCGTTCTTAAGTTCAAGTTCTTTGTAGATGTCTTCTTTCGTGCGCATTAATTCACGGGCAGAGGTAAAGCCAAGTTGGTTAATTAAAGTCGCAATTTGCTGTTCACTAAGCGGAGTTTTTAGGTATTCAACAACACTTGGTTGTACGTTATTGCTTTCTAATAGCGCAAGTGTTTCACGCGATTTTGAACAACGCGGATTATGATAAATAGTCACAGACATGGTGTGTTCTCACATTTAATAATTTGGCTTATTTTAGGGCAAGCGCTGCGAGACTTAAAGTCTCGCAAGCTCTTTTTGTAATTGACGGTATTGCGTGAGTAGAGCTTTTAAACGCTGTTGTTTTACTAATTCTTCTGGCTCAACAAAGTTGAGTGCTTTTTGAATTTCATCCGCTGCTTTTAAATAAGCGCCATATTGGGCAAGCACATCAGCATGGGCTTCGTGATAAGAAGCCATGTTTTCTTGCTTTTTATAGACATCAGCAATGAGCTCTTTTGCAAGATTGTTTTCAGGTTTCGCTAATAAGTAAGATTTTAAAATACGCTCAGCAAGGTCAAATTGTTTTGCTTCCATCGCGGCATTTGCATAGTTTAAGGCAATCACCTGATTGTTTGGTCTATCGATATCTAGTTTAGCTAAAAACTCTACCGCTTCATTCGCTTTGCCTTGTGCAATCAATAAGTCGGTGTGGGTATCGATATAAAATAAGTTCTTTGGATCTTGCTCAAGTAATGGATTCAAAATGCTGGCTGCTTCATCAAGCTTTTTCTGATCTAATAAACTAATCCCTAAACCGTACTTGAGTGCCGTATCATTATGTACGGTGTTTTCACGCATTAATTTACGAAACAGATCTTCAGCTGCTTTGGCTTTTTGATGATAACGGGCAATAACACGGCTCTTAGCTAAGTTAAATTCTAAGCTATCAGCATAGTGTTTTTTTGGGTATTGCTCGGCACGCAAGCGCACATCAGAAACCCGGCTTTCAGGTAATGGGTGAGTCAGCAAGAATGCCGGCGGCTTATATTTATAACGGATTTGTGCAGCAAGTTTAGTTAAAAACTCACTCGATTGGCGAGGATCAAATCCGGCATTATTTAAGGTCTGCATACCAATGCGGTCTGCCTCTTGCTCTGCTGCACGGCTGTGAGTTAATTGACTAAATGCCGCTTGGGTTTGGTTTGCAGAGATAATTGCAATACCGGCATCAGGTGCCACAACGGTAGCTAAAATACCTGCAATCATACCTGCGATGGTTAACGCACTGTTATCTTGCTGTTGTTGAATACGACGGGCTAAATGGCGCTGCGTTACGTGAGCTATCTCATGTCCAAGTACTGAAGCAAATTGGCTTTCGTTATCCGCTTGAGCGATAAGACCCGTATGCACACCTACATGGCCACCGTAAAAGGCAAAGGCGTTAATCTCAGGATTGTTTAGCCAAAAAAAGGAGAATGGAAAACGTACATCGTTGGCATTCGCCACTAAACGTCTGCCTAGGGTAGTCAGGTATTCATCAAGAACAGGGTCATTCACAACCGGTGATGAGCCACGAATTTGCATCATCATCACTTCACCAATTGCTTGTTCTTTTTCAATCGGCAAAGCTTGTAAAGCTGAGGTCCCTAAATCGGGCAGCTTAAAGTTAGTTTGTGCCTTCAACGGCTCACTATGCAGTATCGAAAATGTGAGTAATGCACTGCATAGTGTAATAAAGGCTGATTTTAGTCGCATCTTATTCCTTGTTGATTTGCTCACCTAACATGACTTTTGCTATGTCTATTTCGTCGCTGCATGCTCGGCTGTCTTTTTCGCACAATTGATAGAAATCTTTTATTGTGACTCCATCTAGCTTAACAACGTTCAACTCTCGTTGTAAAAAAGTTATGATTTTATGCACTACTTTATGGGCATGAAGGATTAATGCTTTGTCAGCTTTATCGCCTCTTTCAAAGTAAAAAGCGATGAATTTATGAAGCTGGTTAAAGCGAATTAGGTTTTTCATGGTGTGTGGATCCCACACCTTAAATTCCATAAAGCGATTGTCTTTAATGTACTGATCTACTGTAACATCTTTTGCATAAGGATAGGCCCATAATTCGAAGCCTCGGTCGGTAAAACTTTGATGTAATGCGATACGTGGTTTTTGCTCACAGACAATTTCGCCCATGTCGGTTTCATAGCCGTCTAATAAATCGAGGTTCCAGTTGCGTGGATCAATTAATCGTTTCACCGCATTATCAAAGCCGTGATCCAAAATCCCTTCAGATTCGCTAACAGAAGATGCCACCATATGATAAAAAGGCGGCAGCTCGCCCCAATTTATTTGTTTTTTATACCAGTTAATCTCTTTAAGAGTTGGATTCGCAGGTAATTGCGCTTTATTATGCGAGGCAGGCATCTCGTTTCCTTTACTACCAGTTATTGATTAAGGATAAACTATTGTTTTGCGTGTTTTAAGAAAAAAATGAGTTGTTTCTCATTATAAAGACTTATTTTTGCAAGATGCTGACATCTTATACTTATTATTCATATTAATAACGCAGTTGATTCGCTATGTTAACGGTTGATTTAAGGGACTATAAGTGTCCTCAACAATTTATTCAGTTTAAATTAGGCTTGAATAAGGCAATATCGGCTCAACAAGCCGTGACTTTTACATTCAATGCTGCAGAGGCAACGGACGATATGCAGCGATTTTTAGAAAAACATCATTACCATTTTAAAATTGACCTAGAATTAGGTGTGCTAACCGTGGAGCCCATTCGTGTTTGAGTATGTAAAAGCCTGGTACGAAAATAAATTTTCAGATCCCCATTCAGTAACTTTGTTGTTACTGCTTATTGCAACCTTTGCATTTTTCTATTTTTTTGGTTCGTTAATCGTACCAGTGTTAGTCGCCTTGGTGATTGCTTATTTACTTGATTGGCCCGTTTCCCATTTAGAAAAGCTAGGTTTAAAACGGTTTACCGCGACGATTATCGTGATGTTGGTATTCAGTGGATTAATGATCACAATTATTGTTGGTATGGGGCCGGTGCTTTGGCAGCAAACCAGTAACCTTGTTCAAGAAACGCCTTATATGATCGAAAAGGGCAAAGCACTGCTATTACACCTTCCAGAAGATTACCCGAGTTTAATTACGGAAGATCAGGTTAAATCAATTGTTGCCAGTGTTGAAACCAAAGCCATTGAATTTGGCCAGTTAGTGCTTTCAGTGTCGTTAACCTCGATAAAAGACGTGGCGGCATGGTTGATTTATCTGATTTTAGTGCCGCTTTTAGTGTTTTTTATGCTTAAAGATAAGTTAGAGCTCACGCAAAGTGCTGAGCGTTTATTGCCTAAACAGCGCCGCTTGATCATTCAAGTTTGGCAAGAAATGAATCAGCAAATCATGAATTATATTCGCGGTAAGGTGTTTGAAATATTAATTGTTGGAGCAGCATCTTTTATTGCCTTTGCAGTACTTGATCTTCGCTATGCAGCTTTACTCGGTGTGTTGGTTGGCTTGTCGGTGCTTATTCCATTTGTAGGGGCGGCATTGGTGACCATTCCTGTAGCCGCCGTGGCGTTATTCCAGTTTGGTTTAGAAACACAATTTTGGACCATTTTAATCATCTATGGCGTGATCCAAGCACTTGATGGCAACGTGTTAGTGCCGTTACTGTTCTCTGAAGCGGTCGATTTAAACCCAGTGTTTATTATCGTTGCAGTACTGTTTTTTGGCGGTTTGTGGGGTTTTTGGGGGGTGTTCTTTGCAATACCGCTGGCTTCATTAGTCAAAGCGCTTATAAATGCTTGGTCTTCTAAGAAGGTTGAGCTAATAGAAAGTTAGCTTAGTCTTAAAAAGTATAGAAAGCGCACTTTACTGACTAATTGATTATTATAATTTAGCCGTGAAAAATGTAAAATAGGTTATAAGATATATCTTTTAGTAATATGGTGCGTTTTACATGGCAAATTTTTACCTTCCTGACGATGCTAATCAGCAAATTTATTTAGATGCGAATGCAACGACTCCTGTACTTCCTGAAATTGCCGATGTGGTTTCGCACACGATGCGAGTGTGTTTTGGTAATCCATCAAGCTCTCATATTACGGGTATTCAAGCAAAACACTTATTAGAGCAAACACGTAATAAAGCGCGTGAAGTTATTGGCGCGACTGATGGTGATATTTTATTTACCTCAGGTGCAACCGAAGGTATTCAAACAGCGGTTGTTTCAACACTGATTGCAGCTAAAAATCATCAAGTTGAAAACCCGGTATTACTGTATGGTGCAACAGAGCACAAAGCGGTGCCAAATACGCTCAAGCATTGGAACAGTGTGCTTGATATCAACGCTCAGGTGCTATCAATCCCTGTTGATAAAAATGGTATTTTAGATCATGAGTTTATTCGTAAACATGCTGCGAATGCACTGATGATTTGTACTATGGCAGTCAACAACGAAACCGGTGTATTCCAAGACTTAACCGCAATTGAGCAAGTTATTCGCAGTGAAAACAATAATGTGGCTTGGATGGTTGACTGTGTACAAGCATTAGGCAAAACCAACTTGGCGCTAAGCCAAACAACCATTGATTATGCCCCATTCTCTGGTCATAAATTGTATGCGCCTAAAGGCATTGGTGTACTTTATATTCGTAAAGGCAGTGCGTATACGCCATTTATTGCCGGTGGCGGCCAAGAAAGCGGAATGCGTTCAGGCACAGAGAACTTACCCGGTATTGCTGGTTTAAATAAGCTGTTCTCTTTATTACTTGATAAACAAAATCAAACATTTAAGCCGCTTGAGCAGTTACATGCTTATCGCGAGCAATTACTGGGTGCGCTATTAGATACATTTGGCAGTATTACCTTTAACCACAGTTTTGAGCATTCAGTGCCAACAACCTTGAACTTTGCGGTGAACGAATTAACCAGTAAAGAAGTAATGGATTTATTTGATGCTGCGGGTATCCGTGTGAGTGGCGGCTCTGCGTGTAGCTCAGGTGCAAATCGTAGTTTTGTTTTAGATGCGATGGGAGCCAGTGATTGGCAAAGTGAAAATGCGATTCGCATGTCATTCGGCCCGGCTGCAAGCCAGCAAGAAATTGACTTTGCTTGTGAAAAAATTCGTTCTTTAAAACCAATTCTAGAAGCAAACTGTTTGGTTGTGTCTGATAGTACATCGCCTCAGCAAGAAGTCTGTGCGATTGGCTTAACACAACTGCGCCATCAAGCTGCGTGCTGTTGGCTTTATGTCGACAGCGATAAAAATGCAGTGGTAATTGATCCTATTATTGAGCTTATTCCGCGTATGGCGAAAATTGTCGCAACACAAGGTTTAACAGTAAAAGCAATTATCGATACGCATAATCACCAAGAGCGTTTATCGGCTCGCTGTCTATTAACCAAAGAGCTCGCAGAGCGCTATGTTGTTAATGAAATAGATGAACTTGGCTGGCCTAAAGATTCAGCAGCTATCGAATTAAGCGGTGCACATTTAAGCAAAGTAGCGACACCGGGTCACAGTGATGATAGTGTTAGCTATTTATTGAAAGATACGCTAAGTGGTCATGTTAGCTATTGTTTCTGTGGTGATTTAATTTTACCAGGTGGCTTGGGAAATACGGCAATTAGCGGCGGCGATGCAGCAAAAATGGCCTTGTCATTAAAACAGCTTGCACTGGAAGTACAAGATTCAACGGTGATTTGTTCAGGTCATGATTATCAGCAATGTTTTGCAATGGATTGGCATGCACAAAAAGCAACGACACCGTTATTAGCAAAATTATTAAACGAGCAAGTATCAGATGCTCAGTTTGTTGAATTAAAGCAACAAGCAGATGAGCAAAAGCATTCAATGAGTCACTCTTTATGTGGCTATGTTGAAACACTTGAAAGTACGCCAATGAAACAGCTTGCTGCAACCGATGCTAAAGCAATGTTAGACGATAAGGGGACTTACCTAATCGATACTCGCGAGCCGTATGAGCATGGTGCGAATAATTTGGCCGAGTTATTTACTGTTGCTGAGAGCAAAGTGATCAACATTCCACTGAGCCGTATGGCAAACGCCATCGTTCAAGGACAGCTTGATAAAGACCATAGCTACATTTTGGTTTGTCGAAGTGGTAATCGTTCAAAACAAGCGGCAAACAATTTGTCTCAATTAGGCTTTGAAAACGTTTTTAATTTGAATGGCGGTTTAGCATTGCTTTAAAAAGTAATATCAATTCAGTCATTAAAAAGCCGCTATAAAGCGGCTTTTTCGTAACTTGTATAAATTAGGCTGTTGTAGGACCTGAGCTTTCCCGTACCACCAATGAAGGGGTAAAGGTTGTGATGATGTCTTTATCTTGATTGCGTGCACCACGGGTTTTTCTAAACAGTAAACGCGCTGCATGCTGTGAAATTACATCATTGGCTTGATGAGCCGTGGTGAGTTTTGGCCAAGTTTGACGCGAGAACGGTGAGTCTTCGAAGCCGGTAATTGATAATTGCTGCGGAATTTCAATTCCCATTAAGCGTGAGGCGAATAATGCGCCTGCTGCCATCTCATCGTTTCCGCCAAGAAGGGCGGTGATGTTTTTCGGATTACTTTCACCCAGCAAGGCTTTTGCACCTTCTACACCTGATTCAAATGAATATTGGCCTTCGTAGATCAGCTCATCATTTAATGGAATGCTGTGATCTTTTAACGCGGCTTGATACCCCTCTAAACGTTCAGTTGTTGATTTATGTTCTTTATCACCACACAGGAAACCAATATTTTTATGGCCAAGTGACAGTAGGTGAGCGGTGATTTCATACGCAGCTGCGTAGTCATTTACATAAATACAGGTATCTTGATTTTCTTCAGTCGGGCGACCAGAAAGCACGCGTACATAATGAATGCCCATTTCATCAAGCATCTCGATGATACTGTTTTGTTCTGACAGTGGTGGCGTTAACACAAGGCCTGCCAAGCGCGAGCGTTTGATCATGGTTTTAAAGTCTTCTTCCATGTTGCCATCAAGGTAATTACACGGATGAATAACCAGCTCATAGCCTTCTTCTTTACAACGCGAAAGGACACCGTTCTGCATGTCGATGACATAATAAGCATTCGGGTTGTCATAAACTAAACCAACAGTAAAAGACGATGTGCCTGCTAGGTTACGAGCTGCAAGATTTGGTTGATAGTTCAACGTGTTAACAGCATCCATCACTATGTCATAGGTTTTTTTTCTGACCGATGGCTCTTTATTAATCACTCGCGAAACGGTTTTCATTGAAACACCCGCGAGCTTGGCTACATCATTTATGGTTACTTTCATACTGTTACTTTATAGTTAGTTATATTTGTATTATAATAATATCGAAAAGTGTTCGCCAGAGCGCTTTTTCTGAATTGGTACATTAATATTTAATATAAGTTAGTTAGTGTATCTAATGTTCTACCAAATTAGCAGTAAAATAATTGAGATAATTTTTATGATACCGGTGTCAAAAGAGAAAAATTGCGCTATTATCTCGACTATAAAATGTAAAAGTAGAACATTGACAGCGTTGTCATTTTAACTTAGTGTTAATTTTCATCGTGTTTTTAATTGCTGTCTTTATTCAACATTAATAAAAAGATAGTTAAAAATCAGTTTGTTGCAAGTTTTGAGGGGATTATATATATGAGCAGCCGTTCGCAATTAGCTAGTTGGCAAGCACTATCTGAAAGTGCCAAGAAGATGAAACAAATTCATCTTAAAGATTTATTTGCCAAAGATAGCACGCGTTTCGAGCAATTCTCAGCTCAAATCCCAGGCGTATTATTCGATTACTCAAAACAACAAATTGATAAAACGGTTTTTGAACAGCTTATTGCTTTAGCGAAAGAGTGTGACATTAGCGCATGGCGTGAAAAAATGTTCAGTGGTGAGAAAATCAACTTCACTGAAGACCGTGCGGTACTTCATACTGCTTTACGTAACCGTGCTAATACAGCTGTGATGGTTGATGGCGAAAACGTAACAGACGCAGTTAACGCTGAGCTTGCTAAAATGAAAGCTTTTGTTAGCAAAGTGCGCAGTGGCGAGTGGTTAGGTTACACAGGTAAAGCGGTGAAAGATGTTGTTGCAATTGGTGTAGGTGGTTCAAACCTAGGCCCGCAAATGGCAACTGAAGCACTTGCAGCTTATGCTGATGACACATTAAATGTGCATTACGTATCAAATGTTGATGGCGTTCAAATTGCATCTGTTTTACAAGGTTTAGACGTTGAGACAACATTATTTGTAATCTCATCTAAAACGTTTACCACCTCAGAAACCATGACTAACGCTAAATCAGCCGTTGAGTGGTTTTTACAAACAGCCCAAGCACAAGAGCATATTGCTAAGCACTTTGTGGCTGTAAGCACCAATTTAGAAAAAACAGCGGCCTTTGGTATCGCTGATGAAAACGTATTCACAATGTGGGATTGGGTAGGCGGTCGCTTTTCTTTATGGAGTGCGATAGGATTACCAATCGCCCTGTACCTAGGCTTCGATGCGTTCGAAGAAATCCTAGAAGGTGCGTTTGAAATTGATGAGCATTTTAAAAATGCTGAATTTGAAAATAACGTACCATTATTAATGGCGCTTTTAAGTGTTTGGAACACAAGCTTTTTAGGCTATACGGCGCAAGCAATTTTACCGTATGACCAAGCACTACACATGTTACCTGCATATTTGCAGCAAGGTGAGATGGAAAGTAACGGTAAACATGTTACTTTCGCAGGTGAAACGGTTCCTTACACGACGGTTCCAATCATTTGGGGCATGACAGGTATCAATGGCCAACATGCTTTTTACCAATGTCTGCACCAAGGTAATGTGATTGTACCTGCTGACTTTATTGCTTCAATTGAGCCGCAAGTCAATGTTGGTAAGCACCATGATATTTTATTATCAAACTTCTTTGCACAAACCGAAGCAATGATGGCCGGTGTTGATGCAGAGCAAGTAACTGCAGATTTAACCGCGAAAGGTAAATCTGAAGCAGAAATTGCAGAATTATTGAATCACAAGATTCACCAAGGCAATCGCCCAACAACGTCAATGTTATTAGATAAAGTTGATGCGAAAACGGTAGGACGTTTAATTGCGCTTTATGAGCACAAGATCTTCTGCCAAGGCATTATCTTAGAAATCTGTTCATTTGACCAATGGGGTGTAGAGCTAGGTAAGGGACTTGCCTCTAAAATTGAAGCTGAATTATTTGATGACGCAGTAAGTCATCCACACGACAGCTCAACCAATGGACTGATCGCTTACTATAAAACACATCGTAAGCAGTAATAGATTCGCAGCAACAGCTGCAAACCGAATACCTTTGAACGGGTAGCGCTGGAGTTCTTAGGGCCTGTATTTTTGTGAGAGGATTTACAGAGCCCCTAAGACTCATTTACTTCAGCCAACATAAGAATAATGAGTAAGCTACTTACAAAAAAATTCAACAGGCTTTGTTAAAGGGATCATCTAACACAGCCAAATCAACCAGATAACAACACGCACTGCCATACTGCATGAGTCGATTAACATGGCATTGCCAATGTAGAGAGTGATATATGTTAAATCCATTTGATATCGTAATTTTTGGGGGCGGCGGTGATCTTGCGTTACGCAAATTACTTCCTGCAATGTATCGCGCTTATCAAGAGGGCAACCTTCCTCAAGGTTCTCGTATCCTTCCTACGGTACGCGAAGAAAGCAAACGTAAAGAATACATCGAAACAGCACATAAAGCGTTACAAGACTTTTTAGGTAAAGGTGAGTACAACGCAAAAGATTGGAAAGCGTTTTCAGCTTACCTTGTACCCGTTGTATCTAATGTGACAGAAGCCGACGATGACTGGGATAAACTAAGAGATATTCTTAATGAACACGATGCTGATAAGTCTCGTGTTTTTTACCTTTCATTACCACCTGCGGTTTACGGTAGCTGCTGTGAAATCCTATCTAAGAAAGGTTTAATCACAGAAACATCACGTGTTGTTGTTGAAAAGCCAATTGGTTACTGTGGTGAATCTGCTGAAGCAATCAATGCAAAAATTGCTGAATACTTCAAAGAAGAGCAAGTATTCCGTATTGACCATTACTTAGGTAAAGAAACCGTACAAAACTTAATGGCACTGCGTTTTTCAAACTCACTGTTTGAAAACCTATGGGATGCTAAATCAATCGATAACATCCAAATTAGCTTATCAGAAACCGTAGGCTTAGAAAGCCGCGCTGGTTTCTACGATAAAGCAGGTGCATTACGAGATATGGTTCAAAACCACTTGCTACAATTACTTTGTTTAGTGGCAATGGAATCACCAAACAAATTAAACGCAAACAGCATCCGTACTGAAAAATTAAAAGTACTTGAGTCGCTACGTCCGTTAGTGGCGGAAGATGTTGATGCAAACATTGTCCGTGGTCAGTACGTGCCAGGTAACTTAGACGGTAAAATTGTCCCAGGTTACTTAGAAGAATTAAACGAAGGCGCAAGTAAAACAGAAACTTTTGTTGCAATTCGTGCGCATATCGATAACTGGCGTTGGGCAGGTGTGCCTTTCTATCTTCGTACCGGTAAACGTATGAAAAAGCGTTGTGCTGAAATCGTTGTTGAATACAAAAAAGTGTCTCACAACGTTTATACCGACAACGTAGGTAACATTGAACCAAACCGTCTTGTTATTCGTCTGCAACCAGAAGAAACAATTCAATTAACACTGATGTCTAAGCGCCTTGATAACCTTGAGATGCAACTAGAGCCAGTAACTATGAACATTGAGTTATCGCAAGCGTATAGTAATGGTTTCCATTCAGATGCTTACAAGCGCTTAATGTTAGATGCCGCAGCAAATAACCCATCGCTGTTTATTCACCGTGATGAAGTGCGTCAAGCATGGAAATGGATTGACCCAATCATTGAGCGTTGGCAAGAAAAAGGTGCACCATCGTTATACCGTGCTGGTACATGGGGCCCTGAAGATGCAGATGAGCTTTTAGAAGAAAACAACCATGTATGGTTTAACACAGGCGATAAGGCGTAATTAAGATGGCAACAATTGTTGAAAAATTCTTTGCAAACAAAGACGAATTAACAGCTGAGCTTTCTTCAAGCCTTGAGCAAAGCCTTGTTGCTGGTATTAAAGAAGATGGTCGCGCGGTATTGATGGTATCGGGTGGCTCATCGCCAGCACCTGCTTATAAGCACTTATCAAACCTTGAGCTTGATTGGGCAAACATCGATGTTGCTATGGTTGATGAGCGTTGGGTTGATGCTGATCATGAAAAAAGTAATGAAGCATTTATCAAAAGTACGCTATTACAAAACCATGGCGCAGCTGCTAATTTCGTGACAATGAAAAATGACGCATTAACGGCGCAAAACGGTGTAGCTGAATGTGAAGCTGCATACAAAGCATTAAAGCGTCCTTTTGATGTGACAATTTTAGGCATGGGTCCTGATGGTCATACGGCTTCACTTTTCCCGCATGCTGAAGGTCTTGAACACGGCCTAGCAACAGATGATTTAGTATGTGCAATTAATGCTATCGAAAGTGACGTGACAGGTAAAATCACTGAGCGTATGACACTAACTTTATCTGCAATTGCAGATTCTAAAGTTGTGAAGCTTTTAATTAGCGGTGAAGAAAAACTCGCTGTTTATAAGCAAGCGAAAGAGGGCGGTGTAGTTGCTGACATGCCTTTACGTGCAGTATTGAATCACCCACATATCAATATTGAAGTTTATTGGGCGCCTTAATCGCCCGATTAAACTGAACTTCAAAAGCGAGCTATTATGCTCGCTTTTTTGTTTTTAAATACTCACCTTTAACGAGCATTTTTGCATAAACTCGTTTTCTTTAAATAGCCCGATAAAGAGTTAGACAAGTACAATAGGGCTCTATATAATTAAAATGACAACGCTGTCATTGTTATTGATTGTTATTCTCAAAGCCCCTTTAACTCATTCTGCCCAGAAAAAGTTAAAAATAATTTGTACATGACAGCGTGCTTTCAGAAACACGGTAGTTTTTTAAGCTAATTTATTGTTAGATAAAAGGTTTTATATAACTTTTAGTTATGGTTAATAAATACTCAGTGGAAACTAAAGCTTACAAAAATACATGTGATTTTTAGCAAATTTCAAAAACTCATCCTTTTGGTCTTTTCATCTGCAATATCACTCATGCTATATTTGCGCCGTTTATTTGTAACAATTCTTAAAAACTCAATATTAAATATTAGTTATATCAATAACTTGATTATTTCGTTGTAAATTTTTTGCACAAATTAACCAAAAAGATGTAGCACAAATGTAATTTAGAGTGTATGGTTTGTTACTAGATGACAGCGTTGTCATCATCACTGGGCAGAAGTGATATAAAAAACCAACAAAATGATTCAAGGGGAATCCTGTGTTAGCTAAAAATTTTAAGAAAAGCTTATTAGCAGTTAATATCGGCCTCGTAATGAGTGCTGGGTTCACTGGCGCTGCATACGCAGCAGATGAAACTAAAGTTCAAGAAGATGTTGAAGTAATTGAAGTTCGCGGTATTCGCCGTTCACTTGAAGCGTCTCTAAACACTAAACGTTTTGCAAATTCAGTTGTTGATGCTGTTACTGCAGAAGATATTGGTAAATTTCCAGATAAGAACGTTGCTGAATCACTAAAACGTATTCCTGGTATTACTGTACAAGGCCAATTTGGTGAAGCAGATGCGGTTTCAATCCGCGGTGCTGGTGCTGATTTCACTAAAACAACGTTAAATGGCCAAAATGTAGCTTCTACTGGTTGGTTCGTACTTGAGCCAGCAAAACGTTCATTCAACTACACTTTATTACCATCTGAGCTAGTAGGTGGTCTTGAGGTTTATAAATCTTCTCAAGCTGACTTAATTGAAGGTGGTATTGGTGGTACGGTAATCGTTAACACTCGCACTCCTTTAGACTTAGATCAACACACGGTATATGGCTCAATCGAAGCACAATACTCTGATGATTCTGGTGAAACAGATCCACAATTTTCAGGTCTTTACAGCTGGAAAAATGAAGACGAAAACTTCGGTTTCTTAGTTTCGGCAGTTTCACAAGAACGTAACTTACAGCGTCAAGGTAACGAAGCATTCTGGCAATGGGGTGCAGGTCCAGTTGGTTTTGAACAGGATCGTAAACGTACAGCATTCTCTACTGCACTTGAATACCAACCGAATGATCAGTTAAACATTGTTGTTAACTACATCGACATGCAGATGGAAGCGGACAATACTAACTATGCATTATGGTTAACTCAAGCTGATACAACTTGGGGTGACCAAAGCGAAACGACTTGGTTAGGTGGTAACGGCACCGGTGATAACCCTGGTGTTCAAGTTGCAGGTCCTCTAAATATTGCTTTCTATCAAATGCGTCCTCGTGAAGCGACGATGAAGTCTGATTTTGTTGATATCAACTTAGAATACACTGGTGACACTTATAAGATGAAGTTTGTTGCAGGTAAAACAACATCAAGCGGTGGTACAGACTTTGAAATGGTAATGGATGATGGTTTAAATCCAACTCTAGCTGGCGGTACATACGATTTCACTGGTGGTGGCCAATCTTGGAACCTGCCAGCAGACTTTGATATGTCTGAGTACAACCCAGGTACACTTGTAATGGGTACGGGTACTAACTTCAATGCGACACCAAAAACAGATGAAGAAAGCTTTGCACAATTCGATATCGAATTTATGTTAGACAATGACTTTATTACTTCTGTTAAAACAGGTGTTCGTTGGGCTGACCATGAAGCAACAAGCCGTCGCTTCGAATTCACACAAGTTGATGGTTTTGATAATGTTTATGACGTATCAAATGCTTCTACTGGCACTTATGATGTAGGCGCAGGTAGTTACCAAATTCAGCGTTTTGATGTTGATGCGATGAAGAAGTGGGCTAAAGCAAGTATCACTGGTAAAACAGAAGATTATGGTGCATACAGCCACATCGAAGAGACCAATATCGGCGCTTACATTATGGCTAATTACAGCGGCGAAAAATACCGTGGTAACTTTGGTGTTCGTTATGTAACAACTGATGCTAAATCAATATACTATAAAGGTGCAGATGTAAATGCACGTACATCAGAAGATGCAGATTACAATGAATTTTTACCAAGTGTAAACTTTGCATACGATATCTCTGATGACATGATTTGGCGTGTGAATGCGGCGCGTACAATGACCCGTCCACAATATAACGATATGTACTTCAATCCAAGTTTAATGGGTGTAAGTGACGACCTACCAAATAACCAACGTATTATTGTGGGTAATCCAGCGCTTAAGCCATTTACAGCAAATCAGTTTGAAACAGGTATTGAGTGGTACTTCAACGAATCTTCTTTGTTAGCTGCAACTGTATTCTACAAAGATGTATCAAACTTCATCGTAATCGGTCGTCGTGATGCAACTGCTGAAGAAGCAGCAGCATTTGGTGTTCCTGAGCTTACGGGTGACGAAAAAGATTTTGGTTACCAAATCGAAGAGAACTCAAACGGTCCAGGTGGTGAAGTCCTTGGTTTAGAACTTCAGTATCAACAAGATTTTGGTAATGGTTTTGGTACGTTAATCAACTATACATACACTGATGCTAAAGCTGATTACGCAACGTATAAAAATGAAGAGGGTGTAGAAGTTGGCGTATTCGATGATTGGAATGTCGAATTAACTGATAGCTCTGATCATGCGTTCAACGTATCTGGTTATTATGAAAATGAACTATTCTACGCTCGTTTATCTTACAACTACCGTAGTGAGTACATGATGCGTGAAGCAGGTTCATATGGAAACCGTTTACATGAAGGTTTTGGTAGCTTAGACCTTAGCGCTGTATACCATGTAACAGATAACGTTGATGTGAAACTAGACGTGGTAAACATCTTAGGCGAAAGCTCAGAGCAATTTGGTAATCACCAACGTCCAATGCCTTATAGCGGCTTTACTGACGGATTCCCTCTTTACGAGTATGAGCAAGCAACTCGTTACAACTTAGGTTTATCTGTGCGCTTCTAAGCATAGCTGCACCTATTCAATAAAAAGGGAGTTCAACTCCCTTTTTATTTGCCTTGAATTTAGTACGGTAAGTTTATTTAATCTCATCCCAAAGGTGTGATATTAAATAAGTAAACGATCTAGTAATGGTAATTTACTGGTAGGGTGAGTATTGACGTGCAAAAAAAAATCATAAAAAAAATAGTAATCGTGGGTGGTGGTACCGCAGGCTGGATAACCGCTAACCATTTAGCAAAGAAATTAGCTAAGCCAAATGGCATAGCAATTAGCCTAATTGAATCACCAAATATTCCAACTATAGGGGTTGGCGAAGGCACTGTGCCGGCTATGCGCGAAAGTTTGCGATATTTTGGTATTGATGAAGGCGAGTTTATTCGTCGTTGTGATGCCACATTTAAGCAAAGTATCAAATTTGTAAATTGGACACACGATCCTGCACAAGCAGGTCAGCACTATTATCATCACTTATTTGACTACCCATTGATAAACGAGTTTAACTCGACACCTTATTGGCTTATGCAAGAACAAGCCACTAAATTCGCTGATTCGGTTGCTGTGCAAGGCGCTATTTGTGACGCTAATCTGGCACCAAAGAGAATAACTGATAAACAATATCAAGGACATACGGCATATGCTTATCATTTAGATGCGGCCAAGTTCTCAATGATGCTGACGGAAAATGCCGTCAATAAATTGGGGGTCACGCATATCAAAGATGAAGTGATTGATATTCAACTCTCTGAACAAGGTGAAATTTCCTCTGTGCTTACAGAGCAGCATGGTGTTATAGAAGCTGATGTATTTATTGATTGCACTGGATTTAATGCTTTATTAATAGGCGAAAAATTGGGTGTGGACTTTGTCGACAAAAGCGATGTTTTATTTGCTGATCATGCACTTGCTATTCAGGTTCCTTACCTTAATGAGCAACACCCAATTGCAAGTCATACAATAGCAACAGCACAGACTGCTGGTTGGATTTGGGATATTGGATTATCAGAGCGTCGTGGTGTAGGGCATGTTTATTCGTGTAATCATATTTCTCATCAGCAAGCAGAACAACAGCTCAGAACCTATCTAGGGTCAGAGTTTGATCATCTTGAGCCACGCCTAATTAAAATGAAAATCGGTTACAGGGAAAAGTTCTGGCATAAAAACTGTGTGGCAATTGGTTTATCTCAGGGCTTTGTTGAGCCTCTTGAAGCAACAGGATTACTTGTATTTGATGCTACTGCAAGAATGCTTGCAGAGTTATTTCCGACAACAATTGAGATGATGCCTTTCGTTGAAAAGCGATTTAATAGCCGGATACAACAAACTTGGGATCGTGTTATAGACTTCGTCAAATTGCATTATTGTATTTCGAAACGTCGAGATAGCGAGTTTTGGATTGATAATTGCGGTTTAGCCTCTATTCCTGAATCTTTACAAGAAAACTTAGATTATTGGCGCCATCAAATTCCTACAGATTATGACTTCCATAATAAATTGTCGATTTTTAATCTGGATAACTACTTATATGTACTTTATGGAATGGAGTTTGAAACCGATATTCTGGCTAGTCACTTTCAATATAATGACCCACAGGCTTACCAACAGTGGTTATCACAATTAAGGGGCTATCAAAGTCAGCTTTTGAAGCAGCTGCCGGATCATCGAGAACTGATCACTAAGATCAAACAGTATGGGCTGCAAACCCTGTGAGTATACACGTTACTAAAGAGGTTATAGATCAAGCTAAACTCTTATTTAGGCAGGGGAAGTTGCAAGAGCTTGAGCTACATTTACGAGAAGCCGTTGAACATGATAACACTAACATTGAGCTATATAGTTGGCTTGGGCAATTTTATTTGCAAACACGCCAATTCAAACGTTTAATAAATGAATTGGCTGTAGTAAAAAATCATCCGACGATTTTGCAGCTTTATGTTTCTGCTCTTCGAGCACAAAAACAACATCAATACGCAATCGAGCTATTACTTGCTGAAAAAAGTGATAATCACTTACTACTTGCAATGCTTTATAAAGAGCAGGGGGATTTTACCTCAGCTCATCAACAGCTCGATCTGCAACTCTTAAAATCAAACTCTGATGCACAAGCTTATTGGCAAAAAGCATTATTAAAAAATGGTTTAAATAAGGCACATGTTGATCGTTTAATCACTTTACTAGAGAAAAAAAATGCAACCCAAGCAGAACAAGCGTTGTATGCTTATTCTGTGGCTAGCTATTTTGATAAACAAAATGACTACGAAAGAGCATTTAGCTTTTATAATCAAGGTGCTTTAGCAAAAAAAGCGTCTTTTATACATTATCTGCCAGCACAGGAGCTAGATGAATTAGAGCAAATCGAGGCTGCTTTTAGCACGGCTATTAAAGCAGATCATGCTCTAGATAGTGAGTCTTGCCCTGTGTTTATTGTCGGTATGCCTCGAACTGGCACAACTCTGGTTGAACAAATTCTTGCTAGCCATAGCCAAGTAGTAGGGGCAGATGAATTAAGTGATTTAGCTATGGCTTGCCAATCTGTTTTGCATAAAGTTAGGCCGAACAAGCCTTATCCGTATTGGGCTGATGAGCTACCAAAGGATGCTTATAAAGCAATTGCAGATAGCTATTTAACTTTAACAAGTTCATTCCAAAGTAAGCGTTATTTTACAGACAAAATGCCTCTTAATTTTAAGGCGATTGGCATCATTTTACGTGCTTTCCCAAATGCAAAAATAATTCATTGTAAGCGTAACCCTTTAGATACAATTTGGGGGAATTATAGACAGCTATTTGGTGATGGAATTCGGTTTAGCTACGATTTAAAGCACTTAGCTAATTATTACTTAAGATATAATAAGTTAATGAACCATTGGTTGAGTCTTTATCCAACACATATCTTAAATGTTGAGTACGAATCACTGGTGGATGAGACAGAGCCGCAAATTAGAAGAATGCTAAATTTCTTGGAGCTCGACTTTGAAAGCAAATGTTTAGATTTTCATCGCACTGAAAGAGTTGTTCATACCATCAGTAATGAGCAAGTAAAGCAACCCATTTTTAAATCAGGAATTGGCCGTTGGCGACATTATGAGTTTGCATTAAATGAAGTGATAAATATTCTGAAAAAGGAGCACTAAGGCTCCTTTTCTAGCTATGTAATTTAGCTAATGATGCTTGATGTGTTTGAGTAAAATTAACCGCTTGTTGGCAGCGTTCTTTTACTTTACTAAATAAAGCATCCATTCTGTTTTTATCATATGAATATGAAAAGTCAGGATAATATTGCATGCCATAAAGGATGAAACGGTAGTTCTCGTCGTTAAAACATGAGGTACTTGCCGTTTGTAAATCTGCATACTCACATATTTTGTGCTTCCAAATTGCAAGCTTTTGCTTTAGTTCTGGGCAGTATTCAACAGATTGCTGTGCTTGAAGCCAAAACTCTGAGTCGTCTCGGTTAGTAATGCAATAATGTAAGACAATAAACTGCTTTAGATCTTCGTATGCATTGATCATCAATGTTGAATATGAATTTTGGATTTCTTGACTTACTTGGCGATTGACAAGGTGAGTAGATAATAACCGAGCACCTAAATTGATCAGATGTAGTCCAGTTGATTCAAGGGGCTCGATAAACCCACCAGACAGGCCAATTGAGATACAGTTACCTACCCAAAAACGTTTTCGACGGCCAATGTGCATATCAATATGTAATGTTTTAATAAACTCAGATTCTGGGCCTAAAAAAGACTTTAATTCATGCTCGGCCTGTTCTTTGCTCAGCTTTGAACCATCGTAAACATAGCCAGTACCTTGGCGATTTACTAGATCAATTTGCCATACCCATCCATTCGATAATGCAGTAGCTTCTGTGTATGGTTTAGGTTCTATTCCTTCTGGATAATGGCGTTGAACAGCAACAGCTTTATTGCATGGAAGAGCATCCTCATAGCTAATCCAGTTATCATCACTAACAGCATTTATCAGCAAGCCTTTGAATCCAGTACAATCTATAAAGTAATCAGCCTGAAACGTTCCTGCGTCGGTCTCAACGCTGATAATTCTCTCACCGTCACAATTGACCTTACTGACAGTTGCTTCCACATGATTTACACCTGCTGCCGTTGCTTTTGTTCGTAAAAAGCGTGCTAGTTGATTAGCGTCTATATGATACCCATAAGGAGCTACACCTTGGTAAGGAGGGGAATTGATCGCTTTTGGTCCATGGCCGGCTTTAATCAAAGCTGATGAAATACAGGTCCCTTCATCGTAACGCATACCAGAGTTTTGCTGTGATAAAACCCATGAGGTAGAAATATCAAAGTTATCGCCTATTTTTATTTGCTCAAATGGGTGAAAGTATTCATGCATTTTACCATTAACAGGCTTCATCCAATTTTTGAACATGATACCTGTTTTATAAGTTGCCTGTGTTTCTCTTAGTAGCTCTTGCTCATCGAGACCCATCGCGGCAAAGAAAAATCGGATGCTGTGTACGGTCGCTTCACCGACACCTAGAATACCAATATCTTTACTTTCGACTAAGGTGATTTCGACGTTTTTTTCGGTTTTGTTATAAAAGTGATTCAAATACGCTGCTGTCATCCAGCCAGACGAACCACCACCCACAATTGTAATTTTTTTTATTAGTAGTGAAGAGCTCATACTATTTGCCTAATTAACGTTCATTTTCATCAAGTATACAAGGTGTGACAGCGATGTCATTAAGCTTTTCGGCTTTTTAGAGAAGAATAGATTGAGATCAAAGCTGCTGATAAATAAATGTTAAGTAAGTATGTACAAACTGCCACAAAATTTTCACTTCCTTTTTGTTGCCAAAACCTATAGGCTTTGGGCACTAACAGCAAAAACATATTATAAAATTAATGGAGCAGTATCATGGCGGAGCAACAAGTACAGCCTTTACATAACGAAAAACATGCCAACACTAAAATTCAAAATGGCATCAACATCGAGTTCATGAAATCTCAGCACTTAGTACCTGTGGTTGCACACGAATTTGCACGCATCGCAAATGAATTCCCAATGGCATTTGTTAAAAACAACGAATCAGGTCAATTCCAAGCAGTTGCTTTATTTGGTCTAGAGCCAGGCGAAAACCTTTTCATTCAAGATGACAAATGGACAGCTGCATTTGCACCTATGTCTATGACTCGTTACCCACTTGGTCTTGTTAAGCACCCTGAAGCTGACCAATTTGGTATCGTAATCGACGAAGCAAGCCCGCTTGTAAGTGAAGAGACAGGTAATGCACTTTTCGAAAACGGTGAAGAAACTGAATACCTTAAGCGTCGTAAAGAAGCACTTGTTTCTTTCATCGAGTTCTCTCAGGTAACTGAAGCATTCACTAAGTACCTTGCAGACAAAGAACTACTAGTAGCTCAAACGCTAACAGTAGAAATCAAAGGTGAGAAAAAAGACATCAACGGTATCTACCTTGTTGACGAGAAAAAACTTAACTCACTAAGCGATGAAGAGTTCTTAGACCTTCGTAAGCGTGGCTACCTAGCACCAATCTACTCTTTCTTAACGTCTACTCATCAAGTTGCACGTTTAGCACGTTTAAAAGCAGCTAAAGCTTAATTTTAAACTGCTGAAAAAAAGCGCCATTAGGCGCTTTTTTTGTTTCTTTCATCGGTTAAAGCTTGAAAACCAGCGCCGAATTATTCACATTGGGCTTACAAACTAAAATAAATATAAGTGCCCCTATGTTAAAAACATTTCTCACCTCAGCTATTGCGCTTAGCGCATTATCATTTAGTACTTTAAGCCACAGTAGTGATCAACCTTTCGCTATCGCTATTCATGGCGGTGCAGGGACGATTGAAAAGAGCCGCTTCACGCCAGAACAAGAAAAAGCCTATCGCGCTAAATTAAAAGAAGCCGTTGAAACAGGCTATGCGGTGCTAGAAAAGGGCGGTGAGAGCCTAGATGCCATCACTGCGGCAATTAATGTGCTTGAGAACTCGCCGTATTTCAACGCAGGTCGCGGTGCTGTATATACTTATGACGGTGCACATGAGCTTGATGCATCAATTATGGATGGTCGTACACGCCAAGCCGGTGCTGTTGCAGGGGTTAAACACATTGAAAACCCAATTAACCTGGCACGCTTAGTGATGGAAAAATCAGTGCATGTCATGCTTAGTGGTCAAGGTGCAGAAGAGTTTGCAAAAACTCAAGGTATGCCACTGGTTGAAAACAACCTATTTGATACTGAGCACCGTTATAAAGCCTTATTAAAAGCAAAAGAAAAGCTCGATAAACAAAAAGTAACTAGCAAAGACTACCAAGCTGCACACAAAGCCCTGCCGGTTAATTACAAAATGGGCACTGTCGGTGCAGTTGCACTTGATAAAAACGGTAATATCGCTGCAGGTACTTCTACAGGTGGTATGACAGCAAAACGTTTTGGCCGTGTGGGCGATTCACCAGTGATTGGTGCGGGGACCTTTGCTGAAAACGAATCATGTGCAGTATCTGCAACAGGCCATGGCGAGTACTTTATTCGCTACAATGTGGCAGCTGATATTTGTGCTCGCGTAAAATACCAAGGTAAAACCATTGTGGAAGCAGGTAACGAAGTGATCCACGATGTATTAATGCCTATAGGTGGCACAGGCGGTGTGATCATTATTGATGCTAAAGGTAACATCAGCTTGCCGTTTAACACCGCAGGTATGTACCGTGCGAGTAAATCAAATACATCACCAACGTATGTGGGTATTTTTAAAGACGAGTAATTATCTGTAACGAATCTTCAGACAATAAAAAACCGAGTTTCACAACTCGGTTTTTTATTGCCATAAAGTTATTGGCGATTAATTTTTACCTTGAAGGGGGTTTCATCTTGATTCGTTGAGCGATAAGGGTTGATATCTAAACCGCCACGGCGTGTATAACGCGCATACACTTCAAGCTCTTCGAGGTTTAATTGCTGCATTAAATCGCAGTAAATACGCTCTACACATTGTTCATGAAATTCGTTATGAGTTCGAAACGAAATTAAGTATTTTAATAAGGCTTCATGGCAAATTGCTTGGCCTTTATAACGAATAATCACACTCGCCCAATCAGGCTGTGAAGTGATCAAGCAATTCGATTTTAGCAAATGACTGTGTAAGGTTTCTGAGACAACCTCATCACCATTATGGCGAAGTGAGCTGGCATCAATATCATAGCTGGTGATTTCGATATCCAGATCATCAATACATACGCCCGGTAACGCTGTAAATGGCAAACAATTGAAATCATCTGCTTGGTATAAAGTAACGATCACGGGTGCATTTACCGCAGCGGATAAGTCTTTGCTCAGTGCTTGGTGAACGTCATCTCGCGTTTCAAAGCGTGTCTGATTAAAGCTATTTAGGTACAGTTTGAATGACTTTGACTCAATGATGTGACTGCTTTGGCAAGGAAATACAAATGTTGCCACAGCGACCATTGGCTTACCCTTGCTATTTAGCCACGATAATTCATAGCCAGTCCAGATATCTTGGCCTTTAAACGGTAAGTTATCTTCGCTAACACCTAATGCATCACGGTTTAATTTGCGGGCAATAGGAAACAATAAACTGGGTGTGTAGGTATCTACATACTCTGTGCTTTTACCAAGAACACTGTTTTTCAGTTCGGGTGAGTTGCTGTAATCTGTCATCTTTACACTTTTGTAGTTACAATGGCGGCATTATACCTAAAGCCAATGAGTTTCGCAGTATGTCTGTTTCTACAAAACTAGATAAGTTACATCAAGCATTTAGTGAAAAATGCCTCGAACGCACAGGAAAGCTTCCTGTTATTGAACATGATTCAGCATGGCCAAGTCCCTGTGAGCAGGGCGAAGTTGATGATCAGGGGCTTATTCAGTGGCGTGCAGTTCCGCAACAACCTGCTGGCAGTTTAGAAGACTTAGCCAAGGCACTCGAACTATCGTTTCCTGAAGATTTAAGCCCATTGTTTGGTCATGTCTATGCGGGTAATTTGTTATTGAGTGTTGATGATCATCACATTGAGCTGCTACAAGCATGGAATGAAGATGATTTTAGCCGCTTACAGCAAAATATTACCGGTCACGTATTAATGAAGCGTAAGTTAAAGCAGCCAGAAACCGTGTTTATTGGCCTCACAGAACAAGATGATCTGCTGATCACGGTATTAGTCGAAAGCGGTGAGGTTTGTTTAGAGTACGTGGGTAAAAAACCACATCATGTGCTAGCAACTAGCATCAGTGAGTTTTTGGACAAAGTAGCGGTATAAGCTTAAAAAGTAAAAAGGGGCGGTTGCCCCTTTCATGTATCTGGTTATTGCCTTTATTAAGCTATTGAAAGTCCCACGAGATATTCGAAACAATGCCACAAGGCTCGCAACGAAAATCAAATAAGCCAAACCATGGCTCAGGTAATTTCCATTCGCCATCGCAACTTGGGCAACGACGTTTAAGCTCCGACTCTTTATCAACGCCGCCAACACGATATAAATAATAATAAACAGGCTTCTTGGTTAGAAAACTAATACGCTTAGTGATATCGCGACCACGGCGATATAAGTCACTCTTGATACTAGTTAGCTCTTCAAGCGCAGGAAATTCACAACGGGTTGCACCATTGATCTGAATTTGATCGCACGCTTGCCAGTCTTCTTGCCATTTTATCAGTGTTTTGTAATCGCCATTGGCAATTGCCGGAATGCGAAATAACGGCACAGGCAAAAAGTCATCACCACAATAAAGTGGGCTGCAGGTATGCACATACGTGGTATATAAAATATAGCACGATGGATCATGGCACATGTCTGCACCATTTGAGTGAATGTCTTGGCCGATCACTTTTACTTTTGGTGCCAGTAAGCCCGCGGTGTGTAATTGCTCAATACTGTGCTTTACAAACGGGCTATGGTTGAGCGGATGCATCGCATCTTCGGTTGGGCACATCACACGGGTAATGAAAAATCCATCTTTTAAAACCGTTGGAAATTCATCACCAATGATTTGGCCGTTAAAACGAAGTGCATTAACAAGGCGGTTTATCGCCTGCTCAGCAAGCTCTAGGGTGGTATCTTGGTAGCAATCAAAAGTCAGATCGACAACAAACATTATTTTTTCTCAAGCAGTGCTAATAACCTATCTAATTTAGCCTCAATACGATCCAATTGACTTTCATTGGCTGTACTTACTTGTTCATTTGACGGGTTATTAATGAAATTTTTAATTGAATCCGGGTTGTTTTTATATTGGCTAACCGCTGCGATGATCACAGGCATCGGCATAGGTTGAGTTAGCTTACTTTTGGTTAGGGCAACTGTTGGGGTTTTACCTTCATCAAGAAGGGTTTTAATTGCATCAAATACAACGGCATTCATTTTCGTATAAACTCTTTAATAAAAGACTAAAAAGCACCGCAGTATATGGGCTGCAGTGCGCGCGTATGGTAGCAATAATAGATGTGGAGTGAAATTACTTTCCTTATTTACACACTAAAAGTTTGCTTTGAGAGCGTGTAAATAAGAAAGCGAAACATTACTGACGTAACCTTGCATCTAATTCATCAATCACTTCGCTCCAAGCTCCATCTTCAGCAAGTGATTCTGCTAAAAAGTGTTGCTGAGCTTCATCCCAAAAAGGTGCTTCCTGCAAGAGGGTCGTATCAGACAGTTGATGCGATGCTATAAAAGCATCTATTTCACTTTCTTTGCTTGGCAAA
This sequence comes from Pseudoalteromonas gelatinilytica, assembly GCF_001641615.1. Classification (GTDB taxonomy): domain Bacteria; phylum Pseudomonadota; class Gammaproteobacteria; order Enterobacterales; family Alteromonadaceae; genus Pseudoalteromonas; species Pseudoalteromonas gelatinilytica. Next base: position 469,794 of record NZ_LRRU01000022.1, read on the forward strand.
CCAAGTTGTGCAAATAGGGTCGAAATGTCATGTTTTGTCGTATCCATAGTTCTGCTCCTTGTGTATGGCGATAATTATTACTGCTTGAACTTAATGATGATGAACAGCAGTTTAACTTACGCTGAATTTGTCTTTAATCGCAGTAGGGTATATACCTTATAGTCTAGTACTAAAATAATAAAACAAATAAAAGGATGAGTATTTTGACAGTTGCTGAACCCGAAACCTTAAGTGTGCAATACCTAAGTGCTGAAGATATCAGCACTGCCGCAAGCCTTATCTATCAAGCTTATCATGATGATCCCGTTCTTCAGAACGTGTTAGGTTTTCAACAAGATAATCCAAGTAAATATGAAACTAAACTACGTGCCTTAGTGCGTGAAGAACTGGCAAGTTTTTGGCAAGAAAAACAGCCATTAATAGGCCTTTACTCACAAAGTAGATTAAAAGCTATTGCGTGTGTATTTGATTCGGCAAGTGAGCTACAAGCTGAGCGATACTGGCATTGGCGATTAAAGCTGATGCTCAGTGCAGGTTACTTGCAAACCAATCAGCTTATAGAAAAGGAGCGCACTATTCGTGAAGCACTTTCGACCAAAGGTCATTACCTATTTTTAGCCTTTATTGCCGTTGACCCACATTTTCAAGGGCAAGGTTTGGGTCGATATCTGCTACGAGGCCTTGATGATTTAGTTGAATCAAGCAATCAAGCAAGTGGATTAGCTGTCTTTGTTACTCGCTCTGAACAACGCGAATTCTTTAGCTCTGAAGGATTTGAGGTGTTCAAAGCCTTGAGCTTTAACCAAGTCGAAGGTGACTTGATGTTCAAAGCGGCACAGTGACGAAAGGACGTTTTGGAAATAGCAATGTGAGATAAATCTCACATTGCTGTGAGTTTTATCAGTTTAATGCCGTTAAATTTGTACCTAAAACTGCTTATTTCAATGATTTTAAAGGATTTATTGTTTTTGTCATTTTTGTGACTTAGAAAAAATTACTTTTTATGCCTACCAAGATTTCTCCGTTTCTCTAAACTTAATCATGTCAAGAAGACGCAGGTTCAATGAATGAACTGATGCCAAGGATTAGGATTATGGCAACAAAGCAAGATGCTTAGCAGGAAGCAAAGGGACAAGAGCTAGGGAAGCAAGGAAGAACGAGGACACTGCCAGGATGCAGTACAATCGCGGAGCGATTGAAAAGGACTGACCAAAGGATGATTTTAGCAGGAAGCTAAAGGAGCGTTTGGAAAACGAAGTGGATAGCCATTGACGGCAAGAGGACGGCACTAGGATGTGTTAAATGCTACAAGAGGTAGCATGGTGGGTGTATCGGATGTATACCCGTTCAGGGGAAAGATAAAAAGGCAGCTTCGGCATAAGTAAGGATACTTAATCATGGAAGTAGCAAGATTGGGGCGTGGCTAGTAGCTACGCCTTAGTTCTTTCTGGAGGTTGCACTTCTCAAACAGGCAATTATTTTTGTAAAACTCGCAACTCGCAACTCGCAACTCGCAACTCGCAACTCGCAACTCGCAACTCGCAACTCGCAACTCGCAACTTAAATCTTATGCGGCGGTATTACTACGCTTTTAAGTAATTCATTTTCCATGATCAAAACGCCTTGATACACGCTTTGCCCATCACTTGAAAACTCAAAAATAAACTCGCTTTTAATACCTGGCTTACCACTTTTTAAAATACCAACCCTGCGTTTATTGCAAGCGACACTCATCAGTTGCACATTTAATTGCTCAATTTGTCTTTGTGCATGAAGGTTAGCTGCTTCGGCTACTTTTCTGTTTAACCAAAAAAAGTAGATGATGCTGCCAATGATGATAAGTGTCCACAAGCCTGCCATTTACGAGAATAACCTTCCAATTGCTCGAGCGAGTGTTTCGCTACGATTTTCTTTTCTTAATAAACCTAGTAGGTGAGGGCGAATACTAGGAATTGCAACTAAATCGGTGAAAATACTCACAAACAGTTGTTCAATTTCAGTGTGGTGTGCACAACAATCCATAAACACATGTAAGCGTTCTGGGTCTTCAAGCGTGCTAAAACAACGCCCTGCAATTGTTAATAGTACATCTGACTGGGTGTTCATCTCAGAGCGTAATACAGTATCTACCAGTTGTGCAGTTAAACCTTGCGCTGTTGTTTTTGATAAACTTCTAAGAGCTGCAACAAGAGCAATGTCGTCTTTTTGCTCTATCGCCTTTAAACCATAGGCTAACAATTGCTCTGCAAACACCGGTTCGATTGCAACATGTTCAAGCATCGCACTCAGCGGCTGTAATACTTCGACAGGTAAGTGTCCCCAAGCGGCTTGTAGGTTTGCTAAATTGGTGTCGTTATCTAAGCGCATCGCAAAATCAGCAATACCCTGTACTGCAACACTTTGCCAATTATCAAACCCCAGTTTGCCTGAGAAATACAGCTGAGCATATTCGTAGTACTGTGAAGCGCTTTGTTTAAGTAAACATTTAACCTGTGCATTAAATGCCGCTAGCTTGTTGGCGTTTGGCGTAAATACATACGGGTTGTTATCAAGTTTGCCCTCGGCATTTTCACCGGTAATTTCTGTACCAAGTGCTTCAATTACCATATTTGCAAAGTGATCGCGGCTTGCGCTTACTAGGCGGCTTTGCTCATCTAATGGAAATTTTAAAAACCATACATAAGGTTCTTTAGACGCTTTTACATCCCAAAATTGAATAGCAAGCCAAGCATGACCAGCAAGCGGGTAAGGGTAAGGGATTTTTGTTTCTTCAATGGCAAGAAATTGTTTTTTGTCTAATTTCGTGATGTGTCTGCCAATATCGAAGGCACGCCAAGTGGTACCGGCTGCATCCAGAAGTTGCCCTAAAGTGGCGATCTGCTCAGTCATAAAATCTCAATTACCGTAATTAATCTATATCAGCCGCGAATTATACGCCATACCATGGCGCCTTGGAACAGGGTATACTAAGCACAAAGGTATTAAGAGTTTTACAATGCATCAACAGACTTTGGCGCTGCTGCGCGAATTAGAATCCACATTACAACGCCATTCACTATGGCAAACAACAGCTATTGACCCAAGTGCGCTCAATTCTAGTGTACCGTTTTGCCACGACACTATGGCTTTTGAGCAATGGCTGCAATTTGTTTTTCTTGAAAAAATGCACGCCCTCATAGCACATGCTCAGCCTTTACCCCGTAATTTTGCAATTGCGCCTATGGCTGAAATGATGCTGGCACAACATAGTGGCGGAAATGATGTGATTACCGTTTTACAAAAACTCGATCAACTTTTAAGTGATAACTAACATGCAAGAGATTGTTAAGCCACAATTTGACGAGTTAACGATTCTGTACCGCGATGAAAATTACGTTGCGATTGATAAACCATCTGGTTTATTGGTTCACCGTTCGTTTTTAGATAAACACGAAACCCAATTTGCGATGCAGATGCTGCGTGACCAAATTGGTCAACACGTGTTTCCTGTACATCGTTTAGATAGACCAACCTCAGGCGTATTACTGTTTGCGTTAAGTTCAGAAGCAGCCCGTGACATGAACCAGTTGTTTATTGATGGGCAAATTGAAAAACGTTACTTAGCTTTAGTAAGAGGCTTTTTAAATGAATCAATCTTCTTAGATAAACCTTTAAAAGAAGAGCTTGATAAAATTGCCGATAAGTTTGCTGATCAAGATAAAGCACCGCAAGAAGCACAAACGCAATTTCATTGCCTGCACCAAGCAAGCTTACCTATTCCAATTGGTAAGTATCCAACAGTTCGTTACTCGCTGGTGGAGTGTTTTCCTAAAACTGGCCGCAAACATCAAATTCGTCGTCATTTAAAACATTTATCATTACCAATTATTGGTGACGTAAATCATGGTGATAATCAGCATAATCAATTTTTTAGAGAGCATTTCCAGCTTCGTCGTTTAATGTTATTTGCCTCTGAATTAAAGTTTGTGCACCCTTATAGCAAACAACCAATAACAATTAGAGCGCCATTAGGCGATGCAATGTTAACGATTTGCCAGCAACTTGGCTGGCCAACAGAAGAAAAGGATTATTATGGCAACTATTAGTATTTTTGTCGGCAGTGTCTATGGCGGTGCTGAGCGTTTAAGCGAGCAAGTTATTGAAGTTATTGAAAAGTCAGAGCATCAAGCGCAATTAGTTGAAAATGGCACGGTTGATGACATGCTGGCTGCGTCACATATTTTAGTGATCACATCAACGACGGGTCAGGGTGATATTCCTGATAACTTAATCACTTTATACAGCCAATTAAACGATCAATTCCCACTGTTAACAGGCAAGCAATACGGCATTATTGCTATGGGCGACCGCAGCTATGGCGATACGTTTTGTGGAGCAGGTCGCAGTTTTGATGAGCTGTTTCGCGATTTACAGGCAAAACCTGTCGGTCATCGTTTAGAAATTGATGCCTGTGAAGATTTTGAGCCTTGGCCTGTTACTGAGCCATGGTTAAACGAATGGCTGACGAAAATTAGTTAATGTCTATTAATTAGCTAGTGTCTCTTAAAAGTGCTGATTGAATAAGCAATTGGCACTTTCCCCTTGGTTTTTCGAGTACAGAATCTGATATACTAAACCATCATTTTATGAGGCTGTTATGATTTCAAAAAACCAACTGAAACTAATTCGTGCATTAGGTCAAAAGAAATACCGTAAGCAATATAACCAGTACCTTGTTCAAGGCGAAAAAAATGTACTTGAATTACTAAACAGTGGGTTAAGTATTGCTCATATATTTGCGACTCCTGCATTTATTTCTGCGCATCAAACAGCGCTTGCAGCCCATCAAGTCATTGAAGCAGACGAAGACAGCCTAACTAAAGCCAGTACGCTTGTTAGTAACAACGCAGCCATTGCTGTTGTTGATATGCCAAGCCAACAAGCATTACCAACATCAGGACTTATTTTAGCCCTTGACGGTGTGTCGGATCCGGGTAATTTGGGCACGATTATTCGTGTTGCTGACTGGTATGGTATTAAGCATATTGTTACCAGCACAGACAGTGCCGATGCTTATAACCCGAAAACCATCAGCGCAACTATGGGCTCATTTGCTCGTGTGAGTGTCACACAAACCGACTTAACCAGTTACTTACCTAGTTTAAACCTTCCTGTGTATGGCGCATTTTTAGAAGGTGAGAACATTCACAAAACTGCTCTTAAGCAAGATGCCGTATTACTCATGGGCAGTGAATCCCATGGTATTCGTGCTGATTGCGAAAGCTTAGTTACTGATAAAATCACTATTCCGGCTTATGGCCAAGCAGAATCGCTTAATGTAGCAATGGCAACGGGTATTATTTTAGATAATTTTAAGCGTCACGCTTAACCTTTTACCCTAAAATGGGTTAAATTGAAGAATAACAATAAAAATCGGTAAAACAATTAGATGCGCTTAAGCACCATAAAATTAGCGGGTTTCAAATCGTTTGTTGAACCCACTAAGATCCCATTTCCTGATCAGATGACATGTGTTGTCGGCCCGAACGGCTGTGGCAAATCAAATGTCATTGATGCAGTGCGTTGGGTGCTAGGTGAAAGCTCAGCGAAAAACTTACGTGGCGATGCCATGACCGATGTTATTTTTAACGGCTCAACTAATCGAAAACCTATTTCACAAGCCTCTGTTGAGTTGGTGTTTGATAACACCAGTGGCCATTTACCGAATACCTTTGCTGATCGGAACCAAGTGGCGATCAAGCGCTTAGTGACTCGAGATGGTCAGTCAATTTATTTTCTAAATGGCAGTAAATGCCGTAAGCGTGATATTACCGATATCTTTTTAGGCACAGGTCTTGGCCCGCGCAGTTATGCGATTATTGAGCAGGGCATGATCTCGCGTTTAATAGAGAGCAAACCGGCTGACTTGCGTGTGTTTTTAGAAGAAGCCGCGGGAGTTTCAAAATACAAAGAGCGTCGTCGAGAAACGCAAACCCGCATTAAAAGTACCCGCGAAAACCTTGAACGATTGCTTGATGTAAGGCAAGAGTTGCAAACACAGCTCGATAAGCTTGCAGTGCAATCAGTCGATGCAAAAAAATTCCGAGAGCTAAAAGCCACAGAACGTACCTTAAAAGGGCAAATTGCGGTTTTAAAGTGGCAGAAGTTACACCAACAACAAATTGATAAAGCTGAGCAAATCAAGAAACTTAAAGAGCAAATTCAGTTCTTTAGAGAAGCGCATTCTGGCCACGATGATGTTTTAGCAAGTCTTGAAAATCAGGTGCAACTTGAGCAGCAGAAACTGCAAGATGCCCAGCAAGCTCAGCATCAAACTCATACAGAGTTAACCCGCAAAGAACAGCAACAGATCAGTTTAAAGCAGCAACAGCAAACACTTAGCCAAAACCTTATCAAACAGCAACAATTGCAGTTACAAAATAAAGAACTGCAAGAAGAGCAACATGCTTCAGCCGCTATTTTACAAGAGCTGCTACAAGACGCGATTGAGCAAAGTTTGCTGTGCGCTGAGCAAGTTGCAGAGGTTGAAGAGCAAGTCGCTCTGCAGCAGCAACAAACGCAAAGTGTCAATGAGCAATATCAAAGCACCTTACAGAAAAATCAAGCTCATAGTAGTGATATTAATGTTGCAAAGAGTCAACAGGCTCACTTTGCCCAGACTGTTGCACAACTTGAGTCTCAGCAGACACAACTTGCCGCTGAAATTAGTGAGCTCGAAGCGACCCCAGTTGCAGCGCAAATTGCTGAGCAACAACAGCATATTCAAACATTGACAAAAGAGCTTGCGCAGCAACAAAGTGCGCTAAATAAGCTCACTCAGAGTCTAGAACAAGCGGATAAAGAGCAGCTGCACTTAGAGCAAGACTTTAAACGGGTTCAACAACACAGTAATGAAAACAAAGCCAGCATAGCAGCGCTTAATTCTTTGCTATCAGAGCAAACCGACAACAGGAGTGTCTCTTTATTAGCGCAGTTAAAAGTGGCTGCTGGCTTTGAGCCGTTAGTTGAGCAAGCCCTGCTTGGCCTTGAGCATCTAAAGGTCAGTCAACATAAAGAGCCTAACAGTGTTTGGTCTGTAACTAATAATGCTAAGTTACCAAAAGAGTCATTAGCAAATTACATCGAATCGGGTGCTTACCCTGATTTATTAGCACGCTTTGCTTTTCAACCTAGTTTTGATGACGCTATTTTAGCGGATCCATATTGGCTGGCAGTGATTGATGAAGAAGGCTGTATACATGGTCGTAACTTTCATACCGATGCTAATAAAGACACCGACAATTCTTTGCTTTTAAAGCATGCTCAGCTTAGCGATGCACAGCAGTTAGATGAAGAGCTCAACGAGCAATTAGAAACCAAGCAGCATTTGCTAAATGAGCATCTAGCTCACAAGAAAACGCTCATCGCTGACAAAGAGCAATACAGAGAACGAATTCACCAAGCGGCTCAGCAGATTGCATCGGCCAGTACTCGACGCGATATGCTATTAGAGCAGCAAACGCAGTGGCAAAATCAGCGTGTTAAATTACAACAGCGTCAAACGTTACTGGCTGAACAAAAGCAAAGTGCTGTCGAACAGCAACAAACGCAGCAGACTTTACTTGAGCAATTATTAGAGCAGCAGTTAGAACTTGAAACTGAGTTAGAGCAGGCGAAACATCAACAAACTGAGGCAAATAACAACTATCGCCAAGTGGCTTCTCAGCTTGAGCAATATAAAACGCAAGCACATCAAGCTAATTTGGCTGAACAAAAAGCTCGCAGTGAGTGTCAACTTAGCGAAACTAAACTACAGCATGCTAATGCAGCCCAAAGTGCTGCCAGTGAAGCTGTATTAGAGCTCAACGAGCAATTAGAAGAGCTAGTGATCCCGCTTGAAGAAGTAGCAGAGCAGATAATGCTATTGCTTGAAAAGCATCAACAAAGTGACGTTGAGCTGAAAAACTTGCAAGCGGCCTTGAGTCAAGCTAAAAAGGAGCTTGCTGATAAGCAAACAGCGCTGAAATCGTCGCAATCTGAGTTGGTTACGCTACAAGAGCAGTTGCAAGCATTGGCACTGGATGAGCAAAGTTTAATCGTTAAAGCACAAGCTGCGTTAGAGCCACTTGAAGAACTGGAACAAAATTTAAAAACAGTACTTGAAGAACTGCCTGACAATGCCAATTTAAATAGCATGCAAACTTGGCTGACAAAAACCACGCAAGCTTTAAATGAACTTGGCGCGGTGAACTTAGCGGCAATAGATGAGTTTGAGCAGGCTAAACAGCGCAGCGATTATTTAAATCAGCAGCTTGATGACTTAACACAAGCATTAAATACCCTTGAAGGGGCAATTCAAAAAATCGACCGAGAAACAAAAAACCGTTTTAAGGCGACCTTTGAACAAGTAAATACTGATTTTGGGGAGTTATTCCCAAAAGTGTTTGGTGGCGGTAGTGCTTACCTTGAATTGACCAGTGATGACCTACTTGAAAGTGGCGTGAGCATCATGGCTAGACCACCGGGCAAGAAAAATTCGACAATTCACCTGCTTAGTGGTGGAGAAAAAGCGCTGACCGCATTATCATTGGTGTTTTCAATATTCAGGCTCAATCCAGCTCCATTCTGTATGCTAGATGAAGTGGATGCGCCATTGGATGATGCGAACGTGGGTCGTTTTTGCCGTTTGGTAGAAGAGATGTCACAATCAGTACAATTTATTTATATCAGTCATAACAAGATTGCTATGGAAATGGCAGGCAGATTGACCGGTGTAACTATGGCGGAACCAGGTGTATCACGTATGGTCGCTGTAGACATAGAACAAGCTGTGCAAATGGCACATGCATAAAATTTAGGCATATCAAATAATAAAGGTGAGGGGATGGCCGAAGAATTAAGATGGGCTTTAATCGTAATCAGTGTATTTGTCATTGGTGGTTTATTAATTCACGGCTTATGGTCGGTGCGTAAAAAGGACAGCCCAGATACGCCTTCAGTTGAGCGGGTTGAACCAAATGAAACGACCAGCGAGGTTCAAGAGCCTGCGACTGCAAAATCGCAAGAGCGTGATGAGCCAGAGTTTGGTGATTTAAGCTTCTCAGCAGAAAGTCACGACGAACCAGCTGTGTCAGAAGAGGTTGTTGAAGAGCCTGAAGCAGAAACTCAGCAACAAGACGCTGAAGAAGAACCAGCTGCAGATGCACAAGTTCCAACCGATTTTATTATTGTGCATTTACAAATGCCAGAGGGTTTAACAATGGATGGCAGCCAATTATTGCCAGCCGTTAATATGTTAGGCTTTAAGTATTCTGAAGAAGGTTTCTTTAACCGTCACTTAGACCCAGCAGGCACAGGTCCGGTGTTATTCCGTTTAGTGAATATGTATAACCCAGGCACGTTCGATATTGATAATATGGAACAGTTCAGCACGGCCGGTGTTAGTTTATTTATGACCTTACCATGTGATGGCGATGGTCTAAGTGCATTCAATATGTTGCACAGTGCAGCTAAAAAGCTAGCCGATGAATTTGGTGCAACTATTTTAGATAGCAACCGTGAAGAAATGACGGTTGAAAGCGTTCGTGAGTATGTTGAGAAAGTACGCAGCTTTTCAGCTTAGTCGCACACACAGAGTATAAGTATTAGGCCACTTGGCGTTAAGTCGTCGAAGTGGCTTTTTTATGTAGATTTTTGAGGTTTTCATGTCCGGCCCTATCTTTGAGCAAATTAGCCAACTTCGTGCCCAGTTAGAAGAGCATAACCATAATTATTATGTGCTGGATGCACCTAGCATTCCTGATGCTGAATATGACCGTTTAATGCGCGAATTAAGCGCCCTTGAGCAAGCTAATCCAGAGTTTCAAAGCCCTGACTCTCCGACTCAAAAAGTCGGTGGCGCAGCACTTGATAAGTTTGAGCAAGTCACTCACCAAGTGCCAATGCTGTCACTTGATAATGCCTTTTCAGAAGAAGAGTTTGCCGCATTTAACCGCCGTATCAAAGAGCGTTTAATGGACAACAATGAGCTGACTTTTTGTTGTGAGCCAAAGCTTGATGGTTTAGCGGTATCGATTATTTATCGTGATGGTGTTTTGGTTCAAGCGGCTACCCGTGGCGATGGTATGGTGGGTGAAAACATCACTCAAAACGTGAAAACAATTCGTAATGTGCCGCTTAAGTTACGTGGCGATGACTTCCCAGCAGAGCTTGAAGTGCGCGGTGAAGTATTTATGGACAGCACTGGTTTTGCCAAACTAAACAGTGAAGCCGAAAAACGTGGCGACAAAGTCTTTGTTAACCCACGTAATGCTGCGGCCGGTAGCTTACGTCAGCTTGACTCTAAAGTAACAGCAAAACGTCCACTGATGTTTTATGCTTACAGCACTGGGCTTGTTGCAGATGGGCAGTTACCAGAAGATCACTATCAACAGCTTGCTAAACTTACCGATTGGGGTTTACCACTTTGCCCAGAAACAAAACTGGTTGAAGGCCAGCAAGCTGCACTTGATTACTACCAAGATATCTTGACGCGTCGAAGTAGCCTTGCCTACGAAATTGACGGTGTGGTTATTAAAGTTAACGACAAAAAACGCCAAGAGCGTTTAGGTTTTGTGGCACGCGCACCACGCTGGGCAATTGCTTTTAAATTCCCTGCGCAAGAAGAAATCACCCAATTACTTGATGTTGAGTTTCAGGTAGGCCGCACTGGCGCTATTACCCCTGTAGCACGATTAGAGCCGGTATTTGTGGGTGGCGTGACGGTATCTAACGCAACGCTTCACAATGGCGATGAAATTGCCCGTTTAGGCGTTAAAATTGGCGATACCGTGATTATTCGCCGAGCGGGTGATGTTATTCCGCAAATTACCCAAGTTGTCCTTGAACGTCGTCCTGACGATGCCAAAGACATTGAATTTCCAGCGACTTGCCCAATTTGTGACTCACATGTGGAGCGCATTGAAGGTGAAGCGGTTGCCCGTTGTACGGGGGGCTTAGTGTGCCAAGCGCAGCGTAAGCAAGCTATTAAACATTTTGCGTCACGTAAAGCCCTTGATGTTGATGGTTTAGGCGACAAAATTGTTGATCAACTCGTTGACCGTGAACTGATCAAAACGCCTGCTGATTTATTTATCCTTAAACAAGGCCATTTTGAATCACTAGAGCGAATGGGTCCTAAGTCTGCTAAGAACTTAGTTAATGCACTGCAAGATGCAAAGCAAACAACCTTAGCTAAATTCCTATACTCGTTAGGTATTCGCGAAGTGGGTGAAGCAACAGCGCAAAACTTAGCAAACCACTTTTTAACGCTAGAAAAAATTACTCAAGCAAGCGTTGATGCGTTAACTGAAGTAAGTGACGTGGGTGAAATCGTTGCCAAGCATGTACGTGGCTTCTTTAGCGAAGAGCACAATATGGCGGTTGTAAATGCATTGGTTGAGCAAGGTATTCACTGGCCAGAATTAACCGCGCCGAGTGCCGATGCGCAGCCATTAGCGGGCTTAACCTACGTTCTGACTGGCACATTGAGCGAGCTTAACCGTAATGATGCAAAAGCACGTTTACAGGCGTTAGGTGCAAAAGTATCGGGTAGTGTATCGGCGAAAACGGATGCACTGATTGCAGGTGAAAAAGCAGGCTCAAAATTAACCAAAGCACAAGACTTAGGTATTGATGTGTTAACTGAGGCTGACCTTATTGCGCTTTTAAGTGAGCACAATGGATAGTCTATTGCAGGCATTGTCGTCAGTTGCTTTAACAATCGGCAGCTGGCTGCAACCACACCTTTACAATATTTCATTATTGCTGGTGGTGTGTTTTATATCCTTGTACGCAAACGACATTATTAAAGTGACCAAGCGCTTTGTCGCGCGTCGTCACTTTATTATACGCGTGCTTTGCTTTGTGCTGATCACTGGGTTTGGCATGGGCCTACTTGTGGTGTTTGTAACCCCATTTTTAAGTAAGCTGCTAATGCTACTCGGTGTTAAATGGCTGGCGCTTACACTTACAGCTGCGTTTTTTGTACTTGGTATCATTGCCGATAAGAAGAACCAAATATGAATCGCTACGGGCCTGAATACTGGGATAAACACGGTGCTTATCGAACCCCTGTGGCGTTTCATTTAACGTTATTAGTGCTGTTACGCAGTTACTTTATTTGGCTGATGGCGGCGCTGAGCCGTCGCCCTGATTTAGATATCATGTCGCTGTTTTTTAAATCGAAAAGCGATTTCTTTATAGCCATTGCCATTGCTGCTATTGCCTTATTACCGGCGGTGATCTTTTGTTTACGCCGACCTCAAGAAAACGCCGAAAGTGCAAAACGTCTGTCGTCTATTTGGCGATTTATGCGCTGGCCATTAATAATGTGTGCCATCACGGATTTAAGTTGGTTAACCTATCAGGCTGCACACAGTCATTATCAATTTTCGTTGTTCTTAGCCTGCCAAATGGTACTGGTATTATGGGTACTGTTATATCTATTAAAAAGCAGATATTTGTCGGTCTTTTTTAATGATTGGCCTGATCCAATTGAAAAGAAATAGGACAACACTATGTTGGCAATTAATAAGCTTTTAGCAAAAATTTCACTCACTATCGCGCTGGTATTAATTGCTTTATGGGTATTTACGCCACTTTGGCACAGTGCTGCATTCTCGTTGTTTGTGATGTTATGGGGCTTTATTACGCTATCAAGCCTCTATCGAGTCACGCCGTTATTTGTCGCGCGTAATCCCATTGCCGATTTACTAAAGCGCGATGTGAATCAGCTAGCACTGATAAGTCTGGCAGGTTTATTCGATTTTAAACGCAAAGCTGAGTTTGTTTTAATTGGCCAAATTAAGCAGATTGAAATCGGCGAAGGGATCATTCATGTAACGGATGTCAATGAACAGCAGATAACTGCCTTATTAAGTGTTAATAGCAGCCAAATTAATAGCCATTTAGCACAGTTACTTTCTGAGCGTGAACGTGCACAAATAGATATCCGGCTGCAAACACAGTAATCACTAAACGCATGCTGCTTGCCCTTGGTAGGGCTTGTGATGTACTGTGCAACAGTTGTATTCAACCCTGAGGGAGCACTATGTTAACTTGGCAAGATATTTTAGAGTTTGCCCATAACGGTAACCCAACACCTCCACGTCGAGTCGAAAAATCGCCATCTGAATGGCAAGCTGAGCTCGAACAAGATACATTCTATGTTACCCGCTTAAAAGGCACTGAACGTCCGCACAGCTCTGATTCATGTACGATATTTGAACCTGGTCAATATGTGTGTGTATGTTGTGACAACTTACTTTTTGATGGCGATGAAAAGTTCGATAGTGGCACTGGTTGGCCGTCATTTACTCAGCCTAGCAGTGTTGAAAGCATTGCCTATATCGCGGACTCTAGCCATGGCATGCAGCGTATTGAAGCCGTCTGCAATGTTTGCGATGCGCATTTAGGGCATGTATTCCCAGACGGCCCACCGCCAAGTGGTTTACGCTACTGCATGAATGCCATAGCGATGAAAAAACGCGACTAATGCGTGGCTAATCTAAATACTGAGCAATAATGAAAATAAGGTGCTCACGGTGGATTGGCTTACTAATTATATAGTCTGTCAAAATACTGGATTGCGCCTTATCATCTTTTAATACCGACGCTGTAACCGCAATGATTGGAATATGCTTGAAGCGATCATCACTGCGAATTAACTGACTAGCCTCTAACCCGCCCATCACCGGCATTTTTAAATCCATAATGATTAAATCAGGCTGGTGCTGCTCAATTTTTTTAAGGGCATCTTCACCATTGATAGCGGTGTCGATGGTAAAGCTCCAGCGTGATAAGAAGGACTCTAAATAGTCTCGGTTGTAAGGAATATCATCAACAATCAAAATGCGAGCAGGATTAAAATGGTAGCTTGAAATAGCAGGGTAGTTACGATGTTTCACTTCGTTTTTAGACTCGGCTAATTCAACGTTCGGTAACGACACAATAAACTCACTGCCTTTATCTTTATCGCTTATCACCGATAACTCACCACCCATCAACTTGATAAAACGCAATGAAATCGCAAGACCTAATCCCGTTCCTCCAAACTCCGAACTACGTTGACCTTGTACTTGTTCAAAGTCATTAAAAATAAGGTCTTGTTGATCTTTGGGAATACCTTTACCTGTGTCTGTGACATGAATATTAATATCAATATTGCTGTTGTCATCGTGGGCTTTAAAATCGAAATACACCTTAACACTGCCTTGTGCAGTGAACTTAATGGCGTTACTGATTAAGTTGGTCAGTACTTGGCGCACTTTATTGCTATCAAGTAACACAGGGGTTGTTAACTCTGGGTGAGAGGTTATTTGTAAGTCGAGATCCTTTTGGGCGCTGAGTTGTAAAAACATCATATTAAGCTCATGGCACATTTTAGGGATTTCTACACGCTCAATATCAAGTTGCATTTTACCAGCATCGATTTTTGATAAATCGAGAATGTCATTCAATACATTAAGGAGTGAATTACCAGAGATTGATATTGCTTCTAAGTAACGACGCTTATTTTTATCTGTTTCGCTATCTTGTAGTAATTGGCTAAAGCCTAACACTGCATTGAGTGGGGTTCTTAATTCGTGAGACATATTCGCTAAAAAGCGACTTTTAGCCTGATTTGATTGTTCAGCTTGCTCTTTAGCATCAAGGTACTCTTGAGTGCGCTTTGCAACGGTGTCTTCAAGTAAACTATGTTGTTCATGCATGCTGTTGAGCTGTTGTCTAACCGCAGCACGCATCATTTTAAAGCCACTGGCGAGGGTACCTATTTCATCTTGGCTTTTTATATTAATAGGGCAGTTTAAATCACCGGTAGTCACGGCATGAGAAAACTCCACGAGCTGATCAATGGGTTGTAAAATAATACGGCGAATAATGATATAAGCGATGATAAGTGCAGTTAATAGGTAAATGGCAAACAGCGAAACCGCATTACTAATAATTGATTTGGTTTTTAACGCTAAGTCTTTATCTGAAAAGCTTACGATAACGTAACCGATATTTTCACCCTGAAAATTGCTAATTGGCACAGCAACAGCATATTGCTGCTCCATGGCTACAATAGCATTTTGTTTCGGATTGAGCTGCTTTAACAGTACTTGGTTAGTTTCTAGGGTATCTACTTTACTGTTATCAGGATGGGCGGCTATAAAATTATTTTGGTCGATAAAGTAAATTGTTTGTAAATCATCGAAGGTATTATTTTTTAAAATGTTCTTTAAAGTGATCCCCTGAATTTTAAGCACCCAACTTCCTACGGTATTGTCTTTTGTGAGGCTGTTTATTTCTGACAGCATGGGCGAGACAATCGCATCGGCCTTTTCACTCATGTTCAAAAGCGTTTGCTCTTTAAGTTCCATCACATGCAATGAGGTGCTTGCCCCTAAAATAAGGGTAATGGTAAAGCCGATGATCATTAAAATTTTGTGGGCAATACTAATTCTCATTGCTGAATATTGCTCCGTATTTTTAGTGCTTGCATATTGGCGTTGATTTTTGCGTCGGTGCTTTTAATTGATTGTTTTATATCTGCACCATAGAAAATTTGGCTAAAAGTTTGCGAGATAATTTCGCCGATAACCGGAAACTCAACCATACCGGCCTGCAGGCGATCCGGTGTTGCATGCTCAAATACCCATAACATGGTTTGATTAAAGCCAGGTTTGTTTACGAGAGTAAATAGTTTGTCATGCCACACTTTTTGTCTTGGCGGTGAGCCACCTGTACTCAGAAGTGCAGCAGTTTGTTCACTAGTCGCCCACTGAATAAATAACCATGCCGCACGTTTTTTATTTGATTTACTGTTGATCGCAAACGCCCATGCCCAAGGAGATGTTTCTCGGGCGATTGGGCCTGCCGGCAAGGGGGCTGCTTCCCACTTATTCCAAATATCAGACTCTTCTGCAGTATCGATTTCATTATAAAAATGCGAGGCCAAAAAGGCTGAGGCAAGTTGACCTTCTTTAAACAAGCGTCGAATTTCATAAAAGTGTAGTAAACGGCTGTTATCTGGATTGCCGAACCCTGTTACAAGGTCGCGATACACTTGCAGGCTTTGTGCTGTTTGAGGGCTATCAAAAACAGACTGCCCCTGCGCGTCGATAACTTCAGCGCCATAAGCACGCATAACAGGTAATACTGTCCAAGTGTTTAATCCTGCACCGGGCAGCGTACGTGAGGCAAATGCGTGCATCCCGTTCAAAGAAGGAGTGCGGTCAATAGCCTTTTGAAGCTTAATCTTAACTGCTTGTAGTTGCTCGTAAGTATCGGGAACATCTAAATTAAAGCGTTCGAAAAGATCTTTACGATAAAAATAAATCGGCGCAGAAAAATCAAATGGTAACGAGTATAGCGTGTTATCAATTTTACAAAGCGCTAGGCTACGTTCACTGATGTCTTCTAATTGATACCAAGCTTTATCTGTCAGTTTTGGGTTATCAATGTAGGGCTGTAAAGGCTCAATCCAGCCTTGGCTTTGAGCTTCACCTAAAAAGGTGATCCCCATCGGCAGTACATCGTAAAGACCTGTGGCTTCGCTCAAATCTTGATGACGACGAACACGCATTTGTGATTGTTCTAAGGCATGAAAGCCAACCGAAATCCCAGTTAGTTGCTCAAATAAAGGAATGTAGGGCTTTAGCGCCATAAAAGCGGGCTGTTCATCGGCCAAAATATTGATATGGCTACCGGCCTCACTCTGCCAATTGATACTGGCTTGTTGCCAATGTTGTAAAGTTGCCGAGGCAAAGCTGCATTGGCAAAAGACGACAAGCGCAACGTATAAGAAGGGCTTTTTAAATTTAAACAATTGAGATGCCATACGAAATTACTCAGCAAGCTTAATTTTTAATTTTGCCGCCAGAGCTTTAATTTTTTCAAAGCGGATTGCTTGTTCATCTTCTAATGTTTGAGTATCTAACAAAGCAAAACACTTTTTCGCGAGTGCTAAATTAAAAGATTGGCCTTGGTTATTTGTATCGAATAAACATTGCAGTAGGTTTAAAGCGATACTGGCATTTTTAGGCATGATCCTAAATGCTTGGGTAAATGCCTCAAGCGCCGTATTAAGTTGGCCCTTATTAAACTGTGTAACTGCGTGGTTATTGAGCTCTTTCGGACCGAGCTTAATATCACGTCGCTCAGTTTGTTGTTGTTGAATATAACGTAAATACACCGGATCGCTTACCGATGGGTGGCGTTCACAGTGAGTAATAATTTGGTTAAACAGCATCTGCGCTTTGTGGTGAAAACCAAGCTCATGAAACGCTTTCGCTTTATCGAGCGCACCATCTACTGAACGAATTTGAGTGTCACTTTCATCAAGTTGGTTGATAAGTGCTTTAGCTTTTTGATGTTCATCTTTTAAATAATGTAAACGCGCATTGAGAACATCAATTTGTGTTTGATTATTACTATTCGGAAACTGCTTTTTTAAATCGCTTAAGTACTGATTTGTTTGTCTTGAAATGCGATTCACTTGATCGGTTTGATCCGTCGTTAAAGCAAAATCAATCCCTGCGCGCGCCGCATTTAAATATATATCAGGGTTATCGTGAATTGAGTGTTTTGCGTAACTGGCAATGTCTTTTTGCGTTAAATAATTCTTTTCATAATCGTGATTAAGCAGTGATACATGACTTAAGGTTTTCTGGCGGTCAATGTTACGCGGGGCAATTTCAACAGCTTTACTAAAAAAATCCTGTGCCTCATCAAATTTATTGAGTTTTATTTCTAATCGACCCAGTAAATCAAGAGCAACTAGTCGAGTTTCACTGCGCTGCAACATCGTCTTAAGCATGCGGTGTGCTAGGGTATGTTCATTATTAGCAATCAGTGCTTCGACTAAACCAACTTTTGCCCAAGTAAATTTTTGAATATCAAGCACCGATTTAAAAAATGCTTTGGCATCTTCGAAGCGTTTGAGGCGAAGTAGGGCATCGCCTTTTAATCTTAATAGAATGGCACTGTAGCTATTGCCTTTGTTTTGCAACAAGGTATCTATTTGTTTAATTGCTTTGGAGTCATTCCCATCATCAATAAGTTGATAAATTTGATGAAGGTTACTTTTGCGTAATAACACTTTTTCAATACGATTTTTTAATTCGTTAATTGTAAAAGGTTTAACTAAGAAATCATCTGGTTGTAGCTCGAGTACACTGTGAACCAAAGAACCACTTGTTTCAGCCGAAATAAAAATAAAGCCAGTAGAGTTTTTGATAAGACGCTTCATTTTCAGCTCTTCATAAAGCTGATAGCCATCTTGATGTTTACTAAGATTAAATGAACAAACGATGAGATCAAATTGCTCAATTTGACATTGTTCTTTTGCTGCAATTGCATGCTCTGCAAAGCGTAACTGGCGAAACCCCAATCCCTCTAAGGACTGTTTCATATAGCTTTGAGCGAGTGGCTGCTCTTCAACTATTAAAATTTTGGCTTTCGAAAAAATCTTTGCAGGCATTGGACTTGCGACTAAGTGACGTTAACAATGACTATAATAAACAGTCTAGCTGCTGACAAGGCAAATTACAGCTTTTGCAACGATTTAAAGTTTAGCTTTGGGCTATATCAATAAAGGGGGAAGTGAGTAATAGATTTTAGAAGTTAGATATTAGAAGTTAGATATTAGAAGTTAGATATTAGAAGTTAGATATTAGAAGTTAGATA
>NZ_LRRU01000022.1:488582-489200 GCF_001641615.1 Pseudoalteromonas gelatinilytica
TAGAAGTTAGATAGTAGAAGTTAGATAGTAGAAGTTAGATAGTAGAAGTTAGATAGTAGAAGTGATTGTTATATGTGGTGGGTCGTACTGGACTTGAATCATCGAGCCTGTGTTTTGTGAAGAGTGGCGATGCTTTTTAAAACTAGAGATAAAATAAGGAGGTTTTATATGTGGTGGGTCGTACTGGACTTGAATCATCGAGCCTGTGTTTTGTAAAGAGTGGCGATGCTTTTGAAAACTAGAGATAAAATAAGGAGGTTTTATATGTGGTGGGTCGTACTGGACTTGAATCATCGAGCCTGTGTTTTGTAAAGAGTGGCGATGCTTTTGAAAACTAGAGATAAAATAAGGAGGTTTTATATGTGGTGGGTCGTACTGGACTTGAACCAGTGACCCTCGCCTTGTAAGGGCGATGCTCTCCCAACTGAGCTAACGACCCACATATAAATTTTGTTTTTAGATTAAATGGTTGGTTTTACTGAACTTAACCACCGAGCCTTTTCGTTGTAAAGAGTTGCGATGCTCTCTGCTTCAAAAAGTAATGGTGGGTCGTACTGGACTTGAACCAGTGACCCTCGCCTTGTAAGGGCGATGCTCTCCCAACTGAGCTAACGACCC
>NZ_LRRU01000022.1:489362-489530 GCF_001641615.1 Pseudoalteromonas gelatinilytica
TGGTGGGTCGTACTGGACTTGAACCAGTGACCCTCGCCTTGTAAGGGCGATGCTCTCCCAACTGAGCTAACGACCCATTTAGATTTTTGTAATATGAAACACCACTTTAAAAAATGGTGGGTCGTACTGGACTTGAACCAGTGACCCTCGCCTTGTAAGGGCGATGCT
>NZ_LRRU01000022.1:489580-575732 GCF_001641615.1 Pseudoalteromonas gelatinilytica
TGAACCAGTGACCCTCGCCTTGTAAGGGCGATGCTCTCCCAACTGAGCTAACGACCCGCGAAGAATAATCTAAATGAAAATACCATCAAAGTTTATTTAATGGTGGGTCGTACTGGACTTGAACCAGTGACCCTCGCCTTGTAAGGGCGATGCTCTCCCAACTGAGCTAACGACCCATTTAGATTTTTGTAATATGAAACACCACTTTAAAAAATGGTGGGTCGTACTGGACTTGAACCAGTGACCCTCGCCTTGTAAGGGCGATGCTCTCCCAACTGAGCTAACGACCCATATTACATACAGCAAATTTTCTTAATGGTGGGTCGTACTGGACTTGAACCAGTGACCCTCGCCTTGTAAGGGCGATGCTCTCCCAACTGAGCTAACGACCCATTAAGAATTTAGATATGAACACCATTAGGGAATAATGGTGGGTCGTACTGGACTTGAACCAGTGACCCTCGCCTTGTAAGGGCGATGCTCTCCCAACTGAGCTAACGACCCATATCTAAAACAACTCATTGCTGCGTTGTTGTGGGGCGCTATTATAGATAGAGTTGTAATTGTGTCAACACTTGAATGAGTAAAAATGTGTTAGATGCAGCTTTTATAAACAATGACATGGCATTTAAGCATTTTTTGACGAACAAATATGCAATTTATATTCATAAGCTTATATTCAGTGCTTGATCTATAGCTCTATGCCTGTGCAAATCATTCCAAAATGATATGAATACAGTAAATCTTTAAAACGGTTTTTCATATCAATAAATTTGCATCAGTTAATTGCACTCTAGTTAGCACGATTAAAAACAAAGTAGGGTAGGGCGAAGTTGTTTTATTTAAAGCTTTAGGTAACGAACTTTATTTTGCATATAAATGTATACCTTTTTTAAGGGAGTAAATTCAAAAGCAGAGAGCCTTTGATAACCAACCAGCAATGCAATTAGCCCAAAATAGCTAATTTGATAGCGCTTTGTATAAAATACCTCCGTAACGGATTGATATTTAGTCAGCTTGTTGAAATTTAAATCATTTAAATAAACTTAGATAAAAAACTGTTGACTTTATTTGGGGGGCTGCATAGAATGCGCCCCGCACTCAGCGATACACAACCAACATTAATTGGTGGTGTGTATGCAAGTCGGGGCTATAGCTCAGCTGGGAGAGCGCTTCGCTGGCAGCGAAGAGGTCTGCGGTTCGATCCCGCATAGCTCCACCAGATTTGCATAGTGTTTGTCCTAGGGTTGCAGTTTTCTGCGTCCCCATCGTCTAGAGGCCTAGGACACCGCCCTTTCACGGCGGTAACAGGGGTTCGAATCCCCTTGGGGACGCCATTTACTTTAAGTAAGTGAGCAATTGCCAAGAAAATAAATATGTTAGTCTCGAGTACTTACATGTTATTTTAGTAACCTTAACTCCGATATGAGTAAAACTATCATTTAATGTCCTAGTGACACATTTTGTGTCCCCATCGTCTAGAGGCCTAGGACACCGCCCTTTCACGGCGGTAACAGGGGTTCGAATCCCCTTGGGGACGCCACTTATTTAAGTAGGTTATGTGTAGTGGGGCGGTGAACACCGCGCAATCTATGCACGACGTTATCAAGAGTACGAATCTCTTGGGGACGCCACTTACTAAAAGTGCTGTGTTATTAAAAGCTCGTCTGAATCGAGTCTAACTATTCAGTTGTCCTAGTGACACACTTTGTGTCCCCATCGTCTAGAGGCCTAGGACACCGCCCTTTCACGGCGGTAACAGGGGTTCGAATCCCCTTGGGGACGCCACTTAGTTTAAGTGCTGTGTTATTAAAAGCTCGTCTGAATCGAGTCTAACTATTCAGTTGTCCTAGTGACACAGAAACTTTCTGTTTAAGCTAAGGCCATTCGCCTCGCAGGCTCGGTCTCATCTTACGCAGGAATAGCAAATCAGTGATTTGCAAACCAATTTCTGCGTCCCCATCGTCTAGAGGCCTAGGACACCGCCCTTTCACGGCGGTAACAGGGGTTCGAATCCCCTTGGGGACGCCACTTACATTAAGTAAGTTAATGTGTTGGAAAGACTATCTTTTAAATCATTTCAAATAGAACTAAGGTTTTTTGACTTAAGATTCCTTATTCTCATATATCTTTACGATATAGACTCCATATATTTATAAAACTTTAATTCCTATTGAACACTTTTACTGATCATTTTATTACTTTATAGTATTTAGCAACTCATCAGCTAACCATAAGGAAATTAAAATGTTAGCTAAACGTGTTGTACTCATACTAATTTCTTTAGTCATTACTGCTTGCTCTGACTCAAATGAGGGAGTAGCGCTAGGAACGCTTGAGCGTGAGCGTGTGATCCATCCTGCAACGACTAACGAAATACTGATTGATTTACCCGTCTCAGCAGGGCAGTTGGTCGAAAAAGGGCAGGTGATTGCAAAGTTTGATGCCGAACTACAACAAGCGATTGTTGCTAAAGCACAAGCTCAACTAGCTCAAGCCACTGCATTTCTTGAAAAAACCTTGAATGGTGCTCGCCCCGAAGAAGTTGCTTCCGCATCAGCCAAAGTAGCAGCTGCCAATGCCGCATATACGCAAAGCGAAGCTAATTTTCGCCGTGCAAAAACCTTAGTTAAAGATAAACTCGCAAGTCAAGAAACCTTAGACAGTGCTACCGCTGCACGAGATGAGACTTTTGCTAATTTAGAATCAGCAAAGCAGAACTTAAATGAGTTAACAAATGGTTCTCGGGTTGAAGATATTAATAGTGCGAAAGCGCAAGTTCAGGCGGCAGAAGCAGAACTAAAAGTACAGCAAAAATACCTCTCAGATCTGTCAATTAAAGCGATGCGTGCTGGCAGGGTCGATAATTTACCTTGGCACGTAGGTGAGCGAGTTACTAAAGGCAGCCCTGTCGTTATTATCCAAGCAAACAGCGCACCTTACGCACGCGTATATATCCCTGAACCATATCGTGCCAAGCTCAATCAGGGGATGACACTTACGGTTCGCGTCGATGGCATAGATAAAGATATTCAGGGTGAACTGACCTGGATTGCTACAGAGCCAGCGTTCACGCCTTTTTATGCCCTTAATCAGGAAGAGCGTGCGCGATTAATGTATCTTGCTGAGGTAACACTACCTGCAAGTGAAAATAATTTACCGACAGGCGTACCTGCTCAAGTGATTATGCCATGACTGAATCGGTAATCCATGCCAAAGGTTTGGTAAAACAATTTGGCGACTTAAAAGCGATTGATAACCTTGATCTAGACGTTGAGCAAGGGCAAATTTATGGCTTTTTGGGCCCTAATGGCTGTGGTAAGACGACCGCAATCCGTATGCTTACGGGGCTATTGAAGCCAACCTCAGGTGATATCAATGTGCTTGGCTTGAGTCTGCCAAAAGATGCTGAAAAGCTCAGAACACAACTCGGTTATATGACGCAAAAGTTTTCACTTTATAGTGACTTGACCGTACTTGAAAACCTAAAGTTCATGGCGGCGCTTTACCCGTTTAAAAAGCAGCAAAAACAACAAAGAATTGACGAATTGCTCCATACCTATGGCCTTGATCAAAGAGTCGATCAAATGGCCGGAAGTATGAGTGGGGGCCAACGGCAGCGCTTAGCATTGGCTGCTGCAGTGATTAATAAACCGAAAATTTTATTTCTTGATGAACCAACATCGGCTGTAGATCCACAAAATCGCCGTGACTTTTGGGAAACACTGTTTGATTTAAGTAATGCCGGTACCACGATATTAGTCACCACTCATTACATGGATGAAGCCGAGCGTTGTCATCGTTTAGCCATTTTAGAGTCTGGTATTAAACGCGCGGATGGCTCTCCAAAGCAATTAATGACAGACATGCACGCTCATGTTGTAGAAATCGCAGGGGCGCAAACCAGAGAATTAAAAAAACAACTCGCAACAATCGACCATGTTATCTCGGCAACTCAGCTAGGTGCACAGCTGCGAGTATTAGTAAAAAAAGATGTTCAAGACCCCGTTGAGTTCATAAAACAGCAATCATTCTGCCAGGATACATGGCAAGTAAATAGTGTGCGTCCAAGCCTTGAAGACGTGTTTGTTACCTGCACAGGGCAGGGCCGACAATGAGTATTGTGACTTCATTAAGCCGCATAAAAGCAATTGTAAGCAAAGAATTATTACAATTACGTCGCGATAGAATGACCTTTGCGATGGTGGTGATGATCCCCCTTATCCAACTGATTCTATTTGGTTACGCTATTAACACCAACGTTAAAGATATCCCTGTTGCAGTGGTCGATCATAGTCAAACTGCGCTCAGCCGCATTTTAGTACAAACAGTATCGGCGACAAATGTGGTTAAAGTGACTGATTATTACGACAGTATTGAACAGGCACAAACAGCAATCGCCAGTGCGAAAGTGCGGGCTGTGCTGTTTATACCCCACGATGTGGCAAACCGACTTGCTCAGCACCCAACCGTTGGTTTTGGTTTGCCTGATGGCAGTAATGAGTCGTTAGTCAGGCCAATTGCGCATTGGTTAGTTGATGGCTCCGATACAATGGTCGCGTCGAGCATAAAATCGCTGCGCAATATGCCGCTTGCAGAGCTTCTCGATAAACCTGCGAATCGAACTTACCCTACCTTTGAGACGACCTTATTTTATAACCCAGAGCAACGCTCTGCGGTGAATATTGTGCCAGGTCTAGCTGCTGTCATTTTAACCATGACGATGATTATGTTTACCTCTGCTGCCATTGTTAAAGAGCAAGAGCGAGGTAATATGGAGCTCTTAATCACCTTACCATTAAGCTCACTTGAATTAATGATTGGTAAAGTGGTGCCTTATATCTTCATTGGTTTTATTCAGTTATTTATTATATTAGGTATGGGTAAGCTATTGTTTCATATTCCTTTTGGAGGTGGTTTAGTCGCATTGGTTGTCGCAACCTTTGCCTTTATATGTGCCAGTTTAGTGCTTGGCTTAGTACTTTCGACAATCGCTAAAAACCAGCTTCAAGCAATGCAAATGACAATTTTCATTCTATTACCTTCTATTTTATTGTCAGGTTTTGTATTTCCCTATGAAGGTATGCCAAAGGCAGCGCAATGGCTTGCTGAGTGCCTGCCCGCAACGCATTACCTAAGATTAATACGCGGAATCGTGCTAAAAGATGTTAATTTAATAAGTATGAGCAGTGACTTACTTTGGCTTTTAGTTTTTACTATTTTGGGCTTGGCTGTGGCTGCATTTAGGTTTAAGAAAACCCTTGATTAGGCTGGGCAATTTAAGGCATATGTGCTTAACTAAAAAGTAATTTTAATTCATTTTGAGTAGACATTAGCGTGTGGCGAGTATTTTGGCTGGCGGTGCTATTAGTTACGTTTGATGGCTATGCAGCAACGATAAACCTAGCCCATACCATGAAGCATGAACATTTTAACCAATTGCTTAGTGAGTTTGCAGAGCAAAGCGGTTTAACGGTTAACTCTGTATTGGTTGACCAAAAGGCGCTAAAAGTCAGGCTGGTGCAAAATACCAGTACCAGCACCTCAACAGACGTTGTTATTGTACCCGCTGATCACTTAGGCCTTGATAAATATGCCAACTACAGCACCATTCCAGACTCACTCATAGCTGATACCACAGACAAGCGAACCTTAGAAACTGCAAAGTTAAACAATGAGCTCTTAGGTATACCCATCATTCAAGGGAATCACTTGCTACTTTTTTATAATAAGCAGTTTGTTAAAGAGCCAATAGAAAATTGGCAGGATATATACCAAATTCAACCAACATTGCCTGAAAAAATGAAACTCGTTACATGGAGTTTTATGGAGATGTATTGGTTTATCCCGTTCTTATCAGCTTTTAATGGCGACCTAATTGTAGATAATCAAGTTCAACTTAATACACCGGCTATGCAATCGGCTCTCAAATTTGTTTGGGGTTTAAATAAACAAAACCTGGTTGATAGGCAGTGCGATTACACTTGCTCAAATAATGCATTTAAAGCGCAGCAAGCCGCTTTCACCATTGATGGTGCATGGGCATTAAAAACTTATGAAGAGGCATTGGGTAATAATTTAGGAATACAACAATTACCGAAACTCAATGGTGAGTATATGCAGCCTTATTACTCAACCTTTGTGCTGGCATTTCCAAACCATGCTTTAAATGGCGCAAATAAAGAGAGCTTGATCAAATTTGCTAAATTGGTTCAAGCAGAAAAATTCCAAACACTGGTTTGGCAAAAGCTTCAAGATATCCCAGTTAACACTGAGGTTTTAAATAACCTTAAAGCACAACAAGGCACTGAGTTATCAACCTTAATTGATGCCATACAATTCACAAAGCCTATGCCTTCAACCGCATCTATGATCATCGTATGGGAAGTATTAAATAAAGGATTTATTCGCTATGGCAGTGGGGCCTTAACTGCTGAGCAAGCGGGGCTTTTTATGCAAGGGTTGGCAGAGCGTTCGATTGCCAATGAAGGGGATGAATGAGTAGTCCACGCTTTAGCCGCGCCTTATTTATCAGTGTATTACTACTGGTCATTATTCCCTTACTGATCCTTGCTGCTTTGATGATAGGGCGTTTCTATTTAAGCTCAATTGACCAAGCAAATACGAGTTTGCAATGGCAAGCTAGAAATAATGCAGCCAGTCTTGAACAACTCTTATTTAAGCTTGAGAAAAATAGCCAATTACTAAGTAGCACTAAGGCGATAACTGAGCTGCCAAATAAAGTGGTGTACTCACAGTTCGCGCTTGTGCAGCTACAAGAGTTTGTTGCCCAAAATCCACAAATAAAAGCCTCGATAGTAATTGATAAAAATGGGTTTATAGTTGAAGGGTATCCGATCACTTCTTTAAATTTGAATTTTAAACTCACTAAAAGCATTCTCGACAGCGCTCAAACATCAACAGAGCAAAACACAATTCAAATCATTGATAATCCACAAGTTACTGAGCTGCTAGCACCTTTACAGGCAAAACAAAATGCTTTACTGGCAATTACATCTACATTGCTACATGAGCAAGATTCTCTCAGTGAGCCAATAATTAAAACGGGCGTGTTAGTGTCTTTTGTGCCTTTATCAGAGGCGTTAAAGTGGCTTGCAATACACAATGAGCAACCGGTTTATCAAGCGGGTAAGCAGGTACAAATTACAGCACAAGATAACATTTTATATAGCGTGGGCGATGCTGGCGATAACGGCAAATTAATGGGGCAGGCCTCTATCAGTAATGTTTTTTTTGCAGGTAAGCCAACCAGTTTACAGTTCCAAATTAATGAAGCAAAAACCACCTACACCAGCGCTGTAAAGCAAACGGCTATATTGGCAGGCCTTTTAATTGTAGGACTCTCTATTATTTCATTTATCTTAGTGCGTTGGTTGACGGCACGACTCCATAACCCGCTAAATCGCATTACTGCTCTTAGTCGAGAATATGCATTAGGTAATTACAAACAAGATACCGACGATTTTCATTATCAAGAGTTTAAAGATATTGCAGATTCGCTTAGCAGCATGGCTGATACCATTGATATACAAATTACTTCATTACAATTAGAAAAACTTCGCGCTGAGCGCTCTGAGCAAGTTAAAAGCCAATTCTTAGCCAATATGAGCCATGAGATACGCACTCCGATGAATGGTATTGTGGGCTTTTTGCAGCTACTCAATAAAAGCACGCTAACACAAGAGCAAGCAGAGTTTGTAAGGCAAATTAATAACTGTAGTGATGTGTTATTAACCGTGATTAACGATATTCTCGACTTTTCAAAAATAGAGGCCAATAAAATAGAGCTCGAGTCGCGACAATGTGATTTAGTCGCGCTTTGCAAGGACCTTATCTTACTATTTAAACCGAGTTGTGATGCCAAAGGGGTTGGCTGCCGGCTTGAGGTCTCCTCATTACATTCGCTGAATGTAGAATGTGATGAAATACGTGTTAAACAAGTGCTGATTAACTTGCTCTCTAACGCCGTTAAGTTTACCAATCAAGGAGAGATAATTCTTTCGCTTACTCTGCAAAGCCGAGATGAACACCAGACAGCCGTCGTGTTATCGGTAAAAGATACAGGCATAGGTATCGCTGAAGATAAAATAACGGCCCTGTTTAATCCCTTTGTCCAAGCGCAAAATAGCACCACTCGTGAATATGGAGGGACCGGTCTTGGGCTTGCCATCAGTAAGGGG
Organism: Pseudoalteromonas gelatinilytica; assembly: GCF_001641615.1. Taxonomy (GTDB): domain Bacteria; phylum Pseudomonadota; class Gammaproteobacteria; order Enterobacterales; family Alteromonadaceae; genus Pseudoalteromonas; species Pseudoalteromonas gelatinilytica. The sequence continues at coordinate 497,782 of NZ_LRRU01000022.1, forward strand.
ATGATTGATTTGATGGGAGGCACTATTGCTATCGACAGTGAGCTTGGCAAAGGCACCGAGTTTACCATTAATGTTAATTTTAAATCACTAAACCCACAGGATGCTAGCGCAAAAGTACTCCAATCAGATGAAGACACTCAGTTCGATTTTAAAGCCGTCGACAAGCCAATATTAATTGCCGAAGATAACCCGATTAATCAAATTGTTATCACTAAGTATTTAACTCAATTAGGTCTAAATTATGAATTGGCAGAAAACGGACAAATTGCCTGTGAGAAAACCCTAACACAAGATTACGCGCTGATTTTAATGGATATCCAAATGCCGGTGATGGATGGATTAACTGCCAGCGAAAACTTACTTGCAAGGCCAGATTTTGATACGCCGATTATTGCGGTTAGTGCTAATGCTATGAAAGACGACATCGAAACAAGCGCAAAAATTGGTATCAGTGACCATATCGCAAAGCCAATTAATTTTGCTGAACTTGAAAAAGCACTCGCAAAATGGCTATCTCAGCAATCGCTGAAATAGCCGGTATGAATCAAAAAGTGGTGTTATCTTTTTTCTGAATTAACTCAATCGCATAACCGTCAGGGTCTTTAACAAATGCAATTTCAGTTGTGCCGCCTTTTACAGGACCCGGCTCACGACTCACATTACCGCCAGCAGCTTTAATGTCTTTGCAGGCTTTATAAATATCATCAAACTCGATAGCAATATGACCGTATGCATTACCCAAATCATAGCTGTCAGTATCCCAGTTATAAGTAAGCTCAAGCACGGTCGAATCTTTTTCGTCACCATAACCGACAAAAGCAAGGGTGTAGCGGTACTCTTCGTTGTCTGCACGGCGCAGCTCTTTCATACCTAATACCTGCGTATAAAATTCAATTGATTTATCTAAATCAGCAACGCGAAGCATTGTGTGTAATAAGCGCATTATTAGCATCCTCTTTTTTGTCTTTAAATTCGCACAATTTCAATAACGCAGCATGGTTTAAGGCTGCGCATTAGAATTATCAAAAACGGATTATAAATTATTTCGATTGCATGCACAGTAGCATTGAGACAAAGTGTTTGATATGAAAAGGGTGATGTTATGCAGCAATAAATAGGGATTGCTGCATAACAATGAGGTATTTCAGGTTTAAACGTACGTTTAGCTTTTCACTTTACCTTTTAGTACATAAATTTCGCCATCAAAGCTCCCTTGAATTGTCAGGCCCTGACCCGCCAACTCTTTAAGATATTCGATATGCTCATTAGTGATATGTTGCCCCGGCACTAAAAGCGGGATACCAGGAGGATAAGGCGTCACTAATCCGGCACAAATTCGGTTGTTACTTTTGCTAATTGGTACAGATTCACGTTCGCCATAGAATGCATCACTAGGAATACAGGCTAAGTCTATAGCGGGTAGATTCTCTGGTAGGCGTGTGCGCCTCATTGAAGTGGCAAGTTTTACTTTACCGCTATCGAGTTTCTTCAGCGCATTGTAAAGGCGAATGATCTTTGAGCGTGTGCCACCAAGAGTTAGCAAAACTAAAATGGTGCTGTGTGTGTACTTTTCGATTTCAAGGCCAATTTCATCTAATAGAAATTTATGAATATCCTTTAATGAATACGGTAACTCACTAATATCGATGAGGATCTTCAGTGGGTCGTGACCCATGTTATCGCCACTAAAATGTGGGAATATATCCATGAAATCTTGCTTATCGAGTACTTTAATATGTTTTAGTGAAGCCATTTGTTGCTTAAACTCAGCAACGTGATTCAGCAGAGCATTCAGTAATTTATAACCTTCCATTTCTAATTGCTTTTGGCATACATCCAGCGATGCAATGAGCTGATATTTTGGCGAGGTACTGGCGTAAATACTGTAGATCTCACGGAAGAAATCGGCATCGAAATCCGGGTCGTTAACATGAATATAAGACGCCTGAGAGAACGCTGAAACCACTTTATGTGCCGAATGGGTAACATAATCTGCGCCAGCATTAATAGCCGAATAGTGTCGTAAGCTCGGGTGGAAAAGCGAGTAAGCAAACCACGCTTCGTCGATAAACACTTTAATACCGTGCTGATGTGCAAATTCCACTACTTGTTTTAAATCGCTAAGCAGACCATCGTAGGTACAGCCAGTTAAAACCAGTAATTTAGCATCGCTATTTTGTTCAATCGCCTGCTTGATGTCAGCCAGTGAAGGGGGCGCGAAGATACCATATTTAGGGTTTAAAATACTCGATAAGTAAATAGGTAAACTAGCCGATTGCAAAATGCCATAATGTACTGATTTATGGCAGTTTCGGTCGATGATCACCTTATCGCCTTTACGCAGTAAAGTTTGCAAAATAATCTTATTTGAAGTCGATGACCCATTGGTAACAAAGTAGGTATGTTTTACTTCAAATGTCGCCGCAGCTGATTCTTGAGAGCGGCCTATGGTGTTGGTGCTGTCAGACAGTGAGCCAAGCGAGTCGACAGAAACCGATAGGTCGCCAACAAATACGTTACGGCCATAAAACTGATAAAAGTCTTTAATATACGGAGAATTTCTAAAGCTAGCACCGCCACTGTGACCAGGCGTGTGCCATGAATCGTTCGATTCACCGACATAACGACGATAGGCGGTCCAAAATGGCGTTTCTGAACGGTCATCAAAGTCATTGATCATATAGCCCAAGATTGCTTCAGGGTCTGAAATGACCTCATCTTTGAAAAAGAAAGATTCAATTTCTTCTGACTCGTTAACGATTTCCAAGCCTTTCGTATCGTCACCAATAACATAAACAGGCAGCTCAAGGCGTATGCCTTTTAATTGCTCGATAAAACGGCTATAGGTGCGCTCGCCATTGTTCAGTACATCCCAACTAAGTACCACAGCTTGAATATCGCCATCTTCCTCTACATATTTCAACGCCTGCTTGAGCTCTATGCACTCAATAATGTCGATATCAACATCACTTCGCTCAAAATTAGGGATTGTTTTTTCTAGGTTCGTTGAAAGCTCTTTTAAGGTGGCAGGATCTTGTTCAATTAACAAGATACGAAGTAAAGGTAACATAGCAACTCATATAAAAAATTTCACATTACTCAACAGCATAACGAAAGGATGGAAGCTTGTGAAATGATTACGCTGATATTTTTTGTTCCGATACTGATTATACTTTTTTCGTGTTAATCGCAGATAGTTGAAATTACATGTTCTTACTGTAAAAGTAATGCTTAAGTAAAAGGTTAATTGAGCACTCAGCGATAAAACCACTCAAGCCAGATACAGATAAGCCTGCTAGGGAGAATAAAACATGGCGTATGTTGCCAATTTCAAAATTGTAGTCATCTCTACATTGTTTGCGTTTTGTACGAACGCAGTTAATGCAGATGAAGTCTCAGATTCAAACAATAAAAAGTCGATACCCGAAGCCACTAAATTTGTGACCCAGCATAAAGGCACCTTTAATGGTACAAAGCTGAAATACAAAGCTGTAGCCGGTGAAACTTATTTGTTAAACAAAAACGAAGAGCCTAAAGCTGCTATCTTTTCGTTTGATTACCTAGCCGCAGATGACAACAAGAACAGACCCGTCACATTTATCTGGAATGGTGGCCCGGGCTCATCGTCTAATTGGTTACATATGGGCGCTTATGGTCCGAAACGAGTCGTGGTACCAAGCGATGCAACGGCTCCTGGATTGGCTCCTTACGAATTAAAAGATGCGCCTGAGACGATACTTGATGTGACTGATATGGTGTTTGTGGACCCTGTTGGTACAGGTTACTCGCGCGCTTTAGGTGACACTGAGAGCAAAGCATTTTGGGGCTTGAAAGAAGATGCATTTTCTATCGCTGATTTTATTGCCCAGTGGCTAACAAAAGAAAATCGCTGGAATGCACCCGTATTTTTATTGGGAGAGAGCTATGGAACAACTCGAGCTGCTGCGGTTTCTAAAGTGCTTATGGATAAACACTTGATTAATGTAAATGGCATTATTTTTGTGTCACAAGCTTTAGACTATCAAGGTTCAAGCCCTTATGTTGATGACAACATCATTTCTTACATCACCTACATACCCACACTTGCTGCAACTGCTTGGTATCATAAAAAAGTAGACACATCAGGAAATTTTGAAGCGTTTATAGATGCGAGCCGACAATTTGCAGTTGATGAATTACTACCAGCATTATTTAAGGGTAATGCCCTTAGTAAAGCTGACAGAACGCGAATTGTTGACGGTCTTCACCGTTATACAGGGCTAAGCAAACAATATATTGAGCAGGTTGATTTACGCATTAACGCTTTTAGATTCGCTAAAGAGTTATTTCGTGATGAGGGTGTCGCAGTAGGCTTTCTTGATGGACGTTATAAGCTTGATGAAAGAGACGATTTAACCGCGGCTCCTAAGCAAGATGCGTCAAAAGTGATAGGGCCGGCATATAAAGCGGCACTGATGAAATACATGCGTACAGATTTAAACGTACAGTGGAAAAGAAAATACTTAAACCCAGGTGACCCTGAGCTATCAGATAACTGGCGCTGGCGCACAGCGCCTGATGGACAAGGCTGGGAGCCAACTTACGTCAACACTGCGCCGGATTTATCTTATGTGCTTCGCAGCAACCCACAAATGAAAGTGATGGTTGCCTCAGGGTATTACGATATTGTCACGCCATTTTTTGATGCTGAATATACTTTAAATAGACACGGTATATACGCTGATAAAATTGACTATCACTATTATCACGGCGGTCACATGATGTATGTTCACGAACCAGCAAGAGTGGCGCTGTTAAGAGATACGCGAGAATTTATTAAAAAGCAGGTGAGCCAAAACCAGCGATAATAGCTAGGCTATGTGTGCCAAACTCTGTTTTTGGCACATTTAGAAAATGAGATTATGGTGTGATGGGGGAAGGTGAAGAGCATCACCTTTAGATTTTAACTACTCAGTCTTTTCCTTAAACTCACATAAGTCTTCGATAATACAACTGCCGCATTTAGGTTTACGAGCAGTACACACATAGCGGCCATGCAGGATTAACCAGTGGTGTACATCGACCTTAAACTCTTTAGGTACCACTTTTTCTAATTTTTGTTCTACAGCCACCACATCTTTACCCATAGCAAACTTAGTGCGGTTAGATACGCGGAAAATATGCGTATCAACAGCAATAGTCGGCCAGCCAAAGGCACAGTTTAAAACAACATTTGCAGTCTTTCTGCCAACACCGGGTAATGCTTCAAGTGCTTCACGATTTTCTGGTACTTCTGAGTTATGTTTATTGACCAGAATCTCACACATTTTATAGACATTGTTGGCTTTAGAATTAAACAAACCAATGGTCTTGATGTAATCGCGAAGGCCTTCAAGGCCTAAATCAAGAATCGCTTGAGGCGTGTTAGCAACAGGGAATAACTTACGGGTTGCCTTATTAACACCCACATCTGTTGCCTGTGCTGATAAGGTAACCGCAACTAGTAACTCAAACGGGCTTGAGTATTCAAGCTCTGTTTCTGGGTGCGGGTTTTGCTCACGTAGACGAGATAAGATCTCATAGCGTTTTTCTTTATTCATGGTGGCGTAAAGCACGCAGTGACGGTGCGTGCTCTCCTTTAAGTTAAACTTGTTACTCGGGCTCTTGGGCCTTTTTCTACTTCTGGAGTAACAATTTGCTTAGATTTTATTTGTGTATCAATGACATTTTTTGCAGCAATCAGTAAACCAAGTCCTAAAAAGGCACCCGGTGGTAAAATTGCCAATAAAAATTGGTTATCAAAACTAAATACTTCAATTCGAAGTGCAGCAGCCCATGGCCCTAATAATAAATCAGCACCATCAAACAGCGTACCTTGACCAATAAGCTCACGCATTGCCCCTAGCACCACTAAAACTAACATAAAGCCAAGTCCCATCATCAGTCCGTCAAAGGCTGAAAGTGGCACGGTATTTTTAGAGGCGAATGCTTCTGCGCGGCCGATAATGGCGCAATTGGTAACAATTAGTGGAATAAAAATCCCCAATGATTGATAAAGCCCAAATGTATAGGCATTCATCATTAGCTGAACTATCGTTACAAAGCCTGCGATGATCATCACAAAAACAGGAATACGAATATCTTTAGGCACCCAGTTACGCACAATCGATACGGTGACGTTAGAACCAACCAGTACTAATAACGTTGCTAAACCTAGGCCTAATGCATTGGTAATCGTAGAAGTAACAGCAAGTAGCGGGCATAAGCCTAATAACTGCACAAGGGCAGGGTTATTAGCCCACATACCATCTTTAAATAAGGTTTTAACTTGGCTCATTACTTGGCTCCTTGACAGGTGTTTGGTGCAGCAAACAGATTATCAAATTCAGCTTGGGCAAACAGCACAGCTTGTTTTACTGAGCCGACAACGGCACGCGGTGTAATGGTTGCACCTGTAAATTGATCAAATTGGCCACCATCTTTTTTAACAGCCCAGCGGCTGTCATCTTCAGAAAGTACACTTTGGCCTTTGAAAAGGGTGATCCAGTCTGATTTTTTGACCTCAACTTTATCGCCAAGGCCCGGTGTTTCTTCGTGCTTAGTGACACGAACACCCGCTATTTCACCATTGGCAAAAACCGCCGTTAATAAGTTGATATCGCCGCTATAACCACTTGGTGTTACATGGCGCATTACTAAAGCATACGGCTTATTATCTTTGTAGGCGCGGTAGATTATTTGCTCTGGACGTGGCCCAAGGCGCTCATCGGTGATCACGACACAATCTTTGTATAGTTGATTGTCATAATGATGGGCATCAAGTACTTGTTGCAGCTGCTCTGCAAGTTGTTGCTTTTCTTGCTCTTCAATACGCTCAGCAGTCAGGCTATGAGTCAGGGCCACAGTGCCTGTGGTAATGAGCGCAAATGCTGTAAGAATAGCGCCGTTTTTAGTCATTGAGGAAAGGATCATTATTTCACCCCATGGCCGTAAGTACGTGGTTTCGTGTAGTAATCAATTAAAGGTACCGCCATATTTAACAGCAATACACTAAATGCCACAGCATCAGGATAACCACCGAAAGTACGAATTAAGTAAACAAGTAGACCAATTAACGCACCGTAAATTAAACGGCCTCTATTCGTTGTTGATGCAGAAACAGGATCGGTAGCAATAAAGAATGCCCCTAACATGGTTGCACCACTGAATAAATGAAATACCACGCCTGGCTCTGTGCCAGGAGCTGCAATATAACCAATACCACTGCACACGGCCAATGAGGCTAAAAAGCTAACAGGGATATGCCAATTAATGATGTTAGCTTTTAATAAATAAAGCCCACCCACTAAAAAGCCGAGGTTAACCCAGCCCCAGCCAAGACCAAACCAGCCATTAAAAAGAGGCTTACTCATGCTCTCAGCCACCGTTAGGTGATGGGCGACATCTGTTTTTACGGTATCAAGCGGTGTTGCCATGGTTGTGCCATCAATCGCTACACGTAATTGATCAACACTAAAACCAGCGCTGGTAAAGCCATTGAAAATAACAGACAGTTGCTGTGAGAAGCTTATCGGAGATGCAAGTAAATCACTAACAGGTAACCAGCTTGTCATTTGCACCGGAAACGATACAAGTAGTAATACATAAGCTGCCATAGCAGGGTTAAATAAATTAAAGCCAAGGCCGCCATAAAGCTGCTTTACAATAACAATTGCAAACATACAGCCAATTACGATAATCCACCAAGGCGCTAAAGGCGGAATACTCAACGCCAGTAATACGCCAGTTAACCACGCACTACCATCACTGAGTGTTGGCCAAACTTTGCGTTTACGAAGTTGTAAAACAGCGGCTTCACAGGCGCTAACTGTAATTAGCGCGAGAACAAGCTGAATTAACACAGCGCTACCAAAGAAGAAAACCTGCGCGATTAAGCCTGGAATACACGCAGCAATCACTGTCATCATTAATCGGCTTAATGATTTATGGCTATGATTATGCGGCGAACTCGCCATGGTTAGTTTCATGACTTATCGTTTCCTTCTTGTTGTAACTTTTTCGCTTTAGCTCTTGCAATGGCACGAGCGACCGCTGCTTTTTTCTTATCTTCGCTAGACTCAGGTTCATCAACCTGCGGTTTTGAATCATCCGTATCGCTTGAATCATCAAGTTGTTCTGATGATTCGTCACTCTGCGCTTGCTCTTTAGCGGCTTTTTTCGCTTTGGCGCGAGCGATAGCGGCAGCAACGGCAGCTTTTTTGTCATCAACTGGCGCGCTATCTTCTTCAGCTTCAGTTTGATTCTCAGCAGCTTGTGCTGCTTTTTTCGCTTTAGCACGGGCGATAGCAGCTGCAACAGCAGCTTTTTTGTCATCAACTGGCGCGCTATCTTCTTCAGCTTCAGTTTGATTCTCAGCAGCTTGTGCTGCTTTTTTCGCTTTAGCACGCGCGATTGCAGCAGCAACAGCAGCTTTTTTGTCATCGACCGGTGCGCTATCTTCTTTAGCTTCAGTTTGATTCTCAGCAGCTTGCGCTGCTTTTTTCGCTTTAGCACGCGCGATAGCAGCTGCAACAGCGGCTTTTTTGTCATCTACCGGTGCGCTATCTGCTTCAGCTACAGTTTGACTCTCAGCAGCTTGTGCTGCTTTTTTCGCTTTAGCACGGGCGATAGCCGCGGCAACAGCGGCTTTTTTGTCATCAACTGGTGCTGCTTCTTCAGCTTCAGCTTGACTCTCAGTAGCCTGTGCCGCTTTTTTCGCTTTAGCACGGGCAATAGCGGCAGCAACCGCAGACTTTTTATCGTCTTTATCGACGCTTTCTTCACCTTGCTCTAATGCTTTCTGTTCTTTGTATTTACGCGCCTGTTCTTTACGCGCTGCACGTTCTTTAGCTACTTCAGAGTTATCAGGCTCAAGCTCTGCACCTTGCTTTTTCGCTTTTGCACGGGCAATAGCTGCGGCTACGGCTGATTTGCTGTCTGTATCATCAGATTTAGCTTTAACTCGGGCGAGTGCATCGGCCACTTTTTGTTTTTCGTCATCTGACTTAGCAGCCGGCTTACGTTTGTGGCGGTTTTGACGCTCTTCTTGTTCGCGCTCTAAACGCTCTTTACGCGCTTCAAAACGCTCTTTTGCTCGCTCTGCTTTGATTTGCTCTGCTTGCTGCTCTTTAATTTCGGCTTTGGCAACGCGATAGTACTGTACCAAGGGGATTTCACTTGGGCATACATAAGCACAGGCACCGCATTCAATACAATCGAATAAGTTGTGCTCGTTGAGTTTGTCGTATTCTTTTGACTTAGCGAACCATTGTAATTGCTGAGGTAACAATGAAGCAGGGCAGGCGTCAGCACAGGCGCTACAACGAATACAGGCTTTTTCATCACCCGGCTCAGCAAGTTCTTGGTGATCTGGCGCTAAAATACAGTTCGTTGTTTTAACCACACCAATGCGCACGGTAGGTAGAGTAAAGCCCATCATTGGACCGCCCATGACCACACGTTGTTGTGGAGCCGGTGAAAAGCCTTGGCAGTCTAATAAATGTTTAATTTCGGTGCCTAGTAAAGCCCACACATTACCTTGTTTGTGAATGGTGTTACCGGTTACCGTTACTACACGCTCTATAAGAGGTTTACCTTCATATACGGCTTGATTTACCGCAAACAAGGTACCGACATTTTGCACCAGCATACCAATATCGGCAGGAATACTGCCACTTGGGACTTCTTTGCCCGTTAGCAGTTTAATTAGCTGTTTTTCACCGCCAGAAGGGTAAATCGTTGGTACTGTTTGCACTATGATGCTGTCGTTATGTTGTGCAGCTTGTTTCATGGCTGCAATGGCATCGGGTTTATTATCTTCAATACCAATAATTGTCAGCTGTGGACTTAACAGCTGCTGCATTAATTCAATACCGGCAACTATGCCATCGGCATGTTCGCGCATTAGCATGTCATCAGCGGTAATATAAGGCTCACACTCAACGGCATTAACAATTAAAAACTCAATGGCTTTACGTGTATCTGCTTTTACATAGGTTGGGAAACCTGCGCCGCCCATACCGGCAATACCGCTTTGATGAATAACATCAACAAGTTCATCATGCGACAGTGCTTTGGCATCAGTCACAGGGTTAAGCTCGCACCAGTTATCCTCACCATCGGGTTCAATAATAACGCTAAGCTCAGGCAACGCTGATGGATGAGCTGACGGCATTGGACAAATATCGCTGATCAGCCCAGATGTTGGCGCGTGCACAGGCACAGACCAATTGCCGCTTGGTTTAGTTAATGCTTGACCTTTAAGAACCTGCTGGCCTTTTTCAACAATCAGCTTACCGTTAGCACCAATGTGTTGTTTTAGTGATACAACAAGTTTGTCTGGTAGCGGCAGTCTTGCAATGGCTTGCGTTGTTGATTGTTGTTTTTGACCCGGTGGGTGAATACCACCAGGAAATGGCCACACTTTACCTTGTTTAATTTGATCTATTAGCTTTTCCATCTGTGCTCCTAATCTACCTGAGTCACAGGGATTGCGTTTAATTGCCATTTCCAGGTTTGTTTGGTTTCTTTAACAGGCAGCATATCAATACAGTCTACAGGGCATGGTTCAACACATAAGTCACAACCGGTACATTCATCGATTAATACAGTGTGCATTTGGCGGGTTGCGCCGACAATGGCATCAACAGGGCAGGCTTGAATACATTTGGTACAGCCAATACATTCATCTTCTCGAATATAGGCAACTGTTTTAATTGGCTCTGCTTGCTCACCGCCAGCCAGCGGTTTTGCCTCAACACCCATTAAATCAGCGAGTTTTTTTACCGTGGCTTCGCCGCCTGGTGGGCACTTATTGATTTCGTCACCATTGGCAATCGCTTCTGCATAGGGACGACAACCAGGGTAACCACATTGGCCACATTGTGTTTGCGGTAAAATGGTATCAATTTGGTCAACAATAGGGTTGCTCTCAACGCGAAAACGCACGGCAGCAAAACCTAAAATTAAACCAAATATAAGCGCTAATGAACCTAACGCTATCAAAGCATAAAACAAGGTCATATTAAAACTTCACTAATCCTGTAAAACCCATAAAGGCCATCGACATAAGGCCTGCGGTGATCATCGCAATTGAAGCACCCTTAAAAGGAGCAGGGACATCAGCCGCGGCTAAGCGCTCACGTAATGCGGCAAACAGTATTAACACCATAGAGAAGCCGACAGCGGCACCAAAGCCGTATACAGCAGATTGTAAAAATGAGTGGTCTTCTTTGATATTAAGTAGGGCAACACCTAATACCGCACAGTTGGTGGTGATAAGCGGTAAGAAAATCCCTAATAAGCGATAAAGTGTCGGGCTGGTTTTTCTCACCACCATTTCGGTAAATTGCACGACAACAGCAATCACTAAAATAAAGCTCATGGTACGTAAAAACGCGATATCCAGCGGGATCAAAATATAATGATTCACCAGATAACTGGTCACGGAGGCAAGTGTAAGTACAAAGGTTGTGGCTAAAGACATACCAATCGCGGTATCTAACTTACCCGATACACCCATAAAAGGGCATAAACCTAAGAATTGAACTAAAACGAAGTTGTTGACTAGCACAGTGCCAATCAATAACAAGACATACTCTGTCATGCGTGCCTCACGAGAATAAAAACGGCTCTATTATCCTTTTTTATGGGGGCTGACACAACACATGAGGGACGAATAGCTAAAATTAACAAAGCTGTTTACGATTAAAGTGTTAAAGCAAAGTTAATATACCCAAACCACCTCAAGATGCGAGTTTCAGTTGGAATTAAAAGCGATTTAGGCAAGGCATTGATTGCAAATAATAGTGGTTCTATTGTTAAAATCAATAACGCAGTATAAATCGCTTTTAAACCAACCCTTTGGGCGTTTCACAGGCACTTACTCTCATCGTTGTTACTTCTTAAAAGGGACTACCATTGTTGCAAAGTAACGCCTTGATATTAAGCACCTGTGAAACGCTGAATTCTGCATCTTGAGGTGGCTTGGGTATAGCTGGAATAGGCCCAAAAACAGTAAGGTTTTTTGGGCCTTTAAGAGGGGGCTAAATGTCTTTTGGCTTTTCGATGTAATAACCTTGCACACCATCAAGACACAGTGTTTCGATAATATGCTTTTCTTCTTGGCTTTCGACACCTTCAGCGAATACACTCACACCAATGCGGTGAGCTAAATCCACCATTAAGCGCATGAAGTATTGGTTATTTTTATCTTCTTCAAGGCCGCGAGTATAGCTTGCGTCCATTTTGATAAAGTCTGGTTTTAAGTCTCTAAAGAATTTAAATGACGTTAATCCCACACCAAAACGTTCTACAGTGATGCGTGCACCAACACGGTGAACCATATCGATAAAGCGCTTACTTGCTTTAATGTTTTGTTGTAAACCAAACTCACTGACTTCAAATACCAGTTTTGAGGCAATATTGCTGTCTTTTAAAAGTCGACGTTCTAGCCAGATCACAAATTGATCATTGTGAGCACTTGAAGCTGTAACATTAATACCGAAGAATTTTTCAGAGAAGTTACGCGTTTTGACCTTTTCCAGAGTGCTATCGATAATTAAGCGGTCAATTTCCATTGCCATTTCTAATTTTTCAGCCATAGCCAGGAAAGAGGCGGTCGGTAGCATTTGGTTTTCTGCGCTTTTAAAACGCACTTGGATCTCAGCATAAGCTTTAACACTTTTACCTATCGGCATAATGTTTTGCATCACTAAGTGTACACGTTTTGATTCTATTACTTCGTTAATCACTTTGCGCCAGTTTTGATTACCAAAACCAGCACTGGCATTATTAACTAAGTCAGTTTCACGCTGTACATGCCATGCGTTCGCTTGTTTTGATTGCGCCATGCTCATTGCGTTATCAACAATCGATAACAATTCACCAAGCGGCTTACCTTTTTCGTAACCGACAATACCCGTATTGGCTACTGAGCTTAATTCTTGGTTTTGCTGATACTGTGTAAAGCGTGATTGTAAGTTGTCACCGAAACGCTCTGCTTCTTTAAGTGGGGTATTTGGCAATACCACTGCAAAATCTGAGCTATTTAAACGAAAAACCTGACTGCCAGTGTATGTGCCACTGATATGTTTAATAATATCGGCCACACCTTTTACGTATTCATCACCTTTTTGGTAACCACGGGTTTGGTTTATGGTTTGCAATTCGCTACAACGCACCATGGCAAGTGACCCAAAGGTACTTTTTTCTGCGTTTTCAATATTCTTCTCGTAGTACTCAACAAACATATTACGGTTGCCAAGGTTTGTGACTACATCTTTATACGCTTCTTTTTTAATGCTTAGCGCATTGTTTTGAATATCATCATGTTTAGTTTGTAAGAAATGCGATAGACGATTGAAAGAAGGAATTAAATCTTTGCTTAGTTTTTTTAGACGCGTGGTGTCCATTGCTTGTTCAAGGTCGCCATTAACTTGATTTTGGTTAATGTAAATGTCAACGATATCCGAAATCGTGGTGCTAATTTTACGATTAAGGCGGCGAAACATGCTCTTCATATAAATAATAGGAAGTAGGGCGATAAGGCCTGAAATCAAAATGACAATGAATAAAGACTCTTGTAAGAGGCTAGCAAGATTATGCGCATTAATCGTGAATTCGACTTTAATGTCGGATGTTTGGTTTACGGCAAACTGAGGACGAATTGAATTAAAACTATTATTAACTATTTCTGCAAACAAGGGCAGGGACTGGCTTGATTCAACCATGCCTACCACTTGACCCGATTGATCACGGATCACAAGCTTAGAAAAGGTACTGCCATCGGCAAATGCTTTTTGAATTTTCTCTGGTGCAAGTTGTTCAATTGTTTGCGTATTTATATATGCGTTTACGACACGCTGTGCTTTTTGCTGAGCATCACTGACTGCGCTATCAAAGCTTAGTGTAATAAAGTAACCGCCCAAAAGTGCAAACAGCAACCAAGATATAAGTTGTATGAAAATTAGTTTTTTAAAGCCAGCCATGTTCTTATCTTTTAAAAGCCTAAAGGAAGGAATCAATTCCTTGATTGATTGCTTTAAGTATAGTCGTTGTATTCTAAAGCATAATACAGAATAAACTAAAATTAGGTTAGATTATAAGTGCTTTAAAGTCTAATACAATCGACGAATAGTAGTAGATAAAAAGTTTAATGGATTCGTGGAGTTGGCTCCCCCTCCCCGACTCGAACGGGGGACCTGCGGATTAACAGTCCGTCGCTCTAACCAACTGAGCTAAGGGGGAACTAAATAGAGTAGTGTGGTGCTATGATTTGGCTCCCCCTCCCCGACTCGAACGGGGGACCTGCGGATTAACAGTCCGTCGCTCTAACCAACTGAGCTAAGGGGGAACAATCATATTCATAAACTTGGCTCCCCCTCCCCGACTCGAACGGGGGACCTGCGGATTAACAGTCCGTCGCTCTAACCAACTGAGCTAAGGGGGAAACGTTTATGATTGAAAAACTTGGCTCCCCCTCCCCGACTCGAACGGGGGACCTGCGGATTAACAGTCCGTCGCTCTAACCAACTGAGCTAAGGGGGAAGCGTCATGCCTTTCAACGGGGCGAAATATTAATGACAGCATTGCAAAGTGTCAACATAAAAACTTCATAAATTCAAAAAAGAAGCTTATTCGATGTTTTTATGTTCGATCTGAGCAAAATGTAGCTGAAAAGCTCAACATTTTTTGCTTAGCAGCGGGGGATCTATGTCGAAAGCTTGGCTTTTTTGCATGCTTTTTGAGCAGCGGTACGTTTTTTAAAAATATAAAAAAGTTTCTTTGCATAGATATTCTTTACCAAATCGAGGAAATTACTATTAATGCAATGTTTTTTTCTCATCGTCAAAATCAAATCTAATTCTTTTTATTAGGGATCAACAGTCGCCGTTTTTTTCGAACAATTGACTTTATTGGGCATGCAAAAGTCCGTGTAATTTTTTAGGAAAAGTGAAATATACCCTTCACGGCATTGCTGGAATTTTATTTTTAATAATTTATATCAATGGGTTAGTATCCTAAGCCGTTCTAATCTTTTCTTGTCATAGTTAACTTTGCATAGCGGTAGAACAATTTTTGCGCGTTCTTTTCGAGAAACTTATAAAAGGGTTAAAACAACAGGCTTTGGTATTCTTTGTATTAAGTGATAAACACCCGCCTTAAAAGCCTTTATATTTGCGGCTTCTAGAGAGTTATCCACGGTTTCTGTGGATAACTCTGTTTATTAAACTTTAAGAACAGCTATGGTGCTAGGATTTTCGAGGGCTACAGCAATTTCAAGTATTTAATTCATTTTTTTTAATTAATTAAAAATCAAAGGGTTATTGTTTTTATCTGAAGCCTTGCTGAATTGATGAGTAAATTTATTCGTGACGATGAAATGGCGCTATTTATTGTGTAAAAAAACAGCGATAGCTGCCTTTTAATTGTAACAAAGCTATTAAACTTGTTTTTATATTGTTTTTTATAGGGGTTGGCCGTTATTTTTATGTCAAAGCGTCAAAAGTAATAGTTTTGTGTATGAATTTTGATTCTGTTAATAAAGCATAGCTTGCAAGGGAAGGATGCTTTAAACTTACAGGTTCAGAAAAAGAGGCAAAGTATTCCCATGAGCGTGAAACCGCAGAGCAAAACTAAACCTGATCTTTTAAACTCACCCATTCTGCCAACCTTGAAAAAAATGACCATTCCTATGATCTTCGGAATGATCACTCTGATGATGTTTAATTTGGTTGATACCTTCTTCATTAGTTTATTAGGCACCGAACCTCTTGCTGCTGTCAGTTTTACCTTTCCTGTAACCTTTACTGTAATTAGCCTTGCAATCGGCTTAGGGATAGGCACTTCAGCCGTGATAGCCAGAGCTCTCGGTAGCGATAAATTAGATGAAGCACGCTTTGATGCTAGCATGTCGTTACTGGTGTCGGTGGTGATGGTGTTTAGTCTTTCTGTGGTGGGCTATCTATTAATAGAGCCAATCTTTAAGTTATTAGGTGCAGGTGAACAAGTCTTGCCGCTTATCCACGACTATATGAGTGTGTGGTTCTTAGGGAGTGTATTTTTAATTACCCCTATGGTTGGCAACTCAGTGCTCAGAGCCAGTGGTGATACCAAAACACCGAGTATTGTCATGGGGGGAGCGGGGCTCATTAATGCCATCTTAGACCCTATGCTTATTTTTGGATTTGGGCCTATTCCTGCCCTAGGTATTCAAGGTGCTGCGATTGCCAGTGTTATTGCATGGTCAGTTGCGGTGGTTATTATTTTATACATTCTTGCGGTAAAAAATGGCTTATTAAGCCTGCATTCTGGTATGCAAACACCGCTTAGTTCGATTCGTAAAATTCTTAAAATTGGTTTGCCTGCGGCTGGTGCAAATATGCTGACACCTATTGCCATGGCGGTCATGACAGCATTAGTGGCTAAACATGGTCCTGAAGCGGTTGCGGCGTTTGGTGTAGGTAGTCGCATTGAATCTATCGCAAGCCTTGTGGTGCTTGCGTTATCAATGACCTTACCGCCATTTGTGAGTCAAAACTTTGGGGCAGGTAAGTTTGAACGAGTGAAAGAAGCCTACACAAAAACCCTGAAATTTGTGATGATTTGGCAGTTCGCTATTTATATAGTGTTGCTATTAGCCTCAGGCTTTATTGCTGATGTGTTTGGTAAAGAGCAAGCGGTAATGGATGTGATTAAGTTGTTCATCTATATCTTACCGCTAAGCTATGGCTTACAAGGGGTGATTATTTTATCTAATTCTTCATTTAATGCCCTGCATAAACCAATGAATGCACTGATTTTAAGTGTGGTACGCCTGTTTATTTTTTATGTTCCTTTTGCCTATATAGGCAGTGAATTTGCAGGCTTGAATGGTTTATTTATTGGCGCTGCGATTGGTAACTTATTTACTGCAACCTTGGCTTATAAGTGGTTTATTAAAGAAGTTGATGGATTAAGCGAGTCATATATGAAGGAGTGCCATTCATGAGCGACCATTTCCAACTGGTTTCAAAATTTCAGCCAAATGGCGACCAGCCAACGGCCATTGCACAGTTAAAAGAAGGGTTAGAGGCCGGCCTTGCGCATCAAACATTATTAGGGGCTACGGGGACGGGTAAAACCTTCACCATGGCAAATATCATTAATGATTTGAATCGACCAACCATTATCATGGCACACAACAAAACGCTCGCTGCACAGCTTTATGGTGAGATGAAGGAATTTTTTCCTCATAATGCGGTTGAGTATTTTGTATCTTATTACGATTATTATCAGCCAGAAGCTTATGTTGTAGCCAGCGACACCTTCATTGAAAAAGACGCCTCTATCAATGAACACATTGAGCAAATGCGTTTAAGTGCCACCAAAGCGCTACTTGAACGACGTGATACCATTATTGTGGCATCGGTGTCTGCTATTTATGGTTTGGGCGACCCTGACTCATATATGAAGATGATGCTATTGCTGAAAGTGGGTGAAACCGTTAATCAGCGCGATATGCTGCGTCGTCTTGCTGAGCTGCAATATACACGCAACGATATTGAATTTAGCCGCGGTACTTACCGTGTACGTGGCGAAGTGGTCGATATATTTCCTGCTGAATCGGATACTTACGCAGTTCGTGTCGAGATGTTCGACGATGAAATTGAGCGCTTAAGTATTTTTGACCCGCTTACAGGGGCTGTTGAAAAGCACATTGTACGCGCGACCATTTATCCGAAAACGCACTATGTAACACCCCGTGAAAAAATTCTCGATGCCATTGATAAAATTAAAGATGAGCTTAAAGACCGCCGAGCTCAGTTACTCAGTGCCAACAAGCTTGTAGAAGAGCAACGTATTGCTCAGCGCACCCAATACGATATTGAAATGATGACCGAACTTGGTTATTGCTCAGGCATCGAAAACTACTCGCGTTACTTATCGGGTAGAACACCGGGCGATCCGCCGCCGACATTGCTTGATTACTTACCCGATGATGCATTGATGATTATTGATGAATCACACGTTACTGTGTCGCAAATTGGTGCCATGTATAAAGGCGATAGAAGCCGTAAAGAAAACCTTGTTGAGTATGGCTTTCGTTTGCCATCGGCATTAGATAACCGCCCATTACGCTTTGAAGAATTTGAAGCCATCGCACCGCAAACTATTTATGTGTCGGCAACGCCAGGTGACTTTGAGCTTGAGCGCTCATCAGGTGAGGTTGCAGAGCAGGTCATTCGTCCAACCGGGCTTATTGACCCAGAAATCGAAGTGCGCCCTGTGGGCAGCCAAGTTGATGACTTACTTTCTGAGATCTATAAACGAGTTGAAGTGAACGAGCGGGTACTTGTGACCACTTTAACTAAGCGTATGGCCGAGGATTTAACCGACTATCTCAACGACCATGACGTAAAAGTGCGCTATTTGCACTCAGACATCGACACTGTTGAACGGGTTGAAATTATCCGTGATTTACGTGCTGGTGTGTTTGATGTGTTAGTGGGCATTAACTTATTGCGAGAAGGTCTCGACATGCCAGAAGTGTCACTGGTGGCGATACTTGATGCCGATAAAGAAGGTTTCTTACGTTCGACTCGTTCGCTTATACAAACAATAGGACGTGCCGCTCGTCACTTAAATGGTAAAGCAATTCTGTATGGCGACCGCATCACTAATTCAATGCGACAAGCCATTGATGAAACAGACCGCCGCCGTGAAAAACAACAAGCTTATAACCTTGAACATGGTATAGAGCCACAAGCACTGGTGAAAAGCATCACCGACATTATGGATGTCGGCGAAGAAGCAAGTCCTAAAGACAACCTTAAAGTGGTGCGTAAAGAGTCTAAGAAAGTGCTCAGTGCAAAAGATATTGCCAGCCAAATCAAAGCCCTTGAAGCGAAAATGCATGCCTATGCCAGCGATCTTGAATTTGAAAAAGCGGCGTCTGTGCGTGATGAAATTCACGAATTACAACAACAGTTAATTAATTAAAGATGATGACAAACGATTATTCTGCCATTTTAAATGCCTTATCAGAGGCTCCTCTTGCTGCAAATGAACTATGTCGTGTATTTCATGGCCGTGGCCACTCAGTGGCTGAGCTGAGTCACATTAACGTAGACTTTTATCCGCCAGCACTCTTTTTAGTTTCGTACGAAGAAATAGATGATCAGATACTTGCACAGTTAACGGATACCCTGTGGCAATGGGCACAAGAGAATGCCCCAGAGCTTGTGAGTGCATTGGTTTACCAGCAACGCAGCGGTATTAATACCCGTAATACCCTTATGTTTGGTGAATTGCCGCAAGAGCATTTAGTGAGTGAAAATGGCATTAAGTTTAAAGTCGATTTATTGAGTCGCCAAAATACCGGGATTTTCCCTGATATGCGCCGTGGCCGTGAGTTTGTTCAAGCCAATAGTAAAAATGCAAAAGTGCTCAACCTATTTTCATATACATGTGGCTTCTCTGTTGCAGCAATGCAGGGTGGGGCAGACCAAGTTATTAATATGGATATGAATAAAGGTGTGCTGCGCACGGGTAAACAAAATCATCAGCTAAATGGTTTTGAGCAAGGTGTGAGTTATTTCCCGCACGATATTTTAAAATCATTTGGTAAACTAAAAAAATCAGCGCCCTATGAATTGATCATCGTTGATCCACCTAGCTTCCAAAAGGGCAGCTTTATATTGACTAAGGATTATCAAAAAATTCTACGTCGTTTACCTGAGCTGTTGAATGAAAACACCCAGTTATTACTGTGTGCCAATAGCCCTGAGCTTTCAGAGCAGGCGTTTAAAGATCTCATTACCGAGCATACACAAGGTGCAATTAGTTTTGTTGAGCGACTAGCTCCTACTGATGGCTTTGTTGAGGTAGACAGTGATCGCAGCTTAAAAGCGTTAGTTTATAAAACAGCAAACTAATGGCACTGAGTAAACGGCTTTCAGCCATCGTTGATGTGGTTGATTCAGATTATGATGAGATCTGGGATTGTTGCTGCGATCACGGTTTGTTAGGGATTGAGCTTTTACAGCAAGATAAAGCACCGCTTATACATTTTGTCGATATTGTGCCTGAGTTGATGCAGGCACTAAGTGATAAACTCGAACGTTTTGCTACAAGTGAGCAACGCGGTCGTTGGCAGGTACATTGCCAAGATGTGGCAATGATTACACCAGACCCACAAAAACGCCACCTAGTTATTATTGCTGGGGTGGGCGGAGAGTTGTTAGTGCAGTTCTTAGCGAAGATTGTCAGTCAACAGCCAAATACGCATATCGACTTTATTGTTTGCCCGGTGCATCACAGTTATCAAGTTCGCAGCTATTTACAAACACTGCCATTGGGGCTCATCTCTGAGCAGTTGGTGTGTGAAAACAAACGCTTTTATGAAATCATTGCCATGAGTGCGTCATCTTCGCAGCCGATCACGCGAGTCGGGCAGCAAATGTGGCAGCTGACAAGTAAAGAGCACCAAACGTATTTAAAGCAGTTATGTGCTCATTACCAACGCATGTTAAATCAAGACGCCGATTATTATCAGCCTGTGCTTGAACAATACAGGGCAATATTGTCTTAATTAGAGTTAACTTAATTAAAGTTTATTAATCTCTTGTTTTACGTTGTAGCTAGAGTCAGTAACAATGGCTTCGAGGGTTTGCACACGTTCTCTTAGCTCTTGTAGCTCTTTTGTTACTTCGGCTACATGCTCGTTTGCTTCTTTTGAATTTTTTAAAGTCCGTGATTTAAACTCAAGGTGTTTTTTATACATATCATAAATTACCCCAGAGCCAACTGATATCAGCACGATTAACACCACCATGGTAGTACCTGACATACACTTCTCCTTCCATTTTTAGTACCCAATACCAATTCACTATAATACTTAATCATTTTGAGGGATTAAACCTGTCGTTAACTGCGTTAAAAATTTCTCATTTAGAACAACTAAATAACGAAATTTTTGCCTTGTTATCAACGAGGTTTTATTGCCTCAAAATAGACTACTTAATTAAGCGAATTGGTATAATAGAGTATAGATTGTATTTAAAAATGCAATTTGCATTCTGTTACAAGGTGTTTCGTTTTAGAAACGGCTTGATACGAATAAAGCCTGTAACGAGCATGGTACCTGCGATAACACAGAGTGCGCCAACCAAGGTATTGGGACCAATTTGCTCATCTAAAATTAGATTACCCCATACTATGCCAAAAAGTGGAATCAAAAAAGTAACAGTCAGCGCTGAGGTTGGGCCAATGTCATCAATCAAACGAAAGAACAAGATATACGCTATCGCTGTACACAGTACACCGAGTGCGAGTACCCCAAGCATAACCTCGTTACTTGGCATTTCTCTGGCAGGAATAACAAAAATAAGCGGCAGTACCATAATACTCGCCGCCCACATACTGCCATGGGCATTATCAAAAGCTGATAACTTTGGTGCATGTTTGGTGTAATGAGATGCGATGGCATAGCTAAGTGAAGCACACAGTGCTGCAACAATGGCAGTGATGGCTTGGCTGTCGATAGTCAGGCTATTTTGTCCTACCAAAATGGCCACGCCCGTTAAACCTAACAGTAAGCCAAGCAACATACTTTTAGTGGGCTTCGTTTTAGTCCATATAATACCTACGATGGCGCCCCAAATTGGGGTTGTTGAGTTTAATATGGATAAGGTAGATGCATTAATTGTTTGTGCTGCAAAGGCAAACAATAAAAAGGGAATGGCGGAATTAAGCGCGCCAATAATGAAAAAATGCTTTTTGTGGGTCGTGAAAGCCAGTTTCTTGCGTAAGTACAGCGCAAAAATAAACAGTGTTATTGCTGCAAAGCCGACTCTTAACTCAATTAATACTGCAGGGCCTAAGCTATTCGCTGCCATGCGCATAAATAAGAAGGAAGCGCCCCAAATAGCAGCAAGGATGAATAAGCGTAATAAACTTGGCAATGACATGGTTTTACATTCTTAAATTATAAAACCTGAGCATAACAAATTTATGCCCCAATACTCGCCATTTTCGGACTATTAATCAGTTGATTGGGGAAGTTTCTTTTCAAAGTCAGATTTAACGATTTCTAGAGCGGCTAATACGTCTTCGGCAGGTACGTCGTTTTGTTCTAAGAGCATAATGAGATCAACAGCAATCTTGATGTAGTTAGGCGCGCTATCTAACTCATTACTCATTTTTGCAGTTCCTTTTTCTTAGCAACTTGGCTGATCGCTACATCGATGGCCGTTTGCACTTGTTGCTCCATTCTAATACGTTCTGTTTGCGGTAAATAAAATTCCATATCGACATCGTAACGGATGTAACGGGCAGGCAGTTGGTTTAATACGGTGCAGCATAAATCTGCCATAATATCATCACTGTAAGTCGATTCTAAGTTGCGTTTAGTGATGTCTTCGACAACTAATTTTTCATAGTAGTTGTGAATGTCGTCATGCATTTTCATACAAAATAAGCCTAATTAAACAGTCACTTTTAGTGTATACCAAGCTTTAAAATAAATCGACAGCCGCCCTAAAAAGCTGACCATGAACATCAACCAAACGGCTTACATTTCGTTGATAGCCACCGCCCATGGCTGCAAACACTGGGATTTCTGCTTGCTTTGCTTGGCTTAATACAAAATGGTCACGCTGGTACACGCCTTCTAAAGTCACTTGAAAGTGTCCTAATTCGTCATCCGAAGCGATGTCTGCGCCAGCGTTATACAAAATGATGTCTGGCTGGTGGAGTCTAATTGTTAGGGCTAAAGCTTGTTTTACTGTTTCAAGGTATTCAGTATCTGTAGTGCCATGCTCTAAAGCAAAATCGTAGTTTGATTGCTGTTTAATTCGCGTGAAGTTTTGCTGACAATGAATAGAGCAGCTAATGATCTGGGGATGTACTTGTGTAACTTCGGCTGTGCCATCACCTTGGTGAACGTCACAGTCAAAGATTAATACGGTGTCGGCTTGCTCTGTATCAATTAAGTGTGCTGCGGCTATCGCCAAGTCATTGAATATACAAAAACCACTACCATAGCTTGTAAAAGCATGATGATAACCACCACTTAGATTAAAAGCCGCACCCTGTTGCAAAGCAAACTCAGCGCCTTGAATACTCGCGCCAACAGAGTAAAGTGTTCGTTCAACCAATTGAGTGGACCAAGGAAAGCCCATTTTTTTAATTGCTTTGCTATCAAGACTGCCAGTTAAAAAAGCGTCGACATAGTCGGGGTTATGGCACAGAGTAAGCTGCGCTTTAGTGGCTTGTTGTGGGGTAATGAAGTGCTGATCATCAATAAAGTTGCTGACAAGCTGTTTTAACAAGCGATATTTATCAATGGGAAAGCGGTGACGCTTTGGTAAAGCTAACGCTGAATAACTTGGATGATAGTAAAACATTATCTCAGCTGCTGTTTCTCGACCTGTTGAATTTTGTCTTCAGTGGCAGAAATGGCTTTACGACAACGACCAAGTCTTGCATGTAAAGCTAATATTTCTTTATTAATTTCAGTTGCTTGTTGTGAATTTGCTGCGTCGAGCTTAAGCTTTCGCTCTTCGATCATCAAAACTAAGCGGCGTTCAAACTCATGGTTTTGCTTGAGTTCGTCATACAATTCATGAGATGACTGCATGATTTTTTGCACGGCTTGCTTATAAACCTGTGGCTTTACTTTTGGTTTAAAGCTGTATTTATTTTCTTTAGCCCAAACCGGGGTTGATTTGATCACATTAAACACCGCCTCTACCTGAAGGGTAATGCGCTCAAGCGCATATTGATAGGCATGGCGATGCTCAGCTGGCGGCAGGCTGTTAAGCTCATCTTCAATTTCGGTTACATAGTCGGCCAGCTTCATACTTTTTGTGCTAAACACGGCTTTATCAAACAAACTTGGTTGGGCTTGCATGTAGCGATTTTTCGCAAATAAATTACCTTTATCAAATTGCATGGCTAATTGTTTTAGCCGTTCAATTTGTGACCGTAGTTTATCAAAAGCAGTTGATTGCATTTATAAATAAGCCTCATAGATTAACTTTAATGCTAACACTATAACCACAGTGTTAAACACTGGGCGGATCATTTTACCACCAAACTTAATTGCTGAATGTGCACCTAACCATGCACCTAGCATTAAGAAAAAGCCCATTGTGATGCCCAGTAAAAAGTTCACATGACCAAGCGCGACGAAGGTGATCAATGAAATAAAGTTTGAAACAAAATTCATTGAACGGGCAAGGCCACAGTTAAGCAATAAGCTCATTTTATATAATAGGCTATTTGATGCGGTCCAAAAGGTACCAGTACCTGGGCCTGCTAAGCCATCAAAAAAACCAAGTCCGAGACCTTGCAGCCATTGTTTAACTTTAGTTTTACCATCAAGCTCAGGTAACTCGTTATGCTCAATTGTGCTTAAACTGCCAAATAAACTGTAACAAGCGACTAAAATAATCACCACCGGTAGTAATTTATTTAAAAATTCAATACTTAAGTAATCAACCACTAAAGTACCTATGAGTGCACCAATGGCTGTTGCAACAATGGAAGCAGCCCAAAACCGTGGGTTGAACAACTTTTTACGAAAATACGTTACGCTGGCCGTCAATGAACCAAAACTTGCTGCAAGTTTATTGGTCCCTAAGGTGAGGTGGGGCGGTAAGCCTGCGGTTAATAGCGCGGGTACTGTTAACATGCCACCACCGCCTGCAATTGCATCGATAAAGCCCGCTGCTAGTGCGACTGCGCATAATAGTGCCCAGGTTGTTGGGTCTAAAGCTAATTCAAACATTAATAATCAATTTGTCTTTTAAAAGGTGGCAAGGTATCGAGCATGGCTTTGCCATATCGCTTGGTCACTAGTCGGCGATCAAGGATAGTAATGCGACCCTGATCATTTTCTTTGCGCAGCAGTCTACCACAGCTTTGTACTAATTTCTTTGCCGCATCAGGTACGGTTATCGAAAGAAACGGGTTGCCACCTTTACTTTGCACAAACTCAGCCTGAGCTTCTTCTATTGGTGAGGTAGGCACCGCAAATGGAATTTTTGTTATTACCAGGTTTTCTAAGTACTTACCTGGTAAATCAAGACCTTCAGATAAACTTTGAGTGCCAAATAAATAGCTAGCACGGCCTAAATCTACATTGGCTTTATGTTTTTTCAACAGTGTTTCACGAGACATTTCACCTTGCACTAAGATCTCAATTCCTTTGCTACGCAGCGCTTTAACAACATGATCCATTTGCCAATAAGAGGCAAACAACACTAAATTAGCTTTTTTATCATCAAGGAACTTAGGTAATTGCTCAGCCAAGTGGTCGCTAAACGCTTTATCGGTCGGCTCAATATGACTTGCAGGAATATGCAACGTCGCTTGTTTTGGGTAATCAAACGGAGAAGGGACTTTTATGTATTTTACGCCTTCTTCTTTGGCAAGACCGCATTCATAGGCAAAGTGATCAAATGAACCCAATGCAGTTAAGGTGGCTGAACAAAGTACGGCACCCGCACATTGATTCCATAATTTATCTTTTAGGTAATAGCCAACTTCAATAGGGCAATCACTGAGTAAATGGTCGTGATGGTTCTTATATTCCAAGCGTTTTATCCATCGCGCATGGGGAATACCTTCGCCTTTTGTGGCGTAGCTAAACCACAGCTTGTTCAATAACTCTAAGCGATTAATGTACTGACCACTTTCAGCCAAGATTGGATCAGCCACATAAGGTTTTATATCGCCATCACTTACGTCTTGAACTAAGGTGTCATGCATCTTGTTGAGTGCTCTTAGGGCATCAAGGGTGGCATCGCTAATATCTTTTGCTTTGGCATGTAAAGAAGCAGGGATTTCACCATGTTCAAAACGATAGGTGTCATCACTGTTATAATTAAAGTCTGCGTTATCAAGAATATCACGCACCACTTTTAAGTTTTTACCAGCATCATTGATACTGTCACTGAGCTTAAAATTTTGCCCAATCGCTTTTTGACCTACGAGCACATTAGCCATTTTACCAGCAAATTTAACCAGCTTGTCGAGCCAATCTATGGTGCCTTTAATGGTTGCTGCAGCAGAAGAAAAATCGCGGGTGATGTGCGCTAAATGGTGCGCTTCATCGATTACATAAATCGTATCGTCAGGTTCAGGTAGAATTTTACCGCCACCCAAATCAAGATCAGCCAGTAATAGAGAATGGTTGATCACTAGCACATCCATTTGCATCAGACGCTGACGCGCCATATGAAAAGGGCAGAGCTGATGAGCGCGCATTTGTCGTTGGCATGAGTGCTTATCACAGGCAATTAAATTCCACACTTTATCAGGAATAGTATCAGCCCAGCTATCGCGGTCGCCTTGCCATTGCTTTTTTGAATAAGCATCATAAAGTTGCTTTAAGCATTTGGTTTCCATATCTGAAAGCGGCGATGATAGGGTCGGCATAAACTCCATTTGCGTTTGACTGTCGCCATTTACAGCAGCACTGAGTTTTTGTGCGCAGATATAACGCTGTCGACCTTTCACTAAATCAAACTTAATGTCGAGGCCAGAGTGCTCTTTAAAAAAAGGCAGCTCCTTACTAATTAACTGCTCTTGAAGGGCAACGGTTGCCGTCGAAATCACTAATTTCTTTTTCTTGGCCATCGCCAAAGGCAATGCCCCTAGACAATACGCCAGCGACTTGCCGGTGCCGGTGCCTGCTTCAATAACACAAATTCGTTGGCTCTTGTGATATTCGCCAGCCAGCGTTTTTGCAATTTCGGCAACTAAATAGTTCTGGCTGCTTCGAGGGCGGTAATCGGTGAGGTTATCAGCAACATGCTTATGAATTTGCCGAATTGTTTTTTTTAAAGAGTCAGAAAGCATGCCCAGAAAACCTAAAGTATGTATATAATTACAGTAATGAATTTTAGAGATTTAACTGGGCAACTACAAGCGACTTGTTCGATTATTATTTTAGAAGCTTTAACAGGGGCTCGAGGTGAACTTTATAGTTTGACCACTGAGTTAGAGCATCTTTGTAAATCGGTTGCCTTACTTGTTCAGAACTTGGCGTCATTATTGGACGTTGGTGATTATAAAAATTAATACAGTTTTCATGCATCTCTAAATTGCAATGACGTAGTAATTCAGCCACCGTATTGGAAAAATCATTAACCAAGTTTTGATAATCGACTGTATAAATTTCGCCAGCATAGAGCGTGTCCCAGTGTGACATTAAGTCTGTATAATCATTTATGTATTGTGCAAGGGATGTGAAATCGTAGCTATAAGCATGTCCCTCTGAAAAAGAGTGTTTGTATAAACTCCATGCTGTTGCGGCTTTATCTCGCGTAACTTCGAGTATTTTAGCGTTCGGGAATAGGGTTTTTATCAATGCAATATGATGGAAGTTTGTGGGTTGTTTATCGATAAATAGCTTATTTTCTCCGCGTAACGGGGCAATAAAGTTCATGTATCTTGCGGCATAATGTGCTTTATCCTTATCAGAAAGTTCATCAAGCCCATAAGGCATAGCTGAGCGCTTTTTACTCTCGAGCTCGCGCGCAATTGCATTAATTTCAGTTAGTTCATAACTTGCATCAACATCAGGGTGACTTGCTAAAATTTGCTCAACTAAGGTAGAGCCACTACGCGGTAAGCTGACGATAAAAATCAGTTGTACAGAGTCATCAGAGTTATTGTTAGCAACTGGTTTTTCCGTTAGGTGTTTTTTGCAGCGAGAGTAGAAATCGCTAGGCTTGTATGGCGTTAATGACTTTTGTATACGGTTTGCTTTATCTAACATTGCAAATGATAAGCTGAAGTTTCCTTGTTGCTCATACGCTTTTGCAAGCGAAAAGTAGAATTGGGCACTATTTAGGTGTGGTTTAGCAGCTTGTGTGAGCTGCTCTAGGTTACTGATATCTTCGTTGTCAAAAACGTATGTCTTTAAGTTTGCCAAATTCCAATAAGCCTCACCTAGTTTATTATCTAGTTGCAGCGATTGTTTATAGTGATTAATTGCAAGCTCAGTATTACCTTTTATTTTTTCTATGTTGCCAATGCGAAGGTGGCATTGGGCTGGGTAATAATTTGCATCGAGTAACTTGTTATAGATGGCTGAGGCTTGATCAAACTGCATCAATTTTACATGAGCGATCGCTAATAAGCTCTCTATATATAATGTCGGTGAAGGAATCGACGAGCGGTAAAAAGAGATTAGCTCATTAAATTGTTTGGTAGTCAGTAAGGCTTGACAGTAGTTTTCTATAACAGCTTGTTTTTGCGAGTTGTTTTCAAGGTTATGCTTTGATATTGCCAAGTGCGCTTTACTATCACCTACTTTAAAGGCAATGTCAGCTAGCGTTTCAAGTGCTCTATATTCATTAGGTACTAATTGTAATAATTGCTGGATGATTTGCTGTGCTTGCTGAGGGTTTTGATTGTTTAACTGTTGTTTCGCAGTTTCTAGTTGTTTATTAAACCAATAGATCATTTCATACTGTTTTAATGCACTTTGCTGTTGTTCATGCTCTTGAAGTCGTTTGTGAATATCAGCGAGTAAGGCCCAGCCATCATGGTATTCAGGATGTTGATTAAGTATTTCTAGCAACATTGCCTTGGCTTTATCTGGTTCTGTAGCAACGAGTGTTTTTGCGGTATTAATCGCATCAATAGGGCTCATAATTGGCTCTTATAATTTTATGTTGTTAGGGTGTACTATACCCCTTCCGTGATAGATATTTGAAGTAAATGGTTACAGATACAGGTTTTATCCTTTCTAAAGAAGCGTTTGATAGCTCATCAGGGGTTAGTTTCGTGTTTTGGCTTTGGTGTGAGCATGGCCCTTTAAAAGTGCATGTTGAGCATCAAGAAGTGGTTTTCTTCATTCCTGAAAATCAAGTGTCTGCAGCAACGCGGTTATTAAAAAGTCAAAACATTCATGTTCGTTTTGCCGATGCAAAGTTAAGAAACTTCCAAAATCAATCGGTGATCTGTTGTTATTTCAAATCATTAAAAGACTACTACCGTGCCATTAAGATTTTAAAAAGTTCACACATATTGCTGTTTGAAGATGATGTCAGGCCAATTGACAGATTTTTGATGGAACGTTTCATTAAAGGATCAGTTTGGGTTAAAGGGGAAGTTCAAACTCGCCGTGGCTATAGATTGTTAACAAACGCAAAATTAAAACCAAACAATGAATTTAGGCCTTATTTTAAACATATTTCTATTGATATTGAGTGTAATGGGGAAGGCGTACTATTTTCTATTGGCTTAGTCGGAGACGGCATAGACAAAGTGTTAATGATAGGGCGCCCAGAGCCTACCCCAGATCTAGATTATCAAATTAACTGGTGTGAAGATGAAATAGACCTGCTTTCTCAATTTGAGACTGAGATCCAGCGAATTGACCCTGACGTATTGATTGGCTGGAACGTGATTGAGTTTGACTTTCGTGTCCTTCACGCAAGAGCTGAGGCACTTGGCCTTTCGTTAAAGCTCGGACGCAATAAAGAAAAGCTACGTGTACGGGAAGGAAATATCACCCGCATAACAATACCTGGTCGCGTAGTTGTTGATGGTATTGATACACTAAAAAACGCCACTTATCATTACGACAGTTTTAGCCTTGCTAATGTAGCAAGTATTGAGCTTGGCGAAGAAAAGCTGATCAGCACAGATAATCGCCTAGAAGAAATTATTCGCCAGTTTAATGAAGACAAACTGTCTCTTGCTAATTACAACAGACAAGACTGTATTTTAGTTCTGCAGATTTTTGAGAAATTAAAGTTACTCGATTTTGCCGTTGTAAGAAGCCAACTCACCGGACTTGAGTTAGAAAGAATGGGTGGCTCAGTAGCGGCCTTTACTAACCTTTATTTGCCGCTCTTACATAGAAGTGGCTTTGTCGCCCCTAATTTAGGCGATCATGGGTTAAGTTTTGACAGTCCAGGTGGTTATGTCATGTCATCGCAACCTGGTCTGTATAAAAATATCTTGGTGCTTGATTATAAAAGTCTGTATCCATCAATAATGCGCACATTTTGTATCGACCCACTTGGCCTTATTGAAGGGTTAAAAAAACCACAGAGTGCGATAGAGGGATTTAATCAGGCGCTGTTCTCACGAACTGAACATCACCTTCCTGAATTGATAAGAGAGCTTGCTGCAACGAGACAAATTGCAAAAGACGATAACAACCCTATGTTATCGCAAGCGATCAAAATTATTATGAATAGTTTATATGGTGTACTTGGTTCAAAAGGCTGCCGCTTCTATGACCCTCGATTGTCGAGTTCTATTACCCTTCGTGGCCATGAAATCATGCAAACAACGAAAAAATGGATAGAAGAGTGGGGTTATGAAGTCATTTATGGTGATACTGATTCGACGTTTGTGAAGCTTGATGATGATCTAAACTCACTAAACTGTAATGAAATCGGTACGAAACTGGCAGGAAAAATTAACAAACGCTGGCAGCTCGTTTTGCAGCAAGACTATAAAATAGACAGTTTCTTAGAAATTGAGTACGAAACCCACTACAGCCCATTTTTTATGCCCACAATTAGAGGCAAAACAATGGGTTCAAAAAAGCGCTATGTAGGAAAAGTCGAAAAAAATGGCACTTCAGAATTGGTCTTCAAAGGTATGGAAACTGTTCGAAGTGATTGGACTGAACTTGCCCATAAGTTTCAAACAGAATTATTTGAGATTTTATTCGGCGAAAATTATAGCCAAGAATTAATAATTCAAACCTTTGATAAATATGTTAAAAAACTCTATGCGGGTGAATTCGACGCCATGTTAGTTTACCGAAAACGCTTAGGTCAGCATTTAACTGATTATCAAAAAAATATCCCTCCCCATGTAAAAGCAGCGAAACAACATTTAGCTGATAATCCCCATCTTACCTTTCAACGCGGTCAGATAATTGAATATGTTTACACCGCTACTGGCGCTGAGTACTACAACGGGCAACATAATTACGATTATGGCATTTATGTTAATAAGCAATTATTGCCAATAGCTGAAATGATTGTTGTTAATTTAGGTACTAAGATTGCGCCGCTAAGTGACCGTCAGATACAGCTTTTTTAGAAAAATTAACATTTTTTTGACTGTTTATTGCGATGAATGATCGATAAGCTCGGTTTAAACGCTTATTTGTGTGTTTTTTGTTCATAAAACAAGAAAAAGTAAACTTTTTGGTGCTTCATTAAAAAATTGTAAATAAAGGGCTGGATATTTTGTTTTATTTGTTTATTATTTGTTTGTCGCAGTCCTGATGCGATACAAATAATAAACAAGCTTATGCTAAATATAGCCACAATATAGTGGTCCAGGGAGAATCAAATGTTAAATAATAAAGTTTCAAAAGCAGTTCGCTTAGCGCTTGCTTTTGGTACAGCTTCTACAGCTGCGTTTTCTGTAAACTCTTATGCTGCTGAAGAAGAAGCAGTAGAAAAAGTTGAACGTATTGAAGTAACAGGTTCACGTATCAAACGTACTGATATCGAAACTGCAAGCCCAGTACAAGTTACAACAGCTGAAGAAATCGAAGTAGCTGGTTTCACTCGTGTTGAAGACATGATGAACAGCTTGCCTCAACTTGAAGCTTCAAGCACTGCATTCCAATCAAATGGTGCTTCTGGTACTGCTACGCTTAACTTACGTGGTATGGGTTCACAACGTACCCTAGTACTTATCAATGGTCGTCGTATGCAAGCGGGTGGTATCTATAGCCAATCTGCGGATATCAACCAAATCCCAGCTGCACTTATCAAACGTGTTGACGTAATGACTGGTGGTGGTTCATCAACTTACGGTGCTGACGCGGTAGCGGGTGTTGTAAACTTCGTGATGGACGATCAGTTCGAAGGTTTTGAAGTGAACATCGGTTCAACTGCATACCAACACGACAACGACAATGAATACATCCAAGGTCTAATGGATGACCGTGACTTTGAATACCCTTCAGGTAGCTCAGGTTTTGACGGTTCATCGTTTGACTTCTCAGCTACTTTAGGTGGCTCATTCGACAGCGGTAAAGGCCACGCGGTTGGTTACTTTACTTACAACAAACAAAACGAACTACGTCAAGGTGCTCGTGACTACTCATCTTGTGCATTAAATGCAGCAGGTACTGCATGTGGTGGTTCTGGTAACGCTGTAAACCCTAACTTCTACATCGCAGGTGTTACTGATTCTGGTGCATTTGACTGGGATGATTACGATTACTGGACACTAGGAACTGACAGCAGCTTCATTCCTTCAAGCGGTAACGTTTACAACTATGCGCCTGTTAACCACTTCATGCGTCCGGATGAGCGTCACACGTTAGGTTTATTCGCAAACTACGAAATCAATGACAACTTCCAACCGTTCATTGAAGCTATGTTCATGCGTGACCGTACTTCTGCACAAATCGCAGAATCAGGTACGTTCTTCGATACAAACTATGTAATCGATTACGATAGCCCGCTATTAACAGACGCACAACGTCAAAACCTAACTGACCGTTTCGGTTTAACATCAGGTGACCAGTTCGCTACTTACATCGGTAAGCGTAACGTAGAAGGTGGCCCACGTGTTAACCAATTAGAGCACAACTCTTTCCGCCTAGTATTAGGTAGTAAAGGTGAAATCAGTGACACTTGGTCATACGAAGCGTTTGTTCAATACGGTTCAACATCTTCATCTTCGGCATACGAAAATGACTTCTTCGGCCCACGTATCATCACTGCACTTTCTGCAAATGGTGAAGACTGTGCGTCAACTGATGGCTGTATTCCTTACGAAGTATTCACATACCAAGGTGTTTCTACTGAATCAGCAGCTGCTCTAACTGGTACAGCTATTCTTAACGGTGTAACAGAACAGTTCATCGTAAGTGGTTTCGTAACTGGTGAGTTTGACTTTGGTCTTCCTTCGTCAGACTACCCAATCGCTGCAGTATTCGGTGCTGAATACCGTGAAGAAACATTCGGTCGTACAGCTGACGAAGTTTATGCGCAAGGTCTATTACTTGGTCAAGGTGGTCCTACTAAGAGCCTTAACGGTGAGTATGATGTAACTGAGTACTTCGGTGAGTTAAGCTTACCAATCGTTGAAGGTTTACCTGGCGTTGAAAGCTTATTAATCGACTTAGGTTATCGTTGGTCTGATTACAGCACATCAGGTTCAGAGCCTACTTATAAAGTAGCAATGAACTGGGACGTAACTGAAAACTGGAAGATCCGTTCAAGCTACAACCGTGCAGTACGTGCAGCGAACAATGGTGAGCTATTCGCTCAACAAAGCCAAGGTTTATGGGCTGGTTCAGATCCATGTGCTACAGCAACTCCTTCACTTACCCAAGCTGAGTGTGCGAACACAGGTGTTTCAGCTTCTCAATACGGTAACGTAGGTAAGAGCCCAGCGGACCAATACAATGGTTTCTTCGGTGGTAACCCAGAGCTTAGCCCTGAGATTGCAGATACAATCACTCTAGGTGTTGTAGGTAACCCGTTTGAAGACTTCAACTTCTCAATCGACTACTGGGATATCGACTTAGAAGATGCAATCGGCAACATCGACCCTGAGCTTATCGTTGAGCAATGTGGTAAAACGGGTGATGCACTATTCTGTGATAACGTACAACGTACACCAGGTAGCGGTAGCCTTTGGATCGGTTCTGGTCAAGTTATCGCAACGAACACGAACTTAGGTAACATCCACTATGAAGGTATCGACTTAAGTGCAAACTACGACATCGAAGTTGGTGGCGGTACGCTTTCTACAAGCTTAATCGGTACTTACATGATGACTAAGGAATTTGAAGATATTCCTGGTGTAAGTGAAGTTTACGACTGTGTTGATACACTAGATAACGGCTGTTTCCCACAACCAGAATGGCGTCATGTTCTTAGCGCAAGCTACGACACAGGCAGCTGGTGGAAAGCAACAGCTAAATGGCGTTACTTCAGTGCAGTTAATGACTACACAGGTTCAGACACTTTAGTTCAAGATGGTATTGGTTCACAAAGTTACCTTGACCTTAAAGGTTCATTCACAATCAATGACTACACACGTGTTCTTGTTGGTGTGAACAACGTATTAGATAAAGAGCCACCACTAGTAGGCGGTACATTATCTACAAATGGTAACGCAGTTGCTGGTTACTACGACACGCTAGGTCGTTACTTCCACGCAAGCGTTTCATTAAAATTCTAATTTGAATTAATTAATGTATGATAAAGCGAGCTTCGGCTCGCTTTTTTTATGGGAAAGCTTTTTTATGGGGAAACAATGACATCAGAACAATACGCGTTTACCCAAGCTGTTGCTTTACTTCAGCAAGGTAAAGTTAGCCAGGGGATAGAATTATTAAAACCGTTAACATATAACAGTGAATTAGCTGAAAAAGCGTTACAGATCCTTTTCAAAGTTGCTATGCAGCAACAAGACACTGAAACAGCCATTGCTTATTGCCAGCAACTGGTATCCATTGCTCCAACAAAATTTGATTACGTACTGACCCTAGTGCAAATAAGTTTAAGTTGTGGTGAGTTCGAAATTGCAAAAAACGCGCTATTACCTTTATATACAGCAAATCCGCAGCAAGCTGATATCTGTTTTCAGCTAGGTAATATAGAACGAAAGCTTGGTAACGCCGATGCAGCGATACGCTTTCTCGAGCAAGCCCTCACATTATCTGAGCAGTTTAAAGTACCCGCTTTAATTGAAATTGCTTATGTGCATAATGAACAATTACATCAACCGAGTGTTGCAATACAGTATTTAGAACAAGCGATTAGTCATGATAATAAGAGTCTGCAAGCCAACTTTGCATTGGCAAATATTCATGAACAACTCGGTAATAAAGATAAAGCGAAAAAAGGCTTTCAACAGGTTTTAAAGATAGATGCATTTAACGCGATGGCACAAGCAAGGATGGCTGACATCGAGACATTTTCTGAACAAGATGCGACTAACTACGAACAAGCATGCCTAGCTATATTGCAACGAGAGTTAGATGATATTGCCTGTGCTGATCTTTATTATGCACTTGGTAAAGTGTTTAATGATTGCAAAAATTATCAGAAAGCTTGGCACTATTATGTAAAAGCAAATCAATACAATAAAAAGTATTTACCAGTTTATGATCGCCAGTCTATTGAAGCGGTAACCGACTACACCTTAGCGCGTAATATCACTCTTCAAGCAGCGAACACCTCTATTACGCCTATCATTATTTGCGGTATGTTTCGTTCTGGCTCAACACTGATTGAACAAATTATCAGCTCTAACGAGCAAATAGCAGCAGGTGGTGAGATTGCCTATTTACATTCATCGCTATTCAATTTAATTAGTGATGAAAAGGCGCTTGCAAATAAGGCTAAAGATCCTGAGTTTATAAATGGTTATAACGGGCAACTAACTCTTCGAGCCGAAGGTGCTCTTTACGTTACAGATAAACGCCCAGAAAATTACCTTTATTTAGACGTTATTAAGCAGCTATATCCAAATGCGAAGATCATTTGGACTGAGCGAGATATCAAAGATAATAGCTTATCAGCTTATTTCCAACATTTAGGCCCGAGCTTAAACTACGCAGTGTCTCTGAATGACACTTTGCATCACTATGAGCAGCAGCAACGCATTAAGTCACATTGGCAGTCGCGCTTTAGTAATGATATTTTTACGATGAATTATGATTTACTTGTTGCGTCACCTGAGCAGGTGTTAGAGCCGCTGTTTAGTTTTTTAGGGTTAGAATACACTGATGAAGCCCAGCGATTTCATCATAAAACTGGCACGGTAAGTACAGCAAGTGTATGGCAAGTAAGAAAACCTCTTTATAAATCATCATCAGGACGATTTGAAAATTACCTAGAGCATATACAGGGCAGTGAACAATCCTATCTGGATGCAAAAGCACTGTTAAATAAATAGCGATTAGTTACAGGAAAAGACCATCATGAAGATGGTCTTTTTAATTATTTTAACGGCATGATATCACAAGGAATCGTTAGCCTTGGGCTATCGCTCTTAAGTTGATATGTCCCGTGCCATATATAGCTTGGAAATATAATAATTTGACCTTCCTCTGGGCATATTTCACGAGCAATTGATTCTCGCTCTCCTAAGTTAAGACTGGTTTCTCCTAGCTTTAGCCAGCCATTTTTAGTGGCATCATCTTTACTCATCTCAGCAGGAATAGAAATATAACTCGGCGCGGATAACCAGCCTTGAGGGTGGATATGATTAGCATGAAAACCACCTTCTTCTAGCTTTACAGACCAACTACCTCTGGCAACAAAGCGCTTGTGGTTTCGTGCTAACAGAGGGTGGTTAACGTCCTCTGGAAGCTGCGTCAGGTATTGATTAATACATTGCGACATTGATGTCTTGAATAAATCAATAAGTTGATTAGAGCGCTGGAGTAAGTGACCTTGTGTTTGACTGCCACTTCGTACACTTTGATCTAATGGCTGCAGTTTATTGGTATGTAGGCTAATCATAAGCTCTTTTAACTGATGATTAAAATCAGCAAAGGTTTTAAAACCAGCCGGAGCAGGGAGCTCCATTACCTTCACGAATTTGTCGAGGTTAGTTAACCAATGGTATTTATCATTATTCGATAAGCGCCAAGCAATACTTAAATAAGCCCACAGCTCTTGGTTATTGGGATTAAATTTTACTGCCGTTTCTAAATGAGAAATCGCTGAGCTGTACTCGCCTTGTTGTATGTAAAAATTTGCTAAATCGATACTGTAGCGGGCATTGTGTGGTGCTTCTTTTACTAGCCGCTGAAGGAGTGAGAATGCCGTTTCTTCATCTCCCTTTCTATCTAAAATGATACTGTGTGCATGGAGTAGATCTAAGTTTTGCGGATAGCTCTGTGTTGCTTCAGAGCTTACTAATAAAGCTTCCTCAAGCTTATCGAGTTGCAATAGTTGGCCAATTTGAGAGTGGATCAGCACCGGATTCGCATCATAGTGTTTAAAAGTTTGGGTGTACGAGCTCATTAACTCGCTCTGTGCGTGTTCCCAGTACAATTTGTTAAGACTTTCATGAGCTGGTACGTAGTTAGGTGCCAGTTCCAAACATGCCTTTAGGTGCGCTTGTGCTTGTTCATATTGCTGCAAATCATAGTAAGTACAACCCACTATATAATGTAATTCGGCGCTGGGTTGCTGTTTTAAAAGCATTTGCAATAGGGCTAATGCTTCGGAAAATTTACCTAAATTACGATAATTACATGCCTGTTTATAAATGAAATGAAATTGCCCTTTTAGTTGCGCAGGTAATTCAGTGCGGAAATAATCTTCAATGTGCTTTAAATCCCCAAAGCGTTCGTAAAGCTCTAAAGTGAGCCAGTGGTACCGAATTAATGTGCTTTGCGAAGGAGATGTTTCTTTAATGAAGTGTTCGGCTTTGAGTAATTCATCTTGGTTAATTAGGCTTTCAATGTAATTGAGTCTTGGTTTTTCAAGTGACAAAGAATTTGTGTTGTATTCACAAAACTGAATACAATCCGCATACTTTTTTTGTTTACAAAGTAAGTTGGTGTAGTTATCCAAAAGCCCAACGTTTTTACTATGAAGACGCAAACCTTGCAAATAGCACTGCTCTGCATCGGTAATTCTATTTACAGCAGATAAACATAAGCTATTTAATGTATACCAATCAGCGGTTTTGTTTGTATGTGAAGAAAGGAGTTGAAGTGCGTGCATATACTGTTGTTGATTGAATGCCTGCAACGCTTTTTGCAATGAATTATTCACTCGTACACCTTGTTTTTGTTTTATGTTAACAGGGTGTACGCTAAAGTAAAATGTTACTCTTGATTTGCATCAAGGTCTTTGATTACTACAGTACCTTTAATGCGTTCTCTTTGTTTATAAAGCTTGCGAATTTTCTTCCAAACTTGTGGTGGGTATCGACCAAATTGAGCTAGCCGCTTCGTTAAGGGATCGGTGATATAGCTTCCGTCTGCTGCACGATATCCATATGTCATTCCTCCTTTACCCTCTAGCGCGGCCCTGTTAATAGCAGAAGAAGCGCCATAGGCTCTATGTGTGCGATATAAATCCACGATATGCCAGTCATCTATTGTAAGCTTAAACCCTTTAGATGACTCTACAGCATCTTTTAAAGAGCCATTAGTATAGTGTTCAATATGAGACTTTAAATCTTGCTCAAAGTCGTCAAACAAGGCTTCTGTTTGCTGGTAGTAGACGGATAGGTAAAGTCTATCTTTCCCTTTAATTTGCATACCTCGGTTAGAATTAACAAATTCCTCAGCATTGTCTGCTAGTTGGTAATACACTTTGCTTCCTACATAGGCCTCTGGGCGAAGATTTGGGCTGCCGATATTCCCTTGATGAAAGCCGTACATTACAATCGGTTTACTTTTGCCAAACTTTTTAAAGACAATGTTGTGTTGTATGTCATTCAAAGACAGGCTATGTCCCATAACAGTAATAAATTCCTCATCAAGTAATGAATTATCACCAAATAATAAATCTTCAGTACTAAAGATAGGGTAGTGCTCAATGAGTTTCTCTAATAATGCTGTGGTATATAAATTTAGCCAATAAGCCAGTTGCTCAGATAAAACGAGCTCATTAAGTGGGATTTGTTCAGGAACTTGTTCAAGGCTCAGACGTATTTTTTTAAAACCAGTTTTCAGGTTTGCTTTTACAACTTCTTCATAATAAAAACGATTTGCTTCTAAAGCTGTATCGTTATTTTTGTGTGCTCGCGTACGTGTGCCAATGCCTGATTGACCTTTTCGAAAACTTCGGTCTGAGCGGCCTAAGTCAATAACCGTGATTTTAAGTAACTGATCTAAATCACCATAAGATATTGTTAAATCACTATCTAAGCCGAAATCGGCAAATTCTTCAGGTAGCGTGTCTAGTTTTGCTGACGAATGTGCTGTAAAGAAAATTGCGGTAACTAATAAAATTCGTTTGATCATAGTGAACTCCCTGTTCAGAAAAAGCCATCCGTCACATTCTTTTGACGAGCGGCCTTATTTTGTTAATTGTTTGAATCAATGTCTTTGATCTTTACTGAACCTCTATTTTCCTTACGTTTGGTATTTAGTTGCTTTAACTTCTCCCAAACTTCAGGAGGGAATCGGCCAAACTCAACAGTTCGTTCCATAAACGCATCGGATATATAACTCGAATTCACTGCACCTACACCTACATCACCAGACGCACTGGCTACGGCATTAAGTAATGCTGCCCGATTTGTTGCTGTTGATGCGCCAAAAGTACGCTCTGTGCGATATAAGTCATTAATTCCCCAATCATCAATGCTTAATTGAAAATTATCAGCTAACTCAACTGAGTTCTTTAAATCTCCTTCGGTGTAATCTTCAATATGATTTTTTAATTGGTTTTCGAAATCGTCAAACAGTGCTTCGGTCTGTTTGTAATATAAGGATAAGTAAAGCTTATTTTTGCCCTTAACTTGCATTCCTCGATTTGAATTAACAAACTCCTCGCCATTTTCGACCAGTTGGTGATATACCTCTGGGCCTTTATAAGCCTCTTTTCTTAAATTTGGGCTGCCGATATTTCCTTGGTGAAATCCATACATAACAATCGGTTTATTTTTACCAAACTTTTTAAATACGATATTGTGTTGAATATCATTTAAAGACAACTGATAGCCCGCCACATGTATAAACTCTTCATCAAGTATTGATTGTTCTCCAAAGAGTAATTCTTGAGTATCTATAACAGGGTAGTGCTCTATCAGCTTTTCTAAGAGAGCTGTCGTGTATAAGTTTAGCCAATAGGCTAATTGTTCATCAAGGACAAGAGCATTGAGAGGCACTTGATCAGGCACTTTCTCAAGGCTAACGCGTACTTTATGAAAGCCTTCTTTTAGTTTGGATGTAGTAACCTCTTCATAGAAAAAGCGGTTAGCTTCTAGCGCAGTGTCGTTATTTTTATGTGCACGCATGCGAGTACCAATATTCGCTTTAGATTTACGAAACCGTCTATCGGAGCGGCCTAAATCAATTACTGTCATATCAAGCAGCATATCTAAATCATCGTAGGATATGGTGATATCACGATCTAAACTAAAATCAGAAAACTCTTCAGGCAATGTGTCTAGTTTTGCTGAGGTTTGTGTTGCAAAGCAAATCGCGCTGACTAATAGAAATTGTTTTAACATAACGAATTCCTTGTTAAAAAGGCCTCACGCACTTACATCTGACGAGCGGCCTTATTTTTTAATTGTTTGAATCAATGTCTTTAATTTCAACGGTTCCACTATTGTCTTGGCGTTTTAAGTTAAGCTTTTTGATTTTTTCTAACATTTCAGGAGAAAAACGACCAAAATCCATAGTGCGCATCATGATAGAGTCTGTAATGTGATTCACGTTAACAGCGCCTATACCTGCGCCACTTCCTTCAGGCCCAAGTGGAACAGCAGAGTTACTGACTACAGCATTTAGCATTGCTGCCGGGTTTGTTGACGCTGAACCGCCATAGTCACGGTCTGTGCCGTATAAATCAGTAATGTTCCAATCTTCAATGTCAATTTTAAAGCGCTTGGCGTACTTAACATCACTTTTCATTTGGCCTTCGGCATAATCGGCAAGGTGTTCACGTAAGTCACTTTCAAAATCTGAAAATAAAGACTCTGTTTGTTCATAATATTTAGAAACATAGAGGCGGTCCTTACGTTTTATTTGCATACCGCGGTTTGAATTTACAAACTCCTCACCATTTTCAACGAGTTGATGGTAAACCTTGCTGCCTTTATAAGCTTCATTACGCAAATTTGGACTGCCAATGTTACCTTGATAGAAGCCATACATAACGATAGGTTTCTTTTTACCAAACTTTTCAAAAACAATTTTATGTTGGATATCATTCAATGAGAGTTTGTAACCAGCAACCGTTAAAAACTCTTCATCTAGAATTGAGTCATCACCAAAAAGTAGATCTTCTGTGTCGCGAACAGGATAGTGATCAATCAACTTTTCAACCATCGCGGTATTATAAAGGTTAAGCCAATAAGCTAATTGCTCATCGAGACTTAAGTCATTTAGAGAAACCTCGCTTGGCACCTTCTCTAAGCTAACTCTGATTTTGTGAAAGCCGTCTTTGATTTCTGATTTTGTAACGCCTTCAAAGTAAAAGCGGTTTGCTTCAAGCGCAGTATCGTT
Organism: Pseudoalteromonas gelatinilytica; assembly: GCF_001641615.1. Classification (GTDB taxonomy): domain Bacteria; phylum Pseudomonadota; class Gammaproteobacteria; order Enterobacterales; family Alteromonadaceae; genus Pseudoalteromonas; species Pseudoalteromonas gelatinilytica. Next base: position 538,949 of record NZ_LRRU01000022.1, read on the forward strand.
GTTTTTGTGTGATTTCATGCGCGTGCCAATTGAAGCTTGGGATTTACGAGAGCTTCTGTCTGACATGCCCATGTCGATAACGGTCATTTCAAGTAAGTTATCAAGGTCTTCATAGGAGATTTTAATATCTCGATTAAGGCTAAAGTCAGAAAACTCTTTAGGTATTTCATTAATTTTTGCCTGCAAAGGAAGTGAGCAAAAAGTAAATATAATTAACAATAATTGTTTAAACATGATTTTTCCTTGTTGTTTTAACAATCTTACTATCAGCGATTGTTACAATTTTTTCAAGTTTAAACGTACCTAAAATAGCCTGTAACCATGTGAATATTCTAATAAATAAAGAGGCTTTGGGGTTTGGGGTTTTAAAAGGGGTTAGTCTAGTTGGTTAATAGAATGTTCATTCTATTAACTTTTGCATCATTCAGTCCTTTTTTTACATATCTTTACTATTTTGCCTATCTTTATTGTGGATTCGTCTTATTTGTAGGGTATTAAAATAGCATATTTTTATTTATTAAGATAAAAAATACCGGGAACTCCCGATGTTGTTTGTTGTATTTTTTGCAATAAGTTAACCTATCATATCCAGTACCTATATTAGTACTGAAAAATTAAATTCTTTTTTATCTTTGTAACTTGTTGTAAATGATGGTCCGGCCTTTGTATTTAAAGGTGTCCGATGGTGTTAATAAAGTTCTATTAATTGGTGTAATGTTTTATTTATTGTTAAAAGTTGGACTTTTGCGTTACTGAAGTGTTGACCTTGGAGAGTTGCGAGTATTATTATCAAAGCTCAAAATTACTGCGTAATATGCATTTTTTTTGAATAACTATAAATATTCCATGAATAACATGGTCCAGGGAGAATCAAATGTTAAATAATAAAGTTTCAAAAGCTGTTCGCTTAGCGATTGCTTTTGGTGCAGTTTCTACTGCTGCATTTTCTGCAAACACATTTGCTGCAGATGAAGAAAACGCAGAAAAAGTTGAGCGCATTCAAGTTACAGGTTCACGCATTAAACAAGTCGATCTTGAGAACAGCTCTCCAGTAACTGTTTTATCAGCGGCAGAAATCAGCCTTTCAGGTGAGCCTACAGTTGCTGACGTTTTAAATAACCTTGCTTCTAACTCTTTCGGTTCTTGGAAAGGTGTATCTGGTTACGGTGCAGGTGGTGCAGCTTCTTCTAACATCAACTTACGCGGCCTAGGTTCTGACGCAACACTTGTATTATTAGACGGTCGTCGTATGCCTGGTACAAGTTCATCTTCTGGTTCATCGGCTGATACATCAATCATCCCAATGGCTGTTGTTGAGCGTGTTGAAATCCTTCGCGATGGCGCATCAGCTGTTTATGGTTCATCTGCTGTTGCTGGTGTAATCAATATCATCACTAAGAAAGACTTTGATGGCGTAAGTGTTAAGTACGATTACGAAGTACCTAAAGTTGAAGGTGGCGAAAGCAAAACGTTCTCAATTACTTCAGGTTACACATCTGAAAAAGGTAACATCATCTTCACGTATGAAAACTCACGTGACAATGCAATCTTCGACAAAGAAATTTGGGCGATGGACGATCCTACGTACGGTGCGTACAGCGGTTATAGCCACGTTCCAAACTACAGAATTAATGGTTCAGGAAGCTACATCTCTAATCCTGAGCTTTGTGACCAAACAGCTGACGTAGTAAATGCTATGGATGAGAACGGCGTTGGTGGTTGTTTATATAACTACGGTAACGTAACAAAATTCTATCCAGACGTAGAAAATAACTCATTCTTAACAAACTTCAACTATGAACTGACTGACAACATTCGTCTTGTTGGTCGTGCAATGGCAAGCTTTAACGAAACAAACTCACGTTACGCAGGTACGCCAGTATCTACGGGTGCAGTTTGGATGGATGCTGATAACCAATATAACCCAGAAGATGAAGATATCCGTCTTTACATGCGTTCTGTGCCAATTGGTAACCGTGATACTAAAACAGAAGTTGTAACTACAGACATCGTATTAGGTCTTGAGGGTTTCACTGACATCGGTAATGGTCTTGATTGGGAAATCAACTATCAAAACAGCATTTCTAAAACAAACGTTTTTGGTAGCAACCTAGTTAATGACGTAATGCTACAAAATGCAATTAACACGGGTGAGTACGATATCCTAAATACTTCAGGTATGAGCTACGAAGAATGGAACACTCAATTAACTGAGTTATACCAATACGCAGCGCACACTGGTACTTACGAAGGTCGTTACGAAAGCCAACAAATTGATGGTTTAGTTTCTACAACGTTCATTGATAATGGTGACTTCGTTATTGCGGGTGTAGTGGGTGCTGAGTTTGAAGAAATTGATTTCACTCAAGTATCTGACCCTGAGTCTGCAAATGGTTTCATCTCTGGTGGTTCAGGCGGTGATGACGTATACGCAACTCGTGACCGTACTGCTGCTTACATGGAAATCCAAGCAAGCTTACCATACGAAATTGATGTAACAGTAGCTGGTCGTTATGAGAAATACGAACAGTCTGGTATGACAAACCTTGGTGAAAAGAGCACGACATTCGATAAAGTTGTTCCAAAAGTAGGTGTTACTTGGCGTCCAACTGAAACATTATTAATCCGTGGTTCTTGGGGTGAGTCTTTCCGTGCTCCTAACATGGGCGAAATGTTCCAATCTTATGCATTAAGCTTCCCAACTGTACGTGATACAGCATGGTGTGATGCTAACCCTGGTCAAGCATTAGAAGGTTACTGTTCTGACGCTGGTGAGCAAGTAGCGACTTGGTTCGGTGGTAATGCAAACCTTACTGAAGAAACGGGTGACTCTACAACGCTTGGTTTCGTATGGGATATCGTTGATGGCTTAGCAGTAGAATTAACTTACTATGATATCAGCTACGAGAACCGTATCGATGACGTAAGCACGACTGAACTTCTACGTATTGAACAAGAAGAAGGTGGTTTAGGTTCTACTCCAGACGCTATCGACCGTGCTAATGGTACTGGCCAAATTGATTACATCTACACAGGTTATATCAATAAAGCATCACTACAAACGTCTGGTTTCGATTTCTCAACTCGCTACAAGCATGAAACTAGCTTTGGTGACTTTGGCGTTATGCTAAACGTTTCTAAAGTTATGGAATTTGAAGAGAAAGCTGATAAAGATGCAGAACCGTTTGATTATGCTGGTCTTCAAGATTACCCAGATTGGAAAGCTGATTTAGGTGTTAGCTACTCTTATGAAGATTACAGTGCTTCTTGGACTATGTTCTACGTAGGCGCTCAAGAGTCAGGTAACGAAGAGTGGGGTGTTGATTACCTTGCTGATGTACCTTCATACTTCAAGCATAATGCTCAGTTCACATACACTGCACCAACAAATACTAAAATTTCTGTAGGTGTTAACAACGTATTTGATAAGAAAGCACCTTCTTGGTATGACGGCTTCCGTGATTACCGTGATTCAAGCTGGTCATTATACGATCAAACAGGTCGTTCAATGTACCTTCGTTTAGAACAAAAGTTCTAAGCTAAAATAATTAGTATAAGCTCTTAAAACCCTGCTGTAGCAGGGTTTTTTTGTGCGAAATACTAAGTTATAAATTACCTAAATATTTATCGTCATAATTAAATGGAATATTAAAATGAAAATAATATGGTTTTTATTTTTAAGTAGTTTGATCAGTGTATCAATGGATGTAAGTGCTAAAGCAAAGGACATCGCAATTGAAGACTTTTTTAAAACGCCTAAGTTTTCCAACTTGCAACTTTCTCCAAATGGAAAGTACCTTGCGGTTTTATCGCCGATCAACGAACGTAGAAATATAGTTGTAATGGAAGTTGATGGTTTTAAAAATGCGAGGCCTATTACAAAGTTTGATGAACAAGATATCAATAGTTTCTCTTGGGCGAATGATGATGACATTATTTTCACACTAGATAGTAATGGTAATGAAGCTTTTAGTATTTACGCCATTGATGCCCACAATAAACGGGCGAAGGTAATACAGTTAGTTGGATCTAAAGTGGGTGCATCTGGAATACGTTCAGCGTCAGTTGTACATTTATTACCAGACGATCCAAAGCATATTCTGGTGCAATATAATGGCCGAAATATCGTTGCTCCAGATTTGTATAAGCTACCACTTGATAGTCGTTGGGATCGTAAGCACGAGCGTAATTACAAAATGGACTTGATTGCAAAAAATCCAGGGAATGTTCAAGGTTGGATGCTTGATCACGATGGCGAGGTACGGGGTGCCTTAGCAATTGAAGGTTTAAAAGGTACTTTACTTTACAAAGGAAAAGGTGAAGAAAAATTTAAAGTACTCCGTGAATACAATGCCGAAGAAGCAAATATTGAACCATTGGCGTTTGATTTTGATAATAAAAAGTTGTTCGTTGCATCCGATCTAGACCGTGATACCAAAGCTATATTCTATTTTGATCCAGAAACGAACAAGTTAGGTGAACAAATATTTGCCCATGATAACGTCGATGTCACATCGCTGAGTTTTTCGCGAAAGCGTAAAAAACTAACGGCAATTAGTTATTTTGACAAATACCCTGAAGAAGTATATTTCGATGAACAGACTGCAAAAATGATGACCTCATTAAAGCAAGCATTTACCGATAAAGTTGTGACAATTACCAGTCGCTCTGATGATGAAGTGCTCAATATTGTTTATGCAGCGAGTGACACCGATCCAGGGCAGTATTATTTATTTAATCAAAATGACAATAGCTTAAAAGCATTATTGAGCCCAATGTCATGGATAGATCCCAAAGCGATGTCGCCAATGCAGCCGATCGAATTTAAAAGTAGGGATGGCTTAACATTAAATGGTTATCTAACAATCCCTAAAAACTCATCGGGTAAGGCGCTACCTCTCATCGTAAATCCACATGGTGGTCCCTTCGGAATTCGAGATTATTGGGGGTTTAATCCTGAAGCTCAGTTCTTTGCAAGTAGAGGCTATGCGACAGTCCAGGTTAACTTTAGAGGTTCAGGTGGTTATGGTCGAAAGTTTCAGCAAGCTGGCTATGGCGGCAAGTGGGGGGCAGAAATGCAAAATGATATTACAGACACTGTTAACTATCTGGTTTCTGAAGGAATTGTTGATGCAAATAAAGTCTGTATTTATGGTGCAAGTTACGGCGGCTATGCCACAGTTGCAGGCCTTGCGTTTACTCCTGAACTTTACAAATGTGGAATTGATTACGTTGGCGTAACAGATGTGTCTTTATTATTTGAAACATTGCCAAAGCATTGGGAATCGCAACGCGAAGTGCTGGAAATGCAAATAGGCGATCCATCTGATGAAGCCCTAATGAAACGAATGTCACCGTTGCAACATGTTGATAAAATTAAAGCGCCATTAATGATAGTACAAGGTGCGAAAGACCCCCGTGTAGTTAAGCAACATGCGACAGATCTACGCGATGCACTGGCAAAAAAAGGAGTAATTTTGTCTGATGATGAGTGGATAATGAAAGAAAATGAAGGCCATGGTTTTCAAAAGCAAGAAAATAAAGTTGAGCTTTATACAAAAATGGAAAAGTTTTTGGCTAGATATTTGAAATAATTAATTATCAAAAAAATATAAAAAGCCCAGAATTCAAGGTGTGGATCTTGTTCTGGGTTTTTTATTGTTTCGAATATATAAATTAATGTGAAATATATGTAATCAGATTTTTCTCTAATTTTATATACAGGTGAAACTTAAAATTTACATTGAAAAACAATGGTTAAAAAACTGTTGACCAAAAGTTGTCCCTAATATTAGTATTTAATCCCCTTATGAGGTACTAGTACCTTTTAAGGGGTTAAAATAAATTAATAAAGTCATAACATGGATATGACCAGGGAGAATCAAATGTTAAATAATCAAGTTTCAAAAGCAGTTCGCTTAGCGATTGCTTTTGGTGCAGCGTCAACTGCTGCATTTTCAGCTTCGTCTTTTGCTGCTGAAGAAGAAGGTGCAGAAAAAGTTGAGCGAATCGAAGTTACTGGTTCACGTATTAAACGTACAGATATCGAGGGTGCAAACCCTGTAGTTGTAATCGACCGTGCATCTTTAGATAATTCAGGTCAACTAAGTGTTGCAGACGTATTAAACCGCTCAACATTCAACTCATTTGGCTCAATTCAACCATCATCAGGTAGTACTGCGCAAAGCCAGGCAACAGTTAACTTACGTGGTTTAGGTTCTTCTAGAACACTAGTACTAATCAATGGTAAGAAAATGCCAGGTTCACCTGTTATGGGTGGTGGTGCAGCTGACTTAAATACCATTCCTTTTGCGGCTGTTGAACGCATTGAAGTGATGGGTGATGGTGCATCAGCTGTATACGGTTCTGATGCGATCGCTGGTGTAGTAAACATTATTTTAAGAAAAGACTTTGAAGGTGTTCAAGTTCAGGGTCGTATGGGTTCTCCAAGCCGTGATGGTGGTGGTGATGAATCATCATTCTCAATTATCACAGGCCTTAAATCTGAAAACTCAAACTTAGTATTCAGCTATGAGCATGACGAGCGTGATATCATTTTTGCTCGTGACCGTTGGTTCTCTCGTGCAACAGATGATGGTTCAGGTACATTCGCTGGTACAACAGGTCAAAGCTGGTACGGCCGTAACATCCTAGACATGCAAACATTTGAGTTTAATCCAATGATCACTGGTCAAGATTGTTCTCAATATGGTTCAGCATTTGCTTATCATAACGATGCTCCAGACTTCCCAGATGATGATGGCTGTCATTATGATTACACTGCGGTTGCTGCTGACGCTGCATCAACGAAGCGTGACTCAGTATTCGTAAACTTTGATTATGACATCAATGATGATCTAATTTTTAACTTCCGTTCATTACACTCGCGCAACGAGAGTTTTGGTCGTTTCGCACCTGCTGCGGGTTGGTTTACTTTCCCAATCGCGCTTGCTGAAGATACAACTAAAGGTTTAACGGCAGTTAACGAAGGCGACCGTGGTTATTACCGCTTTAATAACGTAGGTACTTCACGTGATACTTGGCAAGTTAGTAACATGGCTGATTGGAGTGCATCTCTAAATGGTATGGGTGACACGATCGACTGGCACGTTGATGCACACTATAACCGTTATGAAATGAACGAGTGGGGCCAAGGCTATGTTCACCGCCCAAGCGTAGAAAATGCAATTGTTGATGGTTGGGATCCTCGCGACCCTGATCAATCGGCATATGCTGAGCAATTAGCGAATATTGCTGCAAACAGTAACCGTCGTTCTGGTAGTACATTACGTGAAGTAACTGCAGGCGTTAGCTTCAATGAGTTAGCTACTTTACCAGGTGGTGAACTTGGCTTATACGTTGGTGCTAGCTACCGCGAAACTGATTACTTTGACCAAGCTGAAGCTCAAAACGAAGCGAAAAACATCATCGGTACTGCTGGTGGTTCAGCAGCAGGTGATCGTACAGAATCAGCTGTTTTTGCTGAAATGTTAATCCCTGTGATTGATACATTAGAGCTTAACTTAGCTGCACGATATGATGACTACAGCGATGTAGGTTCTTCATTTGTACCTAAAGTTTCACTTAAGTATCAACCATTTGATGAGTTAGTGTTACGTGCTGCTTGGGGTGAAGGTTTCCGTGCTCCAACGCTAGAAGATTTATATAAAGCACCACAAGAGTCAGCTTCATCAGCTAAAGACGTTGTGGTATGTTCATCAGCGGGTACATCACGCTCTGATTGTCGTACTCAACAACATACAACTTACTTCATTGGTACTGATTCCTTAAAGCCTGAAGAGTCAGAAAGTGTTAGCTTCGGTGTGGTTTATAACGTCACAGATAACATTGATATGTCAGTTGACTACTATGATATTAAAATCACAAACCAAGTTAGCTCTCTATCTACACAAGACGTATTTGACCTTGAGTTAGCGGGCCTTTTAGGTGACCCTGAAAATCCAAATGATAACGCAGCTGGTTATGACCAAGTATCTGTAGACCGTGGTGGTAATCCAACTGGTCGTTCATTACTTGTAACTGCGCCAATGGCTAACATCCCTGGTTTCTCTACAGATGGTTTAGACTTCAAACTAAACGCTGTATTTGACTTAGGTGGTGCAGGTCAACTTCGTTCTAAGTTTGCTTGGTCAGAAGTACTTAGCTATGAAGAACCAGATATCATCGGTTACCCGAACGTTGATAAAATTGGCCGTGCTGGTTTACCAGAAAGAAGAATTAGCTGGGGTTTAACATGGGATATCGAAGCTCACATGTTAAATGTAAACTGGAATCACATTGCTTCAACAGCTGAAGAAACTGAAGATGCAAATGACGAAGGTACTAAGTTTAAAGCTGTTGGTGAGTTATCTTCATATAACATTATTGATGTTAACTATACTTACGCAACGCCTTGGAACCTTGATTTAACAGTTGGTGTTAATAACCTAGCTGATAAAGATCCAGTATTGAACTCTGAACTGGCGTACGACGATACTCTTTATAGCCAAGTGGGTCGTCTGTACTATGCAGGTTTCAAATTTAAGTTCTAAACGAACGATTTAAATACTTGTATATTAAAACCCTGCACTTGCAGGGTTTTTTATTTTATAAACAAATTCACTATAGGTTTTACAGTTATAAAATAATTTATTTTTAAGGTTTAATTATTTACTTAAGCTCTTGCGCAAGATTTACGTGCAGTTGTTTAAATCAATTTATGCTCTTATACTTAAAAAACCTTAATAAAAGCGATGTTTCAGTTGAGTTATTTCCATAAAATCATAGTGTTGTTTTTGACGCTGTGTCTTTCATTCGATGTCTTAGCCACACAACTCAAAGCGGGTATCGTCAGCTACAATTTTTTTCCTTACCATACCCGGGATGCTGATGGGCAGTTTTCTGGGGTTATTGTTGGCTACAGTAATGAAATTGCACGTTTGGCTGAAGCGGATCTTGAATATCGTGTCTTTGATAGCTTAGATGAACTTTTAGATGCGCTTAAAGCCGGTGAAATTGATTTTGCGGTGGGTTTAAATAAAACGGCGCAACGTAAAAAGCATTTCTTATTTTCTACCCCCTTCATGGAAGCGCCTAGAGGTATTGTCGCAAATCAATCTATCGCGAATGACGCACTAAAAAACTTGGCGAGTCTGCGATGGGTATGTATTACAGGGAGTTCACATTGTGAATACCTAGTTGAAAATGGCGCGCTATTTATTAATCGTTTTATAAAACCCGAAGATGCTTTTAAAAAAGTTGCCGATGGCACGTTCGACGCCTTTATGGGCGATTACTCAGTATTATCCCACCAACTTAAAAACCGCTCTCAAGAAAACCTTAAAGTTGTGAGTCCAATTTGGCTATCGAGTGAAACCTTGCATGTTATGTTTAATAAAAATAAAACAGCATTACGCAATCAGGTTAACTCAGTACTTGCTGCGATTTCACCGACCACGAAACAACTGTGGGAAAGCTCTGCCAGCGAAGAATATTTAGCAGCTAAAGCGTATAGTCAATTCAAGCGAGATTTTAATCGTATTGATAAAAAAGAAGAAAATAATTACTTACTGACTTTTTCATTTGTGGATGGTCTCTATCCAATTCATGCAACCAGCAATGTAGGTGAAGCCAGTGGTTACCTAAACGATACCCTTGAGCTATTAGCACAACGTAGTGGCTTTCAATTCAAATATATTCCAGCAGCAAACAGTAAAGAACTCGAAAGGTTATTTTTAGCCAATAAAATCGATCTGATCCCAACAATGACTCCCACCAAAATTGATGAAGGGGTATTAATTGCGCTGCCATCACATTACAGTTTAGAAATGGTGTTGATCTCAAAGCGAGCGAGTAACACCAAGCGAATAGGTTATTTAGAGGTATTTGCCGATCCGAAACAAAAGCTTTTAACGAATGAGTTAGTCGAGACGGTTTCATTTGACTCTATCAAAACGCTATTTTTTGCACTCAGGAATGACAATATTGACGCGGTGATCCTGCCGCAAAGTATTGCAGCCTACCAATTAAACCAATTCTATATTGGTGAGTTTTATATCAATCCGAAATACCGATATACCCAGCCTATTTATTTTTTAGTGAATAAACATTTTTCAGAATTTGCGACGTTGCTAGATAGTCTGTTCAAAACATTGACCAGCAATGATTTTAGCCATGTTGTTAATCGCCATGGTATTTTTAGTATTGAGCGTGGTTATGATAGAAAAACGGTAAATACCACGGCTATTCTCATTTTAATTCTGATTGCTGTATCGGTGATCTATTTTATTAGTTGGCGTTTAACCATTAACCGTGAAATTGCAAAGCGTAAAGAGGCTGAAGAAGTGGCCCTCAGTAAGCTTAACTTCACGCAAAAATTGATAGATGACTTACCGACAATGGTGGTGATTCAAGATCAGCACCAAAAACGCATTATGTGGAACAGGGCCTACAAAGAGAATTTTGCACACCTATGGGATGAAAATAACCAATACCTGCGTGGCGATATTAAAGTCGTAAAAAAACTGATTTCACAAAATGAGCAAAGTTTAAGTTCAGGTAAAGTCATTAATCAGCATATTAATTACATCAACAAAGCTGGCAAAGAACTGGAGCTGCTATATACCAAAAAGCCTTATGTGGGTTTAGATGGTGAGCTGGCTGGTATTATGACCGTACTTACAGACGTGACAGAGCATCGTCATTTGCAGCGTGAGAATCAGTCAGTTCAGCAGTTATTGCAAACTATTACAGATACCATACCTGGAGGCGTGTTCCAGTATGAATACTATGACAACGGTGAGGGATGTTATACCTATATAAGTAAAGGCGCACAGAGCTTATTAGGAATTACGTCGAGAATGATTAACCAGCGCGGTATGACAGGTTGTATTTCGCCTTTTATTGTTGATGAAGATCGGGTACACATCGCGAAGAGCTTTAAAGCTGCCAGTAAACTCAACAAAATGATCGATATTGAGTTTCGGATAAATAATCTCGGCCAGCAAATTTGGTGTCGTTATATTGCCAATGCAGAAATTAATAAACGTGACGATAGGCAAGGGGTGAGGTGGAATGGTATCTTGCTAGATATTAGCTTACTTAAACGCCAACAAGCAGACTTAAGTAAAGCCACTCAGCTTGCACATCAAGCTGATTTAGCAAAAAGCCGTTTTATTGCCACCATGAGCCATGAATTAAGAACACCTATGTCAGGGGTGAATGGCTTTATAGAGCTTCTAAAATCATCACCACTTGATGAAGAGCAGCATTATCTGGTGGATCATATCGACAGCTCAGTAACCAAGCTTCGTACATTAGTGGATGATATTTTATATTTTGCTAACACCAGTACGGGTAATATCGAAGTTGAATTACGCGAAGTCGATTTAGAAGCACATTTATGCCGTGTAATGCGTGCCCATGAATACCTTGCTAAGCAAAAAGGGCTTGAGTTCAATCTGATATGGCGCACTGCGGCGTACACGCTCGCATCGGTCGATATAAGTCACCTGATGCAAGTCCTTTCAAATGTGTTAAACAACGCCGTAAAATTTACAGAAAAAGGCTCAATAAGTTGTGATGTGTTATTTGATAAGCAATCTCTAAAAATTGAAATATCAGATACAGGTAAAGGCATGACAGCCGAACAGCTGGCACATACATTTACTCCTTTCGAGCAAGCTGATAACTCTATTCAACGTCGACATGGCGGTACCGGATTAGGTTTGAGCTTGGCAAAGCAACTGGTTGAAGCCATGCAGGGTGAAATCTCCCTTTCAAGTACCTATGGTAAAGGCACTAATGTGTATATTGCTGTGCCACTTAAAAACGTCAGCAAACAAAAACTACAGGCTGTTTCAATCAATTGGGCTGTGTGTAGTCAAGATCATCAGTTATTAAATAACCTTGCAAGTATGGGCGTTAAGCACCACCCGTTAAGTGCGCCAATTGATAAAGAGGCATTTGAACAAGCTGACAATATTCTAATTGATGAGAGCTATATTAAAGCGTTGTGGGGAGAGCAGTGGCAGCAGTCTATTAGTGCCGCAAACAATAACTATATTTTAGTAGCAAGTGCTAAAAAAGCGCATAGACCAGCAAATTGTAGCTGTCATATTCTCCCTGTAGAACCATTATACCCAGATACCTTACGTGAGCTTATAAACAGCGTACACACCAGTGATGATGAGGGCATACCTACGCATAATACACAGATACATGGGCAAATATTAATCGCTGAAGATAATAAAACAAATCAGCTATTACTTGAAAAGCAATGTCAGAAGCTCGGTATCAAAGCCGTGATGGTTGATGATGGCATTGCTGCACTTAGGGCGCTTGAAACAGGGCATTTTGATTTATTATTAACAGACTGTCATATGCCCGATTTAGATGGGTTTAAATTAACAGAGCAATTACGAAGCCAAGAAAAGTTTAAACGTTTACCAATAATTGGCTTTACTGCAGATGATTCAAAAGAGTGTTTAAATAAAGCACTCAAATCAGGCATGAATTGTGTGCTATTTAAACCATATAAACTCAATGAATTATATAATCGTTTAGTTGAGTTTATCGATTTAAAAACAGATGATTTGCCTAACGGTAACGAAGGGAGTGATATCAGTTTACAGGGTATAAAAGATAAACAACACTGGTTAACTATTTTTGGAAATGAGAATGACGCAAAAATGCTCGCTGACGTGTTTATAAGCAGTTTGCAAAGTGACTTAAATACCTTGCATGAGCACTTGGAATCTCAAAATTCAGAAAAGGTTTCTGCAGCAATACATAAGCTTAAAGGCGCTATTGTGATGTTGCAATATCCACCTTTGTCTGAACTAATCGTGACAACAGAAAATACCTTTAACCAACAGCAAGATACATTAATTGTCGAAAAGTTAATTACAGAGCTAAGCGATGTCATAGATAAAATTAAGCTATGGCTATAATAAAAAGATAGGATGAAAAATAAACATAGAATAGATTATTTTATGATTTCAACATATACTAGGTCGTGTTGAACATTTAACCTAACTTTTAATATTTAAGAGAGCTCTCAATGAAAGAAATCCGATCTTTTGTTAAATCTGCGTCATTATCTGAATTAGAAAAAGCAAAACAGCTAATCGACACAGCAATCGAGAAATATACTCAACAGCAAGAAGCTAAAAAAGAAGTACTCGATCTACTAAAAGAAAAAGGACTTACATTAGAAGATCTACAGGATGTAGCAACAACGGATAAGCGTACAAAAGTAAAACCAAAGTACCGCATCGAATTTAATGGCGAAATCGTTGAATGGACAGGCCGTGGTAAACGTCCTAAAGCATTCCAAGGTGTGGATTTAACAAAACACCTCGCTTAATTTTTGCTTTAAAGAATATCAAGGGAAGCGTATGCTTCCCTTTTTTATGTCGATTATAGTCCGATAACATGAAGTACGTACTCAGACCCTATCAACAAGAGGCCGTGGCTCGCACGGTTGCTCACTTTCGACAAACAGACGACGCCGCCCTGATTGTATTACCAACAGGAGCAGGAAAAAGCCTGGTTATTGCTGAACTTGCACGTATTGCCAAACAAAAAATTATGGTGCTTGCGCATGTTAAAGAGCTGGTAGAACAAAACGCTGAGAAATATATTAGCTTTGGCTTTAAGGCGAGTATTTTTTCTGCAGGGTTAAAACAAAAGTCTTTAACAGAGCAAGTCACCTTTGCAAGTGTGCAATCATTGGCTCGCAATACAGAGCAGCTTACCGATGCGTACTCTTTGTTGATCATTGATGAATGCCACCGTGTAAGCGGTGATGACAACAGTCAATACGGGCAGGTCATAGCGAGTCTAAAAAAACAAAACCCCAACCTTAAAGTGCTTGGCTTAACCGCGACACCATTTCGTATGGGGATGGGCTGGGTTTATCATCATCACTATCATGGTTTTGTTAGAGGGGATAAAGAGGCACCATTTAAGAAGTGTATTTTTGAGTTACCACTGCGCTATATGATCAAAAACGGCTATTTAACGCCACCCCATGAAGTTGATGCAGCTATTAGCCATTATGACTTTTCATCATTGCCGAGTGATTCATTTGGCCGGTACAGCATTGAGAATATGAATGCGTTATTAAAAGATAATACACGTGCAACAAAAGCCATTATCAATCAAGTAATAGAATACAGTGAACAGCGTCATGGCGTAATGATCTTCGCCGCAACTGTGATGCATGCCAAAGAAATTACCAGTTACTTACCTGAGGATAGTACGGCACTTATCACGGGTGATACGGATAATAACGAACGTGACCGGATTATTAATCAATTTAAAGCCAAAAAAATAAAGTATTTAGTTAATGTGTCCGTACTCACGACGGGTTTTGATGCACCTCACGTTGATTATATTGCGATTTTACGCCCCACCGAGTCGGTCAGTTTATACCAACAGATTGTGGGTCGAGGCTTGCGTTTAAGCGAAGGGAAAAAAGACTGCTTAGTTATTGATTATGCAGGTAACGGCTTTGATTTATTTTACCCTGAAGTAGGCAGTAAAAAAGCGCAAAGTGATAATGAACCAGTTCAAGTGCTGTGCCCAGGCTGTGGATTTGCGAATATTTTTTGGGGTAAAACAGACAGCGAAGGCAAAGTGGTTGAGCATTTTGGCAGGCGTTGCCAAGGCTTGCTGGACGATGGTGAAGAGCAAGTACAGTGTGATTACCGTTTTCGTTTTAAAGAATGTGAGCAGTGTGGAGAACAAAATGATATTGCTGCAAGGCAGTGTCAGTCTTGTGGTGCAATGATGGCAGACCCTGATGATAAACTGCGAGAGGCGCTTAATCTCAAAGATGCCTTGGTATTAAGATGTAGTGGTTTGTCGGCACAGTTGCTCGCAAAAGGTTTACTTAAAATTAGCTACTATGATGAAGATGGAGCCAGTTGTGATGAGGTGTTTAACTTAGCAAATGACACCGGTCGGTTTATTTTTAATAAGCAGTTTGGAAAACGAGCAGCACCAGGTTTTACCCCAATTAATTGGCAAAGCGCGGAGCAGGTTGTCGATTCACAGCAGCAATTACTGGCACCCGATTTTGTGATTGCACGAAAAAATAAAAAATA
Organism: Pseudoalteromonas gelatinilytica; assembly: GCF_001641615.1. Taxonomy (GTDB): domain Bacteria; phylum Pseudomonadota; class Gammaproteobacteria; order Enterobacterales; family Alteromonadaceae; genus Pseudoalteromonas; species Pseudoalteromonas gelatinilytica. Next base: position 554,059 of record NZ_LRRU01000022.1, read on the forward strand.
CGGTTGGAAAGTGGCAGAAAAGCTATTTGATTATCAAGGCAATTTTCGTAAGGCGAATCAACTACATTGATCCCCTTACGAGATTGTGGGAATGGCTTATTCTTCTTCGGCCATTAAACCCCAGCCATCACCATAACCATTATGGCCATTAGCGATGCTTTCTAAGTATTGTTCAGTTTGGCTAAGTAACGTGTGATCTGGCACCATCTTCACGCGAGTAATTACTTCCCACACCCCAGTATCTGGGCATTTGGTTAACTCTGTTGAAGGGGCTAGCTCATCACTTGCAATGGCTTTAGCAAATTTTTCTGCTTCAGGCTTTTGCTCAAAAAGAATATAGAAATCGATAGTTTGCATACTGGTTAAATCAACACCAGCGTCAGCAATTTCAGCTAATAATTGACCGTTTTCGTCATCAGGGAAGTGCATTTAGTCGCTCATTCATTATAAATCTAGGTATTATCCGCTATTGTAGCGAAAATAATTGTTTAACGCGTACTAATTTTAACATTTCAATTATGTCAGTGGCTATTGCACTGTGCTAGTATCTTTTTGTACTCATTTTAGATTATGACTCTTCCAAAAAAGTAAGGATATTTTTTGTATACTCGGCATTTGTTGTTTGTCTTTGTGCTTTACTGCTTCTCTTATAGTCAGCATGCGATTAGTGCAGCCACCGTTATTAAAGATTATAAAATTCAAGGGATCAGTGATGAGCTTGAAAAAAACGTTGAGCTTTACATTAAGCAACTGGTCGATGAAAAAACTTCCAAGGCGTTGAGGCGTCACGCAAAAAGCCAAGTAGAAATGAGTTTAAAAGCGCTTGGTTATTATAAGCCGACTATCAAAATTAGTTTCGATAACGCACAGCAGTTATTGATTGTTGATGTTGAACGTGGCCCAGTTACGCGAATTGCAGATATTAATGTGACTATCACAGGTGCCGGTAAAGATGACGCTGAATTCATGTCGGCCGTCAACAGCATCAAAATCAAACAAGGTGATTTTTTAAATCATGGCAAATATGAGGCTGCAAGAAAACGTATTGAAAGCCAATTATTAGAGTTAGGTTATTTTGATGCGAAATGGCATGAGCATAAATTGGCGGTATCGCTAAAAAATAATAGCGCAAAGATCATTTTTAATGTTGATACCGGGCCTCGCTATCAGTTTGGTATTATCACCATCGGTAGTGAGACACCTGCTGAAAAATACATTCGTTCGCTGGCTGAATTTAAGCAAGGGCAGCCTTACAAATCTACCGAAGTTTCGGATTACAACTTAGCATTATCGAGTACACCCTATTTTACAAGTGTGCGCGTATATGCCGACATTGCAAAACGTAAAAATAATCAAGTGCCTGTGAATGTTGATGTGTTACATAAGCCTGCCAATAGCTATGAAGTCGGTGGCGGCTACAGCACAGACCTAGGACCAAAAGTACGTTTCAAATGGACGAAACCTTGGATCACCGAAGATGGTCATTATTTAGAAAGTAATTTGAATGTGTCAGAACGTCAGCAAGATATTTCACTCGGTTATACGGTGCCGGTTGATGACCCTAATGATGATCTTTGGCGTTTTTCTGTGGGTTACAAACTTGAAGATGAATTAACCAATGATTTATACAGCCGTATATTCACGGGGCAACTCCAGCGGCAGTGGCTAACCGATGATGATTGGGTACGGACAGCCTTTTTAAGACGCGATTATGAGACCTATCGAATAGGGGATGAAGAGCAAAGCGCAAAAATGCTAATGCCTGGTATTAGTTATGCGAAAAAGGATACCGAAGGAGGCACAACACCTTATGAAGGTTATCAATGGATGGTATCGGCCGAATTTGGTTTAAAAGACATGATGTCTTCAACCAATATTTTGCGATTGCAACTGCAAAATGCGTGGTTAACCACCTTTGCAGATCGCCATATGCTGTTTTTAAGAGCCAATCTTGGCGCCATGCTAGTCGATAATATCAACAACGTTCCGCTATCGCTTCGTTTCTACGCGGGGGGTGATCAAAGTGTGCGTGGTTTTGCTTATGAATCTATTTCGCCTGAAGATGAGAAAGGCCGTTTAATTGGTGGTAAATATTTAATGAGCGGCACCGTTGAATATAACTATCAATTTGCTGAGCATTGGCGCGCGGCTTTATTTGTCGATAGTGGTACCGCGACAAATGATTTTAGTGATCGCGTTGAAGTCGGTGCCGGTTTTGGTTTTCGCTATTTAACACCGGTTGGCCCTGTACGTATCGACCATGCTTGGGGTTTAACAAAAGAAAGCAAAAGTACCCGATTAAGTATTACCATAGGGCCTGAAATCTAATGAAGATGTTAAAAAAGATAACTAAGGTTCTATCGATCACGTTGGCAAGTTTGCTAGTCATTGTGTTTTGTTTGTTGTTTACCGCACCCGGTAATCACTTTATTGCGTACACAGCTAATAAGTTAGTTGATGGTTTAACAATTAAGCTGCCATCAGGGCGGTTTTTATATAACGATGCGTTTGATGTTTATTTTGAAAACCAAGGCATCAAGCTTGATGCAAAGCAGCTAAAAATTGATTTGTTCTGGTGGCGTTGTGATGGTATCTGCCTTGATAATTTAAGCGCCCAATCGATAGATCTAAGCATTAAGGGTCAAGCGGCATCAACCGAACAGAGCACGCAAGCAGAGCCCGAAATTGAACAAGTTACACAAATCAGCTTGCCAATGAAAGTGACTGTGAAGCGTATTGCCATTAATCGCTTTAATCTCGCGCACCCGAGTGCCGATGTAACAGTCAACAAATTAAACTTAAATGGTCGCGGCGAAGCATCGGATCTTACTGTGGATTCACTGACCATTGCTGATGTTGCTGTGATGCTGCACGAAGCAAAAGAGCAGCCTAAATCAGCCCCATTAACTGAGTTGCCAGCATTACCCGCAATTGATATTACGCTCCCAATTAATGTTGAGCTGAAGCAATTTCAAATCAGTAGAGTTGCCGTTACTCCTTATGGCGCAGAAGAGGCTCAGCTTATTGAAAATATCGAGTTGATTGCGTCAGCCAAAGGAAGCGATATTAATCTTGAAAAGTTTGCAGCAGGTTATCAGCAATGGCAATTGCACTCTAACTTAATGGCAGAGCTTTCGGGTGAAAATTCAATTGAGGGCGCAGTCTCAGTAAAAAGCACTGAGCATCAAGCGAAGTTATCGGTTTCAGGCCCGCTTGCGAATTTAAAGTTAGATTTAGTGACACAGGGGACATACCCAGCAGAGCTAAAAGGAACTGTGAATTTAAAACAAACAAATTACCCGTTTGATTTAACAGGCCAGATAGCAAAGTGGCAAATTGCGACAGACACACAACAGTTGCAATTATCAGACTTTGATTTAAAAGCGAAAGGCCATGCCGATGCTTATGCTGTCGATTTGAGCTTAGTCACACAGTTAGACGCATTACCGGCAATGACCGTGAAATCGCAATTACAAGGTAGTTTAACAAACGCAAAACTTGAGCAGTTAAGCCTTAATGCCAACGACAGTAAAGCAGACATTAATGCATCCGTTGATTGGTCAAATGGGGTGAAAAGTGAATTTAAAGGGGTTTTAAGCCATTTAAAAGCACAATACTTAACGGATGCACTAAGTAGTGATTTATCTGGTGAGTTTAATGGTTCATTCAATTTACAGGCAAGTGAGTGGCAGCTTGCGTTGGATAATACACAATTAAATGGTTCTGTGAATGACGTGCCAGTGACCTTATTGTCGGATTTTGAACTTGATAGCAGCTTGCATGCGAGTTTCAATAAACTAGAAGTGAAAAGCGGTAAAAATGAGATTGCTTTATCGGGTCAGGTAGATGATGTATGGCAAGTTGACGGCAAATTGCGTTTAGATGCAAGTGGTCAAGATATCTTGCCTATGCAAGGCAAGGGCTTTGCTGATTTGAGTTTGCGTGGTGAGCGTCTTTCGCCAACGGTTGATTTAAATTTAGTTCTTAATACATTGAGCTATCAAGATATTCAGGTTGATGGTTTAACATTAAAAGGGCAATTTGATTACGCAGCCGATTGGCAAACAGATGTGTCACTGGTGCTTGATTCTGCATCGATTAGCGAACACAAAATTAATCAAATTGAGTTAGACGCTAGCGGCGATAAAACAGATCACCATTTAACTTTTTTACTCGATGCAGACCAAGGCAAGGCGTCGTTTGATATTGACGGTAAATTTAATAAAGAAACCTGGCAAGGTGCGCTAAGCCAAATTCTTGTTACCGATAATCAGGTGCGCTTTGGCACTAATAAACCAATTAATATTCAAGTTAATACCAAAACCTTTGACTTTAATGTCGCTGCACATTGCTGGCAAAGTGATAACTCAAAATTATGCTTTGAGACTTTGCAGCAAACTAAGCAGTTAGGCCAGTTAAATGCACAGCTTGCAGCGTTATCGATTGCTGAATTTAAACACTTCTTACCCGATAACTTGAAAGTAACTGGCGATGCAAGCGGGGAGTTTGTTGCCAACTGGAATAATGGCGCACTAAAAACTATTCGTGCCAATATCAAAACTCAGCAGCTTGAAGCATCCTTAATCGATGGTGCAAGTGTATATAAATTACCGGTTGAGGTTTTAGATATATCGGCAATGAGCGACGCACAAGTTGGTAAACTTAATGCCACTATTGATTCATCCGTATTAGGTAAAGTAACGTCAGAGCTCAACATTGATGATATTCAAAATCAACAGACCTTAGCGGGCGACTTGGTTATTGAGAAAATTGAGTTAACAAACCTACGTCCTTTTATTGCTTCACTTGAGCAATTAACAGGCGACATAAAAGGCCGGTTAGCAATTGCAGGTACTTTAAAAGAGCCATTACTCAATGGTGATTTTGATGTCGAAAAAATCAATCTAGAAGGGGCAACCTTGCCTATATCGCTGCAAAACTCTTATGTGAACATTGCCTTTAATAACCAAAGTGCGAAGCTCACGGGTGAGCTTAAAGACACCGAAGGGGGCGCGCTTAATTTATCTGGCGGTGTTGACTGGCAGCAAGATTTACCGGACGTTGACGTGAAGTTAAACGGTAAAGAGTTTTTTGTGCGTGCTCAACAAGATGTCACCTTTAAAGTGTCTCCAGATTTAACTATGTCATTAAAAAATAATGCGTTTAATCTTGATGGCCAAGTTGTAGTGCCATGGGGAAGAATTGCGATTGAAGAGCTACCAGAAGGCGCTGTGCAAGTCAGTGATGATGAAGTGATTGTTGATATTGAGCAGCAACAATCAGAAAAAGTCCCCTTTGATTATGCAATTAACTTAAAGGTGTTGGTTGAAAATGATGTGCGCGTTGATTCGTTTGGCTTACAATCGAAAGTTGAAGGCGACATTAATATCAGCATGGACCAAGTTACGCCGATGATAGCAACGGGTGAGTTGAACCTAGTTCAAGGTACCTATCGTGCTTTTGGTCAAGACTTGCAAATTCGTACCGGTCAGGTGGGCTTTAGCGGCTCAATTGATAAACCGTACTTGAATATTAAGGCAATTCGTAATCCAGACAACACCTCGAATGGCGTGATTGCAGGTATTACGTTAACAGGCAATGTTGAACAGCCTTCATTAAAAGTATTTTCAGAGCCTGCGATGGACCAAGCCCAAGCATTGGCTTACTTATTAAATGGGCAGCCTCTTGATGAAGGAGATAGCTCAACCGATGCGATGCTGACTCAATTACTGCTTGCTCAAGGTGTTAATCGCAGTGAAGGTGTGGTATCTAAAATCGGTGAAAGCTTTGGCTTGTCTGATGTTAGCTTAAGCTCAAGCGGCAGTGGGGATGACACCAAAGTTGAAATATCTGGCTATGTTACACCGGGTATTCAAGTAAAATACAGTGTCGGTATTTTTGATTCATTAAGTGAAGTGGCGGTACGTTATCAATTGTTGTCGCAATTGTATATCGAGGTCACCAGCGGCCTGTATCAAAATGTTGATATTCTTTATAAATTTGATTGGGACTAATACCTCTACTTGTGACCAAACATCGCTTTTACTTGCTTATTAGGGCATAAGTTAATAGGCTGAATTGTCAGTTACTTAAAAGATAATAACAATGAAATTAAGTCTATTAACTCTGTGCCTTGGCGTAGTATTAGCTGCACCAATTGCTGCAAAAGAAACAAGCCAAAAACGTTCCGCTGGCGAAATCATTAAAACCGCAAGTAGCAGTGAGTGGCGAGCCGTCAGTGCCGAAAACGTCATTAAATTAACCTTACCCACGGGTGCCGCTTATATTGAACTAAACGATAAACTAGCGCCCATTCACGCAAATAACATGCGACAGCTTGCCAAAGAAGGGTTCTATCAAGGCCTAAGTGTGTATCGTTTTGTTGAAGGATTTGTTGCGCAGGGCGGAGATGCCAGCGAAAGTAAACCCGTTAAAAATGCCAAAAAAGGGTTACCCGCTGAGTTTTATCTACGCACTGAGACTCCCTTAGCGATTACAGAGCTTAAAGGGCCTGATGGCTATGCCGCTAAAACAGGTTTTTTAAACGGCTTTGCAGTGGCACAAAACCAAGGCCAAACCGAAACTTGGCAAGTACATTGCCCAGGGATTTTTGCCATGGCCCGCGATAATGATATTAATTCCGGCGGTACTGAATTTTATGTAACCATCGGCAATAGTCAGCGCTATTTAGACCGTAATATCACCGTGTTTGGTCGTGTTTTAGAAGGCATGGAACACTTTAATCTATTGCAGCGTAAAGCCACTGAAGGTCAGCCATTTAATCCCATCACAGATATGCAAGTATTAGCAGATATTAAAGACACTGATAATAGTGAGTTTCGGGTCATGAAAACAGACTCAAATGCCTTTAAAGACCTCATCGAAGCACGTAAAAATCGAGTAGAAGCATGGTTTGTCGAAAGCCCTGATCACATCGATGTTTGTGCAATGCCAATTCCAACCGAGAGGACTGTGCCAACTCGCAATAATACTTAATCATTTTGAGGGATTAAATCTGTCGCTAACGGCGTTAAAAACTTCTCATTTACGACTGCATGGATGCAGGAGGTAGAGCAATGCAGGAGCAATTGCCGAGAACAACTAAATAACGAAATTTTTGCCTTGTTATCAACGAGATTTTATTGCCTCAAAACTGTTCACTTAATTAAGCGAATTGGCATAAATAAAGCCATGACCACCTGATAGATTATTTGATACAATATCAGTCTATTGGTTAAGAAATATAAGGGTATCGGGTGGTTAACCTAGGTCCGCTGTTCGGCGAATTAAAAACGTGTTTACGCAAAGATCAATTCATCTTCAAAAAACGCCTTCATGGCATCAAAAAAATCAACGATGAAACTAAGCAAGCGAGCATAGCGCAAAAAATAGCTGAAGATATTAGCCGTTCGCAGCAATTACGCGAGCATCGTTTGGCTGCCTTGCCTAAAGTGACCTACCCAGAACAACTTCCTGTTAGTCAAAAGAAAGATGACATTAAACAGGCGATCGCCAATAACCAAGTGGTGATCATCGCCGGTGAAACAGGCTCAGGTAAAACGACGCAGATCCCAAAAATGTGTTTAGAGCTTGGCCGAGGTGTTGACGGATACATTGGTCATACTCAACCTCGTCGACTCGCGGCTCGAAGTGTCGCGAATCGTATTGCAGAAGAAATGCAATGCGAGCTAGGCCAACAAGTGGGATTTAAAATTCGCTTTAGCGACCAAGTTTCTGACAATAGTTACATTAAATTGATGACAGACGGTATTCTGCTGGCTGAAATTCAACAAGATAGGTACCTAAATCAATACGATACCATCATCATCGATGAGGCCCACGAACGCAGCCTAAATATCGATTTCATCTTAGGCTATTTAAAAAATTTACTGCCAAAACGCCCTGACTTAAAAGTTATTATCACCTCTGCAACAATTGACCCTGAGCGTTTTTCTAAACATTTTGATAATGCGCCAATCATTGAAGTATCTGGTCGTACTTTCCCAGTAGAGGTTCGTTATAGACCAACCACTGAAATCAACAAAGACGAGATGGAAGCGGATGGTGACCAATTACAGGGTATTTTTGATGCCGTTGATGAGCTTTGCGATGAAGGCCCTGGCGATATTCTGATTTTTATGAACGGTGAACGAGAAATTCGCGATACCGCTGATGCGTTATCAAAGCGAAACCTCAAAGGCACGGATGTTTTACCGCTATATTCGCGTTTATCAAACGCAGAACAAAACCGAATTTTTGCGCCGCACAGCCGCCGTCATATTATTTTAGCCACCAACGTGGCTGAAACATCGCTAACGGTGCCGGGTATTCGCTATGTTATCGACCCAGGTACCGCGCGCATCAGCCGTTATAGCTATCGTACCAAGGTACAACGATTACCGATTGAGCCAATTTCACAAGCCAGTGCCAATCAGCGAAAAGGCCGCTGTGGTCGTATCGAAGCGGGTATCTGTATTCGTTTGTATAGCGAAGAAGACTTTAATTCGCGCCCAGAGTTTACTGACCCTGAAATTTTACGCACTAACTTAGCCTCTGTTATTTTGCAAATGCTTGGTTTAGGGCTTGGCGACATGCAGCAGTTCCCGTTCGTGCAAGCGCCAGATAGCCGCAATATCAACGATGGTTTAACGCTACTTGAAGAACTCGAAGCCATTAAGCCTGCTAAACGTCATAAAAAGACTGAGCTTACTAAATCAGGAAGAAGTTTAAGCCGTTTACCGGTTGATCCACGTTTAGCGAAAATGGTGCTGACTGCCGATGGCTTAGGTGCACTGCGTGAAGTGATTATTATTGTTGCGGCATTGTCGATTCAAGACCCAAGAGAGCGACCACAAGAAAAACGCGGTGCAGCGGATGAAAAGCATGGCCGTTTTGACGACCCTGATTCAGATTTTATCGCCTTTTTAAATCTGTGGAATTACCTTGAAGAGCAGCAATCTGAATTGAGCAATAGCCAGTTTAGAAAGTTATGCCAAAAGGACTTTTTAGCCTATATGCGTATTCGCGAATGGCAAGATATTGTTTATCAGCTATCAACGGTATGTAATGAAATGGGCATGAAGGCCACTACAAATGTTGCTGATAGCGAGCGAATTCATCAATCTTTATTAAGCGGTATGTTAAGTCATATTGGTTTTAAAGATGAAAAACAAATTTATAAAGGCGCTCGCAACAGCCAATTCCATATTTTCCCAGGTTCAGGATTATTTAAAAAGAGCCCAAAATGGATTATGTCGGCAGAGCTTGTTGAGACCAGTAAGCTTTATGCTCGCATCAACGCGCGCATAGACTTGAAATGGGTTGAAGGCTTTGCGCAGCATTTAGTGAAACGCAGCTATAGCGAACCGCATTGGGAGAAAAAGCCGGGTGCAGTTATCGCGTTTGAACAGCAAACCTTGTATGGCCTATTAATTGTAAATAAGCGCCGCTGTGTATACAGCAATATTGACCCGAAAGTAAGTCGCGAGTTATTTATTCGCACAGCATTGGTAGAGCAAGAGCTGGGTCAAAATGAAGGCTTTTTACAGTTTAACCAAGAGCTAATTGAAGATATTCAGGTACTCGAAAATAAATCTCGCCGCCGTGATATCTTGGTTGATGAACAAACTTTATTTGAATTCTACGACAAGAAAATTCCGCAAGATGTAAATAACCGTGCCGCGTTTAATAAGTGGTGGAAGGGACAAAAACAAAAAGATAAGCGCTTTTTGCATATGTCTCGAGAAGAGCTAATGCAGCATGGTGCCGATCATGTCACTGAGTTTGATTACCCAGATACTTGGCAGCAAGAGAACTTGTTATTACCACTGGCTTATCATTTTGATCCAGGGCAAGCCGTTGACGGTGTTGCGGTACAAATTCCGGTAGCACTGTTAAACCAAGTGCAAGAAATTGGCTTTGATTGGCATATTCCAGCATTTCGACATGAGTTAATTTGTGCGCTTATCAAGTCGCTACCAAAAACGATTCGTCGCAACTTTGTGCCTGCGCCAAACTACGCCGATGCGGTACTTGCTGCAATCGAGCCGATGCAAGGCAACTTAATTGATGCAATTAGCACGCGCTTATTACGTATGACAGGTGTGCGTGTTGAGCCAGATGCATGGGATTTATCAACCCTTGCTCCGCATTTACGCTTACAGTTTGAGGTACGCGATGAACACGATAAGTTACTCGCTCGCGGTTTAAATTTATCTAAACTAAAAGCCCAGTTACAAGGTAAGGTAACGGATACCTTATCGAAAGTAGCCGACAAGGGTATAGAAAAAGCTGATTTGACTGAGTGGAGCTTTGGTGAGTTACCAAGCTCTTATGTGAAAAAGCAAGGTCAATACGAAATCAAAGCGTTTCCAGCGCTGGTGGATAAAAAAGACTCAGCAGCGGTTGAGCTATTTGATAATGAGCACAAAGCACAACAGGCGCACCAACAAGGTTTACGTCGCTTAGTGTTATTAAACGTGCCATCACCGATTAAGTATTTACAGCAAAATTTACCGAACAAATCTAAATTAGGTTTGTACTTTAATCCGTTTGGTAAGGTCAATGACTTAATTGATGACTGTATCGCTGCAGCCGTTGATAGCTTATTAACTAAATATGGCAACATTCGCACTGCAGATGCGTTTGAAAAGGCGAAAGAGCAAATTCGCGGCGAGCTCGGTGACACGGTTGTTGAGATCGCTACCCAAGTAGAGCAAGTGTTGAGTATTGCTCATGGTTTAAATAAACGTATGAAAGGGCGTGTTGATTTAACCATGATAACAGCGCACGGCGATATTAAATCACAGTTACAAAGCTTAGTGTTCAAAGGCTTTGTTAGCCAGCATGGTGCAGCAAAGATGACGGATTTAATTCGTTACTTAAAAGCCATTGAACGCCGCTTAGAAAAGCTACCTGTTGATCCTAATCGTGATAGGTTGTGTGTGCTTGAGCTTGAAAAAGTAGCTGAGCAATATCAAAAATTAGCGAACAAAATCCCTAAGGGAATGCCAATTCCTGAAGAGATCAGTGCGATATTTTGGATGCAGCAGGAGTTACGTGTTTCTTTATTTGCACAAACACTAGGGACGCCTTATCCTGTATCTGCTAAACGTGTTTTAAACGCAATCAAAGAATGTGAGTTATAATACTAAGGAATGAGTAATGAGGTTGGCGCCTCCTTGCTTTTAGTTAAGAACACAGATGCTAAAAGGAGATTATGTGGGCATAGAAAAGGAAAGACCGATCTCAGTTCCTGAGCGTACGGTAAATCGACCGCGACCAACCATTTTGGTCGTCGATGATGAATATTTTAATTTTGAAATGCTCAAAGCAAGCCTTGGGAATGAGTTTTCGTTAAGCTATGCAAACTCAGGCACATCGTGCTTAACATCGGCTATTGCTGAGCCGCCGGATGCTATACTACTCGATGTGTGTATGCCGGGCTTAGATGGTTATGATACCTGCCGATTACTAAAAAACACCCCAGAAACAGAGCAAATTCCTGTTGTCATGGTGTCTGGTCTTGAAACCGAGCTTGAACAAAAAGCGGGGTTTGATGCCGGTTGCGACGCCTATGTAGTGAAGCCTTTTTCTGTTAAAACATTAATAGAGAAAATAAAAACACTGGTATAGGAGGCCATATGTTTCATGAGGAGAAACGCGATTTTCGCCGCATGCAAATTCATACCCCTGCAAAACTAATCCCATTAGATGCAGTTAATGGCGAAGAAATTCAGGTGACGTGCACTGATTTAAGTGCAACAGGGCTGGCAATTCACCTTGATGAAGTTTTAGAAATAGGCAGTCTTTATCGGGTGTTAATTGCTTCTACAAGTACAGCAATTACTTCGTTTGATGCCACAGCTAAAGTTGTGCGAGCAACCAAGGAGCAAGATGGCTCCTTGAGTGCCGGTTTAGAAATTGTAAATTTTAACTAGTAAACCTTACAGATCAGGCCTTTAAGATAAAAGCCTTCTGGGTAGCTGCCAGCAATTGGGTGGTCGGCAGCTTGGTTCAGTCGTTCCATAATTAATAAGTCTTTACCTGCATCAAGGGCTGCATCCGCAACCACTTTTTGAAATAAATTTTGTTCCATTAATCCAGAGCACGAGAAGGTAAGTAAAGTGCCACCTGGTTTTAAGATTTGCATCGCAATCATATTAATATCTTTATAACCACGGCAAGCACCGGTTAACTGCGCTTTGTTGTCAGCAAATTTTGGTGGATCCATAACGATAGTATCAAATTGCACACCTTCATCGCGGTATTGGCGCAATAACTTAAAGACATCTTGTTTCACGAAATCAACTTTCGATAAATCAAGGTTGTTATGCTCAACGTTACGCTTAGCCGTATCGAGCGCTGGCTGCGATACATCGACGTTAGTAACGTGTTTACAACCGCCACGCAAAGCATAGAGCGAGAAAGTACCTGTGTAGCTAAAGCAGTTTAATACTGTTTTGTCTTTAACAAAGCGCTCAAGGGCTGCACGGCTATCACGTTGGTCTAAGTAAAAGCCAGTTTTGTGGCCTTCAAGAATGTCTACCTCGAGTTTTAAGCCATTTTCTTCAATGATGACTGGCTCAGTTGGTTCCTTGCCCCAAAGTAGGCCCTTGATTGGCTCAAGGCCTTCTTTGGTGCGAACATCAACGTCCGAACGTTCATAAATATCGCAGCCTGGGAAAATCGTCATTAGTGCAGCAACAATTTCACCTTTATGGCGCTCTGCACCGGCACTAAGCAGTTGGCACACCAATACATTATCAAATTTATCGATAGTGATGCCTGGCAAGTAGTCAGATTCTGCAGCGCTTAAACGAAAACCTGTTAAGCCGCCTTCGCTGATCACCTGTTCGCGCGCAGCATAGGCACGGCGCAAACGTTTTTCAAAAAATGCTTGGTCAATAACTTCGTTTTGATCGAAGCTCCATACGCGAGCGCGAATTTGCGATTGCGGGCTGTAAGCTGCAATCGCTAAAAACTTACCGTCATTGTCATAGATAGTGACAGTGTCACCTAGTCCTGGCTTACCTTTTACTTTTTTAATGGCTTTTGAGAACACCCATGGGTGTTTTCTTTTTAATGATTTTTCTCGTCCAGCTTGCAGGTAAATAGCAGATGACATAGGGATTCTCGCGTCAAACAAAAGGGGGCATAGTTTAATGAAGCACTGGCAAACATACAATGAATGTTTTGAACAAATCCAGTAAGCACGCTAAAGTAAGCATAATTTCAATCAGTTAATGGTGATAGCCAGTATATGCAGCCAGAAATAGACTTTGCAGCTTTAGAAACTCAGTGTCGAGACTTTATTTTGTCTTTACTCCATGCCGATGTCGCACACGATATTAGTCATATTGAGCGAGTAGTGAGGGTTGCAAAACAATTATGTATTGCCGAGCAGGCAGAAATGACTGTGGTGTTACCCGCAGCTTGGTTACATGATTGTGTTGCGGTTGCAAAAAACCACCCAGACAGGGCAAAAGCATCGACCATGGCTGCAGATAAGGCGTTAAGTTTTTTAGCTTCAATTAATTATCCTGAGCAGTATTTTAGTGCTATTCATCATGCTATTGCGGCACATAGCTTTAGTGCCAATATCAAAGTCCAAAGTGTCGAAGCGCAAATTGTGCAAGACGCGGATCGAATGGATGCTTTAGGTGCAATTGGTGTGAGTCGCTGCATGAAAGTAGGGGGCTCAATTGGTCGTTATCTGTATCATAAAGACGATCCATTTTGCTTAAACCGTGAACCTGACGATACAAAATACACCCTCGATCATTTTTTCATTAAGCTGTTACACATTAGCGAGAGTATGAACACGCCATCGGCAAAAGATGAAGCTAAACGACGCACAGCTTACATGCTCGAATTTTTAGAGCAGTTAAAAACCGAAATTGGTGAGTAACATGGCTATTCCATCTTTATGTGGTGTTGATCATTGCCACTTAAATGTTGATGATTTATCGGCTGCGCTAAAGTGGTATCAGCAAGTACTTGGTTTTAATGTGGTACCAGAACTCGCATTTTGGGATGAAGGACAAGGGCCTTTAACCTTAGAAGATCAAGCAAAGACGATTCGTTTAGCACTCTTTGAAGCAGACGGTAGAAGCAAAGGAATTGCCTTTGGCGCAAATGCAGCACAGTTTTTAGCATGGCTTGAGCATCTCGCTCAATTTGATGTTAAAACCCTTGTTGCTGACCATGGTGTTACTTTTTCAATGTATTTTAAAGATTGTGCTGGAAACAGCCATGAAATTACTTCGCATGATTACGATGCAATTAAACAAGGCCTCAAATGAGGCCTTTAATACGCTATTAGCGGGTATAAGTGTTTTTGATTTCTATGATGCTATCTATTTGGCCGATAAATAAATCAACTAGTTGCGGGTCAAAATGCTTACCAGCTTCGTCTTTCAATAAGTCGAGCGCTTCTTCAACCGACCAGGCTTTTTTATAAGGGCGTTTTGAGGTTAAAGCATCAAACACATCTGCAATGGTGACAATACGCCCTTCAATACTAATTTCTTCGCCTTTCAGGCCATACGGATAACCCGTACCATCCCATTTTTCATGGTGTTCAAGGGCAAGCTTATGAGCAAGTTGCAATAACGGCGAAGTTGAGTTCTCTAAAATTTTCGCACCGATTAAGGCATGTTGTTTCATGTGCTCGTATTCGTTTTCGTTCAAGCGCCCAGGTTTTAATAGTACTGAATCAGGAATGCCTATCTTACCAACATCATGCATCGGCGCTGCCTGTTTAAGCTGTTCGGCCTCATACTCACTCATGCCATAGGCAAGGGCGAGTACTTTACTGTAGCGGCTCATTCTTGCAATGTGCTCACCGGTGTCGGTGTCTTTATATTCTGCAGCGCGGCCTAAACGTTGGATCAAATCAATGTGGGCTAATTGCAGTTGCTCAGCTTGAACTAAAGATAAATGATTTTTAACACGCGCTCTGACAATCGCAGGGCTAATTGGTTTGGTAATATAGTCGACTGCACCTAGAGCAAAGCCTTCAGACTCATCCTGCTCATGGGAAAGTGCGGTAACAAAGATAACAGGAATATGAGCGGTTTTAGGATTTGCTTTTAATACTTTACAGACTTCGAAGCCGCTCATGTCTGGCATCATAATATCGAGCAAAATCAACTTAGGTGGTTCATTCTCAATAAGTTGAAGAGCAAGCTCGCCTGATTTTGCAAACGATAAGCGATAATCGTTAGCGAGTACTTCACGGATCACTTTTAAATTGGCTGGTTCATCATCGACGACCAAAATTCTTGCACGTTCTGAGATTTGCGTCATACGTGTTCCTTAGCAGCTTGGAGAGTGTGCTTTAAAGCTGATAAAGCAGTGCTTGCTGCATCAAAGTCAAAGTTTTCAAAATACGCACAAATTTCAACAACCTGATCTTGGTAGGTTGCCGGTGCTTGGGATTGCACCAGGCTTAATAAATCATCGTCTATTTCTGCATGCTCAGCTTGCGCTTGCAGTGCCTCAATTTGGCTAATAAATGCGCCCAACGACGTTTCGTGTATGGGTTGCTGTTGTGAACTAGACTGCGGCTGATCTGCAAGCAATGCAATCAGCGTTTGCCATTCCTGTTCGCACTCGGCAATGAGTGTAGGGAAGCTTTCCTTTTCACGTTCTTTCTCAGCGTTTGATAACAAGTATAATAATTTTGCGAGGGCTAAATTACCCGCGACTCCTTTAAGAGTATGCAAAATTGCTTTTTGTTCTTCTTCACTGAGCATTGGTTCCGTCAGTCGTAGAATACTCTGTTGATGATTGCTTAGGAATAAGCCAATTTCCGTATTTAATTTCTCTTTGCTTCCCCACATCAAAACACCTTTGTCGTAGTTGATGTGCTTTTTCTCATCACCGACTTTATTGTTAGTGATTTTATTTACTTCTAAACCAAGCACTTTCGCAATTTCATGGTTCAGCTGGTTAATATCAACGGGTTTATTTGCAAAGCCGTTCATACCGGCTTGTTTTGTGGTAATTTTATCTTGTTGTAAAACACTCGCCGTCAACGCGATGATAGGTGTAATTTTTAAGCATCTGATTTTCTCTATTTCGCGGATTTCTTTACAGGCCGTAATGCCGTCACATTCCGGCATATGAATATCCATTAAAATCACATCAAAGCTTTGCTGTTCAAATGCTGCAATGGCTTCAAGACCATTTTGAGCCGTACTGATGGTGTGCCCAGCTTGCGATAATAAAATGTTCAGTAGCTCAACATTTTGCTCAATGTCATCAACCACTAATATGCGAAGTTTTGGTAAGTTTAATTGATTACAAGTTAGGGTATCGACTTGGCTGATATCACCTTCTTGTAAAGGAAGACTAAAGTAGAAGCAGCTGCCTTTACCTTCTTCACTAATAGCACCAATTGAACCACCCATTAATTCAACAAGCTGCTTACTGATAGTCGTACCAAGGCCTGTGCCACCAAATCGGCGTGTCATGGTACCATCGGCTTGTTCAAATGGCTGGAAAATGGCATCTAAGCGGTGCTTGGCTATGCCTATCCCGCTGTCTTGTACTTCGAAAAACAATTGTTTATTTTGAGTTTGACTCACCGAAATTGTGACAGACCCTTGCTCTGTAAATTTAATCGCATTACCGATGAGATTATTCATTACTTGGCGAATACGGGACTCATCGCCAATATAAATAGGCGCAACATTATCAGCGATAATCAAATCAAGCAGAATATCTTTACGCTTCGCCTCAAGCCAAAAAGTCGAGACGATATTGTCGAGCAAGGCTTGTAAGTTAAAGTGCTCAGCATGAATATCGAGTTTGCCTTTTTCTAACTTTGCAGAATCTAGTACTTCATTGAGCAAATGCAGCAGTGAGCGAGCTGATTTATTGACGGTAATAATATGTTTTTGTTGCTCTTTACTAAGAGGACTATCCATTAATATGTCGCTAAAGCCGATTATCGCATTCATTGGCGTGCGAATTTCATGGCTCATATTTGCCATAAATGATTGTTTTGCTTGTGCTGCGGCTTCAGCTTCTTGCTTAGCCTTTTTGAGTGATTCTTCATATTCGTGACGAGCGGTGATATCAATCAGTACACCATCGATCCACTTTTGTTTAGAATCACTATTTTCGTTAATTGTTCCTTGGTCTAAAACCCACACAACTTTGCCATTTCGATGGCGAATGCGGTACTCAACCGCATATTGGTTTCTTTCAGCTATGGCTTTTTCCATAACTTCATCAATATGCGCTACATCATCGTTATTAATGATTTGAGCAAATGTAATTTTACCATCAGTAAATTCTTGAGGGCTGTAACCTGTTAAGTCAGAAACACTGGGGCTTATAAACTTCATCGTCCAGTGTTCATCTAACAAACAACGAAATACAGCGCCTGGGGTATTGTTCATTAAGGTACGATATTGTTTCTCTTTTTCTTCGAGACTTTGCTGTAGTGCACGTTGCTCTGTTAAATCGGTTATAAAGCCAACAAACAGTGTTTCTGCGTTAGGCTGTTTTACTTCACCTAGGCCAAGTCGAATAGGAAATAAATGACCATCTTTGTGCTTTGCAAACACATTACGGTTAACACCAATCACTTTTTTAACTTCATGCCTGCTACTATCAGCTAAGTAACCATCATGTTGCGCGGCTATGTCGTCGTTCATTAATAGTTTTACGTTTTTGCCCAGCACTTCGTCTTGGCGCCAACCAAAAATAGTTTCTGCTGATTTATTAAAGCTTAAAATAATGCCATGAATATTAATCGTTACGATACCATCTATTGCGGTACCTAAAATGGCATCTAAGCGCGATTCTTCTGCCGATTTTTCTGCCAGTAATAAGCGAAAACGCACCATGCCGTTAATAATCCCAACCAGAGCAGTCAATAATACGGTAGCAAATGAAACGCTAATGGCGATAAAAGTAAGTTGCGACGTTTGAACGTTTTCAGATAACAAAGGTGAGGTTGCAACAAAGCGGGTGGCGGCCATTCCCATATAGTGCATACCCGCTACAGCAAAGCCAAAGATAATGGCGCAAATGATGCGGGTTTGTAACACCGTAAGCTTTTTAAAGTGCTCGCCTAAGTGAAATCGCGCATATAAGCCGACAAAAGATAATGCAACTGCCACCACAATTGATGCTGCAAACCAAGCCGGGTCGTAGCGAAGAAGTGGACTCATTTGCATAGCGGCCATGCCCGAGTAGTGCATCGCACCAATGCCAGAGCCAAGTAATACAGAGCCAATGAGTAGCTTTATTGTTGTTGGTATTTGCTTTAAATCTTTGCGTTTCAAAAATGAAAATGCGGTATAGCAGGCTAAAAATGCAGGAATAAATGAAAAAAATGTCAGTGTAGGGTCGTACTCCACGGTGGTGCACAGTGAAAAAGCCAGCATGCCGATAAAGTGCATACTCCAAATCCCACCTGACATCACCAAGGCACCTGTTGCACTGCCTAATTTACGGTACGAATCAAATTGAGTTCTATTTGCTAAATCAATGATATGGAGTGAAAAATAAGCAGCAAAAATAGCCGTAGCAATAGAAAGAGCAACTAAGCTTGAATCATAGACACCACTTACTATTAAGCTGGGGTCTTGATCGGTAATAAAAAATTTCGCGAGCATAATATTTTTTTGAAACGGCTTGTTATAGCAGTCTAATACAAATTGTTCTGAATTTAGAGAAAAACCTATCACTTAAGTACGTAGGATTCAAAACCTTGGCTATATTTAATTAAAAAGGAGTAGTTCGAGGTGGGTAGATGAGAAGAACCGAGCAAACTTTAGTTGAACAAATGCAAATTAATGATGTAGAAATTCAGCACAGAATGAGTTTATTAGGGCTGACTTCAAACAGTCTCTCATCATTATTAAACTACAAGCCCATTATAGAATCAGCCATTGAAAATGTGGTTAATGAGTTTTATAAAAAGCAAACCGAAGTAGATGAAATTTCGTTATTAATTGGTGATGCGGATACTTTAACACGGCTCAGAGATGCACAAAGGCAGTATATAATCGATTTATTTTGTGGTCGTTACGAGCATGAATATGTTAACAACCGTCTACGGATTGGTATGGTGCATAAGCGTATTGGTGTTGAACCTAAGCTTTACTTATCGGCGGTGTGTACTTTAAAAGAACTCATTTTTAATGTGCTTCGCACCACAATAAGCAATCAAGATGAGTTAAATCATACCCTTAACATCATTGATAAATTGATTTACTTTGATACGACTTTGGTCTTTGATACTTATATCGACAGCTTAGTGGGCGAAATTGAAAATGCGAAACGCCGCACCGAAGTCTATGCGAAAGGCCTTGAAGAAAAAGTCGCTCAGCGTACTCAAGAACTTGAGAAGCTCGCTAAGCTTGACCCACTTACTAACCTCTACAACCGGCGTGTCATGCAAGAGCTATTACAACGCGACCTTGCCAGAGCCAGACGTCACAAATCGCCATTAACGGTTGTTTATTTTGATCTCGATGACTTTAAGTCAGTAAATGATACACAAGGGCATTTAAAAGGCGACGAAGTCCTTAAATATATAGGGCAATACTTACTTGATAATATTCGCGAGATTGATATACCGTGCCGTTATGGCGGCGATGAATTTTGCATCATCTTACCCGATTGCGAGTTAGATAGCGCCTTTACTATTTGTGAAAAACTTATAGCCGCATTTGAACAACAATACCCTGAGCTTCATCTAAGTTTTGGTCTTATTGCAGCGCCACTTGATAGCACGGTAGATGCTGAAGAGTTAATTAATCGAGCCGACAAAAAAATGTATCAGGCAAAAGAGCATAAGGGTTCATACATTATGCGTTAGCGAGTCATACGCTTTACAAAAACAACGACGAATAAAGCGAGCGAGAAGCTACCACAAAATGCCTCAATTGCCGCGATTAACCTTGAAAAGCCAATCGGCGTAATATCCCCATAACCAAGCGTGGTAAAAGTGACCACGCTAAAGTAAAAACTATTTAGTAACGCCGATAAATTGCTTTGAAATGAGTTTTCAAAACTCAGTTGCATGACAGAATCTTGGTAACTTACCCCAAATAAGAAATAACAAAATGCACAGCAAATAATGAGTGACAGACTAAAGCGAATGACGTTTTCGGGCTTTTCGCCATAACCACAGAGCATATCAATAAAGCTAGAAGTAATTTGTTTAGTTGAGCCTTTGCGGTATTGCGCATGGCGCATTCTTAATTCTTTGTAGGTGAAGTTACCGGCGAGTTCAAAAAGCCCTTGATGTTCAGAGGCTTTTCTTAAATTGCGGTATATTTCTTCGGATTGCTCAAACAAGTCTCTTGCTTCAGCATGCTGCTTATTTTTGCGTGCTTTAAATGCGGCTGATTCTTGTAATAACTGCTCGCCCAGCTCGATATTATCAATTCGACTGTCGTTGAGTTTGATGCCCAATAAGTTGGTATTTTTTAAATCACAGTAATGTAAACTCGCACTATGTAAATTGGCTTTCATTAATGAAGCGTTGGCTATTTTATTATTAAATAAATGAGCGCCCGTTAAATTTGCACGATAAAAATTACAATAAGAGAGATCATACCCTTCCTCGTCATCCTGCTTGATCAGGTTTAACCCTGAAAGATTCGCTCTTTGCAGTTGCAAGCCTTCTAATAAGCCGCCTTTTTTTGCATAGCGCTCTAATTTTTGGGTTAGATCTAGTCCTGATTTATCAAATTTACTATCATGCCAAAAGCAAAAACCAGAACCCATGTCTGTCTCTTGACACTTGTTACCTGTTGGGGAAATATAACTACAACATGGTTTGTCAGGCATAAAGATGAAAACTTATTTGTGAGTCATCTTTATAGATTAGCAGCTATTTGACAGGGTAAAATGGAATCTCTCATATTTATTAATTGAATTGGCTTATCTTTGTTGGATTACACCTTAAAGCGCAGTAAACGCAGAACCACAGTGGCAATTAAAGTTGCCCAGCAGAAACTCACTGTTTATGCACCTTTTTATGTTCCACAAACTGAGATTGATGCCTGGCTTAAGACCAAGCAAGATTGGGTCGCTGAACAAATTGCCAAACAATCCATTCATGCTGAACGCCGTCAACTTCCTCTTGCAAACGCGACAATTAAGTTATTTGGGCAAGATGTTCCGATAGTATTTGCAAAAGGCACTAAAAGCATGTGGCAACAAGATGCACACGCTCAGCTTACCTTATCTATTTCATCGCGCGTCAAACATCAAGAAGCTAACTACCTCGCTTTGCTGGAGCAGTTTTTACATGAAAAGCTTGAGAGCTATATTGAAATGCGTGTTCATGATTATTGTTTACAGATGTCTGAAGCACTCCCTACAAAGCTTAAAATTCAACATTATAAACGTCGTTGGGGCAGTTGTAATAAGCGCCGCGAGCTGACTTTTAATCTACATTTAGCAAGTGCGCCAACCTGGGTGATTGATTATGTGGTTGTACACGAACTTGCGCATCTTTTGCATATGAACCATAGCGCTAAGTTTTGGCAACGTGTGAGCCAGTTTTATCCAAATTATAAAAAAGCAGAGCAATGGCTTAAAGCAAATGGAAGCAGTTTGAGTTGGTAGCTTAAGTTAGCGAGAGTAAAGTTAGCGAGAGTAAAGTTAGCGAGAGTAAAGTTAGCGAGAGTAAAGTTAGC
>NZ_LRRU01000022.1:575810-589661 GCF_001641615.1 Pseudoalteromonas gelatinilytica
AGTAAAGTTAGCGAGAGTAAAGTTAGCGAGAGTAAAGTTAGCGAGAGTAAAGTTAGCGAGAGTAAAGGTAGAAAGAGTAAAGGTAGAAAGAGTAAAGGTAGAAAGAGTAAAAAGTGGTGGAGGGAGCTGGATTCGAACCAGCGAAGGCTGAGCCGTCAGATTTACAGTCTGATCCCTTTGGCCGCTCGGGAACCCCTCCACACAGATTTTTACTATTGCATTTGGCCCCACTTTTCTAAGAAGGAAAGTGGTGGAGGGAGCTGGATTCGAACCAGCGAAGGCTGAGCCGTCAGATTTACAGTCTGATCCCTTTGGCCGCTCGGGAACCCCTCCAATGCAACGGCGCTGATAATAGCAAACTGATTATTTAAGTAAAGAAAAAAACTAAAGAAAAATGCATAAATGCCGATAACTGGTTAATCAAGAAACTATTTGGCTAAAGACTATGCAGATTGATGGTTTGTTGCTCACTGAGAGTCAACTCGATAATCGTCTAAATAAAAGTGTACACGAGCACCGCTCTGGAGAGTTTGCTTTATTACTAGCAATGCTTTCTCATGATGCGCTCGATTTTAGCCAGTTTCACCTGCCAAAAACAGAATTAACCAGTCCTGATGTATCTGAATCGGTTCTGCGTAAAGAACTCGGTGCTGGTCCATCACAACCATTAGCTCCTGAGCAATTCGATATGTTGATAGGCCAAGACAATGCATTTAAATTACTGCAAGGTGGTTTGTCGGATATTAGGTTACATCATTGCTTAAACCCAGAACCGCTGAATGTCCGTGATGACAAGCTGCATGTGCCACTTGAAGTGATTGATAACTGTGAGCCCGCTGTTAGAAAACGTTTTTATGAAAAAAATAAACCCGTGGAGCGCCCACAAATCGACGCTGCTGCATTTTATGATAGCCTTACCGACGAGGCGATACATCAACCCCTACATTTAGCTACAGCTTAAGTATAAGTGGCTTAATCGAACTGTCATAGACTACGAATAAACTAAGAATACACTTATATTTAAGTAAAACTGCAAAAAGTACAGCTAAATTAAGATGTGCTTGTTATAATAGCAGTCTATGGCTTAATGCCATTGTCATTGAACCAAGTTACTAGGACTATAATGAAGAAAACATTCACGCTAAACCACGAGAAAATTAAATACCCTCGTATGGTTGATGCAGCCAAGCACGAAGTAAAAAAATACTTAAAACGTGAGCGTAATAAAACACTCCCAGCAGATGCCGATTATTGGGCGTTTGACTGTAAGTTTGGTGAATCAGCGGATGAGGCCAATGTCGTTCACGTGGCAGAGATTAATAAATGTATCAGCGATATTGAAGCTAAAGGGCTTACATCGTTCTACGTTGAGATCTTAGCGCGTCCTGCACAGCGTCAACAGCAAGAGTTTGACGAAGAGTAATATCCATACTGTTCTGCAGTTATACTCTTACCAAAAAAGGGCCTTCAGGCCCTTTTTTAGTTTTAGTAATTAATCAACGTGCAAATGGATCGGCATTGATTTTTTCTATGTACCAATTGCCTTTTTTACGCATCATTTTCACACTGCGCATATCATCAACTTTTTTACCGTTAAAGTAGCCTGTGAAGATTAAATTGATATTGGCTTTATCACCGTATTGTTCGCGTAGACTCATATTGGTCATATCGACTTCAATTACCACCTCGTCGTATTGCATATTGACTAGGTTGCGAGCGAACTGCCCAGCGGTACCGTAAGATTTCATAATACGCGCCATTTTTGGGGTGGCGTATTCCATAGCAAGGTTCAAATCGTTTTGGTTATATAAGGCATCGAAATACAGAGTCGCCACATTACCAGGGGTGTTTTTTTCGCCTTTAGGCGCATCTTCAGAACCGCAACCGAAAAGAAAGCAGCTACTTAATAGAACAAAAATTAAGAGTATATTTTTCATTGTTGTTGTTTTACGAGTTAACTTGAGATTAAGTGTGTGACTAAATCAGCTTGATGTAAAGTTAACTCGGTAAAATTATTGGTTTTATTTATTTTGGGTAATAAAAAAGGATGCATCTCTGCATCCTTTTTTGACAACTTAGTTGTTATTACTGAACAAGCTCTTTGTCGCTGAATTCTTCAGCAAATAATGGACTAGATAAGTAACGCTCAGTTGCACTTGGTAAAATTACCACGATATTTTTGTCTGCGTTTTCAGGTTTTTCAGCAAGGCGTTTTGCAGCAACGACTGCAGCACCCGATGAAATACCCACTAAAATACCTTCGTTTTTCATCAGTTCGTGAGCCATTGCAATAGCATCTTCATTTGATACTTGCTCTGCGGCATCAATCACTTCTAAATCAAGGTTGCCAGGGATGAAGCCTGCACCGATACCTTGAATTTTATGAGGACCCGGTTTAATTTCTTCGCCAGCTAAAGTTTGGCTAATAACAGGTGAGTTAGTTGGCTCAACAGCAACAGATTGCACGTTTAGGCCTTTTTCTAGTTTAAGGTAACGGCTAACACCTGTAATAGTACCACCTGTACCAACACCTGCTACGAAGATGTCGATTTTACCGTCCATTGCTTCATAGATTTCAGGACCCGTTGTTTCGAAGTGAATTTTCGGGTTTGCTGGGTTTTCGAATTGCTGTAAAAGAATGTACTTTTCAGGCTCACTTGCTTGAATTTCTTTTGCTTTTTCGATTGCGCCATTCATGCCTTTAGCGCCATCAGTCAATACTAGGTTGGCACCTAACGCTTTTAATAGTTTACGACGCTCTAAGCTCATTGTATTAGGCATAGTCAGTGTTAATTTATAACCACGTGATGCAGCAACGAATGCAAGCGCAATACCTGTGTTACCAGATGTAGGCTCGATTAGCTCTTTGTCTTTGGTTAATACGCCTGACTTTTCTGCTTCCCAGATCATTGAAGCGCCAATACGGCATTTAACACTAAAGCTTGGGTTACGTGATTCTACTTTAGCAAAAACATTACCTGAGGTTACGCGGTTAAGCTTTACAATTGGTGTATTACCAATCGTTAATGAATTATCTTCAAAAATGTTAGACATAGTGTTCCCTTGGAAGCAATTTATTCAATCGTGACCAAATAGCTTAGGCTACCGATCTGTAATAGTCACACTTTACTGTGGTGAATAAAAAACGAAAGTAAAGTTTGGCTATAACATATAGCGAATAGGCTTATAGCATTTAGTAATAAGGTGGGAAAAGAAGGGCGCGCACCCAAAGGTGCGCAAAGTCAGGTTAGAGTAACCAAGCGTAGCTAAATTTAGCAAATAAGGTGCGCTGCTCTTTGGTGATGGATGAAAGCTCATCATCTTGGTAGCCATTATCAGAGTAGCCAGCAAAGAATACCGTTTGCGGATTCAACTTGTAAGAATACAATAGTTGAGTGGCGAGGTTTTTATATTGGCTATCTACATCATCTATGTAATTAGCTTGATTACGCTCTAAGTCAGTATAAATGACTGCAAGGCGTACAAAGCTATTTACGTTGAATTGATAAGTTAAACGCACATCACTTAAATTAGCGGTAAATACTTCACTGCCATCAGCCTCAAGCTGCTCATAAGTATGACGTAAACGTACTTCAAAATGTTTACCAAGATTCATATTCAGTACTGGGCGAATATGGAATTTATCACCAACGCGGTTATTCGCTAAGTCGACAGCATTACCTGTATACATAAATAAAGAAGCAAATACCCCAGCGGTTGGCTTAAAGTCACTATAAAAGCCAACGCCATTTTCGCTAAACATATCTGTGTTGCCATCAATATCTAAACGTGATTTATCATGACGAAGGCCGGTTCGGTTTCTGTGTTCAACAGACAGCTCAAAAAAGCTTTGTAATGGACCACTCACAGAAAAGCTAGTCTGTGCTTCTTTTTCAAGAAGTTCGTTATTTTCGTTATGAGTAATATCCCAATCGGCATAAAGGTTTGCGCGATTCCACCAATTACCTTTATCACCATACCAACGGTATTCACCCCCAGTCGTAAACTTCTTAAAATCAACTTGTGAGATAAAACCTAAATCTGCTCTCAAATCGGCATCGCGATAATTATAATCGGCAAATGCGCGCCAATATTTCTCGTCGTGCTGATACTTTACATAGTAACCAGTGCCTGATTGCTGTTCTTTACTTAAAACACGCAGTACGCCTTCGTTGTAGTCGCAGTCACTATTTAATTCACAGCTTACTTGCTCTGGCTGTGAGCAGTTATCTCCATCACATAACTCATCTATGAAGTCTTGGCTGTATTGCGTTTGTGACTTTAATACTTGCACTAAAAAAACATCGTTGACTGTTGGTTTGTATTTACTATCAATACTGTAAACCGTGTTCTTGTAGTCATCACTTTGTCTGTGTGTTGCCGTTGAGCCAAGTGATAACCCTGATTCAAAATCGTATCGATAACGCAGGGCACCGTTTTCACCTTTTTCGTCGAGGGCGACAAGCGATGAACCTAAATTGCCCGGGATCAACACATTTGTTCGTGTGTCATTGGCAATGAAACCGGCAAATGTATGGCCATTTTTGCTGCCGGTGATTTTCGTGCCGTAATCTGGTTGGGCAATATTACGGGTATGAATAAGGTTAAGTGTTGAGGCAAAGTAGTCAGCGTTATCTAAAAAGAAGGCGCGCTTTTCAGGGAAGAACAAACTGAAATTATTGTTCACGCTCAATTGTGCGACATCCGCTTCGACCTGAGAAAAATCAGGATTAATGGTCGCATTTAAAGTAATGTCTGGGGTGATCCCCCATTTTACATCGAGACTGGCTTCAGTATTGTTTTCTGACTGCCAATCTGCCACTTCTGAGCCATCAATATCACGGGTCTCATTTTTGCCAAGCACCACAGATGGAATAATTGCCACGTTGTTGCCTTGCTTCGCTTGTTCAAAGCCTTGGTAACTTGGCATTTGGCAAATCCAACAGTTGTTACCATGGTCAATCTGCATACTTGAGATACGTAAACGTTCACTGCGCGGTAAAAATCGTAAAAACTCCATTGCCATGGTTTTACTTGCCACGCTGTCGTCAAAATTTAGTACGCGTAAGGGGATTGCAACTTCAACGGTGTATCCGTTTTCGTGAATAACACCCACACTATCCCAAATACCATCCCATGATGAGGTCTCATGTTTAGTCAGTTCGTTTTCTATTGAATCTTGCTGTACACCAAGTGGATTGATAAAAAATTGATACGCTAATTGAGAATTATTGTATGAATCAATTTTTAGACCAACTAAGTCATCATCCCATGCCGCATCTCGGTCACGGTAAAAAGCACGAATAAGTTCCGGGTTAGGGTCGTTTGCTTCAAAGCCAATAAAAAGTGTTTCGCCATCTTCATAAACATAGGCGTGGGTGGTGACTGGGCTTTTACTGTTCTCATAAGGCCAAGTGACGTTGTCTATGGTGATTTTTTTTGCACGTTGCCAACTTGGCTCATTTAGCTTGCCATCAATTGTTGCTTGCTCTGCAATAAAAGGGAGGGTGACAGGTTGGCTGGTGGCCAAGGTAGTAAAAGGCACACTCAATAGAGCGGCACTTAATATTGATTTATACATAAGCACTATACGGGTATTCAAAACTGCGAGCATGTTATTAATTTGCAACATTGTTAACAAATGCAACGCGACAGGGCGCATATATTTACGTTCAAATTAGATTCTGACAAGCTGTGGTGGTAATTTGCGCAGTTAAACGTTAATTTGGCTGTTTTATAACAAAAGTAAACTAAAACGTGGTAAAAGATTACCACCTAAAAATTGAAGTGATCGTTATGAAGTTAATTCTAAAATTAATTGCCGGTATTGTTGCTGGTATCTTAGTGGGCTTATATGTGCCACTAACAGGTGTTGAACTCCTTTACACAGTAAAAGAAATAATAGGTCAGTTGATCACCTTTACCATTCCCCTGATTATTTTATTTTTTATTGCATCAGGTATTGCTGGCTTACCAAAAGGTTCAGGCCACTTGTTAGGCAAAACAGTTGGGTTTGCTTATGGGTCAACAATAATCGCGGGTACTTTAGCGTTTCTACTGGTAAGTGCCATGATCCCATTATTTGATGGGGGTTTAACGTTTGAAGCCGAAGTAGAAACAGAAGTAGGCAGCTTTATTGATTTAGAAATCCCGCCTTTAATGAGTGTGATGACGGCATTAGTGACCGCATTTGTGTTTGGCATTGGCATGAGTCAATTACAACTTGAAACACTGAAAAAAGTGTCTGATCAAGGCCGTGATGTTATCGATGCTTTATTAGCAAAAGTGATTATCCCAGCGTTACCTTTTTACATCGCCGGTGTATTTGCTGAAATGACAGTCGCAGGCACAGTGGTTGATACCTTACAAACCTTTGGCATTGTTTTATTAGCTGCATTAATTATGCATTGGTTGTGGTTAACATTTTTATACGTTTCAACGGGACTACTACTAAAGCGTAATCCATTAGAGCTTGTAAAAAACATGCTGCCAGCTTATTTTACTGCTTTAGGTACAATGTCGAGTGCTGCAACAATTCCTGTTTCACTTCGTTCAAGCAAAGCAAATAACGTAAAAGAAGACGTTGCTAACTTTACCGTGCCTTTATGTGCAACCATTCACTTGTCTGGTTCAACAATCACGATTGTGACATGTGCAATGGCTGTGATGTTCTTATCACCGAATATGGATGTACCATCACTATTTGGTATGTTGCCGTTTATTATGATGTTAGGTGTTGTAATGATTGCTGCACCTGGTGCACCAGGCGGCGCTGTTATGTCAGCACTGGGCCTACTAACAAGTATGCTTGGCTTTAATGAAGGTGCTGTTGCACTGATGATTGCACTTTATTTAGCACAAGATAGCTTTGGTACCGCGTGTAATGTAACGGGTGATGGTATTATTGCTTTATGGGTTGATCGTTTTAGCGAGAAAGCCTCGGCATAAAATTAATTAGTGAAACGATATTTTGATTTATCGTTTCACTTTTTCTGTGCTAATGTGGCACATTAAATTGTGCGAAAGCAGCTATTTGGGTTTTTTGAGGGTGTTCCATTGATTAATGTACTTTTAGTTGATGACCATGAGCTTGTACGGACAGGGATCAGACGTATACTTGATGATGTTCGTGGTTTTAAAGTGGTGGGTGAAGCTAAAACCGGTGAAGAAGCGGTGCAATTTTGTCGCCAGCATTCACCTGATATCGTGTTGATGGACATGAATATGCCAGGTATTGGCGGTTTAGAAGCGACGAAGAAAATCTGTCGTTATTGCCCAGATGTAAAAATTATTGTGCTTACTGTGCATTGTGAAGATCCATTCCCAAGTAAAGTAATGCAAATCGGTGCTCATGGTTATCTGACCAAAGGTGCCGGCTCTGATGAAATGGTTAACGCCATTCGTGCGGTGAATGCAGGCCAACGTTATATTGCACCTGAAATTGCACAGCAAATTGCTCTTGCGCAGGTAAGTGGCCGTACAGATGAAAACCCATTCCAGAGTTTATCTGAGCGTGAGCTGCAAATTATGCTGATGATCACCAAAGGTGAGAAAGCGCAAGACATCGCAGAACGTTTAAACCTGAGTTCAAAAACAGTGAATAGCTATCGCTATCGCATGTTTGAAAAGCTAAATGTGGGTGGTGATGTTGAACTTACTCATTTAGCAATCCGTCATAAAATGATCGACATTGATAGTTCGCATTAATTTGCTCAATGTCTGATTTCGAACCAGCCCGTTTTCTAAAAACACTATCAAGTGAGCCCGGTGTCTACCGAATGCTTGATAGTGAAGGGCAAGTCATCTATGTCGGTAAGGCAAAAAATCTAAAAAAGCGCGTCAGTAGTTACTTTCGAAGTAATGTCACTGATAGTAAAACGCGTGTCTTAGTAAGTAATATTTGCGGTATTGAGGTCACCCTGACCAACACCGAAACGGAAGCCTTATTACTCGAAAACAACCTAATTAAAAAATATCAGCCTCGTTACAATATTCTGTTACGAGATGATAAGTCTTACCCGTATATTCTTTTAACTGATCACACGCACCCGCGTCTGGCGTTTCATCGCGGCAGCCGAAAAATTAAAGGCGAATATTTTGGTCCATTCCCAAGTGCAGGAGCGGTATCAGAAAGTTTGCGTTTAATGCAAAAAATCTTTCCGGTTCGCCAATGTGAAGATGCGTATTACCGAGCTAGAAGCCGTCCATGTTTACAATATCAGTTAAAACGCTGCTCTGCGCCGTGTGTAAATAAAATTTCCGATGAAGAATATCGACAAGAAGTTGATTTTGTTCGCAAGTTTTTGCTAGGCAAATCTCATGAAGTCATTGCTGATTTAATCACCAAGATGGAGCAAGCGAGCAAAGAGCTCAAATTTGAGCTTGCTGCCAAAGTGCGTGACCAAATTATGCTACTGCGAAAAATGCAGGAGCAACAATCTATTTCGGGTAATCATGCGGAAATGGATGTGATTGGCTTTGCGCATTTAAATGGTTTAAATGCGGTTCATTTATTAATGATCCGCGATCACAAAGTGCTAGGCAGCAAAACTTATTTCCCAAAAGTACCTAAAGATTCCGGTGAAGAAGAAATACTGACTTCGTTTTTAGGTCAGTATTATTTAGCACCTGGTGCAACGGGGCGCATTGCCAAAGAAATTATCTTACCGTTCAGTATTGAAGAAAGTGAGCCTTTAAGTGAAGCACTTACGGCAATCTCTGAGCGTAAAGTCAGTTTAAAAGTTGCCAATCGAGGTGAGCGAGCACAGTATTTAAAACTTGCTAATAAAAATGCCCTTAATAGCATTAGTGTTAAGCAAAGTACCCAAGACTCCATTAATAAACGTTACGCACAATTAAAAGAAACATTACGTCTCGATGATATTAATCGCATGGAATGTTTTGATATCAGCCATACAATGGGTGAAAACACGGTTGCAAGTTGTGTGGTGTTTGATTCGCAAGGACCTAACAATAAAGAGTATCGCCGTTTTAATGTTACTGGCATCACCGGTGGCGATGATTATGCCGCGATGGAATTTGCACTTAATAAACGCTACAACAAAGTCGTTGATGAAGAAAAAATACCCGATGTTATCTTTATCGATGGGGGTAAAGGGCAACTATCTCGTGCTGAGCAATATTTTGAAAACTGGCCGCATAATAAAATGCCATTGCTGGTGGGTGTTGCAAAAGGCACAAGTCGAAAACCTGGGTTAGAAACGCTATTAATTGATGGCGGACGTAAAACAATTCCACTTGATTCAGATGCGCCAGCACTGCATTTGATTCAGCATATACGTGATGAGTCGCACCGTTTTGCCATTGCTGGGCATCGTAATAAACGCCAAAAACAACGCACACAATCATTATTAGAAGAAATTACTGGCGTTGGACAAAAGCGCCGACAAGCATTATTAAAATATTTAGGGGGCATGCAAGGGGTAAAAGCTGCTAATATAGACCAATTAAAACAAGTTCCTGGGATCAGCCCTGAAATGGCTGAGAAGATATTTAATCATTTGCATGACAAGGCGTAGCCTTCGTGCGAATATAGAAAAAAAGACATCTCCAAGTAGTTATGTGGAATATTCCAAACACACTCACAACCTTTAGACTTTTTCTTATCCCCATTTTTTTGGTGATATTTTATTTGCCTTTCTCATGGGCGTTTTTCGCTGCTGCGTTTGTTTTCTGGCTTGCGTCGATCACAGATATCCTTGATGGTTATCTAGCACGTCGTTTAAATCAGTCAACGCCATTTGGTGCGTTCTTAGATCCGGTTGCAGATAAAGTAATGGTGTGTGCGGCACTGGTTGCTTTATCGAGTCATTATCAAACCTTGTATATGACTATTCCGGCATTAGTGATTATTAGTCGTGAAATTGTTATCTCTGCATTACGTGAATGGATGGCAGAGCAGGGTAAACGTGACAACGTAGCTGTATCAAACATGGGCAAGTTTAAAACTGCGGCACAAATGCTAGCCATTATTGGTTTGATTTGGCAGTTTGATACATGGATGATCTACTTAAGTTATGGTCTTTTATACATTGCAACATTCTTAACGCTTAGTTCTATGTTGCAGTATTTAATAGCAGCATGGTCAGAATTGACCAAAAATTGATCCTAAACGTTTAATTACACACCGTTTTAGATAAAAAATAAGCAAACAGTTCAAAACTAGCATTTTTTATATTGACGCGTTTAATAATCTCTGTAGAATGCGTCCGTGTTGAGAGGGCATAGCCCCCAAGATAAAGAAAGCGGCACTAGCTCAGTTGGTAGAGCGCAACCTTGCCAAGGTTGAGGTCACGAGTTCGAGCCTCGTGTGCCGCTCCAATTATCTAATTTGGCGGAATGGCAGAGTGGCCATGCAGCGGATTGCAAATCCGTCCACCTCGGTTCGACTCCGGGTTCCGCCTCCATTCAACACTCCACGCGCTCTATGAGCAACCCGATGCCCGGGTGGTGGAATTGGTAGACACAAGGGATTTAAAATCCCTCGCTGGTAACAGCGTGCCGGTTCAAGTCCGGCCCCGGGCACCATTTTGTGGTTTACTACAATACCAAATGTAGTTTTAAAATTATTATTTAACTCTAGAGTTAATATGATGCGGCACTAGCTCAGTTGGTAGAGCGCAACCTTGCCAAGGTTGAGGTCACGAGTTCGAGCCTCGTGTGCCGCTCCATATTAGCTTTATCCACTTGCTTTAAATAGCAAACCCGATGCCCGGGTGGTGGAATTGGTAGACACAAGGGATTTAAAATCCCTCGCTGGTAACAGCGTGCCGGTTCAAGTCCGGCCCCGGGCACCATTTAAACTTAAATAGTTTATTGGATAAAGAAACAAATTTGCGGCACTAGTTCAGTTGCCAGAACGTTATCATCGCAACCCCAAGGTTGTTCACCAACGGACAAAATACTGACAGAAACAAATTTGCGGCACTAGCTCAGTTGGTAGAGCGCAACCTTGCCAAGGTTGAGGTCACGAGTTCGAGCCTCGTGTGCCGCTCCAATTATTTGGAAGCGATAAGGCGGAATGGCAGAGTGGCCATGCAGCGGATTGCAAATCCGTCTACCTCGGTTCGACTCCGGGTTCCGCCTCCATATAATACTCCACATGCTCTTACGAGCGACCCGATGCCCGGGTGGTGGAATTGGTAGACACAAGGGATTTAAAATCCCTCGCTGGTAACAGCGTGCCGGTTCAAGTCCGGCCCCGGGCACCATTTATACAAAATACCTCTTCTTTATTTCATTAATATTTATTTTCCTAACCTCATATAACTATTTTTTTATTGCCAAAATAGCTTTATAGTTTCCTTAGTCTTTTTAAATCAGCTAATGCGTTTTAAGTTTTCAGCACTACTGAATTCACTAAATAGGATCAAGGAAAGAGAATGGAGCAATTTAAACGTGGCTTAAATCAGTTCTGGGTAGGCGCAGTGTTTGGGCTTTGCCTAGCGATCTCGTTAGTACTTATTCCTGTTGCGATTATTATGTCGAACATTAACGACGTTCTGAAAATTCATGAGGTGAGCGTGCTTGTTGATAAAGTATCGACCGTCTTCGATAAATCAGAACAGGCTATTAGTAATGCGAAAGCGGCGCTAACCGACTTTGATAATGACGTGATGATGGATATGCTTAGTGCTGTACAATCTTATCAGCAACAGACACAGCCACTGTTATCCGTAGAACAAAAACAAGCATTAAAAGATCAAATTAAAGAGCAGCTTGTTGTTAAGCTTGAGTCCAAACTTAACGAGCAACAAATTGTATTCATCATGTCTGTCTTTGAAAAGTTAACAAATACAAAAAAGGAAGCGCAAGCGCTCCCTGATTAAGTATTTACTAAACGTGATTATTTACGCCACGCGCCTTTTGGAATAGTTTGATCGAGCTTTTTGTTTTGCGAAGGGTCGAAAGTAGGTAATTTACCTGCTTTACGTTGTGAGTTGTAATCCTTCGCAAGCCAAATAACGACGCCTGATAACATAAACAAAGCGATGACGTTAACAATAGCCATTAATCCCATCGAAATATCGGCAAGCGTCCATACTAATGGTAATTCACCGAGCGCACCAAACATCACCATACCAAGTACCAGTAATCGGAAAATCAACATACCCGATGCATGGTTATGCTCCAAAAACAATAAATTGGTTTCGGCGTAAGAATAATTTGCAACAATCGAGGTAAATGCAAAAAATAAAATTGCAATCGCAACAAAAGTGGCTCCCCAGCTACCAACATGTTCTTCAAGAGCAGCTTGTGTCAAGGCAATACCTGTCACACCGGAATCAGGTATAAGTTGTTGTGATAATAAAATAAGGGCTGCAGTTGCAGTACAAATAATAATTGTATCTACAAATACACCGAGCATTTGCACATAACCTTGTGAGGCAGGGTGCGGTGGGTTAGGTGTTGCCGTTGCAGCTGCATTTGCAGCGCTACCCATACCTGCTTCATTAGAGAATAAGCCACGTTTAATACCCTGGATCATCGCCTGCATAACACCATAACCAATTGCACCTGCGCCTGCTTGCTCGATACCAAAGGCACTATTAATAACATGCATAAATACGTTCGGTAATAAATCGTAGTTCATGGCGCATACATAAAGTGCAACTAACAAATAAGCCAGCGCCATAAATGGCACAACCATTTCTGCAAAACGTGAAATAGTTTTTAAGCCACCGAAAATGATAATACCTGACCCTAATACTAAGCCGATACCTACAACATAGTTTGGAATACCAAACGCCACATCAAATGCAGCAGCAATAGAGTTTGATTGAACAGCATTAAATACCAAGCCAAAAGCTAGAATAAGGCAAAGAGAAAAGATCACGCCCATCCAGCGTTTGCCTAACCCATATTCCATATAATAAGCAGGGCCACCACGAAAGTTGCCATCTTCATCAACCGTTTTATATGCTTGGGCAAGCGTACTCTCGGCAAAACTTGTCGCCATACCTATTAAAGCAATAAGCCACATCCAAAAAATTGCACCGGCACCACCTAAATAAAGTGCAACAGCAACCCCCGCCATATTACCTGTTCCAACTCGTGCAGCTAATGAAGTACAAAAAGCTTGGAATGAAGAAATGCCATCGCCAGAACCTTGGCGGCTCTGAAACATCACTTTGATCATATGTGGGAATTGAGTGAATTGGATAAAACCGAGTCGAAGAGTAAAAAATAGCCCCGCAGCTATTAAAAGGTAAACCAGAATGTGACCCCAAAGGAGACCACTTATACTATTTATAATGTCTGTCATTTTTCTTGCCTTGTGAGCGAGTGGAAAATCTGCGGCGCAAGTTACCATAACAAGCGAGGAGAGTTTAGTTATTCTGCTAAAAAACCTCAGTTATCCACAGTCGTTTGTGGGTAACGTGTTTGCATTTGGTGGGTATCTAAATAATTTGAAAATAATCAAAAAAACCTTCAAAAAGTGCTTGCGTTAAAAATCCATCTCCCTATAATGCGCATCCACTGACACGGCGGGCAGCAATGAAAAGCGCTGAACAAGGTGACAGAGAGTTAAGTAAAACTTCGGTTTAAAACGGTCTAAAAAGAAAGTTTAAAATTAAGTGTTGACTCGAAAATTTAAGGATGTATTATACGCATCCCTAGCGACAACGTCGCAACGTTCTTTAACAATATAAAGCAATCATCTGTGTGGGCACTCGTACAGATTGAGTTCTAACAGCGAAGCTTAGTTTACTAAGTAACGCAAACAAATTTAGAGTCTCAATTTCTTATGAGTGACTATATAGTCAATTTATACAGAATTCATTGAGCACGAAACTTCGGTTTCAAAAAACTTTTAATTGAAGAGTTTGA
>NZ_LRRU01000023.1 GCF_001641615.1 Pseudoalteromonas gelatinilytica
GTGCGACGTGAAGTCGTATGAAGCGCTGTTCACCGCTTAATGAGTGAACCATCTGTATCACCAGATGATCCTAGGAGCCTGAATAAAGTAGCGGCTCTGACAATGTAACGAAGGTTGGTATGCGCCAATCGGGATCTTAATCGTGAGAGGACGATCCTCCTGATAACCACAAATCGGGTGAGTGCTAGGCAGTCAGTATGATGAACATAAGTGAATCCGCGTAAGGTGCGTTATATGATGAAACAGCGGAAGTGGTTAATACGCTGTAGCCAAAAGGCGCGAGAGTCGGAAAGAGATTGCCCCATGCTCTTTCGTGGTCACTGTACTCTCCGCACTATAGCGGGCATCTAACCTGACATTGCGCAACATACGGAACACGGTAAGCCTGTATCACTCCCTTTGGGAAAGCTTATATAGCCGATAGTGGTGCAGGTAGAGGATGTTGGAGAAAGCAAAGGCTGGATTGTAATGATGCAGATACAGACGTCTGTCTGGCACGAAAGTGAGCTGACTTCCGACTGGTCTTCCTTTGCAAGAGAATTTGAAGAACTTTATTCAAGGAGAAACGCAAATGATGATTTCAAAAGAGATTAGTGCCTCTCCTGACAGTGCTCAATGGCAATCCATAAATTGGAAAACTGTTGAGTCACACGTTTTAAAGCTTCAGATGCGTATTGCAAAAGCAACAAGAGAAAGTAAACACGGCAAAGCGAAAGCGTTGCAGTGGATACTGACTCACTCGCATTCGGCAAAACTTCTTGCTGTTAAGCGAGTATCACAAAACAAAGGCAGTAAAACGCCCGGAATAGACGGCGTCATCTGGAATACGGATACGCGCCGCATGAAAGCAGTCAATCAATTGAGCAGAAAAGCTTATCAAGCCAAACCGCTCAAGCGTATCTACATCCCTAAGAAAAACGGCAAGCTCAGACCTTTAGGTATCCCGTGCATGGTCGATAGAGCGCTACAAGCGCTTCACCTTCTCGCACTAGAGCCTGTGTCAGAAACACTTGCTGACCCAAATAGTTACGGCTTTCGGCGCAACAGAAGTACTGCTGATGCTATTGCTCAGTGTTTTCTCTGTTTGAGTAAAAAGCAATCCGCACAATGGGTTCTTGAGGGAGATATTAAAGCCTGTTTCGACAAGATTGGGCATCAATGGCTTATGAATAATATAGCTGTAGATAAACGAATATTGGAACAATGGTTAAAGTCTGGTTTTATGGACAAAGGGCTGTTCTATCGCACTGACGAGGGAACACCACAAGGCGGGATCATATCTCCAACCTTGATGCT
Source organism: Pseudoalteromonas gelatinilytica (assembly GCF_001641615.1). Taxonomy (GTDB): domain Bacteria; phylum Pseudomonadota; class Gammaproteobacteria; order Enterobacterales; family Alteromonadaceae; genus Pseudoalteromonas; species Pseudoalteromonas gelatinilytica. The sequence continues at coordinate 1,297 of NZ_LRRU01000023.1, forward strand.
GATGACTCTTGCAGGTCTTGAGCAACGCATAAAGTCCACCGCACTTAAAAATGGGGCGAGAGCCAACTTTATAGGATACGCTGATGATTTCGTCGTCACTTGCACTTCAAAGGACGTGCTGGAGAACGATATCAAACCGTTGATTGCTGACTTCTTAGCACACAGAGGCTTAACGCTCTCCGAAGAGAAAACGCACATTACTCACATTAGCCGTGGTTTTGACTTCCTAGGCTTTAACCATAGGAAGTACAAAGGAAAACTGCTCATTAAACCGAGCAAATCTAACACGTTAATATTTCTGAGTAACTTGCGCGAACTCATCAAAAAGCACGCAACCACCCCCGTTAATGATCTAATCAAGTTGATAAATCCGAAACTCAGGGGATGGTCGAACTACTATCGTCACTGCGTTGCTAAACAAATATTCGGATATGTGAGTCACAAACTATTTCTAGCGTTATGGCATTGGGCTAAAAGGCGTCATCCAACAAAATCAAAAACTTGGATCGCCATGAAGTACTTTATCAACCGTCGAGGCCAATGGCAATTTCACGGTTGGCTGAAGAGCATGAACATGGATTGTCAGTTTAATCTATTTCAAATAGCTAAGGTGCCAATAGAGAGACATGTGAAAATCAGGAGTGAAGCTACGCCTTTTGATCCTTTATACCAAGAATACTTGGCAAAGAGAAAAGCAAAGAGGCAATGCCGCAACTCTTGGAATGAACCTAATCTCGCTGCTTTATAAGTTGCTGGGTACCAATTAGGTGCCTTCGTGAAGGCTTGAGCCGTATGCAGTGAAAGTTGCACGTACGGTTCTTAGGAGGGCGACACTTGGTAACAGGTGTCGTCTATCCGACAGTTATTTTTATAACCCATCTATGGACAGAAGTGAGTTATCGTAAAAGAAATAAAATTCTTAGCATCTTGCCTGCCAATAAGAGTTATGTTCCAAATTTACGTCAGATCCATATCTCAAAATGGGTGATGATATCTGGTTTGGTAAGTTTATCTTTCACTAGAAAATTAAGTTTCACTTTTAAGGCTTTGTGTTAAATTAGAGACATAGTATTTAACGCTGTATGATATCAAAAATTTGTTATGAGTGATTTACCCAGAGAAAGTACCAGCCAGGAAATTGGTAGGCTTGCAGCGGACGTTTTTGGAGTCAAAAAACCAAGGGCGTGGATTCCTACAGATCAATCTGGTGACACTGATTTTGGCGTTGATTATGTCATTCAATTGAAGTCTCATGCTGGCTTTGTAGGGGCTAGCTTTTATGTTCAGTTGAAGGGAACAACTGTTCCTAGCTACAGTAAAGATAACAAATATATTTCATATGACTTTAAAGTTAAGACTCTTAATTATTATAACAGGCAAGAACCTGCTGTAATGGTCGCGGTGGTTGACCTTAAAGATAGTAATGATGAGATATGGAACTGCCCTGTATATTATTTTTGGCTTGATGATGATTGGTTCTTTGATAATAAAGCAAAGCTTGAAGAGCAAGAAACTATATCTGTTAAAATTCCAACAAGTAACTTATTGATTCCTAATCTTGATATATATGATTATTACGATGAAAGATTAAACGAAAAGCTCAAGGTTGCTGAGTTAAAAAGAGAAATAAAACCACTCAGTCAAAATGTGGCTAAGTCTATAGAAAGTATTACTAATGCAATATCTGAAAAGCCTCTTATTTTAAAGGCAGCAGAAAACCAAGGTGACGAACCTTGGCTAGTTAACCCTAACGGTGAGACACCAACAAAACTAAAGTTATGCAGCGACTATTTAAATTGCAATCAGTTGGATAGCGCCAACAATTTATTGGCTGATTTGGAAGGAGAGTTTTCTGAACTTACCTCGCATGAGAAAGCTGAATTTCTTTATCAAAAAGCTGCATTTCTTTCATTACAAACTAAGTTTCAAGAAGCGAATAGGTATTTTGAAGACGCATTGCAATACTCAGATAAAGATCGATATAAATTAGGTTTTTTGGAGTCAAAATTTAAGTTATCTGAAGTTCCAGATCCAATAGAACTCCAAGAGATAGCTGACTCATTGGATGATGACGAATTTGGCAACGCTATGACTAAGTGCAAGTGTTTAGCTTTGATTGGTAAAGCTGATGAAGCACTAGGTATTTTAAAAGCTAAGTACCCAAACAGGATAGTTGGACAGTTAGTGATTCTTACTTTAACGAAAAATGATGAAGAACTTGATCAACTACTAGATAGCAATAGCGAAGACTTGTTAGACAACGATCGTAATAGATATTCTTATCATGCATTCGCCGCAAGGAGGGCATACGTCAAAGCTACGTCAGAAAGCTCTGTGTATGGTGAGGTGTTACCTATTCAAGGGAAAGTTACTTTTGATGTTCAGTTATTAAAAAAGGCACTCTTTCATGCAGAAAAGGCTTGGGATTTTGCTAAAAAAACAGGGTATCCAAGTGATATATCTATTCTGTTAGATATTAGTTCATTGATCTTTGGTTATTTTAATAAGGCAGATGAACTATTTTATTACTTCGAAGAAATTTTAAAACAAAGACCACATAACGTAGATTTAGCAAAACACTATGCAACATTAGCTTTCAATAAAGGGCTACATGAGAAAACTATTTCTTTACTTAATTCCCAAAACATTGAATATAATGGCAATGATTATGGCTTATTAATTTTATCGTATTATCACTTGGGTAAATCAAGAGTTGCACTTGACTACTTACGCAAAGGAGAGTCTCGAATATTAGAAGATCGGCCACAAAATACAGCGTTACTATTTTGCGTGGGCGCTGAATTAGCTGAAAAACAAATGGAAGAGGAGCTAGCTTGCAAATATATAGATTTGGTAAAAGAGTTTGAGAATGGAGAAGCTGTTTTAGCTATCAATTCTTTTATTCAAAATTCCAATCAAAACCCTGACAGTAGAGGGCAATATTGTGATCAACTCTATAAGGAGTACCAACGTTTAAATAAGCCTGTTGAAATTGCAGAGCAGCTATTTCGCTATTTGAACCCTACCGTGATTGGTCATGCGCACCGTATTTGCGAGCTTTCTGAATGCATATTGAATACTCATGAACTCTTCGAAAAAGACTATCTTAGATTGGCTCAAGCCTATATTACTTCTGGTCAGCATGAATTGGCACTATCTGTTGCTGAAAAACACATCGACAGAGAAGTGTACGATCCATACTGGACTATTATTCAAACGGTCTGTTATCACAACCTTGGTAGATTAGGTCTAGCTCATGGTGTTATAAAAAGGGCTATAGAGGAAAATCCATTTTCTCTAGAACATCGTCATTACTACGCCAATATATGCCTACAAATGGGGTTAATGGATGAAGTAGAAAGTGCCCTATTTGACATATTGGAGGCATCTGCAGAGCGCGAACATAAGATTTCAGTTTTAGTTAACCTCATATCAATATTATCTTCTAAGTCAAATAGCTCAGTAAAAACGGCTACAGCAATTAGGCAGTTTGGTAAGTTAGTTAACCAAAATGATATGGAAGAAGAGGGGCGATTTTTAATATTTTTTCTTACTTCAGCAAATACAAAAGATAAAGATGAAATTGCTGATTTTCAAGCCAGATTGGCAAACTACTCTAAAAATTTTCCTAATTCATCTATTTTGAAACAAGGATATGTAGACGTAGGAGGTGATGCAGATTCATTAGTTGCTTCTCTTCATAAAATGGCAGGTATAACGGATGAGCAGTTAGCTAAATGGGAACAAAATAAGCTAAAGATAAGAAATGGTAGTTTGCCTGTGCCATTTGTTTTGCTTGATAGGTTTCTTAGTGATACTCATGATATTTTTACTAGCTGGATGAACTCCTTGAATAGTGCCGAAGAGCACTTAGAATTCAAGATTAAACATGCCCCACAATTAGATGGGCAAACTTTTAATCTAGAGTTCACAACGGAACGTACTGTAATTATTGAAGACACAACGTTGTTGATATTGCATGAGTTGCAATTGTTAGAGCCATTTTTAGAAATTGTTTCCGAGTTTTGTGTGCTAAACTCGACATTTGAACGGTTTGCCAAAAATAGCCACCCAGTAGCAGGTACAATATATGCTGGATTGGCAAAAGATATCTTAGACACCATGAACAAGTTTAAATCGAAAATGGTTCTATTTTATGATGAGGAAAGTAGTCCAGTAAATTCTTATCTTGAGGCTATTAAGAGGCATGATGCACTTTTCATAGTTGATGATTTAAATTTACTCCAATTAGTAAATGTCAGTAATAAAGAACAAATTACAAGCGCTAATATCTTCAACGTCATTGAGATGTTGCACAATAAAACTCATCTATCGCAAGAAGATAAATTTACGCTGATTTCAAAATCGTCTTCACTAGGCTTTCAAATCCCAAATATGACATTAAGTCTGCTTGCTGAAACCCTAGCGTTTCACTCTAAGACTCTGAATGAAATTGATTACTTAGATACTGAGTTTAATGTAATCTTTGATAAAGTATTTACAACTAATAGAGATACCGTAGAAGCTGTGGAACTTTTTCTTAAAATGCTTGGTTTTTCTATTAACCAATTTGATATGGCTTTACAGCCAGCACCAACTCTAGAGCTTTTGAGAAGTTTTCTATTTAGGCATTGCTATAAAGACCTAGAGTCATTCGTGGCATTTGTCTTTGTTTACTTGGCACTAGCTACTCCCGTCAAAATAGAATCACAACTAATTTCAACTAGTCAGAAGCATGTGGAGTTGTGGCAGTTATATCAAGGTATGCAGGTCAATAATAGTGACGACAATATTTCCATAGAGGAGCTTGTTGTTAGAGTAGTGGTGCAATTATTTATGCTTCAAGATAAGCCAAGACAACTCGCATATAACAACATTAAGCACTGTTTTGTGCCATTAACTTCCGAATATGAAGCCTTTGAAAAAGCATATCTAGAGGCTTCACTTCAGCATCGGCTGTTTAATTCGTGATAATATGCCTGTAAGAAACACCGCTGACATATCACTCATTTTTTCTTTGAGACGCTTAGATGACATTGTCTATGTTATAAACTTAGCTATTGTCTCACTCATTTTGGGGCAAAGACGAGTTATATACATAACCCGCCTCTGGACAAAAGCGCGTTATAGTATTCGGTGACGCCGCCTAACGCGCAATGTGTTGGCATGGCTTTTTGCGTTGTTTGCCAAAACCATGACAACAGAACATTGTCGGAGTTTAGGCGCTTGTTATCTTACATTTCGACCAACTCTGGTTCATCCGGCGAATAGTGGTGTTCGTAATTATCATTTTGATGCTGTAGGTAACGCTCAATATCTTTCAATTCATATGGCGTATACATTGTTTTTGTTTGTCCCACACCAATCCAATTTATCCATCCAGTAATACCATCCATGTAATCATGAGATACACGATAAATCTTGATCTTTTTGCTACTTCTGCATTTTAATTTGTTTGGATAAACACTAAAGATGTTCAAGTGCGAGTTATAGTATTCAGCGACTCCAAGAGAAAAACCTATTGCTAAATTGTGCGATATTGGCAATAAATTGAAGTTATTCTGATTGAACATCACCACGTTAGGGCTCGTCGTGAAGACAGGCCTTATTTCTGTGCTATCGAATTCATAGCCAGTATGATAAATACCGGTGATATGAATTTTTGAGAATATTCCATTTCTAAGCCTAGCTAAATAGCCTATTGGCGCAGGTAGGTTTTTAGCTTCGGCTACCATTGAAAGAAAGAGTAGAGCTTTACACTTTTCGTACACTTCCGAATTAGACTTAATCACTCTTAGCATTTTTTTAAAAATATTTTGAGAAAAGAATGGTTGAATCTCGGTCGGTGGATTAGTTATAAGTTCTTTAATTCTTTCATAGTTTTCTACCATATCTGTTAAAATATTCTCTAGAACCTCCTCTTTATCATCCATCTTATTTTGAGGATTTAAAAAGCCAAGCAACATTTGGATAACCATAAAGTTAACCATTTTCTCCAGAGCATTGCCCTTTCTACTAACATCAAGCAGTTTGTGAAATTTGTGCTTATGCACTAATTCATTAAATAAAACAGATGTATCTCTCTCATATTCAGATAATTCATCCTCTATATCAAACTTCTTTAGAGAGTCACAATCAACTAACATAAAACAATCTTTGTTAATTGCTATCGATGATATTGGCAACGGAATTTCTTTAATATCATTCTCACCTTCATCTGATATGTTGACACTATGACACCATACCCTTTGCTTGTCTTTTGGTGCATTTGCAGTGTCATCACTGCGAAAATTTCTTAAAAACCACTGAGACAACATATGCTGATTTTTCGTATATTTCATAGTCCTAACTTCTTGTAAACATAACGCCGTGCGCGGCAGCGGCTTACTTTGTGTGGTTTTTGAGCAAATATAGGAGCGTAGGTGCTGCGCAAAAAGTGCGCAAAGCAAGGCGTCGATCTACAGCACCTTGTTATACAATTTCTTGGCACTTGAGTTCCGCGAGACTAACCAAGCCAGCTCTAGACTTAACTTGAAGTGCATCAAGTTGAGACCCTAAGTTCGCCACATTGAAACCGTTTGAGTATTGGTTACCTGGTAACCTCCTGTGTAGTACATTGAACTTGTTCAGTAGCGGTGTCATTTCAGGTTCTCCCGGTATTTTTGCTACGACTTTACCGGTAATAACATACAAGACACCACCCTTTTCTCCTTTTATCTCTCCATATTCTATTGGAGAGCTGACCTTGTAGATCGTGCTCATTTTCCTGCTTGCACTAATAACACAAGCCAAGTCACCTTCAGAAATTTCAAGCCAATCTGAATTCACCTTATTACTGATTTGTTTTTCGGAAAGGTCAAAAACTACCCCCTCTACACCAGTGAAAATTCCTTTGTAATCTCTATTATCTTTGTTATTTAGTATGAACATTGCTTACCTTGTATAATGCCCGATAAACGGATAAAAAATTGAGGGCTAAAATTGAGCGAAACGAATAGCCCGCAAGTTTTTTTATCCCTGTTTAATTGCTTGTTATAAGCAAATTAGCACCCTGTAGGATTGCCTCGTGAACAACCACTATAACCTGAGCCACCTGCAAAAATAGCTTCAAATACTAAACCTATGATAAATGCGCCAATGGTTATGTAAAATGAAAACTTAAGTGACTCTATAACCAAAACTGTGCTTAGATTTTTGCGTTCAAACCAAATCATAACAAGAAATGAAGAAACAAAAGCTATTGGGATGCCAACTTTAGGCTCCAACACTGTAAGCATTATTACGAAAAATATTAATACAACTTTCCAATACGCTGCAAAAAATAGAAATGCCACTATGGCCGACAATGTGAAAAGAGCACCAAAGACTATATCCATATGTAAAGTTTCCATTTTACTTATAACATTTCAGTATTTATGCGACACGCAGTTTGTGCTGCATAATCGCTTGTTGGACTGAGGCGCTACCTGCTCGATATATCAGAGTTGGTGCTGTTTATGGTATGGGAATTTGTTTTTATGGCCTAAGTGATACCAAACCAACTTTACTGGCGTGTCTATCGTATCTAAGCTATCCCTGCGTTACTCAGCGTTTAACATGTATACATTACACCTAGATTCGGCTGGATTATCAATTATATTTTATACGTATAGATGCCGCTTGCCTGAGCTATTAATAATTGATTTTAATCACCTACCTAGCTGCTAACTCGTTTGCAGTTCGCTCAAAGCTTTTCTTAGAGCATTTACGTTAGCTAGGTTTGGGGCAAAGGCGGGTTATATTTATAACACGCCTTTGGACATAAATTAGTCTGAGATAAAGGAAAGCTGTGTGCCATAAGCAGACCAATGCCGCCATCACGCGCTTGTCGCGTGCATGGCTTTGTTAAGGCTTATCGTCCTCAGCGCCGTCGCGAAGCCCTACTACACCAAGATACAAGCATATTGGCACGGTTTTTCTGTAGGCGGCCCCCTGCAAATCAAGGGTTAACCAGACTCCCGATATAATCCAAAGAATAGGCCCTAGCGCATTCAGCCATGGGTTTCGTTTAATTAGCTCTTTGATTAACTGCTTCGCAGCTTCCCGGCCTATTATTTGCGCAATTAGACTTACAATAATTGTCTCAATAATACCCAGCGTTATTTTGGGGCCAAGAATCTGGGCCACGATTGGCAATACTGCAACTTTTCCGTTCTTCTTTATGTGCTCTATTATCTGTTCCGAATCGGCGTCCCCAACACCAATGTCCTTGAATGCTTCTGCAAGCTCAGAGGGGCTTTTACTTGTAAGCTCCTTCTCCACAACAGAATTTACAAGTCTTTCAAGGCGTGACTCCAAAGAGCCGCCTTTCTTTATTTTCACTTTCAATTTCTCACAAACATCTTCAACAATTTCGTTTGATGACACACCACCATCTTCACCTAAAAGTGCCCGCTTGATGTACGCGATATCGGACGAGCCATAATAGCGAATTTGTTTATCCATCAACTCTATTAGCTCAGATTTCGATTCAGCGCAGGCCTCACTGAGAGCTAAGAGCTCTTTTCGCCGCTTATCATTGGTAAAGGACAGATAGCTATCTAAAACCGTCGATATGTAAACGAAATCGTCCTTCTCACATTTCTCTAATATTAACCTCATGCTCTAACCTCTTTTGCCTTAACATTTTAGTATTTATGCGACACGCTATCTGTGTAGCATAATCGCTTGTTGGACTGATCCGCTACCTGCTCGGGGTGCCAGGGTTGGTGTTGTTTATGCTATTGCTTTATTTATTAAAATAGGCTTTTTGGAGGTTCTCACTTTCCTAGCAAATTTAATCAGCTTAGCTAGTGTTATGTAAGCTTTCCCTGCATTACTCAGCGCTTAATATTTATTCATTACACCTAAATTTACCTCAATAAGCAATTATATTTTTACGAACACAGAAACCACTAGCCGAAGAAATTAATTTTATTAAATATTTGATTTAAAATGCTATCTTACCGACTAGCTTTGCACTTCGTTCAAAGTCAGTCACCCCAAAAGCATTTGTGTAAACTCGTTTTGACGCAAAGGCGAGAAATATTTATAACACGCCTTTAGACAAATATGCGTTAGAGCTGATGTTTAAAATTGAAATCTTCACATAAGCAATACTTGGGAAGAACAATGTTAGAGTCCATCGCAATCGCTAATGATATTTCAGTTTTTCGTTTAGATCTGTTCCATTTTGACAACTGCAACGTTGGTTATTCCGAGTCCTGCTAGAGTGTCATAGTGTACCTTCTCATCATCAGGGTCATAAAAAGTCGCAACCCATTGAGCATCTGGTTGGACGGATCGAGCCAACTTCTGAAAATAGGGTAAATCAACGTCAGCTAATGAGTGGCCGAGAACATATACTTCATCAATATTGCCGAGCTTTGCAAAGAAGTCTTCATTGTTTTTTATGATCTGGTCTGTTCCCTTGAAAGTTGCTGAGAAATACTGATTAATAACATCCTTACCAAGCTCGAATGAGTAGTCATATTGATCAGATTGATATTCCATCCAACGTTCTAAATCTTCATCACTCAATCCTGATGGTGGTTCGACAGGTTTCTCTTTGAAATTTTCAGGATCAATCCCATGACCGAGAATTAACTCATCAACATGTTCATCAGATTTCCCGTGTATGAATAGCACATTTTCATCGGGAATTGAGTAGTATTGAGAAAGCGTATCGGTGTAGTTGAATGTGAGGTAAACAGCATCTCTATCAATGTTTACTGAGCGACTATCTTCAAACTGAGGAAACTGTACAGACAATATGAACTCTTTGAATGCTTTATACAGATCAGTGGTTAAAAGGCTAAGTATTCGCTCCATCTCAAATTGAAGCGTGTATCGGTCTCTGTCTCGAAAGTCATCGGAAGAATAGTTTGGCATTAAATCCATGTTCGCTTCCAAAACGGAATCTTTATCAAGCAGTGACATACTCGTTTCAAATTCAGACCATAAAGGGTCTGATAATGTTGCTGGAAAATCAGGGTCTAAGTCAGTAAACCCGTAATAGTCGAGCAATAGCTCATAAGTTTCCCTGTAGTTATTTTTTAGATAAAGCCCAAAAGATGTATACCAAGTGTCAAGGCCATGATGAACATCAAAGCCATTACCTATTACATATAGCTTCATGTCATTCACCGTTGATATCAAGTTCTTTGAAGCTAATGACTTCGGAATCATTATCAGTCAGCTCAAAATATGTATCTTGGAAGTAAAACTCTTCAATGCATGCGTTAGCTTTTAACCCATCGGTATAGGCAAGTGTTAAATGGGCAGTGTATGTTTCTTTGTGTTTAACTGTTGACTGATTACTGAAGACGAATACATATTGCTTGTCTTCAGGATCCCAAGGTGAACGGTCATAATCTGAGAATCGGTAATCTGCCGTAACAACCACCTCAAATTCTACTTCATATTCAGCCCACTCGGCATCGACACTCTGTAAGTTTTTTTTCTCAACATTCACCGAGTTGATTTCTATAGAATTGATAATTTCATCGAAAGGATCTGCGTTTTCATAGTTGAACTCGCCATCTTCGAGAGTTTGAAGTGCATCCGCTTTGATTTGCTCTAGGAGTTGTTCGAATATTTCATCAGCAAATTTGGCTGGTTCTTCGTACGCTTTGTCGCTTCGAACAATTAGGTCTATTAGGTCATCTACGTTTTCAAGATGAATGAAGTTATCTTCTTTGTCACAGAATGATTTCATATCGCCATCGTCACTAACGATATAGGCTGAATATCCTCTAGCTAAGCTCACCTGTTTAATTGCTTCTAGCGCAAATGCATCAGGAAATTCGTGCTTTTTTGATTCTTTGCCAAATGGAGGAAGGTTGTTGAAATAAGCATCAAATACAACTTGAGGTTTAACAGTATTTACATCAATTGTTTCGACGTAACCGTTTTCGACGAAATCATTAAATTTTTCACTGATAACAGCATAAATATCATCACCTTTAACCCTGGTGAAGATGCCATGACAATCAAGCTCGGGGGTGTTTCTTAGGAACATCGCATCTTTTTGCATCTTCTTTATCATAGATGCTGCTTCTTCAGATTTACGTCTGAGATGGGAGTCGATCTCTTTCCTTGTCACATCAGTAATGAGCAAGTGAATTTTATCATCCTCAATTAGTTCTTGAAGACGACCAAGTGCGTGTTGCCCAAATTGATAATTTTTCTTTTCAAAAGCGTTTGTATCGATAAATACTAGTCTGGTCTGCAGTTCCATAATCAATCCCTTAAACACATGCTGCAAATTAATATCAAATAAATTGACAAAATAATTAAGTAGCTAAAAAACTAATTGTATATTGATTCATTACAAAAATTCGTGCAAGTAGCGAGGTGTGATGAGGTATAGCTTTAAATGATTTTGGGGCATAACAAGTCAGCTTTTGCATCTGTCTGCTTTTTAGATTCTTACAAATAGTACCTTATGCTCTAGACCGTATCGTCCTCACTCACTTTGGATTTTTGCAAAATAGAATTCAGTCTCGAACTTCCCACAAACACCGATAGCTGATTTTCGAAGTACCCCGAATGATTTTCTCTCATAATTGATGTACCACGATAATTATGCTTTGCGCTGGTTCATCTCATCGAGTTCTGAATAAGAGGCATCTCTGTTCTTTGATGAAGAAATATGAAACGTATTTGGCCATCCCCTCCTTTTGGCACACAAAAACGGCACTTATAATTGCTGTAAAACGCATTTTTGGTGTAGGCGCCCCAAAATCAGCGTATTTACGAGCATAAAATTCCGGTAAAACGTCAGTTAAAAACTCAAAAAAAACAACAATTACCATTCAAAATCATTGATTTGTTATTTTTTAATCAATTGTTCGTGACATTTGGAAACGACAAGAGTAAGGTAAGATCCAGATTGTTTCGTCTGTAATCGAAAGGTGGTCAGACCATGCAATCGTCCCAATTTTATGAGCTATTTCGCTCATCATTTCTTCCTCTTCGCGCTCATTTTGCGTCAATTTACCCTGCTGCCAGACAAAAAAAGAGCTTCCGACAGCCCAAATCTCAATCAAATTGCCGGACGAATAATTTAGGGAAAAGGCAAAAATTGTTAACTTCCCGCTGTTCTATTTTGAAAAAAGAGACAGCAAGAATGAAATGGATTGATGTGCTTTTAGGGGGTTGCTATGACTCATTATAAAGCGAACAAACATCGTGGGCGTCACATAATTCGTATGTACTCTCCCAAAAATCAATGTGCGGTTAAGCTAGAGAGCGCTTTAGAAGCAGCCTTTGCGCGAGGTTTGGAATTAGACCCGAATGTTAAAAGCTATGCGAGCCAGCCTGAAACCATGTCATGTGATGGGCAATCGTACACGCCCGACTTTTTGGTTGTGTATCACAGTGGCCGGGGTAAATACATTGAAGTACACCAGTCTTCTCGCGTCGACGCCGAGTATGCACAGAAGCTTAAAAAGTTCTCTGCTTACTCTGTCAAAACCACAGGCCGTCCAATTGAGTTGGTCACAGAGCGTTACATAAACCTTGGTTGCACACAGGCTTATGAGCAAATGCTCTTTATTGCTGCGGATGTTATTCCGAATGATTTGCTACTGTGTGATTTGCCGCACAGTCTAACGCTCGGTGAGCTCGTTTCCTGGCTTGCAGAGAGAGATGACGCGCCCCTATCGCTCGCTTACAAGCTGATTATTGACGCCTGGTATGACACAGACCTACGCAACTGCTTGTCGAGCGAAACTATCTTAACAGCTAATCAAAAAGTTCGCGGAGGTGGCTCATGTTCGGCATAGGGATTGGGGGTAAACTGAACTTTGACGACGGGCGCTCTGTCTCTTTACTATATGAAGACCCCTATAAAGTCATTCTCCAAGAAGATGATAACCCCTCCTCGGCTCTACCTCTATCGGTGGAGGAGTTCAAAAATAAACTGCAATCCAGTGAGTTGCAGCCAGCGCTTGATTTCACGCCCAGACCAACGCTGACAGAGCCTCAAATTCGTGTGCGTGACTTACGTGTTAAATACATTCACACACTGCATCAGCTCGTAACCGAGCGTGGGCTGAATCACACGACGCTATCGACCTATAATATCTTGATAAAGGAAGTTGAAAAACGCCATCCAGATACTCAAAGTGCCAATCCACAGCTCGGTGGCAAGGGCCACCCAGCACGCTCAACCATCTCGCGCTGGTACAAAACATGGGTCCAATCACTCAAAGATGATGATGCACTGGCCTCGAAAGCGCGCGATTGCAAAGTGCGTCTCGACAGTTATTCAGAATCTGTTCTTTTGAGCTTTTTATCAAATACATTCAATGGGTCTAAATCAGAGCAAAAGCGCGGGCACTATACAGCCTATTGCGAACATATCGAACGCATGCCGCTTGAGCGACGACCTTCGCACATTGCAAGCGAGCGGACATTTCGTCGAAGAATCGATGAACTCAAAGCATTTGACCATGAGTACGAGTCGGCAAATGAAGCACAACGAAATCAGCTTTTACTGACTCTCACACGAAAATATCGACAAAATTATGCGTTGCAACGTGTTGAAATGGACCGCATCACATTGAATCTATGCCTCATCGATGATGATACGGGGAAAGCCACTGAAAAAGTGAGTTTACTGGTCGCTATTGACTGTTATTCACGACTGCCAGTCTCTGTTGTCGTTGAGATTGGCGAAGCTGAAAACAAAGAAAATGTGGTAAATCTCTTTCAAAATATGCTGTTAAAAGACAGTCAATTGATAGGCCAAGGTAATGCAGTGAATTACGTGGTGGATAACGGCCCTGGCTTTAACAATAATATTGTCCGAGAAATTGTAAAACGACTCAAAAGCTCGCTCATCTACACACCCGCATTGAAACCGCAAGCCAAACCTTTTATCGAGTCTTTCTTCAGCGTGATGCGTAAACAGTTTTTCAAGGGATGGACAATTTTTGACAGCGATGGGCAAGCACATATTGGTATCCCTGGTTACTATGCAAAACGCACCGCCGCCGATGTGGGTGTTAATCTTCAAAAAGAAGCACGACTCACTGTCAGTCAGTTTAAAGACCAGTTACACCGGTACCTGGTCGAGTACAGCAATAGGAGTCATGGTCAAACTAATCGCTCGCCAACTGAGATGTGGAACGACTCAATGCACGCGCATCACCATGTGTCTCTTCAAGCATTGCCTGATTATGAAGCCATGGCACCGGCTTTCAACGTATTTGTAAAGCAAGGCTCAAACAGACTCGATAAGCGCGGCTCAGTAAGATTACATGGTCACGATTTCGCCAGCCCTGATTTGAAGTCGCTGTTCCAGCAAATAAGTTTATATAAAGACAAAAGTAACGGCAAAGCCCCGAAGGTCGCAGTGCATTACAACCCATTTGACGCAAGAACCGTGTCTGTTACCGCGCTTATACCTGGTGAAAATTCACACAAAGAAGTACTGGCTTACAACCGCGACTTAGACCCCGATGCTGAACGTATATCATACGAAGAGCTCGCTGGATTAAAACCAAAGTCAATTGGGATTTACAGCGATTATGCTGAGCCACCGCGTGGCAAGTTGGTTGGAGATGTAGATAAGCTGCGAAAACCGAAGTACAGCAACAAGTCTAAGCGTTCAGGTACAAAAGCAGCCAGTTTTGAAGAAAACAATACGCGGTCACTCAGCGCCGAAGCGCGTGTTGAGCAGTCACATTTAAGTGAAAGTCATTCTGCATCACTCCCTGATGCCCACACTGCGCTTACTCAACGCGAGGCTCAGCAAGCAAACGAAGGGCCACCAAGCGATTGGACTCAAAGCAAAAAAACCAAGAAAAACAGAAAGAGACGAGATAATTCGCAATGGTAGTAAAAACAACACAAGATATGCCGACCTCACTTATTCCTCACGACAGTTTGCGCAAGGCGTGGGAGTTTCTTCACGCTGTGCATAAACTACATCAGCGCGTTTCAGGTAAGCGAGCGTTGCTGCTATATGGCGGCAGCGGTGAAGGAAAGACATTCACTGTAAAACAGTATCTATCACTGTTTCCAACAATCAAAACCGCGGAGGTGGTTAAAGCGCCAGTCTTCTATTGTCGACTCGATGAGTCAAAGAAAACCCCCGATGACCTGCTTTGCATACTCATTCTTGCTCTTGGCCAAACGCCGCCCAAAGGCAAGCCGCGTGCGGGTGTGTTGCTGCATCAATTCAAAACACTCGTTCGAGAAAAGTGCATTGAGTTATTCATCATTGATGAAATCCAACAAGTGCTTCCTAAAACAGACGGACAACGCGCGTTAGAGATGTTGAAATTTCTGTGTGCATTAATTGACGCGGAAGATTTGCAGACTAGCTTTGTATTTGTTGGCAGCACGCGTGCAATGCATTTGCTTGCATTTGGCGCCTGCGAAAATACTGTCGACGATAATGAGCAACTATCTCGTCGCATGCTGCGACCAGTCAAACTCGAACGCATTGAGCCTCGCTCCCCCCAGTGGATACGTGTCACGAACTACTTCGTTCAAAAAATTGGCTTCAGAGAATTGCTGGTACCAGACGACAAAGAACTGTTTGACCGGATTTACTTAGCTTACACAGAGCGCGCATTTTCAACCCTTGAAGATTTGTTTCTTGATGAAGAGCGTCCCAACTACATTGAGGACACACCTCAGTTGTTAGCTTATCTCAGCGAACGCTTTTTGCTCACCTCTAAACGCGCAATTAACCCTTTCGATACCGAACAAATGGACGCAGACGAGGTCGATGAGGCCATGCAATGCGTGAAACAAGACTACTTTAAACAACTTGAAGCTGAGGATTAGTATGCAGTTTGCCGTCACACCTTGTTGCAAACCCCAAGAGAGCATCATCGGTTATTGCTTACGCCTCGCCAAACGCAATGGTTTCACCACCATCCGAGACATGTTAAGCGATCCAGTAATACTGAGACTCGCCAAAGGACTAAAGTCGGGCGTATTCGAACTCGACGCGCTTCTCCCAGACACAGCACCAATGGGTCAAGCAAGTGTTCGCTGTGTGTTATTTAAAAAACCACACAGCATATTGCCGCGCATTTGCCTTACATGCATTGCGCAAGATAATGTAATTCCAGTCAGCCACCAATCCCCTTTCATTTACCGATGCGACAAACACAATGATGTGCTCATCGATACGTGCAGTCATTGCTCCCATCCGCTTCACTGGGATGTAGATTTACTTAATGCGCGATGCACTAATGCGTCGTGCCAGCGCCCCCTGGGCGCATGCCAGTCAGTATTGCCCGATTCACTGCCACCACAAGACTTAAGTGACTGTCTATTCGCAGGTATCTTTGCTCGCAACCCACATAAACTGTCCATCAAAACGCACACGTTTGCTAAGTGCTATCACATCCGGTCAATCATCGAAGACGGGTTCAAATTATTGACACAGGAAAGGCGCGCAAAAATGTGGTTAGCGGAGTCGATGAGTAACTTTTCTCACCAATTGCCAATTACCTTTCGCACTATCCCCATAGCCTTATTGCAACGTCATCTAAAGTCTCAAAATTGGCCTGCAAATGAAGTATTCAAGCAACTCGCGCAATGTGAGTATAACAATGCCGCTGGCTCAAATTGTTCAGTTCCGCCATTATTGACTCATGCTGATGTCGCTATGCAGTTATTCGGAGTTGAATTGTTTGAGCTTAAACAGCTTCAGCAATTCGAACTAATCATTACTACCTCAGTCGCAAACCTCAATAAGGGCGTAGTAGTTGACATAAGCCCTGTATTTAACGCACTGCCATTTAACACCACTCTCCAACAGATGCCAACGCTTAAAGAGCTTATGCCGCTCCTACATGCGTCAAATATAACTGTGGGTAAAATACTAGAAGCAATACTAACACAACGCCTAGCATCGAGTTATCGACCCTCTTATGACATCCTAACGTCTCTTAGGGTGGACCCTGATTGTCTATTAGAACTTATAAAAGCACTAAAATCCCAGTCCACGCTCCAAAAATTAACCCTATCAGAAGCCAGTAAACTAACCGGTTTAACTGAAAAAAAACTATTGTCACTTCGTGAGAATGGAATAATTAAAAAGCTCCCATGGGACCATGATTTTTCTCTAAAGTTTTGTTCGTATAATGAAATTGTGAAGTTACAAAAAGCGCAACTAACTAAGCAAATGCTTCTCCAACTGCCACATGATTAGTTACACCGCTGAGTTTTTGAGTTTATTAAATCGACATCAAGAACGATTGAGAAGTCTCTAGATTATTGATGTCGATTCACTCGGCCATTCGATGGCGTATGTTTATCTGCCATAACAACACCTTCATTTGAATATTAACCTCCATAAAACATAAATAAGTAATAATGACGGAGTTTGGGTATTTAAAGAATAATGCTTCATTTAAGACAGATATACATAATTCAGAAATGGTACACATTGGTACACATTGGTACACATTGGTACACTCTAGCCGTTAAATTCGTGCTTTCATTAAAGTCTCATTAACATATAAACTCGGCACGGAAGAAAAAATGCAAAGAGCCATGAATAAAGGAATCTTAACAGTTTTGTTACTGATTTTTTCACATCAATTCATACCTGAAGCAAAAGCTAATTTACAAGCCAACGAAACTCAACAGCGTAATAAATATAAAGCAAAAAATTTTGACCCTAACCGACAAGATAACGTGTTTAAGCGTAAGCATCTTAGATTCGACGTCAGTAAGCTTAAAAAACTTAATAAAGAAGATGTCCCAAGCTCTGTCCCTCTCGAAAATAATATACCAGTTTATGAACTCCCAACCTCATCTACAGCTTCACTCATCGATTTATACATGGAGAGTCTTGGTATAACAAAAAGGGAATATTTATCTGCCAGCATATCAGACCCTATTCCAGGCACTGAAGTTATACCTAGCAGCTTATACGTTCAGTATGATCCAATGGCTAATTTAGGTGTAAGAGTAACTTGGGAGCAAGGTTCAGGGTTTTACTATGGGATTAGATTACAGATTGATGGAACACCCGTAGAAGAAGTGCCATCAATTGCATATGGTGATCCAGAAATTATTTATTTTGGAAAAGGCGCGGGGTTTTCTATATCTCCTGCTATATCGGGAAACTATTCATTTGATTTACTGGTTTTTGATGAACAAGATAACTTTGTCACCGAATTGAATGCAGCTTCTATATCGGTCTCAGCAGAAAATTACTTTTTTGAAATCGAACCGTATGAGCCTGAGTCTATTTATACAAGTGACGCCATCACTCTAGATCCAGATAATATAGGGAATAGTGGTGATGAATATTTAATGACAGCTCAATTAGTATTAAATTGGGATACCTATCAAGGCTTTAATTACCAAACCGACTACTTATACCCAGATGTCACCTATTTTGAACTGCGGTCCAGTTATGAAGCCAGCTCATTTTCAAATTGGGAAAACATTGGTTATGTCAGTGCTATCCCATTTGATAACTTAGCTTATGGTGATTATACGTTTGAACTAAGAGCATGTAACCCCTATGGCTGTTCACAAGCGACATCAATAGATGTCACTGTTTATGAACCGCCAGGTTCACCAAACGTCTCTATTAGTTATCAACCAGGTCAAGCCGGTTTCATAGTGAACTGGTTACACACAACTGGTCATACACCTACAAAGTACTACATACAAGAAAATCCAAATGGAACCGGTTGGGGTAACTCTGTCGATGTTGGCACGGCTTTAAGTCAGACATTCACCTCAAAACTACCACAAACATATTATTACAGAGTCAAAGCCTGCAACCAAGCTGGGTGCAGTGTATGGAGTTCATCGTACGCTGTGAGCGTGAAAATTCCGGCTTCACAATGTCCATTAGCACTTTAAGGAAGTACAGCTTATGAAAAAAATATTTAAATTAGGAATAATCAGTACAGGGCTTGTCGGTGCTATTTTTTCCACAGAAAGTGAAGCTAGAATTTCGACACAATGTCGAGATACGACCGTGATAGTCACCCAGAATGGAATTTCTTACAGCAGTACTAGTCTGACGTGCTGGAATAATTATATTCCTGACTTTGATGGAGCAGGCAGAGGCTCTAGAGGGAATACAAGTGGTGCAGGAGGGGGCAGTCACTCAGGCTCTGCATCAAATGACTCCAGTGATAGTGAACGTCAAGAAGGTGAAGGAGACAAAGGGCTATGTGCAGGTAATCCTATCGTAATTGCATCTGGAAATAAAATTCAGCCAGAAATAGACTTTATTGGTGCCGGTGGTTTCCCTCTGACGATTGAAAAGAATTATAATCATTTTGCTGAACGTACGGGAGTGTTTGGTAAAATGTGGTTGAGTAGTTTCGACTATAAATTGCTTTATACTGATACAACTGTTTGCACTATTGATCCTGAAGGTATCCCTACACCTGGATGCTGGGAAGGGTTTCCATCACAACCAGACACAAATGCTATAATCACAGTACTGAAACCAGATGGAGGAAAACGCGTTTTTCAACCTAGTGGCACTCAATATGAATGGCATGATAATGATTTTAAAGATGGAGCGAAAATTACTTTCAGTAATAATCACTTTACTCTGCAAGAAATAAATGGACTAGTTGAGGTTTATAATGACCAAGGGCAAGTTTTAACCCGCACTACCCCCGCAGGTCAAGTTCATACTTACGAATACACTAATGACCTACCAACTAAAGTTAGCTCATCAAACGGTAGTTACTTAAACTTAGAGTATAGTCTAGGGCGTGTCACTAAAGTGACAGACAGTAAAAATAATAGTTACGTGTATGAATATTCTAGCGGGAAGCTGTCAAAACAAACCATGCCTGATGGCTCGTATAAACAGTTTTATTACACCGATAGCAATAACCCTAATGCGTTAACTCAAATAAGAGTAAATGGTGAGGTGTACGCAACATTCACTTATGACCCAATTACGGGCAAGGCTCTCTCTAGTGCTCACGGAGCTGACGCAAATATAGAAAGGTTCTCATTTGCTTACTCTTCGAATAAAACAACGGTAACCAATCCGCTGGGATTAGTTACCGATTACGACTATATAAAAATTAACAATAAAAAAAGGTTATCATCGGTCAGTCGCCAAGATGCAACGTATTGTGCTTCAGCGAACCAGCAGTACACTTATGATACTAATGGATTTGAAGATAAGGTAACCGATTGGCAAGGGCGTGTAACAGATTATGACTTCAATGATGAAGGGCAGCTTAATTCTGTTACGGAAGCTTTTGATACGCCCGATGCAATTCAAACGAATTATAC
Organism: Pseudoalteromonas gelatinilytica; assembly: GCF_001641615.1. GTDB lineage: Bacteria > Pseudomonadota > Gammaproteobacteria > Enterobacterales > Alteromonadaceae > Pseudoalteromonas > Pseudoalteromonas gelatinilytica. Next base: position 21,577 of record NZ_LRRU01000023.1, read on the forward strand.
TTGGCACTCAACATTCAAACACTTAAAAACCAAGATTGAAACACCCTCCTTACGTACAGAGTTCGACTATGATGATAAGCAGCGTATTAAAAATATTACTCAGACTGATTTGATTTATGACGGTGTCCGAACGACTACTATGACGTACACCGAATATGTAAATGGTGCCGTAAAGAGCATGACAATCAACGGCCCTAGAACAGATGTGAATGACATCACTACTATTTATTTCAACGAGCAAGGTTTTATCACCAAGGAAGTCGATGCGATAGGCAATGAATCTACTTACGATAGCTTTGATGAGAATGGTAATATTCTTTCTGAAACGGCCCCTAATGGATTAGTTACAACGTATACATATAACATCAACAATCAATTAGAAGCTATCAGACTAGGAAGCCGTGCATCGTCGACCTTCACTTATAATGCACTCGGTCAACTAGATAAAGTTACTTCACCAGGAGGTGCATATATAGACCGCAGCTTCGATGATGGGTATAGAGCAATAGGCATCACTGACAACAGCGGTGCAACCCAATCGTATACGTATGACACCATGAGTAACCCCGAGGAAGTACGGTACAAATCCGGCGGTACGACCTATTATATTGGCAGTACCTCATACGATGAACTGGGTCGAGTACGCTTAATGGAAGGTCAAAACGGTCAAAGCCAAACCATTGTTTACTATTCCGATGGCAATGTTAAAGATATTACAGACGCAAAAGGTAATAAGACTAGCTATACTTACGACAGTCTTGGCCGATTGAAAACGACCACGGATGCGTTAATGAATGTCACAAGCTATGGTTATAACCAGCAAGGGTTACTGACGTCGGTGACGGATGCTAATGGTAACACAACGTCATACCTCTATGACGGCTTTGGTCAGTTAGTTTCACAAACAAGTCCTGATACAGGGACTACCACATTCGAATATGATAAAGCTGGGAACTTAATAGAAAAAGTTGATGCTAAAGGCACTGTTACAAGATATCAGTACGATACCCTAAACCGTCAAACTCTCGTGATTTCAGGTTTTGAAATGCAACAAAGTGTATATGATTCGAATGGAGACATCGGTTACTTGGCTGGTGTTGCTACGAGTGATAGCTGCTCCGCATATACCTATAATACTTATGGCGAGATAACGACTCAAAGCGAGCATATCGAAAATCAACTGAGTACTGTTCAATATAAGCCGGATAGTTTCGGTAGATTAAGTGAGATGACTTATCCAAGTGGTAATAAGGTTACGTACCATTACAATAGTATAAATAAAGTGAGTGCTATTACGGCAGTAATCGGTGGCGTAAGTAAAACTATCTTATCGAATATAACGTACAAACCATTTGGGCCAGCTACAGCTTGGTCATATGGAAACAGCTTAGCGCATACAATGAATTTTGATTTAGATTATAGACTTACGGAAATTACAACGGCTGGTAAGCAGAGCTTAGAATTCGGCTATGATTCGGCAGATAATATTGACTCAATTTTTAATACATACAACCCGAATTACTCACATACTTTTTCTCATACCGATTTATATCAATTAGAAACTATCTCGAGTGATGCTTACAGTAACGACTATAACTATGATGAAGTTGGTAATCGGCTTTCTAATGGCATAAATAGCTACACCTACTTTAGCGGCTCGAATCGAGTCAAAAAAGTCGGTGTGAATTATTATAATTATGATTTAAATGGTAATGTCGTCAGTAACAGTAATAAAACATACCGCTATGATGGTCTTAATCGCATGGAAAGTGTCACCAAAGGAAGTGTGACTACGGAGTATGGTTATAACTTAGCCAACCTAAGGGTTTATAAAAAGTCACCTGAAGCAACAGAACGTTATATTTATGATGTAAATGGGAGACTACTAGCAGAGCCTGACTCCGAAAAAGAATATATTTATCTCAATGCTCAAGTTGTAGCGTATATACTTAATAACCAACTTTATTACGTCCATAGCGACCAATTGGGCCGACCAGAGTTAATTACAGATACTAATCAATCAGTTGTATGGCGCGCTAATCTTAAAGCGTTTGACAGAACGGTTAAAAGCAGTTCAATAGGTGAGTTTAATATAGGCTTTCCAGGGCAGTACTATGACAGTGAATCAGGGCTTTGGTACAACATCAATCGTTATTACGACCCAGAAACGGGACGCTATACTCAATCTGACCCAATTGGATTGCTTGGTGGTATGAATACTTATGCTTATGTAGGTGGTAATCCTATCTCAAGAATAGACCCGTTAGGTCTTGCTCAAATATGCAAAAGGCCCCTTTCATTTGCTGGGGATTTTCAAACTAGTGGAGCAACAGGTCTAGACTTAGGTGTTTTCCACGAACATATCTTTTCCGAAGATGGTACTGGAGATAACTGGGGTTATACTAAAGGTGGTTTATTTGATGACAGCAAAAATAAAAGCAAATATCAATGTGATGCCAAGAGTTATGATGATGATCTAATTCGAGATGCAGTGAATGATGTGAAGAAAAATTACCCAAATGATGGCTATAATTTTCTTACCAATAACTGCCAAGACTTTGTAACGGATGTAATAAAAAGATATGGACAGCTTGAAATGCTGCAAAACATTATGGGTAAAGGTGGCAAATAGTGATGAGCAACAAACTGGTAAAGCATATGGGTATGCTTGCATTAATTGCTTTAATTTATCTGATGTTCTTATGCTCACTTGATCTTGTATTTGTATTATTACTAGAACAGAAACAAGGTTGGTACAATAGTTTAGTGCTACTAATTTTTACATTACCATTTGTTATGAGTTTCTACGTTTACAAAAAAGTAAGTACTTCAATTGCCTTTTTATTAGCAACCTTTATATGCGGCCTGTTAATAAGTTACGTAGAGCTTATGTGGGTTTCAATTGAGTTCCATACTTTAATTGGGGGAGATATATAGCTACTCCTTTTTAGCCTAGAAGTCATAGAAAGCCAGCACTGCTGGCTTTTCTTTTGCCTAAACCTACCAACAAAAAGTTCTGCTACTAATGCCCTTTGGTTTGGTGCCAAAATTTCTAATGGGCAACAAGTGATGATGGATTGTTTAAAATTTTAATTTGCTCAGGTGAAAATCCGTGGCGTAACAGTTCAAAATCGTCTAAATCGATGATTGCTTTTTTCCTTTACCAATGAGTTGATAATGTGAATGGCTGGATGTTAACACCTGATGAGCTTTAAGATCTCTCCACACGATCCGTGATGTAGTCACGTAGTCCCCTCCATAAAAGCGAAAAGTTTGGTCCTCTTGCACGGTCCCGTATAACACTTCACCGACCAATTGTTCCCCATCCATAACCGCAACAATATACCAATTTTTTACGGTGGTATTCATAAGCCACAACTCAATTTATTTGATGGCCTATGATAGAAAAATCTGGGTTAATAACATAACCGAAGCGTGGGTCTAATCCTGACTATTACCATAGTAAAGTGCTAACGAATAAGCAGAATACTGGTAACGTTTATTCAGAATATTGGAAACAGGAGAACAGATTTTGCAGCCTCTAGCTATTCAAACTATTAAAGTCACACCTTTAATATGCATCAAAAAGCCCTACATTACTATATAGTAACAACATAGTTAAATGATACTATATAGTAACTTAATCTATGCCTTATTATGATATAGTAACAAGAAAGAAGCGTTATAGGTGCACCTATGAAACTGTATGACGGTGAAAAATTAAAAAATGCACGTAAATCGAAAGGACTTACTCAAGAAAAAGTGTCAGAAGTTCTTAATATTGGTCGTAGGCAAATATCACAAATGGAAAATGGCATCTTTGATGGTGGAATTAAGTACCTTCTTAAATATTTATCACTATTAAATTTAGAATTAAGCATCACGCAGGGTAAAAGCGGATGGGATAACATTGACAGTACTTGGCCTACTACTTTTGAAGAAAATGACTCGCTACAAGATCCATTTGCTTCAAATAACCAAGCAAGTGGAAAACCTGCAACATCAACTATCGCCAGGTCAAATTTACCTCGAATCACCACAGACTTTACGATGCTAAACAAAGAAATAGACTCAATGTTCAATGATGAAGGTAATAAAAATGAATAATGATGTGTCACGATACTCAAATAAAATATTCTGTATACGTGTTTATCTCCTCTCATGGAAGTTTAAGTATAAACCAACCTTCGAGTGTAATAATTTCTATAACTCTCCAGAGCGCACATGCGACTAGCACCTGACAAGTGAAAGTGTTAATTGCTCAGATCCCCCAAACAATAAAGGTATACAGCCTTTATGTATCTGTTGAATTTGAGGTACATCATTAACTATGATTCGGTAGCCAGTCAAAATCACCGTCACCAAAGCCCTATTTTTGGGCCACTTCACCTGTTTATGTGCGCTACAAACCACTTGACCAGTAACTGGCTTCATATGTAGCATACAAGTTCGATAATCGAGTACAACGCCGATACTCTGCTCAGTAACGCCAGTTGGTTAGTGTTTTATGAATCTCATTTTGAACGCCAATTTTATAAGGGATCTCAAATTGAGTGGCAATTTCTTATTTTCTCGAATCTTCAACTCTTTGAATCCAAATAATAGTAGCTGCCTGAGATTCTCAAATTATGTGGCAATCGCCATGCCTGGCGATTGCCACTCAAAATGAGAATCTCAGGCACGATGAGATTTTGATAAAATAGTAACACCAATGCAGAGCCATTATTTATCGATGTTAGAAGTTCGAGTTACAGAAGCCTTTGGCTAAATGATCTCTAACGAAAAGCTATGAAATGGTGCTGAAAAAGTTTGTTTGATGATTTTAATGCTACGTAATTAACATATTCTGGAGAGACGGCCTTTTGCCATTTGCGGTCATTAGGCCATCATTGAGTGCGAGCAGACGTTGACTTTATCTGGACAAAAATGTTTAGAGTATTTATTTGGTAGCTCAACACTAAGAGGCTGGTAATGCAGGGCATAAACTTGTGTAGCGAAGCGAAACTGAGCCAAGCGTTAGCAGTCACACCTTAATTGGATTGTTATGTTTAATCACTAGGGCTAATGACACCCAAATTAAATTTATCCATTTCTTCTGGGTAATTAATTACAGTTGAATAAACCAAAGTTCCATTACAGCTTACTGTTACTTTATAAATATCGCTTCTAGATAATACCGTAAATCCTTCATTGAATTTTCCACTTACATCTCGGGTATAAAAGTTATGAATGATTTCGGCATCATTGGGGATTAATGAAAGCAAACAGTCTCCTTCTACTTCACCCGAAATAGAAACAACATTTTCACCTATTAATAATAATGAGCATCCGGAAACGAACCCAACACAAACGAGAATACAATATCGAATCATAAATTAAACATAATGCCATAATAAACAGCGCAAAATATCAGGCTAAACTAAGCGAAGAATGAGCGCAACCCCGCTGTTCTATGTCCATTGTTTAATTAATTTGTTCTGTTCTCTTTTTAAACTGTACGTATTTAACATGTACTTTATTACCGTCTGTACCAAATGCATTAGGTAATACTATTGCTTTTCTCAGCCCTCTTAATATTACCCTTGAATGTATTCGTGGTGGATTAATACTCAATATTTTTAAATTTATTACTTTACCTTCATTTGATACATCAAATTCCACGGTGGCTTCTGTATTTGTTACTGCACAAGCAGAAGGTAAAGAAGAGTTGAACCGTATTGTACTGGGTTCAAAAATACTGTCTTTACCTTCTATTGGTGCTGCTATGCTTATGGGCTCATCTAGCAAATCAACATCAGGGTCATTGCATGCTTTAGTTACGCCAAATTGGACACCAACCACAAGTAATAATGTGCTAATCATGATACCTCCTTAGAACATAACGCCAAGCTAAGCAGCGCCGGTTACGGCGTCTTGCTTGAGCGCCTTGTTAAGTGTGTTTTGGCTGCTAAGCCAGACCAAATGATAAATAAAATAGGCCATCCCAAAAACACAACCATTAAAGTCCCAATTCTGAGATATTCCCAAGGCTTTGTATTATCTTCCCAGCTACCCCACGCTAGTTTGATGTATTGCTCATTTACAAGCCAATCCGGAAATTCTCCGTTCGCAATCCTGCGAGCATAGTGGCCTTCTTCTCCGCCTCCTAAAAATAAATCTAATGTAGGGTAAGGTTTTAACAGTAAATAATAATCAAAGCTTCCACCCGGCTTGTGTTCTACGGTCCAAAATAACAAGAGAGTCATTACAATTAGTATGATGATTACTTTTTTCATACAAGCACTTAACGCCTCAGTTAAAAGGCAAAATTTGGTTGGCTATAATGTGAAGCGGAGCGAAACCAGCCAACTGAATTTTGTCCGCTTTTAAACTGTTTGTTATACGTATTTTACACCTATTTATCGCTGCTTAGTTGTTCAAGGTAACTTTTTAATCTTACAAAATCTTCAAGCCCACGTTTATCTGTTTGATATTCTGGCTCCCAATATGCTACGGCAGTGTATTGATACAAAGAGCTTTCTAGCATCCAAGTATCTCCATCCATTCCCCGAGTTTTATCTTTCGGAAACACCAGTGTTTTCTCTAACTTACTAACCAAATTTGAGTACTGTTCTTCTGTTAATTCAATACTTTTCTTTGATTTAATACCTTTCCAGTCATAACCCCCAGCGCCCTCATAAGTTGTAGTTATTAACTGATAGGGTTTGTGCCTAGTAACCTCATAGATAACAGGGTTTGAAAAAGTAGGTACTACTTTCATTTTTAAGACTGGTTGAAGATAAAAACCAGGGTCAGTGTATTCGATTGTATTTCGAGTAGATTTACAGCCAACAATTGAAAGTAGAATCAAAAAAATTGAAAAGTATTTCATATTACTAAACCGATCCTTCGATACGTATAACACTTGCCTAACCGGCGCAAAATAGCAGGCTAAAATTAGCGACGAGGAGCGCAAGCCTGCTGTTTTGCGTCCTTTAGTTTAGGCACTTGTTATGCGTCTTTTTGCCATGGCAGTTGAAGATACAACAACGCAGTAGACACAAAAATAATTGCAGTAAAAAATTTGGCTAACCTTATATTTATTTCGGAGTAGCCAATACTTACAGCTATAAAATAAAGTACCAGAATTGAAAGTGAAATAGCGAAAGCAAAAATAAGTGAACCAATAAATTTGTTTATACTTGATAACTTTAATTTTGTATAAGTGAAAACACCAATCAATAATGTAGGTACAAAAGCTAATAGAACTAAAGGTGCTGTCGGGTCTTCAATTTCGCCTTCTTGAAGTTCATCTATTGTTATTTTTACGATTAAACCAACTAACACAATTCCAACGAATTTGAGTGTTATTTTTAGATTTGACCAAAACTTAGGTTTGAATTCAGAGGTCAATTAGAAACTCCATTTTCTCGAGACGCATAGACATAATGACTCCCCATGAGGTGCTAGCCTCCGCATTTTCGTGGGTTAGCTAAAAGCCAGAGCCATAATTAGTTTGTCAAATAACTAAACAGCGGAGGCTAGCATGAACAAACATAGCATACTTTTTATTGGCTTAGACACACATAAAGAATTTAATGAAATCGCTTACCTTGAGGACCATCGAGGCGCACAACCCGTGCATTATGGCCGCATCCCTTCGGCTAAAGCTGCCGTTAAAAAGCTTATCAGACAATTTGAATCCAAGTATCCGCACGTAACTTTGCACTTCGTCTATGAGGCAGGTCCTTGTGGTTATTGGATATATCGGCTCATTACCAGCCTTGGCCATTGCTGTTATGTCGTTGCCCCGTCACTTATTCCCAAAAAGCCCGGTGAGCGTGTAAAGACCGATAAACGTGATGCCATTAAGTTGGTCAAACTACTGAAATCGGAAGACCTCACTCCCATTTATGTTCCTGAGCCTGAAGATGAAGCCGTTCGAGATTTATCCCGCGCCCGAGAAACGGCTATGAAAGATTTGAAAGACGCCAAGTACCAACTTAAAGCACTGCTCCTACGCAATAATATTAACTACAGCGGCACGGCAAACTGGTCGCTTAAACACCTGCGCTGGCTCACTGAATTGGTGCTGCCTCATCCAGCCCAACAAATTGTATTACAGGAATACATTCAAACCATCAATGAGCGGATTAATAGGCTGAGACGACTCGACAATGAACTTGAGTATCAGGTCAGAAACTGGCGGTATTATCCCGTAGTGAAAGCCATACAAGCCATGCGTGGTGTCAGACTGTTGGTAGCGGCAGGTGTGATTGCAGAGCTTGGCGACTTAACACGCTTCGACCACCCAAGGAAATTAATGAGTTATGTAGGCTTAGTCCCTTCAGAGCATTCCAGTGGTGGCAAGCGCCATTTAGGGGCAATCACCAAATGTGGCAATGGCCGAGCAAGACGGCTGTTAGTGGAAGGAGCGCACAGTTATCGCTATCAAGCCGCGGTGACCACCGAGTTACAAAAGCGCCAAGAAGGGTTGCCCAAACACATTGTTGATATGGCCTGGCAGGCACAACTCAGGCTGTGTCGTCGATATCAGCGTCTGATGCATAAGGGTAAGCATTATAATGTGGTGGTAACGGCTATTGCGCGGGAAATGATTGCCTATATCTGGGCGATTGCCAGAGAAACAGTATTAAGTCCGGTTAACCCAAAACTACGTATCGCACGGGTTCCGGCATAAAGTGAAAATCGGCTTTGAGTTAATACATTGGATCAAGCATCGGGTGTGGCACAACCACCGAGGGCGTTAGGATGGCAGTAATTAGCAATAATTATTGAACCACGAACATAGACTGAAGACAGGTGCTACGACGGGTTAAGTAAGGTAGGCTCTGCTCATAAAAGTGAGTAATCCACGGATACCAGCATGATAACCGACGACATTACTTGCTTCATTCGATGTGTTAACTCACTTTATTGAGTGAAAGACAGATTATAAAAGGCTTAAAAGTTTAGGCAGGGATCGGTGTACCCTGCTTGACATGGGGAGTCATACCAACGCCCGCATAAGTGGCGCAATAAAGCTTGGCTATAATAGCGAAGAATGAGCGCAGCCAAGCTTTTTGCGTCCACCCTTAATGCGATTGTTATACGTTTTTAATTGTGTGTTTGCAATGGGTAAAACTCAGGTTGCTCAACGTGTTGTTGAGCAGGAAAATCTGATTCTGGCGCAACAACATAAACGGTTCCGCTTAGATCAATTTGTAATTTAAACAAGTTGTAACTTGGTATCATTGAACGCTTTGCAAAACTGTGACTTACATATTCTGGCAAAAATTCCCAACTAAAATTATTGGATTTAACAGTTGCTTTTGCACCATTAGGTAAATCCCAATAATCTATAGTGATAGAGCTTGCTGGCTTTATATTATATGACGCTGAATAATCACCTTTATTTAATGTGAGTGTTATTTCCACGCCAGTGTTGTTATAAATCTCGAATTTTGAGGCAACAGAACAGGCTACAAGAAATAAAGTGATAAAGAAGAGTAAAGTAATTTGAAAAGACTTTAAATTCATAACCATCCCTGAGAAACGTATAACGCCCTGTTAATGGGCGGATTACGCTTGGCTAAAATTAGCGAAGAATGAGCGCCAGCCAAGCAGTAAGGCGTCCATTTTAAACAGCTTGTTAGGTTACGAACCTCAATCTACATTGTGATACTGTGCTGCTTGTTCGTAACAGTTAACACATACGACTGACATTTGATTAAACTCTCTGAATCTTTCTGTCATGCCGTCCTCTTCCTCAAAAACAGCCTCACATTGATAACACCAAGCTTGAAGATCATTTGGAACGCTTGAATTTTCAATGAAACCGAGAGGCTCTCCCTCAGGTTTGACAAGATGACCACATAGTACGGCAGCCACTCGCTTTCCATGCTTACCGCAATCAATATACATCGGTTCTATATCTGTACTCATTAGTAACCTAACGCCGCAAATAAACGGCAAAAATTAGTTGGCTAAAAATTTGTAAGGTACGAACAAAGCCAACTATTTTTTGTCCGCACTTTTTAATTTGCTTTGTTAGGTGTCTATTTTAACCAATGCTCAGGATACCAGCGACACCAAGCTAACTCCCAGAATTGCTTATTTGAAACTGGGTGAAGCTTTTTAAATACAGCTCTGTAACTAAACTAAACTGTAACAGTGTTCAAAAGGAATATAGAAGTTACTCCAAATAGGAAAAACAAAGCAACTACGCCACTAGGGTAGTTTTCTTCTAGGTATTCAAATACTGGTAACAACTTGAACATGACAACTATCGAAGGCAAAAAGCACAATAAGGAAATGGTATGCGTAAGTAGCTTATATTTGAATTTCAGTTGTTGAGTTAACACTCGTCCTCCCTAGACACCTAACGCCGCAATATGGGGCGTATTAAGCTTGGCTAAAATTAGCGAAGAATGAGCGCCAGCCAAGCTTTAGACGTCCCATCCATGATTGCCTTGTTAGGTGTACATTAACTCGGCATCCAAGCATTATCCATTTGACGACGCCTTAGCCCTTTTTCTATTTTTTCTCGCTCGGCTTTAGTTTTGCCAGAAGATTTATAGGTGTTGTTTTGGGTCAATTTAGGTAATTCTCTTATTCTTTCCCAATATTCGATTCGAACATCTTCATCAATATTTACGGTACTAGAAAATAAGGAGTCATTACCATCTTTACGCGGTGAAGAGATCCAAAAATCCTCAAGTGTACTTTCATCAAAGTAATTTGCTTTCAGAGGCATTCCTTTAGCCTTTTGAAATACTCTATCTTTATAGTACAGAGTGTTTCCTGATTTGGACAATTTGACCAAACCAATACGACCTTCACCTTGTAATCCATCGGACTTTAATTCGATGTACATAATCTTTGATTGCACGATATTCTCCTGTACACCTAACGCTTGCCTAACCGGCGCAAAATAGCAGGCTAAAATTAGCGACGAAGGAGCGCAAGCCTGCTGTTTTGCGTCCCATCATAATTGCCTTGTTATATGCCAATTACCACTCTATTTGGATTTTTGTGCCTACTTTAACCAAATCCATGAATTCATCCATTTCTGAATTTGTTAAAGCAATACAACCATTTGTCCAATTGAAATTTTGAGTAATTCCAGACAACCAACCCAACCAATTCCTTTGCCCATGCACCATGATAAAACCTCCAGCAGAAACACCTTTTCTTTTAGCATTATCTAAATCAGCTTCATTGGGATAATTGATGTGCATTGCTCGGTAAAAAGAAGAATCTTCTTTTTTATAGTCTAATGTATAAACACCTTCGGGAGTTTTCTGATCACCTTCTTGTTCCTTGTGACCTTTGGGTGCACCACCAAAAGCAACACGATATTCTTTTATTACTTTACCATCATCCAGTAAATACATTTTATTTTCTGACTTATCAATTTTTACTAAGTTAACCTCAGCAAAAGTTGAAAATGATAGAATACTCAAAATTAACGCAAATAGTTTCATGGCATATAACGCCCCAAGCAGGGGCAACTTTTAAGCTGGCTAAAATTAGGAGCGAAGCGACGGGAGCCAGCTTAAAATTGTCCCGTTGACTTGGCTTGTTATATTTTCATTACGCGGGACATTTTGCCTGCTGCATTTTGTTATCAATGTATTCTTGATACGAGTTATATCCGCCTAAATTCAACTTGGCGTCAGGATTCTTTGTTATGAAAACTTTGCTCATTTCTAAACTTTTCAAGAACATCTCACAACCTTTAGCAACATTGTTATCTGTAAGGTATGTAAATCCCATATGTAAAAAGGCGTTTGTTAAATTATCAAACTCCTTTTTCTCCTGGTATATGGAAACAGATTTCTCTAAATACTCTATAGAAGCATTATATCGATCATTGAAAGCTATTTCCCCACTATTAAAGCCAGTCTCTTTGTAATGTTCAGCATACCTATCGACAGCGTATGATCTCAGAAAAATAGCATAAGTGACGTACGCTTTTGCGAGTCCTGATTGATTACCTTCTTCTTTAAATATTTCAATTGATTCCAAAATGAGCTTTTGTGCAGGCAACGCTCTTTGTTTGGTGTCAAAGAGCCAATAAGCATCGGACAACTTTTGATTTGGATCGCTGGTGTATGGAACTAATGCAGCTGCACAACCAGTTAAAAAAATTATCGTAATGGCGAATAGAATATGACGCAAAACTAGATCTCCCTGAAAACATAACGCCCCAAGAAGGGGCAATAACACGTGGGCTATAATACGGAACGAAGTGACGGGAGCCCACGTGTTATTGTCCCGCTTACTTGGCTTGTTAGCCGTACTATTTAACCAAATTGAAGGAAGTTTTTAGAGGAATATTTATACCTCTTATTGAATCCTTCATATCGAAATAAACTGTCCAAACCCCATAGGGGTCTCCCTGTTCGCCAATATATTTAATCACGGTTTGTGTTAAAAATACGGAAAGAGGGCTTATATCGAGCTTACCTTTAGCACACGGGATATTTTTCTCATTTATTGAGTAAGTACCATCAGGCTTTTCTACTTTAATATCACATAAAATTTCGAAGTAATTAGATTCATTTAATTTTGGATTAGCGAAAAATGGAAGGATAGTTAACTCTTCACCTAGCTTTACATCTTTAGCTTCAGAAAAATAGGGAATATTTTCACTGGGAGTATTCCATTTTTCTTCCCAGTCTTTATCTGGCGTTACGACCAACCAGCCACCAAAACCAGATTTACTTTTCTGATTTTCTGTTTCAGGAGCTTTATTCCCATCTGGCGTTAACCAACTAAAATCATCATTGCTAATGGCATTACCTGAGAGAAGTATAAATAAAATAGGTAAGATTTTTCTCATAACTTTCCTTGTACGGCTAACGCCCTAATAATGGGCTTTTAACAGTTGGCTATCATGTGAAGCGAAGCGGAACTTAGCCAACTGTAAAAAGTCCCTGCCTGCATTGGCTTGTTATGTTTCATTTAGTAATGATAGGTTGCTTATCAATCTTTGTAATATTAGAAACTTCTGCAACACCGTAACCACCAAACATTAATGGTTGTGCGCATACTTTCGCACTCAAAGTGTAACCCAGTTTCTGCATATCTCGTGGGTTTACTTTCCATAGTTTTTGCTTATCTACACTTTCTATAAAGAAGCGTTTATTTTCAAAAGCTAAGGTTACAACGCTTTTACTTAAAACACCTGTTTCAAATATTTCTCTAGGAGTGAGTTGTATATCGACAAAATCATATACGACTTCACTTGTAATGCATTCAACTTTATCAAAGTTTGACAATCGATAAATAGTAACGCTTAAAACAAGATATAAAACGATAATGGAAACAATGAAAAGAGCTAAATACTTAAAGAATTTCACCAACCGTCCTTGAAACATAACATGTTTATAGCGAGCTAATCGCGCGTTTTCCTACCACAGCGTAGCTCGTTTTTCTTATTAGATTATTTCTAACAAACTTGTTAACTAATTACCAGTGTTATTAAAATTTAGGAGTTCTCGCTTTTACCTCAGGATAAAAACGAGCGATTGGGTCGTTTTCCTGACTATGCAAACAATATGCTTTGACGAAATAGAACAGTAATTTCGAACGGCCGAAGTTCGCTCTTTTGAGTCATGCGCCTAAACACGTTTAGGGCAAATACGCGTAGGCGAAAATTGGATAGAAATGAGTTTTAGTCGACGGGCGGTTCTGTGCCAGAAGCGGACGGTGGTAACGGCCGCCACAAACGCGATCAGCGTGTTGCGAAATGAGCCGCGCAGCGGCGTTTAAATGGCGCTTATTATGTGTTTTGGGCACTTAATTTTTTCCCTTTGAAATAGCACCATATAAAAGTTAAAACACAGGTGGCTTTAAGAGCCAATAGTTCCAATGGTTTCCACCATGCTCCTGTCTCAGCTTCGATTATGTCTGATACGCCAAATAGAGTGAATGCAACCGTAGCTACCAGAAAAAGCGTTAGCCAACGATTATCTCTGCGCCTAATGACAGCAGTAATTAGCATCCCTAAGCCAATACTGAACCATAAGCTAGCTTCAATATGGTTGAATGTTTCTATGGTCATAATTTACACATAACGCCCTGTTAATGGGCAAAATTATGTTGGCTAAATTGTGACGCGGAGCGAAACCAAGCCAACGTAATTTTGTCCACTTTAAACAGTTTGTTAGGCATCGTCATCCGGCTCAGCATCGAAGGATCCTGGAATTTGCTCGTCACATGTTTCATAAGCAAAAATTTCTTCCTCATCCCAGATATCAAACTTTTTGATTACATCTAAATAGCAAGCAGATTTACGAACATTGACAGTTAAGTATGTTTCATCCCATCTTTCCAATGAACAATCCAAATCGCGAATTTTTTCAATATAAAAATCTTGTTTATCTCTATCAATTGATTTGTCAAAAATTATTCTGAGAGTGCGGTTACCGCTTCTTGCTATGACATTTTCAATTTCCAATATGCCGTTATCGTCCTCAAAAGCTTTTACTTCATCCTTGAAGTTTAACGAGTACGAAAAGAATGGAACGTTTTCAAGCCGATAAATATTATTCCCTAGCGGCTCTGCCCACATAGACTCGCCACCAATCATCCAGTGATTGGGTAAAGATACGTGAACTTTAACTAATCCTTCGTTTCTCATTTAGATGCCTAACGCCGCAAATAAACGGCAAAAATTAGTTGGCTAAAAATTTGTAAGGTACGAACAAAGCCAACTAGTTTTTTGTCCGCACTTTTTAATTTGCTTTGTTATATGCCGATTACCAATTCGCCTGCTTAGTTTTTTTATAACCTAGCCACATAGTAATTACTAGTGTTAAACATCCCAACAAAATGAAAATAGCTGCTACATTTGGGGACTCTTGCACTATGCCAAGTTTTCCATTTAACCATGCAGGGAAGAATATACTAAACGGAATGTAGGTAACGATAAACAACAGAAACCAAATATATTGGCTAAACACGTTTAACAAACTACGACGATTAACCAGTTTAAGTTTATCTGCTAAATGTTTATGGAACTTTACGATACCCAAGCAGAGCCAAACATAGACCACAAATGAAACTACAAAAATAGCAATATTCACATAACTCTCTTAGGCATATAACGCCGTTGTAAATTGCAGTTTTGGAGGAGCCCGTTTGTGCTATTAAGCACAAAAAAGAGCGACGGAAAAACTGTCAATTTGACAACTTTGTTAGCTGCTGTGATTGTACCGTTCACGCCAATACTTAAGCCGCTCTTCCTCCACTTCTTTCCCCTCCAATACGTATCTTATTGGACCATCTTTAGAATCCATATCACCCAAAACATATCTTCTTAAGTGCTCAGGTGTAGATTCATATTCATCTTTTAGCTTCTTGGCAATATCCGAGTTCGGATTTCGAAGGAATTCACTAAATGCTTCTCGACATCTTTCAGAGCTTGATTTCCTACCCTGAAGCTCATCAAGAGTATCTCTAACTTCTTTGATAAACTCTCGTTCATCTATGTAGGTGTTTAAATCATCAGATTTACCAATAAACGAGTGAAACCTAGAAACATCTTCCCCTTTAGGAACTTGGGTAACAACCCACCCGGAATTAACTTTATTAACGAAGCCCTCGAAATCAACTTTTTCCCAGCAATCAATTACCCCATCTTCATAAACTTTGATGGTTACAAGATGATATTGCATATTGTGAATAAAGGCAGGTAAACCAATGCCTTTTACAATCTTTCCGTCTTTGCTCTCTCGATATATTTTTTCCATTCTTTATACCTGTAAAGCTAACGTTCAATTAACGGGTTAAAAATTGTGGGGTAAAATTGAGCGAAGCGAATAGCCCGCAAGTTATTTACCCCTGTTTAATTGCTTGTTAGCTCTCGTTTACTAACTTTGCCTCAACTAAAAATTCATAAAGCCCAGTAGTTATAAAGCGACCATAACTATTCTGAGTGTAACTTTCACCATCATAAACCCGATCTACAACAACAAAATACATTTCACCTCTTTTGGTAAGTGGAACCATCAGATTCAAACCTATGGTGTCGTTCTTTGTTTTAATTCTAATATATAGTTTGGTGTTTTTGGGTGGTCTCTTAGCGATTGATGCTTGCTCCGCACTAGTAATAGCATTAATTAATAGTTCTTTTGAATGGGTGGAATTTAATGCTGAATTTGTCACATTAATATACTCAGAATTTATCGCTTCAATTGAGACAATATCTTCAATAGTAAGACTACTAAATTTAGCTAGTTTATTTGATCCTTCTGAATTATCCCAAAAATAACCAATCCACCCATAAAAAATATAAGTGACAATTATAACAGCTAAAACTTTCCTCAATAGTCAATCCTTACTTTAAAAGCTAACGCCCGCATAATGGGCGGATTAAGCTTGGCTAAAATAGCGAGGAACGAGCGCCAGCCAAGCGTTAGGCGTTCATTATTAATGCGTTTGTTATGTGCTCTCAGCTAACCAGTTACAATTCTATGTTTTTGTTTGGCTGGTTCGGTTAGTGACCAACCCATCTCTTTAGCAACCAGCTTGGCAAGTGACCTAATTTTATCCCAATTAGAATCTTCATATAGAGCATTATTTTCAAGGTACATGGCTGAGAATTGCGCACCTGAATGCTGATTAATGAAAACATCTAACGCTTCAATAGATGCTGCTTGTTCAGGTGTTAAATCACTAATTTTCAAGTCGTCTAAGCATTCATTAAACTCAAGCACCAACTCATCACCAACAGCCGCGAAACTTGGATAAAGTGCCTCTTGAACTTTTGCTGATGCGGCAAGTGCCATAATCGAATTTTTCAGGTTGTCCATATTTCTACCGGAATACATAACGCCCGGCTCAACAAGCAAATTTTTGATGGCTACTTTTTTGCCACGCCAAAAAGGTGACAGCGGAAATTTGTCTGGTGCAGCCGCTTGTTAAGCCTTTATTGCAACAATGAACGTAATAATGGCGTACGATAATCATTGTCCTTTTCATTGAACTCCAGCTTATTCTCAGAAAGATCAATGTTTATGAAAACCTCAGAATACAGCGCTTCCTCTCCGTCAGGATTGAAGAAGAACTTCATTTTGCAGGGTGAGACCTCAAGCTGTTCAGGATTGCATGCAAGCCCAACCACTTGGGCGTATACCTCATTTGAAACCGATGCACCACTTACGGTAGCTCCGTAGAGACTAGCTAGTGATCTTATAAAGGCAACTGACTCCTCTCCGGTGTTCTTGAAGAATGCCTCTCCCCAATAAAAGGGATCATCAATACCTTCTACTGATTGCGGGTTCCACGATGGCAACAGCTCGATTGCAAACCCAACTATATCGCCTTTCAGGTTGCCTTTAACGACAACTTCATATGAACCAGATTCGAGCTTCTTGGAGTTCGAAATTGTAAAGGTCAGATCGACAAAACCATCTTCCTCACCAACAACTACTTCTGGATAGTCTTTGGCGGAAGAAAAAATACTCCAAATCATTATTAGTATTCCTAAAACGTATTTCATATATGCGCCCCAGCCCGCTTTCTGGCGACATAATTTTTTGTTATGCGTAATCATTTTATTGAACCACCATGCGCCCATATGCCTACTTTATTACCCGATGGATCAATTAGCTCCAAAAAATCTCCAGCAATGTTGATTTCGAAAGAATAAACAACTCCAGTCTTTTCGAGAGTTTTTAGAATAGTTATTTGTTTATCGCCTATATGAATTCCAAACTCTGCGCATGGGCAAGAACCATCTAAATCTAAAATTAACTCTCCTGCTAAGCATATTAGCCTTGTGTCAGATTGAGCTTTAAATAAAGACAACGTCGTGCAATAAAACTCTTTGGTTTCCTTAAAGTTATTTGAGTTAAGTGTTAGATAAATCATTCGTTTATGATGCTTCCTTGGGCATATTTCCTTACTAATTGGCGCGTAAATGCTTTGCTAAAATCAGCAACAAATGGCCACCAGCCAAGCTTTAGACGTCCCACTTAGAATTGCCTTGTTAGGTGAACTTTTCGACTATTTCAATAGCTCGTTGTTTTGTAAAAACACCATTAATTTCTGGATCTGTTAATTCAGCTACGTAGTCAAAAATTCCTTCCTCTTCAAAATCAACTAAATCACATAGTTGAAGAGCATCAGCAATAAAGCATAAGTGATTTTTATTTAGTTTATCTTGAATGAACAATTCACAAAGTTTTTTTATATCAGCAAAAGATATAGCAATCTCTTCATCTTCAATGACATCGAGAGTAATAGAAGAACCTTTGATATCCAATTTATTTTCATAATCTGAAAATTCAGTTATAAACTCTCCTAGAAACACTTCTGGAGATATGTACTCATTTAATAATTTGGATAGCGATGACAGCTTCACCTTTGCTCACCTAACAGTGTATTTTCTATTAGTCTTTACACTCAAAACCTTTAGAGTCGACTTTGGCGACGTTGTCTTTATTGCCACACTCTTTAATTGCCATCTCTGTGTGATTGTTCTCATTGTATTGTTTAGCAATTGCGCCAAGGCTTAGCACAATTACTACAGCTATCACTATTTTTTTAATTTTAGACATAAACATTCCTTTGAGAATAAACTATTTAAATACAAACAGTTGCGCTTGCTATTTTTGATAAAACTAAATCATATTGAAACCGATTTAACCATTCAAAAATGCAGCAAAATATTTTACAGTTCTGTTTAACTACCGACAACGAACCATAACCTTACCTTTTAACCCTTACAACAATGTTTTTTATGAGTAATTTAATTTATATCATGCAAAATCTGCTATGGTTTCCTCGGCGGTGGGATAACTTCAGGAGGGCTTTCAACGAATAATAAATCATTGATATTTAGCTTTACTCTATTACCGCCACACATCACAAGGCCACCATCTTTGGTTGTTGAGTAATTTAAATAAATCTCGAAAGTGTTTACCAAGTTAGGGTTAATAACGATGTATGTTTCTTTAAAATCTGGGTAAATGTGAGCATCTTCAAATTTTAAGCTAACACTTTGCTCGTTCTCTTTGTACAAATTAATCTCTGTTAAAAAAAGATCACCATTTTTCTTAGGAACAAAAATTTCGTAAAGTCTTAGGTTATTTTGCTCATTCCTTTCATCTGATTTTGCAAATGGTACTTTTTCAGCTTGCTCAGTATTTCCCATTGCTTGAGATGTAAAAGATATAAAAATGAATAAACACACCGCGAATAGTTGTTTCATTGGCTTCCTTGTTGTTATGGCTTTCCAAACACAATATGAACCCATAAAGGGCCTAGTAGAGGGTTCATGCGATTGAATATTTAGTCCTTTGAGAATTGATACGTGACATTTTGGCTCAGCAACTATTAACGAAAAGGCTAAAACAATGAAACCAGCCGTTACTCTTACCCCTAAACTTAATCAATAAGCGCCATCGAATTTAAATTAAAGTTATAAATAGAGAATGACTCACCTTCTTCTTTTAACGTGACAGTTATTTTTGCGTCTCCATTAGTGTATGAAGCTGGAATTAAATAAGTAACATAAGTACCTGAACCACCTCCAGTGACAGCTTTAGAGCTAACATTTATAAATTCAAATTCACCTAGTTCTTTTAATTCGCCCAACTTTGAGAATGCACGCATGATTTTAGAAATATCTTCATCTGTGGCATTTTCAATTGATGATGGGGTCATATAGCTTTTGAGAGTCTGAGGGTCCCATTGAGAGATATCTGTAATTGCTGAATTTAGGTAAGGAATAGCAGTTTCTTTGTAAGCAGAGGATTTATTCGCAGTCCAAATTGCTAAAAGTACAAATAAGCTAATTAACACTAAAAATGTTATACCAATTCCTTTAAGTATCTTTTTAACCATGATTTTTATTATTTTTCCTTGATTGAATCACTTACGAATTTATCAGCTTTAAATGTCTTATGGTAGTACCCAATGTGACCCAATTTGTGTCAAAATTTTTTAAACACAAATTTTAGTTGCTTGTATCATCCCCAAAATCTCCGTTCTTTCGCTATTAACCTCAACTAGCCCATACTTTGAGTAAATCCACTCAATCAGTTTTCAACTTATTTTACTCACCATGTATTAATGCTACTAAGCAAAAATATCCACCGCAAACTAACTCAGAGCAAAGATTTATTTGGTACAATCAGCCTTTGATATGGCTAACAGATAGGTTTTCCTCAATGCATCCGCGAAATCGCCACTTAAATGGCTACGACTTTACTTTGCTATG
This sequence comes from Pseudoalteromonas gelatinilytica, assembly GCF_001641615.1. Classification (GTDB taxonomy): domain Bacteria; phylum Pseudomonadota; class Gammaproteobacteria; order Enterobacterales; family Alteromonadaceae; genus Pseudoalteromonas; species Pseudoalteromonas gelatinilytica. Next base: position 41,792 of record NZ_LRRU01000023.1, read on the forward strand.
CAAAGATACTCCTGCCCTAACACCTTATATAACGCAAACGCCAGCGGGCAATGATACCATTGATTTCACCAATGCATTAGCGGTTAAAACCCTCAACCAAGCGTTATTAAAAAGCCATTATAAAATCGATTTTTGGGATTTACCCGACAACTACCTTTGCCCGCCAGTTCCAGGCAGAGTGGATTACATTCATCACTTAGCCGATTTATTAGCAAGCAATAACCAAGGTCATATTCCGACGGGAAAGCAAGTAAAAGCGCTTGATGTAGGCACGGGTGCAAATGTGATTTACCCGCTTACTGGTAATCACGAATATGGCTGGCACTTCACAGGCTCCGATATTGATGCCTTGTCTGTTAAAATTGCTAAACAAATTGTGCAATTTAACCGCCTGAAAATTAATGTTAAGCAGCAAAACAACGCCGATAAAATGTTTACGGGCGTGATATCGAATAAAGATGTTTTTCACCTAACTTTATGCAATCCACCATTTCATGCCAATGAGCAACAGGCCAAAGCAGGTACTGAGCGTAAATGGAAAAACCTAAACAAAGCGCCACAAAAAGCACTTAATTTTGGTGGCCGCCAAAACGAGCTTTGGTGTGAAGGCGGTGAGCGCGAATTTATCAGTAAAATGTGTATTGAGAGCCAAGAGTTTGCAGAGCAATGTATTTGGTTTACATCGCTTGTTTCAAAGTCTGACACTTTGCCGCATATAAAAAAGTTGCTTAGCACACTTGATGTGAAAGAAGTAAAAGTTATAAAAATGGCACAAGGCCAAAAAATGAGTCGCTTTATTGCTTGGAGCTATTTTGACCAAGCCGACCGCGAAGCCATTCTTAACGAACTAGTATAAGGATAATAAGATGATCGACTTTCGTTCAGACACAGTTACAAAACCAACAGCAGCCATGCGCGCGGTAATGAATGATGCCCCTGTAGGCGACGATGTTTATGGTGACGACCCAAGCGTTAATCAGCTTGAACAATATGCTGTTGAGCGCCATGGCTTCGAAAGTGCTCTTTATTGTAGCTCTGGCACGCAAGCCAATTTACTTGCATTGATGGCACATTGTGAACGTGGCGACGAATACATTTGTGGTCAACAAGCACATAACTACAAATTTGAGGGTGGCGGTGCTGCTGTATTGGGTTCTATTCAACCACAACCAATTGAAAATAATGCCGATGGCAGCATAGATTTAAACAAAGTTGTGGCTGCAATTAAAGCTGATGACTTTCACTTTGCTAAAACCAAACTACTTAGCTTAGAAAACACCATTGGCGGCAAAGTTCTCCCACTAAGTTATCTAAAAGAAGCCAGAGAGTGTGTTGATAAACATAACCTTGCTCTGCACTTAGACGGTGCCCGCGTGTATAACGCGGCGGTTAAGTTAGGTGTTGATATCACTGAGATCACCCAGTATTTTGATTCAGTGTCTATTTGCTTATCAAAAGGACTCGGTGCGCCTGTTGGCTCACTATTATTAGGTAGCAAAGCACTGATTGATAAAGCGCGCCGCTGGCGTAAAGTACTTGGTGGTGGTATGCGCCAAGCGGGTATGCTGGCAGCTGCTGGCCAGTATGCACTTGAGCATCATGTAGCAAGGCTTGCTGAAGATCACGATAACGCGGCGTATTTAGCTGAGCAGTTAAACACGTTAACTGGTTTTGATACGTCAACTTTTCAAATCGATACCAACATTGTTTACGCAAATGTTGCCGAACATATCGATTTAAAAGCAGTGGCACATGCGTTAAAAGAGCAAAACATGGTGTTTTCACCGGGTAAACCACTGCGATTAGTAACCCATTTAGGCGTCACTAAGCAAGATATTGATAGCTTTATCTCGGCATTAGCGGCCGAGATTTAACGCTTCTTTATAATGTTTGCGGCACACCGATACATATCGGTCGTTGCCGCCAATTTCTACCTGATTACCGTCTGCAATCGCATTGCCATGCTCATCAGTACGCAGTACATGGTTAGCTTTACGACCGCAATGACACACTGTTTTTAACTCAATTAGTTTGTCAGCCCAGGCAAGTAGGTATTGTGAACCACTAAATAGCTCACCTCTAAAATCGTTACGTAAGCCATAACACAGCACCGGAATACCAAGCTCATCAACCACATCTGTTAATTGCATTACTTGGTCTTTTGATAAAAACTGACACTCATCAACTAAAATACAATGGCGCTTTTGCTCTGCATTTAATGATTTGATTAGCTCAAATACATCTTTATCTGCATCAAAAATATGCGCATCAGCCTGTAAACCAATACGTGAAGACACCTTGCCAACACCTGCTCTATCATCAATAGCCGCTGTTAAAATAACAGGTTCCATACCACGTTCGCGGTAGTTAAATGCAGATTGTAAAAGTGTGGTAGATTTGCCTGCATTCATTGCAGAATAATAAAAGTACAGCTGTGCCATGATGTTGCCCAAATTTTAAAGTCGCAATATGCTACCCTAATCGCGCGACAACATCATCTATTACCTTACTCTTATTACCTCAATCGTTGTCCCAGTAAAATTGCTGTTTTATAACAAGCCTTCGTGTTTCAGTAACCACTCTTTTCTTTCAAGGCCACCTGCATAGCCTGTGAGTTTACCGTTTGCACCAATAATTCGATGACACGGCACAATAATGCTAATCGGGTTTTTACCATTTGCAGCGCCTACTGCACGCACCGCTTTTGGGTTATTAATGGCAAGTGCAATATCTTGGTAGCTTTTGCTTTGACCAAACTTAACATCCATCAGCGCACGCCAAACTTGCTTTTGAAAGTGAGTACCTTGGGTATCAAGGGGTACTGTAAAACGTGTACGCTCACCGTTAAAATATTCATTAAGCTCACTTATACAAATTAAAATGGGTGTAAGAGTGTGCTCATCAACAACCTCTGTTTGCATTGCAACCACCGGGTAAAAGCCGACGTAACTGACGCCTTTTGATGTACTTTGAATGGTAATATCGCCAATCGGGCTTGGCATAATAACTTGTTGCATACTCATAATTGTTGCCATAGTTGAAAAGTTAAATAAGAGCGAAATGGCGCGCAGTGCTCGCTATTAAATTCGCTGATTCCAGCGAGGGCTTTTTTAACCCCTAAGTCGCCTGCCAGTAAAATATCGGGGTGGCTTTGACCGCGTAGCTTGGCGTAATTAACTGTCCACGGGCCAATACCTTTGAGCTCAAGCCAATTATTAAGCTCTTGATTATCTGGGTTTTGCTGACAATAAGCACTTAAACGCCTTAGCGCATCTTTGCGTGATTGTGGCATTTTAAAAAAATCGAGTTCAGAATTGGCAACCCATTCAGGGCTTGGAAAATAGTGGTTATTACTTTGCTGATTAAACTCACTTACAAGCTGTGTTACTAGGTTATGAGCCGCTGTAACACTCACTTGCTGACCAAGTACCGCACGTATCCCCGCTTCATAGTCTGACCAAATTCCCGGCAAACGCAGCCCAACACAAAGCGGCATCGCGCCTTTAAGCTCTGCATCTAAATGCTGTTCAATAGTGTGCGTGTCGGCGTCTAAATCAAGCACACGGCGAATGTTATGGATCACTTGCTGTAAATAGCGGGTGTTATCAATATCAATTGCTACTTTAAAATGGTTTTTATGCTCAACAAAATGCGCTGTGAATTGCCCTTGGCAATATTTATCTTTAAAAGTGCGACCATAGCTTGTTGCGCTCAACCATTCTAGGCCGCTAATTAAACGGCGCTGCAAAAAATCATGGAGTGCTTGCCAGTTATAAGGCGGCCTAAATGCCAGTGTTAAAGTTAATGTTGAGGCTGTTTTTTTATCTGACTTGCGTAACTTTGAAGGGGCAATATTTAACTGCTTTAAAAAAGCATCATTAAAACGACGAATACTATTAAAACCAGAAGCAAATGCGATATCTGCCACCGACAAATCTGTTTGTTGTAATAGCTGCTTGGCAAAATTGCATTGGTTAAATAATCGATATTGGGTGATCGACAGTCCAAAATGTTGGTTAAACAAACGGCGTAAATAGCGGCTCGACACGCCGAGTCTATCGGCTAAAACCTCACAGTCGTAAGCCTCGCCTTTATCAATCAGTTGTTTGGCACGTAATGCGGTGGTTTTAGTACCTAGCCAAGCGGGGCTATTCGGTGCACTATCTGGGCGGCAGCGAATGCAGGGGCGAAAACCATCTTGCGCAGCTAAGTGCGCGTATTGGTAGTATTCAACGTTCTTTTCTTGTGCTGTTGGTGCGGGGCAAATGGGTCTGCAATAAATGCCAGTACTTTTTACCGCCACAAAAAACACCCCATCAAAGCGTGGGTCGCGGCTTTGCCTTGCAGTTTGCCATTGTTGGCTAGTCATAATTCTTCTCGTAACACGCTAATACCGTTAGCTTAACTGAATATTATTTTTTGACTAGCCAGTTTCGGACCTTAACTATTTAAACAGCTATTTAACTGCTGCTAGATATCGGCGTTCAACTTCCGGCCAATTGATCACTTCGTAAAATGCTGCAATATATTCAGGGCGACGATTTTGATACTTCAAGTAATACGCATGCTCCCACACATCAAGCCCTAAAATAGGCGTATGATTATGCATTAATGGGCTATCTTGATTAAGGCTACTTTCAACGACCAACTGGTTATTTTCATCAACACATAACCAAGCCCAGCCACTGCCAAAGCGGCTTACCGCGGCATTAGTAAATTGCTCTTTAAATGCGTCAAAGCTACCAAATGTATCAACTATTGCAGTGTTTAACTCTGCACTTGGCGTACCACCGCCATTAGGAGACATAACTTGCCAAAATAATGAGTGATTATGATGACCACCCACATGCTCTTGTACTGCTTTTTGTAAAGACTCAGGCATTGATGAAATAGTGCGGAGTAATGTTTCAGCATCTTGCTCTAAATAATGGCTGCCCTCTAGTGCAGCATTCGCTTTATTGATATAGGTTTGATGATGCAAGGTGTGATGTATTTCCATGGTTTTCGCATCAATGTGCGGTTCAAGTGCTTCATAGTCATAAGCTAAATCGGGTAATGTAAAAGGCATACTGATTCCTTATCGTTAATGTAATAACTGCGTTTTATGGGGATGGTCAGCTAATAGCTGGTTGATTCGGTTAATAAGTACCGGAAATGCCGATGCCATGCTCGCAAACTTAACCAGCTCATAATAGGTTTTATGATGATGGTGCAGCACCAAGGTGCGAACTTGCTGCTCTGGGTGATTTAATAGCACGCTTAATCGTTGATGAGCATGACAAAGCCAGGTGCATGCTTTATCGGGTTTTTGCATGACTTTAAAGGTGTCGGCAAGATTCAAAGTGGCAACAACAAATGCTGCAATACAATGCTCTAACGAGCGAGTTACCGAATGGTTGATTGGAATATTAGAAAATTGCGCCAGTAGTGTTTCGGCGCAGCTGCTTGCAACCGTGTAATGATCACGCGCAGTAATAAGCTCGCCAGATTCAAATGCTAAGTTGCCTTGATAAATAGCACTTTGCCAAGGAGCAAGCGCATCATCAATGGCGTGCGAAGTTAACGGTGTGTGGCGTGTTGTTTGAGTCATAAAAATCACCTGCACTTATACCAATCATTCTATGTGTATTTAAACTACACACAGAAAAGATCAAATGCAAATGATTTTTATTTATATAGTTATTTGATAATTTTTATTTATAGCAACATTACTTATTGATGCGCAAAGTCGATAAGCTCTTGGCCTGTTAGGCGGTAAATAATCCATTCGTTTTGCGGTTTAGCACCAATGCTGTCGTAAAAATCAATGGCTGGTTTATTCCAATCAAGTACCACCCACTCAAAACGACCACAGTCTTTTTCGAGTGCTTGCTTAGCAAGATATTGCATAATTTGCTTACCAGCGCCTTTACCACGGCTGTCTGCGCTGACGTAAAGATCTTCTAAATACAAACCATTTTTACCAAGCCAGGTTGAGTAATTATAAAAATACACAGCAAAGCCAATTGGTGTGTCGCCCTCTAAACAAATGACACTATGCGCCGTTGCGCCTTCACTGAATAACGTTTTTAAAATAGCTTGCTCGTCTGTTTTAACTGCGTCGGGTTCTTTTTCGTAAATAGCAAGTTCGGTAATAAAATGTAGGATTGTTGCAGCATCACTTGCGACTGCCGGACGAATTGTAATTGCGTTACTCACTCTGTATTCCTTTTTTACATCATTATTGTAACGCCCAGTTTATAAGGGCTTTAGCATGGTGTAAACGCCCTTTACAGAAATACACGGCATTTAAAAAGGGGCTACTAAAAGTTAGCCCCATTATGCTTTATTTACTCATCGACTTATAAAGTACCGGAAGTACAAATAAAGTTAAAAAGGTTGCACTGACCAAGCCGCCAACAATAACCGTAGCAAGTGGCTTTTGTATTTCGGCCCCTATTCCTGTGCTAAGGAGCATTGGAATTAGCCCAAGCATTGAAGTAAGCGCGGTCATCAGTACGGGTCTTAGCCGTGAAACAGCGCCTTCAAATACTGCTTTATCTTTGCTATCTCCTGCACTAATCCTTTGATTAATGCTTTCAACCATCACCACACCATTCAAGACCGCCACGCCAAATAGCGTGATAAACCCTACTGAACTGGGTACAGATAAGTATTGCCCAGAGACATATAATGCAATCACCCCACCAATTACAGCCAAGGGAACATTGACAAGAATAAGCACCACTTGCGATAGGTTACTAAAAGCAAAATAAAGCAATAACGCAATCAGTAATAAGGCCAATGGCACTACTATCATTAGCCGCTTTTGTGCCCGTTGTTGGTTTTCGAACTGACCGCCAATCGCCACACTGTAACCACTTGGTAGCTGCATTTTATCGGCAATGGTAGCGCGTATATCGGCAACTACAGATCCCATATCTCGCCCCTGCACATTCGCTTGAATAACCACCCGCCTTTGAACATCATCGCGACGAACTTGCGGAGCGCCAGACTCAATTTGTACATCGGCTACATCCCCCACCCTTACAATGGCACCCGTGGGGGTTTGCAATCTAAGATCAGCAATCACATTTGGGTTTTGCCGAAAGCTTTTTGCTATACGCACATAAATATCATAGCGCTCATTGGCATTAATGATTTGCCCTGCAGATTGCCCGCCAATACCGTGCTGAACTACATCCATCAAATCAGCCACCGATAAACCAAAGCGCGACAATGCCAAACGGTTAGGTTTAACTATCAGCTGTGCTTCGCCGCCTATTTGCTCCATAGCGACATCTTTAGCGCCAGGTATTTGCTGAACTAGCTGCTCAATTTGTTGGCCTTTTTCAGTTAAAACGCCTAGGTCACTACCAAATAATTTTATGGCCAATTGCGCTTTAACACCTGATAAAAGCTCATCTACTCGGGTTGCTATAGGCTGTGAAAAGTTAAACAAAAGCCCTGGGAACTGCTCAAGCTTGGCTTCCATTAGTTGCTGTAATTCGACACGCGTTTTCGCGTTTAGCCATTGCTCATGAGGTTTTAAGCCTAAATAGATTTCAATGTTGTTAACTGGTTCTGGATCTCCCCCTACTTCAGCCCGACCGATTCGGCTCAGCGCATATTCCACCTCACTAAATTCAAGCAACATGGCTTCAAGCTTTGGTGCTACTGAGATTGCCGTATCGAGACTTGCAGATGGAGCTAGTGTCACACGTAGGTTAATAGTGCCTTCTTCAAGCTCTGGCACAAATTCAGTACCCAACCTTGGAAGGATAACAGCCGCTACAATCAACAATAACCCTGCTATAGCTAAAACGCTACGTTTAGCCTGCAATGCTTTTTGTAAAGCCCGTTGATAAAGGATATCGATCGGTTTTAACAGAATACTTTGCTTTACTGTCACGCCCTTGGCAAATAAGTACACGCACAGAGCTGGCACCACAACCAAGGCAACGATCACAGCGCTAATAATCGCAAGCATAATACTTACAGCCATTGGCTGAAATAACTTGGCCTCAACGCCTTCAAAGCTAAACAGCGGTAAAAATACCGTTAGTATGATCAAAGAGGCAAAAAAGATGGGCCGTGCGACTTCTTTTGCAGCAATAGCAACCAGCTGCGAAGAAGGCTTATGTTGGTTATGCTTAAGCCCTAAGTGCCTAAATACATTCTCAACCATCACAACAGAGCCATCTACCAGCATACCGATTGCAACAGCAATCCCACCTAACGACATTAAGTTTGCCGATAATCCAAGCCATGCCATTACACTCAGTGCTAAGCCAATCGAAATAGGGATCGACAACAACACTAAAAATGTTGCTCTTAAATCCAACAAAAATAGCGCCAATACAATGATAATAAACACAAAAGCTAAAAGCAGTGCATCAATAACCGTTTGTACCGCTTGGCTAATAAGCTCTGCTTGGTCGTAAATGGCTTTAAATTCAACCCCCTTTGGCAGTGCTTGATTTATCATCTCGACACGCGCGTTAATGCCATCAATCGTTTGCTTGGTATTAGCGCCCATTCTTTTCAGCACGATACCAGTCACCACTTCACCACGATTGACTATTTCGCCTTGTTCATTGCGTTTAGATAAGGTGACAGCGCCTTGGCGAATTTCACTACCAAGCTCAACATTCGCAACATCAGCCACTTTAACGACTGTACCATCAATGGTTTTGATAGGTGTTTGTGCTATCTCAGCAAGCCCTTTTTCGCCTGGGGTAAACCAACCTGTACCACGAATAACAAGCTGCTCTTGACCACGGTTCATATACCAGCCACCCACATTACTGTTGTTAGCATCTAGAGCTTCACTAACATCTTGCTGTGTTAGGTCATAAGCAAGTAACTTATTGGGGTTTATGTTCACTTGATACTGCTTAACCTCACCGCCAAATGACAGAATATCGGTCACACCATCAATAGGTAATATAAGTAATTTAACCACCCAATCATTTAAGCTACGCAGTGCCATGCTATCTATGTTGGCATCAGGTTTTGCTTCAAGTAAATACTGATAGACTTGTCCAAGCCCTGATGTATTAGGGCCCATGGTTGGCATACCCACACCAGCTGGGATCAGCTCTTTAGCAGACTGCAAACGTTCAAAAACCAGTTGCCTAGCAAAGTAAATATCAACACCTTCTTTAAACACCACAGTGACGCCCGATAACCCCGTTTTAGAAATAGAACGCACCTGCTCTACATCGGGCAGCGCATACATAACTGCTTCTATCGGGTATGTGATCAGTTGCTCTACTTCTTCAGCCGCAAGCCCTGGTGCTTCGGTATTCACCGCAACTTGCACATTCGTCACATCAGGAAAAGCATCTAAATTAAGTTTTGGGATCATAAATGCACTCACTGCAATCGCTGCAAGTAAGGCCAATACCACGAGTAGACGGTTCTTTATCACCGCCTCAATTAATAAATTAAACATGCGTCACCTCTAGTGGTTATGCGGATCAAATCCGCCTTTAGCTAGCTGTGATGCAATAAAAAAAGCACCTTGGGTGACAACTTCAAGCCCGGCTTTAATACCTAATACTTCACGATAATCACCAAAACTTCTGCCAAGGGTTACTTCTTGGGCAGCAAAGCCACCATCGTCATCAACGACAAATAACTGCCAGTCACCATCTGCACTACGTGTTAACGCGTTTTCAGGTACGGCAAGTACCTCTTGGTCTGTTTCAAAATGAAAATACACATCCGCAAACATGCCTGGGTGCAAACTATGCTGGGTGTTTTTTACCTCGAGCCTAACGGTTCGTGAGCGTGTTTGTTTATCAATGGTATGTGCTTCTTGAATAACCCTTGCTTGATAGCGATTGCCGTTAACTTCTAACAGCGCCGTAGAGCCATTACTGATAGTACGGTCTTGATTAGCTGAAAGCTGAGCAGCAACCCAAAGCGCAGATTCATCGGCTATTAGCATCAGCTCAATCCCCGAATCAACTCGCTGACCTTGGGCAAAGTTATCGGTTAAAACAGCCCCCGATGTTTGTGCAAACAAGGTGTATTCACCGAGTTTTTCTGGGCTTATGGTGAGTGTTTGTGCAATAGCTTGTTTTGATAAACCAAAGGCAACTAATCGGCTATAGGCGACTTCATACTCGGCTTTGGCAGTTAAGATTTGTTTTTCGCTGACTGTGCCCGGGGTCATTTTAGTAACACGTTGCCACTCGGCTTCTGCTAATCTAAATTCAGTTTGCTGGCTGGCTACTTCGCCACTAAATAAAGTGACTAAAGAGTCTCCTTTATTTACATGCTGCCCTAATAAGGCATGGCGTTTTACAACGATAGAATCAACGCGCGGTGACACCACATAACTGGCGTAGCCATTGGCTTTAATTTCGCCCGGTGCATACAAGGTTTGATTGTGTTTTTTCAGTACAAGGCGCTCAACCTTGATATTAGCTAGTTGCTGTTGCTGCTCAGTTAAACTGACTTCATTAGCATGCTCAGCTTGCTCATTTTCTTGATGATTATGCGCTTGTTCTGTCGCATAAATATTTGTCACAGTCATATAGCATACGCACAGCAATGCGTAACGCATAAAATTTCTTAAATACATAGAGTGTCTCTTACTTAAAATGGGCTAAGCCCAAAAAATCTAAAAAGGGTTTTTGATTAAATAAGAGCTAAAATAGGTGGGCGATGAAGCGGTGCTAAGTCAGCCGATTTGAAGTTGAAATCAAGTGATTCAATTTTAGTAAAGTAGATATCTGTAGGTTCAGACAATTGCAGCGAATCGACAAACGCTGGGCTGTGACAAACATGACAATGGCCTTTTTCGGCTGAGTCAGACAACTGTTTGCTAAGCTCGGCATGCTCTGATTGATGTAACAGGTGATCGCCATTGGCTGCGCAATGGGCTTCAAGGTCAATTTCTTCTGATAGCAGTACCGAGGTGTGATTAAACGCAGCATTATGATCGGCCACATCAAAGCTATCCAGCAATGGCTGGAGCAATAATACGCTAATCAAAATAATAAATGCAGCTTTCACATTGAGCCTAAAAATTAGAACTAAAAATGGTACAACGGCGCTAAATTAACAAATCCACCCGCATTTGAACAGTAAATTATAATCTGTACACGAACAAATCATTAGAAACATTTCAATACCGCGGCACGCATGGTATAAAAATAAAGCAAATCAATAACTCGGTATTTTTATGGGACACGGACACCACCATCATCACGATACAAATAACCAAAGCACCCGCCAACTCATGCTGGCAGTTGCAATCAATGTGTTATTAACTGTCGCTCAGGTGATTGGCGGCCTTGTTTCTGGCAGTTTGTCGTTAATTGCTGATGCACTGCATAATTTAAGTGATGCCTCGTCGTTATTCATTGCCCTAATTGCCCGAAAAATTGGTGCCAAACCTGCTAATGATCGTTATCAATACGGCTATAAACGCGCTGAAATTTTAGCAACCCTATTTAACAGCTTAAGTTTAATTGTGATTGGTGGTTACTTAATTGTTGAAGCTATCTCCAACTATTTAAACCCTGAGCCCATTGATGGTTGGATCATCATTTGGGTCGCTGGACTTGCGCTCATTATTGACCTTGTCACCGCCCTTTTAACTTACAAAGCAGGTGCTAAAGACAGCATGAATATTCGTGCTGCGTTTATACATAATGTGTCTGATGCATTAGCTTCAGTGGTGGTGATCATAGCTGGTACCTTAATTATTCTTTATCAATGGTATATTGTTGATTTAATTGCCACTATGCTGATTTCTGTGTATGTCATTTACCATGGTATTTTGCTGCTAATAGCGAGCAGTAAAATTTTGATGCAGGCAGCCCCAGATAATTTTGCTTTAACAGATGCTATTACTGAGCTTAAAACCCAATTTGCAATCACTGATGTTGATTACCTCAAAACATGGCAAATAGATGATCATCACGTTCATTGCGAGCTCAAGTTTAGTGCCAAGCACAACATCAATAACGATGAAATACGTCACTTTTTACATGATAACTTTGCAATTGAAAGCTGCACTATTGAACAAGTTTTAGTGTAAATGTTACGCGTTATCATTTACTATTCAGTTTTGTTTTAAAAGCAAACTGAAGGAACAAACCTTGTTGAAGTTGTGGTTACGTCGTACGCATTTATTGCTTGCCTTAGTAAGCGGTTTATTTTTGATTTGTTTAAGTTTGACCGGTGCATTGCTTATTTACGCAAAAGACATTCAATACCTTACTCAAAGCAATAAATGGACTGTAACGCCAGCGGCTTCAGCACTTGATTTTGATAGCCTCATAAAACATGTTTCAGCTTCAACCAAACAACCGGTTACCCTGTTAATGCCTGAGCAGCGAAGTGATCTTGCGTGGCAATTACAGTTAGCAAACAACCGTTATGTGAGTGTTAATCCATTCAACGGACAAGTGTTACATGAGTACGATTACTACACTACGATTTATGGCTTTACCATGGCTTTGCACCGCTGGCTGCTTTATGAAGATGGCGATAAAAACCGCCCGTTAAGAAACTGGGTATCGGTATGTGCGCTAATTCTTATTATTGAAATTCTGCTCGGCTTTTATATTTGGGTTAAGCCAAAAAATCGTATCAAACGCTTGGCTATTAAACGTAAAGCAAAAATTAGAGTGCTGATGTATCAGCTGCATACCGTTCTCGGTGTGTACTTTTTAATTCCACTCATTTTAATTGCTTACACAGGTATGGCGTTTAACTGGAAGCCACAAACCAAAGCCGTATTAGAATTTGTGATGCAAGGCACAGTTGAAGATAGACCAAAACCGCCACCCGTTATTCCCCCTTTAGCGGATACGCCTTTTCAAGTTCAAAAAGCGTTTGATAACGCACAAACTGTATTTCCTGAAGGTAAGTTATTTAGAATTTATTTACCGAAAAAGCCAACTGATAATATTGGTTTTAGAATAGAGAACCCGGGTGAAAGCCATGCCTATAGTTGGGTATGGGCAAACCCATATTCAGCAGATATTGTTGCAAGCTATGATGCCAGCCAAAGTTCTTGGACCACGCAAACTTGGAACTTTAAATATAAGTTTCATATTGGTGATTTTGCAGGCCCTATTGTGCAATTAATGTGGTTACTATTTGCTTTGTCACCGTTATTTTTCACGATTTCAGGTGTTTACTTTTGGTACAAACGGCATTACAAATAAACAACCATTACTGAAAATGACATTCGCCATGAATAGTGAGCTCAAACATGCCTTTAACACCGAAATGATATTGGCTAAAACGAGTTATGAGAAAGCAGATTACACAACCGCTTTTTATCACTTAGAGCGAGCTCATATTCTGGGTCAAAGCTATATCATTGCGCATACTTACTCGCATTGGTGGATGTGTAAAATTGGTTTTAAAACCCATAATGCCAAGGAAATAATTGGTCAGTTTGCTCGCATGGCTGCTTCAATTGTGTTTTCGCGCATATGGGTTCCACTCGGTAACACCGGCGGCACTAATGTTAGCCCCTTCAAATCAATGCCTATACCTGATGACTTGAAACGTTTTTTAAGCTAAAGCCGCTTTAATCTGCAGTTACTTGTTTACTATTAAACACGACAATCCTCTATTTATCATGACTCTCCATTTAAGCCCTTTGGCTTAAGCATGCAAACACAAATGACTAAAACCTGCCAATTTATTATTGCAAATAATTATCATTAGCCTTGCCTTTACACTTCTTTACATTTAGACTGCCGCACAATCAAATAATAAATACTGATTTAACAAGGACAAGCATGTTAAAAACTTCACTGACTCTGGTCGCTCTTGCACTAAGCAGCCAATCATTTGCTGATGATGCCATCAATAAAAAACTTACCGCAGAAGAAATGGAACACGTTGTTGTATCAGGCAGCCGTGTATTTGAAAGCATTGATGAAGTACCCGCCTCCGTCACGATTATTAGCCAACAGCAAATTGAAGAGCATTTAAAAGTTAATCCAGAACTACAAAGCTTACTTGCGCAAATGGTACCAGGCCTTGCACCAGATACAGGTAGTTCGAGTAATACAGGTCAGAGTTTACGCGGCCGTGCACCACTTGTGATGATTGATGGGGTGCCACAATCTACACCTCTCAGAAACGGCTCGTTAGGAGTTAAAACACTCGATCCAAGTGCCATTGCGCGTATCGAAGTAATTAAAGGTGCTACCTCTGTTTATGGTAATGGTGCATCGGGCGGTATTATCAACTACATCACAAAACAAGCAACAAGTGATGGTCAGCCAGAAGGTGAGATCAGCCTATCGTCACGCTTTAGTGCAGTTAAATTAGAAGAAAGCGCTGGTGCGCGAGTCTCTGCGGCAATTAATGGTCGTGCTGATAAAATTAGCTATTTATTCACCGCAAGTTACGAAGAAAATGGCGTTCAACGTGACGCCGAAGGCGATATTCTGGGCTTACAGTACGGTTTATCTGATGCAGTAACAGAAAACTACTTCACTAAACTTGGTTATGATTTTGACGATGAGAAGCAACTGCAATTTAGCTATAACAACTTTAGCTCTCAACAAAAAACCGATTTAGGGGATGTTGTAGGGGATCTTAATGATGGCGAAAAAACCTATGCCATCCATGTACCTAAAGAGCTGCAAAAGCAAGGTAAACCACAAGGCCCAGACGGTAACGAAAACATTACCTTAAAATACACAGACTACGCCCTGTTTACTAATACCCAAATGACGCTCGACCTTTACATGCAAGACATCGAGAATGTGTTTTTCTTCTCTACAAACTTAGCTAACCCAGACGAAGGCTACGAAGGCGGCCAATCAATCATTCGCTCTGAAAAGAAAGGGGCACGCGCTACCTTCAATACCCTTGTTGATTTTGACAATGTTGAAGCTACCTTCATTTATGGCCTGGATGCACTGAATGATGTGACGTCTCAGCCACTTGTTGATGGCCGTGTTTGGGTACCAGAAATGGATATGGAAAGTCTTGCTGGCTTTTTACAAACAAAATGGGTTATCAATAATGATTTAGTTATTAAAGCGGGTGTGCGCCAAGAGAGCATTGATTTAACCGTTGATGACTACGAAACCTTAAAGCTTTGCCGCTCTGAAACACAGTGCTCAGTGCCGCTTAGTGTAAAAGGTGACACCATAGATTACGATGCAACCACTTATAACGTGGGTGTGAAATACAATTTACTTGAGGTCTTCAGCCCGTTTGCCAATTATTCACAAGGATCTGATATCTCAGATATTGGCCGCCTATTACGTGCTGCAACGGTAAACGATATTGGTTTAATTCAAACAGAAGCATCAATCATCGATAACTATGAAATTGGTTTTACCTCACAGTTTGATAACTTACGTTTTGAATTTGCAGCTTACCGCAGTACATCAGAGTTTGGCACCACGAATAGCTTTAATGAAGTAACCGGTGTTTATGAGCCGGTACGTGCACCGCAAGAGATTTGGGGTTACGAAACATTAGTTGATTATAAAATTAACCCAACTCTAAAACTGGTTGCAACTTACAGCTATGTTGAAGGTAAAAACACCGAAGACGACATTTACTTAGGTTCGCGCCAAATAAGCCCACCAAAAGGCACTGCTAACTTAAATTGGCAGCCTAATGATGAGTTATCACTTACGGTGAGTTATTTATATGTGGGTTCACGCAAACGCTTTGAACCAAATGCAGACGGCGACTATGTTGGCGACCAAGGGCCAATTAGCAGTTACAACCTATTTAACCTAAGCGGTCGTTATAACTTTAGCAATAACTGGCAAGCGTTTATGGGGGTAGAAAACCTATTTAACAATGATTACTACCCTGCCCGCGCTCAGTCATACACCTACGGTGGCTATAACATTAAAGGTTTAGGTACTACAGTGACACTTGGTGCAACCTATAGTTTCTAAATTAAATTTTGTTTAGAACAACAAGCCCTTCTTAGTAAGGGCTTTTTTTATTTAAGAATAGAAACGATAAATTGTTCATTTATCAACCATTAACGCAAACTTAAACGAGAATCACACTCAATAGTAAACAACTGATTTACAAAGGAAAAAGTTTGCAATCTTGTTTTTATATACTACAATTACCGCAACTTGGAATTCGAGGACAGCATTATGAAAGGTAACCAAAAAGTCATCGATAGTTTTAACAAACTACTCGCAAACGAATTAGCCGCTATAGATCAATACTTTATTCATTCTCGTATGTACGATGATTGGGGCCTAAATAAGCTGTATGAGCGTCTTAACCACGAGATGGAAGAAGAAAAAGATCACGCTGATTGGTTGATCAAACGTATTCTATTTTTAGAAGGCGTACCAAACATGACTAAACGTCGTGATCTATTAATTGGCTCAGACGTGAAAAGCATGATGCAAAACGATTTAACACTTGAACTAGAAGTGGTTGACTGTGTTAAAGAAGCAATTGCAATCTGTGAAGAAGAAAAAGACTATCAATCACGCGAAGTGCTTGAAAAGCTATTATTTGATACAGAAGAAGATCATGTTTACTGGTTAGAACAACAGCTTGGTCTAATCGACAAAATTGGTAGCCAAAACTACCATCAATCTCAAATGGGCGAATAGAGGCTAATTGTATGAAAGGCGATAAAAGCGTCATTGCTGCACTTAATAAAGTATTAGCGAATGAATTAGTAGGTATTAACCAATACTTTTTACACGCTCGTATGTTTAAAGATTTTGGCTTTTCTAAATTAGACAAAGCTGATTACAAAGTATCTATTCAAAAAATGAAAAACGCTGACCGTTTAATTGAGCGTATTTTGTTTTTAGAAGGTTTACCAAACCTACAAGATTTAGGTCGCCTACGTATTGGTGAAAACTCTGAAGAAATGATCGAAGCGAATATGAGCTTTGAACTGGATTCATTACCTGATCTTAAAGCGGCAATTAAACTTGCTGAAGAGAAAAAAGATTACATCAGCCGTGAAGCGCTAGATAACATCTTAAATGAGCAAGAAGAACAGATTGATTGGCTTGAAACACAGCAGCAGTTAATCAAAACCGCAGGGCTTGAGAATTACCTGCAATCTCAAATGTAATTTGCTAAAACTTAAAAAAGCAGCCTAGGCTGCTTTTTTTTATGGCTAAGATTTGTGATTAATCGTCTTCGCGATCAATGATTGACACTTTATTACTTAAAATTAAAGAGTTAGGAATTAAATGCACCGCTCCCTCGCCTTTAATTGTGATATAGCGCAGATTAAGGTCGATAACAATGCCCTTTGAATTACTCACTTCAATGTAATTACCAAGCTTAATGGGCCTATAAAGCACAATCATCACACCTGCTACTAGGTTTGAAATAGCATCCTTCAACGCAAAACCCAATGCAAAGCCTGTTAGGCCTAAGCCGGCAACTAACGCGGCTACGTCAAAACCCAGTTTCGATAACGCCAGCACAATACCTATGAATAATAAAATAGCGCGCTGCGAGTTAGAAATAAGCCGAAAAGTTTCAAGAGCGGTTGAATCAAAGCGACGTTGAAACTGTTTAATAGCGCGGTCAATAATAAGGCTTGCTATGTAAAAAGCAGCAAGCACTAAAAATGCTTGAATAAGTTGGCTAGTCATAAGATTTTCAATTAAAAATAAAGCCCATCATAGGCTTAAAATTGTATGAGGAAAACTATTATTGCTTTTCAAACACACAAGAAACATCAGGTTTACTCAGTGTATAAGTAATATTGCCATTATCTTTAAAACGCAGATCTTCAGTTGTTGAACCGTTATCGTCTTCGTTTTCACAGCGAAAATATCGCTTGGTTCTAACAATGCCATTTACAAAGTATTTTAACTTCGAACTGACAACGCAAAAGTGTGGTATCTTTTTTACCTGCGTGCCGTTATGTAAGTCACTAAAATCGATTAACGTCCCTAAGCTAAAGCCTTGCGTTGATTCTTTTATCAATGAAAAAGATGCGTTTTGGCAAACCGCATCACTGCCCTCTTTTGTTTTGTAATCACCTTGTTTGTCTTTTATCAGTGCCAAAAACTGCGTTTTATTGCTCGGCTTTACATCCAGCAGAGCGCTGGCAATTGACGAAGTCGAAAGTAAAAAAGCCACTAAACAAAAGTAATATCTCATTGAAAATCCATAAATTTATAGACACTTTACTAGCATAGCATGCTGATTAAGGTTGGTGAATTTATAACGTATTAGTTAATACGATTAAAAAATGCTTTTGGTTCTATTTTATGAACTTTGCATAGGCAACCAATCTGTTTATATGCTATAAATTTAAATGATGATAACTTTTGGAGGGAATCAAATGAAAATAGTCAAACTCATCGCTTTAACCACATTTTTGGCCTTAACCAGCGTACAAAGCCTAGCAAGTGATGACGACTGGAAAACGATTGCTGAGAAAAAAGTCAGCTACAAAAGCGAAACCGATACCGTTAACCCAATCACCAGCAGCAACTACAGCCATATTAAAATCAAATGCACTCATGGCACGGTGAATCTTAAAAAAATTAAAGTCGTTATGAACAACGGTGAAGAAAAAGTATTTGATAACCTTGGTGTTTTAACCAAAGGAATGTCATCACGTAGCTTAAGTTTGCCAGACAAGAACGACGCCAAACTCGATAAAATCAAACTGGAATATGAATCGGTAGGCAGCACAGCCCTTAGTATGGCAGGTGTAACTGAAAAAGCCGAAGTTGAAATTCTCGCGAAAAAAGCAAAGAAAGAAGATTAAAGTTGCGAGATGCGAGATGCGAGATGCGAGATGCGAGATGCGAGATGCGAGATGCGAGATGCGAGTCAATGATGTTTGAGTCTATACAGTTTCACAAGTAGCGGCGTCTTTTCGCCGCGACTATTTAAAAACAAACGCGCGAAACAAGTTTCACGCCTACGTTATAAAACATTAGGCACTAGGATTTAGGCTCTAGGACGCGATATAAAATCGCTGCTACTTGTTCGGCGTTAAAACGCTCCTACAAACTTGTAACTCGCAAACTTTACTCTCGTATCTCGCTACTCTCTCAACGCTTATAAAGCGCTTCAATAGTTGCTGAATCAAGTGAATAGGCATTAATCATATAGCCTGCCAACGCACCTGATGCGTTTTCCGGTAATTCAAGTTTTTGTGATAACGCATGTAGTGTAAATTGATATCGGTGAGCGCCATGGCCTACTGGAGGGCAAGCGCCGCCAAAGCCTTTGAAACCATAATCATTTGTGATCTGCACACTGCCTTTTGGCATTGCGTTCTTCTCTGCACTGCCTGCACCGCTTGCTAAACTTGATACCGACTTAGGGATATTCACAACTTGCCAATGCCACCAGCCACTCCCTGTAGGCGCATCTGGATCATAAACGGTCAATGCGAATGCTTCAGTTCCTTTAGGTGCATTTTGCCAAGCAAGTTGTGGAGAAAGGTTATCGCCATTACAACCAAACCCTTTAAACTCTTGCGCACTCCCCATAAAGTCACCATGGGCAATGTCTTTGCTTGTTAGAGTAAATGTCTCAGCGAATGTGGTGCCAGATAAACATAGCAGAAATAACGGTGTAGCAATTTTCAATGTTGATGATTTCATAATATTCTCCGATTAATAAGAATAATCATAATACCTAGCAAAGACAGATCAAATTAGTACCAAAACTGTCAATTATTAGCCTGCTTCGCTCATTATTGTTTTACGAAGGGCTGTTGGAGTCGTATTAAACAAAAGTTTAAACTTATCGGTGAATCTAGATTGCGACGAAAAACCACATTGCTGGGCAATAGTGCCAATAGATTGTGAGCTACTTTGAATCAAATGTAGTCCATGGCTTAAACGTGCGTTATCTTTAATTAACTGAAAACTACTGTCTTCTGCGGTTAACTTTCTTCTGAGTGTCGATTCGCTCATCGCTAACGTCGTTGCAATACTGCTTGCATCCCAATCACGCGTTAAATCACCAGCGATAATAGTATGTACTTTGTGGGTCAGTGTTGGTGGCTCAATAATAGAACCTAAGTCTTTGAATCCCTGAGAAAATAGCACTTGCAGCAGCTCTTGTCTTCTAATTGGCCATAATTGTGGTGGTGTTACTGCAGCCCATTCAATAAATTGTTTTAAAGTCATTTTAAACAGTGGATCGACTTGCCCTGTAATAAACTTTTTCTTTGCCCCGGCTTGATATTTCAAACACTCAAAGTCGGTGTAATCAAATTCAATCAATAGCGCAATATAGCCAAAGTTTTGTGGAATATTGCGCATTGCAACCTGAGGTGTATTTGCCATTAAGACAAAATTACCTGCATCACAATTAACTTCTTCTGTATCTATTAGCGTTTTGCTGCCAGATAACACAACGACAAGTAATGGGTTTGCGATAGGCACATTTACAATATGTTGTTCATCATTAGCGCAGTAAATCGAAAACGGTAAAGACGGATGTTGCTTTACTGTGCTTAAACCTATCTCTATTAATTCATTCATAATTTACAGTGTTTTTTATTGCTCTGGACGGAACGGCATCATCCGTGAATTTTAGTTATTCGGCGTTAAAACGCTACCGGCTAACTTTACACTTTAATCGCGCTAAAGCACGACCTACAAACGCGTTAAAAAACATTAGGCACTAGGATCTAGGCCCTGGGACGTGATGTAAAATCGCTGCTACTTATTCGGCGTTAAAACGCCTCCTACAAACTTGTATCTCGCTAACTTTACTCTCGTATCTCGCTAACTTTACTCTCGTATCTCGCTAACTTTACTCTTGTAACTCGTATCTCGCTAACTTTAACCCAATCAAACAAGCATATTGTTTAACATCATTCCTGGCATTAAAAATACCATTGCAAAAGAGAATGAGCCGGTGAGTGCAACTGCAATACAGCAGAATACCGTTTGCATTAAAAAGACGTTGGGTTTACCAGAGGCACTTTTTTGAAATGACACATAGGCAAGTAACAGTTTTTCTCTAATTTTTTGAAGGTAAGAACGCACTACTCTGATAATAGGCAAGCTGTACATTGCTAAAAAAGCAAATACAACTTCTATTCCACCAAAATGAAATAACAGTGCAATCTCAGGTGAGAACCAACCGACAATAGCTATCAAGCACCAAAATGCAGCTTTTTGATATTTATTTAGTTCGTGCCATTTGATCATCGTCTTCCTTGTATTTCCAATTATATTTAAATTAAGTGAGCAGCTGATTT
The DNA here is from genome assembly GCF_001641615.1 of Pseudoalteromonas gelatinilytica. Taxonomy (GTDB): domain Bacteria; phylum Pseudomonadota; class Gammaproteobacteria; order Enterobacterales; family Alteromonadaceae; genus Pseudoalteromonas; species Pseudoalteromonas gelatinilytica. Next base: position 62,967 of record NZ_LRRU01000023.1, read on the forward strand.
ATCTAGTTTAGTTATATACGCTTTGAGCTCTGCAAGCTTGAGTTTTTCGCCTTGGTGAGCATTCATCGCTTTTGCAAAGTAGCTATTGGCTTGCAGCTGATCACCTGCATGCTCATGAATGAGTCCAATGCGAAGATAAGTAAAAGCAAGATTATTCGGGCCTATTTCTGTTTGCAGCGTTTTAGCGCTATCAAGCTCAAGAATTCTTGCAAGTGCATTTAACGCATAAAGCGCACTATCGCTCGAACCTTTGATGTACTGAGAATGAGCAAGTTCTAGCTCTTTTTTAAGAAATTCGCTTGTAATTTCATTTGCGTTTGTAGGTACTGCGAACGAGACTAAAACAGCTAAGGTTAAAACTTTAAACATATAAAACCTCCTTTTAAAATGTGCTTTACAGATTAATCAAACTCGACCAACTGGTCAAACTTTACTCTCATATCTCACTAACTTCTCTTTTGACGCGCGAAACAAGTTTCACGCCTACGATTGAAAGCATAAGGTGCTAGGATTTAGGCTCTGGGACGCGATGTAAAATCGCTGCTACTTGTTCGGCGTTGAAACGCCTCCTAGAAACTTTACCCTTGTAACTAGCTAACTTTCCACTTGAGTCTCGCAAACTTTACCCTTGAGTCTCGCTAACTTTACTCTTTAATCGGGCTTAATCACGACCAAAACCTATCAGCTTTTTGCCATTTAATCCTTTTTTATGCCATTCGGTTTGTTCTTCGCAAAATATTTGCGCGTCTAATTCTTTACTTGGCTCTTCATTTAAACTGCCTGCAGGTACAAGTAGGTATTTACTGTCTTGTGATTCAAATGGCAACGCAGAGCCACAGGTTTTACAAAACGCCCTAGATAATGCACGACCAGGGTAATTAAACCGCGTAATGTGATTTTGGCCTTTAACCCATTCGATAGCATCAGGTGAGGTAAACAAGTTTGCAGCGTGAGCAGTGCCAGTTAGTTTGCGGCATTGTTCGCAATGACAGAAGAAAAAACGCCTAAAGTTATCAGCGACTTTATAACTCACTTCGCCGCAGCAGCATCCACCAGTAAGTGTTTTAGTCATATCTATCTCCTTATTCGCTAAGCTAAAAATTGATACCCTAAACGATGCGCTATTTAATAATTTTTGGCAATAAAAAAGGCCATGTTGCACTTACAACATGGCCTTTTTGCATTGACACAACTTAGAAATCTAAGTTTGATAAAACTTCATCATCAACGTTATTAGACAAAGTCACTTTAAGTTTAGGGGTACGAGCCATTTCACGTTTAATAGCAAAATTAGCTTCTTCGTTACGCGCCCAACTACGACGAGCAATACCGTTGTTTACATCAAATAATAGCATAGATTTCAAACGACGCTCGGCAGCTTCACTACCGTCTAGTAGCATACCAAAACCACCGTTGATCACTTCACCCCAGCCAACACCGCCACCATTGTGAATAGATACCCAAGTAGCACCACGGAAACCATCACCAATTACATTGTGAATCGCCATGTCTGCTGTGAAGCGGCTACCATCATAAATGTTTGATGTTTCACGGAAAGGTGAATCCGTACCACTCACATCATGGTGGTCACGCCCAAGTACAACCGGACCAATTTCGCCACGATTAATGGCATCATTAAAGGCTTTAGCAATTTCAGCGCGGCCTTGTGCATCTGCATAAAGAATACGAGCTTGCGAACCAACAACCAGTTTGTTCTGCTTCGCATCTTTGATCCACGTGATGTTGTCTTGCATTTGCTGTTGGATCTCTTCTGGCGAGTCCGCCATGATTTTATTTAAAACGTCTGCAGCAATCGCATCTGTTTTATCAAGATCTTCTGGTTTACCTGATGTACATACCCAGCGGAACGGGCCAAAACCGTAGTCAAAACACATTGGGCCAAGAATATCTTGTACGTATGATGGGTACTTAAAATCAATACCATTTTCAGCCATTACATCGCCACCAGCGCGTGATGCCTCTAGCAAGAACGCATTACCGTAATCAAAGAAGTAAGTTCCTTTTGCCGTGTGCTTGTTAACAGCATCAGCGTGGCGCTTAAGCGTCGCTTGTACTTTTTCTTTAAATACTTCTGGCTCTTCACGAATTAAACGATTTGACTCTTCATAGCTGATATCAACCGGGTAGTAACCGCCTGACCAAGGGTTATGAAGTGAAGTTTGGTCTGAACCTAAGTGAATGAAAATATCTTCAGCTAAGAAGCTTTCCCATACATCAACCACGTTACCGATAAAGGCAATTGAAACCACTTCTTCATTTTGCTGAGCCGTACGTACACGCTCAACAAGCTCTGGCATGTTATCAATTAGCTCATCAACCCAACCTTGTTGATGACGCTTAATAGCTGCCTTAGGGTTAACCTCGGCACATACGGTGATACAGTTAGCAATGTTACCCGCTTTAGGTTGCGCACCACTCATACCGCCTAAACCAGCAGTTAAGAAGATCTTACCTTTTGGTGATTCGCCTTTTTCAAGTACTTTACGGAATGCATTCATTACCGTAATGGTTGTACCGTGCACGATGCCTTGTGGGCCAATGTACATAAATGAACCCGCAGTCATTTGACCGTATTGAGTTACACCTAGTGCATTGAATTTTTCCCAGTCATCCGGCTTTGAATAGTTCGGGATCATCATACCGTTTGTCACAACCACGCGCGGTGCTTCTACTGATGATGGAAATAACCCCATAGGGTGACCCGAATACATGTGCAGCGTTTGGTCTTCTTCCATTTCGCTTAAGTACTTCATGGTTAATAAGTACTGTGCCCAGTTTTGGAATACCGCACCGTTACCACCGTACGTGATTAGCTCTTCAGGGTGCTGTGCTACTGCTGGATCAAGGTTATTGTCGATCATTAACATGATAGCGGCAGCTTGTTCGCATTTAGCTGGGTAATCGCTGATTGAGCGCGCTTTAAGTTCATAGTTAGGCTTAAAGCGATACATGTAAATACGGCCAAATTGCTTAAGCTCAGCGGCAAATTCGACGGCTAATTCTTGATGCCATTCTTTAGGGAAATAACGCAATGCGTTACGAATTGCTAATTGCTTTTCGTCAGCTGATAAAATGTCTTTACGTTTTGGAGCTCGGTTTGCATCATTTGGATACGGTTTTGGCTCTGGCAATACGCTTGGGATACCTTGCTTAATTTGTTCTTGAAAAGTCATTATTTGCTCCCTTAGTTAACTTTAAACGCTTGCGATTTAACAAGTGCAACCATGGCATCAATGTCTGGCTTAAGTAAGCGGTCTTCTTCTAGTTTGGCAACTTTGCTGCGAATGAGCGCAAAGTTTTCTTCAATAATGTCTGAACACTTGTTAGGACGTCTAAATTCGATTGCTTGCGCTGCATACATCAGCTCAATCGCAAAGATTTTATCAAGGTTACCTAAAATCTGGTTTAACTTACGACCAGAAATACTACCCATAGATACGTGATCTTCTTGGCCCATTGATGTTGGTACGCTGTCTGCTGATGGCGGGAAACACAATGATTTATTTTCTGTTACCAGTGCAGCTGTCACGTATTGCGGGATCATCATGCCAGAGTTTAAGCCACCCGATGTCGTTAATAAACGTGGTAAGCCGTGTAAGCCCTCAAGCAGTAAATAACAACGACGATCAGCAATGTTACCAAGCTCTGCCGCTGCGATTGATGCGTAATCTAATACCATAGCAAGTGGTTGACCGTGGAAACCACCACCCGAAATGGCTTCTTCTTCGCTGATCACAATTGGGTTATCTGTTACAGAGTTCATTTCTGTTTCAGCAAGCTCTTTTAAATGGTAGTACGCGTTACGTGATGCACCATGAACTTGTGGAATACAACGTAATGAGTAAGGGTCTTGAACACGGTCACAATCAGTGTGTGAAGCCATGTTTTCAGATCCTGCAAAAAAGCTACGCATACGCGCTGCAACTTCAACGTTACCTTTAAAAGCACGAATTGCGTGTAACTCTTCACGGAACGGCGATTGGCTACCCTGCATACCTTCAATACTCATAGCACCTGCGATATCTGCAAGGTCTAATAAGTAACGCATTTTAGTAAGCGCAGTAATGGCATGCGATAAAATAAACTGAGTACCGTTAATTAACGCTAGGCCTTCTTTAGCATGTAATTCTAAAGGCGCTAAACCGTGCTCTTTTAATACCTCTGCTGCTGGTTTGATTGTGTCGTTTACCCAAAACTCACCTTCACCTAAAAGAGGTAAGAATAAGTGCGATAACGGTGCTAAGTCACCCGATGCGCCTACTGAGCCTTGCTCTGGTACTACAGGGATAATATCAAGTTCAATAAACTTAAGCATACGCTCAACAACGGTTAAACGAATACCTGAAAAACCTTGGCTTAATGCATGTACTTTGGTGATTAGCATCAGCTTTGAAATAGGTTTAGCGATTGGCTCACCCACACCAACAGCGTGTGTGATCAATAAGTTCTTTTGTAATAGGTTGGTTTCTTCTGGAGAAATTTGTGTATCACACAATGGGCCAAAGCCCGTATTGATACCATAAATGGCTTTATCTGAGGCAGCCATTTTGTCTACGTTTTGGCGGCTTTTATTTATTTTATCAATTGCTTCTTGGCAAAGCTCTGCCTCTAACGTACCGGCTGCAATAGCATTAACGCTGTCTAACGTTAATTGGTCAACACCATACTTAAATGTCATTTATAACTCCTAAAGAACAGGATTAAGTTTTATTTAGATGAAGTCTAGCTTGCTCTAGTTGTTTTACAAATGCATAATTATCGTTATTCATTCCAGATTTATCGAACTAAAAGAAGAGCTATGCAAGTTCATGACGTAGACCTGCGCTTATTGCGCGTTTTTGTAGCAATTGTTGAGTGTGGCGGGCTTTCAGCCGCAGAGTCACGTTTAAATATTGGCCGCTCAACGATCAGTGCGCATTTATCTGATTTAGAAGTAAGGCTTGGCATTAAATTATGTAAACGTGGCCGCAGTGGTTTTGAAATTACAGACGCTGGTGCCATCACTTATCAGGCATCGATTGAACTGCTTCAGCAATGCGAAGCCTTTGCTAATACCGTAGCAAGCTCTAAAAACGAGTTATCGGGGCGTTTAAGTATTGCCATGATAGATACCATGGTCAGCGACCCACGTTGTGCCATTCCACGCGTAATCGCAAAGTTAAAAGGCAAAGGTAAAAACATTCAGTTCGATATTAATGTGTGCGAGGCACGAGAGGTAGAAACCGCAGTAGCCAATGGCCGTTCATTAGTGGGAATTGGTGTTAGCCGCCATCATATTCGTGGGTTAGATTACACTGCCCTACACAATGAAACTAACTTTTTGTATTGCGCAGTCGGTCACCCATTATTTAAGTGTGAAGAAAAACAAATAAATGAGCTCATTAAAGAAGCCGAAGTCATTACCAGTAACTACATGCGCGATAAAGAAAGCCGAAACGACGGTTTAAACTATCAAAATAGTGCTGTGGCTTATCACGATGAAGGTATTGCACATTTAATTTTATCGGGTGAGTTTATTGGTTATTTACCCGACCACTACGCACAGTTCTGGGTTGATAAAGGTATTTTCAAAGCTATTCAACCGAGTAAATATCACTACGATATTCCTGTGGTATTGATCACCTCAAAAACAAATGCCAGCTCGCCTTTAGCAAACGCCATGATTGACGAAATTAAGCGTTGTTACGAGGTTTAGTTTTAAACTTGTTGATTAAACTAAAAACAATCAAAATCAGACCAAAAATACCAAGCAATATACGCGTAATATTGCTTTTAAATATTGCCTGTTCATAACTTTGGATCATCTTACCATTTAGTTGTAACTGATGAACTTTATACGCTTCGGCACTTTTATAATATGAAGCTAAAACATGAACGTGGTCATTTAATTCAATTGGTAAATTCGTTGGTCTTAGGTATGTAGTCGTCTTTTCCGTTCCTACAACTGTCATAAGTTTACATTTATTGTGTTGCCCACAATTTCTATGTGATTCATAAAAGCGCTGTACTACACCCTGCTCATCTAGTAGCTGTTCTTTTATAGGCAAATCCAAAAAATAGAATGCGGCAATTATTTGCAATAGGCCTATTAAAAATAAATAAGAAGATAAAAACTTTTTTTCTTCTTTTTTCGTGTATTGAGTGATTGGCGACTGATGCGGTGTATTAAGCATTGAGCTGCGGCTCTTTAGTTTCTTTAATTAGCACGAGACTAAACGCGATTATGGCAAAGTTTGTAGTCACAGGATTAAACGCTTCGATTAAAAGTGCGGGCTGTAAAACAGCAACAAACAGCATTAGCCCAACTAAAGCGACTATATTGAGAATATTGATTAAGATTGAACGGTAGAAGATAAAAAACAGCACGGCAAATATAATTTCACCTATGCCAGCTGCCCGAGTAATGAGCATTGAAATTTCAGCATTAAAACCAAAACTTGCCGTCATTTGTTGTTCTAAGGGGGCAATATGAATTAGTTTTGGCATCAGCCCATGATAAAGCCAACTAAAGCTGATAATAAATCGAGCGATGTGAATCGTACTTAAATGCTTCATTGGGTAAGTTTACTTTGTGTGCTCTGATATTCAGAGCACACAGTATAGCTTATAAGCTAGTAGGTTTACCGAAACGATTCTCAGCTTCATCACCTGCTAAAAAGCCATTTTCAATTAACGCCCAGATACCACCAATAACGGGAACTAAGCCAATCAGTACCCACCAACCTGATTTATTACGGTCATGCCAGCGCTTTACTTGAACCGCAAGCGAAACCCACATAAGTGGGATATAAAAGATGAGTGTGATCACAGAAATTGCTGTTTCATTACCCGCTGTTAATAATGCGACTAAGAACATAAAAACAAATGAAGCTACGATAATACCTAAGAAAGAATACCAATAGGTTTTTCTAGGTATACGACCATTAAAAGAAAACAAAATTTCTTTCATCGTTAAAGTGGTAGTTTCTGTTGATGCCGAAGCGAGGTTTGCTTCTGGGGCTTGATATACGTTTTCTGACACTGTCATTTCCTTTGATATGTGTTGTAGCAGACCGAATTAATCTAGTCTGCTGATTTATGTTGTTAATAGTGCTGAATTAAGCATGAATAATATAACACAAAATGATTGGATTTGGGTACTAAGAAATTGTTGATAAGCTTTAGACAGGTATGTACTAGGCCATAAAAAAGCACCCTTAGGTGCTTTTAATTAATTCGGTTGTTGCCAATATTTGGCGTATAAATTTGGATAGGTTTGTTTTAAATACTTGGCTTTATCTTTAAAGCGTTTACCTTTTGGTTGCTCAAGGCCTGATGGTACAAAAGGTAATTCGTCATCATTACGTTCTTCGTAAAGCATACCGGCAATTAAATCGTATTCATCTAAATACGGGTAAGGCTGTTCGTTTAAATGATAAACTGGCGTACACTCAGCAATTGAGTCTGGGTTTTCAAGCGCCTTTAAAAAAGCCTGTTCACCACGTGAAATAAGCCAACATAAAAACTCAGAAAAGCCATAATCATCGTTACAACCGGCCATTACATAAGCGGCACCAAATAAGTCCCAGGTATAGGCTTTGCGCATACGTAGGTTAAACTGCTTATCAAATTCCATCAGCTGCTGGTCAGATAAATCAGTCAGCTTTGCTTTTAATGCATTACAAACAGATTCAGGCTCAGCAGTTTTATCTTCGGCGGTTACGAGTTGCCAAAATTCACTTTCACTTAAAACACTCATGATAAAATCTCTTTCACGCGCCCTACTTGACCATCATCAAGTTGAACTTTAATACCATGCGGGTGGTTTGGGGATTTAGTTAAAATACGTGACACCACACCTTGAGTTAACTGACCTGTTCGTTGATCTTGTTTTAATACAATGTTGACTTCGCAGCCAATTGAAATTTGTGAACGCGTAGGCACTGCCATTGCTATATCTCTTTCAATAATTTTTGCCGATTATAGCCATTTGCCGCTAGCTTACCAAATTAAACCTGTTTGATTGGGCTGTTTTTAAGCAGCGCCTTTGGCAATACCTCATTTAAACGTTCGATGATGGCTTCAGCTTTACCCTTTATTTGAAAGTCATAACCTTGCCCGTTGCCATCTAATATGACGGCTAAATAGTTATCAGCAACTTTCAATTGCGAAATACGACTTAATTCAAGTATCTCTTCTTTTTCGCATTGGTAGTACACCTGCTTAACCGTTAGGCTTGTGTCTGTTGCAGTGATTGTATTACTAAGCGCTGCTTTGGCTACGAATTTTTCTGTTGAGTAATAAGCCTGCACCACACATGCAATTGCCAAGGTAAAGCAGGTATAAGGTGAAATAGGTAATGAATCAGATTGCAAGCCGTACACGCCTACACCACTAAACAACACAGCAAGAGCGCGATTTAACCTAACCATCTGTTTAGGGGTTAAATTAAAGTACATTATTATTCCTTTAAAAACGTAATTGCTTTTACATTGATAGCTAAATCTACAGCGCTCAATTCTTTGATAATTAAACTGGTAATTAACTGGGTTTGCTCAGCGGTTATCGGCAGCTCTTTGCAATAACAACTTACTTTTAGTGATTGTGGTAGCTTTTTTAGGTCAGCAGTATGCGTTAACCATGAAAATTCGTGTACGTGCTCTTTTGCTTGTTCGCAGGCTTGCGTTAAAGCCTCTCGAATAGCCTTATCTAGGCGCTTTTCAGTTTTAGTCATGTTCTGCTTGTTGTTTTTTAAATTCTTCGTAGCTATCTTGCTGGCGCTTTACACACTCATGGTACTCTTTATCTGCCATATGATTGCATTCACTTAAGCGCGCTGATTGAATTTCATGATAACGGGCATCTGAGCTACACGCTGATAAAACCACAGCAAGCGTTGCAATCACGGCCAATTTTAAAGCATTAAAAAACATTAAATTTCCTTTATGTAGTTATACATTGGTGCTGCGTTTTCCTGTATATTGCGGGGGTTTAAATATTATAACCAAAGGGTTCTATATGATGTTGTCGCAGTTACAAGAGCTGTTTCAGCGTATCGATAAAAGTAAAATTTTTCAATCATTTGTTATTGCTGTCATTGTTATTTCAGCGCTAACAGTGGGGGCACACACCTACTCATTACATCCAACTGCCGAGCTTGCCTTACACTGGATGGACTTAGGGATTACAGTATTCTTTTTAGTTGAACTGGTGATCCGTTTTATTGCCAGTCGTGGCTTTAAAGATTTCTTCAGCAAAGGCTGGAATATTTTCGATTTTATAATCGTGGTTGGTAGCCTTTACCCTGCTGCTGGCTCAACCCTTTTCATCGCCCGATTATTGCGTATTTTCCGCGTATTGCGACTAGTGTCGATGATCCCAGAACTTAGATTGCTGGTTAACTCGCTTCTAAAAGCTATTCCGCAAATGGGCTATATCGCCCTGCTTATGTTCGTGATCTTCTACATTTATGCCGCCATGGGTAGCATGCTGTTTGCTGACATTAACCCAGTATTGTGGGGCGATGTATCAATTTCTATGCTAACCCTATTTAGGATTGCAACGTTTGAGGATTGGACCGATGTTATGTATGAAACGATGGCTGTGTATGAACTCAGCTGGATTTTCTATCTAACGTTCATCTTCTTAACGGCCTTTGTATTTTTAAACATGATGGTTGGTGCGATTTTAGAAGTTATGTCTGAAGAGCATCGTAACGCCCGTGAAGAGCAAACATCTGATGCCGACATGCCTGCAACCAAAGGGCAAATTGCTCAGCTGCAAGCTGAAATGGCCGAACTCAAACAACTATTGAAAGAAAAGCAGTGACGTTTTTGGAGCTAAGCTTTTTAGATAATAGTTTTTAGCTATTAGGCGCTAGGACCTAGACCCTAGCGCTTCTACTTTAAAACTTATAAATATGAAGCAGCTTTTTGCAATCGAACTCAACCTGAAAATTTACGATCCAACTCGATAATTTCTTCTTTTATAGCTTTCACTTGCTCTTGTGCAGCTGGATGCTCTAGCAAACCCAATTCAATAATGCCTGTGCATTTATTTATAAATGTTTCAGTTGATTTATTTTTCGGAATAAAAATTACATATGTAAACCCAGGCATCAAACTTGGTGTACAACCACCTGGTTTAAGCAATATATTTTTAGGTATAGATTTATTCGCTGATAGAGTCTCAGTTAAATCAAAATCAACTTTAACGTTATTAGTCTCTGAGGCTTTTATTAGTTTTAAATTTGTGACCTTGATTAAGTGAACTGACTTAGATTTTTCGTAAAAATGTTCTAATGAATACCCACAATTACAAGCAAAAGCTGAAAATGATTCGAAGCTGAGTAATAAAAAAAGCACCCACCAAATAATTCTTTTTAATGTCATTAAGCCCTTCATTTAACCTCAAAGCATTTATTTAAATTCATTAATTACTCTAAAAATAAGCTTGATATCTGGCCTTCTGCTATTTTTGTATGACATACAAACAATTCAAAAGGCATACCAATATACATACCTTGATGAGCAGATGAATCCAACACTTCTATAGATATATCAGCAGTTTCTCCATCAAAGTACTCTTTACCCTCTTCAAAAATAAGTCTACAGCTGGTATCAACACGTTTCAAATACGAAATTCGAGGGTAACAACTACTTCCAGTATATCTAAATGCATGAGGGGGGCGTTCTATGACTAAGAATGTAACTTTTGCTGTAATATTCATTACATATCATCCTTTTTTTCTACCTTCCATGGTGGGTTTAAGCGGTTTTCTCCGGCCCAATATAATTTAATTTTATTCCCTGATGGGTCTTTTAGAATTGCTTCCGTCCATAAATAGCGCTGAGCGGTAGGTGGCTGTTCAAAGCGAATGCCTTTTTCAACAAGGCTTGCATAGAGCTCATCGAGCTGCTCATGTTCAAAATATATTACCGCACTGTTACTAAACTCTTCAGTTTCTAATGACAGCGAAAATGTGGCATCACCATCAGGGCATTGAAAGCGCGCGTAATGCGGGGTATCCACTATCTGAATCATTCCTAGTGTTAAGTAAAAAGCCACCGCTTCATTCATATCCTTTACAGGTAACGTCACCTGATTGAGATTCATTTGCTACTCCCTTGTAATGCTTTATTCGTTGCTTCAGCATATCGCGTTCATTAAATTAAGCAAAATATAAGTGACGAGTTAGCGAGTTACAAGTTGCGAGAGTAAAGTTAGCGAGTTAGCAAGCTACAAGGGGAAAGTGTGTAGGAGGCGTTTTAACGCCGAACAAGTAGCAGCGATTTTACATCGCGTCCTAGAGCCTGACTCCTAGCGCCTAATGTTTTCTTTCGTAGGCGTGAAACTTGTTTCGCGCGTTGTAGGTCGTGCTTTAGCGCGTTATAAGAGAAGTTAGCGAGTTTCAAGTTGCGAGAGTAAAGTTAGTAAGAGTTTGTAGGAGGCGTTTCAACGGCGAACATCTAAATTCACGGCTGAAGCCGCTCCTACACGAGCTCCATGTGCAATATTGGAAATGGTTTACCCATATCATCTAAGGGCGAGCGTGAGGCAACTTTAAAGCCCATATGCTGATAAAAGCCAACTGCAAGTGGGTTTTGCTCATTAACATCCACTTTGTGAGCAGCTAATTGCTCAACCGCATAGTTAAGTAGGGCTTTACCTATACCCTTACCTCTTGCGGCATCTAAAATAAACAACATTTCTATTTTGCACTCATGTACGCCAACAAAGCCTAAAATTGCCTGATGCTCATCCTTAATACACTTTAAAGTAACATTAGGAAACGCCTGCTCTATGATGATTGGCTTAAAAAAAGCGATGTCGTCTTCTGTTATAAAATCATGGGTTGCTCGTACTGAGTTTTCCCATACAGCAAGTAGCTCTAGGTAATCTTCAGCGTTCACATTGTCTATTTTCATTAATTAATTACTCATAATTGCTGCTAGCAAAGTAACATCAGGTTTTAAAATTCACACAAGTATTATTCAAGCAATAAACCAAAGTAAAGCATTGTCACGATTTCAAACATAACTCCCGCGAGCGATAAATATGACATTTAGTTGACAGGGGCATGGAATGTACTAACTTTAGTTTTAGTAATTAACATGCTTTTAACAAAGCAGTGCTAGATACTTTCCAACCAATTGGCAGCATTTGCGGGATGCAAATTAGCTGCCTATTCCTACTTCATGTTTAAGCATATAGCGAAGTAAAGCTTGGGCATCAGGGTGTTTATCTGCCCTTAACCCTGTTACAACACCTTGTTGATCCGCCGCCGATTTATGCTGGCCTAACTTCTCTTTTGCCTGAATTGAATCAAGTTCGATTTTAATACCCACTATGCCACGGAGTAACTTGGCTTGATAATCAGCTGGCAACAAACTGGTGTCGTTTAAAATACTTGGCTCGTATTGGCTAATTAGCTCATCTAGGCAGGCTAAGGTGTTGTTATCATCGAGGTATTCTACTTTGCCCTGGGCATGAACCGCAGCGTAGTTCCAAGTCGATACAGCTGGCTTCTCACTATACCAAGTCGGTGAAATATAACTATGTGGGCCATTAAAAACCACCAATACACGGGTATCTTGCAAGCTTTTGCCATGACGATTTGCCCGTGACACATGACCATATAAGGTACCAAACTCGCCCTCATCGGGTTTATAAACTAATGGTAGATGGGTTGCCTCAAACTCACTATCAACCATCAATGCAAAGCTGTAGGTTTTGATGAACTGCGATACTCGCTCTGGTGTCATTTTCCATTTATTAGGGGTGTGCATTACTTTCCTTTAGTGCTAAAAAAGGCCAGCAAACTGCTAGCCTAAATATTGAGTTGTATGATTAATGTTGACCATCAACAATAATGCGTAACATACGACGAAGTGGCTCAGCAGCCCCCCATAGCAGTTGGTCACCCACTGTAAACGCACTGATGTACTCTGGGCCCATTGCTAATTTGCGAATACGACCTACCGGAATAGACAGTGTGCCGGTTACTTTTACAGGCGTTAAATCAGTTGATGTAATGCCACGATCATTCGGGATCACTTTGACCCACTCATTGTGAGAAGCAAGAATTTCTTCAATTTGCTCAACGCTAATGTCTTTACGCAGCTTAATTGTCATTGCTTGTGAGTGACAGCGCATTGCACCAATGCGAACACATAAGCCATCAACAGGGATAGGTTGTTCGCTGCTGCCTAAAATTTTGTTCGCTTCAACTTGCGCTTTCCACTCTTCTTTACTTTGACCGCTTGGCATTGGCACATCAATCCAAGGAATAAGGCTACCTGCTAGAGGCACACCAAACTGGTCTTGTGGTAAATCGCTTGAGGCAATTTTTTCGGTGACTAACTTATCAATCTCAAGAATCGCAGCATTTGGATCTGCAAGTTTGTCAGCAACAGTTTCGTGAATTGCACCCATTTGCGCAATTAACTCTTTCATGTTGCGAGCGCCTGCACCAGACGCCGCTTGATATGTCATTGGGCTTACCCATTCAATCAAGTCTTGCTCAAATAAACCGCCTAGTGCTAATAGCATCAGTGATACGGTACAGTTACCGCCCACATAGGTTTTAACACCTTGCTCTAAACCCGCACTGATAACGTCTTTATTTACCGGATCTAGCACAATAATACTGTCGTCACTCATACGCAGTGCCGATGCCGCATCAATCCAGTAACCTTGCCAACCTGATTCACGTAATTGCGGGTAAACGGCTTTGGTATAGTCACCGCCTTGGCAAGTAACAACAATATCCATCTTCGCAAGCTCAGCGATATCATTGGCATCTAAAAGCGGTTTAGCAGGACCCGCAAGATCAGGACCTAATTGACCGGTTTGTGAGGTGGTGAAAAAAGTCGTGTCGATATTAGAAAAATCATTTTCTTGCTGCATACGTTCTAATAACACAGAGCCAACCATGCCCCGCCAACCGACTAATCCTACTTTTTTCATTGTTTGTTCCACTGTTTGATTCATTCAAATTACCTAAACTGTTAAAAATTAAAGTCCATTGCGTGAGAATTTAATTTTTACAGGAGTAATCTAGCATTGCGGCCCAAGCAAAACCAGCGCAAACCGAGTAACATCAAAATTTTTCATCTTAGCATCGGGCAAGCCTCTGGCAGCACTAAGTTAAGCGCACCAGCATGCACTTCAAAACGTTGTTGTTTTGAGCTGATTGGCTCGCCATCTAAGTTTATTGGCATTTCTGTTTGTGTTTGCCATTCAAGCCAAGGCACTTGAAAGCGTTTTACCCACTGTTGTGATGAGTTAGGGTAATTGCTGAGCTCTTCGATAACCGCTGGTACATCTGAAATTGCAAATGAGGTAAACGCCACTAAATCAACCAAGCCATCATTTATGTACGCATGGGGCGCAAGGGGCTGACCGCCACCCGCTTGGCGTCCATTACACACGGCAGCGGCAATAATATCGCCCGAAGTTCGTTCACCATCAGGCAGCGTTAACTCGCCACTGTAAGGCACAAAACTTAGCGCTTGTACAAGCCCTGCCAAGGTATACGCGCCGCCACCGAGTAAGTTTTTCAGTGCAGGCGGTGTGGTTGCGGTAATTTTTGCCCCAAAGCCAGCACTGGCTACATTTACGAAATAACGCTTATCAACCTCTACCGTATCAATTGCATACGGCTGACCCTGTGCGGCAAGTTTAAGCGCAGGCAAGTACCCGTGAGGAATATTAGCGGCTGTAGCAAAATCATTTGCTGTGCCCATAGGTAAAATTGCAAGCTCTAAACGTTGTGACTTTTCCAGTTTCATTAATGCATTAACGGCTTCATTAACGGTGCCATCACCACCAGCTACGACAATACGTTTTACACCTTCTGCGACGGCTTCATTAATAAAGCGCTCAATGTCACCGCCTTCATAAGTAACACGCACTGCAAGTGGCTGACGAGTTCGAAATTTACCGATGGCATCACGAAGCTGCTCATCAGCCGCTTTTTTACCATTTATAATTAACCGTAAGTCCATTTTTAATCCCTGTTTTAACACTTAGAACTACCATAACACGCAATGGTTTAATATACCCAAACTACCTCAAGATGCGAGTTTCAGTTGGAATTAAAAGCGATTTAGGCAAGGCATTGATTGCAAGTAATAGTGGTTCTATTGTTAAAATCAATAACGCAGTATAAATCGCTTTTAAACCAACCCTTTGGGCGCTTCACAGGCACTTACTCTCATCGTTGTTACTTCTTAAAAGGGACTGCCATTCTTGCAAAGTAACGCCTTGATATTAAGCACCTGTGAAACGCTGAATTCTGCATCTTGAGGTGGTTTGGGTATAGAAACAAAAAAGCCCTGCTAGTGCAGGGCTAAATCAACGTTAGGATTTATTATTGTATCCTTCCTTGGTCAGAGATTTAAAACTGATATTTGTACTCAATTGAGAACTCAGTGCCTTTCTCTTTAGAGCGAGTTAAGGTACCCGCTGACTCTATTTCAGATTTTGCGCCCAAGATATTCGTCACTTTGAACTTCAAGCTTGAGTTGAAATCAGGGAAATAGGTGTAGTTAAAGTCTAGAGAGTGGAAAGGTTGCTCCATCCAATCTTCTTGACCTTCAATGCCAGGAATTATAATTCGCTCACCAAATACGTTATAGATTAGCGTTGAAGCATGTTGCCCACTAGGTGCGTCATAGCCTAACTGCATGTTCACAACATATTTTGAGTGACCCGTCATGCGACGTGTTGTATTTGTAACCGCTGCAGAAACACCTGTTTGCTCAACAATCGCCTGACGGTCCATGTTGATTTCTGAGTCACTTAAAGTCACGTTACCAGTCATGAATACGTCTTGCCAGAATCCACCTAAGAAAGCGAAATCTTTCAAGTATTCAAATTCAACACCCGCAACATAGCCATCTTCTGCATTAGCAATACGTACCAGAGGTGGACCATCTTGTGCAGGTGATTGAACAGACTCAATTGGGTCAACCATGTCTTTATAGAACACACCAACAGAGAAGTTCTCGCCCGTATCAAAATAGTTTTCCCAGCGGAAATCATAGTTTTTGATTTGGGTTGTACGTAGACCTGGCGTACCACCTACAGGGTATTCAGTAAGCGGATCGATGTAAGTTGCATCAGAAATCTCACGTAAATCTGGGCGAACAACAGTTTCACCATAGCTTAAGCGCCATTGCGTTTCGTCACTTTGTACATAAGTTAATGCAAGTGCGCTATAAACGTCATCTTCACGGAATGCGAGCTGATCTAACTCATCATAATCGATTGAAGATGCAAGGCCACCAGTGAATGGGTCAAGCGGAACAGATACTTGACGGAAATCTTCCCAACGTAAACCACCGGTAATACGCCATGTGTTATTGAAGAAGAAATCAGCTTCGAAGTAGTATGCATCCACTTTTTGCGCTGACTTATAGTCATCGCCTGATACCGTTGTGTCGTTTAAGATTGGCTGCGTTAGTGACGCGTTTGTAAGTACATCATCAGATAAAATGGTGTTTAACTCATTTCCGTTTAAGTCAACATCTGAGAATGCACGTGTATTGATATCAAAACGACGGTTAGTTGCTGAGCGCTCTTTAGAGATAAAGTCAGCACCTGATTTAAGCTCAACATCCACGCCATCTAGCATGATAGGCAACGTAAAGTTAAAACCGTAGTTCTCTACTTCATCATCCAAATCTTGGAAAGTGTAACGTGCAGCTGTTGTTGCATTCGTTAGTGCGCTTTCGTTAACTGTATCGTAAAACCCATCTTCGTTAGCATCAGTAACAATAAAACGCGTTTCCATATTACCTGGTGCGTAACGATTTGAGCGACCAATTGAATACTTCCAATCGAGGCCAGCATAATTTAACCATTCAAAGGTATGCATACCTTTTAATTGATTAACAATCAGTTCACGTTCTTCATAACGAACATCGTACGAGCGTACACGCTTGTTATCAGAGGTATTGTTGTTTTGGTCAATACCTAAACGGTCTGAAATTTTATCTTCAGTATCGCGTAAGATTAAAGCCGTGTAGTCAATTTTATGCGCTTTGTCATACTCAACACCAACCGTAACCATTCCTGATGTCTTAACCGTGTGTTCTGTACTTAGTACTTGGTCATAACCACGGATCATGGTTGTTGAGTTTTCACCAATCAAGAAACCTTGACCTTGATACTCATCTGAAACAACGTGCTTATTATCGTAGCTAAGCGACGATAAGAAACCGTAGCGCCATTTATCAGATTCAAAGCTGTTACCTAACGTGGCAGTGAACTTTGTATTTGGATCAACCTTTGCTGATTTTGGATCATAATCGCGATTTAACGACAGTGCTAAAGCACGGCTTTGCTCAGGTGTTAAATCATCAAGCGATTGACCACTTTGGTATACATCAAGGATAGGACGCGGAATTTCGCGTGTGCCATCGTCAACACCGTACCAGTCATCCGAACCACCGTTGTATTCAAGACCATCATCAAAGTTATTGGTGTTATAACCAAGCTGACCCGTCACATCAAATACAAACTGATCAGGAATTGATTTCAAGCGAATATCAACGTTACCACCACCAAAAGATGCTGGCATTGACGGTGAATATGACTTTTGTACTGATAAGCTTTCGATAATACCTGATGGAAATAAATCCAGTGGTAATACAGAACGCGTTGGATCTGGGCTTGGTACAGCAGAATTATTTAACTGTGTACTTGAATATCGTTCACCTAGACCACGTACATAAATAAACTTACCATCAACAAGTGTTAAACCTGTTACACGGCGTAGCGCTGCAGCAGCGTCACTATCACCACTACGTGAAATTTGCTCTGCGCCCATAATATCAGCAACGAATGCTTGCTGTTTACGCTCTTCTAGAACAGCTGTTGCAGTGCCTTTTAAACGACTTGCACTTACAACAACTTCTTCAAGAACAGCTTCTTCGTCTGCTTCAGCTGCGTGTGCTGAGACACTCAATCCGCATAAGATAGCTGCGCTTAGTGCTGTTAAGCTGAACTGTTTTGAATATTGTTTCATGTTTACCTCTATCTGAAATAAGTTACAGAAAGTTGTTTAAAGGTGCTAAACACGTTGTTTAGCACCTCGCTTACTGTGTTATTCCAGACCTACTGTCCAACCTTCAGTCCAGTTGTTATCAGCAGATACTGCACCAATGTGCGTTGTTGTATCGAAGAAACCGTCGATTGCTTTAACGTCTGTCGCTGTTGTTGTATCGATAGTGAAAATACCATTTACAACTTGCGTTTGGCCTGTAGCAACTAAGTTACCTAATGTGTTTGTCCACCAGTTTTCAACACTGAAATCTACACCACTTGGGTCTTTGAAGTTTTCAGAACATGCAATCACTGATGATTTAATCATTAAGGTACCATCTTGAGCATTCTTAACTGTTTCACTTTCACCTGAAGCAGCACCTTCAATCTCTAGACATTCGCCCATACCTTCAGGGCCCGTTACGATTGCGTTATAGATTTGCGCACCCGTACCTTCACGGAAGTACATACCTTCTGAGTCATCTTCACCATCAAAGGTATTACCGATGATTGTTAAGTTAGCAATTGTTGGGTTTGACTTAGGTGTTTTAGACGGTGTAGAACCATCGTTGTCTGCTTCAATACCACGGTTCGCGTCTGAGTTATCAGCTGCTTGCTTAACAAGAATGTGCTGCATTTTACCTTGGAAACCATTGTCCCAGTCGATGCTGTCATCTTGAATGCTTGTTAGTACTAAGTACTTCGCTTGTACGTTACCACCGAAGAACTCAACACCGTCATCCGCATTTTGGTGAACTTGCACATACTCAACAGTAGTACCAGAACCAACACCACCAAACGTGATACCGTTTAATTCGTTATCTGGTGCGATTTCGTAACCACCATTCATCACACGAACATAACGCAATGTACCTGAGTTATCCGTTGTATCAGTACCACCGAACACCGCACCTGACTCAACACCTTCAACTTGAAGTGCACAATCACCTTCTGCTGGACACTTGTTTGATGGTGCGTTACCAAGAAGTACTAAACCACCCCATTGACCAGCGGCTGTAGTACCACCCATTACATCTTGGCTTGAAGTGAACGAGATTGGCTCATCTTTAGTACCGTTAGCATTAATTTTTGAACCACGGCTAATTACTAAGTAATCATCACCTGTACGGCCATATACTGTTACGCCTGGCTCGATTGTTAAAGTAGCTGAATCTGCATTATCTTCACCTACAAATACTGCGCCGCTTAATGCGTAGTAGTTACCCGCAGTAAGAGTTAAATCAGCGGTGATACGACCAGACACTTCACATGTTGTTGTGCTGCCATCAACTGGAGAAATTGACGTTGTACCTGATGGACAACCTGCTACTGCTGGTGGTGCAGTTACTTCACCGCCACCGTAACCAAATGCCCAACCTTCACGCCAGTCATCTGAATCATTCAGTGCACCAACAAAGTCAACTGTATCGAAGAACGCATCAACAGTATTTGCTACATCTTGGCCCGCGCCTAGTAATGGAGAACCTGCAATTGGTTGACCGTTTGCACCAAGCATTGGCTTATCATTGATTACGTTACCAGATTGTGCTGTAAACCACGTTTCAAGCTCTAGTAATGAATTGCCGCTACCATCAACTGGGTTTTTGAAGTTTTCGCCATTAGTACACGACATGAAAGTGTTTTGAATTAAGATAGTACCATCGTTAGCGTTATTAACTGTTTCGCTTACACCGTCTTCAGCACCTTCAATTTCTAAACACTCACCCATTTCGTCAGAACCAGTGATCACAGAGTTGTAAAGGTGTAAACCTGTACCTTCACGAAGGTAGATACCCTCAGCATCGTCTTCACCGTCGAAGTTGTTGCCGATGATTGTTAAGTTAGAGATGATTGGTAATGATTTTGGTTCTTTAGAAGGTGTGCTACCGTCGTTATCTGCTTCGATACCACGGTTTGCATCTGTTGAATCTGGATCTTGTTCAACGTAAACGAATTGCATTTTACCTTGGTAACCATTGTCCCAGTCGATGCTATCGTCGTCGATGCTTGTTAATACAACGTGCTTCAGATTTACCGCACCACCGAAGAATTCAACACCATCATCTGAGTTGTTGTGAACTTGTAAGTACTCAACCGTTGTACCAGAACCAACAGCACCAAATGTAATACCATTTAATTCATTATCTGGGGCAATTTCATAACCAGCATTTTTAACAACAACGTACTTTAAAGTACCCGAACTATCTGTATTGTCTGTACCGCCGAATACAGCACCAGATTCAACACCTTCAACTTGAAGAGCACAATCGCCTTCAGAAGGACACTTATTAGAGATACCGTTACCAAGAAGCACCATACCGCCCCATTGGCCTGCAGATGTTTCTTCACCAACTACGTCTTGCTTAGAAGTAAAGATGATCGGGTCGTTTTTAGTACCTGTAGCTTCAATTTTAGAGTCACGGCTAACAACTAGGTAATCAGAACCGCTGTTACCGAATACTACCGCACCCGCTTCAATTGTTAACGTTGCACTGTCTGCTTTATCGTTACCAACGAATACAGCACCATCAAGCGCCCAAAATGCGTCTGTTGATAATGTTGTATCTTCAGTGATTACGCCTGAAAGAACTTGTACTGTCACATCACGACCTAATGCAGCAGACACTTCGTTCGAAAGACTTTGGCTGTATACACCCGGTAACTCTTCAGTTGTTGGTGGTGTAGTTGGGTTAGTAGGTGTAGTTGGTTGCTCAACTGTTTCTTCTACGTTGATGTTGATATCACCACCGCCACAACCTGCTAGTGAGATTGCTGTAGCTACAAGACTAACCTTGAATAAGCCAGATAATTTCATTGTTCACTCCGTTAAGATAGATATTTAATTATTGTGTTAGCGCATAAACTCAAGTCACCGAAAAAGCACTGCAAAATAATGCTTTTGGGTCACTTGAGTTTTAAACTGCGACTACCTTACGGGAGCTGTATGACAAACTAGTTACACTTTAATAAACATAAAATGACAATATTAATTATTTAAAAAAGAGTAAGTTAGTTAATTTTAGGAACGGAAAAAAGCCGCCCGAAGGCAGCTTTGGTGTTGCGATTATAAATTAGTTCTTTTGTACGCTTACCTGTTGAATACGATTTAGAGTAAAGCGGTACGTAATGTTTCGGCGTGCACTTTTTCACGCTTCACATACTTGATCCATTGCTCAGCTAAACGCTGTGACTTTTTGTGTTTTTCCGCTTGCTCAAACGCTAAAATCGAGGCATCAAAGTTTTGTAAATTGTACTGCGCCATACCTAAAGCAACATACACATTTGATTCAAACTCTAAGCCGCCTTTATCTAGGGCTTTACGTGCTGCATCCGCTGCTTCTTCGTATTTTTCAAGATTAATGCTTACCTCTGCAATACGTTGTTCGTACTGACCATGCGTAACTAAATCAGCGGCTTTTGCAAAGTACGGAAGTGACTTTTCACCCTCTTTTGCTTGTACCATCGCTTCTGCAACAAAGGCATAGTTTTTCGCTGATTTTTCAGCGACACCGTCTTGCATTGCTTTACTCATCACGTTCGCCGCTTTAAAAGCCAGGCCGTTGTATAAATACACTTGTGATAATTGACGTAAATCTGATTTAGATTTCAGGAAACCTTGTTGATATGCCGCTTCTAAAATCGCTAATTGCTTTTTCTCTGCGCCCGTTTCACCGTACATGCCACCTAACTGAACCCAGTACTCAGGCTTGTTGTAAAGCTTAACTAAACGCTCAAGTACCTCGACCACTTTGTCAGACTGGTTAAGTGAGTAATACATAGCACGCTGTAAGATTAACCAGTTTTCTTTTGGCATTTCACCTTTGCTGTCGGCTTCTGCGATAGCAAGGTTAATGTTTTCAATGCCTTTTTGGTAATCTTTAAGCTGATAATATGCTTGTGACTTTAATACGTAATAAGCATCTGTTTTAGGCTTGTCGTTAATCACATCCCACTGCGCTAAATATTTGATTACCTTTTCGTAATCGCTATTAGCCATTGCAAGTTGCGCTAAGCTAAAGGTGGTGCTTACACGTAATGTTTCTGGAATCGCATCTTCGTTTACTACTTTTTCAAACGACGCAATTGCTTTATCTAAGTCGTTTTCGTTGTAGTAAATAAAACCGTAGAAATTATGCATCATGGCAATTTCATACGAGTTCATGCTTGAAGAGCGCTCTTGAATACTATCAAGGGCTGCTAATCCTGCTTTTGCATCACCATCATCAGCTAGCTTTTGTGCTCGTGCTAATTGGCTATACACTTTTTCTCGCAGTGCAGGTACACGTTTGGTTTTTTGTTCTTCAGCGTAAGCTGTTGCCAGTGTGACACCTGGTAACATGCTAACAACGCTTGGAATTACCAGGCTGCTTGTGAAAGCAGCCGCGCAAATCACGGCAACTTTTAAAGGTTTCATAATCGCATTCCTCTTTTCTAACCGTTAATTTGGAAAGAAATTTTGTTCTGTACGCCCGCTACTTCAACAGCTTCACCGTTAACAACGCGCGGTTTATATTTAAATTTAAGTGCTGCATCCATCGCAGCGCGGTCAAACAGTGATTCTGGTTCAGCTTTCACTACTTTCGGGTCACGTACTGTGCCTTGTTTAGTTACTGTAAACTCAACTATCACATAGCCTTCAATACCACGCGATAAAGCTCGGCGCGGATAAACAGGCGCTACCTTTACAATCGGTAGGTATTCACCGTCACTTGATTCAAGGGCTAAACCACCGGCTAAGTTAACGTCGGCTTCAACACTGGCACCAAAGTCAAAGTTCGCATTGCTCGCGTTAGGATCACTGTTTTGCATTTGCGGTGATTCCATTGGCGGAGGTGGCTCTTTTGGCGTTGGTGGCTTTTGCGGTTTACGTTCTTTCTTTTGCACTGTCTCTTCTTTTTTCAGACGAACAAAATCAAGTACGTTTCCTTTTACGGGCTCAGACATGGCCCCTTCACCACCGGTGATCAGTGCCTGCATGCCTAAAAACAGCATGACAGTCACGATACCCGCGATGATTAATGCAACTATATAACGCATCGCTCACATTCCTTATGATGCTTCTTGCGCAGCAATCGACACATCAAATGCGCCTGCAGCACGCGATGCATCCATTACTTTGATAAGTACATCGGTTGTGGCTTTCTTATCAGCTTGAATAACCACGCTACCTTGTGGGTTTTCTGCTTTTAAGCGTTCGATATTTGCTTGTACTGCACGAATATCTACTTGGCGTTTGTTGATCCAAATTTCACCTTTGTCAGAAATAGCAACTAAGATGTTGGCACGTTCTTTTTTCACTGCCGTTGCCGCTTCAGGACGGTTTACATCAATACCGGCTTCTTTTACGAATGATGCTGTTACGATAAAGAAGATAAGCATGATGAAAACAACGTCTAGCATTGGCGTCATGTTGATTTCTTCTGCGTCGTCTTCTTGAAATAAGTTACCTAGTGGCGCTCTCATTGTTAGTCTCCTAGTGGGTGATGCTCACATCACCCTAAAATTCGTTTAGTGGTCTAAGACCATGTTGTCTTCAAGTAATTGCACTTCGCGTTTTGCACGACGTTGTAAGAACGTTGAGGCGAAAACCCCTGAAAGTGCACCCACCATACCGGCCATTGTTGGGATAGTGGCTTTAGACACCCCTGATGCCATCGAACGTGCACTGCCTGTGCCTGTGATTGCCATTACATCAAATACTTCGATCATGCCGGTTACGGTACCTAACAGACCTAAAAGTGGACATAACGCAACCATTACGTTGATTAGCGCAAGGTTATTATTTAGTTGCATGCCAGCGCGTGAAATCATCGCTTGGCGAATTTGCTCTGCGTTCCAGCTGTTACGCTCTGCTCTATTGCTCCAAGTGCTTTTTACGTCTTTCTTGTAGCGTTTAAAGCCACCAAAGAAATACATAAAACGCTCAAGTATCAATAACCACATCGCGAAGATGAGGACCCCGATGACCAAGAGAACTTGGCCACCTGTGTCGAGGAAATCACGTAGAGCATTGATTGCATCAATCAATAGCACCATGATTTATGCTCCTTTCTCGCTTCGCTCTGCGATGATACCTGCGCTTTGCTCTTGTAAAATCAACAGCATGTTTTTAGAGCGCGTGTTAAGAAGTGTGTATAAGAATACTGTTGGGATAGCCACAACCAGACCAAGTACCGTTGTTACAAGTGCCTGAGAAATACCACCCGCCATTAGTTTAGGGTCACCTGTACCGAACAAGGTAATTGCTTGGAAGGTGTTAATCATACCGGTTACCGTACCTAGTAGACCAAGTAGCGGTGCTACCACAGAGATAATCTTGATTAGCGTCAGGTTACGAGTAATTTTTGGCATTTCACGAATGATTGCTTCGCTTAATTTAAGCTCAAGCGTGTCGTACGCTACATCTGGGTACTGATCTTTCACTTTCATTACGCGACCAAGTGGGTTGTCATCACGTGCCACGGTGTCTTTAAGCTGACGACGGATTTTGCTACCCATAATCATCAGAGATACAAAACGCTCAAGTGCGATTAGTAAAGCGATTAAGCCAACACCTAAGATGATGTAACCTACTGTACCGCCTTGGTGAACTTGCTCTTCAGTATCTGGTGCTTGTACTAAAAGACCTAAAATTGAACCACCTGTAGGGTCAAGCGCGAACTGCACAACACCTGATTTTGTTTGTTGTAAGTCAGTCGCAGTTGCAGTGTAACGGCTGCTTGGCTGACGCGTAAGCTGGCTGATTGTGTTCGTAGCCGGTGTGTACTCTAGGTATTTACCATCTGCGATTAAGTTAAATGCACCAACACGCACCACTTCTTTTTGTGCTTTGCTGCCACCTTCAACGATAACATCTGTTGTAAAGCGAGATACTTTACCTTGCTCAGTCATTTCGCGTTGTAATTCAAACCATACTTTTTCGATATCATCGATTGAAGCAAGCTTTGACGTTGAACCCATTTTTTGTGCCAGCTCATCCATGAAGTTACTACGACCTGGAAGCTCAGCAGAAACAACTGACGTCATGAATTTGTTGCTTGAATCGCCCGCTACTTGTTGTAACACACCGAATAGCTCTTTAAGTGAACCCATACGGTTTGAAAGCGTGTCTGTTAAGTTAGCTAGCTTTACTTCGTTCTCTTCAAACTGAGTTTCTAAACGCTCAGACTCGTTAAGCATTGCAGCACGCTTTGCTTGCGTATCTTTAAGCATTTGTACTTGTTCGTTTTGACGCGCCACGAACTCTTGCTCACGTTGCTTATTCTCAACGCTTTGCTGTGCTTTACCTTGCTCTAATGTTTTTAGTAATGAGTCTAAATCCATTGGCTCAGCCGCTAGGCTGCTACCAGCAAAACCAAGGCCTGCTGCAAACACGGCCATCTTTGTCATTTTCGTTAATAATTTCATCTCAAACCTCTTATTCAGCAGCGTGGACTGGCAGTGTTAACATATCTGGGGCAAGTTGCTTACGTGCAATGCGTAAACCTTTGTTGATTTGGCTGATTGCAGAATCTGGTAATTCAACAAATGATTTTGTTTCTTTATCCCAGCTACCTGCTTTTTTGCCGTCGCGTGTTAAATAAATAAGTTCTAAACGACCGATGCGTAAGAAATCCACTTCGCGCTCTTGGCCATCTACATTCAGTAATGATGTGTACGCTTCGATAGTGCGACCGTAATCCACTTCTACTTGGTAAGCTTCAAGTAAGCGGCGGAATTTTTCACTAGAAGTGATGTCTGCGCGATCCATCATTTCTTTTAATGATGCAATACGCTTGCTACGTTCTTCAGTTAAGAAAGGCACGTCTAGTGCAACGAATTGCTCAAGACCTGTGATCATTCGCATCATTAACGGCGTAATTTGACGCTCGATAACCGATACCTGATCCATTGACTCGTTTAACGCGTCCATTTCAGCAATTTGGTTGTTTAATTGCTTAGTAAGTTGCGCGTTATAAACAGTTAAGCCGTCAATTTCTTTATTAAGGGCTTTGAATTGTTGTAAACGACCTTGCATTGAATCTACAATCTTGTCGATTTTAGTTTGTGATTGCGCTGCAGATTTGTTTATCTCGCTGCTTTTATCAATTACTTTATCTAGATCGTTTGCATGTACTGCTGCAGATGCCGCTACAATACCTGCTAAAATCAGTGGTTTAACGCCTTTCATCGCATACACCTTTACTCGTTAAGTTAGCTTAATTTGCTAGTTGGGTTGTTTTATTGTGCGAAAGGATAACGATGAAAAATGACAAGCATGTTGCGCAAAAAATACAAAAATATGACAGCTGTAACAATTAGTTTATATTGCACAAAGATAAGGCAAAAGTTGCAGGGTTTCGGGAACTAAATATGGGATAGGATTTGCTGGTAAGTGCTTTGCCAGTCTTGATAATTAATCGGGATAGCAACGTAGAGCCCTTTATTTTCAAGGACTAAAGACGGAAAGCCTTGAATAGGTAAGCTTCTCGCTTGGTTTATTTCGGCCATGAGTAACGAATTTATTTTTTCACTTTCAATTTCGTGAATAAATGCGTTTTTTTCTAAGCCAATTTGCTCAGCAAGGCTTGCAAGGGTGCTGATGTCCGATGGATTTTGTGCATTTAAGTAGTAGGCTTTTTGAATGGCATAGAGCATCTCGTGCTCTTTATTGTACTGTCTTGCAACAAGCACTGCACGGCATGCTGGGTAAGTAGAGCGGCGTGGTTGCGCTAAATGCCAAAACTCATGATTAAATGGCGTGCCAAGTTGCTGTTCAATACGCTGCCATGTTTGCTGTAAAAACTGCTGCATCTCTTTTGGCATAGGCTCATCTGAATCAGGCGCGAGGCCACCCACTTTATATTCAATAGCCAGTTTATCGCCAAGGGCCGCTTTTAGTTTTAACCAGGTTTCTCTGTAGCCCCAACACCAACTACACATTGGGTCGTATACATAAATTAGCTTTGCCATTTAGCTTATCTCAGTTAGATCAGAGACCACTACATTACGCCCTTTTGCTTTGGCTTTATAGAGGTTGTCGTCTGCTTGTTTAATCGCTTTACTAAATTGGCTGCCTCGTTCGAGGCTAGCAATGCCAATACTACACGTAATAGTCACAGACTGCCCCACATCATAAGGGATCTGTTTTTCGGCGACATAACTACGCAGTTTTTCAGCCACTGCATGGGCAATGTTAAGCCCTGCTTTTGGCAGCAAAATAATAAACTCTTCACCGCCATAACGGGCTTTTATATCTGTGCCACGTAATTTATCGTGCAGCATAGAGGTAAAGGCTATTAAAGCCTGATCGCCAAAATCATGACCATAACTGTCATTAAGTGATTTAAAGTTGTCTAAATCAATTAATAATACCGACATAGGTAAGTAGTTTGCCGCTTCAGCTTCAAGACGCGGTTGAATATGCTCATAAATATAACGACGATTGGCAAGGCCTGTTAGTGGGTCAGTCAATGCATCGCGTTTTTCTATTAAAGTGATGTCAGCAATTTTTTGATGGCTTTTTTGTCTAAAGTATTCACTAATTGCAGAGAATAAAATCACTAAACTAAATGATGCTAAAAAGCGCGAGGTTTCAACTTGCCCGTAATGTGCTTGGCCAAAGTTAGGGCTAAAAAGCAGTGCAATTGCACTAGCATACATAATCCCAACCAACACACTGCCTACTTTTAACCCTAAGGTGACATAAGCCACAATGGGGTAAAACATAAGCCAATATAAAGCGGTGTTTTCTTTGCCGCCGGTGTACACCAAGGCCACACAGAGCAGCAAGATAATCGATAAAATAATGCAACTAATAGACACCAACGCGCCGGTGCGAAAGTAATACATCATGCAAAGTACAATAGTGACATCGCTCACCACTAACATAATAGTGAGCGGCAAGGCGTAAATTTGATAGTTAGATAACACTAACGAAGTGATTAGTACGATGGCAAAAAAAGCCATGGTAAATAAGGTGAAGGCACGGCGCTGTTTATCCGCCGTGTCGACACTGTTTAACGTTATGGCATTAAGCCAATTTTGATCCAAAATTGCAGTCTCTTAACAACTAAACTTTAAATTTAAGTACCAATTTTTCAAGCTCATAGAACTGGGCTTTTAATTTAGTGCACTCGCTCAAGGTGTTATTAAGATTACTTTGACCTTGAGTAGACAGCTCACTAATTGAGTGTATGTCACTGTCTAAGCTTTGAATTACTTGGTTTTGCTCAGTTGTGGCATTTGCAACACTGTGGTTCACCTCATCGATTGACTCAATAGCACGGGTAACCTCAGCCATTTTTTCGCCCGCAACATGAGCTTGTTCAACACTCTTTTCACTATCGCGAATACTGGTTGTCATTACCTCAACCGCAGACGCAGAGCCTTGTTGTAACTGAGAAATAGTGTCTTCGATTTCTTGTGTTGATTGCTGGGTACGGTGCGCAAGTTGACGTACTTCATCTGCTACAACCGCAAAGCCACGACCTGCTTCACCCGCACGGGCCGCCTCAATAGCTGCATTTAGGGCTAGTAAGTTAGTTTGCTCACTAACACCTTTGATCACTTCAAGTATTTGGCCGATGCTTACAGTGTGCGCATCTAAACTATTAATGGTTTTTTGTGCCTGCTCCATATTACGAGACAAGGCATTAATTGCTGTTAAGTTATCAGCTAATGCAGATTGGCTTTGTAATGATTGGCTATTCGCACTCGTTGCTAACGTTGACGCATGACTTGCACTGTTTGAGATTTCTACTGCGCTCGATGTCAGCTCGTTAATAGCTGTGGCAACGTTATCTGTACGCTTTGTTTGATCAGCATACATGGCTAATGTGCCTTGAGTTTGGTTAACTAAACTCTCAACTAAACGCTCAAGCTCAACGGTGGTATTTTTAACTTGTTCAATTGATGTATGAATTTTCTCGATGAACGCATTAAAGTAATGGCTTAGCTCGCCAAACTCATCATTATTTTCAACCTCAAGACGACGGGTTAAATCACCCTCTCCCTCTGCAATATCTTTAATTGCATCGTTTAAGCGCTGCATTGGGCGCATTAAATAACGAAGCAAAAATTGCATCATTAATACAATCGCGACAATACCCAATAGCATGTAAATAGCCGCCATATTTCTAAATGAGGCAACCGATGAATAAGCAATTTCTTCGTTGATCACCACACCTAAATACCAATCAACGTTTTGAATTCCTTTGATTTTGGTGAATGACACTAATTTGTCTAAACCACCCACTTGTACTTCTACAAACTCAGATTGTAATGACAGGCTCTTGCCGAATAAATCACGCATGTTTTTGTCGTTAAATTTAGTTTCTGGGTGGCTTAAAATACGGCCTTCACTATCTAGTAAAAAGCCATAACCAAACCCTAGAAAGTCAATTTCGTTGACGATTTTTGTTATGGTTTTCATGTCGATGTCAGCACCTGCAACACCGCTAAACACACCGTTAGCTTGCATTGGCGCTACAGCCGAAATAGTTAGTTCATTGGTGGTTACATCAATATAAGGCGCCGTAAATGCTGTGTTCGTTTTGTTTTCTACAAGTTTGTACCACGGGCGTGTTGTAGCATCGTAATCCGGTGGTAAAACAACCGATTGGTCATTCAATACAAAGGTGCCGTCAGTGATACCGATGTAGGTGTTTTTAAAACCACCGGCTTTGTCAGCAGTATTGAGCTGTGTGAGCGTAAGCTCTTTGCTATCACCAAGTTGATAGGTATCAGCAACAGACGAAACAATCGCTAATTTAGCATTTAACCAGTTAGCTATGTTTTGCGACACTGACTGAGAAATCTCTTGAAGAACAAGCGAAAGCTGCTCCTGCGTTTGGCTGCGCATAGAGATGAAGTTATTAATCGTGAATAAACCGAGCACTATCACTAAAACCAGTGATGCAGCCACAGTTACCTTGGTGGTAAATTTTAGAGTGCTTTGCATGACAAACCTGTTTGTTATTTTTTTCGTTGTTAGCCTCTTTATATTTAACAAATTTAAAGCTCTTTGTCTTATAAAATTAAGCTAAAACTAGAAAAACGTTCCTTTTATTAAAGTACGCTTTCTTTGAAAATCAATTACTTTGTTAACGGCAGCACATTCAACTTCTTAAGTCGCCTTTAATAAATAACAGCAAAAACAACCTTGGAACGTTCCTACAAATTACTACTTTAACCACCCCTGAATACGTATTCATTAAATCATTTTGTCATCAAGTTTTGTTGGCTCTAGCAAAAAATGGCACAAAAAAACCCCGCAACTCAGTGCGGGGTTTTATTAATCGTAATTGTTAGCCGATGCGTTTTTTCCAGCTATCAGCTAAGCGAACAACGTTTAAGCCGTACCAAGCGATAAATGCATAACAAATCACTGGTACAAAGAAGCTTTGTTGAATACTAACAGTATCTGCAACCACACCTTGCACTAACGGTACTAATGCACCACCCACGATTGCTAAACATAACCAACCCGACCCTTTACTGGTCAGTGATCCTAAGCTTTCGATTGCAACTGAGAAAATCGTTGGGAACATGATTGAGTTAAATAAACCAATCGCAAGTACTGAGTAAAGCGCAACATTACCTTCAGTGAAAATAGTCACTAACAGTAATACAATTACCATCATGGCATTAAAGAATAACGCTTTTGAAGGCGCAATCTTTTGCAGTGCTGCAGAGCCAATGAAACGACCTACCATTGCACCGCCCCAATAATAAGCAATTAGGCTTGCAGCCGCATGCTCTTCAAGGCCAGCAATGTGTGCTTCACCAAAGTAGTTTACTAAGAAGCTACCAATTGAAACCTCTGCACCTACATAACAGAAGATACCTACAACACCCATCATTAAATGAGGCGCTTCAGCTAGGCTGTGGCCTTTTGCTTTGCAGTCTTGCTCTTCTGAGTGCTCAGAAATAACCGGTAATTTAAAGAAGGCAAATACCACAGCAATGGTCAGTAGTGCTGCTGCAAGCATAAGGTATGGCACTTTTACAGATTCAGCAGTGGCCGCGTTTGCAGCTAGTGTGCCCGCTGTACCAAAGAATAAAATACCACCCACATATGGTCCAACTGTAGTACCAAGTGAGTTAAGTGCTTGAGCTAAATTTAAACGTGACGACGCCGTTTTTTCAGGACCTAACGCCACAACATACGGGTTAGCAGATACCTGTAATACGGTAATACCTGATGCTAAAACAAATAACGCACCTAAGAATAACCAATATTCATGCACAACAACTGCTGGGTAAAATAACATACAGCCAATTGATGCCACGACTAAGCCTGTTAGCACGCCATTTTTATAGCCCAGTTTTTTAACCAACATGCCCGCTGGTAGCGAAACAATAAAGTAAGCACCAAAGAAACAAAACTGAACCAGCATTGCCTCTGTATAGGTTAAATCGAATACCCCTTTTAAGCGCGGGATCAACACGTCATTTAAAACTGTAATGAAACCCCATAAAAAGAACAGGGTTGTCATTGCCGTCAGTGGTAGCAGGTAGTTTTTATTTTGCTGCGAACCATCGGCGACAAACGATTGGTTTGTATTTATTTCACTCACGTGGTTTTCACTCCGTTAACAAGTTACCTTTGATTCTACACATTGAAGTAAAAATAGCACAAAGATTTACTAGGAACGTTCCAATATTTTTATTTCCTGCTATAGTTGCTAAATGTACACAGATTTATTGATAGACCATGGCAACAGTTGACTTTAAAAGCCCTGATTTTCTTAAGCAGCATATCCAAGATACCCTTGCTTTTTATCACCCCCATTGTGTTGACCATTCAGCTCATGGCTTAGCGGGCTTTTATCAGTTCTTTAAAAATAATGGCGCGATTTACGATAAACACACTCGCCATTTAGTTTCGAGTACCCGCTTTGTATTTAACTATGCGATGGCATACATCGAATTCAAAGAGCCAGAATATTTAAGCCTAACTAAACATGGTTTAGCCCACCTTGAACATGCGCATAAGCAAGCATCTGGTGGTTATGCTTGGCTTATTAAGCAAGAAGATAACGGCGCAGTCACTGTGTTAGACGATACTAACCATTGTTACGGGCTTGCCTTTGTTATGCTTGCAAACGCAGTAGCCTTAAAAGCAGGGGTAAACGACTGCAAAAATACAATTTCTCAGGTTTGGGATTTATTAGAGCAGCACTACTTTGAACCCCAGCATAATGCCTATTTAGATGAGCAAAATGCCGATTTTAGCTGTGCAGATGACTATCGCGGCCAAAATGCCAATATGCATTTATGCGAAGCCTTACTCATGTGTTTTGAAGCAACCAACGAGACCCGTTATTTAAAACGTGCTAAACAACTTGCCGAAACTTTTACCGTAAAACTGGCAGCACAGAGCCAACAGTTTGTCTGGGAGCATTACGCTAAAAATTGGCAAATCGATTTAGATTACAACAAAGATGACCCGCAGCATTTATTTAGACCTTGGGGATTTCAACCAGGGCATCAAACTGAGTGGGCAAAACTGTTACTTATTTTAAACCGCCATATTGATGAACCTTGGCTGGTAACGCGTGCTAAAAGCCTGTTTGATGAAACCTTAAGCATCGCGTGGGATCAGCAACATGGGGGCATTTTCTATGGCTTTGCACCAGATAAACAAATTTGTGATAGCGATAAATACTTTTGGGTGCAAGCCGAATCATTAGCCGCAGCGGCCCTACTCGCTGATGCCACACATGACGAAAGCTATTGGCAATGGTACGAAAAAATTTGGCAATACAGTTGGCAACATATGGTAGATCACCAATATGGTGCGTGGTATCGCATTTTATCAGCACAAAACCAACCATACAGTGACGAAAAATCGCCAGCAGGCAAAACCGACTACCATACTATGGGTGCCTGCTACGAAGTATTAAGAACCTTAACCTTGAGGAATGCATAATGAGTTTAGTGTGTTTTGGCGAAGCATTAATCGACTTTTTATCAGATGGTAAACAACCAGAGTCATTTACTAAATACGCAGGGGGCGCACCTGCTAATGTGGCTGTTGCAGCAGCAAAACTAGGCCTAAACACCAGCTTTTGCGGCATGTTAGGCGATGACATGTTCGGTCACTTTATTAAACAAGAACTTGACCAGCATGCGGTAAACACCCAGTACTGTACATTCACCGATGCCGCGAAAACAGCGCTGGCGTTTGTATCACTTGATGACAGTGGCGAACGCTCGTTTAGTTTTTATCGCCCACCAGCCGCCGATTTACTGTATCGCATAGACGATTATGACCATGCAATGTTTGCAAATCACGCCATCATGCATGTATGCAGCAACAGTTTAACTGAGCACAACATCTATCAAACCACAATTTATGGTTTAACGCAGGCGAAAAAAGCCGGTGCAATTTGTAGCTTTGATATGAATCTGCGCGAAAACCTATGGCCAAGTATGCGCCATACTATAGATAGAATGTGGCATGTTATTTCACTGGCAGATATCGTTAAACTCTCATTTGAAGAGCTTGAGTTTTTAAATCAAAAAAGCCATCAAGAAATGTCACTTGAGCATACTATCGATGCCATTTTAAAGGCCGGTGTAACCTGTTTGCTGGTTACCAATGGCGGCGAAGCAATCAGCTTTTATCACGCAGACTTTAAAGGCCAAGTTAGCCCACCAGCGACAAAAGTGGTTGATACCACAGCTGCAGGTGATGCGTTTATTGGCGGCATGCTGTCAAAGATTGGTCAGCACTGTGAAAACAAACAAAGCTTTAAAGCGTTTTGCCAAACGCCAGAGAATATCGAACAAACCATTGCTTATGCAGCTAAAGCTGGCGCTTTTGCAGTAAGCCGCTATGGTGCATTTGCGTCTTTACCAAGCGCAGCCGATTTAGCCTAGAGCTTTGTTTAGGTTGAGTAATAAGCCCAGCATTAGTAATTAATGCCGGGCTTATTCGCTATTGCTCAGCTTTACATTTATCGATAATTGGTAAATACCTAAACACCTTCATGTTTGGATCGATCACCACATGATCCCCCGCTTTTAAAGCAATGCTAATCTCGCCATTTTCAACAGAATAAGTTTGCAACGAGCCGTTTATTTGCACCGGAACTGGCATAGGGAATGGCTTACCTTGCAAAGAGTTTTTGTTCCATTTCAGCGTCAAGCTGTTAGCTGATTGAATAACATCAAGTTCCGGTAATTGAGCCTGTTTTAAATACACATCAAACAGCCAGCTATAATCTTTCGCCGTTAAGCGGTTAACAATAGCAATAAACTCATCGGTATTTCGATATCGCGGTGAAATTGGATAAGCCAATTGCTTGGTGTCGTTCACCCCATAAAGCAGCTCACGGGTGGCTTGCCAAAATAACTCATCACCAATCAACCAGCGTAAGGTATGTAAAGTCCAACTGCCTTTGCCATAAATATCAGGGTTGAATGCTTGATCTGAGGTTATATCGCCATCAAGAACAATGGCTTTACAGTTTTTCAGCCCTAAATACGACTTATACATGCTGTGGTTATAGGCCGCTTCACCGAATTTATACAAGCTATAACTTGGCTGCATGTAACTGCCAAAGCCTTCGTGTAGCCATGCATCGTTGAGTTTTTCATGGGTCATTAAATTACCAAACCACTCATGAGCTAACTCATGCTGTAATAACCAATCATATCCGCCTGCATCACGCTTATATTTTTTACCATAGGCATTGATAGTTTGATGTTCCATACCTAAATGCGGTGTTTCAACAAAGCCCAGTTTGTCATTCCCCCATGGGTAAGGCCCTAAAAAGCGCTCAAAAAACGCGACTTGAGAACGTAAATCCTGCTCTATTAGCATCGACGCTTGCTGTGTGTGTTTAGTAAGTGCCCAAAATTCAATCGGAACCTCAGTGCCATTAATACTGGTATAACTGCGCTCAATACGTTGATACGGGCCTATGTTCAGAGCAATGTTATAGTCGCTTGCAGGCACAGATAGCAGCCAATCAAATTGTTGTTTGTGTGCACCGACTGGTTTTACGCTTTGCAATACCCCGTTGGTTACCGCACTTAAACCATTTGGTACTGTGAGCCTTATGCGCATGCTATCGGCTTTGTCAGCAAAATGATCTTTACATGGCCAGAATAAATCACAGCCTTCGCCCTGCACTGCGGTAGCTATCCACGGCTCGCCGCTTTCGGTTTCAGCAAATACAAACCCGCCATCCCAAGGGGCGTTTTTAGCAATATGGGGGTTGCCCTCATAGGCCACCGCAACACTCACTGTGCTGCCCGCAGCGTATTGCTTACCTAAATCGATATTTAGCACACCTGCATTGCGGGTATAGTTAAGTGTTTTATCGTCAGAGGTTATGGCAGTGATTAAAAATCGGCTATCAAGTTTTAGTTCAACAAATTGGCTTGCAGATAGCATTTTAAACTGCGTTTTCGACACGCCTTTAATGCGTTTATCATCAGGAAACACTTCAAGTGATAAGTCGTAAAATTGCACATCGCTTTTTAGTGCAACTGCCGATAATGGCTGACCTGTATCACCAACGCTTGGATCAAGTGGCAAAGGTTTAACACTACAGCCAGCTAAAATGGCGGTCATAGCAATCGCTGTAGCGCTTTTAAAAAAATGAGTTACCTGCAAAACATCTACTCCATGTCGTTATTATTGTTATTAAAATATGACATAGCTGAAAGATTAAAACTGTGCTTTGCGTTGAATAACAAAACGAAAATATTTCATCATCAAATCAATGCAAAAAAGCCCAGCGTTTCTATAATTAATACTGTGATTTACTTAAAAGGATTTAATAATGCTCACTTTAAAACAACCTCGTATGTTAACGATTTTATCTTTCGGTTTAGTATTCGCCTCACCAACTGTTTATGCCGACCAATGGCAATTTTCTGTAGAGCCTTATTTAATGGCCACTGCGATTGATGGCAGCTCGGCAATTGGCACTATAGAAGCCCCCCTTGAAGTCGAATTTGATACCATTTTAAACAACCTCGACAGCGCATTTATGCTCCATCTTGAGGGATATCATCAATCAAACTGGGGTTTTATTGCTGACTGGGGTTATATGGATTTAAGTAAATCTCATAACGCCCCAAAACTTGGCGTGCTCAGTGCCCGGGTGCGCCAAGCCGTGCTCGAATTAAGTGTTGCGTACCGTTTTTCTAGCCCTTCGATGGGTGATTGGGTTAACTATGTGGGTATTCGTCGTTGGGATAACAGCTACGAATTCGACCTTGACCCTAACTTTATGTCGCAAGTGTCCGTGGTCGACAGAGATGAAGATTGGATTGACCTCATTTTTGGC
The DNA here is from genome assembly GCF_001641615.1 of Pseudoalteromonas gelatinilytica. GTDB lineage: Bacteria > Pseudomonadota > Gammaproteobacteria > Enterobacterales > Alteromonadaceae > Pseudoalteromonas > Pseudoalteromonas gelatinilytica. The sequence continues at coordinate 99,308 of NZ_LRRU01000023.1, forward strand.
TTTCACTTGAACAAACAATTAAGCGAACATTGGCAGTTAACAACCGCAGGGGATCTCGGTGGTTTTAACTTAAACGCTAAATTGACTGGCAGCTTTAAATTAGGTGCGGTGTATCAAATAAACCCACATTGGGATCTAGGTATGAGCTATAAAACCACGTATGTAGATTACCAAACAGGCCAACGCGGAAATAAAAACTTCTTTAGTTATGATACATTTACCCACGGCCCGCAAATAAGCGTGAGCTATCAGTTTTAGTCGTTAGCCCGCTAGTAATTTGTTTCTATTTCATGGTATGTTTTTTAACTAATTAAAGTAAAAGGAATTCATCCTATGAATAATAAGCTTCTTGCTGGGGGCGCAATTGCGATTGTTGCAGGTGCGTTGTTGTACTCACAAAATAAAGCCAGTGTTGAGGTAGATTTACCTGAGCTTGCCTACGTACCTGCCGATACGGCGGTTTTTTATGGTCAACTTAAACCGTTTCCGTACAGCAAATACTTTGCGCTTATGCCAGATGCAATGAAAGGCACGAGCGATTTAACGCCCATTATTGCTGAGCTTAAAACAGTTGATGATAAGAATGCCCTATTCCTTGCATCACTGATGGAAAAATACCAACAATCACTGAGCTCTTACGACGCCTTCAAATCGATTTGGGGCTTTGGTGATGACTACAAAGGCATGATGTATGCGCAAGGTTTAATGCCGATTGTACGTTTTCAGGTCGCGGATCAAAGCAGCATTATCAATAGCATTAAGCAATCTGCTGATGAAGCAGGTATTGCGTATACAACTGAAAGCCTTGAAGGCGTAAGTTACACGCGCTTTACCATTGAACTTGAAGGCTTAGATAACTTCAACCTAATTGCATCAACGCACAACAATTGGGCTACCTTAACGCTGACCACTGCGCTTTCTAATGATCAAGATTTACGTATTGCCCTTGGCGTAGAAAAACCGGCTCAATCACTGGCTGAGACTAAAAAGCTACCTGAGCTAATTAAAACTTTCTCGCTTGATGGCAACTCGGTTGGCTTTGTTGATCATCAACGTATCGCCAATGCTATAACAGGCAAAGAAGACTCTCGCTTACACCAGATGCTCAAAGAGCTACTTGATAAAGCCCAGCAAGCGAATGCATTAGCAGCGATTTCAACACCTGAGTGTCAAGATGACATTGCAGCCATTGCCGCTAAATGGCCTGCAACAGTATCAGGCACAACAAAAACCCGTATTACCACCGACTACGCCGACTTTGACGTAAAAGCAGTACTGCAAAGCACAGATCAAGACTTACTTAATACGCTACAAGCCGTGCGTGGTTTTGTACCAAAACATACCACTGAGCTTGACGGTCAAATGATGAGTGTTGCTTATGGTATTGATGTAGCAAAAGTACTGCCGCTTGCCAACACACTAACCGGTGCAATTAAGTCAGCTGAGTTTAACTGTGGCCCAATTGTCGCACTACAAAATGAAATGCAAGAAGTAAGCACCGCTGGCCTTGCTATGATGTCGGGTTTTGCAAACGGCGTGCAAGGTATGAGTGTCAGCGTTCAAGACGCTGCATTGACCATTGATGACTACAACGGCCCACAAATAGACAAACTTGATGCCATCGTTACCTTATCGGCTACTGATGCCCATGGCTTGTATTCAATTGCGCAAGGTTTTGTGCCGCCGCTTGCTAACATAAAACTACCAGCCAATGGTGATGCCGTACTGATCAATGAATACATTCCATCGCCTGTGCCACTTAACTTTGATATAAAAATGGCCCTTAAAGGCAATCATATTGTGATTTTCACGGGTGATAAGTCAGCGCAGATTGCCGAGACTTTAGAGTCGCAAAGTGTTACTAAAAATGGCTTTGTGAACATGGCATTCGACGTACAAAAAATCTTATTACCTTTGCTTGATACGATTGCTGCAACGGGTCAATTAAGTGATGAAGAAATGGCTGAGCTTGATTCCCTACGCGACCAACCTGTAGGTGTGTATTTTGCCACAGACATTACCGACAACGGCATTGGCCTTGAAAGTAACGTACAAATTACTAAAAAGTAGTTTTGAGTTTGAATCTAAAAAGAGCGCTATTTAGCGCTCTTTTTTTGTTGCCATTTAAGTGAGTTGTTAGTGTCTCGACTATTGCAAATGGTGTCGTTTGAACTCTCAATACCACCGAGTTTGGCAAGTCGGTCGTAAAGCACAACATTGCAGGTTGCGGCTAGGTTCATACAGCCAATGGTTGGTACATACACTACTTCATCACACCATTTCAGCACGTCTTTACTGACTGAGCCATCTTCAGGGCCAAATACATAAAATGCGTTTTCAGGGTGCTTAAATTCAGGCAGCGGCGTTGCACCTTCAACAAGCTCAATCACCACCGTTGTGGCACCTTCAGGCTTTGCTTGCTCAAGGCTTTCAACTTGCGTTAGCGGAATGTGCTCAAGCACATTTTTGGTATCGGTATGGTACTTATTTGCACGTAAATAGCGGCTACCAGTAAAAAACACCTGGTTAGCGTTGTAACAACCCGCGGCACGTAATACGCCACCCACATTGGTTGGGCTTTTTGGGTTTAACAAGCCAATGCTTGCTTTAAGTGTGCTCATTAATCAATGTCTCTGGTTGGCCATTCGGCCACGTAAAGGTCAAAGTCATCTAGATCTACATCACAGTCTTTCACTGTTTTGTCACGCACAGAAATACCCAGCTCATGCATCATATCTTTACTACCACCGTTCAATAACGGGTGCCAAGACGCAAGGCCACGGCCTTCGTAAAGGCGGCGGTAGCTACAGCTTTGCGGCATAAAAAAGATATCTTTGAGGTTTTCTTTAGTGAGCTTAACACATGAAGGCACCAAGGTTTGGCGGTTCGCATATTCGCTACACCCACAGGTGTCGTTGTCTAGGTATTGGCAAACGATATTAGTGAAGATCAGTTCTTCACCCTCGCGAAGTTGATCCGTTGCGGTAAATTCATCTTCGTCTTCACTGTCGATAAATGTGTTTAAACAACATTTACCACAGCCGTCACAAATGGCTTCCCATTCGGGTTGTGACATTTGCTCAAGCGAGCGCTTAAGCCAAAATTGATCTTCTAACATGGTATTACTCAAAGCCCCTAAACAGCGCGCATTCTAGCGTAAAGCCAGCATGCGCGCAAAGTTTAGCGTGTTTGGGCGATACCCAAGCCATCTCAAGATGCAGAATTCAGCGTTTCACAGGTGCCTTAATATCAAGGCGTTACTTTGCAAGAATGGCAGTCCCTTTTAAGAAGTAACAACGATGAGAGTAAGTGCCTGTGAAGCGCCCAAAGGGTTGGTTTAAAAGCGATTTATACTGCGTTATTGATTTTAACAATAGAACCACTATTACTTGCAATCAATGCCTTGCCTAAATCGCTTTTAATTCCAACTGAAACTCGCACCTTGAGGTGGTTTGGGTATTTTACTTTTGCTCGTTAACCCAACGCTTAATTTTCTCTTCAAGAATTGGCATAGGTAATGCGCCATCAATCAGAACTTGCGTATGGAAAGCTTTAATGTCGAACTTATCGCCTAGCTCTTTGCTCGCGTAGTCACGTAGTTCTTGAATTTTGAACTGACCTAACTTGTACGACAGCGCTTGGCCCGGCCATGCAATGTAACGCTCAACTTCGGCAATAATGTCACTTTCGGCCATTGATGAGTTAGCCAACATGTAATCAATACCTTGTTGACGTGTCCAGCCTTTTGCATGGAAACCAGTATCAAGCACTAAGCGCATTGCACGTAATTGCTCATCTGATAAACGACCGTACCACATGTAAGGGTCGGTAAATAAGCCAAGCTCTTTTCCTAAGCTTTCTGCATACAATGCCCAACCTTCTGCAAATACCGTGTAGCCACCGAATTTACGGAATAGTGGTAATCCTTCAATTTCTTGTTGCAAGGCAATTTGAAAGTGGTGACCCGGTGCCGCTTCGTGAATAGACAAGGTTTCAAGTAAAAACTTAGGCTGTGCTTTTAGATTAAAGGTATTGATATAGAAAATACCTGGGCGTGAGCCATCTGGTGCTGGCGACTGATAAGATGCACCCGCAGCTGATTCTGCGCGGAAATCTTCAACTGCTTTTACAACGTATGGCGCTTTTGGCGCAATATCGAACATTTGCGGCAGCTTAGCATCAATCTTTTCTTTTACAGCTTCGTACGCGGCAATTAACTCTTCTGGCGTATCGTAGTAAAACTCATCTGAGGTTCTTAGGTGTTCAAAAAACGCTTTTAAATCGCCTTCAAAACCGACAGTCTCTTTGACTTTTTTCATCTCAGATAAAATGCGCGATACTTCGCTTAAACCAATGTCATGAATTTCATCAGCGTTTAGGCTCAGCGTTGTATGCTGTTTAATTTGATACTCATACCATGCTTTACCATTTGGCAGGTCGCTGTAACCAATGCTTTCACGGGCATTTGGAATATATTCATTCGCTAAAAAGTCAGCCATTTTTTGATACGCAGGCACTAAACGCTCGCTGATCATTGCCGTGTATGCGCTTGTTAGCTGTGCTTTTTGCTCGTCGCTGAAAGATTCAGGTAGCTGAGCAATTGGCCCCCAGAATAATGACTCTTCTGGTTTTTCTACGATATGAGTTTGAAATTGCGGTAACAGTTTTTCAGCAAGCGGTTTAGGAAGAACCACTTTGTCTTTCATTCCTTGGCGCATTGACTGCTCAACACTGTCTAACCAAGCGATGAAACCGTCAGCACGTTTTTCAAATGCTTGATAATCTTCAACCGTGTTAAAAGGTTGTGCACTTTGCCCAGAACCTAACGCAGCAAAGGTATTATGTGCCCCGCCCATTTGGTTAATAGGCATTAAGTAACTTGGAAACTGAGCGCCTTCAATCGCAAGGTCTAAATCGCGGGCTAGAATTTCGTAGCTCAATAATGACTGACCCTTTAATTGCGCTTTGTCGATATTTGCTAATTTGTTCTTGTATTCTTTAACAAAGTTAAGCTGCTCGTCGCGGTTTGCTTTACTAATAGGTGCAATAAATTGGTCGTTATATTCGCTACGGCCAATGTAAGTACCACCAATTGGATTAAACTTTAAGCCTGCTTCAAAGTAGTCTGCTAGTAATGTATCAAGTTGTTCTGTGGCTGACGTTGCGCTTGGCGCTTGTTTGCTCACTTCTTGAGTTGGTTTTTCGTTGCTTGGCGTTGATTCATTACAACCAAGTAATGCAAACATCACTGCCGAACTAAGTAGTGCTAGTTTTACGTTTTTCATTCTTTCCCTGCCCTTATATTAAGTACGCGTAAATTATGAGGGTTTAGTTCCCTATTTAGCAAGTATCGCTGCAACTTATCGCAGTTTATTTACACTTTGCAAGCTGATTGCTAGAGTGGCGGCTCGACTTACCAATTTTGAATAAAAATGAAAAAGACAGCTCTTGCTATTAGCCTAGGCCTAGCTTGCCTAACCTCTCTAAATACCTACGCAACAACCTACTTATCGGCAAAAGCCATGGTAGATGTAAATTCAGGTAAACTGATTAAATCACCACTTATCAGTATAGATAATGGTCAAATTACAGCTGTACAAAGCAATAAACAGCCAAACTTAAAAGACGGCGATAAGCACATTCAATTACCAGAGCTGACTTTGGTGCCGGGTTTAATGGATATGCATGTGCATTTAACAAGCGATCCTACCGTGCCGCGCAGTGAGCGAATTGGTCAATCGATTCCGCGCAAAGCAATTAAAGCGGCGCACTTTGCCGAAAAAACACTGTATGCAGGTTTTACAACGCTGCGTAACTTAGGCGCAGAAGGCTACAGCGTGATTGCAGTACGCGATGGCATTAACGCAGGCGATATTGTTGGCCCACGTATTTGGGCGGCTGGCCCATCTTTAGGTGTTACTGGCGGTCACTGCGATAACAACCGTTTACCACCAGAAATGAAATACACCGCCGAAGGCGTTGCCGATGGCCCATGGGCTGTGCGCGCTAAAGTACGTGAAAACATTAAGTACGGTGCTAATGCCATTAAGTTTTGCGCTACAGGCGGGGTATTTTCAAAAGGCACAAAAGTCGGTATTCAACAATATAGCCAAGACGAAATGAACGCCATTGTTGACGAAGCTCATTTACGTGGCCTAACCGTTGCAGCCCATGCGCACGGTACCAGTGGTATTAAAGCGGCCATTGTTGCCGGTGTAGACAGTGTTGAGCACGTTAGTTTTGTTGATGACGAAGCCATTAAACTTGCCAAAAAACACGGCACTTGGTTCTCAATGGATATTTACAACACTGAGTACACGCTTGCCTTTGGCGAACAAAACGGGGTTGCAGAAGAAAACCTCAACAAAGAACGCCAAGTATCTAAAAAGCAACGTGATAGCTTTAGCCGTGCAGTAAAAGCAGGTGTAAACATGGTATTTGGTACCGATGCAGCGATTTACCCTCATGGCGATAACGCGAAGCAGTTCTCGCGTATGGTTGAATTTGGTATGACACCACTGCAAGCCTTACAGTCTGCCACCATCAATAGCGCTAAACTGCTAAAAATGGATGATCAACTTGGGCAAATCAAAAGCGGTTTCTTAGCCGATATTATCGCCGTTAAAGGCAACCCACTTGAAAACATTGCAGTACTTGAAGATGTACAATTTGTTATGAAAAACGGCAAGGTTTTTAAATAAGCTATTATGCTGGCTTTGTATGAGTGAAGCCAGCAACCTTTCTTGTATCTATATCGTAAACAAAATTAACAACCATAAAACCAGTTGTTAGCAACCTGTATGAGAATTAAGAAATTACCTAAAACAGATAAATAAAACTTGAAATGAAAATAGCTCGCATTATCATTGCCGGAAAATTTCGACAATTTACCTATAATGACGACACATAAATACTCAATTTTAGCCCTCGCCTGCTTAAGCGCATTCAATGCAACCGCCAACGATTTAGACTCAGTTGAACGTATCACCGTTTACGACAAACAAAACCGTGTAGTACTTGATTCGGGCCTTGCCACTAAATCAAATATGACTCTAATGGAAACACCAGCTCCTGTAGTGGTTGTTGATCAAGAGCTTATCAACTCGCAAGGCGCAACAAACTTACAAGACTTAGTGCGCAACATCAGTGGTGTAACCCAAGCTGGTAACAACTACGGTATTGGCGATAACTTAGTGATCCGCGGTTTAGGCGCTAACTATACTTATGATGGCATGTACGGTGGTGCAGGCCTAGGTAACACCTTTAACCCAACACGTTCAATGACTAATGTTGAATCTGTAGAAGTACTTAAAGGCCCAGCAACGGGCTTATATGGTATGGGTAGCGCAGGCGGTGTTATCAACCTTATTGAAAAGAAACCACAATTCACTGAAAAACACACCGTTAATGCCGAGCTTGGTCAATGGGATAGTTACTCATTAGGCTTTGATAGCACAGCAGCATTAACAGAGAACCTTGCTTATCGCGTTAACGCAAAAACCGCTCGCAGCGATGGCTACCGCGACTTAAAAGACGACCGCGATGAAATTTATGGCGCGTTAAAATACGTTTTAAGCGACAAACAAGACATCATGATTTCTGCCGCTTATATCAAAGATGCCATTGCCGTTGATTCAATTGGCCACCCTATTCGTATTTTTAACAGCGACTCAGTGAATGGTAAAACCGCAGGTGAAGTAACCGCTGCCGATTTAATTAACGATGCAACGGCAAAAGGCCTACAACTAACCGAACAGCAACGCCAACAATTAGCAGACTCACTGGCAGCAAATGATGGCTTAACGCCTTACACCTTTGGTCATAACGGTATTATCTCGCCAATGGCAAATGATAACGAAGGCGAAGAGCTGCGCTTTAAGTTAACCCATAACTACTTCATCACTGATAATTTATTTTTAAATCAGCAACTACAATACCGTAATTACAAATCGAGCTTTGCCCGCCAAACGGGTGCTTATAACTATGTTTATTGGAACCGTAATGGCGTGATCAATGCTGATCCGCGTGCTCCTTTAGTGGTTGATGACGTACTTTACCCATTTGCCGCGCGTCGCCAAGAATACCGCCAAGTTGAAGCTGACGAAAAATCATGGCAATACTTTGCTGACTTGCGTTATGACTTTAGCTTTGCAGGTATTGATAACGAACTACTTGTAAACGCTAACTACGAAGACCGCGATATTCGTTTCAAACAATACTCAATTTACGATGCTGATCAGGTCATTAAAAACAAAGATGGAGAGGTTATTTACCAAGGTCAATTACCTTACATTTTTGATATTCGTAACCCGAACTGGGGCGAAGGCAGCTTTTTTGATTACGATCCGCTAAAAACCAGCGATTACAACAAAAAGGTTCAGGCTTGGGGTGTGGGTATTCAACATGTTGCCTATATTCACGATACCTTTACAACCCGAGTAGGCGTTGCCTTTAACCGTATCAAACAAAGCTACGAACACTTTGGTGTTGATGCACGCTACCGCGCCAGTGCCGCCGAGCCAACACCAGAAGCAGATACATCAGACAGCGGAATGACCTACAACCTAGGTGCAACCTACAAACTGAGCGATGATATCTCGTTCTTTGTAAACCACTCTAAAGGTCGTACAGCCTACAGCGTGCTTGGCAGTGTATCGGGTAACGAAGCAGACCGCGATGACGCCGAGTCAGTCAGTAACGACATTGGTATGCGTGTAAAAGCCTTTGACGATCAACTACTAGCCTCACTTGTGATATTTGATAGTGCCCGTACAAACCTTGAGTATGCCAACCCAGATTACGAAACCGGTGTATCTGATGCCTCAGTACCAAAAAGCTTTTACGATGGTGAAGAGCAAACCAAAGGTGTTGAACTTGATTTAAATGCCGATTTAAACGAGCAGTGGAAACTTAACGTAAACGCGGTGTATCAAGACGCGCGCGATAAGCAAAATCCAAATTCATCAAGCTTTGATTCTCGCCAAAAAGGTGTGCCTTATGTAACAGCAAGCAGCTGGTTAAGCTATGACGCTAAATGGTTTGATTTAGCCGAGCCACTTACAATTAGCGCAGGCGTAAAGTATGTTGATGACCGCAGCACTCATTCAACCTCGTTTGGTATTCCTGATGGCTACGTACCGAGCTACACGGTTTACGACGCCGCAATTCAATACCAAACAGATGATTGGAAACTACAGTTAAACCTAAATAACTTGTTTAACAAAACCTATTACTCAAAAGCAATGTTCTTAGGCGGCATGCCAGGAGAAGAGCGTAATGCTAAATTAACTTTTAGCTACACACTTTAATTGTGAATTGATAGCAAAAAGCGCGGCTTAGTTAGGTCGCGCTTTTTTGTTTGGATTTTTGGTAATAAACATAAGATGATAGATTATAAATGACAGATAATTTTGCAGAGATTTTGTGAATTTTAAGACAATTTTTCTAGTTACAACGCTAGTTTCATTTAAAGGAATCACAATGGAAAACACATACTTCACATGGGCGGCGTTCTCTAAAAATTATAACGATGAAATTAATAGTGCAGATTCTGTTTATTTCAGCATGGGGTCGAATGGCTTAACACCGTATTCAATGCTCGCTTTCGATTTTCATTTTCTTTCTGACAGTAAAGCCAAATTAAATAATTTGGCTTTACTTCTGAAAAATAGTTACGGATATAAAGTTTTAGAGCCAGTTAAGACCGAAAATGGTGTATGGGATTTATCAGGAAAAACGAGTCCCTTCCCTGTAACCGCAGATAACTTGGTGTATTGGACATTAGATATGTACAAAAGAGGATACGAGTTTGATGCAAAATTTGAAGGGTTTGGAGCGCCATTCGATAAAAACAATCAATTTTTTCCGCCATTTGAGGCAACAACAGCAGACGAATTTTTTAACAAAGGTTTTGATTACTATAATCAAGGCAATCTTTCTGCTGCCATTGCGCAATGGACAAATACACTTAAAGTGAATAGCAAAGACGTAGACGCTCTTTATTCGAGAGCGATAGCAAAAAATGAATTATATGCTTCTAATGCTGCAATGATTGATTATGATAAAGCGATAGAGATTGCACCAAACTTTTCTAGCGCATTATTAAATAGAGGAGCGTTAAAAGATGACAACGGCGATCATCTGGGGGCAATTGCTGATTATGGTACTGTAATTGAAATTATCCCGAAGGATGAAATTACATTGCAGCGCGCTTACGCTAATATGGCAAACTCCTTCAAAGCCTTAGGCGATTTAGAAGCCGCTTGTCAGAATTGGAAAAAAGCAAAAGAGCTTGGTGCAGATTACGTTAATGCACTACTAGCGGAATACTGCAAGAGTTAGATAGGCTATTACAGTCTGTACTGTAACTTCGATGAGAGTTGATAGGATAACAGCCAAACTTTAGCTATACATGTTATGAAATACCAAAAGGTCTGCCATTGAAATACTACAATTCGACAATTATAAAGACTGCAGCAAAAGCATCGTTCTTTTATATCTCTTGGCTAGTTGCATTAATCGGTATTCCAATAGTGTTTTTTAGGGATGGACTTGATCTCATTGAAAAAGCCTTATTATTCACAGGGTTTCTGTTATTTTTCTGGTTGATGTATTTGCTTTTATGTATTTCATTTCATCGATTTAGTATGCGAAATGAACAAAGTCGTATCAGCTATTTAGCTAAAGAGGATATTGAAAAGGGTAAAGAACTAGGTACATATTTGGATGGTTGGTAAGCATTCAAGTTTTATAAATTTGAGTATGTATAGTCTCATTTATAAATTAACCCGACAGGTTAGCGTGTTTCTAACTGGTGTAGCATTTATATGCTTGAAACGAGTATCGTCGAATTTAAAAAGAAATTCCTTTTCAATTTCAAGATTAGCACCCGCTTTAGCCTATTGTGATTGTTTAAAACAAAGAATGAGTAATATGAGCTTTTATTGGATTATTAATTTTCGTCATTCAACTCAAAATCCAATCTCACTTGCATTTCCTTTTGAGCAACTGGAACACCATTTACAACTTTAGGTTTGAATTTCCATTTCTCCAAGGCAATAATAGCTTCTTTATCAAAAACGATAGACGGATTTGACTCAAGAACTTTGATATTAATAGGATTTCCATTGCTATCAATATCGAACGAAAGCAAAACCCAGCCTTTTGGAACAGGTTCCACATCAGAAGAAGCACACCCCGATAAAGCATAGATAAGACAAATCAATATTAGCTTTTTAATTTTGAACATCCTTTTGACAGTTACCGACCCATTTAGGTTGTAAGTAATACAACGGGATCTTACGCTCTAATAATTAAGCACATAATCAATGTTTGATAAATTGCTTATTAATCCCACCAAACTGCTACTGGGCGGGTTTCAGCGGGTATTTCATAAGCCTCGTAATCTTGATTAACAAAGCCCTCCCAAATTTCGTCGGGTTTTAAGTGTTCAGGGAACCATGAACCTACCTCAGATTCAGAAGCAGAGGTCATTATGTACACTGTATCCGAAAATGGCCAATCTGGATCATCAAAAGCAGACACTTGGATTCTAATATCCTTCACATCAGGTCGGTGGATAATAGCCTTAAATACTCTTAAAAAATCATTGGGATGCGGAATATCAATTAAATTGCATCCTATGCTTCCTACTACATCGTTTCCCTCGAAAAACTCATCAATTGAAAGTAATGGTCTTGGTGTCTCCGGGTCATCTGGATGACCGTTGCGACATACTCTTTCAGTGATTCGTTCTAGTGCTTCCATGGATAACTCTCTCCTAATTAATAAATTTATAGTTCGCTGACACTGTTGAACACAATGAAAACAGCCAACTGTTAATTTACCCACTTACTGTCTTGTTATAACCCCTTTACTTACCTGTTCTTATTTGAGGGAGTTGTATTTGCAATATAACAAATGCAGGAATCAATGGTAAAAAAGCCAACCAAGATAATGGATTAACAACCCAAAACCAGATAAACCAAGCTTCTGCGATAATTAAAAGAAGTAATTTATTAACGCGCTTGAAAAGAATGCATTCACCGATAGCTAATAAAGGTAAACCAAAACATAACGAGCCAAATAAGACTATAAATGGGTGCGGAGCCTCAATTTGAATGTTTTTTATCACAGAAAAGTAAAATTCGTTGCCATAGCTAAATAACAATGGGCTCATTAGTAAAAACACCCAAACTGCGCTCCAGCTAGCATTACGCTGATGCTTAGAGTGGATTTTATTTTTTTCTTGAAGCTTACTCAATGCATCCATTTAACTCAGGCTCTCTAAGTAGATAACGAAAAACTATGTGCTATTGTTTAGGCACGAAAGCGCACGCCAAGGTTTTGAGTCCCAACGAGCGGTAGCGAGTGCAATAATTTGTTTGTTATACTTTTGACTGAGCAAAAAACTGCCTCATCTCAGTGCTATAAAACACATAGTACGCCCAAAAAGCAATTAATGCCCCACCTATTACTACCCCAGTTAAAGAATAGAAAGACATGAAGGCAATAATAGATGCCCAGTATAAAAAAGTACCTACACGGCCAGCCCAGTGTTTATTCACTGAAGCGAAGCAAATTGAAATGATTAGTATGCAAAATAATAGGAAACCAGGTGCCATGCCTGTTAACCAAAATTCTTGGTAAGTAAGGCTGCGCCCATTCAACGAATACTCTCCGTTTGGCCAAGGCCAGAAAGCAAAAAGTACCATTAGTGAATATGTAATTGAGTTAAGCATATGCTGAAACTGGAATAACTTTGGCATCCCTTTCGTTTCTTTGAATACTCTAATGAATTTATTAAAAATCATCTGTGATGCCTGTTCGACGTATAACAATTTTATATTGCGCGCTTCGCGCATCTTTCTGCAGATGTCACGCTCATGTATTAATAAATCTATTCTTAACAAATAACGTATGTATTACCAACTATAATTTTTTATTAATACTAGAGAGATTCAGAAAGATAAATTGCGCTCATCGCTTATTTTTTGAATATGGAAGCACAACAAGAAAACTAATATATTTACACAGTCCCTCGTATTGGTAATAACATAAAAGTTATGTGGTATGTCAGATTTATGGAGTTTAGCCAATAGCATTAAATGCATAGCACTGTATCGGATCACTCAAAGCAGACCTATTGAGTAATTACGTTAGCTCATCTAGAGGCAATAACGAGTTACAACCCCCCTATTTTCTAGCATATGAAAAACTGTCAGATTCAATTGATTACTCAACAAACCTGACAGCGTTAACTGACTCAGCTTAAAGCGTCATCACGATTCGGCCTGTGATATCGCCTTTTAGCATGTCGTCAAAAATATCGTTGATATCTTCTAGGCGTTTTTCTTCAATAATGGCTTTAACTTTACCTTTGGCTGCAAAGTCGAGGCATTCTTGTAAGTCTTTACGCGTACCAACGATAGAGCCTACAACAGACACACCATTTAACACGGTATCGAAAATTGGCAATGGCATATCTTCGGGTGGTAAACCTACAAGCACGCATTTACCGCCACGGCGCACGCTTTTATAGGCTTGCTCAAAACCGGGTTTTGAAACAGCAGTACACACAACACCATGTGCGCCGCCTACTTGTTCAAAAATGGTTTCTGAAGGCACTTGCTTCATAAAATCTATGGTAATGTCTGCCCCAAGCTCTTTGGCTAGTGCCAACTTGCTCTCGCCGGTATCAACGGCAATTACATTAAAGCCCATCGCTTTTGCGTATTGCACTGCTAAATGGCCTAGGCCGCCAACACCGACAATTGCAACCCAATCACCCGCTTTGGCATCAGTCACTTTAAGCGCTTTATAGGTTGTAACCCCCGCACAAAATAGTGGTGCGGCTTCTGCAAACCCTAATCCTTCAGGAATTTTAACCACGTAATCGCCATGGGCTACACAGTACTCAGCGTAACCACCATCAACTGAATACCCAGTGTTGTGCTGCTCAAGGCATAAGGTTTCTTTGCCTTCTAAACAAAACTCACAATGACCACAGGCGCTATACAACCAAGGAACACCAACACGGTCTCCTACTGATAAGTGTTTAATGTTTGCGCCTACTTTTTCGATTGTACCTACCCCTTCATGACCCGGTACTAATGGCATTTTTGGTTTGACTGGCCAATCTCCATGACAAGCATGTAAATCTGTGTGACACACGCCACATGCGGCAATTTTAACTAGCACATCGTTAATTCCCACCTCTGGGCATGGGATATCTTCGATAGTTAATTTACCTTTGTACTCTTTATTTATTGCAGCTTTCATAACCTTCCTCCATGGTATTATTGGATTTCAGCCTATACGATAAACTTATTAACTGTCACTATTATTGATCCACATCAAAGAGCCTTTCACTGCGGCATTTAATTAAAATATTATTTAAATTCAATAACTTAAATTCAAATAATGGCGTATCTACACTTTAGTAGTAGCAGATTGCATAGTGGCTATTTCTTTTAGTTATACCCCGAGCGTGCTAGCATTTAATTTCTGAAATTTTTGAATACTAAAAATTATGAGCCTATCTGAAAAAAACTTAGCTTTTGTTATGCACTGCGGTGAAATGGGTAGCCGTTGGGGCTTTAACCGCACCATTGGTCAAATGTGTGGATTATTAACCATTACTAAAGAGCCAATGACCGCCAATGAAATTGCCGATACCTTAAGTATCTCGCGCGGAAACGTCAGCATGGGCATTAAAGAGCTACAGTCTTGGCGCTTAATTAAAGTGCATCATATTCCGGGTGACCGTAAAGAATACTACGGCCCTGCTGGCAGCATTTGGGATATGGCCAACCGCGTATTCGAAGAGCGTAAAAAACGCGAGATAGACCCAACCCTTAGCCTGCTTCGCGATAATATTTTAGAAGAAGCCCATACTGATGATGAGCGTTTTGCTCAGCAGCAAATGCAAGAAATTCACGACCTACTCGAAACCGTAACCAAATGGTCAGCAGAGCTACAACGCTTAAGCCCTGAACAACTTCAAAGCCTAATGAAACTAGGTTCTGGCATTGGTAAGGTTCTTGATTTTAAAGACAAGATTTTGAAAAAGCCGGGGAAAGGGGAATAAGTTAGCGAGTTGCTAGGGTGAGAGTAAAGTTAGCGAGTTACAAGGGGAAAGTTTGTAGGAGACGTTTCAACGCCGATTATTTGAGGTTCACGGCTGAAGCCGTTCCTACGAAATAATGTTCAAAATATTGTCGCCATAAATGACGACCTACATCAATATCACCTCTTGGTGTAGGAGGCGTTTTAACGCCGAACATGTAGTAGCGATTTCATATCGCGTCCCAGAGCCTAAATCCTAGCGCCTAATGTTTTCTATCGTAGGCGTGAAACTTGTTTCGCGCGCTCTCTTGTAGGTCGAGCTTTAGCGCGATTGAGGGGAAAGTTTCGAGTTACAAGAGTAAAGTTTGTAGGAGGCGTTTTAACGCCGAACATGTAGCAGCGATTTAATATCGCGTCCCAGAGCCTAAATCCTAGCGCCTAATGTTTTCTATCGTAGGCGTGAAACTTGTTTCGCGCGCTCTCTTGTAGGTCGAGCTTTAGCGCGATTGAGGGGAAAGTTTCGAGTTACAAGAGTAAAGTTTGTAGGAGGCGTTTTTACGCCGAATAAGTTACAAGTTACAAGAGTAAAGTTAGCAAGTTGCTCGGGTAAAACTTATCGCTTTACCCTTGATACTTGCTAACTTTTATTACTCGATTACTTAATCGCTGGGTAACCGATGCGATCTGATAAGTAACCAACACTGGTTGCAAAGTAATACGAACGATTCCAGTGCATAAGTGCTTTGTAGTTATCGTAGGCTAGGTACATACGACCATTGGTATCATCTGGCATTACCATTGCGGCGGTTATGTCCACATTTGGTAAGTCGCTGCCATCCATTTTACGCACACCAAGAGCTTGCCAGTCTGCAAGGCTGCGCTCTGAGTTTTTCCAATACTCTAGCCATTGACTGCGGGTTTTAGTGCCACGCTTAAGAATGTTTGCGTTATCAAAGCCTTCAGGTAATTTAACTTGGCGACCCCAGGTTAAATCATCGTTCCAACCTTCTTGCTTAAGGTAATTAGCAATTGAGGCAAAAGCGTCTTCTTCTGTGGTCCAAATGTCTTTACGACCATCGCCGTTGTAATCTACTGCATATGAGTTAAACGACGTTGGCATGAACTGTGTTTGACCCATTGCACCAGCCCATGAGCCTTTGAACTTATCAAGGGTAATGTGGCCCTCTTTTAAGATATCAAGCGCTGCCCAAAGTTGGTTTTTGTACATGGTTTCGCGGCGACCATCAAAAGCAAGTGTGACTAATGATGCAATTACACTATGACCACCTTGGATTTTACCGAAGTTACTTTCAAGGCCCCAAAGTGCCACAATAAAACGCGCTTGAACGCCGTATTCTTTGGCTACTTTTTCAAGTACGTCTTGGTGTTCTTTGTATAATTTACGGGCGCGGTCAATTTTCCATTGCGGCACACGTTTAGGTAAATAGGTTTCGAGGGTTTCTTTTACTTCTGGCTGATTTTTATCTGCTGAAATAACTTTCTTTTTAAATTTAGCCGTTGCGAATGCTTGGTCGATAAGTGCTTGATCATAGCCCTTTTCAATCGCTTCTTTTTTTAATGCAGCAACGTAAACGTCAAAATCAGCTTGTGTCTTTTCTTCTGCCAATACTGAAGTGCTTAATGAAGCACTGAGTAAAATAACGGCAAGTTTTTTAATCACTCTCAACTCCCTTGTCTTTTTTAAATTGGGTTAACAGATTTTCTTCCGGCGGAGGTAATTGCAAGTAAAAGCCTTTATCAATTAACGCTTGCTTAACCGTTTCTAAATCTGCCACGCCTAACTTTTCACGGCTTGCTAGATTGATGATCATCACATACTTAGGTTGACCGAACGTTTCTAGTAAAGGTTCAGGTACGCGAGAGAAATCATCTCTTTTTTCTACAAAAAGGTATGTATCCGCTTTTTTAATACTTTTATACACCGCAGTTAGCATTATGACCCTATAATATCTTGCTTAACGAAGGCGCACACTATAACATGAGTCATATAATAAGTTAGAAAAAATAGATTAGATTTTTACTGTATATGCCTTGTTCAGCCTGTGTTTATACTTAAATAATGCTAATCCAGACAATTCAATTGAGCGTGTATGTCGGAACAAATTTTTGAATTAAAAGGGAACCTTTTTACGTTATCTGTTTTACATTTATTTTCAGCAGATACAGCCCTTTTAAGTAAGCAGTTAGATGAGAAAATCGCCCAAGCACCTAAGTTCTTTGCCGGTGCGCCTATCGTAATCAACTTAAGCGACGTACAAGATGAAGCGCTTGATTTCTCTTTCTTAAAATCAATGTTAAGTGGTCTTTCGTTAAACCCGGTTGGGGTTTGTAATGGCTCTCAAGAGCAAAACGAAATCGCAAAAGCTGCGGGCCTGTCGGTGTTAAATTATTCACAAGACGTTAAGGGTGCGACCGCTAAACAACAAACAAATACATCTATCGTTGAAAAAACCGTTCACCTGCCTGCGCAAGTTATTCATGGCACTGTACGTTCGGGCCAACAAGTGTATGCTAAAGACCGCGATTTAATCGTGATTGGCGCTGTAAGTCATGGTGCCGAAGTGATTAGCGATGGTAATGTGCATATTTATGGCACCTTACGCGGCCGTGCAATTGCAGGGGCAAAAGGTTACAACGAAGCAAATATATTTTGCCAAAAATTAGAAGCAGAACTTGTTTCAATTAATGGTAGTTATTGGATCAGCGACTCTCTTCAGGGTGAACACTGGGGCAGCGCAGTACAAATCCAACAAAAAAATGATTCATTAGAAATTTCAGCTTTGGTTAAAGGATAAATCTCATGGCAAAAGTGATTGTCGTTACTTCTGGTAAAGGTGGTGTTGGTAAAACCACATCGAGTGCTGCGATTGGCACAGGTTTAGCGCTTAAAGGCTTTAAAACCGTTATTATCGACTTTGATATTGGTCTGCGTAATCTTGACCTTATCATGGGTTGTGAACGCCGTGTTGTTTATGATTTCGTAAACGTAATCAATGGTGAATCAAACCTAAATCAAGCACTTATTAAAGATAAGCGCGTCGATAAATTATACATTTTACCTGCCTCACAAACACGTGATAAAGACGCCCTAACCCGTGACGGTGTTGAGCGCGTACTTAACGAGCTGAAAAAAGATTTTGATTACATTGTATGTGATTCACCAGCGGGTATTGAAGCCGGTGCAATGATGGCAATGTACTTCGCTGATGAAGCGATTGTAACAACGAACCCAGAAGTATCATCAGTACGTGACTCTGACCGTATTCTTGGTATTTTACACAGCAAGTCAAAACGTGCTGAAGAAGGCCTAGAAAGCGTAAAAGAACACCTACTATTAACACGTTATAATCCTGAGCGTGTTGAAAAAGGCGAAATGCTTTCAGTAGAAGACGTACAAGAAATCTTAGCGATTAAATTACTGGGCGTTATTCCAGAATCACAAGCTGTACTTAGTGCATCAAACTCTGGTCAACCGGTTATCTTAGATTCTGAATCGGATGCAGGCCAAGCGTATACAGATGCTATCAATCGTTTATTAGGCGAAACTGTTGATTTTCGTTTCTTAGACGTAGAGAAAAAAGGCTTATTCAAACGGATTTTTGGAGGTTAATGTGTCTTTACTTGACTACTTCCGCTCAGAAAAGAAAAGCAGTGCGTCATTAGCAAAAGAGCGATTGCAGATCATTGTCGCGCACGAACGTTCACAGCGTGGTACACCAGATTACTTACCACAGCTAAAACAAGACATCCTTGATGTTATTCGTAAGTACGTGAATGTAAACACTGATGCAGTTCAGGTTCAGTTTGATCAAAACGAAGATGACTTAGCAGTACTTGAGCTAAACGTCACCTTACCTGACGAAGAAAAGAAATAGTCAAAATTGGGCGCTTAGTTTTTTAACAGCGCCCTTTTTTATTTCTGCCACTGCATATGAAACTCATAGTCGTCTTCGCCTAGCGTTTTAAACCCTGTCCGTTGATATAATCCATACGCTGGATTCGCTTTTAGCACCGTTAAATTAATCTCTGCTGTTTGCGCTTTGAGTGCATCTAACACCTTAGTGCCTAACCCCTTGCCCTGCTCTTTAGGTTCAATTTGTAGCTGTAACAAACTGATAGCTTGGTCACTCACGATGAACTTTGCAGCGCCTACACATTGCCCATCATTTAAAACTAAATGACTGTGCTCAAAATGCTCTGCCACTCTTGCTTGATGTTGCTCAAGTGATAAAAATAACCCTTGATTCTCTAAGTGCTCAACCATGGTATTTAATCTTAAGTCGAGTAAATAGGCTTTGTCTTGCTCCGTTGTTTTTACAAATTCAATCATTATTGTCTTAAAAAAGAAAAAGGTACTTTAATAAAAGTACCTTTTTAGGTTGCAACAAACAACATGTCTTGGGTTAGAAATTATAATTTGCGCCTAAGTAAAAACGGCGGCCTGAATATTGGTTATAGGTAAAGCGATTGCTTTGTTTCCAATATCCTTCTTCTATTTCTTCTGTTAAGTTCACCACTGACGCGGTAAACGAAAGATCCTCTGTTAAGTTATACGAGGCATTCACATCTAGCTGACCATAGTCTTTGGTATATAAGTTGTAGCCTTGGTGAATACCGTTGGCACGGTCATCTTTCCAGTTATATGACGCACGAACACTAAAGTCGTCATTCTCAAAGTACACCGACACATTATATTGGTGCTTAGCGGTGCCTGGTATTTCGGCCTCTGTTTTTTGTCCGTCTGTCGAGACTTCGCTGGTGCTGGTATCTGTGTAGGTATAGTTAGTTAAAATACCAAAACCATTATCAAACGAGTGCTGGAAGAACAGCTCTAAACCTTCTGATTTTGCATCACCCCCACCCACTTTGGTGTTCATTTCGACCTCAATTGGGCCGTTACAACAATCATGTTCACGCTCTACAATTTCTACTGTCGAGATTGGTAAGTTAGAAATATCTTTTGAGAATAACGTGGCACCCAGTGCAGAGCCATCGCCGTAATACCATTCAATACCTAAATCAAATTGGTCAGATAACATAGGTTCAAGCCCTGTGTTTACCGAGGTACCATTACCACGGCCTGTCCATGAATCAGGCGAGTTAATGTTCACTGGAGGACCGTATGACTCTGCTTGGCTTAAGTCTGAATAGCTCACTCTTGCCATAGTGCGTGCTGCGGCAAAGCGCACCACTAGATCTTCAGTTGCATCCCATGCAAGGTTAAAGCTTGGTAATACTTCACTGCCATCACTACTGCGCTCATTTGGATCCGTGTCGTCATCGTCTTGACCTATAACATCATCGTAGGTCAAGGTGCTCAGCTCTGTATTTACATAACGCACACCAACATTACCGCGGAAATCTTGCCATTCAAAATCCGCTTGGGTGTAAACAGACCAAATTTTTTCTTCTAGGGCATAGGTACCCGAAAGTGTTGGCACCACTGTCTGACTAAAGTTTTCTTTTAAGTAATCATCCAGCGCTCTGAAATCGAACGCTAAGAAGTTAAATGCGCCTGTATCACCCGCACTGTTATCAACCACATGGTCGCTTACTAAGGTTGGCGCATCTGGGTGAAAATCTGGATTATGGAACCACTCAGTGCCTGGCAAGTAACCGCGGTAACCGCCGTTATCAGCAATGCCGTCATCCCAACGAAAGTCATTACGAATGCCTTTAATTTCGTGGTCGCGGTATTTACCACCCACATAAACACGAGTGAAAAAACTGCCATCAAGGTCAAATTTCACATCTGTTTGAAAGTAATCTTCTGAGTCTTCATTTTCAGATGAGTATGAGTCAAACCAATCGTAATATTGATATGCTTCTTTATCAGAGGCTAAATCAGTCGACACTTCGTAGCTTGGTTTTCCGTTTTCAATAGACCACAACCAGCTGTTTACTGAGCCTAAACGTGCATCAATATTGGCGTAGGTTTCTTTTGAAGTTCCGCCTTCAGCTTCAGTATGACCAAGTTTTACTGTAATGCTGTAAGTGTCGCCATAATAAGTACCTTCAAAATCATAGGTGTTTGATTTTGACTCGCCAAAACGCTCACGCCCTGTTAATTGCGGCGATAACAAACCACGGCGAACAGCCACACCGTCATTTACATCGGCATCACCCCAGTTATTATCATTAAGTAAACCATTATCGCCATTACCGTAGGCAACCACGGTATCGCCATCAAGTACAATGCCGTAATACGGGTTGTGGTTATCGTTCCACTCGGCAAAAGTAATACTTTGCCCTGTTTGGTCGTAGCCTAACTTGGCACCAAAATAGTTAAAGTTTAAATCAAGTCTGTCACTCGGTGCCCACTGCACAGCGACTTGATAACCATCTCGTGTACGGTCTTGGTTTGAGTTATTAACACTCATCGCACGAGGCGCCCATACATTGTTGTAAACTTCGCCAGTGGCTTGGTCTACCAGCGCTGGGCGCTCTGCCCCTTCAACGGTATCTGAGTGAAAACGCCAGTGTGATGCGTTGTTAGTGATGATTGTTACGGTGCGATCTTGACGAGTAAAACCGGCCAGTACACCAAAGTTTTCGTCGTCATTTTTCCAAGAATACAGCACGTTGACTTGTGGCTTAGTGTCTTCAGACACATCATCGTAAGTCACCTCTGCACTTAACGCCCCTGAATTTGCTTCCATCTCAAGCGGTTTTCGGGTGTGTAAAATAACCGTACCACCAATACCACCTTCATCGATGCGTGCTTCAGCACTTTTGTACACTTCTACACTTTTGATCATGCTTGAAGGCAATAACGTGTAATTAAAACTACGGGTAGGAGTACCAGAACCTGATGAAGCAATATAGTTACCGTTTAATTGGGTGAGAGTCCAATCCGGTGACGTACCACGAATACTCACGCGGCTACCTTCGCCACCGTCGCGGTCAATCAAAACGCCCGATACACGTTGCAATGAGTCAGCGACGTTTTTATCAGGAAACTTACCAATATCCTCTGCGGTGATTGCATCAACTGTCGCCGTTGAAAGTCGTTTTATTGCTAAGTTTTCTGCAGTTGAAGAACGAATACCTCGTACTTCAATCACTTCTACATCATCATTAGCTTGCTCTGCTGCATAGCTTGTATTAATTGCAGCCAGTAGCGATATTAAAATTGCATTACGCTTAAAATGCCTTCCTTGCCCTTTTGTTTTTATTACAGTTTGATTGCCCATGCCTATCTCCAGTTGTGTGTTCTGTTTTTGTTTAAGAGCCTTTAGCCCCTGCAAAAACGATTTATTGTTGTCGGTTTTTAAACTGATTTTCGGTAGTTAACAGCTTGTTAAACTCAAACTCAGAATAGGGTGAGCGGTCAAAAAGTGATAATAAAAATTCGGTGAGAGATATGACAAAATCGGCGTTAGGAATATTTTATATTCATTTTTATATTTTCTGAATTATAGTTAAGCTCAGCGATTTTGAGTTTATCGGCTCAGCAAAACAAACTCAAACTAACATTTAAATTATTGATAATAAATAATAATTTTAAATTCCATGTATTTGTTAATCACTCACAAATTGAGTAACTAAAAAATAGGTGTAATAGATATGGTAAAAACACGCCCATGAATAATGGTAAATTTCTTGAAGTATGCCTAAACGAAGGGTGCTTAAAGCAGCTTGCTAACAACATTTCAATGGCTAGTAACTTAGGCGCGAAACGCTTTGAATTGTGCAGTAATTTACACCTAGGTGGCTTAACACCAAGTGTTAATGCGATTGACTGTGCGGTGAAAAACCTGACTAATAGTGCAGAGTTAGTGGTGATGATACGCCCCGAAGCAGGCAACTTTTTTGTTAGCGCTGAATGTCGCAACCTAATGCAAAAACAAATTACACTGGCAGCGAACGCGGGGGCGCATGGCGTGGTATTTGGTGCAATTAAACACGGCGAACTTGATTTAGAAGTGACCCGCTCTTTAGTTGCCACAGCCAAACAGCATGGCCTGATGGTGACCTTTCACCGTGCATTCGATACCCTTACAAACCCGTTAAGCGCACTTGAGAAACTGATTAGCTTAGGCGTTGACCGCATCTTAACAGCAGGCACGCCATGGCAAAGCGGTCAAAGTGCTGTAGATGGCTACAAGCTGCTCAACACATACTTAGCACACAGCGCTAATCAGATAGAAATTGTTATCGGTGGTGGCGTTACTTTAGAAAACGCGCCAACACTTTGGCAATTAATAAAAAACCATTCAGCAAAGGCAGCTGTGCATGTACACTCATGCGTGCACAACGAAAATGGTGCAATTAATGCTGAGGCTATCAATAAGCTTCTTTCAAAGGATTAAGCATGGCAATGTATTTTTTAGGTATTGATGGCGGTGGCAGTAAGTGTAAAGTCCGTTTAGAAAACGAAAACGGCACTCTACTCAGCGAAGCTATAAGTGGCTCGGCAAACGTGGCCACCAGCTACCAACAAAGCCAAGAGTCAATACTCCACGCGACTGAACATGCTTTTCATGAGGCAGGGCTTGCCTTAAGCGAGCTAAAAAACACTTATGTGCATGCAGGGCTTGCCGGAGCTAATATCGACTCAGCTTACCAAGCTATGACCAAGTGGCAGCACCCTTTTGCCAAGTTTACCCTGTCAACAGATATGCTGATTGCCTGTAAAGGCGCTCATCAACACCATGATGGCGCGGTGATTATTCTTGGTACGGGCTTTTGTGCGGGTTACCAGCTGCAGAACCAATTTAGCGAATTAGGGGGTTATGGTTTATTACTGAGCGATGGTGCCAGTGGTGGTTGGTTAGGTTTACAACTTTGCCGAAAAGCATTTGCAGTACTGGATGGTGTTGCGCAAAGTTCAGCGGCTGTAGATGCCCTGCTCACCCAGCTTAATTGCGACTCAAGCCAAGCGTTAAGTCAGCGTTTAATATCAGCGCGCCCTGCAGAGCTTGCCAAATTTGCGCCGCTTGTTTTTAGTCATTCTGACGATGCTTTTTGTCAGCAATTAATCAATGAAGCATGCGCATACATTAGCCGCTATATCGCTTACTTTGAAAAACAAGGTATTGAAAACGTCACCTTGATGGGCGGCATTGCCAGTGCCATCACCCCTTACTTAACTGATGCCAGTAAAGCGCATTTAACCCCCGCCCTTGCCAGTGCAGAGCAAGGGGCTATTTTAATGGCAAGAGCTGCAATTTAATTACCTAATTGCGAGCGCATTTGTGAGGGAATTTCACCAAACAAACGCCGAAATTGTTTGCTGAAGTAACTCGGCTCCGAAAACCCACACTGGTAGGCCACTTGTGAAATGGGCAGTTGCGTTTCAATCAGTAGCTTGCGGGCATTTTCGAGACGCACTTCGTTAATAAATTGATTAGGTGTTTTTGCTAAATGCTTTTTAAAGCGGCGCTCTAAAGCACTTACCGACAAATGCGCAAGCTCTGCTAATTCATCAATGCTGATCTGACGATGATAATGCTCGCGAATAAATTTTACCGGCTCTTCAATTGCCCTTACATGAGAAAGCGCTTTTGAGGTTTTTTGTAGATGTCGGGTTACTCCGTAAGTGCCAATCACATTGCCATCGTGATCTTTTAAAGCATGCTTTGATGTAGAAAACCAACCAAGCTCACCTTGTTGGGTTTGGTTCAGCTCTAAACGGTCAGTTACTATGTAGCCTTCCATCACCCGTTTATCGTCATTGACGTACTGAAACGCAAGGTGCTTTGGTGAAAAATCGAAGTCTGTTTTTAGCAATATTTGCTCCAGTGTTTTATAACCCTGATGCTCAATAAAATGCTGATTACAATGCAAGATTCTACTATCTGTGTCTTTTACCCAAAAGAGGATATCTGGCAGTAAATCAAATGCAGCAATTAGCTGATTTACGCCAGCTTTTTTTATTATTTCTTGAATATCCATCGCTTAATTTTGTCTCAATAAAGAACAGCCCTATATATTTTAAACGCCGATTTTGTTGCATTGTCAACCGAATTTTTATTAGCGCTTATTGGCTAAGCTTTCCTATTATCAATAACATGACATTAACAGTAGCAGACGCTATTTAAATTTAGGAGCGCTTGAGATGAGCAAAGCTAAGATCCGCATGGCAATGGTAGGCGGTGGCGATGGTGCCTTCATTGGCGCTATTCATCGAATTGCAGCGCGATTAGACGGAATGATAGAGCTTGTTGCAGGCGCATTCAGTTCAGACGCAAACAAATGTAAAGCAACTGGCGAACTACTTGGGCTTGATAGCAGCCGTTGCTACGACAGTTACCAAACGCTTTTTGCCGAAGAAGCAAAATTACCTGCTGATAAGCGTATTGATTTTGTGGCTATTGTCACCCCAAACCACTTACATTTTCCGGTCGCGAAAATGGCGCTTGAACATGGTTTTCATGTGCTCTCAGATAAACCTGCAACGCTTACTCTCGCAGAAGCAGAGCAATTACAAAGCATTATTGCAAAACAGCAGGTTTTATATGGCTTAACCCACACTTACACCGGTTACCCTATGGTCAAAGAAGCCAAGCATCGCGTAAAAGCAGGCGAGCTCGGCACCATACGTAAAGTCATTGTTGAGTACACTCAAGGCTGGTTAGCGCACAGCGAAGACGAAGGTTCAAAACAAGCAAGCTGGCGTTTAGACACCAGTAAGTCTGGCATTAGTTGTTGTATGGGCGACATTGGCGTGCATGCAGCTAACTTAGCCGAGTATGTCTCTGATCTCGAAATCACCGAGCTTTGCGCCGATTTAAATCATGTGGTTGAAGGCCGAGCCCTCGATGATGATGGCACTGTGCTTCTTAGATTCAACAATGGCTGTAAAGGCGTTTTACTGGCAAGCCAAATTGCTATTGGCGATGAAAACAACTTACGCCTGCGTATTTATGGCGATAAAGCCAGTCTTGAGTGGTCGCAACTTGAGCCTAATAGCTTATGGCTAAGAGGCCACAATCAAGCCGCAACATTACTTAGAGCAGGCGTGGGTGAATTACACCCTGACACGCAAAATGCCCTACGCGCCCCTGCCGGTCACCCAGAAGGCTACCTTGAAGCATTTGCCAACATTTACCGCAATTTTGCAGCGCAGATCCATGCATTTAATCAAGGCGATAACGCAACAAATTCAGCATTTGATGTACCTGGCATCAATGAGGCTGTGCGTGGTATGGCGTTTATTGAGCATGTTGTTGCTTCATCGAAGCAAGATACTAAATGGCACAAATTACAGATTGGATAAAAAAGAATGAATAAAATCAAAGGGCCAGCAATATTTTTGGCGCAGTTTATTTCAGATCAAGCCCCCTTCAATAGCTTTCGTGGTTTATGTGAGTGGGCAAGCGGTTTAGGTTACAAAGCGATTCAAGTGCCAACCTCAAACCCGACTATTTTTGATTTAGAAAAAGCAGCTCAAAGCCAGCATTACTGCGATGAAGTCACTGGTATTGCCACAGAGTATGGACTTACAATTTCAGAGTTATCAACACATTTGCAAGGCCAGTTAATTGCTGTTCACCCTGCCTACGATGAAATGTTCGATAACTTTGCCGCAGAGCATGTAAAAGGCAACCCTGCAGCGCGAACAAAGTGGGCAACAGAGCAACTGATGATTGCTGCTAAAGCAAGTAAAAACCTTGGCTTAACAACCCATGCGACATTCTCGGGTTCTTTTTTATGGCATACCTTTTACCCGTGGCCACAGCGTCCACAAGGACTTGTCGAACAAGGCTTTAGTGAACTTGCTAAGCGCTGGTTACCCATTTTAGATTGCTTTGACGAGCATGGCGTGGACGTGTGTTATGAATTACATCCGGGTGAAGACCTGCATGATGGTGTGACATTTGAGCGCTTTTTAGCAGCAACCAATAATCACCCACGCGTTAATATTCTTTATGATCCGAGCCATTTTGTATTGCAACAGCTCGACTATTTAGCGTTTATCGATATTTATCATTCGCGCATTAAGGCGTTTCATGTCAAAGATGCCGAATTTATCGCAAATGGCCGCTCAGGTGTTTATGGCGGATTTCAAAACTGGCAAGACCGACCAGGACGTTTTCGTTCTTTAGGTGATGGCCAAGTAGATTTTAAGCAAATCTTCAGCAAGTTAACTCAATATGGTTTTGATGGTTGGGCTGTACTTGAATGGGAATGCTGTTTAAAGCACCCAGAAGATGGGGCAAGAGAAGGCGCTGAGTTTATTAAAGCACACATAATAAACCCAACAGATAAAGCCTTTGACGATTTTGCCAGTGGCGCAACAAACACTGAGCGTAATAATCGAATTTTAGGTTTATAAAACCGACAACAATAGAACACACAGGACACACAATATGGACAACAATAATTATAACCGCATTGTCTTTCGGCTTTGCTGTATAGCACTGATTGTGACCTCTATGACCTTTGCCATTCGTGCTGGTATTTTGGGTCAACTTGGCAGTGAGTTTGGCTTAACCGACACCGAATTAGGTTGGGTTAATGCCATGGCATTTTTAGGTTTTCCGGTCGCGACTATGGTCGGCGGTATTATTTATAATGCCATTGGCGCGAAAAAATTAGTGGCGTTAGCGTTTATCTGTCATTTACTTGGTCTTGTTTTGACAATAACAGCTGATGGTTTTTGGGGCTTACTAGTTTCTACCTTTTTAATTGGTTTTGCCAACGGCGCTGTTGAAGCTGGCTGTAACCCACTAATTGCAGAAATGTACCCTAAAAACACCACCACTATGCTAAACCGTTTTCATGTTTGGTTCCCAGGTGGCATTGTGATTGGCGCACTTGCGTCGAATTTTATGTCGGGAGCAGGTTTAAACTGGCAATGGCAAGTAGCGTTAATTTTAATTCCTACGGTTATCTATGGCGCTATGCTGATCAAAGCACAATTTCCACGCTTTGATACGCGTACTCACTCTACCAGCAGCAATATTCGCCACTTATTTACGCCGTTATACATCTTTTTAGTTGCCTGTATGACGTTTACCGCAACCACTGAATTTGGCACACAACAATGGATTGAGCGTATTTTAGGTTCATCGGGTGCCTCTCCTATGGTGGTCTTAGCCTTGATCACTGGCCTAATGGCGGTTGGTCGTTTCTTTGCAGGCCCCATTGTGCATAAGCTCAACCCTACTGGTGTATTACTTGGATCTGCCATTTGTGCAAGCTTAGGTATTTTTATGATAAGCCAAGCCGAGGGCAGCATGATTTATCTAGCAGCGATGCTTTTTGCACTTGGCGTCACCTACTTTTGGCCGACCATGCTTGGCTGCGTTGCTGAATACATTCCAAAGTCAGGAGCGCTGGGGATGTCGTTAATGGGCGGTGCAGGCATGTTTGCTATGAGCATCTGGAACCCTGTAATTGGTAGCTGGATAGATACGGCACGCTCATCAGCAGAAGCAAGTGGCGCAAGCGCTGAACAAATTGAAATTTTAGCCGGACAGGCTGTATTACAAAACCTACTGATCTTCCCAATTATTTTAATCGTCGCATTCATTGGGTTGCATTTAGTAATTAATAACAACAAACGCACCGAAAAATGTGCGTCTTAAGCAAGTAAATCGTCGAGGAACACTATGTTTAAATCTCTTAAAGCACTGACTTTAATGCTCACCGTTAGTAGCTGTGCACTCGCTAATGCGGCTGACAATCAGCTAACACAACAAGAAAAGCAAGCTGGCTGGCAGTTGTTGTTTGACGGCAAAGATATGTCGCAGTGGCGTAATTTTAAAAGCGAATCTTTAAATCCTGCATGGGTCGTTGAAGATGGCGCTATGACATTAACCAAAGGTGGTGGCGACCTGCTTACTAAAAAGCAGTACCAAAACTTTGAATTACAGATTGATTGGAAAATCTCTACTAAAGGCAATAGCGGTATTTTTGTATTAGCTGATGAAACCGGACAGATGATTTACTCTCATGCACCTGAAATTCAAATTATCGATAACGAAGAACACCCAGATACCGAAATTGACTCGCACTTAGCAGGGTCAATTTACGATTTATTTGCAGCGCCAGTTGCGGCGCACAAACCAGCAAATAGCTGGAACCATGTACGCATTAAAATGCAAGACAACCACTTACAAGTTTGGCAAAACGGTATTAGCACCACCAGCATTGTGATTGGCAGTACAACATGGAACACCCTTGTAAAAGGCAGTAAGTTTGCAACCTGGAAAAACTTTGCAACGGCTGAACAAGGTCATATCGGGCTTCAAGACCATGGTGACAAAGTGTGGTTTAAAAATATAAAAATCAAGGAGCTATAAGATGTCTGATTTTAAACATAAGGTATTAGTTGTTGGCTCTGGTGCTGGCGGTGCAATGGCCGCATACACGTTAACCAAGCTTGGTCACAAGGTGTTATTACTTGAAGCGGGCCGTAATTATGACCCGAAAACAGAAAGCCCGATGTTTCGTCGTAACAACGAAGCCCCACTTATGGGTGCAGGTAACAAAGACAAAAACTTTGGCTTTTACGACGCAACCGTTGATGGCGGCTGGCAAGTACCTGATGAGCCTTATACCAGCGCCAAAGGAAGCGACTTTTATTGGTGGCGCGCACGTATGTTAGGTGGTCGAACTAACCACTGGGGCCGCTATTCATTACGCTTTAGTGAACACGATTTTAAAGGCAAAAGCCGTGATGGTCATGGTGCCGACTGGCCATTTGAATACGCTGACTTAGCACCTTGGTACGATAAAACCGAAGAACTTGTGGGTGTATGTGGCACCAATACTGGCCATGAAGATATGCCTGATTCGTCACCGGGTATTTTACAGCCACCACCAAAGCCGCGTGTTCCTGAGCTTTTAATTGCCGCTTCTGCAAAGAAAATGGGCATTCAAGCAGTGCCTATGCATCGCGCGGTATTAACTCGCCCTAAAGATGATCGCATGGCCTGTTTTTATGCGACACCTTGTGGCTCTGGTTGTTCAATTGGTGCTGCTTTTCAAACTACGACATCATTACTGCCAATGGCAAAAGCCACCGGCAACTTAAAAGTTATTACCGATGCCATGGTTAAATCAGTCAAGGTTGATGAGCAAGGTAAAGTCACCGGCGTCACCTATGTTGATAAACACACTGTAACTGAGCATGCTATCGATGCCGATGTGGTTATCTTAGCCGCCAGCGCCTGTGAATCAGCGCGTATTTTATTAAATTCAAAGAATAAAAAGCACCCTAAAGGCCTTGCTAACTCAAGTGGCCAAGTAGGTCGAAACTTGATGGATTCGACGGGTGCATGGTTAGGTGCGCAAATTCCGGCACTTAAAGGTCGCCCACGTTATAACGAAGATGGACATACCGCTAATCACTTATTTATTCCTTGGTGGGGTCATCAAGCACAAGCTAACAATGAATTAGATTTCCCACGTGGTTATCACTTTGAAATTGGCGGTGGCTTTAGACAACCAGGCTCGGGTGTATCGGGTGATAAACAAGGCTATGGCCCTGCCCTTAAACAGCAAATTCGTGATGCATATGGCTCTTACGTTGGTTTTGCTCTGCGTGGCGAGATGTTACCGAACAAAGATACCTACATGGAAATTGACGAAAACGTTAAAGACAAATGGGGTATTCCGGTATCAAAGTTCCACTTTAAGTGGTCTGACAAAGAATTAAAGCAAATCGAACATGGTTTAAAAACTGCGAAGCAAATTCTAGAAAACATGGGGGCGACCGTTGGCGAACTCCCACCTGCTGAAAAAGCAATTTCAAAAGGTGGCGAAATCATTCACGAAGTGGGCACCACACGAATGGGCAGCTCAAAGAAAGACTCTGTCACCAATCAATGGGGTCAAACATGGGATTGTAATAACCTATTTGTAATGGATGCGGGTGTATTTGCTTCTAACCCTCATAAAAACTGTACGCTCACCATCATGACACTGGCAATGCGTAATTCAACTTGGCTTGCTCAACAAATTGATAACGGGGTACTTTAATTATGCATCATCGTAACGAACACGACTCATATAACTATGTTTCGAACATGAGCCGCCGTGAGTCTTTAAAATGGCTTGGTCTATTAGCTGCGGGCTCGGCGATTGGTTTAACTGCTGGCTGCACAAAAGCACTAGAAGATGACGTCGTAGTCTCTGCAAAAGAGCATTGGCCTGATTTAGATATCAAGCCTGTAACCGCTAAAGGCTATGGTCAAGATCCTAATTTGGTGATGCCACCAGAATCACCTTGGCCACTGACCTTAACCGCAGACGAACTTACGTTGGTAGCACTATTAGCTGATTACATTGTACCGCGCGAAGGCGCTATTCCTTCAGCGAGTGAGCTACAAGTACCGGCCGTTATTAATGAATGGGTAAGCGCGCCTTATGAAGGCCAACAACGCGATAGAATTAAAATTTTAAATTCATTAGCGTGGCTTAACGATGAGGCACAGCTTCGTTTTAAAAAGCAATTTGTTGCACTTAACGAAAAGCAACATCGCGCGATTTTAGACGATATTGCGTTTTTAAACGAGCAAACACCTCTGCAATTTCAGCGCATTGGTAAAGCCTTTTTACGCTTTAAAGAGTTAGTGCTTGCTGCCTTTTTCTGTACGCCAGAGGGCTGTAAAGACATTGGTTACCTTGGTAATGTGCCTATTGCAGGTGATTACCCTGGTCCTTCTGATGAAGCAAAAGCCCATTTAGATCAGGTTTTAGCTGAGCTTGGTTTAAGCGAGTACGCCTATACCGATTAACTTTCCCCCTTGTGTTGTTTAATAACACAATTTAATGCAGGGGGTCACTCCCCTGCTTTTTTAGGATTTAAGTATGTTTAAAACCCGCATTTTATTGCTCATTATTAGCCTTGTATTTAGTGGTCAATTATTCGCAAAACTGCCAGTGAGTGTGCAATTGTGGTCAGTCAAAGACACCTTAAAAAATGACTTTAATGGTACGCTTAAATCACTTGCCGAAATGGGGTTTGACGGCGTGGAGTTTGCCGGAGACTTTGGCCCATATTCAAATAATCCAGCAGCCTTAAAAGCAAAGCTCAGTGAATTAGGCTTAGTTGCCAGTAGTGCCCATATAGGCTTTGATGCACTCAGTGAAAACACTATTGATAGCACCCTGCTGTTTTACAAGACCCTTGGCGTTACTACACTTTATGTACCTTGGGATGAAAGAGCATGGCACCCTGAAGGAGTTAAATCTCTGGTTAAAGAGCTTACTAAAGTCAGTGATTATGCGACCCGCTTTGATATGAAGATCGGTTTTCACAATCATAATAAAGAGTTTAATGCATTTAATAACGCTACATTTTGGGATTATATTGCCAGTAACACACCCAAGACCATGCCATTGCAGTTAGATATTGGCTGGGTTAATTACGCAGCTAAAGATCCAATTTACTTCATTAAACAGTACCCTAACCGCACGCTTGCTACGCACATTAAAGTACGTACGATTGAGGGAAGCAACATGAGCCCAATTATCGGCGAAAACAACATTGATTGGCCTGCCATCATCGATACTTTAGAGTCGCACGGCAACACAAAATGGTTAGTGCTTGAGCAAGAAGAATATCCAAACGGGTTAACCCCACTACAAAGCGTTGCTAAATCAAAACAAAACTTAGATAAGATCTTACTTGGTTTATAAGGTTATTTAGGAATGAGCTCGCTTTAAACACGTGAGCTCATGGCTTGGATTTAATTTAAATAGTCCTTTACTCATAGCTCTTTATTAGGGTTCATCTTGCCAGGAGCTATTGCCTTCAGAACGTTTTGCAAAGCTTTCTGGTTTCCTGATTGGTTTATCTATACTTTTATAGAATATCAAGATTCCCGCTCCACCTATGACAGGGAGTAACCAAACCAGTACTATTTGTGCTACTTTTTGAAAAGTTTCAAAATCATTTCTTTTATAAATTACTAAACTAATCAATATATTGAACAGTACCAGTAACCCCAAACCAGCTAGTACATAGTTTTCCATATCTTAATCCTATTGATGCCAAAAACACACTGTGGAAACGACCGAATGACGGCTTAAATTGTTTGTTATACGCTTTAAAACAAACAGCTAATCGTCCTTTCTTCGGTGTTTAAAGATAAATCGCCCAAATTGAAAACATAAAACTAAAAAAACAATGAGAAAAATAAGTCCATTTGCCCACTCCGGCAAAAACGGCACAATCTTCGGAGCAATGAGTTTAAGAATACCAAAAACAACAACGATGAGAAGAATGAATGCAGCCCCTTTCACAAAAGCGCTCCTAAATTTCCATTCATAATATCCGTTTATATTTTAAGAATACCAATGTCAAAATAATTTGCGGGAATATTCTTCGATGTACCCCCATCTCGCATAGAGGCAAAAGGAGTGGGCTATATTAACAAGCAAGTTTCTACTAGGTCTACAGCGGTTTGTTATGTGGTCCCCTGCTGATCTTTATATAGTTTTAAAAAATTACTTAAGGCATTGCTATTACAAAGTTTTTTAAGAATGTAATGTAAAGTTAAAAACTATAATATATTCGCATCGTGCATTTCCATGTAAATATACGCAAAGAATAATTCGGGCGTTCTCAATGACTCAGTATCCTTAATGCAGATATATACCTTGAGTTATTACACCACCCTCTTTTACATATATTCTTATATCTTTCATCGTTGAATATCTCATTCAATTTCAATAAGCTAAATAAATTACAATGCAAAAAATAATAATAAAACATTAAAAACAGCGTTTACTTTCATTTGTTCGGCAGATTGTATTATCTAAGTAGCGAAGTACTATATTAAAAAAGCCTCTCAAGGACTGAGAATGAACGTATTGAATTTAAGGAAGAGTTCAGAGAAAAGCACACTTGCGATCCTCGTGACTTTAGCTGTTTTAACATTGTCTATTCTAAAAGCGACATCCCAAAAGCATCCGCTCTATGAGCTACTTTTGCTGGCTTTTATGCTTACATCGTTAGTCATTACTTTTTTGGTATTGAGCAGTAAAAATGAGCTGACTATATGTCGTCACGGTATTTTTTATAGCTCAGCGTTTGGTAATGTTCATATTGAGCCAAACAAAACTAAACAAATTAAACAATTTTCTAAATATGGTTTTAATTGTGTAGTAATCATTGGTCATGGCTACTTTATATTCGCGCCATTTTATTATTTAACGTCGAAACAAAAACAACGATTAAAACGATATGATAATAACTTACTGCATTGGTTAGAGGTTACGCGTAAACGCAGTAAGTTTCAGGGCTTTTAATGCAAGTCAAAGCATAAAAAGCCCTTTAAAAAGTTAGTTACTTAGTTTTGCCACTCTTTAAGTACGTCTTTCACATACTCATAGCGCCATGAGTTAAACAGATCTGGCTTTGATGCAGCTTTACGCTCATCAGCATCGAGCTTCCAATTCCAGCTGATAAGCTGGTTAATCTGTTTTTTAGAGGCCAATACATCTTCAGGAATGCCCTGCTCTTTTGCAGCTTTAGTAATTTTTTGTTTAATATCTTTAGCGGCTTTTTTGTAAGCCGGAAAATCAATTAAACGTTTTAATTGTGCAGGTTGTTCGCTGACAGGAACAGCTTTACCACGCTCAATACATTTTAAAATTTCAACGCCCGAACGGTTCACTTCCATTGGCTCAACACCCGGCACTCTGCGTAACGCATTTAAACTTGCAGGCTTACGCTTAGCAATTTCAACCATGTTGTGCTCTTTTACTACAAAGTTAAGAGCGAGGTTTTTGCGCTCTGCCTTTTCACGGCGCCATGCAGCAAGCTCGCGTAATACAGCTAAGTCGTGCGGTCGTAATTGCCAAGCATTTTTAATGTCTTTGTAAAGCTGCTCTGCAGGTGTTTGGTAAGCACGTTTTTGCGCAACTAACTCGCTTTCGCTGATCACGATGTCAAAAAAGCCAGCTTCATCAATTTGTTTTTTAATAATTTCAAAACAAGGCAGTAAATGATACGTATCGGCAGCGGCGTAATCTAGTTGCTTTTCTGTTAGTGGGCGCTGTAGCCAATTAGTCCGTGATTCGCTTTTATCAATTTCGATATCAAGCAACTCTTTAACCATGTGCGCAAAGCCCATGCAGTTACCATGACCTAATATTTGCAGTGCAAATTGAGTATCAAACAGTGGTGTTGGTACAAAGCCAGCGTATTTTTGAAACACTTCAATATCTTCTGACGGTGAATGCAATACTTTTAACACTTCTGGGTTTTTGAGTACTTGCCAAAAATCAAAAAGCGACAACTCAGCCAGAGGGTCAATTAACGCTAAATGCTCACCATCATATACTTGAATAAGTGCAACTTCAGGGTAAAGCGTACGACGACGCATAAACTCGGTATCAATTGCCAGTACCGGTTTACCTGTAATTTTTTCTACAAAATCATTTAATTGATTTTGTGTTTCGATCAGTTGATATTGCACTTATACCCCTTTCTATACCATAAAAAAGCCGGCTAATGCCGGCTTTAATTATTTCTTTTCGTCCTTTAAGGCTCTTCTTAGAATCTTACCAACGTTTGTTTTTGGTAGTTCATCTCTAAACTCAACGAGTTTAGGCACCTTATAGTTCGTTAAATTATCACGACAGTGTTTTATTATATCTTTTTCAGTTAAAGATTGATCTTTTTTCACGACAAAAACTTTAACTTGTTCGCCACTGACCTCATGAGGGATACCAATAGCTGCCACTTCAAGCACGCCTTCGTGCATAGCTACAACTTCTTCGATCTCATTTGGGAACACGTTGAAGCCAGATACAATAATCATGTCTTTCTTACGATCAACAATATAGAAGAAACCTTCATCATCGTAAGTTGCAATATCACCCGTTGCAAACCAACCGTCTTTTAAGCATTCGGCTGTTGCATCTGGGCGGTTGTAATAACCTTGCATAACTTGTGGGCCTTTAACCCAAAGCTCGCCTGGCTCACCTTTTGCTGCCTCTTCACCATTTTCAAGCATAAGCTTAATATCAGTGCTAGGTGCTGGTAAACCAATTGAACCGTTATAACCTTCTAGGTCGTAAGGGCTGACCGTAACAAGTGGTGCACACTCAGTTAAGCCATAACCTTCCATTAATTTGGTTTTCGTTACAGCTTGCCATTTTTCAGCAACTGGGCGTTGTACCGCCATGCCACCGCCAAGTGACATTTTTAATGTTGAGAAATCAAGCTCAGCAAAACCTGGGGTATTTAGTAAACCATTGAATAGCGTATTTACACCCGTTACCGCGGTAAACTTGTGTTGTGCTAACTCTTTTACAAAGCCAGGCATATCACGAGGGTTGGTAATAAGTACGTTTAAACCACCGTATTTCATAAATGTTAGGCAGTTCGCAGTCAGAGCAAAGATGTGGTAAAGCGGCAGTGCCGTAATAACCACTTCTTTTCCGCGCTCTAATACTTTGTCTAAACAACCTGATACTTGTTCAAGGTTACCAACCATGTTGCCATGCGATAGCATTGCACCTTTAGATACACCCGTTGTACCACCTGTGTATTGCAAGAATGCTAAGTCATTTAAATCAACTGCTGGCTTTTTATAGCTTGCTTCGTTACCAGCAAGCGTATCTGCAAATTTGATTGCATTTGGCAATGTGTAGCTAGGCACCATTTTCTTAACGTGCTTAACCACAAAGTTAACGATGTGCTTTTTAAGGCCGCCCACCATGTCACCCACTTGGGTAACCACAATGTGCTTAACGTTGGTTTTTGGTAATGCTTTTTCTAGGGTATCGGCAAAGTTAGCAAGAATGAAAATTGCTGATGACTCTGAGTCATTTAACTGATGCTCTAATTCACGCACGGTGTAAAGTGGGTTTACGTTTACCACTACACAGCCTGCACGAAGAACACCTAAAATAGTCACAGGCGTTTGCAGTAGATTCGGCATCATAACCGCTACTTTGTCGCCTTTTTTCAGACCAAGATCATTTTGAATGTACGACGCAACACGTTTTGTTGCACTGTCTAACTCACTATAGGTCAACACTTTACCCATGTTGGTAAAGGCTGGAAGGTCACTATAGTCAGCAAAACTTTTTTCAAACAAGTCGAGTAGCGAGTGATAATGCTCAGGGTCGATTGTTTCAGGCATACCTTCTGGGTAGCGTTTAAGCCAGATTTTTTCCACTCTTAGCTCCTGTTTATAATTATATTTTTTAATAACCTTAATCTAACTAAGGCCGTTTCTCAATGGAGTAAATACTCTAATGGTGCAGATAATCCCACATTTGGTGCAATTATACAATTAACTTGCTTTATACTGCCCAATAAATGCATGAATGTGCTCTAAGGTTAATGCAGGACTTTGCATATGGCAATGGTGACCTCCAGGTATCTCATGAATTTTTAACTCCTTGTAATATTTACCATATGCCTCTAGGTTATCCCTAACGAAAGGGTAACCCTTATCTCCTAAGAGAAGCTGACATGGTGCGTTAATTTGTTTGATGGTTGCAATACATTGCGCCTCATCAAAGCGAAATCCTGAGTGATTTTTAAGCTTAGGATCGGTTGTTAAATACCACTTACCTGCTTTTTCGTAACTATTTCGTGTCATTAAAAGCTCTGCTTGTGGGTATTCAAGGTCACCACTTGCAAGCCTTGCACTAATAATGTGCGCTATTGAGTCAAATGCGCGAGGGCCTTTACTGTTTACCCGCGCTCTATTTAATATTGCTTTTCGAAGTTGGCTGCTCACTTCATTGCTGTTAGTTGTAGCGCAGCCGATCCCCTCAATAAAGTTTACCGATGCGACCTTTTCAGGGAAGCAACTAGCAAAAACGCCAGCCACCATGGCGCCCATAGAATGACCAACTAAATGCACTTTCGTTACATCAAGCGACTCAATAAACTTATAGACGTCATCAATGTAGTCAATAAAGTAATAATGGGCGTCACTACTTCGCCAATCAGATAAACCATGGCCAGGAAAATCAAGACAATACCAACGCTGATTTAGCTGCGCATTTTGTAACATAGGTATGTAACTATGTGCGTTATCAAGCCAACCATGTAAGGCAATCACAACCTCTTCGCCATGACCAAAGGTTAGGCCATGCATTGCCTGAGTGCCAGTTTGAAAAGAAAAAGGTTGCACAATTGCTCCTATTTATTAAGCGTTTCAACTTAAAGGCGTTTATTTATCGTCTGGCTAGTATACAATAATCCTCGCAGTATAAATAAGGGCACAATAATAAGGTTACATCAATGAAATTAAAATTAAGTCTTTTAGCATTATTATGCTCAGCAGGCTCAGTAATGGCTGAATCAGCACCAAAAAACATCATTTATATGATTGGTGATGGTATGGGCCCAGCGTACACAACTGCATATCGTTACTTTAAAGATGATCCAAATACTAAAGTTGTTGACCCAACTGTTTTCGATACGATTTTACGTGGTATGGCTCATACCTACCCAGACGATCATACCTATGTAACAGACAGCGCTGCTGGTGCAACAGCACTGAGCAGTGGTCATAAAAGTTATAATGGTGCAATTGCTGTTGATACTGATAAAAAACCAGTAAAAACCATGCTTGAAGTTGCCAAAGAGCGCGGTATGACAACAGCACTCGTAGCTACTTCGCAAATTAACCACGCTACACCAGCAAGCTTTGCTTCACATAACGAATCACGCCGTAACTACGACGAGATTGCTAACGACTATATCGATAACAAAATCGCGGGTAAATTACCGGTTGATTTAATGTTAGGTGGCGGCACGAAATATTACGTTCGTGAAGACCGTAACCTAGTGGAAGAGTTTAAAGCAGCAGGTTATCAGTACAGCGATGACTTTGCAGCAATGAGTGACTTAAAACAGGTTCCAGCACTTGGTTTATTCGCTGAAGTAGGTTTACCGTTTGCGCTTGACGAAAATCCAACGCGCCTTACGCAAATGACAACTAAAGCGCTTGATTTACTTGATGGTCAAAACGACAAAGGTTTCTTTGTGATGATCGAAGGCAGCCAAATTGACTGGTGTGGTCATGCAAACGACATCGCATGTGCTATGGGCGAAATGGACGACTTTGCTAAATCGATTGAACAAGCAAAAGCGTATGTTGATAAAAACCCTGATACTCTGCTTGTTATCACTGCCGACCACTCAACAGGTGGCTTAACACTTGGTGCTCATGGTCAATATAAGTGGGAAACTGACGTAATTAAAGGTGTTAAAGCAACAGCTGGCACTATCACAAAAGATCTACTTGAAAGCGATGACTTAAAAGCAGTATGGCAAAAGTATTCTGATATCGAATTCACTGATGCTAACAGCATTAAGCTAAGCGAAGCTAAGAAAATGGGCGAGAAAGCACTGCTACTTGCTGTAAAAGATATCATCAATCATGCCAGCTTCACGGGTTGGACTACTGGCGGCCACACCGCTATTGATGTGCAAGTGTTTGCCTATGGTAAACGTGCAGAAGATTTCTACGGTTCGCAAAACAATACCGCGATTGCCGACAAGCTGATTGATTTTATTAAGCAGTAATTTATATACCTTAGTAATCCAATCCAATCATAAAAAAAGCCTAAACATTTTGTTTAGGCTTTTTTGTGAATTCAGTATTAGCAATTAGCTAAGCATATACATCAACGCCAATAAGGCTTTGCACTTCGGCGCGACGCTCTAAGTTAGCAAATTCCGTATAGGTTGAAATAGCGCGACTGGTTTTTGGGTTGCTTGGTTTGTCATAAATTGTTTGCTGATAGCTTTGCGACTCAGCTTTAAACTCATCAGCAATAGCAACAGCTTGAGGGCTTGATTTAACATACTCTGTTGACGATTTTTGCTCAGCCGTTTGGTCTGATATCGCTTTAGGCTTATCAGTAACGGTATTTTTACGGCTATATTGACCGGGAATGTCACCAGTATAAAAGCCTGAGCCAATAGGTAAAGTCAAACTCGTAATTCCACATCAAACATGACTAAATTATGTGCCATAACTGACGGGCACGCAAGTCCCGTTACTCTCTCTGTTACTCTCGGCCTGGTAGCTTTTTCCAAGTCACTGTATCACGAACATATTTAGGCTGCGCATTCGCTGCAGTCACTGTATCACCGTGAGCATAGGCAGTTGCAATCGAGGCCAGCATGTACTTTGCATCAGGCAATAAAATGTTCTCATTTAGACTTACATTTGCAAGTTCTATAACAAGTGCAGGATAGGTCTGCCAACCCGTACCCACCGCAGTTGCCGCTATTTCAGGTAGCGTAAGCAACTCAGGTTTAATGACTTGCTCTTCATCAACAAGCAGCATTAAACCATTATCATCAGCTTTATAATGAGCGTAATAAATCTCACCCATACGTGCATCAATGGCAGAAAACACATCGCTGGCTTGGTCTTGTTCAAACGCTTGTTGCGCCATCATCTGCAATGTTGATACGCCAACCAAAGGTAAGCGTGCGGCATACGCTAAACCTTGAGCAATCGCAACACTAATACGCACGCCAGTAAAGCTACCCGGTCCTTGACCAAAGCCAATAACATCTAAGTCGGTTAGTTTACATTGCGCCTTTGCCAGTAACTCATCAATTAAAGGCAAAATCTTTTGGCTGTGCTGCTGTGGGCACTCTTCAAAATGATGAAATGTTTGCCCTTGATAATGTAGCACCAGCGATAACGCTTCAGTTGATGCATCTAAGGCAAGAATATTGTGTTTAATCATCTAAGTTACTCTAATTGATCTGTTCTAAAAACGCGTTTGCCATTGCTAAGTCGCGCGTGCGGCGCATGGGTGGCAAACTTTTTAAAAATACTTGGCCGTAATGGCGTGTTACTAGGCGGTTATCACAAATAACCAACACACCTTTATCTTTACTATCGCGAATAAGTCGCCCTACCCCTTGCTTTAATGCAATCACCGCTTGAGGTAATTGAATATGTGCAAATGGGTCTTTGCCTTGTAACTGGCAATCTTGCATTTTTGCTTGCAATAAAGGGTCATCTGGTGCGGCAAACGGCAATTTGTCAATGATAACACAACTTAATGTACTGCCTCTAACATCTACGCCTTCCCAAAATGAGGCTGTGCCGAGTAAAACGGCATTACCGTGACGGGTAAACTTCTCAAGGATAATGCGTTTAGACATTTGCCCTTGCATATAAACCGGATAATCCATTTGTGTAGTTAACCCTTCCGCCACTAAATGCATCATACGATAGCTAGTAAACAGCACAAAGCAGCGACCTTTTGCTGATTTAATCAACTCAAGGGTCAGCTTGATAATTGCGTGGGGCATATTATTCGCATGAGACTCAGGTAAGTAGCGCGGCAAACAAAGTAGTGCTTGTTGTTGATAATCAAACGGACTTTCAACAATCATGCTTTGCGTTGGTTTTAAGCCAAGGCTAGCGTTAAAGTGCGCTAAGTCGTTATCGACCGATAAAGTCGCCGATGTAAACACAAAACCTGCCCCAGTGTCTTTCATCATTTGTGCGAATTTAGCCGATACATTAAGTGGTGTAATGTTTACCGTTAGGTATCGGCGAGTGGTTTCGTACCAATAACTATAGCCCGTTTGTGCGGTATCAAATACCCGCTCTAACTGACCTTTAAAGGCCAGTGTACGCTCAAACGGATGCTCTATTTTTTCGCTACGGTCTAAGCATAACTTTAAAACTTGGTATAAAAAGTCGAGGTCGCTAATGACCCGGTGCAGTGCAGCACAAATCTCTTTATCGGCCAGTTTTTCACGCCAGTCACCACGGCTACCATCAACCCCGAACTGTAAGCGTAAATCTGCCACGCTGGTTTCTAACTTGTTGAGGGTTTTACCTAATTGCAGCATATCTGGGATATCTGCACGGTATATTGCTCGTAAGTCATTAATTAAATCCACCAGCTTTTTAGTGCTAACACTTTCACCAAAATAGTCACTGGCAATTTCACTAAGCTGATGCGCCTCATCAAAAATATAGGCATCTGCCGTAGGCATTAATTCAGCAAAACCCGTGTCTTTTACAGCCATATCGGCAAAGAATAAATGATGGTTGATCACCACCACATCGGCTTCCATGGCA
This sequence comes from Pseudoalteromonas gelatinilytica, assembly GCF_001641615.1. GTDB lineage: Bacteria > Pseudomonadota > Gammaproteobacteria > Enterobacterales > Alteromonadaceae > Pseudoalteromonas > Pseudoalteromonas gelatinilytica. Next base: position 141,391 of record NZ_LRRU01000023.1, read on the forward strand.
TTTAAGCGGGCTTTACGAATATAGCAATCTTGAAAATCGGGGCACTCTTTACCCAAACAGTTATCAGCGGTTGAGCTAACATAAGGCAGTACCTTGGCATCTTCTTCTATGCCAATACAATCTGCCAAATCGCCGGAACGGGTTTCACTTGCAAACTTTGCTACCATCGCGAGTTGATGCATTACATCAGGATCATCAGTTGGCACATGCGCAACATGCTGACTTAAACGATACGTACACAAATAATTTGCGCGGCCTTTTAAAAGGGCGACTTTTTTAGTGGCGCTCAGTGCTTTGACTAAATTGGGTAAATCACGGTGAAACAACTGCTCTTGTAGTGCTTTTGAACCCGTAGAGATGATGGTTTTGCCTTTTGATTTTAACGCAGGCGCTAAGTAAGCATAGGTTTTACCCGTGCCTGTGCCCGCCTCAACCACTAATTGGTGACGTTTTTTTAAGGCATCGTCAACTGCAACAGCCATATCAATTTGTGGCTGCCGAGGAGTATATCCATCAAGAGAAAGTGCAAGGGGGCCAGTGGCACTGAAAAGTTGTTTGATAAACTTCGCCAATAGATTAAAAGTGATGGGCAGATTTTACGTAACTGACTTGCCAAGGGCAAGACTAAATGAGGAAGCAAGGCTTCCTCATGGTTAAAAGTATGATTGCATTTAAATCATTGTCCTTGAATCGTTAATGTCACGCCTGATGCAGCTCGGTAACCCTGTAAATCTATGTACCAAGTTCCACTTTGTGGGTTATCAAATTGACAACTTTCTTCGTTACCATTTTTGTAAGGCCGACATAGATAATTTGAACTTGTTGACGCTGAGCCATAGTTAACATACAAATCTGAATCGCCACTACCGCCAGTAATCGTCACCGTTAAATTACTAAGGCCTGCCGGTATTTGTTGAGTAAAGCGCTGCCAACTACCGGTAGCGACACTCACGTTTGTCTCAGTTCGATCAACGTTGTCGCCGCCACCTGAGGTGCTATAACTTCCCGTGAGTGACACATTCGAAATCTCATTCCACGCTTCAACCATTACATGATACGTGCCAGTTTGAACTGACGACATCACACAGCTTTCATTACTTGTAGAGGTTGTGCTTTTACAATCAAAGTCCTGTAAGGTCGGCTTACTGCCAAATTTAACGTATAAATCGGCATCACCAGAGCCCCCCTCAGTTACAAACTCAAGGTTACTGCTCATTGCAGGTACTTCAAGCGTAAAGAATAGCTGCTCTTTTGCTGCGCCCGCCAAACCCGTTTTAGCTACGCCATTTTCAAGCTGATTAGTCGGCTCAGTTACCACATCACCAGCGTTCTTTGCCATTTCAGCAACATAGCTCACAGCTAGTTTTGCAAACTTACTCGCGTGAGCCGCATCAAATTGGGCATCATTTGATGTGTGGATCAAAGGGTTAATGTCACTCATTGTTGATTCAAATGGCATTGAGGCGGCAAACCCTTGTTGATACCAAGAGGCATGATCTGAGCAGCCATAACCACATTGATCAAAGCCATAGCTCACTGTGGGCTGATAAGCATCAAGCAACTGCGATAAATACTGATTTTGCGATGAGTTTGTGTAATCCGTCATCATCACAATATCTGTGCTGCTGCCGTTATTACCAGTCATATCAAACTGCACCATGCCTACAACATTCTTACCCAGTGTTTTATAACTTTGAGCAATATCTTTTGAGCCTCTAAGGCCTACTTCTTCAGCGGCAAAACCCATAATTTGTATGGTCCGCTGAGGTTGGTAGTTATTTTCCACTATTGCTTTTAGGGTTTGTGTGAGCACTGCAATACCCGAGGCATTATCATCTGCACCAGGAGCTCGACCATTGCTTGGATTAGACTGATTGATTGAGTCTAAATGACCACCAATAATGACGATTTCATCTGCTTTTTCTGCACCAGGAATGGTCACAATAACTGATGATTGAGAAAAGCTATGGTTAAAATACTCAACAGTTATATCACTGCGGCTACTGGCTATTTGTTGCCAATGGCCCTTTAACCAATCTGCTGCATCAACACCACTTTGCACTGCATAATATCGGTTATGAAAGTTCATCATGCTATTAACCGTATCACTCAGTTCACTACTATCAATCGATGATAGTAGCGCATTAACTGTCGCGGCATTATCAATACTGTAATTAACAAGGCTCGCATTCATTGTACCTTGCGAAACCGCATTTAATTGCTGAGTATAAAGCTCGGCATCTGCTAATGATTCATGGGCGACAAAACCACCGCAGCGATGATAGTTATCGTGCATAAACTCACTTAAACCAGCAATATCCTGCTTGTTAACGCGCATAAAATTAACTTGATTCAAAGCCGATTTTTGCATCGCAAAATTACTGCTTTGTTTACGTTTACTCACTGTATCTTGTTGAAAATGTTGTGCAGCAAGGGCATCAATGGTGACCCAAATTGTTTCGTCTTGCGCTGCATAACTTACTTGGCTCAGTGATAGCGTGGCAAAACCCACGAGGCACTGCGTTAGACGGGTTGTCATAATCAATCCTTTTATGATCTGTATTTTAATAAAATAAAAAAGGGAGCCGAAGCTCCCTAAAAGGGTGGCTAGTTAGCCGAAATGGTGAGAGTTACACCACTTGCAGCGCGATAGCCGCGAAGGTCGATATACCAAGTACCCGCTTGTGGGTTTGTAAATGTACAGGTTTCGCTATTGCCGTTTTTATAAGGACGGCAGTCATAGCTAGATGTTGTCGATTGCGAACCAAAGTTCACATACAAGTCAGCATCACCAGAGCCTCCAGAAATAGTCACATCCAGTGACGAGTAACCCGCATCGAGGTCTTGCGTGAAACGAGTCCAGCTATTTGTACCAACACTTAAGTTAGACTCAGTGCGGTTAATTGGTGTTACACCACCACCGCTGCCCGAATCAAAGCTACCTGTAAGTGATACACCTGAAATTTGATTCCACGCTTCTACCATTACATAGTAAGTACCCGCTTGCACATTACTAATAGCGCAGCTTTCTGTGCTAGTAGATGAAGTGCTTTTACAATCAAAGTTGCTCAGTGTTGGTTTTGCGCCATACATAACGTAAAGGTCTGCATCACCACTTCCACCAGTTGTATTGAATTGTAAATTCGTTGCACCTGCTGGCACTTCAAGAGTAAAGAACATTTGATCTTTCGCTGCACCACTGATCCCTGTGCGCGCAACGCCATTAGTTAGTTCTTCATCACCGCTTGGAGGTGGCTCAGTCGTGCCACAGCTACTACCCGCACTTAAGCTTGAAGTCACACCCACCGCCGCAAGTGCCGCTTGAACATCGGCTGGGTCATAGCTTAAATCACACGCCGCATCCATCACGCCATTACCTGCTAAATCCCAGTTTGTGCTGGCTGTCCAGTAAAGTTGGTTAGCACGCGCCATCACAACAAATGCCTTTTGAGTATCCCAACCTGGTGTGGTCGCAAGGTTATAAAATGCCTTGTTGAATACACCTGAGCTGTAGTGCACATCCATACCAGAGTAGTAATTGTTTTGATGGTCAATCGAGCTGCCATCTTGGGTTGGGTTATTCATGTAACGTAGTGCACCGTTACCTTTAAAGATTTCCTGACCCACTAACCAATCGTTTGAGCCTTTCATATAAAACTCAGCCGCTTCACCTGCCATATCAGAGAACGCTTCGTTCAAACCACCAGATTTACCTGAATAAACGAGGCCTGAGTTTTGTTCGGTAAAACCATGGCTTACTTCATGCGCCGAGACATCAAGACTAACCAGTGGGTAGAAGGTATTTTGACCATCACCAAAGGTCATAGCACTACCATCCCAAAACGCATTTTCGTAATTACTGCCGTAATGAACGCGCATTTGCAATTGGAAAGTTAATGGCGCAGTGCCAACCCAATCGTTATACATATTAAAAATTACGTTACCGAAATAATGCGCATCATTTAAAGGCGAGTACGCACCGTTAATTTCTTTAAAGGTATTTTCTGGGCATGTAAACGAATATGCTGTCGAACCACTTGTACCACCATTTAGGTTAATGGTTTTTACATTGGCGTTGTTCATCGTACAAGTGCTGCCCGACTGAGCAACATCTAGGCTGTCAAAATCAGTACCATAAATGTATTTACCCGTTTTTAAGTTACCACCTGGGCCTGTTGCACTGGCATGTTGTAAGTTATCGAAGCTAAATAAAACTTCACCACTATTGGCATCAATAATTTGATACGGACGAGATGGGTTGTCGCCATACGTCACATAAGACACTTCATACACGAGGTGTGCAACACTGTCCTCATCTAGCCAAATAGCTAAACGTGATTGTTCATTATGCTTTTTTAACCCAACTGATTTAATTGCAGCCGGTGAGTTAGCAAGGCCTTTTGCCATTGCTTTTTTCTTGTTTAGTGCCGGAGACACTGAGTCGATGTCGGCGGCAATGTCATACACCGCTGCACCATGTGCGCGCTTTAATTGGCCATTACCATCAAATGTAAGGCTAACCGTATCGCCGATAACAGGTAGACCTTGATACATCTGCTGATAACGGCGCGTGGTGTTGCCGTTACTGGTTTTGATTTCTTTTAATACAACTAAATCATTCCCTGCACCTAAACCAACTAACTGATTTGGATTTGCACTCAATACTGATGATGCATTGGTTTGCAAAGCTTGGTTAATCCCTGTTTGTTCGTTTAGGTATTTCTTGTTCGCAGCTACTGCACTTGTTGCTTGAGTCAAAGCAAAAGCAGCAAGAGTTGCTAATGTGATTTTAGATAAATTCACGTTTACGCTCCGTTAGATTGTTATGTATTTAATATTTTCCTAGTAACCGGACTGCACTGTTCCCGATTAGTGACCAGCCTAGATTGAATGGAGCGAAATTGAAAATGAAACAAAAAATTTACATTTAAAGTATTCAAAAAACCATAAACATACAAAAAAAACAATAAGTTAAACTTTGAATTGTGATTATTTTGTTAATTAAACAACCCCTAAATGTAAAAATATGATTACAGATCGTTAACAAATTAGACACATTCGTACCTGTTTTATTTTTAGCTACAACAAAATAGATCATCATTAAGTATTGAAAAAAGCAAAGCCAAGCATATAATAAGCAAACGTTACTATATGGTTTGTTTACTATGTCTAATTACAACTGTAGCTTTTTACTCGCGGATGTTACGCGATTAATGCGCCGAAACTTTATCCAGCAATTAGAAGGCTCATCAATAACCCTCGCACAAGCAAAAGCACTCAAGTACGTCGCCCGACAACAAGGTGTTAGACAGGTTGAATTAGCCGACAAACTCGAAGTACAACCTATGACTCTGGCAAGGCTAATAGACCAACTTGAGCAACAACAATTAGTTGAGCGTCGTCCTGATCCGAGTGACCGTCGTGCCTACCTTATTTATTTAACCGAGCACGCTGATGATCATCTAAAAGAAATTGAGCTAGCGGGTAATAAGGTCATCGAACATGCTCTTGGTGATTTGAGCCAACAGCAAGCTGACGAGTTTAAACACGCCCTACAAATTATCCGTAACACTTTGCTAAACAAAGAATAATGCAGGAGTAACTATGCAAGCGTCGAGCAAAAGCAATGGCTTAAAACGTGCCTTTCTGTTAGTTGGAATACCGGCAGTAATGGCTGTTATTGGTGGCTATCTATATTTAGCTGGAGGTCAAACCGTCGAAACTGATAATGCCTATGTAAAGGCTGATATAGTGCGTGTAAGCCCAGAAGTTTCGGGCGTGGTTGATCAAATTTTTGTCAAAGAAAACCAAGTTGTCGAACAAGGCCAACTGTTATTTAGTTTAGATCAAACGCCTTATAAAATGGCTGTTGCACAAGCAGAAGCAAAAGTTGCGCAAGTAAAAACAACCCTAGCTGAGCTTAAAGCGAGTTACCATCAAAAAGAAGCGATTATAGCGTTAGCTAACAGCCACTTAAATTTCACCGAAAAAGAGCAAAAGCGTCAACAAGACCTACTGACAAAACATTATGTTTCAGCCTCTGAATACGATGAAGCAGATCAAAACCGTGATCTAGCCCGCTTAGGTGTCGTAGCACAACAAGCGGATCTTGAGCGTATCGCTCAATCATTAGGTGGCTCAGTCGATGCCCCCGTTGAACAACACCCGGATTACAAAGCCGCGATTGCTCAACTCGATCAAGCTAAGTTAAACCTTGAGCGAACAAACATTTATGCACCATTGACGGGGATTGTTAGCGAGCCGCCTAAGCATGGCCAATACCTTGCGACCGGTAATGCTGCGATGACACAAGTGTCTCGTCAGCATCTTTGGCTAGAGGCTAACTTAACCGAGAAAGAGCTTACTTATGTTCGCCAAGGGCAAGCTGTTGATATTGAGATTGATACCTACCCAGATCTGCATTGGCATGGGGTTGTTGATAGCTTAAGTCCAGCCACCAGCGCAGAGTTTTCAATTTTACCGGCGCAAAATGGTACTGGTAACTGGGTAAAAGTGGCGCAACGTGTTCCTGTTCGCATTAGTATTGAGCAATCGGCTGATTTACCTGAGTTAAGAGCAGGTTTAAGCGCAATTCCACATATTGAAACAGGTCATAAACGCAGCCTTTTCGGTATTACGCTGTAGGCCTACCATGACGCAATCAACCACAGCAGATAGCAACGAGAACGCTGATGGCCACAAAGGACTGATTGCCATCTCAGTAATGCTTGCAACGATTATGCAAGCACTCGATACCACTATTGCCAACGTCGCCTTGCCCCATATGCAAGGTGCCATGGGGGCAAGCCAAGACCAAATTTCTTGGGTTTTAACGTCTTATATTGTTGCAGCCGCAATATGCATGCCTTTAACCGGTATTTTAACAGCTAAATTTGGCCGAAAACGCGTGTTTAGTTGGTCGGTTATTGGTTTTACCGTGGCCTCGATGCTTTGCGGTGCGGCGCAAAATCTTGACCAAATAATTTTATTTCGATTATTACAGGGTGTCTTTGGCGCCAGTTTAGTCCCGCTTTCTCAATCAGTGTTACTCGACACCTACCCTGTAGAAAAACATGGTTCAGCCATGGCAATGTGGGGTGTCGGTGTGATGCTTGGGCCAATTTTAGGCCCTTCATTAGGTGGCTGGTTGACTGAGTACTATAACTGGCGCTGGGTGTTTTATATCAATTTACCATTTGGTATTTTGGCGTGGTTAGGTATCTCAAGTTTTGTTAAAGAAACTGCGATTGATAATTCAAGGCGCTTTGATTACCTGGGCTTTGCCTTTTTAGCTATCGCGATTGGTGCTTTACAAATGATGCTAGACAGAGGTCAATCAGAAGATTGGTTTGCGAGTTCAGAAATCGTCGTTGAAGCCATTTTAGCAATAGGTGCATTTTATTTGTTTGTTGCACATATTTTTACTAAATCACACCCGTTTATAGACCCGGCCATTTTTCAAGACCGTAATTTTACCATTGGTATTATCTTCATTTTTATCATCGGTATTATACTGCTTGCGACTATGGCGTTACTCCCCCCGTTTATGCAATCGCTCATGGGATACCCAGTAATCGATGTTGGGCTATTGCTTGCTCCACGCGGTATGGGCACCATGGTTGCGATGATCATCGTAGGTAAGCTTTCGGGTAAAGTCGACATTCGTTACAAACTTTTACTCGGGCTTGGCTTAACCGTGTTTTCGCTATGGCAAATGACGTTATTTACCCGTGATAGTAGTTCATTCGATATTATTAGTACTGGGGTGATACAAGGCATGGGATTAGGCTTTTTATTTGTGCCTCTATCAACTATTAGCTTTGCGACATTAGAGCCAAAATACCGCAATGAAGGGACCGCTTTATTTAGTCTGATGCGTAACATTGGCAGTAGTATTGGTATTTCGATTGTGATGACTTACTTAGCGCAGCGAATGCAGATCAATCATGCATTTTTCAGCGAGTTTATAACGCCATTTAATCAATCTTTACAACAGGCTGCGAATGCTGGTCTGGTCAATACTGATTCTGCAAAAGGACTTAGCCAACTCAACGCCATGGTTAATCAAGAAGCAGCAACACTAGCCTACCTGCAAGACTTTAGATTAATGATGTGGATCACCTTAGCTGCCACGCCGTTAATCTTATTATTCAGCAGTAAAAAACCAAGTTTACAACCCGCATAGCCTTATATTTTCCCTAGGTACATAACTTGCAGCAAAGCTAAGTACCTAGGGTTTAAGGACTAAACATGATTACTGAACTGATACAAAGCGAGTGGCTAAATGAGCCTTGGTTAATCGTTATTGGCGGCACAATTTTAGCTGCCATAACTTTGTTTTTATTAAAGTTTGTAATCATCTACTGCCTAAAAAAGTGGACGCAACGTACTGACTTTGTGTTCGACTCGTTACTGGTTGACTCACTCTCTACACCATTAACCTTATGCACAATGATGGTGCTTGTGATCGTTTTTGGTCAGTTATTAAACACCACCGGCTTTATGGCCGAACACCCCTTACCTATTGCGGCCACCGCTAAAGCCATTTGTATTTTTGCCTTAGTGTTATTTTTAGACCATTTCTTATTTGGTACCGTTGATTATTACAGTGCTCGCTCAGTGGTGGTTTCGAATAGTCATAGCATTATTAAGGGCTTGATCCGTTGTGCAATTGTGTGTGTTGGCTTATTGGTGTTATTAGGCACGTTAGGCATATCAATCACTCCAATTATTGCCTCTTTGGGCATTACCTCTCTTGCCGTCGCTTTGGCTTTGCAACCGACACTCGAAAACTTCTTTTCTGGCGTGCAGTTGGTCATTGATAAACCGATTCGGGTCGGCGACTTTATAGAACTTGAAAGTGGCGACCAAGGGTTTGTTGAAAAAATTGGTTGGCGCTCAACCTGGGTAAAAATGTTGCCGAACAACATGATAGTGATCCCCAATAGTCAGCTGTCTAAATCACGCATCATTAACTACTTTTATCCCGAAAAAGAGCTCAGCGTTCCCGTTGAGGTGGGTGTTCATTATGGCTCAGACCTTGAAAAAGTTGAGCAAGTGACTTTGGATGTAGCAAGACAGATTTTAAAAAGCCATGAATGGGGCATCGACGATTACGAAACCTTTGTGGTCTTTCATACCTTTGATCAATCAAGTATCAACTTTACAGTCATGTTAAGAGTAAAAGAGTATTTTAATCGCTTTTGGGTGAAATCTGCGTTTATCAAAGCATTACATCAACGTTACGCAGAAGAAGGAATTGTGATCCCTTATCCAATTAGGGCAATTAATACCAGCCAAGAATCAGCTCAATTTAAACAGGCTGATTGACCTAACTGAGGTTATCACTATTGCGCTTTTATCAGGTTTATTTTGTCTCTTTTGAGACATTATTAACAGCGATTATACATATGCAATCAACCCCTTGAATTTTTACTCTAAAATGTCATAAAAATCGCATAAACACTGTGACATACCTATATTAGAGGCGTACTATATGCGGCCAGAAAGTGACAGCTTTCTGCGTCTTGTTATACAAATATTTAAGGTCAAACAATGAATGCTTGGTACCTCATTTGTTTTCTTTCAGCATTAGCTATTTTTATTGCTTTTGCTAACCAATATATCCTCAAAATGCAAACCACGATTGCTATAACAACAGGCTCTGTTGTTATTTCTTTACTTCTTATACTTGCGGTTAAAATGCTCGGTGATAGCACGGCCCTCGAAACGACTCAAATTGTCTCAAGTATCAACTTTAATCAGTTGCTATTAAAAGGCATGCTCGGGTTTTTACTGTTCGCAGGTGCGCTGGAAATCAACTTAGCAGCCCTTCGTAAGCAACGCTGGGAAATTACCGCATTAGTGTTATTTTCAACCATAACCTCAACGGTCATTGTTGGTTACTTAAGCTATTATTTGTTTGCTTTTGTAGGCTGGCCTGTACCGTTTATTTACTGCTTGTTGTTTGGTGCTTTAATCAGCCCAACCGACCCGATTGCAGTGTTAGCCATTATTAAACAAATGCGAGCCCCAGAAGGTATTTCTGTGCAAGTTGAAGGTGAGTCTTTGTTTAATGATGGTATTGGTTTGGTGATTTTCACAACGATATTTTCAGTGGCCTTTTATGGCACCGAAGCCACCTTTACTGACGTTGCTGAATTGTTCTTAGTTGATGCAATTGGCGGTATCGTGTTTGGTCTCGTGATTGCGTTAGTCGGGCATTTTTTAATTATTAATAGCCGCGATGTGAACATTCGTTTGCTACTAACCTTGACCATTCCAACAGCCGGCTTTGCAGCAGCGAATATTTGGGAAATCTCAGGTGCGCTTGCTATGGTCACCAGTGGTATTTTACTTGGCAATATTACTCGTTCAAAAGCAACAGAGCGTACGGGGCCTGAAGATACTCGCTACGTGAAAGACTTTTGGCATGCCACCGATAGTTTTTTAAACGCCTTGCTGTTTTTGATTATCGGTATGCTCATCGTCACCATGCCTATTACTCTTGAAGAAATTGGCTTAGGTTTACTGATGGTACCTGTGGTGTTGCTAGCGCGATTCATAAGTGTAGGTGCGCCATTTGTATTCTTTAAAAAGTATCGCCAATACGATAAGCACTCAGTGAAAATACTCACTTGGGGTGGCTTGCGGGGTGGTTTAGCGCTGGCAATGGCAGCTGCCATCCCACGCGATCAAGTAATGATTGCAGGCTCTGATCTTCACAACCTAATTGTTATTGTCACCTACGTAGTAGTGATCTTCTCGATTATCGTACAAGGTTTAACAATTTCGCCGCTGATCCAAAGTAGTATTCAATCAGCAGAAGCGAAAAATTAAGCAGTACTTTTTACTTTAAAGGCTCGATTATCGAGCCTTTTTTTGTGCTTTATCGGCATACATTCGCGCGTCTGCAACAGCGAGTAACTTCGTCAGTGAACAAGGTTGCTGATCAGAAAAATCGGCAATACCATAAGAAAAGCCAAGTTCAACTTGGTTATTAAAGCTATTAGGTAAGTCACTGAATGACAACAACAAGCGTTGCATTATGGTGTCGCATTCGCTGGTATTTAAATCTGTAAATAAAATCACAAACTCATCACCGCTCAAACGTGCATATAAATCAGCCTTGCGACAACAGTTTTCTAGTAATCCTGCAAAATCTCTCAGTACTCTATCCCCGGCTGCATGACCAAATTTATCGTTAATTGCTTTAAAGTTATCTAAATCAATAAACACTAATTTTGCTTTTAAATGCTGGCGAATACACAAATCAAGATAATGCTCTGCGGTGCTAATAAAACCGCGACGATTAGGCAATAAAGTAAGCTCATCGGTAGTTGCTAACTGCATGATTGCAAACTCTCGTTCAACGATTGCAGCAAAGTCTATTAACGATTTAATTTCTTGTTTGTTAAAACTGCGCGGTTGATGATCGATAAGGCACAAAGTGCCAATTCTATTTCCTGATTTAAGTGTAATTGGGCAGCCCGCATAAAAGCGAATATTTGGGTCACCCATTACCAGTGGGTTATCAGCAAAACGCTTATCGTTTAAGGCATTTTCAACCACAAGCGGGTCTTTGTATAAAATTGCATGGGCGCAAAATGAAATGTCTCTTGCGGTCTCTGTTACATCGAGCCCCACACATGACTTAAACCATTGTCTATGCTCGTCAATTAAACTGATAACACAAATTGGTACAGAGAAAAATTGCTGAGCCAGGCGAGTGATTCGGTCAAAGGCGGGTTCACTTTGAGAGTCTAAAACATCTAATGAGCGAAGCTCTTCAAGCCTAGCTTGCTCATTTAATGGCACTGAGGGTCGTTCCATTGAATTGCCTTGTAAGTTACAACACAAGTGTTTCTTAACGTTAGCAGAAAAAACCGCACAATTGCATAAAAACAAATTTTATATTGAGTATTAAGCCCATGTATCTAGGTGTTTATTACCCTCTTCATCTTCTTCTATGGCACTTTTGTTGCCTTTATCTTCTTTTTTTGCGGCTTTTTTACGGCGTTCTATTTCACGTTTTTGACGCTTTTCAAGCTCAATTCGCTGCACGTTCGCATCTTTTACACCCGCAATATGAAACGCACCTTTACTTTCCAATTGCAAGCGCGTAATTCGACCTAAAAAGGGGATCATGATATCCATTTGTACCTCCTATCTATCCATTTATTATCGGCAGTTATAGCATATACTTTAATTTCGCAAAAAAATGCTTGCCAAAGATTAGCAAAGCATGTTTATCTATATACGTAACTTATTTAAACAGATTTACGCACTGGTTTACACAAACGAGTGCAATACAGGAAAAATTATGCGCTTCAATCTGACAACTATCCATCATCACCATCATTCACCGGAATAGCCTGTCAGGTTTTTCGCTGAGAGGTTATTCCTAAAAGGAACCTCTGGCGAGCAATCAACCAAATTATTTATTTTCGCCCTGAGGTTCCCTCGGGGTTTTTAGTTTTTGAATTAAAGGAAAATGAATAATGAGCAATACCAACCGTTTACGAATCGCCATCCAAAAAGGCGGCCGCTTATCAAAAGACTGCCAAGAGTTACTAAAACAACTTGGTGTTAAATTAAATCTTCGTGAACAACGTTTAATCGCACACTCTACCAACATGCCAATTGATGTACTTCGTGTACGCGATGACGATATTCCGGGTCTTGTAATGGACGGTGTGTGTGACTTAGGTATCGTTGGTGAAAACGTACTTGTCGAAGTACAAGCCGAGCGCGAACGCCAAGGTGTGGCATTTGAAGTAAATAAACTGTCTAAACTTGATTTTGGTTACTGCCGCCTAGCACTTGCATGGCCACAAGAACTTGGCCCGCAAGATAAAAGCTGGTTCGAAGGTAAACGCATTGCCACTACTTACCCAGAAATCTTAAGCCAATATCTAAAACGCGAAGGCATTAACGCAAGCACAGTCATGTTAACGGGCTCTGTTGAAGTCGCACCGCGTGCTGGTTTAGCTGATGCAATTTGTGACTTAGTGTCTACTGGTGCAACGTTAGAAGCAAACGGCTTAATGCAAGGCGACACCATCTTAGAATCAAATGCATGTTTAATTCAAAACAAAGACCTTACTGATCAAAGCAAACTTGATTTAATCAACACGTTAATGCCGCGTCTACGTGGTGTACGCCAAGCAAAAGAAAGTAAATACATCATGTTACACGCACCAAAAGCAAAGCTTGATGAAGTGTGCGACTTACTACCGGGTACTGGCCAACCTACTTTACTATCGCTTGCTGGTAGCGACGATTATGTTGCACTACACATGGTCAGCAGCGAAACCCTTTTCTGGGAAACTATGGAACAGTTAAAAGCACTGGGTGCCAACTCAATTCTTGTTATGCCTATTGAAAAAATGATGGAGTAAATATCCATGTTTCGCTGGAATGAGGAAAATCAACAAGCACAGCAGGCGGTACTTACCCGCCCTGCTGTTACGGCAAGTAAAGAGGTTGAAGCAATTTGCATCGACATCTTAAATGCAGTTAAAACACAAGGTGACGCAGCGTTATTAAAGATGGCAACAGAGTTTGATAAGCGCGAAACACCTCGCTTATTAGTGCCAGTTGAAGAAATAAACCAAGCTGAGCAGTTATTATCAAACGAGTTAAAAGCCGCCATCGAAACGGCCTACGCCAATGTAAAACGTTTTCACCAAGCACAATTACCTAAAGACATTAAGTTAACAACACAACCAGGCGTATTGTGTGAACTTAAATATCAAGCCATTGAAGCGGTAGGTATTTACGTGCCAGGTGGCAGTGCGCCATTGCCATCGTCAGTGATTATGCAAGGGGTGCTTGCACAATTAAGTGGTGCACAAACCGTTGTGCTTACTACACCTGTGAAAGCCGATGAAACTATCAACCCTGCCATTTTATATGCGGCAAAACTATGTGGTATTAAAACCATTATAGAAAGTGGCGGCGCCGGAGCGATTGCAGCTATGGCTTACGGTACAGAGTCAGTGCCTAAAGTGAACAAGATTTTTGGCCCGGGAAATAGCTTTGTCACCATGGCTAAACAACTTGTTGCGCAAACTATTCCGGGCATGGCGATTGATATGCCAGCGGGCCCTTCTGAAGTGCTAGTGATTGCTGATGAGCGTGCAAACCCAGAGTTTATTGCGGCAGATTTATTATCGCAAGCGGAGCACGGTGCAGATTCACAGGTTATTTTACTGTGTAACAGCGAGCGCATTATCGAAAAAACACAGCAAGCATTAACACAGCAGCTAGCAAAATTAAGTCGTAAAGACACTGCCGAGCAAGCCCTTGCTAACTCAAGCTTGATATTAGTCGACTCGGTTGAGCAAGCCTTTGCTGTGTCTGCTCAATATGGTCCTGAGCACCTTATTCTACAGCTTGCTGATGCGCAGCCTTATTTAAGCTTAGTGAAAAATGCCGGTTCAGTATTTGTGGGTGATTACACTCCGGAGTCTGCCGGAGACTATGCATCTGGTACGAACCACGTACTACCAACGTATGGTTACAGTGCGACTTATTCGAGCTTAAACTTACTGGACTTCTTTAGAACTTACACAGTGCAAACCATCAGTAAAAATGGCTTACGTGAATTATCTAAAGCAATTTTACCTTTAGCTGCAGCAGAGGGGCTTGATGCTCACGCTAATGCTGTTTCAATTCGTCTTGAGGCTATGAACAATGAGCGATAATTCAAAAATAACGACACTGTTGCCAGATAACATTGCAGCGCTTACAGCCTATAGTTCGGCGAAAAGTGAAAAGCTGACTGGCACAACGTGGTTAAATGCCAATGAAAGCCCGTATTCACGTACGCCAAATATCAATTTAGCTGATTTAAATCGCTACCCAGATCCGCAGCCTCTGCAAGTGATCACTCGTTACGCTTGCTATGCTAATTTAGAGCCTGAGCAAGTACTGATGACTCGTGGCGCTGACGAAGGTATTGAACTATTAGTACGTACTTTTTGTAGCCCTGCTAAAGATAGCATTGCACTCTTTTTGCCAACTTACGGCATGTACAAAGTCACTGCTGATACCCACAACATTGCGATTAACGGTTTAACTCAAGAGCTGTTATTAAAAGGCACCGTTGATGAGATTGTCACTGCGGTTGCTGATTCAAAGCTGGTGTTTATTTGTAATCCAAATAACCCTACCGGCAGCATGACAAGCCTAGACAAAATCAGAAAAATCACCCAGCAACTTGCGGGTAAAGCGATTGTAGTGGTGGATGAAGCTTATATAGAATTTTGCCCAGAACAAACAGCGGCAAGCCTGATCAACGAGTTTAGTAACCTTGTGGTATTAAGAACCTTATCAAAAGCATTTGCACTTGCGGGTTTAAGAACAGGCTTCACGCTAGCCAACAGCGAGCTACTTGCACCTATTCGTAAAGTGATTGCGCCTTACCCTGTATCAACGGTGGTGGCGAGCATTGCCGCAGATGCATTAAGTAGCGACAACATCGCTTCAATGCGCCGTCAGGTGACTATTCTAAATAGCTTAAAAGCCAAACTGAAAAGCTGGCTTGAGCAATCACCTGCTGTTATCAAAGTACTGAGCGGTGAAGGTAACTTCGTCACCTTAAAATTAAAAGACAAACAATCATTTAATATCGCACTTGAGCAAGGACTCGTGATGCGTGCCTTCACTTTATATGGCGAAAATGATTGGTTACGAATTTCTATCGGTAACGAGCAAGAACTAGAACAAGTAAAAATTTGGTTAGATGGCTTATCACTGACCAGCAATACAGTAGAACAGGAATTATCATGAGCAACCCGTATTTATTTATTGACCGCGATGGCACGATTATCGAAGAGCCTATCACCGACAAACAGGTTGATAGCCTAGAAAAATTAGTGTTCTTGCCGAATGTGATCCCTGCTCTATTGCAACTTCAAGCGGCAGGTTACCGCCTTGTGATGGTTTCAAACCAAGATGGTTTAGGCACTGATAGCTTCCCAACCGCTGATTTTGATATTGCCCAAGACAAGATGATGGATATCTTAAACAGCCAAGGGATTAAATTTGATGACGTTCTGATCTGCCCGCACTTTGATGAACAAAATTGTGACTGCCGTAAACCAAAAACCGGCTTACTTACTGAGCTGATGCGCTCAGGTAAAGTCGATTTAGCACGCTCATTTGTGATTGGCGACCGCCAAACAGATATCGGACTTGCTAATAACTTATGCTGCGAAGGTATTTTGTATGACGGCAGCTGGGATACCATTGTCACTAAGCTGACAACCGCGAACCGTGAAGGCCGTGTCACTCGCAATACCAAAGAAACGCAAATCGATGTGCAAGTTAATTTAGACCAAACAAAAAATGGCGAAATTAGCACTGGCCTTGGCTTTTTCGACCACATGCTTGACCAAATTCGTACACACGCCAATATCGGACTTAATATTCAAGCCACTGGCGACTTACACATTGATGAACACCACCTAGTTGAAGATATCGGCATTGCACTTGGCCTTGCCCTTAAACAAGCGCTAGGAACAAAAACGCAAATTGGTCGCTATGGCTTTGCACTCCCTATGGATGAATGTAAAGCAGAAGCGCAAATTGACTTATCGGGCCGCGCCTCGTTTGTATTAAATGCCGATTTTAGCCGTGAAAAAGTGGGCGACTTAGACGTGCAAATGGTTGAACACTTCTTTAAAAGCTTAAGTGATAATGCCGCCATGAGCCTTATTTTGTCGGTTAGCGATGGTAATTGTCATCACCAAGTTGAAGGCCTTTTTAAAGCGTTTGCAAGAGCACTTCGCGCTGCGATTGCAAAAGATGCCTCACAACAAACTGCCAGCTCTAAGGGGTGTTTATGATTGCCATAATTAATACCGGTTGTGCCAACATTAACTCAGTTCGTTTTGCCTTTGAGCGCTTAGGGAAAACGCCTGAGGTGATCACCTCACCTGAGCAACTAAAAGGCTTTGAACGTGCCATTTTACCTGGCGTAGGTCATGCATCTGTTGCGATGAAACGCTTAAAAGACGGTGGTTGGCAGCAAGCAATTGATGAATATCAGCGCCCGCTAATGGGCATTTGTTTAGGCATGCAATTACTTTGCGACAGCACAGAAGAAGGTAATGTTGATTGCCTTGGCAAAATTCCGGGTGTTGTTAAGCACTTAGAAGTGGGCACATTAACCTCACCACATATGGGGTGGAATGACCTAAGCGTGCTAAAAGAGCATGCCCTTACCAAAGGGTTATCTGCGCAAGATCAAGTGTACTTTGTGCATAGCTTTGCGCACACAGTAAACGATGCCACCCTAGTTAGCGGTGAATACGGGCAAGCTTTTTCAGCGATAGTTGCCAAAGATAACTACGCAGGCATGCAGTTCCACCCTGAGCGAAGCGCCAAAGTAGGCACGCGACTTTTACAAAACTTTTTAGATTGGCAGCTGTAAGCGCAGCAAAAAATAAGAGAAATAAACGTGATTATTCCAGCACTCGATGTATTACAAAACCAAATTGTGCGCTTATACCAAGGTAAGTATGATACAGCACAATTTTACCCTTACGAACTTGGCGCACGCTTACAAGAGTACGCAAACAGCGGCGCAGGCAAACTGCACCTAGTGGATTTAGAAGGCGCGCGCGATCCAAATAAAAAACAGTGGCAGCATATTCAAGCTGCGACTAAAGCGCTTAATGTGCCTTATCAAGTGGGCGGTGGTATTCGCTCTGAGCAAGATGTTGCTGACTGGCTTGAAGCCGGTGCTAATCAAGTCGTGATTGGCTCAATGGCCGTTGAAAAGCGCGAACAAGTAAAGGCGTGGATTGAAAAATTTGGCAGCTCTCACTTTGTTATCGCATTAGATGTTAATAAAACTGACAACGGCTGGGCACCCGCAACACATGGTTGGTTAAGTGAATCTGAGTTTGGTTTGTTCGAACTTGTTGATTTTTACGTGGCACTTGGCGTGGTTGATTTTCTGTGTACTGACATCAGTAAAGACGGCACCATGACTGGTCCTTCGTTTGCACTTTATGAAGATTTAACCAACCACAACAGCGAGATTAAAGTTCAAGCTTCAGGCGGTGTAAGCTCACTGGATGATATTGCAAAGCTGAAAAAACTGGGCGTTGGCGGTGTTATCTTAGGTAAATCATTGCTTGATGGTGCCTTTAATGTTGAGGAGGCGCTAGCATGTTATCAAAACGCATAATCCCTTGTTTAGATGTAAAAGACGGCCAAGTCGTTAAAGGTGTTAAATTTAAAGGCCATGAAGTGGTTGGTGATATTTTAACGCTTGCCAAAGCTTACAGCGATGCCGGTGCGGATGAACTGGTGTTTTATGAAATCAGTGCCAGCGTCGAAAAACGCCTACTTGATGTCAATTGGGTAGAGAACATTGCGCGCCACATTGATATTCCATTTTGTGTGGCAGGCGGCATTAAATCTGTTGCCGATGCAGCACGTGTTTTAGAACGTGGTGCAGATAAAATCAGTATTAACAGCCCCGCTATTGCTCGCCCAGAGCTTATCAAAGAATTACACGATGAGTTTGGTAAACAATGCGTGGTTGTGGGTATTGATAGCTTTTATGATGAAAACACTGGCGAGTATTTAGTGTATCAGCTGACTGGCGACCCAAATGCATCAAGCCGTACTCGCTACAAAACCGAAGAATGGGTTAAGCGCGTGCAAGACCTAGGCGCTGGTGAAATCGTACTAAATTGCATGAATCAAGATGGCGTGCGTAAAGGCTACGACAATGTTCAGCTATCAAAAATGCGTGCACTGTGTGATATTCCTCTGATTGCTTCAGGTGGCGCAGGGACGATGCAAGACTTTGTTGATGTATTTCAACAAAGCCAAGTTGATGGCGCGCTCGCTGCAAGCGTATTTCACAAGAACGTCATTGATATTGGCGAACTAAAACAATTTTTAACTGATAATAATGTAGCGGCAAGACTATGCAATTAACCAAAGATACTCTTTCTCAAGTCGATTTTGCCAAAAGCGAATTGATCCCAGCTATCGTGCAAGACGCACGCTCTGGGGTAATTTTAATGCAAGGCTTTATGAATCAAGATGCATTAGCTGCCACTTTCGACAAGCAAAAAGTAACCTTTTACTCGCGTTCTAAAGAGCGCTTATGGACCAAAGGCGAAACATCAGAAAACTACCTTGAAGTAGTTTCTGTGCACACCGACTGTGATTACGACTCACTATTAGTACTGGCAAACCCACTTGGGCCAACATGCCACCTAGGTACACAAAGCTGCTTTGGCGATGATGCTAAACCTAGCTTGTCGTTTTTAGCTGAGCTTGAACAAGTGATTGTTTCGCGTAAAGACGATGATCCAAGCAAAAGCTACACAGCGTCTTTGTTTGCAAAAGACTTAAGCCGTAGTTGCCAAAAAGTGGGTGAAGAAGGTGTTGAAGTTGCCCTTGCAGCCATGAAACATGATAACGATGAATTAACCAATGAATCGGCAGACTTACTGTATCATTTAACTGTGTTATTGCAGCGCCAAGGCCTATCGCTGGCTGATGTGGTGAGCTGTTTACAAGGCCGCCACAAGTAAATGAATAAGCTGCAGCGCTTGCTGCAGCTTTTTATACATTCGACACTTTTAGGCAATAAATCGACTGTTCTAATATAACGCCAAACTGCATAAATATCCGACAATAACCTCATCAAAGCTGCATTGTGAAAACAAATTGCAGTCCCTGTTAATCACAAAATAGGAGAGTGTTATGACTACCTCAACGGATAATTTTTACCAAAGCGATGCTGTTAACTTTGAAAAAGTAATTTTCAAAAACCAATCACAGATGAATGTAGTCGGTAATCTTTTTACACCAAAAAATGCTGAGAAAGGCGCGAACCATCCGGCACTTGTAATTGGTCATCCTATGGGTGCGGTAAAAGAGCAAAGTGCTACTTTATATGCAACTAAACTTGCAGAGCTAGGCTTTGTAACTTTGGCAATTGATCTTAGCTTCTGGGGCGAAAGTGACGGCGAACCACGTAATACTGTGCTGCCTGATTTATACGCAGAGTCATTCAGTGCTGGTGTCGATTACCTTGCTAGCCGTTCATACGTCAACAAAGAAAGCATTGGTGGTTTAGGTGTATGTGGTAGTGGTGGTTTCATCATTAGTGCAGCTAAAATTGACCCACGTATCAAAGCTGTAGCAACAGTGAGTATGTATGACATGGGTGGCGCGACGCGCAATGGTTTAGGTAACTCTATCGATCTTGATATGCGTAAAGGTATGCTTGATGAAGCCGCTGAGCAACGTAATGTTGAGTACCTAGGTGGCGAAGTGCAGTACACAGGTGGCTGTCCGCATCACATTGATGAAAGCTCACACCCAATTGCAAAAGAGTTTTATGACTTTTATCGCACTGAGCGTGGCGAATATACACCAGAGCGCTCATCAGCAGATTTAACTACACACCCAACATTAAGCAGCAATGTGCGTTTTATGAACTTTTATCCATTTAACGATATTGAAACTATTTCACCACGTCCATTACTGTTTGTTGCTGGTGAACAAGCTCACTCATTTGAGTTTAGCCAACAAGCCTATGATTTAGCTGCTGAGCCTAAGCAATTATTGGTTGTGCCAAATGCAGGTCATGTTGATTTATATGATGATGTGGCTTTAATTCCATTCACTAAGATTGCTGAGTTTTTCACAGCAAGTCTTTAAGTAAAGCGTGTCATGGTAACGAATGGGACATAGGGATATGCCCATTCGTTTTTTATACCAATTCGTTTAACTAACTATTATTGCCCATTGGTATTATAAGTAACGGGCTATTTAGCCGTTGCTAAAAACGCCTCAACATCTCGTTTTGGTGATAAACCAAAAAACCGAGAATACTCACGAGAAAATTGTGAGGGGCTTTCGTAGCCAACCTTAAAAGCAGCACCTGACGCATCCATACTCTCGCCAACCATCAACCTTCTTGCTTCCATTAACCTTAAACGCTTTTGATATTGTAACGGACTCATTGAAGTTAGATCTCGAAAATGATGGTGAAAAGTCGATTTACTCATTTTCGCAAGACCCGCTAAGTCCTCTACACTCAAGGGTTGATCATAGTTTTCTTTTAACCATTTAACACTACGTGCAATTCTCAGCCCTTGGCTACCTGTCGATACTATATGGCGAAGCTCCGCCCCATGCTCACTATTAAGTACACGCCAAAAAATTTCGCGCTTTATTAATGGTGCCAGCACAGGCATAGACTCAGGATCATCAACCAGCTCAATTAATCGCGTAAAAGCGTTAAGTAGCGGCTCTGTCATTTTGCCTAAGGTCATCCCCTTGTTCAGTGATTGCTTGTTTAATTTGTCGAGCGGTATTTGCGAAATCAGTTCACCTAACATAGCCAAATCAAGCTTTAACACTAAGCCTAAATAAGGTGCGTCGTCTTTTGCTTCAAGAACTTGCATTTTTGCAGGCAAATCAATAGAGGTAATCAAATATTTGTGTGGGTCATACTTGAAAACATCTTCGCCCAAGGTCATGCTTTTTGCCCCTTGTAGCACCAGTGCAATACTTGGTTCAACCACACACATTGAACAAGAGGTGGCGGCCTGTGTTTGTCGATAAAAAAACAAATCCTCAATCACGCTATCAGCGGTTTCTTGCTGCCCAATAAGCGGCGCAATCTTATCTGCTAAAGCAGCGCTCATTTTAGCAATAGCATCATAATCTGAATGCATAACCAACCCAATTAAATTCAAGATACTTAACTATACGCTCGGTTATACAATATTGACCAGTGGTAAATTTGCCGCCTCGGACTAATAGGCAATAACTTGCGTGCATTGTACTTTTTAAAGGCACAGTTTTTAGCCAAAATGAAGATTCGTTCGGTTACAAACACATGGAGAAAAGTATGAAGTATATTATCGGTACCCTTATCTTAACGATGAGTGCATTTAGTCATGCAGAAAACGCCTCTTCACAACGTTTAGAATTACCGCAAATCACAGTGCAAAAAAATGGCACTCAGTACCCAATGACTGGGCTCGACAAGTATTTCACGGGCAAAGTACGCGTCGAGCCTAGTTTCCAAGCTCATGGCGAAGCGAAAGCCGCTGGTGCCATGGTAACGTTTGAGCCCGGCGCTCGCACAAACTGGCACACCCACCCTGTTGGCCAAACCTTAATTGTTACATCAGGTATGGGCTGGGTTAATCAGTGGCATGGACAACCTCAGGTTATAAAACCAGGTGACGTTGTACATATTCCTGCTAATGTTAAACATTGGCACGGTGCTACAGATAAAACAGCCATGATGCACTCAGCTATTCAAGAATCAAAAGGCGGTAAGGTTGTTGATTGGTTAGAGCCAGTAACAGATAAGCAATATTTAAAAAAGCAGTAAAGATGGTAAGTGAAATGCAAATAAAGTTCACCAGTAACGGCAAAACTATGCAAGCGACTCTAGAAAGTAACAATGCCGCTAAGCATTTTTATCAACTTCTACCACTGACTCTAAAAGTAGAAGACTTTGCCAATGCTGAGAAAATTGCCACTTTACCAGAGAAATTAAATCTACAAGGCTTACCTGCTGGCACCGATGCTAACGCAGGAGACATTACTTATTACGCACCTTGGGGTAACCTTGCGCTCTTTTATAAGCAGCAAAGTTATGCAAATGGTCTGATAAAACTTGGTAAAATAACGGGCGATAGTCAGTTTTTTAAAAGTTTAGGCCAAGCGGATGTCACTATAGAGCCCTTGTAGTAGATACTAACTCTCCAGTTAGCAAAGCTGCTTTTTATGCATTCTAAAAGCAGCTTTTATCTTGCCTAATACTCTCATTTTCTTGCCTGTTTGTCCGAGCTCTCTTCATACAGCATCCTACACAACCATAACCAACTGAATTTTATGAATAAAAAGCAAAAGCCAATCAGTCTTGGAATTTTTGCTTCATCTTTACAAATCACGCCAAAAGGTAATATTGTATTAACAATAAAAAGAACACACAATTAAAGGACTTACAATGAACCGCTCTCTTTTTGGCAAGTTTAAACTTCCGCTACTTTTATTAAGCAGCTCATTCCTACTCACTGCATGTCAGCAGAACTCAACCAAAGTAAATAAAAGTAATGTATCAAGCAGTCCTAAAAACGATTGGGAAAACCCGGCTGTTTTTTCTGTCGGGACACTCGCAGATCGTGCGTATTTTGCAAGTTACAATTCAGAGAATGCTGCGGTACTTGCTGATGACAAAGCATCATCACAATACCATACGCTCAATGGAGACTGGCACTTCAATTTTGCTGAGAAACCAAGTTTACGTCCTATGGATTTCTTTAAACCGAGTGTTGACGTTTCTGATTGGCCTACCACACCAGTTCCTTCGAACTGGCAATTACAAGGTTACGACTACCCTATTTATGTTAATCATGGTTATGGCTTTAAAAAAAATAAGCCTTATGCGCCTGACTATAACCCTGTCGGTTCGTACCGACGAGATTTCACGATAGCTGACGATTGGCAAGATAAGCGTATTATCCTTCATTTTGGTGCAGTTCGCTCTGCTTTTTATGTTTGGGTGAACGGTAAAAAACTAGGTTATAGCCAAGACGGTAAACTCCCCGCCGAGTTTGATATAACAGAGGTTGTTTCGCCTGGTAAGAACACACTTGCTGTTGAAGTATTCCGTTGGAGTGACGGCAGTTATTTAGAAGATCAAGATATGTGGCGAATTAGTGGTATTCAACGTGACGTTTTCTTGCAAGTCGTGCCAAAAACTCAATTATGGGATTTCCATGCTGCAACATCGCTAATTAACAATTTTAAAGATGGTTTGCTTAATTTAGACGTCACTGTAGAAAATACGAACGATGATGCTAGCAGCTCAACATTACATAGTGCTATTTTCGATGGTGACACCCTACTTTGGCAAAACACACAAAAACTAAAAAGCGAAGCTGGAGAAAAACACACGATTAGCTTCAATACAACATTGAAAGACATCACAGCTTGGTCGGCTGAAGTCCCTAAGCTGTATGACTTACAGCTTACTTTGACACAAGATGGGCAAGAGCAACAAGTCGTTCGCGAAGCTATTGGTTTTAAAAATGTTGAAATAAAAGATGGCTTATTGTTAGTAAATGGCCAACCAATTGTGATTAAAGGTGTTAACCGTCATGAGCATGAGCCTGAAAATGGCCAAGCAATTGGTCGTGAAAGCATGCGTAAAGATATTGAGTTAATGAAGCTTAATAACATCAACACCGTAAGAGCATCACATTACCCCAATGATCCTTACTGGTACCGTTTATGCGACAAATATGGTCTATATGTCATCGATGAAGCAAATGTTGAATCTCATGGTTATGGCTTTGAAGAAGATAGCCTAGGTAATGATCCACAATTTAAAGAAGCCATTTTAGATCGCGTAAATGGCATGATTGAACGAGATAAAAATCACCCTTCTATTATTTCGTGGTCTTTAGGAAATGAGATAGGCCCAGGCCCGAGTATTCGTGAGGCTTATCTTCTTGCCAAATCAAAAGACAGCAATCGCATTGTACAATACGAAACCCGAGCTAACTGGTATAAAGAAACCATGACTGATGTTGTTGGATGGATGTATGCTGACCGAAATGAAATTACCAGCCAATACTTAGGTAATTACCCTGATAAACCTTTCATTTGGGTTGAATACGCCCACACCATGGGAAATAGCGGTGGCAATCTAAAAGAATTATGGGATTTCGTTTACCAGCATTCGCAAGTTCAAGGTGGTAGCATTTGGGATTGGGTGGATCAAGGTCTCTATAAAACGGATGAGCAAGGCAAACGTATACTCGCTTATGGTGGTGATTTTGAACCTGAAGGTACACGAAATGCTAATAATTATCTGGCAAATGGTCTAATTGGTGCAGACCGAGTACCTCACCCAGTCTTATTTGAAGTTAAAAAGCTTTATCAGAATGTCGCTGTAAAAATGGTTTCAGCAAGCCAATTTAAGATCAGCAATCGAAACTTTTTCCGTGATTTAAGCTATCTAGATACACACTGGCAGCTACTTGAAAATGGCTTAGTTGTTAAGCAAGGTTCATTAAAGCAATTAAGTACACCCGCTCAACAAAGTGAGTTGATTACTCTTAGTGAACTCAATGACTACACGCGATTAAAAAATGCAGAATATACTCTCAATATTCAATTCAAACTAAAACAAGAAGAAGGCGTTAGAAATAAAGGGCTGGTCGTCGCAAGCGAGCAATTTATTTTACAAAGTAGTTTGTCTCTTGCCCACTTAAAAGCTGATGACAGCCTAAGAGTTGCAGAATCTGACCTTCAGGTCACAGTTAGTACAGCTAAAACTAAGCTGATATTTAATAAAGAGACAGGGCGACTTTCGAGCTATCGTTCAAACGAAGTAGAGCTAATCAAGCAAGGTGTATTTCCAAATTTTTGGCGAGCGATGACCGACAAAGATAATGGCAACCGGTTATGGGAAAAATCTGCTGCAGCTTATAAAAATGCATCGCAACTTGCTGAGGTTACGCATGTAGATGTTGTCTCATCAGCAGGTAAAGCAAAGGTGACATTCACGCTTCATTTTCCAAGTTTAAATAGTGATGCCCAAATAAGTTACACTGTTGGCGAATTTGGCCAAGTCGACATTGATTACCAAGCAACCCTTGATAAAGGGCTACCTGAAATGCCTCGCTTTGGGTTACAGTTACAAATGCCTGACGGCTTTGATTTTGTAAAGTGGTATGGTCGAGGACCATGGGAAAACTATCAAGACCGTAAATATGCAGCGGATTTAGGTATATACTCAAGCTCAGTAGCCGATTTATACACCCAGTATATTCGTCCACAAGAAAATGGAAATCGCAGCGATACCCGCTGGCTTGAAATTCGTAATTCGCAAGGGGTTGGTTTAAAAGTTCAGGGAGAGCCAAAATTCGACTTTACTGCACACCATAATACGGTTGCCGACTTTGACTATCCTAAAACTGGCACAAACCGTCATGCTACCGATATCACTCCAAGACCATTGACTGAGCTAAATATTGATTTACGCCAACGTGGTGTCGGTGGTGATAACAGTTGGGGAGCTAAGCCTTATGACAATTACCGTTTAGAGCCAAGTGTTCAGCAACACTACCGCTTGCAATTGAGGTTAACGCCACTTAGCCATTAACCTCAAATCTAAATTAGTGACTGACTTTACCCAGTGCTTTTAAAACATCACGGGTAAAGTCATGTTCACTAAAGCCTTTAAGTCCTGCAAGGTCGTACCCTCGCCTAACAATCACTAACTGCTCGCTTGGAATAATAACCAAATATTGACCACGGTTGCCTCGCGCTGCGATGGTGTCGTTTGGTAATTCAGGGAAACGTTCGTTATAAAGCCACCACTGTGCGCCATACCCTGGTGCTGTTTCTGGGGGTTGAGCTGGGGCAGGTTTACTAATATAACTTAACCAGTCTTTTGGTAATATTTGCTCCCCTTGCCAGCGGCCATTATTGAGGTGTAATAGCCCTAAGCGAGCAAGATCCCTTGAGGTAGTCCACACTTGCGATGACAAAATAAAGTCACTTTGCCAATCTGACTCTAAAAATGTGTGCTGCATACCGATTTTATCGAGTAAATTGTCATACGGATAACGCAAATAGCTCGCCTCATCGTTGAACGTTTCTCGTAAGGCACGTAGCGCTAACATGGTGTCATTATTGGCGTATTTCCAGCGGCTACCTGGCTTTACTTCTAATGCGGTATGCGTTGCAGTATCAGACACTAAACCGCCGCCCATATACACACGGTCTGTCCGGTTGCCCGCTTTATTACTGTCTAAGCCTGATGCCATGTGAAGCAAATTTTCAAGGGTAATTTCGCCACGAGGGTCAAGCGGGTGAGACCAGCTTTCAAGCCCCGCAGGCTTTGTAACATCAAGTCGTTTTTGTGCTACCGCCACACCAATGATGCTCGCGCCAATACTTTTTGCAACAGACCAAGTACGCTGTGCGGTTTCTGGGGTAAAGCCTGCTTTATATTGCTCTGCTAAAATCGCCTCAGGGCTTGCTATTAAAATTGCTGAAGTGCGTGCGCCTTCACCATAATGACGAGTAAAAGCCTGAGCAATAACCTCATCAAGCGCCTTATTACCCGTTGCTTTATTAACACCATTTAACGTTTGCCAAGGCTTACCATCATCCTTTTGGTAGGCTAAATTTTCTTTAAACGGTGCTTGCACGAGTGTTGCAGCTTTAAGGCTTGCCCCTACGGGTAAATCAACACAGCCTAAACGAGGACGCCACACCGATATGCGCTGTTTATCTTTATCGTAATCAACAATGACTCGCTTGTGCTCAGTATCAATGTTCGCTTGCATTGTTTTTACGGTGTCTGCGATTAAAGGGTAAATACCGGTAAGTTCATCAATATCGATTTGATCTTTGCTTTTACCAGCGTTAAACGTGGCACTACAGGTAAAATTGGCGACGTACCCAGCGGCATAGGCTTTTAAGGTTGTATCTGTTTCTTCGCTACAAACAAAAAAGCTGGTGCACAACAACGTACTTAGGAAGGTTATTCTTTTCATTATTACTCCTTGGGGGCCAAAGAGTTTAAATTAGCAAAAGAAAAAAATAATGATATGTTTTTACGTCAGTATTCGCTCTGTAAGCGACAAATCACCGAATAAAAAAGGGACAACAAAAAACGCCATACTGGGTATGGCGTTTGGCTTACTCAATCTAAAAATTATTTAAAATGTTGAGGCATCAATGACATAACGATAGCGCGCTTTTTTATCCACCACGCTTTGCCATGCATTATTGATTTCAGAGGCTTTGATTAACTGGGTTGCTGGCAGAATATTATTCTTAGCACAGTAATCAACAACGTCTTGCGTTTCTTGCATATCACCAATTAACGAAGCATTAAAGTTTACGCGGCTTGCAGCCAATGCTAATGCATTCATGTTTAATGAAAATTCTTCTGGCATCCCCACTTGGGTGTAGGTGCCAAATGGTTTTACTAATGAAGCATATTTAGCGACATCATATTTCACTGGCAAGGTATTAATTAAATAATCAAGCTGTGACTTATGTTCGTTGTAAGCGTCTTCACCGTCCACAACAACCACTTTAGCGCCAAAGGCTTTAATATCGGCTACTTTGTCTTTAGAGCTAGTGAACGCGTAGACATCAGCACCTTGCGACACAGCTAATTTAACAGCTAAGTGTCCAAGCCCACCAATACCAACAACACCTACTTTATCGCCTTTTTTCAAGTTGAATTTAAGCAGCGGAGAATACGTTGTAATGCCGGCACATAATAAAGGAGCAGCATGCTCTAAGCTCATGTTTTCAGGAATATGCACTGCAAAATGATCGCGAACAACAATGTTATTCGAGTAACCACCTTGTGTGATACCCGTCGGTGAGCGCTCATCAGGGTAGCCATAAGTGAATTTTGTTTCTGGGCAATATTGCTCGCCTTGATCTTTACAGCTATTGCAGTCAAGACAGCTATCAACCATACAACCTACACCAGCACGGTCGCCCACTTTAAACTTAGTCACATTCTTACCGACCGCAGTTACGATACCTGCAACTTCATGACCCGGTACTTGAGGGTATTGCTGTGCGCCCCAATGGCCTTTCATCTGATGAATATCTGAGTGGCAAATACTGGCGAATTTAATTTCGATTAAAATATCGTTATCACCAACTGGGCGTCTTTCAAACTCCCATGGTTTTAGTAAGCCTGAATTATCAAAAGCCGCATAGCCTCGAGATTTTATATTGCCATTTGCAAGCTGCTCAGATGATGCTGCAAACGAAGGCGCCGCAAAGCCACCTAATAACAGGCCTGCGCCTAAAGCTGAACTCGTTTTAATAAAATTACGACGTGATAAGTCTTGCGTTTCATGTTTGTCACACATTCCAATGTACCTTATGCTAAATAATCTTCATCAGAAACAGCTTCGAACCAATCAACAGGTTTACCATCCAGTGCTTCTTGAATTGCTACGTGCTTCATTGCACTATCAGCTGTTGCACCATGCCAGTGCCTTTTTCCGCAGTTACACCAAATTAAATCACCTGGATTGATGACTGTTTTCTCACCACCCTCGCACTGTGTCCAACCTTGACCTTCTGTAACTAATAAAACTTGGCCGAGTGGATGAGAATGCCAATTGGTGCGAGCACCTTTTGAAAACTCCACCACAGCAACACCAACGCGTGCAGGTGCAGGGGCATTAAATAAAGTACTAATTTGCACTTTACCTGTGAAACATTCGGCTGGCCCTGCAATTGGATCTTGAGAACCTGACTTAATCACTTGCATATCGTTTGTTTGCGCTGAATCACTCATGTGTTTCTCCTTGGCTTGCTTAGGTTATGGTCTACTATTTCAGTCTAAAGCATCGCGAAAAACCATAAATGCCTGAAGCTCGCGCATTCTTGCCTATTTGTGTAAAGAATTTTTAAACCCTTTAAACCTTTTTATCAGCACCTGCGACTAAGCTAATAACACCACACATTTGAAAGGGAAGAACCATGTTAAGTACAGTAAAAACACTCTCACTCATTGCCGCAGGCTTATTATCAGCACAGACATTTGCTTGGGGTGAAATGCCTCTACAAGCAACTAAAAACCTAACGCTAGATGCAGCATCATTAAGTGCTTTAAAAGTAGAGGCAGGCTCAGGTTTTTTACACATTACCGGTAGTGACAGTGATCAAGTGACCGTTAAAGCCGAGATTTATCAAGAAAAGCCACATGATGAGTATTGCTTAACGCTTGAAGCTAAAGATAAGCGTGCTGCGCTAAGTGCAGGCCAATGTGAATATCAAAACAACAAACAAACTCGCATTGATTTAACTGTTTCGATCCCTCGTTCATTTAATGTTGATGTGCACGATGGGTCGGGTGAAATTATTATCAGCAAAGTCGCTAATACAGTGATCAACGATGGTTCAGGGTCGATTACAGCGAATGACATTACAGGCACATTAGAAATCAATGATGGTTCGGGTAGCATTGATGTCCGTAATGTAAGCCATGATATTAAAATTCATGACGGCTCTGGCAATATTAATGTTGCTAAAGCACAGGGCAATATTGAAGTACACGATGGCTCAGGCGGTATCGACTTAAATGATATTTCGGGTGATGTTGTCGTTTCAGATGGTTCGGGCAGCATTCGCGTTGATACCGCAGCAAACTTTGAGTTACTAAGTGATGGTTCTGGCTCAGTAAAAGTGACCAACATTGCTGGTAAAACTAAGATTTAAGCCCACGCTTCACCGTTATCAGCAACTAAAATGCCTTCCTTTGCGAAGGCATTTTAAATTGTAATCACCAATCTTTATTAGCATTTTTACAAGGGCTTAGGTATCCTTTAGGAAACGTTTAAGGAACTGCTATTTAAAAGGATAGCCTGATATGAAAAAGCCACTCGCCGCCTTACTAACTGGCCTTGTTTTAACTGGTTGTACAGGACTGACAACTGAACAACAAGCGGCCATTGATAACCTAACCCCTTGCGAGAAAATCAATGCCCTATTAGGTGCTTACGACAACCGCTTTGAAGGCTTAAAACGTAGCCGTGTAAATACTAAATACATGGAAACATGGACAGCAAAATACAACCTTATTGCCGATAACTGTCAAATCACAGCGCTTGATAAAGACAATGTCACCTACCGCTGTGTAGGCAACTATGAGCAACAACAGCAAGCTGTCGCTGATCACACCCGTGCGGTTAATTTTACCCAAGCGTGTTTAGCAGGTAATAACTGGCATCAAACACAAAAAGAGTCTGCTGAATCGTTACGCACCACGTTTGTACTTGACGAAAACAACCCTGTTATTTCAATTCACTCGGGTAAAACCCTGTCGCGGAAACAGCCTTGGTCTACCACCCTTGAAATTGGTAAGCCAGTTGAAGGTAAGTAATACACTTTGGAAGGCTAATAGACATTAGCCTTCACATTAACTATGACAAAATCAAAAATACCAACCAGCCACTTTAAAACAGATTGCATCGGTCAATGTCATCGCCTAAACGGCTTTTGTACTGGCTGTGGTCGCAGTAATGATGAAATTTTTGATTGGATCATTTTATCCGAGCAAGAAAAACAAGCGATTTTAAACACTCCCCGTCCTGACATAAAAGCGAAATAGTTCTGACACCCAAGCGTCATTAAAGCTTGTTAGCCTGATTAAAACTGACCATCAGGTAACGATAATGACCGCTATTTTTGTAATCAACTTAGCAAGCTCTACTGAACGATTAAACCGTGTAAGCCATGAGCTCAACGCACAAAATTTGGCATTTGAACGCCTTGATGCAATTGATGGCAGGACACTGTCGGATTCAGCGATTGCCCAGTATTACAGTGCTGATTTAAACCTGAAAAAATATCATAAGCCCTTGAGTAAGGGTGAAATTGGCTGCTACCTGAGTCACAGAAAAGCATGGCAAACTATTGTCGATAGGCAGTTAGAATACGCGATTATTTTAGAAGATGACTTTGTTCTCGACCGCTCAATTCACAGTGCAATTGAAAACATAAATACTTTGAAACAGCCTTGGCAACTAATAAAGTTGGCAGCTTATAAAGACCGTAATCGCGACATTGCTTTTACAAAACCCCTTGCTGATGAGCAACATTTAGTTATTCATAAAAAGCTTATGTCTGGCTGCTGTGCAACGGCTGTTAGTTTGGCCGGAGCAAAAGCGCTATTAAAAGCCACTGCCACATTTGGCCGCCCCGTAGACTGCGATTTACAGCACGTTTGGGAAACTGGCGTATATGGATACTCTTTACTGCCCTACCCGGTATCACAACCCGATAATTCACAAAGCGATATTCGTGATAGATCAAGCAAAGTTAAAAAGTCGTTTTGGCGACGTAAAAAGCAGCAACTTCACAGTGCACTATTAAACGCACAATACACAAAGCAGTTTGTAAAAGCGCAGCAAACACCGAACAAAAAGAAAGGAGCCGCAGCTCCTCTCTTACCAATCAAAAATCATTAACGAGTTATTTTGCTTGGCTGTTATTTAGCTTGATTTGGGTGGTCAACACCCATCCATGCTTTAAACAATGCCATTTGAGCTGGTGTTGCATCTTTTAATGCTTTGACCTTTTTCTCTTTATCAAAATCTTCGCTCAGTGTCAGTGTCGTGCTTTGAAGTGCATCACGTCTAATGAAATCAACAGTGACTGTGTCGCCTGCTTTGAATGTTTCAAGGCTGGCTGTTAAATCTTTACCCACATGCTTTTTGTTGAACGCGACAATTTTATCATCTGTCGTTAAGCCCGCTTGCCATGCAGCGCCACCACGACGAACATGAGTCAGAGTTAGTAACTCACCGCTATCTTTTGCCATAGAATCAATACTCGGTACTGATTTTGCGCCTTCTGGGCGAGTTAAACCTAAACCGACTTTTGCAAGTAGCGAATCAAAGTCGATAGCAGCTGGCTCATCCACATTCGCTTGCCACCAAGCACTGTAATCGCGACCTGTTAGCTCTTTTAAAATCGCTTTTACATCATCAGGGGTAAAGCCATCTGGTAAACGATGCTTGTTGTAAAGTGCACGGTGAACATCGCGGTAACTGATTTTGCCATCGCTTTTTTCTAGCAAATCAATATCAAGTGCCATTGAGATCAATGAACCTTCTAAATAGATATTGGTGCTGTAGTTACGAGCGTGGTCGCCGCCTTGGTTGATCCACTTATCAAAGCTTGTTTCGGTTGCACTTTGCACTTCACGACCTGGTGTTTGTAAGTGACGATTAATCGTTTTTGTTAACGTACCAAAGAACTCATCCGTTGTTTCAATACCCGAGCGCACCATTAAGTGATCTTCAAAGTAGCTGGTTGAGCCCTCTGCAATCCATAATGTTTTTGCGTAGTTAATATTGGTGTAGTCGTACGGTGCAATACCTTTAGGACGGTACGCTTTCACGTTCCACGTATGAATAAATTCGTGTGCTGCGGTGCTGATAAACGCAAGGTAATCTTTGCGAGAACCAAAACGGTCACGTGGGCGCTGGATAATTGTTGAGTTTAAATGCTCTGTGGCACCGCCGGCACCTGACGTAGCATGAACCATAAATACATAACGCTCATACGGGTAACCATCCCAAATAACATTACCCGTAGTAACTAGCTTTTTAAGGTCGGTTAGCATTTTATCTACGTCGTAGTTGCCATCACCCCAAATAACGAGTTCGTATTCACGGCCATCAACGGTGAACTTATGTAGCTCATTGATGCCACTTTCGATTGGTGAATCGACTAAGATATCGTAATCAGCGGCTTTAAAGCTGTGTTTAGAACCCGCGTTTTCCATTCCCGATACTGAACGCCATGCTTTTGGTACATTTAGCTTTACGGTTACCGGGTCTTGACGGAATGATTCACTGAACATGAAAAAGCCCGATGCATCAATAAATGCATGGCTGTCATCAATGTGACGAGCACGTTTACCTAGCTCGTTTGCGTACACTTGGTAATCCACATTAACTTGAGTTGGCTCATTTAGGTGAACACGCCAAGTGCTGTGATCAATTTTTTCCCACTTTAGTGGTTTACCGTCATCGTCTTTTGCTTCGAAAAAGCGTATGCCATTGGCAAGGTTTAAAATTTCGTAACGACCAGTTCGCCATGCAGGTAGTTTAATATCTAAATGTGCTTGAGCAGTTTGGGGAAATTCAACACTCACATTACCTAGATGATGCTCAGGCTGAGTAATAGACAGTGAGTAGTTTACATCTGCAAACGCACTGCTAGAACAGGCCGCCAAAATAGACATTGCCAAAAACTTTTTCATAACAACTCTTTTTATTACTATCAAAATTGCGAAATAGCCTAACAATTGCGAGAAAAAATGTGAATTAAAAACCGATAAACTGCCATTGCAACAAGTTTGATAGACAAAATAGCTAAGTTTTTGACTTGGAACCTACATTTCGTATTAATTTGTTGTAAACTTAGCGTATAGCAATTTGAATCTTGATGGCGGTATTACTAGGTGCAGCAGCAGCATGATGTTCTTAATAAAAAGTTAAAGCAAGCGATCGACGCTCGAACAGTGGTCGAGGACGCGCGCAAGCATCAAGTTGATGTACTTTCTCAGTTCGCAGCGAAACTCTCGCTCAGCTGTAAAGGACTAGACATTGAGTTAGACAATCGTTTAGCTAAATTCAGAAATGCCCTTAAGAAAGGGGTTAAGTTTGAATTGCTGACGCCATTTATCGATGACGTGCTTGGCCTATTAAGGCAACAAGAAACCAAGCAGATGACATTGCAACGCGAATTGAACCAAAGCGTTACAGATGCAGGTAAACAGCTACAAAAAGTAAAAGGCTTACCTGATGATGCCCGTCGCTCATTACGCTATTTACTCGATCATGAATTAAATAATATTCAGTCTAATCATGACTTTGTACCACTACTTTCAAAGCTAGTGGTTATCTATCATCAAGCCCTTCAAGCTAAGCTTGCAACAACAAGTACAGCTGAGGCGCAAATTAAACCTGAACTTGCTAGACAGCTACTAACCCTAGCAAATGACTTAGTGCTTGAAGATGAAAGTGCCGAGCAAATTAAGACTATCAAAAGTCAAATTACTCATAATGATAGTGTTGACGACCTGCTTGATTCGGCGCTGAACATTATCAGCATTGTCACGCGTAATATGAGTAAAGAGCGCCAATCTGCTCAAAGCTTTTTGATCTCTTTAAATCAAACAATCGAAGATTTACATCATTCTATTGTTTCTACCAGTAAGCATTCAGAATCACTCAGCGCTGAATACGAAACGCTTAACAAACAAATTGAAGCAAAGATTAAAAACTTGCACACGCAAACGCAGCAAGCCACGTCTATTTCTTCGCTTAAAGAGCTAGTAGAAGAAGAGTTAAAATCATTAAGTGATGATTTAATTGCAAAAGAAAAACTAGAACAAGCAGAACGCGAGAACTTACTTGCAAGCTTTAACGATATTAATAGCCGCATTAGTCATTTAGAAACAAAGCTTTCGACCTACAAACAGCGCCTCAATGAGCAGCGCTTTAAAAGCTTACTCGATGGCCTAACTAAGTTGCCAAACCGTGCTGCGTTTGATGAGCGTTTTAGTCATGAATTTAACTTATTTAATGTGCAAGAATCAGACATTACCTTTGTGGTGATAGATGTTGACCACTTTAAATCAATCAATGACAAATATGGCCACAGTGCTGGTGATAAAACGCTGCAAGTGATTGCTAAAGCACTACAAAAATCAATTCGTAAATCAGACTTTATTGCCCGTTACGGTGGCGAAGAGTTTGTGTTATTAATGACAGGAATGTCGATTGAAAATGCCGCTATGCCGCTTGAAAAACTGCGCAAAACAATTCAAGGCATTCCGTTTAAATTTAAAGATAAGCAAGTAGAAATCACCATTTCTCTTGGTGCAACCCAATTGAAAAAAGGTGATACCCCGCTGATTGCCTTTGACCGTGCAGACGAAGCACTATACAAAGCCAAGAACGAGGGACGAAATAAAGTTTGCATTAGCAAATAAAGGCCTCACCTACTAAGTGAGGTCTTTGACACACAATGATAAAGGCTCATTGACGAGCCGGGAGAGTGCTTATGTTAAAACAACTGAATCCTACAGGTGTACTGGATTTACTATCGCAACTAGAAGTTGATCTACTCGAACAATCATCCACCAGCGAGCGCTATAAATTATTTAGGAACTGTGTGCTCGCGGTTCTCAATGTGGGCAGCCACACCGACTCAAGCTCTGAAATTTACAATAAATACGAAGACTTTGATATTCGCTTATTAAGCCGCGAACGTGGGATTAAAATCGAACTTGAAAACCCACCTGAATCTGCTTTTGTTGATGGCGAAATTATTACCGGTATTCATGAACATATCTTCTCGGTTATTCGCGATATTCTGTTTATTTGTCAAAAGTACGAAAAAGATTTAACAGAGCAAAAAGCCATTACTCATATGGTCTTTGATATGCTGCGAAACGCAGGTGCGCTAAGAGTAAATAGCGACCCAAGCATGATAGTTTGTTGGGGCGGCCACTCCATTAACGAAGTTGAATACAAATACACCAAGCAAGTTGGTTATGAGCTTGGCCTTCGTGGCTTAAATATTTGTACTGGCTGTGGCCCTGGGGCAATGAAAGGCCCGATGAAAGGTGCCACCATTGGTCATGCCAAGCAGCGTATTACGAATAATCGTTACTTAGGTTTAACTGAACCAAGTATTATTGCTGCTGAGCCGCCTAACCCGATTGTAAACGAGCTAGTGATTTTACCAGATATCGAAAAGCGTTTAGAGGCGTTTATTCGTACAGCTCATGGCATTATTATTTTCCCTGGTGGTGCGGGTACCGCAGAAGAGCTGTTATACCTTTTAGGTATTTTGCTTCACCCAGATAACGAAAAGCAGTGTTTACCTGTGATCTTAACTGGCCCTAAACAAAGTGAAAATTACTTTATTGAGCTGTGTAAATTCGTTGAGAAAACACTGGGTAAAGCTGCACTTGATAAGTTTGAAGTGATCATTGATGACCCAGAACGCGTTGGTAAAACGCTTAAAGCCAAAATGGCTGAAGTACGTGAATACCGTAAAAGCCAAGGTGATGCTTATTACTTTAACTGGACACTTAAAATCGATCATGATTTCCAACAGCCGTTTGCACCAACACATGCTAATATGTCGGGCTTAGATTTACATTTAGATCAACCCACTCAGCAACTCGCAGCAAATTTACGCCGTGCGTTTTCAGGCATCGTGGCTGGTAATGTTAAAGATGAAGGCTTACAAGCCATTAAGCAACATGGCCGCTTTGTGCTAAGTGGCGAACCCGCGCTTATGGCTGATATGGACAAACTGCTGGCAGCATTTGTTGAGCAAGGCCGTATGAAGTTACCTGGCAGTAAGTACATTCCTTGCTATGAGATCAAAGCCTAACAGGAGCTAATGTGACAACCCAATTACTTTTAATAGATGCGCTAAATCTTATTAGGCGCATCTATGCTGTTGATAGTAATCAGAGTCATCACAGTGAAGAACATATGATAAAAGCAAGCTGTGCCCGCGTGGCACATGCTTGTAAAAAATTACGCCAGCAGTGTAATGCGACTCATGCTATTGCCGTGTTTGATGGCGAGAAAAGCTGGCGCTATCATTACTTCGAGGCATACAAAAGTACACGTTCACCAATGCCTGACACCCTCAAGCAAAACTTATCACGCTTTAAACAAGCAATTGAAGACACTGGCATTGTGGTGTTTTCACCTGATAACGATGAAGCCGACGATATCATTGCCACCCTTGCTCACAAAGCCGCGACTAACAATGTAGCTTCGACAATTGTTTCTACCGACAAAGGGTTTTTACCGTTTTTATCTGAGCAAATTGCAATTTTTGATTACTTCAAAAAGCAATACATTGAGCTTGAAGATATCAAGCAGCGCTTTGATGTACCAAAGCATCGACTTGCTGATTTTTGGGCTTTAGCTGGTGATAAAACCAACGATATTCCGGGCGTTAAAGGGATAGGTAATAAGTCGGCGCAGCAACTAATAAACGATTATGAATCAATAGAAGCAGCCATTAACGATGATGAGCTCAACCCAACTCTAAAACGCAAGCTGAGTTCAGAAATGGACATGTTTGTGATATCCAAAAACCTCGTTATGCTGCGTACCGATATTAACTTAGGCTTTAGTTTAAAGCAGTTAAGGCTCAATTAGTCGCAATCTCGTAGCACAGTTTGCTAACTGAGCGTATACTGAAAATTCGCGTTAGTTTTATAGAGTTACACATGTTTAAAAAGGTTTTCCAATATCTGGTACTTGGGTTAGGTGTTTATGCACTGATAGCAACCCTTGTGATCACTTTTTATAAAGATGATCCGCAAGCCATGATCTGGCAAGACCGTGAAGCTTTTAATAAACGCTACATCGCAAAACTAACGATTGATAAGCCTGAAAACCTTAATGCGGTGCTTGATTATTTAGGCAGCCCCGATCTAACCTATGCTAAACGAGTCAAAGACAATGTTTGGCAGATTATTTTTTACCGCACTCAGCATGTTAAATCTGATGGGATAACCACCATAGATGAATGCACAGGCCTACTTTTTAAAAATGGTCAGCTGGTATTATGGGGGCCAAGTGCCTATGAAAGCTATCAACAAGAAACCTAACCGCTTATGATGGAAAACGTGACGCCACGGGAATTGGCACGCTTATTTGATAGTACGCACCAGCTACTTAAGCTTTATCATCAAAAGCAAAAATGGTCACAAATTTTCCCTTTATTAAGTAACCTTGCTGAGCGGTATTACCTAATATACCAAGCTTGCCCAAAAGGGATGCAAGCGCAACTAAGCCTGTATGTATCAAACCACGGCTACACCACAAATTTAGTCGTAAACCAATGTGTTATAGCTTGTATATTGTGTCGTAGTCTTAACTACAACCAAGCTATTAGTGAACAAATTATTAGCTGCTGTTTAGCAAACTATCTTTGCGTGCAATCCCAAAGTAATAAATTGGCCGCAGGTCAGGCACTGACGCATCAAGATAAAAAGCTTTGGCAGTGTCGCCATCAGTTAGCAGCAAAATTGCTAAAAGACTCAGGCCCACATACACTCTCGATTCAGCATTTATTAGCGCGTTTAAATAAATATAAGCAAGCCCTATTAAGCGCGCCAAAAATTATGATTTACGATGGCGCAACAACCCTAGTTGCTTTGGCTAATATTATTGCCATGAATACGACTTATCGCGAATCAGGTGGTCACATTAGTGTGCATAAAGCCTTAGCTGATATTTATTTGCGGACACCAAACGAGTTTGCTCAAAATGCAATAAAAGCACTGATTGCGCATATTGGCCCTTATATTCCAGCCAGTGAAGTAAAGTATGCGGAACAAGTGCTTATCTATTTAACCACTGATGAACATGGTCGCCATATTTTGGTTGATGCCAGCCGCCCTGAAAAGATTCGCTGGCATCGCTTTAAAGCAAATCTAACCATATTTGATAAACAAAGACCTTGCCAAGACACTCGTTTGCTATACACAGTATGGTTTAGTGAAAACATTAACTTTGCTGAGTCACAACCACTTAATCAGCAGCGCAGGCAGCACTATTTAACGTTAATCAGTGCGCTAAAAGTATCAAAAGAATACAGCTACAGTGGCTTAAATAAGCTTTTGAGCCCCTACCCTGAATTGATTACGCAACTTACAATTGCTGTGAAGCCATACAATAAAGAACAGCAAAGAGCCAAAGATTTACGCCATTGTTTATCAATGGTCGGATACGATAACGCCCCTGCAATTATCCAAAAAGTCTTGTTTCAGCGTTTAGTTGCAACCACATCGCACCCGCTTTTTCAGCATATTTCTAAACGCCTAGAAAATATGGTGCGAATTATTCAGGCGCTATTTAAACACTCAGAGACCGTTCAATTTGAGCAGGTTGCTTTACCTTTATATGCTTATGTTTTATACCTTTGTGAGCATCAAGCAACGAGCCTTTCTCGCAAAACCGTATTTGAGCAGGCCGAAGAGCAGGTAATAAGCCCACCACTTGCCTGTTTATTTGGAGTAAACCACCTAGATCAGGCTCCTTTGACAGAGTATTTAAATCAACTGATTGGTGATAATAGCTGGACACAGCATTTACTTGGCAGTGAGCAACAAAAGAAACAACAGCTTGATATCAATGAAAAGCATTGGGTCGCGATTAAGCTATTTACCTATTACGTTTTTCAGCCTAAGGCGCTGTTTAGTAGTTGGCAAGAACAGATTATTTTCGACAGTTTATCGGCTGCTGGTTGGCACTCAAAAGCAAATTTTTATGCATATCTGAAAAACTGTGAATTTGCAGACAATTTTTAGAATGTGTTGTTAAAAAGTGCGAAAACGTTAAATAAATATGAACTTTAGTCTGTTTATAGTCAGTATTCACAGGATAAACTGGCAAAAAGCTGAATAAATTGCTATAAAAGCCGCTTAAATTTTCAAACACATCCACGTAAACCTTCTAACAAGTAAATCGCATGCTATTTCGCGACGAGTTTACGTGTTTATCTACTCATAAATAGGAAAAGTAAATGGCTAAACAAACCATCACAGTGATCAAAGGCGACGGCATTGGTCCTAGCATTATTGATTCAGCACTTGAGATCCTTAAAGCTGCAGGTTGCGATTTTGATTATGAATTCGTTGATGCTGGCCTTGCTGCCCTAGAAAAAACTGGTGAGTTACTTCCGCAAGAAACAATCGACACAATCGCGCGTAACAAGATCACTTTAAAAGGTCCATTAACGACACCAGTAGGTGAAGGTTTTACATCAATCAACGTAACTTTACGTAAAAAGTTTGGCCTTTATGCAAACGTTCGTCCTGTTAAATCATTCGCAGGTACGCAAGCTCGTTACGACGATATCGATATCATTACAGTTCGTGAAAACACGCAAGGTATGTACTCAGGTCTTGGCCAAGTTGTTTCTGAAGATGGTAACGAAGCAGAAGCAATGTCAAAAATCACCCGTGAAGGTGCTGAAAAAATCGTCACTTTTGCATACGAACTAGCGGTTCGTGAAGGTCGTAAAAAAGTAACGGCTGTACACAAAGCTAACATCCTTAAATCAACATCTGGTTTATTCTTAAAAGTTGCACGTGAAGTCGCTGAGCGTTACCCACAAATCGAATCAACTGAAATGATTGTTGATGCAACATGTATGAAACTAGTTATGACTCCTGATGAGTTTGATGTAATCGTTACTACAAACTTATTCGGTGACATCTTATCTGATCTATGTGCTGGTCTTGTTGGTGGTCTAGGTATGGCTCCTGGCGCAAACATTGGTGAAGATGCAGCTATCTTCGAAGCTGTACACGGTAGCGCACCAGACATCGCTGGTAAAAACCTTGCAAACCCAACATCAGTGATCTTAGCATCTATCCAAATGCTAGAGCACCTAGGTATGGCTGACACTGCAGAGCGTATCCGCAGCGCTGTTGCTGATGTTATCAAAACAGGCGACCGTACAACTCGCGACCTTGGCGGCAGCCACGGTACTACAGACTTCACTCAAGCTGTAATTGAGCGTCTATAAGAGAACTCTTGTTTAAGGCTTATTAGAAGCAAATAACCCTTAAACACCTCTTTATCAAAAGCCAGTCTCCGACTGGCTTTTTTGTTGCCCTACATTATTGGATTCTTATTTGGACATCCACTTTTATCTAACAAGATCTAAAAATGGATTCTTATTTGGATATCCACTTTTATCTAACAAGATCTAAAAACATAACTACACATAAATAGACACCCATTTTTACCCTTTGTTCTTCCACAAGACTAATAGACTAAATAGACATTCAACTTAATATTTCTCACTTCTCTAAATTATGGCTAAACTTAAATTGTTCAACTCATGGAGGAGAAGAGCATGGCAACCCCACGTAGAAACTTAATTAGCGTTTCAAACACCCCCTACTATCACTGTATTTCACGCTGTGTTCGTCGCGCTTATTTGTGCGGACTAGATCCACTAACTGGACGTTCATATGAACACCGGCGCGATTGGGTTGAAAACAAACTTCTTCAACTTGGCAGGATATTTTGTATTGATATTTGCGCCTACGCTGTTATGAGTAACCACACGCATTTGGTCCTTCACATCGATATAGCAAAAGCAAAGCGTCTGAATAATAAAGCAATTCTGATTAGGTGGCATAAGGTATTTAAAAGTACATTCTTATGTCAACGATTCTTAAATGGCGAATTACTAACACAAGCCGAACTCGTTGCGGTTAATGCCAGAGTTAATTTATATCGAGAACGACTCAGCAGTATTAGTTGGTTTATGCGTGTGCTTAATGAGAGCATTGCACGAAA
The DNA here is from genome assembly GCF_001641615.1 of Pseudoalteromonas gelatinilytica. Lineage (GTDB taxonomy): Bacteria > Pseudomonadota > Gammaproteobacteria > Enterobacterales > Alteromonadaceae > Pseudoalteromonas > Pseudoalteromonas gelatinilytica. The sequence goes on from NZ_LRRU01000023.1 coordinate 183,330, forward strand.
AGCGAATCTAGAAGATGGATGCAAAGGGCGGTTTTGGGAAGGTCGCTTTAAATCACAAGCTTTACTTGATGAAGCTGCACTTGCCGCTTGCCTTGCGTATGTTGACCTAAACCCTGTAAGAGCAAAAGTGGCTGATTTACCCGAAGATTCTGACTACACCAGTATTAAATCTAGAATTAATGCAGCTCAAAATAATAAACAACCAAAATCACTAATGCGCTTTGCAGGTAAACCACGCAAACACATGCCTAGAGGGCTAGCATTTGAGCTCAAAACATATCTAAAACTTGTTGATTGGACGGGCCGCTCAATACGAGAAGATAAGCCAGGGAAAATCTCAGAAGATGCGTTACCAATTCTTGAAAGACTAAATATTTGTAGTGATAACTGGCTTACACTCACCACCTCTTTTACACGTTCATTTAAAAATACAGCGGGTAAAGAGCAAGCTATAACTACTTATACAAATCACATGAAACGAAAACGAAGAAGCTCTATAGCAAATAGCTTAGCCTTATTTGCTTAATTGAGCATTCGACACTAGAAATCAATCTTACAGATCCAATCCTTTTCATTCGAGAGGCAAAATGACTTATGCAACTAGAGCTATCCAATCTGCAAAACTCAAGAATATTTCAGCACATAAGGCTGAAATTTAATTGATGACAATGAAAAATCACTACTTTCCTAGCAATTCAACTTGTTCGCAATAATTCACATCTATATTAAGCTGCATCATATTAAAAATAAGTTGACTGTCTTTCTAAAAATTAATCACGCGTATCATCGCGAGGTGTTAAATTGGGTGTCTAATTATAAAAAAGAAACCGATTCTGATAGTAGCTAAGTTATGCAAGGCAGTAATGTAAATGCATTATCTATTGGTGTAGTTAGCAATTTGCCACACGAACAATTCAACGCATAGTTCCACCCCAAAATAATGGCAATTAAGCGCCTGGATGCAACAAAAATATCAAAAAATCGAAATAAAGAAAAATTAATGCAAAAAACCACATTTGCGGTTGACATCAGTTTCCAAAACGCTTAAAAATACTCCTAACATTTTTTAAACAGCAGCCATCTAGTCGGCTGTGCATTTTTTAGAAGAAAATTAAAAAATAATGAATATTCGCCGTCACCTTTTAGTCGTCAACGTTCTCGTACTGGTCTTAGTTACAAGCCCAGCGGGTGGCTATTAAAAGGTGAAAGCACGCTTTTTAAAAAACCCCCGCCATATGCGGGGGTTTTTTTATGCATTTATGCTTGCACACACAGAGGAATGAGGATGAGTACGACTGAATACAATGGATCCGAACTAGTTGTTCGGGCACTTAAAGAATTGAATGTTAAATATATTTTTGGCTACCCAGGTGGGTCAGTTCTTGATTTATACGACGCGTTATTTCAACAAGAAGATATTGAACATATCCTAGTACGTCACGAACAAGCCGCAACACATATGGCTGATGGTTATGCCCGTGCTACCGGTGACGTCGGTGTGGTGCTTGCAACTTCAGGCCCTGGGGCTACAAACTGTATTACTGGTATCGCGACTGCTTATATGGATTCTATTCCAATGGTGGTGTTATCTGGCCAAGTTCCTACTGGTTTAATTGGTGATGATGCATTCCAAGAGACTGATATTGTTGGTTGTTCTCGCCCTATCGTAAAACACAGCTATAACTGTCGAAGTGCAAAAGAGATCCCTGCCATCTTAGCAAAAGCTTTCTACTTAGCCAGCACAGGCCGCCCTGGTCCGGTTGTGGTTGAATTACCAAAAGATATGCTTAATCCTGAGCTAAAGTTCCCATTCGAATTTCCAAAAACCACTGAGCTTCGAACTTATAACCCGAACACTAAAGGCCACTCAAAACAAATTCGTAAAGCAGTGAACGCTATTTTAGAAGCTAAAAAGTTGGTTATTTACTCAGGTGGCGGCATTATTCTATCAAATACCTCTGAGCAACTGACTCACTTGGTTGAATCATTAAACGCGCCTATCACTAACACCTTAATGGGTCTAGGTGGTATCAGCGGTACTCACCCTAACTTTATTGGCATGTTAGGTATGCATGGTAGCCTTGAGGCAAACAAAGCTATGGCAAACGCTGATGTTATTTTAGCATTAGGTGCTCGATTCGATGATCGGGTAACGAATAATGTTAAAAAATTCTGCCCTAATGCCACGATTGTTCATGTTGATGTTGACCCAACTTCAATTTCTAAAACAATTAAAGCGCACATCCCTGTTGTTGGCTGCTTACAAACAGTGCTTGAACAGTTACAAACGGCGATTGATAAGAGCCCTATTTCAATTGATCGTTCAGCACAAGAAGATTGGTGGCGTCAAATCATTAGCTGGCGTGAACAAAAATGCCTAAGCTACAGCACGGATGGCGATAAAATCAAACCTCAAGCGGTTATCGAGGCAATTTACAAAGCAACCAATGGTGATGCTTACATTAGCTCTGATGTAGGTCAGCATCAAATGTTTGCTGCTCAGTATTATCCGTTTAAACATCCTCGCCAATGGATCAACTCTGGTGGCTTAGGCACCATGGGCTTTGGTTTACCTGCAGCAATGGGCGTTAAGCTTGCCTTCCCTGATAAAGAGTCTATCTGCGTGACGGGTGATGGTTCAATTCAGATGAACATTCAAGAGCTATCAACTTGCTTACAATACAATTTGGCTGTGAAAGTTGTGTCGTTGAATAACCGTTCACTGGGCATGGTACGTCAATGGCAAGATATGATGTATTCAGGTCGTCACTCATCATCTTACATGGAATCACTTCCTGATTTCGTAAAACTAGTAGAAAGCTATGGCCACGTAGGTATTCGCGTTGATCATATTGATGAGCTTCAGCCTGCTATTGAAAAAGCCATGTCTATTAACGACAGATTGGTATTTTTAGATATCTGTGTAGATGAAAAAGAGCATGTTTACCCAATGCAAATCAAGCTAGGGGCAGTCGATGATATGTGGTTACGTAAAGGAGTAAAAGCATAATGCGCCGTATTTTATCAATCTTATTAGAAAACGAACCTGGCTCGTTATCGCGCATTGTAGGCCTATTTTCACAGCGCGCTTACAACATCGATAGCCTAACTGTTGGCACGACTGACGATCATTCACTTTCGCGTATTACCATTACAACCATGGGTGATGATCGCATCGTTGAGCAAATTACTAAGCAAGTTAACAAACTGGTAGATGTTCTTAAGATTATTGACTTAACCGAAATGGCGCACATCGAGCGTGAGCTATTATTGGTGAAAGTTTTTGCCCAAGATGAAACCACTCGTGCAGCGGTAACGCGTGTTGCTGATGTGTTCCAAGGTGCTATTTTAGATATGGGCCGCCACAGTTACACACTGCAACTTGTAGCGAGCACAGAAAAGGTTGAATCTTTCCTTGATACCTTGCGTCACGAGTCAGACATTATTGAAGTTGTACGTTCAGGTGCGGTTGGTATTGGTCGTGGTGATAAAGCGTTAAAGGCATAAGCCTTTTTCGCTAACGCGACAAAACGTAAGATACAAAAAAAGGGCTATAAGCCCTTTTTTCAATAATTAGTAAGTTACCCTATTAAGGATTAACTTGGTCTTTAAGACCTTTACCCGCTTTAAAGCTTGGGATAGTTGCTGCTGCGATTTGGATTTCTGCACCAGTTTGTGGGTTACGGCCAGTACGCGCTGCACGCTCTTTTACTGAGAAAGTACCGAAACCAACTAATGCTACTGAGTTACCTTCTTTAAGAGAGTTAGTAACTGCGCCAGTGAATGCATCTAGTGCACGAGTTGCTGCCGCTTTTGAGATTTCTGCATCAGTAGCAATTTTTTCAACTAATTGAGCTTTATTCATTGTTAGATTCCTATTCGTTATTATTTTGCCTTCGCAAAACCTATCTTTATGCATTTTTGAGAAGTTAGCAACAGCAAATTGCTATTTTTACGTAATTTATTCAAAAATGACTACTATTTAACTATCAATCACAAGGTTAGTGACATCAGTATTAATAAAGACTTAATTTAACTACCATCACAAAAATTTATGATAGCCAAACCATCATTCAATTTTCTCGATAACCAAGGTAACTTCCCCGACCTCAAAGCCAAACTTATCAATAGCGGTACGGTTAATCAAGCGTGATTGTGTTACCAAGTACATCCAATCATCGAAATTTACCACTAAAGTACTATCATCGTACGGAAGCTCGACAGAATATGTCCAATGGAACACACTGCCATTGCTGTCACCTTTTGCTTCGCCAATCACATCTGATGCAGTCCCTGTGATACTGCCATCATCATTAATGGTGATATACCAAGTACGCGTTTGCTTTTCGCCGTCATCATAAACAAATTGCTCGTCAATCACTCCCTGATTGCCGTTCCAAGACGCTTGCATATCAACTACCAGCTTACGGGTTAATTCACCTTTGTGGTCTTGTACAACGCCGTAGGCTTTGAGCTCACCGCTAAAAAACTGCTTAAAGTCAAACTTCGGCTCTGTGCCCTGATAATAATCAACATCTGGTGCAGAGCAGCTGGTAATTAACAGTACCATAGCAAAAATAAAGAATGCTTTGAGCTTAATCATGTTTCCCTCCAATAAGCTGTTTACGAAGTGATGGTTCAGACGTGTCGGCGCTTAACCAAATTGCTAAAAAGTTGTCAGCAAATTTATTATCATCGATCTGACCTAGCTCTTTGTCATTAAAGTAAAAAGTACCAATTCCTTGCTCGTTTGTTTGAAACGACAACGAATCGTTTTTTTTGATATCAGGCCAAAGAGTTAATAATTGTTTATCGTAAGCACCTACCATGTCATTAAGCTTTAAATGTTGCCATTGCTCGTTGGTTGCTTTGACGATATCTTTCGCATCGAAATCCCGCAAATAGGTGAGTGTAAGTTTGCTGGGGTGTTGGCCAAACTGATACGAACCCGATGGGGTCTCTAATTTGGCGTTATACACATCCCAAAACAGATACTCCATCTTGGCCTGGCCCACTGTTTTAAAGCCATTTGCATACACACCTGCACAGAACGATAACGCAGCAAATAAACTTAAATTAAGTGATTGTTTCATCAAATAACCCTTAAAGTTGTATTATTAAACACTACGAAAAACCACTTAAAACTGATCATTCAGCCGCTAAAAATCGCTTATTTATAGCGATTATAGCCATAAACATACTTGCCCAACCTAAGCCATAAACAAGCCAAAATTGCCAAAGAACAAGCTCAGTATTAAGTACTTCAAAGCGCATTCCAGCGTAGTAACTAGCAGGAGCAAATAACACACAAACACCCCATGCAATATACCAAGGCAGCTTTTGTAGGAATTGCATCGAAGTATTAATGGTTAAAAGCAGTGCTGCCCAAAGTACAGCAAGCCATAAGGGAAAGGGGCTCTCTTTAAAGGCAAGTAAGTTTAAGCTGCTGGCAAGCCATTCGTAGCCGAGTGCGAGAGGTAAACCACATAAAAGTAGCCAACTATCTTGCTGACGTTGCTTTGATAGGTAAATCATCAAAGCAACAACAGCTAAAGCGGGTATTAGAGAGTTGCGCTCAAGGAGTAAGGCCATAAACCATACTCCTTGAAACAAAACAAAGTTAATAATCGAGCGCGATATCATCGCCAGAATGACCAAAACGAGGTTTACGGGCAACTAAATGCACTGTACTGATAGCACGGGTTCTAAACGCACCTTCACAGTAAGCTAAATAAAATAACCATAAACGATAGAATCGTTGGTCAAATTTGACTTTATCTATTTCAGGCCAGCTAGCGACAAAGCGCTCGCGCCAATCAGCCAATGTTCTTGCATAGTGAACGCCAATATCTTTTACACTATGCACAACCATGTCTGTTTGCTGCTTTATTTGCTTATTCATTTCATCTAAACAAGGCAAACAACCACCCGGGAAGATGTACTGCTGGATGAAATCGGAATTTTTAAGGTAGTGGCTGTAACGCTGATCAGCTATGGTGATTGCTTGAATAAGCATTGCACCACTGTCTTTTAATAAAGACTTACATTTTGCAAAAAAGCCAGGCAAATACTCATGACCGACAGCTTCAATCATTTCGATTGATACAAGCTTATCGTACTTGCCGTCTAAGAGGCGGTAATCCTGCTTTAATAAAGTAATTTTATGCTCTAGGTTAAGCTCTTTAACCTTTTGTTCCACATAAGCATGTTGCTCGTCAGAAATTGTGGTCGTCGTTACATGGCAATCAAAATGCGTTGCGGCATAAATCGCAAAGGCGCCCCACCCTGTGCCAATCTCAATCACCGAATCACCTGGTTGTAAATCAACCTGCTCACAAATCAATGCTAGTTTGTGCGCTTGGGCTTGTTCAAGGCTAGCTTGTTTTGACGGATAAACAGCACATGAATACAACATTTCGTCACTTAAAAATGCACTGTATAAATCGTTGCCTAAATCATAGTGCGCCGCAATGTTCTTTTTTGAACCACTTGCTGAGTTTTTATTTTTAATGTGATTAACTCGGTGCGCAATGCCACTTAAAAAGGCAAATTTTTTCTCGAATGCATCTAACTGATCTTGGTTTAAAGCGAATATTTCAATAAGTTTAGTGAGGTTGTCACAATCCCAATAGCCAAGAATATAAGCCTCGCCGGCACCCACACTGCCAGATAACGCAAAAGACTTATACATAGCAGCATCATTTACCGTGACCGTTGCGTGTAAATCACTTGTAATGTCACCGAATTGCTCTTTTTGATTACCCTCTTTTAGGGTAATGCAACCGACATTGATACTATTGAATGCACCTATTACCAGTTTTTTATAAAGTTTTGTCATCCAGCCGGTCGTTGGGGCTTGTGTTAAATTTGATACTTTTTCCATCACATCACCTAGTTGAATTCTCTTGTTTGCCCGAGTGGCCAATAAATGGCACACGTTTGCAAAACAACTTCAAAGCATGAAGGTAAATACCTTTAAAAATACTTAACGTCATAGCCGGAAACTGTTTAAGCACGGCACTAACCTGCTCTTTCGTGAGAGGGTGCTTTTGCAAACGCAGGGTTGCATCAAACAAAAGAGTGTCGTCTTTTTTATTTTCAATATGAATCATGGTGTTATCAGAATTCATTCTAATATGCCAATGATAGTTCATATCTAAGTTCATGAAAGGTGATACGGAGAAAACCTTTTTAAAGTTCACTTTTTTTTCAAGGGGTACGACATAATAATGACGTTCATTCCAAGGCGTGTTACTGACTTCAGCAAGCATGTGAGTGAACTCGCCATGACTAGTTTGAAAGAAGAAAAAGTTAACCGGGCTAAAATAAATTCCTAAACAGCGCACCTGTCCGAGCATAAAAACATGGGTAAATTCATCGTCAATGCCAAGCTCTTTAATTTTATTAAGTGCACGCTGTTTGAGTGGCAGTTGCATATCGGTTTGAAAATTAAAATAGTCGCTCTGATTAAATTTAAGCGCCTTAAAGCCACTTGAGCCAAGCCAAGGGTGAACACCATTAAGTTCATCAGGCTTAGCTAAATCAACCCACATCATATAAAGCGGGTACTTAAAGTGATGCTCTTTGACGGCAAAGCGCCTGTGGCGAACATCACCTACATATATGGCGCTATTCAAACTCGACTCCGAGTTGCTTTGCCACATTTACAGCACTTCTTACACCATCTTCGTGGAAGCCGTTGTACCAATAAGCACCGCAAAAATAGCTATTATTTTTACCGTCTATAAGAGGCTTTTGCTGCTGTGCGGCAATCGACTGTTTATTAAATACCGGATGATGATAAGTAAACTCACGCAGAATTTTGTCTTTTCTAATGCCGTCAAGGTGATTAAGCGTGACACAAAATTGCGTGTCGCTTTGAATGCCTTGCAGAATATTCATCTGATAAGTTACAACAGCGGCTTTATCTGTGTTGTTATTTAACAGGTAATTCCAGCTCGCCCATGCGGCTTTGCGTTTTGGTAGCAGTGTAGTATCTGTGTGTAGTACCACTGAATTAGCCGTATAAGGTATAGCTGAGAGAACGCTTTTTTCGTCCTCGCTTGGGTCTAACAACAGCTTTAAAGCTTGATCTGAGTGACAAGCAAACACAACTTTATCGAATGTTTCACTGTGGCCATCATCAAAATGAACATGCACACTGTCATCTTTTCGAGATACCGAGCTGATATTACTATTTAAACGAATTTTATCAGCAAAACCTTGGATCATAGGTTTAATGTATTCGCGAGAGCCACCCGGAATAACATACCACTGCGGGCGATTAGTGATATCCAACAAACCGTGGTTATAAAAAAACTTAACAAAAAACTCTACACCAACTTGCGCCATTTCTTTAATGCTTGTTGACCAAATAGCAGCGCCCATCGGCAAGATATAATGAAAACGGAAGAACTCGTTAAACTCATGCTCGTCTAAAAACTCGCCTAGGGTTTGATTTTCTTTGTAATTTTGTCCAGCATGCAATGATTTACACACATCATTAAAGCGAACAATGTCTTTTAAAAGTTTCCAGAATTTAGGGCGAAAGATATTGCGCTTTTGTGCGAACAAGCTCCAAAAAGTATGGCCGTTGTATTCAAAGCCTGTTTGTTCATTATGCACACTAAAGCTCATTTGGGTCTTCTGACGCTCGATACCCAAACGCTTAAGTAGCTTTTCAAAATATGGGTAAGTTCGGTCGTTAAAGACAATAAAGCCAGTATCAACAGCGTACTCAACGCCATCAACTTTTACGTCTATGGTTGCAGTATGGCCACCTATGTAGTCGTTTTTTTCAAATACGGTTACATCGTAGTGTTTATGCAATAGGTGCGCACAGCTTAAACCCGCTATGCCAGATCCAATAACAGCCACTTTTTTCAACGTGATAATCCTTTTGCAAGCTTCAGCCAAAGTGGCGTAGGAAGCATTCTTAAAAATTTTAAAATGAAAGTAAAACGGTGTGGAAAGTGCACTTCTTTGCGCCTTTTCGCGACCCCTTTATAAATATAATTTGCCGCTTTTTCTGCACTCACCGCCATAGGCATAGGAAAGTCATTTTTATCTGTAAGCGGCGTTTTAACAAAACCTGGGTGAACTAAAGTGACATCGATATCGTTTAAATCAACCGCTAAGCTATTAGCTAAATAACTTACACCGGCTTTAGACGCACCATATGCTTGGCTGCGCGGTAAGGGTAAGTAAGTCACACTAGAGCTTACGATGACTAGCTGACCACCGGACTTTATTTTTGGTAATAACGCCTCAAGGCAATAGCCCATGCTGAGCAGGTTGGTCGTGATCACCCGTTCAAACAAGCTACTGTCAAAATTGCGAGCATCATCAATGTATTCACAATTGCCGGCATTAAGAATAACCCGGTCAAATTCTGTATAAGCCACTGTGCTCGAACGAATGTCTTGAAGGTCTGTTGCATCAAATTGGCAAGACTCAATATTTTGATGTTGGCTCAATTTAGCAAGCTTTTCTGAATTTCTACCGCATGCAATGACCTGCTCATCGTTGTCTGCATAAAGCGTTGCTAATGACTCGCCAATACCTGAGGTTGCACCTGTAATTAATGTCGTCATTATGCACTCGCTCTTTTGTCGATGTATTTCACAGCTGAGCCGAGTACAGGAATATGCCTGTAAAGCATAGCGCCTACGTCAAAATAGTCGCGGTGGTTAATTATTTTATCGCCAGAAAATTTTAAACGACTATGACCTGCAACCGAAATCGCTTGGCCTTTGTTTAGCTTTGGATGGCGGTAATGCATAGTCCAATAAATAAATGCAGTGTCGTCTTTACCCTCTGCATTTTCAGTCACATAGCTGTCTTCGATAGCAAATTCACAAGAAAGCACATTGGCATAGAGGTTTTTAAAATATTCACGCAGCTCCCCAAGACCATTTACCGCATGCAAGGGATCTGCAAACTGGATATCAGGATGATAAATTTCATCCAATAACTGTAAATTGTCTTTATTGAGTGTTTGATAAACATCAATAAACCTATCAAGGATCGCCTTGTCCATGTCACACCTTAAATGCGTTTAGCGCTCGCTCTCGCGCGGCTTTATGATCAACAATTGCTGGCCAATAACTGCTCGACTTACCCTGTTTCGCTAAATAATCATGCGGAAAATGGATTTGTTTGGCAGGTATTTTTTCCAGCTCTGGTAAATATTTACGGATAAATTCACCATCTGGATCAAATCGCTCGCTTTGGGTGATAGGATTAAAAATTCGAAAATACGGCTGAGCATCACACCCCGTACTTGCAGCCCATTGCCAGCCACCGTTGTTAGATGCAAGGTCGCCGTCTATTAGGTGCTGCATAAAAAAACGCTCGCCTTTACGCCAATCAATTAATAAGTGCTTGGTTAAAAAGCTCGCGACCACCATGCGTAAACGGTTATGCATCCAGCCAGTTTGCAGTAGTTGCCTCATTGCAGCATCAACTAACGGGTAGCCTGTTTTACCTTCGCACCATGCTTTAAAGTCGCTGTCATCATCACGCCACTTCACGGCGTTGTATTTCTCATTAAAGTTATCGTATTTATTTAGGTTTGGATAAATCGCGATAAGATGGCGGTAAAACTCACGCCAAATCAATTCATTAACCCAACAAAACAAGTTACTTTTACTGCTACGTAGTACATCAGGGTGACGCTGCTGGATCAGTGCCAATAATTGATGAACGCTGACAATACCAAGGGCTAAGTAAGGGCTTAAACCCGAGGTGCCTTTAATGCTTGGGATATCTCGTTGGTCTTGATATGTTGCGAGTTTTTCTTCAATAAAGCGCGCGCAAACGTGGCTGAGCGTGTCATCATCAACAGGCCATTTTTCTGAGCTGCCGTCTGAGGCCAATAACTCACTTGGCTGCCACTCAATGGGCTCAAACATCTGCGGTGGTTCAGCAAAATAAAAGTGGGTGTCTTGATAAACTTTTAGCCATGCATTTTTAAATGGCGTAAATACTTTGAACATCTCACCGCTTTGATTTTTAATGCTTCCCGGCGGCGCAATCACATCACCGTCGTATGCGTAAAAAGCAATCCCATTGCTGTCAGCGTGCTGTAAAAAGGCTTTATCTCGGTTTACTTCGTTAAGCTCATATTCGTTGTTGGCGTAGACATTTCTTACTTGATGTTGCTCGCAAAATGACGCTAATTTTTCAACACAACCGGCATAATCGGCTGCATCAATAATGTGTAATTCAATACCTTTACTGGCTAAAAGCTCACCTAAAAAGTGAAGCCTACGCTTTAATAAATCTAGCTGAATAGCAGCCACATCATGCTTTTGCCATTGCTTTTCAGTAATAAAAAACACTGCATTTCGGCAGCCATTTTCGATTGCCTGATACAAGGCATCGTTATTAAAAAGGCGCAGATCGCGCCTAAACCAAAATAATGTGTTCATTAAATTCCGTAGCGTAGTTTTAATTCGTTCGGATAAGGGTCAAGGTACACTTGCTTAGCAAGGTACTCATTTGGATGCACTTTTAAATGATGCTTAATTAACGTAAGAGGTACGTAAAGTGGCACTAAACCTTGACGGTATTCATCAATGGCATCTCGCAGTTCTTGCTTTTCAATCTTAGAAAGCGATTTTTTAAAATAGCCTTGTAAATGCATTAAAGTGTTGGCGTTATTTTTACGAGAAGCTGGTTTTTTAAGGGCTGTCATTAACCCTAAAATGTATTCATCAGCCAAAGTTTGGATATCTTCGCCGTCAAAAGTGCCAAGCAAGTTCCCCAGACTACGGTAAGCCTCGTAGTTATGCGCCATCAATAAGTACTTATATTGGGCGTGAAACTGGGTCAATCTATGAACTGTTAATGGCTGCTCGCTTAATGTTTGCCAGTGCTTATAGGTATAAACACGCATTACAAAGTTTTCGCGAAGATGCATATCATTTAAACGACCGTTTTCTTCGCAAGGTAACAATGGGTTATGTGCCATTATTTGCTCTGCAAAAAAACCCACACCTTCTGAAGTATTGCCAGTACCCGCTTCGTTATAAATTTTAATACGTTCCATACCGCAACTAGGACTTTTCGCGCAAAACACAAAGCCGCTTAACTCAGCGGTTTGCTCTGTTGCCACTCGTTTACCATATTCTGTTAGTTTAGGGCCAACATCGCCAGTGCCATCTGGACGACACACTTTAATGGTATCGCCAACACGCACTTGACGAATAGTTGGTCTGGGGATTGGTAGCCCTACCGCTACTTCAGGGCAAAACTTTTTATATTCGACATGCTTGCCAAGCTCATCCATACAGAAATTTGATTTTTTATGGCCTGTATCAAAGCGTACTTTATCGCCTGCTAAGCAAGCACTTAAACCAATTTTTATTGTTGATTGCTGCATATAAACCCTACTAATAAATAAGATTACCAATTGGATTCAGGAGTTTGCTAATACCTTTGTTGAAGTGCAGCGCACTGCTAACTACGGTAAAACATAAACAACCTTGTTCAGTTTTTGGCGTGTGATTATGACGACCATCAAGCATCATAAAATCACCCGGTACATAGTGTCCGTCTTCATCACTAAACTCCCCATCTAATAATAAAGTGAGCTCAAAACCCGTATGTGTGTGCTCAGGAATTTCACCACCCGCATCAATATGGAGCAGGCTTGCTCGTAACGCGCCATCTTCTAAATCAATGCGAGAGCGGGCAAGTTTACCTATTTGCATAAACTTACTATGACCAATCCGGGTAAGCGCTCTAGGTAATGTGTAAGTTTTGTCTTTAACATCTACCGACACCTGTGCTTGCTCGTAAACTTCATCAATAGTTTCATCAGCTGTGATCGCATCAAACATACTGGAATCAAACATGTCATCCATATCAATAGCGGATTCTGTAAATACTGTGTCTGCATTTTTGGCTTCAAGCGCAGCGAGCTCTTTTTGACACACAGGGCACATTTCAACATGAATAGCGACTGCAACACTCAAAGTGGCAGGTAAATTACCTTCGCTGAACTTGGCAAGTAATTCATTGCTAGGATGGTGCTTAATCATGGTGATCTCCCATTTCATTGCGTAACTTCTGCAAGGCTAAGCGAAGACGAGATTTCACTGTGCCTACGGGAATGTTTAAATGCTCAGCAAGCTGCTCTTGCGACATATCTTGAAAATATACGCCGCGCACAACTTCTCGTTGCGCAAGGGGTAATTTATCAAGGTATTGCTTAATCTGTTTATCTTCTAAATGGTCACTAAATTCGTGTTGGCCCGGCTCGGCTTCATCTATCAAAGGCCAAATATCTTCACTAATACACTCTTCTTTGCTGCTCTTCATTTTTCTTAGCATATCGAAAGAAGCATTACGCATTACTGTGTATACCCATGTTGTCGCCGCCCCTTTTTCTTTGTGATAAAGATGCGCTTTACGCCAAACTGAGGTTAGTGTTTCTTGAACTAATTCCATCGCTTGCGCTTCAGAACCAAATTGTTTGATCCCAAAACGTTTTATTTTTGGCGAAAAATATTGGAACAGCACTGCAAACGCACGTTTATCACGGTGCGCAGCAACAGCAAATAAGGCATCAGCAAGCTCTTTGCTTGGTGTATCTGGCATGGCAGAGTATTGACCTGTGTTAGGTTTACAACCTGTTTGAAGTTGTTGACTTACCATCTTTGTGTCATCCAATTATTGTCGTAAGAATTTATACGCCAAAAAGTTGATGTGAGATCACATTAATCAGTAAATTCGTTGTTAATTAGAGTATGGAGGAAACTTAGCAAATTTTCAAAATTAGATTTAAAGGCAAGTTGTTGTTTTTTAACTAATGAAATAGGCAAAATTTCAAGCCAGCGGGCAACAACCCAAGCAAGATTGTCAAATTGTGGGGTTTTATATAGACCTGCTAAATCAGGCTGATTTGCAAACACAGCACGAAGCGTGTCGCTTAGTAAGGTGTTTTCGTCATTGATTGGTGTGTTTACATACCATGAAGGCGACGTAATTAGTTCGATGTCGGCATGGCGTAGTTGCTGCTTATCTTGATATGCGTTATGCATAGACACTGCATGTTCAGCATAAACATCAATTAATAATTGGCCACTATCATCTTGATTGAAGTCGGTTATTTGCACTAAACAACCCATTTCTGGCAAGTTAAGATCTGTGTCGTGTTGGTAAGTGCACAGCACAAAACCTGTATTATTTTGTACAGCTTCTTTGACCATCGTTAAGTAACGCTGCTCAAAAATTCTTAGCTTGGTGAACCCTTCAGGTAAAATAAAAACCGGTAAAGGAAAAATCGCACGCTTCATAAAGTCTACTATTCTAAAACCACATGCCTTTAATTACGTGCGTTTTTAATCCGCCGATCAATATTTCATGAAATCTTAATATCTACTTTGTACTCTAGAAGTTGAACCATTGCGCAACGTTACGAAATAATTCGATTGATGCATACGCACTGAGTAAACTCAAAACCGGTGCAACCATAAGTAAAAATAAGCTGATTTCACTACTCATTGTCTTGTTTCCTTACTGCTTGTTTGTTGCTTTAGGAGCTTGAGCAATTTTTACTTCGTCTTCTTTCGAAGCAATTGCATCTTCACTCATGTAAGTATCTAGTAACTTTTGAGCATCAAACTCAATGCTGTTCATTACGCTTTCTTTCAACTCAATGCTTGCTTGTTGAACATAGCTTTTAACAGATTGTGTAATTGTGTTGCTGATATCTAATTCAAAGTCAGTAGCGCTTGCTTGAGTTGACCCTAATACAAGTAACGCAGCAGTAGTTAATTTAAGTGAGTTATTCATAGTGGTATTCCTTGTCTCTTTAAGTAATTAGTCGTAATTACTTAATCAAAGGTTGTGCCACCCTGAAAATATTTTTTAATTTATTGATTTTTAACGATTTAAAAATAAATTAAATTTTCAACCGCATTCAGGGTTGGTTAATAAAACCAACGAATTTAAATATTTTGACCAACATTTAGTGAAAAAATAAGCATTGCTAACTTCAGCGCACACTTGTACACTGAAACTGTTTTATTCACTCATTTTTAGTAGATAGATATGACACAACAACTCCCTTATTCACGCCAAGAAGAACAACTTAACGTGCTCACTCACGGTATGGGAGTCCTGTTTGCGGTATATGTGCTGTGGGACTTAATTTCACAATCTAAAGTTGTGTCAGCTACGGTGAGTGCTATCGTGTATGGCTCAAGCCTACTGGTATTATTTTTAGCCTCGACCTTATATCACGCTAGTACCAGAGAGCGTATACGAGCCATTTATAAAAAATGTGACCACTGTGCGATTTACTTGCTTATTGCCGGAACCTACACGCCTTATTTGGTTATTTCGTTATCTGGGGCTTGGGCAATTGCTGCTTTAGTGTTTATTTGGTCTTTAGCGCTTGGTGGTGTTGCATATAAATTACTGGTCAAAAACACGAATAAAAAAGTCTCTCTCGCTACCTATTTATTAATGGGCTGGTTTGCATTAGCACTTGTTTATCCACTTTATTTGAACCTTGATTTAAGCGCTTTATGGTGGCTGCTAGCTGGCGGGATTGCGTACAGTTTAGGCACAGTGTTTTACAGCGCTAAAACCCGCCATTACAGCCATGCAATTTGGCACGTATTCGTGTTAGTTGGCTGTGTTTGTCATTATCTATCAATTAGCTTGTATGTTTATTAGTCCCACTGGTGCAGGCGCATATTAATTTTAGCCTTATTAAAGGTAACACCTTCACTGAGTAGTTTTTGTCGTTGCTCCAGATGCTTATTGCTGCCTTCAGGAAACGATATTTTACCCTGGCTATTAACTACCCGATGCCAAGGAATGTTTGAGCCTTCGGGCATTACTTTTAATAACCTGCCCACTAACCTTGAGTTATTAGGGTATCCTGCAAGCTTTGCTACTTGCCCATAACTGGCAACTTTCCCCTCAGGAATGGCACAAATAATGGTATAAATTAAATCTTCTTTAGTTGCCTGCTGCACGACTCGACTCCAAATAGTGTTTACTGACCTCGCTAAAATCTTGCCAAATAGCTCTTGCAACAGGGCCATGATGAACCGAGTGCTGTCTAAAAACTCGAATTTCTGCGCCAAACTGGTGTTCACGATCGACAATTTTAATTTGCTGCAATAAACCAGCGTCGATTTCGGCTTGGCAATGTTGCAAACTGATCATTGCCCAGCCCGCACCAGAAAGTAAAAACGACTTAACACTGGTTATATCGTCAATTTTCATTAATGCAGAGCCTAGCGTATACGAAAGCCTATCACTGTCAAAACTCAAGTCGCTTTCAAACATGGCCAAACACGGGTAATTTTGAATATCTGAAAAGCTGATTTCACTAGGCACCACATCAGGTGCACTGACAATACCGATATCAAATTTACCAATCGGTAAACTTTCGAGATCCCCTGTTGCATGAAACAAATCAAACCAAGGGCCAATTCCTAAATCAGCCTGATGACTATTAACCTGCTCAAGAGATACAAAGCGCTTCCCTGAGGAAATACTAAACTCTGTACTGGCGAAACGTTTAAAGGTTTTGCTGATCACTTGGTTATAACTGTTTTGATGGCAAAGTTGTTCATAGCAAATTTTATAATTGGCTTCATTCCCTAGTGCCAGTTCTTTAGCAAGTGAGCTTAACTCACTGTTTGCATTAAGTAATAAGCGGGCCTCACGATAAAAAATACGGCCTTTTTCTGTTAAGTGTAACCGATATTGACTGCGGTCTAGTAGCTCAAAACCTAGCTCTGATTCTAGCTTTTTGATTGCTAACGTGAGCGCGGGTTGAGTCTTATGCAATTTAAGTGCGGCTTGGCTCAAACTAGAGCTTTGCACAATAGCATCTAGAATGATTAATTGATTTAAATTCATTAATGGCAAACTATATAAATAAAATTTATGCTGTTTCTAAAATTTAATAATTTTTATTTTATATCTTTGCAGCGTATCCTGCAGCAAATTTATGCTTTCTTATCTATGGAGAAGACAATGAGATTGGCACCCGCCGTGTTAATGAGCAGCATGTTTCTGTTACTTGCGGCATGTTCAGAGCAAGCACAACAAAGTGAAGCAGAGCCGGTAGTTCGCCCTGTTAAACTTTTTAATATTGGCAATAATTCAGAGCAAAGCATTCGCAGCTTTCCTGCTGAAGTGGTTGCTAACCAAGGTTCTTATCTTGCCTTTCGTGTGAATGGTGAGTTACTTGAGTTCCCTGCTCTTGCGGGCCAACACGTTGAGAAAGACCAGCTTTTAGCCAAACTCGATCCTGAAGATTTTCAACTGCAATATGATGAGCGCAAAGCACGCTATGAACTAGCAGAATCTCAACTTGAGCGTGTGCAAAAGCTATTTAACCGCTCAATTGCCAGCCAATCTGAGTTAGACCAAGCGCTTGCTAATAAACAGGTTGCTGAGTCAGCGCTTAAAATTGCCAAAACCAACCTAGATAATAGTGAATTACGCGCGCCGTTCGCCGGTACTGTGGCAAAGGTGTTTGTGAAAAACTTTGAAAACATTCAAGCAAAACAAAACATCCTTCGCCTTGAAACCCGCGACCTAATGGACGTGGTTATTCAAGTACCCGAAAAACTCATTGCACGCATCGATAAAGATGTTCACTACCAACCTGATGTTGTATTTGATGGTTACCCAAACAAGTCATATCAATTAACGGTCAAAGAGTTCGATACCCAAGCCGACCCAATTACTTTAACGTATAAAGTTGTGTTTTCATTACCTGTGCCAGAAGATTTTAATCTACTTGCCGGTATGACTGGCCGCGTTGATATAGATTTAAGCAAAATCACCAGCTCACAATCACCTTATACATTGCTGCCAGTTGAGGCGGTATTCTCAGAGCCTACTGAGTCTGAAAACAACAACAGCTATGTATGGCTTTATGACGAAAACACCGGTTTAGTGCACAAACAAGCTGTTGAAGTTGGCCAATTACATCGTGATGGTATCGAAGTACTCTCAGGTATTAAAGAAGGCCAAATCGTTGTGGCTGCTGGCGTGCACTTTTTAGAAGAAGGTATGAAAGTGCGTCCATGGCAAAAAGAGCGAGGCTTATAATGAGCTTTGCTGCACTCGCTATTGAAAGAAAAGTCATTAGCTGGATGTTCGCGCTGTTTTTACTGATTGGTGGAACGGTCGCTTACTTTGGCTTAGGACAACTAGAAGACCCTGAATTCACCCTAAAAAAAGCCATGGTGATCACCCTTTATCCGGGCGCGTCACCACAGCAGGTAGAAGAAGAAGTCACATTCCCTATTGAAAATGCAATTCAACAGCTACCGTATGTTGATTACGTAACCAGTATTTCATCACCGGGTAAATCGCAAATTACCGTCGAGATGAAAAGCAATTATCGTAAACAAGACTTACGCCAAATATGGGACGAACTGCGTCGAAAAATTAACGATCAAGCATCGTCGATGCCCTCTGGTGTTTATCCAAGCAAGATTATGGATGACTTTGGGGATGTATACGGGGTGATGTATGCAGTCACTGGCGATGGTTATTCTTACGATGAGCTTAAAGATTACGTTGATTACTTAAAACGTGAGCTTGTTTTGGTTGATGGCGTTAGTAAAGTAACCGTGGGTGGCGAGCAACAAGCACAAGTCATGGTTGAAATTTCAACCCGCAAACTTGCCCTGTTAGGTATTTCGCCTAATCGAATTTATCAGCTTTTACAAACTCAAAATAGCGTGTCGAACGCAGGTAAAGTGCGCGTTGGCGATGAATCAATTCGCTTACACCCAACCGGTGAATTTAAAGACGTAAAAGAGCTCGAAAACTTACTTATTTCTAAGCCAGGTGAAAATGAGCTTATTTACTTAGGTGATGTTGCTACCGTTTTTCGTGAGTATGCAGAAGTCCCTAACAATATTATTCGCTATAACCAGCAACAAGCATTACTGGTTGGTGTGTCATTTAGTACAGGCGTTAACGTTGTTGATGTAGGTGCAAATATTGATGCTCATTTAGCGTCACTTGAATATCAACGTCCCCATGGTATGGAAATAAACAGCGTTTATAACCAACCTGCTGAAGTTGAAAAGTCAGTAAGTGGCTTTATTATCAGCCTACTTGAAGCTGTTGCTATTGTTATTATCGTGCTTTTAGTCTTTATGGGCTTTAAAAGCGGTGTATTGATTGGTGTAATTCTCCTACTGACCGTTCTAGGTACCTTCATTTTCATGAAGTTGTTTGCCATTGATTTACAGCGAATTTCGCTTGGTGCCTTGATCATAGCCTTAGGGATGCTGGTTGATAATGCTATTGTAGTAACCGAAGGCATATTGATAAACCTAAAGCGCGGACAAACAAAACTGCAAGCAGCAACCAATATCGTTGAACAAACCAAGTGGCCGTTACTAGGCGCAACGGTTATAGCCGTTACGGCCTTTGCGCCAATTGGCTTGAGTTCAGATGCCAGTGGTGAATTTGCTGGCAGCTTGTTCTGGGTATTGTTTATTTCATTATTACTTAGCTGGATCACCGCCATTACCTTAACGCCATTCTTCGCTGATTTAATGTTTAAACAGGCAACGGAGAAACAACCGCATCACGATGAAGACCCTTATCAAGGGGTTATATTTAATGTCTATAAAGGCGTGTTACATGCAGCAATGCGTTATCGTAAAACGACACTTCTGCTAATGGTTATCATGCTTGTAAGCTCTGTGTTTGGCTTTAAATTTATCAAGCAGTCGTTCTTCCCTGCATCTAATACACCGATGTTTTACGTTGATTATTGGCATACACAAGGCGCTGATATTCATACTACAATGGATGGCGTCGCAAAGCTTGAAAAGTTCTTACAAGCAGACCCACTGGTTGAAGAGGTAACCACAACGGTTGGCCAAGGTGCACCGCGTTTTATGCTGACTTACGCACCTGAAAAATCATACCCAGCCTATGGGCAATTGATTATTCGTGTTAAAGACCGCGAAGCTGTTACTACCATGATCAAAAAAGTGCGTGATTACCAACATGAGCATGTACTTGATGCTCAGCTTAAAGTTAAACGTATGGAAATTGGCCCATCAACAGATGCAAAAATTGAAGCGCGTTTTTCTGGTGCTGATCCTGTGGTACTTCGCCAATTAGCGAAACAAGCGAAAGATATTCTGCATCAAGATGCGGGAGCATTTAATATTCGTGACGATTGGCGTGCTCGCTCGAAGTTAATTCGTCCGCAATTTAACGAGCAAAAAGCCCGTCGTTTAGGAATTGCTAAATCAGACCTTGATCAGCTGCTTCTCACTAGCTTATCGGGTAAACAAGTGGGTGTTTATAAAGACGGCACACAAATGCTGCCAATTATTGCTCGCTCGCCTGCTGAAGAGCGCTTAAACGTTGAAAGCCTTCGAGACTTACAAATTTACAGCCCAGTGTTAGGTGTGTTTGTACCGGTGACACAAGTAGTTGATGATTTTATTGTTGAATGGGAAGACAGCTTGATCATGCGACGTGACCGTAAGCGAACCATCACAGTGATGGCCGACCACGATGTCATTGGCGATGAAACACCTGCTAAACTCTTTGCCCGTGTACGAAAGAACATTGAGGCAATTGAGCTCCCACATGGCTACGAATTGCAATGGGGCGGCGAATTTGAATCATCAAGCAAAGCACAAAAAGCGATTTTTGGTTCATTACCACTTGGTTACTTAGCCATGTTCGCAATCACAGTGCTGCTGTTTAACTCGGTTAAACAACCTTTAGTAATATGGGCGACGGTGCCATTGGCAATCATCGGTGTATCGGCAGGTTTATTACTAATGAATGCAGCATTTAGCTTTATGGCCCTGCTTGGCTTACTTAGTTTAAGCGGCATGCTCATCAAAAACGGCATTGTGTTAGTTGACCAAATTAACCTTGAACTCGATAGCGGCAAAGACCCTTACAAAGCTGTGTTTGACTCAGGTGTAAGTCGTGTGCGTCCTGTAGCGATGGCTGCGATTACCACCATTTTAGGCATGATCCCACTGCTATTTGACGTGTTCTTCCAGTCAATGGCGGTAACTATTATGTTTGGCCTTGGTTTTGCCACAGTGCTGACCCTGATTGTTGTGCCTGTGCTTTATACCATGCTGTTTAAGATCAAAGTACCTAAACAGCGTCACGCTAATTAATACAGATTGACTCTCAACCAAAAGCCCTATCAGCAAATTGTTAGGGCTTTTTTATTACCTTTTATTTTAATAAACAAAAAGGTAATAAAATCCGCCACAGCCAGCAAATGAAAATAAGCAACACCAAAAATAAAAGCGCACTGGTTCTTGGTGCTTATAAATGGTGCTAATGCTCCCTGTATAACTTCGGCTACCTACACGAATTTTATTCGTTAATAACCCCAACACCCCATAACCAACAAACAATAGGGATGCGATAAAGATAAATACATTCTGAAAGCTAGCCATTGATAACCCTGTTTATGAGTCGTGCAAAATTGGTCAGCTATCAATTATTAACTTATTTATAATTCTCGGTAAAGTCGAATGCAGAGAGCTCGCCTGTGTCTAGCATAAATTTTTTTATTTAAGATGGGTGTCTAGTTAACGGCGTTTAAAGTGGGTGTCCATTTTCGGGGAAGCGCAACAGCTTTCATGAGGTTTATTTAACGTGGGTGCCTGTGTAATGATTAGTTTTAAGGTGGGTGTCCATTTATGGTGGTCTAGTTATGGTTGTGAATAAAGTGGGTGTCTATTTAACTAATGGCACTGACACAGGCTGTACTGCAAATATCAGCAAGTACTCATCGCTCCTACTGAGGGTTAACTGTGCTTGATAGCTTTTACAAGATAACAAATGAGAAATGGAAAGACGTGCATCTACTTATTTTCTATTCTCATACTCACCAAATAAATAGTAATTACGAAGATAAAAAAAGAGAAAACTCCAAGATAAAACATGTCTTCACTCTCCATAAAAGCATTCATCGAAAAGACGCTAAAAATGACGGTAGCAATATAAAATAACCAAGCCGCAAGCCCACTTTTTGTCCTCGCAAATAGCTTAAAATATATAAATCCCAAAAATGAGATTACAAGAGAAGTAAATAACATTTATTTTTTCACCAGATTCAACCCATCACCAATCTTTAAAAAAAGCTATAAAGATAAAACCAGTACAGCCTATCCAAATATCAACACTAACTACCTAGAATTAGCACCAGCTTTATTAAATAAGTCAACCTTTCAGTGAGAGTACCTTAGCAAGTATGCTCTTAGCTGCCAAAAGGTTTGTTTAAAGTGGGTGTCTGTTTAATGATTAGCATTAATGTGGATGTCCATTTATGGTGGACTTTTTGTTATTTAAAGTGGGTGTCTATTTAATGATTAATCTATCAGCTTGTGTGCTAACCTATTGCTGCTGATTTAATACTTGAAGGGCTAAGATGCGTAGAAAAGTACTTTACTTATTGATTGCAATATTCAGTGGTACCTTAAGCGCCAATGAAAATACACACTATCAGCATGAGTCTAATGTAGCTTTTCATGTTGCCGTTGAAAGTTTATCTGATGCTGTTTTAGCAATTGAAGGACAAAATGGATTGATATTTAACTCAAGATGGATTTTTGGGGAAATAGGCACGCCAATCGCAGATATTTGTGAAGGGCAACAATCAGCCGATTTAGAGCTCGAGTGTGATTCTGTTTCAAACCGCACTGTTGAATCTCATTATGACTTTCCACAACACAGCCAGGTTGCTCTGTATTTTAGACCTAACTTGATTGTGAATGGACTCAAATTGATTGAAGCAAGCGTTAAAAACAATGAAGTAGCACTATTACTATTTGAAGATAACAATACAAAAGAGCTGTTCTTTGTAAACAAACATCAACTTAACGATATTATCGCGAAAAAACTCTCTAAAAAAGAATTTAAACCGAAAAGAGACCTTTTGGAAGATGATGCCATTTACCCTAATAAAGGCTAAGGTTGAAATCTGTATCATTTAGAACCCTGAAGCAAACCAGTAAAGACTAGTCAGGGCTCTAATGCACTAAGTTTACTTTTTCAGGCTTAATCTGCCGATGCGTTTAGTACTGCTACGCTTCGTTTGGTTTGGTTTTGATGAGTGTGAATTGCCAGCCTTAGATCTTGATTGTCCTTGCTTGGCATCACTGCGTGCTTTTTTTACGTATTTAGAAAAGTCGCGCTTTTTTTCTTCTTCATTACGTGGCTTTTGCTTAGCACGAGCTTGGGTTGGCTGTTTGTTTTCATCAATTGAACGCTCTTCCGTTTTACCTGAGCCGGCAATTGAATTATTGATCTCAGCCATTTCTTGTTCGGTTAAGTGGCGCCACTGCCCTACTTTTAAACCCTTTAGGGTCACGTTCATAATTCGTGTGCGCTTTAGAGTCACCACTTCATAGCCTAAATATTCACACATACGGCGTATTTGGCGGTTTAAGCCTTGTGTTAGCACTATAGTAAATTGCTGCGGGCCTGTTTGTTTAACCTTACACTTTTTAGTAACGGTATCGAGGATAGGAATGCCGTTTGCCATCTTATTCACGAACTGGCGGTTTAGCGGCTTATCAACCGTTACTACGTATTCTTTTTCATGATTATTACCAGCACGAAGAATTTTATTAACGATGTCGCCTTCGTTAGTTAAGAAAATTAAGCCTTCTGATGGTCTATCTAAGCGTCCAATCGGGAAAATACGTTCTGGGTAATTAACAGCTTTAACAATATTGCTTTGGATTTTTCGCTCAGTTGTACAAGTAATGCCAACAGGTTTGTTGTAGGCAATATAAACCAGCTTAGGCTTTGCTTTTAAAGGTTTGCCATCTATAAGTACATCATCGGCGTCACTAACTTTTACGCCCATTTCAGGCAAGTTGCCGTTAACAGTAACACGACCTTCTTCAATATATTTATCTGCCTCACGGCGTGAACAAAAACCTGTTTCACTGATAAATTTATTTAATCGCTTTAACTCTGTCATGGCACACTTCTGTCTGGATTTTAAAGCCGCTAGTTTATACCAGAAGCCTTTACCAAGCTAGGTAGAATCTAGGCTCTTTGACTACACTTTTAGTGTTGCGCTGCGTTTTTGGGCTTTTCGCTCAATAAACTATGTAGCGTATCAAAATCGAAGGCGTACTCAGTGCTTTTGCTGTTTTGCAGTAAGAAGGTTTCAAAAGGGATAACCGACCAATCTTTGATGTTTCTTAGCCAGCTGTAACTTTGAATATTGTGCTTTGTGATCACCCCAAGCTGAAACTTAATCTCATCGTGATTTTGCCAATAAGGGTTACCATTATGATGATCGACCACGCTAATTAAAGCCCATGCTCCCATCATAAAATGCCCGCCAACACTGGCAGTGAGTTTTTGTTGTTCTATTAAGTCTAAATTATCATCAAGCCAATCAATGCCACCTATGAAATAGGCTTTATCTTTTTTACCTTTTACTGCTTCTAGGGCACCTTGCGCCATCAAATCAGACGCACACCAAATCACATTCGTATCTGGGTATCGCTGTAATAATCGGCTCACTTTATTCTCGGCTTCTTGCTTATTCCAACTGGCATACACAACTTGCTCAAGCTCAACATCTTGTTTTCGTAAATAATGAACAAGGCCGTCACTGCGGGTGTCTGACTCTGTGCCATAATGACCATTAATCGCAACAAAGTGAGGCGTTTGCTTTGCATTTATTGCCTCATTAAGTAAGGCTTTACCAAGTTGCTCACCGGCTTTGAAGTTATCGTGAAATACTTCACCTAACCAATACTTAAAGCGCTGACGGGGTTTACCCACTTCGTCACGCTCTACGCCAACAATCGTTTCTTCGAGAGTGATAAAATTCACTTTGTGTTGTTCAAGCAAGCTCATTGACTGCTCTGCGCCACCTGGGTAATTAATTAAAATGGCGTAATCAGGTTTAGGGTTATATTGCAGGTATTGTTTGAGTTCGGCTAATTGAATGTGGCGATTTCCACCGCCATAAATTGTTGTGAGAGAAACATTATTTTGCTTTGCAGCAACCTGCATCACATTAGTCACTTTTTGCCAAAACAAATCAGTTTTAACTGAGGGATTAACTAACAGCACAGAGAATTGCTCGCCAGCATAAAGTGGTGAACAGCAAAGCAATGTAAAAACCAACAAGCAAACTCGCATTACCACCCCGCTTTGTTTTTCTTTGATTGTAGTATACGAGGAATTATCTAGACAATTTTCGCCAAATTAATTCACACGGACCATGTGTAAAGTACTGACTATACACTTTACAAAAAAACAATTGAAAAACAAGCACAACAGCAATGACCAACCAATAATCTATGCGATCAAAATTAACTGCTGCGGTTGGGTATGCGACTTTAAAAAACAGGATAAATATGACTGTTTGCATTAGATATAACGTCAATGACATGCGTCCAGCCTGCTGTAGCAGCAACCAGTTACTGGGAGAGTTTTTAACTATTTTCACAATGATGTGGCAATAACAAATGGCCATGGCTAAAGCTGCCAGCCAATTAATCGGTTCTAAAATCGCGTACATAAATACGCTCTGATCCGAGTTTATCAGCAACCTCAGAGCCGTAAAACTTATCGCTGCAGCAGTAATCAACTTAAGCTGAGGGTGTGTTAAACCATGAACAAATACCCCTTGTTTATATAAATAAACACCCACCAGCATTAACCCTGCAGCCATCCACATTGTGATGAGTGGCACAGCAATAAGCATTATGATAAACATCAAAAAATTGCTGACGAATCCTGCAAAATAAGAAGAATAAGCTGCATCATACGCCATTAAAAAGCTCTCAGAGCTTCTCGTTACAGGGCTAAACTCTGGCTCTATAAAGGAGAGTAAAAATGAAATGAAGGCACCAAGAAGTAAAAACAGCATGCCCATACGCAGTATTTTTTCGTCATCTTGCTGGCTAAATTTAAGCGTTAACCAGCCTGCACAAGAATAAATAAACAAAATATCGCCAGCCCACAATAAAAAACCATGGGCAAGGCCTATAAAAGCCAAAACTTTTAGTCGCTTATGTTGCTTCTCGACGCTTTGCCAAAGCTGCCATTGAATAACTAAAGACGCACCAAATAACAAGCAAAAAAGGCTCCTAAAGCGCCCATCAATAAAAGCAGTATTAAAAATGTATATTAGTGAATCTGAAAATGGTGGCGTAGCACTTGGGGTATAATCGTACTCGAACACAGCAAAAGTGTAGATGTTCATAAACATCAAGCCGAGTACTGCAATACCCCGTAAAACATCCATATTTATATTGCGCATAAATCCCTTATAGGTTCTGTCTGCAGCTATCGCTCCAATTTACCGCATTTTCGTATATCTTGGGAAGGTCAGCACTTTCAATACTTAAATAGGCAACAGCCTGTTCAAGTGCCCACCAACTGCCAGTTTCGTAAGCTTTGACAGTTTCTAGTATGTAATAGAGGATATTTTTTTCTTGCATGAGAGCAGCATGAATTTCGTCAGGAAACGGCAATCGATCCAATAGCTTTTCCATTGGCTGATCTAAGATGGCATCGAGCAACGAAAACAGTCCCGTTAAAAATGCCTCACCTGATTGTTGCTTAGCAACACGCTGCGCAATAAGTTCACAAAATCGCGCTCTAACAACACAAAGCCGAGTAAGCTCAGCGGGTTTTGACTGGGCACTGTGGGCAGTAATAATTAGGCTAACAAACTTTTTCAGTCGTTCATGACCTAAATAGACAAGCGCTTGTTTTAGAGAGCCAATTTTGCTTTTAATAGGAAACACGCCGCTATTAATTAAGCGCAGCAATTTATAAGCAAGTGCGGTATCTAACGAGAACAAGCCCGCAATTTCACTTATATTTGGATCTGGGCGCATGACTTCAGCATAAATTGATAATACCAGCGCGTAGTTGTAATCAATATCGCGATGCTGAATCATTTTGGGTTTAGCAAAGAAATAACCTTGAAAGAAATCAAAGCCCATTTTATAGGCTTTGTCGTAATCATCGGCTGTTTCAAGCTTTTCTGCCAAAAGCTTTATTTTTTTATGTTTTTTAAGCTTATTTACAACAGGGGCAATTTCTTCAAAGGGTGTCTGCTGAACATCAAACTTGATAAGACGAATAAGTTTTAAAAAGCGATCCCACTCGGGTTGGTAAACAAAATCATCCAGTGCCAACTTATAGTTGTTATGAAAAAGCTCACGACAATATTCGTAATTTTCGTCAGTAGGCTCCATGGTTTCGAGTAACTCAATCACCACATCTTGAGTTGGCAAAAACGCGCAAAGGTCCAGCTTCAGAGACTCTGGACCTATATTAATTAACGCTTTTTTGCCCGACGTAATATGACGGGTACCTAAATTGAGCTGGTTTTCCATAATGAGTCGAGCTGTTGCTGTACTCTCAGACACATCAGGAAAACTATTCTGTAAACTATCTCTAAATAGTAGCTCATAGGCGACAACTTGTTGACGACGATTAAAGACCGCTTGCCTAGCAACAAATACAGCCACTTTACCTACTTTTTATATTTTATCTCACACTAAGTAATTAATAGCTGAAATTGACAAAAAAGTCACTTAATTACCATGAATCACGCATTTTTTATTGATATAAGCCTGATAAATAGCCTTCTGCAACGGATTGCCACGTAAAACGGGCATTTTTAGCCTGTTCACATATTGCACACCATTGCTCTGGTTGTGATTTCTTAAGCTCAAGCGCATCGCTAAAACTAGTAACAAGTTCGTAGCTTTGTGATGCTAAACTCTCACCATGGAAACTAAAACCACTCACATGATGCTCTACCGTATCACGCAAACCGCCTACACCATGTACTAAACATGGCTGACCTGCTCGCATCGCTAACATCTGACTGATACCACAGGGCTCAAACGAACTTGGCATTAAAAATAAATCGCCTAAGTGATACATGTATTCGCCAACAAAATGTGCGTACCCTTTTAAAAATAGCAGGTTTTCTTGACGAGCCATAACTGATGTCATAATTTGCTCAAGTTCAGCATCCCCTGAGCCTAAAATAATCATATAGCCGTTATGTTGTTTTAAGCGCTGACATAACTCATCTAACACCAGTCCTTTATCATAAGGCTGGCGAAGTAACAGTGCTTTTTGGTCCGTTAAACGACCCACACTGGTTACTAATGGCCCTGAAAACGGCTGAGTTTTAAATTTAAGTAAGCGTTGATGCGCGATGTAATAGCTTGAATCTAATACCGGGCTTTTTGCCATCCATTGAAATAACGCATTTTCGGCATGTTGATAAAGACTCGCTAAGCTAATGTCATCAAGCTTCATTCCTGGGTATTCGCAACCATTAAGAATGCCCACTACGCGGCCTTGTTCATAGGCTGCTTGCAAGTCAGCTTCAAGCCCTTCACCACCAAAAAAGCCCTTTTCAGCATCACTTGGACGCAATACTTCTTGGCAATAGGTTGGCGAAACGAGGTGTACTTTATCAACCAGATTAATTGCTGTACGCATTGGATTGAAGCAATCAAAATAACGCGGATCGCATAATCGTTCGCCGTTATAGCCTAAGCTTGGGAACCAGGCTTCTAGGCTTGAGCTATCCCCTTTAAAAGGTCGTATCCCTTGCAATGCAAGGTTATGAACAGTGTAGGCTAAAAATAAATGCGCTAGCTTTCTATAGCGGTTGTCTGTTTTAAGTAACAAAGCAACACAGGCACTATGCCAATCATGTAAGTGAACAACATCAGGAGTGCGAATAAGTCCTTGCAGCAGTGCCTCACAAACAGCAGCGTTGAAAAGCGCAAACTTACTTGCGTCTGTAGCAAACGGGCGACCTGGTTCATCATTACAATAAACAGCGCCGTTATGGCGGCTAAATTCCCAATGAGATATAAGCAGTTGCGTTACACCTTCATCACTCTTAGCAAGCTTCCACACATCCAGTTTTTGCATTTGACCTGCAAATGGTACATGCACTACACCTATGTGATGACGCTCTAAATAATCAAAGCCATAATCAGGGATCACTACATCAACACTAAGGCCTTTTTCAACTAACGCTTTAGGGCAATCTCTAACAACATCCGCTACACCACCGACTTTTGCATTCGGTAATGCATCATTCTCTGCAGCTACCATCAATACATGCATGCTTTGCAGTACTCCATAAAACTGTTATACCAATCCGCACTACCACTTAATTAACGAATTGGTATTATTCAAATATAAATAAGGGAGGGACATGCCCTCCCTTTTTCATTTAGCGTAATTGCTTAAGCAAGTCGTTTATTATCTTGCTCTTGTTGCTTTAACTTCTTTGCAAGTTCATTCAACATATCACGAGTTACCAATACAATCCCTTTTTTCGAAACTCTAAAGCCATTTTCTTTGTCGGCTTTGTGATCGTAACCAATTTCAAGACCCGCTGGGATCTCACAATTGCGGTCAATAATAGCACGCCTAATTCGGCAGTTTCGCTGTATTTTTGCACCAGGTAAAATCACAGACTCTTGAATTTCACAAAATGAATGTACATACACATTCGAGAACAATAGTGATTTTCTCACTAACGATCCTGAGATAATACAGCCACCCGATACCGTTGAATCAACTGCCATACCACGTCTATCATCATCATCAAAAATGAACTTAGCAGGAGGTAATTGCTCTTGATATGTCCAGATTGGCCATTTTGGATCATAAAGGTCAAGCTGAGGCTCTGGCATTACCAGCTCCATGTTGGCTTCCCAGAACGAATCAAGGGTACCTACATCGCGCCAGTAGGGCTGACCATCGGTGTTAGAGTCTCTAAACGGATAAGCAAACACGTTATGCTCTTCGATGATAGCAGGGATAATATCGTGACCGAAATCTCGGCCCGAGCCTTCCGTTTCAGCATCTTTTTTCAATTGTTCAAATAAGAATTCAGTATTGAAAATATAGTTACCCATTGATGCTAAGCAGGTGCCTGGCTTACCCGGCACAGAGGTTGGCGCAGCTGGTTTTTCATCAAAACGACGAACTCGATTACTTTCATCAACCGTCATTACACCAAATGTATCAGCAGCTTCTTCGCAAGGTACTTCAATACAACATACTGTCATATCTGCACCTGTTTCAACGTGTTTTGCCAATAAACCGCCGTAATCCATACAGTAAACGTGGTCACCAGAGAGGATCATTACATACTTAGGCAGCTCATGACGGATAATATCCATATTCTGGAATACCGCATCGGCTGTGCCGCAGTACCATTCATCACCGTAACGCTGTGATGCTGGTAAGATCTCGACTGATTCGCCAAGTTCTTTCTTAAAGTGGCCCCATGCACGGTTTACGTGACGAATTAATGAGTGCGACTTATATTGAGTAGCAATACCAACACGACGAATACCTGAATTAATACAGTTCGACAGTGGAAAGTCGATAATTCGGTGTTTACCACCAAAATACACTGCTGGTTTAGCACGCCAGTCTGTTAATTCATGTAAACGCGAACCTCGCCCCCCTGCTAGGATAAGGGCATACGTTTCTCTGGTTAAACTACTTATGTATCGATTTGCATAACTTGGCATAACTCTCTCCGTCTTAAGCTAGCTGCTTTTCTTCTGTGTGTTTTGCTGTGCACTAGTATCCAGTAATGGCTCCAAATGCCAGATGTCGTCACTGTATTGACCAATGGTTCTATCGCTCGAAAACATGCCACTGGCTGCAGTATTCAAAATACTCATTTTGGTCCAGTGAGCAGTGTCTAAGTAGGCTTGTTCAACTTGCTCTTGCGCTTCTACAAAGCTGGCAAAATCATGAGCGACTAACCATGGATCGTGCGGGCTCTTAATCGCCGCGATAATGTCGTCAAATAAATTAGGCTCAAACAAGTTGAAGTGACCGCTCTCAAGTAATTGCATTACTTTATAGAGGCTGTCAGTTTGGTGAATAATCTGCTCAGGATTATAGTGCGCTTTGATATCATCAATTTGCTCTGCACGTGCACCAAATAAGAAGAAGTTGTCAGCACCCACTGCATCACGAATTTCGATGTTAGCGCCATCTAACGTACCTATAGTCAATGCGCCGTTCATCATGAACTTCATGTTACCTGTGCCAGATGCCTCTTTACCTGCTGTAGATATTTGCTCAGATAAGTCCGTCGCTGGGCAAATAGTCTCCATTGCTGTCACGTTGTAATTAGGTAAAAAAGCAACTCTTAAATACGGTTTAGCTAGCGGATCTTTGTTGATCACTTCTGCTACGTTATTAATTAATTTAATAATTTTCTTCGCCATGTAGTAACCTGGTGCAGCTTTACCGCCCAATAGCACACAACGAGGAACAATGTTTGCTGTATCGCCTTGGCGAATACGGTCGTAAAGGTGAATAACGTGCAGTACGTTTAATAGCTGACGCTTATATTCATGAATACGTTTAACTTGCACGTCAAACATCATTTCGGCATCAAACTCTACGCCACAGCGGTTTTTCACTAATTCAACAAGGCGTTGCTTATTGCTGTGTTTTACAGCTTGCCATTGCTTATGGAATTTAGGGTCGTCATATAAACGGCGTAACTGGCTAACTTTACTAAAGTCAGCAACCCATTCATCGCCAATATGTTGATTAAGCAGTTTAGCCAACTCAGGGTTACAGTGTGCTAACCAGCGACGTGGTGTTACACCATTGGTTTTGTTGTTGAATTTTTCAGGCCAAAGCTGATAAAACTCATTGAATAAGCCCGCTTTAAGAAGCTCAGTGTGAAGTGCAGCCACACCATTCACCGAATAACTACCCACAATCGCTAAATACGCCATGCGGATTTGTGGCTCAGGGCCTTCTTCGATAAGTGACAACGCACGTTGCTTTTCAACATCACCAGGCCAAGCTAACGCCACTTCAGCTAAGAAACGCGCATTGATTTCGTAGATAATCTCTAAAATACGCGGTAATAACCGGGCAAATAAAGATACTGACCACTTCTCTAATGCTTCAGGAAGCAAAGTGTGGTTTGTATACGCCATAGTTTTAGTCGTGATAGACCAGGCTTCTTGCCAATCAAGCTCATACTCATCAACCAAAATACGCATTAGCTCTGCTACTGCAATACTTGGGTGTGTATCGTTTAATTGAAAAACATGGTAATCGGCAAAGTCAGAGAAGTCTTCGCCATGTTTGCTAACCCACGTATCAATGATGTCTTGTAAGCTCGCTGATGATAAGAAGTATTGCTGACGTAAACGCAGTTCTTTACCGTTCTCACTACTGTCATTCGGGTAAAGAACCATAGTGATTTGTTCAGCTAAGTTTTTACGCGCTACTGCTTCAGAGTAACTACCCGCATTGAATTCGCTTAAATCAAATTCGTCGGTGGCTTCTGATTTCCATAAACGTAAGGTATTAACGATATCGTTTTTATAGCCAGGAATTGGCACATCATAAGGCACAGCTAACACATCTTGAGAATCTAGCCATTGGCGGTGCTCACGACCGTATTTATCAGTATAGCTTTCAACATGACCAAAGAATTTTACGCGTTTTGATTGCTCTGGTGCACTCAGCTCCCACGGGTGCCCTTCACGTAACCAATTATCCGGTTGCTCAATCTGATGACCATTTTCAATAGCTTGATTAAACATGCCGTATTCATAACGAATACCATAACCAATTACAGGTAATGCGAGGCTTGCACAGCTATCTAAGAAACAAGCAGCTAAGCGTCCTAAGCCACCATTACCCAGACCCGCATCGTGCTCCGCCTCAGCCACCTGCTCAAGTTCAGTACAGTATTCTTGTAACGCTTTAGCTACTTGCTCATCTAAGTCTAAGTTTAAAATCGCATTACCAAGGGCACGGCCCATTAAAAACTCAAGTGATAAGTAAGCTGTTTTACGGCGTTTTTGTTCATGAATTTGCTGTTTTGTCACACGGCAACGAGCAACTAATCGGTCACGAATAGTTAATGCTAATGCATGGTATAAATACAGTTGTGACTTACCCACTTTGTCACGCCCAAGGGTGTAATAAAAATGGCGTGATAAATCATCGTCTAAGGTACTTTCATCAACTGTAGGCGCATCCTGCCAGCCCTTAACAACACATACTTGATCGGCATTTTTAGCCATGATTTAGATCCTCTGAATTGGCGGTAAAAACCCAGCTGCTCATTGCAGCAATCTGGTGTTCCTTATCAACAAACTGTGTTGACATAGGATGAATGCTAGTCAGTGCTAACTGCCACTTACCTTTATCTAAACTTGGAAGTTGGCAAGTTACCGGCTCTGATCCTGCATTTAATATGATCAATAAAGCTTGATTTGTGTGCTTGTCTGTCAGGCTGTATATCAACACTTGACGATCGCCTTGATGCCAATCGTCTTGTTGCATATTGCTGCCTGATTCGGTGAACCACGCCACGTCATAACGCGGGTCATTATCGTGCACAAAAAAGCGATGTTTAAAAATGCTGAACTGCTTACGAATGCGCAGTACGTCATCAATGAATCGAGTTAGAGGATGGCTTAACTGTGAGTCTTTCCATGCTAACCAGCTTGTGCGATTGTTTTGACAATAGGCGTTGTTGTTACCACCTTGTGAGTGTGCCATTTCGCTTCCTAATGAAAGCATAGGCACGCCTTTAGAAAGTAACAAAGTTAACAGCATATTTTTTTGTTGTTGTAAGCGTAATTTGCTCACTTGTGGGTCATTGGTAAAGCCTTCGACACCACAATTGAATGAATGATTACCGCTGTGGCCATCACGATTTTGCTCACCATTGGCTTCGTTGTGTTTATGCTCGTAGCTGACTAAGTCTGCAAGCGTGAAGCCATCATGACTGGTGATGAAATTAATACTGTTAAGTGGCCCACGTAGGTTATGCTCAAACAAGTCGAACGACCCATGTAAGCGTTTTGCAAGCTCGCCAATTACGCCCTGCTCTTGTTTCCAAAAGCGTCTAATCGTATCGCGATATTTATCATTCCATTCACGCCAAGGCGCAGGGAAAGCCCCTAATTGGTAACCACCTGGGCCAATATCCCATGGCTCTGCAATGAGTTTAACTTGGCTGAGTACAGGGTCTTGATTAATCGCTTGGAAAAACGCATGTGCCTGATTAAAGCCATTTGGGTTTCGCGCTAAAATGGTTGCTAAGTCAAAACGAAAGCCATCGACCCCCATCACTTCAACCCAATAACGCAAGCTATCAAGTACCAGCTGTAAAGAGTGAGGCGAATCAATATTTACCGTGTTACCACAGCCGGTATCATTAATATAATGCTGTGGTTTATCAGCAATGGTGCGGTAATATCCTAAGTTGTCTAAGCCACGTAGCGACAAGATAGGTCCATCGGTGCCCGCCTCTGCTGTGTGGTTATAAACCACATCGAGTATCACTTCGATATCTGCTTTGTGAAGCGCCGCGACCATTTCTTGAAACTCACTAATATCATCATTAACGAGATACTCTTTATGCGGCGTAAAGAAGTTAAGCGTGTTGTAGCCCCAGTAATTTTGTAAGCCTTTGGCTGTTAAAAACTGCTCGCTGATAAAAGCATGAACTGGTAATAACTCTAAGCAAGTCACACCAATAGTGCGTAGGTGTTCAATAAAGCTAGGGTGGCTTAAACCTAAAAACTTACCTTGTAACGATTTTGGAATTTCAGGGTGACGGCAGGTTGCACCAACCACATGACATTCATAAATAACCGTTTTTCCCCAGCAGTGATTCGGTTTTTTACCGGTGTAAGGTGCTAACTCACGGACTCGTGATTTTGGCATATCAATGGCATTGTTAACCTGGCTTAACTTTCCTACAGGCATTTGCCCATAGTGACGTTCACTCCAAGTAAACTCACCATACAAATCTCGGGCATACGGGTCTAACAGCAGTTTGTGATTATTAAAAAAGAGTCCTTTTTCGGGTGCGTACTCACCATCAGCGCGAAAACCATACAAGGCGCCACTTTTCAGAGGGCTCACTTTTAGTGTCCAGATACCACCTTCATTCAAATGCATCGCTAAGGTGAGAATTTCTGAATGACCACTGCTATCAAATAAGCACAATGACATATGCTGTGCTTGTGGCGCGTACACAGCAAAGTTAACGCCATTACCAATAACAGACGCACCCAACGGCGAGCTCACACCGACTTCGAGTTCGACACTATGACTCATCGTTCACCTTCTTAAGGTAAATTGTCGCAAGACCAGGCAAAGACACGCTAATGCTTTGATTAAAGCCATGGCTTTCTTTCGCTTGGCTTACAATGATTTGCTCTGCATGATTAGTTGCTGCAACGCCAGAACCAAAATAGTCCGCCTTATCTGTATTCAAAATAACTTGATAAGCACCTGCTTTTGGCACACCTATCACGTAGTCGTGATACACCTGAGGCGTCAAGTTACAGATCACCACCACAAAGTCTTCAGCTTTTTTTGCATAGCGAATAAAGCTAAACATACTTTGTTCAGCATTATTGCTATCGAGCCACGCAAAACCCGCAGGGCTGGTGTCTTGCTCGTATAAAGCTGGCGTACTGGTGTAAACAGCATTTAAATCTTTAATCGTTTGCTGCATGCCACTGTGGCTAATATGCTCAAGTAAATGCCAATCAAGCGATTGGTCGTGGTTCCACTCTTTACGCTGGGCGATTTCTGCACCCATAAACAATAACTTTTTACCTGGATGCGCCCACATAAAGGCATAGTATGCACGTAAGTTTGCAAACTTTTGCCAGTCGTCCCCTGGCATCTTTTCAATTAATGAGCCTTTGCCATGTACCACTTCATCGTGGCTAAGCGGTAAAATGTAGTTCTCACTGTAGGCGTAAACCATTGAAAACGTCATTTCATGGTGGTGATGCGAACGGTAAAGGGAATCGCGCTGCATATAATGCAAACTGTCGTTCATCCAACCCATGTTCCACTTATAACCAAAACCTAAACCATCATGGTCAACTTGGCGCGTAACACCCGGCCATGCTGTTGACTCTTCAGCCACCATCATAATGCCTGGGTTTTTCGCATAGCAGCGCATATTGACTTGTTTTAAACACTCAATGGCACCTAAGTTTTCTCGGCCACCGTACTGATTTGCAACCCACTGCCCTTCTTCACGGCTGTAATCTAAATAAAGCATTGAGGCAACCGCATCCACACGTAAGCCATCAATGCCAAATTCATGTAGCCAGTACATTGCATTCGCAATTAAAAAGCTACGAACCTCTGCGCGGTCATAATTGTAGATATAGGTATTCCAATCAGGGTGAAAGCCTTGTCTTACATCGGCATGTTCGTATAAGTGGGTGCCATCAAAACGATGTAAACCATGTGGATCACTTGGGAAATGACCAGGTACCCAGTCAAGAATAAGACCAATTTCGGCTTCGTGACATTGCTCTACAAAGTAAACAAAATCTTCAAAGCTGCCATAGCGACTGGTCGGGGCAAATAATCCAACGGGTTGATATCCCCAAGAACCATCAAAAGGGTATTCACTAATTGGCATTAATTGCAGATGCGTAAAGCCGAGCTCTTTAGTGTAAGGAATAAGATTATCAGCAAGTTCACGCCATGTTAGATAGCGCTCACCGTTATCTCGTCTTTGCCAAGAACCCGCGTGCACTTCATAAATACTAACAGGTGCATTAACACTGTTTCGTTTCGCACGATTTGCTAACGCTTTTTCAGAAAGTTGAATTCCCGTTTTTAGCTTTTGCAGTACGGACGCCGTCCCCGGTGCTTGTTGCATCTTAAACGCAAATGGATCGGCTTTATCAAGCACTTCTCCGCTCAAAGTGGTGATAGCAAATTTATAGCATTGATGCTCTTTAAGCCCAGGGATAAATAACTCCCATACCCCACTGGCAGGATGAAAACGCATAAAATGACGGTTACGCTGCCAATAGTTAAATTCACCAATAACAGATACACTGCTGGCATTCGGCGCCCACACAGTAAAACGAACACCATCAACGCCTTGTTGAGTGACAAAATGCGCACCAAAATGCTGATAGGCATGCTCTAAACTGCCTTCATTAAACAGATACATTGCCTGTTCATCTAAGCTGCTTTCAAAGCTGTACTCATCATATTGTTGATGATTAAATTCATCGCTATAACTGACATCTAGTTGGTAGTCAGGTTTCAATTTTGATTTGATATTAGCGATAAATAAATGACTATCACCTTGTTGCTGCGCAACGATTTTTTCTGTGCCAAGCAGAACCGAAACACTGCTTGCGCCAGGCAAAAAGCAACGAATTTCATAGCTTGAATCGCCACTTTTGTGCGCCCCAAGAAAGCTGAAAGGATCTCTAAAACAACCACTGGCTAATGCATCAATTTGTTTTTGATAAATAACAGGTTGTGCACTTTGCTCTTGACGAACACGACTTCGCATTATTGATTCCTTATCGAAATTAAATTGGCTAACAATGTCTGTTGCGTTTTAATAATTTGCGCCGCTGGGCGCGACAATAAACGCCGCCAATTTGGGTACTCTTTGTCAGTACCGGGGATATTCACAGGCAGTATTTGCTGGTCTAAATCATCTATTTGAATAGTAAATAATTTTGCTGGTGCTGCCGCTAAAGAGGATGCCAACGCTTCATAAACTATAAAGGCATCTGTATCTAACGATAAATGCTGATTTGACTCTCGCGAGATAAAATTAAGCATGCGATGCTTTTCTATGTTTCGCGCATCGAATTGAGCCTGAGTTTGGTCTTCATCAAGCAAACCATATTGTTGTTTAATCGTAATATCATGACCAACCCACCAACCTTTAAAAGGTGGCACGTCATGGTTGGCTATCATTAAAAGACTATGGGGAGCAAAATGCTCAGCGGCTAAAAAGTCCCCTTGGTGATCTTTTTCAAAATAGAACAACCCATTTGAATAGATTGCACTCGCTTTTAAAGCTTCACGTACTTCATTAGGTACCACGCCTAAATCTTCACCTATTACTACGCATTGATTAAGGTGAGACTCAATCTTAAGAACCGCTAATAATTGCTCAAATGGATAATAGACATAACAGCCATCTTGCTTGGCGTTATTTTCAAAACACCACCAAAGACGACGAATTGCCATTACATGGTCAATCCTAAGACCACCCACATCTTCCATATTGGCGCGGATAAGTGAACGATAAAAAGCAAAGTTGTCTTTACTTAGCTTTTGTGGATTGAGTGCCGGCAAGCCCCAATTCTGACCATGTTCAGCCCAAGGATCTGGCGGAGCTCCAACATGTGCATTATCTGCAAATAGCTCATTTTGGCTTTTGAACTCACTACCATCACCAGCACAGCCAACGGCTAAGTCATTAATAAGGCCAATTGCCATACCACTGTCTCGGGCAGCTTGCTGGCAGATATTTAATTGTAGGTGAGCTTGCCATTGTAAGTAGCTAGCATAATCACGCTCCCCGACCAACATGGTCGACAAGCTGTGTTTATGAGTTTCACAAAAACGAGCGAACTGCTGTTTTCGCTGTGCTGAAGCAAACTCACAAAAATGCTGATACAAGAGACTAAATACTTGATATTTGAAATCACTGACCGAAGTGTAATCAATATAAGGCGCACTATTGTGGGGCTTATCGGCCAATAATTTATCAAGTGCACTATTATTTTTGGCGTCTTCACATAATGACACTGCAATATACAGCGGGTTCAATAACG
Organism: Pseudoalteromonas gelatinilytica; assembly: GCF_001641615.1. Lineage (GTDB taxonomy): Bacteria > Pseudomonadota > Gammaproteobacteria > Enterobacterales > Alteromonadaceae > Pseudoalteromonas > Pseudoalteromonas gelatinilytica. The sequence goes on from NZ_LRRU01000023.1 coordinate 222,002, forward strand.
CTCGGCTATTTGGGCTGTAAGGACTTGCTCGCTCAGGGCTGTGTTCAAAGAGTAAATGCAGCGGGTTTAGTAACACATAATCCATGTTATGTGTTGCAGCTTCTGTAATTAGTTTTGCTAAATCAGCAAAGTCACCAATTCCGAGCCCCTCTTCATTGCATAAGCTATAAAGCTGAATCGATAAGCCCAGACGCTTTTTATCATCAATTGAGAAGCACTCTTTTGGGGTAATCCATAACTGACTGTGGGATTGCTGATCTGCCACAGTAATGAGGGCATCATGATAACCAATTGGCATGTCAGGAACTGGCAAAGCAAGCTCAAGATAACGAATGCCGTTTAGACCATAATCACCAAGAACAGCTAAGTCTTGTAAGTTTTCACGCGTAAAGTGAATATCAAGCGAAGGCACGCTTAATGTACATGAACGTGATAATAAACGCTCATCAACGCGTACTTTCAAAATTGGGTGGTGTGCCTCAATAATACTTGTATGAGGCAACAAGTTCAGCCAAGTACCTGCATCTAATGCAAAATTAAGTTGTTTAATTGCATCTGCATCTTGGGTATCGATACCGCAACAACTAAGTGCCTGCCTACGTGTACTTTCATCGAAAATAACATGTTCGCCAGTGTACTTAGTATATTCATAGCCTATGCCGTGCAGGTAATATAACTGGGAAAGTGACTGCATTAAAACACCTAAGCGCGTTGGGTATTAACAATGCTGTTATCAGTACCAAAACCGTTTGGAATATAACCATCAGCTTGGTGATCGTTATCCCATGTTTCGCCATTGATTAAGTAGCGGAAGTGAAATTCTTGATCAAGCGGTAAGCGCTGTTTGCATTTGAATACTTGTTCTTTTTTATTGAACTTCATTGGCACGGGTTGCCAATCTGTGAACTCTGCAACTAATTGTACGTCATCAGCGTCAGGGTGTTGGAATTCAAAGGTAACTTCTGTTTCGTCTTTAGTTTTAAAAAAACGTTTACTTAGCATAGTGGGCTCCAATTCAACCAATTGGTAAATTAATCCTTGCCACAGTACCGCATTGACGACTAATTCAGCGGAAGCTGTGCGTTCCAGGTCTCTAAACTTGCTTACTAAAACATCAAGTTCACTGTTAGTAAATCAAACCTATATTTACGCATTATGACAGTGCAGCTGTTTGTTTTTCGCACCACCATAGTGCACAAAACATACAAAAACTACAATAATCATATTGCTATATTATTACGAGCAATAACTGAACCAAGTTGATAATAAAATATACTTTATTTTCAGTACCTTTTTTATCAACTCACATCGCAACTTATAAAAAAAATAGATAACAATTTAGGTTGGGTAAAGTGAATAAAATTGAAGTGGAGAATTAGAGCAATCACACTAAAAGAAACACGACTTCATTCGTCAAAAACACATTATCGATAATTTACAAAAACAAACTAAAGACATTTACATCATATAGCCTTGCCAAATAGATTAACGAACCCTATGAAAATAAAACATTTATTGTTCTGACTAATTATTAATTTTTTATCACACATTAACTTATAAAACACAACGCATATTTAGTTCTATAAACTAATCGTTAATTCAGCACTACCCAATTAACGTTTTTAAAAACTATCCCAGCGCATATGCAAACACAATAAGTAGAAAAGCGTAAATTCAAACAGGTTAGCCATCCATAAAAGCATTGACAGTGCTGCTTTCCAGCTTTTCTATCGCCACTTTTTCTGACCTTGTAACTTGCTATTCAGAAATCTGATTCGAATAAAACTCGCAATCCTTTTTGAAAAGTGACATATAACATTTAAAAATTTACAGATGGGTGAAGAAATAATTAATTCAACACACAAGAATTTGAAAGAATAAAAGTAGATAATGTAATTAATTTTTATTTAGCAGAACACTAACCATAGATATTATCAGTATGAAAATTATAAGCGTTTTTGTCAGTACTAGAGAAAAAGATTACTTAATGAATGGCAACAATGCAGTATAAAAGTAAGGTCTTATAAAAATTATATAAGAAAAACATTTTAGAGCATTAACACTAATTACTATGAATTTTCACATTCTGTACTCATCCATGCCCAAAGTATGAGAAAGGTTTTGTCTAATCTAGATGCACACAATATACTCGGTGTATTAACTGGTGAGGTTTTATTGTAAAACAAAAACACCACAATGGTAGTAATGTATGGCCAATGCTCTTCGAACTTTATCAATAAGTATTATAACTTTAATAGCTTTTATATATGGCTTAAATATCTTCTTGACTAAACAAGTCAATGATCTGATGTACGCGCCAAAAGGCTTAGAACTTCATACTTTCTCAGGTACTGATGTTACTGTGGTAGCGGCACCTTGGTATAACCTTGTATTAAGTGGCCAGCATTTAATCTACGACAATAACATTTCTTATATTGTTATAAATACAACAACTGAGTCAGTCGTCACCGCGATGACTTCAGAACTTATACTCACTACATTATTCTCACCAGTCAACATTATCATTTTAATCTTGTTAGCATTAGCAGTCAGTTGGTTAGTTAACTTAAGATTCCAAAACAACCATGAGAAATACGCAATCAAAATGCTTAACACTAAGGCAATTGAATTACTCAACAGCCTAAATTTAGCCACAGACTCGGACCTAACAAAGCATACGCAACTTGATCAGTTACAAAATAACTTTCAGACACTAACTACCCATATCACTAATTACACGCGTGAATCTGAAGTCAGTATTTATCAAGATAAGTTAACCCACCTTATTGCCCGACATGCCTATATAGAACACCTAGCAAAACAATTAAGACTCGCTGAAATGGATAAGTTCAGCTGTGCTTTACTATTTATAGATTTAGACGGGTTCAAACAGGTGAATGACTCATTTGGTCACAGTTTTGGTGATGATGTGTTAATTCAAGTAGCAACACGCTTGAGCAGTGTTTTACGACACCATAAGATAAGTAACATTTCACCCATTAGCCAATTAGAGCAAAATCTAGCACGTCTTGGTGGAGATGAGTTTTCTATTTTCATTAACTTAAAAGACGATAAAGAGAAAGCATTAGAAGTCGCACAAAATGTATTACACGAAATTGAACGAGACTTTGTATTAGGGAATAAGTTAATAAAAATTAGCGCCAGCATAGGTATTGCTGTTTACCCTGATAGCGCATCCACTCCACAAGCATTACTGCAAATGGCTGATGTAGCAATGTATCGAGCAAAAACAGATGGTCGTGGAATTTTTAAGGTGTATTCACCCGAAATGGGCAAAAAAATTCGCCGCTATCATTACTTGCTAGAAGAAATGCGTCTTGCGATAGCTAGCAGCAGTTTTCATTTGTCTTTTCAACCTATTGTACATGTAGATGACTGCGCCATTGATTATTTTGAAGCATTGGTTCGCTGGGATCACCCTGTTGAAGGCTCAATTACGCCTGACGAGTTTATCCCCATTGCTGAAGAATCTAATCTGATATTAGAACTTGGTGATTGGATCATGTTGGAATCATGTCGGCAAATGTCCGCTTGGTATAATGCAGGGATGAAAAAAGTGTCTATTTCTGTGAATATATCTGGCGTGCAGTTAAAGCATTACGATATTTATGAGTGGGTCATGGAAAAGCTTGCTAAAACGGGGCTGCCTGCAAAAGCACTAATGCTTGAAATTACCGAATCAACGTTAATCAAAGCAAGTAATAAAATCATTCAATCATTAGAAAAGCTTCGAGGTGAAGGGATCACTATAGCAATCGATGATTTTGGCACAGGTTTTAGCTCGCTAAGCACCCTTGCAGATTTGCCCATCGATGTAATCAAACTAGATAAACTGTTTGTAGCACAGGCTAACGATAATCTTAAATATAATGAAATCATGCACTCAGTCAGTGAGCTGGGCCGTAAACTCGGATTAAAAGTGGTGGCTGAAGGAGTAGAAGAACTCGCCCAATTCGAGCTTGTAAAATCGATGGGCATTAACAGTGTTCAAGGTTACCTAGTCAGCCACCCTGAATCGTCTGTTAATGTTGGGCATAAAGTGTTGCAAGATAACATTAACTTTATGTCTGTCACTGGAACAGGGGTTTGGAATATACAGCAACCGCTTTAGTAAGTTATACTGAACACATTATTCAAAGCCATTCCCTTGTTAATGTTAAAAAAAAGCTTACTTACGGTTTTTATCTTGTCAGTCACCATTATTGGATTACTGGTTGGCTCTTCTATTTATACTCTTTATAGTAAAAAACGTTTAACTGTAGACCCTAAACTTAGAGAAATCTCAGGGATTGAATTTGATAAATTTAATCGACTTTGGGCTATTAACGACAGTGGCGACGAGCCAAAACTGTATCGCCTTAATGAAGATGGCTCTATAGCAAAAGAAATTTTAGTTACCAATGCTAAAAACATTGACTGGGAAGACATGACACAAAACAAATTTGGTCACTTTTTCTTGGGCGACTTTGGCAATAATAAAAACGACAGAAAATGGTTAACTATTTATAAAATCGAAAACCCAATCGATATTAAGGGCGACACAACAGAAGCAGAGATAATCAAGTTTACTTATCCTGAAATGGACGGCAGCCCAATCCAACCAGATCAACGTAACTTTGATTTGGAGGCCTTTGTCGCGCTTGGCCGACATCTCTATTTATTTACCAAAAATCGCACTGAACCATTTGATGGCATTACAAAAGTATATAAAGTCGGCGATCATGCAGCGAACTTTGATGCACAATTAATAGATTCATTTCAAACTTGCACCACAATGGAAAAACTTTGTTGGATCACTTCTGCGGCTCTAAGCCCTGATAGAACCAAGTTAGTTCTACTCGATTCAACCAGCATTTGGTTATTTGAAAACTTTCAGGGTGATAAGTTTTTTTCTGGTGATGTATCTCGTATTGATCTTGGGATCGTAACGCAAAAAGAAGCCATCACTTTTTACGATGACAACACGATTGTCTTTACAGACGAAGAATTTAAAGGCATTGGTGGTAATGCCTATGTCATTAAGCTCGATGAAGTAGAAAAGAAAGTTATTCGCAAAGTGCCCAAAGCGAATCAATAACCAAACACATTATTTAGAGAGCGCTTTTTCGATGTCTACACCTAAAATCAGCACCCCCATGTGCTGATTTTTCTCATCAAAGATAGGCACGCTAAACTGCACCTGAAAGTGTTTGGTAGATTCATCAAATTCCACAGTATCAATGTAGTAATCGTCATCTTGCTGATACATATTTAAAAATTTAGCTTCATCACCCTGCCAATAGTCAGTGGTGACTTCACTAATAATGACATTTTTACCTTGTTTATCAGTGACGATTATCTCTGTAATAACACCTTGCATTTGCTTTTGCCATACTTGTAAGAATTGTGAACCTTCAAGTTTTAGATAGCGCTCTGCAAGTATCGGTGTATTGTCACGAACTTGTTGTGCCCACTGATTATCAAGCTGATCGAGGTCTTGCTGCGCGAGCGGTTGCCGATTACTTTTCATTACCGCTTGTTGTACATTGTCTGTATTCGCTAATTGCTTTATTTGCTCTAAAAGCACATTCACTAAGGTTAGTTTTTCAATCTTTGACAATACAAAGGGACTTTGAGAACAGCTACTTATATGACTGTTAAAGGCATTTAAAAAGTCAGGGAATTCCTTGAGCGTTTTATTTGCTGCAAATAAACCCAAAGGCACATAACGATAGAATGTTTGTGTATATTCATCAGGCTTTATTTGTAACTGCACAGCATTGAACTCAAACTCTTCTAAATCAAGCAAGATTCTATCTACCCGCTGCTTTTTGAACACTTTGATAAGCTCTTGTGTGGTGTTAACTTCGACTTCGATTTTCCGATTTGTCAATTGATACCAATCAGCCTGATGACTCCCTCTTACGACGCCATAACGCAAATCGTGTTCAGCTATTGAAGCCGAATCTGCATGGGTAAACCAGTACCAGTTTTCTAAAAACATCGGGGCAGAAAGCTCACCATACTCTTGCATTTGCGATAACAGGTTTGCGGTAAAGTAACCATCTAGCCGATCTAGCTGCACTTCCCTTTTAGCCCTTAACCAAGGTAGTTTCTGTAACTTAAATGGCACATTGATTTGCTTAAAAATACATTCAACATGATTAATTGCATTATGTGGTGCGTTAATTGGCAGGTTAGTACCTAACTGAAAAGGCTGAGCCACAGTGAGCGAAAGCAATAATGAAGCAAGCATCGACATAAGCCTAAATAACTAACAAACTAAAGTCATTATAGACAATAGAGTCAGATTTACCTGATAAAGGGTTAACGCTTAAACTTTGTCTCTAAAATCACTGACGACGTTGTTCGCTCAACGCCATCTAAGTTACCAATGTCATCTAATAGGTGGCTTAACTTTTCAAGGTTTTGCGCTTGCACAACGGCAATCAAATCAAATTCACCGCTAATTGCGTAGAGCTGTGAAATAGCATCAATCTGCTTTAGTTCAAGATTCGTTTTGGTGGTTAGTTTTTGTTTCACTTTAATCGAAACATGCGCCGATACCATTTGGCTCAAATAGGCATCACCATAGTCTACGCTATAACCTTTGATCACACCTGTTTCTTCTAATTTCAACATTCGGCTTTGAACTGTTGAGCGCGATAAATTAAGCGCTCTCGCTAGGTCAGAAATACTCGCACGCGCATTGGTTCTTAAGATAGCTAATAGTTTTTCATCTTGAGAAGTTATCACTTTGACTACTCTTTTCGTTAATTTGCATTTTATTTTAGTCATTTTTCACAAAATAGCACTGCAAATTTAAGTTCCTAACCCAGATAATAAGAAAAATAGATAAGAAAAATAATCTCATCGTGCTTAATTAGGCAGGAACGGCTTAACTGACCTATTTTTTGCAATTTAACTTTTTCATACTAAGCCAGATTTAGGTGCAACAAATGCAAGTAACAAGAGAACTTTTTAACGACGTAATGGTACCAAACTACAACCCATCAGAGGTTATTCCTGTTCGCGGTGAAGGCTCACGTGTTTGGGATCAAAACGGTAAAGAATTTATCGATTTTGCAGGTGGTATCGCTGTTAACTGTTTAGGCCATTGTCACCCAGCGCTTGTCAATGCACTAAAAGAGCAAGGCGAAAAAATTTGGCACTTATCAAACGTAATGACAAATGAGCCTGCACTGCGCTTAGCTAAAAAATTAACGGACGCTACATTTGCCGATAAAGTGTATTTTGCAAACTCAGGTGCAGAAGCTAACGAAGCAGCATTAAAATTAGCGCGTCGCTGGGCATTAGATGTACACGGCGAGCAAAAGAACCAAATCATCGCGTTCAACAAAGGTTTCCACGGTCGTACATTCTTCACTGTTACGGTAGGTGGTCAAGCAGCTTACTCAGATGGTTTCGGTCCTAAGCCTGCTGCAATCGATCACTGTGACTATAACGATTTAGCTGCGTTTGAAGCACTTATCAGCGACAACACGTGTGCCGTGATGATGGAGCCATTACAAGGCGAAGGCGGTATCATTTCGCCAACGAACGAATTTATTAAAGGTGTTCGCGCGTTATGTGACAAACACAATGCTTTACTTATTTTTGATGAAGTACAAACAGGTGTTGGCCGTACAGGTGATTTATACGCATACCAAGGTTTAGATGTAACACCAGATATTCTTACGACAGCAAAAGCGTTAGGTGGTGGTTTCCCAATCGGTGCGATGATCACAACTGCAAGCATTGCAGAGCATTTAAAAGTAGGCACACATGGTTCAACTTACGGTGGTAACCCACTTGCATGTGCTGTAGCAGAAGCGGCTTTTGATACTGTTAATAACGAAGAAGTACTTGCAGGTGTTAAACAGCGTGAACAACTTTTACGCGACGGTTTTGCTGCAATCAACGAAAAATACGACGTATTTAGTGAAGTTCGTGGTAAAGGTCTATTATTAGGTGCGGTTCTTAACAGCAAATTTGAAGGCCGTGCACGCGACTTTCTTGTAGCAAGCACTAAACACGGTTTAATGAGCCTTGTTGCTGGTACAAACGTTGTGCGCTTTACGCCATCTTTAGTTATTCCTTTAGAGGATATCAAAGAAGGTTTAGCTCGCTTTGAAAAAGCGGTTGCAGACGTTGTAAACGGTTAATCCTAGTTGGCGCATGCTATAGGTATGCGCCATTGGAGTGCAATTAATGCAAGTATTACGTCCTATAACAGCAAATGATTTTGCCGCGTTAAAGCAAATTGCAATGGAATCCGGGCATGGTTTTACCTCGTTACCGGTCGACGACAATTTACTACAAGAAAAAATTGAACGCGCTGAACGCAGTTTTGCAAAAGACATTAATAAACCACAAGACGAAACCTACTTATTTGTTTTAGAAGACAGTAAAACAGGTGACGTAATTGGCACAACCGCTATTGAAGCTGCCGTGGGTATGTCGGTTCCTTTGTACCATTACCACCTTGGTAAAACTGTTCACCATTCACCTACTCTCAACGTATATAACACTGTTGATATTCTGAGTATGTGTAATGACTACACAGGTTGCTCTGAAATTTGTACCTTGTTCTTAAGGGAGCAAAATCGCAAAGGCTTAACAGGTCGCTTTTTATCACGATCACGTTTTCTATTTATGGCTCAGCACAGTGAACGCTTTGCTGACACCATCATCGCAGAAATGCGTGGTGTGAGTGATGAAGACGGTCATTCGCCTTTCTGGCAGTGGTTACAAGAGCACTTTTTTAGTATTGAGTTCCCACAGGCTGACCATTTAGTTGGTTTAGGCGATAAAGTCTTCATCAGCGAGTTAATGCCTAAGTACCCTATTTATGCCAACTTACTGAGCAAAAAAGCCCAAGCTGTGATTGGTAAGGTTCATGAAAAAACCAAGCCTGCACTTAAACTCTTAGAAAAAGAAGGGTTTGAGCACCGTGGTTATGTTGACCTCTTCGATGCAGGGCCTACTGTTGAAGCAAAACTTGGCAATATTCGCAGTGTTCGTGAGTCACAAGTGTGCCCTATCAGCATTGGTGAGCTTGCGCATATCAATGAGCAGAGCTCAGATACATTAGCTATCTGCAACCAAGGCGTGAATGACTTTAGAGCAACATTCACCAAACATGCTCACTATAACCACGCTAAGCACACGTTAATCGTCAGCCAAGAAGTGGCAGATGCACTTAAATTAAAACAAGGGGATGCAGCACGGTTCTTCCGTTTGTAACCACTTAAGGAGTTTAAAATGAGTGTAACAACTCAACTTATTGCTAACCAATGGCAAGCAGGCCTTGGTCATGATTTTAGTTCAATCAACCCAAGTAATGGCGAGGTTGTTTGGCAAGGTAAAACAGCCACTGCTGAACAAGTCGCTGATGCAATCAAAGCTGCTCGCAGTGCTCAGCTTGGCTGGGCTGATATGGCCCTTGAAGAGCGTATCGTTATTCTTGAAAACTTTGCAGCAGAGCTTAAAGAGCACAGCGAAGAGTTTGCAACGATTATCGCCCGTGAAACAGGTAAACCACTTTGGGAAACACGTACCGAAGTAGGCGCAATGACAGGTAAGATTGCCATTTCAATTAAAGCCTATCACGAACGTACTGGGACCACAGAAAACCCAATGCCGGGCGCAAAAGCGTTTATTCGTCACAAGCCACATGGCGTTGTTGCCGTATTTGGCCCTTACAATTTCCCAGGTCACTTACCAAATGGCCATATTGTGCCTGCTATTTTAGCGGGTAATACGGTTGTATTTAAGCCATCAGAACTGACGCCTCATGTTGCTGAGTTCACTTTAAAACTTTGGCTAAAAGCAGGCTTACCAGCCGGTGTCATTAACCTTGTACAAGGTGAAGTAGACACAGGTATTGCTTTGGCCTCTCACCAAGATATTGATGGCTTATTCTTTACGGGTAGCTCAAATACAGGTCACCTATTACATAAGCAATTTGCAGGTCATCCAGGTAAAATCTTAGCGCTGGAAATGGGTGGTAATAATCCACTGATCGTAAAAGATGTCGCAGATGTAAGTGCGGCTGTTCACGACATTATCCAGTCTGGTTTCATTACGTCTGGCCAACGTTGTACCTGTTCTCGTCGTTTATTCATCGAGAACTCGGCAAATGGTGATGCAATTTTAGAAAAATTAATTGCTGCAACAAAAAACATCAAAGTAGCCGACAGCTTTAGCGAAGATCAACCATTTATGGGGGCAATGATCAGCGAAAAAGCAGCACTAGGTATGGTTGCAGCTCAGCAGCAGTTACTTGATATGGGAGCTACTTCTCTTGTTGAGCTTAAACATCTTGAGCCGGGTACAGGTTTTGTAAGCCCAGGTATTATTGATGTAACCGCTGTTAAAGACATGCCTGATGAAGAGCACTTTGGTCCTCTTATCAAGGTTTACCGTTATACAGATTTCGATAGCGCGATTAATGAAGCAAATAACACCTCTTTTGGTTTATCTGCTGGTTTATTAAGTGATGATAGTAATGACTACCAGCATTTCTTAAAACGTATTCGTGCCGGTATTGTTAACTGGAACCGACCAATTACAGGCGCATCAAGCGCTGCACCGTTTGGTGGTATTGGTGCTAGTGGTAACCACAGAGCGAGCGCTTATTACGCAGCTGACTACTGTGCATACCCTGTTGCTTCTGTTGAAGCCGATAAAGTTAACTTACCACAGACCCTTGCGCCGGGCTTAATTATTGAATAATTGTTTGGCGGCCTCGCCGCCTTAATTGAAGGAATTAAACATGCACACAGATGTAAACGCCCTATTTGAAAACCTATGGGACAACTATTTATCAGTTACGCCATCGGCAGTAAAAGTACATGAGTTACTTGGCTCTACACAACAAGATGACGTGATCAACGATCACATCGCTTTACGTACTTTTAACCATGAAAAAATCGGTTTAGAAAAACTAGCTGCGCACTTTTTAGCAGTTGGTTACAAAGAATGCGGCGAGTACCACTTCGAAGCGAAAAAACTATACGCTAAGCACTTCGAACACTCAGATCCTAAGCAACCTAAAGTTTTCATTTCTGAATTACTTGTTGAGCAATGCTCAGAAGAATTACAAGCTATCGTTAATGACATGGTTGATCAGATTGACGAAGACGCTGTAACAGCGGATAATTTCCTCTATTCAGGTACGCACTGGCAAGTAAGCTCAGACACCTACAAAAAGCTGCTTGCAGAAAGCGAATACGCAGCATGGATGTCAGCATGGGGTTACCGTGCTAATCACTTTACCGTGAGCATCAATGAATTAGCAAAATTCGATGATATCGAAAGTGTAAACCAAGCACTTAAAGATGCGGGTTTTGCGCTAAATACATCTGGCGGCGAAATCAAAGGTTCACCAGAAGTATTACTTGAGCAATCTTCAACCCTTGCTGATGACAGCGAAGTTGAATTTAGTGATGGTGTTGTTGCCGTACCGAGTTGTTTTTATGAGTTCGCTCTGCGTTACGCAAAACCAGATGGCGAGCTATACACAGGTTTTGTGGCAGCATCAGCTGACAAAATTTTTGAGAGCACCAATGCTCGCTAATTAGCACAGACCAATTCGCTTAACGCAATAAGCGAATTGGTACACAAGGAAATGTATGAGACTAATTGCGTTTATCGTAATTCTTATTACCCTAAACACAGCAACGGCAACAGAAAAACCCACGCTTACAATTTTGTCTCATGCATATTTTGCCAGCGAAGCAGATAAACTCAGCATTAACCTCCACCTTGCTGCTGTTATCAATCCAGCCCTTGCTGATGAATTCGATATAGACGTCGACTTTACCAATCATGCGCGCTTAATGAAGCGCTTATCAAGTAATGAGGCCAGTTGCACCTTTAACGCAATCAAAACCCCTGAACGAGCAGAATCCATGGTGTTTTCTAACATACCCACCTATATGCATGTACAGCGTCAAATCTATGCACTTAAAAGCACTTTAGAGTCAGGTTCGGCGCCTATTTCTGTCACTAAGCTTCTCAAAAACAAAGGTAGTTTTGGCATTATTGGTTCCACCAGCTATCGCGAACTCGATGAGGTTTTTGCTAATAAACAATACAACGTTGCGGCTATTTACGGAGAAAATGCATTTTTACAACTGAGTCGGCTATTACTTAATAAGCGTATTGATTACATTGTTGCATACAAACAAGCACTTGAAGCGCATATACCTGCCCATGAGTTAAACCAACTCACATCAAGACGAATTGCCGAATATCCTGAATTTATCAATGGCTTTTTTACCTGCAGTAAAACCGCAGCGGGTTATCGTGCTATTGCACTTATCAATGATTATATGAAAAGTGCTGAGATGGCCGCCTATATTCAGCAACTACACAGCAAAAGTAATCACCCTGATGATGCAAAAGCCATGCTCAACATTTATACACAAAGCTATGGAATTCGCTTTGAAAACAGTGACTAAGCCAACTCGATTTGCTGTACAAAAATAACTCGAAATATTATGAAAAAATACTTGCGTAAATAAAAAAGCAGATCTATTATCTCGCCGCTTCTTGATGATAGCCAATCCGAGTACATTACAAACCCTGTTTGTAGCAAGGCGATAGAGCAACTATCCAAGAGTGTATTTGATTGCACAGAACATACTGTGCGCTTAATAACACTCAACTGACTCGGACTTCCATTTTTTTCCGAGCAGTTGCTTAATTGCCGGAGAGTAAAATGGCTATTTCAACACTTACACAAGACTTAACAATCAAAGTACCTGCAGCATCGGTTGCTGCAAACGAACCAGTAGCACAACCTTCAAACCAATTTATTGAACAACTCGTTGCACAACATGGCGCGCCATTAATGGTGCTTGATTGTGAATCAGTTCGTCATCAATACCGTGCATTAAGCCGTGCTTTACCTGGCGTTGCTTTACACTTTGCCTTAAAACCACTTCCTCATCCAGCGGTTGTTCGTACGCTTTTAGAAGAAGGTGCCAGCTTTGATTTAGCAACCAGCGGTGAAGTTGACTTAGTCGCCAGCCAAGGCGTACCCAGTGATCGTACGATTCACACGCACCCAATCAAACGTGATCGTGATATTCGTGATGCACTTGAATACGGTTGTAATGTGTTTGTGGTTGATAACATCAACGAATTAGAAAAGTTCATTGCATACAAAGAGCAGGTTGAGTTACTTGTTCGCTTAAGTTTTCGTAATGCGGAAGCATTCGCTGATTTATCGAAAAAATTTGGTTGTAGCCCAGCAATGGCTATTGAAATCATTAGCTATGCGCAACAATTAGGTATTCGTATCAAAGGGTTGTCGTTCCATGTTGGCTCGCAAACAGCAAGCCCAGCTAAATATGTCACTGCCATTGCTGCATGTAATCAAGTGATTAACCACGTAGCCGCATTAGGATTACCTGCGCTTAGTACGCTTGATATCGGCGGTGGTTTCCCTGTGCCTTACAACAAAGACGTGCTGCCAATTGAAGAATTTTGTGCACCGATTAATGATGCCTTAGCACAGTTACCAGAGACAGTTCGCGTAATTGCTGAACCAGGTCGCTTTATTGTAGCCAGTGCTGTAACCAGCGTTGCATCGGTAATGGGTCAAGCAGTACGTGATGGCAAGCCTTGGTACTATTTAGATGATGGAATTTACGGCTCTTTCAGTGGTTTATTGTTCGATGAAGCTTCATACCCTATCGACTCGTTCAAGCAATCAAACGAACGTGTTGAGTCAGTATTAGCAGGCCCGACTTGCGATAGCATCGACGTAGTAAGTGAGTCAATTATGCTACCAAAATTAAACAATGGTGATTTAATCATCAGCCGTATGATGGGTGCTTACACATTAGCAACCGCAACAGATTTTAACTTCTTCAAACGTGCAGAAGTTATCGTACTGAATGATGTAGTGCAGGTTGACGCACTCACCGGTTAATCGTTTCCTCGACTAAAAGCATGTAAGGCAACATGCTTTAACTCTTAAAATGCAGCTGCTCATTCCAGCTGCATTTTTTTATATATTTATTTAAATAAAGAGTGGTTTGTAATCGTTTTCTAATTGTTCAAACGACAAGTTTCCAATAAAACGTCCAAAGCTTAGCCAAGTTGCTAGGCCTCGTAAGTCTTTAAAGTGTGGTGGAATAAATTTAGGGTCTTCAATCACACCTAAATCATGTAGTTGCGATATCAGTCTAAAATCATCTATTGAGATTTTACCAACCAATAACAAGTGCAGTTGATCAATTCGACCTAACTGAATGGCAACTCGTATAAGGTTATACACCAACACGAAACCTTTGATATAAGCGATATCTTTGGTAAATGGTAAGCCTGTTGCCGTACTGCCTCTAAACACTCGCTGAGTAAGTGTATAACTGTCGTCTTTACTCAAACCTTGCGCTACATAATCACGATAAATATCAACAAACTCCGCACCATCAATAACCTTAGTAATACCTTGAATACGGTTCACTAACTTTGCTAAACGTCGTGGCGTCGACTTTAAGGTAATAATTTCGGTCAATACCGCAAGGCCTTCTTGGGTAACTGTGGAGCTCGGTGTGCCTTTACTTAAACAGGTTAAATAAGGCTGAGCAAGACCGTTTTGCGTGGTTCCGACATGGATCCAGCCTTCATGCACCTCAAGAATATCTAGCTCTCTTTGAGAGAATTTAACATCTTGATTAAGTTTAATATTATTTGCACCTGCCGCGGCGTCACTCACAATACCGTCACTCAGAATAACCTCAACATCGATGCCCGGCATCGTTTGAGCCACTTGTGATGCTAAAATTTTAACCGCGTCTTCTGCATCTATGTTTTTTGGATCATCAGGTAAAATATCCGCATCAAGCATACTCTTTAGCGGCTGCTCAAGCATGGTTGCAAGCTCAGAAAGTGAAGGCTCTCCAGCATGGAATAAATCTTTGGGGTGACCAAACAACTCAACAGACAAATCATGAAATTCAGGGGTACCGCGATATTCAATCATACTAAGTACGGTTTTATATTCAGTACACATTTTGCTCATGTATTGCGCAATCGGGTTTAACTGCCCTAGCTGGCTGATGATATCGCGATTTAAATCAGAGAACGCACGACGTAACTCACTTGGTACAAAACCAAGGTCACGCTGTTGGTAATAGGCTTGATCAACCGTTGGGTTCTTTTGGCACTTATGCTTAAAAAACTCTTCTTTGATTTGTTTATCCCAGTTGATCGCATCAAGGATACGAATGGGTGTTTGCAGTGCGATTAATCGGTCAGATAACTCGCGTGTTTTTGCTAATAATGCCTTATCTATCATGCTCTAGGCTCACTGTGTAATGAGCCTTGAGCATAGGCTAAATTTGCATAATTACAAAGCAAAATCATGCTGTTTTAATTAAAATTTAGCTTTTTTAGAGACTAATTTTCCGTCGTTGTAGAGAAGTAAACTGGGTACCGAATTAATGCCATTTTCGATAAATAAATCATTACCATAATCGATTGAAACCGGCATGGTTGCAGAGAATTTATCAACATATTCTTGCACTGCGCTTTGATCAGTCCACAGCTGACTCACTTTAACCTCGACATCAACTCCTTGCTCTACCAACTGATTAACATGTTGCTGCGCTAATACACACTGCTTTGCCATTGCAGGGCGCGTGTCGGCTAAGTACCAGTCGCACCATGTTGCGGTGAATAGCACAGCTTTTTTGCCTTTATTCGGAATTACCAAAGGAGTGGCTTGGCCTTGCTTTTCGTTTAGTAAGCGCGCTTCATCAACTTTGCCATTGTGTGATAACAAACGTAATGTGTTATCAAGCGGTTTATCTGCTTCGTGGCCTTGAAAAATCACCTTTTTATCACTATCAATCAACACATGAAAAGGGGTGCCCATAAATTCATAATGTTTAGCAACCTGGCCTGTGTGATCAGTAAATATTGGCATAGTGAGTGAAAAACGCTCTTTAACCTTAGCAACAGCGTCTGCATCATCATTAAGGTCAATATTAATAGCCACGAATTGAATTTTATCGCCATATTGCTCATATGCATGCTGAAAATGTGGCATTTGCTCCATACATGGCTTGCACCAAGTCGCCCAAAACTTTAAGTAAACGGGTTTCTTGCCTAAGTAACTGTCAAGTTTAACTATTTGCCCCGCTTCATTTTCTAACACCAAGGGGGCTGTATTTGCTGATATGCTTTTGCTTACAAGCACCAAGCCTGCTAGTAGTATCAGGGGTATAAATTTATATCTCATTGTGCGTCCCTCAAATAAAATCTATCTTAAGTTTAAGATAAGAGAAAATATTGTAAATTTTCGACATCCGCTTACTCAATGTGATTTTACTGATATATCGCAAAGTAAGGTTTTAAAAATACTCAAAACAGTTAATACCTGCATAAAATAACACTAAACTTTTTATAGGTTTGAAACGTATTACATCAAAAAGGAGTCATCATGAAAAATGAGCTAGACGGTAAATTAATTCTTTCTGTGTATGAAAAAATCATTCAACACGGTGAAGATCATGAAGATGGTAAGCTCTATGAAGGTATTTGTGCTTTTTCGGATATCGATGGTTATACGGTATATCTAAAAGGCAGTGGTGTGTTACTACGCTTTGGCTTTCATAATACCTATCACCTTGACTATCAACATGAAAAGAACAAAGAAGATTTTTTAAAGAAAGTGCTTTATATCGCTGAAAAGGAACTGTGAAGAAGTAATGAAACGACGGGTAAAAGCTGAGTCAAAGCAACAGCAAGCGTTTATCAACCAAGTAATTGATGAACTTAAATCTAACCCAGGTAAGTTAGATATCATTCGCGATAATCTTAGTTACTATCGTGAACAACAGTTCCTCAAGCGTGGTTTTCTGCTTGCAATCGAGCGCTTTGATTGGGTATTTGAAGCAAGTAACGATGTAGAGCAAATCTGTGCGCAAATTCTAGCTGATGATTACATTGGCAAACGTTTGCGCCGCTACCCCTTGCTATATAAGGGTGTATTGGAACGTACCTATTAGAACGCCTACCGCTAAAACATGATCTGTCCGGTAAAAAATGCTAGGTTAGCGCCATTTTGAAATAACGAGAACTGGACATGTCAAAAGCAATAAACTCTCACAACACCCATGAGGGTGGTAACAATGGGTTATTTAACCGATTTTTAGCCACCGTTGAATTTTTGGGTAATATGCTACCCCATCCTATCACCTTATTTGCAATGTTCTGCGTTGCTATCATTGTCTTTAGCGGAATTGCCGACTGGTTTGGTTTAAGTGCTATCGACCCACGCCCTGAGGGCGCAGCAGTTCGCGATCCTGATGGTGTAATTGAAGTGGTCAGCCTGCTCAGTGCCGAAGGCCTGCAGCGTATCGTTACCGGCCTTGTTACGAACTTCACCAGCTTTGCACCACTTGGGACGGTATTAGTTGCTCTATTAGGTGTAAGTGTTGCAGAGCACTCTGGTTTACTCTCTGCTGCTATGCGTGGCATGGTAATGGGCGCATCTAAACGCCTAGTTACTTTTATGGTGGTGTTTGCTGCGATTTTATCAAATACGGCATCTGAACTTGGCTACGTCGTACTTATTCCATTAGCAGCCATGATATTCCACAGTCTTGGTCGTCATCCGCTTGCCGGTCTTGCTGCAGCATTTGCCGGTGTTTCAGGTGGTTACAGTGCCAATTTATTACTTGGTACCATAGACCCGCTGCTTGCAGGTATCACCACGCCAGCAGCACAAATGATTGATCCAAATTACCAAGTTGGCGCTGAAGCAAACTGGTATTTCATGATGATCTCAGTATTTTTAATTGCCATTTTAGGCACGTTCGTTACCGAGAAAATCGTTGAGCCACGCCTTGGCAAATACAACCCAGATGAAGCAAGCAATGATTTACCTAAAAATGACATTGCAGGTTTAACCGATAAAGAAAAATCAGGCCTTAAGTGGGCCGGTGTTTCACTGTTAGTGGTGTCATTATTACTTGCTTGGACAATTGTTCCTGAAGACGGCATTTTGCGTAACCCAGAAACAGGCCTTGTTGCACACTCGCCATTTTTAAAAGGCATTGTGGTCTTTATCTTTGTAACTTTCGGTATTCCAGGTTTTGTTTACGGCCGCGTTGTTGGCACCATGAAAAACGATAAAGATGTCATCGATGCCATGAGTAAAAGTATGAGCTCGATGGGTATGTACATTGTGCTGGTTTTCTTTGCAGCACAGTTCGTTGCTTTCTTTAAATGGACCAACCTTGGCACAATATTAGCCATTAACGGCGCCGCTCTATTACAAGCGTTAAACCTAACTGGCCCAGAAGTATTTGTGCTATTCATCTTAATGTGTGCATTAGTAAACTTAAGCTTAGGCTCTTCATCAGCACAATGGGCTGTCACGGCACCTATCTTCGTACCAATGTTAATGCTAATAGGCTATGCGCCAGAAACCATCCAAGCAGCGTACCGCATTGGTGACTCTGTTACGAACCTTATCACCCCAATGATGAGCTATTTTGGCTTGATACTGGCTGTGGCAACGAAGTATAAGAAAGACATGGGGATTGGTACATTGGTTGCGACCATGCTTCCTTACAGCATCATCTTCTTTGTTGGTTGGGTCGCGTTATTCTACTTATGGGTGTTTGTACTGGGCTTCCCAGTTGGCCCTGAATCACCGATTTATTATCAGCCTTAATCTCTTATTCAAGAGATGAAAAAAGCCAAGCTAATGCTTGGCTTTTTTGTACCTGAGATTGTTGAAAACTAACTTTGCGACTATTATTAAGACATTAATTTTTATTGTTATTTTTTATGAAAAAGCAATTTAAGCTGTGGCTTCTCCTGTACGCATTAAATGTATTTAATTTATATGCTAATCCAACCAAACAACTTGAAACCGCATTTGCAACGTCGTTAGTTTTAACGGATGGTGACAGTATTACTTTGGGGTTTGGTGATTTTGATCCGCAAACACTGTTTGACCCGCAACATGCCAGCAAAGATGAAGACAGTATCGCACTTAGAAAGGAGCTTAAGCTCTACAGTATTCCTTACACATGGCAGCTTGATGAGCCTATTTATCAACACAAACTAAGTTTGACCGGCAGAATAAGTTATTTAAATCAATCAGATTTTATCTCTTTGTATGAGAATGTCGCTGACGACTATATTTCAGAAACTGTGTATAACGGGATGCTCGGTTTTAATGCTGAGAAAGCACTTGGCTCTAAATGGTCATATCAATTTGGCTTTAATACTCACTACTTACATTACAACAATGATTATGATTACAACTCCTCTGAATCCAGACGCGACTTACAGCCTTTAGCTGATAACCTTTACACCAACCTCAATAGTAATGCACTGGTGTTAAACCCAAATGCGACTATGATCTATCGACTTCCTAGGTATTGGGGCTATTACGAGTACAAGCTTAACTTTAATTATTACTATGGCTGGGCTCTGTCTCATCCTGATGGGATAAGTAATGCAGCACCAGAGACGTGGCGTACTCTCAATGGTATAAAAGCTAAATTTAACATGTTTAAAATCGGGCCTTTTGAGCAAGCTTTTTATATCAAAGGACAGCGAATTGATTTAGGCGGTGATAGTCGTGTAGCGTTTGGGACCGACCACTTTTATGAATACGGTATTGGCTTTTTATGGGACAGTAGAAAGTGGACATCGTGGTTTGACAACTTTGGAGTGGGTATCAACATTCATAACGGCAGTAGCCTCGATGGCGCTGCTATTGTCTTGTACTTTAATGAAATTTAAGTCCATTTTTTAAAGACAAAATTTTAAAACAGACTATATTCTTAGACATAATTAAAATTCATGGAAGAGTTATATGAAACATCATCTCGCGATCGCTTGTGCATTCCTTGCCTTAACGGCTTGCGATAACCCCCCTGAGCAAACAGCTAAAACCCTACCTTTGCAAGTAAGTGCTGCAGATGCCATTTATTATGGTGGCGATATTCTTACAATGACTGGCGATGAACCAGAATATGCGCAGGCAATCGCAACGCAAGGTGACAAGATCATCTTTGTGGGTGATAAAACTAAAGCACTTGAGCATAAGTTTGGCAAAACAAAGCTGATTGATTTACAAGGTAAAACTTTAATGCCAGGCTTTGTAGATGGCCATAGCCATGTCTATGGTGTTGGTTTGCAAGCTATGGTGGCCAATGTATTACCTAGCCCAGATGGTGATGCCAATAGCGTTGAACAAATTGTTAATATTCTCACCGCCGCACAAAATAACCCTGACTACACTACATTTATTGAAAAAACGGGGGCAATTTTAGGCTTTGGTTACGATGATGCTGAGCTTGATAGATACCCAACTAAAATGGATTTAGACCGCGTGAGCACCGAAAAGCCGGTCATTATCATTCATACCTCAGGGCATTTGAGTGTTGCAAATAGTAAAGCCTTAGCCATGGCTGGCATCGATGAAAACACAGAAAACCCTAAAGGCGGGCTAATTCGTCGTATGCCGAACTCGCAAGAACCCAATGGCGTGCTCGAAGAAAACGCACACTTTGGTTTACTGTTTAAACTCATGCAGTCCTTTGATCCTGACTTACAAGATTTAATGCTCCAAGAAGGACAAAAGCTCTATACAAAATACGGCTACACTACAGCGCAAGAGGGCCGAGCAACTCAAGAAGCCTATGATTCAATGGTAAGGGCATCAAAAGCGGATAAATTCGTGATTGATGTGGTTGCCTATGCCGATATGGCCACCAGCAGCAGTTTTATGGATTCAAGCTATAACAGTAAAAACTACACGAATCATTTTCGCATTGGGGGTGTAAAACTTAACTTTGATGGCTCACCACAAGGTAAAACTGCTTGGTTATCTCATCCTTACCTAAAAGCCCCCGAAGGCCAAGAGCAAGGTTATGCAGGCTACCCTACTTTTAATGATGAACAAGCTTATGAATATGTAGAAACGGCCTTTGCCAATGGCTGGCAAGTGATGACGCATGCAAATGGTGATGCTGCTATTGAGCAGTTCTTAAATGCCGTTGAAAATGCCAATAACAAGCTTGGTAAAAAAGACCGCCGCCCAGTGCTCATTCATGGTCAAACAATTCGTCAAGATCAGGTAAATCGCCTTAAAGAGTTAGGCATATTTCCATCGCTCTTCCCAATGCATACCTTTTATTGGGGCGACTGGCATGTAAATTCGGTACTTGGTCACCCCCGAGCTGATTTTATTTCACCTACTCATGCGGTCCTCGAACAAGGATTAATGTTTAGCACCCATCATGATGCACCCGTGGCCTTGCCAAACGCACTGCGCGTATTAGATGCAACGGTTAACCGTACGACCCGTACAGATCAAGTATTAGGCCCAGATCAACGCGTTTCTGTGTATACTGCCCTACAAGCAATGACGACATGGCCTGCGTATCAACACTTTGAAGAAAGCTCAAAAGGGCAATTAAAACAAGGGATGCAAGCAGATTTAATTATCCTTGATAACAACCCGTTGAAAATAAAGCCCGCAGAGCTACATAACTTACAAGTGTTAGAAACTATTAGCCGTGGTAAAACCGTCTACAGCAAAAATTAAACACACTTTAAGGAGTAACATGAATAAGTTCATACAATTAGCATGTGCTGCGCTGCTGTCTTTTTCTGCATTAGCTGCACAAACAGCTGTAACGCAACTAGATATTTTAAATCTCAAGGCGCAGTCTGAGCATGTATTAACGTCAGGTCAGCCAAATCAAACCGATTTTGCCAAGCTAAAACAACTTGGTGTTGTGAACATTATCAACCTTCGTGGTGATAACGAAACGAATTGGTCTGAGCAAGAGTTAGTCACAGAGCTTGGCATGAACTATTTCCATATTCCTGTGCAATCTAAAGCTGATATTACCATTGAAAACGCCACTAAACTTCAGGCTTTACTCAATGAGCACCAACAACAAACCACCTTACTTCACTGTGCGAGTAGCAACCGTGTTGGCGCTCTCGTTGCGCTATACAATGCCGTAACCTTGAAAAAGCCTATTGAAGAAGCTGTCGAAATTGGTAAGCAATGGGGCTTAAAAAGCCTTGAAGGGGTAGTAAGAAGTAAAGTAAACGAAGAAGTTGGTCAGCTATAAGCTGACCAACATATTATTTTATATTGCTTTTTTCTGGCTTTCTTGTTGTTTCTTGGCTTCAACTTGCTGGAACATTGAATCAACTAATTCGATGATTTTATCGTTTGCATCAATAAACTTATCTAACCCACCACCCGTGCGATAGCTTGCCTGAGCAATTGTTTTAGTTTGGTCAACATTAGTGACCCAAATATTGGCATAGGCCATGTATAGGGCTAAATCCCAATGCCAGTTAGCAACATAAAATGCAATCGCATCACAACCATCTGTGTTAGCAGCTGAAATGTCTGTTTGATACGCTTGATGTTTCATTACATAATTGGCAGGGATAACACGCGTTTGCACATTATGTTTTGCAAAACCAGATTGTAGTGATGCTACAACACCTTCTTTAACTGCTTGGTGCTCTGCAATACACACGGTTTTTGGTTTTTCCGCTTCAAAACGACTTACATCTTGTTTCGCTGCACAACCCGCAAGTACAGTAGCTGCAACTGCAACAGCTGATATTTTTGCAATATTCATTATGATTTTCCTTTTTTATAATTTTTAAAGCTGCCATGCATAGCTTAGTTTAGTGAAGAAGGTACGCTGATCACGCTCAAGACTCTTCAACGAATCATCTTGATACCCTTTATCAGAATACCCTAAATAAAACAGTGTCTGCGAGTTAATTTTGTACGAATACACTAGCTGAGTACCATAATCGCGGTTAGTTTGGCTTACATCAAATCGATAAGCTTCATTGTTTCGATCGACATCTTCAAACTGTAAAACGAGTTTCAGCATCGAGCGCATATTAAATTTATAATAAACACGTAGATCCGTTAAGTTTGCAGTATAAACACGCTCATTTTGCTCGTTATCTAGGTAGCTGTAGCTGTGCTCTAATTGAATCTGCCAATGGTCGTTAATATCCCATGTCATCTCAGGTTCAATGCGCACCATAGTACCGAGAGCGGCATTACTGTAATCGATTTTACTGCCATATTGAGCATACAATAAGAAACGAACATCGCGGATGGGTCTAAAACCGCCGTAGATATAGCCTATGTTTTGGTTAAAGTACTCGCCGGCATAAAACTCATTTCGATGAATAAAACCAATTTCTGTTTGCGATTGCATCTTACCTTTAAAGGTAAAATAGCCATCATATTCTTCTTCGAGTAGGTCGCCATTTTGCGCCCATGTTTTATCCCACTCAACATTGTAACTGTACTCTGTGATTGCATCATCAGCATCACGATACCAGGTTTGCCCACCACCTAATTGTACTTGTTCATAATCAACTTTAGCTTGGTAACCTAAGTCTGAGCGGTATTCTTTACCGATATTTTCGTAATTAGCATAGACTTCGTAATCACGCTTAGTTCTCGTGAATTCAATGGCATAAGCTTGATCGGATTGGTCTTTATCAACGCCATAATAATCCACTAAAAAATCGGGGTTGGTAGTATCTGTAGTTGCTACTTGATACTGCAAACTATCTGATTGATTAAACCAGTAGCTTCCATCTAGAGATAACACCGTATTATGATAATCATCATTTTCACGGTGAGTACTCATCACACCAATCGTACTTTTTTCACCAATATCAAACTGATAACGCCCTGCTACTGCTTGTGTTTTATCTGCAAGATTGGCAAAGCCCGACCCTTGATTCGTCGGAAGTAAGACACTGGTATTCTGATCGTCAGCGTACATAAAGCCATAGCTGTGTGCGCCAGTTTTACCCGTTAATTTTAAACCCACATCAGGTTCAGCAATCATTCGCGTGTATAAAAGCTCTAATTGGCTGGTATTAAAGTAAGAGGCGCCATCTAAAAAGAATGGGCGCTTTTCAGCATAGTAAATTGAGTAAGTGGTATTTACATCAAGTTCAAGTGAATCTGCCTCAACCTGCGAAAAGTCAGGGTTAATGGTGGCATTAATAACCGCATCTTGCGTGACCCCCCAACGTAAGTCCAAGCCCGCTTCAGTATCAATATCACCATTTTGCCAATCACCCGGCACTGTATCTTTGGTATCATGGCGAAGCGCAGTTAATGTTGGCGTAAGCTGAATATTTTGGCTTTCAGTCATGTTGGCAAAGCCTGTGAGTTTATCAAACTGACAAAAGCTACACTTCACATCTCGGTCAAAACCAACGTTCGACATTTGATAATACACATCACGCGGGTAATTACGCCATACTGCAAAACTCCACGTTAACTGGGCTTGATCCTTTGGAAAGCGAAGTGCAGTAAATGGAATACGCATTTCAACCACATACCCATCGTCAGTTATTTGCCCTGCACTATCCCAAATGGCGTCCCATGATGGGTCTTCCGCCCAATCATCGATATCGGTCATGCGCATATCGCCTTGCGCACCCAGTGGGTTTACATAAAACTCATAGCCAGTTCGTTCATCATTGAAGGTATCAATCATCAAGGCAACATTGTCGTCTTGCCAGAGTGTATCGCGGTCTCGAAGGGCGGCACGAATTTGCGAAGGGTCATTATCTTTTGCAATAAAACCAACATACAAGTATTTACCATCTTCATACATGTAAGCATCAGTTTGAACGAGAGGCGTACCTTTTTCAGTTGGTTCATTTTGATATTTTAGTGGCACTTTTGTAGCGTATTGCCAGTGCGATTCATCCATCACACCATCAACGCTAATCGACTCTTTAATATGGGCAAGGGAGAATTCTGCTTTATCAAATGCATTAGCATAAAAAGGCACACTAGCAACACTGAGTAAAAATGTAGGGGCGATTATTTTATTTATTATTCTTTTTAAGTACTGCATAAACATCCATTTAGATACTGGCGCGTTAGAAACGCTACTTGACTGATTTCAAAGCGATTGTAATTCAGCAAGGTACATTTGTTAATCTTATTTTCAATTTAACGTCATAAAATTTAACAAAACACTCCATTTGTACTAATAACAGAGCCAAAAAAAGCCCCATAGCCAAACAGCAATGGGGCTTTTTTATAGAAGCTCTTATCGTTTGTTATCGAAATTCATTACTTTTTAAGGCTTAATTTATTGCCTTTCAAAGATTTGCGAACATTTGCGATACGTGAACGATTCTTCGCACGCGCTTCACCCGTAGCCTGACCTGAAGCCTTATTTGTACGGCTACGGCGTAAATGCGACGGCTTTTTACCAATTTTATCAATCAGTACTTCACGGCTGCTTACTTCGTAACCTGGTAAAACAACACGCTTGATGCGCTGTCCGATTAGCTTTTCGATATCAAATAAAGTGTTTTCTTCTTCACGGCTGACAAACGAAATAGCTTGACCCGGCTTACCAGCACGACCTGTACGGCCGATACGGTGCACGTAGTCTTCTGCAAGCCAAGGTAGGTCGATGTTGATCACACGTGGTAAACCTTCAATATCAATACCACGGGCAGCCACTTCGGTTGCGACCAGCACACGAACTTTACCTTCTTTAAACTCGCGCAAAGCGCGGCGACGATTACCTTGGGTTTTATCACCATGACAAACAACCGCTGGAATACCATCAAGGTTAAGCTCTTTTACAAGCTCATCAGCAGTCTCTTTCATGTTTACGAAAACAAGTACCTGCTGCCAATTTTTCTTACCAATCAATTCAGATAAAAGTTCTTGCTTTCGGCGCTCTTCAACAGGATAAACAACGTGTTGCACTGTTTCTGCGGTACTGTTTGTTTGATCGACACGAATGATTTCAGGCTGCTTTAGTACTTTACTCGCAAATTGTTTAATTGCAGCAGGGAAAGTGGCAGAGAACAACAAGATTTGACGCGCTTCATCACAGCTATTTATAACCGTTTGCATATCGCTGATAAAACCCATGTCTAGCATACGGTCAGCTTCATCAAGCACTAAATGCTTAACATTAGCTAAGCTGATGTTACCTAAACGAATATGATCAAGTAAGCGCCCTGGCGTTGCAACCACGATGTCAACACCCGCTTTCAAATCGTTAGCTTGACCCGCTAAATTGATACCACCAAACAAGCACACTGTTTTGAGTTCAGTGTATTTTGCAAACGCTTTAAAATTATTAGCGATTTGTTCAGCTAACTCGCGAGTAGGTGCAAGCACTAATGCACTCGGTGCATTATTTTCACTAACCGCTGATTCTGATAATTTTTGGATAAGTGGTAAAGCAAATGCTGCGGTTTTACCCGTGCCTGTTTGCGCACTAACAAGTACGTCTTTGCCTTTTCTTACCGCAGGAATTGCACTACGTTGAACGGGAGTAAGCGTTTCGAAATTAAGCTCTTCTAATGCCTGTAAAAGCTCAGAAGAAAAACTAAATGATTTAAAATTCATGCTGTATAACCTGCGGCCATCATATCAAGGGTCGCAAATTATACAGAAAAAAAATGACTTTAGTTAGTTATAACTTAACTAAAGTGCCTTTTAATGCCACGCCAGCAACAAATGTGCCCGCACCACATTGATATTCTGTTTGGCTGACAAACTCACGCTTCTTGTAATACGACTGAATATTTACAACTGCATTCATGCCTTCACGAACAGCACGCTCTTGTAATGCTTTTAAAGCACTGAGCATTACCCATTCACACGCCTCTCGGTCAGTTTTATTAAATGCGTTGGTTTTCTTGTTGGTGATAACTTCACCATAATTGGTTTTAATGCTGGTATGACTTTGATCAGCAAAATACAGCGGAATATCTAACAGCGCTTGTTTCGCTTTGGTGGTTTCAAGTAGTGCTTGTACAGGTAGCGTTTGTATATCATCACGTGCAAAACTGTTTGTTGAAAACAAACAAGCCGCTAAAACACATGCAAGGGGCAATAACTTCATTTAAAAATTCCTTCTATAAAACTTCCATGCAACACCAAAACCGACCGAAACATTATAATCTTGCTTCACGAGTGGGCTTGCATCTTGTTGACTGTTAGCAAGGTGATGATATTTAACAAAACCACCTAACCAATACTTTGGTGTGTCAAAATGTACCCCAATTGATACATCAGCGCCAGAAAAACCTGAACGACTTGAGTATGCTTGGCGAGTTTCATTGCTATGTAAGTCACTCACTCCATAGTAGTAATCAAGGTATTTATCGCTAGCAAAGTTGATATTGCCACGAAACGCTAATGAAAATTGTGAATCCGCTTTTTCGATGATCGGCACTCGATAATACACACTTGGCCCATAACGCCAGCCAATATCATCAATACCTGAGAAATCTGTCGCAATGGCTTTGCGTGCAAACAGGCTTAAATACAAATGCTGTTTAGCGTTTGGTTCACCTATTAGGTAGTAATTAAGTGAAGGCCCTAATTCAAACACCCAATCTAGATCATCCATACCTTCTCGGGCTTTGTTGTCTTCACTGTCAACTGCAAGACCTACGTTGGCAGATAAATCTAAATGGAGGTTTTCTTGCTGCCACAAAAAGCCAGTGAAGTTATTGCGGTCGATGGCCATTTTATCGCTTTGATAACGAAAATAAGGCACAGGCAATAGGTATTGCTCACTTTCATCTGAACCTAAATAATGCGGGATATCAGCATAAAAAAGGCCTGCACCGAACTCCATTTTTGCAGTGCCCTTTTCTACACTATCTTCTGCAGCATAAGCATTAAAAGTTAGAATAAATAAAATACTTATGATGCTGCGCTTGATCATGCTTGCCACTTTTTAAAGATTAACGAGGTATTGATGCCACCAAACGCAAAGTTATTACTCATAATGTAATCTGTTTGCATTTCACGGCCATTGCCCTTGATATAATCTAAATCAGCACACTCAGGATCGACATCCGTTAAATTGATAGTAGGTGCAAACCAACCATCATTCATCATATTGATACTTGCCCATGCTTCAATGGCGCCACACGCTCCTAAGGTATGACCTAAATAGCTTTTTAATGAACTAATAGGTTTCTTGCCAAGGGCATTGAAAGTCGCCAGAGACTCCGCAATATCACCCCGATCTGTTGACGTACCATGAGCATTCACATAGCCAATTTGATCCGCTGTAAGCTGTGCATCATTAAGGGCCATTTCAATAGCCACTTGCATTGTTTCTGCGGTAGGTTGCGTAACATGTTGACCATCTGAGTTACAACCAAAACCAACTAGCTCCGCATAAATGGTCGCTCCACGTGCAAGGGCATGCTCATACTCTTCTAAAATCAGTGTGCCTGCACCTTCACCAATAACCAGACCATCACGATTTTGATCAAATGGTCGTGGCGTGCTTTTCGCAGCATCATTTTTTGTGCTGGTCGCGTACAAGGTGTCAAATACAGCGGCTTCTGTAATGCATAACTCTTCTGCACCACCAGCCACCATGGCTTTTTGACGGCCATACTTAATCGCTTCGTAGGCATAACCAATACCTTGCGACCCCGATGTACAGGCAGAGCTGGTAGTGATCACGCGGCCTTTTAAACCAAAAAAGACACCCACATTCACAGGCGCCGTATGTGCCATCATCTGGATGTAACTGGTGGCCGTTACGCCCGTCATTTCACCGGTTTCCATCATTTTTGCAAAAGCCAGTAATGGTGGCGTTGACCCCGTTGACGAGCCAAAAGCAATCCCTGTAGAACCGTCGGTTAGACTTGGGTGGTCTAATAGCCCAGCTTCTTCTAAAGCAAGCTCTGTAGTACGGGTCGACATCAAAGCAACACGCCCCATTGAGCGAACTTGTTTACGCTTATAATGGCTTGGTTTAGTAAAATGAGTAACTGGTGCCGCTAGTCGAGTGTTTAATTCTGGCGCCACATCCCAATCAGTCATGTACTGAACAGCATTTTCACCTTTTTGCAAAGCGGTTTTAAACTCGCCCCAGGTATCACCTAATGCTGTGATAGCAGACATGCCTGTAACAACAACACGCTTCATTACACCATACCGCCATTCACAGAAATAACTTGGCGGGTGATATACGCGGCGTCATCGGAACACAAGAACGACACAGTGCCAGCTACTTCATTAACAGAACCCATACGTTTTAATGGGATCATTTTTAGCATTTCATCAACCGGTAAATCGTCTGTCATTTCGGTTTCGATTAACCCTGGTGCCACGCAGTTAACGGTGATCTTACGTTTTGCAAGCTCAAGCGAAAGTGCTTTGGTCGCACCAATAATGCCCGCTTTAGCGGCACTGTAGTTAACTTGCCCGCGATTACCAGCAATCCCTGATACTGACGCCATAGTGACAATACGGCCACCTTTACGACCTTGCACCATTGGCATCACCGTTGGATGCACTACATTGTAAAATCCGTCAAGGCCAGTACGGATCACTTTATCCCAATCATCACCTTGCATCGCAGGAAACGCCATATCATTCGTGATACCTGCATTACAGATCACCCCATAATACGCACCGTGCTCGGCAATATCAGCTTCAATTTGTTGTTTAGCAAGTTCTCTATCGCAAACATCAAATTGCAATAAGCTTGCATGACGACCAAGCGCACTAATTTCTTCACAGGTTTGCTCTGCTTCAGCCACGCCACTGCGACAATGAACAGCAATATCAAAGCCATCGTTAGCTAGTCTCAGTGCGATTGCTTTGCCTATACCGCGGCTTGAGCCGGTGACTAAAATACGTTTTGTCATTGATTTTCTCTTATAAACTGCATGGGGTCTTGTGGTTGAAACACATTGATTTTTGCTTCTGCTAAGCATGTTTCATCGCTATGTATTTGACACTCAAATACACTTAACCCTGATTCTTCTTGATATAATTTTGTCACCGAGACTTTAAGCGTTTGCTCGTTTTTAAATACCGGTGCATAGGTTTTATATTTGCGCGTGCCAATTAAAAAACCAATTTGTACTTCATTCCCTTTGTCTTTTGCCAGCGCACCCGCATAAGCTGCGATAGTTTGCGCCATATATTCACAGCCAATATAACTGGCAACCCCATTTAAGCTTTCGTCATAAAACGGGCTGTGTGAACTTATATCCACTTCACAACAACCTGACTCTTCGCTGTAACTAGATAAGCGATTGAGCAATATCATTGGTTCACTATGAGGGACTACTTGCTCAATTTTATAGTGATTCATTTAGATGTCCTAGTACTACACTGACATTATTGCCACCAAAGGCAAACGAATTTGATAAACAGGTGTTAATTTCTGCCGTTTCTGGTTGTGTTATTAAACCAATTTCAGCCAATGATTCGTCTTTGATCACCTGATTACATACTAATTGATTAAACTCTGGGTAGGCCAAATAGAGCCAACATAATCCAGCTTCTAAGGCACCTGCAGCGCCTAGGGTATGGCCGGTCAAATGTTTAGAAGAGCTCACTTTAGTATCTTTGCCAAATACCTCACTGATTGCCAGAGATTCCATCGCATCATTTTGCGGTGTGGCTGTTCCATGGGCATTAATGTAGTCGATATCTGAAGGCGTTAAATTCGCGTCTTGCAATGCCATTGTCATCGCTGCGATTGCGCCAGAACCATCTGCAATCGGAGCTGAAATATGGTGGGCATCGGAGCTTTCACCACCACCTAAAAAAGCAATACTTTGTTTTGTGTGCTGCTCTTTACTCATAACAAATAACGCTGCGGCTTCACCAATATTGATGCCTGACCTGTCGCCGCTAAATGGCTTACAGATTTCATCGCTGATCGAAGATAACGAATCAAAGCCATTGATAGTGAGTTGGCACAAGCTATCTACCCCACCACAAATTACCACATCGGCTAAATCAGCACTGAGTAAGGCACGCGCACTAATAAGCGCCTTGGCACTTGAACTACACGCAGTTGAAATGCTGTAACTTGGCCCCTTCGCAGCGAGTTTTTTAGCAATATAATTGGCGGGTGCAACGAGCGCTTGGTCGTAATAATCAAATTCCTCTGGCCACTTTCCCTTCGCTGCGTGGGCTTTTCGGCCTCTCTCACCTTCTTGAATTGCAGCAGTACTGGTACCAATCACCACAGCAATACGGCTACTCGGAATGTCTATGTTTGCTAATGTGTCAGCAATTTGCGCCAGCGCTAAATCGATTAGCTGATAAAATCGCATTGATGCTGTTAATGGCAGTTCATCAACCAAACCCACAAAGGTTGGGCGCTGCTCAAATGCAAGCGACGTCACCTCTGTGAGTGTTTGTTTAGGTTGCAAGCTGATACTTTGCATCGTTTGTTGATGACCAACCCCCAATGCACTAACAATACCTAAGTCGTTAAGCCAAAATGGCATAATCAATTAACCCTTTGAAATTTAATTTTATAATCTCGCTGAAAGTTTACAAGTTCTGTTGCACCGTCTAAATAGCGAATTTCACTAATTAACTGCTCACCCTGATATAAGCGTCGCGTTGAGCCTTGTTCAACCAAGTTCAAGCCATAAAGCTGCGAGTTAAGCACAGTAACCGGCCAGTGTACAAGCATGATATCAGCAAGAATATAGCGAGGATCAACCGCACTGATAGGAAGCATTTTTTCGCTTTTAATTGGCCCTAGTGGCGCTTTTTCTAACTGAAAAATTGGCATACCTTGAGCCGTCATAACAGCCAAGTTAATACCCGTTTCACTGTTTAAACTCAGTTGCGCTAGTAATGTATGCTGCTCATCGCCATGGCGTACTTCAAGCACTTGCTGCCAATTATCGGCAACTAATGACGGCGGTGGATCAAGCAAATAAATCCCTGCATTTGGCGCTAAATCAACGCCCGTTTTTACTGCAAATTCACTGGCACAACTTGCCACTAATATGCTCAAAGATAAGAGCAAAGAGCGTGTTAGTCGCGACATAATTCAACCAACGTATTTAAGCGTTTGTTGCTTTGTTTTACAAATGGGTTTTGTAAGTCCCATGCATAACCGGCAAGAATAGCACTGATCATCTCGCGCACTTGTTGGTTTTTCTCACTGTAAAAAATCACGTCTTGAAAAGAGCCATCATACCAAGCACTGACGTAGGTTCTAAAGCAATTAACCCCTTGTTGCAAAGGCTCACTGTAATCGTTTTTGAAATCAACTTGCTCACCACGTAAGTAGCTATCAACTAAAGGAGCGACCAATGAGGCTGATTTTAATGCAATCGTCACCCCAGATGAAAATACCGGATCTAAAAACTCACCGGCATTACCAAGTAGTGCAAAATGTTCACCATACAAGCTCGACACATTAGCCGAATAGCCTTTGATAGCACGCGCTTCGCCAATTGCTTCACGATTGGCTAATAACTCACTTAAATAGCTATCTTGTTCAATAAATTCATTTAAACCAGCGAGTGGTTGTTTATCCTCAAGCTGCTCTGGTTTACCAACGACACCAATGCTTGCCGTACCATCACTAAATGGGATCAGCCAATACCAAATATCTTTATGCTCTGGGTGAACGTTAATTAAGATTTTTTCGCGGTCAAACTGTGTATCGCTAATATTATCTTTAAAATGGCTGAAAAAAGCCCAACGTACTGGGAAATTTGATGCTGACTCTAAATCAAGTAAGCGAGGTAATACTCTTCCAAAACCACTGGCATCAAGTACAAAACGCCCTTTAATTTGATAGCCTTGCTGGTTTTCATCCGTAACTTCAAGTAAAGCGCCATCCTCACAATCGGTGAACGCTAACACGCTATGTTGGTAACGTATTTCAGCCCCTTGCTGCATGGCACCATCGGCTAAGCATTTATCAAAGTCAGCACGTTTTACCTGAAAAGTCGTGCCAGGGCCTTCGCTAAATTTCTCAGTAAAATCGATTGTTGTGTGGTCGCCCCGACGCTGAAACGCCGCACCATTTTTAAACTGAAAACCAAGCGATTGTGCCTGTGTTTGCACCGCTTGCTCAAGGCCTGCTTCTGCTAAAAAGCTCATGCACTGGGGTAATAAACTTTCACCAATCGAAAAACGCGGAAAGGTTTGCTGCTCTAACACCACCACATGCCAACCTTTTTTCACCAGTAAACTGGCAGCCACGGCACCTGAAGGGCCCGCACCAATAATAACAACATCAGCCTGTTGAACTTGATTATTCACCTATTATTTTTCCTTATTTTTAGGTAATGCAATACTAAGCGGCGCAAAGATATAGATACAAACTAGCCCCACTAATACCGTTAATCCGAAACTGAAAATGGCTGGCGTTTTCGAAACGGCCAACATGCCAAATACCCACATCGATGATGCCGCTGACAAACTAATTGCGAGTACATTGCTCGGGCTTAAATTATTAACCTGATAAAACACCAAGTAATCGATTGCCAACGCTAATATCAATAAACAGCCTAACAAATTAAAAATCGATAGCTGAGATTGCAGCGCACTGCATAGTAGCAGTACAGCTGCGGTAGTTAGTACAAGTACTAACGTTTGCTTACACGCCGTTTTAAAACCAAATTTAACGCTAAAGAGTAGTAACGCAAAGGTCATCGCAATGGCCAGTGTCACCAGTAGCGAATTTGAGTAATGACTTAAACCTTCGCTTATCATCGCGACTTTATCGTAAACAATTAAATCTGGGTAAGCGTTGGTTAAATCCATCAGCTCGGTTTTATTTACACCCGTTACCATAAACCAGCTTGCGGTTAGTGTATTGTTTGAGATCACTTGGTTAGCGATTAACGGCGCTAACGGAGAATTAAGTGCCGCGTTTAAATCAAGCATTGGTGTTGAGAGCTCAACGGGCATCCCTGTCATTTGGCTAACCACACTCATCGCTTGCTGGGCCGAATGCATTTGCGCATAGTTTTGCTGTTGTAATTGTTTACTAGGCACTAAGTCACTAAGCATCAAGACACGGCCATTAAGACCGCGAATAGTTGCTTTTAATGCTTCTTGTTGTACTAATAACTGCTGCGCATTATCGGCAAATAAAATCATGATTTGGCCATTATCCTTACCTAATAAAGACATATGCAAAGCTTCGTTTTGCATTAAGTCAGCAGGACTTGCATTTAACAGCTTTACATCATCATTAATCACAGGGGGTTTTAGTAAAGCAAAGGCACTTAATAGCACTAACATCAGCATACTGAGTGCGACGCGGTAATGCGTTAAGCGTTTTAAATAACCACTTAACATGTTTGCTAACTGATGCGCAGCAGTGTTAATGGTTAATCCTGTTTGCCAATAAGGCAATAAGATACGTGTGCAGAGCCAAGCTGTAACTAGCCCTGCAACAACAAACACGCCCACTTGACTGAGTAACTGCACCGGTGAGAAAAACAAACTCGCGTAACCGAGTGTGGTGGTTAGTAACGACAACAAAAGCGCCAGTTTGAGCCCTTGGCTAAAACCTTGTGGCTGCTCAGTTAAATCAAGCATGCCATGAAATGCATAATCAATGGCAATACCAATCAGTGTCACGGCAAACACCATGGTTAATACATGGATTTGACTAAAAATACAGATCAGCGCAATGGTGCCGCCAATAGCGGCGCTTATCACGGTTACATAGGCCAGCCACAATGCATTGATCGAGCGAAACACCCACACCACCATCACAATAAGCGCCAGCAAGCTCACCGAACCAAACAAGGTCATTTCAAATTTGGCTTGCTGCGCATTTGCTGCGGTGTGAAATAAAGCACCAGCATAACGAATTTGTGTATCGGGATAGCGGCTTTCAAGCTCAGCGATATAGGCAACAATCTCATTGCTTAAAGCTATTGATTGATTTATTGAAAAGGCATTGTCAGCACTTTGCACGAATAACATTAAATACTCATCACCTTGATAGTTAATGTTAATTCGGCCATCTTGCAGCTCAAATTGCTGCATGTGTGCCATAGCCTCAGATAAGAACCCCGCTGTGGCAAGTGAAGGGTCTTGGTTGATAGTACTTGAAACAAAAGGATCAGCGACTTTACTCAATTGGCTAAAGTAATACTGTTGAAAGCGATTAGCATCGCCAATCGCTTGCTTATATTCCTCGGAAACTAAATGCCCTGCGTACTGACCGTAAAATGCTGCCAACTGGGATATTTCTGGTAACTTAAAACGAGGCTCAATATGTTTACTCGCCAGCCACTGTTCTAAATTATCATAAGCTTTTACTGCATTTTCACCACGAAAAGAAAAGCTCAACTGCTGTTTATTAGCCGCAAAAAAGTGTTCTTCGACTTGCTGTAAACGCGGTTCTGACTTTGGCAACAAAGCCAAAATATCATTATTCAACGTCGGCTGTTTTAGAATAAAAACAACCACTAAGGCGCTAACTAATAGGCTTAGCCAAGCAAGCGTTAGGCCCCATGCTTTCACTGTTTTTGCTCTTTATGAGGATAAGCAAAGCGTAATACCGTAAAGTTACCACTTGCTTCTTGCAGACGCACACGGCTCACTTGCTCTGCTGCTTCACATAATTCGAACTGACTAAATAGCTGCTTTAGCAAGTCATCTTTAGGTAATAAAGTCTGACAACCGGGCTCTGCATGCTCTGCCATCGTAAATTGCTCAGCAAGTGCAACTTCATCATGCTTTAAAATCGCTTGCAGTAAATTAACGTATGGCTCCGCGCCTTTTTGTAGCTGCGGCTCACCTTGATCGTTAAGGGTATATACTTGCCCTTGCTTGATTAATAGCGTGCTTTTAACCGGAGATTCAACCTGCCAAGTGAGGCCATCTTCAGCAAGTTCAAACGAACCTGTTGAAATAAAAGGTTTATTGAATCCTTTAAAATGCTTTTCTTGGCTAAATGTGCCTTGCTCTGTCACCGCGCTTGATGCAAACACAGGGAAAAGAACTAGCACACTCAGTAACAACACGCTTAATCGCATTAAATCACCTTTTGAAGTTTTTCATGTAGTACAGGCGGCGAAACAAACTGCATTTCTTTATTCTCTATATCAACCGCAACTTGGATAGTCGTTGCTTTGGTTAACTTTTTACCTGTAGCACAATCAGTGATTACGTAATCAATACGTAATCGTGTTTCATATTCTTTTAAGTAGGCATCAACGCGGATTTTTTGTGTAAACAATGCAGAGCCGACGTACTTAATATGCATGTCAATAATCGGCCACGCATAGCCAGATTCTTGCATTTGCACATAATCATAATCAAACAAACGCAGTAATTCGCACCGCGCGACTTCTAAATAGCGCGGGTAATTACCATGCCATACCACATTCATTGGATCGCAATCATGAAAAGGAATTTCAATCTCAACATGAGTGCTCAACAACGAGCCTCTACTATGCATATAAACTCCAACGTTTTGTTTGAATAGCGTCAACCGTAAAGCGAAGAACAGCCTCTAGAGGACGGTCTTCATCAAGCAGCGGGAAAAACTCGCTAATGTCTTGATACATACTTTGTACATCACTGGTTAAACTGGCAAATTCAAGCTCACCGCTTTTAATACGTAAACGCAAACCTTGAATACTTGCAAGCAAGGTACTTGCAACCACTTGCTCAGTAAGCTGTAAGATACGTAAGCAATCTCGTGCAGCGATGGTTCCCATGCTCACTTTATCTTGGTTGTGACACTCGGTTGAACGAGAAAACACACTTGCTGGCATGGTTAGTTTTAATGCTTCAGCCGTGTATGCACTGGCACCAATTTGTACCGCTTTAAAACCATGGTTAATGTAACGACGTTCATCATTACTCGCCGATAGATTAGAAGGTAAACCATTGTTATAGCGCGTATCAACTAAGGATGCGATTTGTCTGTCTGCTAAGTCGGCTAAATTAGCAACAGCGGTTTTCATGCTATCCATAACCATTGCAATATGACCGCCATAGAAGTGACCACCATGCAATACGTGTTCACCTTCGCCATCGATAATTGGATTATCATTTGCCGAATTTAGTTCATTTTCAATCATTTGCCTAAACCACGGCAAACTATCTTGCAGCACACCAATAACATGTGGAGCACAGCGAATTGAATACCTATCTTGTAAGCGGTCAGCATTACGCGGGTGTTCTACATGGTTTAAATCTCCACGGATCCATGCAGCTACTTGCTGTTGCCCTGGATGTGGCTTCACCGAAAACAAAATATCATCAAAGTGATGACTGTTACCTTTTAATGCAAGGCTTGCAAGGGCTGTTATACGGCTGGTCAGTTTGGCTAGATAATCAGCTCTATCATAAGCAAGACATGCCAAAGCTGTCATAACGGCCGTGCCATTCATGACTGCCAGCCCTTCTTTCGGGCGCAGCTTTAATGGCTTTAAGCCAAGTTCTTGCATCACCTCTAGACTGTTTTTAATTTCGCCTTTGTAATAAACATCTCGCTCGCCAACCATAGCACCAGCTACATACGAAAGCGGCGTTAAATCACCACTGGCTCCCACTGACCCTTCTTGTGGGATCACCGGTACAATATTGTGATTTAAAAAGTCACGTAATAAATTCAACATCTCCCAGCTAACGCCAGAATACCCTTGCGAAAGCGAGGTTAAACGGGTCGCTAAAATAGCGCGCCCTTGGGCTTGATTAAACACATCGCCAAGACCACAACCATGAAATCGAGTAAGATGCAGTGGTAACTCATTGACTAAATCAAGTGGCACTTTTACGGTTACCGAGTCGCCATAACCTGTGGTAACGCCATATATCACGCCATCATCTTCAAGCAGCTTATCTAAAAACGCGACGGCGCTGTCTATTTTATTCGCAAATTGACGGTCTGATGTTAACGCTACAGCACCTTGCTCTAATGCAATATGAACAATATCTTCGATTGATAAACGCTGTTGGCCAAATACGGTAGTCGAGTGCTCTGACACCTTAGTTCTCCTTGTTTTGACTACGAGAAACTTGCTCGTCATTTTGCCAAAAATCATAAAAATTAAACCATTGATACGGATAGGCCGCAGCATAAAAACTGAGCCTTTGCGCATAATCGCTAACAATTTGTTGTAATGTTTGTTGCCTCGTTTTACGGGGTAAAACGAGTTTGTCGGCGTATTTTTCAAAAATCACGCGGTAACATGTTTCGCCATTTGGTTTTTTATCTTTTAAACAAAACAGATGAAACACTGGGCAATCTAACAGCGCAGCTAAAATAAATGGCCCTTGTGAAAAAGGGGCTGGCTTACCTAAAAAGTCCGCTTCAATAACTCTTCCTGCGGTGGTGGTACTGGTTCTGTCACCGACAATCACCACAATTTCACCCTGCTCTACTTTCTCTTTGAGCATAATTGCCATATCTGGGCCAAGATCGGTTACTTGAATGAGGTTTACCGCGACATCCGGATTAATACTTTTCAGTAATTTATTAAACTCAACCGCATGATGTGTAAACACTAATACATTAATCGTTTTACTGTTTCTGTGTTGGCTAAGGGCCCTACATACCTCTAGGTTGCCAAGGTGCGAGCCGATAAAAATAGCTCCTTGCTGTTGCTCATCAAGTTGTTTAAAAAGGGCTTCGTTAGTGTAAAGAATATTATGTTGATGAATTCGCCCAAGCCAGGCATCTATTTTGTCAAAAGCGCTGTCTGCAAAGCAGCGAAAATGACGAAAGCTATCGCGCCAAGTAACAGCTTTGCTATTGCCATTCACCTTACGCGCTTGGGTTAAGAATGCATGAGACGCTTGGCGGGCAATTTTGCCAGTTAAAAACAAATAAAATACCACCGGAAACAACACCAACCACAAGCCTTTTCGGCCAAATACCCGATAACACACAAGCAATATCTGCATGCCTAAGCGATTGCCTCGTTCTTGCATTTTTGACCAGTGCTTTACAGCCATTAGCCAGCCACCTTACGCCAAAGTAACTTAGGTGAGCGTAGCAACATGCCAAAGAATAAACGCGTATGCAGCCACGAAATTCCCACGTTATCATGTAAAGCTCGAAAGTGAGATACACCATTTTCAGGGTAAATGACCTGGGTTGGCAAAAACGTGACCTTAACACCTTGCCAATAAAGCCTGACTAAAATTTCAATATCAAAGTCCATGCGCTTGCCAAGTGTTTGTCTTGTCATTAAATGCTCAACGGCTGCTAAGGGATAAACCCGAAAACCACACATTGAATCAACAATATCAAAGCTGAGCGTTTCTACCCAAACCCAAAAATGGGTGATGTAACGACTCAAATAACGATGCTTAGGCACGGAGCTATCATAAATAGGACAACCACTGATCACCTTGTTAGGTGATGCATTGCTCAGTTCAATCAACTTACTAATATCGGCTAACGAATGCTGGCCGTCGGCATCAACCTGAATGGCATGGCTAAACCCTTGCTGGTAGGCAGCCATCAACCCAGTTTGAACTGCGCCACCCTTACCTTGATTTTGAGCATGGTGAATCAAGGTTAAGAAATCGTACTGCGCGTCAAGCTCTGAAAATACTTGCTTGGCATCTGCGTCACTGCCATCATCAACCATGATTATCGGCAGCTTTAACGCTTTTAGCTCATCGAGTACTGCAGCGATAGCATGGGTGTGATTGTAATTAGGAATAACAATACAAAACTGGTTCATGGCTTAATCACAAAATACAATTCGACCAGACGCATGCTGGCCTTTGTCCGATTGATAGCTAAACAAACATTTACCTTTTGCATTGCGCTCAAGAGTTAGGTTTACCGTCATATCGGGGGTTGTTACTACCTGAAACTTTAACACTTCTAAATCTTGTACTAGTTTGCCAAAACCCAAATATTGCTGAGCATATTTCACTGCCCAATCCAGCTGTACTACGCCTGCTAAAATTGGCGCATCAGGAAAGTGGCCGCGAAAATAATCTAAATCAGCCGCAATGGTTAACGCTAAACTCACGCTAGTTTCTGTTTGTGATAAAACGGCCACCTCTGGGGTTACGTTATTCAGGCTTGGCAAAATACTGCTCCAATGTTTTTAAACTTAATTTAGCTTGGCTGTTAAAAGGAAGTGCATCGATATAGCGCCATTTGCGTGGTAAGCAAATACGTTCAAAGCGGTTTGAGAGGTACGCTTGTAAAGCGCGGTTAACTGCCAGTTTACCCTGCTGTTCAAGCTCCTTATTAGCCTCATCACTGAGTACAACCACCGCGCCAATTTGCACGCGCTTAGCTGGAATAACCACCACTTTTACTTCTTTTACCCAGTCATGGCTTTGCAGATAACTCTCAAGCTCATCTAGATTCAAACGTTTTTCTTCAATTTTTATCGTTCTGTCTATACGGCCCAACAGTTTAAATTGACCATTTTTATGAACGAGTGCTCTATCATCTAAAGGGAAATTCGATTGCTCTAAAATCGCAGAATCTAGCATCAAGCGCCCTTCATGATTCAACGACAAATAATTACCATTAAACGGCTGCCATGGTACATCAACCGCTGCCTGTGTAACTTGTCGATAAGCAATACCGCCGGTTTCGGTACTACCAAATACTTGGGTAGCAGGGCGAGCTAACTGGTTAAATAAAGTTTCGGCATGCTCATTATTGAGTGGTCCACCAGAGGAAAAAATCCACTTAATTTTGTCGCGCTCAGGAATTAACACGTTATCAGCACATAAACGGCCGAGTTGTGCAGGGCTTGAAACGAGCGCTGCATAACGAATATTTTCTAGCCTTTGCGCAATATGTTCAGGATACTGAATTTGTTCACTATCAATAATATGACCTTTCGCCAACGGCCATAATAAGCGAAACAATAAACCATAGATATGCTGATGCGAAACGGTTGCTAAAAACGTAAATTGACGAGGTAAGTCAAATGACATTGATAATACTGCAAGCTCTCGGTTTAGTACCCGCCACGGTTTTACTATCGGTTTAGATTGTCCAGATGAGCCTGACGTATAAAAAATAACAGCTGTGTTTGTTGGCCATTGTAAACGGTTAGTTTGTAAAGGCGTGTGACCAAGACTATGTTCAAGGTTGGTAAATAGCACATCGTCATCGATATTGGTCGCATCGCCGGCAAAAAAAGCAGACTGAGCAAGCAATAAACTTAAGGTTTCGTGCTGACCATTAGGTGGCAGAATGACATTATGACCACTACACGCTAAAGCAAATAAGCGCACTGCAAATTGGTAGGTATCAGGATGAAATAACACCACATGGCTGCCAGCTTTCAATGCTGTGAGTTTACTTTGATAAGCCGCAATATCAGCAAAAAACTGTGTATGTGTTATTGGCTGTCCTGCAACAACAAATGCAGCGTCTGGGTGAAATTTCAGATTACTCGCTACCATTACTTTTAACCTTTTGTCTAACAAGCCATTCCACAAGGCCTAAGAGAGCTATCAGAATATAGGCTATTAATCCGTTGTACAGAGTCCATGTCTGTAACGAAGTAAATAGGCTCGTGTATAACGCAATACTGCCATTAATAATAAAAAACGCGCACCAAATTTTAGTAACTTGGCGCGTATAATTAACCCCTTTTTCATCAAGCTCGGGCTCTTTAATTCGAGCAAAGCTTTCGATGACTGTTGGGCCACTTTTCAGCGAATAAGCAAAGGTTACTGCCATTACCGTATTAATAATAACGGGGTAAAGTTTTAAACCCAGATCACTGTTAAAAAACTGCGTTGTTGCTAAAGCGATAATAGCCAAAATAGAGGCGGGCTTTATCCATGGCATAGATGTGAGTAACTTTTTGCTAAGTAAAAGCCTTAAGCCTAACAATACCATTAGTACCAAGCTCACTTGTCTTATTGAGATATGCTGTAATCCAAAGTACACAATAAATGGGTATAAAGATAAGCATACTAAGAGCAGTGTTGTGGTTATCGCTTTGAGCATACTATTGTTTAAGAAACGAGTTTTTCTACTTCGTTTACAACATCTTGCACAGTACGCACTTGCTTAAATGCATCTGGCTCAATTTTCTTACCAGTAATTTCGCGTAGTTTTACAACTAAATCAACAGCATCAATGCTATCAAGATCTAGGTCTTGATACAGGTGCGCATCTAGGCTGATATCATCAGCATCGATCTCAAATTCATCTACTAAAATGCCCTGTAAAACGTTGTAAATGTCAGCAGCGGTTTTCATGCTTATTCCTACTTCTAAGTCTGTATTATGATTGGTGTTGGTTAATAAATTCTGCCAATGCATCTACCGATGCAAAATGGGCTTTTGTTTGTTCTGAGTTTGCGTCAATTTTAACGTTAAACTCTTTTTTAATGGCTAAGCCAAGCTCAAGCGCATCGATACTATCTAGGCCTAAACCATCAACAAACAAAGGTTGGTCATTTTCAATATCATCCACGGTAATATCTTCAAGATCTAAGCTGCTAATGATTAATTGTTTTATTTTGTTCTTTAGTTCAGTCATAGGTGCCTGAGTTCCTCTGAAAAGTAATGTTGCAAATCACGGGTTAATTGTCGCGCTTGCATGGCGGGTTGTTCATTATTAAATGTGTTGTCAAACGTAAATGGGTCAGTGGCAAAGCGCATCTCAAAATGCGCTTTTGTTGCGGCAACGCAATACCATGGTGTGCCTTTGGTCAAAGTACTGGGTTTCATACTAATCAGCACTGAAGTAATTGGGGCTTTACAACGCGCAGCAATATTCGCAGCGCCACGCTTAAATGTTAACTGTTCACCTGGGGTTGTGCGGGTGCCTTCAGGAAAGATAATCAGGTTATTTCCAGCAGCGAGTGATGCTTCACAATCATTCAGTAACTCTTGTGGGTCTTCATTACTAATATAACCTGTGCCTTTAATTACACCGCGCATAAATGGATTTTTAAATAAGTGTGCTTTGACCACGCAGTCAGCATTTTTAATCACAGATATCAGCACCACAACATCAATTAATGAAGGGTGATTGGCAAGTACTAACTGCCCTTTAAGATCATGAAATTTCTGTTTATCTTGCACAGAAAAATGGATAGCACCAGTGTAATGCATCAAGGCAACAAAGAATTTAAAACTATAGTGAACCGTTAAACGGGCTTTTTGCTTACGTTTCGCTTGGCAAGGTTCAAATAAACGTTGTAAAGGCAAAACCAACAAAGTGAGTACAATACCGCCAAAGCCAAATACAGAAAAACAAAACCCGGTTGCCAGTACCCGCCAAATTTTATTCAACTTAATGTAAACGTTAGTCGCCATGGTACTGTAGCATCCAAGCTGATTGTTGATGTGAAAGCAGCGATTGTGATCCTTTGCTTGTTAAAGCAGCTGCTAATTGCAAACTCAGTGGTAAACACGAGTCACTTTGAGTATGTTCTGATTCAGGAAGTTTTGTTAATTCAAAATACGGCTTACCGGCCTGCGCTGTTGATAATACGAACGATACACTATGAGCAATTTGTTGCTCGTCGCTAAATGGTAAGTATTCATCAGGTAATACACTTTCGGCATGGGCAATTAAAATTTGCTGCTCTACACCACTATGAACACGAGCAAAACCATCAATCATGGCTGAAATAATGCTGTCTTGGCCACCAGCGATAGCATTCATTGGGGCTTTGTTTTTTGCAATAATCGAAAATAATCCGGTTGCAGCATTATGTACACTCAAACCAAATGCGGTTGGAGATAGCGGTTCTTGTTCGACGAGTGAATGTAACAATTGCGCTGTTTTTGGTAAGTCGCCATGACGAGATGAAAAATTAAC
Organism: Pseudoalteromonas gelatinilytica; assembly: GCF_001641615.1. Lineage (GTDB taxonomy): Bacteria > Pseudomonadota > Gammaproteobacteria > Enterobacterales > Alteromonadaceae > Pseudoalteromonas > Pseudoalteromonas gelatinilytica. The sequence continues at coordinate 265,603 of NZ_LRRU01000023.1, forward strand.
GGCTAGCTGCTGATGCTCGCCTTGCGCTTGATGCATAGTATGAAGCGCCATTTTCATAAACGGGCTTAAGCGGCGGCGCTGCATCGGTGCAACCCAGCTTAAATCAAGGTCAGCAATATTGAGATGGCTTAATTCTGCTATTTGTTGCTCGGGTGCAACCCATAAACACAAATTATCAACAACAAATTTCACAAATATTATTCTTATAACGCCAAACGATTGCTAATTTTACCTATTAGCTACAAAAAAGTAAAACAATGGTGCTTAATTACAGCCGCAATTAAGCACTCATTCATTTTTATCGTAAAATAACGTCTTTTTCGGTTAAAAGTTGTGCTTTTTCACCAACTATATCAGCAATATCAAGTTCGTTAATGTAACCTAAACCGATCTCTTGCTGTGCACGTGTAAGTGGCACATAAGGAAGACGGAACACAGGATTTACCGCGCCTGTCATCATCAGCGCCGTATTGATTGCAATTGGATTAGGCTCGCAGAATAACCAGCCCATAAGTGGCTGTAGTTTTGCATTAAGTGCATCATTTTTTTCATCCATCAACTGACGGAATAAGCCAGGGATGATATTTGATGTAACCGAGATAACACCGTGCGCATTATGAATATGCCTTGCATCATGCGCTTCATCATCGTTACCTGACCAACAAGCAATGCCTTGCTGTTCATAATGAGCAATACGCTCATTGCCACCGCACTCTTTTACACCGATAAAGTTTTCGTGCTTCGCAAGTGGCTCAATGATATCTGGTGTTAAATCTTGGCCTGTACGACCTGCGACGTTGTAGATAAACGCAGGACCAATATCAAGTAAACGGTTAAAGTGCTCTTTCACACCCGCCAGCGACGTACGCCCATAATATGGGTTAATTTGCAGGGCTGCATCCATACCGGTGGCAAAACCATACTCGGTTGCTTTAATTGCTTCACGCGTATTGTTGCTACCTGTATTACCAACAATTAATAAACGGTCCGAGAATTTGCTAACACTGTGAGCAATTAGCATTAAGTGTTCTTCCCAATTCATTAATTGGCCTTCACCTGTGGTCCCACCCACAATGATGCCATCAACACCAGCTGCAATTTGCTGCTCAACAAGGTCGTCATAACATGCAAGATCAATTTCACCATTAGTTAAATAAGGTGTTTTTATAGCGGTGATCAAACTTGCTTGTTTAATTGTTTCTAGGTTGCGCATAACTTTTTTAATGTTTGGAAAATTTGCGCTAGTTGTATCATAAACACGGGCATTTTCCGAGTAGTGTGATGCAATAAATAAAAATACTTGAGAAAAAATCAAAGTTAAGCCAAAATCAAACACTGTATAAATTAACAGTGTTTATTGTGAGTATTTGATAATGCAACTTTCAAAATTTTTGGCAACCTACTTTTATACTACCGAAGAGCTGTGCCATACCCTCTCAATTGATGAGGAAACGCTATCGGCATGGCAACAAAGTAGTTTATTTCCAAAACCGAGTTATTGTTTGCAGAGCCAATTAGAATGCAGCTCGTATTCGGGCATTTATCAATGCGAAGAATATCAAGACTATTACCCTCGTGGTGCCGCTAGTTGGGGGCAATTAATTATCAAACATGACATAAGCTCATCCTGCCAAGCGTTTAATTATTTTGCTCAGCAATATTCAAATCAACTCAGTAAGCTTGCTGAGCAAGGCTTTGCTATCGATGAAGAATTATTTGGCAGTGAAATTGACGAGCACTTACAGCAAGTTTGGCAACAGTTTTTATACAGTAAATACGGTGTGCTCACACAAAATGGCTTAGTTGAAGAAGCCGTACAGCTCGACGTAGCTAAGTTATTAATTGATGATATTACTGAACTACGCACTAAAACAGGTTTAAGCGTAGAAGAGCGCCAAAGCTTACATAAGGCACTCAAATTAATGAACCGCGCGTTAAGCCATGGTACGGGCAACGAAGGTAAAAACACCTTGCGCCATCGTTATATTGATGATGTCGTTGCAAAATACGACCTATCGGTAAAATAACTGCTCATTTTGCGCTTTAAATGAAGCGCAACTGAATAACCGCACAAAGTTACAACAGTGTTTATTTTGTTATAAATAGGTTAATACAATTTGCTACCTTTGTTTTGTAGGTTTTCATCTGCTTGATCGATAGATTGGTCTGGTTGAGTTATTGCTCTTGTCATGTTTGTTGTTTTGGCACCTAGCAATAATTCCTTTCTTCCAAACTAATTAAATCAAAATACAGGATGAAAAGATGAAACCTTTTCCAAGGCTTGGTCGCTTAAAGGCGACCTACTTAGCCATGCTCGGCTTATCGATTGCCCAACCAGCAACCGCAGAAGAATCATTTGTTACACAACAAAGTAAAGCGGATGCCCTTACATTCACTTTGATCACTGGGGACAAAGTGTCGGCTGTTGTCAATAAAGACGGCAAGCTAGGCGGCATTCGATTAGTGAATGCAGATGGTTCAGATACATTCACCAGTATCTTTAAACGTGGTAACAACACCTATGTAGTTCCAAACCATGCACAAGCTTTAGTAGATTCAAATGCGATTGATTTAGAGCTTTTCAATATTAATAAGTTATATGAATCGGGTTACGATGATGCATCAACCGACGCCCTTCCCGTCATTGTTGAATACCGCGATGGCACCCTTGCAGGACCTGCAGTCCCAGCAACGCTTGCTGGTATGTCATTAACCGGTGAAATTGAGCTAATCGATAGCGCCGCATTTGCAATCAGCAAAGACAAAGCAGCGCAAACTTGGCAAACCTTGGTTGCACAAGCTGACGTTGAAGGTATTTGGCTTGATGCTGTCGTTCATGCTCACAAGGTTTCACAGTCAGAAACCCTGACTCCGACAGTACCGCTTACAGGCGCATATGGTGAGTCAGCGATTAACTATAATGGCGCAGGTATTAAAGTTGCTGTACTTGATACAGGCTATGATACCGAGCACCCAGACTTACTAGGTCGTGTCATTGCATCCCGTGATTTTACATATTCGAGCAACGGTGTAGATGATTTAAATGGTCATGGTACTCATACAGCCTCAACCGTTGCAGGCAATGGTCATGAGTCAGAAGGTAAATGGGTCGGTGTGGCACCAGCTGCCGATTTAATTATCGCTAAAGTATTAAGCAATACGGGTTCAGGTTCAACTTACGGTATTTTAAATGGCATGCAATGGGCGGTGCTTTCAGAGCACGCTGACATTGTAAATATGTCATTGGGTGGTACAGCAACAACGTGTAGTGGCCCATTGGTTGAGATGGTTGAAGCGCTGAGCAATAAGGCCTTATTTGTTATCTCTGCGGGCAATAGCTTTACCCGTGAAACAATTGGTTCACCGGGCTGTGCGCCAAGTGCATTAACCGTAGGTGCCATTGATCGTGACGGCAATACGGCGTCGTTCTCTTCACGCGGTCCATCGCCAGATGGCCACTCAGCAAAACCAGATATTGCCTCGCAAGGTGTATCTGTTGTTGCCGCAGCATCTGGTGGCTTAGGTGATACGGCTTACCGCGTGTATTCAGGTACATCAATGGCAGCCCCGCATGTTGCCGGTGGTGCTGCAATTGTTATGCAAGCTCGCCAAGATCTTACGCCAAAAGAAATTAAAGATGTGCTCACATCATCCGTATTTAGTGGTAACTCACACGTCCTTGAGCAAGGTGCCGGTGCCATGAATATCGACCGCGCCATTAACCAAGCTATTGTGGCTCCTGCGAACCGTGAACTTGGCTATTTTGATAATGCTAATAATGCATTTACAGAAACACAGATCACGCTAACAAACACGTCTGATGAAAGTATTCAATTAAAATTGAAATTAGACTTAATTGGTGAAGATGGCAAAACACAATTGCCAGCGACTCTGGCAGGATTAGATGTTAACTCAGTGACAATCCCAGCCAAAGGTATTGCTCAAGTCCCTATGTGGATTGACCCAAGTGTGGCCCTTAATAACAGTGCTTATGGTGCAATTACAGGTCGCATCACAGGCACAACTGTTGGCAATACAGATCAGCAAGTGACGGTGCCAGTGTCATTTTGGATTGACCAACCTCACGTTAATTTAACGGTTAACCTGACAGATCGCTGGGGCAATCAAGCAGGCTCTCCATCAAAGCTTTACTTAATTAATGAAGAAGATGATTGGGGCAGTCTTGTTAGACTCACTGGCGGCAAAGCCAATATCGATGTACCTGCTGGTTACTATACGTTGATTGCTAACATTATGACTTACGATAACCCGCAAACCAGCTCTGGTTTAGTTGAATCAGCGGCACAAATGGCTGTATTAAATCGTAAGATTGATGGCAAAACAGAGATTAACTTTGATGCACGTAACGCTCAACCTGTCACCTTTAAAGCTGACCAGCCTCTTGATCCACAAGGCTATTCATTTGGCTTTACTTACGCGATTGACGATCAAGAAGTGGCGAAGCTTGCTGCTATCGAAATGGCACCTGATTACGTAAATGATATGTATGCATGGTCACAAGGTCATGACGACCGTTTTCGCTCATTTATCACCACCCGCGCGGTGGCTCCAGAAACAACCGTCACTATGCAAAACGGGGTTGAACTTGATTACATCAAACAAGGTTTAGCACTGTCTTTTCATGGTGAAGGGTCAGCAGAAGTCGTGCCAGTAGGTGATGCCGGCTACAGCACTGATTGGAGTCAATTTGAGTTAGACGGAAAAATAGCGCTTATTGCGAATCCTAATTACCTCACGTCGTACATGGTCGGTAACGCGATGAAACATGGCGCTAGTGGCGTAATCTTTTACCGCCCTGGTCGTGGCGGCCGATATAAAGGCGCGATCACAGGCACACCAAAAGTACCCGTGATTGGTATTAGTACCGAACAAGGTGAAGCCTTAATGGCAGAAATCGAAGCTGGCAACAATATCGTTAGCTGGTCTGGTATTGCGGCTGAACGCTCACCTTATGCCTATTCAATCAACCACATTACTGATGGCCGAATTCAATCTGGGCAAATCAATGTTGCTGAGCATAAAATGCATAAAATGAGTGCGTCTTATCATTCGCAAAATGATGAGCGCCCGGCATGGACTGATGTTATGGCAATGACCAACAGTACCGGAGAGTTCTACTCGACAGGTAGCTCGCAGTTAATTATGTTGCCTCATCAACGTGATGAATATTACACAGCAAGTGCAAAAAATGCGTGGACGAATGTCGTTATGCCAAACTATCAAATTCAAAGTGCAGGCGCTTACTTTGATGGCCCACGCGCAATGACTGAAGGTGCTGAGCAAAGCACCACTTGGTTTAAAGGTCCTCGTGCTGGCAGCTTAGGCAGCAGTGGCTCAGCGATTATTAGCCGCGATACCAATGTCCTTTACTTTAATCTTGCTTCGTTTGGCGATGCCGCAAACCATGATGGTATTTTTGGTTATATGGGTAGCTCAGCATTTGGTTTAAAAGTAAATGGTGAGCCAGCCTCTCCGTATCAAGGCACGTTAACGCTTGAACCGGGCTCTCATCAAATTACCTTAGAAATGCGATCTTATGCCCGCGGTGTCGGTGAGCGCTCTCCGGTCAATGATAAACTTGGTTCTCTTTACCAAGGCTTCTATACATTTACGGCTGACGAGCAACAACAAGGTGTTCAGCCAATTTTAGTGCCTATGATTGATTTACCTGTTGATATTAATAACAGCATGAAAGCAGGTGAAGCGGCTCACGTTAAGTTAACGGGTTTATTGGATGGTGTAGGTGAAGTGGCGCTGGCAGATGTACAATTCCAATATGCGTACGGCCAAGAATGCACAATTGCTAACGTGCCTGCTTATATCTATTGCCCTGTATCAACCAAGTTCTCAAGCGAAAACTGGTTAGATGCACAGGTTGAACACATTGACGGTAAATGGGTGGCAACTATCCCTAATACTGGCAACGTCGGTGACTTTGTCCATATTCGTACGATTGTTTCTGATTATGGTTCAAGCCAAGCTGAGCAAATTACCATGCGAGCTTACATGTTAGATTAATTAGTTAGCGCTAATCAACAAAGCCGCCTTCGGGTGGCTTTTTTAATCTAAAAACAACATGGTCAAGTATTAAGAATCTAAATGCTCGTACTGACCACGATACACTTCAAACGTTTTTACGACAGTGTGTTGCTCTTTACTTAGATTATCAAACCAGGTATCGAAACGCTCATCATCATCTTGTTCACTCAGTGCTAAATACTGTGCCAACAACTCAATAATATCGTTGTGAGTACACGACAAGGTGTCTACATGATTAGCTAAAACAGAATGGTCTTTATCGCGAAGCGTGTTCATTACATTTTGATCTAGTTCTTCACGGCTAGTTTTATCATTCACTTCCATATCCCTCTTTAAAATAAGCACGCATACCTAGTTATAACAGCCTTATCGACAATATCCAGCTTTTTAAATCTAACTGCTTATTGATTGTTCAGCTTGTACAAATTTAAGACAAAAAAATATAAATAAGAATCATTTTTATCTTGACCCAAATAGTCGATCACTCTACAATCGCTACATTATCACATAACAAATAGGTGCATTATGAAGCCAAATATCCACCCTGATTACCAGCAAGTCGCGTTTCATGATACAGCGGCAGACAGCTATTTTATTATTGGTTCGACAATCAAAACTTCGCGCACGATTGAACTTGAGGGCAAAACCTACCCTTATGTGCCAATTGACGTATCAAGCGATTCACACCCGTTTTATACCGGTAAGCAAAAAGCCGTTGCAAGCGATGGCCGTGTTGCTGCGTTTAATCGTCGTTTTAAAAGCTTAGCGAGCAAATAGTTGCTATAAGGAAAGAACATGAAAGTATTAAGTTCATTAAAAAGCGCGAAGAACCGCCCGGGCTGCCAAATCGTAAAGCGTAAAGGTCGTGTCTATGTTATTAATAAAGACAATCCGCGCTTTAAAGCCGTTCAAGGTAAAAAGAAAAAGCGTTAAAAAAGGTGCCTAGGCACCTTTTTTAAATTAAAGTAATTTTAACTCAATAACTTACTTACCAAATAGCAATTCCCAAAAACCTGGCGGCTCATGGAGCTCATGGTATTTTTTACGTAGCTCATCAATAGATTTAAGCGGCGCTTTTGCTGCTTCAAGGCCACGAGTCGTTGCAAGTTGCTTAGCTTGCTTTGCTTGATTTATGACTTTATCAAGCCCTTCTAAAGACGCCGTTTTATGCTGTTTAAAATCAGCTGTTTTGGCTGTCTCTAACAACTCAATAAATTCATCAATAGCGGTATTAAAGGTAGCTAAATCAGTTGCTCGCACTGAGTTTTTATAAGCAAGCCCCATGTTTTTCATATTGGCCTCAAGGTCAATATTGTTGGCCGCGCTCAGACTGGAAAAAACGATTAAAAAACTAATAAAAATGGCTTTCATACACTCTCAACCAAATACAAATTATGCACCCATTATAAAGCGAAACGCTACGTAAACCTAATGCCATTAAAATACCGAATACAGCAACAAAGTAAATATTCTGTAACCACCTTTTCACAACAAACAAAAAACACCTGAACCCCACAAAGAACCTAACACACTGTTTAAATTGAAATTAGATGTGTACAAATTGATACGTAGTTTTTGTTTGCAAATAATAGGGACAATGATAAAGTGCACCGCGTTAACATTTTAAGAACAACTGTTAACAACCCTTTAAGGGATAAAATAAAAACTAACAGGTGAAACAATGAAAAAACATAACATCTTAGGTGCAAGTATTAAGCTTGCCCTGTGCACATCTGCACTTGCAATTTCGGGTCAGTCATTTGCTGCTGATGAAGAAGGTGTACAATCAATCGACCGCATCGAAGTTACGGGCTCTCGCATTTTACGTGAAGGCGCAATTGCACCTGCACCAGTGACCGTGATCAGTGGTGATGACTTAATTAATACTGGTGCTGTTAATATCGGTGAAGCGCTTAATAAATTACCAGCTCTTGGTAATACGTTTTCGCTTTCAAACTCTGGCCGTTACATCGGTACTGCGGGTTTAAGCATTCTTGATTTACGTAATATGGGTACTGACCGTACGCTGGTACTTGTCAATGGTAAGCGTCACGTTTCTAGCTCTGCTGGCTCTCAATCAGTTGATACAAATACAATTCCAAGCACATGGGTTGAGCGTGTTGAAATCATCACAGGTGGTGCATCAGCTGTATACGGTGCCGATGCTGTAACAGGTGTAGTTAACTTCATTCTTAAAAAGAACATCGAAGGTTTTAGCGCGAGTGTTACTCGAGGCGAATCTGATCTAAGCGATTACAGCAACGAAAAAGCAACATTCTCTTACGGCACTAACTTCGATAATGACCGCGGTAACGTGGCATTCTCTGTTGAGTATTCTGGCCAAGATACTTTAAATGCGTTAGACCACCCTTGGACTGATGGCTCTTACCGCAATATGCGCAACACTGCGCAAACAGCAGAAAACAAAGATGATCCTGCTTTCCCTGACTACATTTATACGCCAAATGCAGGCTACTATGCGATTAATAACGCAGGTGTATTCGCGCTAAGTAATGGCTTTGTAAATTCATTTAACCCAGATGGTACTTATCGTGAACTTAACATTGGCGACCAAGTGGATGGCCTTGCATGTGCTAACTGTGATTCATTTAACCTAGCACAGTTCAACCAAATTCAACCTGAATTTGAACGCTACAACATAAACTTCAAAGCGAACTATGATATCGCAGAAAACATGAATGCGTATCTTGAAGCTAAATACGTAAATAGCGAAGGTCAGAGCATTGGTCAGCCAGCATTCTTCTTCTTTAACCCAAATAACAGTATCAAGATTGATAACCCTTACCTTGATTCAAGTGTTAAAGATCTAATGGAACAAGAAGGTGTTAGCTCAATCATGGTTAACCGCATGATGACTGATTTAGGTCGTCGTGTTGAAGACAATACACGTGAAACGACTCGTTTTGTTGCAGGTTTAAAAGGCACTGTATTCACAGATTGGGAATTAGATGCGTCAGTTGTATATGGTCAAACTGATTTAGAGCGTGTTAATGGCGCTAACATGATCATGGCAAACTACTACAATGCCCTTGATGCTGTAGATGATGGTTCAGGCAATGTTGTTTGTCGCAGCGAAGAAGCGCGTGCTGAAGGTTGTGTCCCTGTTAATATCATGGGCTTCGGTGCACCAAGCCAAGAAGCGATTGATTACATCAATACTGTTTCAGTAGGTACTTCAAAGATTACCCAAACAGTTGTGTCTGCTTCACTTGCAAATTCAGCAATTTATGAATTACCAGCTGGTTATATTGGTTTTGCAGCGGGTGTTGAATACCGTAAAGAAGAAAGCGAAACTAAAGAGCCAGACAACGCAGCCGGTACCTTCTTTAACGCGCTTGGCGAAGACAAAGGTGAGTTTGACGTAAACGAAATTTACTTCGAAGCATCAATCCCACTTCTTGCTGACTTGCCACTTGTACAAGACTTAGTACTCGATACAGCGGTACGTTACGCTGATTACAGCACAATTGGTAATGCAACAAGCTGGAAACTTGGTTTAGATTGGACAGTTAACGATCAACTACGAGTACGTGCAACGCAATCTGAAGCACTTCGCGCGCCAAACATTGGCGAAATCTTTGGTGCACCAAGCCAAACATTCTACAGTGTTGACGATCCGTGTTTAGCTGACAACCTAAATGATTTACAAAACTCAGAAGTACGCCGCGCGAACTGTGCTGCCCTTGGTGTACCTGCTGATTTTGAATCAGATTACGATGCACAAACCCTTGAAGGTTTAGTAAGTGGTAACCGAGATGTTAAAGGCGAAGAATCAACCAGTACAACAATTGGTTTTGTTTACCAACCTTCATTCATTGAAAACGCAGTAGTGACAGTTGACTACTGGAAAATTGAGCTTGAAGACGCGATTTCAACCATCGGTTCACAAGACATTCTTGACCGCTGTGTGGATGCAGAAGGTGGTATTAATAACCAATACTGTAACCTGATCACGCGTGATAGCAGCTCACATGAAATTACACTTATTCAAAACTCAGTTCTGAACGTGTCTGGTCAAGAAGCATCAGGTGTTGACTTCGAATTAGGTTATGACTTTGATGCACTAGAAGGCAACTTCTCAACACGTTTAATTGGTACGTACTTAATCGAGCGTAAAACCTTCCCATTCCAAGACCAACCTAGCGACTACTATGAGTACGCTGGCACAACCGGTGAAGCGAAATGGCAAGCAAACCTTTCAATTTCGTATAAGCGTGATGGCTTCTTTACAACGTTTGATACACGTTATCTAGATGAAGTGAGCCTTTACACTGACCAAGAACTTGCAGATAACCCGAATCCAAATAGCTTAATGACATTTGGTACTTACGTTATCTCTGATGCAACAATTGGTTATAACTTTGAAAATGGTTTTGGTGTGAAGCTGGGTGTAGATAATATCTTCAACCGCAAACTTCCATACGGTACGTTAGGTACAGGTTCTGGTAGTGCGAGTTACGATAACATCGGTCGTTTCGGCTACTTAAGACTATCTTACGATTTCTAATCGTAAAATATTTGATTCTCTTGGGGCTACACATTTGTGCAGCCCTTTTTCTATCCGGTATTAAAAATACTATCCAATTCCAATCATTTACTTAAAACCTGACAATTCAAGCTATACTCTTCCCTATCGGCCTTTTAACCTAATAAGACTATGCTTAAAGCGGTATTTTTCACTATCTGCCTATTTTGCTTACCGAGTGTTTTTGCCAAGCAAAGTATTATTTTTATAAACCCCGGTCATGCCGATACCAATGTCACGGGCCCGTTTTGGTTTGAAGTGTCGCAGTTGATGCGTGACGCTGCCAAAGACTTTGATCTCGATTTAACGATTCATTATGCCAACCGGAATCATATTGAAATGAAGTCATTAGTGGCTAAGGCGCTTAAAGCTAAGCCAGATATGTTGATTTTAGTTGATGAGAAAAGTGTGCTTACCCAACAACTTTTGAGCTTAAAGCACATCTCTACGCCCATCTATTTTTTACTTAACCGCCCATCAGAACAAGAACTAAACCGTTTGATTGATCAGGGTATTAATATCGCAGGTAGCGTGGTGCCCGATAATAAACAAGCGGGGCAACTATTAGCCGATAAGCTAATAGAACAAACGCAGCACACGGCTAATATTTTCGCGATAAATGGTGATTACACGACCCATGCAGCACTTGATAGAGAGCATGGTTTAGAGCAAAGTGTTCAAACGCATGATAATGCGACTATCACCGCGAAAACAGTTGCCAACTGGTCAGCAACACAAGCGTATCGCCAGAGCCTCGGCTATTTTAGCCATCAACCAAGTATTAATATTGTTTGGGCTGCCAACGATGCCATGGCAATAGGGGCGATTGCAGCGCTTGATGAGTTAAACAAACGCAAAGATGTAAGGGTTGGTGCAATAAATTGGCCACTCAGCGTTGTAGCAGAAAAAATAGACGTCACTATCGGCGGTCATGTTACGTTGGGGGCGTTTGCTTTGGTAAATATTTATGATTTACTGAATAAGCACGCAACCGGACCTATGCATCATGAAGTGGCCATTTTCAGCCAACATAACGAACAAACGCTCAAGCTAGTTGAACAAATTCACAGTGATAACTTAGCAATTAACTTTCGCGTTTTCAGTAAAGCGAATAAAAATCCCCTTCCCTTTTGTGTTGAATCACTTCTCTTAGAGGCAACAAAAAGCGCACTGTAAAGGGCGTTGACAGTGCGCTTTTAAAGGGTTTAAAGCTATAGTGATTGTAAAAAGCTAATTAACTGAGCTCTTTTTTCACTGTTAAGCTCTGTAAATTCACGCTTACTTTTTTCAGCTTCACCACCATGCCATAAAATCGCTTCTTCAAGTGTGGCTGCGCGCCCATCATGTAAGAAACCTGCGGCAGGGTTAACTGTTTTCGTTAAACCAATCCCCCAAAGCGGACGCGTTTTCCACTCACGGCCTGTTGCCATAAAATCACGACGGTTATCAGCAAGCTCTTCACCCATGTCATGTAACAACATGTCGGTAAATGGCCAAATTTCTTGCCCTTTTACAGCCGCAGGCGCTGCAATACCGCCCAACAATAAAGCGGCACCATTTGCGGTTACAAAACGAGGCGTATGACAACCAGTACAGTTTAATTCGTTGAATAAACGTGCACCGGCTTTAACATCTTCGTCGGCAACATTACGACGAGCTGGCACAGCAAGCGTTTCTGCGTAAAACACGACCGTATCAGAAAACTCATCACTCGCTTCTGGCAATCCTTGCTCATCAGAACCGGTATCTTGATAGTTAGTACGAGATAAATAACTTTCGTGCATTAATGTATTAGCAATGCTTTCTTCAGGGAACAATGAGTTGGTTACCCCCATGTCACCACGCAGTGCACCTAGTGATTGCTGTCTGACTGATGGTGTACTGGCTTTCCAACCAAATCGTCCAAGTGACACAGGGTTTTCATCACCCGCTTGAGCCTTAACAGCATCAAATACCCAGTTTGCTTTACCAGAAATTCCATCGTTGTCGGCATCATCAACATCTTCAAGGGCTAAAATATCTTGCTCTTCAATCGCTTCAAGCAATCCAAGACCAAAGACAGGCATGCCATTACGGGCACTAAAACGTACATCTTCATTGGCAAGGGCACTTAAACTGAAGTTTTCAGGTGAGTCCCATGCATTGTCGATAGTAAATACCGGCTTTTTCAACGTGACAGTACTACCATCCGGGTAGCTAAACTCCGTGTAATCATAGCTTAGATATACATCAGCTTGGCCACCAAAATTATGCGTTTGCCAGTCTTCACGGGCTTGTAAAATCCCCCGATGAAAGAGTTGATCCCCAAACCCTTCAACGCCTGTAGCCTGACAAAAATCATTGACACTACTTGGCATTTCACACACGCCATCAGCTAAGCTAACGCGTAAAAAGATCCCTGCATCATTCGCTAACTTCACAGTTTGCTGTTCAGCGGTTGGAACAATGGTACTTGGGCGACCATCTCGTTGGTGACAAGCATTACAGTTATTGTTATTAAAAACAGGCCCTAAACCATCGAGTTCCGGGTGTGCATCATTCGGGGCTGTCGTAAAGGATGTTTCAAAATTAGCATCGCCAGTTAAGTGAATATCGAGTTCTGAATCACTTAAATTAGGCATAGGTGTAGAGAAACCATGGCCTGAATTATTGGTATCGAGGGCTGTCGCATCACCTGCCAAGGCAACGACATCAATATAATTTGGATCAGTTTCGCTGCTTGTCGGTGGTGGTGTTGTCGTTTCGTTCGCGCTTTTATCGCTGGTTTTACTTCCACATGCCACTAAAGATATGGCTGTGAAAGCAAATAGAATTGGTTTAATTGCTTTTACATTCATGACGGTATCTTGTAAAGAGGGGAAGCAGATGCTTCCCCAGCGATTATAAATTCCACTCTTTGATAAGTGGCACAACTTCTTCTTCAAGGGTCGCTTGTAATTCACCTAGCGCATCAATCGCTGTTTGAATTCGAACGCGACCAGCATCATCCTTAATCGCTTGTCTAAATGGCATATCATCTGCGCCTGCAATGGCATCAATCGCTGAAATCGCTGCTGAAATTTGAGTTTCAACTTTCGCTGCTAGTTCAGCGTCACCGGCATTGATAAATGCTTTAAGACCTGGGCTGTCGTTTTCATCGCTGAATGTGCCTAAAAACACATTTTGTACACCAACAATGTTGTTGCTAAAGTCAGTTAATGAGTTCCAGCTATATTGTGATTCAACCAATGATGTGTCAGCTGTGTCTTTGCTAGTACCAAATGGTTCTGCAATTTTACCGTTACCTACCTCATCAACAATACCAATAACCCCATTGACTAACTCTTCGATAACACCTAACTCAGATGAGTATTTATCATTGCCCGGTGTTAATAAATAATCTTTATAAGCAGGTTCATCATCCGCATTTGCAGAGATAACCCATGCATCAACAAGGCTTTGTGTATGAATATTAAATACTTCAGCACATGCAATTAAGTATTCCATTTCACGCACAGTCATTTCGTCAATTGACTTATCGTTATCTTCAACGCCATTACCGAATAATAAGAACTCCATGGTGTGGAAACCTTGTACACCATCGTCAAAGTTCTTCACATTATCAGCAGAGAACGTTGTGTTACTTGCAAGTAGTGCTTCTAAATCAGCGGTATTCAGTGGCCAAGTATCAAGATGTGGATCAATTGATAAACTATCAACAGGACCAAAGATATGTGACTCTCCTTGCTCCCAGAATACACGTGCATCTTTCCAAGCTTGTTGAGCAGCAGCCAGCGCAGCTTCGTTTTTGTTTTCTAATAATGTGAGTGTCGCGTTATGTAGAACCGTTGCCTTGCTGTTTAGCATTTCGTAACCATCAACAATTACTTGCTCAGTTACGTTTTCAATTAAGTCAGTTGCATCATAGCTAAAGCCTGTTACTTCAGTAACGGGTGTGCTTGTATCTGAAGAATCATCCGAAGAAGACGAACCACATGCAACAAGTGTTGACGCTAAAATGACAGCTGTGATGCTGTTTAATACAGTTTTCATCCCAAGGTTCCTTTATAGTTCTGTTGAAAATTTATAGCCAAGAGAGGCGCTAAAGTGAGTCGTGTCATCGATATCGTCTTGTGCGTAATAACGTTGACCGCCCTGAAGTTTTAGAATTAAGTTTTTGTTTGGAAGGTAATTTAAACCAAAGTTAAGCTCACGAATGTCGTAACGATGGATAGCCGCACCACTGGCCACTTCAAGCATTGGATTGGCATAATCAAACGAGGTAAATACATACAGCGGCGAAGATAAATCAAACAGCCCCTGCATATTATAAGCGGCTTCTACAAATGCAGATTCAGCTTTGCTACCAAGCTGTGCAAAGCTTCCCGGACGAAGACCCGGCGTAGTTTTATTAGCAGCAGTGATAGCAACTGAGTCTTCTAACTCGCCATATAAGTACTGACCACGGAACACAAGATCATCTAACGTCCATGCACCATGTAACCCGAGAATAGACACGTTTCCATCCACATCAAGTTTGCCCTGATTGCGACGGTTATCAGATGTATTTGCCGTATAGTAACTAACCCCAAAACCTTTACCGGCTTTAACATTGCCATAATCAAGGCGTAATGTGAGCGCTAAATCATCTGCGGTATTTTCTTCAAAGCGTTGCTGTGCACCACCCGCGACCCAATTAGTGGAACGGAAGTATTCAGAGTTAAGACCCGTCGTCACCAATGTTTGCAGTGTAAAGTCAGACCAACGAGAAATTAAGTTAACCCCAGTTTCATGCCAAACTTGCGGGATCATAGTTGCCTCACCCCAATGGCGAGTCGTGGTAAAGTATTGATCAGGCTTGTTTAAGTCTGTGCCTAAGCCTACCGGAACATATATATGACCAAACTTGACTGTAAAGTTAGGGTTATATTCATATTCTAGCTGTAGCTTTTCGACAATAACTTCACCACCCGCTTCAACTTCTGATTCAAATTCGCCAAATTCTTCAAAGCCGTCGTATTCAAGCGTGGTACCTGTACCGCCGTGTTCATACTCAAGTTCAAATTCGACTTTCCATTTATCATCAATTTCATATTCGAACTCAGTAACAACACGCTCTAAATCTGTTGTGGCGCGGCGCTCTGGAGAAGTATCTTGAACGTTGGCAAATACTTCGTCATTTTTATAAAGCAAAGTACCGTAGCTTTTAAAAGTAAGTTTTGATTCTTTTTTGCTTGCGACTGTAGCAACGGGTGCTGCCTGCTCAGTAACAACTGGGGCTTTTTGTTGCACTGCAACTTGCTGGGTGTTTTTTGCTTCTAATTGACTTTTTAAGTAATCAATCGCTTTTTGTTGTTCAAGGAGTTGTTGTTGAAGTTTTTCGAGTTGAGCTTGCATGTCATCATTTGCAACACTGTATAGTGGAGTCAAAGCCAATGACACAGCGAGAGAGAGTACTGCTTTCTTCATTGTAAAACGCACCTAAAAATAAAAGCAGAATGATAATAGTTGCTTTTTACATTGTAAATATTGTTAACCATATTTTTTGAGAAAAAAGGTAATTTAGATTAAATAAGCCTTATTTACTAAGACGATTTCACTATAAATTAGGGCGAAGTGATAATTTGGTGTGTAATAAG
Source organism: Pseudoalteromonas gelatinilytica (assembly GCF_001641615.1). Lineage (GTDB taxonomy): Bacteria > Pseudomonadota > Gammaproteobacteria > Enterobacterales > Alteromonadaceae > Pseudoalteromonas > Pseudoalteromonas gelatinilytica. The sequence goes on from NZ_LRRU01000023.1 coordinate 281,827, forward strand.
GTAGTATTGTACGATAATTCTGAATTATTTGTTAACAAGCAAACCCTATGGTGGGCTTGCTTGTTAACGAACGGATTTGCATGAAAAGTTTATTTATTACTAAGCCAAACTGCTTGGTAAGGAGCCAAAGACAAGGTTTGAGTATGTTCTGCAATCACTTCTGCGCTGATCAGATCTTTCCACTGCTCTGTTTCTATTAAGTTCAAATCAGCAAGGGTGAGTGTTTGTACCTCATCACTAATGTTATAAACACAAAACATGCTCTGTGAACGGTTAATACTTTGTCGCCAAAAACCAAATAACCCCTCGCTTAAATGCAACGTATATTGGGTTGCATTAGGATGAAATGCACTTTGTGCCTTCCGAATAGCCATTAGGTTTTTCATCGCTTTAAACACAGTACGATGATGAGCATTTTCGTTACTCAGCTTTGCCAATAAATCAGATTCCTGCCAACGGTGACGGTTAATCGCTCGGTTATGCTGACTATTTTCAAAGCGATCATAATCGTTGGTGGTACCAAGTAGGCTATGAATATACAAACCAGGAATACCTTCAAGCGCAAACATAATGGCATGTGCACATAAAAAGCGAGCAACCCCCCACTTATCAGGGCCTTGATGCGTTCCTTGCAATGCATCAAATAAGGCAATGTTTAACTCATAAGGGGTATTGGTACCATCTGGTGCGGTACGTAATGAGACTTTACCGCCATATTTTGCAGTTGTACTTACCATTTCCGCTATTTGCGCTTGATCGAGCAAGCCTTCAACGGGGCGCAAACCAATGCCATCATGAGATGCGATAAAGTTAAAGTAAGCCGTACCTTGTTGGGCTGGCGGCATACTCATCATCCAATGTTTTAATGCGGTGCTGTCACCACTGAGCAAAGTGTGCAATAACAGCGGTGGCAGTGAGAAATTGTAAATACAGTGCGCTTCGTTGGCATTACCAAAGTACGACAGGTTTTCGCGGTTAGGAATGTTGGTTTCAGTGATAATAATCACATTAGGTTCAACATGCTCTATAAGGGTACGAAGTAACCTGATCACCTCATGAGTTTCAGGTAAGTTGATGCAGCGGGTATTAAGCTTTTTCCATAAAAATGCCACTGCATCAAGACGAAAAATACGTACACCATTATCTAAGTAATGGCGAATTATCCCCACAAATTCATTCAGTACATCTGGGTTGGCAAAATCAAAATCAACTTGGTCATGACTAAAGGTACACCATACATGTTGCAAACCATCTTTTGTTTCAACCGCTTGTAAAAGCGGTGATGTACGCGGGCGAACAACTTGCACAAGGTCGTCACTTGGCTTCGCGGTTTTAAAGTACCCTTTCCCCGGCTCTTTGCCTTGAATAAAGTTTTCAAACCAAACGCTGCGGCTTGAACAATGGTTAATCACTAAATCGGCCATCAACCTAACATCCGCTGAAATATCGCGAACATGCTGCCAATTGCCAAGTGCTTCATTCACTTGCACATAGTTCATCACCGCAAAACCTTCGTCGGAACTATATGGGTAAAACGGCAAAATATGCAGGGCATTGAGTTCAGGCAAACACTGGTTTTTAACAAAGCGATGCAAGGTATGCAAAGGCGGCTCTTCAGGCTTAGCAACCGCGTCATCCGTATTAGCATGACGAATGATAGAATCACCATAAGCGATTAAAATCATATCTTGCTCATCCCAACGGTTTTTATGCGGCGTTGGGTCACGAACAGGATCATCACCTTGCATCGTATTGATCAGCCTGTCGGCAAGTTGTTCAAGGGTTGTTGGTAGTTCAACCTCAGCATAAATACACGTTAAATGTTGTATAACCCGTTGTTGCAAAAGCTCTAAAGTCACGTGCCTTCCCCGTTAAATATAATCTTTGTTATCAAGCTCTACGGCTTCTTCTAAGCGAGCAAATACATCTGGCATTGCCGAAGCAACTCGGTTCCAACTCGGCACAAACGGTGCTTCCATTGGGTTTTCTAAAAAGTGCTGACCCGCATTCATGATATTTTGTGCAAACATTTCGACCGCTTTTTCTTCATGGTGAATATCAAGTGTTAAGCCATTCATCAGCGCATCATTGTGATAGGTTTCAATAAAATCGAGTGCGATACGGTAATAGGTTGCTTTTAACGACCGAATTGTTTCACTGGTAAAGGTAACCCCCTGCGTAGCCAGCTTCCTGAATAAAGCTTTGGTAATATCAATCGACATTTTTGACAAGCCTGCCGCTTGGTTTTCTAGCGATAGGTCTTGGTGTTTATGATCATAGTTATCAGCAATATCGACCTGACACAAACGGTTATGCGAGTAGTTACGATACATCTCTGATAACACGCCAATTTCGAGACCCCAGTCACTTGGAATACGAATATCGTTGAGTACATCACGGCGGAATGAAAACTCACCCGCTAATGGGTAGCGAAACGAATCCATGTATTCTAAATAATCGTTGCTGCCTAAAATTGTTTTAAATGAACGCAATAATGGGGTTACCAGCAAACGTGACACGCGACCATTAATTTTGCCCTCAGCGGTGCGCGGGTAAAACCCTTTACAAAATTCATAGTTAAAACGAGGGTGAGCAACGGGGTAAATTAAGCGTGCTAAAAGCGCTCTGTCGTAAGTCAAAATATCGCAGTCATGCAGCGCAATTGACTCAACTTTTGAGGTTGCCAACTTATAGCCCATGCAATACCAAACATTGCGACCTTTACCTAGCTCTCGTGGGGCAACGCCCAATTTTTGTAGTTCTTTATCAAGAGCCTGTAAACGCGGACCATCATTCCAAAGTACTTTATGAGGCTGATCAAGCTCCGCAAAAAACTGCAGGGCATGACGATATTGGCTTTCATCAGCGCGATCTAAACCAATGGTAATTTGCGATAAATAAGGTACATGTTTCAGTTCTGCAATTATATTTTGCAATGCGGGTCCTTCTAGCTCACTGTAAAGCGAAGGTAAAATTAGGCCCATTGGGCGTTGTTTTGAAAAGCCCAACAACTCTTTTTCTAGTTCTTCTACTGGGCGGTCAGCAATATTGTGTAAGGTCGTGATAATGCCATTTTGATAAAAATCAGCCATGAGATTGCTCCTGTTTTGCTGCAAAACGCGCTTTGATGATAGTTAACGCAGAAACTTCTTGAACCCAACCTGCTGGGGCTGGTTTTTCGCTGAGCTGCCATGCTTTTTGTAATATTTGTGATTGCACTTGGCTGCCAGGATTATTGATTAAAATAGCGGTGTCAGCCGCTTTTAGCATGGCTACATCGTTTTGACTGTCGCCAAGGGCAATCACAGTAAATGGATTGCGATAGGCTTTTTTGAACTGATTTAACAGCCACTTTTGTGCAAGTCCTTTATTGTTACCTTTGGTTAAATGGATAAAACGCCCGCCAACAAGCACTTCGTAGCCTGCTTGGCTCATTGCATCTATCAAGCCCTGCTTTTCTTCATCACTGCCCGAAAAACAAACCGGATCTGAGTACTGTCTTTGTAGAGCCAATTCACTTTTATCGACGGGGAGTCCTGTTAACTCGGCTATTTCTTGTGCACTAAATTGGCTAAACAAACGTACACAATGACTAAATTGACTGGCATATTGTTTAAGATCGTCATGCAATTTATCGGTACTTTGCGTCATGGCAAAGCGCCAATAACCTTTATATTCATCACAGCCAATCGGCTTTACTTTAAAATAGTCTTTCGGGATATAAACAGCCGCACCATTTTCCACAATAAAAGGTTGGTGATGATCCAAACCTTTTTGAATATCAGTGACTTCAGCAAAGGTTTTGCTGGTATTAAAAATCACATTGACACCGGTATCATTCAACTTTGCCAAAAATGGTTTGATCACCTCACATTCGTAACTGTCGTGATCGAGCAATGTCCCATCTAAGTCAGTAAAAATAAGTGGTTGAGCAATTTTGTCGGCGAGCAGTTCCATCTTGGTGATATCACGCTCGGTATCAAGCAATAGTAACGCATCCACGCTGTGCGCAAGCGTGGCTAAGTTTTCCCGCGTAATACGTTCAAAATGAGAGATAAAACGTTTTAAGCTCACTTCGTCAAATGTGCCCTGCCCTTGGCCTTTTTTGGCAATTAACTTGTGCTCTTGCTCTAAGCGCCACGCATACACATCTTCGAATGAAGGCGCTTTTAACATAATGGTGTAATCAGCCATTGCGAATACATGTTGATATTCATTTGCTAGGCAGCTATTTACGCAGCGGCGCCAAATGCCGTCGGCATCTTCTAGTTGTTCTAATTCATTTACCGGGGTTTGTAGTTGATAAGGCTGCTGGGGCGTACTGGCTACACACCAGCCTTCAAAAAACACGATATCAATCGGCTTTTGGTTGCTCGGCCACTGGTCTTTTGGCACTGGATCATCCGTTAGCTTATCAAATTGAGGTAATGGCACGCCCACTTTACCAGCCAACAAAGCTGATAAGGTTTGTTCCATTAATTGCGTATCATGTGTACCCGGTACACCACGACTCGCAAACAAAGGATGAACATCTTTAGCAAGCTCATTGCGCGCATCACGACTTAAATAAAAGTCATCGATTGATAATGACACGCTATTAAATTCGGTATTGCTATTTAGCCAAGTCACTAAGAAATCAGCGAGGGTTGTTTTGCCTGAGCCTTGGCAGCCGTTAATAGCCACCAGCATTGTTTGGCCGGTCATTTTTGCGCTCAAGATATCGTGCGCGAGGGGTATAAAAAACTGCTCACTTAAGTATTGATACTTGAGTGGTAACTGATGCTTTGCTAAAAACGGGGTAATATCCACAACATTTGCCTCTTGCATAATCGCTCCTACCAGTATGACATAGAGATAAATGCAGTTAGTAGACCAGTTTTATAATTCCTTATTTTTTAAATGGTTACAAAAAAAGCGCATATTTAATGCGCTTTTTTGGTGCAATATTCAAGCAGTATTTAAGTTCTAATCAGCTTGTTGCACTGCTTTGGGGAGAACAGCATTTAAGATAATCCCCAAAATTGCGCATAAGCTCACACCTTGTAAACTAAACTCATCACCACCGATATGCATGCCACCAATACCAAACACTAAAATCAGTGCGACGATAGTCAGATTACGAGGCGCGGTAAGGTCTTCACCTGATTTTACTAAGGTATTTAAACCTACAACGGCGATAGAACCAAACAGCAAAATCATGATGCCGCCCATCACAGGAACCGGAATAGTTTGTAAACCCGCGCCCATTTTTGCCACAAACGCGAGCACAATTGCGATAATTGCCGTCCAAAGCATCACGCGAGGGTTGAAGTTACGCGTAAGCATTACCGCCCCCGTTACTTCAGAGTACGTTGTATTAGGTGGACCACCAAAAACTGATGCCGCAGAGGTTGCTAAGCCATCACCAAATAAAGTGCGGTGTAAACCTGGTTTCTTTAAATAGTCTTTACCCGTGACTTGGCTAATAGCCATCATATCGCCAATATGTTCAATAGCGGGCGCAATGGCCACCGGCACCATAAACAAAATAGCTTGCCACTTAAACTCAGGGTAAGTAAATGCCGGCACAGCAAACCAGTTTGCTTCAGTAACCGCATTAAATTCAACAATTCCTAAAAAGAGCGAAGCTAGGTAACCTGCAACCACACCTGCAAGAATAGGAATAAGTTTAAATACACCTTTGCCCCATACCGCAAAAATCAGCGTAACCAGTAATGATAAACCAGATACCCAAATTGCTTGCTCATAAGGAACTAATTGTGCACTGCCATCCCCTGCTTTACCCATTGCCATATTCACAGCGACGGGGGCTAAGGCTAAACCAATCACCATGATCACAGGGCCAACAACCACAGGTGGTAACACTTTATGCAGCGCATTCACGCCTTTAAATTTTACAATCAAGCTAAGCGCAAAATAGCAAAAGCCTGCCACCATTAAACCACCCATAGTTGCGGGAATGCCCCACATTTGTACCGAGGCGATAATAGGTGCAATGAAAGCAAAAGATGATGCTAAAAAGATGGGAACTTGGCCTTTGGTAACCACATGAAACAGTAAAGTTCCTAAACCTGCAGTAAATAAAGCCACATTAGGATCAAGGCCTGTAAGTAACGGCACAAGTACCAGTGCGCCAAATGCGACAAACAGCATTTGCGCGCCAGTTAGAATGGTTTTTAACGAAAATGTTTGATGATTTTCCACGTGAGCGCCTTACACTGTGCCAAAAATCTTGTCACCGGCATCTCCTAAGCCTGGAATGATATATCCTTTTTCGTTTAAGTGACTGTCTAGAGATGCTGTGAAAATTTCAACATCTGGGTGCGCTGCAAGGGTTTTTTCTACGCCTTCTGGTGCTGCCACTAATACAATCACTTTAATATCTTTACAGCCTGCTTTTTTCAGCATATCGATAGTTGCGATCATTGAACCACCGGTTGCCAGCATTGGATCAATAACAAGGCTTAAACGCTCATCAATTTTACCAACCAGCTTTTCAAAGTAAGGTACTGGCTCTAATGTTTCTTCGTTACGCTGAAGACCAACAACACTTACTTTTGCAGCAGGTAATAACTGCATAACACCATCCATCATACCAAGGCCGGCACGAAGAATAGGCACAACAGTAATTTTTTTACCTTTGATATGCTCTACATCTAATGTTGAACCATCCCATCCAGTGATTTGTACGCTTTCTAATGGTAGGTTTTTTGTTGCTTCGTAAGTAAGCAAGGTACCTACTTCAGACGCCAGCTCACGGAAACTTTTTGTGCTAATACCTTGCGCGCGCATAAGGCCAAGTTTGTGTTGAACTAACGGATGAGTAATTACATGGATAGACATAAGTAGAACCTAAATGAAATAAATTACGCCTATTTTAGCGCAAAATAGTCTTCTCGACTGCAAAAAATGCATGTTCACCGCATTAATTCTTTGAATTGGTCTAATATTATACAGCACCTTGCAAATATTAATTTTTTTGCAACAACACGCACCGGCAATGTTTAACAATTCATTTATTTTTGGGCCTGCAGTAATGAAAACGCTTATCTTCACTTCGATACTCCTTCTGTGTATTTGCTTACCAGCCCACAGTGAAACACTCGATATTCAAGTTATGGCTGACTTTGTTCCGCAAGATGGCGGTAACCCTGAAAATGAGGCCACCACGTTTTTGCTGGCTGCCGCAGCTGAATTAGGCGATGAAATCAGCCTACATTTTATACCTGCAAGCCGCTTAAGAGAGTGGCAGCAACTAAGAAAAATGAACAATGTTTGTTTGTACAATAAATTAAAAACCCCAGAGCGTGAGGTTCATGCTGTGTTTAGTCAGTACCCTCTGATGGCATTTCCTTCAAATAAACTGGTGGTATTTAATAAGCCCACTATTCCAGACGCCATTACCCTACTACAAGCTATCTATTACTACGACTTAACAATAGGGGTCACCAAAGGCCGTTCTTACTCAGAAGAGATTGATAAGTTTGTCCGTTTAAATGATGAGCACTTTTTCATACTCGATGGGGCAACAAATGCACCAAGGCTTGGGCAAATGTTATTTCAAAATAAAATTGATGCCGTTTTAGAATACCAAACTGTATTTAGCAACCGTTATAAACGAGCTCCGGGAATGAGTAGTATTCGTTACCTCAGCCTTAAACCAGAAAAAGCCGCGGTGTTTGGTTATATTGCTTGCTCACCAACAGAGGTCGGCAAACAAGCAATCGCGCTGTTCGACAAAGCGCTTAAAACAGAAAAAGTACGCACTTTAATTAGTGAGCGTTTAATGACGCTATTTCATGAAGGTGAAAACACACAAATTGTAAATGCCTTCAATGCAGCGTTTGAGCACTAAGCCGATAAAATCTGCTCCATAACCCAACTTGTGTGTAATGCAGTTTCACCAGTTGATGGGTGGGGTTGCTGAGCATGAAAATAGTTCGCCATGTTTTCAACATGATATTGTTGAATATGTGCAGGGTTATCAATTACGAGCTGTTGTGCGCCCTGTGCATTGTTAAGCACAATCGGCTTTTCGTCAAAAACACTAAAGCTAAGCTCGCCTTCACTGCCATAAATAATCACATCATCAAAACGATTTGCTGAAGCAAAGTTCCAGCTCCCGGTGCCTGTAACACCCGATTGATGCTGCCAGTGAGCGGTAATAGCATCGAATGCTGAATATAAGCCTTGTTGATTAGCGCATAAACCATGCACCTTATTAAAATCACCTAAAAGGTAAGCAAGTAAATCAAGGCCATGGCTGGCTAAATCGTCAAAGTAACCACCTCGTGCTACTGTTTGATCGGTACGCCAATTATACTCTCCCGATAAATCTAGGGGATTCGGCGACTTACTTAAATGCCAACTTACATGACGAGGCTTACCAATCGCACCTTGCTCAAGTAATTGTTTAACGTGATTAAAGCGTGGTAATGAACGGCGATAATAAGCCACAAATAGCGGCTGTTTAGCCTCTTTAAACGCTGCGACAATGTCAAGGCTGTCTTGATAACTTGGCGCCAGTGGCTTTTCGATACAACATGGTTTACCTGCCGCAGCAACCTCAAGAGCATACACTTTATGGCTATCTGGCGGCGTGGCAATATACACGGCATCAACACTGGTATCGTTAATGAGTTCGCTTGGCGATGCGAACACCTTTGCGACATTATGGCGTTTAACGTAATCATGGGCTTTTACTAGGTCGCGGCGTGTCACCCCAATAAGCGCAATACCTTCTGCTTGTTGATAAGCAGGGCCGCTTTTCACTTCGGTTACAGCACCACAGCCGATAATGGCAAATCGCATTGGCTTATTCATTGCTAATCCTTTATTTTTAAGTACGTTACAAATTGCTGCTGCATGTAGCCGTTTATTTTTACATGATCAGGGTTCCAACCTGCTAAAAAGCGATAAAAATCGCTCCATGCGTAACACCAAAGCGCTCGCCAACTGCTAACAACATGCGCTGGGTTTACATTCGGTTGATAACGTTTTAGTGCCTGTGTGAGGGTGTCAAAATAGCGATTTAAATAGTCATCTGCAACTGATTTTAATGCCGTATCATCTAAGCAACTGCCTAAAAAATACATGACATCAATCACCCCAACACCCTTACCAACATATTGAAAATCATAGCCAAGAACATGCTGGTTTTGTGGCGTAATCGCAAAATTGGCAAGCTTAGCATCACCATGAATTAACGTTTGATAAGGTGACTCACTCAGCGCTATATCAATAGCGTGCGCCTGCGCTTTTAAGCTTAAATCACTCATGCGCTGTAGCTCATCGGGCCGCGTTGCTAAATGCCAGTAACTACCTCGCGGCCAAAGGCCATCGGCAGAGCTTGCTAAATGAAAAGCATGAAAGTGTGCAAGCCAGTTTATAATTGCTTGAATGTCGCTGTGTGTAGCACTTGCAGGCTGGTAGCCAAGCGCACTGAAATCACTAAATACCAGCGCTTGCTTACTGCCCTCTTGTATTGCCTCAATACAGTGGATAGCCGCAGCTTCATGGGGTAATTGCTTAGCGTAATGCCGATACCAATTAAATTCGACTAAGTAAGATTGGCGCTTTCTGGCAAGTGCAAAATCACTTTGTTTTATACGACTATGATTAATCTGGCTAGGCACTTCAATCGCTTTAATTACCGCAGCAGCACCATTCATTTGGCAACGAATAATCTCACCACATCCACTCCATACTAATGCAGCTTGCTGTAGCTCTGTAATATTTGAAAAGTGACAAGTAACGAATTGCCTAAGATCCATAACGCTCTGTAATTTATATAAACCGATGGCAATGGTAGGTGATATTGGCTATTGGCACAACGGCCTATAGGCAATAAAAAACCCGTGCTAAGCACGGGTTTTCGAAGATAAAGTCCTAATACTGCTCAGGACTTGCATTGTTGAATTACTCGTTTACCACACTTTTAAGTGGGTTTACTGGCTTTGCATTGTCATCCAGTAAGTTCATATCAAAATCGAACTCATCAACACGAATCGCTTTTTCACGTTTCTTGTTGTAATCAATCAGTTTTGCATATTCTTCTTCGTTGATAACACTTGCAACAAGTGCATTATCAAGCGTTTCTGCAAAACGAACGCCCGGCTTAATAGTTTTAGCACGCAGAGCTTTTTTAACTTTCTTAAGTAAATCAAGGCACGCCATTTTCGCTTTGTACGCTTGCTCATTGATGTAATGACCATCACCTTCAATTGGTTTAACCAAGTGAGTGATTTGCGCTTTAAATGCGGTATCCATTTGCGCTTGAGTCGCAAGTTCACGGATTAAATCATCACTGATCTTAGGCATTTTCATTGAGTAGTTCATCGTAATGAAACGCATAAATTTACGAGTACCACTTGCAGGGAAGTTATCTAAGAACTTATGCAATGCTTCTTCAGCGCTTTGTAGTGCAAAGCGAGTCGCATAGTGGAAGTAAGGCGCAGCTTGCTCACGTTCACTGCTTGCTACTTTTTGCTCGTAGTATTTAATTGATGCCATCGCCGCATACAAGAAGCTCATTACGTCACCTAAACGTGCAGATAACATTTCTGCTTGCTTAAGTTTGCCACCTAGTACCAATAACGAGAAGTCAGCGTAAACTGCAAGTTTTGCAGATAATTTATGCGCTGCTTTTTCGTATTCACGTACTTCTGGTAGTGACGATTTAGCACCCGCAGTAAACGGTAATACGCCTAAACGGAAAGCTCGTAAGCTATTAGCTACGCTGTAACCCACTGTTTTACGTAAGATGCTGTTGAATTCTTTATCTGCATTTTTGTCTTCGCTGTGGATAGACTCAACCATAGTTTGTAGGTAAGGGTGACAACGCATTACACCTTGACCAAAAATCATAAGGTTACGAGTAAGAATGTTTGCACCTTCAACTGTGATTGCGATTGGTTGTGCAACATATCCACTTGCTAATGTATTTTGCGGACCATTTTGAATTGCTTTACCTGCTTGAATATCCATTGCTGAATCAAGCACGTTACGACCAATTTCTGTCATGTGGTATTTAGCAATCGCAGTAACTACAGATGGTTTTAAGCCCATGCCTAAACCTTCTGTTGTTAGAACACGCATTGCTTCTTGAAGGTAAGTTTTACCTGCGATATCAGCAAGCTTCTCTTGGATACCTTCGAATTGACCAATCGCCAGACCAAACTGCTCACGTACTGCTGCGTACTCTGAAGCACCTTTAAATGCTACTTGTGATGAACTAACACCAAGTGCCGGTAACGAAATACCACGGCCTGCACCTAAACAGCTAACCAGCATTTGCCAGCCACGGCCGATGTTCTTTTGACCACCAATGATGAAGTCCATTGGTACAAATACTTTTTCACCGCGAGTCGTACCGTTGTAAAAACGGATGCCCATAGGATCATGACGATTACCAAGTTCAACACCTGGGTGATCTTTAGGAATAAGCGCACAGGTAATACCTAGGTTTTCTTTGCCACCTAGTAAACCATTAGGGTCAACTACTTTAAATGCTAAACCTAATACTGTCGCAATTGGCGCAAGTGTGATGTAGCGTTTGTCCCAGGTAATTTCTAAACCTAACACTTCTTCGCCATTGAACTGACCACGTTTAACAACACCGATATCTGGAATGCCACCCGCATCTGAACCCGCTTCTGGGCTAGTTAGTGCGAAACATGGAATATCACGACCATTTGCAAGACGTGGTAAGTAGTGATCTTGTTGCTCTTTAGTACCAAAGTGAAGTAATAGCTCACCTGGGCCTAATGAGTTAGGAACCATCACGGTTACCGCAACCGCAGAACTCTTAGTCGCGATAGTCGCAACAATTGTTGAGTTTGCATAAGGGCTGAATTCTAAACCGCCGAATGATTTAGGAATGATAAGCGAGAAAAAACGCTCTTTTTTCAAGAAATCAAGAATGTAGTCAGGAAGATGAACACCGTTTTGAATTTCAGAATCATCAATCATTGATAATAATTCTTTCACTGGGCCATCTAAGAATGCTTGCTCTTCAGCGCTCAGCTTAGCTGCTGGCACGTCACGAAGTGCATCGAAATCAGGTTTACCTTGGTAGATTGAACCTTCTAACCAAACATCACCCGCATCTAACGCTTCTTGTTCTGTAATTGAAATACTAGGTAATACTTTTTTTAATTTTGTACGTAAGCTCATAATAAACTCATCCGACCAGATAGTAATACCTACATTACGTCATAAAACGAGCAATAGATCAATTGGTCCAACCAGTTTTTTTAACATTTTTTTATATTTATTTTTTCTTTGCACGCTAAGCACTTGAATACAATGGGTTTACACGTGTACGCTCAAACGCCTTTTTTTATCCCGAAATGGTTAACAACTAAAGGCTGAAAACAAAAAGCCCAACTAAAAAGTTGGGCTTAGGTATAAATACTGAAGGAATGGCTTATAGCTCATCTTCGATAGGGAATAACGAAATAAACCACACTTGAAAGCGTCGCCACGAAGACGTTTGTGGTTCTTCATCAAACTGCTCATTACTCACTGTGTCGAGCCAAACTAAGTCATTATCTTTGAGCTCAACTTTCCAGGCATATTCAGGCATTTGCGTATCAACCCAATGGGCCAAAAAGCGGCTAAGCTTTTCGCTTTCGATTAATACGCCCATCTCGGTATTTAAATCAAGCGAGCGAGGGTCGAGGTTCATGGTGCCCACAAAAATCTTTTCATCATCAAAGGTCATGGTTTTTGCGTGTAAACTTGCTTGTGATGACCCAGTTACTTTACGCCCCGCTTTGCGCTTAATGGCCATTAAGTCACTGGGTTTTAACTCCCACAGCTTAACCCCACCTTTTACGAGATCTTCTCGGTACTTTTTATAACCAGCATGCACCGCGGATACATCAGTAGCTGCTAAAGAATTAGTCAGTACAGTGACATCAACGCCCTGCTTTGCCCAATTGGTTAGTAATTTAACGCCCTGCTCACGAGGAATAAAGTAAGGCGACACAATAATTGCTTTTAGTTTCGGCTCACCCATTTCTTTAAATAACATTGGCGACATATTGGCCGATTTTTCACTGACGTCGTTCATTACCTTATCGGGATGATCATAAAACAACACAGACTTTTGCCAATCGAATTCTATTTCATCGTGCAATAAGCGTTTTACAAAGGCGCTTTCGCGTAACTGCTCAACGTAATTACTCTGCTGATTCTGCTCAACATAGGTCGATAAGGATTTAGTGATATCAATAAGTGATTGCTCATCACGTTCACCGTGCAAATCTTCAACAGGGTAAGACAGCTGATGATTCCAATATAAATCAAATGCTTTTGATGCCTCTGGCACAATTTCGCCAACACTCATAACATCTAAATCAATAAATTCAGAATGATCTTCAGCCGAGAAATACGCATTACCTATGTTGCGCCCACCGGTGATAAAAATCCGATTATCAACGATAAAGCTCTTGTTATGCATGCGTCTAGAAAGCTGGCTAAAGTTGGTAACAAAACCAAGCGCTCTAAAACGACGGTTAGGAAATGGATTAAATAATCGAACTTCAATATTAGGGTGAACAGCCAGTGCAGCTAAATCAAGCTCACTGTCGGCTTGCGATAAGTCATCAAGCAACAAGCGAACTCTTACTCCCCTATCTGCGGCTTTTAATAAAAAGGCCGTAAATAAAATGGTGGTTTGCTGTCTGTGGTATAAATAGTACTGCACATCAATGGTGTGCTCTGCAGAATCAATGAGTGCCAACCTAGCTACAAAGGCATCGACCCCATCTGCTAAAGGATAAAACCCTGATAACCCAGGATGATTATTACCCACTGCATCTCCTATGGTACTGGGTGTATCCGCTGCAATGGCATAGCTTGGTTGAATGGACTCTCGTGAAGGTAACTGCGCACAGCCCGCGGTGATTAAAATGAGTACTGCACAAAAAAGTGATTTTGAAGAGTCTATTATCATGGCTTCCTACCAATGACCGTGTGATACACGTATCTGCTTTGTTATAACCCTAATAAATGAAGGGGTTAAAAGCAAATAAAAACTCGTAAGTATGGGGATAAATTAGAAGAATTAAACGAAGGAAAAATTGTTAAGCACGCATGCTTAAGAGCAAGTAATTAAGCTACTTGCTCAGTGATATCTGCAATTTCGATCAGTTTGCGATTAAGTATTTTTTTACAACAACCACAACACTTGCCGCACTGGCTACCCACTTGCAGCTCTTTAGATAAATCGCGCATCGTCATAGCGCCATCATCAATTGTTTGTTCGATTTTTTTATCAGTCACACCATGACATAAACAGATATACATGAATGCAAACCACTCTCATTTCTCTTGATGGTCAGCATATTAATCTAAACGGTAATAGTTCGCAATAGTGTTATAGGCAATATTTGCATAACTTTTATACCGAAATTTCCTAAATGGCACACAACTAAAAATTTTCCCTTACGATTTGGGCAGTTAGTTAAAGGCGGCTAAAGAAAAAATTTTAAACTTTTTTGAGGGGTAGTTAGTGTTGCAGTTGAATGAAAAGATCAATCATAGGCTATCGAGTAATGTGAGGCTCAGCTTATGAACACCACAGTAAAAGATTGGTATATTGTTACAGTTATGGATGTTAAGGCTCAGCAGATAATAACAGCAAGCAACTCTTGCTACGTTCTCAAGGGATGCGGAAAACGAGCTGTTATCGATTTAGACGATTTCGAAATGCTTCGCCACGGATTTTCGCCAGAGTAAATTAGGGGGTTATAAAGCTCATCGCTTCTTTTAGCCCATTAGCTTTGCCACCAAGCGGGTTTTCATCGATCAACCACTACTAAGTTGGAGCAAATAATGCCGAATGCTCGGCCTGCTGCAAAAAGCATGTCGATATTAGAACTGAGATAATTGCACCATCACCAGATAGACCTAACGCTATTCGCAAGAAAATTATCTTTCGATGCGAAGAGCATCACGATTGCGATGTCTATGAGATTGAAAAGCTTGCGCTTGTCAAAAGGTGTTTTCAAAATCTAGACGAAAATGACCTTGTTGATGGCGAAACATTTTTTAATCAATTGGACTCTGAATAGATATAGCAGCGTCTGTCTGCTTTGGCACCAAACCAAAGGAAGCGAAGCGCCAACTTCAAAAGTTAAACGCCAGATAAAAGAAAACCAGCTCCCGCTGGCTTTCTTATCCCCGTCATAACTCAGATAAATAATTTGGTAAAAACTATGACGATAATTTTGTAAACAACACTACTGACCCCATTGGTTCTACTGACCCCAGAAGTTTAGACCTCAGTTACAGCTCCTAGCAGCAGGTCATCCAGTGAACTTGCATATCTAGTCCTTTTCTCCAACGTTTATCCTCCTTGTCCTTATAACTAAAATTTGTTCCAACTATTTCAATTCGAAATTAACCACGGGTCAATCAATCGCAACTCTTTCAGTTTTAATAGTCTTAACTGTTTTTCCACTTGTAATAACTTCGACTAGGTGAGTTTTGTTTCCTAACTTAGCGAAAACATTAAAATGTCTATTTAGTAAACATTGTTGATTTAATTCAACATGGATGTGTTTTAATTCATGCATAGACTGTAGTGGTTCCTTGCTTTCTAGGGTAGACAAATCAAATTCAATCTTATTGCTGGAGCGATTAAATCCACCTTCTATTACCCCTAATGCCATCAGTAAGCTCATTGCATAATTTACTTGCTCATCCGATATGCTAGGTCCTAACGTAATAACCTTTGCTTGACTATCTTCGCTATTACGACAATATGATTCTGAATAAATTTTCTTTTCTAACGTAGTTTTATTTTCGAACGAAAAAATTTCATACCCTTTGCACCATCCGTCAGTTGTCAGTGATGGTGCAATATTTTTTACAAAAACTTCTTTTTCACTACTTTTTGTAATAGGTGATGCAAGAAGTAAATTAACAGTAACAACATAACTTATTAAATTTATTAGCTTCATTAGTAATTCTCGAACAAGGTTTTTATAGTCGAGTAGCTAGGGTTTCTAATTGAACCACCACCGCCTCCTGAGGACATTAGTTGGTTAGTGCCAATATGGTCGAACCCAAGGACGTGGCCAAATTCGTGACCAGCTGTATATTTCCCACTGTATTGTTTGCTATACCACATTTTATTTCCTCCTTGTAACGCTATTCCACGTATAAGACGAAGTTGTCTATTTTCGTTTAAACTATAGCCACACTTTGCACACGCTAAAACTGAAATGTCGCCACCTGACTCTACTATTTGTAGATCGACAGTTAATGACAGCTGTTTACCATTATCATCTGAATATGTCCCGGTCCATTGTGATTCTATAGCAGACACATAAGAATCAAGATCTGCAGCGCTAATTTCAGCACTACCGCTAATTGTTGCAACAATACTCATTGAAGTGCCATCTTCACTTTTCGTTATTTTTGAAGCTAACTTTGTGTTTTTAATAAATTCATCAACATCTTCTACTGAGTTAGAATCAAACTTTTTACCAGATGAAAACTCTCCTTTGAAGCCCGCTTCAACAGCAGTTGCAAATGCCGCACTAGTAGCACCATTAGCAAATTTTCCACCCGTTATTTTTGAAACAGTTCCTCCTATTACTGCCGAAGCTAATATTCTTAACGGTACATTACCTATTCCACCTGCGGCACCTCCAGCACCCGCCGCAATGAAACCATGCCCAAAATTCCCCCCTAGGGCTTTATTTGCTAGCCCTCCTATAATTCCCCTCGCAATAAAGGCTCCGGGGTTCATTCCTCCCGGACTAATTGCAGAAGCAACAAATCCGATAGCAGCGGCTTTCAAGCTCCCCGTCACAGCATAAGTCACGGCAGCATTAAATACTGCACTACACCATACTTGGCATCCGGGTATGAAATTAAGTGCAATACTGATAAACGATGAAAGCCATTTATTCTTGCCTATAGCTTTGAAAAGGGCCTTGAAAAAATATCCAGATGGATCTGTATAACTCATCGGGTTATTCAACACATAAGAATAACGGTTATAACTCTGTGAATTACCCGGCGCTTGAACATGCGGATCCGCCTGCAAGAACCTACCCAGCGTCGGATCGTAGATCCGACCGTTCATATGGATAATACCTAAATCCGAAATTTCTTTATGACCTGTATAACCTTTACTTTCCACGGGGCTTTGTTGATTCAACAAAAAAACTAATGAGCTACTAGTATAGAACCGATTTTGTTTCCCCCACGCATCATAGTTTATGTGCTGAACAACGCTGCCATTCGCGTCTATTACCGTCACGGTAGAGCCTAGATGGTCCTTATGCGTATATAAAGTTTTACTTTGCTTAGCATCAGTACTGTCAATTACTACAGTATTCCCAACATAGTATTTGTGTTCAACATTTCCTGAAGGCAATGTTAAACGCTCATATAGCCCTTTGAGATATAATGTTTCCACACATGGGTCAGGTCTTGCCTTTTGCAACAATCTTACTAACACGCGAATAGTGTAATTGAAAATAATCACCCAACTCATTTCTTTGCTCAACAAAGTAAGCAAACTTTCACCTTGATGTTGCTTTAGATTTTCCAAATTGAACGAACATTTTGTCGATTTAAAGCCATTCTGGAGCTTGTGCTTGCCCATCGTAAAATGCCCAACACGTTAAGAATTTCTATTAAACATTGCTTATATATGACATTGGACTAGCTAAAAAGAAATACCTGCCCCTGTTTATTTACTTTGATTGCGAGACATTTTTTAAGCAATTTGACTCTGAATAGATAGAATTAAATCTGCTCGCTTTGACACCAAGCGGATATTAAGCGATTTAAAATCTTCGCCTCCCTTGGCACCAACCCAAAGGAAGCGAAGCACGAAGCGCTAAACGCCAGATAAAAGAAAACCAGCTCACGCTGGCTTTCTTCTGCACGGTTTAGGTTATTCCCAAACCACTGAAGCGGCAGATTACTTATCTACTAAAAGCTTTAAACTCTATTGGAGCAAAATAGAGCCAGTAACCATGCTGAGCATCTGAACCTTCATGCTTAAAGCTAATAAATAATTTAAATTTATCTCTAGGGCAACCAACAAACCGCTCTGTTTCTAAAGCTAAACTTAAAGCCCCTGAGTTTTTCTTTAATTCTTGATAATTGTTGCTCTCCCACAAAGCCAAAATTTCATTTTTAGCTAATTCTGTTCTTCTTAATTTGGTCAAAAGCGAGTGGTTATTACTACTGAAATAAGTCTCTTTTTGATCTAATGAAAAGACAGACTTTATAGCAACTTTATCTTCTTTCTCAGTAACGAAATATGATTTTTCAAAGTCAATTAGAGTATCTGTATTGGACCAGAACTGGATGAAAAACTTACTCTGATTCGTTGAGCAGTGTTTTGTTCCAAAAGTTAATGATTCCCATGAATCTGGGTGTATCTTAACCAACACTCCATCTTGAAAGTCAACTATTGGCCAAAGGTCTTTCCATTCGTCTTTATAGCCTACCTTTTGGTAAGAAATAGGCGACAATGAATATGTATTAACAATATTTACATGTTGACTAGTTGTACAGCCAACTAATCCAATAAGCACAACAGAGAATGTTAATATCTTCTTAACCATCAAGTTCACCACTCAAATACTTGTAGTAACTAAAACCTAATGTTTCGTAGCTCATGTAAGCAGCAGGAACAATTGTTACGCCTAAAACAACAGCATTAGTTACGTTCCATTTAGCCATCCATACATCATGAAACACAGCCATTGAGTTCATCCCCGGTGTTGTATTGGCAACTCTGGTGAAAACACTACTACCTTCGCTGTCACATGAAAAGTTAACATGTCCACCATCAAGCTTTATCTTTCCTTGATTCAATGGATTATTGGATAGCAATAGTTTAGCTTCTTCGGCAGTTAAACTGCTTAAAGATCTTCCTACTAAAGAACCTCGGGGTCAGGTCTTTCCTTTTGCCACTATCTTACTTTCACGCGAATAGTGTAATTGAAAATAATCACCCAACTCTTTTCTTTACTCAACAAATAGCGCGCACTTTAGCCTTGCTATCACTTTAGATTTGTCAAATTGAAGTAACACTTTCTCGATTTCAATCCATTCTGGAGCTTGTGCTTGCCCATCGTAAAATGCCCAACATTTTAATGATTCTTATTAGGCCATTACATAAACTCACCATTTGATTAGCAAAAGTAAAAAAGAAAGACCTATCCCTGTTTATTTTTACTAAAAATATTCGGAAGAAATCCACTCGTGAACTTTTCAAAGGCTGGTTAATAATGTTCCTATTGGTTTTTAATTCACAAAACCTGATATTTGATCCAAGCAGTTATATTCAGGGTTTGATACTGGACTTAACCTAGTTACTTTCTTAATTCGTGGGGCTCTACTCTTTTCATGACTAGAAATAACCCCCTCCACTATAAGCAATCTCTCATTGCAATGCTTAACAAAATCTTTTGTAACATCACCATAAAATGGGAATACCAAATACTCCATTGAAAAACTATCTGCACTCTCTAGATCTTTATAAAAACCTGCGAAGTTATAAAAAGCTGTTAAAGTTACTTTTTCACCTACTAATTTTTTATGACTTTCAAATAAATTACTCCAAGTTATTTGCTTATAACCATCATCCCTAGCAGATACTTGAATGGCAGAGCTTAGTGTTAATAATAAAAATATAAATTTTCTCATCTTGTTATTCTCATGTATTACTTGAACTTTGACGAGCATCAAATACATACACATTGCTTCTATCCATGAATGTAGAATCCATGTGTCTGGTCTTTCTTTTGCCACTATCATACTTCATGCTTGAATTGTGCGGCTAAAATAATCATCCAATTCTTTTCTTTGCTCAACAAATACCGCAAACTTACGCCTTGATGTTGCTTTAGATTTGCCAAATTGAAGTAACACTTTGCCGATTTAAATCCATTCTGGAGTTTGTGCTTGCCCATCACAAAATGCTCAGCATTTTGATGACTTTTATTAAACTGACCGTATTAATTTTGTTTTGCTTGGCTTGGGTTGCTCTCCAAAGTTAATTTTTCACCGGAGGTTGCTTAACAATTGCTTTATCGGAATTCTTTTGAAGCCAGCTAATTGAGTCATTATCGCCTAGCATTGCTGATTTTTTATACCAATCAACTGCTTGATTATAATATTTCTCATCACCATAGACTTCAAATCGTATGATAGAATAGATTCCTAAATATCTTGCTGATCTCGCATCACCATGACCAAATGCCTCTTCTAACATTTTTAAAGCTTCTTCGTGACCTTCCTGCTCATGGGCTAGAGTTCCAATGGCTAACTGTCTTAACGAGGGGATGTCTCCTAGCTTAGCCCCCTTGCTAAACCATTTTCTTGATTCAATATACAGGCTATTATCGGAATTATTTGCCTTATACTTTTCTAAATAAATAAACCCCAGCTGCCGATTACTTTTTACGTGTCCTTGCTCACTTGCTTTTTTTAACCATACAATTGCCTTATCAAGATTTTTTTCAAACACATCTCCTGTTTGCTGTAAATATCCCATGTTGAACTGCGCATTGATGTTATCATTCGAAGCAGCTTGCATAAGATAAGTTGCAGCTTCTTGCACTTTGTTTTCTAATTCTGGATAAGTAGTGTAAAAAATAGTAAAAACATCAAGCATAGCTTTTGTATCACCTTCATCTGCCAAGTCTTTCGCAAGCATATATTTTTCAAGTGCTGTCATATGTTTCACTTTATTTTCTTTGGCATCAGTAATAGATGTTAAACTCACTATCAATATTACGGAACAGAATACTTTTTTTAAATTCATAAATTTAGTTACCATGAAATCGTTGCTATAACTTCCATTTAAGTATCTATGGGGTCATAAGTATCTAGGGGGCAGGTATTTCTTTTGCCACTACCCGACTCAAGTTTGAATAGTGTAATTAAAATAATCATCCAACTCTTTTCTTTGCTCAACAAAGTAAGCAAACTTTCACCTTGATGTTGCTTTAGATTTTCCAAATTGGAGTAACACTTTGCCGATTTAAAGCCATTCTTGAGCTTGTGCTTGCACCATTAGCACCGACATAAATTACAGAGTCTGCTGTTAGAAAATGCGCAGTTCTACTGGGATCGGCTGCACACTTAATAGCTTTTTGTTCCGCAATAAACATGAAACAGGCAAGACGCGACCCTATTTTTCTCATTCTTTACGATAAATAATAAGTGCATCAAGCTCTTTTCTTAACTTCCTCAACATAGGGTCTGAATTATCTTCATCTAAAACAACTCCTTTTTTACCGTCGATATCGAAATACTGGCAGAATTCTTGGTTCTCTGTAATCGGACTACTAATTTTATAGCTTGTACTTTTTATCACATTATTACGTATGCGGACGTATTCAGCCTTTGTGATATAGGTAGTCCTTTTCGCCAGTCCACTTCCTGCACTGACAATAACGTAGTCACCATTAACCTTGCCAATAAACAGGAATGACTCAAATAACCAACCAGAAAAGTTATTCTGATAGTGGAAAACATACTCATTTGATTCTGCTGTTAATGATTTGTCCAACTTAACAATCAATGGAATCTTGCTTTCTTTTGGAGTACATGTGAGGTTCGTCGTTAAAGGATTTGCAAAAGAAGCAAACGATAGCAATACTAGGCATAATGTTAACGTTTTTTTAGCGTAATGGAATTTCATATGTCTTTCCTCGTCTCGGATGCAACCATGGGCTCAGGTTTTTCTTTTTGCCACAATCCTACCTACATGCGAATAGTGTAATTTAAAATAATCACCTAACTCTTTCCCTTGCTCGACAAATAGCGCAAACTTACGCCTTGATGTTGCTTTAAATTTTCCAAATTGAAGTAACACTTTATCGGTTTAAACCCATTCCGGAGCTTGTGCTTGCCCATCGTAAAATGCCCAACACGTTGATAACTTTTATTAAACCATTGCTTATAAACAACATTGGACTAGCTAAAAGGCAAAAAGAAAGACCTGACCCTTTTTAGATTTTGTAGATTTAGAGTTTTATAAAGTCTCATCACACACTACGCTAGTAACGCTTTTTCATCAAAGCCTTGCTCATGTAACTTGACTACAAGCTGTTCAAGCACCTCATCTTTTTTAGGGGCTACAGGCTGCGTTAATAGCAAAGAAGTCACATTGCCAAAACCTGGGTGCTCAAAATCAGGGTTCTCAAGGCCATGTTGTGCTCTTAGCGTTAGCAGCATAAGTGCAGCATAAGGTGTAAATTGCCAGTTCATATTATCGAACTCAAAAAACATCTTACTCGGTGGTGATGCAACCTGAGCGACTTGATCATCACATAACTGATTTAGAAAAGCCGTAACTTCAGTTAAGTCAGTGCTATCCCAGTTATCTAAAATAGCTTGGTAAGCAAAATCATCTACGATCGGTTTTAGGGTATTGCCACCTTCTACCTTATCAAACAACAGGATAATAAAATCACCAATATGACTTTTTGATCTATTCACCCAGTGCTTCATGTAACCTGCTTGAAATAACGTATAAATTTGGCAAGCATATTCATTATTATGCAATATCACTGCAATACTTAGCTGAAATACCGATGTTGGTGATACCAACCTTAAAGGTTCACGACTAAAGCGATGTGTGAAGCGTTTTAGGTTATAGTTTTCTATCATAAGCAGGTGGTATCCATAAGTTAAGCATATGCTTAACTTACCTAAATCAAGTAAGTTATCATCTACAAAACTAGCTTGTGCATCCATCTCATAATAATTACGTGGAATTGACAACTCTGTATTTAATACCTCCCAGTTAAAGAAAGGCAATTTATCATTGCTAGGTATACCTCTTTTAGTTTCTCCTTGCTCAATATAAAAATTAAGCTCTTTTGTATTATTTATATAAACCTTTCTATACTTTTCAGGATTTTTTATCGTCAGCTTACGCTTTCGTAAAAATTTTTCTAATATTTTGTCCATTATTTACCTGCTGGAGTCATTGAAATTGTAGCAGTGTCAGCAAGCATCTAGGGGTCAGGTCTGCCTTTTGCAACAATCTTACTAACACGCGAATAGTGTAATTAAAATAATCATCCAACTCTTTTCTTTGCTCAACAAAGTAAGCAAACTTTCACCTTGATGTTGCTTTAGATTTTCCAAATTGGAGTAACACTTTGCCGATTTAAATCCATTCTGGAGCTTGTGCTTGCCCATCGTAAAATGCCCAACACGTTGAGAATTTCTATTAAACCATTGCTTATATATGACATTGGACTAGCTAAAAAGAAATACCTGCCCCTGTTTATTTACTTTGATTGCGAGACATTTTTTAAGCAATTTGACTCTGAATAGATAGAATTAAATCTGCTCGCTTTGACACCTAGCGGATATTAAGCGATTTAAAACCTTCGCCCCCTTGGCACCAATCAAAGGAAGCAAAGCACCATCACCAAACGCCAGACAAAACAAAACCAGCAGATGCTGGCTTTCTGTTCTTACTTTACTTACTTGCTCGCTGTAGCTGAGCAATTATCTCTAGGAACTTCTTTGAGTTGTTCCGCTTTAATAAGTAATTCCTCATCTGTATTTTTCTGCTCTATGGGCGATAGAGGTTCTATCCAAATAGGTTGGTCCCAAACCCAACACGAAGGGATTTCCAACAACTTTCCCTTTGTATTTTTGTGACGAGCTTTGACTACCCAACAGTTCCCGGCACTACCGTAAGGGAAATCAATTACTTTTGTGATCAGCAACATTTCTCTGTTTTTAACAAATCCAACTGGCTGACCTGTTTTAGTAAACCTTTGGTTTTCCGAAGGGTCACCAACTATAAGATAGGAAGACGAGTAAGAACTGACCTTATCCTTATCGCTTCCTTTCACATCATAAATAACTAAGTCTTTGGTAGCTTGAAAACATTTACCAACTATTTTGGCAGCGAAAGCATCCCCTGTTACATCTTTAGCAGCACATGATATTAATAACGGCATAAGCAGTAACAAAGAGTGTACTTTTTTATCTAGCACATACATTTCCGTAATTCTCCGCACAACTATGATAAGGGAATACGTTCCTATCAACTAATAACGCAAACGGGTTTAAAAAACCATGGGGTCAGGTATTGCTTTTTGCCACTATCAAACTTTGTGCTTGCCCATCGTAAAATGCCCTACATGTTGAGAACTTCTATTAAACCATTGCTTATATACAACATTGGACTAGTTAAAAGGCAAAAAGAAAGACCTGAGCCTGTTTGTTTTACTAATAGATATCTCTAATCTCTTTTATAAACTTTGTTAAGAACGAAAAAACTATGAAATCAGTTATCAATGTAGGCACTTGCAACTATGATACTTTTACCATCCTTAGATGGATAAAAACTGTTCCAGTTATCACCATCAAAGATAATCACTTGTCTATTTTGTTCATCTACATAAAGATTACGCTTTCTTGGCTTAGCTGTGATTTCTAATAGCACAGCCAGATCCATCCAAGCTTCAGAAATTTCATCACTGCATGTAGTGGATTTTTCAATATTTTTAATTTTATTAATCAAATCATCAAAATCAATCATATCGTGTTTAAATGAATGCCCATTGTTTATTGAAAATTCAATTATAAAACGCTCACCTTTAAATTTTATAATCTCGAATTTATAAACTTCAACATCCAAAAAACCTCTACTTATAAAATCAGATTTTGCAGTTAATATTTCTTGTCCAAAAATAACCTTCTTCTCAACCTCAACTTTATATTTTTTAAATATACCTTCAATATCTGTTACATAATTAATATCAATAAGCCTTACAGCTTCCAGTGACTTTTCACACGAAAAAGCAGGGAAAGCTATTATCAAAAATAAAAAAAACCTCACCAACATCACATAATTCCCCCTCATTTTTGAGCTATATCTCTTATACATGACATTTCAATTTCATTAATAGTTTTAATGAAAGAGTTTGATTTATAATAGTACTGATCTGCAGTTAAGGTAGCACCCCAAACTCCTAGTATCCCCCGAGCTTGAACCATAGGGGTCAGGTCTTTCTTTTGCCACTAACCGACTCGCGCTTGAGTAGGAGTAATGAAGCTTAAGATAATCACCCAACTTTTTCCTTGCTCGACAAATAGCGTAAACTTTCGGCTTACTATCGCTTTAGATTTGCCAAATTGAAGTAACACTTTGCCGATTTCAAGCCATTCTGGAGTTTGTGCTTGCCCATCGTAAAATGCCCAACACGTTGAGAATTTCTATTAAACCATTGCTTATAAACAATATTGGACTAGATTAAAGGTAAAAAGAAAGACCTGACCCTTTTAGATTTAGTAGATTTAGAGTTTTATAAAGTCTCATCACACACTACGCTAGTAACGCTTTTTCATCAAAGCCTTGCTCATGTAACTTGACTACAAGCTGTTCAAGGACCTCATCTTTTTTAGGGGCTACAGGCTGCGTTAATAGCAAAGAAGTTACATTGCCAAAACCAGGGTGCTCAAAATCAGAGTTCTCAAGGCCATGTTGTGCTCTTAGCGTTAGCAGCATAAGTGCAGCATAAGGCGTAAATTGCCAGTTCATATTATCGAACTCAAAAAACATCTTACTCGGTGGTGATGCAACCTGAGCGACTTGATCATCACATAACTGATTTAGATAAGCGGTAACTTTTGTTAAGTCTGTACTATCCCAGTTATCTAAAATATCTTGATAAGCAAAATCATCTACGATCGGTTTTAGGGTATTGCCACCTTCTACCTTATCAAACAACAGGATAATAAAGTCACCTATATGACTTTTCGAACGGTTTATCCAATTTTTCATGTAACCATTTTGAAATAATTTATAAAATTGCTGCGCATAATCATACTGATGTAATAAAACAGCTGTAGCTAATTGAAATACACTTCCAGGTGATATCACTCTTTCATTATCTTCCCCGAAGCGAATAACACAGCGCTTTTGTCTTATATGAGCAATAGTTAGCTGATAATACCCATAGCTCAAATAATATCCCAACTGCTCGATATTGAGTACGCTACCCTTCACTAAACTAGCTTGTGCCTGCATTTCATAAAAATAACCTGGAATTGACAATTCAACATTAAGCTTTTCCCAAGGAGCAAAAGGTAAACTCTCATTAAAAAATTCTTCACCTTTTGTTTTGCCATGTTCTAAGTAAAAAGTAATTCTCGTTATATTTCTATCGTAGACATTTTTATACTTTTCTGGGTTTTTAATTGCTTACTTACGCTTACGTAAAAATTTTTCTAATATTTTGTCCATTATTTACCTGCTGGAGTCATTGAAATTGTAGCAGTGTCAGCAAGCATCTAGGGGTCAGGTCTGCCTTTTGCAACAATCTTACTAACACGCGAATAGTGTAATTAAAATAATCATCCAACTCTTTTCCTTGCTCGACAAATAGCGCAAACTTAAGGCTTGATGTTGCTTTAGATTTTCCAAATAGGGGTAACACTTTGCCGATTTCAAGCCATTCTTGAGCTTGTGCTTGCCCATCGTAAAATGCCCTACACGTTGAGAACTTCTATTAAACCATTGCTTATATGACATTGGACTAGTTAAAAGGTAAAAAGAAAGACCTGACTCTATTGGTTTGCATCCTAAAACACTACTTTTTGACACTCAACTCAAAAATCAGGTTTTCATTTCCTTCTCTAAGGTAAGCAATTTTAACAACTCGCCCCTCTTGGATTGTATCTAAATCATGCTTTCTATTCGCAAAAAATGAGTTTTCTGTTCCGTAATCATTGTACTTAAAGCGTACTCCATCAACAGTAAAAGCCTCTTCTCTACTATTTCTTTCAACAATTTGAATATCTTCAATAGCTCCTTCAACTGTAGAATAATTTCCAGAATCTATGTCATTAGATTTTAATACTAGGCAATAAAATGACAGTGACTGCATTACAAAAAAGCCAAATACAAATAAGAAGCCAAACCAGAAGTTAACTTTCTTTTCAAACTGTAGTTTATTTTCGTACCAGTATTTTATCTTCGGGCAGCACAATATTAGTAGAACAGAACAAACAAGTGAAAAATAAAAACCAAGCCTGGTGCCTGAAAAATCAGACTGAAAATAAAGTTCATACATTAACTAAATCTCCTATGGCTAATCTATGGGCCGAAGTTGCCGTATGAACCATGCAGTTTCTTTTCCCCGAGCCAATATCGAACGAACACAAAATGGGTTCAGGTCTTTCTTTTTTACATCAACTAAAGACTGAACTGAAGTGGGTATTATAATTTAGAAGGAAAATGTAGCTCGACCTCTTTGGATAGATAAAAGCTACTTACCATTATTCTTTATTTTTAAAGCTTAAATCATTATGACAAAAAGCATCTATTAAACCATCACTATCCGCTTTATTTATTTTTGCTTCTTTAGGGAGCTCTATATACAAATAATCATAGTTGTATTTACCTTCATCAGTCATGCGATTTAGTTTATATCCAATCATAAATTTATCACCTCCACTGTAATCTAACACTGATATGTTACAATGAGTTGTGTAGTTAATCGAAAATACTAATGAAGCTTTAGCATCTTCGAATTCATCATAGCTCCCAAATAGAGGCACTGAGAAACTATCTATCACTCCAGTGTATTCATCAAAAGCTTTTTGTTTATCTAAAAATGAATCTACTTCAGAATTGACAATATTGATAAACTTTTCTATTGAAGGTTTAATATCATCGAATTCAATACTTGTGTTTCTATTCTTAAAGAAAGTCATATCCTCAGCAGTGTAACCATATACTAGGCATTTGTTTGCTGTAAAAATATCACCTCCGATTCGGCCTAACAGATAAGAGCCTTCACAATATTCAGATATAGGCTGCAACGCCATGCAAATGCCGCTTTGGAATAAAAGGATAAAAATTAAATACCTCATATTATCTCCACCATTTAACTTGAGTCTCTACGATTAGCTCAGAA
>NZ_LRRU01000003.1 GCF_001641615.1 Pseudoalteromonas gelatinilytica
TCTCTATTTACTTGGCAATCGACTGGATCTAAATAGGGTTTTAGCTCCTCAGGGAATCCGTGTTTTTCGGTTATATCTTTATCAATTTTGAAGTAATGCTCTATCGATTGATATAAGTGAGTACCAAGCGGGATGGATGTATCCATAAAGGTCATGGCTGTGGCATATGCCAGTGAATCCCATTCACGATTTGAACCACCTACATAAAAAGTGGGCTTAGTGAAGCGATAATGTTTAGGGTATTTTAACGGCACCATGAGTGACACAAATACACGTGAGCCACCGCGGGCTGAACCGACATTACGCTCATTTGCGCCATAGCAAACAATGTCTTCATACGGTAAGTAAAACGGTTTTCTAAACAAAGTATGCGGGGTTTTTACAAGGCCAGTATGGCGATTAAAGTAAAAATTATCTCGGTGTGCTAATATGGCGCGGTGTTTCAGCATATAAAAACCGACAATAAACATAGGTGCATATATAGCAAATGGCACCCATCGATAGTCGCCCCACACAAAACCAATAACAACCAAATCAACGAAAAAAAACATTACGGCTGCGACCATTAGCAGGAAACTTAGAGCAGTAAATAAATTAGACCAGCCTCCAAACCATGAAATAGCCAATTGCTTACCATCATTCTCTACCCAATGCCCCTCAAGTGTTGAGCCACGATTAGGGGATTCAAGCTCTGCTGCATATTGATCAGTAAAACGCTTACTTTTAAAGGTACGTTTTTTAAAGCTACAGCCATTGAGTGCTTCAGCTTTTTTTAATCGCGTTTCATAACTGTCTTTATGTAAGTAGTCTCTTGGCAGTTGTTCGTTATAGGTTTGTCTATCCTTACGGTATTTACTTTCGTTTCTAGTTCGCTTTCTTATTTCAGCCGCTTTTTCAGGGTTATCTCTTCTAAACTCTTCTCTTCGAACCACCGCCTCTTCATCTAAGGCCAACTGTTTAATGGTTTTATCTTTAGCTCTTGTTGGGTCTCTACCAGGGTTTTCGGCGCACCACTGGTTAATTGCGTTAATACGATTTTCTCTTTTAATTTTTTCTCGTTCTTCAGGGGTTAAACCGTCGTTTTGTTCAGCAATATAGCGTTTAAGCTCCTCATCACTAATAAGATTATCAATTAAATCATCCAGCTTGCTTGATTTTACTGAGCCTTTATCATCACTATTCATTGTCATTGCTATCTACATTCCTTGTTTTAACCATTCCACTTTAAATATCTCAGACCCTAAACACCCACTGCTTTTTTGCTTACTTCGTCGAAGGTAATTTTAAGAGTGCTGTTTTTGCAAAACTGTTAACGTATCATTGGCAATGCAACTTTAGCCTTTTCACGGAAAGCCGATAAATAGCTGAAGTGAAAGGTGTTTAAGTTTATATTTCCACGTTAATTGCTCTATGCGCTCAGGCTCGGCTTTCCAATGTAGCCAAGGTTTAGTTATTTCCTCCTGCTTTCTACCTTTAAGCCAATCAAAAGGAAACGCTTGATTCAGAATTTCCTCTTCAATTTCTAATTGCTGTGAAAACGAAAATGAGGACCAAAACTCATCAGGCCGATTATTCCTCTTATCAAATTCAGCTGTAATGGGGTCTAAATGGCGGTGTTGTTCATATACCGGCACATCAGGTAACGGCTTACTTAAATCCATAAAGCGCACATAACACTCCCATAATAAATAACAATGCACAGGATTGGCTGAAAGTTCGACAACTGAACCAGTTACAGTTGTTTTAGGGTACTTATCTTGGTCTATATGGCTAATTTCTGGAAAGTAATTCATTACACCCGGCGCGCCCATTTTCGAGGTTAACCTGCAAACAATCTCTTCCCATTTAAAGCAACAGTTACCTAAGTCATCACGCCCTTCACAACCGGGAATATCAAAAGTGAACCCGACCGTTTGGTTTTGCCTGTCAAGGTACATCATCTTATCAGGAATATATCTAGCCGTTATTGGTAGTAAATTTAAGAAGAATAAGTTCCAGCAAAAGGTAACGAGTGGTATCCACCACTGAAAACGTTCACCTTCATCATAAAGTGGGATTGATAAAATACTAATTAATGTAACTAAACTTAATACTGCACCAATTGCCATTGGTCCAAATAATATGGCTTTTATAGGGTTATTGCCACAAGGCACTATTTTATATTGCTCTTTTTTATTTGCGTAAATGCGCCTATCTTGATTTAGCCAACGTCGGAAAAAACATAATCCTCTAAATTCGCTTCCTTCATTTATTATTCGGTGCGCTTCAAAAAAACGATTAAACTTCGTTTTCTTCGGCATTATTCCAACACCTAGGTAATTTTGTTTTTGCATTAGATTCCTTTGCTTTAACAAGCCGAGGCGGTACATAAAAACTACAACTAAGATATTTTTATTATCAATACACTTAACCCAATACTATGCATCAAACTATCTTTTAAGGTATTCCTATAAATAATTGTAGTGCTAAGCGCTTTGCTTTGTATTTCCATGTCAGCTTTTCTATACGCTCGGGCTCACCTTTAAAATGCAACCAAGGTTTAGTGATTTCTTCGTTAGGTGTCGCTCTAAGCCAATTAAAATGCGCAGCCTCTTTATTGAATTTTCGCCAAATTTCGACTTGTTGAGCAAGCGAAAAATCACTCCAAAACTTATCGGGTCTCTTATTATGCTTGTCAAATTCAGCAGTTAACTCATCAAGATGACGGCAACTTTCATACTCAGGCACATCAGGCAATGGTTGATTGCTATCCATAAACCGAACTACACGTTCCCAATATAAATAACAGTTCATCGGGTTATTTGAGTTATCAGGCACTTGAACTGCTATTTTAGTCTCAGGGTATTTATCCTCATCAATATGACTAATAAAAGGCACAAACCCCATTACACCTGGGCGCGTTGCCACAATATCAAGATGACATACAATATCGGCCCATTTAAAACAACAATTACCCAGTTCATCGCGCTCTTCACATCCAGGTATGTCATAAGTAAAGCCGACTAACTGTTTTTTTCTATCAAAGTAGATTTGTTTTTTGGGGATATAACTCTCTGTTATTGGCAATAAATTAAGAAAAAACAGGTTCCAAGAAAAAGTAAGTATCGGCACCCACCAATGGTAAGGTTCATCCGAATATGTCATCACAATACAAGATAATAATAGTAACAAACTTAAAACAAAGCCGATTATGATTGGACCAAAAAGCAAAGCTCGAGTAGGACTATTCCCACACATTTCTATTTTAAATCGCTCTGGATGTTTTTGAATTACTGTTTGCTTTCTTGCAGGTAAATCATATAAATAGCATAAGCCTTTGAACTTCTTCTTAAGACCATTTAATCTCTCAGGGTAAAAAAAACGATTAAATCTCGTTTTTTTAGGCATGATATCAACAGTTAAGTAGTCATTGTTTTGCATTACTTTCCTTATGCAATTGCTAAATCAGGTGAGACATTTTCAATTGGCTTTTCAAACGCATCAAAATCTACCGGTAACGTTAGACTTTCGTTGTAAATAAGTGTTGCTGTTATTTCAACATTAAACACCCACTGCTATTTGCCTTAATAAAGCTTCACTATCACACGGCTTCTCTATTTACTTGGCAATCGACTGGATCTAAATAGGGTTTTAGCTCCTCAGGGAATCCGTGTTTTTCGGTTATATCTTTATCAATTTTGAAGTAATGCTCTATCGATTGATATAAGTGAGTACCAAGCGGGATGGATGTATCCATAAAGGTCATGGCTGTGGCATATGCCAGTGAATCCCATTCACGATTTGAACCACCTACATAAAAAGTGGGCTTAGTGAAGCGATAATGTTTAGGGTATTTTAACGGCACCATGAGTGACACAAATACACGTGAGCCACCGCGGGCTGAACCGACATTACGCTCATTTGCGCCATAGCAAACAATGTCTTCATACGGTAAGTAAAACGGTTTTCTAAACAAAGTATGCGGGGTTTTTACAAGGCCAGTATGGCGATTAAAGTAAAAATTATCTCGGTG
>NZ_LRRU01000004.1:0-351794 GCF_001641615.1 Pseudoalteromonas gelatinilytica
GTGCGACGTGAAGTCGTATGAAGCGCTGTTCACCGCTTAATGAGTGAACCATCTGTATCACCAGATGATCCTAGGAGCCTGAATAAAGTAGCGGCTCTGACAATGTAACGAAGGTTGGTATGCGCCAATCGGGATCTTAATCGTGAGAGGACGATCCTCCTGATAACCACAAATCGGGTGAGTGCTAGGCAGTCAGTATGATGAACATAAGTGAATCCGCGTAAGGTGCGTTATATGATGAAACAGCGGAAGTGGTTAATACGCTGTAGCCAAAAGGCGCGAGAGTCGGAAAGAGATTGCCCCATGCTCTTTCGTGGTCACTGTACTCTCCGCACTATAGCGGGCATCTAACCTGACATTGCGCAACATACGGAACACGGTAAGCCTGTATCACTCCCTTTGGGAAAGCTTATATAGCCGATAGTGGTGCAGGTAGAGGATGTTGGAGAAAGCAAAGGCTGGATTGTAATGATGCAGATACAGACGTCTGTCTGGCACGAAAGTGAGCTGACTTCCGACTGGTCTTCCTTTGCAAGAGAATTTGAAGAACTTTATTCAAGGAGAAACGCAAATGATGATTTCAAAAGAGATTAGTGCCTCTCCTGACAGTGCTCAATGGCAATCCATAAATTGGAAAACTGTTGAGTCACACGTTTTAAAGCTTCAGATGCGTATTGCAAAAGCAACAAGAGAAAGTAAACACGGCAAAGCGAAAGCGTTGCAGTGGATACTGACTCACTCGCATTCGGCAAAACTTCTTGCTGTTAAGCGAGTATCACAAAACAAAGGCAGTAAAACGCCCGGAATAGACGGCGTCATCTGGAATACGGATACGCGCCGCATGAAAGCAGTCAATCAATTGAGCAGAAAAGCTTATCAAGCCAAACCGCTCAAGCGTATCTACATCCCTAAGAAAAACGGCAAGCTCAGACCTTTAGGTATCCCGTGCATGGTCGATAGAGCGCTACAAGCGCTTCACCTTCTCGCACTAGAGCCTGTGTCAGAAACACTTGCTGACCCAAATAGTTACGGCTTTCGGCGCAACAGAAGTACTGCTGATGCTATTGCTCAGTGTTTTCTCTGTTTGAGTAAAAAGCAATCCGCACAATGGGTTCTTGAGGGAGATATTAAAGCCTGTTTCGACAAGATTGGGCATCAATGGCTTATGAATAATATAGCTGTAGATAAACGAATATTGGAACAATGGTTAAAGTCTGGTTTTATGGACAAAGGGCTGTTCTATCGCACTGACGAGGGAACACCACAAGGCGGGATCATATCTCCAACCTTGATGCTGATGACTCTTGCAGGTCTTGAGCAACGCATAAAGTCCACCGCACTTAAAAATGGGGCGAGAGCCAACTTTATAGGATACGCTGATGATTTCGTCGTCACTTGCACTTCAAAGGACGTGCTGGAGAACGATATCAAACCGTTGATTGCTGACTTCTTAGCACACAGAGGCTTAACGCTCTCCGAAGAGAAAACGCACATTACTCACATTAGCCGTGGTTTTGACTTCCTAGGCTTTAACCATAGGAAGTACAAAGGAAAACTGCTCATTAAACCGAGCAAATCTAACACGTTAATATTTCTGAGTAACTTGCGCGAACTCATCAAAAAGCACGCAACCACCCCCGTTAATGATCTAATCAAGTTGATAAATCCGAAACTCAGGGGATGGTCGAACTACTATCGTCACTGCGTTGCTAAACAAATATTCGGATATGTGAGTCACAAACTATTTCTAGCGTTATGGCATTGGGCTAAAAGGCGTCATCCAACAAAATCAAAAACTTGGATCGCCATGAAGTACTTTATCAACCGTCGAGGCCAATGGCAATTTCACGGTTGGCTGAAGAGCATGAACATGGATTGTCAGTTTAATCTATTTCAAATAGCTAAGGTGCCAATAGAGAGACATGTGAAAATCAGGAGTGAAGCTACGCCTTTTGATCCTTTATACCAAGAATACTTGGCAAAGAGAAAAGCAAAGAGGCAATGCCGCAACTCTTGGAATGAACCTAATCTCGCTGCTTTATAAGTTGCTGGGTACCAATTAGGTGCCTTCGTGAAGGCTTGAGCCGTATGCAGTGAAAGTTGCACGTACGGTTCTTAGGAGGGCGACACTTGGTAACAGGTGTCGTCTATCCGACAAAAGCGAGTCAGCAGATAACTCGCCAATGGACAGAAACGCGTTAGAGACGAGGGACAGCTGTGTGCCATTTTCGGACATTGGTAACGCCTAAATAACAGGCTAAGTAATGGTTGGCTAAAATTGTGTAGCGAAGCGAACCGTAGCCAACTGTTACGTGTCCTTGTTTATTTTCTTGTTAGGCGATGACTGAACCTTACCTGTTAGCTGTTCCACCCTTTGATTAATAAAAATATATATGTTTGAAGAAAACATACCAACAATAACAGCAACTAAGATCATTGAATAAATCTCGCTACCAGTTTCAGAAATTAAAGTGCTTGTTTCTTGTGGGTTTTGTATCTGAGAGTTTGAAATGTATGGAGTTACCAGTGCAAGAAAAACTTTACTTTTAATGCCTAACCAGGAAAATGCGGCAATTAATCCAGAAGAAAATACCAGCTTTAAATTTTCGCCTACTTTCAAGCCAGATAGCATAACTCTTGATGACGCTCCTAATGCACCAAACAGCAAAGGAACAAGCAGTAACACAATCACATTATAAGCATCAGTGATCACCAGCAGTGTATCATCGTGTAATGTGAATATTTCAGGATTGAGTCGGGCAGTGTAGATAAGAGCAGCACCTATACCTAACAACAAATATGAAAAAATCGCTAAACGATATATCTCTTTTTTTCGGGTTATAAGAAATGTTTTGTCTTCAGTTTTAGATTGTTCTTCACTTTCAGAATCTTCTCTACCTATATTTACAACATTTTCATCACTTTCTTTTTTATCGTTTTCCATTATATCCCCAAGTTCAAGAGTTAACCTAGTCGCCTAACATTTTAGTATTTATGCGACACGCAGTCTGTGTTGCATAATCGCTTGTTGGACTGAGCCGCTACCTGCTCGGTGTGTCAGAGTTGGTGTTGTTTATGCTATGGGAATTTGCTTTTTGGTGGCTCTCACTTTCCTAGCTAATTTAATCAGCTTAGCGAGTGTTATGTAAGCTTTCCCTGCATTGCTCAGCGCTTTTTATGAATTCATTACACCTAAGTTTGGTCAGATAAGCAATTATAATTATTTCTTTTATAAAAGCTGGTAGGTTTGGGGAACTTCATTAAGGCACACCACCCTACCCAAAAAATGTGACTGATGAGATTTCTATGTAAAAAAACATATTACATTCTCGACTTTAAAATCTTTCAAAATAAGCTTAAATCTTTACAAATTTGACAAAAAATATAGTCTTCAATTTTGCTAGATTCTCGATAGACCAGAAGAAAACTCATGACTTACCAATAGTTTATATTTAAAGGGCTTGGCTGCTATTTGAGAAAATAATAGGTAAAGACATTTTCTAAATTTACTGAATCCAGCCAAAAGTGTTCAATTAATAAGCAGCAAAAGTGCTACAAAAACCTATCTTGACGTCATCAATTGAGAGGTTTTACATAACTATTTTAAATATCTAAAAATATTCAAAAACTCGCCCACCAAACTTTAAAAACATACAAAACAATAACTTAAAATTCACCAATTCCGTGGAACATATGACATATGTGCGACATTAAATGAAATTGTCATAACCTTGTCGTCATACTTGGTTTTAATTGAAAACAGTAAAAATTAGCATGGCATGATAGAGATATAATAATTTGGCTTGAATACCTAAATACCTTTGATAAAAATTATACAGTTGTAAGCTGCCTGATCGGCAGTGAAGGCGAAGAAGGATACCGAGAGGCAAAGGTGCAATTTCTAAGCTGCCTGTTCGGCAGTGAAGACTTTTACCTAATCACCCGCTTTGAGCTTTTTTTCTAAGCTGCCTGTTCGGCAGTGAAGTATAAATTGCAAGCATTAAAAAGCCCCTTTCGTTTCTAAGCTGCCAGTTCGGCAGTGAAGTAAACGCTATAATAGCCTTACACTTAACTGTATTTCTAAGCTGCCTGTTCGGCAGTGAAGAAAGCGAGCTTTAGCTGGGCTGCCTTACCTCTTTTCTAAGCTGCCTGTTCGGCAGTGAAGGTTTGTTGAAAGTTAAACCAGTGCAATTGTCATTTCTAAGCTGCCTGTTCGGCAGTGAAGCGAGGACTTGGCTATAGAGTCACTTTCGGAATTTTCTAAGCTGCCTGTTCGGCAGTGAAGTAAGTAAATGTCTGTTGACGATTGAGATAATATTTCTAAGCTGCCTGTTCGGCAGTGAAGATAATACTGAAAACTATACCGTGTTTAATAATTTTCTAAGCTGCCTGTTCGGCAGTGAAGAGATACGACATTAATGTAAACGGCTATTTCGATTTCTAAGCTGCCTGTTCGGCAGTGAAGAGAGCTTTAGCACTTGCAGCCCAAAACAGAATTTTCTAAGCTGCCTGTTCGGCAGTGAAGTGTGATAGACGCCGTTCTTGTTGCGCTTAAGCTTTCTAAGCTGCCTGTTCGGCAGTGAAGATCTAGCCGCTCTATAAGCTGAATTAATAGCATTTCTAAGCTGCCTGTGCGGCAGTAAAGAATACACGCATGTTTTGTGGTTACATCGAAGATTTCTAAGCTGCCTGTGCGGCAGTAAAGTATTTTTGTTATTTTCAAACCGGATAAAATTTTTTCTAAGCTGCCTGTGCGGCAGTAAAGACTTGATACAACCGAAAACCAAATACTTTTTTTTTCTAAGCTGCCTGTGCGGCAGTAAAGAAGTTGCCTATAGGTGAGCGCCAAGCAGTTATTTTCTAAGCTGCCTGTGCGGCAGTAAAGGGTAATATTCTAAAGGCTCACCAATTAAGTCATTTCTAAGCTGCCTGTGCGGCAGTAAAGTGCAATCGCTGTCGCACACATAAGCGCACTTGTTTCTAAGCTGCCTGTGCGGCAGTAAAGTATAAAATAAATGCAAAAAGATAAGTTGCAACAAGCTATTAAGGTAAAAAAACTAATTTTACCTTACTAAAAATAGCTAATTGCAACTTATTGTATTTGTTACCTATTTTTAAAGAGCAAAAATAAAGGGGAAAATTACCCTCTATTATTTTATTAAAACCATGGAATAGTTGCAGTTTTACTTAAACCGAATTGATCAAAACAACCTTGCACAGGTACTTTTTTTACTTCACCAAATTGCAGGTAACGACGATGTTTATACCCATTTGAGCTACTTTCAAGCTCAAAATATGGGTTATCAAGCCCTTTTAAAAACATTTTGGCTTTATAGATTTTCACCTGTTCATCACTAATGGAGCCTCGCTTTATTAAGCGCTTTAATTTTGACGGTGTCATTGTACTTTGAATACGCGAGATAGTTCGATATTCACTGCAACTCGGCACCTCTTTAATATCACTAACATCACAGTAACCCACTAAGCCCCCTAACCAATTTAATCCTGATAAGTCATGAAGCATGGCAACATTACTGTGTATGCGCATTACACGGCCTAGCTTTTCTTGATAGTTTGGAAAACTGACACCAATGCTGTCAGATTTCAACGTGAACAAAGCTTTATGCAGTTTTGTATACACTTTATTTAACAAAACATTTTCACGCATTTCTGCATCCGGTTTTATGGTGATTTCAATATAACTATCCACTTTTACCTCCTATATCCGTATGTTGCTGACGTACGCGAGTCCTTTTTTACCTAAGTAAAATGAAGAAACACCAGCATTCTCGATAAGTTGAGAGAGTTCTTTAGCTTTTTCACGTGAAATATCAATTTTGATGGCTAATTGACCAGATGCTTTGGTCATTAAGTGCTTAGATTTACCAACACCTTTGACCAACTCCTCTCTCATATATGGGTTTCCCCATATTTTTTTCTTTTCACCAGTCGTGTAGCGCCCCATAAAGTCTTTTTTAGTGAAGCCATTATTAGAGATACCACCGATACCACCCGCTTTAGTTTTAGCCGTGCTCATATCGTACTTATTACTAAGTCGTTCAAGCTGCAAATAAAGTGCTGAACAATACATACTTATTGGTAGAACAAGTCCCTTACTGTTAACACCTTTAAATTTTTCAAATTTATCTGCTAGATATTGGTAAGCTTGAGCAAGTTCTCCAGTTTTTTCTAACGGCTTTTGCTTATTTAGTTCTTCAAGTCTTGCTACTAATGTCAACGGATCAGCTGAAATTGAAGTTAAGGCTACATCCTGTTCTAAGACAAACATTATTAATTCAGACATATCTAACGATAATATGCTCCACAAATGCGCGGTGTAATCGGAAGTAAAAATAGGATCATTTACTTTGATCATGCCAGTAAATGAATTTTGATCGGTGCTGCCTGTCACGTTTCTGATATACGTCATTTCAGTATTTACAACATTAGGCTTATCATTGAAAGTAATAAGGGGCTCTATCTCTTTAAAAAAATAGTTCTCACTATTCCTTGATTGATATAGCTTTCGCTGATCGCCAATTAAACGATTTAACACCCCCATTACGGTATCAATGGTTACTTCTCGTTTAATAAAGTTTTCTGGCTTACTCAAACTCGTCATAGAACCAATAAATTTACGCCCCGTTTTAGGCGGTGGTTCATTGTTACACCCTTCCAGAAACGAATTTCGCCAACTTGATTCATATTCAATGGTTATTTTCATAACCGTCCCTTATTTAGCTTCAAAGTAAATTGCAAAATCTGTTTGTGGCTTCGAGCTTATTTCACTCTCGTCACGCTTAATACGCATCATTTTATTACTATCGTTATAATCAATGACCATCTCATCAACATACATATATGATTTTGCTTGGCGTATAGATAATTCAGCGATGAGGTTTACAGTAAATTGGACGAGTGCTTTTATTGCATCTTGGTTAAGTAAAATTCCATTTTCTCCTTCATCGAAAATAGTACCTCTACGCACATAATTAGTGTGAAAAATGGCTTTGGGAGACAATTCAGGGTCCAATTTTTGGATAAACTCTTCAACTGATTTAGCAACTTCTTCTCCTTGCCCTTCTTTAATTTGCATTGCCTCTCGGTCAAATTTTTTATCTAGGGAAATAAACTGTAATTGCTCAATACTTATTGAACCATATGAAATGTATTTAGTATCTCCAAAAGTGGTTTTTGAAAAGAATGATGAGTTATCACGTTCACCTGCTTGACCAAACTGTTCAAAATTACCATTACCTAATTGATCAACAAAGTCTTCTATTAGTAACGGGCTTGTGCGTTTGTTTTGGCTATTTGGTACAACATAGCCACGCACTAAACCTGTTACAGATGACAACACTTTAGTTAAATTATCCAGCTTCGCTTTGTTGGCATAGTGAATATCAAATGCTTGCGATCTAAATAAGTGGTGGCGTATACAGTTTTGACTAATGTAAAGAGGCGTTTCTTTAAAATCGATATCTGTTGCCTGCTTTTTATATTTATACCCTGTTTCTTGTTTTATTCTACCAGTCAAATTGGAGTAACCACGCAATTTGGGTAATGTATGATTGTCCACAGTTTTACCATCATCGCCCGTAAGTGTTGTCGGTCCATTCCAGTTCACTACGCCGTGACCTAACGCGACAATTTTAAAATCGACACTTTTAATTCCTGTTACTTTTTCCATGTATTTTTCCTTTCTAAATTTATGGTTTAACAATCTTATTAATTGACATTGCCCCAATTACTTGATTGGTGCCCTTTAAGTAATATATTGCAGCTTCGTCACCAACGTTTTCACCTAACTTTGTTAGTAAATCTGATGGTGTATAACTTAAGTAAATTGGAAACTGAGGCTCTACTGCAGCCCCTTCCAATACCTGCTTACGCAGTCCAATATTTTTAGAAGTAATCCCCTTGCTTGGACTAGTTTCATCTATCTGGTGGTGCTTTTTCGCTACGTAATCAATAATGCCTGTATTACGCAGCAAGTTGAGTGACTCGGTGTAACAATTTGAAAAATCGTTATCCGTTTCTTGCCAATCAACCGCATATTCATTGGTGATGGTAAAATTTTCAAAGCTTTCAATATTCATCACAACCATCTGCACAAAACGACTATCCCCCCGTAGCGATGATTTTTTCAATTTCTTTTTATCACTGGCTTTTTGTTTTTTGATAAAACGAATTGGGTCGTGTACTTTAGCAGCAATGACTTTAACACTTTCTTTTAATGCGGCAATTAAGTCTTGTTCAACGGCTTCTTGCCCTTGGGTAGATTGATAAAAGGCTCCATAAAGCTGGTAAATCTCATTAATAGTTAAAGGCTGTTCTGTTAAGTTATTTTGTAAAAACTCGTACCATGCATACGCACTCCGGTAACTGTTATTTCCATTTAAGAAGCGAGCACAATTACACGTAATTTTACCGTTAGACTCAGGAATAACGCTTGGCACAGCCACCGTATATTGATTAACATTTTGGCTATTTCCAAATCGGTCTAACCGCCCTAGCCGCTGCAAAAAATTCTCTGCCAAAGTAAACTCACTGGTCATTTGCGAGCATGTAATATTAAGCGCAGCTTGGACTATCGGACCACTTCGCAATACATCAAATGCTTGCGTACCATCCACTTTGAAGCTTTCATAGACTTTGTTAAAAATGACAAGTTTATCTTTTGCTTTAAACTTGCCATGAAACAAAATGGCATTTTCTGTCTCTTGGTTTTGTATAAATGCTTGTTGAGCAAGAGTAGCCGTATTACTAATAACTATGGTGTTTTTGGGCTGGAGTTTAAATAATGGATTTGTTTCGTTTGATTGAGACTCATCAAATAGCTCAAAATTGATTTGATAGTGACTCGGGTTAAAACTTTGGATTGATTTAATGTCTTGTTTGTCGATTTCTAAAACGCTCTCGATAAAGCAATAATTAGGTGTTGCTGAAACAAGTAATGTATTAGCATTTCTACCCATCAATTTTTTCGCTTGAACTAACTCAGCAAACAATAAATTAAAAGCAGACATAGGGATATATTCATGAAATTCATCAAAGACAACATGGCTATTTAAGAAGTCGGTAAAAGCAGTCACATTAGAATGTGTCGTAATACTATTAATTACTTGATCAATCGTCGTTAATACAATATCACCAGAAAACTCTTGCCCTTGCGACGTCATTTCTTGTTCGCCTTGGTTATTGATGAATTTAAGTTCCCCAGTACATATTTCAATTTTGCTTGATGATAGGTATTCATCACTAGTTAGGTCTTGGTAAAGACCTTCACACACTTGAACTCTCGGGCAGATCCAGATGATTTTATTGGCTTCGCTAAGTTTTGCCCATTCCAAGGCAATTTTAGTTTTACCACAACCAGCAGGGCCATTGAGTACAGCAACATGTTCAATATCCAATAACGACTTTGCAGTAGCTGTTTGCTCGATATTCCGCTCACTATTCGGGTATTTTTCCTCAAATCCCGATAAACAGTCATGTATTTGCTGTGTTATATCACTTTGTTGTTGAAGTGTTTTTTCAACCAATAAATCCAACGTACCTGTTCCGATATAATTACTCAGTTCTTCTGAACTTAATGCAGAAACTTGGCGATCAGCACTTATCACACAGGCTCTTAAAATATCAGCTTTGGCATTCAAGTTAATGTCATTAATGTAGGGTTTAAACGACTCTTCCAATTGGTATTGCTTGTAGTGTGGTAAATCAGTGTTACGAAATTCAGAAGTTAAGTCTTCGTCATACTTAATAGTACATTTAGTGAAGTCAGCACTTAAACTAGGTTGAGCATAACTATTTTGGATTTTTGCGATTTCATGAAGTAATAACTCAGTATGCTCAACTAGCTCGTGCAGCCCTTTGTCTTTGTATATCGCATTCAGTTTACGATGCACATCGTTGATCTTTACATATTCATCTTTACGTACTGGCTTAGCATGATGCCAATAAACGGTATGCTTAATTAATGATATTAACTTTTTGTTAGGAAGCACGGCTTCTAACTCTATAAACTGACATAACCATAATGAGACTTCATTGTGGCGCGGATGTTTTTCAAAAGAAAATTTTGCTTTATCAATATGCAGGCCATCTTCTTCTTGTTCTATTATCTGCTTTTTGTTTTTAGTAATCGCTTTCTCAAGCCAAGCTCTATATTCTGGGTCTAATTTACCAATATCATGTAAACAACCACTTACAAAAGCTGCTTGCTTTAAACCTGTTTGTTCGCTACCGAATAACTTTTCAACTAACAACGCTGCTACGATGCCTACACCATATAGATGTTTTGAAAGTAACTGCTTTTGAGTATTTGCATAAACGATTTCTGACATTATTTTTGTCTCATCCATTTTAGTATCATTTACAGTGGTATAATTCACTGGCACTACGCCTTCCAAATTAAACTTATTTTTATTGCCAACTACCCATAAAAATTGGCTTCGGGCGCGGCTTCGGATCCAATGGCAACTTACGGCAGTACTTCGGCTGGCGGTTTTGCGTAGCATTTTTTTAACCGTATCGAGGCCTTCTTGAGTGATCACGGTTTGCCACGTGTTGTCACCAATACGGTTGGCAAAGGCATCAAGCACGCGCCTTGTCTTTTTAATGGCGTTTTTTTCACATTGACTGACAAACGTGACCATCATAAGGGATCACCCTGTTGACTTGCGTCAATCACCGCCATTTGCTCTTCGCTTAAGACGACTGCTTTGAGAGTATCGAACATATAATCGAGTGCTTTGTGGTCGGTAAAAGCTTGCAAAATTTGCTGGCGAAACTCTTGAACGGTGGCATTTTCTTTGGCACAAATAAATGCCCAAGGCAGTACCAATGCATCTTTGATTAAATCAGCAATATCAAAAACTAAAGCACCGCGCCGTGTTTTACCATGCATAACAGCAAAACCATGAGGAATGCCAAGCACCCAAAGCGTGGATGCAGCTAGGCCATACGCTAAGTAATTACCATGATTTAAAAAGTCATTCGCTTTGCCTATATCAACTTTGCTTGTTGATTGATGCTGACGCTTAAAACCATCTGCTTGTGTTGTATTTGCAGCATATTTATACAGCACTTTTGTAAGCTGAGCTTCAGTGAGAAGCAGTTCTTGTGAGTTTGTGGCTTTTTCTGTTCGAGTAAAAAAAGTGTCTAGTGCACCTTGAATGGCTTTATCTTCAAAGTTAAAGCCCTCTCCTTTTAAATCTCGATCTTTTTGCCAAACTTGTTTTAAAAAATCGATGCGAGCACTCTGGAAGATTTTTGCAGCGGCTAAACGTTTGTCATCATCAAACCAAAAGGCCATCCAACCTTGTAGGTATTCAGTTGGGCGATATTCGTTTTGTGGGGTGAACCATTCTATTTCATTGCCCATGTAAAGCGGCATGCCACCGCCACCACTAAAACCAACTAATACGCCTGCTTGTGCGAGCATACGCATTGCAGCTTGGGTAATTGAAGTACCATTACCCAACAAAATCACTGTGGTGTTAGCAATTGGGATATTGTAGTAGAGATTTTCTTTGGTGGCTTCAGTCAGGTAAAGAACTCGACCATCTTTTTGCATCAGCCGGCAATATTCGAGATAGTAAAGATTGGCGCGTTTTGAATGCAATATTGCTTTTAAATCACTAGGGCTAAATTGATCCATACACACAATTCCCTTTTATGTAGTATGTTTAACTTTAAGTTAACTTATCAATAACCTTGTATATTGTCACTTTTAATTATTACACTAACGCCTTCAGCTTCTAAAATTCAATACACTTACTCTCATTCTATTGCACAAATAACGGATAATTAGTATTTAAATTTGATAATTACTTTAATTTTTATTAATCGAGTTTTTGTACAAAATATAATCACGATGTATGAAGCCAACTTTAGGGCTCCCCATATACTTAGCTGATACAAAAACCCAAGTTTTATTTTGATCTTTGATTATTGTGATAGGTTGCGCTAAATCTAATGTTGCAATGATCTGCCCTTCAAAAGAAGGCAAATCACGTAAATGTACTTTAGTTCCACTAACAAAACTTTTAACTTCATTAAAATTAATATCTTTTTCTTTTCCACTTTTAGGTTCAACATAAAAACTTATAACTCCTGTAAATAAAATAATTCCTATTAACCATCTATAGAAAACTTTATGTCTAAGCGAGCTATCAACAACCTTCTTTTTAAAAAAGATAGAAAAAAACTTTAAGAATACGTTTTTATATAAAAAATAAAGTTTTGCTTTTTTAAAACCTTTCACTCTTCCTCTAAGGACTGAGAAACTTTTATTGTGAACACCTTTTGGTAAATCTAAATGACCAAAGAAAGAATATATTTGAACACTTTGGCTACCTTTACTAATTCCATCAGCTAGAGTATCTAAGTTAAAAATTTTTTGTAATTCTCTCTCAATATTTAAAGTACTAGAAACTGCAGATTTTAAGAAAACATGATACCAATAAGTATCCATGAAATGAATGAGCTGGGTAACTACCGCTCCTAATAATGCAAACATTATCGCAGCCGAAATCTTAACCCCTAATAGGGTTACATAAATATCATTGTGTAACGAAACACCAACACCAGTTAAAAAACCAGAGAAGACTAAGACCGCAAAGTTTCTTACTTTCATTGAAACATCATTAAAATGTTGTTGAACTAAGGTTGACTGTTTCCAGTACTCCAGCAACAATGTACTTCTTGATTCTTCAGACAAACCTCTATTTACGCGTCTAACTCTTCCCTGGTTTCTCAACATTTTAATTACCTACTTTCCCGTAAACCTTTCAAATTCAAATAACTCTAGTATTTCACAAAAATTATTTACTTCATAATCAGCATTATGTTTCTGAGCATTTTCTTTGATTTGCTTTTCCCGCTCAACATCCTCATCAGTCCAATGAGTCACTTCTCTTAATAAATCATAATCAGATTTTCTATCCTCAAAATGGATATTCCCATACTTAGCATAAACTGAGGTAA
The DNA here is from genome assembly GCF_001641615.1 of Pseudoalteromonas gelatinilytica. Taxonomy (GTDB): domain Bacteria; phylum Pseudomonadota; class Gammaproteobacteria; order Enterobacterales; family Alteromonadaceae; genus Pseudoalteromonas; species Pseudoalteromonas gelatinilytica. Next base: position 12,994 of record NZ_LRRU01000004.1, read on the forward strand.
CATTTGCATCATAGGCCATATCTATATCTTTGATTTCAGAATCACCTATGTAAACACACTGAGAAACATCTGCACCAATTTCTTTTATTATTTCAAGCAGAATTTTAGGGTTCGGTTTCAGTTCACCTTCTGGAGTTTGCTTAAACTTAGTGTTTTCAAAAACAATTGGAGTTCTGCAATCATCACTGATTGGTAATTTTTTATGATCTCCTGGCGAATACACAGTATCAATGAAGTATTCTAAACCTAATCTTTTTAACCTAAATTTTGTATACCACTCTTTGGATTCAGTATAAGCAATCACTTTAACTCTTTTACTACGAAGTTCAGAAAGAGTATCGTACACCCCTTTGTAGAGCTTTAAATGACTTAACCGGTTACTCCTAGAGGCATGGATAGCTGGGTTTAAAGTTCTTAGTAGCTCGTCTTTATCCTTATAGATAGCCTGTAAAGAAGGTAATTCTTCCAGGACAAAAGCATACTCAGCTGTTCCATGCTTTTGATGTATAGTTCTAATTTCTGCTTTAAGAATATCTTTACTTACACCAGTTATTTCAGATGTCTTCTCTAGTAATGGATTAAAAGTTGCAAACCATATACTGAACCAATCGAACAAAGTATTATCAATGTCTGTTATTAGCACTGACTTTAGTTGTTTTGTCATTTCCTAACCCTACAAATTTTTTAATCCAAACTCCGCGTACTGTACAGCAAAGCATATTTAAAATGAAGAAACACCAATAGATTGAGCTCTTTACTTGCGTTCACAAACAGCTAAAAAGGGTTTTACACTAATTTTGAAAAGCGGTTTATGTTGGAGCTAATTCTATAGGTAATTAAAAAATCAATTTTCTAAATACTCACCAAGGCAAACGCTAGTAGACCGACCATATCTATCAAGGATAACCTGTCTTATATTCTCCTCTACAACAGTTCGGCTAATCACATCACCTTTTCTCAAGTTAGTAGCTTTGAGTGGAACTAAAGTGATCTTAAAATCATCAGTTGGGTAATCATACTTCACTTGAAAAAGTTCTTTTCCTGAACTTCCAACAATTGTAAATATTGAATCCATCCTGTAAATTGCAAGGGACACATTACTTTGAGCTGTTTTATCAATAATGCCTTGAAAGCTTAATTCCAGCTTCTTGTAATATCGGCGTTTTATATTTCTAGTTCGTTGAACACTTTTGAGTTTTTTAATATTTTTAGATACTTGAAATTTTATATAACATCTCGTCAATAAAATTATAATTACAAAAATAGATATCAATATAGCTATAAAACTTAACAAAAAAACTCCTTACATATTCTTAATTATTTAACTTTTTCACTAAATGCTCACTCCACCACTCCATCATCTCCCGTCTACGAGCTAGATATTGAGCTCGGTTATATGCTCGTCTAACCTCATTTTTATCAGTGTGGGCCAGTGCGCTTTCAATTAAATCAGGGTCGAAGCCCTTTTCATTAAGAATTGTACTACCTAAAGCTCTTAAGCCATGAGCTACTAGAATGTTTTGAAAGCCCATTCTTTTTAATGCAGCATTTGCCGTTTGTGGATTCGTATGAGTTCTTGGATTTCGGTCTGCAGGAAAGATATATTCTAAATGTGCACTTATTGGTTTCATAAGCTCAAGCAAGTGTAGTGATTGCTTAGTTAAAGGAATTTTATGCTCCTTCCTTGCTTTCATTCTTTCTGCAGGAATAGTCCAAATTGCATTTTCAAAATCTATTTCAGACCATTTAGCACAAGCTGCTTCTGATGGTCTGCATAATGTATGTAGTTGCCACTCAATTAAGCAACGCGTTGTATATTTTATACTTGCACGATTTAGTCGTTCTAATAATTCAGGTAACCTTTCTGGTTCAATGGTATTCATGTGATTACGTTTAGGAGACTGAAAGGCACTCTTAATTCCAGCTAATGGATTAGCATGGATAATTCCCGTATTAACAGCATACGTCATGATCTCATTTACACGTTGGCAAAGACGTCTAATTTGCTCGTACACGCCTCGCGCAGCTAAAGGCTGCATGACTTCAATAACTAAAGGCGCTGTTAAGTCTCTTATTGCTCTATCTCCTAGTCTAGGAAATAAGTGGTTTTCTAAAGAACTCCATAAATCCTCAGCATAGCCTTCTGTCACAGTAGTCTTTTTTATTTCGAACCACTTTTGAGCCACCAGCCTAAAAGTGTTTTGAGCTTCGCTTATTTCAAATGCCTCAGCCTGTTTTTTGTGCTCTTTTGGATCAATGTTTTTTGCGAGCAATGTACGAGCTTCTTCTCTTAATTGCCTAGCTTCTTTTAAAGTAATTAGTGGGTAAGTACCAAAGCTAATATTTGTTCTTTTTTTGGTATAGGGAGGACTATATCGAAAGATCCAAGATTTAGTTCCTGATGTAAGAACTCTTAAAATTAAACCTTCGCCATCTGATAACTCATAATTTTTATCTGATGCTTTAGCTCTTTTTATTTGAGTATCATTTAATCGAGTTGCTACTTTAGGCATTGTCTGCACCTGCTGAATGTGGTCACTTTGAATTTATGGCCCATGGCTTTTAGCCTATCAATTTGGTGGGCCACTCTATGGTACATCGTAACCCGAAAAGTGCAAAACAACGTCGAACAGTACAGATACAAAAAACCCCTCAAACCTAGAAGATTTAAGGGGTTTCAGGTCGTCTTCGGTGGTAACCGAACACTATATTGGTGGAGCTGGGGGGATTTGAACCCCCGTCCGAAAAGCCTCGACCTTTGGTACTACATGCTTAGTATCGTCTTTTAGTTAACCTTATACAGCTCGGACGAACACGATCTGCAAAGGCGAGGCCGCTTAGTTTTAGCCCTTCAACCCCGGCCAGGGTTTCCGTAGCGAGTCCGTGTAGGGTGACACTTCAGAACCGGGTCCACAGACATACACCGGAGAAGTGCTAGCGGGCTATTATGCCGCTAGAGCGTAGTTATCGTCGTTTGCGATTACTTTAAATTGCGGCTTTTTTACGAGGCCAACCGCACCTCGACATGCACCTCGGGCGTCTTGAATTCCGTCGAATCCTAATCAGCCCCTGAATTTGGTATCTCATTCAGAGTGTTCATGCAGTATAACTGAGTAGCCTATTCAGACTCAAGGCATTAATCAGGAAATTTTTGCTAAGTGCCTTTGAATGCTGAATTTTCAGGCAGGAAAAATCAGTTTTTATACATATTTTCACATTTTAATCATACAAATTCTTAACATAGTACAAAAGTTGTGCTGAAATAAGAAACGTTGTTACCCTTCTTCAAAATAACCTGTAACAACACATAACTATAACAACAGGCAGTTTTTTACAGGGCTTTTCAGATGTCGATGTTTTCATTCGATGAACAAAGTGGCTATGTCTCTTTGTGTGAGCATCCTCGAGATGCAGGTTTTCCTACTACGAGTTCTCAATTAATTGAATTACTTGAGCAGTCGCCTTATGCAAATTACGAATATATTGATGCCAATATAGGCAAGTTGTTTATACCTAGCAGCCAATATCAAAACCAATCGTTAGTGGTTGCTAAAGCGGTTGATGCTCACCTTGAAGTGAAAGTTGATGCTAAAAACATGGTGGTTGAAGCAAGCCTAACAACAGCCCGTGGCGGTAAAATTGTCAGCATGGATATGGCGCAAGAGGTGCTTGCAGAGGCGGGCGTGATTAAAGGCATTAGTTTACGTGCTCTCGATACCTTCTTAGGCCAACAATTTAAGCAACCACCTGGCGCCCATTACACCGCGATTGTTGCCCATGGCCGAATGCCTAAAGAAGGCACCGATGCTAAATTCGTGCGCTTATGCTCAACAGCACAAGACCGCGTTCTTAGCCCGCAAGCGACCTCTGGCGGTAAAGTCGACATGCGTAATTTAGGTGCCATTATTACCGTTAAACCTGGCACGCCATTAATGCAACGAGTCCCTGCAACCCCCGGTGAAGATGGCTTTACAGTGTTTGGGGATGTGATGCCTGCAAAACCTGGTAAAGACTTACCCCTTGAGCCATTCGAAGGAACGCGCATCGATCCAAACAATAGTGATATGTTGATTGCCGATGCGAAGGGCGTGCCTGTTGCCCTACCCCGCGGTATGCGCGTAGACGACGTATTGTGCTTTCATCATGTTGATGTAAGTACGGGCCATGTCGAATTTGATGGCAGTGTTATTATTAGTGGTGATGTAAAAGATGGTATGCGCGTCAAAGCCACGGGTGATATCACTGTATTAGGCTTTGTTGAATCAGCCACAATTGAAAGTAAAAGTGAAGTCACCGTCATGCTTGGGGCTGTTGGCAGAAAACGTGAAAACGTCGAAAACTTTACCTGTAACATCACGGCTTCGCGCACTATCTCAGTGGGTTATGCTCAGTACTGCCATATAAAAACAGAGCAAGATTTATTCATTGAACGCCAAGCTTTACATTGTGATTTAAGCGCTCGCCGCCTTATTCGAGTCGGCAAAGCCAATAATCCGCGAGGCAAAATTATTGGTGGCAATATTTTAGATGCGATGCGAATAGAAACCGGCGAGCTTGGTGCGCCATCAGGCACTAAAACACGGGTTTTCATTGCTCAGTACTGGCATGATTTACGCCAAAAGCAGCAACAAATTAATGACTTTGAAAAGTTATTAGCGACAAAAGCAGCTGCCTTACAGCAAGCACGCAAAAAGGCTAATAAAATACCCGACCCAGCTCAACGTGCGCATTATATTAAAAAGATCACTGCCAGTGAGCAGCAGATCAAAATTAAAACAGCCAGCACGAAGAAAAAGAAACACTTAGTGAAAATTAAGATTGCGCGCTTATTAGCAACAAGCCGCTTAAAAGTGAATGAATTAATGCATCCAGGGGTGGAGCTTAAGATAGCGCAAGAGAGTAAACAGTTTTCACGTATTTACCCTCCTAACATGGTGCGTTTTTTTGAAGGTAAGATCACTCAGTCGTTTTAGTGGCTGAGTCTTGCTCTTCTTCACTTGCTTCAGTTTCAGGCAATGGCCAACCGCCAAGTTGTTGCCAGCGATTAACGATTAAACAGAACAATTCTGCAGTACGCTCGGTATCATATAATGCTGAGTGAGCCTGCTTATTGTCAAACTCAATACCGGCTGTTCTACATGCTTTCGCTAGCACTGTTTGTCCTAGTGCAAGACCCGCTAGTGATGTGGTATCAAAGCTAACAAATGGATGAAATGGCGTGCGTTTAATTTTACAACGCTCAATGGCGGCATTTAAAAAGCCGTGATCAAACGCGGCGTTATGTGCTACAACCACTGCACGCTGACAACCTGCTGCTTTTTGTGCCTTGCGCACGACTTTACAGATTTCTTTAATCGCTTCTTCCTCAGGCACTGCACCACGCAGCGCAGAAAAAGGATCAATACCATTAAACTCAATGGCCGCTTGTTCGATATTCGCGCCTTCAAATGGCTCAACATGAAAATGCACTGTATGATCAATACTTAACACGCCGTCGTCATCCATTTTAAGGACAGATGCAGCAATTTCTAATAACGCATCGGTCTCTTTATTAAAACCTGCGGTTTCAACATCAATCACAACAGGAAAAAAGCCACGAAAGCGTTTTGCGAAAAGAGTTTGTTCAGTATTTTCCATAGTCTTCTTGGTTTGCCAGTGTAAGCTGGCTATTATGTCAAAAACCACGGCTACTCTGCTAGAGTAAATAGTGTGAAATCGCAGATTCTTACTGAGTTTTTAGGCACATTACTTGCTTTATATTAATCAGCTAGCCCTGTGTTTAGTGTGCTGATGCAATTAAACACAAAAATTGCCAATTATTTGGCATTGATGATTTGTTGGAGAATTACCGTGATGAAGCTTTCATTACTTCCTTTAAGCCTAGGCCTATTAACCTCAGTTGCAAGTATAAATGCGCATGCAGCCATGCGTGAGTATACCGCTAATGCTGATATGTCGAACTGGCAAATGGTAAAAACATCTCGCTTAGAATGCCAATTAAATCATGAAGTTCCTTATTATGGTGAAGCAATTTTCAGTACCACTGCCAGTAAAAATAAAGACGTAAACTTTAACCTTGATATGGTTGTACGCCCAGACAACTACAGTATTGCTGGTCTAAAAGCCGTACCACCTAGTTGGCGTGCTGGTATGCCCGCTCGCGACTTAGCGAATATGAAGCTATTACGTAAGTTTGACGGCGAGCTTGGCAACAAAACCGCTTGGGAAATGCTCACCGAACTTGAAAAAGGCTACCAACCGACATTTTATTACCAAGACTGGCAAAACAGTGCCGATAAAATTGCCGTTGGTTTATCGAGTGTCAACTTTAAGCAAGCTTATTGGGCGTTTTTACAGTGCCGAGATGCGATGCTTCCATACAGCTTTGAAGATATTTCGTTCACAGTGATGAACTATGAGCCTAATACCAGCAAACTGACTAAATCATCACAAAAACGCTTAGATAAAATTGGCGAATACTTAAAGTACGACACCAACATTGAATCTATTTCAATATCTTCTTACACCGACAGTTACGGTGGTCGCTGGAACAACCTCGAATTATCAAAAAAACGTGCTAAAGCGATTAAAGATTACATTGTTAGCTTAGGGGTTGATGAAAGCAAAGTAGATACCGATGGTTACGGTGAAAAGCGCCATGTTGCTAGCAACGACAACATTTTAGACCGAAACAAAAACCGTCGTTTAGTCATTCAAATTGCAAAAATGTAGCCGCCGAAGCGGCTACTAGCTTTAACTCATTTCTATTGACTTCACGCGCTTAAAGCGCTTTAGCCACTTATCGCCGAACTGAAAAAACGCGAGGCTAATCATAATGATGGTCGCGCCAACAATCAGAGCTTGGTCAATGGGCTCATCATTAAGCAAACCACCTAAAGCAATTGCAAAACTTGGTGTGATCAAGGTTGTTAATGCGACCGTGCTGGCGTTCAACTTTTGCAATACATGAAAATACGCCAGCGCACCAATTAATGAACCAAACACGCCTAAGTAAACAATTGAGTACAGTGATTTTGCACTCCATATCTGGCTATTAAGTCGGCCATCTACCAGCAACCAAGTAATAAAAAACAGAGGCGTTACAAAAACCAACGCACCAAATGTGGTGGCCATTGGATGAATAGCAATTCTTACCCGTTTGATCATCACACCGCTCAAACTAAAAAAGCACACTGCCATAAATACATATAACAGGCCACTAAGCTGCTCTACTCCCCCTTGAATATGGCGCTGGCTTACTAAAAATAAACCAATTAAGGCACAGCCAAGTGCGGCAAGCTTAATGGCGCTAAACTTAGGTTCGTTCAAGATCTTTTGCGCAAGTAAGCCCGATAAAATTGGCGCAAGACCAAACATCAATGATATTAACCCAGAAGGCACTGTTTTAGCGGCCATGTAGCTTAATAACATGCCGCCAAAAATACCTATGCTTGAATAGCCATAAAGGAATAAAGCACGGCGATGCCAGGGCACTCGGATATTGGCAACAGCAACGACAAACGAAGCCAACACCAGTCCCACCAGCATCCGTAAAAACACAGCTAGGGTTGGTGCTACCGTTTCACTACTCCAAACAATACCCAGTGGTGTTGTTGACCAAATCACCACCATTAAAAAATATGAGGCTTTAACAGGCACAAGCTTATTCCTTTAAAAAGGCGAAAAAAGCGGAAGAAAATTTAAAAGGGAAATAACCAACCGCTTAGAACGCGGTTAGTAAAACTTACTTAATTAACCGCAGCAAATAACAGACCATACGACTGATGAGGTCAGGCGCATACAATTGTTTGTTGGTCGTTGGTTTAGCTGCATCATGGTATTTAATAAAGTAAGTTGAAGAAGCTTAAGAATCCGCCTAAATGGTGATTTTGTCAACACGAATACTCATGCTATTTGGCAAAAAGTTTTTTGCTGATTTCAACAGCCTGTTTGCACATGTAAATCATAGGTTACATTTAATTTCTTTGATTTATAACAAAACTATTTAAGTTTTGTTAAACAAGTTATATCTTGCTTGCCTCTCACGAAGTTTAAGGGGCAAAAAGTGCTTAAAAATAAAACAATAGGTAGCATGTTAATTGTTGCTGGCACCACCATAGGTGCAGGGATGCTGGCATTGCCTATCGCCTCCGCAGGGCTTGGTTTCACAACAGCGTTATCACTAATCTTTTTAACTTGGGTTTTAATGACCTACACAGCATTGCTGATGCTAGAGCTGCATCAATATGCCGACAGAGATGCAACCCTCAATACGTTAGCTAAGTCATGGTTGGGTAAACGTGGGCAATGGGTCGCTAACTTTTCAGTGATGTTTTTGTTTTACGCATTATGCGCTGCGTATATCGCAGGTGGTGGTGCGCAATTACAAGAAAAGCTCAACAATGGTTTATCGCTTTCTTTAGCGCCGCAAGTTGGCTCAGTTATTCTGGCTATTGTGATTGGTACTGTGGTGACACTCGGTACCAGCAAAGTCGATAAGCTTAACCGCGTACTGTTCACTATTAAAGTATGCGTACTAGCCAGCTTATTTTATATGCTGACACCTTATGTTCATGGCCAACACTTACTTGAAATGCCTATTGAACAAGGTCTGATTTTATCTGCAATCCCGGTGGTGTTTACCTCGTTTGGCTTTCATGGCTCTATTCCATCGATTGTGAAATACGTGGGTTTAGATATCAAAACACTTCGTAAAGTAATGGTGGCAGGTGCCGCATTGCCTTTAGTCATTTACATTTTTTGGCAATTACTTAGCCAAGGTATGATGAGTCAAAGTGACTTACTACAAAGCCAAGGGTTACCCGGTTTTGTAAGCAGTGTTGCTAGCATTGCTCACAGCCCACACGTTGCCACCGCTGTGAACATCTTTGCTGATTTAGCATTAGCCACGTCTTTCTTGGGGGTGAGTTTAGGTTTGTTCGACTTTTTTGCTGATGCATTTAAAAAAGGTGATGGTAGTAAAGATCGCATCAAAACAGCCTTGATCACCTTTATTCCACCGCTAGGCTTTGCGCTATTCTATCCACAAGGGTTTATTATGGCACTTGGCTACGCCGCCATTGCGCTGGTTATTTTAGCGGTGTTTTTACCGGTTGCTATGGTCTATAAGCAACGAAGCAGCAAACCTGATGCGGGTTATCAAGTTAAAGGCGGTAATATTGGCTTAGCACTGGCCGCCCTGTTTGGTGTGCTTATTATTAGTGCTCAAGGTTTACAAATGGCGGGGCTTATTCCAGCGATTGGTTAAACAGCTCATCAAAAAAAGCACCCGAGGGTGCTTTTTTTGTGTCTGATTTAAGATTTAATTAAAATACCATCGCCTTACCACGGCCAGATGCTTCAGATGCCGCATCTAATTTACCGTCTTTATTGATGATCACATGCATATCACCAAAATGGCGTTCATCGAGTGTATAACCCATTTTCTCAAGCGCTTTAACAACCTTTGGTTCAAGACCAGTGTGGTATCTAATCACATTTTTAGGCCATAACTGGTGATGAAAGCGTGGGCTGTCTACCACTTGCTCTGCTGTCATATCAAATTCAACCGCATTTAAAATTGACTCATACACAGAGCTAATAATCGTGGTACCACCCGGAGAGCCAGTTACCATTTTAACTTTGTTATCCTGAAGCAGAATGGTCGGTGTCATTGAGCTCAACATGCGTTTATGGGGTTGGATTTCATTAGCTTTACCACCAATAGCACCAAATACATTCATCACACCTGGCTTGGCACTAAAGTCATCCATTTCATCATTCAAAATAAATCCTGCGCCCGATACAACCACGCCACTGCCAAAGCTTAAGTTGATGGTCGTGGTATTAGCAACGGCATTACCCCACTTATCTAGGATAGAAAAATGCGTTGTTTGCTCACTTTCGTGTAAACCCGGTTTGATGTTCTCAGTTGTCGAAATGGCATCTGGGCGAATTGTACTTGCACGATTGCTAAGATAATCATCTGCAAGTAGAGCTGTTTTTGGCACCTCATAAAAATCTGGGTCACCTAAATATTCTGCTCTGTCGGCAAATACGCGTTTACCTACTTCAGCCAAAATATGGACATAGGTGGTCGAGTTGTGCTCAAGCTTTCCTTCTGGCTTTGCCAAGTCGTACATTTTTAGCCACTGCAAAATAGCAATACCACCTGAACTTGGCGGTGGCGATGTGAGCACTTCGTAACCGCGCCAGTTACCCTTAATTGGTGTACGTGACTTAGCTTGATAAGCTTTTAAGTCTTGCTCAGTAATAATGCCGCCGTGCTGCTTCATAAATGACGCTATGATCTTTGCTGTCTCACCCTCGTAGAAACCAGCTTTACCTTGATCACGAATACGTTTTAGTGTGGCGGCAAGTTCCGGCTGTTTAAATAGCTTATTTGCTTTAGCATCGGCAAAGTAATCAGCAAAGTTAATGTTTACCGACTTTTTGGCCATTCGCGCACTATAACGCTCGATACTCGCAGCTAGCTTAGGATGCACAATAAAGCCCTGCTCTGCTAATTTAACCGCAGGCTCTAGCAGAGTTTTCCACTCTAAGCTGCCGTGCTTTTGATGGGCAAGCCACATTCCAGCAACACTGCCCGGAACACCACTTGCGTGAATACCGTACACTGACATGTTATCAATAACATCGCCTTTATCATCAAGGTACATATCGCGATGAGCTGCTGTTGGCGCCGTTTCGCGGTAATCTATAAAATCACCTTTGCCATCTTTTTGGATCAGCATAAAGCCACCACCACCGATGTTTCCGGCTTCTGGTAAAGTAACCGCTAATACAAACTGTGCTGCAATTGCCGCATCAACGGCGTTACCGCCTTGCTCTAAAATAGCCCGTGCCGTATCACTGCTGTAACTATCTGGCATAGCGACGGCCGCTTGTTTTGCAAAGCTTGCCGGATGAAAGAATATTGCGGTTACGATCAACAGATGTGCCGCGTATTTGACTAAATTTGCCATGGTACTTCCTTTTTCTTGATGTTATTTTGACCATTTAGACATGTGAAACCCTTAAGGTCAATTAGTTACGATTAACTTAGCTGAGCTGCTCTTTAGGACATGTATAAAGTACTGCAGGTAATTCACCATGTTCATCTTTATGGTTGTAGTTTTTTACAAACTTGAGGCCTAGTTTTTCCATCACCTTTATTGAGCCCAGGTTATCTTTTAGTGCTGTGGCACTGAGCGACTTTACTTCCTCTGGCTCGCTAACTGCTTTGGCAATGGCAAGTGCGGCCTCTGACGCATAACCTTTACCCCAGCTCATTTGTTTAAAGCGCCAGCCAATTTCTAAATCACTAAAATCAGGCTGTTCAAAAAAGCCCATAGGCCTGACTAATACCCAGCCTATAAAAGTATTGCTCTCGATAATATTTACTTGCCAAAGCCCCCACCCTTTTTGCTCATTTTTATAGGCATTCAAGCGTGGAATAAACACCTCTTTAATGCTCTGCATACTGGATACTTTGCCGCGAGTGAGATGTTTCATTACCTCAGGGTCGTTATCGAGCTCATAAAGTAGCTCGGCATCATTTTCATCCATTAACCGAAAACTTAATCGTGCTGTTCTAGCTATATTCATTTTTTATTGCTTATACTGCTTAATAGTTGATTAACCATTAGAGAAAAATATGAACAAATTAGCAAGCTTAGTTTTATTAGGCTGTATTGCCTTAACAGGTTGTGAAGATGCAGAGCAAGCCAAGAAAGATGCCAGCGAAGCAAAAGAGGAAGTAAAGCAAGCGCTAAGTGATGCTTGGAGCGACGTAAAAGACGCCACCAATGAGTTTAACGACGACTCACTGCAAGAGTTACTCGAAGAAAGTAAAAAGATGGGCTTAAGCATGTATGACGACGGTAAAGAAATTGCCTTAGATGCATGGATTGAGAGTAAAGAAGCGGCTGGTGAACTGTCTGAGAAAACCAAGCAAAAAGCAAAAGAACTGGCTGAAGAATTAAGAGAAGCGCGCGAAAAACGCGAGCAAGAGAAAAATAATTAAAAAGAAAGGGCAAGTATTTACTTGCCCTTTTTTGTTAGTGATTAAAGCTCAAATTCTTTTTTGAATTTTAAGCCAAATTCACTGCGGTCATTGCTGCGCATTACGCCAACAAAACCAGATTGTTGTAAACGACCAACATCGTATACTTCGTTTAACACATTCTCACCGTAAAGAGTCACTTCAAAGTCACCGTTCGGGTTTAAGTAAGAGATGTTGAAACCCACTAATTCACGAGAGTCAATGTGTTCACTTTGGTTGTAAACTGATTGACCTTGCATATCGCTGCGGTATGAGTAGTTAGCGTTTACTGCCACTGTGCCACCGTTACTTAAATCAATGAAATAAGAAGGTGCGACCATCACAGTCCAACGTGGTGTTAGTGCTGGTGAATCACCTTTACCAATACCTAATACACCGTCATCTACTTCTGTGATTTCTGAATCTAAATAACCAATTGCGCTACGTAGCGTAAAGTCATCTGTAAACGCAATCGTTGTCTCAAGCTCGATACCTTGTGCTTTAGACTCACCTGCATTTTCTACGATAGTAACGAAACCACCACCTGCAGTTGGATCTGAGAATGGTAATGCAAGGTCTGTGTAGTCAGTAACAAACACCGCAAGCATCATAGATACATCTTCATGTACCTGACCTTTTAGGCCAAGCTCATAGTTAATAGCTTTTGTTTCATCGAAAGAAACAAATTGATCAGGACCACCAAATGGACGCGGTGGGAAACCACCTGTTTGATAACCTTTTTGGATTTGGCCATACACGTTCATGTTATTGCTTAGCTGGTACGACGCATTTAAATCCCATGTTACTGCATCAAAATCAGCACTTACGTATTTGCGTGTTGCAAACGTTGGGAATAAGGCATCGGCTTCTTTTTTATCTTTCGAATAACGCAGACCACCGCCCACTGTTAAATCGTCGCTTAGGTCATAGCTTGCATTGATATAAGCTGCGTATGAGTTAGTCTCTTGGTTGATATCAAAGTAACCGTAATCACCAAATGACGCAGTAGTACCGTCATTCAAAAGGCCATCTGGTGTGTTGAATGGGCTAAATACAAACGGACCTGAACTTGTGAAGCCATCTTCATTAAAGAAGTATAAGCCAGACACAAAGTCCATGTTATCGAAGCTACCATTTAACTGGATTTCGAATGAATATTGATCTGCACCACCTTCTTCTGGGAATTCAGATAAGTTAAGGGCAACAGCGTCATCATCAAGACCCCCTTCGTATTCTGAGCTACGGTAGCTTGTGATGAACTTAGCTGTATAGGTGTTATTAATATCCCAATCAGCGGTTAAAGACGTGCCCCAGCCTGAGTAAGCCGTCGATTCAATACCCTCTACTGTTGATGCTAAATCATCAGGATCGCTTGGTAACATGTCTTCTGTAAGTAATGGGAAATCACCATTGAATGGGTCATTTGGGTCAAGTGGCGTTGTTAGTTCAATTGTGTAGGGTGATTGGCCTGATTCGTTATCAACACCATCAATTGAAAACACAAAAGATAAATCGCTACTTGCTTGCCATTTAAGCGCCATACGACCGCTTAACTCTTGCTCTTCACCAATTTCTTTTTCTGGATTAGCAAGGTTAATCGCTTCACCTACACCATCGCGTTGCTTATAAGACACGCTTGCAGACATGCTTACAGTGTCGGTAAGGCTGTTATTAAAGTAAACGTCACTAGCTAAACGACCACGGCTACCTACTTTTGCCGTTGTCGTTACAATGCCTTCGTCACCAGGTTGCTTAGTAATAATATTTACTGCACCACCTAACGTGTTACGACCATACAAGGTACCTTGTGGACCACGTAACACCTCTACACGCTCAACATTTGGTAATGATAAGTTTGAGCCCATTTGACGACCAAGGTATACACCGTCTAAGTAAACACCTACACCCGGATCAGTTGTGATCACATGGTCTTGTAAACCAATACCACGAATAAACACTGATGCATGAGCCGCATTACCTACACCATAACGGGTGATGTTTAGGTTAGGTACGTATTTACCGATGTCTTCTAGGTTGCTCATGTTTGCTTTATCAATCAAGTTTTCACCGATTGATGTCACCGCTGTTGGCGACTCAAAAATGCTTTCTGTACGCTTACGCGCTGTTACTTCGATTTTTTCGAAAGCATCTTGTTTAGCAGAGGTTTTTTCTTGCTCAGCAAAGGCTGAAGTAGATAATGCAGCAACAATAGCTACAGTTAACTGTGAGAGATGACGTAATTTCAATTAAAACTCCAAAGGATACCGTGTGTGTGTATTTTTACCCGTAAATTTCAGGCATAAAAAAAGACGCTTAGGTATAAGCATCTTTCCTCTGGAGGGGCATTATATGTCAGTTTTGTGAAAATATGTATAATTTTTTTGATTTTTATCAAAAACTGTATAAATAAACCACATTATCATTCTCTATTCGAATTATAAGTCACTAAACTATTTGCGAAATAGTAAATAAAAATAAATGTTTAGTTCTACATTATCGCAATTAGCTTGCCAATTAACATAATGTCAATGAACAAAAAATGAACGTGTTTTATGTTATTTTTCATAGCGGTACAAGCCAATTTCAGAAATTTCTCAGTTCCCAAAGAGTACCCAACTCAGGTAATGTTTAATACAGTGCTGCCAAGTTAGCAAAAGCTAACTAAACATTAATTTGCGCAGCGTTTTCCTCTGTTGGAATTTCATTTTTTAAACGTAATAATCAGCAACACAATTACTTGCTCTACTAATTCGCTTAATTAACTGCTAATGCGGATTGGTATTATCATTTACAGATAGTTTTTGGCGTGAATATGGATTTTCTTTTTAATAAAAACGCAGCTGATTCTGTGTCATCAGCTTCGATTCTTCCTTACTGTATTGCGAACGATGAGAGAACATTGTTGCTCAATTACGACTCTTTAGACACACTGACAAATCGTGAATTAATAAGTGAGTTTATGAAAACCCATGGTTATCATCATCTCGTTATTTTTAATATGCCTCATAGAGCGGATGTGCTGCCATTAAAAGACTGGCCAAAACTAAAAGGGTTATTTTTTAAAAACACCAAAACAGATATTTTTGAACAAGGGCTGCAAGAAATTAAAAAGGGATCCCTGTGGTTTCCAAGAACAGTGAGCGACAAATGGATGAGAGAAATGCTCGAAACTGAGCAAAAAAATCAAATTCAATCAAACAACTTAACGTTTAAAGAATCTAAAGTGCTGCACTTGCTTTCTTCTGGTGCGACCTGCCCTCAAATCGCTGATACTTTATTTATTAGCGAAGCAACTGTGCGAGTTCATTTGCATAAGATTTACCAAAAGATCAATGTCAAAAACAAACAAAAAGCCTTACAGTGGTGCGAAAGGAACATAAATAAAATCAATAAGCTTGCGGGCTAACTTGGAAGCGAATGGTATCTTGATACTGACCTGCAGCTTGGTTACTAAATGCAGCTAACTTTATTTTTAAAGGAATTAAAAAATCTGTCTGCTTGGTAAACAAGAACCTTCTTTTCATTGCGTGATTTAGCTCGACATAGTCCCCAGTAAGCGCCAGTGAATAGTTAATTGCATAGCTGCTTTGGTAAAGCTCATGAATCAGTTTACCATTATGCTCTGACCAAATAGTCATTGTGATATCTGTATTTGCAACAACCTGTAAACTAGGCAGCAAGCTATATTCTTTTTGAGGTATAAGCTCCCCTAAATCAATACTTGTGTTAGCACTGTTATAACCTAAAAAAGACAGTGCAACATGAGTAGGGATTGATACATCTAAATCATAATCTAACTCATCAACCACTTCATGAAATTGACTTTTAAGTACGAGTTTAACGGTATCTTGATACTGACCTGCACGTGCAATGCTACCTTTTGCAACCACAAACCGTAAATCTGTTGTATTGTCAGAAATAGCAAGGTTATTGACCGATGAATTATTAAAAATCGAACTTGAGTTTCCAATGAAATAAGGGATGTGTTGATACTGACCACGCAATTGTTGGTTATTTTCACTCGAGACTTGCAAATAGTATGAACAACTTGTGTCGCCCTCTATGATTACTTTAATCTGCTTTTCAGCATCTTGATTTTGTAGTGTTCGGTAATCCTGTAAGTTATCGAATAGATGCTCAATTCTTTGTATTTTTGCAGAACACTGGCCAAAACACGCCGATGTATAAAATAGCGCATTAATTAAAAGTGCTGAAAATAGAAACCGCTTAATGTACATAAATCACTCCTTTATTATGCAGCTGTTGCTGTGTATCTATATCGATAATTAAGGGCTCATGGATGACATTTTTTAGCACAATTTGATATTGGCATGGTTTTAGACCAGTCAGTGCAAAGCGCCCTGTTTTACTTGTAAAAAATAAGTAAGGCTCTGCTGCTTGCTCCTCAATGCAACGCGCCTCACCAACTTGAAGTGCTAACGGGTCGTTTTCGCTATTTTTTAACGTTCCCAGCATGGAAATATTGTTCTGTGAACCAATTACAACATCATGGCCACTTTTATAAGAAGGATAAAAACTGATGCTACCAGCTCCTAAGTCATATCCAGGCGCTAAGTTTTCAACATCAACCGCAACGGTGGTTCTGTCATAGGCATTTATATTAGCGAGTAAGAGGGTTGGTAGGTCTGAATTAGTGGCTAAATAATCCGCCCCTTGTGATCCTAGGTTAATTGTTTTCTCAGCTAAACTTGGGTGCGCGCTGATCAAAGCAAAGCTATTTTGGATAGGCTTACCCACCCCCCATTGAGAGTCAGCGAATGCAATACTTGCGGCAGCACTAACACGGCTTTGATGATGCAGCACATTGCCGTTTAAATGCTGATAGTAAGTGCCGTGGTCAAAACTCATCGATAATCGATTTGTATTGTATTGGCTGTTGAGATCAAATACGGCTTCGTTATTGTTGTTTTTTTCTAACCCTGCACGTAAATTTAGTGCACCAACAAAGCGCTGATCTTCATTTTGAGCAAACTCCAATCTGGATTTATCGTATTTAGATTGGTGCGATAACTTTAATCTTTGCCTGTGCGAAAACTGATAACTCAGCGAGAAATTAAAACTCCACTGTTGTTGATGCTCTGTTTCTTGCCACTGCCCACCAAGTGAATAATACCACTGGTGAGTGTTTATATTGCCTGAAACAGTCACCCCCGTTGATTTTTCAAACCGCGTTTGCTCATGACGTCTAGAAACATTTGCAAAAAGCGACGTTTGCACTGATGAGTCACTCATAAAGTTGAGATTTGCTTGTATAAAGTGCTGTCTAGAATTAGCAAGCGAGCTCAATTCATCATTAAAAGCTATCTGATAAAAGTCAGGGTTACTGTATTCGTAGCCAATGCTGAAATCGGTTCCAGTCTGAGATGGTTGTCTAAATGAGCTATAGGCAAATCGATATGCATAGCCATTCGTTGCATCAAGATTAATTGCATTTTCAAATGATAACTGCCCTATTGGGGTCGCAAATATTTGCTTAAAGCCGAGTTGCTGTGTTTCTTCATTCCCTTGGGCTGAAAAACCAGCAGTCCAACTTGTTGAGATACCGTAGTCAATAAAGCCTGAAAATAAAGGCTGATCATAATTGTAGGCTAATTTATCTGCTAATTGTGCTGGGTAACCAAAGTGAAGTTCGTATTCAAGCTGCCCTTCAGAGAACAAATCGAGGCCTGTGGTAAGTGTAAAGTTGACCTCTTTTGTAACACCCGCATTATCCGTGATCTTTAAAACAATATGATTATTGCCCTCTATTAACGGAATATCGTCCAGTGAATAAATACCAGCAGGCAAGTTCAGGCGTCTAAATAAGCGATCATCAATATATACTTCAACAGAAGATGGGCTATCTAGCGTAAAGCGCTGCGATGCACTTGGTCGAATTGTTCTGTCAGAAACAAGAGTAAAATCATGGGCAAGCGACAGCCCAAGGATGCGAGTTGTTGATTGAAAATAACTACCCGCACTGTAATTATCGCCCAATGAAAAACGCATTCCATGAATGGGTAAATCATGGATTACTCTCGTGCCTAAACGCTTAAAGTCATGGTTACTTGGTGTATTTACAAACTGGGCTTCGTTTTCAATCACCCAATTTTTTAGATTTAAAACCGCTTCAGGCCTTACTGTTAGCTGCTTTTGTTCATAATCTTGTGCTTGATTTGATTGATACACATAGCTCGAATACACATTAATGTAGCCACTGTAGTTTGCGCTTTTTATTGCTTGTTGTTGGTTTCGCTTTGACACTGCGGTAATACTTTTCTCTTTGATCATGCTCATTGGCAAGGTTATCTTTAAGCTAAAATCAAGCAGTTCGAACACAGTACCAATGCCCAATGTTTGAAGCTCTTCAATATTTACTAAGCCTCTTTCATCAACAAGCATTTCTATGTGTTCAAGCGTTTGGGTATTTGCTATTGGTCTTAAAAACTCCATCAATTCTGAATGCTTTAATAGCAATGAATCATCCGGAGTTACTAGTAATGAAATGTTTGCTTGAGGTTGCTTGTTTAAGTAGCAGCTAACAGTGAGTTCAAGCTCTTTTAAAGTGGTATTTATTTTTGCATAGGCTAAACCTGCATTAAACCAAGACATACACACAAAGCAAAAAAGCAGACTACTGAGATAGCGCAACGTCTGGCGAGATAACTTCTGCATTAACACTATCCTTCAACGGAATAAGCACTTGCTGTTTGCTTTGTGGCGCAAAGAACACGTCATAACCCGATGCTTTTAGTTGTTGTTTTTTAAATGAAGCGATTTGTTGATGAGACAAATGTATAGCAAGATCATATTCGCTCAGGCGGGCAGCCCCCTTACCATTATTTGCTACCGTTATTTCACAGCTGTAATTACTACATAAGCTCTTTTCGACAACAAGTTCAGGTAAAAAGCTCTCTTGATGTACATGAACAATTAAATTCACATTAAGCAACATCGTCAGTTGTGGCTCAGACGCATTTGCAGAGTTTAAAAGTGGTTGCTCAACTAAACTAATTTGATAGGTTTTATCTAGGCTCGGGGCTTCACTTACCCAGCGCATTTGGATTCGTTGACTTTCACCACGGTGCAATAACAATGTTGGAGGAAACACCCAAACAGGGCTATTTTCTTGATAACGAAACATTGGCTCCGGGCCAGAAAAATCAACCTCAAATATTTCTATATCAAAAGCGACTTCACGGTTAAATACATTATGTATCGTACTGTAGGTTACTTGCTGTGGCTTGGTTGGATCCAAGCTTAGTACCATTGGGCTTACTTCCACAGCAGTGCAGAACAGCGAATTAAATAAAATTAATACTGCAAAGATACGCATTAAAATTGTACCTTTAACTGACTTTGCTCGGCTTTAAACTGCTTAGGTACTTTTAGTAAGACCTCACGAGAAGAGTGTGGCAATAAAAGCTTGCCTGATAATGCACGACTTAACTCATCGCCAGCTAAGTTCATAGTGTCATCATGCTGTTCAATAAACCAAGTTGATTTAGATAAACGCAGTAATTTATTGCCTTCATTTTTTAACCGTACTTTCCAAAGCCCTTCTTGCTGTTGCTGCTTTTGTTCAATTACAAGTTTTGCTGTAGCCCCTTCGGGTACCACAGTAAATAAGGTACGAAAGCTAGTCGCAATGCCAACACCCGATTGGTTCGATTCACCTGTATCAATCATTACTTGGTCAACGCCAATCCGGTATGATTTAGAGGCTGTTAAAATAGGATCGCCCACATAGCGAATTAAAATTGATTGAGACTTTCCAGGTGCAATAATGGTTGTCATTGGCAGTATGAAAAAATCTGCATCGTTTGTGGTCAGCTGCTCCTCACCCGAGGGTGTAATTTTTAAGTCAAATGCTGTTAATTCAATAGCGAGCGAAGCTGATGAATTGTTCATTACACGAATTGTTTGTTGTGCATTAGAGCCACTTGGCGCTAATTCAGCAACCATAGGCTGAACTTGAAATGCGACACTGTGAAATGAAAGAAGAAGTGAGAATAAATAGATAAGTCTGAGCATCATCTCTCCTTTGATGATAAGGCAGCCTAGGCTGCCTAAAATAACTTAATTAGCTGTAACAGTTAGCATTAAAGTGTCTGAGTACGTTCCAGAATATATTGGGTCTTCTGTAATAGTCAGTACAATCGTGCCAGGAATACCCCCTACTGCCAAAGCAGCAGAACCAGGTTGACTTTGTTCAGCGCTTTCATCGTTATCACCATCATCAGCAATAAGCGTAAAAGCAAATGGCGCTGCAGTTAACGCGGCGGTATAACCGACACCATCATCCTCGTCATCAGCGTTTTGTAAGTGCCCTTCAGACGTTGTTAATGTCAGTGTGGCACCATCTGAGTCATTGCATTGCAATTCAAAATCCAGTGTCGTCGTTTGATCTTTAGCAATACTTGGAAAGTAAGTCGATGTATCTAAATTACTTACCTCACAAACCGAAGCGACAGAACCGCTGATATTAATGTTTTCAGCAAGTGCAGCGCCTGACGAGAGCATTGCAATTGCAGATAGTGCTATTAGCTTTTTCATTCCACTATTCCTTATAAAATTATTAGCGACTACCAAACACCACCAGAGGCAATGGTTGGGGTCATTTCTATGCGCAAGATATCCTTGTATTCACCCGCATATATAAGTGGTTCGGTAAGCTGAAACTGAACATCCATCACCCGCTCAAACAAAATATCACTCACTGAGAATACTTGCTTGTTGTGAAGCTGCTCTGCCATGTAAGACTTTTTCAGCGCTGTACTCACAATTGACAAGCTCATTCTGTAGTTGTTAATCACACTGCTTTGCTGATGACGTAATCCACCATTTTGAGAGTGTATAGACACCTTCATCGGTGTATTGCAGTTAATTACCAAAACCGTGTTAACTATGCCACTCTCTGAAAACTGCAGTTCCGCCGATTGTGCTTCAAACCCACACTTTGCACTAACCTCTCCAGTTAGCGTCAAACTCACATCATCAAATGCAAAACAGGGATTTATCACACAACCTACTAATAAGACCGGGAATAACTTCATCGTTTAGCCACTTCACTTCCATATGAATCATCTCGTTAACGGTCTTAGATTATGTGAATTAAGATTTTAACATTGTTGAATTTTGCTTAGATGCGTTTAAGCCGTTGATTACACAGCGTGAATAAGTGAATGAAAATTAAACGCTATAATGTTTCTTTCACAAGGTTAATAATTAACTCATTGCTTTTAATACTAAAATTGACTTGGATTTAATGCTGAAAAGATTTACTTGATGATTTTTCGCTAATTAATTCAAAAGCAGTTGATAAACCTAATTAAACACCGAACAACTAAAACAGGCTCAATTATGGTTTTAGATCATTAAACAACCTCTTTTTGATTGAATAACAAACAAATAATGGTCTATGCTTTTATTTGACCCCATTTTGCAAGGAGCAAACTTTGAAAGTACTCACCCCCTTACGTGCTGCAATTTTAATAGCAGTCACAGCTGTCTCATTGACTGGTTGCCAACTTACTTCAAGTGAACTACCTGCAATCAGTGATTCGGGAACAAAAAACTCAGGGCACGTTGTATGGCATGATTTGATCACACCTAATTTGGCACAATCTCAAGCATTTTATAGCAGCGTGTTTGGTTGGCAATTTCAAGCCGTTAACGACAGCTACACGCTGGCATCATTAGACGGAAAATTAATTGCTGGAATGGCAGAACTTGATAATAAGCAAAATGCCAGCCATTGGCTGAGCCTTATCAGTAGCAAAGATATCGCTGCCGTCAGCGAAAAAACGATCAAAGCCGGAGGTAAAGTCTTAGTAAGCAGTACCGAAATTAAAGGCCGTGGCACTATTGCTGTATTAGAAGATCCTCAAGGGGCTGTGTTTTCGCTGATCAATACAGTAAATGGTGACCCTGAAGCTCAGCAAACTGATAACGGCTGGATTTGGCAAGAAGTATGGAGTGATAATCCAGAGCAGAGCAAAGCCTTTTACCAATCACTTGGTAATTATTCAGCACAAAATAAACCGCTTAATAATGGCAATTACAGTTACTTAGCCTTAAATGGCACACCTGCGATTGGCTTTGTAAAAAAACCAGATGCCGAGATAGGCAACACATGGGTGAATTACATTAAAGTAGCCGATGTTGACGCGACCCTATTAAAAGTAACCGCAGCAGGCGGCATAGTTCTAATGGCACCAAATGACAAAGTACGAAGTGGCAGCGTCGCAATTATTCGTGATCCAGCAGGCGCTGGTATTGTAATTCAGGAGCAAATGTAATGAATAAAAAAATGATTCGCTTAGCGGCTCTTGCAGCAGCAATGTTAGCTTTAAATGCCTGCACCCCCTATGCAAGCCTAGATATTAATGCGCCGTTTAAAGTAGGCCCTGTGTACGTTAACCCAAGTATTGGCATTGGCGGTACACTTTAATCAATTTCAGGGCGCTGGGTTTTAAACAAAGCGCCCTAGTCATTAGTGTTTTACTTTTAAGCGCTGTACCTGAGTCAGCACATCTTCAGCCTTGGCACCTAAGTATACATAGATTGCAAGAGCAACTAATAAACCAACAACAGCAAACATCATAAGCACTGCAGGAATTACATATTCAGTTTGCCCGAGCGCTGCTTTAAACATGGTTAGTAAGGCTTCTATCGATACTGCTATCAAAATTGTTGAGATAAAGCGTGTGATCGTACGTCTCGTTGAGCTGTGGCGAAAAATATCCTTATGCATGAGAATTTCTTCTTCTAGAATAGTTTTGCCTAAATCGAAAATGGCCAACGCTAACGTAACAAAGATTATAATGGTAAATGGTTTGAGCGGGTCTGACTGGGTGTCTTCGCTTAAGACTAAGTCCACCATGCCGGCAAATACTTTATATAGCAGGTAGAACACCAAACAGAACAAGCAACCAACAATCAAGCCATAACCCACCTTAAAGTAGGGTGTCATTCGTGCTCGCTTTATATCCCCCATAATAAATTCAATCAGTTCAGTTAAACACACATCGATGACTAAGAACTGCTGCAAATTATTACCTGCAGGAATTGTTTTAATAACAGAAATACACAGGTGCTTTGTCGCCGTGGAAATATACGGCGATGTAAAGTGCGGTTCCGGCGTAGCAGAAGCGAGTAAAAAATAAGGTCGAGCGCTTAAGTCCTGCCCTGCACCAATATGACTGAGCTTCTTTTTATATTGACGTTTAAAGCAAACATTATCCCCTTGTTGAATACCTTGTTCGTTTAAACAATATTGTAATTCTAAAAATGGATATTGATTGACTAACTGTTGATATTCTTGCTTATTAGTTAAAGACGCTTGAACACTGGCGAGTATAGAAAGCAGTAAATTATGAATAAGCACTTGTTGCTCTTCATAGCGTTCTATAGCACTTAAATAACTCATTCTGGCCATTTTGCTTCCTTAAATTAATGGGATACCAACTCAAGTTAAGCAAGGAAGACTCCAAGTTTGATTTTCAATATAAATCAACAACTTGAATTCAGGCAGGCAAATAAAATTAGAATAAAAGCACTATAAAGGTGCGTATTGCATTTTATATGTCACTAAAACGAAAAAAGCCGTAACTCACTGAGTTACGGCTTTTTAATTTTGGTGCGGATGGGGGGACTTGAACCCCCACGGCCGAAGCCACCACCCCCTCAAGATGGCGTGTCTACCAATTCCACCACATCCGCATACAATTCTGTATGTTGTTAAGCTTATCGTTTACCTGAGGAGTGAAAACTGCTTAACAGTAATTAGCAAAGCTAATTAGTTAGGTACGTCAGACGCTTTTTCTTCTGTTGCAGGCACATCAGTTTGTGCTGGCGTTACAGATTCAACAGCTGGCGCAGCTTCTAGGTTTTCCCACTCATCAGTCTTTTTAATTTGACCTGCTGTAAGGTTACCTAGAACAATACTTAGTACGAAGAAGATCGTTGCTAAGATTGTTGTTGTTTTAGTCATGAAGTTACCAGCACCCGATGAGCCAAACACTGTTGCAGAAGCACCTGCACCAAATGATGAACCCATATCTGCGCCTTTACCTTGTTGGATTAAAACCATACCAACTAATGCTAAAGCAACGATTAAATAAACTACTAATAAAATTTCGTACATCTTATACGGTCCCTTTTGCACTTTCACAGATAGCAGTAAATGAATCTGCTTTAAGACTTGCGCCACCAATGAGGCCGCCGTCTATATCTGGTTGTGCAAATAATAATTCGCTATTTTTTTCATTCACGCTACCACCATATAAGATGGTTAGTTGCTGTGCTATATCGCTATCCACAGAAGCAATTTTCTCACGGATAAACTTATGTACAGCTTGCGCTTGCTCAGGAGAGGCAGTCTTACCTGTGCCAATGGCCCAAACGGGCTCGTATGCTACCACAGAATTCTTCAGTGCTGCTACACCTAATTTGCTAATTACAGCATCAATTTGTGCTGCAACCACTAATTCAGTTTCATTTGCTTCACGTTGCTGTTCACTTTCACCCACACAAAGAATAGGAGTTAAGCCAACTTGCTGCGCTCGAGCAAATTTATCTGCAACAACCTCATCTGATTCACCGTAAATGCTACGACGTTCAGAATGTCCCACTAACGTATAAGTTGCGCCTAAGTCTTTTACTAACTGAGCATCTACTTCACCCGTAAATGCACCTGCTTGGTTTTCAGAGACTGTTTGCGAACCAAACGTAACGTTTTGCTGCTGCAAAGAACTCAACAATGGGAATGGTGGGAACACCACTATATCCAGTTCATCCGATTGAACATTTTTGATAGCATTTGATAACTGTTCAACAAGCTCTAAAGAGCCGTTCATTTTCCAATTACCTGCGACCATCGGCTTACGTGTTGCCATTATTCCACTCCACATTAGAAAGCGGGCAAGATACTAACTCGACTTGCCCAAAGTTACAAGAGGTTATTGTTATACCACGGTTTGTTTGCTCACAGTTTCGACAACTGCGGCTATTTTACGTGCGCTATCAAGAACAACTTTTTCCTGTTCAGCTTCTACCATTACTCGCACAACAGGTTCCGTTCCTGATTTTCGAAGTAATACACGCCCTGTATCACCTAATTTTTCTTCGACCTGTGCAACCATATCGATTACAGATTGATCTTGTGTCGGATCAGTCCCTTGAGGGTAGCGCACATTAATCATTTTCATTGGGTACTTTGTAAAACCAGCCCCGAGGTCTTGCAACGTTTTATTTTGTGCAACCATCGCAGCTAACACTTGTAAGCTTGAGATAATGCCATCACCGGTGCTGATCAAATCAAGGTTTAACACGTGACCTGAGCTCTCACCACCGATTTTCCAGCCTTTTTCTTGCAGTAGCTCCATCACGTAGCGGTCACCGACCTTACTACGAGCAAATTCAATTCCTCGGGCTTTTAAGGCATTTTCAAGGCCCATGTTTGACATTACCGTACCAACGACACCACCCCCTAACATATCGTCATTTGCAGCTTGGCAAGCAATGATATAAACAATGTCATCACCATCAAATACACGGCCATTATGGTCAACCATCATTACGCGGTCACCATCACCGTCATAAGCAATACCGACATCCGCATTGTGTTCTAATACCTTACGCTTAAGGGTTTCAACGTGGGTTGCGCCACACTCAAGGTTAATATTTACCCCGTTTGGCTCACAGGCATGACAGATAACATCTGCGCCAAGCTCACGCATTACAGAAGGTGCGATGTTATAAGTGGCACCATTTGCGCAATCGAGCACAATTTTTAAGCCCTCAAGCGATAAGCCTTGTGGGAACTGGCTTTTACAAAACTCAATGTAGCGGCCATCTGCTGTCTCTAATCGACGAGCTTTACCAAGCTTATCAGAAGCCACACAAGTCATCGGTTCATCCATCATGGCTTCAATTTCAAGCTCGACTTCATCTGCAAGCTTTAAACCTCGACCACTAAAAAACTTGATGCCATTATCATGATAAGGATTATGAGATGCACTGATAACAATGCCAGCTTCAGCACGGAACGTTTGCGTAAGGTAAGCCACTGCCGGTGTCGGCATAGGGCCTAATAATACAACATCAATACCCGCAGCGATTAAACCGGCTTCAAGTGATGTTTCGAGCATATAGCCAGAGATACGAGTATCTTTACCAATAATGACTTTTTTGGTACCAATTTTTGATAAAACGCGGCCTGCAGCCCAACCTAGCTTTAGCGCAAATTCAGGAGTGATTGGAAACTCACCCACCATGCCACGCACACCATCTGTGCCAAAATACTTTCTTGTGTTACTCATTTGAAATTCCTCGTTCACATGCTTGCCAAACCGCTAGCACGTCAGCTGTTTCTTGTACGTCATGAACACGAATGATTTTTGCACCGTTTTGTGCTGCAATCAGTGCACCAGCAAGGCTTCCTGCTAAGCGTTCATTCGTGTCTCTATTTAATAAATTACCGATCATTGATTTACGAGAAAGACCTGCTAAAACTGGTAAATTGAACTTATTAAATAGATTAAATTCTTTAAGCATTTGATAATTATGAGCCAAAGTTTTACCAAAACCAAAACCTGGATCTAAAATAATACGTTGTTGCTGAATGCCCGCTTGCTCACATGCGGCTAAACGCTCTGCAAAGAATTCGTTAATATCAGCTAATAAATCATTATAGTGTGGGTTACTTTGCATCGTACGAGGCTGACCTTGCATATGCATTAAGCAAATTGCTACTTCTGGGTATTGGGCCAATACCTCAATCGCACCTGCCTCTTGCAGTGCTCTGACATCATTGATGATATCAGCTCCTGCAATAATCGCTTGGCGCATCACTTCGCTTTTGCTGGTATCAATGGAAATAATACAATCGCTGGTTGCTCTAAGGGCTTTAACTAATGGAATAACGCGTTCGAGCTCATCTTCAAGAGATACATCAGGTGCTCCAGGGCGGGTTGACTCACCACCTATATCAATTATTTTTGCGCCTTGATTTAATAACGTTTGAGCTTGTTTGACAGCGCTGTCTAGCTGACAGTAACTACCACCATCAGAAAAAGAGTCTGGAGTGACATTTAAAATCCCCATCACGACTGGGGAGTCGAGGTGTAATGTACGACCTCGAGGTAAGTTAAGAACGGTCATTGAACACCTATGCTATTAATTAGCGTCAATTGCGCATTTATTATTCTAGATAACAGTTTGAAAATTGCGCATTTTTTTGTAATAAAAAAGCCCCGACTAGCGGGGCCTTTCTGTGTCTAATTGTACCGACTATTCGGCTTTGTCATCAACATTTGTTTTTGTTTCTGACGTTTGTTCTGACTCTTTTGCCTCACTTTCCACTACTTTAGAAGTAGATGTGGTTGGCTTTTTATCATCAGAGCGACGATCATGAACATCACGCGGCTCGCGTACAGGCTGACGTGCCATTAAGTCATCAATTTGACCCGCATCAATCGTCTCGTACTTCATTAGTGCATCTTTCATCGCATGTAAGATATCAATGTTATCTTTAAGGATTTGCTCTGCACGTTGATAGTTACGGTCTGAGAATAAACGAACTTCACTATCGATCACTTTTGCTGTTTCATCAGACATGCTCATAGCACGGCTACCGCCGCCACCCATGTACATTTCGTTTTGATCTTCAGCGTAAAGTAATGGACCTAATTTTTCACTTAGACCCCACTGAGTAACCATTTTACGAGCAATGTCAGTCGCACGTTCAATATCGTTACTAGCACCTGTGGTAACTTTATCATCACCATAGATTAGCGCTTCTGCAATACGACCACCGTAAAGGCTAGAAATCATTGACTCTAAAAGCTCTTTAGAGTGGCTCACACGGTCTTGCTCAGGCAAGTACATAGTTACACCAAGTGCACGACCACGAGGAATGATAGACACTTTGTACACTGGATCATGTTCAGGCACCATGCGACCAACAATCGCGTGACCTGCTTCATGGTAAGCAGTCATTTCTTTTTCTTGCTCACTCATCACCATGGTCTTGCGCTCTGCGCCCATCATGATTTTATCTTTTGCAGCATCAAACTCAGCCATGCTTACAACGCGTTTGTTACCACGTGCTGCGTACAAAGCGGCTTCGTTTACTAAGTTTGCAAGATCAGCACCAGAGAAACCTGGCGTACCACGTGCAATTACCGCAGCTTCTACATTGTCGCCTAACGGCACTTTACGCATGTGAACTTTAAGAATTTGTTCACGACCACGGATATCAGGAAGACCAACAACAACTTGACGGTCAAAACGACCTGGTCGTAATAACGCAGGGTCTAATACATCTGGGCGGTTCGTTGCAGCAATTACGATAATACCTTCATTACCTTCAAAACCGTCCATTTCAACAAGCATTTGGTTAAGTGTTTGCTCACGCTCATCATGACCACCACCCATGCCTGCGCCACGTTTGCGGCCTACGGCATCAATTTCATCAATAAAGATGATACAAGGTGCTGCTTTTTTCGCTTGCTCGAACATGTCACGTACGCGTGATGCACCGACACCAACGAACATTTCTACGAAATCTGAACCAGAGATTGTGAAAAACGGCACTTTTGCTTCACCAGCTACCGCTTTAGCAAGCAAGGTTTTACCGGTACCAGGAGGACCTACCATTAACACGCCTTTCGGAATGCTACCACCCAGTTTCTGGAACTTAGATGGGTCACGTAAGAAGTCAACCAGTTCAGTTACATCTTCTTTCGCTTCATCACAACCCGCTACATCAGCAAACGTTGTTTTAACTTGGTCTTCGCTCATCAGGCGCGCTTTACTCTTACCGAAAGACATCGCACCTTTACCACCACCACCTTGCATTTGACGCATGAAGAAAATCCATACACCAATAAGCAGTAACATTGGGAACCAAGAGATTAAAATGCTGGCAAGGAAAGACTGCTCTTCAGGCTTAACACCTTTAACATTTACATTGCTTTTTAAAAGATCATTCAAGATGTCTTTGTCATACATTGGCATGATAGTTTGAAAGCGCTCACCATTTGTTTTGGTACCCGTAATCGTACCTGTGGTGCTCTCAATAGAAACTTCTTGAATAGCGCCACTACGAGCGTCGCTAACAAATTGAGTGTAACTTGTTTGGCGATCAGCTTGATCACCACCGTTAAAGCTCTGAAACACTGACATTAGCACTACTGCAATGACCAGCCAGAGTATTAGATTTTTCGCCATATCGCTCAAGGAGTTAACCTCTTGTATCCAATTAATTTAAATTCTACTTCACGCAGCACAACTGTACTACAGTTTGTAGCCTGTCGCCACTATATAAACTTCGCGAGAACGGGCACGCGATGCGTCAGGCTTTCTAATTTTGACCGCTTTAAAGCTATTACGTACTTCTTGTAAGTATTGATCAAATCCTTCGCCTTGGAAGACTTTGACACAAAATGCACCATTTTTCTTTAAAACTTGGTGGCACATGTCTAATGCCAATTCAACTAAATACATGCTACCCGCTTGGTCTACCGATGTATTACCGCTCATATTCGGTGCCATATCAGAAAAAACTACATCAACATTTTTCCCATCGATGCGAGTTAAAAGTGCATCAAGCACAGCTTCTTCACGAAAGTCACCTTGTAAGAAATCAACACCTGCGAGTGAGTCCATAGGTAAAATATCACAAGCAATAACTTGGCCTTTATCACCAACCTTTTCAGCTAAATACTGTGACCAACTTCCCGGCGCAGCACCTAAATCAACCACTGTCATCGATGGTTTGATTAATTTATCTTTGTTTTGAATTTCGTCTAATTTGAATACCGCACGAGAACGCCAACCTTTCTTTTGCGCTTCGTGAACATAAGGATCGTCGAAATGTTCCTTCAGCCAACGCTTAGAACTGGCTGAATGTTTTTTATTTGCCATAAAATTAATACGTAACTAATTAGTAATATTCTCTAGATGGCGTTAGAATACCCTTAATTCAAGCCATATTCAGCAAAATTTGTAACATCATGAAATTATCGAACAAACAAAAGCAGTTTTTAAAAGGTCAAGCACACAGTTTAAAACCTGTTGTTTTACTTGGTGCAAACGGTTTAACAGAAGGCGTTTTAGTTGAAATTGAAATCGCGTTAAATATCCACGAGCTAATCAAAGTAAAAGTACCTACTGACGAGCGCGAAACTAAAGCATTGATTTTTGATGCGATTGTTCGCGAAACTGGCGCAACTAAATTACAAACAATTGGTCACACAATTGTATTGTATCGCCAAAGCGAAGAGAAAAAGATTCAATTACCACGCGGTTAACTTTCGCCTGAGTAATCTCTAATCATAAAAAAGCCAGCTAAAATGCTGGCTTTTTTATTGGCAAAAATAATTTTTCACGAATTTGTAACTAAACATTTTGACTCGCACTATTTTTGTTCTCGGGTGTACTTAAGTACCCGGTTGATAAACTCGGTAGTTAATTCATTGATCAAACCCGTTTCTGCATTTAGCACTAAGCTAAAACCTATATTCAGATGCGGAAATACCACAATATCGCTGCGATACCCCTGTACCCAACCACTATGGTAATACAGCACTTCATCATCATAGTTATATACACGCCAGCCTAGCCCGTAATAAGCATCTTTAACATGTTCGCGCCAAACTCTACGACGAGTCTCTTTTTTGGTGTGAGTATAAGGACGCGTTTGTTTTATTAATGCTTCTAGCGGTAATACATCTGGGTACTGCCCTAGCTGCGCATTCAACCAGATAGCCATATCATTTGCGCTGGCATTCACTCCCGCAGCTGCGGGGACTTTGTAATAGTTCTTCTTTAATCGTGATGTATACCAACGTTTTCGGCCGCGTACATGAGGATGTGCATAGTTATCGTCTTTCACCATCTCATCAAAGCCTACACTGGCATCGACCATTTTCAATGGCGCAAAAATATATTCAGAAATCCAATGTGAGTAATCCATCTGAGTTGATCGAAAAATGACAGAGTCAATCAAACTGAACATCACATTTTGATACCCATAGCATTCGCTCGGTTTACAGATAGGCTCAACGGTTAATAGTTGCGCAACGATATCGGGGTAACTCATCCGCGATTCGATTAAGTTATCGTACGCATTAGGCACCAAGCCACTAGAATGACTGAGTATATGGTAAATTTTTAAATCATCTTTATAAGCAGTGTTAGCAAAAGCGGGAATAAACTTACTAATAGGATCATCAATATTAAATTCCCCTTGTGCAGCCAGCTTTGCAGTTAAAGAACCCGCAAAGGTTTTTGAAACTGACGCTAAACGAAACCGGGTATGCTTATCAACATTACGACCATTTTCAATTTTTGTTCGCCCGATGCCACGAATAAAATCATCCTGACCAATATTAACAATTGCCAGAGATCCGCCCGGAATTCCTTTACTGCGTAGTTTACGGGTAAGGTGTTTATTGTAATCAGCAACGAAAGTTTGCCATTGTTTATCACTCGAAGCAGCTTCACTACTCATTGAGAGCAGTAATAAAGAACAAAGGAAAAAAGGTATTAAGGATAAGCTGTACTTCATTATTTATTTTTTTAAGTCTGATTAGGAAGTTTCTGATCACATATTATCATGAACTTTTGTCTCGACTAACGTACAATACGCTTAATCTTAAATATTTATGGGTAGATTAATCTTTATGCGCTTACTTGTAGTTTTGTTTTTTACTTTAATTTCAGCCGGTTGCGCTTTAAAACCTGAACCTGCACCATTACTTGCTATGCCAAAAAAACCTAGCTTACAGAGCCAACGTTTTCAAGTTGAGTATCAAACAGGGCATGCGGCGCCTAAAGTAAAATCAGTACAATTACCTGCACATGCTGTAAGTAAAAACCAAACGGTGAGCATCGTTGCTGATAAAACCAGTGTAACAGATACACTTTATTCGCAAATCACTGAAGCACTGACAGCAAAGCAATTAAAGGTTGTCGCTGAAGGCGCACAAGCTGACTATACCCTATCAATTCATCAGTTAGACCTTGAGCTCATTGAAGACACAGAATATAAATTGGTGAAACCCGAAAAACCACTGCCTTTATTCGAAGAAGTAGCAAAACAGTTCCCTGTTCAGCAATGTGCAACGATTTTAGGTCAGGTAAGTATGCGCCTTACCCACAAAAAAACCGGTGACGTTGTTTGGTTTGCAAAATCATCAATAGATAGCGCAAGCTTTCACCGTGAACCGCTAATTTATAGCTTTGAACAACAGCAACTAATAAAGAATGAATTAGAAGTTGCGAGTTTTGTGCACGAGCAAAACTCTGAACAAGCTCGTATGGCGCGTGTTAATCAAGACGTAACGATTCCAGCTTACCAAACGATTACACGAATGAACGCCTTTAAAAAAGAGCAAGGTCCCTGTAACCGAACAGAAATTAGTGCACTTACACCTATGATGCAGTATTACTTGAGCAGCATTTTAATCGATAAAATAAAAGTGCAGTAATTTGAATACGCTGTTTGTCTGCCCATAGGCAAGCAGCACCCCTCTTTGAATTCGTAACACTTTCTTACACTTCCAATTTCTGCTACTACATTTTTTTACAGATTACAGGAACTCCTTAACAATATACTATAAGCTATTACCCTTTCTCACAGACAAGGATGCAACGTTGCGAGTTTACAGTGCCCTATTATTGACGTGTTTAACCTTGCTTAGCGCTACAAGCCAAGCAAGTAACCGCTATTATGCAGACAATACTTTAGAACCAAGCCAAGGCTTTGCATGGGACTGGGGCATAGGTTTAGGGTACTACATTGAAGATTCTTACCTTGTAGGCATGGATTCTTACAATGATGGCATAGAGCCAGATGTTCACCTCGCCGTTTCTTACGACAGCTTTTACCTCGATTACGATCAAAGCCAACTCAGTGGTGGTTTAACCTTAGGTTACAGCGTTATCGATAAATTTGAATGGGGCTTAGATATTGTCGGTACTAATATTCAATCAGGCTTTGATGAAACAGGCTTAAACATTTACGGCAATGACGTCATTAAAGAGCTCGAAGGTATTAGAACGCGCGACTACGATTTTGATGTAGGTCTTCGTTTATCGCGCCGCTTTGAAAACTCGCAAATTTCATTTGAGTACTTACATGACGTGTCGGGAGCACACAATGGCTGGGTAATGAATTCGTTTTTTAGCCAGATTATCCCTTGGCGGAATTGGGAGTTTCGCTCTGGCGTTGGTTTAAGTGCCTACTCAGAAGACTTTACAAATTACTACTTCGGAATTTCAGACTCTGAAGCCTTGGCAACTCGCCCTGTATATAGCCCAGATACCTCTTACAGTCTTATTTTTGAATTTCATGCAGAATACCCAATTAACAGACATTGGGTGTTTTTAACTGGTTGGTTATCGACTTGGTTTTCAAACGATATTCACCAAAGCCCTATTATCTCTCAAGAGTATCAGCATAAAGCCAAGGTAGGCGTGCGTTATGTTTTCTAAGTATTACTTGTGCTTTACCTTATTACTGTCAGGGCCATTGCTGGCCGAGCAACAGCCAGAAGGTGAGAAAAAAGTTGAAGATGCACTCATTGCCCTGCCCGATACGTGCGTTGCACTACGAGAGGGCAGAAATTGCTATGCTGAGGTTGATATAACTTGGCATCAGCAACAAATTGGCAATTATTGCTTACGCAACGCACAGAGCAAGCACATAATGCAATGTTGGTTGATGCAACAAAAAGGCTTATTTAGATACCAATTTGATTCAGCAGAAACCATTGGTTTTGAACTTATAAGTAGTGATAACGGTAAGGTTGTCGCAAGCACTGAAATACAATTACAGTGGGTCTATAAAAATCGTCAGAAGAAACGTCGTTGGCGACTGTTCTAAGCAGGAGTAAATAATGGAACATTACGGAACTATCTTATTAGTTGAAGATGATATCTCTCTCGCCAATTGGGTTGCAGAATATTTAGTTGAACAAGGCTACAAAACGACACTATGCCAGCGTGGCGACCAAGTCGTTGAGCAAGTCCGCAAAACAAATCCAGATTTAGTGTTGTTAGATATTATGCTACCAGGCCAAGATGGTATTAGTGTATGCCGTGATTTACGTCAGTTTTATCAGGCCCCGATTATCATGCTAACAGCGCGTGATGATGAAATGGATGAAGTGATTGGCCTTGAAGTAGGTGCGACTGATTACATGATGAAGCCCGTTCGCCCTCGCGCTTTACTAGCACGCATAAAAGCGGCTCTTCGCTCTAAGTCAGATACACACGAATCAAGCACAAACTCTGAGCTTATCAATGTAGGTAAGTTATCAATCAATACGGAGTCACGCACAGTTTACCTAGCAGACGAAGAGGTCCATATTTCAAGCGCTGAGTACCTTTTACTCCACTATTTAGCAAGTAATGCAGGCCAAGTGGTTTCTCGTGATGCGGTATTTAAGGCAACGAAAGGGCGTGAATATGATGGCTTGGACAGAAGTGTTGATGTGCTAATTTCATCATTACGTAAAAAGTTTAATGATGATCCACAGCACCCTGAAAAAATTAAAACTATTTGGGGCAAAGGCTATTTACTCGTTGCCACCGCTTGGCAATAACGACTCGCGCCTGTGAAAAAGTTTTATATTTCGCTACTCGGTAGCGCCTTACTTTCAATCATTGTTTTGGGTTGGCTAATTGATGCTTTTAGCCAACAAACCCAAACACCCCAAGATGTGTTTTCTAGCGAAACACAAATGATTAAAGGGTTTGCAAAGCAACTCGCTAAGCTTGACGCTAAACAGCGCGAGCAAGCTATCACGGATATTAATCAAGACTTTGCAGTGCAACTTGAATATCGTCCGACACAATCGCTTGCACTTCCCCATTCACTATTATCACAAATAACCCAACCGAGCGGCCTTATCCTCGAAGATCAACAAGGCTATTATTTACTTTACAGTGATGCAGCACTTAATACGCATCATCTAAAAATGCGTTTAGATAAAGATTTAACGCATGAGCAAGGCAACGATGTATTACTGACCTTGTTGTTCTATGCAGGGTTATGCATATTTATGGGCTTTATTATTGCGCCACTCGCCAAGCGTTTAACCGTTTTGAATGAAGCAGCAAAGCGCTTTGCTAAAGGTGATTTAAAAAGTCGTATTCACGTATCTCACTTTACCTATATCAAAGATGTTGAGCTGACATTTAACCGCATGGCGAGTCAAATTGAAAAACTTCTTGATGAGAATAAGTTGATGGCATCGAGTTTATCTCACGATATCCGCACACCTATCGCTTGTTTACGGTTTGGCCTAGAGGCAGCGCAAGATTGTAGTAATGACGAAAAGCGCCTTGAGTATCTTGCACGAATGGAAAACGACTTAGATCAAATGGAGTCAATGCTAAAAAGCTATCTAGCATTTGCAACCCTTGAGCAAAAAGCGAATCAACTGACCTTTAATCATTCTGATCTAGAAACCTATATTCTGACTTTAATCCATCAGATTGAGCCTAAGCTTGAGCAACAGGGCTTGCGTATTAATCACCACGTTGAAGGCGGTGATATTTGTGCTGACTTACACTGGTTAGCTCGCGCCATTGTTAACTTATTAAGTAATGCTTGCGACTTTGCTGAATCAGAAATTTTACTCAGTGCTACGAGTACCAGTGGGTCCGTTATGATTAAAATTGAAGATGACGGCCCGGGTGTCAGCGAAGAGAACTGGCAAAAAGTATTTAGTCCATTTTTCCAAGAACAAACGCATCGCAATAGAGATGGCGAAAGCTACGGGCTCGGGCTTGCTATCGTTGCAAAAGTTGTTGATTGGCATCATGGTACGGTCGAAGTATCAAAAAGTAAGCAGCTAGGTGGCGCGTGTTTTACTCTTTCAATTCAAAATAAAAGCCACTAAAGCGGTTTCAATTGTGTTAATTGTTTCGTATTGTAATGCGCAATTGCACGAAATCTAAGCTGACAACTCGCACATAACCAAGAACAACGAAAATGCGGATGATTAACCCTTTTTATTTAGCGTTAATTCAAGTAGATTGTCAGCGCCGTCACAAATAGAGAAGTAACAATAATATGAGCGCATCACGTGGGGAGTTCAGCTCCCGCTTTGGATTTATTATGGCTGCAGCAGGCTCTGCTGTTGGCTTAGGAAATATTTGGGGTTTCCCAACGCAAACTGCAAGTAATGGCGGTGCCGCATTTTTAGTGGCTTATTTAATATTAGCATTTTGCCTTGCTTACCCTGCTTTAATGGCTGAGTTAGTGATTGGTCGTCACGGTCAAGCTAATGCCGTCACTTCACTTCGAAAAGTAACGAATCAAGCATGGCAAAAGAAGTTCGCCTTCATGGTGGGCTTTGGCGGTATTATTTGTGCCGGTCTCATCCTTAGCTTCTATGCTATCGTGGCAGGTTGGATGCTAAGTGCAACACTTGAACCTGTTGCACAATTAGCGGGTCAAGAGCACGCTGGCGCTTGGCTTAGTGAGCAGTCACTATCAAGAAACCTTATATTTACTGCCGCATTTATTATTTTAACCGTTGCGATTATCTCTAAAGGCGTCGAAAACGGCATTGAAAAATGGTCTAAGCGCTTAATGCCTGCCCTGTTAGGTATTTTGTTTATACTAATCATCTATGTAATGACTCAAGATGGCGCAATGGAAGGCTTAAAAGCGTATTTAGTGCCAGACTTTTCATCGATTTTAAACCCTGAGTTATTAGTGAATGCGTTAGGACAAGCATTTTTCTCATTGTCGCTTGGTACTAGCGTAATGATCATCTACGGCTCATACATCAGCAAAAAAGAAAACCTAGTATCGTTAGGCGCTTATGTGACTTTAATCGATGTGTTTATTGCCTTTGTAGCCGGTTTACTTATTATTCCTGCAATGTATGTAGCACAGGCGCAGGGCGTTGAGATTTTCTCAGCAGAAGGTGCACTACTTTCTGAAGATACGCTTGTATTCCAAGTACTACCGGCACTTTTCACTAGTATGGGCAATGTTGGTATTTTTGTTGGTTTTGCTTTTTTTGCGTTAATGAGTATTGCAGCGTTAACCTCATCAATTTCGATGCTAGAAGCACCCGTTTCTTATGCTGTTGAGCGTTTTGCGCTAAAGCGTGTACAAGCAACTTGGATCATTGGCGGTATTATTGCCCTGATTAGTTTTACAATTGTCTTTAACTTAGGCACGCTATTTGGTTTTGTGATCACCTTAACCACGAAGATTGGACAACCTGTTCTTGGCTTAATGTGCTGTATTTTCGTTGGTTGGATTTGGCATCGCGCGTCGTTACTAAAAGAAATTCAACAAGGATGCCCGGAAGCTGCAAATAGTTTCTTCTGGAAAGTATGGCCATGGTACATCAAGTTTATTTGCCCACTTGCCATTGCACTGGTATTTGCTAACTCACTGTTGAGCTAATCAATGTTTATGTTTGAAGTGGCCATTAGGCTACTTCAAACACATATCTTGATGTGGAATACCATCTTCTAAGTAATCATCCCCCACATTCTCAAAACCAAATTGCTGATAAAACGCTGTTAAGTAACACTGAGCACCAATCATAATCGCTTTATCAGGCCAATGCTCTTTACATGTATCTATCGCGGTTTGCACCAGCTTGGTTGCGAGTCCTTCACCACGAAATTGCTCTGCAACCAGCACTCGACCAAATGCGCTAAATTGCTCATTCTTTTTATAACATCGTGCATAGGCTGCCACCTGCTGACCTTTAAACAAGAACACGTGTTGGGTCTGCGCATTGTTATCCACTTCGTCAATTTCTGGGTAAGGGCAAGTTTGCTCTACCACAAATACATCAACCCGCACTCGTAAAATGGCAAATAACTCATCTTTACTGAGTTCGTTATAACTTTTAATAGAAAACATAATGCTCCTTTATGAAGACAAAAAACCCAGCCGTAGCTGGGTTTTAACTCGCTATTCAGTCGTTAGTCTTTAAGCAAATAATCGTTCTAGCTGATCACACAGCTGCGATAGATTTACATGATCATGCTCAATCGTTAAATCGACATAACCATCCCCTCTAAAGGCACGATCAAGCTCAATGAGTACATGGGTTTTATGTGCTTCAGGCACAAACGACAACTCAATCTCTTGTAAGCCAAACAGGCTTCGGCTATTTGGACGATACTCAAGCTCTTGATAACAACCCGAATGTGACTGGAATGTCGGCGCTCTTAAGAAGCCTTTTTCAACATCCGCTTTGACTAAACTAAAGCCAAGTCTATCCATCGCTTCCATTAACGTGCTCACCGCATCATTAGGATAAATGTGAAGTGCATCACGATCAGTGGGATCAAGGGCTAAATCAATATCTAGGCCTGTTTCAAGCCACACATGTGATTGGTTATAACCAGCGTTAATTTCGGTGATCGGTGTTTCTGAATGCAGGCGTGCTTCAAATGGAATATGTTTTTCAGCACCTGCTGCTATCGTGCCGATATCTGTAATTCGCCACTTTTCAATCACATGGTTTGTAAAGTACTCACCATCTTCACCTTCGACTTTAACACGCGTCATCAGAGCTAAGTCTAAACCCGATATGTCTTGATCAACATCGCCGCCTTTAATAACAATAACGGCATTAAATTTTTGACCCGGTTGTAAATGCTCTGTCTCAAGTACAGTGTCAACTTTTGCTGCACCAATACCTACTGATGCAAGGATTTTCTTAAACATCTTTTCTCCTTAAGCCAGCTTCTAACCTATGGCTTAAATTCCTTTGTTAATGCATCTTAACCACAATTAAAAGCTAATGTCAGCGAAAAAATGATGCTTTTGGCGGATTAATCAATAAATCATGTATAAGTGCTTATTTTTTGAACTCTTACTGTCTGATATTGTTTTCCAACAACAAATATTTCGCTACACTTCTAACAAATGAAGTCAAAAGAAAAACTATGGAACTAATTTACTTTGCTACCGCGTTCGTTTGTGGCTTTGCTGTTTACCAGCTAAAGCTGCCTCCTCTTATCGGCTTTTTATTAGCGGGTTTTGCACTCAACCTATATGGATATAAGACAACCGAGCTGCTGAATACATTGGCAAGCTTGGGTGTTACTTTGTTATTGTTTAGCATCGGTCTTAAGCTCAAAGTATCAAACTTAATGAAACCACAAGTTTGGGCGCCCGCCTCAATGCATATTGTTTTAAGCAGTACGCTCTTCAGTGGTTTTATGTTGTTGCTAGGAGCCCTTGCACTACCTTTATTTAACGAACTTACTTGGCAAAGTGCATTGTTAGTCGGTTTTGCTTTTAGCTTCTCAAGCACCGTTTTTGCAGTAAAAGTACTTGAAGAACGCGGTGAAATGGCAAGCCTCCATGGTAAAATCGCCATTGGTATCTTAGTTATGCAAGATATCTTTGCCGTCATATTCTTAGCCATCAGTACTGGTAAGGCCCCGAACATTTGGGCTTTGGCATTATTGGTTGGTTTACCTATTTTACGCCCTGTGATGTTCTGGGTATTAAATCGCTCAAAACACGGTGAGTTATTGCCCCTGTTTGGCTTTTTCTTTGCGCTGATTATTGGTTATCAAGCCTTCGAGTTTGCAGGCCTTAAAGGTGATTTAGGTGCGTTGATCATCGGTATGATGTTCGCGTCTCATAAAAAAGCTGGTGAGCTATCAAAATCACTGCTTAATTTAAAAGACGTATTACTGGTTGGTTTTTTCTTAAATATTGGTTTGAATGCAGAGCTGACCAGCAACGCAGTGATTGTTGCACTCATCGTAATTTTAGTCTTGCCATTAAAAGTTGCACTTTATTATGTGCTGACAAACGCTTTCAAATTACGTGCCCGTACTTCACTATTAAGCGCGTTTAGCTTAGCTAATTACAGTGAATTTGGCTTGATTGTCTGCGCTGTTGCAGCCACTAGCAATCTAATCACGTCTGAATGGCTCGCCGTTATGGCTATCGCTGTGTCAATCACCTTTATACTCGCATCGCCTTTAAATAAACGCTCGAATGAAGTGTATGTAAAAATTGAACATTGGTTGCTTAAATTTGAAAGTAACAGCCGCCTTGCAGAAGAGCTGCCGGTAAATCTAAATGACACTAAAATCGTTATATTTGGAATGGGCCGCATTGGTACGGGTGCCTATGAAACAATCAGTCAAACACACCCAAATCTCGTTGCGGGCATTGATATCAAGCCTGATGTGGTTGAAAAACACATTAAACGTGGCCGCCGAGTGTTACTAGCCGATGCAACTGACCCAGACTTTTGGCAGCGAGTGAATCACTCCCATGTGGGTATGGTGATGCTTGCAATGCCAAAGCATATGCAAAATATATTTGCGTTGGAACAACTTCGAGCTTCAGGCTATCAAGGTCAGGTGACAGCCATTGCAAACTACCCAGATCAGCAAAAAGAACTAGAAGATATGGGGGTTGATTCCACATATAACTTCTATTTAGAAGCTGGTAGCGGCTTCGCTGAGCATGTAAAACAAAAACTTTTCTCTTAATGTAAAAAAATATTCTCGGTACCTTTTCATGGTACTGAGAATTATTTTCACTGTATTCAGTTAGTTGGCTAACTAGTTTTCTTAGCAAATCAAATCAGTCCCCCTATTGGGTCAAGCTTATTTACAAAGCTTTACATCCAGATTAGCAATCAGGCTAAAAAAAAGAGTAGAATTAATTTCAAGATGCTTAGCTAAGTATCTATTTTTAACACAAAAAAGTTTAACAGTGTTGTTGTACCGCTGTTTATTTCACAGCACTTGTTAGATGGATTGAGGTTGTTTAAATGAAAAATAAGTTTACCAACGAGTTTTTAGCAAACACGGATGATGCACGTACCGGGAAACTTTCAGATATTCAGCAGCAACTTGATGAGTTACAAAAGAATGGCATGACTGCAATGGATATCAGAACGGTGCTGTTCAACAAGATGCTCGATGTATATCAAGTACCAAGTGATCATTTTCTTCGTGACAGTGAAACACCTGAGCGAATTGACGACCCGACTATCGTCGTTAAGCTAAAACAGCTTGGCTTTACGAAAAAGCGTCGTTACCAACTACACTAAACTGCTGTAATCGATTTAGTGGTTGTAATTTAGAGGGCCTACATCCCTCACTAAATAGGCTGTTTCTTGCCCGTCACAGCCTATTTTCTCTCCCCTTTTTACCGTATTATCTGACTTTAAAATTTCTTTGAGATAAAGATGGATACAGCTCAACTCAAACGCGCCATAAATACCAAGATGCCATTTGGAAAATATGCTGGTCGCCCTTTATTGTTGCTCCCTGAACCGTATTTAGTGTGGTTTAAACAACAAGGATTTCCAGACTCTCAGTTAGGTGCACAACTGGCGATGATGTATGAAGTGAAGCTCAATGGCCTCGAAAAAATGCTAATGCCATTATTAGATGAAAAATAATTAAATATTTTTTCGAACTTTTATAAATAGCCGCGGTCTATTACTTTGCTACTTGTTTATTTTTGGTTTTAATCTTTAAAAAGCGCCCTAGGCGCTTTTTTTATGCCTGTAATTTAAAGCGAGTTACTTTTAAACAAATGAATCGTAAATTTAGCTCCACCTAATGGTGAATCACACACCTCAGACTGCCCTTGATGCCAACTAACAATTTTAGCGACAATGGCAAGCCCTAATCCAAAGCCGCCGGTTTTCTTATCACGACTTTTATCTAAACGAGTAAATGGCTTAAAAATACTTTGCCATTCAGATTTAGCGATCCCAGGACCATCGTCTTCAACACTTATTTGTATCGAATCACCCAACTCTTCAAGGCTGACATGAATTTTATGATTTGCGTATTTTTGTGCATTACCTAATAGGTTTTGAATACAACGCGCCATAAAATGCTCGTCACACTCGTAGTAGAGCAGCTTAGGAGCACTCACTGCGACCTCTATATCAGTAGCAAACTCAAGCTTATTCACCACACTGTTAATAAGCGCTGTCAGGTCACAGGAACGGGGCTTTAAGCTTGGTTGGTGTGAATCAAGTCGCGCGTATTCAAGCATTTCTGACACCAGTGCTTCAAGCTCTGCAATATCTGCCTGCATGTTATCAATGTAAGTGTAGGATTTTTCATTCTCGATTTGCTCTTCAAGCATCGCAACAGCGAACTTTAACCGCGCAAGGGGGGTTCTAAATTCATGCGAAACGGAAGAAGTCAGCTCTTGCTGCGCTGCCAGAAGGTATTGAATGCGCTCTTGCATCGCGTTGAGTGTATCCGTAATCGGCAGAAAAAATGATTTAGAGGCATCGTGAAGTTCAAAGTCTTGTGCCCCTCCTACTGCCTCACAAGCAAGAGTAAGTTTATTAAAATCGCGCCACAGCAATAGGCTCCATAGCCCTATTGGCACGCCAATCACGGTCAATAATAAAAAGTAGGGCCAAACAGAGCTAAAATTAGGATTGGATACAGACAAAGGGCCTACATGTAAAAGCTGTGTGTCATTAAGGGCTATATACCAAACCACTTTTTGTTCTTGATTAAACAAATACAGGTAATGGTCATTGTTGAGCTGTGTTTTTAGGTCATCAGGGAGTGCTAGATCAGTGAGATTTATGACCTCACTTGCAAATTCTTGCTGAAGTTTTGCTAAGCCATTATCAGTTTGGCTTAATAACCAAAGGGATTTACCAAACTCTTGGTCAAGGGCAATTTGTTGTTGAGTTTCTTCGTAGGGCCATAACTGTTCTATGACCCCACTAACGAGAAACAGAGAAACTATTATATAAAGATATAAGCTAGCAAATAGTTTCCCCATTAATGATTACATATCCCATGCATCAGATACGAAGAGGTAACCTTGCCCCCAAACTGTTTTAATTCGGTATGGTTTATCACTATTATCACCTAGTTTCTTACGGATACGTGACACGCGTACGTCAACTGTACGGTCTAAACCATCATATTGACGACCAATCATATGTTGATGCACGTGTTCACGACTTAACACTTCACCTGCGTTTGACGCCAGTAACCAAAGCAACTCAAACTCATGAGATGTAAGTGTAATTTCATTGCCTTTAAGTGTAACAATGCGGCTGGTTTTATCAATGCTTAAATCACCAAAGCTCAGCTCTTCAGGTGCTTTAGTGCTAGCTTGTCCACGGCGTAACAGCGCATTAATGCGCGCTAATAAAACGCGTGGTTCAGCAGGCTTAATAACATAATCATCTGCGCCGAGTTCTAGGCCAATCACTTGGTCAAAGTCCTCACCTTTTGCAGTCAGCATTAAGATAGGTAAGCTAAATTTATCACGTACCTGGCGGCACACACTAAACCCGTCTTTACCCGGTAACATCACATCTAAAATCATTAAATCAACGGGGTTGTTTTCTAGGTATTCAAATACTTCGTCGCCGCGTTCAAGGACCGCAACATCCAACCCATTATGCTGAAGGTAATCACGTGTTAACTGCTGTAAGCCGAGATCATCTTCAACAAGTAAAATCTTTGCCATTGGTTGCTCCTGAATTAAAAAAAGCTCCACGGTGAGCGTAATCTACGCCTCGTTGTTTTTGCTTCGGTGCTTTGCACTTCGACTTTTGCGGTCGCTATTTTGCTCCCCGTGTGCGGATTGACTAAGGAGTATATTGTTTCAACCTGAACCCGCGCTTTATGGCTGTACAGCCCTTTGTTACTGTCGTTCCAGCATTGAATTTGCTGATTATTTTGAAACAGACACAGATCTTGAGGTTGTGCTGTTTGCCAGCTAACTTTTAACTCAAGATCACAAAATTCGTGCTGTTGTAATACAACACACACTTTTGGCGTGATATCAAACTGAGTCGCTTGCGCATGGCTTGGGGTAGCCCAAATAACAGCAGCAAACACACACAGACTAAAAACAAAATACTTCATATTAAAAAATATGATTGAATCCTATAAATGCAGTCATCGAGTACGTGTGTTCAAAAAGCGGACTGTCATCCACGGCTGAGTAGTCATAATATGCTAAATGAAAACGAAGAGAGTTGGCCTCACTCAGGGGCCAACGGGCGTCGATTTTAGCATAAGGTTGCCAGCTACTGCCAACATCTATTTCCCCATATGAGGACTCTTTAGCCGATAAACCATAAAAATAATCATTTAGTCTGGCTGATTTGTACCAAACGCCCAGGCTAGGTGCGACTGATAAATTCCCTATCCGGTGATGTGATTGCCATTGCAAGGCACTACGCAGACCTTTATAAACACCAGAGACATCAGCAAGTGCTTGTAAAGAAATCACATGATTACTGTGTATATAGTGATAACTAATACCGGCATCTAAGGCCCAACGTCTTTTTTTAATATCGTTCGTCGATACCGACTTTTCTGCCAGTTCATTACTGGTGGTCGATTCAACAATAAAGCTATTCGATGTTTGCAGTGCAAAAACATTGCTTGGATGAAAATCAATAAAGAAACGAGTCTCAGGGTTGAACTCAGTAACGAAA
This sequence comes from Pseudoalteromonas gelatinilytica, assembly GCF_001641615.1. Taxonomy (GTDB): domain Bacteria; phylum Pseudomonadota; class Gammaproteobacteria; order Enterobacterales; family Alteromonadaceae; genus Pseudoalteromonas; species Pseudoalteromonas gelatinilytica. Next base: position 57,514 of record NZ_LRRU01000004.1, read on the forward strand.
TTAACAACATGAGTATCGCTTTCTTGGAATGAATAACCTAAACGGCCATTATCAAAGAACCATTTTTCACCATAAAAAGCGATTTCAGGCAATACGATTAAAGGTAAGTTATCACCACCATGAAGGGGATTCGTGATCACCCCTGCTCCGGTATTAATACTTAGGTGCCACTGCTGGGTATCAATCTGTTGATTTGCCACACGGCTTTCACGTTCAGTGCGCGTTGAATCATCAGCGCTTGCTTGACTCAATAGCATGCCAAACAAGGCATACACCACTGCGCACATCCTGATCGTTTGAGATTTCATTGTTATTGTACGACCAAAGAGATTTCTGCAATAAGAACATAATACCAAGATGTGAACAAACTGTCGTTGCAAGGTTACAACTATTCACAAATTTGATACATATATCGGTTAAGTTTGTTACTCTTCGACGATTTCGATACGATTTCGGCCATGCTCTTTGGCTAAATAGAGCGCTTTATCAGCTTTTGCTATAAATTGTTCTGGGTTACTATTTTTAGCTTTTATCGCAATACCAAAACTAGCGGTTACTTGGCTTAACACCTTGTTAGAGTTAGGGTCTTTGATTTGTAATTTGGTTACAGCTTGACGTAGTTGTTGAGTGAAATTGGTCATATCACTGATGCTTGCAAACTGCGCGGTGAAGCAAAACTCTTCCCCCCCATAACGATAAGCTTGACCGACACTCGAAACATGCTTAAGGAGTTTTGCAGACACTGCACGCAAAACTTGGTCTCCTTTTTGATGACCAAATGTATCGTTAAACTGTTTAAAATGATCGATATCAACCATAGTAAGGACAGCGACTTCTGCTAAGTCATTGGTTTGGCAAAACCGCGCGATATCTTCATCAAATTTACCGCGGTTATAAAGCCCAGTCAGAGGGTCTTTTTCTGCCTTACTTCGTGACCTAACAAGCTCTTGTTTTAGTTCTGTAATTTCAGAGTAAGCCATCGCAAGCTGATTTTGAAAATCTTGAGCTCGGCTTTGCAGTGCCGCTGATTCATCGCTTAAGCGTTCAACACAATCCAGCACATCATCAAAACCACTCTCTTGGCTGATGTCTGCTTTATTTAACGTTTCACGGCACTCTTGTAGAGCCAGATTAAATTCAGCGGAATAAGTCAATGCCTCATTGATGTCTTGGTGCACTTTGCCAACGACATTATTAAAACCAGTGGAGAGCTGATAAAACAGACTTAGATCGTCTTTAGAAAGGTATTTATTGAAGAGTCGCTTCGCTTGCTCATGATCACAGGTTTTATATTTTTTAATAATACTATCAAGTTCTTTGTTTAAATCTTGATTCTTTTCACTCACGTAGCAATACCAAAGCGCGTAATTGAGTGGCGTAATTGGCATTTTATATTTCACCATAAACGGGATAGCTAACTTCAAACAGTGGCTAGAGTAGCTTAAAGAATGGTCGGCTTGCGCTGTGAGTATCATGAGTCTACGCCATGAAAATTTTATTATTTTAAAATACGGTATCAACCCCTTTAAAAAAATCAATGAAAAAGGATTTTGCAAACGCAAAACCAGCAAAAACCACGAACTTTTTTTACAAAAACCAATACTAAATACCTAAGCATAATTAGGATATTTGTATCAATATAATATTGTTCACAATAAAGTAGTAGTTGCGAGAAAGTAAGTTAAATCGCTTGCTGAGTAAGCGATTGAGCAATACTCCAAATTGCATTGAGTGCGGGATCGTGGCGCTCTTTATTCAAAACAGCGAGGCCAATTTCAAAACCCGTAATTGTCTGCTCTGCATCACTCACTATTTGTACTTTATCTTTTAGCGGGCTGTTATCCAGTACAATTTTTGGCACCATGGCTATACCTAATCCCAAACTCACCATAGAAACCATGGCTTCATGGCCTGCAACCTGCGCGTAAATTCGACCGTGAATATTTTTTTTACGCCACCATTGCTCAAGCCGCTGCCTTGATAAACCTTGCTCTGCAACAATAAATTCTAAATCTGACCAATCAATTGGCTCACTTGCTGAAAGCTTATCGCTAATTGGACAAGCAATTTTGGGTGCAATCAAAACCAAAGGCGAATAGCCAATACTGGTGAACGCTATTTGCCCTGGCAACTTTGTTGGTTTAGCGGCAATCGCCATCGCTTCATGACCATCTAATACGCGGTTTATGGCAAGAGCGGGATCACCGGTATTGAGAGTTATCTCTATATGTGGGTGTTGCATTCGCAGTTGCTCGAGTATTTGATGCAAAAAGCTATATGAGGCTGTCACGGAACAATAAATACTGACATTGCCATAAATATGTTGTTGCGGCTCTTGTACATTTGCTTTGAAACGATGCCAGTTAGCGAGCGTCGCATTGGCGTATTCAATAAATGACTCTCCCTCGCGGGTTAATTTAACCGTACGATTATCCCGATTGAACAATACCACCCCAACCTCTTCTTCGAGTTGTTTGATGTTACGGCTCAAGGTTGGCGCACTGATATGGCAAAGCTCACTCGCTCTGGCAAAGTGCAGCGTCTTAGCTAAAGCTAAAAAATAATTAAGATGTTTATGATCCATACGGTCACCATTTCATTTTATGAAATACTTTAATTCAAATATATCATTTTACGCAAGGTTAAAAATTGCATAGTGTTAACACATACAAAGAACACTACGTCGGTTCTTTGATTTTCTAACAAACTTGTATTTATAGGACACTAACAATGGCGAATTATTTTAATACTCTTCCTTTAAGAGAGCAGTTAGCGCAATTAGCGCAATGTGAATTCATGGACCCATCAGAATTTGCTGATGGCGTAGATGCTTTAAAAGGGAAAAAACTCGTTATTGTCGGTTGTGGCGCACAAGGCCTTAACCAAGGTTTAAATTTACGTGACTCGGGCTTAGATGTTTCTTACACATTACGTGAATCAGCGATTGCTGAGCGTCGTCAATCTTTCTTAAACGCATCTGAAAATGGTTTTACCGTAGGTACTTATGAAGAGCTTATCCCAACAGCAGATGTAGTATTAAACCTAACACCTGATAAACAACATACGGCTGTTGTTAATGCCATCATGCCGTTAATGAAACAAGGCGCAACACTTGCTTATTCACACGGTTTCAACATTGTTGAAGAAGGCATGCAGATCCGTGAAGACTTAACAGTGATCATGGTTGCACCTAAGTGCCCTGGTTCAGAAGTACGTGAAGAATACAAACGTGGCTTTGGTGTACCAACATTAATTGCTGTTCACCCAGAAAACGACCCTCAAGGTCATGGTTTAGCGCAAGCGAAAGCATATGCAGCAGGTACCGGTGGCCATCGTGCGGGTGTACTAAAATCATCATTTATTGCAGAAGTTAAATCTGACTTAATGGGTGAGCAAACGATTCTATGTGGCATGTTACAAACAGGCTCACTACTTTGCTTCGATAAAATGGTCGAAAAAGGCATTGATGCAAGTTACGCATCAAAACTAATCCAATATGGTTGGGAAGTGATCACTGAAGCACTTAAGTACGGTGGTGTGACTAACATGCTTGACCGTTTATCTAACCCAGCAAAAGTGAAAGCATTTGAATTAAGTGAAGAGCTTAAAACAATAATGCGCCCACTTTATAACAAGCATATGGACGATATCATCAGCGGCGAATTCTCACGCGGTATGATGGCTGACTGGGCTGAAGATGACGCAAAATTACTAGCATGGCGCGCAGAAACAGCTGAAACTGCATTCGAAAAGCAACAAAATACTGACCAAGAAATCAGCGAGCAAGCATTCTTCGACCAAGGTATTTTAATGGTTGCCATGGTTAAAGCAGGTGTTGAACTTGCCTTCGAAACCATGACTGCAGCAGGTATCATCGCTGAATCTGCTTACTATGAATCACTACACGAAACGCCGCTTATCGCAAACACTATTGCGCGTAAGAAGCTTTTCGAAATGAACCGAACTATTTCAGATACTGCAGAGTATGGCTGTTACTTATACAACCACGCGTGTTTACCGCTTCTACAAGACTTTATGAAAGACATCGACACTGATGTGATTGGTAAAGGTCTTGATAGTGCTAGCAACCAAGTTGATAACCAAACCTTGATTGCCGTAAATAAAGCACTACGCGAGCACCCGGTTGAAATCATTGGTAGCAAGCTACGTGGTTACATGTCAGCAATGAAGAAAATTGTTTAACCCTGGAAAGTAAGTTTCGCTTGTTAGAAACCAAGCCCAATTGCTTATATGCTTTGGGCTTTTTTTTTGTCCCTACATTGATTCGTCATCTATAAAGTGTATGCTAAAATTACTGACTTAAATGTTGTAAACTAAGACACTTTCATGGCGTTAAATCAACTCACCATTACTAAAAAAATTACACTGCTTGGCAGTTCAATTGCGCTCATTGTTGCTGCGTTAATCGGCGCAACAGCGATATACAGTGCAAAACAAATCATCGAACAACGAATGATTGAATCTGAGCTACCTAGCAAACTTCAAGCTATTGATAACTATATTACTCACGATATAAATCAAATGATCAGTGCCGCTGAGCAACTCTCTAGTAACGAATTTGTATTAGAGTGGGCGCGTTCAGGCAATACTGATGATAAAACACTGCTAAAAGAGCTTAACCGACTTGTTAAGCAATACGATTTAGCAACTGCTTCGTGGGCTAATCGTGAAACGGCACAATATTGGAACCAAGACGGCTTCTTACGTGTTTTAACGCAAGAGCAAGATGGCTGGTTTTTTGCGTTTACCAAAACTGCGCAGCCTTTTTCTATCAGTATTTATCAAGAATCACCCACTGATGTGAAAATGTTTGTTAACCACCAGCAAACTAACGGCATTGGTTTAGCTGGTCTTGCTAAAAGCATTGACGATATGCAGGCCATGCTAAAACGCTTTCAAATTGAAAAAACAGGCTTTGTATTTGTTGCAGACAAAAACGGGCTAATTCAACTTCATAAAGACGAGAACAAAGTCGCTAAAGCTAAATTGGATGACGTTTATAAAACGGGCATCACGCGTACACTGCTAACGCAAAGCGACTTCAATTTACAAGAAATTGACCTTAATGGTGAAGCAACCTTAGTGGCGGCAAGCCCAATTCAAAACACTGATTTATTTGTTATTGCCCAAGTACCTAAGCATGAAGTGTTTTCGAGTATCCAAGTTTTACAATGGCAAATTATTAGCTTTGCAATCGTCATTGCGCTGATCGCAAGCTTTGCCGGTTTAGTGCTTGCTCGTACGCTTTCATCGCCACTGTCGAAAATGGCTGAGTTATTTACGCGTTTAGGTTCAGGTGATGCAAACTTAGCTTATCGTTTACCTGCTTCCGAGCAGCCAGAACTTGCTAACTTATCTGCAGGCTTTAACCAATTTATCTCTAAGATTGAAACTGCAATCAGCCAAGTTGCCCAAGAAAGTAGTGAAATCCGACAAAGTGCTGCGCATGTATTTAAACAAGCACAGAAGAACTCTGAAGCGCTTGATAATCAAAAAGAGCAAACTATCTCGGTTGCTGCAGCGATTAATGAAATGGGGGCGACAGTGCAAGAAATTGCCTCAAGCGCAGCGAACACGGCTAAACTCACTGAGAATAGTAAGCAGAACACTGAACAAAGCCATACTCAGGTAACGCAAAGTAAAGAAGCAATTATTGAGCTGGCATGTGATATCGATAATATCACCGAGCAAGTAAACGAGCTGGCAAACAAAACGCAAGCTATTGCTAGTATCGTTGACTCTATCAGAGGGATTTCTGAGCAAACTAATCTATTAGCACTTAATGCGGCGATTGAGTCTGCTCGTGCTGGTGAGCATGGTCGAGGCTTTGCTGTTGTCGCAGATGAAGTAAGAGCACTTGCAAATCGCACGTCACAGTCAACAACTGAAATTCAAACCATGATCAGTGAGCTAACGAACACGTCTGATTTAGTGGTTAATCACATCAACCACTCGAAATCGCAAGCTCAATTGAGTGTTGATGCAATGCAAAGTTCAGTTGAATTACTCAATGCCATCAACGATGCTGCTAATGAAATAAACGATATGGCGACATTAATAGCAACTGCGACCGAAGAGCAAAGTAACGTAGTGGCAGATGTGGGCCGTAACATTGAGCAAATAAGTGATATTAGTGACAATGTTATGCGTGAACAAATCGACAGTGAGCAAGCAATCAAAGACTTAGCGAACAGTGCGCAAACCCTTGACGACCTTGTTGCTACCTTCGATAAACGCTGACACGTTTTGTAACAGTTAACACTGACCCTTTTTCATTCACGGCCTATACTTAAATGGTATTAGGCCAAGAATTAAGAGGGTCAGATGAAATCATTTACCATCGTTTTAGTATCAAGCTTTTGCTTATTAACCGCGTGTAGTAGCACAGAAAATAAATCAGCACCTCCCCCACTAGCTTTAACGCAAAGTACTGAATTCAGTCCCATTGAGGTTGAAACTCAAGAAGAGATCTTTGCTCTGAGCGAACATGTTCGGACACAACTTGATAGTGCCTTTCCAAAAGACAGTCGGTCACTGCAAAGCACTAAGCGTTTACTCAAATTTTTGTTGCAAAATGGTGATGCTTCGTTGTCCTATCAATCTGGCGCTACCTTAACGGCCACTCAAGCCTATTCAAATTTAAACGCCAACTGTTTATCGTTATCGATTTTAGCGTATAGCCTTGCGGAATACCTTGGCCTTGATGGGCAATTTCAAAAAGTACACATTCCAGAGTATTGGGCACTTGATAATGGCTTTAATTTACTTACCGGTCATATCAACTTAAAAGTAAGAGAGTCTGAGAAACAAGTGGTAAATCGTAAAGTCATTTATCCAGAAGAACGCTCTTTAATCATAGATTTTGACCCAAATAGCCGCCAAGAAGCATTTAAAACCAGTAACATTAATAAAGCCCGCATCACAGCGATGTTTTATAACAATAAAGGCGCAGCAGCGATGTTAAAGCATGATTATGATATTGCTTTTAGCTATTACAAAGCGGCTGTGGATATTGATAGCAACTATTCAGGCGCTTGGGGCAACCTCGGGGTGTTATTCAGATTAACAAATGATTATGAAAATGCTGAAACGGCCTACCAATACGCGATTAGTTTAGATCCAGATAACAACACCGCATTGGGTAATTTAGCAAGGCTCTATAACCTCACTGATCGCCAAGACCTCGGCCAAGCAATATTAGCCAAGCTTGATAAAAAGCGCCAAGCAAACCCCTATTATCATATTTCTTTAGGTAATGACGCCTATACAACAGCCCGTTATCAAGATGCCATTAAGCACTACAAAAAAGCCCGTGACTTAAACCCCACTCTGCATGATACTGATTTTGGTTTAGCACGTACCTATTACCAATTAGGTGACCTAAAGCTTGCTAAAAAGCACTTAACATTAGCAAACGACAAAGCAGACTTTGATCATGATAAACAGCGTTATGAAGGTAAATTACAAGCGCTTCGCTCGCATACAGCTAAGCTTACTCATTACCAGTAGTGCCCTGCTGCTTCACTGCGGGCAAGCTTTTGCCAATACAAACTTAGAGCAAGACGTCGTCACGCTAACATCAGCTCAATTTACAGGGCGAAAAACGGCGACTCAAGGCGCTCAGTTAGCCGCTGAGTTTATTTCTGAGCGTTTTATTTCACTTGGTTACACTGTTGATGAGCAAACATTTGCTTATCAGTCAGGGCTCTTTGGCAAGGCTTTTGGGCGGAACGTTGTTGCGACCAAAAGTAGTCATTGCGAGAAGTGTGAAAAAATCATTTTTACAGCCCATTATGATCACTTAGGGCAAAAAGGAAGTCGGCTTTACCCGGGCGCCAATGACAATGCCAGCGGTGTTGCTGCTTTATTGTATTTAGCCAGTTACTTTGCAGAAAAGCCTAAACAATATCAGTTAGTTTTTGTAGCAACCGACGCAGAAGAAAATGGCCTGCACGGTAGCGAATATTTAGTATCAACGCTTAATAAAGACGAGATAAAACTTAATATCAATTTAGATATGCTCGTTGTGAACCCAAGAAAGCCACGTATCTATGCGTTTTTAGATAATCAATCATTAGCACAATATCAAACTGACATTAAAACCCTATCGGATAAACAAATAACCTTTATGGCAACAAGTTCATCTGCAAGACTAAATCGGTTATTTGACCTCAATGTCGATTGGCGCAGAGCAAGCGATCATTATTCATTCGCTAAGGCGGGGATCCCTTACATTTACTTTGGCATAGGGCATGACAAACACCATCACCAAAGTACCGACACAACGGCGCACATCGACTTTACTCTATTTGAATCTGCGATGAAAAAAATAGCTGAATTTGTCGAAAAGCTACCTAGCTAGTTACTTCGGTAGTTCAGATGTTAAGACGAACTGCTTCTTTTGCGCTTTATTGAGTTTTTTTACGTTAATTTCTAATCTAGTAGCTTCACTTCGGTTGCCCACTTGTTGTTGATAGACAAGTGTTAAAGGCCCTTTTCCCTTTAGATTTTTAGCTCCTTTCCCTGCTTGATGCTGCATAAAACGCTTTTCAACATTGGTGCTGATCCCAGTGTACCAATGACCTAAACGTGTTTGCACTATATACAAATGCCACAGAGTCTCTGAATTATCGTTGTTTTTTATAGGCTGCTGTAAACTTTCTGGGTTTGTTGTGGTCAAATCTGTGCCTCGTGATTGTTAATCGCATTTCAGTAAAAACAATTACTGAAAAGGGTTTTACCTTCTGTGACTAATCGGTATCATGCAGTGTATAAAAAATAAGGATTCAAACAAATAATGCAGTCGTTTAAAACTTTTTCTTTTTGGTTAGTACTTACCCTTACTTTAAGTGCTACAGCAGGGTGTTCAAGCTGGGTTTACCGTATCAATATTCCACAAGGTAACTTCTTAGAGCAATCAGATGTAGATAAGCTACGTGTTAATATGACTCGCGAGCAAGTTCTTTACGTACTAGGAAAGCCTGTCGCTGAAGACTCTTTCGATAACAATACTTGGCATTACCTGTATGTATTTAATATCGACCGTAGTAACGAACAGCGTAAATCGCTCGTTATTAACTTTGAAAATGATAAGCTTGTTTCATTATCGGGTGATTATGAGCAACCTAGCGAATTTAATACACCGTTAGAACAAGAGTAATATTAATTCGAATTAATTAAGGGTAGCCTAAGCTACCCTTTTTTATGCCTTATTAAGTGGGCGCCCGCCTGTAATTTTATTAGCTCGGCCTTCTTCTTTGGCTTTTTCAGCTCGGCGTCTACGTGCATCCTTCGGATCCGCAATAAGAGGTCGATAAATCTCAATACGATCCCCTTGCTTCACTTCTTGATTAAGCTTACATGTGCGATTCCAAATACCCAGAGTTAAATCATTTGCATCAATTTCAGGGCACTTCTCGATAATACCAGATTTAATAACCGCCTGCTCAGCAGTAGTACCTACTGGCACTTCTACTAATAAACTGGTTGCTGTTGTTGGTAAAGCAAACACCACTTCTACCGTTATCATGGGCGAACTCCGTATACCGTTTTAGCGCGTTGTGTAAATGCATTAACCATGTTCTTAGCCACTTCGTTAAACACTTTGCCAAACGCAAGCTCAATGAGTTTACTGGCAAATTCAAATTCTAGGTGAAGCTGCACTTTACATGCTTTATCGTCCAGCGGTAAAAAGTGCCATTTACCCTGCAACTTTTTAAAAGGGCCATCAACTAAGCGAAGGGCAACCGTTTGTTCGTCAATAAAAGTATTTTCAGTCGTGAACCACTTTTTTAAACCCGCTTTTGAGATCTCCAAACTGGCCGTCATGCCACTGGCTTGCTGAGTAATGATTTTTGCATCTGAACAATGTGGTAAAAACTCAGGATAAGCATCAACATCATTCACTAAATCAAACATTTCTTTGCTGCTATACATTACCAGCGCACTTTTTTCTATCTGCGGCATATTCACTCCCAACTTTGTCGGCGAATTTTAGCAAGCTTTAGCTATTTCCCCAAATTTTAGTGATGCGAAAATTTCTGCAAAGCCTTAAAAAAGCGATGTAAAAACGCTGTTTTTACGTATAATATGAGCCACTATGGCTAAGAAAAAATCATCTAAATCGACAAGTAATACCATCGCGCTTAACAAAAAAGCGCGTCATGAGTATTTTTTACACGATAAGTTCGAAGCAGGGGTTGAACTACAGGGCTGGGAAGTAAAAAGTATCCGAGCTGGTAAAGTAAACATCTCTGAGACTTATATTCACATTAAAAACGGCGAAGCATTTTTACTTGGCAGTCAAATTCAGCCTCTCAACAGTGCTTCTACTCATGTAATCTGCGATCCACTTCGTTATCGTAAGTTACTTTTAAATAAGCGTGAAATCGATCGTCTAATCGGTGCAACAGAACGCGACGGATTTTCATTAATCGCTACTGCAATGTACTGGAAAAAATGCTGGGTGAAGTTGGAGTTCCACCTTGCTAAAGGTAAAAAGATGCACGACAAACGTGAAGACGGAAAAAATAAAGATTGGGCACGTGAAAAAGAACGCCTAATGAAGCATAAAGCTTAATATATGAAATGAGCCTAACCTTTTTGGTAGGCTCGTACCCCTTACCAGTCCTGACTTTCCCTACTTAAGAACCCTACCCCTTTAATAAACCCATACTTTTTTGCTATTTCAATCACCTACATTTACATGATATCAATCTTTACTGTAATTAATTCACAATACTTTCACAATTATACAAGGATTGAAATATATGAAGAACACTCATCGCTTTATACAACGACCTCTCTATGCATTTACAGTTGCAGCATTAGCAGGCACAAGTTTTATGTCTGCTGCTGCAGAGTCAGACGGAGCTGAAAAGGTCGAACGTATTGAAGTTACAGGTTCTCGCATTAAGCGCTCTGATATTGAAGGGCCATCACCGGTTCAATCAATCAGTCGTGCAGACATCGATAACATGGGCTACGACAACCTACAACAACTATTAGAGCGTATGCCTGTTGCCGGTAATGGTACTTTCTCTACTCGCGGTAATAACCAAGACTCTACAGCTAATGGTGCTGCTGCTGTCAGCCTTCGGGGCTTAGGCTCAGACGCAACATTGGTACTTATTAATGGCCGTCGTGTATCTATTAGCGCTTTTGCTGAAAGCATTACTAATTCATTTGTTGATATCAACTCAATCCCTGTCTCTGCGATTGAGCGTATCGATATTTTAAAGGATGGCGCATCAGCTATTTATGGTTCTGATGCAGTTGCAGGTGTAGTTAATATTATCTTAAAGAAAGATATTAACGGTCTAGAGGTTAACCTTGGATATGGTGGCACTGATGGACCGAGTTATGAAGAAAAAACAGCAAGCCTAGTTTGGGGTACCAGTACAGAGAAAAGCAGCGCATCAATTATTATTGATTACTTCAACAACACCGCACTCTCTTCTGATGAAATGGGTCGTCTGGGCACAGCAAATCAAGAACCATACGGTGGTATGGATTTTCGCTCATCGCGTGGTTTCCCGGGCTACTTTTATGTAGATGGCGAAAAAACCATTGATCCGGCCTGTCCGGCAGAAAATGCAACTGCAAGTGGCAGCTGCTTATTTGACTACGGCCCGTATGGTTACGTAACCCCTGCATCTGAACGTGTTGGTGCTATTTCACAGTTTGAATATAACTTTGATAATGGCATATCGGCATTCTTAGAGGTTGCAGTACAACACAATAGTTCGCAAGCTGCAGGTGCACCGACGCCTCTTGATGAAGATGCCGGTTTAACCGTACCAGCAAGTCATCCAAATAACCCATTTGGCCAAGATATCGAAATTGGTCGTTATAGAACCGTAGACGCCGGCCCTCGTCAATGGGATATTGAATCAGATACGCTGCGTTTTGTTGCAGGCTTAAAAGGTGAGATCAGTGATTGGAGCTGGGAAGCTGCAGTTCAAAAAGGTCGCAGTAAATCAATGCAAACGGGTGACAGAAGCCAAGGTTGGGTGCGCACTGATTTCTTGCAACAAGAAATCGATGCAGGTAACTATAACCCATTTGGTGGCACCTATAATGACCAAGCAGTTATTGACCGTATTACTACAAGCTTAGTACGCCGTGGTGAGTCTCATATGACCTCATTTGATGCAAATATCAGTGGCGAAGCATTTAGCTTTGGCGATGATGTAGTAATGATGGCTGCTGGTATTGAATACCGTGAAGAAGATGTAAGCGATATTCCAGACGATCAATTCCAACGTGGTTTAATCTTTGGTACTGAGTCTGTATCAGCCGCTGCTGAACGCGACCAATACGCAGCTTATATTGAGTTTTCAATTCCGTTAGCTGATAACCTAGAGCTTCAATTAGCAGGTCGATACGATGACTACAGCGATTTTGGCTCAACAACAAACCCTAAAGTGGCTGTTCGTTGGGCACCAACAGATTCGATCACTGTTCGTGGTTCGTGGGCTCAAGGTTTCCGCGCGCCTTCACTGGCACAAATTGGTTTAGGTCCGTCGGAAGAAAGTCAGTTCTTTGTAGATACTTACCGCTGTCAGGCAACTGGACTTGACTGTAACGCCCTAGATTACAATATCCAATTTGCGGGTAACCCGAACCTTGAAGCTGAAGAATCAGAGTCTTGGAATGTGGGATTCATTTGGGCACCAACTGCTGAATTTGGCTTCGGTATCGATGTATGGAGCATAACGCAAGACAACAAGATCGACGAACAAGAGTTTGGCCCAATCTATGATGAAAACTGTAACGATCAAAACAGCACTGTTTGTGTGCGTTTAGCGCCGCAAAATGGTTTAAGTTTAGGTGTAATTCAAAAGGTTTACAGTACCTTCGAGAACGTATCATCACAAGAAGTGTCTGGTGTCGATGTATCAGCAAACTATACACATGCAATGAACGATTACGGCTTCTTAAAATTCAACTTAGAGTGGGCTTACCAAAACGAATTTAAGAAAGATGGCCGTGATTACACTGGCGAGTATCGTTATCCTGAAAACCGTTGGATTTTCTCAACAAACTGGGAAATGGGTGATTTCAATACAAACATTAATGTAAGTTACATTGGTGAGTTTGAAGACACTCCTGACATTGATTTCGATGGTAATCTAGATTTTGATAGCAATACATCTCGAACTGTCGACTCACAAACATTGGTGGACTTCCAAACTGCGTATAACTTTTCTGAGAAGTTAAAGTTATCTGTTGGTATTAACAACGTATTTGATGAAGATCCTCCGTTTGCAATCGGTGATGGTGATAGCGATTTATATGGCTATGTATCAAGCGTACATAACCCACGTGGTCGTTATTTCTATACTAAACTAACAATGCGTTTTAATTAACCTCGTTGAGCTTAAAACAAAAACCCGCCAATTGGCGGGTTTTTTAATTCTTTAACTTAGGCCTAAATTATAGGTCGCCTTCGTTTTCAGAAAGGAATTTAGCAACACCTGCAGGGCTTGCGTCCATACCTTTTTTACCTTCAGTCCAACCAGCTGGACATACTTCACCGTGCTCGCTGTGGAACGCTAGTGCATCAACCATGCGAAGCATTTCGTCGATGTTACGGCCTAGAGGAAGGTCGTTAACTACTTGGTGACGTACGTTACCTTCTTCGTCGATTAGGAAAGAACCACGGAAAGCAACACCAGCTTCTGGGTGCTCAACGTCGTATGCTTGACAGATTTCGTGTTTAACGTCTGCAACTAGTGCATATTTAACTTGACCAATACCACCGTCAGCAACGGCAGTGTTACGCCATGCATTGTGTGAGAATTGTGAATCGATAGAAACACCGATTACTTCAACGCCACGCTTTTGGAACTCTTCAAAACGTTTGTCGAAAGCGATTAGCTCAGAAGGACATACGAAAGTGAAGTCTAACGGGTAAAAGAAGATAACTGCTTTTTTACCTTTGATAGTTTCTTTTAGGTTGAAGTTTTCAACGATTTCACCGTTACCAAGAACAGCTGCTGCAGTAAAGTCTGGTGCCTGACGGCCAACTAATACACCCATTTTTATCTCCAAATATTTGAGTTTATTTCCAATTGCCTATGCAATACTCACTTAGATATGGTTACTAAATAGCAAAAACCAAGAGTAAGCATTGATAATTTGCAAGATAGTTTAATGAGGTTACAGACAAATGAACAATCGAAAAAAGCGATATGCTCAATCGGAAAAATTGATTCGTAACCATATTGAGCGATTCCCAAAATAGAACAGTAGCCAATAGCTGCAAAATCAGCGGCTAAAATCTGATAAAATATGCATGACGCGAATCACTAGGTAGAAAAATGAAAGTCCTGATCACTGGTTCAGCAGGTCGTGTTGGACGTGCAATCTATATTAAATTAATGACAAGTTATGATGTGGTTGGTTTAGATAAAACCCCCTGCTCCACTGCTGATTATGTGGGGGATATACGTGATCATGATTTAATTAAACAAGCGCTAGATGGCGTAGATGTGATAATACACACAGCTGCTTTACATGCCCCACATGTTGGCTTGCACTCTGATGATAATTTTTACACTATAAATGTGGACGCGACCGAACAACTTGCACTGTTAGGAATAGAAGCTGGTGTAAAACAGTTTATTTTTACCAGCACCACAGCGCTTTATGGTTCAGCATCCACACCATTAGGTAAAACTGGCTGGATAACCGAACAAGTTATACCAAAGCCAAAATCTATTTATCATAAAACTAAAATTGCCGCAGAAGCCAAACTTGAGGCGATTTCAATAAAGCACACATTGCCTATCACGGTTTTACAAATGTCTCGCTGCTTTCCTGAACCTGCCGATATTATGGCGCTATTTCGCAATAGTAGAGGTATAGACGCGCGTGATGTTGCTCATGCACATTTATGTGCGATTGAGAAAAAACTCAATGGTTTTAATCGCTTCATCATTTCCGGCGTTACGCCCTATTCAAAAGAAGATTGCCAGCAAATATATAGGCAAGCAGATAAACTCATTGCAGAACGGATCCCTACTTTAGCAGGTGCTTTCAAGCAGCGAGGCTGGCCATTACCAACTAGTTTGGACCGAGTATACGATTCAACTAAAGCGCAGCAGCAACTAGGCTGGTACCCCAAACATGATTTTAACAGTGTTTTAGCGATGCTTGATGATGAAAGCGCTGAAGTGCTTCCGGTGCTTAAAAATAACTAAAACAAAAAACCCAGCTTTCGCTGGGTTCTTAAAATAATAGATCAATATTAGACACTTAGTCCATGATATCTTCCGGCATGTCACCACGGATCTGCTGCCAGATTTCACCTGTTTGATGACCGTATTTACGCATCATAGAAATCGCACCGTCATGTTCACGGCGCTCTGCCAATTCAGTTAAATCTTTATAAAACTGACGTGCTAATTCACGTGTACGTGAATCAGAGAAGTAATGGCAGCCAATTTTTGAATAGAAGCCTTTAAAGCCATTTAAGATAAGCACGTAAATGCGGTTATTACCTGCGACAGCCAATTCGTGATGAACTTTATAATCGTAATCAGCAAATGCTTGAGCACTGTCTTCAAGCTCTTCACTTTGCGATAAAATTTCAATAACGCGCTCTGGCGCTAGCTTGATTGCTGCACGAGTGTAAATCGCGCTGATATTCGTACGTGCCGAAAGTAATTGATCAGTTAGCTCTGGCATTTTGTCTTCATCTAGACGTGCTAGCGTTTCTAGAATATTAAGACCTGAAGTTTCCCAGAAGTTATTTACCCGAGTTGGTTTACCATGTTGGATTGTTAACCAACCGTCACGGGCTAGACGCTGAAGTACTTCACGTAACGTTGTACGTGTGACACCAATCAGTTCTGACAATTCACGTTCAGCAGGAAGAATTGAGCCAGGCGGAAAGTCACCATTCCAAATAGATTCAACAATGTATTCTTCAGCAAAACCTGCTGGGCTTTTCGCTTTAAAAATTCTCATTCAATTTCCACTTGAGTTAGCAACTACTTTTACCGCCTTTGGCGATCAACCCACTGATTGTACCAGATGATCAGCAACTAACAAGTAAACTAACTCTGGTGTGCATAAAAATCTAGAAGATCTAGGTAAATAAATGACCTTTTGGCTTAAAAGCGCACCAAACAACAATACTTTAGATATACTAAAATATTAAACAGTATCTATTTACAGCTAGAAACATCTGCATTAATTTAGCATTAATAATAAAGCTCAACCTTGGGGTACATCAATGCAACAAAGCATTTTGACAGCAATATTTAAGAATTTTTTGGGTACAGCGCCACAATGGTATAAATACACCATTGTTGCTTTTTTACTGATTAACCCTATTTTATTTCAACTTAATCCCTATGTTGCTGGCTGGGTGCTAGTTTTAGAGTTTATATTCACATTAGCAATGGCACTGAAATGCTACCCTCTGCAACCAGGAGGCTTGTTAGCAATAGAGGCGTTGTTTATTGGGATGACGACCGCCGGCCAAGTTGAACATGAAATAGTTCAAAATATCGATGTAATTCTGCTACTTATCTTTATGGTTGCAGGCATTTACTTTATGAAAGATTTACTCTTGTATATCTTTACAAAGCTTGTTGTCTCGGTGCGTAGTAAAACCGTGTTATCACTGTCGTTCACCATTTCAGCCGCATTTTTATCTGCTTTCTTAGATGCGTTAACGGTAATGGCTGTGGTCATTGCGGTCGCAATGGGTTTTTACAGCATTTATCATAAGGTGGCATCTGGTAAAGACTCAAACAGTGAGCATGATATTAATGATGACAACCAAGTGCGCCCAGTAAACCGTCAAGAACTTGAAGAGTTCCGTGCTTTTCTACGTAACTTATTAATGCATGCATCAATCGGTACAGCTTTAGGTGGTGTATGTACTATGGTGGGTGAGCCACAAAATTTAATCATTGCTGAGCGTGCTGGCTGGTTATTCGGCGAATTTTTCTTCCGTATGCTGCCAATCACATTGCCTGTGATGATTGCCGGTATTGCTACAACCTTTTTACTCGAAAAGACTAAAGCATTTGGTTATGGTGCAAAACTACCTGCACCAATTCACACGATTTTAGCTGATCACGCTAAAAAGCTTGAGAAAAAACGCACTACACGCGATAAAGTGAACTTAGCTATTCAAGCTTTTATTGCTGTTTGGTTGATCATTGGTCTGGCCCTTCACTTGGCAACAGTTGGTTTAATTGGTTTATCTGTAATTATTTTTGCAACAGCCAGTGCCGGTATCATTGAAGAGCATCAGCTTGGTAAAGCATTTGAAGAAGCCTTGCCATTCACAGCCTTACTGTGCGTATTCTTCTCGATTGTTGCGGTGATTATCGACCAACATTTATTCACGCCTGTAATATCTTGGGTTCTGACCTTTGAGGGTCAGCTACAACTGGTGATGTTCTTTATAGCCAACGGTATTCTGTCGATGGTCAGCGATAACGTTTTCGTCGGCACTGTGTATATCAATGAAGTAGCTGCTGCATTACAGGCAGGTCAAATTACTCGTGATCAGTTTGATTTGTTAGCTGTAGCAATCAATACCGGTACCAACCTGCCAAGTGTTGCCACCCCAAATGGACAAGCTGCGTTCTTATTCTTGCTTACATCAACGTTAGCCCCTGTGTTAAGGCTATCTTATGGCCGCATGGTTTACATGGCGCTACCTTATACCATCGTGTTGACGATTGTCGGTTTAAGTATGACTTTATTCAGCCTTTCAGACATGACGGACTTGCTGTATCAATGGGGCTTAATTAACCACCACACAGGTGCGTTACCCGGCTCAGTAAGTGGACACTAGATTGGTGAGACTCAAGAGAATTTGAAATAATAAAAAGCCCGCTTAGTTGCGGGCTTTTTTATCGATTAGCACTATTTAATCGAGTACCTTTGCGTCATTTGCTTTGTTGAGTAAGCTGCGGCTTTGCGTTAAGAAATGTGCTGTCGCATCTGAGAAGTATTCTTTCGCATCAGCAAAGGCTGCAATCAATGATGCTTTATCCCCTGCTTTAAGCTTTTCGAGCGTTTCAGCAAAGGTTTCTTGGTAATTAGCCAGTAGTGACTCTACATCATCGAATTGTGCCAGCATAATGTCAGAGTAAAGCTCAGGTGACTGGGCAAATAAGCGCCCTACCATCATTAACTCGAGCTGATATATAGGTGATGAACAGCTACGAAGCTCTGCGAGTGTATGACTTTGCTTTGCAAGAAACTGCCCGTATACAAAAGTCGTTAAGTGGCGCATTACCTGAATGATCTGCATTGCTTCATCATGTTTTTTAGCATCCATTTCAACAACTTGACAGCCCCACACCTGTAATTGTGCCAATAAACCTTGCGCTACTTCATGATTGCGTCCCTCACAGACAACGACCGTTTGCTTAACCCAATGCGAAATATCTGGACCAAACATGGGGTGTAATCCCACGACAGGACCGCTATGAGCTGCCATAAGTGCTTTTAAAGGCTTTTGTTTAACCGAGGTAATATCAACTAACAAACAATCATCATCAAGCGTCGGTAATGCGGCAACAACTTGCTCAAGCGCATTAATTGGCACACTAACAAGAACTAATTTAGCCCCTTTTAATATCGCTTCACTTTGTGCTTGTTGTGCTTTATCTAAAATACGAACTTCATAACCAGAACGCTTAAACTGCTGAGCAAATAACTGGCCCATTGCCCCTTCACCACCAACAATCACTATCGGCGATAACTGAGGTGCAGCACAAGCAAGGCTACCTTGCTGATTTTGATATGCTTCACGCATCATACGGCGAAGTATATCTTCCACTAACTCAGGATTAACCCCTTGAGCGACAGCTTCTTGTCGACGAGCAGCAAGTAAATCTGCCTCACGATCAGGTGCATGTAATGGTGCGCCAATTTGTTGTTTAATTGCCCCAATTTTTTCTGTTATACCATTACGTTTAGCCAGTAATGCCACCAATTGCGCATCACATTCATCTATTCCAGCTCTTAAATCAGCTAGATCATTCACTGTTACCACGTTATTACACCTCAAACCCTAAAAACGTAAATTTATATATACGAAAAAGTAAAGCTTTCAATACGAATTATAGTAACAGGATAAAGACTGAAGTACAAAGGGCTAGCAAGATACAACACTAATGTACCGGCTGCTAATCAATAACAAAATGATTTATACCAATTCGCTTAATAAAGTGGTCTATTTTGAGGCAATAAAACCTCGTTGATAACAAGGCAAAAATTTCGTTATTTAGTTGTTCTAAATCAGAAATTTTTAACGCAGGTAGCGACAGGTTTAATCCCTCAAAATGATTAAGTATTATTGCGGATTGGTATTATATAGAATGCTGCAAAGACGAAGTGTTTACAGAGATGCTATAGAGAAGGGAGTGATGAGAAATTTTCGCTTTAAAAACCAAAACGGGTTGCAACCAGAGGCTGCAACCCGTTTTATTTTGCGTAGTAAAAACGCGCGTATTAGTTAAGTTTCTCTTTAATACGTGCAGATTTACCAGAACGCTCACGTAGATAGTAAAGTTTCGCACGGCGAACAGCACCGCGACGTTTAACTGAGATACTATCGATAAGAGGGCTGTGCGTTTGGAATACACGCTCAACACCTTCACCGCTCGAAATTTTACGAACTGTGAATGCTGAGTGAAGACCACGATTACGCTTAGCGATTACAACACCTTCAAAGGCCTGTAGACGCTCTTTCTCGCCTTCTTTAACACGTACCTGTACAACTACTGTATCACCAGCGCCGAATGCTGGTACGTCTGATTTAAGCTGCTCTTCTTCAAGCGCTTTAATAATGTTTTGGTTTACTTTTGCCATTATATTTCTCACTTTCCTAGGTGTAACTGTCTTCTAGCCACAAGCTTGTTGGTACTCTTGCTTGAATTCTGCAAGTAGTGCCGCTTGCTCCTCAGTCAGAGCTAGGTTATGCAACAAGTCAGGACGACGAAGCCAAGTTCGACCAAGTGATTGCTTTAAGCGCCACTTAGCGATTTCTTGGTGGTTTCCACTGAGTAATACAGCAGGCACCTGTTTATCATCCAATGTCTCTGGCCGTGTATAGTGTGGACAATCAAGCAATCCATCCGAAAATGAATCTTGCTCTGCTGACTGATTGTGACCTAACACACCTGGAACTAATCGTGCTACTGCATCAATTAGCGTCATAGCGGGTAATTCACCACCACTCAGAATAAAATCTCCAATTGACCATTCTTCGTCAACGTATGATTCTATGATTCTCTCATCTATACCTTCATAGCGACCGGCAATTAGAATCAACTTTTCTGATTGTGCAAGCTCAGTTGCACCTTGCTGATCTAATTTGCGCCCTTGCGGGGACATATAAATTACTTTAGCGCCATCACCTGCCGCCTTTTTAGCGTCAAGGATAGCTTGTTTCAATGGTTCAACCATCATTAACATGCCAGGACCGCCCCCGTAAGGACGATCGTCCACAGTTCTATGCTTATCAGTCGCATAGTCACGTGGATTCCAGCAGTTAAAGTCGATTAGACCATTTTTAACTGCGCGACCAGTAACACCTTGGGTGGTAATCGCATCAAACATGTCCGGGAAAAGGCTAATAACCCCAACCCATAGTGAACTCGTTTGTGACATTAAAACCCTGGGTCCCAGTCTACGGTAATTTCTCTCGCATCATGCTTAACTTCTTTGATAACAGAATCTGTTAAGAAAGGAATTAAACGTTCTGCTTGGCCAAATGCATCTTTTTTGTTTGCTTTCACAACCAAAACGTCATTTGACCCTGTCTCCATTAGGTCATCAACAATACCTAAGTCATAACCTTTATCGGTTACAACAGACATGCCGATGAGATCTCGCCAATAGAATTCACCTTGCGGTAATTCTGGTAGCTGCGCTGCATCTACTGAGATTTCTACATTGGTCAAAGCCATTGCTTCGTCTCGGTCGTTTACTTGCGCAACTTTAGCGATAAAGCCTTTGTTGTGGCGACGCCAGTCGACCACTTCTAAGGTCTGCCATTTACCTTGTTGCCCTATCAACCATGGGCTGAAATCGAAGATCCCTTCGGGATCATCAGTAAATGAATGCACCTTAAGCCAGCCCTTTATACCATATGGGGCACCGAGCTTTCCTACTGTAATAATCGAGGTGTTCTCTTGACTCATGGTTACACTTACGCCTATTAAGCCGCTTTACGAGCGTCTTTAACTAACTTAGCTACGCGATCTGTAAGAGATGCGCCTTGACCTACCCAGTGATCAACACGAGATAAATCTAAACGTACTTTTTCTTCCTGACCTGCAGCGATAGGGTTAAAGAAACCTACTTTCTCGATGAAGCGACCGTCACGCGAGAAACGGCTATCCGCAACCACAATTTGATAGAAAGGGCGTTTTTTAGCGCCACCACGTTGCAAACGAATAGTTACCATACCGTCCTCTACATAGATTGACTGTTTTCATTAATAAGATTTACTCCCCAATATGGGAAGCCGGGGAATTGTACGAGTTTTTTGTAATATTGCAAGTAAGAACTGCGGCAAAATGTAAGTTAAGTTGATTAAACACTGATCTGAGCGTTAGATATTACATCAGCGTAACAATTATGCATAATTTATCCATTAAAAAAGGAGCGACTTGCTCCTTTTTTAATGAAAGCATGAATGCTTAGAACTTAGGACCGCCGCCTAGCATTCCCGGCGGAAGCATTCCTTTCATGCCGCGCATCATTTTCATCATGCCGCCTTTACCTTTCATCTTCTTCATCATCTTCTGCATTTGCGTAAACTGTTTAAGCAGTTTATTGATTTCTTGCACCTGTGTACCAGAACCTGCAGCAATACGTTTTTTACGAGAACCTTTGATGATTTCAGGGCGAGCACGCTCTTTTGGTGTCATAGAGCTAATGATTGCTTCCATTTGTACAAAAGTTTTATCACTCATTTGGCCTTTAACAGCATCAGGAAGGTTTTGCATGCCCGGTAACTTATCAAGCATCGACATCATACCGCCCATGTTTTTCATCTGACGAAGTTGCTCAGCAAAATCTTCTAATGTAAAACCATCACCTTTAAATACTTTCTCTGCAACTTTAGCCGCTTTCTCTTTATCGACTTTCATTTCGACTTCTTCGATTAATGAAAGTACGTCACCCATGCCTAGGATCCGCGAAGCGATACGGTCTGGATGGAATGGTTCAAGTGCATCAGTGCGCTCACCCACACCCATAAATTTAATTGGCTTACCAGTAATGTGACGAATTGATAATGCAGCACCACCACGGGCGTCACCATCAGTCTTGGTTAAGATCACACCACTTAGCGGCAGCGCTTCGTCAAATGCTTTTGCGGTGTTTGCAGCATCTTGACCTGTCATCGCATCAACGACGAATAAAGTTTCGATTGGATTAATTGCACTATGTAGTGCTTTAATTTCATCCATCATGTCGCTATCAACGTGTAGACGACCTGCGGTATCGACTAGCACCACATCAATAAATTTCTTCTTCGCATGTGAAATAGCATTCGTCGCAATATCGACTGGCTTTTGTGAGATGTCACTTGGGAAGAACTCAACACCCACTTCACTCGCAAGTGTTTCTAGCTGTTTAATTGCCGCAGGACGGTAAACGTCGGCACTCACAACTAATACAGATTTCTTTTTACGCTCTTTTAAGAATTTAGCTAATTTACCAACACTGGTGGTTTTACCCGCACCTTGTAAACCCGCCATCATCACTACCGCTGGCGGCTGTGCATTAAGGCTCAGTTCTTCATTTGCTTCACCCATGGCCTTTTCAAGTTCTTCACGAACAATCTTAATAAAGACTTGACCTGGGCTTAAGCTTTTCGTTACTTCAACACCAACTGCGCGCTCTTTAACTTGCTTAACAAACTCACGAACAACAGGTAAGGCAACGTCCGCTTCCAAAAATGCCATGCGGACTTCGCGTAATGTATCTTTTATATTGTCTTCAGTTAGGCGTCCGCGGCCACTGATATTTTTTAAGGTTTTACCTAAGCGTTCTTGGAGATTCTCAAACATGTAAAGGTTCCGATAAAACGTGTTTCACCTGCAATGTACATAAAACAGACAAGTTTGACGACCATACAGGCAATATTAAAATTTAATTCCTAGCAGTATACCGTAAATGGTGGTCGACAATACAGTGTTCAAGTGCGCTGTTTGAGTTTCTTTTTACAAACTCTATGCTTTTTCCTTGCTATAAAATACAATGGCATCAAAGAGACAAGGATTTATCGATATAAATTAAGTGGCCAAAACACGATGATTATTAGTTTAACTATTATTGCTAGTTTGTTTTATGTGTTAGCAACGTCGCATGTGCTTTCACGTCTTTTCCACAAACAAGGTCCAAGCCAAAAACTCACGGTGATACTCAGCACTGTGGCTATCCTTGCTCATATGTTATTGCTGGTTAATTCTGTATTTCGTGCTGACGGACAAGATTTGAGTATCGTCAACGTTGCACTATTAACCTGTTGGGTCATTGTGGTCTCCGTGACGGCAGTATCCCTTAAATTCCCTGCTACATTATTATTGCCCGTAGTTTATGGCTTTGCAGCCATACTAACTTTAGCCAGTTTATTTATACCGCATCATGTGATTTTACATTCAATCGATGTCGAACTTGGCTTAGTCACTCATATTTCGTTATCGCTGTTGGCCTATTGTGTATTGATCATATCAACACTCTACGCCGTGCAGTTCTACTTTATTGATAAGCGTTTAAAACGCAAAGACTTGGCAATTGTACACAGCCACTTACCTCCTTTAATGGTGGTTGAGCGTCAGCTTTATCAATTACTCACACTCGGCACTATCTTGCTCACTTTTGCACTTCTTTCTGGATTTATCTTTTTAGAAGGTATGTTTGCGAGTGAATTTATTCATAAGACTGTTTTATCGTTAATTGCATGGCTGATTTTCACGGTTGTTACTGTGGGACATTTGCGTCAAGGCTGGCGTGGTAAGCCTGTGGTGTTTTCGATCATGATAGCCGCTTTTATCTTATCACTTGCTTATTTTGGCAGCCGTTTCATCCAAGAAGTGATTCTAAATAAGTTTTAACTTGACTCAGCAAGCTGTCTCTAGCTTAATATGCACTGATTTATAAAAAAAGGATCCATCGTTGGACGACATATCGACTAGTTCCCTGTTTATTATACTGGGATTATTGATACTTATTTCTGCTTATTTTTCTGGTTCTGAAACTGGAATTATGTCAATTAACCGTATTCGCTTGCGCCATCTTGCTAAAGAAGATCATCGTGCCGCGAAACGTGTCAGCAAACTTTTAAGTCGCCCTGACAGACTCATTGGTCTGATCTTGATTGGTAACAACTTAGTTAATATCGCTGCAGCACAGGTTGCGACGATTATTGGTATTCGCCTATATGGTGATCTCGGTATTGCCATTGCAACCGGCGCACTTACCTTAGTGGTTTTAATCTTTGCCGAAGTAACGCCAAAGACACTGGCAGCGCTTTATCCAGAAAAGGTCGCTTTCCCAAGCTCAATTGTATTAAAAGGCCTTTTGAAAATTCTTTTCCCATTTGTGCTTGTCGTAAACTGGATGACCAACGGCATGTTACGCTTATTTGGTATCACAACAGCACAAATTGAAGAGCACAGCTTAAGTAAAGAAGAATTAAAAACAGTGGTAAATGAATCAGGTGCACTATTACCTGCTCGCCACCAAAGCATGCTGACTTCAATTTTAGATTTAGAACAAGTTACCGTTGAAGATATCATGATCCCGCGTAACGAAATTGTTGCTATTGATATCAATGATGATTGGAAACTTATTAGTCGCCAGCTTACACATGCACAACATACTCGCGTACTATTGTATCGTGACCAAATAGATGATGCTGTTGGCTTTATTCACTCACGTGATGCATTACGCCTATTAACGAAAGAGCAGTTCGATAAACCATCACTACTGCGTGCTGTACGTGAAATTTACTTCATTCCTGAAGGTACATCATTGAACACGCAATTACTTAAGTTCCAGCAATCG
Organism: Pseudoalteromonas gelatinilytica; assembly: GCF_001641615.1. GTDB lineage: Bacteria > Pseudomonadota > Gammaproteobacteria > Enterobacterales > Alteromonadaceae > Pseudoalteromonas > Pseudoalteromonas gelatinilytica. The sequence continues at coordinate 82,597 of NZ_LRRU01000004.1, forward strand.
AAAGAACGCATTGGCTTAGTGGTTGATGAATATGGTGATATTCAAGGTCTAGTAACGCTTGAAGATATCCTTGAAGAAGTTGTTGGTGACTTTACGACAACACAATCACGCACACCAAGTGAAGAAGTGACAGAGCAAGATGATGGTTCAGTGCTTGTCGATGGGGGTGCAAACATTCGCGACCTAAACAAAGAAATGGGTTGGGAATTACCAATCGATGGTCCAAAAACCCTCAGTGGCTTAATCGTTGAGTACTTGGAAGATATTCCAGATACCAACTTAAGTTTACGAATTGCGGGTTACCCAATCGAAGTGTTAGAAATAAAAGAAAACATGGTGAAACTGGTTAAAGTTATTCCAAGTAAACGTACAGAATAACCGTTAACAGTTCCGGCATTAAATTAGAAAAAGGAGTAGCTAGCTACTCCTTTTTTGTTACTGACAAATCGAAAATATCTGAAAATTCGTATTTCTCCACGCAAGCCACACACAACAGCCTTATTCGTCTACTATTATTTCTTTTGCATATACATTGATATAACAAGGAATGAAAATGGACGAAATATCAATCGAAAAAATCTATAACCAAGCTATCGAATTGCTGATGCTTTACGGGCCAAAGTTTATCCTCGCAATCCTAGTTTTAATTATAGGTTGGTGGTTAATTGGTAGAATTGCCAATATGGCCGAAAAATCAATGAATAAGGTCAAGTTCGAAGTTGGCCTTACGCACTTTTTAGTTTCCTTTATCTCAGTCATTCTAAAAGTACTGTTACTGATATCTGTCGCGTCGATGATTGGTATAGAAACAACCTCGTTTATAGCTATGCTGGGTGCAGCAGGCCTAGCAGTGGGCATGGCTCTTCAAGGCAGCTTAGCTAACTTTGCAGGTGGCGTGCTTATCTTGTTCTTTAAGCCTTTTAAAGTCGGCGATGTTATCGAAGCACAAGGCTACATGGGTAAAGTGGTTGAGATACAAATTTTTGTCACTGTTTTACTCACCTACGACAACGAAAAAATTATTATCCCAAATGGCACGCTATCAAATGGCTGCGTTAAAAATAAGTTTGCAGAGCCAACTCACCGCGTTGCTATCGAATTTGGTATCAGTTACGGCGATGATGTGCATAAAGCCCGTGACGTGCTAATGAGCGTGCTTGATGATTATGATTTGGTATTAAAAGACATTGAAGATAAAAAACCGACAGTCCATGTTAGTCAACATGGTGAAAGCCATATTGGTATGTTGGTATGGGCGTGGGTTGAGTCAGATAACTACTGGCCGGTGTATTTTGGCTTATACGAACGCGTTAAAATTGCCTTTGACGCCGCTGATATCACGATTCCATTCCCGCAAAGGGATGTCCATATTCACCAGTTTCCTGGTAAATAGCTAGTAAAAAGCCCGCTAATTGAAGCGGGCTTTCTATTTAGTCATTAACTAAATAAACGTTGGAACCAGTTTTTATCTAAATCGGCTTCACACTTTTTAAGTTGTGCACCATAACGACTAGCTCGATGCTTTACTTTATTTGCCACATTCATCAGCCATTTTTTGCTTTTATAGGTGCCCCGTTTATAGCCACCCCACCCTTCATGGTAGTTTAGGTACTGAGCGTAGGCATCCCATTTAGATACCCCATTTACTTTATGTGTTTTGTAAACAAACCACGCCATAAAGTCGATAGCATCGTCAAAATCGTCCCTATCTGCACCACTGTTACCAGTTTCACGGATGTAATCTGACCACGTTGGTGTTTTTGCTTGTGAATAACCATAGGCAGAGCTTGCACGACCGATTGGGATAACCCATAAGAAATATTCCATTGGCGGCGCTGCATCATGACGAAATGAGCTTTCTTGATACATCATGCTCATAAGCACATGTTTAGGTGAGCCCCACTTTTCTTGTGCATCACGTGCATCGTAATACCAATCAGGCTTTTCTTCAAAAATCTTACATATATCATGAGGTTGCTCTGGCGGAGCGGTTGCACAACCAGCCAGTGATGCGGCCAGCGATAAAATAATTATACTTTTTTTCATTTTTTTATGGATCTCGCTGAACTTTTTCTTATCAGGTCAGTCTGAACTTATGAATGCAGCAGTATAGCATTGTTTCATCCCTGAAGAATCTTTGACGCAGCCTCCTTAGGCTGCGTTTTTTTATGCCTCACCTTACTAAGCTTTAGCAAAATAGTCATCTAAAAATGCAGTAAAAGACACACTGTCAGCCGCTTTCACTTCACGTTCTTTAAGTACAGAGTCAGATGCCTGTTTGGTTAAAAAAGCATGATCATAAAATTGATATTCAGCATCAAGATGATTTTGTTTATATTGCTCTGCAAGTGCTAACGCGAAATGCCCATTATCTTGATTTTTACTTGCCAGTGCTCCGACATATCTGCCAGAGAAAGTTTTACTAGGGCTGTTTACCCAGGTTGCAAGCTCAGCAATGGTTTCGCTGTAATAGCTCACGCCGTATGCACTATCCATGTAACGCGCAACGGCTGTTAAATCATTAAAAATTGCCCCAGCCCAGTCCGTCAAACGAACCTTGTTGCCTTGTTTGTTGAGGGTTAACTCTGGATTTCGACCTTCATTAACAACGGCATCAAGGTTAGTTGTGCTTAACTTTTGTTCTTGCCAATCCATTTCTGGAGAGTCGTTCAATAAGCAATATGTTAAGAATACGTCTAAGAAGCGAATTTGCTGTAAATCGATACCGGTTTCACTGAATGGGTTTACATCAAGCGCACGAACTTCAATGTACTCTATACCGCCACGCAGTAATGCATCTGTCGGGGTTTCGCCCGATGCAGCATTTCGTTTAGGACGAATTGGAGAATAAAATTCGTTTTCGATTTGCAGAATATTTTTGTTTAACTGTTTTGGCTCTGCGCTCGTGTAATCGTCAATATGGCTGTAGATATCAGATGAGGTATGAATCGCTTCTTTTAAACCTGCTACGTATTCTTCTAATGAATTATACATAACACGTAGAGACGATTGTGCGCTGTTGGTATAGCCTAAATTACCAAGACGAAGTGCAGTCCCTACTTCTAAATAAAGCGTGCCTTTACCTAGCTTTTTAAAAGGTAAGTCAGTTTCACGGCCTTGCAAGAAAGAGTTACACAATGCTGGCGATGCACCAAACAAAAAGCTGATCAACCAAAGTTCGCGCTTAAAGTTGCGGATAAGACCCAAATAGCCACTTGAAATAGAATCAGCGAGTGTTCCTTCACTGCCATTTAAGCTATACAGGCTTTGCCATAAGCTCTCAGGAAATGAAATATTAAAATGCACACCGGCAATCGCTTGCATCATGCTGCCATAGCGATTTTTCAAACCCTCACGGTAAAGTGTTTTCATGCGGCCGATATTTGAATCACCAAATTGCGCCAATACAATATCATCTTGGTGTTCAATAAAGCATGGCATACTGATAGGCCATAGCAGCTCATCGCCCATATGAGAAAGCGTGAACTTTTGCAGGTCTTTAAGCTGAGCGAGGGTTTGCTCTGCTGAGGTACTAACCGGTGTAATAAATTCTAAAAGCGATTCAGAAAAATCGGTGGTGACGTGATCATTTGTTAAAGCACTACCCACGCCTTGTGGATGGCCTTGTTGTGAAATAACACCACTTGGTTTGATCCTTAAAGCTTCTCGCTCGATACCACGTTTAATCCCATTAATTGCGTTAGGAAATTGTGCCGTTAACGCTTCTAGCGTTTTATTTAAATCATGTTTTATCAAAAATGCTTCCTCGAGCCGCGTGGCTGTAATCCTAAGTGTATGGGGGCAAAAAATAATTACTCAAGAGCGAAAAATCAGTTTCATTCAGTACCTATACACTTGAAGCTCAATCTTGCCATTGTGGATGCTATTATACAATTGCTTTGGTGGCACTTCATTGATGCTAAAATCATGAAAAATACAATTTAGGCTTATTTCTTGAGGATATTAGACCTTTTAACTAATATAAAAGACTGAGGCTAAACATAATAATTCAGGCAAGATATTGTTTTAGATCAAAGGGAAGATGAAATTATTAAAAGTTTCACCGTTAACCATATGTTCCCCCTTCCCTTACATTTTTCTGAGACTATAATCCGCACACCATAAAAAAGTATATTTCGAGGACTCATATGCGTCGTGGGCAAGAAATCATCAATCAAGAAGTGACATACTCCGAAAAACAGGAGTTGGTCTCTACCACAGATTTACGCGGTGTAATCACATACGTAAATAAGGAATTTTGTACTATTGCGGGTTATACCGAAGAAGAGTTACTCGGAAAAAATCATAATATTGTACGCCATCCAGATATGCCTAAAGCGGCATTTAAAGAGATGTGGGATAAATTAAAGCAGGGTCACTCATGGCGTGGCATGGTAAAAAATCTCTGTAAAGATGGTCGCTACTATTGGGTCGATGCGTTCGTTACGCCTATTTATGAACATGGCCAATTAGTTGGCTATCAATCAGTACGTACCAAACCATCTGAGCAATTAAAAACCCGTGCGATGGCACTGTACACTAAAATTAATGATGGAAAATCTATCTCATCATTTCGTGAGAATATTTCGCTCAGACAATTATTGTCTGCGATTTTATTGGTTGCTGGCGTGGTTGGATTAGCGCTAACTACCTCGTGGATGGTTACCTTAGCTAGCTGCGCCCTTGTCGTCCTGCTTTTTGCTTTAAATTATGACGAACTCGTTGTTACACCAAACCATTTAAAGCAGCAACGTGCTGAATTTGATTCTGTCTCACGTTACGTCTATTGCGGTTCACACCCTTTCAGTATTGCTGCCTACAATCAGCAAATGCTGTTTGCTAAGCTCAGAACTGTATTAGGTCGTGTGAAAGACTCTACGTACTCGTTTAAAGATATCGCCACTAACTTAGACAAACAATCGTCATTGACAGAACAAGGTATTGCGGCACAAGGACAACGGTTGAGTGACATTGCTACAGCAATGACACAAATGAGTGCGACTATTGGTGAGATTTCTGCAAATACACATCACACTGCTGATAAGGTTAAAACAACTTATCAAAGCTGTAACGATATCAAACTGCATATTGAAGATAACAGCAGTATGGTGTCTGATCTGGCTAACCAAGTTGAACAAGCAGCAAGCACCGCGAATTCTCTTGCTAGCGAAGCAGACAAAATTGGCCAAGTAATGAGTGAGATTGAAGGCATTGCCGAACAAACAAACTTATTAGCACTGAATGCCGCCATTGAAGCAGCACGTGCAGGTGAACATGGCCGAGGCTTTGCGGTTGTAGCAGATGAAGTACGTGCACTTTCTTCACGCACTCAAAATGCGACAGCACAAATTCATAGCTCGATTAAAGAGATTCAAGATACATTATTTAGCTGGTCTAAAGTTATGCAATCAACAAAAGAGCAAGCAGACTCGTGTGTTGATACCACCGCCCATACACAAACTGAGCTTGCGAGCATTTTTGCACAGATCAATGAAATATCAGGTCTTGCCACTGAGATATCAACAGCTGCTGAGGAACAACAAGTTGTCAGCGCCGATATTCGTGAAAATGTTGAAAGTATCAGAGGTCATAGCGAAGAAAACTTAAAGCATAGTTACAACGTAGCGAAAGATGCAGCGGGACTTGTTGAAGGCTCACGCAAAGTAAACGATATGCTATTAACCTTTAAAGTTTAAAGCTGATTAATACAAAAAAGCCGCATCATTACCGATGCGGCTTTTTGTTTTTAATACTAATTATCGACTAGAGAAAACGAGACCATTCTCGTCAGCATCAATATGGATGATAGCACCCGGTTGATAATCCCCACCAAGTAAGCGCTGTGCTAATGGGTTTTCAATGGTATGTTGAATAGCACGTTTTAAAGGCCTTGCCCCATAGACTGGATCAAAACCACTTTCAGCGATGCGATTTAGCGCTGCATCCGTTACTTCAAGAATGTAGCCTTTTTCCGTTAATCGCTCACGTAACTTACTTAACTGAATATCAGCAATTTCTTTAATGTGCTCATTAGCAAGCGGATGGAATACCACGGTTTCGTCGATACGGTTAATAAACTCAGGGCGGAACTGGCTCACCAATACACCCATCACTTTTTCTTTTAACCCAGCATAATCATTTGAACCCGCTTGCTCTTGGATAATATCTGAACCCAAGTTAGAGGTCATAATGATCACCGTATTTTTAAAATCAACGGTACGCCCCTGCCCATCCGTTAAACGGCCATCATCGAGAACTTGCAGTAAGATGTTAAATACATCAGGATGCGCTTTTTCGACTTCATCCAATAAAATGACTGAATATGGACGACGGCGTACAGCTTCAGTTAAATAGCCACCTTCTTCATAGCCAACATAACCCGGAGGCGCACCCACTAAACGTGCCACTGAGTGTTTCTCCATAAACTCCGACATATCAATGCGCACCATGGCATCTTCGGTGTCAAACATAAAGCTGGCTAATGCTTTTGTCAGCTCAGTTTTACCCACCCCTGTCGGGCCTAAAAATAAGAATGAACCGATTGGACGATTAGGATCAGCAAGTCCTGCGCGAGAGCGACGTATTGCATTCGCAACAGCCACAACGGCTTCATCTTGACCAATCACTTTGTGGTGTAATTGATCTTCCATTTGCAGTAACTTTTCACGCTCACCTTGCAGCATTTTCGATACCGGGATACCTGTCCAGCGCGATAGAATTTCCGCTATTTCGTCTTCACCTACTTGGTTTTTAAGCAAACTCATTTCTTGCATTTCAGCTTGTGAAGCAAGGTCAAGTTTGCGCTCAAGTTCAGGGATACGACCATATTGCAGCTCAGACATACGTTGTAAGTCGCTGGCACGACGTGCCACCTCCAAATCAAGACGCGCCTGTTCAAGCTCAGCTTTAATTACTTGCGTGCCTTGCAATGAGGCCTTCTCGGCATTCCACACTTCGTCTAGCTCGCGGTATTGCGCTTCAAGTTCAGTGATCAGTTCTTGCATTTCGGTGCGGCGCTTTTGACTCGCTTCGTCTTTTTCTTTCGCCAATGCATTGTCTTCCAGTTTTAACTGAATAATACGACGCTCAAGCTTGTCTAAAGACTCTGGTTTTGAGTCGATTTGCAAACGAATTGAAGAACCCGCTTCATCAATTAAATCAATTGCCTTGTCTGGTAATTGGCGATCGCTAATGTAACGGTGCGACAACTGCGCCGCGGCAACAATAGCCGGATCGGTAATATCAACTGAGTGATGTAGCTCGTAACGCTCTTTTAGGCCACGTAAAATCGCAATGGTGTCTTCAACCGATGGTTCATCAACAAACACCTTTTGGAAGCGACGCTCAAGTGCCGCATCTTTTTCAATGTATTGACGATACTCATCAAGTGTTGTGGCACCCACGCAATGTAACTCACCACGAGCAAGTGCAGGCTTTAACATATTACCCGCATCCATTGCGCCATCTGTTTTACCAGCGCCTACCATGGTATGGATTTCATCAATAAAGAGGATGACTTGGCCTTCTTCTTTAGCAAGTTCATTCAAAACTGATTTTAAACGCTCTTCAAATTCACCACGGTATTTAGCACCGGCAACCAACGCACCTAAATCGAGCGATAATACTCGCTTGTTTTTTAAGCCCTCAGGTACTTCACCATTGATAATTCGCTGCGCAAGGCCTTCGGCAATGGCTGTTTTACCTACGCCCGGCTCACCAATTAATACCGGATTATTTTTAGTACGGCGTTGTAATACTTGGATCGTACGACGAATTTCGTCATCACGGCCAATAACAGGGTCAAGCTTACCTTGCTCTGCTCGTTCAGTTAAATCGATGGTGAATTTTTTTAATGCCTGACGGGTTTCTTCAGCATTTGGGTCGTCAACCTTCTGACCACCACGAATAGCCTCAATAGCCGCTTCAATTTTGCTAGAAGTAATATTCAGCGCTTTAAAAATATCGCCTAATGGACCTTTATCGTCACACGCTGCAAGGACAAATAACTCACTCGAAATGAATTTATCTTTTCGCTTTTGAGCATACTTATCACACAAGTTAATTAACGAAATCAGGTTATTTGACAGCTGAACATCACCACCAATACCTTCAACTTTAAACAGTTTTTCGATTTCTTGGGATAACTTGGTGTTTAACTCATCAGCACTCACACCGGCTTGTGCAAGTAGTGCACGCACACTTGAACCATTTTGCTGAAGCAATGAATACATTAAATGCACAGGCTCAATAAATTGATGATCGCGCCCAAGTGCTAATGACTGCGCATCTGAAAGCGCAGATTGAAATTTACTTGTAAATCTATCTAAACGCATAAGGGTTTACCTATTAAAAAATCTAATTGCTTAATTAATGGGTATGCTTAGTGATTTGTTCAAGTAAAAGAAGAAAATTTAATCGAAAAAAAGGCGTATTAATTGCGCCAGATCAAGCTCGCCATACGGCCTGTTTGTCCATCGCGTCGATAAGAGAAAAACTTTGATTTATCAGTGACGGTACAGTGCTCACCACCGTGTATTTTGACCACGCCTAATTGTGCCAATTGCTGGCGTGCTAGTAAGTAGATATCAGCCAAGTATTTTTCATGTTTAGCTGTAAAGGCTTGTTGATGCAGTGGGTTTTGCGAACAAAAACAGTCTTTTACTTCTTGCCCGACTTCAAATTGCGAAGGACCAATAGCAGGGCCTAACCAAGCAATAATATCGCTCGCTGGCGCTTGAAAATGCGAAACTGTGTTTGCCACTATACCTTGTGCTAAACCACGCCAGCCACCATGTACAGCGGCGACTTCATCGCCTACACTCGAACAAAGTAGTACCGGCAAACAGTCTGCAGTCATTATAGCAAGCGGCTGCTTTACTAAACGGGTGTAGAGTGCATCAGCAGAGCGCACGAGACTTAAATCAGACTCTTCATCAATCACGACTACATCGCTGCTATGTGTTTGGTTTAACCACACAGCAGGGTTTGGCAGCTGATTTGTAAGTAACGCGCGATTTGCAAGCACGGCTTGCTCATCATCACCAACATGTAAACCCACATTAAAACTATCAAAGGGTGCAACTGATACACCGCCCTTTCGGGTCGTACTCAGTGCACTAACAGTGTTTGGGGCAGTCCATGCTGGTGTGATCATAACGCTTAAAACTCGATATTTGGGTTTGCTTTAGTATCAGCGCGTAATGCTTCTGTCATAGCTGCCATATCATCTGGAATAGGGGCTTGCCAGGTCATTAACTCACCCGTAATTGGGTGTGCAATTGATAGTTTTACAGCATGCAATGCTTGGCGTTTAAAGTCGCGTAGCATTTGAAACAGCTCTGGCGTCGCGCCTTTAGGCGGACGTGGGCGACCACCATACAGTTGATCGCCAACTAATGGGTGGTTTAAATAAGCCATGTGTACACGGATTTGGTGAGTACGGCCTGTTTCTAGACGTAAACGTAAGCGTGTATGTGCACGGAATTTTTCTGCAACACGATAATGCGTAACCGCTGGTTTGCCCATTTCATGCACGGCCATGTGAGTACGCTTTGTTGCATGACGACCAATTGGTTTTTCAACCATGCCACCAGCAGTCATTGTGCCATTACAAATTGCTTCGTATTCACGGGTGAAGTTTTCACGCTTTTGTAGCGCAGACACTAAATGTGTTTGTGCCGGAATTGTTTTCGCCACCACCATTAAACCAGTGGTGTCTTTATCTAGACGATGCACAATACCCGCACGAGGTACATTAATAATATCAGGATAATGGTGCAGTAAAGCATTTAATACCGTGCCATCTGGGTTACCCGCACCTGGATGAACGACTAATCCCATTGGTTTATTAATTACCAAAATATCATCGTCTTCATAAACGATGTTTAATTTGATATTTTGTGCCTCATATTCACGAGGGGCTTCGATGGTTGTTTCTACACTCACCATTTCGCCACCGAGTAGTTTTTCGCGCGGTGTGTTTAATATTTCACCGTTTACAGTGATTTTATCATCCAAAATCCACGTTTTTATACGTGATCGAGAATAATCAGGGAACAATTGCGCTAATACTTGGTCTAGACGTTTACCGCCAAGGTCAATTGGAACCTCGGCTTGGAGAGAAATTTGCTCTGACATTAGTAACTTTACCCAATTTACCAGTGCAAGCTGTGCTCGACTGGGTTAGAATCGCTTTAATATAATACGTATAGTTTACTCGGTTTTCCTCACTTGGCCTAGCCGAAGACATCGAAGGTAAGAAATAAAATGATAAATAAAATAGGGAAACGTGCGTTCGCCATAGTTTTTTCAGTATCTGTACTTGGTTTAGGTGCCTGTTCATCAGCACCCGATCAAGAAGATATCCAACGCGTTCCTAATAAATCTGCGCAAGCTTTATATGAAGATGCAAAACAAACATTAGATTCTGGCTTATATGCCCGTGCAATTGAGCTATTAAGCGCTATTGATTCTCGCTACCCTTTTGGTCCTTTATCAAAACAAGTACAAATGGACTTAGTGTATGCGCATTATCAAGCAGGTAATACTGAGCAAGCACTCGCAACAATCGACCGTTTTATTCGCTTAAACCCAAACCATAAAGACTTAGACTACATGTACTACATGCGTGGCTTGGTAAACATCAAAGCGGATGAAAACGCATTCCAAGAATATTTTGGAGTAGACCGTGCTGACAGAGATGCAAACCGTACTCGTGTCGCATTTACAGACTTATCAACGCTATTAAAACGTTTTCCTAACAGTGCCTACGCACCAGAAGCGAAAAAACGTTTAGTGTGGCTACTGAATAAAATGGCTCGCTATGAGTTAAAAGTTGCTGAATACTACTATGAGCGTGAGGCATACCTTGCTGCAGCAAACCGTGGTAAATACGTGGTTGAGCACTACTCACAAAGTAGCTACCTTGATCAAGCACTTGAGATCATGGAAAAAAGCTACAACAAGCTTGGTTTACCTGAGCTAAGTGAACACGCTAAAGCAACACGTGAAGCTAATAAGCGTTAAAATAGACTAAAAGCAAAAAGGCGCCTGAGGCGCCTTTTTTAATGTTTGTGGATTAGTATTAAATCGCGTCTTCATCTTCTTCTGCAGTACGAATACGTACAACACGTTCAACGTCAGTAACAAAGATTTTACCGTCACCAATTTTACCTGTTTGCGATGTTTTAACGATAACATCGATAGCACGGTCAACATCTTCATCGCTTAACACGATATCTAATTTTACCTTAGGTAAAAAGTCCACCATGTACTCAGCACCACGATAAAGCTCAGTGTGCCCTTTTTGACGGCCAAAGCCTTTTACTTCGCTTACCGTCATCCCTGTGATGCCCACGTCCGATAATGCTTCGCGTACATCATCAAGCTTAAATGGTTTAATAATTGCTTCGATTTTTTTCATTTTCGGGTTACTTATTATTTCTCGATTGCCTCGATTTTAGACAATCCCATTGCTGATGGCAAACAAAGCTATGAATTACGGTGATTAAATCAGCAATCATGATATTATTAAACAAAGTGATTCAAAATAGAGACAACAATGAAATCATTACAACGAGGTTTTACATTATTGGAACTGATGGTCACGCTTGCCATTGTTGGTATAGTTGCCGTTATCGCTCTTTGGGATAGCTCTGACATGCTAGAAAGTGACCGCGCCGAAAGCTATTTATTAGAGTTAAAACGCACACTCAGTTTTGCACGCGCAAAAGCAACAAGTAGTGATGCAATTATTGTTGTTTGCAGTGGTAACACCAACAGTATTGAAACCAACATACGCACTCGTTGTTTATTAAATTGGGATAATGGCAGCGTTTTTGTGTTCTTTGATTCAAACCAAAATGGTGTTTACAACCCCAACGTAGGCGATGTCATTTTAAGAGTCATGGAAGAAGTTCCAGAGAATAGTCAGTTAAATTTCACTGGTGATAATTCTATTATTTTTGATACCAGCGGTATGCTCTCGTCAAGTCAAGGAACGTTTACTTACTGCCCTTCAAAAGCCGATAACGATAATAACAAACAACTAGAAGTATTTACCTCAGGGACTGCTTTATATATTGGCACTACGACAGATGTATGTAATTAAGCTTTGTAAATTGACAGCCCACACTCTCGAATTATAGTTAAATAAACAGTCGCTATTTTGGAGTCTTCAAGGATGAAGGCACTTACAACTCTGCGCAGCCTCAACGGAGCGACGTTAATTGAAAGCCTAATAGTGTTATCAATTTTATCACTCCTGCTGCATTTCGCCTTATTTGAATATAAGCCACTTCTGGCCAAAAACCGTTTAGATAGCAACATGCATACGGTAAAAAGAGCGCTTCAATTTACTCGCCTCAAAGCGCAAACAAATGATGCCCATGTCACCTTTTGCGCGTTAAAAAACAATCGTTGCAACAAGGAAGTATGGCATAAATCTTTAACTGTTTTTGTTGATAAAGGTGAGCTTGGTGTATTTGAAAGTGGTGATTCCAAATTAATGGAAATCGAAGCGATTAATAAATTTGATATGCTGACTTATCCACGTCATTCAGTCACATTTAGCCCATCAGGTATGCCGATGGGGCTAGGTAACGGGAAATTTATCTATTGTCCAGAATATAGTAAAGCACGCCTCAAAGGGCTTGCTATAAGCGTTAGTCCAATTGGACGGGTCAGGTTAATTGATACTGATAAATGCCAAACTGATAATTGATAAAGCTTATTTACCCCAACATGTGCTTGAATCAGCAGACCCTGTTGATGTTTTTAAACCCGTATCAGATATAGATAATGTTTTACACTCGGTATCTTGTAACGGTGGGCCTGATTTAGGTGTTGCTTTAAATGCAAATGTACCCGCACTATTGTCTACTTCTACAGTGATCGTATAAAAGTTACTTTCTGTAGAACTAGAAACACCTAAATCAGCAATTGCGCTTGTATATTCACGATTATCGACAAAGTATTGCTCTTGTTTATTAGCTGCATCTAATAACGAAGTAATTGCCTCTGTTCGCGCTGTACGTTTTACGTGCTCAAAATAACTAGGAATAGCAATGCTCGCGATAATCCCTAATATAGCTACGGTAATCATCAGCTCGATTAGCGTAAAACCATTATGATCCTTTGTTCTTATAAAGTTCATAGTTTAAAAACCTATATAGTTGTTTTTAGAGGAGTTACCTCTCATTGTTCTCATCATAGATGCCTAACAATAATTATGCAATTAAGCCGGGTATTCAAATAGCAGTACATGCTCTGCCTTAACATGTAAGGCAGAGCAGTCGCTTAATCCATTATTGGCTATTATCGTTTATCTCTTGCTTATAGATGAAGGTTTGCTGTGTTTTAAAACCAAAGCCAATTGGCACTGCATCACTAACTAGTTTAATTTTACCGTCTTCGATGACTAAACCAGGGCCTTGGATCTCTTGTACTTTCAGTGGGTTTTGCTCACCTTTAATACCTGGACCTATAGTTAAAAACTGGCTTTGTTCTTTAACCTTTTCATCGGTGTTGTCATCACAATAACCATCGCTATTACCATCTACACAGCTGTCACCTACACCAAAATAAAGTTGAGGCGTATCTGGCACATCATTCGAGGTGGTAAATTTTAAGCTGTCATACACCTTTGTACCGTAATGTAAGTGGAAAGCATATAAACTTCCTGAGCCGCCCGTCAGTGAGCACTGATTAGCCGTTTCTGTCGCTGAAGCAGGCGTATACGTGGTGAAATAAGCAACACCGCCAATCACAGTGCTTGCTGCAAGGGATTTTTCACCAGCAGAAGATAAGTTGTAATACCAACCATGATACTCACCTAACTCAATTTCTAAATCGGTAAATTTATCCACGTCGTCCAGTGCATTGCCAAATGGATCAGAATCCATATTCATCAAGTCAGCTTGTGTAATGGTTGCTGGTACATCATTACCTAAAAAAGGCTGAGTAACTGTATTGATATCACGGATCATGAACAGCTGATCATTAGTGACTGTACCGGTTGGTTTAGAACGGTTACCACTGCCTATCAGCACAGCATCAAATGGTGTATCAATACGGGTAGTTACTGCCTTCCCATCAACCGTTGTTTCTGAAACTTTGCTAAACATGGTTCTAGCAATCAAAGGCTTATAGAAGAAACGGCGATCTTGCGTTGAAAGCGCACTCCCTAAACTTGCTAATTTAAAATGTGTCCATGGGTTTTCTGAATCTGTTGGGCTATCAGAAGGCATATCAACACGCCACACATCACCGCCCGTATCCGTTGCATATAGCCTATCAATGTAACCATCATAGTCAGAATCTAAGATACTGATATCTGACGCGATACTATGTTTTCCTAAAAAGCCATTCTCACTCGGCGTTAATGCCCACACTTTTTTGCCTGTTTGCGCATCAACAATAAAAATACCTCTACCATGAGAATCATCAGTACGAATAACATTGTCTTTGTTAGTATCGTAACCAGCACCAAAAATAAGCACAGGTCTGTCTTTATAACCATCTAGATTCACATAAGTAACTGAAGGTTTAGACCAGGTTTGCCCTAATTCTTTAAAGTCACCTGTGCCACCTACAATTGGCTGATCCCACAGCAGACTTGGTGAGTCTGGGTTAGTTATATCGAGTCCGTAGTAGTAATTACCACCGCGTCTTAGGCCAAAGAATGCCCAAACACGGTCTGATCCATTTACAATGCCATCACTATTTTTATCATCAAAAAATACAGAGATTGGCCCGTCAACACCATAAACCTTGGTATCTGCTTGGTTATCACGAAGTGGCTTTATTATTTTATACAAGCTTCGAGGGATAAACGCCCAGCTTTCGCTCAGTACATCGTTTTTATCTTGGAACATATGCAAGTATCCTGCATTAGTACCAATTAAAACTCGGATATCATCATTACCATAGTCAATTGTTACAGGTTTTGAATGTAGTGGATCACCGAAGATGTCTTTACGCGAATCCGTTGTCGATCCATCTTTGTCTTCATCATCAATATCTAGGCCTCTTGACCAGTTAATAAGGTCTTCAACTTCATCCGGATCAGCTTCAAAATCAACGGCAGCCTTGGCTATAGTTCCGTAATGGAACACTACCCGATAACGGGTAAAGTTAAGCATGCGGCCGTTGACATTTGTTAGTACTTTGCGTCCTTCATTTGGCACGCTCGAAGAGTTAGATAAATACAGGTTTACACCACCTAACTCAACTGAATTACCATCAGCGCTCTCACCGCTAGGCAGCCAAAAAGTTTTTGCATCTTTATCAATTAAACCATCTTCATTGAGAGCTTGCTTACCATCTCTATCGGTAATTTGGTCGCCAGATACTTTTAGCTTTTTCAGATTTCCACGCCAACGAGCACCTGTTTTAGGGTAAAACATCGCATAATAAATCGATTCGCGACTACGAGTTTGGTCAACATTGTTACTTGCAATTGATGGTGCCGTGAACGTATCGTTCACTTCTCGAATTTGAGTAATGGTATTTTTAAGGGCCTCAGAAAGTTGTTCTGCAGTATTAGCATGAAGGTACTTACCACCACCTTCTGCTGCCGTTTCAGATAGTAAGCGCTTACCATTATCACTCATACCACTACCAAAACCTATGGTATAAACTCGTCCTGTTTCGTGAATATCAGTCGTCGTTGGCCTTAAATCCACCTCAACATCATCAGTACCGTGAATAACTTTTGCGAGCTTATGTAAATACACACCAGCAATTTTATCATCATCACTTAAATAGCTACCAAAGTACGACTTGTGTAATGCACTAATATTAGAGTCCTGTTCATTATCAGAGCCAGCCGACGGGTCACCATCAGTCATATAGATAATATTTACTGAATTATCACAGCGTTTTACTTCTTCTGAATTATCAAATGGTGAAATATAGGAATAGGTATACTCAATACGTGGCTCGTACCAACAAACTTTACTCCAACCTTTACCAGAGCAGACTCGCACTGATGTTGTATAAGGCGTGCCTCTTTCTATTGTAGTATCACGAAGAGCAGCATTAACCTTTTCGCCGTAGAAGAGACTTTGCCCTGTTATATAAAGATAAGCTTCCCATAGCGTTTCGGTCAGTGGTGTCCCGCCATCGGCAGGAAGACCCGCAATTGTGGTTTTCAAGGCCGATATTTGTGAACCAATGCCAGCTAGCACATAGCCACCATTAGTGCTATTAAAACGCATTAAGCCAAAATCGATGTCATCGTTACCATCAACCAATTTAGTAATAGCGTCTTGTGCAACCCCTAGGCGACTATCTGAACATGGGATATATAAACCATTTGAGAAGCCACAGCTGTTACCAGAGCTGGTTGAAAATGCCATACTACCTGAGGTATCGAAAACTATAAGAACTCGGGGTTTTTCGTCCAAGTTAACATTGTGGTTTACATATAACTCAATATCTTCGGCGTGGCCCAAAAAACTAATGACTGCTAATGAAGATAGCAGTATTCGTTGAGTAATTTTTTCTATATTCATCACTTTCTCCACTAACCGCCCGTATTTAGGCTAGCCATTTCTTGGGCAACACCTGTGCTGATCGTTAAGGTATGTTTACTCTTAGTGCCATAAGTAATCGTTGTATCGACTTGGACCATGTTACAAGACACACCAGCAGTGAAGTTAAATTTACGTGGGCAAGGTAAATCTAGCGCACCATTATTTAAATTTGTCATAGTGTTAGATGCGCCATCCATATCCCCCATGCCATAACCGCCTTCAGGTATTTCAGATGCTTTCATTAAAAAAGCACTGTTGCCACCTGCTGCAGCTTCATTAGCGATAACTTTTTGCACCGTACCAATTAAGCTATTTTCTGCCGTTTCACGCTCTTGCGCTGAGTTCGTTATTTTAATATCTACACTGCTGCTGTTCATTAAGGTCACTGCAATACCAGTCACCGCAACAACCATTATTAGTGCAATAATCAAAACAACACCTTTTTGTTTGTGCATACTTGAAACACTGTGTTTTACATTTTGATTAATTTGATAGTTTTCCATAGCAAACCTTCGCGTGATATTTCATCTACATTTCGCCTAGTAATAATTTAAGTCAGCATAAAAAGACAGGTAAAAAGTGTTTTTAAATTTAAAACATACAACCAATTCAGGCTAACCAATAAGTATTATAATAAATATACAATATCATTCCACTTATTTATTAAAATATTTACCAATTAAAAACAAGAAACCAGATAAGAATAAAGAAATAAAAGCCATTAAAAATCAAATAATTAACAGCAGGGGAAAGAGAGGCGTAAAAAGCGATTTATATACAATAAGTTAATTGTAAATATTTCAAGACAACATTATAAAAAATATATAAATAAAGGCAGCGCACAGTAAAAACAAATAAAAATATCAACCCAGAAGAACTGGGTTGAAAAAGAAGGATTCAGTTAAAATTAAAATAAAATAACAAATCAGTTAATCACTGGCTATTATCATTTTGTTCTTGCTTATAAATATAACTTTGATGAACTTCTAATTTAAGTGGCTCCTCATCATAAAGCTGAACATTGCCATTTTCGTCAACGCTAGGAGTAGGCCCATTAACTACTTTAGCCTCAATTTTCTCACAGTTTTCAGTACAATTTGGGTCTTTATTTGGTAATGGAAATATATACACATCACCATCTTCAACATACATAGTTGGTGTATCTGGTAGTTCTGCCGCTGTTGGGGTTCTTAACCAATCATACACTTTGGTCCCATAGTGAAGATGAAATGCATAAAGATAACCTTGACCTTCTGCAATTGAGCACTGAGAATCCGATAAAGAACTGGTATCTGGTTTATAGGTAGTAAAGTAAGCAACGCCCCCTAACACGGTAGCTTTCGAAGTTGCCTTTTCACCCCACCCTAAATTATAAAACCAACCATCTTTTTCAGCTAAATCAGCTTCTAATTCAACAAAGTCTTTCAAACTGTCGGTCACTTTGGCAAACGGGTCACTATCTACATTCATTAAATCTGATTGCCAAATTAAATCTGGAATTTCATCCTCTTCAAAGCTTCGAGTTACCGTGTTTACATCTCGAATCATATAGAGCTTATCACTGACTTTTAAATTCAATGGATCTGTACGATCACCACTACCAATCAATACCGCATCAAAAGGAGTATCAATTCTTGAGTAAGTTTTTTCACCGTCAATTGTTGTTTCTGTTACTTTACTGAACAACGTTCTTGAAACATATGGCTCATAAAAAAAGCGGCGGTTATTATTGCCTAATTTTGCAAGTTGAAAGTGCGTCCAATTTTTTAGGTTGTTTGTCGCTAAGTCAACTCGCCAGATCCCACCGCCAGTATCACTTGCATACAGTCTGTCAGTGTAGCCGTCGTAATCTGAATCGAGTAAATGTATGTCAGACGCTATACTATGCTCACCTTTAAAGCCACCTTCTGAATTTGTTAACGCCCATACTTGTTTACCTGTTTCTGCATCGACAATGTATAAGCCTCGCCCTTTAGAATCTGCTGAGATTGAATTATCTTTATTCGTGTCGTAGCCGGCACCAAATACCAATAGCGGTCTATCTTCATAGCCTTTAAGGTTGATAAATGTAATTTGAGGTTTAGACCATGTTTGTGCCAGTTCTAAAAATTTTCCATCACTACTTTTTAATGGCCCTCCCCACATCAGAGAAGGTGAATTAGGGTTAGTTATATCTAAACCGTAATAGCTACTACCACCTCGACGTAACCCGAAAAATGCCCATACCCTGTCATCATT
The DNA here is from genome assembly GCF_001641615.1 of Pseudoalteromonas gelatinilytica. Lineage (GTDB taxonomy): Bacteria > Pseudomonadota > Gammaproteobacteria > Enterobacterales > Alteromonadaceae > Pseudoalteromonas > Pseudoalteromonas gelatinilytica. Next base: position 101,370 of record NZ_LRRU01000004.1, read on the forward strand.
ATTAACGATGCCGTCTTCATTTTTGTCATCAAAATAAACGGTTATTGGGCCATCCACTCCATACACTTTTGTGTGTAACTTTTTATCGCGTAATGGCTTAATAATTGAGTACAGTTCCGCAGGCATAAATGCCCAGCTTTCACTTAAAACATCGTTCTTGTCCTGAAACATATGTAAATAACCGGCATTAGTCCCAATAAGAATACGAACATCATTGTTGCCATAATCTACCGTCACAGGCTTAGAGTGCAGAACATCACCAAAAATATCATGACGAGAATCGTCTGTTAAACCGTCCTGATCTTCATCATCAACATCAAGTCCACGAGACCAATTTATAAGATCAAAGACTTCATCCGGATCTGAATCAAAATCAACGGCAGCCTTAAATCGATTTCCATAATGGATTATGACTCTGTAAGCCGTAAAATTGAGCATTCGACCGCCCGATAAATTTGTGATTACTTTTCGGCCATTATTTGGGATACTCGATTGTTCAGCTAAATAAGCATTTACGCCTCCTTTCTCAACGTATCCACCATCAGCAATGAGATTGCTATTAGATTGCCAGTATGTTTTTGCTGTTGATAAAATCGCCCCGTCATTACCAAGAGCGGAGTCAAGGTTGGCATCAACTACGACACCACCAGACACTTTTAGCTTTTTAAGGTTCCCTCGCCACCGAGCATCGTTTGAAGGTAAAAACATAGGAAAATAAACTGCATCACGATGTGATAATTTATCTGAATTATTTGATGCTACCGATGGTGAAGAAAAAGTTGAGTTGACCTCTCTAATCTCGGTAAGAACATTATCAAATGCATCACTTAGCGCTTTTGCAGATTCTGCGAAAATATAACTACCGCCACCATTATCAGCAGTCGCCTGTAAAATGTCTCCTGCGTTTTTAACTAAGCCTTTACCAAAACCAATCGTGTAAACATTTGCGCCATCTACAACACTTGTTTCAGGGTATATATCCCTATTTTCATTCTCTTTACCATGAAGAATTGTTGCCATTGAGGGTAAATGACTATTACCCACTTTTTTAGGTGAAGTGCCATAAATACTTTTATATAAGTTTTCTATATATTTATCCTGACCGACATCATAGTAAGGTTCACCGTCTGTCATCAATATAATATTTACGCTATTATCGCATCGTACTGGATCACCTAAGTTCTGCTTGAAAGGAGAAATATACTTACCATTTGATTCTGTTGAACTATCTCTTTTAGCTGGTTCAACCAGATTCGCGAAAAAAAGGTCATCTCCTATTAAGTATCGCCATGTTTCAGTAATAGTTTCAACTAATGGGGTCCCTAATTCTAGATCAGTGATGTCCCAATTTCTGAGAGTATTTTTAATCGCATTATGATTTGTTCCAATCCCATGGACAATATAACCACCAGTACCTTTAATAAGCCGCATTAAACCAAACTCAATATCAGTATTGTCATTGATTAATTTAATCATCGCCTCCTGTGCGACTTCTAAACGACTTCCTTCAGGGCATAGTATTAGTTTTCCTTTATCTCTACAGGCTTTGCCCGTTTCTATAGAGAATGCCATGCTATTTGATGTATCAAAAACAAGTAAGACCCGTAATTTTTCGTCTTCCGCTACGTCATAATTTACATATAGATCTATATCTTCAGCATAAAGGTTTTGGCAAAATACACATGCAAAAATAAAAAATAGGCTGTTTAACTTCATTTTCATACTCGCCTTACTCCATTAATTTCCACTATTTAAGCTCAGCATTTCTTGAGCAATCCCTGTTGTAATAGTGAGGTTATGCTTACTTTTAGAGCCATATTCAATCACTGAATTAATCTCAACCATATTGCATCTTAAGCCTGCAGTATCATCAAAACGTCTTGGGCACCTTAAAGCCATAGGGCCTTCATTTTTGTTAAACATGGTATTAGATGTGTCATTTGTATTACCTAGATCTAGGCCTGTTTCAGGAACTTGCCCTCTACTAAAGAAAAACCGGCTGTTACCTAATTTTTTTGCTTCATTAGCAATGACGTTTTGTACATCACCAATTAATTCATTCTCTGCCGCTTCTCTCTCTTGAGCGGCATTTGTGATTTTAATATCTACACTACTGCTGCTCATCAAAGTCACAGCAATACCGGTTATCGCAATAACCATGATCAAAGCAACGATTAATACAACACCTTGTTGCTTATGCATCATAGTTAAATGCGCCATAAGTTTGCCCCAACATTGTTCAAGCGGATAGTGGTCGTAAATAGTGCGCGTCGGTAGTTATCGTCAAATGTAAGAACGCGGCTATTTGCGTCTTCACCCAATGTATAAGTTTGATTTTTCAACTTAAGGTTTGAATCTGGTAAAAGCGATCTCACAAGTAAGAATACTTGCACTGTCAAAATACCACGGCGATTTTCCCAATCAGTGTTGGTCATCTGGCTGATACTTTTATATGTATCAACACGACTGTTATTTGTAGTATCAAGACCAAACACAAAGTGCATATTTTCTACCCCTTCCATAACCGTTTCAGTTGTCATGCCCCCATCCGGAGTTAAGCGTTTACGTCGAAGTAGAGGAACAGACACTCTTTGGTCATTAATGGTGTAAGTTTGCTTGGCGATGTAATAAACATGATGTCGATAGCGCCAAATCGTGGCATTGCCATTTACAGCCGCTGCCGCGATTGGGCCGCGCTGAAATTCTGCAAGCTCTTGCTCGGCGATGAAATAATAATAGTTATCGCTAGTATTGGCAGGTTGAATTTGTAAGCCTTCTAAAAACTTAATTTGCAGTACATCTGTATTTTTCTCAACATTGTTTATACATCCAAGGGCTGAGTTACCGGTTGTTTGCACTGCATAAACGGAGCGAAAGTTACTGGTTGCAGCTGTATCTGGAAAGCTGCCATTATTAAGGCCTTCTGAACAATCATTACCGGGATTTCCTAAACTGTTTGTATTTGCATCTGAGAAAGAGTCTTCATAAAACGTGCCCCAAAAACCAATCTGTTCAATATCACGTTGCATGATATTCATAGCCAGTCTGCCAGTTTCTTGTAGCTCTCCAATTGTCATCGTGTCACGAGTCGTTGACTTCATGCTTATATAGGTAAACATCACCCCGCCGAGCACCACACCTCCGATGAATAAAGCAACCATCATCTCGACGAGAGTAAATCCATTATGCTTTTTCATATCAAGACCTTAAATAAATATAGCTTTGTAGAACAATCAAACGTCGCTTATCGCCTTTAGAACCACAATCAATTGCAGCGGTATCTTTATTAGCACTAAGCTCTTGACGGCCTTGCCAACTGATCACAACCTCAATATTAAATTCACTCGCATTGCCTGCCGCTACTGGGGTGCTATTTATACACACAGTTGCATCGTCTAAAGCACCGGTGTTTTCACGAGCCTGAATTGCACGCACCCATTGTTGTTTATCTAATTCTGCCAATTGTTGAGCACTACATGCTGAGTTATAGCAACTCAAACTTGTGTTTAGAGCTGTATTACTATCGAAAGTGCCATTATATAACGCTGCAAAGCCAGGTGAGTCGTTCGCTCGCATACGCTGGATAATGTCATTACCAAGTGCTACAGCAGCTGCACGCTGCATAGAATCAAAGCTTGCCTGCTTCGCTTTTGCTTGCAGGGCCACGGCACCTAACAAACCAAAACTTAAAATAACAAAGGCAATAAGTACTTCAATAAGCGTAACGCCTTGCTGCTCAGAATGTTTAATCATGATGAAGTTAATAGATACTTTTACATACCGTAAGAATATTACGGCAAAAATAAATAACAATCTGTATATGGACGAGCGGTCAAAATGCGCGATAAACGGTACTTAAACTTTGCTCAAAGTTAGATAGTGACTAATAAGAAAGTAATTATTGAAGATAAGATGCTGCAATGAAGATTGTTATTATTTACCCATTACAGCTTTAACATTTTTAAGCTCTCGGCGACTAACTGTCAAAGGCTCTTCATACTGCTTCATCGTAACTGTATGCCCACCTGAAGATGGGCTATTAAGGCTAACAATATGTTGCTTATTCACAAGTGTATTACGGTGAACTCTAAGTAGCTGCAGCGGATAGGTTTGCTCTAGTTGCTTTAAACTTTGCTCAACAAGTGCCTCACCTTCAAAAAACACTACTCGAGTATATTTTTGCTCTGCGATACAGCAAACCACATCATCTACATTAACTCGTCGTATTACACCTGCAAGTTGATAACTAATGTAGTTATTTTCGGGGGCAGTTACTTGAGTACGGTTTAATTTACTCAGTTGTGCCATTGCTTTAGCTAATGCTTGCTCAGAAACAGGTTTAACTAAATAGCCATCAACAGCGAGCTCAAATGCAGTTAGAGCATGTTCTGAATGGGCCGTTAAAAACATAACTGCAGGCGGGATCGAAAACTGTTTTAGCTCTGCGGCCACTTCAAGGCCAGACTGCTTAGGCATATTAATATCAAGCATCACTAAATCGGGCTGTAGTTGCTTACAAAGTTCAATTGCTTGCTCACCATTACTTGCTTCACCAACAATAGTGCAACCCTCATACGCAGCTAATAAACGTTTTATACGTGCCCTTGCTAGTGGTTCATCATCGGCAATCAAAACTTTTATCATGCATCCCTCTGCTTTGGTATTACCAGCTTCACTCTAAATACATCATCACGAATTGTGGTCGTCAGCTGTGCTTTTTGTTGATAGAAAAGCGCCAAACGTTGGCGGATATTATCCAGTGCCATCCCATTTCCTGTTCGTGAGTTATTCACTTCTGCAGCTACAGGATTCGTTATAATAAAGGTATAAGCTTTATCCGATTGATGCATTTCAACAGAAATATTGCCTTGTTCTGCTGGCTCGACGCCATAAAATACCGCATTTTCAATAATTGGCTGTATTGTTAAACACGGAATATCAATGTCTGGCAACTCGCCAGGTAATTGCCAGCTTAATGCTAGGCGTTCGCCATAGCGCCAACGTTCAAGGGCTACATACTGTTGGCACAAAGTAATTTCGTCAACAAGCTTTATGGCTTTACCACTGCGCATAGCAGCCTGTGACAGCGCCGCCAGCGCTAAAATTGCTTGTTCAGCCGCCTCAGCATCATAATGTGTCAGCTCAGCAGCTGTGTTTAAACTATTAAACAAAAAGTGGGGGCGTATTCTGGCTTGTAAGGCATCAAGCTCAGCCTGCGCTAACGCTTTAGTTTGCTGCTCTTTTTGATTATGAATAAGTAAAAATTGGCTGAATAGCGCCGTTACCAAAAATATGATCAGTAAATTGCTGACAATAAAGTTAGCCCTCGACTCCATAGCGAACACATCTGAAAACACTGACAAAAACAGCCAACTAAAAACATACGTTGATGCCAGTAATGTGAATATCAGAATAAATAGCTGCTTTGAATGTGACAGCTCTGTAAGTAAGGCTCGGCACACATACAGTATCGACAAGCTAGAAAGAAAGATTAGATGTAAAAAGCAGCTAAATATAGCAAGGCGTAACCAAACATCACCTAAACTCATGGGTGAGAAGGCAAGCAAAATAGCAATGACTTGGCTGACGATCAGGGTGGCAAGGACACCTCGGGATTGAAAAAGAGCCGCAATCAGCAAGCCGTTTGAATTTGGCTGTTTGCTCATGGGCTCCTCTTTTAACTGTTGACTACTATTTGCTTAGATTAGCGTAGCTCAACAGGAACGGCAAATACTATGTTCTCTTCTTCACCAGGATTTTCAACAACTTGATTGCCACCTAGTTCTTTTAAACGAGTAATAACCTGTTGAACTAAAACTTCTGGTGCAGATGCACCTGCAGTCACACCCACTGCATTGACACTGTTGAACCAATCCGCTTCAACATTACTCGCATCATCAATTAAATAAGCAGTGGTGCCCATTTTGTCAGCAAGTTCACGTAAACGATTTGAGTTAGAGCTATTTTTAGCCCCTACTACAAGCAGCACATCCACTTTATCTGCTAAGTCACGGACTGCATCTTGACGGTTCTGCGTAGCATAACAAATGTCATCTTTACGCGGGCCATCAATTGCCGGAAACTTAGTACGAAGTGCATCAATCACATCTGCCGTATCATCTACAGATAACGTCGTTTGGCTACAGTAAAACAGGTTTTCAGGGTTTTTAACCGTTAGGCCAGCAACATCTTCAGGGGTTTCTACTAAGTAAATACCACCCGCTTCGTTGTCGTACTGCCCCATTGTGCCTTCTACTTCAGGATGACCATGGTGACCAATTAACACGCACTCAGTGCCTTTACGACTTGCGCGTGTTACTTCCATATGCACTTTTGTTACCAGTGGGCACGTGGCATCGAACACTTTAAGGTCGCGACGCTTTGCTTCACTACGAACAGCTTGCGATACACCATGCGCACTGAATATAACAATGCTGTCGTCAGGAACCTGATCTAGCTCTTCAACAAACACAGCACCACGATTTTTTAAGCCATCAACAACATATCGATTGTGAACGACTTCATGGCGCACATAGATTGGCTTTTCAAAGATATCGAGTGCGCGCTCCACAATACTAATTGCACGGTCAACGCCAGCACAAAAGCCGCGTGGATTCGCTAATAAAATATCCATTAACCTGTTACCTCTAAAATATCAACTTCAAAGGTTAAGCGCTGCCCGGCAAGTGGGTGGTTAAAGTCAATCGTGACTGAGTCACCTTGAACTTCACGAACAAGACCTGGTAACTCTGTGCCATCAGGTTGAGTAAAGGCAATAATATTACCAACTTCAGCTGGGGTCTCAGCACCAAACTTGCTGCGGTCTACATAATAAATGTTATCTGGATTTGGTTGACCAAATGCATCTTCAGGCTCTAATGCAAATGACTTGCTGTCACCAGCCATTAAACCGAGTAAACACTTTTCAAAATTTTCTGTCAGGCTACCATCACCCATTCGCAATTTTGCAGGTTTATTATGCACCTTCGTTGAATCGGCTGCTGAGCCATCTTCTAACTTAATTGAGAAATGAAAGATCACTTCAGAGTTTTCACCAATTACAGCTTGGCTCATGCTCGTTGCTCCTTAGGACTTTCGCCTGTGAAGGCATCAAATAAAAGTAATGCGGCACCGATACAAATTGCACAATCGGCAATATTAAAAACAGGAAAGTGCCAGTTTTCGTAATATACATGCAGGAAGTCAATGACATAGCCATAAGCGATGCGGTCGTATAAGTTGCCAATCGCACCGGCTAATACTAACGCATACGCAGAACATAATACTTTGTTAGACGCTGGCAAGCGTTTCAGCCACCACACTAAAAGCACACTGATCGACACTGCAATCAAACTAAAGAACCAGCGCTGCCAGCCACCTGAATCACTTAAAAAGCTAAAGGCCGCACCATAGTTATGTACATAAGTGAAATTAAAAAACGGCAGAATATCAATCGACTCTTCGTAGGCCATGGTACTAACGACAAGTGTTTTTGTCGCATGGTCTACTACTAAAAGTAGTAGACTCAGCCATAACCAAACCAAGCCACTTTTTCCGGCTAGTTTGCTCACAAACAACTCCTATGCGAACTGACGCTGTTCACCATCGCCGTCAACATTGCTTACACAACGGCCACAGATTTCAGGGTGTGCAGGATCAGCACCTACATCATCACAGTAGTGCCAACAACGCTCACACTTTTCAGCGGTTGTTGCTGCAACTTTAATGAATAAACCATCAATCTCAGTCACTTGAGTACCTTCAGGCTGTGCTGTCACAGTTTCAACTGTCACACCTGACGTTAATAGTACAAAGCGCAGTTCATCACCTAATGCAGCTAATTTCGCGCTTAGCTCTTCACCTGCATAAATGTTTACGTTTGCTTGTAGAGTTGCACCAATAACTTCTTCTTTACGAGCGGCTTCTAGCACACGGTTTACTTCATCACGCACGTTTAGGATTGTTAACCAATCATCGTTGCTGAATTTACCTTGTGAAGAGGCTTGCAAGCCATCGTACCATACTGAAGTGAATACAAACTTGTCACGCTCACCTGGTAATGCTTCCCAAATTTCTTGCGCGGTGAAGCTTAAGATCGGTGCCATCCAACGCGTCATTGCTTCGGCAATGTGATAAAGCGCAGTTTGACATGAACGACGCGCATGACTGTCGCTTTTCGCTGTGTATTGACGGTCTTTAATAACGTCTAGGTAGAAAGAACCAAGCTCACCAGTACAGAAGTTCATTAGCTTTTGCGTTACAAGTAGCATTTGATACTTGTCATAAGCCGCTAAGATTTCATCTTGAAGCTCAGCTGCGCGGCCCACAATCCAACGGTCAAGCTCAACCATGTCTTCAATAGCAACTTGATCCGTTTTAGGATCAAAACCATTTAAATTCGCAAGTAAGTAACGGCTCGTGTTACGAATACGACGATAACGGTCTGCTGAACGTTTAAAGATTTCATCAGATACAGTCATTTCAGCTGTAAAATCAGTTGATGCAACCCATAAACGTAAGATGTCAGCACCTAGTTTGTTCATCACGTTTTGTGGCGAAATTACGTTGCCTAATGATTTAGACATCTTGCGGCCATTTTCATCAACGGTGAAACCATGTGTTAGCACTTGCTTATATGGCGCATGACCATTGATAGCAACCGATGTCATCATTGACGACATAAACCAACCACGGTGTTGATCAGAACCTTCTAAGTAAAGATCAGCAGGACCGGTTAAATCTTCACGTGCATCAACCACACATGCGTGTGTCACACCTGAGTCAAACCATACATCCAACGTATCTTGTACTTTCATGTACTGCTCAGCATCATCGCCAAGTAAAGTTGCTGGCTCTAAGTCATACCACGCTTGAATACCTGATTTTTCAACCAGTTTTGCAGCTTCTTCGATAAGCTCTTGTGTATTCGGATGAAGTGCACCCGTGTCTTTATCAACGAATAATGCAATTGGCACACCCCATGTACGTTGACGTGAAATACACCAATCAGGACGACCTTCAACCATGTTTGCAATGCGGCTTTCGCCCCACTCAGGTAACCACTCAGTCTTTTTGATTTCTCTTAATGAATCTTGACGAAGGTTAGCTTGGTCCATACTTACGAACCACTGTGGCGTCGCACGGAAGATAATTGGCGTTTTGTGACGCCAACAATGTGGGTAACTATGTGTAAGCGCATGGTGATGTAATAACGCATTGTTTTCAGTTAATACGTCAATAACGCTCGCATTTGCTTTAAATACGTGCTGACCAGCAAACATTGGTGTGTCAGGTAAGTAAACACCGTTAGCACCAACTGGGTTAGCCACTTCTAAACCATAAGCAAGACCGGCCGCGAAATCCTCTTGACCGTGACCAGGTGCAGTATGAACAACACCAGTACCAGAATCAGTTGTAACGTGATCAGCAACAATCACAGGCACTGTGAAGTCATAGAATGGGTGAGCAACCTGTAAGTTCTCAAGTGCCGCACCTTTCACATAACCTAGTACGTGGTAATGCTTAAAGCCATAACGGTCCATAGCATCTTTAACTAGCTCAGAACCTAAGATTAAACGCTGCTGTGCACCTTCATCGTCAATTTGAACAAGGGCATATTCAAGCTTTTCGTGAACTGCTACTGCACGGTTAGCAGGTAGTGTCCAAGGTGTTGTCGTCCAGATAACAGTACTCACTGCACCAGTACCTGTATGGCCTTCAGCTAGTTCAAACGCATTGATTACAGCATCTTGATCAGCAAATTCGAAGCGTACATCGATTGCTGGAGACTGTTTATCTTGATATTCAACTTCCGCTTCAGCAAGTGCTGAACCACAATCTGTACACCAGTGAACAGGCTTAGCACCTTTGTGTAAGTGACCATTTTTAATGATACGACCAAGAACACGAATCGCATTCGCTTCAAAGTCAAAGTTCATTGTTAAGTAAGGCTTGTCCCAATCACCAAATACACCTAGACGTTTAAAGTCTGTTTTTTGACCTTCAACTTGCTTTTTAGCGTATTCACGACACTTTTCACGGAACTCAGCAGCAGACACTTTCACGCCCGGCTTGCCTACTTTCTTTTCAACCATTAATTCAATTGGTAAACCATGACAATCCCAACCCGGCACGTAAGGTGCATCGAAGTCAGACAGGGTTTTTGACTTAACAATAATATCTTTAAGAATTTTGTTTACCGAGTGGCCTAAATGGATATCACCGTTTGCATACGGAGGGCCGTCATGCAAAATGAAGGTTTTTTTACCTTTTTTAGCGCTGCGAATTTGACCGTAAAGATCGTCTTCATACCATGTTTTAAGCATGTTTGGCTCACGTTGTGCCAAATTGCCGCGCATTGGAAACGCTGTTTCCGGTAAATTCAAAGTATGTTTGTAGTCGCTCATTAATCCTACTTTCCGTATCGGCTACCTAATTTAAACCAAAACACTGTTTAGCGGCGGTTACATCATCTGCAATCTGCGCCGTCAATTGTGTTAATGTCTCGAATTTTTTCTCATCGCGAAGCTTCTTGATTAGCTCCACGTGCATAAATTGTCCATAAATATCTTTCGCAAAGTCGAAAAGATGAACCTCTAACAATGCGCGTGTTCCATTAAATGTGGGTTTGTTGCCAATATTTGCAACCCCAAATAATTCTTTTTCACCAACGGTTGCTCGCACTGCAAATACACCATTTACAGGACATACTTGGCGCTTCAACGCAATATTGGCGGTTCTGAACCCCAACTCACGACCTTTTTCCCAGCCATGAATAACACGTCCAGAAATTGCATAACCATGGCCTAACATGGTTTTTGCATCTTCTAATTGCCCTGCAGCAAGCGCATGGCGAATAAGGGTACTGCTCACTCTATCATTGAGTCTACGAAAACTTGCAGTACTTTTCACATCCATATTTAGCTCAGCGCCCATGGTTTTTAATAGCGCAAAATCACCACGACGACGTTTCCCAAAGCAAAAGTCATCGCCTACTGTCAGCGCTTTAACGCCTAACTTTTCAACCAAAACTTGGCTGACAAACTGCTCTGCTTCCATATTGGCAAATTGCTGATTGAAGCTAATGCAAATCACCCGCTCAACACCTAGCTTTGCTAGTAAGCTGAGCTTATCACGTAGTCGAGTTAAACGCGCAGGTGCATTATCTTTAGCAAAAAACTCTTGTGGCTGAGGCTCAAATAACATCACGGTACTTGGCAATTGATGCTTTTCTGCGTCTTGCAGCAAGCCTTTAATCACTTCTGCATGACCTAAGTGCACGCCATCAAAATTACCAATGGTCAACACACAGCCATAATGCTGCGCGCGAATATTGTGAATACCTCTAATTAACTCCATGCCACCTTTTTGCCTTTATCAGCGAGCCCAAAACATTGATATCGGGCTTGAAGCGCCGATTATAATCTTTTTTTTAGTTTGATTCAGTAGTTGCAACACTTTTTATCGTATTTAGTCGCACACCTAAAATGAACAAGGCTACAAAGTACACAAAAGCAGCAAGTGCCAATAACCCCGTCAATAGCACTACCTGCTCACTAAAGTGCCATGTTTTCCACGCAAATTGCTGGCCAACATACCACACTGAAGCAGCCATTAATAAACTTGAAAACAAACACTTAAAGGTAAAGCTAAGGCTCATCGCAGAAAACTGATAGACGCCATCTTTACGTAATTGATGATACAACAAATAGGCATTACAACTGGCCGACATCGCGGTTGCTAACGCTAACCCCAAATAGCCAATAAAGGGGGCCAACATAATGTTAAACACCATATTTAACACCAGTGTTTTAATACCTATTTTTACAGGGGTTTTAGTATCTTGACGTGAATAAAAACCCGGTGCTAACACCTTGATTAGCATAAAGCTAACCAATCCTACCGAGTAGGCCATCACTCCATAACTAACCGCTTTTACATGATCAACTTCACCATCCTGAAACGCGCCATGGTCAAATAAAACCGTAATAATGAGCGGGCTAATCACCATTAAACCAAACATGGCAGGCAAGCCTAAGAAAATAACAAAGCGCACACCCCAATCAAGGGTTAGCTGGAAATCTTTTGTGCTATTAGTGCTATGTAACTTAGATAATGCGGGCAAAATGACTGTCGCGATACCAATACCAAATAAGCCAAGAGGAAACTCAATTAAACGGTCTGAGTAGTAAAGCCACGCGATAGAGCCGGTCATCAACATCGAGGCAATCATGGTGTCGAGTAACAAGTTTATTTGGCTTATCGAAACACCAAACAAGGCAGGTAGCATGAGCTTTCGAACTTTCTTAACGTTTTCATCTTGCCAGCCCCATTTAGGGCGGCTCAACATACGGGCACGGTACAAAAATGGCAACTGAAACAGTAACTGTACTAAGCCCCCCACAAACACGCCAATGGCAAGTGCGTATGCCCCTACCGAAAATTTATCGTGTAGAAAAACAGCACACGTGATAATTGATACATTCAACAGCACAGGCGTAAATGCAGCCACAGCAAAGCGATTATAGACGTTCATAACCGCACCGCTCAGGGCAACCAGACTCACAAAAAACAAATAAGGGAAAGTCAGCTTTAGCAGCGCACTGGCCAGTACGAACTTTTCGGCATTTTCGCCTCCTTGCCACCAATCGATAAACCAACCGGTACCAAATAATGCTGCGATGACTGGAGAGGCAACCACCCCAAACAGGGTGACAATCAATAAAATGGTGCCTAAGGTGCCGGCTGCTTGAGCCACAAACAACCTCACCTTATCGTCACCTTGTTGCTCTTTTATCTCAGATAAAACCGGTACAAAAGCTTGGGCAAAAGCTCCTTCAGCAAACAAACGTCTTAAAAAGTTAGGAATTCGATTGGCAAATAAAAACACATCGGCTGCGGCACTGGCCCCAAGCAGATTAGCCACAACAGCATCTCGTACTAACCCTAAAACACGTGAAATCATTGTCATTGCACTAACAATCATTCCAGAACGAAATAATCCTTTTGCCACCTTAAACCCATTATCAAAAAACCTTTAAGATGGGCGATTATGCCTAAAATATCTTTAAAGCACTAGGCTCGAACCCGACCCTTTGTTACAATGGCGATATTAACTGCTAAAGCGGCAAATTGATGTTCGTTATAAGGAGCAGTTTTTCTTGAGATGTCAAATTTTCGTTGACATTCATGATAAAAACAGGCATATTCCACGGCCTTTAAATTAAGCTTATTTTAAGATTGTTAGGAGCAAACCTTGGCTAACATCAAGTCTGCAAAAAAACGCGCTATTACGAGCGAAAAAAATCGTCAACATAACGCAAGCCGTCGTTCAATGATGCGCACTTACTTCAAAAAAGTAGTTGCTGCAATTGAAGCGGGCGACAAAGAAGCTGCACAAGCAGCATTCGCTGTTGCAACACCTATCCTAGACCGTTACGCAACTAAAGGTCTTATCCACAAGAACAAAGCAGCTCGTCATAAGAGCCGTTTAGCAGCTAAAATCAAAGCGCTATAATTTGTTTTTGATGAATATAAAAAAACCGGCTTATGCCGGTTTTTTTTATCTGTAATTTAACAAGGCACGTTTTCACTATGCCTCATTAAACCAGTTAGCTAGACAATTTCGAGTTCTGGGTAAAACTTTTTCAGCATGGCGGCAATTTTCTTAGGTGTGAAAGGTTTTACTACAAACCCTTTAGCGCCCTTCTCAATCGCTTCTTTAACGTTTTCGACCGTTGAATGAGCCGAAACCATCACAACATTCGCTTCAGGCGAAATTTCGTTGATTTGCGAGATAATCTCTTTGCCGTCACCATCGGGTAATTCAATATCTAAGAAGATAATATTGAACTCTTTTTCTTTACATGCGCTTAAACACTGCGCGGCCGTAGAAGCCTCACGCACATTATCGATACCTAGGTGCATCAATGTTTGATTTAAAAAACTGCGAACTGTGCCTACGTCGTCCACAATAAGAATTGAAAGCTGCGTATCCATACTATTCCTCTTAAACTATGAAGATAAACACTCATTGCACTGAAGAGTGTAACGCATTTAAGCTATAAGTGATTTGAATTTGACTATTATATCAAAAACTTCGTTATAATCTCATTATAGAGACCTATGTTTAAAAGGCCAGATAAGCTTTATGTCTAACAAAATAAAAAAACAATCTTTACTTGGTAAAGCACCTGCACGAAAGAAACCAACGCAAGCAAAACGCCAAAGACCCTTAAATCAACAACAAGCGCGCGCACAAGCTGGGCAACAAGCCGCACCTGAAGTCGAACTTAAAAAAAGCAAAACACGTTGGTATACACTTGCCGCGGTTGTATTAATTCTACTAATTACGCCAAAGCCCGTGCTAATCACTTATGAAAAGCTTGGCATGGTCTCACAAAGTGTATTTTGGCCTGGCGTATTTGGCTATGGTGCAAACTTATTTGATTCAACCCTGAGCCCCCGCGCAGACCTTAGCCGCAACGTTATTTACCTATGCCAAGATAAGCGTAACCCAGACACCTGTCAGAAGTATCGTGTGACAGAACAAAGTGGATTTTTTGCTGCCATGAAAAAACTAATAATGGATTAAAAAATCTAATCCGAAAATTAAAAATTACTTGGTTGAAAGCTGTGTAAAAGATCACCATAATGGCGCTCCTTTTTCAACACAGACACGATCAGATACGACCATGCTAAACGAGCTAGATTGGCTTTTAAACTTAACGTTACTTGCACTAGGATTAGGTGCATTTTTTATTAACCAGCTTACATTACTGCGTTTTGCGGCGATTAGCGCGTGTAGTTTATTATTTTTATCGTTTAGTTTAGATCTCATGTCATCGAGCGTTATCTCAAATATGAGCTTGGTGTTGATCAATACATTTTATTTATTCAAGGTCTACACATTTGGCCAGTTGAATATCAATCAAGGTTAATCTTCTCCTAAGATAAATTGATAGAATAGGCTATCCCATCTATCAGCTTTTATGCCCGAGCAGCCCTCTGCTTGGGCTTTTTTTTACTTACAAAATAATTGAACTGAGATACCATAAACGGCGTATATATACCCAAGCCACCTCAAGATGCAGAATTCAGCGTTTCACAGGTGCTTAATATCAAGGCGTTACTTTGCAAGAATGGTAGTCCCTTTTAAGAAGTAACAACGATGAGAGTGAGTGCCTGTGAAACGCCCGGAGGGTTGGTTTAAAAGGGATTTATACTGCGTTATTGATTTTAACAATAGAACCACTATTATTTGCAATCAATGCCTTGCCTAAATCGCTTTTAATTCCAACTGAAACTCGCACCTTGAGATGGTTTGGGTATAGAAAATTTTGGGGTACATTATGTCATTAAACGACTTCGACTTATTTCTTTCATCAATGGAAGACGTAAAACCTCTCAAACATGACACTGTTCAATTTGATTCTACAAAACTAGGCCCTTCTTTAGCTCAGCAAGAAAAACGCAAAGCAGCTGAGTGTGATTTAGCAATTGACGAGAATTATTTACGCAGTGAATTCGTTGAGCTATTAGATCCCCATGCAATACTGGCATTCAAAAAAGATGGCGTACAAGGCCAAGTATACAAAAACCTTCGTTTAGCTAAGTATCAACTCGATGCCACACTTGATTTGCATGGCCAACCTCTCAATCGAGCTCGCAGTACGTTATTTAATTTTATAGATGACTGCCACAAACGAAATATTCGTGTCGTGCTTATTCGTCATGGGATTGGCATCAAAAACAAATCTCAACCGGGCATATTAAAGAGCTACACCAATAAGTGGCTGCAAGAAATTCCAGCGGTTTTAGCCTTTCATAGCGCCCTTAAGCATCATGGTGGTAGCGGTGCAACGTATGTGATGATTAAAAAGTCAGACGAGAAGAAACACGAGAACAGAGAAATCCATTCAAAAAGAAGTTAAGAGAATAAAGGATTAAAGTGCAGCATCAATACATGCTGCACATACTAATTGTGATTGGTTGGTTATGATTGGCTAACTTCAATAACCTGAGCTGGCTGATCTGATGCATTCGCTTGATTAAACCATGCTGAAACACCAAGAACAATTACTGACACTACGACTAGACTAAATTTAGCTCCACCTTGATTAGATTTCATAACGCCTCTTTTTTATTATTGTTTTTTTATTGAGCAACAACAGCATAGCAAAGTTACAGATGTTAACAAGGTGTATATTAAACTAATTTGTAATGTGTCAATAACCTTTTGTTCTATCAACCTGATTTATTAGACTTTCACCTTCAATTAACCTTTTGACATTACCCGCGATTTGCAGCGTCACAGTCTCTAAATCTGACAATGCAGCACAGTGAGGTGTTAAGGTCACCTTTTCATGAAACCAATAAGGATGCACCTTAGGTAAAGGCTCTTCGCTGAACACATCAAGGGTAGCGCCACGTAATTGCTCACTATCAAGTGCCTCGAGCAAATCTTCATCGACAACATGCTTGCCTCTGGCAACATTAATAAGCACCGCATGATTTTGCAATTTACTTAGCAGTGATTTGTTAATGATACCCTGAGTGTGTTGGTTAAGTGGCAACAAGCACACGAGATAATCAATTTGACCAAGCATGTCATCTAATCCCTGCTGTGTATAATAGGTATTTACTTCAGCGTCGTGTTTTTCACTTTTAGACCAAGCACTCACTTTAAAGCCATTCGCGAGTAAACGCTTTGCACAGGCTTTACCTAGTTCGCCATAACCTAAGATACCCACATGTTGATGTGAATACGCTCGCTTTGGCTTCCACATGCAGGCTGATTGTTTTAAATAATATTCTTTAAGTCTAAGCTTGTGTGCTAATACATGGCTCAACACATACTCTGCCATATCATTAGCAAGGTTATCATCAACAATTCTAACAACGGGAACATGCGCTGCTACCTTCGTTAAGTCGATGCTATCAACGCCTGCACCAAATGAAGAAACCGCTTTTAAATTTACCAACTTAGGCCATAAATCAGCGGGGGCATTCCAAGCAAGTACAAACTCAACAGCTTCATAATCAGTGCACTCAGACCAAAGCTGCACGTCAACCTCTGGTAGTAACGCTTGTAATCGAGCAATTAATTGGCTGCAATCTCGACCTGTTACAGCTACAAGTAAAATCATTGTCTTCTCCATTTTGCCTCGTACTCGAAGCGCTCTTTAAAAAGTCACACAACTGCAACCTAACTGTCACAGCGAACTCTTACCCTAACCTCATCGCTGAATGCGTTTATGTTTGAGGTTTGTATGATCAGTGTTGATAAAGTAATAGAAGCAAATTTACCACAGTTAGAAAATTCACCAAAAGTAAAAGGCTTAGTAAAGAAAGGCCTGGGTTATTTATTACATGAGCAAGAGTTTGTTGCCTTTGGTGATGCATACCCACACTTACAAGGACTTGAATTTGTAGAGCAAGTACTTGATGAGCTTGACTTTGACACGCGCTACAAGCCAAAGCAAATGGAACATATTCCTAGTGAAGGCAATATCGTCATCGTGGCTAACCACCCTATTGGTTCACTCGATGCATTAGCGCTGATAAAAGTATTATCAAGTGTGCGCCCTGATTTAAAAGTCGTTGCAAACCGCATGCTGATGTCTATCACTCCCATGCACTCGTTACTCCTTCCCGTAGATAACCTATCAGGAACGAGTAAAAAGAAAGAGCTGGCTAATATCCAACAGCACTTAAAATCAGACGGTGCGTTATTAATTTTCCCAGCAGGTGAGGTATCGCGCTTAAGTCCAACGGGAATTAAAGACTGTAAATGGAACAGTGGCTTTTTACGTATGGCAAAAAAAGCCAACGCACCTATTTTGCCTATTTACATCAAAGCGAAAAACAGCCCGTTATTTTACGGCACCTCAATGATCTATAAACCATTAGCCAGTTTGCTATTAGTCAAAGAGATGTTTAAACAACGACAAAAATCATTAGAGTTTGAAATTGGCGCATCTATCCCACCTGAGTCATATTTAATCGAGAATTTAAAAGATAAAGAGATAGCTCAGCTGATAAGAAAACAGTTGTATCGACTTATCACTAAAAAACCTCTGCCGTTAAAAACGCAAACTCCCATTGCTAGCCCAGAAGCAACGAAAGACCTTAAAAAAGCCATTGAAGAGTGTGAATTATTAGGTGAAACCTCTGATGGTATGAAAATTTACTTATACCAATACTGTGGTAGCTCACCGATTTTCCGTGAGCTAGGACGACTTCGTGAAATTGCGTTTCGTGCAGTCGGTGAAGGCAGTGGTAAACGCCGTGATATAGATAAATACGACATGGATTATCAACACCTTGTACTTTGGGATGCTAAACAACTTGAACTAGTTGGCGCATACCGACTTGCCTGCGCACAAGACATTATAAAAAAACATGGCCGCAAAGGTTTATACACCGATAGCCTATTTAGCTACAGCGATGCTATGACGCCGTATTTTGAAAAAGGCATTGAGCTTGGTCGCAGCTTCGTGCAACCCAAATACTGGGGTAGAAAAAGCCTAGATTATTTATGGTTTGGCATCGGCGCATTTGTGAACCGATACCCGCAATACCGCTATTTGTTTGGCGCAGTCAGCGTGTCTAACGCACTCCCTGAGCAAGCAAAATCACTCCTCGTTCATTATTACCAACATTATTATGGTGCTAAACAAGTGTTAGCTATCCCCAATAATGAATATCGCCATACCGAATCACAAAAAGAACAATGTGCTCAGTTATTTGCTGGGGATGACATTAAAGAAGACTTTGTTGAACTTAAGCATGTACTTGCCAATATTGGCGCGCAAGTCCCTACCTTATTCAAACAATACACGGAGCTTTGCGAACCTGGTGGCGTACAGTTTTTAAGTTTTAGCATCGACCCTGAGTTTAATAACTGCATTGATGGATTAGTGCTTGTCGACTTAGATAAAGTAAAAGCGAGTAAGGCCAAACGGTACTTAGGACAGGCACGAGAATAGTCGTTATAAAATAACTAAAAGGAAAAAGTCGGCATATTCGCCGACTTTTTCATTTTTAACTAAATATATTTCTAAGCGCAGCTGAATATATTTGCTCAATGGTGATTAAGTCTGCGATTGGGACATGCTCATTAACTTGATGAATGGTATGGTTTCTCACGCCACATTCAATCACCTGAGTATGCTCATTAGCAAAAAAGCGGCCATCAGATGTGCCACCACTAGTACTAAGCATCGGAAAGCTGCCAGTGATTTCATGCACGGCTTGTTCAAGCTGCTGCAACAAGCAATTGCTGGCTTGATGCAAGGTATAAAATGATTCGCACGGGCGCTCCCAAACAAGCGTTAGCTGGGATGCTAAATCTGCCAACGCAAACTGAATTTCTTCTTTAACGTCTTTACTTTTGTAGCCATGACTATAACGCACGTTAAACGTTAGCTCACACTGAGCAGGAACAAGATTATCCACCACATTGGCTATATTAATGCCAGTTACTTGTAGTGTTGTTGCCGAACCGGCTTCATCTTTGTGCCAGCTAATTGCCGTTAAGCGCTTTACAACCTCTGCACTTAAATGTGCTGCGTTTATGGTGTTTTCAGGATAAGCAACATGCCCAGCTTTACCTTGAATAGATAATCGAGCCGACAACGCCCCCCGTCTGCCATTTTTAATGGTATCACCCACATGCAAATGACTCGTCGGTTCGCCAACTAGGCAACCATCAAGCACAACACCTTGTTTAGCTAGACGCTCGGCAATCAATAAGGAGCCGTATTCAGCCTCACCTTCTTCATCTGAGGTAATTAACCAGTAGAATGTGCCGCGTTTATTGCTCTTTTGCGCTAAAAAACGCTTTGTTGCGCAAAGCATAGCAGCAACACCGCCTTTCATATCTGCTGCGCCACGGCCATAGACACTGCCATCGACTATCTCGCCACTAAAAGGATCAACTCGCCAATCACCCTGCGCAGCGGGTACCACATCAATATGACCAGAAAAAGCAACGATAGGGCCTTCACCAAAGGTGATTTTAGCAATTAAATTAGTAACATGATTAAAGCTAAATACCTCACAATCAAAGCCGAGCTGGCTTAAATTACTTTCAAGCCAATCAATTGCCCCCGCTTGAGCAGGTGTGACCGATTTAAATCGGAGCAAGGTTTGTAATGTTTCAACCACCTCAGATTGCACCGACAGGTGCGTTACTAACTCTGCATTTGATATCAAACTCATAATAACCCTAGTCAGTTAGAAAGCTAGGGTTATTACAACGAGAGTTTATGACCGCAGTGTGAAACTTAAATTAATGATTTCCTTCTTCAATAAGTGTTTCTTGGGTCACCTTGGCTATGTCTTTATCTTCTTTGGTTAATTGTGTTCGTTGCCAACGACCTGCTGCGAACCAAAGATAAGTAATGATTGCCACAAGTACATTGGTGATAGCAAAGGAATACCATATGCCCTGTGGTCCCAGTGAAGTATGCTTAGACAAAATATACGCGGCAGGAAATTGAATAACACATTGCGAAAGCAGTGACACTACCATCGCATTTAGCATGTTTCCTGAAGCCCTAAATGCAGCGACTACGCAAAGCTGCACGCCTATCCCGCCCCAAGTTAAGCACATGACACGAATAAACTCTGCACCACCAGCAATCACAGACTCATCATCAGGAATGAAAAAAGCCACCAAGTATTCAGCAAACAAATAAGCAATCACGCCCACGGATGTCAGGCCTAGTAACCCCCAAAGCGAGGCTAAGCGTGTTATTTGTGCCGCACGCTGCGGGTTTCCTGCTCCCATGTTTTGACCCACCAAGGTCGAAACAGCCATTGAAAGGCCCATTGCAGGGATCATCACCATTTGCAAAATATTAGAGCCAACACCATAAGAAGCAATGGTGTGCGTACCAAAGCTGGCAACCAAAAACGACATTATGATTAAACCAAATGCTCTCGCTGAAAGCTCAACCGAGCCTGGTGCCCCTAAAAAGAAGGCTTGCTTCATATATTGCCAGTCAGGTTTAAAGCTTGAGAGTTTAAGTTGAATTCCATGACGCCCCCGCAAAAATACCCATACTCCAATTGCAGCCGCTAAGCTTTGCGTGATAAGTGTGGCTAATGCAGCGCCCATTACACCAAACCCAGAGAAATTACCAAACCCAAAAATCAGTAAAGGGTCGAGTACAAAATTGAGTAATACAGTACCGCTTACTATATACAGTGGCACTTTGGTTTGCCCGATACCACGCATTAAGGCTTGGAACATGGCATAAATAAACACAAACACAACACCAATAAAGGATACATGCATAAATTTAAGGGCATCACCAAACACTTGCTCTTCAACGCCTAACAAAGTCAAAAAGTATGGCGATAACACATAACCTGCTAAACCAAGCATCGAAGCCGTAAGCGTCACCATCAACATGGTTTGCGCAGCAACATGATTAACCTTATCTTGCAGGCCAGCTCCCATGTACTGAGCAGATAAAATAGCCCCCGCCATCGCTAAACCTGAACCAATTGCAATCACTAAAAAAGTAACAGGCATACTGACAGAAACGGCAGCTACTTGCTCCGCCCCTAAGCGCCCTACCCAAAATGCATCTGTTAATTGATAAGCAGACTGCAAAATATTGATTAAGATGATCGGGATACCTAATTTAAGTAACGCTTTTGAAATCGAGCCATGAAGAAATAAATGCTGAGGATCAGCCATGAAAAACACCTAATAAGCAAACAACACCCTTAGTTTAACAGCCGTAGCTGAATATAGAGTCAATAACAGTCAATCTTTTTTTCGCCGTACCTGTTTAAAAACTTAATCTAAATCAATAAATGACTTCACTGTGTTCAAACATTTTTGAAACTTTGATCTAGAACAGGTTTTGTCCGCTGCAACTTGGTAATAATAGCCTCAACCAAATCAGACAAGTAGTTCGCGGAGAACAACATGAAAACTAAATTAAGCATTGCATTACTTACTTCACTATTAGCACTCTCTCCTGTTGCAAACGCAAACTTAAGCGTGAACGTAGGTGCAATTAATGTAAACCCTGATAACGACAGCTCAAAAATCAATGAAGCGCCAACGTTAGGCCTAAGTGCGGATGATGATACTCAGCTAGGTATTACTGTAGATTACGCGCTTGATGACAACTGGGTAATTGAATTAGTAGCAGCAACACCATTTAGTCATGATGTTCAAGGCGCAGGTGGTTTAGCTGGTAACAAAATCGCGACTATCAAGCATTTACCACCAACACTTTTAGCGCAATACCACTTTTTAGACTCAACGTATAAGTTCCGTCCATTTGTGGGTGTAGGTCTTAACTATACAACTTTCTTTGATGAGCAACCTTCTGCGGCTTTAAAAGCAACACTAGGTACTGACGATGTAGAAGTTAAACTAGATGACTCTTTCGGCATTGCAGCTCAAGCAGGTTTTAACTACATGATGAGTGAAAACTGGGGTCTGCATGGCATGGTTTCACTTATTGATATCGAAACTGACGCAACTGTTTATGCAGACGGTGCAAAAGCGCTAACTTCAACAGTAAAAATTGACCCAGTTGTTGCTATGTTCGGTGTGAAATACAAATTCTAACTTTCATTTTGTGAAAGCCCATACGCACAAAAAGGCCATTTATTGGCCTTTTTTATTTTCGCTCGCTTCCTAATACCAAATTGCTATTTATCTAAATTCTAAGACAAATTCCTCCAACCAATAAAATTGAACTACACTTACTTACTAAGCTACACCTTTATTATTGGTTATTAAGTCGCCAGTATAAAATATCGTCGAAACAATGCCAAAGAGCAGGCAATATCTGAATTTTCAGAGCTGGTCAATTGTTGTCCCTATTAGCCAGCAATTATAAAATAACCATAATAATTTTGACGTATAGAATGTAAATTGCGTGATAACGAGGGGCGTTAGTTGAAAATATTTTTTAATTCTTTAGTTCTGCTTACGTGTCTTAATTTAACAGCATGTAAGGTAAAAGACCCGAACGAAGATAAACCAGATGAGCAAACGCAGGTCGCAATCAGCGATCGCGAAAAGCTGCTTGCGGGTAGTGCAAATATTTCTTTTACGATCACCGATGAAAATCAAACACCTCTTAGCAATATCAGTGTTACCTTAGCAGGGCAAACCTATCAGTCTGATAGCGATGGTACAATAAGTATTAGTAACCTTGCTTATGGCAATCATGCGATTATGGTTGAGCAAGCGGGATATTTTCCGCGAGCAAGTATTGTCGTAAATCAACCTGACTCATCAACAAAGACAGTTCAACTCCAAACTAAAGCATCGAGCAGTAAAAGCCTTTTATTTGCTGGCGATACTATGTTTGGCCGTCGTTATTTAGATCCCAATTTAAAAACCATGGGCACGTCTATTCCCGATGTAACTGATGCCTTGATCCACCCAGATACCGCAGGAGCAGACAGCATTGCAATTACTGCGGATGTCGCAGCGTTATTTCAAAATGCTGACTTTGCGTCTGTAAATTTAGAGTCGCCAGTGACGACTAATCCTGCAACCGTCCATCCAACCAAAGAGTTTAGCTTTTTTAGTCTACCAGACTCACTGCTAGGGCTCACTGAGATAGGCATAGATTATGTTGGTCTTGGTAATAACCATATCTACGATTACTTGCAATCCGGCTTAGAAGATACCCTCATTGAAGTAAGCAATGCAGGTTTACTTCATAGCGGTGCAGGTCTTGATGAGAGTCAAGCAATGACTACCGTCAGTAAAACGCTCGATAATGTAACTCTGGTGTTATTTGCCGCTACCTCAATTACTGGTGAAGAACATGAATATAGTTATATTGCTGATTTAACAAAAGGCGGGGCCGCAAATTTAACCAACTCGGATACCGTTAAATCATCATTAGAAGAACAGGATTCTTCGCAATTTATCATTGCCCAAATGCATGGTGGAGATGAATACACCTACTCTCCTTCAAGCTATATTGGCAGCCGCTTTGAAGCATTATCAAAACAAAATACAGATCTCCTTATTGCTCATCACCCTCATGTGGCACAAGGTTTTGCTGTTTATAACGATATTCCAGCAGTGCTGGGGTTGGGTAACTTTGTCTTTGATCAACCACGCCTTGATACCTTACTCGGTGTTGCAGTAATGATCGATTTAAATACCAATACGCAAACCGTCAACCGGGCTTTTGCTTATCCTATTTTTGTTGAAGATTATAAACCACGGTTCACAACAGGATTTCTAACTCACTACTTATTAAGACGCCTTGCTGAGTTTTCTGATGACAATATCACTTTAATTCCTCGTGATAAT
This sequence comes from Pseudoalteromonas gelatinilytica, assembly GCF_001641615.1. Taxonomy (GTDB): domain Bacteria; phylum Pseudomonadota; class Gammaproteobacteria; order Enterobacterales; family Alteromonadaceae; genus Pseudoalteromonas; species Pseudoalteromonas gelatinilytica. The sequence goes on from NZ_LRRU01000004.1 coordinate 125,683, forward strand.
TATGGTGAAGTCTATTTCAGCCAAAACCAAGCAACACAGAGTACAACTGACGTTACGATTGAGGTAGATGGCAGCAGCGACATTATTGACTTACGACAATACAGTCCTTCATCGGCGGCATTTTTATCATCAATAGAAGTAACCAGCGGCGAGCTCAGCAGTGCGGTATTTGGACGCGATATAATGGTGTTTGGCGATTTTGAAGATTGGGATAACGACAGCGAAGCATTTGAAGTGAGCCGCTGGGATCATACCAGTGACAGTGTATTTCCATGTACAGATAAACCTTATGCAGGCATACAAGCGCTGTGCTCTAGTAGAGATGAGTTCGATAATACGCCATCGATAATACCGTTTAGACACACAATGCGAGTGATGGAACTCACAGATGAAAATGGCGATCCACTACTGAGTAAAGACTTCTCTTTTTATGGTTATTTACAAGCAGAAAACGGTGGAAAAATTGATGCGCTTTTGAGTTATACAACCGAAATTGACGACCTTACTTTTTCACAGCATAAAATTGATGTAAGTGAAGGGGGTGATCAAGCATGGCACGCTTTTAGCCATGACTTTAGTTTACCGTCAGATGAATTCACTTTAGGACCAAAAGAACTTCCACCAAGGGGCGTAAAACTACAATTTAGGCATTACGCACCAAGTACAGGTGAAGCAATCTCTCGCTTAGATAATGTTGCACTAATTAGCTGGCAAGATGCTATCAGCTTAGATAATGGACTATGGCAAACCGAGAAAATGCACGGTTTTGACTTTTTAAAGATCTCAGCAAGTAATGATACGAATGTAAAACTTACATTCACAATACTTGATTAAGGAGGAGATGTGTCTGCTGTTCAACAATTGTTGCGTTTAAAAAACGTGCGCGCTTTTTGGCTTACCTTAAGCTTATTTTGTGTGGTCTTGTTAAGCAATGTGTTCAACCTTTTTCAGGCTAGCAATGCTTTTTTCTATCAAAATTTAGAGTCACTAAGTCACACTCAGCAAACCAATGTAGTCCTGATCAGCAGCGCAAGTTTAACTGAAAATCACCAGCAACTCGTTGAAAAATTAGTTGAATATAAACCGCGAGCGATTGTAGTGCTTGCTGATGAACCTTTAGTTGCAGTACAACAAAAAAATGTTTATTACCCTTACGCAGGGAACGAATTTTGCGTACCAAAAATTGATAATTGGGCTACTTATCAAATGCGCATTCCGCAATCAAATGAGCTTGAATGCAAAAGTATTTGGCAGCAGATATTTAATTACGATGCAGAACACGTACAACTTATCGACTTTGATTTAGCTGTCACTGCGCTACCAAAGTTTAGTGCTGAACGGGTGCTCGATGTAGACGTAATGAGTGAGCAGCTTGAAAATAAAATCATTATCGTTGGCCAAAAAACGGCCGCTTTTAATGTTTTCATTCATGCCCCAAAACTCGACGGCCTAAATGATCCTTTATTACTGATAGCCTACCTCGCTGACAGTATTGATAAACAAACGACTGTAAAACAGTTAAATAGCTTACTGACTATTTTCGTTGAGCTTGCGCTTGTTCTTGTACTGCTTTTTAGCTTTCAAAAGCTGTCGCTTATTTACTCTTTTATTATTGCCTTAAACAGCGTGCTGCTATGGTGCTTAATAGGTTATGTATTCATTGAGATGAACCAACTTTTCATCCCTATCGGGCAATATATTGTACTGACCTTTATCACCTTATTTTGGGTGATTATTGTTAGAAAGATGTCTGAAGATAATGAACTGAACACCGTTGTAAACAATATTCAACAAAAAATGATGGGTCGTTTTATCCCACAAAGCTTTATTGAGCAAGCTTCGCCATGGGACCCAATCATTCAATTAATTAGCCAACAATTAGACTTAGAAAAATCAATTTTCCTTGCTCGAAAAGAAGATGATCATCGTGTTGTTGAAATTCGTGCAATTAATTGTAATTTAGATGATATTCAAGAAATGCGCCGTGATTACAAGCGCACACCTTACAGCAAAGCTCTAAAATCATTAGGGGTTGTACAAATTACCCGCCCCTTCTTTACACATATTAAAGAAGGTGAAATCGAATTTATGGCGCCCTTGGTTTATGCCGGTGACGTCCGTGGCTTTTGGGCATTATCTGTTATCCCCAACCAATACTTCAACCAGCAAGCGTTTGAAAAAAACGTCAATAAATTCGCTGCGCAAGTTGCTGAATTGCTTTTCCATTATCATATATTTAAAACGACTCAAGCGAGTAACAATAGCCTATTAAATCAGTTGCTAACCTTAAAGCTTCATGAGCCGATTAGTGAGCAGGTTAAACAATCTATTAATGAAATGGAGCAAAAGCTAACAACCTTAGAAATGGTCTTTAATCACACCCGCTCTGCAACCGTGCTATTTAATTTGTTTGGTCAAGTGATTCAAACAAACGCATCCCTTGAGCAATTTGCCAAACAGCACCAACTCGCCATTTTTGAAATGACTGCACTGGATTTACTTTGCAAAAGCTGCGACTTAGACGCTGAAATTGCTAAGGGCAAATTACGTTATATCACTCTGAACAAAGCAGAAGTAGCCTTACCCGCAAAGTTGGGAGAACAAAGTTACACCTTGAATATTAAAGCCCTTCATACTGATGGTTCACAAGCAGCTTCCGGTGAGCCTTTCCAAGTGTCAGGTATATTATTCGAGTTTATCGAAAACCATGTAGCTCGCAATGAGGGACAAGTTTAATGGACTTTGTGTTAGCACTCTTCCCTGCGGGTAGTGGCCTTGGTCAATCTGTTATCACAACAGTTTGGGTAGGTACCGCAGTAGTATGCTTGCTTAACTTGCGCTTCGGTTTTCCATTAACGGGTCTTGTTGTACCAGGTTATATAGTCCCTTTGCTTATCATTAGCCCGACCTCTGCAGCAGTTATTATCATTGAAGCTATCGTTGTCTATGCCTTAATGCGATTCAGTGCACACTATATGATGGAAAAATTTGGCTACAGCCAAATGTTTGGTCGTGACCGTTTTTTTGCCATCATATTGTTAAGTATTCTAGTCCGTGTGTGTATGGACACCTTATTCTGGCCAGTGATTGCTAATCAGTTGAGTCGCTGGGATATCACCTTTGATTATGCTTCACAGCTCTATTCGCTTGGTCTTATCATTATCGCCTTAACAGCAAATGTAATGTGGAACGGAGGCTTTAAATATGGCTTAAAAGTAACCTTTATTCAGTTACTTATTACATTTATTCTCGTACGTTTTGTACTCATGCCTTTTACAAACTTTAGTATTGCTAATTTGGGTATTATGTACGAAGCAGTCGCTGCGTCCATCATTGCAGCCCCAAAAGCCTATATCATTCTTGTCATTACTGCTTTTCTAGCCTCTCGCGCAAATATTAAATATGGCTGGGAGTTTAACGGAATCATGTTGCCAGCTCTGTTGGCACTGCAATTAACCCAACCTAGTAAATTACTGACTTCATTTGCTGAAACCGCCATAATTTTAGCAATCGGTGGCTCGCTTATTCACTTTACCAGACTTAAACACGCCAATATTGAAGGTGCCAGATTATTAATGCTGTTCTTCACTATCGGCTTTATTTATAAACTAATCCTTAACTACATTGTGGTTTGGTATTTTCCTACCATAAAAGTGACTGATACCTTTGCGTTTGGCTATATGTTAGCAACGTTACTGGCATTAAAGATCTATCAAAAGAATGCGTTAGGTCTTGTTGTCAGAGCAACATTGCAAACCTCTATCGTGGGTGGGTTACTTGCAATTATTGTTGGTTTTATCGTTATGCTTCTACCCTCGATGCTCTCTGCGCCGAGTCTTAAACCAGAAACTGAACAGATGCATGTCATTACGCTAAATCAGCAAGTTAGCCAATACAAAAGTTACCTATATACAAGCCGAAGTAATAAAGTAAGCGTCAGTAGCTATAAAGCGAATCAAACGGTTTCTGAGTTTAAATATGCTGTGTATAAACTTGATCAGGCCATCATTGAGCAGCAAGGTATTGCTGATCTCACGCCTCTATTTACAAGCATAGGCTTTTTACTACAAAGTGACGAAAACTATATTTATCTGATTGATACAATTGAAGATAGGCAGCGAGGACTGTTTGTTTTAAACAAACATCCTAAAACCCCTTTATTGGTCACCGTGCCATTTCCCATTACTGAAAGTTTAGCCAGTGACTCTGCTGGTCTTATTTTCGAACAACTGCAAAGTAAGGCCTTGGTATTCGGCACAAGTAAAACACCACTAAAAACCTTAGCAAAAGAAAACCAACAAAGCCCATTTTATCAGGCTTTTATTTCTGCATTAGAAGGTACGGAAATACTACAAATTAGAGAGGCTAACCGCCATACCTCAGCGTTGTTTTCAGATGCTGCCACACAAGCAAGCAGTCAATATTGGATTTACAACCAATTACCTCATTCCGTTAGTCAGCGCGAGCTACACGACTTTGTAGGTAGTGAAACAACCTTCTTTGGTACGGCAACCAGTAGCAGCCTGCCTTCTTCAAATTTTTCTGGCTCAATGTTTGAAATGTTTCTAGATGGCGATAATTACACCAACATTTTGGCCAGTATTTACCGTGAGAATTTCCATTACAGCAACCTACAACTCAATGAATTAAATGAAGAAATCAATCAAATAGTAGATGAATTTTCTGCCCATATAAGCAAAAAAGGCAGTTTTGACTATCAACCACTTTCTAAAAGTCAGGTAGCGCTTTGGGAGTTCGAGGTCTTAACACCACTTTATAAGCTGATTGATCGCATCGGAAATGATGCGCTGAATGAAGATATGCTAAATCAGCTAAAACAAATTAATGGCACCGCACAGCTTTTAAGCTATCAATTGAGGCTTGTGAAAAACAACAGTGGACGTTATTTACTATTGAGCCCGCTAGATACTCCTGTAGCATTACAACAAGGCCAAGGGATTTTCTTGTTTAATTTAACCGAGCACGAAGCAATTACCTTAAGTGTCCCTAGACCTTTGTTTGAAAGTAATACGTTAAGCTTTGCTAGTGAGTTATTTGCCAGAGCGAATGCTGCAAACTTACTCGTCGCAGGTGCTCACCCTTATGCTCATCCACAAGCAAATGTGTTAGCTGCAGATAATGTTGACTCTTTATTCAATATCATTCACCAAAGCTTCTTACGTTTTACTCAAAATCAGCCTAGTTTGAATATTCAAATTCGCAGTCATAGTGCACCTTCATGGATACGCCCAAATGCAATTGCATTCTCAACAACACAAATAAGTGATACTGCGATTCCTTTAATGAAGCAGCTTGATAATGAGCTCATCGCTTTAGGTGTCAATTATCAAACAGTCATGGGACAACAAGCCACACGAGGCCTTGAAATTGGCAGTTCACCGCAATCTGGCTATCAGCAATTTAATGCTAACAGTGAGCTGGCAACCTTGTGGCTTGCTTCTGATTTTAAACAACAGTTTTCGATGGATCAAAGTAGCGTGTTGCAGCGTTTATTAGCCATATCTAGTAACTCTAAGGTCAAGGTAATCAACCTTGCTACTTTATCGCCTTATAACTGGCAACCATTGGATGATAATAAAAACCAACAGCTACAAACACTTGTAAATAACTATGTCGCTAATCAACGCCTCACATCATTGCGAGATCTTTGTCACCAAATAACCGCGTGTAGTTTACAAACCATCAAACTGGAACACCTTGATAAATTCGCGCTAATGATAAAGCAAAACAATAGCATTCTTGCCATCTACAACCCGACGAATAATCAACTAATTGATGTTCATGCATTTAATCAGCTAATGGGAGGAGGTCAACGTGTATTTAATTAAACGTTTATTCGCCCTAATGCTTATTTTGTTATTACTTTTCACGGTGCTGTTTGCAGGGCGTAGCTTTTTAGTGTGGTTAGACTCAGCGGAACCCGTGGATGCGCGTAGCAATACGGAAACACGTTCTAATGTACAGTGGTTAAGCAGCGAAAAACCACTGCGTTTTACATTTTCTAACCAGCGTACTCATTCATTACGAATTCTATCGAATGCCGTGTTTGACCAATCCGTGTTTCTTGAATTACCGGTAAATTACGCAATTAAATACGTTCTTTATGACGATAAAGGTAATGTGATTTTAGATAAAATTTACCATCACGCTTCAAAGCTAGTTAACAATAGTGAAGAGCAACAGATCAAACAAATTATTGAGAATAAGCAATCGCTTAATGTTGCTTCTGGACAATCTTTTTATCTGCCAATTACTCATTACCCCAATGCAAAAACTTTAGATTTAACATTAATCCCAGAAGAAAAATCACTACAAGGTGTGGTTGTTCGTGTCCATGCTAAAACGCCTGAACAAAGTATCGATCCTCTCAATAGCTGGCTTAAACGCCCTTTAGAAAGAAGAAGACGCGCCACTGATTATCTTACTATGGGCGAAAACACACTTACCAACGCCGAAATTAGTAATGCAATGGCATTTTGGTGGCAAAAAATTGCACCTCAAGGGATCCCTGGGATCGACTTTAAATCCGACATTTTATATGAAACTCTGCCATACAATGTCACGACCTATGACTTTAGTATGCAGCAGCACGACTTAGGTGCCTATTACACGGAACTTGGTCTATGCGCCAGCATTAGCCTAGATGTCACTGATAGCCTTAATTTCACAGTCAATTCAAATCAGTATTTACCATCGCTAACTTGGCACGATAAGCATCAATTTAAAGCACCAACACCGATTAGTTTCGCGGTAACTGATAACAACAATAATTATAAAACAGAACTGATTGATGCTGGGCTAGTCACTATTTGCAGTGAAGAGCCATTACTAACTAGTTGGCGAACCGCATCAGGCGCCGCAATTTTAACAAGTTATGCAGGCAGCTATTTGGTGAATGAATTTGCCAGTGTAAATTTTGATATAGAGCCAAGTAGCAATCTCAATATTGATGTTCGTGCCTTACAAACGAATCAGCTCAGCGTGATCATTTATGATGAACATAACCAGGCGATTGAGCACTATAGTGTCACTTTAAAAGGCGACGTATCCGATTTTGATCGCGTGATCACCGATAATACACAAAGGCAGCGTGTTGGTATGCTCAACAGCTACTATTTACGTACCCCTGATAATGCGCATCACCTGAAAATTAGTGCCGAGAAAGATGTCTACGTTCGATTAAAATCTCGATTTGCTGATTTTAATTATCAACGAGCAATTTCTCATCAATATTTACCTGAACCGATAAATGGCTTTTACGATATTGCCGCTTGGTATGAGCAACGAGCTGCAAATCATTATGAGTTAACGCAGTTAGCACACTTTACTAATATTCGTACTTTTACTCCGCCAAAAGAGCCGGAGTTAGTGACAACTTTTTATCAATCTAAAGAGCTATTTGACAAACTGCCTCTGTCAAATGTCGCTTTAGTATTAAGCCCTGATCGCTACTTTATGCCCAAGTTGCCACCACAAGTCTTTAACTATGGTTTATACAAAAAAAATAACTACTCTCCTTATAACGATTCTGAGGACAACAACTTAGTTTATCGCTTATCTAACAACAGCAGTAAAGAAGTCACAGTGTCTGAGTTATCGGTGGAGACATTGCAGCAATTGCAATCACAGGCCAAAACGATCTATCAAAACTGGTATGGAGAACGCCCTTGGATTAAGCAACGTATTTACCAGCTTGATAAAAGTGCGCCTTTGACACTTGAGTTTACAGCACAACAGCGCCCTATGAGCGTCGTATTTAAAGTCTTTCGTGCAAATAGCAGCGAACCGGTTGAGTTATCGCTCACACAAAATGCTGACTACAAGTCAGGGCTCACCAGTGAATACAGCATCGCCAAGCAACGTTTTATGCTACACCAATCTGCATTACTCGATGCATTTTTAATTCACCCAAAAAATAGCCAATTAACAAGTTATCCGAGTATTACTCAAACAATCACTAATGACATTGCTGAATTACATTCACTAACACTACAAGCAACTGACACAGTGTGGATTTCTGTACTTGAGGAATACCCTCTGCAAGAGCAAAAGGTAAGGTGGTGGAACCATGAAAACTAAAATGATGCTGATTACAGTGTGGTTGTTTGTATCCGCATGCCACGCAACACCTAGTTTGAATGAACTAACCTTGAACTTAAAGTTATGGCTTGCTGATCAGCGATATCCTCTTGCGCACTTCACTACCAAACAAGGTGCACTAGTTGCTAATGAATCTTTAAATTCGGGCGGCGAAATTCATTATAGACAGCAAGGTGAACAATGTATTGCTTATGCACCTCATCGCTTCTATGACAAACATACTCATACTATTGCAAAGGCACTATTTAATCACTGCCAAGTTTTTTTAAGCAACACAAAACACCGTAACACCCGTGATGAACATGGAGAACTTATTGACTTTGGAAAGTATAAACAAAGCGCGAGTAATGCCTTTATTCTTGCCTACGCTGAACATGTTGAATCATTCTCTATTTATCAACTACATGGTTTTGCTAAAGAAAACAGAAAAACGCCTGAGGGTAAAAAGGCAGATGCCATTATCAGTAATGGTCATGTAATACCTAGTACACGGACGATTGCAATAACTGCCTGTCTAAACGAGCAGCTAAAGATCACTGCGATGGTTTACGGCCTGGATGTTAAAGAACTCGGAGGTACGACAAATATTCTTGCATCACTGGCCCCAAAGAACAGCCAATTTTTTCATATCGAGTTAAGTCGCCAGTTGCGTGAGCGATTAGTTTCTAATAACCAGCTATTAAAGTTGTTTAACCAATGCCTTATTTCATAATTGCTATCATTTTACTGCTGCTTTCAATGCAGCCTACATACGCTGTTGATATAAATAGAGGTGTTCTTGAGCCTGCAATCTGGCTGCAAACTTCGCCTAAGCTCGCACCCTTTACCACCAGCCAAGATATGCGCTTTAATGCCAAACAGCATCACTACCTTTGGCTTCCTAAAGGACATTGGCTAGACATTGCCCCTGATCACCTTAATAAATTTATTATTAGTGCGGGGAATACACAATACATACAACAACGACTGCAAGTGCATCGTGACTTACTTTGCGATACGAAACGTTGCCAGCTGCCAGCTATGGGCCATAACCGAATTGTCGCCATCCAAAATCATCTGGATGAAGATACTACATTCACAGCCATGGTTGGTCATATACCACAAAATGTAGATAGCTTTAGACGTGCTTTATCGCTTGCTAAGCCCTCCGTTGTAACTAAAAATCGCCGAGGTAGTGAGCGTTATTATCGACTAAACAAAGATGACGAAGTTACCTTGTTTTTCTCTGCGGCGAAAAAACTTAAATTATCTGTTCGTCAAAATATGCAACAACCTGATGAAAAAGGTGTTGTTTATGCGTATGTCGATAAACAATTGGTCGCCAAAATAAATACCATTAATAGTCAAGCCTTAGAATATAAAGAACAGTCGCTAGGCCTTGAAAATACTGAGTACCTAGCAATTGCTGCGGGGCAATACTTAACGATAAAAAGTAAAACCGATGCTTTTATCAAACTAGAGCAAAGTCATCGTGCGATTTATGATGATAATGTTGCTGAAAAAGAACAAGAAAAACACTTGCTTCCTTATTGGTACCAAGTCGCAAATGATGCCATTTCAGCGGTTTATAACGACCACTCATTACACGTACTTAGTGATGATGTATTTACAGCAAATAACCCTCTTGCCACTAAACGTCACAATAGCTTGCTATCAATGATGACTGGGCAATCTCAACTTTGGGGTAGTTACCGCACTTTTAGCGCAGTGGAGACTAAAAGTCGTATGGTTTCAGAACTCGTTGAACAACGCTTAGTTGACGATCAGTTTTATCCACGTATAAATCAACAGCTTCGCCTCATTTCCACTTTAAATCAGTCAGCACAGCTATTTGATTTATCAAGCAAAAAACGTGCAACACCTTGGCTAACCTTAATTGCTAAAAGCACTAAAGATAGCCAGTTAAAGCTGTCTTCAGGTGAAAATAGCTGGTTAGTAAACCTAAAAGCAACAGAAGACTTTCAATCATTAATAATTTCAGTGCCGCTTAACAGCCAGTCTTTGACTATTCAAAGCTTAAGTAGTCAGTCGAATCAAATTGAATTTGCGCTCTATGCAAGAACACTGACCGATCTGCCTAGTGATGAAGTGATATATCAACAAGCAGTCAGTACTAAGAATCTACGCCCAGCGATATCAAAATTGATTGCAGATGACCTACACAAACAACATGCCGATTATTTAGCGGCCATCGAGCCCTATGCGCCAGCACGTAAAAACGTCACGGCCTTTAATGCAGAACAATCATTACTCACAGCCAAAGACTTAGCATCGAGCGCACCACTCGATGCCTTAGCATTTTTAAAGCCTCTGACACAAAATGCTGATACAGCAATTGCAGAACAGGCTTGGCAACTTCGAGTGGCAATTTTACGTGAACAACAGCAATTTCATTTAGCAAATAGTTATTTAGAAGGGTTATACAAAAGTACACAGCAATTAGAGCTGAAGCAATTTGCAGCAAGAGCCTTGATTGATAGTTATCAAACAGAACGTCAAGATATTAAACTATTTGCACTGTGTGCAGGTAACTTAACAACCATAAAAGAGTGCCAGCCTATCTTGATTAATTTAGCTGTGAAACAGCAAAAGCATCGTTTGGCTGCGTGGCTTGCTTACTCATCAACTGTGCCAACTAAAGTCTCTGAAAGCTTTAAAGCCCTAAACTATCAGACTTTAAGTGCACACCCCTTTATTGATGAAGCTCGGTATCAGCTAAAAGCGGGCTCGCAAGAAACCTTCATTAACAGCCAAGGTAAATTACAAAATACCGTCATCACAGAAGCAATGCCGTGGTTTTTTACTGCCCAAACGCCTATTAATTTAGTTATTAAGGCACGCACAGCAGCCAAGCAAAACGGTGAGTATCAAACGGCTTGGCTTATGGCACAGAGCCAATATCAGCATAAACTTATGCCAATTTTTAGCGATATACCGGCGACTACCTTGTTTGTTAAAAACCAACAAGCAGCGTCAGTGGCAGCCACTCTGGTAGTACGCCTTCAAGCTGGAGAAGCGCTTACAATAACAGCTGACCATACGAGTTATCTTGATGTCAGTTTCATTCCTGAGTCTTTATTTAGCCAGTTCGATTATGTATCTGATGCAGCAAATAAATCTACATCAAACGATATTATGTCGCTCATTTACTCGGCTGACGCAACACAAGCAGACCTGCTACTAAATGGGCTTTATTTACTCAGTAAAAAACGCCTTACCAATAACCAATACACACAACTTCTACAGCGCTTAGAAACCTTAGATGCGGATGCTAAGTCAACCTTTTTACAAAACAGAATAGAAAGTTATGGTCAATGGCAGCCATTAGATAGTTTGCTCGACTTTGCTGGTACGCGATTATTTGATATGCAAAGTACTGCGCAAAGCAGTTTTGCCGATCGTTTTACACTGCTTAATACACAGGCAGGTTCCAATGAAGGCATTCTACTGCGCCCATTCCACACATTAAACATTGATTTAGCACAAACTGAAGGGCAACAGATCCGTTTTAAATTTAACTTCTCTACTGCTGAGTTGGCGCGTGCAAATGTTGCTAACCTGTCATTGCAATTAGCAAGTGTTCAAAAGATTTGGTCAGTCACTGAACAGCAAAGCATTCCTTTCACATTTAACAAACGTGAATTGGATAACAATATCATTTCGCTCAGGTGGTTGAACCCCTATCTATCGCAGCATCTAACAATCGAAGCTGAGCAATATATTGCAGGTCGCTGGCAACACTTAGCACTGCCAACAACGTTACTCTTTTACACTGTGACACCTGATACGCCTTTAATGGCCAAGTTACCTGCTGACAGACTCATTAAGTTAGAAGAAATGAATGAATTTAAGCGCACAGAAAGGCGGTTCTTCCACCCTGCGGGGAAGGTTGAAGTTACTGCTGATAAGTTGCAGTACGTACGCCTATATAGCTGGCAGCTGAGTGAGCAAAGCAATAAAATTTCGCCTTATTCACAAGCAAAAACCTTGTTGCCTGAACTGATCACTTATCAAGCCCCAGAGCAGCCATCTATCATCAATGAGCAGGTAAACTTGCATAGTGATGAATTAAATTGGCAGGGATTTATTCGCTACGATCAGCAAACAATTTTCCAAAGTGCCGAAGATATTCCTGCCCGTGAAGAAATAGATATAGGTGCCCGCTTACGAGTCAATGATGATAACCACTGGTATCAATTAGAAGGCTATTACTCACTGAGCGATACCCAAGCTGATATTTTTGCCATAAATGGATACCACTCTTGGCAAGATGAAAACAGCCCATGGTATATCGACACACAAATCAACTCACGTTGGCAACCTAGTCATGACAGCTTTGATCTTCAGTATGCATTAGATGCAAGTATCAGTATTGGTCAGTCCTGGCAGCGCGATACCGTGCACCGTCACCAATGGCAAGTAACCCCTTATATTCGCTATAGCAGCGCAGATTTAGATGATTACCTAGCAGATGAGCAACTCAACTCGAGCATTTTCAACTTCTACCGTGAAAATCATGCATCTGGCTGGTTGAGTTATTACCAGTACCGTTATCAACCTTGGGTTGATAACTACCTTAATTTTGGCGTCTCTTCTGGCTCTAATGATGATTGGTTAAGTCTCGATTACTTAAAATTCAACTCAAGTTGGAATCAATATTATCATGGCCACATTTTTCAAGTTGGCCTAGATAGCTACTATCGCTTTGCTGACGATCATAGAGCCACTGCGACGTGGCAATACATCACTCGCTTTGCATGGCAAAAACAAGTTAATTTAGGCAGTTTAACAAATGGCTGGCTGAAACTTAGTTGGCAGCAAGACTGGGTCTGGAACAATCATAATATTAGTGTCGAGTTTTCATCAGGTAATAACCAGCACACCGGCTTTGCACCTTTTGCTCATGATGAAATTATTTTCCCTGCACTTCAACTTAACCATTTGCTAGAGCACAGTGATTATGAGCAGTAAACAACTTAAACAACGTCTAGAAACATTGCTTTTTGCGGATATTGCCAGTTTTTGGTTAGATTTATACCGTCAAAAATATCGTGAGCTGGTTGATGAATTAAGCCAATGGGAGCTGATACAAAACCAACCTGATGACGACGATGAAGATGATTGGCTTTTGCTGCAAGCAATTGCCTTTTTGACACACAAAATTGACACTTTACAGAATCAGCTGCTTAAACTTGATACCGATCATCGCCGTTTTGTAGAGCGCTTAAGCCATGCCGAGTTAAAGGCCGAGCGTGAGTTTCACATTCTTGATTACGCATATATTTTAGGTGCAGACCGTATACAGCTCAAAAAAGATCAAGAGGCTTTTCAGCGCTGGTTTGATGAAGGTGCAATGATTAATCGCTACCAAGATAAAACCTCCGAACTTGAACAATCACTGAAATTTTTAATCGGGAAACTCGGCGATTTAGCAAATCGATATTTGCGCATTCATGCTGACGAAATTGCACAGTCATGGCTGAACCTGAATTTAGAAAGCTTCTTCCTATCGTTATTAGAAAAAACGGACAATGAAGCAATTCGCAATTCAATTTTTCGCGCTTTGGCTAATCAAGTGCAACTACTCAGTGAATATGTGGATGATCCTGACTTTAATGCAGATTTAGTTGAAAACCTGCTGCATTCTCTTGAAAAGCCTACCACACCGCATGCAGCAAAGGTCGATATTTTAGAAATCTTAATTAATTTAAGGCCAACATTCACACGCTACTTTATGCGCTCTCATATCGATTTGGAGCTACCTGACAGCGCGCAAATTGACCGCAGGCAATTATTTTTACTCAGTGCCTTTGCTAGCATTATAAGCAAACAACTTAACCTCAGTGAGGTTAACGTTAAACTATTATTTTTACTTGCAAAACATCCATATCCAAGAGTAAGACAAAGTGTCTACGAGCAATGTGCAGTGTTACCTTGGTCATGCTCACAACAGCTTGTCTTAGAGGGTTTACAATATGAAACACAGCAAGCTGTACGATTAACGCTTATTAAACAATTAGCCGATCCACGGTTTAGTGAACACCGACAAGGATTGCAAATTTGGCAGCAACAATTAAAAGCAACAGTTAGCTTTGCTGAAAAGCGTTTGTTACTCGAATTAAGCCCTCGCATCATGTTTAATCTGCAAGTGGATTGTCAGACAGAGCAGCAAACGAATAGCCTATTTAAATCGTTTGTGGAATTTTTAAATCAGCGCCTAGAAAATGAACCGAGCCTCGCTGTTCGTCGAATTATCAGCCGAGTACGGGAACAACTTGTCAGCTTTATGCACCAGCAGCAAGTGGCTCAGTTGGAAGTCGACTTAAGCGCCCAAAATAATCTAAATTTAGCCGATTGGGATGAACAACTTCTTGGTCGGCTATTAAGCAATCAGGCACAAAATTTCGAAGCCTACAATGTCAATGCGCATAACAAATCATGGCAAGTGCAGCATGGCTACAAGCGTGGCTTTCGTTTTTGGCGACTATGGCATGAATTCAAAACACCCAGTACTGATAAACGCCAAAGCTACAATCACTTACAAGCAAGAAAACCGAGTGCATTTATGCATGTGCCTAGCAGTACAGTGGCTGAAATTAGTCAAACGGAAGTTCCTGGCGAACCACGCTTTGATGAACAACAATTTAGCGCTCGTGAACACTTACCATTACTCGACTTTCTATTAAGTAGCCTTTCTCAAGACCACATAAAAACGTCGGCAAAAACTTACACCCCCGATGGTATTCTAATAGTCACGCCTCCAAAGCGCCTTTTTAAACGACTTTACTGTTATAGCTGGATATCGTTTAACTTTGAAAAATTAAACGAGTTGCGTAATGGCTCTGAAGTTGAGCAAAGACACTTTTTAGAAATACTACAAAAGAAAGGATTTAAGCTGGAATTTCAGCAATATGGCAGCGTGCTAGATGTCACCTTCCCCGTTGAAGCAAGTATCAGTCATTTATACAACAAGCTCGCAATTACACCTTTTCTGTTTAATATTTGGTCTAGCTTTAAAGAGTATGCGTATTCGATTTACCAAAATAGCATAGGCCAGCTTATATTCTTTGTGCTTAGCTTTATTGCCTACTTTTGGGCAAGACATGTGAAGATAAGCCGCCAAATAAAGTCTGATAGAGCTCAAATTCCTGTTTCAATTGGGGGTTGGGGTACACGAGGAAAATCAGGAACTGAGCGTTTAAAAGCAGCGTTATTTAGTAGCCTCACATTAAAAGTCGTTAGTAAAACGACGGGTTGCGAGGCAACTATGATCTATGCCAGAGCAAGTGGTGAACAATTCGAAATTCCCCTGTTTAGACCTTTTGATAAAGCCAGTATTTGGGAGCAAAGTGATGTTTTACATTTTGCAAAAAATGTACAAGCTGATGTTTTTCTATGGGAATGCATGGGCTTAACCCCACGCTATGTGAGAATTTTACGCAATTGGATGCAAGACAACTTTTCAACTATCACCAATGCATACCCAGATCATGAAGATATATTAGGGCCAACAGGTATTGATGTTGCCAATGAAACAAGCCATTTCATTGGGGAAAAAAGTTTAGTATTCACTAGCGAACAGAATATGGCGCCGCTACTTGATACTAATGCAAAACAGAAAAATTCTAACCTAATTCAAGTACACTGGGCTGATGGTTTACAAATTACTGATGATATTCGGGCGCTTTATCCATACCAAGAGCATCCAGCAAATATTGCTTTAGTATGCAAAATGGCCAAACACATTGGCCTCAGTAAAGACTATGTTTTTAAAGAGACCTCTGCGCGAATTATTCCTGACATCGGCGTATTACAACACTTTCCTCGCGCCCCTATAAACAATTTAGAGCAGTCTTTTGTAAATAGTATGTCTGCTAATGAACGTTTAGCAACGCTCGAAAATTGGCGAAGACTTGACCTTTATAGGCTTAATGATTGCCCCAAAACACAAGTCATTGCATTGATTAATAATCGTAATGACCGTGTTGCACGTTCGAAGGTATTCGCGAATATTTTGAGCCATGATTTACGTTTTGACCGAATTGTAGTGATAGGCAGCAACGTTGATGGCTTTTATAGTTATTTTATTCATGCCCTAACAGAACGAATTGATAAGCTTATTGAAAACAATGATATTGAAGATCTCGAAAGCCTGAAGGTGCAACTTAACTTGCTCACAACAGAGCAAGTCCAGGCTCGTTTTGCACATGCTTTTGGGCACGCTAATGCTGATAAATTAATGTCGTTGAGTGAAGGGACACTAAATAAAGCGTGTGTAAAAGAAATTTTGGGTGATATTTCAGACTCACAAATAAGTGTTATTTTGTGTAATTTCCGTCACCTGTTTCAACGAAACGCATTGGCTACTTTGCAAGAAAATATGGCTGGTAATGCGAATGAAATAAAAGAGCGCTTATTAGCTATAACTAAATCTAAACTAACAGTGCATGAAAACAGTAATTTATCTGCTGATGAACTAACGACTTCAATCGCCGAATTAGGTCTGCCAAATACGCATCAAGTTATTGTAGGCATGCAAAACATTAAAGGTGCGGGTTTAAACTACGTGTATGCGTGGCAACAATGGCAGAAAATACATCAAATCATACGCCATTTATTTGATGAACGCTGCTCAGCAAAAGAGTTTCGTACAGCACTTACCACGCTAAACATGATTGTTGCTTTCAATTTCATAGATATAGACTACATGAAACAACAGTTAGCCGTTTTAAAGAAAACTCATCTTGCGCAAAATGAGTTTTGCCAAGCAGAAATATCAAGCCTATTAGAAAAGCTAGAAGAAGATGAATCTAGTCAACAACAGGAACAACAGGAACAACAGCAATCATTACCTGTTAAATACTTTAATCAACTAATCGAATCATTTTTAGATGCTGGCGCTGCCGTAAAACGCAAAAAGCGCGCAAATCAAATTTATCGTGATATTGCAGATCAACGCATCACTTTAGAAAGAGCGATTAAGCTACTAGGTAAACTCAGTCGCAATCAAAAGTCTGGATGGTTCGCGAACAAGTCAAACCAGGACTAACTTTAGAATTAGAGCCAAAACCAAACCCTAACACTTAAGGGTTTGGTTTTTTTGAGCTGTAAAAAAATCTTGAAAAATCAGAAATTTCCGATCAAAAAACAAGCTTTTACAAATCATAAAGTTAACCGATTAAACGTAAAATCACCGCAAATACGGCTTGTTCCTTAATTGAACAAAAGCCTTTTAAAGCAGTAAAATTATACTATTCAATATTAATTTTATGTTAATCACATAACGGAGAGTGTCATGAAAAGCTTGGTTACTAAACTAGCATTATTACCTTTAGCTATTGCGTCAGGTATTGCAATGGCAGGCACAAATTTAGTAGAAAACGGATCATTTGAAAATACAGATACAGTGACCGATCACAATGGTCAATGGCAGTTATTTGATGCAATTCCTGGTTGGACTCGAAGCGCTAACGCTAGATTTGAAATTCAAACGAATAAACTTGGGATTATTCCAGCACAAGATGGTGAGCAGCACATTGAGCTAGATTCAAGATCTAACTACAGCATCACACAAGCTCTTGCGACAGCAGCTGGTAAAAAGTACGAATTGAGCTTTTATTACTCTGCGCGTGTAGTAGGTAATGAAGAAACAAACAAAGCGGAAGTTTTATGGAATGGTGAATCATTAGCCGTTGTCAACAGCAGCACAAAAGGCTGGACTAAATACAGCTTTACAGTTGAAGCTGACAGCGCAAGCTCAGTGTTGAGCTTTGCAGGCGCGGGTACATCTGATTCAGTAGGTGCATTCATCGATAACGTCGTAGTAACTGAGGTACCTGAACCATGTGCAGTTGTAACCGGTTTATATGGTATTAATAACTTTGGTTCTGAGACTGAAGGCTATGTGTATCACTTTAACCCAGAATCAAGCGCTGTAACGGTTGTTGCTGGTCTAAACAATACAGCATCAAATATTGCTAGCAAAGACGGTATGCTGTACTTCATGGAGCAGCTTGATAGCAGCAGCAAAGCGTCAAAAATCTATAGCTTAGATTTAGCTACCGACACGCAAGCTGAGGTTGCAGATGCGACATCATTCCCAATTTACCGCTCAACAGTGACCGCAGACGGTCTGTCTTTACGTGCGACAAGCAAGACATACATGTATGATTTTGACCTAACTACAGGCGAGAAAACGGTATTAGGTAAGCTTTCGTATGAAGGCGACTCATTCTCTGATGGCGACATCGCTTATTCAAGTGACTACAACGTACTTTACGTATTAACTGGTAAAGCACTTTACACATTAGATGAAGGCAGCCTTGAGTTAACTCAAATCGGTGAGCACGGTGTAAACTGGGCGTCAGGCATTGCGATTGCAGATGACGGTACAATTTACATATCAGGTAGAGAAAACGGCGAAAACGCGAAAATTTATACCTTAGATCAAAATACCGCTGAAGCGACATTCGTAATGGATGGCCCAGCACACGTAAACGACTTAACGTTTGTTAGTGAAGCAGTTTGCGCAGCAGAGTAAACTGTTTATAAAGCCATAAAATGCCAGCTTAGCTGGCATTTTTTTAACTAACCTGAGGTATCACTTATTCGTGAGTTTCTTCTGTTCTAACATCTCTTTCCAGTGCATCACTTCTGCGGGCAAAATAGGTGCTACGCCACTAAAACCTGCAACTTCAAGCATCTCTTCAACGCTGACAACACCTTGTTTACGTTTAAATACACCGCGCACATAAGCAATCGCATGTAAGCCTCGTTCAGAGTGAAACTTTTGCTCAATGTAAAAGTATTTATGATCCCAACCAACCAAGCGTGTACTAACGGTGTACTTTTGCATTGGTTTAATATCACGAATGTAGGTAATAGCTGTCGCGTTAACGATTGGGAACCAGCGGCGCTTCATAATGTGCTTTAGCAAGCCCACTCTCTCAGTCATCCAAGTACGGGCAAGATCCATCATTGCTAAGTAGCGAGAATTGGTCAGATGAAAGTTAATATCGCAATCGGTCGGTAACGCTTTGAATTCAATATCAATCGTGTCTAATAATTGTTGATAATCACGATTACGTTTAATTTTAAAAAACAGCAGTATTAGTCGAAAATAGAGGTTCACAGTAAAGGTCTAACCAGTTGATAATGAACAAAGTGTATCACAGCATATTGCTAAGGCGAATTTTCTGCTCTAATCTGTGCATATATTAGTATAAAAAAAGAATAACCTAATGAAATTATTTAGTTTGGTAACTTTGTTCACTGCAAGTTTTTTCACCAGCTCAGCATTTGCTGACTTCAACTTTCCAGGTGACGGTACTTTAAAATACCCAACGGGTGTTGAAAAAGCCTTTAAATTTGGCTTTGCTTGGCAACAAGATGCTGAGAAGTTCACTATTGGTGATAAAAGTTATGATATGTCATTACCTGAGTCATACTCAGTGGCGATTACACTCAGCAAAGACGAGCAACAGGTATGGGTTCAGGAATTTAATAATGGCTTTATTGAAGGCTTCAACTGGCAGATTGCTGATCACACCCTTAAACTCGAAAAGCGCAAATTCAGCGATTCAGTCAAAGGTGATTATGTTATCAGCCTTGATAATCGAGACTACTTTTTTGCCCGCAATAACATCAGTGTTGTTATTAAGTTCGACGATGAAGGTATAAAAAGTATCGCCATTGATGGTGTTACCAAAGACATGGGTACCAAGCAATAGTTTTTAATCGAAAAGAAAAAGGCTTAGGTTTTACCTAAGCCTTTTTTGCTTAATTAAGCTATATAATTAAACCTTCACTGTCTTACGGTTAATACCGTAATCGCGCAGCTTATTTGCCACTGCGGTGTGGCTCAAACCTAACCTTTTCGCTAATTGACGAGAGCTTGGATAAGCGGGGTAAAGCTTGCGAAGTAATGTCGCCTCAAAACGTTTTACCGCTTGGTCTAAGGTTCCTTCAAAGTCAGACTCAAGATAACCTAAATCATGGGTAAACGTTGGTAACTGCAAGTGCTCAATACGCAATTCATTATCATCTAGCAAGGATACCGCACGGTAAATCGCGTTTTCTAATTGGCGCACGTTACCCGGCCATGGATAGTCTTGTAAAAAGCGTAAACAATCTTCAGACATCACTGGCACAGAATGACCATTTTGCTGGGCATACTTTTGAATAAAGTGCTCTGCTAACGGACCAATATCAGCTTTTCTATCACGTAATGGCGCAATCTCTAAGGTTAAAACATTAATTCGGTAATAGAGATCTTCTCTAAATGTCCCCTCTTGCACCATTGCGGGTAAGTCTTTTTGTGTTGCAGCTACGATACGCACATTTACTTTTACTTCGTTTTCATCACCCACTTTTCGGAAGGTACCGTCTTGTAAAAAACGCAGTAACTTAGTTTGCAACTGAGTCGACATTTCACCAACTTCGTCTAAAAACACAGTGCCACCATCAGCTTGCTCTAAAACGCCACGTTTTGGTGCCGCGTTTTCTTCATAGCCTGCATAACCAAATAACTCAGACTCAGCGACATCATCAGGCAATGAAGCACACGACAGAGCGATAAATGGTTTTACTGAGCGGTTTGAGGCGTAATGACAAGCACGAGCAAGTAACTCTTTACCAGTACCGGTTTCGCCAGTAATCAGGATTGGTGCTTCAAGCTGTGCCATTTTACGCGCTTCACGAACCACACGGCGCATTGCAGTACTAAAATTATGGATGGTTGCAAAGCTTTCTTGGCCATAACGACGAAACGCACTAACTTGTTGACCTAGGCGACTTTGTGATTTGATGTTGATTACAGCGCCGGCTAACACATCCCCTTCAGCACCTTGTGGTACTGAAATAGGCAGAATATCGGCAATAAAGTCCTCACCTGCGACTTCAACTCGGGTAGTTTGACCAAGAACTTCTTTGCCTTCAAGCCAACGCGTAAAGTTAAAACCTTTAAGCAAGTTATTGATGTTAGCGCCAATCACTTCGCTTTCAGATAATTGCAGATCACGACACGCAGCATCATTACATAAACGCACCCAGCCCTTAGCATCGATAGATATAACACCATCAGGTAAGGCACGCAGTAATGTATTTAACTCATTATGCTCTCGCTCAGAAGGTAAGAATGCAGTCGTACGAACGTCTTTCACACCATCTATCAAACGGATAGATGGCATGATTTTTTGGAATTGTTCAAATTCAATAGGCGGAAAGCTGACGTACATTCGACAATTAACCGAATCTACCTCGATGCCTTTTAAATCAACCTGGTAACTCACCAAGATATTGAGAATCTCTTGTGCGATACCAATTCGGTCAGCACAGTGGATATCTAAACGCATTACATCCTCAAAAAACGGGAACCTATAGTATGAGAATAATACGCTAACTCCCTGCAACTGGGTAGTCTATTGTAAACAATTTTGGACAAAAGAACTTAATTAGTCGGATACTTGGTCCACTCTCCCCCATCCAACTGAATGTAAGGCTGCCCTTTTATGTACATCATAACCGTATCTTGATTCTCGGCGACCTTGGCTGAGGTCGGTAAATTATCAAGCACGCGATTAATGGGTACCGTCCCTGTGAACAAATCGAGCTTCATCGTGTTATTGATTAATTCTGAAAGAGAAAAATAGCTCATTGTCTCATCAACAACATTAAGCCCATTATGTTTAATGTCAGGCCCGATGAATTTTACTGCCGTAGGCACCGACACTATCGATGGACTCGGGATTTCACGTAATCCAGAAAATTGTAGTTTATCGCCTTGCAGTGCCGCACCATGCTCTGGCACAACCACCAACAGCACGTTGCGACCTTGTGCTTCTAACTCAGTTATAAACTTATCAATATCGCTAAATAAGCGCTGCTGTCTAAGCGGATAACTTGCCAAGCTATTCATCCGTTCGCGACCCGCAATTTGATTGCCATCGTGTAAGCTAATGGTGTTGTAATAAAGAGCTCTAGGTTGCTCACTAGAACCTTGCTTTTTCAACCAATTAGTAAGGATATCTGCATCAGAATAAATCGGTTTGCCGTCAAAACCATATTGCGCAGCACTAAATTGACTAAAATCCAGTTTAGGCACAGACACACCGCCGTACTGCCTGATCAAACCTATAAAGTCATCAAAATGACCATCGTGGTTTAGCGCCACACTGGTTTTATAGCCAAGTTCAGCAAGATTAGTAAATAGTTGGCATTGCTCGTCAACCGGTTTGAATAGTTGCTCTTGACTTGTCTGCCCACAACTTGCTCGTAATAAACGAATTGCAGCAGGACCACTGTACGACGTTGCTGAGTTAAATTGGCTAAACAAAATATCAAAATCAGCAAACAGATTACGGGGTTCGACACCGATGGCGTTTAAATCTGCTGTCGCTAAAGAGCAAATATTCAATACAACGACATCAAATGGTTGGCCATTAAATGCATTTGGGAACTGACTTTGTAATAAATTTTGCTGCTGGTAAAAGTCTTGTAACTGTTGATCTGGCGTCTTTTGCGCTGCAGTGTCAGAGACTAAAACGGGAACTTGTTTTTGTACAACGTGGCTATTGGTTGCAACCTGAGGTGGAACCTCATTATCTGCAGCTGACCCACCGAGCCAATACGCATAAAGAAAACCAATAATAGAAATACTGGTATAACGTAACCACTTTACAGTAAACCAATAAAAAACCACCAAAGCGAAAAGCGCAAAAATCAAATCAAAACTAATAACGCGCGACGTGATCTCAAAAAAATAGCCGATGCTAAAATCTTGTACATTGCCAGCTTGCTTGGTGAGCCGAGAAATCGGGGGCAACCATGAATCGTGATACAACAAGGCAACACCAATTACCACACTCAGAATCTGTTTAATGCGAGCCAACCAAATATGTTGAAAAGAGATAGCAAGAAATGCAAAAAAAGCTAAGTTTGCAAATAAATCAAACGAAATATCACCTCGGCTATACAGAACAAACTTAACTAAAAAATATAAATTCCAAAAACCTAATCCTGAAAGCCTCACTTGTTATCCTTTTTGAGTCGTCTTGGCGTATAAGGCGTTAATAATACATGCCTAAATGTTAGTTTTCGGTATAGCACGACTGCTTTTTTAAACAATAACTTACCTGTATTACTCAGCAGAATGCCGATTAACATTGCGATGATAAAAGTTATAAAAAACTGATTTAAGCTCATGATAGTTCACCTTTTAAGGTCACTTTTACTGGCTCGGATATAGGTCGAATCACTTTTTTAAATTCCGGTGTTTCAGTGTTTAAACTTGCTATATCTGATGCTTTTGCGTCAAAAATATAGCTTACATTTTCTTGTAATTGCTGAGTAAAGTCTGTTATTTCAGTATTAGCAAAATGACGTTGCATGCGGCGACATTCTTGCTGAATATAAAAATGATCAGCAATGACATTTTTTGACATAAAGAAGTCACTCACCTGTAATTTAAATAAATGCTTAATTGCGCTTTCAACATCGTGTTCTCGACAAGCATGTAGGTAAAGATAAACCGAACCATCAGCAAAACTAAAAATATCCCCTTCGCG
Organism: Pseudoalteromonas gelatinilytica; assembly: GCF_001641615.1. Lineage (GTDB taxonomy): Bacteria > Pseudomonadota > Gammaproteobacteria > Enterobacterales > Alteromonadaceae > Pseudoalteromonas > Pseudoalteromonas gelatinilytica. The sequence goes on from NZ_LRRU01000004.1 coordinate 149,367, forward strand.
CTTTACATGGAATAAATGCAATGGGTGTATCGCATCAATACGTGGCAAAAGCTGCATCAAAACAAGTACGCCGCTTACGCCAAGGTTGGCAGCAGAATCACTATGCTTCGCAACCTGCTCTGCGAATTTAACAGGAGGTAAATACCCTTTGGCCAATACATTTTCACTGTATTTTAGAACATCATCAATCGATTTTGGTAGGGGTCTTGAAAACTGAAACCCTTGAATTGACTGAATTTGTGACAGTAATCGCGAAGGCTCAGAATAACTATATAAAATAAGATTAACCCCTAAGGTTAAAAATAGGCACTCATCTTGATGGCGAATAATGCCATCAACATTTTGAATAACCAATTTCAACCGACGACCACATTTTTTACGAAGAGAGAAGCAATCTTTGGCTAATACTTTTAAATCAGTGTAGCGGCTAACGGCAAATACTAAGGTCGCTGACTTTTTAGTTAGCCCTTTAGAAAAAAGAGCATCATTGTCATCAATAATTTTATAAAAAACAGGGAGCTTTGTCCCCTCAGGCACAGCACTGCGAGTTAGCCATACCTCGTCTTCATCAAAATCTTGAGCCGTTGGCTGCGACTTTTCATCGGCTTCTTGCTCTTCTTCTATTAATGCAAGCTGACCATCATGAAGCTGCAAATTGACTGAGCGTCCAGCAATAACACCTTCTTTATGGCACCAATAATCATACTCAAGGGTGCGGATAGATGCTTCTTGAGTCATGTAAATTAAGCCGTCAAAGAAACGGTTTAAAGCTAACAACTGGCGCCTCAATTCACTGACATGGGCTCCTGACATTAAAAACACTAAAGTGACATTTTTTGACTGTGACAAAGCCAGATAAAGCTTGAGTTTTTCACCAAGCTGTTGCTCATTCAAGGAAACTAACTGCTCTGAATCGACATGCACGATAACGGTACTGTTTTTCAGTTGCTCATACTGTTTTATTTCGTTAATAACACCACGGGAAAAATGCAAACTTTTTGATACATTTTCATTATGATGTAAATGGAAAGGACGTAGTACCCCTTGTTCGAACAAAGTGAACAATAACTCGTTACCTTCTCCTTCAAAGAACAACTCGACTTGTTCTGAAAGCAAAAAAACCGAGTCTTTATGATTGGTTAAAAGGTGCCTTGTTAACTCTAATAGCTGATTGTCTAACGGGGCAAGTAAAGCATAGTTTGCGCTTCGCTTAAGCTCAGAGAAAGCTCCGTTTAGTCCTGTAATATTTAAATGAGGCACTAACAAACCCTTAAAAAAGATACTTTAGTACTAGTTTTAAACGCTATTCTATATATAATGCAAATTATGTCCATGGATCGTGAACATTTTTAAGCTAATTTTTCGCATTACGGTTTTTTAGATGAATGACTTTGCAGTAAAAAATTCACACACCTTAACTCAATATGATATTGAGAAGTTGTTACGTCAATTTGGTGGCAAGGAAACAGATTATGTTGAAATTGTTGATGTCGAAAAAAATCGCAAAACGATTGAAAAATACCCTTTGCTTAACGATATTGCATTAGCAACGACACAAACACAGAGCACTAAAAAAATTAACAAAAGCGCAATAAAGACTCATAAATGAAGCGAATTTTTTTAAAAGGAATTAAAGGCGGGACAGGTACAACATCGATTGTGGCCAATCTTGCTTGCGCCTTAAGAAAATCAAATGTGCCTGTGTATGCCATCGATTTAGACCCTAAAGGCGACTTAGGCCTACACCTTGGACTTGCCTGGGAGCATCTGCTTGGCTGGAGCGATTACCCAGACTTCGCTTCAGCATGTGAGCAGTTCCACCAAGATAACGATGGTGTAAGGTTCTTACCTTATGGTAGCCGCTCGAACTTAGGCTTAGACTTTTCGAGCATTATCGAGAGCTGTCAGCAACTTAATGACAGCGATGACAGCTGGTTTTTATTTGACTGCCCTGCCCATGTCGATGTGCATCGCTACCCGCTAAATGAAGACGATATATTCCTTGAGATTATTAATTGTGATGCTATTTGTCACAGCTTTGCTTTCAAGCGTTTAAACACACTTAAACAGGCAGAGTCATCATGGCAGCATTACTTTTTAACTAATAAATATAACTCTGCCTCTGAGCTTGAATCAGATCTATTGCAGCTTTGGCAAAGTGAACTGCCGTTAATTGCGCCTTTATATATCAACAAAGATGAAGTGATCAAAGAAGCCACCGCGTTTCGCAATGTGGCGATTAACTGTGCACCGTATAGCGTTGCTAATGACGATTTTGAAACGCTAGCAGGTTGGCTTGTAAGCCGTGCGAGTCAGAATGAGCAATAAAATAAGTTCTGTAAGTGTATCGCAACGCTTATTAAAAGTGCTATTAAGCTTAGTTTTAACCAAGCCGCTTGTACGGTTTGTATTCATTAAGTTTCATGGTTATTACAATCAACATAAAATGAGCTTGTTGGGTGCATTTTTACTGCCTTTCTTTGTGCTTTTTTTGTCATTATTTATTAAATTAGATAACAACAAAAAACGAGAAATTAAACATAAATTACAGCGTTTATACCCCCATGTATCTCAACCTATTTTGACACCGAGTAACTGTGTTCGAATTGTATTGCAAAGTATTTATCTTGCGCTATTCAACACCACCACAACCTCACAGCAGCACATAACCATTGAACAGCGTAAAACTTGGCGCAAAATAACACGCTCTGCACGCTTATTAAGACTGGCAGACAGCAAGCTTGTACGCTCATTTAAAGTACTTTGGTTAGTCGCAAAAAAACAAACCAAAACTAAATCATATAAAGCGGTGAGTCGCTCATCCATTTGGCAAAATAGCACCTTAAAAGTCGCGTTTTTAACCCTACTTATTTTTGCTGTAGCTGTTTTTATCACCGTACCATTTAGTATTGAAGCACAAGCAGTGTTCATTAGTTTAATTTTGGTGGTTGCTTATTCACTCAGACGTGTTGAAGGACAAATAGCAACCATTGTGATGATCACCCTATCTGTGACAACGTCAACACGTTATCTATGGTGGCGCTACACAGATACCCTGAACTGGGGGGACCCGTTAGCCCTTGCACTCGGGATTGGTTTATTGCTTGCTGAAAGTTACGCTTGGTTAGTTCTGATCTTAGGTTTCTTCCAAACCATCAATCCACTGCACCGCAAGCCCATTGCATTAGGAAAAGACACAGCAAACTGGCCAACAGTTGATATTTATATTCCGACTTATAATGAGCCATTAGAGGTAGTAAAACCCACCACGATTGCTGCGCAAAGTATTGATTGGCCTGCAGATAAGCTAAATATTTATATTTTAGATGATGGTAAGCGCCCTGAATTTGCAGAATTTGCAAAGCAAATTGGTGTTGGTTATTTAACTCGTCCTGATAACAAACATGCCAAAGCCGGTAATATGAATCATGCGATGAAAGTAACGAATGGCGACTACATTGCTATTTTTGACTGTGATCACATCCCTGCTCGCTCATTTTTACAGATGACAATGGGGCAGTTCATCAATGATAGTAAAGTGTGTTTAGTACAAACACCTCACCACTTTTTCTCTGCCGATCCATTTGAGCGCAATCTAAAGAACCATCGAAAAATCCCTAATGAAAACATGCTGTTTTATGGTTTAATCCAAGATGGTAATGATATGTGGGATGCAACCTTCTTCTGTGGTTCGTGTGCTGTGTTAAGGCGTAGTGCCCTTGAAGAAATTGGTGGTTTTGCGGTAGAAACCGTCACAGAAGACGCCCATACCGCGCTTAGAATGCAGCGCGCAGGCTACAAAACAACGTACATTAATATTCCGCAAGCTGCAGGCCTTGCCACTGACAGCTTATCTGCCCACGTTGGCCAGCGTATTCGTTGGGCACGCGGCATGGCGCAAATATTCCGATTAGATAACCCACTGTTTGGTAAGGGCTTAAATATTGCACAGCGACTGTGTTACTTAAACGCTATGTTGCACTTTTTATCGGGTATCCCGCGCATTGTGTTTTTAACCGCGCCGCTGGCATTAATTTATTTCAATGCGCAAATTATCTATGCACCGTTTGTTGCTATCTTTCTTTATATTGTGCCAACGCTGTTACAGGTAAAAATCACCAATTCCCGAATTCAAGGAAAGTACCGCTATTCATTTTGGGGCGAAGTTTATGAATCAGTACTTGCTTGGTATATTTTAAAACCCACTACAGTTGCGCTTATCAACCCGAATAAGGGCAAGTTTAACGTGACCGAAAAAGGTGGCTTAAACAAGCAAGATCACTACGACTGGACGATTTCGAAGCCTTATATAATCTTGTTACTGGTTAACGTGTTAGGTATGACCTACGGCGTATTTAGATTGCTTTTCGGCGATAGTTCACAAATAGGCGTACTCGTCATTAGCATGCTGTGGGCAAGCTATAACGTGATAATTTTGGGTGCTGCTGTGGCTGTTGCCGCTGAAGCGAAACAAGTACGTAGCTCACACCGTATCAAAGCAAATTTCCCTGCGGCTATTCGCCTAGCCAATGGCCGCACCATTAAAGTGAAAATTACGGACTACTCAAATAATGGCGTTGGTCTTGAAACTGAACACAATCATCTGTGCCGTGTAAATGATAAGGTAGAGCTGCTAATGAGTCGTGGCTTGAAACAGTTTTCATTCCCGACCTATATTTGTAACACCCGCGATAAGCAGTTGGGTCTGACCCTCAGAGATTTAGATTTAGAAAAACAAACAGCCTTTATTCAATGCACTTTCTCACGTGCTGATGCTTGGCTTGATTGGCAAGAAAACTTTAAACACGACAAGCCTTCGTATAGCTTTTCTCACGTTTTTTATACCAGTATTAAAGGCTTTAAGAACTTGATTTTCCATGCCCCAAATGAATTAAGACCCGCGATTGCGTTTGCATCAAGAGTCTTGTACTTTGTGGCGTCGTTATTACCCAAAAAACCAACAAAAGTACTAAAAACATCATGATAAGAACTTTTTTAACCTTGTTATTCGCTGTTATCACACTCAGCTTATCTGGCTGGGCGATAAGTGCTGAGCCTCTTTCTAATAAAGCGATTTTTGATCATGGTTATCCTGAACAAGCGCCAATTGAAAGCATGACGCTAAGCTTTGAAAAGCTTGGATTAAGCAAGTTTAAACTTGATGGTGTGAGCAATAGTACCCGCGTTGATTTTACGAACCGTCTTGATAAGTTAGGTAAAAAACTAACCCTCGATTTTTCATATACAACGTCACCATCCCTGATAGGTCGTGTGTCACATTTAAAAATTTTCTTAAATGAAAATCTTGTTACTGTGTTGCCTATCGATGATAAGAACACGCCTATCGGCACTGTCGCTGAGCGTAGCATCGTGCTTAATCCTAAATTAATTAAAGACTTTAACCAAATTCGTTTTGAGTTAGTGGGTTATTACGACATGGTTTGTCAGGATGATTATAGTAATACAATTTGGGCTGAGCTGAGTAAAAGCAGCCGTATTTCTATTGACCGTCAAGCACTGGCACTTGAAAGCTTGTTAGAGTATTTCCCTGCACCATTTTTTGACTCTCGCGACTACAATAAGGTCACTTTGCCATTCGTTTTTGCATCACAACCCGATGAAAATACGTTAGAAGCTGCCACAACCTTATCAAGCTTTTTTGGCGCGCAAGCAAAATGGCGCAAAGCGCAGTTCCCAGTGCAAATCAATGCCACCCCAACAGAGCATAGTGTGGTTTTTGCCACCAATGACAACAAGCCTGACTTTTTATTAAATTACCCTAATGTTGATAAACCAACAGTCGAAATAATCAGCAGCCCAACTCACCGTTACGCCAAGGTACTGCTTGTTTTAGGTAAAGACACGGCGCAATTAAAAGAAGCCGTTGTTGGTTTAGTCTTTGGTTATAAAGTGATGACAGGTCGCAGCGCAACCATTGATGCAATTAGCAATTTACCACTTAGAAAAGCCTACGATGCCCCACTGTGGGTGCGCTCTGATCGCCCAGTGAGCTTTGATGAGTTTATTGAATACCCTACTCAACTGCAGTCAGAAGGTTATCGCGGTCTGCCAGTTCGTTTAGATTTACGCTTTGCACCCGATTTATTTACTTGGCGTGAAAATGGTATTCCGATTACATTGAATTATCGCAACACACCTGTTGAACAAAACATGTTGTCGCGTTTGAACATGCTGATCAACGGTAAGTTTGTGGATGGTTTTATTCTTGATAACGAAGGCGGTAAAACAATAACAACCAATACGTTGTTGCCGCTTCTATCAGATTTTAATCCAACTCAAACTCGTCAAGACTTTGAATTAACGGGGTTAGATTTAACAACAAATAACCAGCTGACTTATGACTTTAACTTTGCTGTTGTGAAAACCGGTGAATGTAGTGCCATTCCAGCCGGTGGTGAATTTGGCGCTATTGACGGCAGCTCTACGATTGATGTGAGTGACTTCCATCACTATATTGCCATGCCAAACTTACGTGCCTTTGCAAGTGGTGGTTTTCCATTTACCAAATATGCCGATTTACACCAAAGTACTTTGGTGATGGAAGCTAACGCCTCAGTTAACGCGATTAGCTTATTGCTTAATTTTGCGGGTCATTTAGGCGCTATTACCGGCTACCCTGCGCACCGTTTAGAAATTCAATTCCCAAGTAACCAATTAGCGCTAAACGATAAGGACATTATTATCATTGGTAAGGCTGATTCATTCTTAACATCCCTTGCCAAAGATAGCGCCCTAAGTGTGCTTATCAACAACAACCAACGCATTGTTGATCAAGCTATCTACAATGGTGCATACGACACAAAAGGCGCTGAAAAAATTAAAGTAAACATCAGCAGCATTGGTCGTTTAGCTGTGATGTCAGGATTTCAGTCACCATTCGATTCAGACCGTTCAGTGGTATCTTTAATTGCCAGTAATGAAAGTGCATATGCGCTACTCACTGATGCCTTATTAAATGAAGATAAAACTGCTCAAATAATGGGAAGCTCCGCCATTATCAATAGCCAAGGCATCAAAACGATTAAAACCGATGAGCAGTATTTTGTTGGTCATGTGCCTATTCATACACTTATTTGGTTCCACTTTTCAGACCGCCCAGTCCTGTTAGCGATTCTGTCGCTACTTACACTACTACTTATTTCATTTATGTTGTGGCGAGTGCTTGCGCTACTGACCAAAAAACGTTTATCTGAAGGAGATCAGGCATAATGAAAACTATCGCTTCTTTACTATTCGTTTTTGTTTTTTCAAGTAGTGCCTTAGCCCAATTAAGCTGTAGCGCTTGGCCGCAGTGGAATAACTTTAAAACTCACTTCATTACACCAGAAGGACGTGTAATTGATTTAGGCAGTGAATACGACATCACCACCTCAGAAGGGCAATCTTATGCGTTATTCTTTGCATTACTTGCCAATGATAAAGCCAGCTTCGATAAGTTACTTGAATGGACTGAAGTACACCTTTCTGAAGGTGATTTAAGTACCCGTTTACCAGCATGGCAATGGGGCATTAAACAAAGCCAAGGGCAAATTATTGATTCTAATCCAGCTTCTGATTCAGATTTATGGATTGCTTATACCCTGTCACAAGCGGCTATTTTATGGAATGAAAGACGCTACGCAGTGCTCAGCTCAGTGCTTGCTGAGCGCATTATTCGTGAAGAAACCGCGCAGATACCAAACCTTGGCCTGACCTTGTTACCTGGGCCATCAGGCTTTGAAAAAGACAGTAGCTGGAAATTAAATCCAAGTTATGCGCCGCTATTTATTTTTGCGCAATTTGCACATTTATACCCTCACTCGCCTTGGCAAACATTACACGATAACTCGGCGCAGTTATTAATAGATACAGCACCAAAAGGCATGAGCCCTGACTGGGTTAATTACAGCGTTGAAAAAGGCTTTTATCATGATAAAAGCACGCCAGCCACAGGTAGTTACAATGCAATCCGCGTTTATCTTTGGGCCAGCATGATGGCAGAAGATGCACCTTATAAAAATGCCCTTGCTAAGCAGTTTAAACCCTTTATTGATAGCATAGTCTCTTCAGGCAAAGTGCCATTAGAAACCAATGCCGTCACGGGCAGTACAGCTGGCAATGCCCCAAGTGGTTTTGTTGCTGCTTTATTACCACTGCTTGCTGAAGAGAGTGCATCACAAGCTGTCACTGCGTTACAGCAGCAAATTATGATGGACACCCGCTTTACCACCAGCCGCTATTACGACAGCGTGTTGTATTTATTTGGTAATAGCGCATTGAACAAACGCTTTAGTATTGATAAAAACGGCGCCTTAACAACTAACTGGAGCAATGAATGCCGATAAAGTGGCTACTTGCTGCAGTTTTAGCAAGCTCCAGTGCATCCGCAGCAGTTAACAAGGACCTTGATAGTCAATCAATTGATTGGTTAATTAGCCAAGTGCAACTAGGTGAAATTGAGCGTGATAATCAATTGATGAGCGACAGCTTAGAAAAGCTGCAAAGCATTGCACCTAAAAACACCCAAGTGCAATGCGCAGAGGTGCGTGTTTTATATAGCCTAAAAGAAGTCGATAAAGCCAATGCACGTTTAGCAGAGCTCAGTAAGATGTCGCATCCGTGTATAACAAGCTTAACTATGCTCGCACGAGTCAATAATCAAGACAAAGAAGTGGTTCAACAAGCCAGGCTTCGTGCCAGAGCTGGTCAGTACAGCGAAGCAGTGCAAATATACAACCGCCTATTTAAATCTGCTTACCCGAATATTGAATATGAGCTTGAGCACATCAACTGGCTTGCTCAAGATTCAAGTCAGTATCAACAAGCACTGCGCGGTTATCGTTCTTTAATGAAACGCTACCCTCATAGTGGCCGTTTTGAGCTTGCCTATGCAAGGCATCTATTAAAACAGAACCCAACGAATAAAGAAGCCATTAAGCTACTTAGCCACTATGCACACAGCAATCAATATGGTGTAGAAGCCGAATTTGCTTGGCTTGCAGCGCTTGAAAACATGCCGCTTAATAAACACACTAAGCTTGCTTATCAAGACTACTTTGCTGCCTACCCTAAAAGCAGTAAAGGTCAGCTGCAATTTAGTGACTTTAAAAAAGCACATTTGGCTGAACAAAAAAAGCAAGCGGATCCTGCTTATCAGGCATGGCTCAAAGGCAGTGTCGAACTTGAAAAACGTCACTTTGATACGGCAGAAAAGCTCTTCAATAAAGCTCTGCGAGGGCGTCCTCAAGATCCTGAAATATACAATAGCCTAGGTTTATTAAACTTAAGACAAGGCAGGAATGCCAATGCCTACCAGTACTTTAAAAAAGCACAACAATACAGCATAGATGCAAACCGCATAACGGTATTAAAAGGTCTCGCCAATACCGCACGTTTTTGGCAATACATTGATGAAGCTAAATCGGCCATTAGTAGCAATGAGTTAAAACAGGCTGCACTTAAGCTTGATTTAGCAGATACGTTAAATGAAGACCCTAATACCGTGTTGTTTTACCGCGCTGAACTTGCCAAACAAGCTGGGCAATACCAAAACGCGATGAATCTCTATAAGCAAGTGCTAAAAGACGATCCTCTGCAACAGCCTACTTTGCGTGCCATGCTCGAATTAACGGCCTCAGATGGCAATTATGCTCGTAGTCATCAATTTTATAATAGCTTAACTCGTCAGCAACAAGCGCTACTGACCGAAGATTACACCCTATTACAAACACAGCAACTGCGAGCTCGAGCAGACGAACTAACTTCACAAGGTAAGCTTGATGAAGCGGTTGATGTGCTACTTATGGCAATTAAACAAAGCCCTCGTCAAAGCTGGCTATATTACGACCTTGCAAATTTATACCAGCAACAGGGTTTAGTTGATCATGCGAAAGCGCTGTATAAAAAAACCTTGTGGCAATTTCCTCTAGATGCAGATTTACGTTATAGCCATGCCCTATTTTTACGTTCGTTGAATGACTATCAAGGAGCATTGGCAACCTTAGATTACATTCCTAATAACGCACGCACCGAACAAATCAATGTACTCACAGAACAATTGAGTATTAATACTAAGCTAGAAAGACTGTCTGCCAACAACACAGCTAGCAATAAAGCCACGGTGATTTATAAGCTTACCGAGTTAGAAGCACAGCCATTAACACCTTTAATGCAAGCTGAGCTTGCCAGCCAATGGCAACAAATTAATGAGCAGCAGTATGCGATTAGACAACTGAAAAAAGCCCTCAATCGTGACCCAAGCTTGAGCCCTTATTGGCATATGACTTATGCTAATTGGCTAATTGAAAGCAACGATAAAAACACTGCTGATAGCTGGTTTGCAGACTATCACCTGCCGAGTAACGCAACCGATGCAGAGCAATCACAATGGTTAGCACTTCAAGTTAATTACGTTAATCGCTTTAGTGATAGTAATCTTAGAGTTACTAAGCTCTCAGAGCTTGCAACACGCTACCCTGATAACCCAGAACTGTCAGAGGCGCTGATCAATGCTCATATCGAGCAAGGCAATAGTAAAGAAGCTATTAGCCGCTATGAGCAACACATCGCAAATGGGCAAACTGTCTCAACGGATACTGCTTTAGCTATTGCGACACTCGCTCGTCAGCAGCAAAGAGATGATTTAGCTAATCGCATCATTGCTGGACAAATTAATCAGGTTTCAAGTGAACAAAGCTATCGTCAGCAGCAATTAATGACCGCACTTGAACAATTTGAAGATACACAAAGTGCCATTAATCTAGCTGAAATATTGCTGGCTAAATCAAACAATAACCAAGAACTTTATTATCAAGCGGCAGCGGTTGCACAAGCTAAGCAACAAACTACGCTTGCTCAAAACTGGTACCGCGCGGCAGTTGATCCAGATACGGCAACGAGCAACTTAAGCGATGAGCAGCACTATGAGCTGTATGCCCTTGATGAAAATGAAGCATGGTATGTCAATAATGCCAAGCGCCAATTACAAAGCATCGAGCGCGATGAACAAGCCTATATCACAGCCGCTATCAACTTAAGTAGCCAAACAAGCACGCAAAATGAGTCAACCCTCGGCGCTGGTGCAACGCCTATCGAAGCCGGTTTTCCACTGTGGGGTGGCACTGGGATTGTGAAATTAGACCCAATGACGATATCGAGCCAAGAAACCCGCTTTGATGAAACCTTTGCAGGTAGCCGCTATGGTCAAGGGGCCCTCTGTATTTTTGACTGCCCACTTTTAAGCATAAAACCAAAGCAACAAGGTATGGATATTGGCCTTGCTTGGCAAAACGAGCAATGGCGCATTGATGTTGGTACCACTCCACTTGGCTTTTTAGTCGAAGATATCGTGTGGGGCGTTAATTACAAAGGTGATTTAGGCGACTTTGGTTATGGCGTCACGTTTAATAAACGCCCAGTCACTAGCTCTGTATTATCTTACGCCGGACTTGAAGATGTCTTTACCAACCAAGTATGGGGCGGTGTTAGAGCTACGCAATTACAACTTAATCTATCTCATGACCTAGGCCTAGATTGGGGGTTTTGGGGCAGTACCAACTATCAACTCTTGCAAGGTAAAAATGTCAAAGACAACCAAAGCTACAGCCTAATGGGGGGGAGTTACTATCGCTATATTCGCGAAAGAAACACCGAATTAAGCCTAGGTCTTAACTTATTACACTGGTCATATAAGTATAATTTAAGTGAAGAAACCTGGGGGCATGGTGGCTATTACAGCCCACAAAACTACTTGGGCGCGTCTTTACCTGTGATTTTTGATAAACGAATTGGTCATAATTTTGTATATAGGCTTCGGGCTGGGGTGTCTTGGTCTACCACCACCACTGACGACATCGCATTTTTCCCGAACGACCCTATTTTGCAAGGCCAAGCAGAAGCTCAAACAGCTGTAACGGGTGTTGTGCCTTACTTTGAGGGCGATACCAGCAGTGGCTTATCGTATAACTTAGGGGCAAGTTTTGAGTATCGATTCACGCCTCATTGGTTCTTTGGTGGTTACTTCAACCTAGATAGAGCCGATTTTTATGAACCGAATTACGCTCAGCTGTACTTCCGTTATTACTTTAATCCGGTGTATAGCGAGCTGGCATTCCCGGGTAAACCTGTTGTGCCTTATGCAAGCTACTAACCATCGCATCACAAGGAGCAAGTGTCGCAAGATCTTCCCCTCACCATAAGGTCTATGTATACTGTAGCGCACTTGTAGCTAGGATAAGGGTGTGTCTCTTACCTTCAAGTATAAAACTTGAGCAACAAACCATTATCTTAGCTGCATCAATAAACATGGCCGCCCGTTCACTAAATAAATACATAGAACGACCAAAGCAAAAACAATAAGGCCTCAAATAAAAACTTAGAGTTAGGAAGTAAATATGAGTTCATTACCTAAAGCAGGTGACTTTTTAGGGCATCCTAAAGGGTTATTCCTGTTGTTCGGCACAGAAATGTGGGAACGATTCGGTTACTACGGCATGCGCGCCATTTTAGTTTTATATTTAGTAGCGCTTGTACAAGAAGGTGGTTTTGGTTGGTCAAATGCAGACGCATTAAGCCTTTATGGTACCTTCACTATGGCTGTATATATCACACCACTATTCGGTGGTTGGTTAGCCGATAACGTCTTAGGACAACGTAAAGCGATTATACTTGGTGGTTTATTAATGGCTGCAGGCCATTTCACTATGGGTGTTCCTCACAGCTATTTAGCTGGCCAAGAAGAAAACGTTTTCTATATTGGCTTAACACTACTTTGTTTAGGTAACGGTTTATTTAAACCAAATATCTCAACCATGGTAGGTGACCTTTATAAAGAAGGTGACCAACGTCGTGATGGTGCGTTCACTATCTTCTACATGGGTATCAACCTAGGTGGTGCATTAGGTCCTCTAGTTGCGGGTTATGCTGCTGCAGCAATGGGCTGGCAATGGGGTTTCATCGTAGCTGGTGTAGGTATGGTGATCTCAGTTCTTCTTCAACTTGCACTAAGTAATAAATACTTAGGCGAAATCGGTGTTGTTCCTTCGGCTAAGCTTTCTCAAGCACAATCTGAATCAAATACTAAAGAGCCTTTAACGAAAGTTGAAACTGACCGTATTAAAGTTATTTTCACTATGAGTGTATTCAGTATCATCTTCTGGATGGGCTTTGAACAAGCGGGCGGTTTAATGAACCTTTTCGCTAACGATTACACTGACCGTATGCTATTTAACTTTGAAGTACCTGCTTCTTGGTTCCAATCTTTAAACTCAATTTTCATCATTGTATTTGCACCTTTAGTTGCCATCATTTGGTTGAAACTTGATAAACGTGAACCAAACTCTCCGGTTAAGTTTGCTATTGCACTTATTTTCTTAGCACTTGGTTTCATCACGATGATCCTAGCGCTAATGACACAAGGTCAAGGTGAGCACCTACAAATCAGCATGATGTGGTTAGTTTTATTCTACTTATTCCACACATTAGGTGAGTTATGTTTATCGCCGATTGGTTTATCTATGGTGAGTAAACTTGCACCTCTACGTTTAGCTTCAATGCTTATGGGTATCTGGTTCCTATGTACAGCGGTTGCAAACAAAATTGCAGGTTTCGTAGGTTCATTCCTAGGTGAAGGTGAAGAAGCGTTAGACAACGCGATGGGTATCTTCATTGGCTTAGGCGCAACTGCGGTTCTTTCTGCAGTGATCATGTACTTACTAAGCGACAAACTAGTCGCTTGGATGCACGGTGCTGAAGGCCAACACGAGCCACAAACGACTGAACACATCCTAGCTGAAGAGCTAGAAGTGTCTGCTGAAAAGCAATAATACTTATTCCCCGTAGCGCCCGCTGCGGGGAATTTCTCTCTCCCCTATTCCCTCTGCGTCCTTAAAACTGATACTATATTCTGATATTAATTTGGTTTGGCAAAGGAACTGAGTAAGTGCGCTTTAACACTCAACTACTGGTCATTATTCTGACTAGCTTATTACTGACAGCATGCGGTGGCGATAAAACAACAAAAGAAGTCGCAACAGCTCCTGATCAGTCTGGTTTGATTATTTCTGTCGAAAATGGCTTATCAGCTGAATTTGCACAGGGCGATGTCATACTTAATGCAATAAGTAACACAGTTACGACAGACACCACATTTACTTATACAGAGACAAGCGCTTCAAGCACGGATATCGAGCAAGGTATTGTATCGAGTATTCATACCTTTCGCCCAAATAACCTGATATTTGCTGAGCCATTAAGTTTAGCGATTAAGTTACCAGATGAACAAACCAACCTTGCCTTTAGCATAGTGCAGTTAGTTGATGAGCAGTGGCAAACTCTCAGTACTGAACAAAGCGATGATGGATTTGCTGTCAGTGCTATTACAGAATTTGGTAGTTTTGCTTTAATGTCTCGCACCGTTCCTGCGGCCAGTAAAACAATTGGCGAGCAATGTAATGACACAGCCAGTAACCAAACGGTACGCTTTATTCATGTTGCAGATTTACACGCGCGCTTTGGCTTTAAAGAGCAGTTATTCAGCCGTATTCGCAGTTACTACGACAAGGCTAAAGTTGAAAACCCTAATACTTTATTCACCAATGGTGGTGACGATTATGAAAAAGGCACCGTAGCGGAACAAACATCACAAGGGTTAGCCACTGTCGAAGCTATAAAAGCCATGGCCTTTGACGTACGTGTCATAGGTAACCACGATTATGCATGGGGACCTGAGCAATTGCTGGACTTTGCCGATGACGATAATGCCATCGTACTTTCAAGTAACACCGAATATGATGGTAGCAGCGAGACGTCGTTTGCCGGTGTCGATTTTTCTGTTGTCCAAGTTGGTTGCCTTCGTATCGGCTTTTTTGGCATGACTTCAGTGCCTTGGAATGAACTTGATGAACCAGTTGAAGACGAGCCAATTCCTGATTTTATCGCTAATTTTAAAATGAATTGGCAGTGGCAAGACGTGGCTGAGCAGATTGTAAACCAATACCGTCAAGATGTTGATTACATGGTCATGGTCAGTCACTTAGGTGAAGGCACTGACACCCGCATTGCACAAAATGTGGCGGGAATTGATTTAGTGCTTGGTGGGCATACTCATGGCGGTGAAAGTTATCAAACCTTAGATAACGGCAGTATTGTTATTCAGCCAAACTTTTTTGCACAAGGTCTGACTGATCTTACCTTAACTTTTAACCTTGAAGACAAAACACTTGCGGATGTTGATTACAATACCGTCGCAACCACCAGCATTACGACCCAAGATGAAAGCACTAAAAACGCCATCGATGAAATCATGGGTCGCTATGCCCCAGATGCAAACACCGAAATTGCGGTTTCAGAAAATTACCCTTCTGCAGAAGAGCTCACGACGATTACTGCCAAAGCTGCTATGCAGCAGTTCCCCGAGATTGATGCTGCCTTGCTTGATGCAAGCCAAGTACAAGATCGCTGGCTACCGGGTACGTTAACCCAAGAAGACTTCCATGCCGCATTTAAGGTTGAACGCCAACCATCAAACACCCCAGGCTTTAATTCAATTTATCAAGTTGAGGTGACTGGCAGCCAGTTGAAAAGCATGCGCGAAAGCCAGCCTGAATGGGTCTCGTTAGTGCCAGATAACCTTGATGACGCAAGCACTTACCAGGTTGCTTTATTTAAAGGCCCAGCACTAAATAGCGGGTTGTTCTTCCCTGCTCTGCCAAGCTTAGAAGCCCAATTGGTCGCAGAAAGTTGGTGGCTACTTGATAATTACGCGCGAGCACGCACCAGCCAATGTTTATATCTTGATACCGATAACACACTGAATGCGTGTAAAACAGATGATGCAGTCACGGTATGGAATTTTAACAATCCTGAGCAAGGCTTTAGCAGTGACGTTGGCCCTGCAACACTCAGCTTTTTCGACCCTGAAGACAAAAACTGGGGGCCAGAAGATAGTCAATTTGCCACCACTACAGAGCTTGAAATTGCTGATTTACCAACGGGTGCCTCAGGCGTGCTCGCCTTTGCTCGCCATAGCCCAACGCAAGGCTTAACCTTAACGGCTAATAGTGCCGCAAACGGTGATTACCAAACAGAAGGCCTTATCGCTGATTACACCTTAGTGATGGATATTATGTGGCCAGAACAAAGCACCAATGAGTGGCGCTCACTACTACAAACCGATATCACTAACAGTGATGACGCAGACTTGTACGTTAGCCGAGATAACGCCATTGGTATTGCCACCAGTGACAGTGGTTACTTTGGCGAGCTTTTGGCAAACAGCTGGCATCGTATTGCCTTTGTGTTTTACGCTGCTCCAAACAATGGCGCACTGAAAATTTATCTTGATGGTAAGCTGATTGGTATTAAAGACGAAGGTGAAATCAATGAGCGCTGGGCAATCAACAATGCGGCCTTACTTTTAACCGATAATGACTACGAAACTAAGCCGGGATACTTAAACGCCTTGTTATTTGCTGGTCGTGCGATGACTGATGCCGAGATTGCCAATATGGGTGCTGCACAGCAGCAACTTAGTTTTACGCAATCAACCCGTACCCTAAACCAAGTGGTTGAACGCCATTATCAAGCAGCACCACAAGTTTTAGATAACCCTTGGTTACAACAGCGCAGCAAGTTTTTTAACAAAGCACGTCAAACTGTAAACTAATCAATACAAGCGACTTAATAAAAAAGGCCGTGCAAGGCCTTTTTTACTGCCTGAAAAATACAAAAATTTACCATTAAATACATATGGATAGATATAAAAAAGGATACCCTCTGTTAGTCAATATAGTGGCTTACTCACTGCCTTTGATAGTGCAATTGCTGAAATTAAAATCATTGTCCCATTTAATTTACAAAAGAGGCTTTGGCTAAATAATGCGGGGATCTTCCCCTTATTGAGATTCTGGTTAATCATCCGCTCATTGCAGAACAATAATTCTTTTTTAGCGCAGTGCTTATAATTGCGGGAGTAATGACAATGAGCGAAGTAAATAATCCGTTAGGCCTAGTGGGCATTGAATTCACTGAATACGCAACACCAGATGCAGATTACATGGACAAAGTGTTTACTGATTTTGGCTTCTCAAAGCTAAAAAAATTCAAAGGTAAAGACATCGTTTACTATAACCAACATGACATTCATTTTTTACTAAACAATGAGCGTGATGGTTTCTCTGCTGAATTTGCTAAAAGCCACGGCCCAGCAATTTGTTCTATGGGTTGGCGTGTAGAGAATGCGCAAAAAGCATTCGAGGTTGCTGTTGAGCGCGGTGCAAAACCTGCGACAGATTCAACACATAAAGATTTACCTTACCCAGCTATTTACGGTATTGGCGACAGCTTAATCTATTTCATCGAGCAATTTGGCGACAAAGGTTCTATCTATGAGTCAGATTTTGAAGATTTAAGCGAGCAACACATTGTTGAAGACAAAGGCTTCATCCGTATCGACCATTTAACCAATAACGTTTATAAAGGCACGATGGAAACATGGGCTAACTTCTATAAAGACGTATTTGGTTTTACTGAAGTTCGTTACTTCGACATTAAAGGTCAAAAAACAGCGTTATTATCTTACGCACTTAAATCTCCGTGCGGTACTTTCTCGATTCCAATCAACGAAGGTAAAGATAATAACAACAACCAAATCGATGAGTACTTAAACGAGTACAATGGTCCGGGTGTACAGCATTTAGCATTCCTAACGAATGACCTAGTAAGCTCACTTGATAAGCTTGACCAATCAACGATTGCCACGCTTGATATCATCCCTGAGTACTACGACACCATTTTCGACCGTGTACCTTGGGTTAAAGAAGACAAAGAGAAGATCCGTAAGCATCAAATCCTTGTAGATAGCCAAAGCGAAAACTGTTACTTACTGCAAATCTTCTCGAAGAACCTATTTGGTCCTATCTTCATCGAGATGATCCAACGTGTAGATGACGGCGGTTTCGGTGAAGGTAACTTCCAAGCCCTTTTCGAGTCAATCGAACGTGATCAAGAGCGTCGTGGTGTAATCTAGTTCATCATGATGAATAAAAAGCAGCGTGTGGTTTGGGTAAATTCACACGCTGCTTTTTGTCGTTTTAAATTCTGTTTTAAACTAACTGTTTAAATTGCGTTGATTGCCTCCATATAGATAACTAATAAATCAGCGCGAACAAATAAGGAAAGAGTATGAGCCTAATTAACGAAACCCACGATATTAATCTAAAAAGCTGGGTTGCATCTGCTAACGAAGCGAACTGTGACTTCCCAATTCAAAACCTTCCTTTTGCAGAAGTACGTCGTAAAAATTCAGACGAAGCGTTCCGTGGCGCTGTCGCAATTGGTGATCAAGTTATCGATTTAGCAAAAGTAAATGAGCTTGGTTTATTCTCTGGTGATGCACAGGTTGCCGTTAAAGCCGCAAGCCAAGCTACACTCAATGAATTTATGGGTCTTGGTCAGCAGTATTGGTCTGCACTTCGTCTTGCTCTATCAAAAGCACTCCGTGAAGGTGCCAGTGAGCAAGCACAATTAAGCGAAGCGCTTATCGCTCAAGCAGACATCGAATTTGCGCTGCCATGTCGCATTGGTGATTACACTGACTTTTATACTTCTATTTACCACGCAACAGCGGTAGGTAGTTTGTTCCGCCCTGATAACCCACTTCTACCTAACTACAAATGGGTACCAATCGGTTATCACGGCCGCTCATCGTCAATTGATGTTTCTGGTCAAACGTTCCACCGCCCTAACGGTCAAACTAAAGCGCCAGATGCAGAAGTCCCTTCATTCGGCCCTTGTAAACGCCTAGACTACGAACTTGAGTTAGGTATTTACCTTGGTAAAGGGAATGAATTAGGCGATGCGATTGCCATTGAAAATGCTGAAAACCACGTATTTGGTTTCTGTGTATTTAATGACTGGTCTGCACGTGACTTACAAGCATGGGAATACCAACCGCTTGGTCCATTCCTTGCGAAGAACTTCGCTTCGACTGTATCTCCTTGGATTGTTACAACAGAAGCTCTGGCACCATTTAGAACAAACTGGACACGTGACGAAAACGATCCACAACCAATGGACTATTTAGAGTCAGCTCATAACCGTGAGTTTGGTGCATTCGATATCAAAATGGATGTACAAATCGAAACAGAAAAGATGCGTGCAGCTGGCGAAGCACCAACACAAGTATCTAAATCAAGCTTCAAGCACTCTTACTGGACCGTTGCGCAAATGGTCACTCACCACACTGTAAATGGCTGTAACTTCCAACCAGGCGATATGTTAGGTTCGGGTACGCAATCGGGCCCTGAGCACGAAGAAGCGGGTTCATTGTTAGAGCTTTCTCGCGGTGGTAAAGAAAAAATCACGCTAGCTAATGGCGAACAACGTACTTTCTTAGAAGACGGCGACAACGTAATCATGCGTGGTTGGTGTGAAAAAGACGGTTTTGCACGCATTGGTTTTGGTTCAGTCGAAGGTACAGTACTACCTGCTAAATAAAAATAACACGCCATTTTTATTTCCAGAACAACGATTAAGGGCAATTTTTGCCCTTTTTTTTGCATTTTTTTCAGTTGAGTTACAATTTTTTGCTGGCTTTTTTAAATGAGATTGCTATCTTAGCTCGGTTATTAGTCAAATTTTGTACGCCATGTTAGTTAAACTTAAGTCTTTTTATCGCACGTTTTTTCCAGCTCGTCAGCTGTTGATCCGTCAAAATGGCGAGGTAAAACACTTAGTATTAGCTCCTTGGGTGCAATTAACGACCTTACTAGTCATTTTAACCGCTCTTGTTTGGTTAAGTATTTCAACACTGCAAATCATTTCTCAAGCTGACAAGATCACTAGCATCGAACAAACTCAGCTAACAAAACAACAAGAATGGCAAAAACAGCATTATCAGCAACAAGCTGTTTATGAAAAACAGCTAGAGCAATTGGCAGTCCTTGAACAAAAACAAGCGCTATTGCAAAGCATGATTGAATCGCTTCCAGAATCAATGAACAAACCTGCACTGCCAACCGACGCAGAGCCATTACTTTTGCCTGTTCAGGAGCACGCTGAAGAGTTTCACGCGCCTTTAGAAGATGAACAGCAACCTAAACAAGTAAAACGCTTAGAGAGTATTTCTGAGCGCTTAGCGCGTCTTGATGCTGCTTATAACAGCAGTTTTATTGTATTAGATGAGCAAATTAAGCTTCGTCACCAAGAAATTGTTGCCATGTTAGAAGGTGCAGGCCTTGATAGTAGCCTTGCTGACGGTTCTGTTTTAGACGGTAGCGAAACGGCACAAGGTGGTCCATTAGATTTATTTGACGAATCAAAAATTCCCGCTGAGTTTTTAGCGATTGCCGACAAATTGCTGGCATTAAATAACCTTGAAAACTTACTCAGCGAATTACCACAAACACTTCCTGCTGCCGATTACTACATTTCAAGTAGTTATGGTCTTCGAAAAGATCCTATGAATGGCCGCCGTGCTTTTCACAAAGGCGTTGATTTAGCAGGTTGGCATAAAACCGAGATTTTTGCTCCCGCTGATGGCACCGTTTTACGTGCTGGTCGTAATGGCGGCTATGGCAACTTTATCGAACTACAACACAAAAATGGCTTCGTTACTCGCTTTGGTCACCTTAATAAAATTAAGGTTAAAAAAGGCCAAACAGTGACTAAAGACGATGTCATTGGTTTAATGGGTAGTACTGGCCGTAGTACCAGCACTCACCTACATTACGAAGTTTTAGTGAATGGCAAACATGTCAACCCGGTTAAAATAACAAAGGCGCTTTCTCGTGTTCGGTAAAAAAAAACAATCAGCAGCTAGCTCGTCTGGCTCATCTTTAAAAAGAACCAACCACACTCCTTCTATTATTTCTGAAGACGTTCGTTTAACTGGCGGCCTCAGCAGCCAAGGTGAAGTTCAGCTTGATGGACGCATCGAAGGCGATTTACGTGTTAAACATTTAGTGATTGGTCACACTGGCATGATTGAAGGTGTCATTGAGGCTGATAGTGTTATCGTCAAAGGTAAAATTATCGGTTCACTGATTGCCAACAAAGTGACGATTGAAAGCACAGCACAAGTTCATGGTGATGTTTTTCATGACACACTGAGCATCGAAGCCGGCGCAATCATTGAAGGTAGTTTAAAACATCGTCACGAAGAAGATAATGTGGCGCCAATCAAGCCTGAAGAACAAACAAGTTCTTCATTATTGGCTGATGACGACAACGACTTGTCGTTTGTTAACAAACAAGCCGCTGATAAGTCTTAACGTTTTTTAGCGGTTACATACATTGTGATATCCGCGGTGAAAACGAGTTCATCGCGGCTATTATAAACCTTCACGGGTACTAGCAAGTCCTGCTTTTCTAACCACTCACTCGGCACTTCTATTTCTGCAACAGCACGCATATCTGTGTCAATTTTCGCTAAATAACTCACGGTCATGCCTTTTGGGATCCAACGGTGCGTTTTTGCCGGCACAGTGGCATCAACCATTAAACCTGCACATAACTCAGCAACATTACACTGTGCAATTGCATGAATAGTCCCTATATGATTATGGATTGCTCGGCGATTTTTAACGGTTGCACTGCAATGCCCAGCAGTTAAATGTGTGATCAATGGCTTTATTGACCCAAAGTAAGGGGCTTTAAAACACACGGCTTTACTAAACAACCAGTTACCCTTTGGCAGTGACTGACATTTCGTCCAAATTTTTAATAATGATGATGGTGAGCTCACGACGTTTATCCATTATTTTTATGATGTGAGATAAAAAACTAACACATCAGACCAGATAGCGAAATGGAAAGTTTTTGTAAGCAGTTTTAATGATTACGTATGTATTACACTTTTAGCCAAGTGAACGCTTTTCTTTTCCTTTAGGGGCACATAAAATACCGTTTTAAAGGAGAGCGAATGCAGTCACGCCAGCACAAAAACCTCAGCTTACTATTTATTCTTGGCCTTCTGGTTATTTTTAGCCCGTTAGCAATTGATATTTACTTACCCGCATTTCCGACCATTGCAGAACAATTTAACGCTTCAGAAAAGCAAATTCAGCAAACCGTCGCTATTTTTATGCTTACCGTTGGGCTTGGACAGCTCATTGCAGGGCCATTAGCAGATAAGTTTGGTCGTAAGCCTGTGGCAATTACCGGTGTGACAATTTATGGTTCAGCGGCTTTTGGGGCGTATTTAGCACCTGATTTTGCAAGCCTGATGATGGCAAGAGCACTGCAAGGTTTGGGCGCCTGTGCCACGTTTGTCGTGGCGTTTGCGATTGTAAGAGATCGATTTGGTAGTGAACGAAGCGGTCAAATCATTACTTATCTCAATGGTATCGTCTGCTTTATCCCTGCCCTAGCGCCAATTTTAGGTGCTTGGCTCACAGTGCAGTTTGGTTGGCGCATGAACTTTTTATTCATGGCAGCATTTGCACTTATCGGTTTATTCATAACCTTGTTAATGTACAAAGAAACCCGCCCTGCCGATAGCGTCTATAGTGGTCATATTCTTGACCTACGCCGTTTTATGCCAATCATCAGCACGCCATTGTTTTTATTCCATAGCTTAATTTGCTTGGTAACTATGTCGGCTATTTTAGTCTTCGTTACGCTAGCACCAGGCTGGCTTATTACTGAATTAGGTGGCAGTGTGACCGACTTTACTTTCTGGTTTACCTGTAATGCAGTATTGAGCATTGTTGCTAGCTTTATTATGCCACTGTACATCAAGCGCCAACCAAAACGCGCGTTAAAAGCAGGACTCTTGTTACTTGTAATCGCAGGTGCCTTAATGTTGGCCTTTAGCCAACAACGTACTGCGCTTGCGTTGATGTTTCCGATGTTTATTGCTGCGTTTGGTTTTGCACTGACACTTGGCTCATCAGCAGGCCGTGCATTAAGTTTATTTCCTAAACAAGCAGGCACCGCTTCCGCACTTATTGGTTTGATGCAAATGAGTGGTGCAAGCTTATTAGTGTTTATAACGCAATTCTTAAATTTGACTACCCCGGTATTAATTGGCGTGCACTTTTTAATGCTCATTCCATTTACCTACTTATTGTTCAAGCATAAGCACTTGTCATAAAAAAGTTTTATCATACTTTTCGTCATGACGGGTAAATGAGAATCGTTATACTCTATTTACCCGTTTAGACATCCTGTTATTTCCTACCGTTATAAAAAGTATCTTTCTAGAATAATTTGTTCCAGTTTTGTGGATTATTTTGCTTGTACCTATAGCGCCATTAAACTATTGTTTACTCACGTTAACATTTAGTTAACTCAACAACATGTTTGGGATACGAATTATGAAAAAGAATAAATTAGCATTAGCACTTATCATCAGTGGACTATGTGCTGCAGGAACTGCAAATGCAGCAAACGATCGTTACATCATCCAAGTAGACAACAACAATAAAGGCGTAGTTAAAGCACTCGCTAAAAAGCTCGGTGGTGATATTAAAGTTGATGGTAATGGCTTTATTGCAGCGCAATTTACAGGTCATGATCTTGCAAGTGTAAAAGGCTTACTGAACAACCCTCATATTAAACTAATTGAAGAAGATCAAAAGCGTGTACCCATGGCGCTGTATAACGATGACGCCGGTAATGCAATGCAGCAACAATTAACGCCGTATGCAGTTTATCAATCACAAGCTGATCAAGTTACCTTCGATGCGAACGCTGGCATGAAAGTCTGTGTAATTGACTCAGGTCTAGATGCAACAAACCCTGATTTCGTTTGGGGTAATATCACAGGTGATAACGACAGTGGCACTGGCAACTGGTACGATAATGGTGGCCCACACGGTACTCACGTAGCAGGTACAATTGCTGCGGCAGACAACAATGTTGGTGTGGTTGGTATGGCACCGGGTGTAGCAATGCACATCATCAAAGTATTTAATGCTGAAGGCTGGGGTTATTCTTCAGATTTAGCACACGCAGCGGACTTATGTTCTCAAGCTGGTGCAAATATTATCAGCATGAGCCTTGGTGGCGGTGGTTCAAATAGCACCGAATCTAACGCGTTTGCTAATTTTACTAACGCCGGCGGTTTAGTGGTTGCTGCAGCGGGTAACGATGGTAACAGCGTGCGCTCATACCCTGCAGGTTATTCTTCAGTCATGATGGTTGGTGCAAATGATGCGAACAACCAAATTGCAGATTTTTCGCAATTCCCTAGCTGTACAACGGGTCGTGGTAAACGTGTAACTACCGATGAAACTATCTGTGTTGAAGTAACAGCAGGCGGTGTTGATACACTTTCGACTTACCCAGCAGGTATGGCAACGTCGGCTAGCTTAGCAGCTGATGGCGCAGGTTTTGCTACTTCATCAATGGAAAACGCGGGTAATGCATCAGGCACGGCGTATTACATGGGTACTGCTGAAAGTGTTGACTCTGGCGCAGCGGGCAAAATTTGTATGATTGACCGTGGTAATATCTCGTTCTACGACAAAGTAAATAACTGCGAGAACTCAGGCGGTATCGGCGCTGTTATCATCAATAACGAAGCAGGTATGCTATACGCTACATTAGGCGATACTAACGATACAACAATTCCTGCTGTCGGTGCGGCACTTGAAGACCGCTCAGCTCTACTTTCAAGTACAACAATTGATATCGCAATTGGTACCAGTGATTATGGTTTCATGAGCGGTACATCAATGGCAACGCCTGCTGTTTCAGGTATCGCAGCGCTAGTTTGGTCAAACCATCCTGAGTGTACAGGTACAGAAATTCGTGATGCGTTAAAAGCGACAGCACAAGACCAAGGTGCTTCTGGTCACGATGTTTACTTCGGTCACGGTATTGTTAAAGCAGCTGATGCAGATGCATACCTAACAGCCAATGGCTGTGCAGGTGGTGGCGATAATGGCGGCGGCACAACACCGGGTAGCGATGACATTAGCCTTTCTACTTCAGGTTATAAATCAAAAGGCACTGCGTATGTTGATTTAAGCTGGAGTGGTGCTGCTACAAGCACTGTTGATGTGTACCGTAATGGTAGCAAAGTAGGCTCAGTGGCAAACACTAACAGCTATACTGACACTATTACAACGAAAGGTGGCGGCACTTACACTTACCAAGTATGTGAAGCACAA
The DNA here is from genome assembly GCF_001641615.1 of Pseudoalteromonas gelatinilytica. Taxonomy (GTDB): domain Bacteria; phylum Pseudomonadota; class Gammaproteobacteria; order Enterobacterales; family Alteromonadaceae; genus Pseudoalteromonas; species Pseudoalteromonas gelatinilytica. The sequence goes on from NZ_LRRU01000004.1 coordinate 174,482, forward strand.
AGCACAACTGTTTGTTCAAACAACAGCTCAGTGACATTCTAATACTTTCCCCAACCCAAATCAGCGGGCATTGATTGCCCGCTTTTTCTTTTTCTAGAAGCTTGTTAAAATCAATTACCTAGCTTTTTATCTTTGTGCCGATGATCAATCCAGAATCGTTACTGTCGTTTTTAGGCGCCAGTTTTTTAATTGCCGTGGCTCCCGGCCCTTCAAATGCATTTTTAATGGCACAAACCTTTGCCAATGGCCGTAAAGCAGGAATGCAAAGTGCATTCGGTTTTGCCCTAGGTGGTGTGGTCCATACTTTTTTTGCGGTGGTGGGTTTAACTGCTATTTTAAAAGCATCTACAGTCGCGTATACCACAGTTCAGTATTTAGGTGCAGCGTACCTGTGCTATTTAGGCATAATGACCTTAAAAGACACCTTCACACAGCCTGAACCTGACTGTGATGAAAAGCCTCATGTAAGTACCAGTAAAAAGCAAAATGTGATGTTTCAAGCAATGATGACCGAGGTACTTAATCCAAAAGTCGCGCTATTCTTTATTGCATTTATTCCGCAGTTCGTCGATCCGAGCTTGTCTTCAACGACCTTTCAACTCGCTTTTTTTGGCTTACTTTACCCGCTTTTTGCTTTTCCAATCGACTGCACGTATATTTATTTCGGCGATAAGATAGCCAGTTATTTTCGTGATCACCCACAAACCCAAATTTGGATTGATCGGATCACGGGACTGGTGTTTATTGCATTAGCAATTAACCTATTGATATAAGAGCACTTATGGAACAAAAACAACAAGCCTTACCAGCCAAAAAGAATATTGCCCTCGTAGCCCATGATGGCAAAAAAGCAGCTCTTCAGGCGTGGTGTGAAAAGCATCAAGCTATTTTAAGCAAGCACACGCTGTATGGTACGGGTACAACCGGTCATTTAATCGAGCGTACTACAGGGCTTGAAGTGATTAAGCTGCTAAGCGGCCCTATGGGTGGCGATCAGCAACTCGGTGCTAAAATTGCTGAACATGAAGTGCACATGTTAGTGTTTTTCTGGGATCCACTTGCATCGCAGCCACACGACCCTGATGTAAAGGCATTACTACGTTTAGCTGCGGTTTGGAATATTCCTGTTGCTTGTAATGAAGTCAGTGCTGATATGCTATTAAGCTCACCTATGATGGAAACTGAGCTGTGCCGCACGTTACCAGATTATGAAAAATATCTCGCAACGCGCCAAGTGACTCTTTAATTCTTAAAGTCGATATCTCAAAGTGGGGGCGATTAGCTATAAAGCTTATGCGCCCACTTAGTTAAGCCAGCAGTTACACTTCCAAAGTGGTCCCCGTTCAGCATAGTAATGTCACCTAAATGGGCCTGTAACGCAGCCTTGATAAGCGGTGATTGCGCACTACCACCCGTTAAGTAAATGACATCAGGCGTTGTGCCTGCCTCTTTGATCGCTTGTTTCGCTAAGCCCACTATCTGGCTTATCGAGTCATCAACAGCTAAGGCTAAATCTTTCAACGTTAAACACTGTGTTAGTTCTGAATCTAAGAAATGCAAATCAGTAGTAAATTCATTCGCTGACGACAATGCAATTTTTGCCGCTTCACCTTGCTGCACTAATTGGTGACCTTGCTTATTTTGCTGCAATTGAATTAAGCGTTTAAATAGTCCTGGCTCTTTAACTTCACGCAGCTGGGTCAATAACTCTCGATGATGAGCATCACTATAAAACTGGCTTTGTAGGTTCACATCATTGATTTTACACGCTTGCCAAAACGGTTGATTCGGAAGCGGAAGACCCGATTTAAACTCTGTGCCTAAACCAAGCAATGGCATTAAACCATGAAAGCTCAGCGCAATATCTAAATCATTCCCCCCCACACGCTTACCACTGTGGGCTAAAAAGTCATTGTCACGGCACTGATTTGCACGGAAGCTCGGCCCCATTTGTACAAATGAGCAATCGCTAGTACCCCCGCCAATATCGACAACTAACACTTTTTGGTCTTGCTGTAATGAGGTTTCATAATCAATTCCCGCAGCTAATGGCTCATACAAAAATGAGACCTCTTTAAAGCCTGCACGTTTTGCCGCTCGCTCTAATATGCCGAGCGCTTGTTGATTAGACTCTTCACCACCAACTGATTGAAAGTTTACCGGTCGCCCAATGACCGTTTCGGTTAATGACTCTTGCAGTGATTGCTCGGCGCGTTGTTTTATTTTTAAGATCATCGCCGTAGCAATGTCTTCAAAGAAGTTAATTTGTCCTTGCTTTAAGCCCACGGCGCCAAAAAATGATTTAGGTGATTTTACAAAGTAACCTTCTTCAGGAAATTGCACGTATTCACTGATCGCTTCTCGCCCAATAAATAAGGTGTCATCACCAGCTTGAATATCTAAATCGGATTTAATGCGAGGGATGGTATTTAAAAGCGCTTGACGCTCAGTTTTAAAATCCTGCTCAAATGGGCTGCCAGCAAGGTGTTTTGCTACAAAATCAACCACTAAAGCACTGTGATGAGTATAGAGTGTTGATGGTAAATATTGTTTGCCTTGCTCAAGGGGCACTAAAGACACTTGTTGCTCATTATCCATTACACCAATTGCACAATTTGAGCTACCGTAATCAAAGCCTGCAAACATTCTAACACCTATACATCAATAAAAAGGCCGCGAAATTTACCACAGTCGCAGCCATTTTTGAATGACACTATGGCCTTTCATGTAAAAAGCTTGCAAAGCGTGGCAAACCATTTTTAGTAAAACCATGATATTTATAGGTAATGGTACTTCCAATTGCGGGAGGTGATGTTCTTTGCTGATCGGTAAATCCCGAACCAATTTTAAATTCTAGCCCGTCACTGTTTCGAACTTTGAGTGCACCAAGCATATTTTTGTACTTTCCTTTTCCTGCGATGTAACCTACCACAACCGCTTCGGCATCAAGGTAGGGCTTTAATTTTAAAAGAGCATCACTGCGCCCTGCACTATGCTTAGCACTGGCTAGATGCAGCATCACACCCTCAGCACCTTGTGCGATTAGCTCATCCATAAATAAGCTCAGTTGCGTGTTCTCGTTAAAGTGCTTTTGCTCAACAGCTTTAATATGCTCGCTGTTCAGCTGACTGACTAACCGTGCGTAATTTTCAAAGCGCTGACTAAATGGCGTTGTCGCATCCGGCATATCAAATATCATATAACTGACGGTTTGCCATTCAGACTCTACAGGTGTGACTTTGCGAACGATACCGCTTAGGTTGGCAAAGTCTTGACGCTTAGTCCAAAGCTCTCCATCAAGCCAAACATCTGGCAGCGGCGCAGTAAACCACTTGGGAGCATAAATTGGGTTACCGTTCCGGGTTACTAATTGACTCCCCGTCCAAATGGCCCGAACACCATCATATTTTTCACTAACTAAATAATCGCTTACATTAACCTTTTCGGCTCCATAAACGTTCGCTAAGAGGACTGAAGGAGCTTGTTGTGCTTCGGCTGAAATGCCGATAAATAACGTGATTGCGCACAGCAGCGCGCGAGTGAGTATAACCATCATTGCTTCCTTGCAAATGTGTGAGTATTAGTTGGCTATTACTAGTTAAAAATAGCTACTTAATAATAGCTGCTTAGAATTGCCACTTAATTATAGTTTAGTTTGTAGCCATTTGAAAAACTCGCTCAAATCAGCAAACACACCCGCGGCTTTACTAAAATCATGCTCTAACGTGAAATGATTCGGCACCGCATACACAGCAACTCCAGCATTACTCGCAGCAGTGACGCCGGTGAAAGTATCTTCGACTGCGACGGCTTCATTGGCCATGATATTTAATGTATCAAGCGCTAATTGGTATGGATCGCCAGCAGGTTTGGGATTGTTAACATCATCTTTGGTAACGACACAATCAAACCAATCAAAAATGCCATAGCCCTTTAAAATAGGATAGGCTTCATCTTTTGCACTGCCTGTTACTAATGCCATTTTTAAACCACTGGCTTTTACTTGCTCTAGCACTGCTTTTGCGTGAGGCATGTAAGTGGGTAAATTACTGCTAACAAAACGCCCAAACGCAGCGTACTTTTCATCCGTTAACTGCTCTGGGCTGATAGTAAGCCCATAATTTGTAACGACCTCTTTAGCGGCTTCAAGGGTGGGTCTACCAGAAAAGCGTTGGCAAAACGTGGCTTCATCATATTGCACGCCAAAAGGGGCTAATAAATCATTCCAAATATTAAAATGCACACTTTCAGAATCCACCAAGGTGCCATCCATATCAAACAATACTGCTTTTAAAGTCATCCTCATTCCTTCAAAGTAAAAAGGTGCCAAAGGCACCTTTAATTATGATTATTCTGTTAAACCCGCAGGTGGCTCAGCAAATGCTTCTTCGCCGGTTTCAACATCAACCAGCTCGTAGCCACGTTGCTTTCTTACCACTTTTAAAATCGGCTTAGAAAACGCTGTTTTTAAACGATCTGCATCTGCTTCAAGTTCTTCGACTGTATTACCAAATGGTGCAGCACCGGTTTCTGACCAATTAGTCACTTTACCATTTAAGTTATATTCAACTTCGTGAATTTGATATTGTGCTGCTTCATCTTTTGTTGCTTCACAAAAAATTACACGGTAGTTCCAAAATCCAGCCATAGCTATTCTCTTTCTCTTAAATTAATCCTGCCACTTTAGCAGTTACCAACGCGATTATAAACGAAAAAACCCGCTATACAGCGGGTTTTAATAGTACTTATCTTTCAGCTTAGAAGAAGCTTACTTTGAACTCAGCACCGATGTAACGCTCTTCGTTCACCATAGCTGTGTTGTTATTGAAGTCGATAGCACCGATTGATTGCTGCTCGTCGAACATGTTACGTACGAATGCTGACACTTCATATTCGTAGTCGCCTTCTGCCCAAGCATAACCTGCACGTAGACCAACTTCAGTTAATGGCTTGCCTTCAAACTCAACTGACTCATATAAGAAGTAGTTGATTTCGCTACGATAAGACACGTCAGCGTAAGTGAAGAATTCACCGTCAGCAACTTCGCGGCTATAACGTAAAGTTAAGTTTGAGATCCACTCAGGTGCGTGCGGTAGGCTGTTACCATCAAGAACAGCTTGACCTGCGCTGTTTAATGAGTTTGTAACAGTACACTGTGCACATACGTCAACGGCTAAGTCTTTATCTTTAAGCTCAGTGTTGTTGTAGCTTAAGTTAAATGTAGCGTTTAGGTTGTCAGTTAATACCCACTCAGTGTCTAACTCAAAACCGTAACCAGTTGTCTTATCAGCATTAACTAAACGGTTGAAGTTTGCACCACCACCTACAGCTGTTAATTGTTGGTCATCCATTGTGTAGTAGAACACAGTTGCATTTACACGACCTTGGCCGTCAAGTACGTCTGATTTGATACCTGTTTCGAATGACGTCACAGTTTCAGACTCAGCAACAGTTACTTCGTCACCGAATAAGATACGACCTTGAATACTTGGTGCACGGAAGCTGTTAGCAACACGTGCGTACCAGTTTACGTCATCGTTGATCTTGTAGTTAGCAGATAAATCCCAGCTAACGTGGTCGTCACTTGGGTTTTCTGTAAGGTATAACGCACTACCACCAATTGGGCTTAAAGTACGGTCTGCTGAGAACTCTTTCTCATCATCTGAGTAACGAAGACCCGCAGTGATTTTTAGATCATCAGTGATTGTGTAATCTAATGAACCGAATACCGCCCACGCTTTAGTATCTTGTTGCTGGATAACATAGCCGTTTAACTCACCTGGCGTTGAACCATAAGTGTCGTAGCTGAAGTTTTCGATTGTTAGCGCTTCGTCAAAGTAGAAAACACCTACTTGGAAGTTAACGTCGCCAGCATAGTTGCTAGATAAACGAAGTTCTTGCGTGTATTGGTCTTGATCTGGAATACCGTCAGCACTTTCAGAGTAGAACGGGATAAAACCTGGGCCCATATCTGGTAAGTAGCTTGCACCGTAACCACCGTCAATGTCAGCGCGAGAATAGATTTCAGCACTTTCCCATGCAGAGATTGAGGTAAGAGTTAAATCGTTGATATCCCACTCAAGCTTTAAGCTTGCGCCTTGAGATTCAACTTGCTGTGTCGCACGAGAAGCAGCATCGTGGTAAACCACATCGTGCTCATAGTTATCAGCTAAATCGTTTGTGCCTGCTTTGATAGCGTTACCACGGAATGCGATTGGCGTACCGTCCATATCACGTACGTGATAGTTGAAAAGACCTGTGAAATCGTCACCTTCATATAAGAACTGAACACGTGCCGCTTTTTCAGTGTAACCACCTAATACGTCATCTTGTTCAAAACCAGGAGCACGGTTATCGATGTAATCGTCTTTTTCTTGCCAAAGTACAGAAACACGCGTTGATAAACGGTCTGTTAAGCCACCGCCAACAGCACCTTCAAAATCAACTGCGCCACGGCTACCGTAAGATACTGAACCATAGCCTTCAAATTCTTGTGATGGTTTTACTGTATCAAATTTAACAAGGCCAGCTGGTGTGTTACGACCGAATAAAGTACCTTGTGGACCACGTAGAACTTCTACACGTGCAACGTCAAATACAGGGAAACCTTTTAAGATTGCGTTCTCTTGAACAACTTCGTCTACAACTAGCGAAACTGGTTGAGAAGCATTTAGGTCAAAGTCAGTGTTACCTAGACCACGAACATAAAAGCGTGGGAAAGAACGACCAAACGAAGATTCGATTGATAAGCTAGGGATTTTCGCGTTCATGAAACGAATATCCATACCAGCTGAGCTGTAAGCATCTAAGCTGTCACCTTGTAATGCAGATACAGCTACAGGTACTTCCTGTGCGTTTTCTACACGTTTACGAGCGGTGATTTGAATAACTTCTAGTTGGTTGCTTTTTGCTGCTGGCGCTTCGTCTGCAGCAAGAGTTGAAAATGAAGTACCTGCTACGGCAGAGAACAACGTTGCATTGATAAGTGTTGCTAACGTAGATCTTTTCATTGCTTTCATGTCGGGTTTTAACCTTTTTTATGCACTCTTATTCAACGGTGATGATGTTGCGTCAATTCATTTGACGGGCTCGGCCAATTTTTCGCGCCTTGTAATAAGCTGCGCGGACCTCTAGTTCGAGAGTGCAAAACGAGATAAAGAGGCTGAACGAACGCTGACGATTATAACACTTTATGACACTTTTACTGCATTAAAAATTAGAAATATACAAATTTTTTACAACAATTAGCGGCAACATCGCCGCATTTAGAAGATTTTATGCAATTATTTTTCACTTGAGCGGACATATGTCCTGTTCATCCACATGCAACAATGTGTAGACATTATGTACAAATGAGAGTCCCTTTCATTTACCCCTTTTTTAGCAACTAATCAGTCACACGTGCGAATTCTGGATTAGCTAATTCACATTCGTGCTCATTCAATAAGCCTAAGATTGCTAAATTTAACTCTTCAATTACTTCCATATAAAAAGCAAAGTCGACGGTCTCTACGTAGCTTAGTACATCCACTTGTAAAGCCCAAGGTGTGAAGCCTTTAAAGCGAACACGACATGGTTCAAAGGCAATATGTTTATGTTGCTCCAAAAGCTCTCTTACAGCTTGCATAAACGAGATTAAGTTTTGTTGTTTGGTATTGGCGTTGAGCATCAATTTTGGTCGATAAGAAATACGCTCTCTTTCAGAGACGTTCTCAAGCTGCATATCTACAAACTTTGCATTCGCCACATAGATAACCGAGCGATCAAGGGTTCGAATTCGCGTAGCCCTTAAGCCTATTTCTTCAACGGTGCCCAGGTGGCTGCCAAACTTACATAAGCTGCCTATTTTCACCGGTGCAGAAATATAAAGTGTGATTGCAGCAATGATATTCTCAACTGTTTTTTGCGCAGCAAGGGCGATAGCAAGGCCACCAATCCCTAACCCCGCTAATAATGTAGTGGCATTAAACCCTAAGTTTTCAAACCACATAAATAACAACGAAATAACAATCAGTGTTTTAGCTACATTACTAATTGGTCGTAATAAGAATACCGCTTGTGGCTTGTCTTGCTTGATAAAACGCTGACTTAACCTGTGCTTGGCGAGATCGACAGCCCTTAAACAAATCCAACCCCATGCAATTAATAATACAGTTGCACCATGAAATAGCGCCATCACTGCTATGGTGACATTAGATTGGTCGTTCAGTGAGCGCGCCATAAGTACTGCAAGCAACAGGCTGATCGGGCCATTAATGAAACCAATGACATCTTTTTCTACAGGTACTTTTAAGTGTGCAAGAATAAACGTAATTAAACGGGTAATAATAATCGCGATTGCCAAAAACAACACAAAAGAGAAGGCAAAATATATCCACTGCCAAAGCATCACACCTAAAAACTCAATATCAGGCAGATTATCGTACAACCACTCACCGACTCGGTTATAGCCATACTCTTTAGTGAGCAGAGGAATTTGACTCACCGTTGCATTCGATATCTTCCAGATCCGATTACCTGTTTTATCATCCGGCACTATTTGCAATAAAATTTGCACCTTGCCTTGTGATGTACTGATTTCTCCAACCAGATCACGATAACTAGGTACGCTTTCTTTTTGTTTACCTTTAGGCTTGTTACTCAAGCTATCAACATCAACCCATAAGGTACGATCCAGCACCACCGATAAGTTTTCTGCAAGCTGAATTTTGCCAAGCGCCTCAACTTCTTTCGGTAAGTTACGGTAATCAAGATATTGGCTAGCACGTTCAAAATCGCGAGCGCGGGTTGCTTTTAAGTAGCCTTGCATGGAGCTGCGAGGCGTAGTTCGATCAAAGGCATCATAGGGTAAGTCATCTTCAAGAGGCTCCTGCACCTTTTCCGTTGTAGCAGGTGTATTCGCTTCAGGCTCTTGCTTGGCCGGCTTTTGTTCGGCTTGCTCTTCCTTGTTGTCTTTATCAATTAAGGATTTAACGGTCACTTCTGGGGTGGTTGTTGCCCATAAAGGCGCATTAAACAACAGTAAAAAACACACTACTAACGTGCTAAATTGCAATGAAAACTTAGTCGTACCACTGTTCACACTTAATTCCTTGTCCGCAAAAACTTTTTAACGCTGAAAAAATCATCTAATTAAATTAGAGCATGGTTTGTGTAACTGTACAAAAAATAATTAAAAATCTTTGCAAGTAAGCGCTGAAATGTTAGTTATAGAGAGACTTAAGCAAAGGATACTATTATGCAAATCTCAAGTTCACTGATCCCCCATTGGTCATCATTAATGATCCACGGTGCCATCGCCATCATTTTTGGCTTGTGTGGTTGGTTCGCCCCTGAAGCCTCATTAGCGATTCTGATGTTTATATTTGCCGCTTACTTTTTTGTCGATGGTGCCATTAGAACTTGGTTAGCTATTGCTTCAAAAAACGAAAATCCACTTTGGTGGATGCTATTAGTGGGTGGTTTAATCTCGATTGCCGTAGCCTTTGTAACGCTATTCGCCCCAAATGTAACGGCCATATTAATGCTTTACTTTATAGCCGCATGGGCCATTGCTATTGGGGTTATTGAGATTGTTATTGCCAGTAAACTACGAAAAGAAATCACGAATGAGTGGCTATTGATTGGCAGCGGTATTATATCGATTATTTTTGGTGGTTATCTGATATTTAACCCTGGCGCGGGTATCATTACCCTACTGTGGCTGGTTGCAACCTATGCCATCGTATTTGGCATAATGATGGTGTTGCTTGCCTTAAAGCTGAAAAAGCTCAATGAACAAGCATAAAAAAGCGGCTAATGCCGCTTTTTTTATTTTTGGCTGTTACGCCTTGTTAAAGCTATCTCACCATCGATATGAATATCGCGCTGCGGGAATGCAATAGTAATGTTATTTTCGGCAAATACCTTATAAATGCTAAAGCGCAGCTCACTGCGTACTTGACGAAGCGGTGCTTCTGATTCAGCACACACCCAGAAAATAGCGCTAAAAGTTAAAGAGCTATCAGCAAAGTCATCAAATAACACAGATGATGCAGGTGTTTTTAAAATAGCAGGATGCTCATCTAGAATTTGCTTCATCAGCTTCTCAACAAGCACAACGTCTGAGCCATACGCAACACCAACATTTACAAACGAGCGGGCATTACGGTCAATTAAGGTCCAGTTAGTGACGGTATTTTCTAATAATTGGCTATTTGGTACCAGCATATGCACACCATCGTTACGACGGATACGCGTTGAACGGGTATTAATTGTCTCAACCACCCCTTTAGCTGTACCTACTTCTAAAAAGTCACCAATTCGAATTGGACGCTCCCACATTAGTATCCAACCACTAATAAAGTTATTGATAATGTTTTGCGCACCAAAACCAACACCGATTGCAATGGCACCTGAGACAAATGCAAACGCTGTTAGCGGAATGTTGAGTACCTCAAGCGAAGTAAACACAAGCACAGCGATGGTCACAACAAGGTAAATACGCGTGAATAGATGAACCGTATCAGGGCCTAGGTTTTTTGCCAGTAATGCTTTTTTTATTAATCGACCAATCCAGGTGACCACAAACCACATTAAAAACAGCACCAAAGGCACTTGAATTACTTTAAGTACGGTAATTTGCACATCGTTATAGGTGAACAATACAAACGATAATGCAGATTGCAGATCAGCAAGGGTCATAAATTAACATTCCTAGTAAAAAATGAGTTTGATTCAGTTGTGACTAAGTTTAGCACGGCATAATAGGTGAAAACTTGGTAAATACTAAGTTCTTTATGCGCAATATGCGCTAATTATTAACTGTTTTAGACCATAACTGCTATATACATAGAGAGAGCTTGAGGTTTCACAGGCTTTGAATAGCACGAGGAGAACACAATGTCACAAATGACACTCACACAAAAACTTGCAACTTTACAACCTTTGGTTGATCTTAACTTATTTGAATCAAGCTTAGAGTATCGTAACCGAATCCTAAATTTACTTGCTGAGCAAGAGCACTCACTGACTTTAATTAACAAAGAGTTTGGTAACGCCATGCCAGAAAACTTTGGCTCAGAGAAAAAATTTGTATTGGGTTATAACTAACCTATGGTGATTTATTACCAGCAGGATTTAAATTGGCTGTGTGCGCCACTTTATTACTAAGCAAGCCATTGATACACAATTGATGGCTTTTTACACACTTTTATCCCTCAACAGCTTTATTTGCGTTAAAATTCCCCATTCAGACGACAAACTTGATTGTTTCTAGCCAAAAATTTGGTAAGTTAAAAAAGATTTATCCACTTTTTTGGAGCTCTCATGCGTAAGACCTTAGTAGCAACTACAATTGCTAGTGTGCTTTTATTATCTGCTTGTAGTTCGCAACAAGCCGACACTCAAACTCAAGTTGAAACTGCCGCTGAAACACAAACAGCCAATGTTGAAAACGTTCTTTTCAAGCCAAGCCCTTTACAATATATGGCTCCTGAGTTTGATAAAATTTCGACCAAAGACTACGAGCCAGCGTTTGAAGCAGGGATCGCTCAGCAAAAAGCTGAAATTGCAAAGATTGCAAACAACCCAGAACCAGCAACATTCGAAAATACCCTTGTTGCAATGGAATTATCGGGTGAGTTACTAGACCGTACTTCTGCAGCATTTTTTAATTTATCGGGTTTAATCTCTGACAGTGAGTACCAACGTATCGCCGCAAAAATGGCACCCGTTATGTCTGCTCACACAGATGATATTTACTTAAACAAAGCATTATTTGCTCGCGTACAAAGCATTTACGACAACAAAGCGTCATTAAATGCTGAAGATCAACGCCTTGTTGATTATTACTACAAAAAGTTTGTTAATGCGGGTGCAAAACTAACTGAAGCTGAAAAAGCAAAAATGCGTGAAATCAACGCAGAGCTTGCCAAGCTTTCAACGATGTTTTCACAAAACATCTTAAAGTCATTCAAAGAAGATGTGATTTTAGTTAAAGATAAAAGCGAGCTAGCGGGTTTATCTGAAGGCGAAATCGCAAGCCTTGCGGCAGCTGCTGAAAAAGCAGGTAAAGAAGGTTACATGATCACTCTCGTGAACACGACTCGCCAACCTATCTTACAAAGCCTTGAAAACCGCAAGTTACGTGAAAAAATTTGGACGACATCGGCAACGCGTGCACAAGCAACAAACGGCCCTATCATCATCAAAGAAACCAAGTTACGTGCAGAAAAAGCAGCATTACTTGGCTACAAAGATTGGGCTTCATATGTAATGACGACACGTATGGCGCAAACAACTGATAACGTTTACGGTATTCTTGATGACTTAGCGCCGAAAGCGGTTGCTAAAGCAGAAGCAGAAGCAGAGCAAATTCAACAAGTAATCAAAAAATCAGGTAAAACATTTGCGCTTCAACCTTGGGACTGGGCGTTTTACGCTGAAAAAGTTCGTCAAGAAAAGTACGACTTAGACCCTGCTTTAGTTAAGCCTTACTTTGAAATGCAATCAGTGATCCACGACGGCCTATTCTTTGCGATGAATAAACTTTACGGTATTACGTTTAAAGAGCGTAAAGACCTACCGGTTTATCACGAAGATGTCATGGTATTTGAAGTATTTAACGAAGACGGTAGCGCTATCGGCCTATTCTACATGGACCCTTATGCACGTGAAGGTAAACGTGGTGGTGCGTGGATGAGTGCCTATGTTAGCCAAAGCGGTCTAAAAGACACGATGCCTGTGATCTACAATGCACAGAACATTCCTAAGCCAGCTGAAGGTCAACCAACACTCATGACTTTCTCTGAAGTAACAACGATGTTCCATGAATTTGGTCATGCTGCGCACGGTTTATTCTCTGATGTTAAATACCCAAGCTTAGCAGGTACAGCCACTGCTCGTGACTTTGTTGAATTTCCTTCACAAGCAAACGAAGACTGGAATATTGAACCGACAGTACTTGCAAACTACGCCAAGCACTACAAAACAGGTGAACCAATTCCAAAAGCGTTACTTGCGAAAGTACTTGAGTCACAAAAGTTCAACCAAGGCTTCGATACAACTGAGTACTTAGCGGCGGCACTGCTTGATATGGAATGGCATTCATTTGGTGTTGATGCTGATATCACTGACGTACAAAAGTTTGAACATGATGCATTAGACAAGCATGGTATTGCATATTACCCAGTACCACCGCGTTATAAGTCTTGCTACTTCAGCCATACCTTTGCCGGTGGTTACTCAGCGGGTTATTACGCTTACCTTTGGACTGAAGTTTTCGCAGCAGATGCGTTTGCACATATGACTGAAGAAGGTGGTTTAACACGTGAAAACGGTGATAATTTCCGCAAAGAGATTTTATCAAAAGGTAACAGCCGCGACTTAATGCAAAGTTACATTGAGTTCCGTGGTCAAAAACCAACAACAGACGCACTATTAAAGCGTCGTGGTTTAGTTGAATAATCACACTGTTGTTTAGAGTATGAGGGGTAACCCTCATACTTTTTAAGTATCAATTAAATTTTCACCCCACTTTTATTCCTATTCACCTCAAAGCCATTGTCAGTTAACTCGTTTTTGCTAATCTCAAAGAAAAACACGAGTTCACACATGAAAAACGCTTTACTTTTAGGACTTTGCTCAGCTTTAGCTGCATGTTCATCACCCCCAGATCAGCGCGCTGACATCGTGATAGAAAACGCCCAAATTATTGATATGCAAACTGGGGCTATCGCAGCAAAGCAATCTCTTGCCATTCGCGATGGAATTATCATCAAACGTAGCGATAAACCTTTAAGTAACCACTATCAAAGCTCAACATTGATTGATGCAAAAGGTCAGTATGTAATGCCTGGTCTATGGGATATGCATGTTCATTTTGGCGGTGGTGATGAACTTATTGAAGAGAATAAACAGCTCTTGCCACTATATTTAGCTTACGGCGTAACGACCGTTCGTGATGCTGCGGCTGATTTAAGTGAATCTGTACTTAGCTGGCGAGAACAAGTAAAACAAGGTCAGTTAGTGGGCCCAACTATTTTCACCTCAGGCCCGAAATTAGAAGGTAAAGGGTCTATTTGGCCTGGTGATTTAGAAGTAGAAACGACTGAAGAAATGCATGCTGCAATGGATCTGTTAGACAGCATGGACGTTGATTTTATCAAAATTACCGACAGCGCTTTAACGCCTGAGCTTTATCTAAAGGCAGTAAAAGAGGTTAAAAAACGGGGTTACCAAATTTCGGGTCATATTCCATTTTCATTGTCTGTGACTGATGTCTCCAAGGCGGGGCTTGATGCTATTGAGCATATGACCTATATGCTTAAAGCTGCGGCTAAAAACGAAGCGGATATTTCCGCAAAGGTTGCCTCAAAAGAGCTGAGCTATCGCACTGCGCTGCCCATTATCACCGCGCAGTTTGATGAACCAACAGCCATTGAGAAGTTTACGGTTCTTGCTAACAACGACACCGCCGTGGTGCCAACCTTGATCGGTGGCAAAATAACGGCTTACATTGATGAAGACAATCATCAAGACGATGCCTATTTAGATTATTTAGGTAAGGGTTTAAAAGCGACGTATCAATGGCGAGTTGATAGAGCGAACAAAGACACCCCTGCACAAATCAAACAGCGCAAAGAGCGTTTTATTAAAACCGCACAGTTACTCCCTATCGCCCAACAAGCAGGTGTGAGCATTATTGCAGGCACAGATGCAGGTTTTTTAAATTCGTATATTTATCCGGGGCTTTCTTTACACCAAGAACTGAGTATTTTTACTGAATATGGCCTAACACCACTGCAAACGCTGCAAGCTGCAACACTCGCGGGACCTAAATTTTTAAATAAACAACAGCAATACGGTGCACTTAGTGAAGGCAAAGTAGCCGATCTCATTTTGCTTTCAAAAAACCCGCTTATTGATATTCGTAACACACAAACACTAAAGGGTGTTGTCTCGCACAGCACGTTTTACGATAGCAACGCACTTGAGCGATTAAAGCAACAAGCAAAAGCCTTTGTTGCCAGCCAACCCTAACCCCCCCATTGCCCATGACCGCGTATTATCCGTCATGGGCAATTTTAATTTTCAGCCATCTCATATACACTGCCATTTTTTGCACATAACTCGAATAACATGACCTACTTATTTGCTGTAACCCTGCTTTGGGCCTTTTCGTTTAGTCTTATTGGTGTTTATTTAGCAGGCCAAGTGGATGCATGGTTTAGTGTGTTAATGCGCATTGGCTTGGCAACTTGCGTGTTTTTGCCCTTTTTACACTGGCGTAAAACCCCTAAAGCCTTAGCACTAAAGCTCATGGCGATAGGCGCAGTACAACTTGGTGTGATGTACAGCTTCTATTACCATTCGTTTTTGTACCTTAGCGTGCCCGAGGTACTGCTATTCACGGTAATGACGCCACTTTACATCACTTTGTTAAACGATTTGCTTGAAAAGCGTTTTAATGCCAAGTTTTTATTCGCCGCATTACTGGCTATTTTAGGCGCCGTTGCTATTCGCTATGAAGGCGTCGATGAAAACTATCTCATTGGTATGTTAATGGTGCAGGCTGCTAATATTTGCTTTGCCACTGGGCAAGTCACCTACAAACGTTTAATGCAAGATGAGCAACTCCCCCACTCTCGGGTGTTTGCTTGGTTCTTTATTGGTGCTTTAATAGTCGCACTGATTTGTTACGGTTTATTTGGTGATACCAGTAAGCTACCCACCACAACAACACAATGGGGCGTGCTAATTTACTTAGGCACAATTGCTTCAGGGCTTGGTTATTTTGCTTGGAATAAGGGCGCGACCATCGTCAATGTAGGTGCCTTGGCTGTCATGAATAACCTCCTGATCCCAGCCGGGATCATCGTTAACATTGTGATATGGAATCGTGATGCCGATATCATCAAGCTTGCCATCGGCGCAGCGATTATCTTATTAGCACTTATTATAAATCAGAAACTTAATAAAACTGCCATGGAGCAATGATAGGCTAAACTCTATTAGATTAGAGGAATGCTGTTATGCGCGCACTGGTTTTATGTTGTTTAGTTTTCGTTATTCAAGGCTGTAAGAGTCTGCCCAAGGAGCAGGCAGTGCAAGTGGGTGCTAGGCCTTACTATTTAATCGACAAGATGACTGATGGGCCTTTAAAGCAGCAACTTGCGGCATGCGGTAATGGCCCTTTCTATAAAACTGATTTTGTAATTGGTCATCGCGGTGCCCCTATGCAGTTTCCTGAGCACAGCAAAGAGTCATATTTGGCTGCTGTAAGAATGGGCGCTGGCGTACTTGAATGTGACGTTGCCTTTACTAAAGACAAACAACTCGTGTGTCGCCATTCACAGTGCGATTTACACACCACTACCAACATTTTAGCGATTCCTGAGTTGGCTGCAAAATGCAGCCAACCTTTTACCCCGGCCAAAGACGGTCAACCAGCTCAGGCTAAATGCTGCACCAGCGATATCACCCAAGCTGAGTTTTTAACCCTAAAAGCTAAAATGGATGGCGCCAACCCAAACGCCAAAACCGTCGCAGAGTATATGCAAGGCACACCAAGCTGGCGCACTGATTTATACGCAAACAGTGGCACTGTTATGACCCACCAGCAAAGCATTAAGTTATTCAAATCACTGGGTGTAAAAATGACACCCGAGCTAAAAAGCCCAGAAGTTAGCATGCCATTTAACGGTTTTAGCCAGCAAGATTATGCGCAAAAAATGCTTGATGAGTATCGGGATTTAGGTGTGAATAGCGATGATGTGTATCCGCAATCATTTAATCTTGAAGATGTGAAGTATTGGCTGAACAATCACCCTGAATTTGCAAGCAACAGTATTTATCTTGATGGCCGAGATGAGCAAGCAGACTTTGATGCCATGGATGACACCACCTGGCAGCCATCAATGCAGGCTCTGTATGACGATGGAGTACGCATTATCGCACCGCCAATATGGATGCTTTTAAGCCTTGATGAGTCAGGTAAAATCGTGCCATCGCTTTATGCTATTAAAGCTAAACAAGCAGGGCTGAACATCATTACTTGGAGTTTAGAGCGCTCTGGTCCATTAACTAAGGGCGGTGGTTATTATTACCAGTCGATTGCCAGCGTGATTAAACAAGATGGGCAAATGATGAATGTGGTAGACGTCCTTGCTAAGCAAGTGGGTGTGATGGCTATTTTCTCTGACTGGCCTGCTACTCTTACCTATTACGCAAGCTGTATGCAGTACCCTGCCTCAATAAAATAGCTGAGCATCAATAAATTTCAAGGGCTTTGACTCGTCCAAAAGGTGGGGCTGAGGTATTATTAGCTAAACCGTTTTTTACAAGGATTAACATGATTATTCAGCACCATAGCCACGACATAGCGACCAACACAGGCACAATGCGCACCAGTATTTATCGCCCTGTAGAAGAAGGTAAATACCCGTGTGTTATTTTCTATTCTGAAATTTTCCAAGAAACAGCCCCTATTGCACGCTCTGCGGCAATACTTGCTGGTCATGGTTTTGTTGTGTTAGTGCCAGAAGTTTTTCATGAGTTAAATCCTATTGGGACGGTACTTGCTTATGATGATGCTGGAAAAGACAAAGGCAATGCCGACAAATGGGCAAAACCGCTTGAGAGCCATGACTCAGACACTGACGCTTTAATTGCATTTGCACGTCAGCAAGATTACTGCACAGGAAATGTCGGTGCCATGGGCGTATGTATTGGTGGTCACCTTGCATACCGTGCTGCATTAAACCCAAGTATCAAAGCCGCTTTTTGTTTATACGCGACAGATATACACAGCGATACCTTACCAGCGCAAGCGGGTAATAACTCATTTGAGCGCATGGCAGATATTAAAGGTGAGATCCACTTTGTTTGGGGTAAACAAGACCCCCATGTACCAAAGGAAGGCCGCCTTAAAATTTACCAACAAGCGGTGGCAACAGGCATTAATTACCAGTGGCAAGAAGTGAACGCCCAACATGCGTTTATGCGCGACGAAGGCGACCGATATGACCCAGTGCTTGCCATCAGCATGTACCAACAAGCCGTTGCTTTATTTAATCGCACGCTTGTTTAAATCGTCATAGTGGCTACTTGATTAGTAAAATAATCCTTCAAGTAATCAAGTAAAACCCGCAGTTTTTTACTTCCCGCCGCCCCTGGCGGGAATACGCCATAAAGTTCAATATCGGCAGTTTTGTAATCATCTAATATTGTGCGTAACAATCCCGCTTTGATCCTGGGTAGTGCATCATAAACAGGGATTTTCGCTAAACCATGCCCAGCTTCAACAAAGGCAGTTCGAGCAGCAGCATTATTAGTACTTATGCCACCACTAACTGCCACCTCAAAGCGGCGTTTGTCTTTTTCGAGCGTGACAACAGCACTACTTAGTTGATACACCACCCATGTATGCTCCGCTAAATCGGCGATGCTCTTAGGTATAGGGTATTTTGTAAAGTAATCGACTGAACCACATAAGCAAGTCGCCATACTTGCAAGTTTAGTCGCTTGTAAGTTTGAGCTTTCAAGGGCCACGCCTCTAATCGCTAAGTCGTAGCCTTCTTTGATGATATCAACCACATCATCACTAAGCTGTAAATCAATATCAATTTTCGGATACAAACGCTTAAACTGAGCAAGTGCCGGCACCACAAGTTGCAAGCCTACATTCACCGGACAACTCAATTTAATAACCCCAACCGGTTCACTCTTTAAGTTCTCAAGGTGTAAATTAGCAGCTTCAGCGTGCTCGGTGATAGCCTGACAACGTTCATAATAAGCCATACCAGCTTCGGTAAGGGTCATGGTACGCGTTGAGCGGTTAAGTAACGTGAGCTTTAATTGCTGTTCTAATTTCTTTAAGTGATAACTAACTACAGCCCTTGATAAACCAAGTTGTTGAGCCGCTTTAGTTAAGCTGCCTTGCTGCACAATGTGGGCAAACACCACCATACTTTTTAATTGCTCAAACGATACTTTCATACAAACTCCTAATCTAACCTGAATAATTGTATCAATTATTAAACCAATGAAGTCAAATTTATCTGCGTTGTTTAACTCGGTTTTCACCCCTATAGTGTTATCAACGATGTTTAATACACAAAAAGGGATTCACTATGTCAGCTAAGAAAATTTTAATGGTACTCACTTCACACGATGAACTTGGCGATACCGGCCATAAAACAGGCTTTTGGGTCGAAGAATTTGCGGCGCCCTACTACGCCTTTATTGATGCTGGTGCAGAGGTAACGTTAGCTTCTGTTAAAGGTGGCCAACCTCCGGTTGATCCAAATAGTGCAGCCCCTGATGCAGCAACCGATGCCACAAAACGTTTTGAGCAAGACAGCGCAGCAAAAACTTTAATGGCTAATACTAAACCTCTGGCTGAAGTTAAAGCCGATGATTTTGATGCGGTATTTTACCCTGGCGGCCATGGTCCGTTATGGGACTTAGTTGATAACCAAGATTCAATTAGCTTGATAGAGCAATTTCTTAACTCAGAGAAACCAGTGGGTGCAGTATGTCACGCCAGTGCCGTATTACTGAATGCGAAAAATGCAGCTGGTAAGTCTGTGGTATTTGATAAAAAAGTAACCGGCTTTAGTAACTCAGAAGAAGATGCCGTACAACTTACCAATGTCGTGCCATTACTTGTTGAAGATGAGCTAATCAAACAAGGTGGTCATTATCAAAAAACCGATGATTGGGGCGAGCTTGCGATTGAAGATGGCCTACTAATCACAGGGCAAAACCCTGCAAGTTCTGAACTTGCTGCGAAAAAACTATTAACCAAATTAGGTTAAACTAGGTCAACATGACCTAGACCTTTAGTAAACACCTTGCATATCAAGGTGTTTACCTTCACTTTTAATAAGTTATACTCATTCGGTCACATTGATTTAAGAGCTTCTCATCATGACTGAAAAAAAAGCTGTCAAAATTCCTCCTATCAGTAGTAAGCGATTCGCAATTTTAGGCATTATGCTGATGTGCTTGGTACTGCAAATAATTAATACCCTACCCGGCATAAACTTAAACGGTTTAGGTATTTTGCCAAGGCAAATGTCTGGTTTATCAGGGGTGTTTTTTGCGCCATTTTTACATGGTGGCTGGGCACACCTTTTTAGTAACCTAGTGCCATTTGCTATTCTCAGCTGGCTAGTTTGCCAATTTAGCGTAAAACGCTTTTGGCTGGTGTTTGCAGGCACTGCGCTCATTGGTGGATTACTAGTATGGCTATTTGGCCGCAGCAATATTCATGTAGGGCTCAGTGGTGTTATCTACGGTTTATGGGGCTATTTAATTAGCTACGGCATTATGCACCGCTCATTCAAAGCCATTTTAATCAGTATTGCGGTTGTTGTGTTATACAGCGGCCTGATTTGGGGTGTCTTCCCGCAGCGCATTCATATTTCATTCGAAAGCCATTTATTCGGCGCAATTAGCGGCGCACTAATCGGCTATATTATGGCAAAGCGTGATAAGCAAAAGAGCCCTAAGCTTTAAACTGACAGCTTTTAAATAATAATGACCACACCTACACTATTTAAGAAGCTCTTTCGTTTTGAAAAAGGCAGGCAACTGTCAGGCTACGATAAAATGCTAATTTGCACAGCCCGCTGGCCAATTAAATTTGATATGTATATTTTGCGTTTTCCTGAGGGCAGTGAAATAGCGGCTCACACCGATAAAGTCGCTAGTGGTAAACATTTCAGGCTTAATATTGTACTCAAAAAAGCGCGTGCAGGTGGGAAGTTTATCTGCACTGCCCCACTCTATGAAAACTCACGAATCAAATTATTCCGTCCTGATATCTGCGAACATCAGGTAACGCGGGTAACGTCTGGCAGCCGATATATTTTAAGTATCGGCTGGATAAAAAATTAATAAGTTAACTCCCACGTTTAGAGCTGTATTTCAATTGTTTATATAGGCTCATAAAAAACCTAAATAACAATAATAGTGCTACTACTGTAAGTAAAAATAATACGTAAAATAAAGACGTAGTAATGTTACCTTTCATTTGAACAATAACAGATGTGTACTTTATTACGAATAAAAGTAGGACTACTCCACCTAGAATACCCGCTACTAACTTCCATTTGAGTTTAACCATCAAAGCTTGCTCCCTTATAGCTTATAGTTCAACACTAGCAGCAGAAAGTGGTCAGTTTCAACTCCTTAACTTCATTGTCACCATCACAACGCCATGGTCGGTACTTTGATCATCATAGGCAAACTGGGGGTTGATCAAGTGCTGATCATAGGTGTGATAATCAACCACCTCAAAAAAGCTACCCTGAAACCCGGCATCAAACTCACGGGATAACAAAATATAATCAAATACTGAGCTGCTACTACCAAAATAGTGGGTGGCTTCTCTGTCGTTCTCGGTGACAACATGGCGCTGATAGAGTTGCCAACTATCTTGTAGTTTGAACTCTGAACGAGATAAGCTATTTTTCCTATGACCGCTAAAGCGAAGATGATCAGCGATTAAATGGTTAAGAACGCCATCGTGTAACTCATTATTAAAGTCCCCCATCACAATCACAGGGTTATTGCTATGCGCTCTGCGTTTAATAAATTCAACGAGTAACAGTGCTGCTTCACTGCCACGTTGTATGCTTGATGCCCAGCGCCCAAGGGCTTGCGATTTTAACTGCATAACTAAGTTTTGCTGTTCGCTGTGGCTTTCATCATCTTGGTGATAGAGCATGCTACGTTTTGATTTAAAGTGCACTACATAGCAATCGACGTGTCCTAAGTGAGGTACTTCAAGTGTCGCGCGAATAATACTGCGGCTAAAGTTAAAATTATCGCTCAAGCCCATCGCTAAAATATCATCTTGCTCTGCCTCAACCTGACTGACATCAACAATTTTATAGCGTGAGGCAATGGCCACAACCGGATCGCGATAAATAAAGTCATCAATCACCGTTGGCTCATCAACGACTGCAAAATAGAGGTAACCCTCTGCGTTAACTTGTTGTTTCAGTTCATTGATACTGAACACTTCTTGAAAGCCAATAATGTCTGGCTGCTGATTTTTAAGATAATCGGCCAACCAGCGCTGCTTTTTGGCCCATTGCTCAGCGCTATAAATGCGCTGAAAATCATAAAATGCGTCAGGTGGCGCTAAATAATTATATAAATTAAATGTCGCCACCTTTAATTGGCTGTTTTCTATCACTTAATTCCTTATTCGTGCAACCACTCAGTGGCAATAATCGGGTCTTCAAAGTATTTCACTTCGCCACTGATAAACCAGTTACCCACTTTGCTTGCCACTTGTTGCCAGTGTTTGTTACCAACTACTGCTATACGGCAAAACTCTTTGTTGTGTTTAAGGCCTAGCTTAAAATCATCCCATGCGGCTTGTAACTCCCAGCCTTCTAACTCAGTAATATCAACATAGGCTCTTATTTTTGCACTCGGAACTGCCGCTACTGCATTATCTATAAGAGGGGTAAGAGTTTTATAATCCTCGTGGGTAAGCTTTCCGACTACTTTAATTGTGAGATAAAAAGTCGTGCCAGTGCGCTCAAGGCCAATGGCTAAACCATGCTTTTTCATGTCATCCTCCTTGTTATTCATAATTAATAACTGTACTTCCCTTGCTTTATCTGATCAACTAGGATGGTAGTTTCGTAATGACATTCATTAAAGCACAATTTAGGAGTTTCAATGAGTAATACCGACAGTTATACACCACCTAAAGTGTGGCAATGGGATGCAGAAAACGGTGGTGAATGGGCGAAGACAAATCGCCCGGTCTCAGGTGCAACCCACGAGCAAGACTTGCCCGTTGGTAAACACGATCTTCAACTCTACTCGCTTGCGACACCAAACGGCCAAAAAGTGACTATCATGCTCGAAGAACTATTAGAGCTTGGTATTGATGAAGCTGACTACGATGCATTTTTAATTAAAATTGGCGATGGTGACCAGTTCTCTTCAGGGTTTGTAAGTGTTAATCCTAATTCAAAAATCCCAGCCTTAATGGATCACAGTACAACGCCCGTTACTCGCGTGTTTGAGTCAGGTGCAATTTTACAATACTTGGCTGAGAAATTTGATGCGCTGATCCCAAGCGATCACGCCAGTAAAACAGAATGTCGTAATTGGCTATTTTGGCA
Source organism: Pseudoalteromonas gelatinilytica (assembly GCF_001641615.1). GTDB lineage: Bacteria > Pseudomonadota > Gammaproteobacteria > Enterobacterales > Alteromonadaceae > Pseudoalteromonas > Pseudoalteromonas gelatinilytica. Next base: position 197,617 of record NZ_LRRU01000004.1, read on the forward strand.
AATGGGCTCTGCCCCCTACTTAGGCGGAGGCTTCGGTCACTTTTATAGTTATGCACCATTTAAAATGCAGTACCCAATTGACCGCTTCACCATGGAAGTAAAACGCCAGTTAGACGTACTAAACCGTCATTTAAGCGACCATGACTACATGGCTGGCAGCGAATATTCAATCGCCGATATCGCAATCTGGCCGTGGTATGGCAGCTTAGTACTTGGCAATTTATATGATGCAGCTGAGTTCTTAGATGTTGAGTCATATAGTCATGTGATGCGCTGGGCAAAACAAATTGAGCGCCGCCCTGCAGTAAAACGAGGTCGCAGAGTTAACAAAACATGGGGTGATGAAGCTGAGCAGTTAGCGGAGCGCCACTCTAAGGAAGATTTTTAAGGGCTTAATTGCCCTTTTTCATAACCTCTGAACCCTATGAAAAAGCTCAGTAAAGAAGACATCTACCAACGCCTTAGTAACACCGAAGACGCCCGTGCCTGTAAAGCAATTGATGAAGCCGCTTGTAAAGTGGTACCCGGCAATTTTATTACTCTATTAGTAAGTCAGCTATTCAGTAAATTTGCAGATGCCTTGTTAAACCCTAAAGTGACCCTACCTTGGCTATTACAAAGCATTAATGTACCAAGTAGCTTTATTGCTTGGCTTGTGCCTATTCGTGAGTCAGGCTCAATGCTGCCACAACTGGCCATCGCCACTGCTATTCGCAAGCTCCCAGTCAGAAAGTGGGTTTGGGTGATTGGCGCAATTGTGCAGGCTTTATGTATTGTTGGTATGCTGATTTGTGCTTTAACACTCCAAGGTGCAACTGCTGGGTTTGCTATCATCGCTATTTTAATTGTCTTTAGCCTAGCCCGTGGCTTTAATTCCATCGCTGCAAAAGATGTATTAGGCAAGGTTATTCCAAAACAGCAGCGTGGTAGCATTAGCGGTCTTGCTGCGAGTTTTGCCGGATTTGCAACGCTCACTTTTGGTCTTGGTTTATGGTATTTACAAAGCCTTGGCTATGAAAATGGGGTGTATGTTGCATTAATGCTGGCCGCTTTAATGTGGCTGTTTGCAGCACTCAGTTATAGCCGCATTCAAGAATACAAAGGCGCAACCGAAGGCGCTGAAAACGGCTTTTTACATGCTTTATCAAAATTAAAACTGCTTTACCAAGATAAGCAATTTGCTCATTTTATTGTCACTCGAGCATTGTTGTTATGCTCTGCTTTAAGCGCACCGTTTTATATCGTTCTTGCCAGTGAACAGGCTTTCGACTTTTCACTACTTGCTACGTTTATGGCGCTTTCTGGGCTTGCCAGCTTAGTCTCTGCGCCTATCTGGGGTCGATTAAGTGACTTATCGAGCCGCAAAGTATTAGTGTTTGCTGCAATGCTCGTCACCCTCAACGGTTTCGCCGTTTATTTAGTAGCTTATCTTAGCCCACAAACGCTCAATGAGTTTTGGCTATTACCGCTCTGTTATTTTTTACTCACCGTAGCTCATCAAGGGGTTCGCCTTGGTCGTAAAACCTACCTTGTTGATATGGCTGAAGGAAACAAGCGCACTGACTACGTCTCTGTCAGTAATACGGTGATCGGGGTTATTTTATTACTGCTAGGTAGTGTTGGCTTATTGAATAGTTTTTTAACAACGGCAGAATTAATTTTTTTCTACAGTATCTTAGGCTTAGTCGGTGCAATAAGTGCTTGGTTTTTACCTGATACCTAGACCCTACCTTAAAAAAAGCGCATAATCTTGCTGATTTTATTTCCAAAAAAGGACTTACTATGAAAAAGGCAGCTCTTGCACTTCTTACGCTACTTACACTTTCTGCTTGTAGCACCAGTGTGCCTATTCGTAACTTTGACGCAAACCCTGTACCGCAAATGGCATCTGGTAAACATGACCTTGAAAGTATCAAAACCAATATTTTAAAAGCATGTATGAAACTAGGTTGGACGTGTCGTTCAAACGCCGAAGGTCAAATCTTAGGTAAACTTGATATTCGTAAACATCAATTACGCGTTGATATTACGTTTAACGAACAAGAATACTCGATTGATTACAAAGATTCGATAAACCTTGATTACAATGGCAAAAAAATCCACCGTCAATATATCAACTGGGTTACCAACTTAATGCGCAATATTGATGCTGAATTAGCCTATAAATAAAATTAACGCAGAATCAAGTATTAAAAAAGGCGACCTAGGTCGCCTTTTCTTTGCTAGTTTTTCAGGTTCTTATCGAAGAACTCTAAAAACGCTTTCAATGTTTTAATTCTATATGGCTGATGCGATAAGTAGTGATCACCATCCTCAAGCTCAATGTAAGTAACATCTTTGCCTTCGTCTTTGAGTTCATCATCCATTTCACGGCTATGATAAACAGGCACCACGTTATCATCTGAGCCATGAACCAATAGCACAGGGCGATTGATTTGCTTCGCAAAATTAACAGGCGACACCTTTTCTAGTTTATCGCTATCAGTACCAAATTGCTTACGCACAATTTCTTTATTAGTGAAATGTCGCGCCTTACTAACAATACGCTCAAGATCAGTAACGCCAGCAAAGCTTGCTGCACATTTGAATGTTTCTGGGTGTTTAACCACCGCCATTAATGCAGCATAACCACCATAACTTGCCCCGCCAATACAGATTTTATCTCCATTAGCGATACCTTCCTTAACAAGCCAATTAGCAGCATCTTGCAAGTCATCTTGCATTTCTTTACCAAAACCTTGAACTGCGGCCATCTCAAATTCATGACCATAGCCACTCGAACCACGGAAGTTTGGTTGCAGTACTGCATAACCATTGTAGGCAAGTAATGCTGTCCAATAGTCAAAACCAGCATAATCACGAGCCATAGGGCCACCATGCGGGAACACAATAGTGGGTAATTTATCCCCTTCTTTGTAACCCACAGGTAAAGTTAAATACCCTTCAATAGTTAAGCCATCACGGGCTTTATAACTGATTTTCTTTTTACCAGTATAAACTGTGTCATCAATATCCGGGAATGCCGATGCAAATACGGTTAACTCGTTAGTATCACGATTCCCAAGCAGGTAAGTTCCTGTGCTGTCGTCGCTTGTCAAATAAACCACATATTGACGCTGATCTTTACTGGTATCAATAATATCAATATCAAACTTATCTGCTGGTAATACACCACGTAATGCAGTGTATAATTTATTCAAGTCATCGTTCCAATAACGAATGCCATCTTCTAGATGCGAATGAGTAAAACCAGCTACCTCACCGGTAAGTGGCGAATAAAAAATAGAGCCGTCAAAATCATAGTTGTCATCGCTGAACACTAACTCTTTTTTCATGGTTGCTAGGTCCATTTTATAAAGCGCATCATAGCCATCTTTAAGTGCTTTGAAATAAAGAATATTAGGGTCTTTATCAAAGCCTAAAATTGTCACGACATCAGGGCTAAATGCTTTATATTTAAATAACGTTTTACGATTATCTCTATCTTCATCGTAAAGAATATATTCAAATTCATCTTCATCCATTTTAAGAGCAATTCGTACATTACCTTGGCGGTCTGCTTTCCAAGCAATGACTTTGTTACGTGAACGCTGCACTTTCTTTTTACGAAGTGTATTTAAATCAAGTTCATACACACCAGGCGCATTGGCAACATCAAAGTCACCTTGCACTAAGATTTTATCTTTATCATTAGGTAAAAAACTGATGACCTGATCGCCAAATTGAGGTTGGCGTTCATCACGGTTATAGTTTGGTTCATTGGCTAGTTTCGCCTTGCCTTTATCATTAATATTGTAGGCATACATGCGAGTCGATGAATATTTAGGACCGCCAAATTGACGTTGAATATAGCGCGCACCTAAAAGTAGCACTTCATCATTTGCCCATTCATACCAATCGAAGAAAATAGTGTGGTTATCTGAACGGATAATAGAATCAGCTTGTTTAGTTTCACGGTTATAAACCATTAAAACTAACTCACCATTTACATTTCGAATAAACGATAAATTTTTACCATTTGGCGAAAATTTTACTTGGCTAAAAGCCCGTAAAGAGGCGAAAGATTCTACAGGGAGTTGGGTGTTTTCAGCAGCACGGGGCATTAAGCTGAGCACTGCCAAAAGTGTAAGCAGTAAGTACTTCATAATAAAGTCCATTTCTATTTTTATTGTACCGGCAATAATAACATTAAATTATAAAAAAAGACCAGTTCACAAATTTAGGCACACCATTCATTCGTTTAAAGCGAACATAACACTCGATTAATAGCATTATTAATTTATTTTTTGCTAATTATAATGGCTGCATAACTTCAGTTTTCTTAGGTGACATGATGAAAAAAGTACTTGTGTTAAATTCATCTTTAAATGGTGAACAAGGTAATTCAAGCAAACTTAGCCAACATTTTGTTGAGCAGCTTGCTAACAACCAACAAATTTCAGTAACAACTCGCGATTTAAGCGACAATGCGATTGCTCACTTAACGCAGACAGAAATGGCTGCTTGGATGACTGATGCAAACGAGCGCAGCGATGAGCAAAAAGCACTTGCTGCAATTTCTGACGATTTAATTGCTGAACTTAACGATAACGACCTGATTGTTATTGGCATGCCAATGTACAACTTTGGTATTCCATCAACATTTAAAGCTTGGATTGATCGTATTGCTCGTGCTGGTATTACGTTTAAATACACTGAGCAAGGCCCAGTAGGTTTAATTACAGACAAAAAAGTAGTGGTACTTGCTGCACGTGGCGGTATGTATCAAGGCACAGAGATGGATACACAAACTAAATACTTAAAAGATGTACTTGGTTTTGTGGGTATGACTGACGTTAACTTTATCTATGCAGAAGGCCTTGCGATGCCGGGTGCAGAGCAAAGCTTAGAAGCAGCACAAAACAAAATAAAGGCTTTTACCGCGTCGCTTTAATAAGTGATTAATAAAGCTAGATATAAAAAAGCGGTCATCATGACCGCTTTGTGATTTACGCTGTGACCGATAACAGCGAATCACCTTCAGATAAACCAAACTTTTCTTGCACAGAGGCTAGAATCGCTTCTTTATCTTCTTCTCCCAGTTGATCAGAATATTGCGCTAACAACTCATCTAAATAACTGACAACTTCTTCAGTATCAACCTGCTCGAGTGAGTTACCACTTGGCGGCGGCGGTGGTGGACCAGGCGGGCGTTCACCTTCAGGGCGACCTAATTCACCGACTTCAGCGGCATCAAAGCCAGCTTCAGCCATAATTGCTTCCATCTCTTGACCCGGTTGAATACCTGCGTCCATAAATGTTTGCATAATAGATTGTGCATCTTCTGCAGTTAAGTTTTCAGGATCAAACTGAGCTAAGGTTTCATTCATTAACTCTGTTTGTTCACTGGTTAACGGCTCTGCTTGAGGTCGTTGCATGGGCTGAAAATTCGCACCCGATGAAACACTGTTGATCATCGTTGATTTTCCTTACGTTTTGGTGGTTTATGGTTGTTGAACTCGTCTTCAGTTACTTCACCATTTTGATCAGCATCCATGTCATTAAAAATGGTTTGCAGCATATCTTCAGGCATAGGCTGTTCACTAAACTCAGTAAAATCAATCACCCCATTGCCATCAATATCAATCGTCGTAAAGTCAGGTCGTGGAGGTGGACCGCCTTGATGGTCGCGAGCAAAGCAAGCGGGCGCTGTGGCTAACAACGAAATAGCTAAAACAGAAAGTGCAGATAAATGCTTCATAGCGAACCTCTTATGTCATTCAATTGACCGTAAGCATAATCTGAATACCATCCAAAAGTGTGTGGGCAATATGCAACAAATGTGGAAACTTTGTGGATTACGTTAGCAATTAATCGAAGTTGTGACTTGTTACGTATGAAGAGCAAAACAATTTTCCAACACGACGATTATGGCAGGCTCAAAAAAGCAAAAAGTGAATCTTGTTTGGTTCAAACGTGACCTAAGACTCTCTGATCATCAACCACTTGCCAATGCGATTGCATCAGACCTGCCCTGCATACTGATTTATAACTTTGAGCCACTATTACTCGAAGATCCCCATTACAGCTTAAGGCACTGGCGTTTTGTTGCTCAGTCACTTAAAGACATCAACCAACAACTTGAAAAATACAACGCTGAAATCGCCATTTATAATCAAGAAATGATTACCTTGTTAGAAACCCTTAGTGAAGATTTTGATATTGCAGGGGTTTATAGTCATCAAGAAATAGGTCTATACAATACCTTTGAGCGAGACAGGTTGGTGAAGAGTTGGCTAAACAACAAAGCGATTCCATGGTATGAAACACCACTTGGGGGCGTTAAGCGCGCGCGACCTAAACACTTTGACTGGCAAACTTATTGGCATGGCATGATGAACCAACGTCTTGTAACGCCAAATTGGCAAGCATTTAATGCAATTTTGCCTAATAATTACCAAGCAGCGACCTGTGTTGATGATTTTCTAGAGCACGACCCGCAGTTTCAATATGGTGGCCCTCATGCAGCCAGAGCTTGCCTACAGAGCTTTGTAGAAGAACGAGCAATGAACTACCAAAGTGGCATTTCAAGCCCATCAAAAAGTAGAGATTCATGCTCTAGGCTTTCGCCTTACTTAGCCTTTGGTAACCTGAGCCTTAGGCAGGTTTATCAAACCCTAAAATACTATTTAGCTAAGCAGCCTTTAAGCTGGCGTCGTTCATTACATGCTTTTGAATCTAGGCTTCACTGGCATTGTCATTTTATGCAAAAGTTCGAAACTCAGTGCAGCATGGAGTTTGCACCGCAAAATGCTGGCTACCTACACTATCCTTATCGCGATGATGAACTCGTTGCAGAGCACTTAAAACGCTTTGAACAAGGTCAAACAGGTATTCCTTTAATTGATGCGTGTATGCGCTGCCTCGCAGCAACGGGTTACATTAATTTTCGAATGCGCGCTATGTTAGTCAGCTTTATGACCCATCATATGAACATTCATTGGCATCCTGTTAGTTTAATTTTATCGCGTTATTTTTTAGATTTTGAACCGGGAATTCATTACCCACAAATTCAAATGCAAGCATCGGTCACAGGAACCAACACGATTCGCTTATACAACCCAATCAAGCAATCTGAAGACAAAGACGCAGATGGCATGTTTATTAAAACATGGTGCCCTGAACTTAAAAATTTACCTATAGAAGATCTCCACCAGCCATGGCAACAGCCGCCAATGGAGGCCTTATTTAATAACTTTAAACTCGGCGAAGACTACCCTGAGCCCATGGTCGATATTGAACATGCAGCCAAGCAAGCACGTGAGCGATTATGGTCATTTCGAGAACGTGATGATGTAAAGCAAGGTGCCAAGGTCGTGCTGCACCAGCATGTTACAAGCCTTAAAAAGCAACACCATGGCTCATAAAAAGCTTAATTTACCTAGTAAAACCTGCCCTGTTTGCGACAGGCCATTTATGTGGCGTAAGAAGTGGCAACGCGACTGGCAGCATGTTAAATACTGCTCAGAGCGTTGCAAGCGTGAAGCGAAGTTATTACAACAAAGTTTGTCTAGGCAATGAACTTGTAACCGTTTCTTTTTCAATAACGCGGGCTGGTTGATTTTTAAGTTCATTCAACAAAGCCTCAAGACGTGCAGCATAGTCTGAATTAAATTCAGCCTGCACTTTATTTTGTTCGACTATTAACGAAAGTAAATCGCGATTATTTGATGCGGCTAATTGTTCAGACAACTGCCCTAATAACTCCGATTGAGAGCAGTTATCTGCAGACGCTTTGAGTGCAGCTAAAATTGCATGCAGCGAATCATCTTGCTGATTATCAGTAATGAGCTTTTCCAATTGCGCTGTGAAATGCTGAAGTTGTTGCTGTGACGCTGCCAATAGACTCATTTTTAACTCTTCAATTGCGACTTTAGGTGAATGAACTTCTAAAAGTTGCGCGATATGAGCTAACTGGTCTTGATGGCTTACTTGTTGAGTATGCAAATTCAAGGCATCTTGTAACCCAGCAAAACTTTGCTTAGTGTTATTTCCATTAATCGCTTTAGTAAGCTGCTCAGCCAAATCAGCAAGCTGACTCTGCGGGTTTGATTGTTTTACCACCTCGGTTAACTCCGTTAACTCATTGCGGCTATCAAGCTTGGCTAGCTGCTGTAAAATTGCATTTAATACAGCCCGATTATCGGTGTCTTTGACTGCTGACGTTAACTCTCCTAGCTGTGATTGACACTGGGTTTGCTTCAGCGTTTCAATTAGCTCTTGTAGTTCTTTACGGTTATCAAGCTGGCCGAATTGTTCAGCCAAAACGGCTAAAGGCTGTTGATAATTGTGGTTTTTTAATATCGCAATTAATTCATTAAGCTGCTCAGTCGTATTGCTTGTTGCTAACAGCTGGTTTAACTGCTCAAAACTATCTTGATATGGCGCTTGCACAAAGCCCTGTTGAATCGTACTTTGCAATGAATGTAGAGCTGGTTTGGTATCTAATTCTTTTAAATTGATACCTAGGCTACTTAGTAATTCACTATAATCATGACTCAAATTAGTCTTACTTAACTTGCTCGCAATGGTCTCTAAAGACTCGTTTAAGAATCCCATTTGCTCGACAGCCATCATGGCCGGACTACCAGCGCCATCTAACTTATTCAGACGACAAAAATCTGTTTTGATTTGAGTAAAACGAGTCTGCTCCTGCTCAGTTAATGTACCTCGTAATTCTCCTAATTTAAGCAGGTTCTCCTCAGAGCCCTTACTTAAGGTCTGAGCTTCACCACGGTAATGATCTCGGATCAGATTCTCAAGCTCTTCTTCATTCATGGCTGCAACGACTTTTTCAGCCATTTTATTCATGTTCCGATAACTACCCTGTAGTTTAAATGGCGGTTCTGTACGGTAGTTATTGTCTTGTGCAGCCGAAGCGATGTACTGAGCATTCACTTTCAATACGGTGTCGCGAACGGTCATCAAGCGAGTTAATACGGCCTTTATTTCATTCGCTTCAGCTTGTGAATAGCCGTACTCAAGTTCATTTAAAGCTATGTCTTCACCTTGGCAGATACGAACCAACTTATACAAATCGTCCATATTACGATTTGCTAACGGAGCAAGAACGGCATTCGATGTTAACGCATTCTCAATAAAACTCATGGCAAACTCTTGCTCGCAACCTGCTAGCGTGTCGCCTAAGTTATAAATATCAGCACGGTTAGCTAACATATCTGGAATTTTGAAGCTTTCACCTGATTCTGTATATGGGTTACCTGCCATCACAACAGCAAACTTCTTACCTCTTAAATCATAGGTTTTACTTTTACCATTCCAAACACCATCAATTCGGCGTGAACCATCACATAACGAAATAAACTTTTGTAAAAACTCAGGGTTTGTATGCTGAATATCATCAAGATAAAGCATGACGTTATTACCCATTTCAAAGCTTTGATTGATTTTTGCTATTTCTTTTTCAGCGGTTGCATTTATAGCTTGGGCAGGATCGAGCGATACTTGATCGTGCCCAATTGATGGGCAATTCACTTTTACAAACGTCAAGCCAAGACGGTTCGCAACATATTCAATCAGGGTTGTTTTACCATATCCTGGCGGCGAAATGAGTAATAGCATCCCCATTAAATCACTGCGCTTATCTTTACCAGCAGAGCCAATTTGCTTTGCTAAATTATCGCCAATAATTGGAAAGTACACTTTATTGATCAGTTGATTTCGAACAAATGAGCTTAATGGACGAGCTTTAAACTCGTCTAGCTGAAGACGCTCTTTTTGCTGATTTAAAATAGTATTTCTCAACTGGTGATACTGTTCAAATGCTGGAACTTGGCTGGTTATATAGTGCCGAGTTCGTGCATAAAACTCCGCATAATTAACGTCCATTGCTTGCTCAACAACACGCTTATGTTGTCCCATTAAATCCGTAACAGCTGTATTAACCTGAATATCCAAAACCCTGTGCTTGATTGGCGTATTATCACTTAAGTGTAAATAGTTAGCGGCTTCTAACTGCACAGCCAATGGCATACTCGGTTGATGTTGGCAGTAAGCACTTATCCAGCTAAAAAATAACTGCGCACGGTCATTTAGATTACTAACATTCTCAGATGCTTGATTTAAATCGGCAAAGTACCCCTTCGCTTTTGCATCACTTGCAAACTGTTTAGCTAAGTTTAAAGCTTGCTGCGTTAGTACAAATTGAAGCTGCTCTGCGCTTTGTTGTTGCCCTAATTGCTTAACTAAATACTCAGCACTTAGTTCACATGAGAAATCCGTTAATTGTTGGCAAAAGCCTAACATTTGTTGACTAAATGCATCGATAAGTTGGCTTATTTGCATCATCAAGGTTTCAGCAAAATGTCCCGCATTAAAATGCTTCTCCATCAGCATTGCATTACTTGCTTGATGGTAAAAAGTATTTACATCCTGTGTTGATAACTGCGCACAAAATAGTTGCGCCATCACCCGACAGCTAGCCGGATAGATAAGTAAATCGAGGGATGTTTTTTGCTGCAAAAGTGATTTAATAATTGCATGCGCGTCGTGGTCATGAATACCTTTTTCATAACCTTCTTGATAACGAGGCTCAGCAAACTTTTGTATCAGTTTAAGTAAAGAGCCATTTTGTTCAGCTTGTTGAAGCTCATCAAAACTCAATGGATGTTCAGCGTTTTCACAGGCTAGAATCATTTGCGCAGCAAGGTATTCACCTCGATAGACAAGATCACTTTCAGATACGAGCGTTTGCTGCCACAGGTGCTGTGTTTTAGCTAAAACGTTAAGTGATTGCTCATCACTAATTGGTTCAAAATAGTCAGTCCCAGTTAAGTGCAACATCAGCTGCTCATCACGGGGCAACAAGGTTAAATCTAACTGTTGTTTATTAACACTAAATGCATGCTTACCAATACTTACTGTGCTACCACCGTCACTGTAAATATCTTGTTTATCGCGCAGTGCACGTATCCCTTGATCTTTACTCGCTTTAAGTTTTGCTTGAATATCATCAGCACGAACTTCATCACCAATGTCTTTAAGCTCATTACACAACGCTCTTAGTTTGCTGATCATAGGATCTGATGCAAAATAAGTATTCAGTTTATCTAACTCAGAAAAGCTCAGCGCACGGCGATTCACACCTTGTAAAATCCGCTCAGCCGCATTGGCTAAATTTAGTGCCCGTCGCTGTCTTGCATCAATAAGGCTTTGCTTGTGGGCCTCAAAGCTTTCGTAGACATCGTCTCGCTTAGCAATAATTTCCGCAAGGTACTCATCAAAGTCACTAAATTGTGATTCCAATTCTTCAAGCTGGATAAGCAAACGAGAAAGCTGTTCATCACACGCATCTGGCGTTTTCGCATTGTTTAGGGCATTCGTTATGCTTTGTGAGAACAATTTAAATCGAGCCGCAAACTCCGCTTTAGCTTCCACACTGCCCAAACTCTTCTGGCGAATTTCAATACTTGCTTTTGCACGGTTAACTAGCGCATATACCGCACTGATATCTTCAAGTATTTGTGTACGAACGCGACTATCAGCGATATCAAGATCAAGCATGGTGTGGTTAAGTAAATCAAGTTCGCTACTTTGAGTATCTAATTGCTCAACATACGATTTTAACTCTGTAACACTCTCACTTTTATTACTTAACGCTTCAAGTTCAGCCAGTGTTTTATGGTAAGGCTCAAGAGCCGTATCTTTTTGTAAAAATTCAGCAGTTGCTTGGCTTAGCTGTTCTAGCTTTTCATCCGTTTGCTGCTGTAGCTGAGACAACGCCTCAACATCAATGTATTTAACATCTTCAAGGCTGATTATTTGTCCCTTTAGAACCTTAAGCGCATCAATACCTTGGACAAATTCAGGTGCTAACTTGAAACTATCGGGCCTAATTTCACGGCTTACTTCTGTAAATTGCGAATTAATTTCAACTAAGGCTTGCTTGGCCTTATTTTGAATTTCAGTCACCTTTTCAAATTCGTCTAAAACTTGTTCAGCCGTTTCAAAAATTGAATGTAAAGAAGTAGCAATGTCTGCAAAATCAGTTTCATTCAACCAATGGTAGCGGTCGAAGATATTGCGGCTTAATGCAATAAGATCCTCATAATGATAAACATTAGGATTCTGCTCGTTTATAGACTTACAGACACTGTATAAATCAGAAATACCTCGAACTAATTCTGGGTTACCTATTTTGCCGAATAAGCTGGTTGCAGGCGGTGCATTTGCTGCAAATTCCGATGAAACAAAAGGACTTTGCCAAATTTGAATTGGATGAACACGTTCGGCTTCGTCTTTATCAGCCTTAAAAGTTAGTGTTAAACCGTTACCATAGATACCATAGCCGTGACAGTAGATTGGATTTTGTAGGTTTTTCTCAATAATGTTATAGGCAAATAGCGCATAGCGCCCTTCGCTTGGTTCATAAAACACATATAAAACGTCTTCACCATTGGGCGCTTTAACTTGACGATGAAAATCTAAGTCCTTAATTTGCTCTTCAAATGAACGAGCTTGGCCTGACTGTAAGTAATAACCGCCAGGAAAGATAATGCCATGATCTTCAGGTAAACTAACGCAGGCACTACCAATTGCATCTTGTCTTATCACTTGCTGAGTGCGCGTGTTAAAAATAAAGTATCGCCATTGCTTTTCACGATACGGAAGTATCTTTAATAAAATTAGCTCACCGACTTGCGCGTATTCAATATCACTATCAGCGAGTGACTGATTTTTATCATCAACGGGCTCAAAGTAGATGCCTTCTCCCGTATCCGTACTGTTTTCAACTTTGATGGTTAATGTGCCACCTAGCGTTTCTACGAATACTTGATCATTGATATTAACGTGGGCGTGTCGTCCTTCAACGTGATGACTTCGGTCTGTTTTTAACCATTCAAAATCGTAGTCATGGGCATTTTGTATATCTCGTTCGCCGCGGTTATCGATGTAATTAATTGTGTTATCTGGGTGAATTTCCCAGCGAAATACTCTTACATCCGTTAACTTGTCACCAATTTGGAATAGTGCAAACAACTTACCATTCTGCTGGTAAAGATGCTGAAGACTTGTTTGCTTGTAATAAGTATAGAGTTCCTCAAAATCGCGAATAAATCGCTTATCCGTTAAAAAGCGAGTTTGCTCAGGATAAGGTTCAACTTCATAATGTTCATCTTGCTCAATTAACTTATGAACACTGAAGACATCACTGATAGACGTTTCTTTTTTCAGACCAAGTGAAACGTTGTAAGCAAAAATGACTTTATCGCCAACAATCGCAATATCGCGTGGTGTACAGTTTTGTTCGGTACGAACTCTAACCCGTCCTTTAACTTGCAACTCGGTGCTACCAAACTCCACAATTCGTTGTTTATTAACGTTATCGACTTGTGTTTTTAAGCTACTACCAAAATTATTTAAACGGCGTTTAATTAAATCGTACGAGCCCTGCTCTAATGCTTGTTGTGTTTGATCCGTCATGCAATCAGTCCTGATATTTAAAATAAGTTAGCCGCAGCAAATGCATGCTACGGCTAAAATGGGCTAGTCTTTAGACTCGAGTTCTGCTTTGGTGCCTAAATTACCTAACATGCTTAATAGCTGACTTTTTTCAGCAGCTGTTGTATTGCTCAATTGTTTAAGCAATTTACTCATGTTGTAGTTCTTTAGTGTTTCTGCCGAACCATTTGCACCCGCTAACACCCCTTTTAAATCTTCAATTAAATTGCGGTCACCATTTAAATGATCTTTAAAGATGGTTTGTACCGTTTTGCTTTCATCAACGATACCATCGATTGATTTACCTAAACTTATCGCACTCATGAACTGATTAAAGAACTGTCCATCACCACCCATGATATTAATATCAGCATCACCTAACGCTTTAGCCATTACATGAGCTTGGTGCTCTGCGATGTCTTTGCTTGCTGATAGTTTTGCTAACACTAATTCTTTTTGTTGATTTAGCTGTAATGTGAAGCTCTCATAATCACGTGCATCTTGATTCATCGAATTAAGTGCTTGTAGTTTCTCTTCAAGACCTTTCGCTTCTGCTTGCATCTTACGTTCAAGGTTAATTGCTTCAACTTCACCTTGCTTCTCATTAGCCTCAGCCATTGCACTTTGAACCTGTGCCTGTGCTAAGCCAACTTCACGGTTACCCTGTGCTTCAGCTTCAAGTTTTTGACGAAGAACTTTAGCGTCTGCCTCACCTTGCAGTGCATTCGCTTCAGCTTTTGCTTTTATAACATCAGCTTCAGCAAGCCCTTTCGCAGCAGCTTCAACTTGCTGGGCTTGAGCGAGAATTTTCTTCGACTCGGCTTGTTGATTCGCAATACGAAGCTCTGCATTGGCCATTGTTTCTAGCTCTTTTGCTTTAAACTCAGCCGCTTGCTCCTGCGCTTTTGCTGCTTCAATATCTTTCACCAAGGCTTCTTCGGCTTCTGCTTTCGCACGAATTATGATGGCTTCTTTTGAACGTTCCGCATCGGCAAGCACTTTAACGTCTTTAATACGCTCTTCTTCTTCAGCAACTGACTTTTCAACAATCACACGGTCACGAATAACATCGGCAATTTCTTTGCGCTCAACTTCCAGTGCTTTTTCTTTGTTGATCCGTAAGATTTCAGTTTCTCGTTCGCGCTCAATAACCTCGATTTCACGAGCTCGTGAAACTTTTTCTTCTTCAATAGCAAGCACACGAAGACGATTTTGCTCTGCAATATCAAGCTCACGCTGTTTGTTTTGTTCACTGATACCAATTGCTTCATCGGTTAGTAAACGTGCTTGTTCTGCTTTTAAGCGTTCTTCTTGACGAACTTTTTCAGCTTCTGACTCTTCGCGAGCTTTAACTGTTTCAATTTCGCGTCTTTGACGAGCAACAGCATCTTCACGTTGACGTTCAATCTCTAATGATTTTTCAGTTGCTTCTTGATTCTGAACTTCAATTTTTGCACGTTCATCACATTTCAATTGGTTGGTCGAAACATTTTGTATTGCAGTCATCTCAGTGATACGGCGAATACCTTCTGCATCGAGAATGTTTTGAGGATCAAGCTTTTCTATTGAGGTTTGTTCTAAGTAGTCGATAGCCACATCTTCAAGGGTATACCCTGATAAATCTTGGCCAATGACTTCTTTGATATTATCGCGAAACTCATTTCGGTGAGTGAAAAGCTCAACGAAATCCATTCGTTTGCCCACTGTTTTAAGCGCTTCTGAAAATTTCGCTTCAAATAACTCTTGCAATGTTTCATGCTCAGATGCCCTTGCACACCCCACTTGCTTAGCTACACGTAAAATATCTTCTTTGTTTTCATTTACACGAATATAAAACGTAATCGCGATATCAGCACGTATGTTATCTTTACAGATTAAGCCGCCTTTATCTTTACGCTCAAGAACCATACGCTTAGTCGAAATGTCCATTACTTCCATTTTATGGATGACTGGAAAAACGATGCCACCGGTTGTAGTTACATCGGGCTCGTTCTTCATTTTATTGATAATAAGCGCTTGACCTTGCTCTACTTTTCGGTAGAACTTACCGATGATTAATAGAATTGCGAAAATAACGACGATTGCTATCCCCACAAAAACCAATATTGGTATTAAGTTATCTAAATATTCCATGTTATGTCCTAACGTGATTATCGATTTTATTTTGTATTACTTCTTAAAGCCTAGGATCACCAAGGCTTTGCGGTAATGATGTAACAGTGTTTATCTTTGATGTGCTCAAGCAACACGGCAGTGTCACCAGAAGAGAATTGCTCATTATTTTCTGCACGAACTTCAATCAATTGCTCTGTACCTTGGTACTTAACGCGCGCTTGACCAAATGAGTCAGTCACTTTACCTGTGGCAACAACACATTCTAAGCCGAGTAGATCTGAACTTTGTGATGCACTTTTACTCGCAAAAAAGCGTCTTAATGGGCGTAATAAAAGGGCAGAAATAGGGATAGCGACCAAAAGGCTAATAAGTAACAACAAACCGCCAAGCACATAAAAAACAATGCCATTGCCAAGTACACTTGCAAAAAACTTGTGTGCATAAATGGTAATTAACCAGCTGGTCATCACCAACACACTTGCCGATACAGTAAGTGGTGCATCACCAAATCCTAATGTATGCCAAATGCTTCCTGAACTTGCTTGTGATACATCACTATCGACATCGGACTCAAACATATCAATATCTGCGAATCCGAGCAGTGTGATAGCCCAAAATATAACTACAACAAAAAGTAGAGCGGATAAAATAACCGAAGGAAAACTAAAAGCGAGGTTCAAAAATTCCATATTACTGCATTCCATTTTTATAATTATTTAGCGCCAATCAAGACCCTTAAATAGGTAAATCATTATCACTGAATTGACTTCACCTATTCAAGTTTCATTTATATATACAACAAAATTCAGCAACTATTAAGCTTTTTCATACAGATTGGCGTTTAAGTTGCACTTATATCGTTAACTCACAGTTTTCGGCACAAAACCCTGAAAGCCTTTCACGGTTGTCGAAAAAATTTACAAAGGAGATGACGATGACGATTAAAAAATCTGCACATACGAGTTGGTCGGGTGATATTAAATCTGGCAAAGGCTATATTTCTAGTCAAAGTGGCGCGCTTGATAGCCAACCATTTGGCTTTAACACTCGCTTTGAAGATAAACCGGGCACTAACCCCGAAGAGCTGGTTGCAGCGGCACACAGTAGCTGTTTTAGCATGGCGCTATCGCTGGCACTAACTGAAGCAGGCTTTGTCGCTGACGACATAACCACCAAAGCAACAGTGAGCCTTGATGAAGTTGATGACGGCTTCGAAGTGAGCCACATTGCACTTGATGTTAGTGCAAAGATAAAAGAAATTTCGGGCGAAAAATTTGAGCAACTTTGTGAGCAAACTAAGCAAGGCTGCCCTATTTCTAAACTGATGAATGCCGAAATATCACTCACCACAACGCTTAATTAAGCTTTATAGGCCAAGCGCTGCTTGGCCTTTTCACAAACTAACAGACCCACAACACTTTATTACAAGGTAAGTAGCTGCTTGTTGTATTATCTTTATGAAACAAAACCAAATACAACAAGGATATGTATGTTTAAACAACTAGCCCCTATTGCTCTGGCAACACTTGCTTATTCAAACTGCTCTATCGCAACAGAACAACAGGTGAGTAAACAATGGTTCAATAGTATCGACTATACGCACATAGAGAATCACAGATATAGTTTTAATGCTTACCAATTAGTGAGCCATTACTACTTTGAGGAGCAGCAAAGCTCTGGGGTACTTGATGATTATGGCTACCTAGATACAGATTCAAACATTCGAGTGAATTACTTTAATAGCGATTACACTGATTATCTCGGTATGTTTGGTGAAGGATTTTATAAAAACTGGTTTGTTACAGGTGAAATTTACGATGTTGATGATACTGATGACTATACCTTAGGAGTAGGCTATTTATTTGCCGATGCCTTAAAAGTCTCTGTAAATAGGGATGTACGTGAATATGGTGATGATTATTTCCGCTTAAAAGCGCAGTATAACCTCCAAATAAACGATAAGGATTACCTTGGTTTTAGCGCAGAAACAGATGATGAACTCGACGTTTGGAATATCTCTGCCAGATACTTTAATCATTTAAGCGGCAGCCATTACATTACCGTCGATGTTGGCCACCAAGACAGCCTTTATGATTCAGCAAGCAGTGCCATGATCAGCTACTACTTCGGCGATCACTATGCCATAGGCGCAGGTTTGGATGATTCTGAACTCGTTTTACAAGGCAAGTACTTTATTAATGATAAATACTATTTAACCGCGAATTACACTGAAAGCGGCTCTGCTGAACTTTATAACCTTAAGTTTGTTGCCCAGTTTTAAACTGATATGAGCCAACAGCTTTAAACAAAAACGCCACTATAAAGTGGCGTTTTCAGTTTATAGAATTACATATTACCTAGTTTCATCATCATTGCAGTGTACATTTTTAAGTTCAGTGCTAACTGCTCTTCAGTAATAAACTCATGCTCTGAGTGACCTGTGTACTTTTTACCTGGCATTGATGGACCAAATGACACCGCATTATCAAATAACTTAGCATTTGTGCCACCACCAATTGACACAAAGCCCGCGTCTTTATCGCCGGTAAAGTGCTTAAAGATATCGAGTAATGCTTCTGCATGAGGCGCACCATCTAACAGCATTGGCGTACCAATTACCACTTTAGTGTCTTTTAAGGTGACATTATTAGTGGTTTGCCAAGCGCTAAGCGCTTCATTAATTTGCTGCTTAAGCACAGCTTCTTGTTTACCTACCGGACGACGCATATTAATCGACAGTTTAATGTCGTTACCGTCGCGGCTTAATAAGGTTGGCGAAACCGTCATCGGGCCCATAAAGTCATGCTTGTAACCAATTTCACCGAATTGCGCGCCGTATAAATCAAGACCAATTAGCTGATTGATAAACTCAATTGCTTGACCATCGCTATTGTTCTCAAGATCAATACCTTTAAAGATTTCTGCAAGGTGCGCAATAGCATTTTCACCCGCTTCTGGCTCAGATGAATGCGCTGAAATCCCCTTCACTTGGACTAACAAGCCATTGTCTTGCTCTGTCATCGCCACTTTGACGTTTTTAAGCTGAGCGACATTATCGTGCAATTTAGCCACAGTTGCCGCATCAGCGTTATGTACTAACACGCTGGCATCTTCAGGGATTTGGCTAACAAAGGCACCGCCTTTTAAGTCACTAACATATAAGCCTGTTTGTGCAGAGGTCGCTGAGAAAGTCGGCGCAATTAAGCTCCAGCCTTTTTCTGCAACAACCACAGGGTATGAAGCATCAATAGTGACAGCGTATTTTGGTTGCTGATAGGTTTTCATGAACTCTTCGAGTGGTGCCCAGTCAGACTCTTCTGCAAGGTAAACCATTAATTCAATACGGTTATTTAATGTAATACCGTTATCTTTAATCGCCTTCATCGCATGCAGTGCAGTCGCAATTGCACCTTTATCATCTTCTGTACCACGTGCAATTAGCTTTCCTGGCTCAGAGGTTTTATCCATTTTAAATGGACTTTGCTGCCATTTACTGGCGTCTGCTGGTTGCACATCACCATGGGTTACTATGGTTACTTTGTCAGCTTGGTTACCCATGCCAATTAACACTGTGTAGCCTAAATCTTGATAATCAAAACCAAACTGCGCCGCTTTCATTTTTAAGAACGACTTAAAGCCAATGAAATCTGGATTATCTGGAGTCGCTAGACCTTCTTTATTTACCGTTGGGTACGAAACTAAATTCTCTAAGGTATGAATTTGCGCTTGTTGATATTGCTCTACCGCGTAGTTAGCCAGCTTTTCACTTTGCTCAGACACAGCTGCCTGACTAGAGAAAGCACTTAATAAAAATGCAGCAAGTAATGAATGTTTCAAGATAAGCTCCAGAGTTTAAGAAGGTTTTTAGAAAGTCGCCTTGATTGTAACGCTTATAACGCCGACATAACATCTCTAATTCAAGCAAAATAGATCGCTTAAAAATACCAACAAGGTACAATAGCCACTCACCCTATTAATTCGTTTGTTAGACTCATGAACCGCAGAAAAAAGATCTTCACTAAACTTAAGCAAAAAGATAAGCGCGCCAATGCAAAATTGCATAAAAGCAATAAACCGGCCTACATCTCAAAGGCAGAACGCGAAAAATTAGCACAGCAAGAAGCTGAGCAGGAAAGTTAAAATACCTAGCGGTCAGCGGTCAGCGGTCAGCGGTCAGCGGTCAGCGGTCAAATTTAAAGCGCGATTTTATGTCGCGCAATACGCTAATTAACTTCACGCTTCATCAAAGACATTTATTTGCACAAAGAGGATATGAGGCGCTGCGCTTTAGAGGAAAACAACAAAGTTATGTTATTACTTCCTCATTGTCTTCTCATTCAGTTCTCTTTGTGAATCTATTTTCGGCACTAAAGTACCTCCTACGAGCTAGGCCTTTGGTAAAGGCCTGCAAACAGCACCGTTCAGCTTCAAACTGACAGCTGAAAGCTGACGGCTCGTAATTCTCTTCTCTTTGTGAAGGTATTTACGCGCGTAATAAATTTCACGCCTACGTCAAAGATATTTATTTTCACAAAGAGGATAAGAGGCGCTGCGCTTTAGAGGAAAACAAAAAGTATTTACTTAACTATCCCAAACTGATTTTTTCTAGAAACTTCGAACACTTTCTCTGACTTAAAAGCAGCTGCTACAATTCGTGAATGTTAAGCAAAATGCGCAATTTCAATCAGGTAACGACTTAGGGGCCATGGCAAACTGGCCCCACTTCTGAAAAGCATTAACGAGTAACCATGAAAACGAAGCAACAACAACGCATTGAGCTGGTCTGTGACTACATTAGCCAGCATCTTGATGAACCTTTATCACTGGAGACACTCAGTGAGGTGGCATGTTGTTCGAAGTATCATTTTCATCGTTTATTTGTCGCTGGAGTTGGCCTAAGCGTTACCAAATATGCGCAGCTTGCGCGCTTAAAGCGTGCCTCATTTCGACTTGCATTTGAGCATCAACTTAAAATTATTGATGTTGCATTAGAAGCGCAATTTGATAGCCCAGAAGCATTTAGTCGTGCTTTTAAGCGCACCTTTACGCAGTCGCCAAGCGAATTCAGAAGCAAACCAAACTGGCCTAATTGGCACACACAGTTTGAATTTTCATTACCTGACAAAAAGGTTTGCCCTATGAATGTAAACATTGTTGATTTTAAAGCACAGCCGGTGGCTTTATTAACCCACCAAGGCGCTGCTAATACCCTGATGAATACCGCTGCACAATTTATTGAGTGGCGCAAAGAATCAGGCTTCTCACCTGTTAAAACCAGTAACACATATGGGATCCCGTATAGCGATCCGGCCACCACTGAAGACGATGCGTTTCGTTTTGACTTCGCAGGCAGTATCACCTCACCGATTACTGAAAACCCGCAAGGTGTGCGAAATGGTGAAATTCCAGCAGGACGCTGCGCCGTTGTTCGTCATAATGGCTCTCATGACACCATTAGCGATACAGTTTACTACTTATACCGTGAATGGCTGGTGCAAAGCGGCGAAGAAGTCAGAGACTTCCCTTGCTTCTTTCATTACCTCAACCTCATCCATGAAGTTGATGAATGTGACCTGCAAACGGATATATATTTGCCGATAAAATGATTGCGAGTTGCAAGTTTCGAGTTTCGAGTTTCGAGTTTCGAGTTTCGAGTTTCGAGTTTCGAGTTTCGAGGCAAAGATTGTAGGCGCGACTTTACATCGCGCAATATAAAAAGATAACGCGCGAAATAAATTTCACGCCTACATCAAAAAACGTGGGAGCGGCTTTAGCCGTGAATAAAATAAAGCTGTTCGGCGTTAAAACGCCTCCTACACCGTAGGCGTCACGCTTGCTTGGCGCGTCTCAACCACCACTCAATACAAGCACCCTCGCGCGAAATAAATTTCACGCCTACGACAGCTTATTTCACATTTGTATCAAGCACGTGACCTGACTCGCTAGCTTTACTCTCGTAACTAGAAACTCTGGTTTTAATCTGAAAGCTGACAGCTCGTCATTTTCTTTGTGAAGATATTTTCGGCACTAAAGTACCTCCTACGAGCTAGGCCTTTGGTAAAGGCCTGTAAGCAACACCGTTCAGCTTCAAACTGACAGCTGAAAGCTGATAGCTTTCTCTAAAACCTATAACTCATACTGGCATTATACGAGCGGCCCTGTCCGGCAAGTTGTTCAAAACCATTGCTCATGTCTTGCTTATAATTAGCAATGCTTACACCGCCAAGCGGCTGTTGGTAGTATTCATCAAGTAAGTTGGTAATTGCTAACTTAAAGGTTAAATTTTGCCACGTTTTCTGACTTGATATAGCCAGTAACTGATAGCTGTCGGTTTGGTTTTCTATACGGCGCTCATCAACATGAGTTTTACTATCAACCCATTGCCAGCTCAGTGCGTTTTGCCAGCCTTTGTATTCGTGCTCTAGGCTCAACTCAGTGTGCAGTGGCATAATTTGATATAAGTCTTCATTGCTATCATCACGTTCGCCATGAGTACTGGTTAGTGAGCCTTTTAATTGCCACTTTCCTGCTTGCTTAGTGTTGTAAAGTTCAATTAAGCCTGCCAGTTTTGCACCGTAAAGTGTCGCATCTAGGTTGGTGAATGTAAGAATATTACGCTTAGTATGCGCCATATCGGTGCGATTAAAGCTCTTAGTCACTTCAGCATCAATATAATCACTTACTTGCGTGTACCAAACATTTGCGGTTACTTGCCAGCTATCGTCTTTGGCTAATTTGGTGTAGCTAGAGCTCAATGTGTGAGCTGTTTCGGCTTCTAAATCTGGGTTACCAATGTAACCATTACCATCGCCAAACCAACCAATCATGGTGGTTGCCATCGTACCTACACCCCAGCTGTAACGCTCATATAAATTAGGTGCGCGGTTTTTACGAGCTAAACCAAATTGCAGCTCATCGTTATTCGATAATTGATAGCGAGCAAGCAAGCTGATATCAACTAAAGTGTCGTCACGTTTACGGTCTAATTGGTTAAATTCCATCGCAGCTTGGGCGTCGGTTTTTGACATATCCATCATTGAGCCCATATTAGCCATACCGCTCATGCCACCTTCGTTATAAGCCTGCACTTCGCCAGCATCTGTGGTGACTTGCTCAACTCGAACACCTGCCGACACCCACCATGCTTGGTTTACTTGGTTTTGGTACTCAGCAAATGCCGCAAGGCGGTCACGTTTGCCATCGTTAATGTTAACGTACTCATTTGGGCCCATCATCATTGACCCTGCAACCGCCGGCCACCAATCATCAATTCGATAACCGTAATATTCTTGCCCTAGCATTAATGATGACTGTTTTGATAAATCAGTGCGCCA
This sequence comes from Pseudoalteromonas gelatinilytica, assembly GCF_001641615.1. Classification (GTDB taxonomy): domain Bacteria; phylum Pseudomonadota; class Gammaproteobacteria; order Enterobacterales; family Alteromonadaceae; genus Pseudoalteromonas; species Pseudoalteromonas gelatinilytica. Next base: position 220,566 of record NZ_LRRU01000004.1, read on the forward strand.
ATGAACTTGATAACTGTAATCTTGTGCATCGGTATTCATTGGCATCATGCCGGTTTTCTCATTACTGAAAAAACCCATTTCGTGTTTTACATCATGCGCATTAACTTGCACCTGCAAATCACCATTTTCAAGCTCACGTTGATACTGAGCAACAAAACCATAGCTGGTGTTATCGGTCATATCCATGTATTGATTTGGAAAGCCTTGGTAAGGAATTTTTTGATGCGTCAGTTTAACTACAAGCTGTTGTTTCTCATCACGAACAGCGCCCGTTAAGGCATGATTTTGCACTCGATATAAGGTATCAAGTACACGCTCACCATGCCCATCATCATAGCTGTTCGAATCTTCAAAGCTGCCTTGGTAAGACAAGCTAAACTGTTTGCTCGCAAGGCTAGCACCTAGCGCGTATGCTTGGCTGTCGTTAACGCTTTTGTATGCTGCTGTCACATAGCCTGCGTGCCAGTTCACTGAGTCTGAATCACTAAATTCAGGAGCAATCGTATTTACCCTAATAACGCCGGCAATATTATCACCGCCACTGCTTACCGGTGATACACCAGCAACGACACTGTAAGAGGCAATTTGGTTTGCCGACACATAAGAGAGTGGCGGGTTCATTTGATTAGCACACGCTGCTGTGACATCAGCACCATCGACTAATACTTTAACTCTATCGCCCATCATGCCGTTCATCACCGGCAAGTTAGACACCCCTCCGGCCGCTGAAAAATCAACACCTAAATCTTTCAGTAACGCGTCTGCTGAGCCAACTAACTGATGGTTATTTTGTGCATGACCTTGTACTTCTATCACTTCAATAGAATCATCAGCAAAGGCCGAAATACTTAAAACACAGCTAAGTGCTGCAGCAATTTTAGAAAATAAAAAACCAGGGCGAGAAGATTGCGTGTTCATAACTCTTTTAAAATCAAAGCAAATAATTAATGACGCCGATTATAAAACTCATTAATTAGTCTGAACACGTGACATATTGTCGCACCCTCTCACAGGTGAATAACTTAGCGCAGCACCACTAAAGGAATACGGCTATCTTCAAGCATTTTTAAGGTCGTGCTGCCTAAAAAGAACTGCCGCCATTTAGAGTGACCAAATGCGCCCATCACCATTAAGTCAACAGCGTGGTCACTTTTATATCGCCACAGCGCTTGGTAAACATCGCCATCGAGCATGCGCGCTCTCACATTAAAGCCGTTTTCAGCCAGCCTTGCTGAGGCAGTATCAAGTTTGTCTTGGCAGTGACCGTCTTGTTTATCAACCATCACCAAGTGGCAATCTAAGCCGGATAAAATCCCGCCATTGATAATTTGTGTAATCGCTTTGTCGGTACTTTCGCTGCCATCATAAGCCAGCATAAAATTTGTAGGCTCATGAAATTGCGGCGGCACAATCGCAACCGGGGTATGCACCTGACGGATCAGCGTTTCAATATGCGAGCCCAGTACTTTAAAATCATCGTAATGGCCTTTACCAGAGCGGCCAATAATCATCACACGGGCATTGTCTTCATGTTCAAGTAAAGCATCAACAAGACTCATTGAAAGCTGCTGTTGCTCAATCTCGGTTAGGCCTGCATGCTCGGCTTTTTTCATTGCTTCATCTAGCAATAATTGACCATGCTGCGACGCCACTTTGTTGCGTTCTTGCTCAAGTTTTGCCAATTGCTCTAACAATGAGGTTTGCGAACCTAAACCAATAATTGCGGTTAAATCATCACTGCCCTGCGGCAAAGGTGGCTCTAATGCATGCAGAAAATTAATTGGATGGCTGGAGCGCTTAGAAATCCAAATAGCCGCTTCTGTCACCGCATCGGTCATGCATGAACCGTCGATACAAGCAAATATCTTTTTCATTACACTCTCCTTCAAACCAATTTAATTAACCAAGTATAGTTGGCTTTTTCTCTGTATTTATTTTGAACAGCAAAGACTTAAGAAGTTCAGGTTATTTTCTTATAGCAAACAAATATAGAACGTTCCAAAAAGTACTGTATCAACTCCATTAATTTGTATTACAATAGTGCTGGGCACACATCTCTACTCCAGAACAAAGTATTTGTTGCTGGCACTTTCAATTATCAAAAATCTATTTTGTTTTTAAATTTATTTTAAAGGAATTACATGACTAACGTAGCCAACTCCCAAGGCAACGCAAGCACGTTTACCATTCTGATAGTATTGGCTTTAGGCACATTCATTTTAGGCCTATCAGAATTTTCTATGATGCCAATGTTGCCCCTGATCAGCGAAACATTTTCGTCTACGCCAGCGCAAAGTGGTTATGCCATTAGTGCTTACGCGATAGGCGTAGTCGTCGGTGCACCGCTATTTATGATCACAACCGCCAACATGCGTAAGCGCAATGCACTGTTGATGTTTGTCAGTATGATGTTTTTATTCAATGGCTTAAGTGCTTTTGCAAACTCGCTTGAGCAACTTATTTTATTTCGATTTTTAAGTGGTTTACCACACGGTGCCTACTTTGCCGCTGCTATTTTATTGGCAGCCGACATTGCCCCTGCCGATAAACGCGCAAGCTTTATGTCAAAGGTATTTATGGGTTTAACCATTGCCACTATTGTTGGTGTGCCCATGGTTACCCTAGTGGGGCAAAACTTTAGCTGGCGTTATTGTTTGGCAGGTACCGCTGTACTTGCATTAGTTGCCTTGGTATTGATTGTGAAATACGTACCTAACGTAAAAAATACCGCGCCAACATCGATTCTCGATGAGTTAAGTGTATTAAAGAACAAGCTCGTATGGACCATTCTGGGTATCATCATTATTGGTTTTGGTGGCGTATTTTGTGTTTACACTTACATTGCCGACACTATTTTAGAAGTCACCCATACCCCTGCTTACACTATCTCTATTGCTATGATCATGTTTGGTATTGGCTGTACTTTGGGTAACTATGTATTAGGTAAAGCCGCCGACCACTCACCGCTGAAAACCACAGGGGCTGCGCTAATTGGTGCTGTAGTATTTGCAGCCAGTTATGTAAGCGCAAGTCATAATATTTGGCTGTTATACGCAGTGATTTTCTTTATTGGTTTTAGTGTTGGTTTAGGTACCGTGATCCAATCGCTATTAATGGATGTGTCACCACAAGGGCATGCCATGATTGGTGCGCTGGTGCAGTGTGCATTTAATACAGCCAATGCGATTGGCCCTTGGCTTGGCGGCATGGCTATTGCCGAAGGTGCACTCCCTAGTCAAACAGGCTATGTTTCGGCGGCACTATTCTTAGGTGGCTTTTTAATGTGGTCGTTAAGTGCGATGCAGATGAAAAGACAAAGCTATAAGCCTTAAGCTCTCAGCTGTCAGTCTGATCGCTGAAGGCTGAAGGCTATCAGACTTACTCATCCTGAAATATCTCTTCGATACTCAGGTTGAATAAACGCGCGGCTTTAAATGCTAATGGCAAACTTGGGTCAAATTTACCTTTTTCAATCGCATTAATAGTTTGCCTAGACACATCCAAAAGCTCTGCGAGTTTCGCTTGGGTGTAGTTGTGCTCTGCACGGAGCACTTTCAAGCGGTTTTTCATTCTTCGCCCTCGTCGTTTAACTGCTTATTCATCATTAAAAGACTCACTAAATAGGTTAAGCCCATAAAGAGTACGAGGTGCGATATATCTTCTTTAAAGCTTATTAAACCGCTTGATTGCACCACCGAATAAGCTAAACCAAATACTAAGCTTGCACCCAAGGTAATCGCCATTGCATTAAGGTGCATACGCTGCTGCAGCTCATCCATTCCTTGAAGTTGTCGTTTGTTCGATAAAATCATCATAATGCCAACTACTACATTAAGTAAGATTGCCACAACACTAAAAACAGCCTGCTCTTGCCATAAAAAATGCGGCCCAAATGAGGCAATTGCTAAAGTAATCACCCATGCTGATGTCCATTTAGCGAGGTTTAGTGTGTTCTGCTTATTACGTTGTTTAAAGGTTAATCCTGTTTGATTCATTATTCTCACCTTAAAAGTAAAGTAAACTTGACTAAAGATTAACCTAGCAACACAAAAAGTCAAACAAACTTTACAAAAAGTTTTATATACACGACATCAATATGATTTTTTAATGTCAGAAAAGGCAAGGCGCTTGCTGTTAATCTCATAATATTGTATTAATCAAAGTATCGCGTAGTCTTATAAAAAATCGGTCCAATCGGACTGCGTTTCTAACAATAACAATGAAGATAACACTATGAATACGGCACTGTTTTTCGTTGGCGAATGGCAAGTTACTCCGGCCACTAATTCAATCAGGCGCGGTGAGCAAACAAAGCATCTTGAACCTAAAGCGATGGATGTATTACTGCTGCTATGCGAAAAACAAGGTGAGCTACTAACAAGTGAAGAAATTATCAGCCATTGCTGGCCAAATGTAGCGCTGGGTGACAACCCCCTACATAAAGTGATCACCCAATTACGTAAAGCCTTTGACGATAAAGCAAGCGATCCGCATTACATAGAAACCATTCGTAAACGCGGTTATCGAGTAATTGCCGAAATCAACTTTCCACTCAACGAAGAACAAAAAGCCAGCCAAACCAGTTGGCAAGGTGACTCGCCCTTTGTTGGCTTAAGTGCATTTTCACCAGAGCAAGCCGATGTATTTTTTGGTCGTAACAAACAAATTGCCACTTTGCTACAGCGGGTATCGGCTCAAATTGAGTTTGGTCGCGCATTTTGCTTAATTTTGGGAGCCAGTGGTTCGGGTAAATCGTCGTTAGTTAACGCAGGTGTATTGCCCGCTTTAATGTCGAGTAATGGCTACGATGGCATTAGAGTACACAGTTACTGCCAACTCGACTTTGCCGATGTCAGCAAAGAGCGCTTACTGCTTGATTTAGCCTCAACCTTGCTCGATTTAGAAATAAACGACGCACCTGTACTTAGCGATATAAGCGCCGATGCGTTGGCTGAATTGTTATTAAAAGACCCAGAACAGGTTATTTCCCGCTGTAAAGCAGCACTTGCAGCGCTAAATAAAGAGTGCACTACGCCCTATTTATTTTTATTTATCGACAGGCTCGAAGTGCTATTGTCATCGCCGTTATTTAGCGATGACGAGCGCAACCAGCTTTTAGCTCTTATTGAGCGCTTAGCAACAAGTGGCTGCATGATCATTTTTAGTGCCTGTCGTAATGACTTTTACCCGCAAGTAGTGAGTCAACCAAGTTTAATGGCAGGTAAAGCCAATGGCGCACACTTTGATTTATTAGCGCCAACTCGCTCTGAGCTTAAGCAAATGATCCGTTTGCCAGCACTTGCAGCAGGCTTAAGTTGGCAACATCACCCAGAGCATCACACACCGCTTGATGAACAACTTTGTAACGATACTGCCAATAACCCTGATGCATTGCCGATGCTGCAATACACCTTGCAGCAGCTTTACTTGCAGCGCAGCCCAGACAACGAATTATTGTTTTCTGAATACCAAGCGCTTGGCACCATCGAAGGAGCCATCGGCCAAAAAGCCGAACAGGTATTTTGCCAATTACCCAAAGACCAACAAACTGAACTTGCCGCAGTCCTTTCTAAACTGATCACCTTAAACCCAGATGGCGAAACGCTCACCAGCCGTGCAGCACATTGGAGCGAATTAACCAGCCCTGCTGCGACCAAGCTTGTTCAGGCCATGGTCGACAGCCGTTTGTTTGTGTCGCACCTTAAAAATGAGCAAGCCTGCTTTAGCCTTGCCCACGAAGCGCTGCTGCGCCATTGGCAACGCGCCATAGATTGGGTGCAAGAGCATCAACAAAGCTTAGCAATTCAAAGCCGTGTGCAACTTGCCACCGAGCGATGGCTGCTAGAACATAAACACAGCGACTTTTTATTAGCGCAAGGCAAACCGCTGCAAGAAGCACAAAGCCTTGTGAGTAACCCTATGTTTAGCTTATCGAGTGACGAACAAGCGTTAATTAAAGCTTCTAACAATAAAGCGAAACGTAAAAAACGCATGTTACAAATAACGGCGGCTGCACTTGTGTGCTTAACCTTTATTGCCACATTTATGAGCGTGCGCAGCTATCACGCCGAACAAATAGCAAAACAAAAACGCCAAGAGGCCGAAAGTTTATTGGGTTTTATGGTCGGTGAATTTGCCGATAAACTCAGAAGCGTTAAGCGCATGGATTTACTGGATGGTATTAGCAACAAAGCCCTTGAGTATTTTACCAATCAAGACGAAGAAGCAGCCTCGTTGTTTGACTTTAGCGATAAACAAGCCGAGTTTAATAACCGTTTTCAATACGCTCAAACCTTAGAGGCCATGGGCGAAGTCGCCTACTCTCGCGGCAAAACCGACGAGGCCTTCACCGCCTTTGATAATGCACGAACGCGCCTAGAATCATTACTAAAAATTCAACCCAACAACCTTGATGTTTTAATGCTTGCAGGGGCTAATGCTTTCTGGCTTGGGCAATTAAACTTTGATAACAGTGACTATACAGGCGCCGAACCTTGGATAAAACGCTACCAAGAGCACAGCAAACAAATGTACACATTAGCACCCAACGATTTTAACTCAATTATGGAGTTATCTTATTCTTATAACTCGTTAGGTTCATTGTACTTAAAGCAATTTGACTACGCTCTCGCAAAACAGAACTTTACTGAATCTTTAAAACTTAAAAACCAAGCCCTTGAGCTAAAACCTAATAACAAAAATCTATTACGCGATAAGACAGATACCATCAGTTGGATTGCAAGTACTGAAGAAAACTTAGGGCATTTCAATGAAGCTCTCAAGATTTTTGAACATGCAGAAAATGAAACAAATAAAATGTTAACTAAGTATCCGGCCGATGCTAGTGTATTAACATCGTTAGCATATAAACATATCCAGCAAAGCTACTTATTAAGTTACTTCCCTGATAAATCAAAATCTTACGAAAAAGCAAAGCAAGCAACAGAAACAATTAACAAAGCGAGATTGCAAGATGTTCAAAATAAAACTATTGAAAGAACATACTATCAGTTTCTAGCTTATCAACTCTCTCTCTCTGATAACCCAAATATAGATAATAGAGTTAGTGAAATAATAGAGTTTTTAGGTACCAACAAGTCATCGAATAGACAAGTTATTGGTACAAAAATTAGCTTGATAGAATATTTCATTAATAGAAATAATATTAAAAGGGCTTTAGATCTTTTAAAAAGCCTGGATGAAAATAACATGTTATCCAGCGCACTGGATATAGACAATGCACGACTTCATACAAGAATCTTGTTAATTAAAGCTCGTTTAGCTAAATCACAACAAGAAAAAAATTCTTTATGTGAAGACGCAGCAACCACTCTAAATAAAATAAGTAAAAAAACTAAAAGTATAAAATTTACTTACCCATTAATTCAGGCATATACCTGCCTAAATAAATCACACGAAATAGAAGCGACCATTGTTCCGGTAAGAGAACTGGGAATAATTAATTTTCAACTATAAAGTAAAGGAAAAAACATGAGTGAAGGTAAAGTATACAATTTCACAGTGAATATTGAATTAGATAGCAACAAAAAAGCCGTATTTACATACTTCCAAGATGGTCAGCAAGTATCTGGAGGTGGGGTTGTTACAGAAAGAAATAGTCTTGGGATTTACACCCTAAATGAAGAAACTCAAAAAAGAGGGTTCTTATTTTCTGCCGCTACTTTTAGTAATCATGAGGGTGACTGTGCTAAAGATTTCAGTTACGAGGTTACAAACGCTGGTACGGTAATCAATATTTCAGATACCGATGAAAACAGCGGTACAGCATGTATGATCTTCACGGTTAGCTGCAATGGTGAGGAATATCAAAGCGAAGATCCACAGTTTGAAAATAAAGAAGAAGTATAAAATCTAGAAATAACACCAACACAAGGCTCCACCAAGGAGTCTTTTTAAGTTCAAAAACAACAACTTAAAATCAGAAGATTACCAGAAGGTTAATTTGCACTTTTTTAAGTAACTTTATAGACACCAAAATCGTTTGCATCGGCAAAAAGGAAACGAACGTGTCTACTAATAAAAATGAACAACCAAGCACTAATAAATCAGAAGCGAAAAACGCACTACCGCAGTCTATCAATTCAGAGCAACTTGCGCTGATTGCCCAAATGTTTCAGAACATTCCTGAGGGAGTGTTTATCATTAATGGCCAAGGCACGTTTGAATTTGCAAACCCGATGGCGGCACAGCTTTTAGGTGACAACCAAGAAGCGTTAATCGGGCAAAACATTTTACATTACCTACACGACACCGACCGTGATAAATACATGTATACCCTACTCAGTTGGTTAGACCATAAAGACTCGCCGATAAGTCTTGGGCCAAACGAAGTTAAAATAAACCGTGCCGACAGTAAAACCCTTGAGGCGGATTTATGTATATCGAGCCTGCCAAAAAACATTGCCGTTGCAGAAAATTTATTTATTTGTGTATTACATGATTTATCATCACACAAAGAACAGTATAACCGCTTAATTAAACAGGCCACCACTGACCATTTAACCGGCCTCGCAAATAGATTAACCCTTGAAGAATCATTAAAAGAGCATTGGCAAGAAAGCGTACAAACTAATCAAGCTATTAGCACTATATTAATCGACATTGATTACTTTAAATTATTCAATGACCGATTCGGTCATGTAAAAGGCGATAAATGCTTACAAAAAGTAGCAACTATAATCGCAGAATCACTCCCTTCTCGTGATTGTTTAGCAGCGCGTTATGGTGGTGAAGAATTTGCCATTATATTACCCCGCTGTCAAAAAGACACGGCCGCTGCCATTGCTAAACATATTCAAATAAAAGTAAATAACATGCCATTTACTGATATAGGTTTACCAAGTGATTTTAGAATAAGTGTAAGCCAAGGAATTGCCTGTGAGTTTAATAATCAATATCGTACTTCAGAGGCATTAATTTGTGCAGCAGATACTGCTTTATACCGAGCAAAAACAGAGGGTAGAAATAAAATAAGCATTAGCGCTTAACCAAGTTAATATAATGTAAACACAGTGAGCTAAATAGCTTGTTTAGATAATCATATAGTATACTTTTATGTTATTTGTTTGTTCCTTTTTTATTGATAAACTGCGAAGCGAAATCAACGTCAGAAGGGATCAACAATGACATTTTTTAAAAAAGTACCTTTGCAACTCGCAATTGCAAGTACACTCGCTACATCAGTGACTGCAATCGCTGCTGAGCAAACAACTGACAACGCCGCTCAAGATGTTGAAGTTATTTCTGTTACTGGTACTCGCCGAAGCCTTCGTAGTATTTCTGAAAGTACCGTGCCTGTCGATTTATTAACAAGCCGCGATTTATCAAGCACAGGTCAGCTTGATATGAGCCAAGTATTAGCATCACAGTTACCAAGCTTTAACTACCCAAGTGCCACCATTGCTGATGGTACTGACCACGCAAAACCAGCTGTTTTACGTGGCCTTGCTCCTGATCACACATTAGTGCTGATTAATGGTAAACGCCGCCATGCCGGTGCATTATTAAACTTAAATGGTACGGTTGGCCGTGGTTCAACGGCCGTAGATTTAAATAATATTCCGACTTCTGCGATTAAACGTGTTGAAATTCTGCGTGATGGCGCTGCAGCTCAATACGGTTCTGACGCGATTGCCGGTGTGATCAATATTGTATTAAAAGATGCCGATGAAGGCGGTAGTGTGAGCTACACATACGGTGAATACGACACACAAATGGCAGGCTCTCCTCAGCTACTAAACACTTCAACAGATAGCGAAGGCAACTTAAGCTTTGAAACTGGCAGCGACCGTGAAGTAAACGACGGCATTACGCGCACAGCAAGTGCTAATGCAGGTTTCGCACTAGGCGATAATGGCTTTATTAACGTGTCGATTGAGTCACGTAATAACGAGCCAACAAATCGCTCTGGCTTTGATGCACGTGAGCAATATAGCCGTGATGAGAATGGCGATTTAGATTCGCGTGAATTTGACTTTGACCGCTATAACCACCGTTTTGGTAAAGCCGATATCGAAGACTTCGCGCTTTTTTATAACCTAGGTTATGAGTTTGATAACTCGCTGTCGCTTTACTCATTTGCAAGTTACTCAAACCGTAAAGGTAACTCAGGTGGTTTTTATCGTCGCGCTAAAGATTCACGTAACTTAACTGAAGTGTATCCTGATGGTTTCTTACCGCAAATTGATACCGATGTTGATGACTACTCATTTGCGATTGGTCTAAATGGCGAAACTAATGATTGGGCTTGGGATGTAAGCACCAATTATGGTCGCAATGACTTTGGTATTGGCGTAAGCAACAGCTTAAATACCTCGATGGGTGTTAGCAGCCCAACAGAATTTGATGATGGCTCGCTTGTTTATGAACAATACCTAGTGAATATGGATGCTAGCAACACACTAGATTTAGGTTTACCTGATGATGTGTTTGTTACGATTGGTGCTGAGTATCGTCACGAAAACTACCAAATAAAAGCAGGTGAAACAGCCTCTTACCTCACTGTATTAGATGACGATGGTAACCCTGTTGCTGCCGGTGGCGCGCAAGTGTTACCTGGTTTCTCACCAGAAAGTGCAACAGATAAAAGCCGTCATAACATTGCGGTGTTTGCAGAGTTTGATACTTACCTAACGACAGATTGGAACCTTGTTTTAGCAGGTCGTTTTGAAGATTACAGTGATTTTGGTAGTACTTTTACCTCTAAACTTGCTTCGCGCTACAGCATTAACGAGTCGCTGTCGCTACGTGGTGCAATTAGCACAGGTTTTAGAGCGCCATCACTTGCACAAACATCATATAAATCAGTAAGCACTGTCTTTGAAAATGGTGTGCCAAATGAAGTGGGCTTATTCCCAGTTGATGAGCCAGCAGCGCAAGCTTTAGGTGCACGTGAACTTGAAGCAGAAGAATCAGTAAATATGACAGCGGGTTTCATCTTTACGCAAGGCGGTTTTAGCTTAACCCTAGATGCGTATCGCATTGAAATTGACGACCGTATCGTTTTGTCTGAAAACTTAAGTGGCTCAGAAGTTGAAGCGATTTTAGCCGAAGCGGGCGAAGTAAATACGCAGCGCGTTCGTTACTTTACTAATGCCATTGATTCACGTACGCAAGGTGTTGATATTGTTGCGACCTACTCACTAGGCTTAGAAAACTATGGTGATTTACGCTTAAGTGCAGCGGTTAACTTTAACGACACTGAAGTAACACACGTTAAAGAAAATCCACCTGAATTAGAGGCGCTTGGCGATAGCTACGAGTATTTCTCTCGTCGCGAAATCACACGCTTTGAAAAAGGTACTCCAGCCGATAAATGGAACCTATCTGCAACATGGGATTATGAAAACTTCCAAACAACATTACGAGCAACTCGTTATGGTGAAGTAGTTGATACTGCAAGCAGTGAAGATGGTGATGAAGTACTTGATGCTAAATGGATTGCTGACTTAGAAGTGGCTTACCGCCCTGATGAGCAGTGGAAGTTTGCATTAGGCGCCAATAACCTATTCGATCAGTACCCTCAAGATACTGTAAGTAATATAGGTTATAGCGATTTCAACCAAATTTTCCCTTATAGTGGCTTTGCACCATACAGCTTAGATGGCCGTTTTATTTACGGTAACATCACTTATAGCTTCTAAAAAAATAGGGCGTGAAAGCAGTAATTGCTAACACGCCCTAACCTACAATGATGAGTGAATAAATTAACTAATTTGAATAGTGTGATACGCCAATAAAGTGCCATCACTATTTTGTGCTGTGTTTAAAATAAACTGCTCATAATCACTACCAAACACGTTATCGATGCTAGCAAGAGTTGTATCTTGTTCACCGCGTGATTTGTAATCGCTGTGAGTGGTACAAATTTCTTTTGCAAACGCATCAGTAAAACAGAACTGGCTAATTACATAGTCGTTATTGTTGTTTGCTACTTTAAAGTGAATATGAATAGTACGGCCAGAATACCAACCAGGGAAATGCGTTTTAAAGTTCACACGGCCACTGCTATCTGTGATCAATGAACCACGGTACCAAGTACTTGCCTCAGCTTCGGCATCGCCGTCAGTACAGAAGTCACCGGCAAAACGTGAGCTATCAGAACTACTGCTAGTATCGCCCGAGTAAATACCGCTGGTATCACAGTGCCAAACCGAGATTTCGTAATTTGCTAATGGGTTACAGTCGCTATCAATTAACTGTAAGCACAGCATCATAGGTAAACCGGTTAAACCATCCGAAATATCTTCGTCTGAATCAGCTTGGAAGTAACATGGGCCTTCGGTTGTTGCCTCAGTAAGTGCTAACACACATGCGGTTGATGTTTCAAAAATACTGTCATCAGGAAAGTCATCAGTAATAAGTGCTGTTGTGCCCGATACATAATCACTGTCGTTCGTGGTTGTTGTATCGCCTGTATCAGTGCTGGTGTCTGTGCCTGTTGAAGTGTCTGTATCTGATGTTGTATCCGTTGATGAGACTGTATCTGAGTTACAGCCTAAAAATGCCAACATAGGCACAGCAGCAACTGAAACACCTAATGTTTTTAGCATTTTTCTACGAGTATAAAGTTCAGGTTTTAAAGTCATATTGTGCCCCTTCGCTAACATGAGTAATTAGCATCGAGTATAAAGAACAAATGTAGAGACTTTGTGTAGAAAAAGTGGTGCTTTTATAGAGTGACTAGGATGCGCATGCCAAAAAATAGACATTTATAGTATATTCATTATTGGCTATTACATTTTACTATTACATCTATGAAGTTAATTCACAAACTCTTAATTACTAATCTTATTATTACGTTATTGCTGGTACTGACCATGTTTGGTCTGAACGCAATTACCAATAAGCGTATGCTCAATAATGTGTTTGAAGATATAGATAACGAAGCATTTAACCGTATAGCCACTGAAATTAGCCAGCAGTATCAGCAAACGGGTTCGATTGGCATGTTTATCGATTCTAAAGCCCTGTGGTATGAGCTAATTAACCGCAATTTTCATTCAAGCCGTTTATTATTTTCACCCAATACCCCAAAGCCAAGAGAGCCCGGGCCTTTTACACAAGATGGCCCTCCCGAAAAGCATATGCAAAATGAGGCTATGCCACCCCCCGATGACTTTGGGAAGCCACCATCGTTCGATCAAGCACCTGAATTTGACCCATCAACTGAGTTTAACGAGCTTGCAAACTTTGCTGACATGCGTGAGCCACCGCCTCGCAATAAACCCATGTCTGATGACTTTATACCCTTTGAAAAACGCCTAAGTTTACTTGATGCAAAAGGCGAAATACTGATTGCTGGCAATACCGAAACTGAGGTCGTGAACGAGCAAGAAATCACTCACAATGGTGACGTTGTTGCAGTGCTTCAGCTGCATGCTAACCGCAGTCATGTTAGCGCACTGACTCAGCATTACCTTAATACCCAAATTAATATCAGTTTGTGGACAGCAGGGATTGGTTTATTAATTGCGTTATTGTTTAGTTACTTACTCGCACGTCATTTTACTAACCCTATTTCGCAGCTGAAAAAAGGCGCAAAAGCCCTTGCAGAGCGAGAGTTTGAGACAAAAATAACCGTCAACAGTAGTGATGAATTTGCGACCTTAGCGGATGATTTTAATCGTATTGCCACAGAGCTCAGACGCTTTGAATCGCAGCAAAGCCAATGGCTCATGGATATTTCTCATGAGTTGCGCACGCCTTTAACTATTTTAGAGGGTGAACTAGAGGCTATTAACGATGGCATTATCGAACCAAATCAAAAAGCAATAATCTCACTGCAAGAAGAAGTGGCGCTGTTAAGCCGACTTGTCAACGACTTACATAAAGTCAGCTCACTCGACAGACACAGCTTTAACTATCACATGGAAGCCATTGATTTTAATGCCTTGGTAGCCCTACAAGCGCATAAGTATGCGTTTAAATTTCAATCCAAAAACATCACGCTTAATGCCACCTTACCAGAGCAAACGGTAATGGTTTTGGCTGACCAAAATCGTATTACGCAAGTATTACAAAACATATTAGAAAATAATTTACGCTATACAGATGAACAGCAAAAAGTCTGGTTAGATTTAACGGTGTCTAACCATCATGTATTTTTGTCGATAGAAGATTCAGGCCCCGGTGTTCCTGATGAGGCCCTTGAAAAACTATTTGATCGTTTATATCGCACCGATAGTTCTCGTAACAGAAAAACCGGCGGTTTTGGCTTAGGCTTGGCAATTTGCCAAACAATTGTTGAAGCCCACCAAGGAAAAATAAATGCAACTAAAAGCCGTTTAGGCGGTCTGTGTATAACGTTAAAACTCCCGCTTGCAGAGGCGCACTAATATGTCAGAAACCTTAGCTAAACAGCATATTCTCGTTATTGAAGATGAAGTTAAAATTGCCGAATTAATAGAAAAGTATTTATATCTTGAAGGGTTTAAAACAAGCCTAATTCACGATGGCAACTGCGCACTGGATGCTGTTAATGAGCTAAACCCTGATTTGATTATTCTCGATATCATGCTGCCAGGCACAAATGGCATCGAGTTGTGCAGCAAGATAAGACAATACAGTGATGTGCCTATTATTATGCTTACAGCACGGGTCGAAGAAATTGATCACTTAATTGGTTTTGATGTGGGTGCCGATGACTATGTTACTAAACCATTCAAACCAAAAGAGTTAATGGCGCGTGTGAAAGCCATTTTAAAACGACGCCGAATGCCAACTAACAAACCGAGTACATTCACAGCAGGCAATATTATTGTTGATCCGAGCGAATACAAAGTACTGGTAAAAAATGAAGAACTGAAACTTACAATTAATGAATTTAGTTTATTAAAAATATTAATTGCCTCACCTAATAAAGTTTTTTCACGCCAAGATTTACTGACCATGACCCAAGGGAAGTACTTTGAGAGTTACGAGCGCAGTATTGATTCACACATTAAAAACTTGCGTAAAAAGCTGATTCAAGCCGACCCTGATAGCCATTACATTGAGTCAATTTATGGCGTGGGATATAAATTTAAAATTTAAACAACCTTTTTCACACTTGCGACGACTAACTAAATAACATAACCCATTAGGACATCATTATGAATTTAGTACGCATCAGCGCAAGTGCACTCTTAATCACAGCCACTACAGCGTGTATCGGCCTCTCAAATGCCAGTACAGCACACAACCAAGGTGATTATCGTGTTATCACTTTTAAAGACTGTAAAAAGGTAAGCGAAAGTACCCTCAATAACGAACAGATTGCTGCATACCTAGAGCTTGAACGTGAGCAGGTAAAACTAGAAGCACTTGAGCAACCTATTAGTGACATTGAGCTACAAGTTACTGAGTACTCTGAGCAAATAGAAGCAATCACTGAAGAAGCAGTGATTGAAGACGAAAACCACTTGCGAATTAATAAAAGCTTATTAAAAGAGCAAGATAAGTTGGCTAAAGAGCTCAATAAACTTATGGCTGCTCATGATGCCGATTTTAAAGCACTGGAACAGCAAGCAAAGTTAATTGAACATGCCGCTAAACAGTTTGATAAAACTATGAAGCCTTTAATGGAACAAGGTGAGTCAACCCATCTACAAATTTTAGCGCCGGGTGAAGAGGAAAAACCTGGGTGTTTTTACACTATCTAAAGTACGTTGCCAAGATGTGCATAAAGTTTCGCATGTGATTGACGAATGTCTTCTTTATGCACTTGCTTATACCATTTTAGAGCCTGCTCTGGCTTGCCTGCTTGCCAATTAATTTCAGCTAGCCGTAATGTATAAATGGCAATCACATGGCGATCTGAGTCTGAGTCCATGTACTTAAGAGACTGAGTATAAACAGCGTCAGCTTGCTCATAATTTGCCAGAAGTTGGTGGGTACGCGCTAAATTACCTAAAGCGACAGAGATTTTGCGATTATGGTTGGTTTTTAAAATCCAATCAGCGGCGATTTGTCGGCTTGCAAGTGCGCCATCTACATCACCTAATGAATGAAAAACACTGGCTTTATTCGAAGCCAGTTCAAAGTGAAAAATGGGATCTTTGCTTTTTCCAAAGCGACGCTCTGCCCTATCAAGTATATGCAGTGCCGTTTCTTTGTTGCCAAACACGTATTGCAAATTAGCCAATTCAACCATGCGCATAGGGTTACCAAAAGAGTCAAAGATTGCTTGCAGTTTTTCAAATGCTTTAGTGGCATATTTACGACCTGTTTCAAAGTCGCCTAAATAATGCATTGATTTAGCGTAATAAAAGTAAACTTGCACTTGAAAGACAACAGGCAATTCTTCACTTGAAATGAAGGGCTCAGTGCTATCTTTCAAGGTCTGAAATTCCATTTTGTCGTAGAAATAATCAAACTGATAAGATTTAATCTCATACCAACGCGCAGAGCCAAGCTCACTGCTTGCAAGCTGCTGATTAATGTAATCTAAGCAACTAATTTGTGGTTGTTGCTCACAAAACATCTCATGATCACTAAAGTTTTCAGAGGCGCTGACATTAAGGCAAGATAATCCTAGTAATAACAAGGCTAACTTTTTTTTCATTCACTATTTTCTCAGTGATAACTCACTCAGAAAACTAACAAAATTTAATGCTTTGTAACAGTATTTTTTAATTAAATTGATAAGTGTAACCCAGTACTAAGTTTTGATCTGAGCCATAATCACTGTCTTCTGTTGCAGCAAAAAGCTTGAAACTTTGTTGTTTATCAAATTGATAACTTGCACCAATGGCTGCGAAATAACCTGAATAATCGTTAGAACCTACCGAATACGCTGCTGCAGTCATTAATGTCCATTTTTCGGATAATGGCTTTAAAGCAAATGCACCTAAGTAACCACCGTCACTGCTGTTTGGAATGAGCACCCAACCCTCGGGGCCAGGTATTTCTGTTGTTAAACATGCTCCTTGCCCTGCTAAACAAGCAATTTCACCATCAACATGGCTATAACCCCCCATAGCGAAAATTTGCCAACCATAGGGCGCAATATCAAAGTAACTCAGTGGCATAAAGGTGCCAACACTGTAGGTTGTACGCTCAGCTCCTTGATCATAACTTTGCTTACCAAAGCTAAAATTAACAATGCCAATATCAAATAGCCACGAGCCACCAACACGCCATTCATCACCATTGGCACTCACACTGGCATTAAGCTTTTTTACTGCTCCCAAACTTAGCGAACCGGTGATCCTTAATTCATCAGAATAACTGGCGCCAAACTGAGTGACGACCTTGGTGGGATCTTCACTCAGTTTAGTTTGTTCACCCGAAGCGGTTTGTGCTGCTGATGCGCTAAACACTGAAATTACCGATAAAGCAGCCAGTGCTGCTTTTTTACCTAATACCATATTAACGTCCTTTTAGTTTGACTGAGTCACAATTCATAATAACTGTGTATTAGGTAAATAAAAGTGTTTATTTTATGTTCGCTTACAATTTTAGCTACAACGCAGCAATACACTCCACTTCAACCTTTGCGCCAAGTGCCAAGCCGCTAGCTGCAAAAGCACTTCTGGCGGGTAACTTAGTAAAAAATGGCGTGTAGGCTTGATTGGCTAAAGGCCAGTCTTTTATATCTGCCAACATAAGGGTGCATTTAACAACATCGTTAAAATCTAAATTGTGATCTTGCAAAACAAAGCCAATGTTTTTCATTGCCTGCGTCATTTGGGTGCTGATGTCATTGCCTGCCAACGCCATGGTGGTTGGCAAGTTGCCTAATTGCCCCGATAAAAATAATAACCCAGCCGCTTCACGCGCCATCACAAACGGTAATTTTTCATTATCACCTAAGTGGATAAATTGGCCATTTTTAATTACATGAACAATGTTTTGGCTATTGGTGATTTCAATACTTGGATCACTGTTAAGTACCACAAGATTCGCCGTTTTACCTGCCTTTATTGAACCAGTTTGCTTTTCAATGCCTATCACTTTTGCACCATTAATGGTTGCAGCCTGTAGAGCTTCTAAAGGTGTTAAACCTGCCCGTTCAACTAATAACTTCATTTCATCGTGCACCATAGGCGTTACAGTATTAAATCTATCACTGGTCACATCAGTACCTGCTGCAATAGTTACACCGGCTTGATGAGCCAATTGCGTAAACAACCCGCCCCACTCATTGAGCAATAACCCTTTTTCACCACGTGAGGCTTTGGTTTTATCAAAGACCGTTAAGGTTGAGTCTAGAATTGTGCCCTTATTTTTCATCTGTTTTATGAGTGTTTGATAAGCTTCTAGTTGCTTTGCATCGCTTTTTTGCTGCTCTGTTAAGGCGACATTTTTACGACGCATATCATAGAAATTTTCAATTACTTGCGCGGCAAAATCGGCAGCATGTGAAATTGTTTCAACCCCACCATTAACCGCTTCAAGCGGTGTTGCTGGGCCAATAAAAGCATGCGACCACACCTTGAGGTCATGTTTTTTAGCAGCTTGAGATAACTTTGCTACCACTGATCCTGGCACATTTGCATAAATTTTGATGCCGGTTGCCCCCAACCCTTTACTACGCAGCATAATGGCATCAAAGTCACTGTGTTCATCAACGGCACGCATCCAGTCCACAGCTCCCGGGATTTCACCTTTTGCAGAGGCGACTGTGCGGGGGTCAGAAAAGAACGCTTTACCACCAATAATCACAGAATAATAGATATCCGGTGATTGAATAATATCGTTATCGGCTCGTCTTTTAAGTGAACTCAAAGCACGGGTATCGCCGCCCATATCGCGCACACTTGTTACACCCCCCTGTAAAAGCTGACGCAAGCGTGTGCGTGTGATTTCATCGTTATCTGAGTCATCAGGCGAAGTAGCATGGTGCACATGAGTATCGATTAAACCGGGTATGACATACTTTCCTGCTAAATCGATTTTAATGACATCATCGGCAAAGCGACGAGAACTTGCAGGAACAATTTGTTTGATTTTGTCATCTTCTATGATGATGGTTTGTGCTTTATTAACCGACAAGGCTTCGACGTCGATTAGGTTCACATTTTGTAATGCAATGGTTTGTGCCATCACCGACGACGATAATGCCAATGCAATGCTGGCAAGTAATGTGTTGATGCCCGATTTCATAATCACCTCTTATTCTTGTTTTAACCCCCAACTTACACCTGAATTGCTTGGTTTTACATCTCACAAAAGTTTATAGTGTATGAACTTATAGTTTAAAAATAATAACAATGAACAAACTAGAAGCCGTCAGGGCAATATGCTTAGTTGCTGAATATCAAAGCTTTACGCAAGCTGCTAAGCAGATGCAGCTGTCTACCACCATGGTTAGCCGCTACGTTAAACAGTTAGAGCAAAACTTAGGCTGCTTGCTGCTAAAACGAAACACCCGCAAAGTTTGCTTAACCGATGCAGGCCAAAACTATGTTCTGCAAATGAAGCCATTGCTGAATAAATTTAATGAAGTTGATGCTGAGCTTAGCGGGCTTAGTCAAACGCCTAGTGGTAAGCTAGCTATTTCAGCCAGTATTGAATTTGGTTGCCAATATTTAGCACCTTTGGTTAGTCAATATCAGCATGATTTCCCTGATGTGAAATTAGATATTGTATTGTCTAATACGCCTGTTGATTTATTTGATAGCCAAATTGATCTGGCATTTAGAGTTGCTCCTTCATTACCTGATGCCAGCCACATAGCGCAGACGGTTTGCCATTCATCATTATCTTTATGGGCCAGTCCTGCTTACTTAAAAAAACATGGTACGCCAACAGATATTGCGGCTTTATCTGAACATAGATTACTGTTTTTCAGTCATCATATTCGTCATGACCAATGGATATTTTTGCTAGATGGTCAGCATGTTTGCCGCAAATTTAACTGGGCAATGACCTCTAATAATGGCCGATTTTTAAATGAAGCAGCGGCAGCGGGTGGTGGGATAATTCAAGCGCCTCGTTATTCAGTCGCCCCGTTTATTAAGTCAGGCGAATTAGTCGAGGTGTTAGCAGAGCACACCCTAAAACCATTAACGATTGCTGCGGTTTATCCGCATAGGTATGCGCTGTCAAATCGGGTGAAATCATTTGTTGAGCTGGCTAAACACTACTTTAGCCAGCATCCGATCCCTTAAAGAAGGAGTAAACTACCTAAACCTAGGAAGGTAACAAAACCGACGATGTCGGTGACTGTGGTCAGGATCACAGACCCTGAAAGGGCTGGATCGATTTTAAGCTTATCTAAAATCGATGGGATCACCACCCCAGATAATGAAGCAGCCACTAAGTTAAGTAAGATAGCGATAGTGATGGTTAAACTTAACATGCCATCGTTGAACCAAAAATAAGTAAGCACACCAATCACAAAGGCCCAAACACAGCCGTTTAACGCCCCTACTCTAAGCTCTTTTTTCAGCAGCGCTTTGCGGTTAGAGTCGGTAACCTGACCGAGTGCCAAACCGCGTACAATAACCGTTAACGTCTGACTACCTGCAATACCGCCCATAGAAGCGACAACCGGCATTAATACCGCCAGCGCAACCACTTGCTCGATAGTTGCACCAAACAAACCGATAAACCAAGAGGCCAAAAACGCCGTTGCTAGATTAATACCAAGCCAAATACCGCGGTTTTTTGCCGATTTAGTGACGCTTGAGAACAGATCCTCGTCTTCACGTAGACCACCGGCTTTTGCAGCGGCTTCGTCGGTCACTTCTTGACGCAATTCATAAGCTGATGACACTGACAATCGGCCTAATAGTTTGTTGTCGGCATTCACAACAGGCATCGCCATTTGCTCACTGTGAATAACCACTTCAGCGGC
This sequence comes from Pseudoalteromonas gelatinilytica, assembly GCF_001641615.1. GTDB lineage: Bacteria > Pseudomonadota > Gammaproteobacteria > Enterobacterales > Alteromonadaceae > Pseudoalteromonas > Pseudoalteromonas gelatinilytica. The sequence goes on from NZ_LRRU01000004.1 coordinate 241,369, forward strand.
TTCGTACAGGTCGTCATCAGCATGTAAAGCCGATACATCAAGGTTCGCGTAATCCAGCAGGCTGTCGTTATCATTGGCTTTAAATAAAGCATTGATAGCCACTTCACCAATGAGAGTGCCCTTACGGCTGACTAGATAAATCACCTCGGTATATTGCGGTAAGCCTTTTTGAAAAATTTTACGCGCGCCTGCCACTGTGAGTTTTTCTGACACTTTTAGCGCATCAAAATCGAGCCAGTGACCTAACTGCTCTGGATTATATTGCTGTGCAAGGTCGTACTGTTTTGTTTGAACTTCATCGAGTTGTCTGCGTGCATAATCAACAAAGCGCTCAGGAATAATTTCTTCAAGTTCAAGTAACTCTTCTACGCTCACTTCGTCAAGTAACTTAAAGCCTTCGGTTTCATCTAGACTTTGCAATAACCAACGACAGCTATCGCCACCTAGGTTAATGAAGATTTCATGTTGTGTATCTTCATCAAGTAATTGCCATATTTCTAAACGCTGCTCTTTAGGTAACGCTTCGAACAATAACGATAAATGTTCAGTAGAAAGCTTTTCTTTAGCATCAGCAAGTAACTTATTTTTGCGTGTTGTGGTGTCACACTGAAGCAAGTCATCAATTAACTGGGGAAGTTGGTCAACTGGATACTCAATCATTTGAGACCTCGGTTAATTACATCAATAACAATAGTCTAACGCAGCTGGCAAAAAATAACTGCTCTGAAAAGGTATATTTTTTGAAACTAAGCAATTACTCCCCAGCTGTAAAACATCGTTTTTAAATCACGGTTCAAGTTAGAGAACCACAATTGCACAAAAAAGCACAACCAAACGCAATTAAGATCTATTATCATTCGCATTATAATGATAACATCTCAACCCTTCATAATTTTTAAATAATAAATACGGGTATCAGCATGAAAAACAGAATAAAGTATTTACCATTTGTAATTGCATTTGCTCTCACTGGATGCGGTGGTTCAGATAGTAATAATGCACCTGAGTTCACAAGTAACTTAATGTTCACACTAGATGAAGATACATCTATTACGGGCCAAGTTGTGGCAGCAGATGATGATGCTGTTAGCTATACCCTCGGCTCTGCAGCAAGTAACGGAGTATTTGCTTTAAATGCTGATGGTACATTTACCTATACCCCAAAAGAAAATTTTGCAGGCCAAGACACAGTAACCGTTACCGCCACTGACGGCAGCTTAAGTACTGATGCAGTACTTACTTTTACGGTTAACAACGTTAACGATGCACCAACGCTTACGAGCCAGTCAATCACTGTAACCACCTCAACAACAACTGAAGGTTCATTAACTTTTAATGATGCCGACGGTGACACTGTAACTGTCTCTTTAGTAACGCCTCCTACCAACGGTACCCTTACTCTAGATGAACAAACAGGGGCATTTACATTTACCGCAGAAACGCTGTCAGAAATTAACGATAGTTTTGTTATTGAATTTACCGATGGCAATATTAGCTCGCCTATCACCGCAACCATTGAATTAAAACCTTCGTATGTTACGAACGAAGATAAGCTCAATTACTACTACAGCTCAGATAAGTCTCATTTAAAACAAGCACAAGCGATTAGTGAAAATATCAATGATGATATTTACATGGACGAAGTAAACACACAATTAGCTATTGGTTACCTTATTGCAGGCTTTGCTGAGAAAGCTGACGAACACTTCAACAAAATTACAGCAATAGACACAAAAGCAAATGCCTATTTAGATGCAGCTAAATCTCTTGATTTGATAAATTTAAGTGAAAAAGCTTTAACGTTTAGACAAGATGCTGCAACTCTTTACAATCAATACCTTGCTGAAAAAGGACTGGAAAATATCAGCAGCTCAGATCCGGGCTTTTATCTGACTCTAACGAATCAATACAACGCAGCTGGCCAAACTGAGGCCGCTCAAGCTATGTTAGACACACTAAAACTTTATGCAAGTGAGGTTTATACAGAAGAATATAATGCGACTTATATTAGGTTCATATCTGCAATCAAAAAAACCGTTGAGTCTTCTAAAGAGCAATATGCTGCAACCCACACAGAAACAGTAAGAAATGAAGGAGTAAAAGTCACTCAAGCCATGGCCGAATTAAGTGAAAAAATCGGTTACTTTATACAAAAGTCAGGTGACTACAAAGGCCAACCAACTGAGCGTATGCGGGCACTTTACATTGCATGGTCTGCTCAATCTTTTATTCAGCTAAATGAAGTTGATTTGGCAAAATATTATACGAACTTAGCGCTTTCATATTATGGTGTTGTTGGTTTTGATAATACATATAGCTTTACTGCAAGCCCATATGCAGAAGCAACTTTAGCTTCATATACCTATCCATTAGAAGTTTTAACAGCAAATATTAAAGCTTTATATGATGTAGAGCTTTCAAATAATCCCGCTTTTGCTTTACTCACAGATCAAGATGACAAAGATGATGCTGTTGAATTTTCTTTTGCTTATGAAGTAGCTAACAAGCTACAAGCGGGTATCACCATAGATGATGCAGTACAAAACGCGAAAGAATACTTTATGAGTGGCGAATCACCTAATGCAATTAGCTTCTATCAGACACTTATAACCTCATCAGGCCAACCTGGTGCAGCTGATATTCTTCGAGTTCGAGGTGAAAATGAACTTGGCCTAATTCTGGCTAATTACGCCGCAGATATACTATTTTCTGAAGAGTATATTTTAAGTCAAACTTCACCTACTTACATTACTGACCGGTATGGTTGTGCTGGACTAGTCAATCTTGCAATAGCATTAGGTAATGAGCAACAAGCTAAAAATTACGCACAGCGTTGTTCAGATATTATAGATACTTACTTTATTGAAAATAATACTAACTTCACTACCGACTCAGCTGCTTATGCATTGAATCACCAGCTAGCTACTTTCGGGCTCGTATCTCAACCTGAATCGATAGCTAACACCGCAGAAAAACTTAAAACTCTAATTAATTTGTTTGAAAAAAAGCAAACACAAATAGAATGGCGATTAAGTTCACTCGGATACCTTGTACAAGCAGGGCTAATTGATATGGCGTTAAATTGGTTAGATATCAGCTTGACCACACTGCAATCAGAACAATCAAACCTTGATATTAATGACTATAAATCTCTACTTACTAAAGCACTTTACGCGACACTTAGCACTGGCAAAACAAGTGGTGGACTATTCGAAAGCTACTCTCTCACCTCATCATTAGCTAGATTCCAAGTAAATAACGAGCAATATGCCTCAGCTTATGCTGAAACAATTGAAATGTTAAAGCCATTTGTAGCCAATGCAAATACGTTTGTACTCTTACAAGACGATAAAGTTATACAAAGTAACCTTGAAACATTGATTACTTTTCAGACCCTACTTGGCAATGATGCCGCGGTAAAAGAATTAATTGCTCACTCAGTCAATGCAGAAGCAGATAAGCTATCACTTACAGCCCTTTATGCTAACTTAGTCGCTCAAAGAGATGATTTCCCTACATCTTCGATAGCAAGTATCGATACAGACCACGATGGCAAACCTAACTTCTTCTTATCAGGCGCATCAGAACAAGCAATTGCTGAATCCGGCTTAATTGCAGATAACGATGCTGACAATGATGGGATTGAAGACAGTATCGATGTGACTCCTTTAGGAGAATAGCCCATTATAATACGGCGAGGCAGCTCTGCCTCGCCCGCCATGTTAAAACCCCAACAAATTCAACAAATACTCAACAAAAGGAATTTAATATTCCTTGGAAAATAAAAAACCCCGCAATACAATTGAGATCTATTTCTATTCTCATTTTTAATTGATACAATCACCCACTCTTATCTTTATGCAAAATACGCAACAAATAAAGCAATTAATTTAATAAAGGTAATTAACTATTGCCAGCTCTTATGCGGCCTTCTCTTTAATCTAATTGGTACTATTTCAGGAGTTTTACCATGCAAATGCGCTACTTATCAGCGTGTTTGATGCTTTTACTTAATGCCCCTTTACACGCTAATGAAGTAAAGCAACAAACAACAGATCCTCAATGTAACGATAAGAACAATAAGCAATGCAAAGAGATAGAGCGCATTACTGTTAAAGGGCAATACATCGGGATTGAAGTACCTGAGGTGATAGGTCGTGCCTATTTAGATAGAAACTTTATCGAAGCAACCCCCAAAGGTAATGGTGATATTAATGAGTTAATTGCCTTACTGCCGGGCGTGCAATTAAGTGAAGACTACTACTCGATTGATAACCTTGCTGAAATTAGCGCCCCTGAAATTAGTATCTCGGGTGCAAAGCCTTGGCAAACAGGCTTTATGATTGATGGCATGAATTATAACAATCGTCTTGATCCTGCCAGCGCGAGCCGTATTGGGGCCTCTGAAAATGAGGTATCAGGCGGTGTGCAGAGCATGAACATTAACAGTCAAATTGTTGAGTCGATTACTGTTTACGATCATAACATTCCTGCAGACTTTGGTGACTTTTCTGGTGGCGTGGTCGATGCCGAAACGATTTCACCTTTTTCTACAGACACTCGTGTGAGCTTTGGTATTCGTGGTAACCGCAGTGATTGGGGGGAGTACCATATAATCGATAACGATGAGCCTGATGACACCGCAGAGGGCAAAGACGACCTTGAGCCGCCAATCTATGAAAAAACGAATATCGATTTTTCAATCCAAAAAAAGTTAAATGAACAGCATGCGTTACTAATGAGCGTTAGCTATTTAAAAAGTGATATTTCGGATATTTCGCTCTCGGCGCAAAAGGTCGAAAGTAGAGAAAACATCAACGCCTTACTGAAATACAGCTATCGCGATGGCTGGGTTGATTCACTCGATTTAAGCGTTATGTATGCCCCTTATACTTCAGACTCGTACTTGAAAGACGTGCTCAATAGTGACTATCAAGTTGAAGGGGGAAGTTTTGGCTTTACTGCGAATTTAGCTGAAGAAACACGCTTTGGTCACTTCAGCAGCAAATTTAATATGAGTCAAAGTGATAACAACCGTACAGGGCCTGCGCATTTTTATACTTGGCTTCAAGCTAAAGGCAAAGAATGGGGTCAATTAGCCGATCAAAGCGTCGACTCAATTCCTGTTTCAGAGTACGGCGGCTATGGCAACCTTGATAACACGCAAACCACCTTTAATTGGCGAAACACCCTAACACTTGAGCGTAAAAAGTGGGGCAATACCGAACATGCAATTCGCGTGGGTGCTGAACTCAACCATCAAAATTATGAGCGAACTCGCCAACAAAACTATTATAAGTATGACTCACCAATTCAATACTCATCAACTAACGCACAACTAAACTGTAGTGGCTATACTCTTGATTGTGTTGAACAAAGTTTTTATGTTGATTTAGATACCCTTGCCGAGCAATTAGGCGGCAGTATCGATTTTAATAATCCAGAGCACTTACTTGCCTACTCGAATAACGTCGCGACAACTGCTCAGTATTTTAACTCTCGTCTTGTCACACCACGTGAAAATATCGATGTAAGCTTAAATAAAGCAGCACTGTATGCTACCGATGTGATCACCTGGAAGCAGTTTGATTTTCATTTAGGCGTTAGATACGACTACGATGATTTTTTCAAAAATCACAATATCGCGCCAAGATTTTCAATGGGTTATGACGTATTTAACGATGGCAATACACTACTGACTGCGGGTTTAAACCGTTATTACGATGCAGGCCTACTTGGTTATAAAATTAAAGAGCAACAAAAGTTTGCTTACCGTGAGTACCGCCCTATTCAAAGTGGCTACTTACAAGCTTGGCTTCCTTCTTCTTACACAGGTAACTTTCGTTATATTTATGACGATGTGAAAAGCCCTTACGATGATGAAGTTGCCTTAGGTCTTCGCCATGCTACCGAGAGTTTCGGTAACTTTGCAGTGAAATACGTACATCGTGACAAAAAAGAGCAGCTATCCAGAAATGAAGAAACCAACCTAAAAAACGATGGTTATCAATATATTACTATTTATAATAATGGTACTGGCGAAAGCGAACGTTACTCACTGTCTTGGGATGCAAAATTTGGAGACCATTCAATATGGGCCAATGCATCTTATAGCCAAAATAGTGAAAGCAATAGTGACTACACTGCAACACCCGACAACACCCCTATCGAGACACTGGTTTACTATGAGGGTGAGCTCATGAGCTTATCTGAGTTAGATACCCTTAAAGCGAATTTTGGTCGCCCAGTAACTGCTAACTTTGGTTTGAATACCAACTGGACTGATACGTTTTCAACTGGTTTAACAGCAACCTACAGCGGCAGTTACACAACTGCAATTAAGTCTAGCAGCGATCAACAAATTGGTATTGGTAGTGAGTGTACTACGTGTGAAGCAGTTGAAATATTTGTACCAAAATACGAAGCACATACCTTTGATTCTCGCATTATGTTTGCCTTAAGTAGTCGTTGGAATTATCAAATAAGTCAATCTCAATCTGTTGAGTTCCGTCTTGATGTCAGCAACTTATTCAACGCCCGTAGCCATGCTATTACAGAAGGAAACTCAGGGATTGAACCTGGAAGAATGTTTTGGTTAGGGGTGTCTTATAACTATGAATAAGTGGTTACTTCTCTTAACGTGCAGCATTTTTACAACGAGCGCTTTTACTCAAGAGCAGTCATTACGCGAATTATACGCAAAGCCACAGCATGAGTGGCCAACGATTATTAGTAGTAAAGATGTGCCAGCTGCACCGCTTAAACCTTTAAAAGCCAAGCCGTTTAAGCAAAGTGATGAGATCATCGCATTAGGTGAAAAGCTATTTAACGATACCCGTTTGTCACGAGATAACACGGTAAGCTGCGCAAGCTGTCATGAGTCTCGTTTAGCGTTTACAGATAGGCGTAAACTAGCAGTTGGCATTGATGGTCAAGTCGGCACACGTAATACCCAAGCCATTATTGGTGTTGACCATTGGCAAACATTTTTTTGGGATGGCCGAGCAAAAACTGCAGCTCAGCAAGCATTAATGCCAATTGAAAACCCGATAGAAATGGGCAGTTCGGTTGAGCTTGTGCTTAACAAAGTAAACAGTGCTGAGGACTATAAAAACCCAATATTTAATGCCTTTGGCAAAGAAGCGCTTAATAAAGAGCTATTGGCTCTTGCGCTTGTTGCCTTTGAACGCACCTTTGATATTCCTGAATCACTTTTCACGCGCTTTATCGATAAAGCACAAACGAACCCTAGTGAAGCGGTTGCACTTTTAGACGATCAACAACTTGAAGGTTTACATCTATTTAGAACCAAAGCGAGGTGTATGACTTGTCATGAAGGCGCTTTACTCAGTGACAATGAATTTCATGTTACGGGGCTGCATTTTTATGGTCGAAAACTTCAAGATTTAGGGCGTTTTGATGCCACTCAAGACCCCGCTGATATAGGCAAGTTTAGAACCCCTTCTCTTTTAGCATTACAACAAAGTACGCCTTGGATGCACCATGGTGGCTTTCAAAATTTGCTAGGGATAGTCAACTTTTATAATGCAGGTGGAGCAAGGCCAAAACCGAGCAAAAAATTTAAAGATGATCCAAACTACCCACAAACAACTGAGTTACTGCATAAGTTAGCACTCAGTAAGGATGAAAAAAATGCGCTAATCGCATTTTTAGAAACCCTTTAACTGCATGCTCGCTCTTAGCAATAAGAGTGGGCTCTCTTACCCCTTTAATTGACTTGGCGTAAGCCCTGTCCAGCGTTTGAATGCTCGTCTGAAATTAGCAATATCATAAAATGATAAGCGCATGGCGACTTGCTCATTGCATTGCTCGCGCATGGCAAGTAAGTAAATCGCTTTGCGCTTACTTTGCTCATCATACAAGGTAGAAAACCGCACGCCATGGGCTTTTAGTTTGCGCTTGAAAGTTGCAGGGCTCATGGCAAATTGGCTGGCGACTTGGTCTAAATTTAACGCCGGATTTTGATAAATTAATCGGCTTACGGCTTCCACAAAAGTGCTATTTGCAGAATTTAATGCCGCTAGTTGCGAGTTAATTTGTGAGAACCTAAAACTACTAAACGCGGGGTTAGTCAGCCTAAGCGCGTGTTTATTTAATACCCAGCGGGTTATAGGTTTTTCAAAAACGACTTTAAGGCCCAAATGCTGCTCGTATTCTTGGCTATGTCTGGCGCGTTTATAGGCAAACTCAAACTGACAAGGGACTCGCTCACCCGCCACTTTTTTAATAACTTGATAAAACGCAGCGCTGTAAATTTCCATAACGTACTGGCTTATTTCATCATCCAAGCCCACTGCATTTTGCAGCACAATGTAATACTGCTCGTTATGTACATAACTATAACTAAATAACAAAGGAGCTAGTTGCATGCGCAAATTGTGTAACTGCTTTAAAGCTTGGCCGATGTGCGCTGCATGTAGCACGCCTTGAGCAGCAACAGAGGTATCGTTCGCCAGCTGACTGCCTAATAAAAAGCCGCTGTCGGCAGATTTCATCAACTGCTTAAACTGCGTCAATAAGCGTACTTGCTGCGAAATACTAAACTGATGCTGCACACTCATTAAGTCTTGCTCAAACACCCCAGTGCCTCTGAGTAACTTATGCAGTGCAATGCCGCGGCTTAAAGCCAGCTCCACCAGCGTGGTGATCAGCCCCTGTGCGGTGAGGTATTTGTCATCTTGATTAAGATACGGCTTCACAATGGCTGACTCTTTGTTGTTTTTGTTGTTGTAACTTAGCGTGTAAACGCGAGCTTAAACTGTGTGGTGTATCGCCTTGCATACTGCCCACTAAGGCCGCTGTTACATCTTGAAACTTAGCGTGTTTTTCGCCTTCGACCTTAAATGCACAATGGCTCAGCGCCGAGGTAATTTGCGCCACCAGCTCTTTCGCTTGTACTGCGCTGGTGTTTGGCATTAGCACCATAAAGCAGTCTCCTGCATAGCGGCACACCACATCGCTAAGGCGGCAATTCATCAACAAAAGCTCGCTCACTTCACGGAGTAAGCGGTCGCCTTCGATAAAACCAAATTCAGCGTTAAAATCAGCAAAACCGCGAATATCAATGGCGGCCAGTTGCAACGGCTGTGGCTCACTTAACTGCTCTTTTAGCACTGCTTGTAAGTAATCAGCCTTGTAAAGTCCTGTTATTGAACACACTAATTCATGCTCACGATGCTGGGCTTCACGACGTTTTAGTTGCCTATTCAGTACGTATTGCTCTTGGTGCCATTGATACAGCCCAAGGCTTGTGAAAATCATGCCTATCGGCGCAGGCAATGATTCAATCCAAGTAAGCCATGTGTTAGTTGGTTGATGTAACCACTCATCAAATAAATCAAGGGAAGCTGAAAACATAAAAAGCCCAAGCCCAAGCACTAAAAAGCTGGTGACTTTGCCGGGTGGCCTCGAAATAAGTAGCGCAGCTATCCAAGTAAGGGTCATTAGCACAATGCCCCCCTCACCTAAAATATCTAACCATGCGATATCAGCAAGAGACTTTAATTCTCCTGCTTGCGCGCTTAGCAAAAACGCAATTACAAACAGAGCAATAACTGCATTGGTTAAAAATCGATGATGAGTAAAAGGGTTATATCGCATTCTCAGTACCTAACTATTATTCACGCTGCCATGCTAACTCGTTAGCGTTTAAAGCAGCAGGGTCATATTAGCTCAATGATGTGACAGCAAAACGACAGTCATACCTTGTTAAACCTCCTAAGCACTGTATTTACCTTAAAAAGATGGGGTTATTGCAGCTCAAAAGTACTTTTAAAACCCGCTAATCACTTGTTTTTACTGGCTGTTAGCGATTTTCTGTCACATTTGCGTCATTTAAGCTGCGTACTTTGCTCGTCAAACCAAGGACAACCAGGAGCAACCCCATGAAACAATTTAAAACGAAGGCGTTAGTAAGCGCCCTCGCCTTATGCCAATTTGCCGCATACGCACAAGACGAACAAAACAGCGATGAGAAAAAAGTAAAAGTCTCTGAAGAGCTTGTCGTCTATGGCGAGATTGGTTATCGCAACCGCTCACAAGAGCTGGCACCGACGCTTGAATACTCACAAGAGTACTTTCAACGTTTTGAACCACTTACTGCTGGTGATGCATTAAAACGCGTACCGAGTGTGACGTTTTTATCGGATGTTTTAGAGTCTGATGGCGCGCGTATGCGTGGCTTAAGCCCGGCTTACACAAAGGTTCTTATTAACGGTGAAGAAGTACCTGGTGCAGGCGCTGACCGCTCATTCTTTGTTGACCGTATTCCTGCTGAGCTAATTGAGCGTGTAGAAATTATTCGTGCTTCAAGTGCAAACCGCTCTGCCGATGCCATTGCCGGTACGCTAAACATTGTATTGCGTGACGGTTACAGCCTAGATGGTGGTTACCTTCGTGCGGGTGGCCTGCGTTATGATGATGGCGAATTAAAAGAAAGCTTTGCCGGTGTTTACGGCACTGAGTTTGCTGGCGGCCGTTTATTACTTGGCGCTAACTTACAAGGCCGTTATAACCCAAAACAAAAATCAAGCCTACGCTATGGCGACAGCCCAGAGAATAACGCCAATTTCAAAAGCGAAGAATTCGATAACCGTGAAGACCAAACAGACACCCGCGATGGTGACGACACCTCACTAAATGCCAGCTACGAAATTGCTTTTGATAATGGCAGCAAGTTTGATATCAGCGCAATTTGGGTTGATACCGACCGTACTGAAGATGAGCGTTCATTTGAATATGACGACCCAACAGCAATCAATAACTCAATTGTTGAAGGCGGTAACCTTGAAACCGACAACGCCAATGTGTCTTACATTGATCAAACCAACTACAACATCAACTCGGGTTATGAGTTACCCCTTTTTGGTGGCACAAGTAAATTTAAGCTTGGTTTTGCAAGCTTTGAAGAGTCTGTTTACGAGCAAGAAGTAGAAATTGATACCTCTGAGCTACCTATGGTGTTTGAGGAAGAAGAAGAAACTGTAGACCTTGATGACAAAGAATGGTCATTACAATGGCAACATAGCTTATTTGCAGGCGAGAACAAAACGATTCAATTCGGTGCCTTTGTACAAGGTAAAGAGCGCGATACTGCGGTTTATCAAGCCGAAGGTGAAAGCGAACAAAGCTTTACAAGCTGGGATCAGTTTAACCAAACACCAATGTCACTGGCAGGCTTTAACAACGAGTTTGAAGCAGCCGCCGGTGGCGTAAATAAACTCGAAGAAGACCGCCTAGATGTATTTGCACTAGTGAAGCACGAAGACCAAGACTTCTCGTGGGAGTTAGGTGTGCGCTACGAAACAACTGATTCAACCATTACTGACAAAGTAGAAGGTGTGAGCGCTAAAAGCGATTATGACTTCTTCTTACCATCGGCACATTTACGCTACAACGTCTCTGAAAATGGCCGTGTTAGTGCCTCGGTTGCACGTAGCTTACGTCGCCCTGATTTTGATTACATCACCCCAGCTCTACTTGAAAAAGAATTAGGCGATAACGACTTTTTAGGTAACCCAGACTTACAACCAGAATCATCGTGGGGTATGGACTTAGGCTATGAGTATCGCTTAGGTAAAAGCGGCGTAGTAGGACTCAACGTGTTCTACCGTGATGTCACTGACCTTATCGAAATAGCTAATACAGGCCAACAAGGCTCAGAAGGTGATGGTACTTACATTTTGCAACCGCGTAACACCGGTGATGGCAATGTAAAAGGTATCGAGCTTGATTTATCAACGCCGCTAAGCGCCATTAGCATGCCAAACACCGGGGTATTCTTTAACTACTCATGGCTTGATTCAGAAGTAGATGACACTTTCGGTAGTCGTAAATTCAACGACCAATCTGACTATGTGTTTAACGTGGGTTTTATTCAAGACCTACCTGATTTAGGCGCTTCGTTCGGTGCAACTTACCGTAAACAAGGTGATGCCTATGGCCGTATCGTGGGTGAAGAAGTGACCACACACTATGGCGCGGACCTTGAAGTATTCGTAGAAAAACGCTGGCAAGACGTCACGCTTCGTTTAGTGGGCTCAAACCTATTAGATGCAAGTAAAGACGAAACCTTTAACAAGTTCGACACGGTTGATGACCAAATCAACCGCGACTTTGACGAGTATGAATTAGAGTCTGAAGAAGCAGGCCCTGTTATTCAGTTAATGCTGCGCTACGCGTTTTAATACACAAAAGAGTTATTAAGGCAGCGCATTGCTGCCTTGTTGTATATTTGGGGATCCCATGAATTTTAAAAAACCACTTAATCTTGTTGCCAGTGCAGTGATACTAAGCACCCTAGCAGCGTGTAGCCAAACAACGGCAACCGAGGCACCAAGTAAAAACCAATTAACAGCCTTTGGCACAACTGAAAATATGCAAGGCTCACAAGCAGCAGCCCTTGCTGATGACGCTTGGCTCTTAAGCTCACAAAGCCAAGGTCTGCAACTTATTGATGCCACAGGTAAACAGCACGCATTACAAAAAGGTAACTTCGAAGCGTTATCTGTTAAGGCTATCAACAAAAACAGTTACCTTGTTGCTAGCATCGACAACGAAGCCGACCAAGCGGTGATTTTTAGCTTACAAAAAGCAGCTAAATGGCAGTTAACTGAAATTAGCCGTATTAGCCCACCAAAAGCAAAGCCTGAGGCAGTGTGCTTATTTGCCAACCCGACCACTCAGGCTGTGTCGGCATTTGTGGCAGACGCTCGTGGTCTTATCCGCGAAACACTGGTGTTTGATATGGCAAATAAGCGCGCGTTAAACCTTGAATTACGCGAGTTTGCCGGTGTGAGTGAAACATCGGGCTGTGCGGTTGATGATAACAGTAAAACCCTTTACCTAAGCGAAGGCGAAGTGGGTATTTGGCAAATTAACGCCGACGCTGAATCGCGCGCTGATAAAAAGCCCCTTGCTATGATGTCGCCATTTGGCAGCTTAGCACCTGAAGTTGGCGGCTTAAGCACAACAAATGATGGCAGCTTATGGTTTACCACCTCTGAAGATAACCAATTACATCGCTACGAAAATAACACAAAGCGTTTTAGTAGCTGGCAATTTGCAGGAGAACTAGCAATTGAATCTGCCGCAGTGCGCTTTAACAATAATCAAGCTGATATTGTGCTATACGATGATGAATCAGGTCATTACCTAAAAGGTCAAATCGAGGGGCAAATTAAAGCACAAGCCAAGCAGCAAAATAGCGCTAAAACAGCGGCTGTTACTTATATCAATGCACAAGCGCAAAGCGATGCGGTACGTGCTTTTGGTGATGCTGCCGATGACCCTGCTATTTGGGTAAACCCTCACAATGCAGCAAAAAGCTTGATCTTAGGTACCGACAAACGCCGCGGTTTAATGGTGTATGACCTTGCAGGCAAAGAGCTACAAGCGCTAGAAACAGGCCGTTTAAATAATGTTGATGTGCGCCAACATGCAAGTATCAACAACGCAAGCAATACGTGGATCACCGCAAGTAATCGTACTCATAACAGTATCAGTGTTTACAGTGTCGATACTCACAATCAAGTGCAATATCTTGCTGAGTTACCAACGACTTTAAACGAAATTTACGGTATGTGTATGTATTCATCAAATACAGGCAACTATGTGTTTATGAATGATAAATCAGGCCTGTTTCAGCAATACAAACTAACTGGTGATAATGAGAGCGTATCAGCACAGCTAGTACGCGAATTTAGTGTTCCTAGCCAACCAGAAGGTTGTAGTGCCGATGATAAAAGCGCACAGCTATTTTTAGGTGAAGAAGACGAAGGTATTTGGTTTATTGGCGCTGAGCCAACAGCAGGAAATAAACCTGTAATGCTACAAACCGTGAACGATATGCTCGTTGATGATGTAGAAGGCATGGAAATCTACCACGCAAAAGATGCTCGATATTTAGTGGTTTCTAGCCAAGGTGATTACAGCTATGTGCTTTATAAAATTATTGATGGCAATACCCCTAGCCTTGAGTTTGCGGGTAAGTTTGCAATCAGTAATAACCTAGAGTTAGCAATAGATGGCGTATCAGAAACCGATGGCCTAACGGTAACGCCGGCTGCACTACCGGGCTACCCTGAAGGGGTGCTAATTGTGCAAGATGGTTACAACCGTATGCCACAAGCACCGCAAAACTTTAAGATTATTGACTGGCGCGAAGTAAAAAAAGCCATTCAATAAATTACTCCGTAAAGGTGCTCGGTTTACCTGGGCACCTTTTTTATCTGCACATATTTAATCAGTAAAATAGATAACTAAAACATCCTACAATTGCACCGTAAATCAGCATCGGCAAAAAGGTTTTCTTAAGCACGGGCCCTTCTTGATTATTCACTCCAACAATACTGGCTACAGCAATAATATTGCTAATGCAGATCATATTACCCATCGCCGCTCCCGTTGATTGCAACGCAAGCACTAAAGTTTCTGATAAGCCCACTTGCTCTGCAATACCATATTGAATACCGCCAAAGGTAAGATTAGACACCGTTGCCGAGCCTGAAAAGAAAGTGCCGAGTGCCCCCAAGTACGAGGCAAATAACACCCAGTGCTCACCGCTTAAATCAGCAAAGGTACTCGCCATATAAAATATGGGCGCATTATGGCCGCCTTGCATTAAAACATTCACCATCACCAATGCACCGATTAAAGCAATACATGGCATAGCAATACGGCCTAAGGTGTCTGAGCACATTTTCTTTACTTGTGGCTTACTCATATTAAGTAACGGCACGCAGATCAACACCACCAATACAAACGGGATCAGCGCTGGAACAAACAAGGTTTTATATGACCACCCCACTGAGGTGCCGAATATCTCATGTAAAGATAAGATCAGCGCTTTACTTAATTCAAATTGCGCAAAGCCCAAATTGACACTCAGCCAGAGCGTTTCGTCGTTAAGCAGTGCTTTAATACCTAGCTGATGAATACGGGTTATGACCAGCACAACAATCAAGAGTAATAGCGGGAATAACGCTACAAACAGCGTTTTAGGTGTGAACTCAGCCTTGTTTTTCGAGCTTTGTGTATTTGCAGCTGATTTATCTAAACCCACTCCCCGGCTTGCCAAATAAATAGTGACTAATAGCCCCACTGCACCACCAATCAGTGATGGAAACTCATAGTTCCACTGAGCAAACAACCAATAAGGCAAGACACATGAAAACACGCTTAGATAAATGAATACGCTATTTTGACGCACCTTTTTTAGTGGCAGCACAAGACACAGCGCAATCATAGGAATAACCAAAGCAGCAATAACATGGCACAGTGCCGTCCATTTTGAGATAGCCAGCACTTGCTGGTCATCTAACTGTAGCGCCGAAAAACCAAACCATGTTGGTGTGCCAACAGCCCCAAAAGAAACGGGAATTGAGTTTAAAATAAGAGTGAAAACAATCACTTTAAAAGGCGAGAAACCAAGCCCGACTAAAATAGGCGCAGCAATAGCCGCTGGCGTGCCAAAGCCCGATGCGCCTTCGAGCATAAATGCAAATGCCCAACCTATGATCATCAATTGCGCAACCTGATTACTGCTAATAGATTCGAGCCAGTGTTTAATCGTGGTTTCGGCCCCTGATATTGCCAACATGCGGTTAAGTAAAATAGCCCCAGCAATAATCGAAATGGGGGTCATGACTGACAACACACCAGCAAACGAATTAGCAAGCAACAGCCTTAAATCAGCTTGAAAGTAAAACAGTTGCAATAAGGCTGCGAGTAGCGCTGTTATGGGTAAGGCAATATAAGAAGCGATGGGGCTGCGTTTTACCATCATCCAGATCAGCACCAAAATAGGTAGTGCAGCCACTAGGGTATTCATGGGTCATCCTGTTGTTTTTATTAAGCGCTTTCCTTAATTCAAAGTATAGACAGGATAACCATAATCAGTATTTTTTATTTGTTAAATGAGTGTATTAAATGAGTGTACTGAGCCACCAAAGAAGCAGTACTAACACAGAAATAGCCACTAAGGCTTTGGTTTTGTGCTTTTGAATAATTCGCTCAGCCTGATTACCCGCGTAATAAACAACGGCAGCAAGGGCAAAGTACCGAATTGAGCGAGCAATGACCGTAGCCAGCAAAAAGAGAAAAATTGAATACTTAGTTGCCCCAGCGGCCAGCATGGCAATTTGAAATGGAATGGGCACAATACCGAGCGTCAATACAAACCAAAAGCCTTGTGCTTGCATGTTTTGTTTAACTTGCTCGAATTGCTCAGGGTTCGAGAAGGTATTAATCACCCAGTCCCCCACTACATCAAACAGATAATAGCCGAGGGCATAGCCAAAAATAGCACCGATAATACAGCCAATGGTCGCCATTAATGCAATTAACCAGAGCTTTTCGCGGCGTGCTTGCATTAACGGTATAAGCACAGCTTCAAGGGGGATGGGCACGATGGTTGACTCTAAAAATGATGCCACCGTAATCGATTTAAGCATATGTTTAGAGTCGATAAACTGCCGTGTTTTTTGCTTTATCTTTTTAGCAATTGCCATTATTCATCCCTTGGATTTTTGTTGCGATATAGGTTACAACAAAAACCCTTAACCGTCCCTTACGGTTTATGAATATAACGGCTACGGCCTTGGTTTTTTGCCAAATAAAGCGCTTGGTCGGCACGTTTCATGGTGTTGCTAAATGTCTCTGTGGCGCGTTTTATCGCCGAACCAACACTCACGCTGAGCGTTTTACTCGGTGTCACCATCACATTATTGGCAAGGCTTAGCAGTTGCTCACAGGTAGCACGTAACTTATCAGCGTCGTCGGTGGCAACATACAGTGCAAACTCTTCACCACCAATTCGCGCAAATAGAATGCTTTCATCTAACGCTTGATGACATTGATATACAAAATCTATCAATACCTGATCGCCAACATCATGGCCATATTCATCATTAATCGCTTTAAAGTGATCAATATCTGCAATCACTATACTGTGCGGCTTATCTTGGTTTTGCTGCACATAATGATAAAAATAACGACGGTTGTACGCCTTTGTTAATACATCTGTTTTTAGCTCTTCTTCAAGCTGCTCGCGGGTTTTCGCTAAATCAGTCAGGGCAAGATAAAGACCAAACCCCGTTACTAGCATCCCTAAGGTGCGGGTAATATCTTCGATATAAATACCAACCCAAATTGGTTGAAATACCAGCTCGTCTAAAAAATCAAAAGTCAGCCCAACGCTCCAAAGGAAGATACCCACACTTAAAAATAAGTAACTGCGCTTAGCAACCACTGAGGTTTGCACAAAGGCAAAAATACAAATCAAAATAAGCAAATTGATGGCATCACTTAGCACACCATTTAAGTAGATATCATTTTCGAGTCGATTAAAGTAATACAGATAGGTGATCACTATCAGCAACAAAAAGACAATAAAAAAACTAATAAAGAACTGCTTTATTATGAGTGGCACTGAGTTTAACTCAGCCTTTATTTCTGGAGGAGAAGACTGTTTATTCATAACTAATCACGACAACATACTGCAATGACTTAAACATTAGCAAAGCAAATTTAAAAGTGCATGATAAAGCCGCTTTAAAGGGCAAAAACCAGCGTTTTTACTGGAGTAAAAAGTCTAAAAATAAGCCGTTTTAGTCAGTAAAAAAGTCTAAGTTCATGCTATTTGCCACTAACGGTCGCAATTCTGCTGTGTTTTTTTTATCATCGCTGACAATTTAAATGACACAGCAAGAATTAATGAGCGACGCACGATTTATTCCATTTCGAAAACACGACATCATCAACCTTTGCCAAGCCTATTTAGGTGAACCGCAATCAGGTTCGTTTTTGGAGTTTGCTACACTTTTGCAAAGCGTGACCCATTATCAATATCACGAGCTGCTGGAGTCATTAAAAAACAACTATGCGCCATTTGACCCAAATAGCGACACCCGCACTCTATCACCGATTACTAACGAGCAACGTGCCAGCTACCAGTCGGCCTTCGCAAAAGATTTTGCCACCGTACTCAATGCTGCCAATTTTGAAACCATTACCAATCAAGACTTACAAGATGCGCTCAATGAAGAGTCTTTATTTAAAGTGCGTTTAGCCGTTGAGTTTGATGACTTTGCAGAAGTGGTCTTTTACCGTCGCGGCGAATCGCAAAAAACCGAGACGCTTCGCAGCTTTTGGGGCCTCAAGAAAAAGCAGATTCAATTTACTAACTATGATCGTGTTGCCATATTCATCCGCTTTAAAGACGAGCAGTACTTTTTAGAAAAAGGCAAAATGCCAGTGGGCTTTGAGCCAAACTCAACCATCGTAAAATTATTCCAGAATGTGCCAAAAGCCGATTTAGAAATGCTGTTTCCGAATAGCGAAGTAAAAATGCGTCCAATAGATAAACTGATTATTGGTTCATCAGCACTGATTGGTGGTGCTGTGGTGTTGGTAACAAAATTAGGTGCGTCAATTTTACTCCTGATTGCCATGCTTGCCTTTTGGGGTGGTTGGCGCAGTGAAGAAGTGCATATGAGTCAGCAGCACTTTATTACCTTTGCAATTGGCATGGGAGTGTTTGGCAGCTTTATTTTTAAAGAATGGAGCAAGTTTAAAAACCGTAAAATTCGTTTTATGAAAGCACTGGCCGACAACTTATATTTTAAAAACCTCGATAACAATGCGGGGGTTTTTCATACCCTAGTCGACGCAGCTGAAGAAGAAGATGTAAAAGAGGCGCTGCTCGCCTACACCTTTTTACTAAAAAGCGAGTCTGCGATGACTGCACAGCAATTAGATAGTCAAATTGAACAGTGGTTTAACGAGCAACATAATTGCCAGCTCGACTTTGAAATTGATGATGCTTTAGACAAACTCGTCAAGCTTGAGCTAGTTAATCTGCAAAATGATCTTTATTCGGCGGTTGATTTAGCTAAGGCCAAACAGCGCTTAGATAGTCGTTGGGATGACTATTTTAAGTTTGCCTAAGCCTTTAAAATCAGGTACTAGAAAGCATAAATCGAGTTTGAGTCAATTTAACTCTCGTTACGGCATTTTGGTCTCAATGTGCTTGCGCAGTAAATGGTCTGCTTTTAGGATAAAATTTTACGGCTAAAAAAAGACCATTCCATGCAATTAAAAAAAACAATCCTTATTGGAGCTAGTTTGCTGTGCGCAGCAACGACTGCTCAGGTATATGCTAGCGACAAGTTTGTCTCTGAAGATATTTTTCAACTTGAATACGCAGGCGACCCACAAATAAGCCCAGACGGTAAAAAAATCGTTTATGTTCGCAGCGGCTACGACATCATGAAAGATGGCAACAAACGTAGCTTTTGGCTGTACGATTTAAAGTCTGGTCAACACACGCCACTGTTTTCTGATGAGCATAACTACAGTCAACCAACCTGGTCTCCAGATAGCCAAAAAATTGCCTTTACCAGCAACTCAAGCGGCTCAAATCAGCTTCACGTTTATTGGTTAGCGCAAGACAAACAAGCACTTTTAACGCAACTACCAAAATCAGTCGGCAACTTAACGTGGTCGAATGACTCAGAGCAAATTGCGTTTACGATGAGTATTCCTGAAGGTAAATCTGCGTTCGCAAAATCTGTAAAGCTGCCAAAAAAACCAAAAGGTGCTGAGTGGTCAAAACCTGTTAAGGTTATTGAGAAAGCGCGTTATCAAGCTGATGGTGCAGGTTTCTTAGAACCTTCATATCGTCACGTTTTCGTTATCCCCGTTTCGGGTGGCACGCCGCGTCAGCTAACCTCAGGTGATTTCCAGCACTATGGCCCACTGGCTTGGAACGCGAACAATAGCAAGCTTGCTTTCTCTGCTGATCGCAATACTGATTGGGAGTACCGTACAACAGAGTCTGATCTTTATGAAATCAATGTAAAATCAGGTGAGCTTACGCAACTAACTGATTTACCAGGTAGAGAAAGTAACCCGCATTACGCTAAAGACGGTGATGAACTTGCCTTCATTGCTCGTGATAACGCCCCTGTGCCTTATATCAACTCAACCTTGTCGTTACTTGATCTAGATAACAAATCAGTCAAGCATATTACTGAAAAGCTAGACCGCTCTGTGGCTGATTATAAATGGTCAGGCGATGGCGACTTTGTTATTCAATACGATGATTTTGGTAAGCGTAAACTCGCTAAAGTAACAAGCCGCGGTAAGGTCACTGATTTAACTGATACCGTGTCAGGCACTTCTATTGGTCGCCCGTATGTCAGTGGTAGTTTTAGCATGGCCAATAATGGCGCGATTGCTTACACCACAGGCAATGAATACCGCCCAGCTGATTTAGGCTACCTATACAAGGGTAAAAGTAAAACACTGACTTCATTAAATGAAGATGTATTAGGCCATAAAAAGCTTGGTAAAGTGCACGAGCTGAATGTTAAGTCGCAGTTTGACGGCCAAGCCATTCAAGGTTGGTACATCACGCCGCCTGATTTTGATGAAAACAAGCAATACCCATTAATGGTTGAAATTCACGGTGGCCCACACCTAGCCTATGGTCCAAGCTTTACTGCTGAATTACAGCGTTATGCAACCGAAGGTTATGTGGTTGTGTATGTGAATTACCGTGGTTCAACAAGTTACGGTAAAGACTTTGCATTACTGCTAGATGGTAAATACAGCTCTGAAGAAGACTTTGCTGATCATAACTCAGCGGTTGATGCGATGATTGCTAAAGGCTTTATCGATAAAGATAACTTGTTTATTGCTGGTGGTTCAGCAGGTGGTATTGCAACGGCTTATGCGGTTGGTTTAACAAACCGCTTCAACGCTGCAGCAATTACCAAGCCGGTGATCAATTGGTTAAGTAAAACACTGACTGCCGACAGCTACATTGGTCAAATTCGTAACCAGTTCCCTGGTATGCCATGGGATAATGTTGAGCACTACTGGAAACGTTCGCCGCTTTCATTAGTGGGTAACGTAACCACGCCATCATTGATCATGACAGGTGAAGAAGACCGCCGTACGCCGATTTCAGAATCAGAGCAGTTCTATCAAGCATTAAAACTGCAAAAGGTCGATACCGTACTTATTCGCGTACCGGGCTCACCACATGGTATTGCGGGTCGTCCATCACGTATGATTTCGAAAATTGAATACACGCTTGCGTGGTTCAAGCAATATCAGAAGTAATGAATTAAGCAGGAGTGAGGCACTCACTCCTGCTTAAAAGTAATGATGACTAAGCGCAAGTTGAGCAGATCCTATCGACTGCGCTTTTTCCCCGCACACGCCTAAACTCACTTCACAGCTACGTAATCCACGACTATCTAAACGTGCAAATGCTGCAATTGATAACTGCTTAAGCTGTTCAAGCGCTTTACTCGGTAGTGGCGAATCAATAATCACCGCTTGCATATCTAATAAACTTAAACTGTTATGCATGGCAATACTGATAGCCTCAGCGGCTTTTTCAAGCCAAGGCTGAACAAGTGGTTTATGCTCTGTAAACTGACTGTCTGTTAGCTCGTACACAGAAATACCAAGTTGCTGCTTATCAAACTCGCTTTGCAGTGATAGTAATGAACATTGGCTAAGTAACTGCTCCCGATCAGCGTTTAGCATTGAGCCTATAGCACCCGCATTGCCACTTTTACCTTCGAGAAGCTGGTAGTTAATCACTACAGCGCCGCCTAAAAAAGCCCCCAAATAGACATATAAAAAATCGCTGTAATTATTAGGGTTACCAAGGCTTAGTTCTGCACAGCAGGCTGCGTTATTATCGTTACTAATATAAACAGGTAACTGGAACTGGCTTTCTAAGTAACCTTTTAAGTCGAAGTTTTGCCACTGGCTAAGAGTATTTGTTGCTGAGTCTGAAGCTGCTTGCCATTGCCAAATATCAAACGGCATAGCGACCCCAAGCCCACACACATATGAGCGCAGTTCAGGTTCTAATTGACTGATTAATTTTGGGATATATGTTTCTAAGAATGATTTAAGCTCATCAACCGATGCTTCATTCACCTCAACAGATACAGATGCTCTTTGCGTGCTTTGTAAGTCAACGAGTATCAGGTCGAAGCGTCGTCGCCCAATTTTCAAACCAAAACTAAATGCGCCATCAGGATTTAGCCTAAATGGCACACTAGGTTGCCCTACTCGTCCTTTTACGGGTGCATCACGAAGCAATAGCTTATCTTCTTCGAGCTTGTTGATATTCACTGTTGCCGCCTGAGCAGACAAGGCTAACGCTTTCGCTATTTGTGCTTTAGGCATGCTTTGCTGTTGCCTAATTAAACTTAAGATTGCGCGCTCGTTATTGCTTCTTGGTGCTCGCGATAAACTGCTCTTCATAACATCCTTCTTGATACAAGCTTGATTAGCGGCCTATTAGACCTTTTTGGCGTACTATCTACCAGTCAAAATAATAAATCAACTAGGTTGATTTATTATTTATAGTCGTGAATACTGTCGGCCACAACAATATGAACACATTAATCTGGTGAACTATGCAAACACAGTCCGCTATTGTATCGCGCCAAATGCTTTGGCCTTTTATTCTGCTTACAATTTGCTTTGCTGCTTGGGGTACTGCGGCGAATATGACAGACCCATTAGTGAAAGTTTTTAGCAAAACATTTTCGATGAGTGCGTTGCAATCAGCACTGGTGCAGTTTAGTTACTACGGCGCATATTTTTGCTTAGCTTTACCGGCAGCCATGATCAATAGACGGTTTAATTATAAAACGGGGCTGTTAGTGGGTTTAGCCATGGCCGCCTGTGGTGCGTTATTGTTTTACCCTGCTAGCCAAACCATGCTCTATAGCCACTTTTTATTGGCCTTGTTTATTCTTGCAGGTGGCTTGTCTATTTTAGAAACCTCTGCCAACCCCTATGTCATGCAGTTAGGATGCGAGCAAACAGCCACCCGTAGACTTAACCTAGCACAAGCTTTTAACCCTGTTGGTACTAATATTGGTGTGTTTTTAGCGGCGACGTTGATTTTACCGAACTTAAATCAAGCTGATAGCGCAAGCCGTGCCCTGATGAGTGAAGCGCAACTAAAAACCGTTGTGAGTGCAGAACTCGATGCTGTGATGGTGCCGTATGTGGGTATGGCCTGTTGCTTAATCTTACTATGGCTATGCATCTTTTTTAGTCGCTCTCCTGCCACAGCAACAAAAGCCGCCACGCAGCCGCGTAAACTTAAAAAGACCTTTCAACATTTGTATCAAAATAAGCACTACCGATTTGGCGTGCTGGCACAGTTTTTTAATGTTGGCGCGCAAACCTGTGTATGGACCTACACCATTGGCTACACCATGGAAGCACTTAACACCACAGAAGTTACCGGCGGCCAAGTCTTACAATATTCTATGCTGGTGTTTTTAGTATCTCGTTTCATTATGACTTGGCTAATGCGCTTTATTAGCGGCGCTAAATTACTGCGTTTTATGGCTTTAGTTGCAGCCGTGCTTTGTTTTATTGTTACCACCCAAGTTAATTTAGTGGGGGTAGTCGCACTTGTTGCTATTTCAAGCTGTCTATCTTTGATGTTTCCAACCATTTACGGCACAGCACTTGAAGGCCTCGGCGAAGATGCAAAAGTGGGTGCGGCAGGTTTAGTAATGGCAATTTTAGGGGGCGCATTTTTACCTCTGATCCAAGCTGCAACCATAGATGCCTTTAACACTGCGGTTTCGTTTGTTGTACCTCTGGTTTGCTTTTTAGTTGTTGCTTTATATGGCCACCATACCAAAGTAGCAGCAATACCCGCCAGCGCGCAGTTGCAGGACTAAACGCATCAATGAGATAATGCACCTCGTTTACCTACTTAAGCGAGGTGTATCGTCAATTAATGGCACATATTACGTTTTTCATGGTCAAGTTTTTGGCCTTTTCTGCTGGCTGTTTTGCCTGTTTTTTACTTCATGATCAAGCCCATGTTGCCCTTGTATTATCTGCCGCTGTTACCGGGTTAGTTGGCACATTTATTCCTTTTCCTGCTCGTTTTGGTAACCACCCTTATGCAGCCATTTACGCTGGCAGCTTTGCTGGTATGTGCTCATCAAGTTTAATCAACAGCTACTGGGAGCTGAGCTTTATCTCTTTAATTGGTGCCAGCCTTTACGTATTAACTATGAATCTATTTGCAGGTTTTGGTGGTCGTCTTGGTAGCGTTGCTTTTGCCAGTGTGGCGCTTTACATGCTTGCAAAAGGAGTCTTTTAATGGATTTGTTTATTGCTATTACCGCTTTACTAGGCGCCTACTCTACTTACTTTTTAGCGCATCATAATCGCTTTGATGGCATTCGCGCCTCAGCCGCCACCAGCATTATTGCATTTGCAATTTTAAGCCTATTCCCTGTTGATGTAGAATTTTACAGCGTGGCGTTTTTTGGGGGGACTTTCATTGGCATGAGTGCACCAAAACGCTTTGGCATTTTTACATTAGCCATTGCTTCAATCTTGTTTGCTTTGTTATTTGAATACCTTGTGCCGCGCTTGCATGGCTATGGCGGTGCATTGGGCTTGAGTGCTTTTCTATCTGTCTGTGTTTGCCATATAGGTATCTTGCTAGGGGCACCCCGCAGTAAAAAAAGCAACTAAATCTGACTTGCCAATTAAAAACCTATACCTTTTCATTAAGATTCTTTAGTATGTTAATTACTTGTTTAAGGATAAAGGATCTTTATGCTGTTTCGCTCATTACTGATTGCTACCCTGCTTTGTTTCATCAGTTGTGCAACGGCTGCGAAAACACTGACCTTTATCGCTGAAGATCTTCCTCCTTACCATTTTAAAAACCAACAAGGCGAAGCCGATGGTGCACTTGTTGAAGTAGTAAAAACCGCCTTAACACACGCAAACATCCCTAGCGAATTCGCAATTATGCCTATGGCGCGTGCTTTTCATGAGCTCGAAAACAATCCAAACATGTTAATGATTTCGCTACTAAAAAACTCAGCTCGCGAAAACCGCTTTCAGTGGTTAGCACAAACCTATTTTTCGGACGCTTACCTTGTTGACCTTACCAGCAAAAGCCACAATATAATTAGCTTGAAGCAAGCTCAGCAATACCGTGTCGCAACTATTCGAGGCTATTCAAGTGAACATTATTTGAAGCAAGCTGGATTTAATGAAGATAAAAACTTGGTGCTAGTCAGTCATTACCATCAACTTTGGCAATTGCTTGAAAAAGAGCGCATCGACTTTGTACTGACCAACACCCTAACCTTGCAAAACGAACTGGCATTATCTGGGGTTGATCCGAGTGACATTCATAAAAGCCTGCACTTAGATGACTTTCCTTCAGGTCTTTATTTAGCTGCAAATCTTAATTTAGATAAACAACTCGCAGCGCAATTAAGTAACGCGATTGAAGCGTTGAAGCAAAGTGGCCAATACCAAGCAATTTTACAAAAATGGCAGTTGCCTTTACCCAAATAAAAAAATGAAAAATACTCCATTATTTTACAAAAGCTTAGCTTTAGCTTGTGCACTTAGCTGTTTATCGCTCAGCGCCTTTGCAATAACCTCTGAACAAGCGTTAGAAAAGCTAAACGAAGCACAATCGTTACGTAACAGTAACCCAAACCAAGCCACTGAAATATTTGAGCAGTTAACTAACGACTCAACCCTTGTCAATGAGCCTAACATCATACAAGAGGCATTCGAATCGCTGGCATTTATGAATGTCAGCAGTGGTGATTATGATCAAGCACTGAGCTATGCAGAGCAGCTACTGGAGTACGGGCAAAAGCAAAGTAATCAGGCTATCGCAGTACGAGCGATACTTATTCAGGGCTACGCACAAGGTAGAAAAAGTAACTTTCTAACAGCAGAGCAGCACTACCGAGATGCATTATCTATTGCCAAACAGATAAAAGATTCAGTGCTAATTGCTCAGTCTTATGAGCGATTAGCAGCCATTTTACGCTGGCAAGATAAATACATAGCCGCCCTTAATGAGGCACAAAAGTCTGTTAATATCTTACATGAATTTGATGATGACAAATCGTATGCATCGGCATTACTAAATCTAGGAATAATCGAAGCCATTATTGGCGATCACAATGCGGCGCTTGCAAGTTTAACTCAATCATTTTCTTTGCATCAAAAGCTTGATGACAAAAAAGGCATAGCCGATTCGCTTTACGAAATTGGCGAAGTTTACCGCCGTATGGGCGACAGTGCTCAATCGTTAAAGCACTTTAAAATGTCTCACGTGTTAGATTTAGAAATTGGCTCTAAAGTCGACATCGGTAACAGTGCCATGAAAGTTGGCTATGCTGCGCTAAAACAAGGTGAACTTGCTACAGCCACAGACTACGCAGAAAAGTCGATTAGCTATTATCAGCAATCATCTTCAAACACTGGGCTATGTCGCTCGTACGATTTAATGGCGTTAATTGCTTTAAAACAAAATAACATAAGTGAAGCGCAAGCCTATATCAACCGCGCTTTGGCAATCGCTACTGACTATAATTTTCGCTCACACTTGGTATCTTTAGGGATCACCCAAACACGTATCAATCAAGCCCTGGATGATCACGCTGAAGCAATTAAAACCGCAGAGCAGGCTTTAAAACAGGCTGATGAGCTGCAAGATGTTGAAGATCAAATTAGCTTAAATAAGTTACTCACTGACTCTTACCTTGCTTTACAACTGTATAAACAAGCATTTGAATCGCAAAACCGCTATCAAACCCTTGAGGATAATACAGGTAAAAATCAGCACGACTTAACCGTGGCCGCGATGCAAAGCCAAGTAGCTTTTATGCGAAATCAGCAAGAAATCAACCAATTGAGTGCTGAAAAGCAAATTCAAGCGGCTCAACTAAGCGAAAGTGAATGGCAATTCAAAGCGTGGTTACTGGGCTTAAGCTGCGTGATTTTGCTGATATCTGGCTTTGGTTACCGCTCATTTAAAAAGCGTAAGCTTGCCAGTGAACGAGCCCAGCTACTCCAAGAAGTCGTTGATAAAAAGAACCGCTTACTAGCCGATGTGTCTCATGAAATTCGCACGCCACTCACAGCACTACAATTGCAAGTTGAAGCATTGCAATACAATATCGCCAAAGACGTAGATGCCTCTTACGATGCCATTAATCGAAAACTTACCGATATCAATGTACTGATCCGTGATATCCATCAACTAGCACAAGCTGACTCCGATAGCCTATATCTGAACTTAAAACCCTATTTACTGGCTGATGTAATATCCCTTTGGCAGCAAGACTTTACTGCTTTTGTAGAAAACAAAGGTTTTGAATTTACCAGTAACATTCGCGTTGCTGCTGATATCAAGGTGACATGGGATATCGATAAAATTAAGCAAGTACTGACGAACCTTTTATCAAACAGTACTTTTTATACTGATAAACCCGGCAAAATTAAATTTATAGCAATGGCCTCAGAGCAGAGTATTACTTTTAGTATTGAAGATACCCCACCCGGCGTTACCAATAATCAGTTAGTTGAAATATTCGAACGTTTATACCGCGTTGATAAGTCGCGCAGCCGCCAAACGGGTGGCTCAGGCCTTGGACTGGCGGTTTGTAAAAGCCTGATAGAAACACACAAAGGCACTATTAAAGCTGAGCATAGTGAGCTAGGTGGCGTTAAGATCCTCATTTGCTTACCGCTTATTAGTGAACAACAGGTTTAATTAGCACCACGATTCCCTAAAATCGCCCCTAAACAGGGCGATTTCACGACATTTAGCCCAATTAATGCCGACCAAGGTCGCATATTATTTAATCAAAAACCGCCCTATATTTTTTAGTACGTTGTACAAATCTCTCACTAAAAAGTATAGGAGCCTCACAATGGCGGGCGAATATCAACAACAATATCAACAGTTCCAGCGCGCTCCGGGTCAGTTTTGGCTTGAGCAAAGTAAACGAATTCCTTGGTTTAAAGAGCCAAGTGCCCCTTATCAATATGACGATAATGATTTTTACCATTGGTTTGCCGATGGTCAGTTAAACACTTGTTACTTAGCCCTCGATCAACATGTCGAAGCAGGCTATGGCGACCAAACTGCACTGATTTACGACTCCCCTGTTACCAATACCAAACAACAATACACTTATGGCGAGTTACAAACTCAAGTTGCTAAATTTGCAGGACTCATGCAATCCCTTGGCGTAAGCAAAGGTGACCGCGTAGTCATTTATATGCCAATGATCCCACAAGCGGTTATTGGTATGCTGGCGTGTGCGCGCCTTGGTGCCATTCACTCCGTTGTATTTGGTGGTTTTGCACCGCACGAACTCGCGGTGCGTATTGATGATGCAAAGCCTAAGCTTGTGCTTACTGCGTCTTGCGGGGTCGAAATCAATCATGTGATTGAATATAAACCACTGCTTGATGAAGCACTCGAAAATGCCAAGCATGCTGTTGAACACTGTATTGTATTTCAGCGTGAACAAGCCATTGCCGAGATGCAAGATGGCCGAGACATCGATTGGCAATCAGCCTCTGATACAGCAAGTGCAGTCGATGCAGTGCCTGTTGCAGGCGACGACCCGCTTTACATTCTTTACACATCAGGCACCACAGGCACACCTAAAGGAGTGGTTCGAGAAAACGGTGGTCACGCAGTTGCAATGCATTACAGCATGGAAACCGTGTATGGCATGAAGCCCGGCGAGGTATTTTGGGCGGCCTCTGATATTGGCTGGGTGGTTGGTCACTCATACATTGTTTATGCACCGCTCATTTATCGCTGTGCCAGTGTACTTTATGAAGGCAAACCCATTAGAACCCCAGATGCCAGTGCGTTTTGGCGTGTTGTAGAAGATTATAAAGTCACTGCTTTATTCAGTGCTCCTACTGCGTTTCGCGCAATTAAAAAAGAAGACCCTACCGCCGAGGGCTTTAAACAATACGATACCTCAAGTTTAAAACGTTTATTCTTGGCCGGTGAGCGCCTAGATCCACCCACTTATGAATGGCTAAAAGACAACACCGGCTTGCCTGTACTCGACCACTGGTGGCAAACAGAAACAGGTTGGGCAATTGCGTGTAATCCAATTGGTATTGAACAACTTGCTACTAAGCCGGGTAGTTCGACGGTGCCAACACCGGGATTTGATGTACAAATTCTTGATATGAATGGTGAGCAGTGTGCAGCAAACGAAAGTGGCGCTGTGGTTATTAAACTACCTTTACCTCCTGGCTGTTTACCAACAATTTGGCAAAACAATGAACGCTTTCAAGCGGGCTACTTAAGCGAGTACCCGGGTTATTACCTTTCTGGTGATGGCGGCTATATTGATGACGATGGTTATCTATTTATTATGGGTCGTACCGACGATGTAATTAACGTTGCGGGTCATCGCTTATCAACCGGTGAAATGGAAGAAATTGTAGCAGCCCACCCTGCTGTTGCTGAATGCGCAGTATTTGGTGTTAACGATGCACTCAAAGGGCAATTACCTATGGCGATGATAGTGCTCAAAGACGATTACCTTGGCGATAGCAAAGAAGTCGAGCAACAGTTGATCCTATCGGTAAGAAATCAAATTGGCGCCATTGCCTGCCTGAAAAACATTTTGCATGTTGAGCGCCTCCCAAAAACCCGCTCAGGGAAAATACTCAGAAAGAATTTACGTCAATTGGTCGATGGTGAAGAACTACAAATTCCATCCACCATTGATGATGCAAGTATTTTTGATGAAATCAACCAACAACTTAACAATCGCTGATCAGCTTTTGTAATGTTACCCAAAGGCCTTGTTTAAGGCCTTTATTCGTTTTGGCCTATGGCTTGCAACTTTACATGTAAGTTAGCAAACGAAAAGGTGGTTAACATGGCTGTTATCGCAGGTTATATCCAATTCAATGAATTAGGCAAAACAGAATTTCATTATATTAATCAAATAGCTGATGTATTTAATCGCTATAAAAAAGCAGATGTTCAGCGCTTTGATTGTGATAATGGAGCTATTTTTCACTATGACTTTGATGCTTACCAACAAGCGAGTTGGTTGCAAACTGAGTCGCAAATTGCAACGCTGATTGGTCATCCTTTACTCAGCAGCTCGCGCAGTGATGATTTAAAAGCCATGGCCAATACAGCTTCGCTCAACACCTGCTTACAGCAATGTGAAGGGGTTTTTAGCTTTTGCCAGTTTAATAGCCAATTAGGCAGCTTAGTACTTGCCACCGACCCACTTGGCTTAAAACCATTTTACACCTTAAAAACGGCGCAAGGCTTACTGTTTTCAACCAACTTGGGGATATTTAAACAACTGAGTATTGAGCTTGAAAGCGATGCCGAAGCACTCACAGAACTTGCTGTGCTTGGTTACCCGCTATTAGATCACACGCCTTATAAAAACATTAAATGCTCATACCCAGGCGAAATATTACGTTTTGATGCCAGCCACGGCGTGGTAAAGCAACGTTACTTTGATTGGGTCGCCCTTGCCAAACAAAACCGAGAGGTGACCGATGCAATTGAAGGCGTTACTCAGGCTTTTCGCAGTGTTGTAACAAAAGCGATGCACACCGATAAAAAAGTGCTGAGCACTCTGTCAGGTGGCCTTGATTCACGGTTAATTAACTGCGAGCTCTTACGCCAAGGTGTTGAGCTTAAGTCGTTTAATTTTTCGCAATCAGATAGCCAAGATCTCTACTGCGCAAAACAATATGCTTCGCAAAATGCCCTTAAACTTGAAGTTGTGCAAGTACGCGACACGCAAAAGCTCTCTGTTGAGCAGCGCCTTGGCAAATACTGGCGCAAAGCACATCACAATGAATATAAAACCGTTTCAAGACCACAAATTAGTTGGTCAGGTAATGGTGGCAGTGTTGGTTTAGGTGCCGTATTTTATGGCGACGCTATTTATGAGGCGGCAAAAGAAAACAATCTTGATAAGCTCATTCAAGCTTATTTAGATCAGCAGTACGCTTATTTGCCAAAGTCAGTGGTTCATAATGCGTCTATGCTGCAACAAAAACTAATTGATAACCTAAAACTTAGTTTTAAACCCTTGGCTGAATTACCACTGGAAAAAGCATTCCAATTGTTTTTACTACTCAATGATCAACACCATCATTTAAGCATTCCGAACGAGCAAGTATGCGAATTTAAAATGGAGTTCTTCCATCCGTTTTATTCGTGGAAAGTACTGCAATATCCTCTAGCTGTCCCAGTTGAATATGTACGTAAACACCGCTTTTATCAACGTTGGCTGAAAACCAGTTACCCACGAGCTATGCTTGCACCATGGCAAGCTTATCCGGGTCATATGCCTTGCCCTATCAAGGTAAATTACCAATCACAGTGGCAGTTTAACAATAACAATCTGATGCGTTTTGGCGAGCTCTTTAAGCTGTGGTACGAGATCATGCGCTTTGATCGCCATCAATTGATCAAACGCAGTCACTTTACCGCGTTATGCTTATTACAATTAGCTCACTTAAAGAATGCCCAGCCAAATATACGCATTGCTCAGCGGTTCTGTCAGTGGTAATTGATAGTCATAATGCCCTCATCTGAGGGCATTATTATGAAATACAAAAACTACTTTCTAAAAAATAATATTACAGGCTAGAATCAAGTCAGTTATTAATAATTTAAGCTGAGACTTTAATGAGAAAATGGACACTTCCTCTACTGCCATTAATCGTATTAGCAGGCTGTACCTCAGTCAGTAAAGATGAATGTTTACAAGCCAATTGGCATGGTATTGGTTATAAACATGGTGCAGATGGCACTGAGTATCGTGATGGCATCGATGCCTTATCACAATGCAGCGAATATGGCGTAAGTGCCGATATTGCTGAATATAAAGTGGGATATGATCAAGGTCTGGCAGTGTATTGTGAGCCCGAAAATGGCTTTACCCTTGGTATGCAAGGCGCATCTTACAATGGTGTTTGTAATAGCACGGCGTTTCGTAAAGCATGGCAAGAAGGTAATGATAGGTACGAAGTACAACAAAGGCTGATATACATTGATGACCGAATTGACGACATAGACCGTCGCCTAAAAGATATTCGTGCAGAGCTTAACAGCAATCAGCTTGATAATAGCCAGCAAAAAGCGCTATATCGAGAGCGTAAAGACTTAGAAAACGAGCGCAAAGACTTACGCAAAGAGCGCGCTTTACTTCCGCTTTTAAATAAATTGCCGAGTGTCGAAATATCAACCGAGTGGTGATGCTTTATGTTTAAGCTTCATCTTATACATTTGCTCGTCAGCTGTGGCGAGTAACTCTTTGGCGTTTTTACCATCTTCTGGGTAAAGCGCGATACCAAAACTAGCACTCACAGGCACTTTTGTTGCGTAGCGCTTTGCTACGCCTTCAACTGCTTTTTGGCAGCGTCCAGCAATGTCTTGGCAAACAGAGAGTTTTGCTAACGTTGGCAACACAATCACAAACTCATCGCCACCAATGCGCGCTAATATGTCTTTATCACGCAGCTGAAGTGAAAGCTGCTCACTGATTTCAAGAAGTAGATTATCGCCCTGCTCGTGACCAAAGGTATCGTTCACCAGTTTAAAGTTATCAAGGTCGACATAAATCAACGAAAACTGGTTACCTTCATTCGCCGCATGATGAGAAAATGAATGTAACTGAATATCTAAACCTCGCCGATTTAACAGCTTAGTTAGAGGGTCTTGATTGACTAATTCGTCAAGCAGTTGGCGCTTTTCTACTGCCTGCGAAATATCATCAAATGCACCAATGTAATGACTCACTTGACCATGTTCGTCATACATGGCATCTATGGTTAACAACTCAGGAAAAACTTCACCGGTTTTGCGCTTGTTCCATATTTCACCTTGCCAGCGCCCATTGTGTATTAAACTCTCCCACATCAACTCAAAGAACTCTGTGGGTTGCTGCTTAGCTGAAAGTATAGATGGGTTTTTATCAAGCACTTCTGCCTTACAAAAGCCTGTAATTTGCTCAAAAGCAGGGTTAACATCCACAATTTTAGGCTCAGAGGTGGTTATTAATATACCGCGGCTTGTTGTTGAGAAAACGGCTGTAAGCAGCTGTATTTTTTCGTTGCTTTTAACTTCTTCAGTGACATCTTCTGAATAACCATTCCACTCAACACTGCCATTAGCACGGGCAATAGGTGAGGATTTTCCTTCAACCCAAATCACACCTTTAGTTGGATGATTAACTCTATATACCTCATGCCAATCGGATAATTCGACTCGCGATTTCTCAATGCTTTTAACGACTCGCTCTAAATCATCTGGGTGAATCGTTTGCATGATTAAATCTGCAGAATTTTTTATATCATCTGCTGTGCAGCCATAAATCTTGAAGACTTTGGAGCTGGCAAAAGGAAAATATGCGGTGCCATCTTTTTCCACCACATACTGATAAACAAACCCCGGTAAGTTATCAGTAAACTTTTGCAATTTAGCATGTAAAAACTCAATTTCTCGCTCTTTTAACCACTGTTCAGTAATATCGATATGAACGCCTAGCATCCATTCAGGATTGCCATTTTCATCCCAACTTTGCACTTGGCCTTTATCGAGCACTTTAACCCAATGCCCTTGTTTGTGCTTCATTCGCGCTTCGCAAATATAACGCTTAGAGTCACCTTTAAAGTGAGCGTTTAATAGCTGTTCCGATTTTGATAGGTCGTCAGGGTGAGCAAAGCTGAGCCAAGTTTCTATTGAAACTGGCAATAATTCTTGCAGTGTGTAACCGATAATATCGGCCCACTTATCATTGAAAATGGTTTCGCCTGTTTGTACATTCCAAAGCCAGACACCCGCATCCCCACTGTCGAGAATTAGCTGAGCAATGTCTAATCCAAGCTGCGATTTAATCGCATCATACCCTTCACTAAATGCCATAATTAGCCTTGTTAACTAGCTCACCCGAAATAAAAGTAAGCCTTAATCATTATTTTAGTTAACAAAATAAAAAAACACTAAAAATCCGTGAAGAATATTGATCTAACGCAGGCTATTACATTTTTGGCCAATCCACCTCATCAACACTGTCGATTGTGCTTACGATGGTTTGATCTCCTTGCCATTTTCGAATGTAACGCGCCAGAGGATCATAAAGGACTGTTTGCTTATTAATATGAAAATGTCGACCGCCTCTAGGGTCAACGCCGACCCCCGCTATATATTGCCAATTACCCCAGTTTGCAGCCACGTCATAATCAATGAGTTGCTGTTCGAAATACGCTGCACCATAGCGCCAATCAAGTTCAAGCTCGTTAACTAAACAACTTGCTGCAATTTGCCGAGAGCGGTTAGCAATATAGCCTGTCGCATTAAGCTCATGCATTATTGCATTAACCAAAGCAAATGGCGTGCGACCTTGGCACCAGGCATTAAAGCGCTGGCTGTTAAAAGTCGTCAGCGGTGCACTGTGCTTTTGCCCTTTAAACTGAAAGAGTGTTGCGCCAGAGCGCATTGCATGCCACTTAAAATATTCGCGCCACAGTAATTCAAACTTTATCCAATAGCTCGACTCATTCGCACCGTTTTGTAGCTCATACACTTCCACTTCTCGGTATAGCTGTTTTGCGCTAATTGTGCCACCAGCGAGCCATACACTGAACTTAGTACTGTTGCTAAAGCCGTCTAACTCATTACGTGTTTCTTTATAACTGCTTGGCGCCTGAGATGAGAAGTACGCATTACAATGCTGCTGAGCTGCAAGTAAACCACCTTTAAAAACGCCCGATTGAGTTGCAACATCAGCAATAAGGTTGTCAGGGCATAGTTGTACAGGATGAGGTAAGTGGCTAACCGCTTGCTGTGGCGCGGCTATAAAGGTTGGCTCAGCTTCGACCAGTTTGCGAAAGGCTGTAAAGTTTTTAGGTAAGTTATCAAGCTGAAAAGGCAAGTCTGCTGCTTTAAACAATGTATCTTGCTGATATGTTTTTACCGTCACTTGTGGGCACAATGCGTTGATTTTTCTTAGCTGTTTTTGCTCATAAACGCCAACTTGCTCGGTACAAACCAATGTTTCAATATCATATTTTTGCAAACGATGACTGATTACTTGCTCAGGCTCACCTGTAATTACATGAAGTGTTTGCCCGAGTTGCTCAACAGCTTGTGCAAATGCGGCTAGGCTCTCACGTAAAAAGTGGTATTTATGCGTCCCATACGGTTTTGATTGATAGTTAGTTTGCCTAAACCAGCGCGGCTCAATCACAAACACTAAATCAAGCTCACCATCAAAATCAGCTAACTCAGATAGAATTTCATTGTCGACTAGGCGTAAATCATTTTGCAGCCAATATAAAACACGCTTTTTCATTATTTACTCAATTAGAAACCTTAAGAAATCATACGTAAGCCAGCTATTTCTCGATTAACTTTGTCATAATTAGTTAGCATAACGTTTATTAATCATAAACTTACAATCTTCAATGAAGTTTAAGTTTTAGTTAAGTTTTTCTTAAGTTAGCGATTTTATGCTGATAACTGTAAAGAATTTAAAGGTTGATAAAGCCAAACACGCTGCATCTCCTTGGTATTTAGTAGGCATAATAATGATGAATAAAATAACACCCGTTTTATTAATAACATGCACTGCTACAGGGACTGTTTATGCAAACGAGCCTTTAAGCTTAGATGTGGTTTGTGAAGTAAAAAGCAAACCTACTGCAGAGTTAAGCGAAGACAAAGACATCACTGTTGATAAACTCAACATTGATACGCATACGATTTTCGATCCTAATGACCCTGAAACAACCGCCCTACATCGCTTTATCAACTGGCTGCACATAGATACCAAAAACAAAGTTGTTAGTGAGCAAATTACCTTCAAAGAGGGTGACCAAGTCAGTGAGCGTCAGCTACAAGAAGCGGAGCGTATTCTGCGCAGCAAAAAATACTTAAGAGATGCCAAGGTTAGCTATACAAAAGATTGCCTTGAAGATGAACCCCGCGTGGTGCAAATCGATACCTGGGATACCTGGAGTTTATTGCCAACCATTAATTTTGGCCGTAGTAGCGGCAATAATAAATACAGCTTAGGTTTTAAAGAAGAAAACTTTTTAGGCTACGGTATTCGCGCATCATTAAAGTATAAATCAGATCATGAACGCTCAGGCTACCACTCAGTGCTGCAAATGCCAGTGCCTTGGCAGCCTCATGCAACCCTCACTTTACAAGCTGATGATTACGATGACGGGCAAGTGTTTTTAGTGGATTATCATCAGCCTTTTTATCAACGCAGCAGTGACGCACTTATGCGCTACTTTGCTAAATCACAAAAGCAAAAAAGTTATATCTATCAAAATGGCATGACACGTTCAGAGTTTTTTACTGATGAATTAATCGCCCAGTTTGCTTACGGCGGAATTTTATCGCAAGACAGTCAGCAAACCTTTCACTGGCTTGCTGGGATTGATTACGAAGATGTCAGTTACCGCCCTTTTGAAACAGAGCCTTTGCTTGCAGGCCTTAACGATTACACCATTGCAGCGCCTTGGGTCGGATTACATTGGCTAGAAGACAATTACGCCGTTTTGCACGATATTGACCTAATAAACCACAACGAAGACGTTAACCTAGGTTGGGAGCTAAATTCAAAGTTTGCCATCGATACCGTAAATTTTGGTCAAGGCTTTTTATTTGATACAAACCTTACCAAAGCGTGGTTTAACAATAACGCCTTGTATCGATTTGCCGCTGGAATCAAAGGCAATGTCGGAACTGAGCTTGAT
The DNA here is from genome assembly GCF_001641615.1 of Pseudoalteromonas gelatinilytica. Lineage (GTDB taxonomy): Bacteria > Pseudomonadota > Gammaproteobacteria > Enterobacterales > Alteromonadaceae > Pseudoalteromonas > Pseudoalteromonas gelatinilytica. The sequence goes on from NZ_LRRU01000004.1 coordinate 278,014, forward strand.
GACCGTTTAGCGCTTTATTCAAAAGCACAAATGAACTATCGCTGGTCAGACTCATTTGCTTTTTATGCGCATCTAAATGGTCATTGGCAAAACCATGAATTTGCTGACAAACCACTGGCTGTTGGGGGTGAAGAAGGTATGCGTGGCTTCCCAGAAAGTTACCAACATGGTACTTCAAGCGTACAAGCAACGGCGGAACTAAGAATGTACCCTAACATCAATCTGTATCAGTTTGTAGATGTAGGCTTTGTTGGCTTTGTTGATGTAGGCCAAGCTTTTGGCAGCACTGAAACTGCAAATATTTCAGATTCAATGCTAACCAGTGCAGGTCTAGGTATTCGCCTATATTCATCGCGCTCAAGTAACGACAATGTGATCCATATCGACTTTAGTACGCCTCTGGGCAGTTACCAAGACGTTGATTCATGGCAAATAGGAATGTCGGTTGAAACAACTTTTTAAGCATCCTGCTCTTTACTCATGAGCTCTCCCATGCGCTCGATTAATTCTTGTTCGGTTAGGTCTTCTTTATGTGTCGCGATGTTCCATATATGGCCAAAAGGGTCGGCTAACGTGCCCGACCTATCACCATAAAATTGGTCGTGCACAGGGCGTAGCTCTTTCGCGCCAAGCGACAACGCTTTGGCAAAAACAGCATCGACATCTTCAACATACAGCATCATATTGACAGGTGTACCGCCAAGCTGCTGTGGAGATTTGTATTCCATTTCAGGGTAGGTGTCAGAAAGCATGATGTAGGAGTCGCCTATTTTTATCTCGCCGTGCGCCACCCCACCATCAGGCATTGGCATTTGCATTACAAGCTCGGCATTAAAAGCCTGCTTATAGAATTCGATAGCTTTTGTTGCGCCATCAATAATCAAATACGGGGTTACCGCATGGAAACCTTTTGGGATTGCAGAAACAGCCATGTTACACCTCAACGATAAATGTGTGAGTTATAAAGGTAGCAGCTGTAGCTAATTTCACGAATCTAATAGTAAAAACGCCAGCGAAATCTTTCGCTGGCGTTTTAAATATGAATACCAATCAACTTAACAAAGCGGTGTATTATTCAGGCCAGCTTTGCGCCCCATCTATTGCAACCTCTGTTTGATTTAACGTGGTGCAATAGCCGGTGGCAGATGAGGCATAGTAAACATCACCTAATACCGTGTAGCTTTTCGTTTTAACCTGCTGTTTTGCTTTGTCTGACGTTGCCATACCCCACATGCTAAAGTAGTCACTCAAATCGAGCTCGGTTGCTTCTGAAAGCGCGATTAATAGCCAATCATTGTTGCCTAAGCTTTGTGCCTCTGACAAGCTGTAGCTTGAAAAGCCAAGTGCATCTTTTTGTGCCTGCCAATTAGTCTCACTGTTATCAGCTAGATTAAACGCACGCTCCAAAATGTGTAAGCGAGGGTATAAATGCCAGCCGTTTTCAAGCTTATTGTGTGCCTGTGCGGCCATCATAATTTGTAAATAAATAGCATGACTTTGTGACCACTCTGACATTGCTAAATCTTGCATATAAGCAAATGCATCTGCGCTTTGTTTACTGGCTTGTAAATGATCAAACAAGTTCTCGAATGGCAAGTTTTGGCACGATGCCGAAAAGCCAGTTTCATCTTCAAACTTCGACTTACTGTAGTAGGAGTAAAAATTGGTATTTGAATGGCCACCAAACCCTTCGATTCGGAAGCGCCCTTTTTCAAGACCATGTCCTAATTCATGGATATCGCCATGCCCAGTTGGATTAAAATTCCAACCTGCGTCATACGGATTACCAGAACAGCCCCAACCACAGGTCGGTTGGTCTGCATTCATATGTTTTACAATATCGATTGTTTGTACTTCAATATTGCGTTCACTCGCAAAGTCATGAATTTCGCTAACCACATCGATGCCCGGCCCTTTGAAACCAGCAAGTACATGCGGATAGTTATGGGTATAACGCTCTACTGCATGGGCGAAGTCAGACGCTATGGGCCAATAACCATCGTTAATTGAAATACGCATTTTCTCGAGCTTTGAATGCACTTCAAAGCCACCAGTTGCCACCTCAGCCCAATCATAGTCACCTTTTTCAAGCAACTCAGCAAAGCGCTCATCATCACTGCTGCTACGCCAATACGGGTGCTCACCTACATTGCTAAATTCAAAGCTGACATCTAAATCATTTTGATCAAACTCAATTTGAATTGGCCCACCATAAGGTGACGTAAAATAGACTGTTTCATTTGTCTCTATAGGCACATGAACTGACTGCAATTTAGCGGGTCGATTATAACCATTGCTGCTCATGTAATGTGTTGCACCATCACGCAGAGTATTAACAAACACCTTAGTATTCACTGCTTGATTATCGGTGCGTTTAATAGCAAACGTTTGCCCCGGCAAGGCATACACACCCGTTGAGCAAAAATACGCCTTACTCTGCATATTCACTGTGACGGTTTTAGGTGTTACATGACTAAAATCACTACGGCTGAAATTACCCATATCAACTTGAAGTGGATTAACTTTACGTATATTTAATACCGCATGATCAGTAAACAGGGCACGAAAGAAGCTTGTATTATCGGTGCTTAGCTTATCCATCGGGAAGCTTACAACTTGGCGATAATGATCTGCAAGCAGCGCCAGTAACTGGTAAAAGCGATAGCCCTGCTCTGTAAAGATATCTGTTTTCGCTTGGTCAAAACCTCTAAAAACCGAATTAATGATCGTTGCCGCATCACTAAACTGTTGCTGATATTGGCTTTCAGCTGGGCAGCTACGATTATCACAGGCACTTAAATCAACACTAAATTCGCTGCTTTTAAAGCGGCTAAGTAAGTCTTTAATAGTTTGCGCATCGGTTGGCAAGCTGTCGTTGATAGCAATTGGGTTCCACTGTGCCAGTTCTAATCGGTGCCAATAGTTATCACCTGCAACGCTCACATGGAGTAATTCAAATAGCGCTTTACCGAGTGCTGTTTGACTACCATCACGCTGAATATAGATCACTGCTATATCGTTTTCTTGCGCTTGCTTTACTGCAGCCACAACATTATCAATATTTAATCCTTCACGCTCATGCTGAGAGATAATCAGTACATCCGTGTCAGTTGTTAAACACGCCGCTAAAGCGTCGTTGTCACAACTTGTATTGTCGTTATAGCTCACCATGCCTTCATATTGACTATCAAACCACTCTCGCGTTTTGATCCTATCTTGAAAGTAATAGCTTTGATCAAGTTGCGCTAATACAAGTTTAAGTGGCTGCTCTGCGGTTATTTCTCTACCAGCTAACCATGTGGTGCTGTTTTTCAAAAACTGAGTCATTTGCTCGTTAATAGTATTTCGATATGGGTTACTACCAAATACTAAGTAACGGCCCTGCTCCCCATCACTAGTACCGACAACTGCAAGGTTTCTGACTTTTGTCTCGTAACCATCTTGCCAACTATTGTTGGTAAGTAGAACTGGCTCATTGAATGGATAAGTGGCATTTAATAACGTTGCATCCCATGTTGGATACCAGCTTAATTCATCAAGAGCGGAGCTTGAGCCAAAAGCAAATAAGCTATTTTTAATGCTTTGAAAGCGCGCTTTGTGGGTATCAATTTCATTAAGTGTCGCATCAAGCAGTAACTCACTGTTTGGCACAACTAGCGCATTACCCGTTTCTAGTGCCTCAGCCACATAACTTTGGGTGATGTTTAACACAAACTCGAAGCTTGCTTGTACACGTGAGTCAGAGGCTGTGATTGTGAATTTATGCTCACCAAGATCTTCATTACTCGCGGTGCCAGATAAGATGCTAGTTTGCTCATCAAAACTTAGCCACGTTGGCAACCCTGTTACGGTTAAGCTCACTTCATCGTTGTCTGCATCGGTGCTGATTAACTGCACACTGAATGACTGCTCAGCACGCGCTTCACTACTCAGTGGAGACACCACAGGCGCCGAGTTTGCTCTGGCAGCGATGTTAAATGTTTGCTCTGCCTGCTGCGTTACTTCACCATCTGAATAACGAAAACGAATTTGCTGTTCGCCCGTATTCGCAAACAAGGGCGTGCCGCTAAAACTGAGGTTATTCGCATCAAAACTAAGCCAATCAGGTTTACTAACTTCACTTACTACCACAGTGTCATTTTGTGCATCAGTAAATGTTAGCTGGTAAGTATAAGCTTGGCCTTCATTGCTATCCGATGGGGTGGACGTGAGCGTTGGCGGTGTATTTTCAATAAGTTTGGCTTCTACATTAATATCAATCAAAAGCTGTGCAGAGAGCTGCCCATCAGTGACCGTAAACTCAATGTTTGCATACCTACCTGCTTGCTCTGGTGTGCCACTGATACTTGCTGAGGCTTCATTAAAACTTAGCCAACTTGGTAAGTTTGTTACAGACAAAGTAAGAGGGTCATTATCTGGATCAGAGACTTCAGGGCTAAAACTCAAGGTTTCACCAACACGTAAAGTCTGTGATTGACCGCTGATTTGCGGCGCTTGATTTTGTGGTGTTTCGGTTACAGGAGGGGTTGTTGTTTGTTTTTCATCTGAGCCTGAGCCGCCACAAGCAGCAAGTGTTAGCATTACAGCCGAGCATAATAGCGAGCGTTTGCACAAAGAGTAAGGTGCGTTCATTGAGTTCTTATTGGTATAGTAAACAATTTTTTAACATTATAAGCCGATACTACAAACTAATATCTCGGAAAAAATACGTAAATTGATATCGCTGTCATTAATTGTTAAAGCGTAAAAAGCCCCATAAAGGGGCTATTTAAGGGTTACGAGCTTGGGTTTGCAAAATCGGGTCTGGGTAACTTTTCGAGTATGGCGTATAAGTAAATCACCACAAGGCAAAGCCCTCCCGCTACAAAGAATAAGGTTGGGCCATCGTAATAATCTAAAATTAAACCACCACCGAGTGGTGCTAAAGCAAATCCTAAATCATAAAACGAAGCTGCGCCAAAGTAGGCTCCACGTAAGTGTGATGGTGCGAGCCTATCAAGGTGAACGTTCATCGTCGGAAACAAAATAGTTTCGGCCAAACTCATCACCACTATCGCACCAATCCAGCCCCAGAATAAATCGATTGGATTAAGTGCTAGCCAAAATTGCGACACCATTAATAGCATCAAACCAATTTGTATTCGTACCGTTAGGCTAAATCGCGCCATCATTTTTAACAGCAGAAATTGACTTGAAATGATCACTATCGCATTGGTAAATATAAGCGCAGAAATCAATGCAAGTAGGTCGGGTGCCTCTGCACGAGTTAGGTATTGTATGAGTGAACTATCCATTTGCGCATAAATAAACATGCACAAAATATTGGCTAAAATTAAACATTGCAGCAGTTTATCTGCAAATAAAATACGTAAGATTTGCTTGCCCTGTATAGCTGGTTTTTTCTCTTCAGGCTCGTCGATTGCGGCAGTATTTTTTGCTGCTTTATCACTAAAATTAAAGCCCCAAACAAGCAGCACCAATAAAATAGCAAATGCCCCTGCGGTAATATAAAAGCTCGACTGCTCACCGGTTAAACCTAGCCATACCCCTGCTAATGGACCCACCGCACAGCCCACATTAACAATAAAGTACAGCGACTGCATGGCCAGCTCGCGAGTTTGTGAATCCTCAATAATATCGCCAATCGCCGCACTGGTTAATGGTCGCCAAAGTGCAGTCGCAATCGAACATAAGGTCATTACAATCATATAACCGGCCACGGTTTCTACCTCAGCTAACAGCGAGAAAGAAATGATATACAGCACGCCGGTAATGTACATCAGCGTATGCCGGCCCACTTTATCGGATAGGCTGCTGCCAATAAAACTGGTGAACACTGAAATCACCGCGGCACTGGTAAGCACCAAACCGACTTCTGTCGCCGATAAAGCAAACTTTTCGTACAAGATCACCGCAAGAAATGGCCACACCATGTAATAGCTACCACGGGTAATAAATGAGCCAAATAGGAAGATCCACATAAGCACAGGAAACTGCTTAAAGCGCGCTAAAGAGATATCTGAATTCATTATTTTAATTTTTATGATGATGATTAAAACACTATACAGGAACTGAATCTGCCTTGGGTATTTAATCTAAAACTTGTTTGTAACAGCGTGTTATACCAACCCGCAATAATACTTAATCATTTTGAGGGATTAAACCTGTCGCTAACTGCGTTAAAAATTTCTCATTTAGAACAACTAAATAACGAAATTTTTGCCTTGCTATCAACGAGGTTTTATTGCCTCAAAATAGACTACTTAATTAAGCGGGTTGGTATTAATTAGCTAAAAAACAAACGCAACTTAATTGTGAATAGTGTTAAGCCAACTTGAAAAAGATTAATCTAAATAAGAATAGTTATTGATTGTATTTTTCATTTATGTAGTATACGCAACGTTCCTCAAAGGGATAACCTACAAAAAGAACTGGAAACCTACAATGAAATCAATAAAACCAAGCTTACTGGCACTTGCCATAGCAACACATTTTTCAGCCTTTGCTGATGACGCTAAGCCGAAACAAGATATGGAACGCTTAGTTATCACTGCAACAGGTTTTGAGCAAAAAGTTACCGAAGCACCTGCTAGTATTTCAATTATCACCAATGAAAATATTAAGTCTCATGCCTTCACCTCAGTACTTGATGCTGTGCAGTATTTAGAAGGTATCGACATTGGCACAACCCGAGATAAAACGGGCCAAGGCAGTGTAAGTATGCGTGGTTTAACAGGTGAATACACCCTGTTACTTATTGATGGTAAACGCCAAAATAACCATGGCGATATTTATCCAAACAACTTTGGTGGTAACGCGTTTAACCACGTACCACCGGTTGATGCCATTGAACGTGTTGAAGTAATTCGCGGCCCTGCATCAACGCTTTATGGTGCAGATGCATTGGGTGGTGTAATTAATATCATCACTAAAAAGCACACTGATAGTTGGAGCGGTGCAGTGTCTTTTAGCCGTTCATTACAGCAAAACGATGATTTTGGCGATGACATTACCACTGACTTTAGTGTGATGGGTCCACTTATTAAAGACGTATTAAGCTTAGGTGTGCGTGGCAGTGTTTACGAGCAACAAGCATCTTCGCCAACATTTGAACCAGCAACCGATCCAAATGGTGTTGTTCATACTCGTTCATTAGGTTTTGGTAGTGGCGGTCGTACCGTTGATAACACAAACGAGCAGTATGGTTTTACTCTAACTTATACCCCGTTTGAGTCTCATCATTTACGTTTTGATTATGATAATTCAAGCCAAGTGTACGACAACACGCCAAGCTACGACATCGAATCAGGCACAATTACTTACCCGCTTGGCACTAAAGATAATATTGAATCAATTTGGCAAGACCGCCGCGGCCAAGTAAACCCGCGCGCAGGTTATGCAGCAGACCAAGAGTTTGACCGTGAGTGGTGGTCAATCAGCTACGATGGCGAGCTTGATTGGGCAACGCTGAAGGCTTCTGTTTCTTATGTTGATACGCAAAATAATGGCCGTACTTTACCACTGAGTGTCAGCGAGCGCCTAGAGCTGCAAGCTATGTACGATGGTACTGGCGAATACGAAGGAATGGACGAGCAAGCACGTAAAGACTTAGCTGAAGAAACATTCTTACCGCGCCCTGCTCGCCCACTTGAAAGCAGTCAATATACCTATGACTTACGTTTTGATATTCCTATCACAGGTAGCTTTGGTAGCCATAACCTAGCAATTGGTGGCCAGCTTATCGACGGTGAATTAAAAGACGGTGTATTTGGTCTTGAAAGTGACCAAGCTGGCAAAGTACAAGAGCAAAACATGTACTCAATCTTTGCCGAAGATAACTGGATGGCAACTGATAACTTTACCTTCACATTAGGCGCTCGTTACGATGACCATGATGTATTTGGCAGCCAAGTATCTCCGCGCGTTTACGGTGTCTATAACCTCTCTGACACTTGGACGCTAAAAGGGGGTGTAAGTACGGGTTATAAAACACCACAAACCACTGATCTTTATGACGGTATTACCGGATTTGGCGGTCAAGGCACAAGCCCGTTTGCGGGTAACCCAGACTTACAACCAGAAACCAGTGTGAACTCTGAAATCGCCCTTTACTGGACTTCGCTTGATGGCGATCACAACATCAATGTGACTTACTACAACACCAAGTTTGAAGACAAAATTGCCAGCGGCGACACTATTTTAAGCTGTGAGCAAACTAACGATTTACGCCCTTGTGTGAACTTAGGTCAGTACGATCAACTTGGCTACGATAGCTATAGCCAAAAAATCAATATCGACGAAGTAGACCTACAAGGTGTTGAAATTGCAGGCCAATATACTATCAGCAAAACAGTGTCTGTTAACGGTAACTATACCTGGACTGATAGCGAACAAAAGAGCGGCCCTGAACAAGGTAAGCCACTAACGAACTCCGCAGAGCACATGGCAAACCTTACCCTAAACTGGGAAGCGACTGACTTTATGAACCTATACCTACAAGGTGTATATCGTTCAGACCGTTACCGCGGTTGGGATAACGTGCACGACAAAGCGCTTTATTACAAAAACTACAACCTACTTAATTTAGGTGCGCAGTTTTATGTAAATGAGTACGTGCAAATCAATGCCCGTGTAAACAACCTATTAGACGAAGATTTCACCTCGTATAGCACAAGCTATACCGACCTAAATGGCGATGGTGAGTATGAGTACCTAACAGGTCGCGGTGTAATTAGTGAGGTCACATTCACAGACGACTACAACGTTAAAGATAAAGGCCGTAACTTCTGGATTGGCGTTACCGCTTACTTCTAAGAAAACTCCCTGAAAATAGACAGCATGCAGTCATGTGCTGTCTATTTTTCTTACTGTCACTAAACTGCCAACTTCACACACTAAGCTGATGATACCTGCGTAAGCTTATTTGTCAGTCTATGGAACATATCCTTACAGCCAGTGGTATCAGTATTAGTTATCAAGATGAAGGCGATGAAAACGCACCTGTGATCATCTTAATTATTGGCTTAGGTGCTCAATTTACCGTTTGGCCAGAGTCACTTTATTTTGGCTTGGTCGAAAAAGGCTTTCGGGTTATTCGTTTTGATAATCGTGATGCAGGGTTATCCTCATCGTTAGATGAGTTAGGCAAGCCGAGTCTTGTAAAGCATTGGCTTAGCCGCCGATTACCCATTCGTGCAAAACTGCCCTATTCGCTCGATGACATGGCTCGCGATGTAAAAGAATTAATGGATGCACTGGATATCAAAAAAGCGCACTTAGTGGGGGCGTCGATGGGTGGCATGATTGCGCAAATTGCCGCGGCAAAGTATAAAAAACGTGTACTGAGCTTAACTTCAATTATGTCGAGTAGCTCGCCGTTATCGTTTTCGGGTTCAAACATAAACCTATTAGTAAAGCTCGCTAAAATACGCCCCCGAAGCAGTAATAAAGAAGCCGCTATTGATTACAATGTTAGGCTCAACCAACTCATTGGCAGCCCAGCCTACCCACAAGATGAACACGCTTTATACGCCAACGCAGAACGCTATATTGAGCGGGCTCACACGAATCAAACAGGCTTTAAACGTCAGCTTGCAGCCATTGCCGCAACGCCTTATCGCGAGCAATTACTAAAAAAGATTAAAGCCCCTACATTAGTGATCCACGGCAGTGCTGATCCTGTTATGCCACTGTCTGCGGGTATCAACACCGCACTGTTAATAAAGCGTAGTAAGCTAAAAGTTGTGCCCGGAATGGGCCATGATTTTCCACCCGCCTTAATGAAAAAAATGACTAAGTGGATTGCCAAACACGCCGCTAAAGTCAGCGCCAAAAAAGCCGCTAAAAAACCCTAAAAGCGTGATAGAATTATCATACAATTTATAAGGTTAGCGTTTTATGTTGCGTGTATTTTTTAGTCTGTTTTTAATTATCCCTTGGTTAAGCTTTGCCGGTGTGTCACTAAGCGAGCAGCGCATTATTTATCAGGGCGAAATTAGTGCCAAAAACAATCAACATGTTGCACAGCTTTTGGCTGAGCAACCAAACATAAACAGCATACAAATCACCAGTGGTGGCGGAAACGTTGATTTGGGTATGGATCTCGCAGAATTGATTTTGGCGCATAATTTAAAAGTTCATGTAAAACAATTTTGCTTTTCGTCGTGTGCTAATTATGTATTGCTTGCAGGAAACCCTACTACCATAGCTAATAACGCCATTGTCGGTTGGCACGGCGATGCCGCTTCAGCTCGCTGGCGAGATAGCGATATTGATGCCATGGTAAGCCATTTAAAAGAGCCAGAAAAAACAACCAAGTGGCAGGCTTTACGCACTCAATACGACGAAATAATCGCAAAAGCCGTGGCACGTGAAAAAGCTTTTTATGCAAAACGCGGTGTTAATCATGACTTGCTAACCATTGGTTTATCTGAAGAGCTAAAGCGTGCAGCTGTGGCACAAAAAGCCAGAGGCTGGAGCTACTCAAAAAAAGCACTCAATACACTGAATGTCAGCAATATTGAGTTTGCAGATTGGCAGCCCCGCTCGGCAAAGAACTTTCCGTTACTAATAATTAGTGAGCTTGGGGATTAGCTTTTGTAATCACGGATATAACGGTAATCAAATTCGGTGTCATCTAGAATGTCGCAATAATCACGAAAATCATTACTCTGCATTTGCTGAATATCGATGATCACCGACTGCTCTGTTACGAGCTTTTTAAATCTTTGCAATAGCGTACGTCCTTGCTTTGCATCTATATGGCAACCGAATTGATAAATGTCATATAGCCGAGCGAACTGATCACCGCTCTGCCTTGAGCTTGCCATTAGTGCTTCACCACGCTCAAAAGCAAGCATTCTTCCCAGAATAAATTGCGCTCTAGGTTCATTTTTATGTTCAACGAGATAACGTAAAATAGTTTCTGATTTAAATGTATCTTGCGGAAATTTCCCCTGATAAACGCCTCGTTCATCAAAGTGACGACCGGAATAATAGGCAAAAGCATAGCTAAATGCTTTTTTGTCAGACAAGGTTGCAAGAAACTCATCATCTGTCGGAATATGTTTTGCTCTAAACTTAGCAGCTTGATGTTGCTCTTGTTCTACCTGTTTTTCAATAGACAAATACTGCTGGTGAGCAAATGCACCAACGGCTCCTGCAAAACTCAAACATGATGTGGCAATTAGGGTACTCGGTAATACTACCAACCAATGATTTTTAATTTTTTTATACCCTGCCAGCTCACCGGATTCATACACCTCAGCAAATAACTTATGGTCAATAAATGGAATGCTTTTACGTGCAATAAATGCTGCTGACCAAGAGCCAAGTGCAAATAACAAAGCATAAATTGATAAAGACAATGTACCGCTGATCAAAACCTCTGAACTGAGCGCAACAGCGATTACAGATAGGTATGCAATAAGTGAAATAACTGAAAAGATACGATCATAGCCACGCCCATGAATACGAACGGCTAGGCCAACGAGTACGCCGCTAATCACTAACATTACAGGCCCAATAGCACTTTTAATTGAAAATACTGTGATCCATAAAATAATGATTGGGATACTCCAGCAAGCTACGCCGATTGCGGCTGCAAGTGGACTTTGCTTAACTAGTTTTGCTTTAACTTGCTCTCGACTCTGCTCAGTAACAGACATATCAACTCCGTTTTCGTTTTATTATTTTTTCCTGTAAAACAAAGTGATTCTAACTAGAACAGCTGATTATAAAAAGAGGAACATAAATTTTCGTGGTACAAAAAAAGCCACTTCGCAGTCAAGGCATTAATTCCTGTCGTATCCAAACTAATGGTTCAAAACACTGCTGATTTAGGGGGGGGACATTTTGTTGGGGCAATATGTGGAGGTCGCAGAGTTCATCCTAACATTCATAAAGCGGAGGTTAGAGTAAACTCATTCTGCCAAAAGATGAATTTAAGTGTCTGACTTAAAAGAGAAATAATGAAATTCGCGTAAGTATGTTATTGCAGCTAATTTGATTTAAAGTTATTGTTCTAACTTGGTGTTTTTATAGGGATTGTTGATGTTCAAGTTTTCAATTTTTACTTCAGGGCTTATCACGGCTTTAACGTTTTTGTCTCCTTCTACAAACGCTTCCTGGGACGATTTGAAATCTAATGCGCTCATTGAAATCAAAGAAGCAAGTGGATTTCTACCCGCCATTGTTCAGTCGAATGTAAATATACGTTCAAAGCCGTCCAAAGAAGGAAAAAAGCTTGGATTATTGCAAGGTGGAAGGTCAATTAGAGCTGAGTTTCTAATTGACTCTGATTGGGCTCGCATTCAATTTAATGGAGACCGCGCATATGTACACCAATCAGCACTTATCAAACAGTTATACAAAGCAGATATCGGCTATTCAATGAATAGCAATAATAGTACTGTATTTTCTATGTCAGGTTGGCATTACTCTTATTTACCAGGTAGCTACTTCTTAAACTATCAGAGCAGTCTGCATGGTCAAGCCAGTTATGGACCTATTAATGGAAGTGGATATGCGTCAATTGGAAGTCATCTATACAAAGTTGATTATGCTAAACGTGATATCTACCTGGCAACAGGGCATGAATCTGGAAATAGAACTTATTATACGCCTTACTTAGCAATACCTACTAAAACTGAATTGCAGGTTTTTGTCTTACCTACGTTCACATCCTCGGACTCAAATAGCTTACTGGTAGACGGCGATACCCTAATCTATGAAGGGAAATCGTATAGCAGTTGTTGTGATTATGAAAGTTTTAAGTTGAGGTTTAATTTAGAGGACTTAAGTTATGAAGGAACTCAACTCTATTATGACAGCGATAGTCAGATGGATACCGCCCCTCTTGAAAAGAGAACGTTGAGTTTAGTAGTTAAAAAAATACCGCTAGTTAAGTCACATTAAGTAATTTCCCATGTGATTAATATAGTCCGCTTATGGAACGGAGCCGGCATTCGGCTTTCAAATGAAATTGCCCAACTCTCACATTGGTTAAAAGTTCCCAAAAGAAGATTGTTGTCGCGGCTAAAACTTAAGGCTGATACAAAATATCTTCCATTTTTACCAGACCTCTAGCTAGCCCTAGCCTCATCGCTTGTGTTTTGTTGTTGAACCCTCCCTTTCTATTCCGAGTTAACTTGACGTAATTATTATAGACGCGATAGATGTCCAGTACCTTCGTATGATTTGTGGGTTATAGGGCGCCATACCATGCCACAGTCGACCTTCGTTACTTTGCGTTGCAAATGGCCTACCTTTCCTGTCAGGGCATAACCGTCTTTTACGCTGTTGCCGTGTCCTTCGCAGATAGGGGGCACCATGAAGTTACGACATGCAGGATTTTTGCAGCCGTTAAATTGAAACCCTTTAAACGGCAAGGGTACCCGAAGTTTTTTTATCTGATTTGATAATGCGTTACTCAATTGATGGTCTCCTAAAAGATATTAGAAAACCACAACTGGAAGACTTGTCAAAAAAGTGAAAAGCCTTGTCACAGGCTGACTACCAAGCAAAAAAATGCCTAGAAAATATATTCTAGGCATTTTGATTGCATAATTTCCTTTGTAAGCAAAGTTAAATAAGCCATTCGTCTATCTAACTTTTTGACATTCCCCTCTTTGGGTTAATGCCTTGCTTCGCAGTGGCTATTTTAAATAGGCTTTAACTAAACACTAAACTGATGCCATGGGCCTGTTATAGCAAGTGTTTTTGACGGTGAGTAAACGTTCACAAACAAAGTGCTACCATCTGGTGAAAAACAGGCACCTGCCAGCTCGGTTTGCGCCACTAAGCGGGCAAAATTATAAACTTGGCCTTGGGGTGTCACACCGCGAAGATGATTATCAACCACATCGGTGTATTGGTCTTCACAAATAATTAAATGACCATTAGGTGACACGGTAAGGTTATCGCCAAAGTTGTAAAAGGTTTTGCTGGTACTTTCTACAAACAACGAGATTTTACCAGGTTGCAGTGCTTCTTTATCTGTGCCCTCAAATTCTGATGGCTGATATTTCATAACCTGACCAAGTTGTTTTTTACCACCATTGGTACAGCAAAAATAAAGCTCTTTATCACCCCAGTGAATACCTTCACCGCGAGCAAACAGTGCAGCTCCTTGTTTATAGCCGCGTAGGCGTAGGTCGTCTTTCGGGCTTTCAGGGTTATCTAGATTGACCCACTCAACCTCAAGCTCTTGATGTAGCCCCATGGCTTTATTATTCCAGTTACGGCTATCGAATTGTGGCTTACCTTTTACCACCATAGCTTGTAATTGCCCGCCTTTATGCAGCTTGCCATATTCATTTGGAATAAAACGATAAAAGACGCTATCACCTTTGTCTTCTGTTAAATAAACAATGCCGGTGCGCGGGTCAACGGCAGCCGCTTCGTGGTTAAATCGACCCATGGCTTTTAATGGCTCAGGTTTAATTAAGCCTTTGCTATTTGCGGGAACTTCAAAGATATAACCATGATCTTGGTTAAATCCATCAGCTTTGGTATCTGTGGTTTCTTCGCACGTAAGCCAGGTGCCCCAAGGCGTGATACCGCCAGAACAGTTACGAATAGTGCCGACCAATGACAAGTATTCTTGCTCTTTTTGATGGGTTTTTAGGTTATAAACGATATGACTTGTGCCACCCGGCAACGCCACACCGTCACTGTTAGTATCAAAAGCCAGCGGCGTTTTATGGTTGGCAATACTTGCCTCAGCTTTCGCTAAATCTTTTGGTTTTAGCTCATGGTTTCGCACTAATGCAACACGGTCATTACCAAGCGCTAGGCAACCCATGCCATCGGCTTTATCGGGTACCGTAAACCCATCAGACATTTTCTCACCAAGGCTTGAAACGACTTGATAACTAAAGCCCTCGGGTAAGTCGAGCAGTTTATCTGGATCGGGAATTAACGGGCCAAAACCGACAGCCGTTGTTTTTAAATCACCTAACGACACTTTTCCTATGGCACTTTTTGATAACCCTAAAAAGGCCAATGTGCCCGCCCCTACTAAAAATTCTCGACGTGAAACCATGCTAACTCCAAGCTAAAACCAGCTTTATCATACAAATAAAAAAGGCATTATAAAGCAATGAAACGATAAAAAGTTACATTATCACAATATTCACGAAATTGTCATAAAGCACTACTCTTTGATGATTGCTAGTTGCTCATTAGGTAGCAGCACAATTAAGTAACCACGCTGCTCTAAGTTACAAAAATCAAATTCAAAACCTGCAATTTGTAAGTCACTAGCGCAATGAGTTAGCGGTATATAAGCTGTTGCTGTTGCTTCAGTTAATTCACTATTAGCAAGTTTATAGCTGTAGTTCGTATTGCCGATAAAACTAACCAGCCTAACCACAGGGTAATCACCACTATCTACAGCCTCAGTGCGTGCTAAAAAAGCCAGTTTCAGCGTTTCGCCATCCATATAAATGATCACATAATTAGCTATATCACTAACAACCCACTTTTGTAGATGAGCTTTTATTTCAGCATCATAAAAAGCTGCAAAGCCAACCTTTCCGACCACAGACCGCTTAAAGTTAAGCTTTTCAAAACCACCGTAGCCATCGATTGATTGTTGGAAGTTCTGCTCCTTATAAATTGCGCTTGTTGGTGTGTTGTTTCGTAGGTTCATCATATAAAAATCAACCGGGTACTCGCTAAAGTTATAAACATAATAGTCATTTTCATAGACACCTTGGTATAAATCGTCTTCGTCAAACACTTCCTCTTCAGAGCTATTGCAACCAGTAAGTAAGAGTAAAATGCATAATCTCAGTAGATAATTCATTGCTCATCCCTTTTTCTAAAAACGATAATTTATAGTTGCAGTGAATTGCTGCTTGGCAGTTTCTCCCACTAGCGGGCTTTTTTTGATAGTTGAGTCAAGTTGCTCATACCGCAAGCTCGTAAAAACAGACCACTGCTTATTAAAAACATAAGTCAGGTTTAGCGAGGTGAATGGGTTAAGGGCTGCACTTGGCTGATATTCATATCTGCCAAACTCAGGGGCGATATTGCCATTAGCTATGCCATACAGGTATTGAGTGTATTTTTTATCTTGCCAATAAAAACCGAGATCAGCACTTAGCTGTAACCCTAATCCTTGGCCATAAATCGGTAGGTTATAGCGGGCAAGAAACGTAAGTCCATCGGAATGATTCGAAATATCTTGCGCTAAACGAACAAAAAGCTGTTTATATTGCAGCTGAGTTCTGAAGGTTAGCTCACCTTTGCCGTCTTTATAGTCAGTGAAAACCTCATCATCCGACAACTCATCACTAAAGATTAAACTGCTATCGTAGGTTTCATCTCGGAAACTAAGCCCCATTGACGCTTCAAATTCTGCGCCTTGTAAAAAGGCATATTGCACTAAGCCATATTTAGGCCCAATGCGCCAGTTGCCTTTTCGGGCGTTGAAGTATGGCAAGACCATGGTTTGAATATCGTAATCTCGCCATGCTGTATCAATGGCCAATTGTGCAGCACCGACCTCCATTTGCCATTGCTGTGATTGCTCATCGGCCTTGGCATCATCAACAAATAATGCAGCTAAACAATAAGCTGTGATCAACAGATAAGAAAAAAGACTATTTCGCAGAAATTCATGTTTGGTCATGATAATGTCCCTATATTGGTGTTTTAATGCAGTTTAACGCCTCACCATTAGGGCTGACTTGCAGCAAATGTCACATATTTAATCGTGACATTTGTCATATACATAAACGAATAATTGCGGATTAAACTAAGCGTATGAACAAACTCTTGCAAACGTTGATACATCGAAGCGATTTCATACTCTCAGCTATCACCTGGGGGTTTGTGTTTATTTATACTCTGCACGCTTGGTCGCAAAGAGCAGAATCGGCGCAGCTAAGTTTTAGTACAATAAATACGTTTTTGATCAGTGTGTTATTTATAAGCTTTTTTGCTTTTTTAATTTATTTTGAGTTTTTCAGATCACGACTTAAGCACTATCAAACCCGTATTTTGAACTTCACTATCGCTAATGTTGTGCTATTGATGTGGCTATTTAATATTGGCTTTGTTGCAATTCTATTGATCATTTTCTTAGTTAAATTCAGCGATTACGAGCCAAACAAAGCCAGCCTCTATTTACTCATTTGCCTGCCCTTTTTGATGGCGCTGACGCTTCACTATGGCTTTGATAAGCAATTTGTATTGCTCAACGGGTTGGCTTTCACTTTATACAATAGCTTTGCCTATCGCTTTGCTACTCGGCTTATTTCTGAGCGTAAAGCCAAAGAACAAGCAGCCCATTTATTACGTGAATTAAAAGCAACTCAAGCACTTTTAAACGACACCGCAACTCGCGATGAACGTATTCGTATTGCCAGAGATTTACATGATACCCTTGGCCACCACCTTACAGGACTCAGTATTCACTTAGAAGTCGCCAATCATTGTGCTAACCATGAAGCACCAAAACACATAACTAAAGCACAGCAAATTACCCGCTTGTTATTAAATGATGTGCGTGATTCTGTCTCGTCAATGCGAGAAAACCAAACCATTGATTTACATGCATCGCTGAATTCATTGTGCAGCCATGTTACAGGCTTAAATGTCACACTCAACTACGATGAAAATATAAAAATAAGTGATACGTTATTAGCACAAACGTTATTTCATACTGTGCAAGAAGCGATTACGAATTGTATTAAGCACAGTGATGCGACCGAGCTGTCGGTAAGCTTAGACCTCCAAGCTGATTCAGTGCATCTCACTATTTATGATAACGGCGGCGAAATGCCCAAGCTGAACTTAGGCAATGGCTTAACAGGCATGCAAGAGCGCTTAGCTTTAGTGCGAGGGGCAATCGAGTTTGAACAAAATAATAATGGGTTTGCGATTGCTGCAACGTTACCTCATAAACTTAATCCACATACTTTGGCGTAAAAAATGATTAGGGTATTACTCGTTGATGACCAAACATTATTAAGAGAAGGCTTAAAAAGCTTACTCGCCCTTAAAGCAAATATTCAAGTCGTGGCTGAGGCTGACAATGGCCAAACAGCTCTTGAGATGCTCAAGCAACATTCTATTGATGTTGTACTCCTTGATATTCGCATGCCTATTCTAGACGGTATTGGCGTACTGAAAAGTATGCAAGCACAACAGCTGAGGCAACCAGTACTGGTACTCACGACCTTTGATGATAGTGAACAAGTGCTAGAATGTATTCGCTATGGTGCTAAAGGTTATGCGTTAAAAGATATTAATTTAGAGCGCTTGGTCAGCGCCATCGAAACACTTGCTAAAGGTGGCTCAGCGCTAGCTCCTGCGATCACCGAGCGAATTTTGAATAAGCCCACTAAAACAACCGATACTTCTTTAGCAACTCCTGATAAATTAAGTAAAAGCGAGCTTAGAGTGCTCAATTTAATCGCTGCAGGCTATTCAAATAGTGAAATCGCCGAGGCACTTTATAAGTCTGAAGGGACTATCCGTAATCAAGTGTCTTTTATTCTCAGAAAGCTAGATGTACGTGATAGAACCCGTGCAGCATTAAAAGCAATTGATCTAGGCTTGATATAATTGCAAATCATTTTTAATCTCATTAAGCTTTTATCATACAAGTAAATCGCTTAAACTAAGGCTTAATTTTATTTCAAGAAGCAACCGCTATGTTCCTAAAATCAAAAACATTTATTGCATTTTCATTGGCGCTTTTAAGCTTTAGCCAACACGCCTTTAGCTTACAATTTGGCAATCCAGTCGACAGTGACAAACTCATTAAAATTTCGACGGTTATGGCCTCACCAGACGATTACCTTGCAAGTCCAATTACTGTGGAAGGGACTATCACTGGGGTTTGCGAAAAACGTGGTTGCTGGATGACGCTTGCATCTGACAAACGCTTTGAAAACTTACGTATCAAAGTTGAAGATGGCGACATGGTATTCCCGATGACGGCTAAAGGAAGTAAAGCTATCGTAACTGGTAAGCTCGATAAAATTCAGCTTAGCCTTGGCCGCACTAAAGCGCTACTTGCTCACAAAGCGCAGCAAGCCGGCGAAAGTTTTGATGCAAACTCAGTGACTGAAGCAATGGCTATTTATCAGCTCGTACCGAGCGGAGTTGAAATCATTGAGTAATAAATCAAGTATCAACTGGTTTAAGTTAAACAGAAACTTACACCGCGATATTGGTTACTTTTGTGTTGGTTTAGTAATTATCTTTGCGGTTTCTGGCATTGCAGTGAACCACAAAGATGATTGGAACCCAAACTACAAAGTAAGCCACCAGCAAATCAGTGTGAGCGGTGAAACTTGGCAATTAGATAATGACGAGTTGCTGATTGAGCAAATTATCTCTCATGCTGATGTAAGCGAGCCGGTAAAGGCCTCTTATTGGGTGTCGCCGCAAGAGTTTAAGGTGTTTTTAAAAAACGGTAACAACCTCAGCCTTAAACTCAATCAAGATATCATAAACTATGAAGCCATTGAGCCTCGTCATGTATTTCAAGCATTTAACCGCTTACACTTGAACGAGACAAACGCTTCGTGGGTAATTTTTTCTGATATTTTTGCTGGGCTGCTGCTGTTTTTAGCAATCAGCGGCTTGTTTATGATCAAAGGTAAAAATAGCCCATGGGGCAGCCGCTCTGTATTAGTCATTAGCGGTATGCTACTCCCCGCTGCTTATGTGTTTTTATAAGCTAAAGTTTCCTGTTGCCATTCTCGTAAAGAGCAATGGCAAGATTATTTTCATTTAATTTAATCCTCACCCACTTTGTAACCCAGCTTTTTTAAAATAACTATTCGCAGAATCCTCACTTTGCTTACGCATTTTATAGCAGCTCAAAGTGTGTTTACTTAGCGATTAAAACCTCTCACCTACCTATTATAGTTTTCTTAAATGATGGCTTTATTGCTTTTATTTGTGCTCATTTTCATCGAAAAAGTAAAACAACGCTGCCAATTAGAACCTAAAAAAGGGATTAATTTAGTTATAATCTTTGATCTGATTACAATTATTTATTACTAGATAAAATAAAAAACAAAACACCTTCAACCTACAAAAGGTAATTAAATTGTAAATTAAATTAATGATTTATCATTATTGATATTGAGAATCACTATCATTACGATCCCGATTCAAATTAACTGAGAAGGAATTGAGTCGTGAATCAATTAGCCCCCGTGCTTAATACTCATTCATCAATAAATGTTGATGAACAACCCCAAGCATTTATTTTTAACGAAAATAATTTGCTCAAATATGAGATGGCTTCAATGCAAACACTGTCGCTTATCCATCAAGCACTGCGTTCAGCAAAACAAGTTCATTCTGGTGTCTGTCATAAGGAGCTGAGTAAACTAATTGCCAGTATTGAACTAAATCAACCTCTCAATAACGTTGAGCAAGCGCTAGGCGAAGTAAAATCTCTATATTTAGATCATGCAGTCTACTTTCATCATCCAAAATATGTTGCCCACCTAAACTGCCCCGTTGCTTACCCTGCGGTAATAGCCGAACAGTTATTAACTGCTATAAATTCTTCGTTAGACACTTGGGACCAAAGTGCTGGCGGGACGCTCATTGAGCAAAAGTTAATTGACTGGAGTATCGAACGCATTGGCTTAAGTGCTACTGCCGATGGCATATTCACAAGTGGCGGCAGTCAATCTAATTTAATGGCGCTGTTACTTGCTAGAGACCATGCTGCAGAGCGCTTGTCTGGACACCTTATTCGCGATTTTGGTTTAAGTCCTGATGCCCATCGCTACCGTATTTTTTGCTCTGAAATCAGCCATTTTAGTATTCAAAAGTCAGCCGCTTTACTGGGCCTTGGCTACAACGCGGTTGTTCCGGTTACAGTTGATAAAGAATTTAAAATGGACCTAACCGCACTTGATACAGCTATTAATGAGTGTAAAGCACAAGGCAATATTCCTATAGCGCTTGTTGCTACTGCAGGCACAACTGACTTTGGTTCAATAGACCCTATAGATAAGCTAAAAGCGCGGTGCAAAGCTGATAATTTATGGCTTCATGTCGATGCCGCTTATGGCTGTGGACTACTTGCCGCAGACGATCACCGCCACTTACTCAATGGCATTGAACAGGCTGACTCGGTGACGTTAGATTACCACAAATCATTCTTACAACCTGTCAGTAGCAGTGCATTTATTGTTGCTAATAAAAAACAATTTAAACATTTAACTCATCATGCTGATTATTTAAATCCATTTAACGACAACCCACAAGCAGCGCCAAACCTTGTTGATAAAAGCATTCAAACGACTCGCCGTTTTGATGCCTTAAAACTTTGGCTAACTTTACGCATTATGGGCCACGAACAGATTGGCAAAGTGTTTTCTTCTGTCATGGCATTAGCCCGTAGTAGTTATGTGGCACTCAAACAAGACCCTGAATTTGAGCTAATTCACCAACCTGAACTGAGCACTTTAGTGTTTCGCTTTAACGATAAAAACCTCAGTGATGAGCAATTAAACCTGCTTAATTATCAAATTAAAGATGAGCTATTCAAACAAGGTGAGTGTGCCATTGCTCGCACCAAATTTAGAGGTATCAACTACTTAAAGTTCACGCTACTTAATCCAAACACACAGATTGAAGACATTAAAAGTATTGCAGCTGATATTAAAGCCTGCGCCTACAGCATCAAGGCACGCCTAAAAGTTGAGGATACTAGCCATGAATAAAGTGTACGATTTAATTGCCGTGGGTCTTGGTCCGTTCAACCTCAGTTTGGCATGTTTAGCTGAACCAATTGAAACACTTGATTCGCTATTTTTAGAGCAACGTGATGAATTTAATTGGCATCCTGGGCTTATGCTCGATGGTGTTACGTTACAAACACCGTTTATGTCGGATTTAGTTACATTGGCAGATCCAACCAATCCATACAGCTTTTTAAACTATGCGAAACAACAAGGTAAGCTGTATCAGTTTTATATTCGAGAAAGTTTCTTTTTACTGCGCGAGCAATACAACCAGTATTGCCAGTGGGCAGCAAGCCAATTAAGTAACATACAGTTTGGCCATAAAGTCATTCATAGCCAGTTTGATCAAACAAAGCAGCTCTATGTACTCACTGTTGAATCTGCAAAGCAAACAAAAACGCTTTATTGTCGTCACTTGGTACTGGGCACAGGTCCCTCACCTTATTACCCACCCGCTGTTCAGGCTGAAGATACACAGCTCTGCCATGCCACAGAATATCTGTTTAAACGGGATGAATTAGTAAATAGCAAGAGCATCACTGTGATTGGCTCAGGGCAAAGTGCTGCTGAAGTATTTTATGATTTGTTGTGTGACATTAAACAGCATAACTACCAACTCAATTGGGTAACGCGAGCGCCGCGTTTCTTTCCTCTTGAGTACACGAAACTCACGCTAGAAATGACCTCTCCTGAGTATGTTGATTACTTTTATAACCTAGAACAGACAACCAAACAGGAGTTACTAGCCAAGCAACGTAATTTATACAAAGGCATCAACTCAGAGTTAATTAATCAGATTTATGATCAGCTCTATCAACTTGATATTCAAGGTGTGAACCGCGCAAGGTTACTAACCAACAGCGAGCTCATTAAAAAACAAGGCAGTAAGTTAGTTTTTAGACACAGTGAACAACAGGCTGAATTTAGCTTACATAGTAATCAGGTCATTATGGCAACAGGCTTTAGTTATCAGTTACCCGATTTTCTAAGTGGCTTAATGAGCGAAATAAATTGGCTAGATAACGGGTGTTTTGCTGTTGAACGAAATTATAGTATCGACAAGCTACAAAGGCTGTTTGTACAAAATGCTGAGCTGCACAGTCATGGTTTTGTAACGCCAGATCTAGGCATGGCCTGCTATCGAAACAGCCATATTTTGCGCTCTGTTTTAGGTTATGCCCCCTACCCTGTTGAAACGCAAATTGCCTTTCAAGAGTTTGGTTTACCCGATGTTATCAACGAAAAACAGAAGCAAATAGCATGAAACAACCCGCATTAAAGTCAAGCTTGGTGCTGCTGACGATTATATCTGTTGTTTGCGACACCATGATTTTGCCCTTTTACCCGCAGTTTTTTAGTGCCCAATTTGGTTTGCAATCAAGTAATCACATTGGTGCCTATATTGCTGTTTGCTGCATCACCGTGATGTGTGCTTTCCCTGTATGGGCGAAAATAGCGCAGCACGTGCACGAACTGTATTTGTGGGTGATCACCCAAATAATGGCAGGGCTATTGGGTGTTGCGTGCTTTTACAGCGACAACGTGTGGAGCTTTTGGCTGTTATCACAGCTCATGCTGGTATTTAAAGCAAGTTACCTGCTTATTTATCCCTTTGTTCTAAGTATCGAAGAAAAACAACAGCACCTCGGTGTGGTTGCTTTATTTAGCGTGCTTTTACACTTTGGTGGTATTGGCGGTGCTTTATTAGGTGGCTTGATCATTCAAAGTATTGAGCCGCGCTTTTTATATTTAGTGATGGCTGCGGGTGACTGCTTACAGGTTATGCTCTGCTTGTATTTAATTTACTTATTAAAAGTAAGCTACAAGCCACGCGAATTAACCGCATCATCAGTAAAACGACAGCGCTTCCCTGGCTACATTATTCGCTTAGGGGTTATATCTATGGGCGTGTACTTCAGCATGTTCTTAGCAACGCCATACTTTACGCTACTTTGGCAACAAGTAAGTGATTTCAGCAATGCACTTTTAGCTGGCGCTGTGTTTGCTATCCCTGCTTGGGTTGCACTTGTCATTTTGATTACAACCAAAAACAAGGCTGCAACCAATAAGCACAGTAAAACAATTGCTTATGCACTTATGTTAAGCAGTATCGGCCTATTTATACAACTTAGTTCACACTGGCAATGGCTTGTGTTCGGCCGTGTTGTATTTGCTATTGGGCTATTTTTACTAACCGTGCGTCTACAAGTCATGTTGTTTGCAATGAGCGAACCACGTTTTTACTCAAGCGACTTTGCCAAGCTTCATTTTATGCAAAATATCGGTGTCATCTGCGCCTCATTTTTAGCGGGAGATTTAGTATCTCGCTTTGAACTTAACACCCCATTACTGACGGGTTCTGTCGGCTTTGCCATCACTTTATGTTTGTTTTATCTGCTTTTTTTACGCAACAAACATACCTCAACAGACCCTATTCACAGTTATTAATTTTTAAGAGAACACGATTATGAAAAACATCACTGAAACTCCTATCAAGCACGCTTTGCTTGGTGATGTAAAAATCAGAACATTAAACCCTGAACACGATCTAACGACTATTACCCCTTGGCTTAAACACCCCCAAGCTCAGTTTTGGGGAGCAATGGAACATTCACCCGAAGAAATTTTAGAATTTTATACAACACTCAATAAAGATGAGGCTCAACAAGCCTATTTGCTTGAAATAAACCAAACACCCATTGCTTTAATTGAAATTTACAAACCTCAAATACTGAAACTTGAGAACCACCTAGCGCTTAAAAACGGCGATTTGGGCATGCATATTTTACTCGCTCCAAAGCAGTTCTCTGTTGCAGGGTTTAGCCTTGCTGTTATGCAGTCGGTATTAGAGTTTATGTTTAATACCCTCTCATGTGAGCGAGTGATTGTGGAGCCAGATGTAGCCAATCATAAAATTCATCGCCTTAACTTAAAGGCAGGTTTCAGCCATCATAAAGTTATTAAATTAGGTGAGAAAACTGCATTACTAGGTAGTTTAGAAAAAGATCATTTTAATTACTTACAGCATCTTTCGTCTCGATTCGACACTTCACAGCAAGGTCCCGCAGTGCAACAAGCAACGCCATCTTGCAGTACCCCACATCTAGACCAACAAGCGTGGCAATACGCAAATCGTTTGCTCATTGCCAAAATGCTCAGTGAGTTTTATCACGAACGACTATTTAGCTACGACAGTGAAAAACCTAACCATTATGTGTTGCATACCATGGGTGGACAAAGCTATCAGTTTAAAGGTGAGCCTATGTTGCTTAATCACCTGCAAGTTGAGCCAAATAGCATTACTAAAATGGCGCTTAACAACAGCCAACCATTAGACGCTATCGCGTTTGTACTTGAGTGTAATGACAAGTTAAACATAGACAAATCAATGCTTGGCACCTATCTCGAAGAACTCGCGAGTACACTCAGTGGCTTTGCATTTAAATTTAAAAATAATCGCTATAGTGCCCAGCAATTAGCAGACGCAGATTTTCAAGTGATCGAAACCCAAATGACCATGGGTCACCCAAGCTTTATTGCCAACAATGGCCGCATTGGTTTTAACTCACAAGATTTTCACCAATATACGCCGGAAGCAGCAAACCCATTTCAAATTATATGGCTTGCGTGTCACAAACAGCATACCACCTTTAAAAGTACCCATGATTATAAATACGAGAGCTTGATTGCCGATGAGCTTGATGTAGCTGAGCGTTTACGCTTTGAAAAAGCACTGACAGAGCAAGGTTTAAAGCCAAGTGACTATCTGTTATTTCCTATGCACCCATGGCAGTGGTTTAACAAATTAGTCCATGTTTATAGCTATCACATCTCGCAAAAACATATTGTGTGTTTAGGCTACTCGCACGATAGTTATTTACCGCAGCAATCAATTCGTACCCTGTATAACATCAGCAAACCACACAAATGCTATGTTAAAACCGCTCTATCAATTTTAAATATGGGCTTTATGCGGGGCCTATCAAGTGCCTATATGAAAGTAACTCCAGCAATAAATCAATGGTTGTTCGACTTAGTAAACCAAGATAGCTATTTAAAATCTCTGAAGTTTCAACCTTTAAGAGAAGTCGCAACCCTTGGCTTTGATGAGCAGTATTACACTCATCCTGCGCTTGGCGATAACCCTTATAAGAAAATGATGGCGGCTCTTTGGCGTGAAAATCCCGCTCAATACATGGACGAGAATGAAAGCCTTGCCACTATGGCAAGTCTGCTTCATATCGATAGCGAAGGCCGTTCATTTGTAAGTGCTAAAATTGCCAAATCGGGGCTCAGTGCTGATAAGTGGCTAACCCACTACTTACAGGCTTATATGACACCATTGCTACATTGTTTTTACCAGTATGATTTAGTCTTTATGCCACATGGTGAAAACCTCATCGTTCGATTTAACAATCATGTTCCGGTAGGCGTATTCATTAAAGACATTGGTGAAGAAATTGCCTTATTAAATAGTAACATCGAGCTGAATGATGAAATAAAGCGGATTAAGGTAACCATTCCAGAAGGCGTTGCCGTGTTGTCTATTTTTACTGACATTTTCGATTGCTTCTTCCGCTACCTTTCGGCAATTTTAGTAACTGATGGCCTACTGACCGAACAACAATTTTGGCAAGCCGTCGCCAATACAATTGTTCAGTATCAGGCGAGCCACCCAGCGCTAAAAGACAAGTTTGCTGAGCATGATTTATTTGCTGAGTCATTCCCATTGTCATGCTTAAACCGCTTACAGCTGCGTAATAATCAACAAATGGTTGATATAACCGACCCAGCTTCAAGCTTGCAGTATGCAGGTGATTTGCAAAACCCATTGGCGCAATATGCACTTGCAAACACAACAGCATAATAAGCTTGAGTTAGCCTTACGTCAGCAGTGTTCACTGCTGATGTTCTTAACTCCAACAAACGATGAACAATGGTTTAGCAGTCAATGTTTAACTAGCAAGCAACTAACCGATTTGGCTAACGCTATAAAGTTAAGAGGGGCAAATGTTACTGAGGGATATGTCGCAATCAATCTCTACTTACAACTGAGCTGGCAAGTTATTTACTTATTAGTAGCCAGTGTAGAGCACCTTGGTTGCATTCCTGATCTGGTAAATATTAAGCAGCGGGTAACGGGCTCACATATTTATGGTTTGGCTAATTTAAATATCATGGTTCAACATGACTCTTTTAATAATGCAGATTTGATAGAACTGGCAGCCAATCATTTAATTGATCACCAGCATGCTTGGAATGATAACCTGCCATTGCAATACAGGTTAAATGAAGGGTTATTAAAGCGTTTACAAAGTGATACTTTCCACGCAGCGTTAATCGCTTGCTGGCCAGAGAAATCGATAGAATTTATAGCAAAACGTTTTCAACCATGGCAAAAGCTATGTGGTAAACATCGCTTTCGTGATCAAAACAATACGCTGACATTTATGCGTAAAACCTGCTGCTTACACTATCAACTTGTAGCCGCTGATTATTGCGCTAACTGCCCGTTAAACAAAAAAGGCACTAGCGCTTGCTAATGCCTTTTTCTCGAAAAACCGAACCTAGAACCTAAATTCAACGTTTACATTTGCCGCAGTCTCGCTTTCACTGCGATCAAACCAGTTCATCGATTTATAAACTGCTTCACCTGTAATAGCGAACCAATGCGTAAATGCATATTCAAGTGCAATGCTGACACCTGCATTATGACCGTCTTGATCAGCGCTAAAATCAAGGCATTGCTCTGGCGTATCACTGCATGCTCCCGATAAAAATACATCACCTTCCTCTGTACGGTAATACATCTGGGTATAATCAACATCAATAGAGCCTTTTTGATAAAAGACACTGCCGTATAGCAAGGCTTTTGAGCTTAAACGGTATCCTGAAATAAGTGCAATATCATAAGTATCGTGCGACAAATCCCAATCATAGGTATCGTCATCATAATTACCCGCTAATAGTGGACCATACCCCGCATCTTCACTGCGAATATAGCCTAGGCTGACGGCCATAGAGAAGTTTTTCTCGACGGCCGATTCTAAAGGGCTGCCATAAAACTGATGCTTAATAGCGTATTTTTCATAATCATGATCGCCACCAATACCAACCCCTACGGTAAGCTCCGTCGAATAACCTAAGGTCATACTCATCGAAGTCGTTAACGCTGTACTCGTTGATGTACTCTCGCTGGTATCTTTCGCAATGATCTTGCTTGTATCTGTACCGACAGTTGCACGAAAATGAAAGGGATCACTGTTGATCTCTGGGCTCTCAAAGCGGGCCATCGATACACCTGTTTCGGTTGTCGATTGACAGCCTGCTAATAAACCTAAAGCTATAAACGCCAAAAAAGGCTTTAACGTTTTCACGTAATTTCCTTATATATTATTATTTTAACGCGAAGATTCTAGACTAAGGCCTTATAGCTCGCAATAAATTAATAACAAAAAAGGTACAAACTCTATTATTAAGCGCGTTCGTCCTTGGGTGATTCCATCACGACATGAGTTGTAATGGTGCGTACCTGTGGTATTGAGCCGAGTACATCAGCATGAAACGCTTTATAGGACTTAAGATCCGCCGTCTCGACTCTCAGCAAATATTCAAACGAGCCAGTTACATTGTGGCACTCTTTTACTTCATCAATAAACTCAAGAGCGTGTTCGAATGCTCGCTGAGATACTGTTGAGTGCTCATTTAAACCAACCCCAACATAAGCGATAAATCCTAGGCCAACAGCCTGATTATTTATAACCGCCCGATACCCCGCAATAACCCCAAGCTTTTCTAGCTCTTGCACTCTACGAAGGCATGCCGAAGGTGATAAACCCACTTTATCTGCCAGCTCGGCATTAGCAATTCGGCCATTGCGTTTAAGCTCATGCAATATTCTGTCGTTAATTTTATCTTTTTTCATTTTTGATTGTGAACTTTAAATATACACAACAACATTAAGCGCAAAAATTGCGCGCATTACAACTTATAATTGCATCTAAATTCAAATGGAGAGATAGCGATGAGTTTTGAAATTTTAACAGCCTTGGCATTATTTGCTTTAGTGTCATCAATTACCCCAGGGCCAAATAACTTAATGTTGATGAGCTCAGGTGCTAACTTTGGCTTTAAAAGAACCACACCACACTTACTTGGCGTGACGCTTGGCTTTATGTTAATGCTGGTTTTAGTAGGCCTTGGCATCATGCAGCTATTTGACTTGTATCCACCAAGCTATTTGATATTAAAAGTATTTTGTATTGCTTACTTACTCTATCTGGCGTTTAAAATTGCCACAAGTAACATACAACAAAAAGCCAGTAGTGAGAGTAAGCCGTTTACTTTTATTCAGGCTGCACTATTTCAATGGGTAAACCCAAAAGCGTGGGCAATGGCATTAAGCGCGGTAAGCTTATATGCCCCAGACAAAAACCTCACCTCAGTGTTAATCGTAAGCCTCGTATTTGGCTTAATTAACCTGCCGTGTGTCAGCTCGTGGACTTTACTTGGCGAAAAGCTACAACACTGGCTCGCTAGCCCAAAGCGCTTAAAAGCATTTAACTACCTAATGGCAATACTATTAATCGCTTCAGTGATGTTTAGTTTGTTTTAATTTGAGCAAGCTTTGCTTTGCTTGGCTTGGCTTATATTTCACACGGCACTAAAAAGTCGACATGGTAATGCTCATCATGTCGCACCCAGGATGGTTTAGTTGAAAACTGAATATGCGCTTTTAAATAGTCGGCATACTTGGTTTTATAAAGCCCAGCTTGCAAGGTTGGGTCAAAGATCACTCGCCAAAGATCGTAACCTTTTGCTGTTGCCGATTTATGCAGCTCAACAATATGAGCTGCTAAAGCGGTGTAATCAATCTTAAACTGTTCAAACTGGCCTTGTTTATCAAATTCAATATCGTAGCCAAAACGATTAAACACATGTGTAGGCAAATGAACTGATAGCCCCTTTTCGTTAACAACCGGTGTCATAAAATCAACAGACAAACCATTTTGATGGGTTTTATGCGGACTAAATTTCCCGCCATTTTCTAAGCCCGTTTCAGCGTATTTGTATCGTTTATCTGGATGGGATTTCTGGAGCGCTTGGTAGGCATCAACAATAATGTTTTTTACCTGCGAATGAACATACGTACGTCCTGCCAGCTCAGCCACTTTGCTGTAGCTGGTAAAGTTGTTACCTTTGCTGGGTAGTTTTACTGCATTACGTACATAGCCATTGGCAGACGTTCCACCACATACACTGTTGGCCAAAACTGGCCCAGAACAAAAAAATAAGGCTAAAACAAAACTCTTTTTCATCGCAGTGGTATCTTTAAAATTTAAAGTTTAGCGACCTGTGAATGAACAAAAAGTGAAATCTCTGTCTAGCTTTCAATAAGTTAGCTAATTTGATTGAAAAAAGTTAAAACTTTTTGGAATAAACCTTTCGCCCACTCGTTACCTCTATGTCAATTCGCAAAAAAGAGGACGAGACAATGACAAATTTAAAACAATCACTTATCGCAATCTGTGTCGTAACTGCAACAGGCTTTTCAGCGGCTTCATCAGCAGCTAACGTGCAACTATCAGTCGCATCTGAACAGCAAACAGCCAGTGATAATCAAGTTTCGACTAGTTCAAACCAAGCATCGTCGAATACGACAATGATGCAATCAACTCAACTGTCAGGCTCTGCAACAACACAAAATTCATCAGTTGGTGTGAATACTGAAAGTTCAAATAGCGGACAAGCAAATAATCAAACAACGATTGAAAACGATGAACAGCAGCCTGCTGAAACAATGCCCGAGCTTGGTTTAACAAACTCAGTATCAAGCGCTTCTCAAGCAGCCAATACCGTAGCGCTAGCAGGTGAGTCAATGCTGTCAACTGCGACAACTGCTGTTAGTAATGTGGCCGTCGCTAACACAAATTCGAACATAACCAACGCAATGCAAAATCAATTGAGTCAGCAAACAGATGTATTAGCGTCTTTAGAGCCTAGTGAGCTAAGCACTGCAGGCTTAAGTCAGGCCTCGCAAATCACTAATGACCTACAATCATCACTGACTAGCAATGTACAACAAGCTGCAATGAACTCTTTACAAAGTAGTGTTGAGCAAAGCATTTCATCAACTGTTAGCAACAGCGTTAACCAACAAGTTGCTGAGCAAATAACCGCAGCGACAACTACCGAAGTCGTTAATAACATTCAAAACAGCCTGAACTTAGGCCTTTAACCAATAGCGTGCCGGGTTATCACTCGGCGCTCCTTTAGGAGATTATTATGCGTACAATTAATAAGCTCATCACCTTAAGTGCGTTAACCACAAGCATTCAAGTGTTTGCTACGGATGCAACTTTTCATGCTGATGCACAAATTGGCTTAACAACTAACTCTGATTTAGCCATTAAAGAGTTAGACGATATTTCTTCACAAAGTGATACAGGTTCAATACTTAAAGCTGGTGTTAGTGCTGAGTTACATGCAACTGACAACCTCAAGTTCACACCAAGTTATCGATACGAGCAAACCAATTATCACCAGCTTGACCAGTATGACTTGGCATTGCATCAATATAGCCTTGATTCTAGCTATAGCATTTCTGGTACTGATGTAGGTATACGTTATGACGGTGCTTTAGCAAAAGTAGCAAAAGAAACATTTTTAACCTTGGATCAGGTAAGTTTGTATGTTGGCCATTACGTTAATCCAACAACCTATCTGCGCACTGCGATTAGGGCATCAGATAAACAATTCGCCACACAGTCAATGCGCGATGCAAAAGGGTTAGGGCTTGATTCAAACCTGTATTACTTTATTAATAAGGGTAAAACGATGCTGCTTTTAGGCGCTAGTTTAGATAGAGAAAATGCTGACTCAGAGCAATTTAACTTTAAAAGTTGGGGCTTAAATACGGGCATCACTCATCGTTTTAAAGCGTTTGATATAAGCAATAAAGCAGGATTAAGCTGGCGCTATCAAGATAAAAACTACCAAGAAGTTATCAACCAATCACTTACACAAAGCGAGCCATCACGGGATGAAAGTCGCAGTGTAGTCAGCGCATTTTGGCAGCTTTCTGTTTTTGACTCTTTGCAAATTGTTACTGAAGCAGAGTACGGCGATTATCAATCTAAGTTGGCAGCAAACACCTATACCCAAAGCATTGCTTCGCTGTCATTAAAAGCCAGCTTTTAATCAATTACACCATGTCCAAACACCGTATCTTTGCCCACTTCACCTAAATCATTCGCTTGTTGCTGTAACGCGTGGTAAATGTTTTTAGGAGTTGTATTAGGCTTTGCCGCTAAACATGCAGCCGCCGCTGAAATACGCGGCGCGGCAATAGAGGTTCCAGATTCCCGACCAAGATCCCCTCCAGCTTTTAACGTCATGACATTGACGCCTAATGCCGCAAAATCAATATAATCACCTCTGTTTGACCAGCGGTAAATTCGGTTTTGGCTATCCAGTGCCGTGACAGCAATGACATGTTGGTATGCCGCAGGGTAAAGTGGCAGCGCAGCAGGTCCTTCATTGCCTGCAGCCGCCACTAAAGTTACTTGTTTAGCCGCTGTGGCATTAATTGCTGCCGCTAGAATAGCGTTGTCGGGCCCTGTAAAACTCATATTGATAACAGGCACCTCGTTAGCAACCAACCAATTAAGTGCGTCAACTATTGCAGCTAATGTCGCCCCCTGTGATAAATCAGACTGCTGATAAAACACCGCCGCGCTGTATAATGTTGCCTCAGTTAATAACGGCATGAGCTGCCCATACTTACCGACCAAAACGCCAGCAACCGCAGTGCCGTGTAAATCGGGTGATACTAAGTCATTTGTAAGAAATGACTGCGTTTTTATCTGTGTATTACTAAATCCCGGATGAGTCGTGTCAATCGCACTATCTATCATGCCTATTTTTACAAACCAGTCACACATTGCTGTAGGCTTTGATGAAGGCGCTTCTTGCTGAGAACCATTTTGCGCTTGATAAATATGATTTCTATCCAATAACGATGCATCATCGAGTGAAAGTAAACGTTGCAAATGCGCTTTTGAATCGTAATTGGCCGGGACAACAAACCGAACTAATGACAAACCTAATGACGTGTATTGTTTAGTGACGATAATTTGTGCGCCAATTTGTAAGAGTTTTCCCTGATGCTGTTCATTCGCCAGCATTATCCACTGCCTTTCAACTGCACGAAAACCATGCTCTACATCGACTTCAACAAATGCAGGAGCCTGTAACTGATTGAGTATCTCTAGCCTTTTAGGTAGCGAGGTCACAATTGCTGTTGCGTCGTCGATTAACTCATGTTCGCGTATGCTTTCTACTTGGCTAGTGATGCGCGGTTCAAGTTTATTAACAACAGGATCTATCTGCTCTATCACACCATTTATTGGCTTAATAATCGCTGCTGATAGCGTACTTGAAGTAAACAACAAACTACTTAAAATGACTGATTTCAATTTCATGTTACAGTGACTTCTCATTTAGTTAGGTATTACTATAACGTTTCAGTGAAAGAAAAATTGCATTTATTGGGAATAAAACTTTTTCTTGCCCGTTATAGTAGTGTGAGTTGGCTGAATCATTGATGAGTTGTTTCATTAATCGGCCCTTGCCCTAACCAATAAGGGAAACTATGACAAATACAGTAACCAGTTTATTACCAGCGCTGCGACGTTTTGCATTTTCGCTTACCGGCAATCAAGCAGATGCCGATGATATTGTACAAATGACCATCGAGAAACTTTTACAAAAAGGCATGCCCGATGATATTGAACCACTAAAATGGGCATTCAAGATCTGTCGAAATGTTTGGATCGACGAATACCGCTCGCAAAAAGTGCGCTTAAAGGCAGTTCAAAATACTGAACTTCAAGAACCCGTCTGTGACGATGAACAAGAGAGTTTCGCTACTCAAGAGACTTTGCAACGAGTAAATAACGCTTTAACAAGCTTACCAGATGAACAGCGCGCTATAGTATCTCTCGTGGCAGTGCAAGGTATGGCTTACAAAGATGTTGCGCACACCCTCGAGATACCTGTTGGCACTGTGATGAGTAAATTGTCACGAGCCAGAGCCGCACTTTATCAATTAATTAAGCCTGATTTCACCAAGGAAAACGCATGAAGATTGATGACCAAACACTCAGTGCTTTTTTAGACAATGAATTACCAGCAAACGAAATGGAAGCAATACGTAATGCAATTGCTGAAGATGAGCAACTCGCTTTACGCCTAGCTGAACTATGTGAAGTTGACATGCTAGTTAAACAACACGCAGCGCAGATTGATATAATGCCCTTGTCTGATGAACTTGCACAAACAATCGAGCAACATAATAAAGAGAATGTCGTTTCGCTATCCAAATGGCAGCAAATTAAACTTGCCGGACGCAAACAAATGGCCGTTGCAGCAAGTATTGCAGTGCTTTTTACAGTCGCTATTGCTAGCTTTGTTCAACAACAAGGTTTGGAACAACCCATTGCCAACGCATTAGATCAAAAATTGAGTGGCGACAACACGGTAATAGATACAAACAGAAGCCTAACTGCTCAGCTTAGCTTTGTTAATACTAATGGCGATTTTTGCCGTCAATACACGCTGTATTCTAAAAGTACCCAGCAAACACATATTGCTTGTAAACAACAAGGAATTTGGCAGCTTCATGCATCGAGCGAGCAACGCGCAATGTCAAGCCAAAGCTATCGCTTAGCAAGTAAAACACCTGCGCTTGATAGTTACATCGACGAGCACATTCAAGGCCAGCCGTTAGATCGTAACGCCGAACAACAAGCACTGACTAACCATTGGCAATAAGCGAGACAATCATGAAACACGTGTTATTAGCTTATTTCGCCATTGTATTAATTGGCTGCACCAGCAGCCAACATTCGACCGATAAAAGTATACCAGGCCTAACAACTAAGCAGCTCGCAGATAATCAATATATCCTTCGATACGAAACTCGTCACGGTTCAAAGCGCTCAGCGCTTGAGCAAAGTATGCTGCAAGCCGCCAACATTACGATAGACACCGGTTATGACTGGTTTCTCGTTGCCGAGCAGGCAGTTGATGTAGAACGCTCCAAGCCCACTAACAAACCTCGTTTCGAGCAAAGAGCCCAATGCGGTTTGTTAACGTGCACAAGTCAAACTTCGCCAGCACTGCATGTGTCAACGCTATTAGAGCGTACAATCGTCACACGATTAACAATCATTTTAGGAAAAGGCATAAAACCAAGTGAAAAAGCGCATGATGCATACACGCTAATTGAGGGAGGCGACAACACACAAAACTAACATTTAAAGGTGGGTAATTTTTCTTGTGCTAAGCTTTATTTACCTAGAGCTTTTCAGTGCAACTCATGGCTAGTAACGTAGAGAATTACTTTTACCACGGCTTTTTTATCTTCTTACTTATCACGGTAGTAACCTGTTCCATTATAGCCACGCGCCTGATGCGCAGTAGTTTTAATAACCGCTCGATTTGCTTATTTAACCTGTTTTTTTACCTCGGTGTCATTGGCTTTGCATGGCTGTGGATCCAAGACTTATTAGACCTTGCACCAAGTTTTCGCTCTGGCGTGGTGATTTATATGATTTCCATGACGTTGCTACAATTATCCATTTATAACCACGACGAACCTAGCCGATTTAATAAGATAATTATTGCGCATGGTGCTATTTTTTCTGTATTTGCCCTGCTCACTCAAAATATAAATCAACTCGCCCTTGTCGAAGCCAGCTTTACATTAAGCGTGTTACCCGCACTTATTTACTTCACCACTAAACGTGCTGTATGTGAAAAGAATATTGGCAACACAGTGTTGTCAATGGCGCAATGCATTTTACTATTAGTGCCCATTTCACAGCTAAGTATTATTACCCATGAACATAACTTAGCGACCTTGTATTCGTTGACCGTCATTGCCCATGCAACCGTGTTTGTTATGACTGGGCTAGGTCTCATCACCACCCTGTTGGTGGATGAAAAAAAGCGTTATTTGGAATTGTCTTTAAAAGATCCGCTTACCGGGCTCTACAATCGCCGCGGGCTGCAATTCATTATTGAACAACAGCAACTATTCAGCCCAAGCCAAACATCTAGTTTATTTGCCTGCGTTGTTGATATTGATTACTTCAAACGGATTAATGATAGCTATGGTCACGATGGCGGTGACCTAGTCCTCGAAGTGTTCTCTGATCTAATGAAACACCATTTAAATAAAGGTGACTTATGTTGCCGCCTTGGTGGTGAAGAATTTTTACTGTTGTTCTTTGCTACCGACATCAGCTCGGCTAAGCAATTTTTAGAGGGCCTACGTAAAACATTTGAAACCAGTCAAATAGCTTATCGAGAACATCGTATATCGGTTACTGCTAGCTTTGGTTTAACCAATTGGCAACCAAATGACAGCTTTGAAAGCTTAGTAAACCGCGCAGACAAAGCTGTTTATGCAGCGAAGAATAATGGTCGTAATCGCATAGAAACCAACAGCCAAAACAAGGAGTAAATAACTAGGGATACTACGAAAACAAATACCTTTCTATCAATCTTGTAAATTCGAACTCTGCCACTATAATTAGCTCGTGCTTATACTTAACTTGCAATATGTAGTGCTATGTCTTTAAAAGTATTATTAAATTTTAAATTAAACTGGGTGTTTTTGTGCGCCAGTTTTTGGTTTTTTTCCCTACCAATTCAGGCTAAATATGTGGTGGCTGTTGTGGGTAAAACTAAAAACGATAGCTTTTATCAGCAAGCTTTTAAAGGCTGTGAGCAATTTGCAAAACAGCATCTCGATTTTGAATGTATTTACGACGGCCCCAAAGATTTTCAAGATATTCGCACGCAAGTATTAGTGATCACCGATCTTGTTCGCAGAAATAATATTAGTGGTTTATTAATCGCAACCACAGATTCCAATTACCTTGTTGAAAGAGCATTAAAAAAGTTACACGATAACCAGATCCCAGTGATCACTTTTGACTCTGATCTGCTTGAGGAAGATCAGCAGTACCGTTTAGCTTATGTGGGTACCAATAATTTTGATTATGGTGTGGCCTTGGGGAACGAATTAAAAAAATTCACCAACAAGGCAAATAATCAAGTGTGTATTCAATCAGGGCATTCAACAACGCCTAATTTAAACAAGCGTATTGAAGGCGTTCGCTATGCCTTATCAGGGCAAACAGAGAAACGTTTAAGCGGTGAAAATGGCTGGAGTGAATTTGACCGTTGCCCTTTATATAGCTTAGGTAAGCGAGGGGTGTCACTCGGTCAACTCGACAAACTGCTTAACCTTGAAAATCCACCACTATTTCTAGCGGTAGCCGGTTTTGCTCAATTTAACCCTAACTATGCAAACGTGATTGCTAAACATAAACAACGTATTGCCAATCAAGAAGTGGTGATTGTTTCTGCCGATACTGAGCAAATGCAATTAGCAGTATTACAGCAAGGATTATCATCGGCCAATATTGGTCAAAACCCTTTTGAAATGGGCCGACTTTCTGCCGAGTTGATGTATCAATACCTCACTAAAGGTGAACGCCCAGCTAAGTCTCACTATTATTTAGACTTTCATTATTGTCAGCAAAGTAATGCTGGCACTTGCACGGTTAATCACTAAAACTTTGATCTCACTAAAGTGCAATTAACTCGATAAGCGCTAGACTTACCACAACTTGATTAATTGTAAGGATGTAGCCATGACACACCTAGTTAGTGATTTGATGACGCCAGACCCATTCGCCATTAGCGCGCAAAATACCCTGCATGATGCTCATAATCTAATGAAAGAGAAAAATGTTCGTCATATCCCAGTGATCAATGAGCACGGTGGTTTAGTTGGCATGTTAACGCAAAAAATCATGATTGCTCAGGTAATGAATATCATGGCTAATTACAGCGCCAGCGCTCTTGAACGCAAGGAAAAGCAAACCAAAGTAGTTGATATTATGGCTACCGATTTTACCAGTATCTCGCCAGAGCAACCGCTACACGAAGTTGCTAAGTTTTTTGTTGAAAACCGTCATGGCTGCATGCCGGTGGTTGATAAAGATAACAACCTAGTGGGAATTCTAACTTCATCAGACTTTGTTCGTTTAGCGGCGGCATTACTTTCTTAACTCGTAACTTTGTATCTGCACACTGAATTTTTTACAGAAGGTGTGCAGAGTTTTCATACTCTTTCATAGCCACAACTACTCCAGCCCAAGATAAAAATCAAATTAACCATTTATATTCAACAATTTATAATTTTATAATTATCAGGCACAACGCTTGCTTCTATGTAATTACACATGCTTTTTAGATTAAAAGCGAAAGGAAATTTACAGATAATCTCGGAGGAGTAATGAGTAATTCATCATCAAAAGTCGCAGAATTTACAGCACCGGGTGTTAAAGACCAAGCTGCAGCGGACACGATTGCTATTCTAGACCAGCGCATGGTCGCTTTAATCGATTTACACCTCACTTTAAAACACATTCATTGGAATGTTGTTGGCCCTAATTTTATTGGTGTACACGAAATGCTTGATCCACAAGTAAGCGCAGTGCAAGAGATGACTGACACGATTGCAGAGCGTATCGCAACCATGGGCGGCGTACCTGTTGGTACACCTCAATCAATTGTAGAACGCCGTACTTGGCAAGATTATTCAATTGGTAAAGGCTTAGTGACTGACCACCTAACAGCGCTTGATAAAGTGTATAACGGTGTTAATAAAGACCACCGTGCAGCTATCGATAAGCTTGGTGAGCTAGATCCAGTTTCTGAAGATATGATCACCGGCCAACTGGCTGACTTAGAACAATTCCAATGGTTTGTTCGTGCACATATCGAATCGTCTACCGGCGAATTGAAAGGTTAAACCCCCTAGGTCTATCCGAAGACCCCTTGCCCAGCATTTGCTGGGCTTTTTTATGCTTTGTTACAACCAACCTTTATGTTTAAAGAACAAGTAAGGTGCAAAGCCAGACAGCAACATAATGCCAATTGCAAACGGGTAACCCCATGCCCATTGCAGTTCAGGCATGCTGTTAAAATTCATCCCATAGATACTGGCGACAACGGTCGGCGGTAAAAACACCACTGAGGCAATAGAGAAGGTTTTTATAATTTGGTTTTGTTCGATGTTAATAAAACCCTGAGTCGAGTCCATTAAGAAATTCACCTTATCAAACAAAAATGTACAGTGAGACATAAGGGTATCAATATCGAGTACAATTTCACGTAGTGATTCGCGGTCTTCTGTCGGCGCTCCTAGGTGGCGCAGTAAAAACGAGATATTCCGGCGCGTATCCATCAAACATAAACGCACTTTACCGTTATTATCTTCAAGGCGCGAAATTCGACTAACAGCTTCTTCTAAGTCTGAGTCATCCTCTTCAAGTACATAGGCACTGAGTTTTTCTAACTGGTGATGCATGTCTTCAAGCATGTCAGCGTGGTTTTCGACTTTTTGGTCAAATAAAGTCACCAAAAGTTGCTTTGGATTATCACACGCTACCTGCCCTTTCCGAGCACGCAGTCGTAAAAGACGAAAATCGGCTAGTTCATCATCGCGGATTGTCAGCAAGCAGTTGTCTTGTAGTAAACAAGCCACGGTTACCGTATTAAAGCGCCCTTCATTTGGTGACATGAAAAGCGCATGCACATGCAAGCCTTCATGGTCGATAAAACAACGGGAAGAGGCCTCGATTTCTTCAACATCATCAGCACCGGGTAAGGTGATATTAAGCGTGCTTGCCAGTGCTTGCCGTTCTTCTTCGGTCGGATTTATGGTATCAATCCAGTGGGCATTTTTTATGGCGGTTGCAAGAGGCGTATCAGAAGCTGGCTCAGTTTCTGTGATCACACCTTGGTCTATAGAAAAAAATCGTAACATGCGCCCTACCCTGAATAATCAATGTATAGCAAATACTATAGCTGTTCACGTTAATGAACAATGACAATGCTACTAATTACCGGGTAAAGCAGAAAAATAATTTAAACCTAACATCAATTGCTTATTTCGCTTTTTTGAAGCGCACCACAAGCATACCTATCAAGATGATGCCAAGGCCTAATAAGCAAGGTATAAAAGCACTTTGCAGGGCAACATCAAACGCTAAAAAGTCGGGGTAACCGGTTTGCCAAAGCGTCCATTCATAACCGAGCTTTGATGCAATATGTTCACCGCCGCTACTAAGTACGATGATTGCATCATTGTTATCTGGGTTAATACGAAGCGTGCTATTTATTGCCGGTTCATTTGCGCCGTCATGGCCAAACACAAAATCTCCCGATGCTGTTGGCGCATAAAGCATGGTACCTAGCCCCCAAATTGGTGCGCCTAAGCTAATAGCCAATGGCTCTCGCATGGTACTGATCATTTGCGGGCTTAACTGCCCTGTTTGAGGTGATGTTAATGCTTGCACTAAAGCGATTAAGTCATGGCTACTTGCCAGTAAGCCTGTTGCCGCTGCCGATGCGTATTGAAAATGCCCAGCAGCTTGCCCGCTTTTATCATAAGCAGGTGCGATATTGTCTAACTCAGTGAGTACATCGTAACTGGCATCAGTCATATTGACTGGCTTAAAGACGTTATCAGCCATCCAAGTTGCAAAGCGTTGATTCGTTTTCTCTTCTACCAGCAGCTCCAGCATCAAATAGCCGCCCCCAGAATACTGAAAATCGCCCACAGGCTTGGTGACTTTAATTTCACGCACACCCGTTGATGATAGCGGCTTGTTTAGTGACTCAAGCAAGCTTGGTACGGTTTCATTTAGCTCAATATCAGCAAAGCCTAAACCATCACCAAGCCCCGCAGTATGAGATAACAGATGAGCAAGGCTAACAGTTTGATTATCAAACTCTGATTCAGGTAACTGCCAGCCCGTCAGTTGATCATTAATCGCGCGATCTAAACGAATTTGTTGTTGCTCAGCCAGACTCATCACGCCATAGGCGGTAATAAATTTACTCAGTGATGCCACGGGGAACAGAGTATTGGCGGTTATTTCATCTTTGCTTTTTGAGTAATCTTGAAAAATCACTTGGCCATTTTCAATCAAAACATAAGCGATATTTGCGTGTTTGTTGGCAATCAGCGCCTGGCTATTAGTAATAAACTGCTCAGTGTTGCCCGTTTCGGCAATAGGTTTTAAAAACCAGCCACTGACACCACCATATACGCAGGTAGCAGCCCAAACAGATGACAAAAATAGCGTTAACAAAATCGTTTTAAACCTGCTCATACCCTATTCCTTGTATTACAACGCGTTGTTAAATCACTTCGATTTGTTCAGGCTTTTTGATAAAGAACACCATTAAAATTAATAATGCTGCTGGGAATAAAAACACATTTAAATAAGCAAAAATCACCGTTAATTGTAAGACGCACATCAGCAACAGTAGGATTGAAAACACCGTTAGCAACGATGACATACCATGGCGTTTTGTTAGTAATAACGCGGCTGTTATCAAACCCACTAACGCATACAAGCCTAAACTCCCAGCAGAGATCGCCATGGCAATAATTGAAATACTTTCTATTACATCATTCGATGCTTTATCACCTGCAACAGCAAGATAAACATCGCATAACACAGTGGCATGAAAAGCTAATACCAGCACCGCCAACACACATAACAGTATGCGTACACCTTCAACATCGAACATATCTTTTAATGCCCTGCGTAAACTCAGATACACGTAAATTTCAAGTGCACCGATGAGCACGAACACAAGGTCTGAAAAGTTTAAGCTTTGTAAATCGAGCTTAAGCGCCTCTCCTAAGCCATCAAGTGTTTCGCCAAAAACTGAGATCCAGTACATGGGAAAAATCACAGCAAGTAATCCTGCTGCTATGCCGGGTAGTAAATAGTCACGGTTGAGCATATGCCCTCCAAAATCCTGTTGCGTTGTAAAGTTATTCGCTATCGCGTTCGTACACCAAAATATCGCCGGGTTGGCAATTAAGCTCTTCACAAATAGCTTCAAGGGTACTAAAGCGGATCGCTTTCACTTTTCCGTTTTTTAGTAATGATAAATTGGTCATAGAAATATCAATGCGCTGAGATAGCTCTTTCAGCTGCATTTTGTTCTTTGCCAATTCTATATCTAGGTTGATTCGTATTTTCATAGTCTAAAAAGTACACAGCGGATTTATGATTGTCAAACTTTATTTTACGATTATCATAAAATAAAGAATGAAAAACATAATAACTCAGTAAGTAATTAAACCCATATTTTGACCATTTCAGGCATAAAAAAAGCCAGTAAATACTGGCTTTTCGCTCTATTTATAAGTTAGACATTGGCTTGGTAAGCAGGGATAGCTATCGCCGCTACAATACCCAATAAAAATATGCCACCAATGATCAATACGCCCCAAAATGACCATTGTTTTTGTACTCGTTGAAAATGCTCAACGCTATCCCAACGTTTATTTTGCCATGCCATTTCTCGGCCTTTAAAGCCCAAATACACCGATACAATAAAACCAACATAAGGCACTAAGGCCAATAAGCCAATCCAAGTGCTGTTGCCAATTGCCCAAATCCAACTTAGCAAGAAAGCGCCCCAACTAAAGCCTTTAATGCCCTCGGGTAAATCGTCTACCTTCCCCTGCCCTGAGTTATTTTCAGATGCCATCTGAAGGCTTGCTTCAGGTGGTGTGTAATTATCTGTCATGAGTTTTTCCTTATTATTAATTAAACAGAAACCCTAACTTATAGTACTGAGTGTATTTTAAGCAAGCTAAAGATAAGTACCTAAAGCAGATAATTGTTAGCTGATGTGTTTTGTAACATTAATCTCGTTTCCTTTTCATTTTAAATCACCTAGTCTGGGCACATAACTGCAAGGAGAGAACAATGAAAGACTTACAAAAGTTAGTGGGTAATTTAAATAAATCAGGTGCGCTGAGTGGTTTTTTAGGAGGCGTTGCTGGCGGCGGACTAACGAGCTTAATGGGCGGAAAAACTAAAAAGAGCAGTAAAAAAGCCGTAAAATATGGTGCGCTTGCTGCTGTCGGTGGCCTTGCTTGGAAAGCCTATAAACAATACTCAGAACAAAAAGCGGCTCCAGTTCAGCAAACTAGTTCTCGTGGTTTTGATTTTACCCCCGCCACGCTGCCCGAGCAGTCATTTAATGATGTCATCGACGATAACCATAGTGATGGGCAATTATTACTCATGCGCGCTATGATTGCAGCCGCCTATGCTGATGGCCACATTGATGAAACCGAAAGACAAAAAATCTTCGCACAAGTAGAAACAATGCAATTGTCTGTGCAAGAAAAGGCCATGCTGTTCGATGAGCTAAGAAAGCCAATGCAACTGTCAGAGTTAGTTGCCGCTGTGCCTAACGCACAAAT
Organism: Pseudoalteromonas gelatinilytica; assembly: GCF_001641615.1. GTDB lineage: Bacteria > Pseudomonadota > Gammaproteobacteria > Enterobacterales > Alteromonadaceae > Pseudoalteromonas > Pseudoalteromonas gelatinilytica. The sequence continues at coordinate 321,130 of NZ_LRRU01000004.1, forward strand.
GGGTATTGAAGTATATGCAGCTAGTGCCAGCGCAATTGATTTAAACCAAGCTATTTCTAAACACTACTTAGACACGCTCGCTAATCAATTATGCATTCCTAGTGAACTGGTAATGAGCATTCACAGAGAGCTTGCCGAATACCAATAAAAATGGGGCGTCTTCGCCCCACTTTAACTCGTAACCAGTAATGATTAATGCGGTTTTTTAGTGCCGTAACGCACCATATCTTTACCGTTTTCATACACTTCACTAGTCACGTAACGGCCAAGTAAAAGTTGATGTTTATCATCAAGTACCGCAATAAATGGGCGGCCATCACTATTATTGGTTGCAAGGGCAACACCGGTTACATTCTCAAGCCCTAAACCGCCAGTTTCAACTAGGCGTAAAAATGTTTCTAACTCGTCTAATGTTTCAATTACATCGTTATCGTTAATCATCTCAAATACTCAGTGATTGCTAATGGGCGTAGCATAGCAGGATTAAAAACAGGGTGCGAATAACAGCCCTTAAAGTAGCTTACTTTTGGACTAAAAATTGACACAACGCTATTCAATTGATGATACTTTCGCTATCGACAGAGACAGTAAAGTTTAATGAGTAACCATTTAACGCTCGAATTAATGACCCCAAAGGGCAATCTTGCCGATAGCATCCAAGCTATTTGGTATGCCACAGCGCACTCTCAAGGAGAGCAATGGCTTGCCTGCGATGGTGCCACAGGGCTTGTGTTTCCTGTTGCTGGTGAAGTTTTACTTGATGACAAGCCGCTTGCTGCCCCTTATGCAGTGCAAGAAACATCGACTCAAGCATCTAAAGTCACATTTTCACACGATGCGCAGTTTTGTGGTATTCGTTTTAACCCAACCGTATTGTCTGAACTAAAGCGTAATGCTCACCCACTCCTTGCAGAACAGTCCCTATCTGAAATTGCACTAGGTCTGCAAAATGAAGCCAGCTTAGCCGTGTTTGTTGCGCTTATTAGCCGCCACTTTACTGATAATAAAAGTATTAACCACAGTAACAGACACTCAAAGCACCTTATCCGCAATCTTATTGAGTTAACGCCACTCGAAACTGCTTACCAACTAGCCCCTCTCAGTCAACGTCAGCTCGAAAGGCAAGTTAAGGATCAATGCGGCGTTACCCCTAAGTATTTTGAGCGTATTTACCGAGTAAAACTTGCTAAACAAGCAATTAAAGATAACCCTGAAATGAGTTTTGCAGACATTGCACTTGAATGTGGCTTTACCGATCAGCCTCATTTAATTAAAGAATTCAAAGCGATAATGCACATCACCCCAGCAAAATACCGCAAGTTATTAAAAGACTCTCAAACTAAACAAACAAAGCTTATTTTGCGCTAGTCCCCGAAATAACGAAGCCAATAATTAAAGTACCACTGGGCTGTTTAATTTTCTGTGCTAGACAGAATTGATACTGAGCGATTTTATTTGCGCTTGGCATTTATCCATAGGATAGTTAAGCCAAGCCTACTAAACGTGCTGTAACTAAATAGGATAATCATGAAAAAAGTTTTACTTGCCACCGGTTTAATCGCCTCGTCATTTACTGCATTTGCAGCCAATTTAACCGTTGAAGAACTGCGTATTGAAAAAGCCAGCAAAGCCATGCCAAAGGTGTTAAATGCTTTTTCTGATGAAGTGAACCAATTTGAAAAACAGTGGCAAGCTGCCGCTAATTATCAGCAAGCAAGTGATCTTATTGATGATTACGCCAAACAATTATGGCGCGATGCCAAAGCGCGTATAATTAAAACCAACAGCTTTGACGACCGAGAGCTATATTGGGCGCGTTTACTTTCAAGCAAAATTATTCGTACCAGCAAACCCCAGTTTGCAATGACCGACAGTGAACAAACCGCGTTATTAACAATGCTTGAAAATGGCAGTCGTGGCCGCACCGACCTTGATTACAGTAAAAAAACCGACAAACGCATTTTAATTACAGGTTTTGATCCCTTCTTATTAGATAGAAATATTAATCAAAGTAACCCATCAGGTGTTGCGGCATTATTACTTGATGGCCAAGTGATTAATTACAATGGCATTAGCGCTGAGATCAATACGGTGATGGTGCCAGTACGCTACGAAGACTTTGACCAAGGTATTATCGAATCATTACTTGCGCCATATTACGCGCTTAACAATGTCGATATGATTGCCACTATCAGTATGGGCAGCAAAGACTTTGATCTTGAACGCTTTCCGGGTAAACGCCGCAGTGTAACGGCACCCGATAACGCCAATATTGTGTATGGCGGCACAGCCACCGCACCGAAAATTTCGAGCCTAAACGACCGCCCTCTTCCAGGCAATGAGTTTGTGACTTTCAGCTTACCAGTTAAGCAGATGCAACAAGCCAAAGGGCCATTCCCAATCAACGACAATCACAAAGTCGTTACGCTTGAAAAAGCATTTGAGCCACAATCACTTAAAGAATTAGAAGGTGCGATTGCAGTAAAAGGCGGTGGCGGCGGCTACTTATCAAATGAAATTTCGTATCGTAGTATTCGCCTACGTGATGAGCTTAATTCAGACATCCCTACAGGGCATATTCACACCCCACGTATTCAACAATTTGAGCCAGAAACAGAAGCAAAAATTGTTAAGCAAATTAAAGCAATGCTTGAGCAAAGCTTGGTTGCAATTTAAAGCGTTAAGCTCAGCTATAAAGCAATAGCTGAGCTTTTTCCAACTCACAATTGATAGTTATTGTGGACCTGTACCGCCATTCATTTTACTGCCCAAAGAGTTTGGATCATCCAATCGATATGGGTAGAGTTGAATATCCCCAAATACTGTTGCTCCGCTATCACGATATTGATCAGTTGCAGAACTTCCAGTGTAAATATTTCCTGAAGCACTAAAATAACCAGAGCCTTGATTCCAGTGAGGTTTCGCTGAATTTTCAAAGTAATTATTTTCCACTAAAACCTCAGCGCCATTCCCCGCACTAATTGAGAAATAAGTAATGTTCTTCCAGTAATTATTAAACATATGCACGCGTGAATTATAGCCATCCACTTTAGGATTTCGCCCTGCTGCTGTATCCCAAAAATTGTGATGTGCTGTTATTTGAGAGTTTCTAAATAAATGGGTATACCAATGCTGGTTGGCGCAAACTTGAGGGTTATATCCATAAAAACGATTCCAACTTAAAGTAACGTTTTGACTATTGTCGACATCAATATATCCATCACTTATTTTATTAAATGCCATGTGGTCCACCCATACATGACTACTATCATCTATTGAAATAGCATCACCTGCTTCAACAAGCGCAGGGTTAATATCCTCAAGCATAATGTTCTTAATAATAATATTTCGCTGCTTGCTAATAACGAGGCTGGCACCAATTATTTTCGAGTTTTTACCTAACCCTTGCAGCGTTTTATTTGATTGCACAATGATACGTCTATCATTACGGGTAACATTCACGGTTGAGTTTGAGCTACTTCCCAACTCACTACAGCTTTGATTACCAACGGGAATTCTGTACCACGTTTTACCGTAATCTCCCCATTGACCACAATCAAGTGGACAAGCCGGTACCGTTCTATTGGCGGTTCGACAATCAATCACTGTGTTATCTGGGACCTGAATAACCGCAGCAGAGCCAGAACTCAATGCAGTACTTAAATCATCACAGCTATATACTGTGATGGCAGTGTTATTACCACCACCGGTCGTTGTGCTCAATCCATCTTGACCTGCTTGAGATGCAAAGCCTATTAAGTCACTGGGAGTGGTTCCGGTAGTCCCACAGTCGCCATTTACTGGATTAATAAACCATCTTTGTGAACTGATCCCAGCATCATCATTTTGATAAACATTTGCAGTATTATTTGAGCCTGCAACTGTCAAAGATTTACCAGTTAACTTATTGACGATATTAAAGCCGCCCGATGAAGATGCTTTTAACAACCAACGTTGATTAGCCCCTTGCCAATCATCATAAGCAATTATATTTGCACCATTTGATTGCGATGAGTTCAACACATCAAGAACTTTATTGTTAAATTTAGAGCGTATAATCCAATAGCCATCTGCTTCTTGAATAAGCTGAAACTTTTGGTTATTTCCACCCCAGTATTCGTAGCTAATAATATTCGGGGCTGAGCTAGAATCACTGGTATTTACATCAAGTGCAAGGCCAGAGCCTCTATTAATAATGGAATATACAGTGCCAGATTCAGGCATAGCACTACACTGTTGTGCATGAACAGCACTCTGAGCAAAACACGCAACTGCTAGTAGGCATAATGCTAACAGTTTAGTTTGGTTTAAAATCTTCAAGACTATCTCCTTTATTATATTTGTAATATAAAATTACATTATTAAAGAGATAGTTTAATTTATCCGTACCCAAAAGCACTCATTTATGTTTATTTTATGTAAACAAATGTTAAAAATCACCCAGCAACGCAGCAATTTCGACCTTGCTTTTTCGCTTTATAAAGCGCGTCATCTGCTATTTTAAACAAGCTATCTGAATCAAACGCCTCATTAGCAGCCTTACTGGCAACACCTATCGATAAGGTAACATAGCTTAAGTCTGCACGACCTTGGTGGGTAATCTGTGCCGTTACAACAGCGTTTCGTAGCGTTTCAGCCACTTTGAGTGCCTCCTGCTTATCTGTATTGCTGAGCACAATTACAAATTCTTCGCCGCCATAACGGGCAACAAAGTGATTACTTGGCTGGGTATTTTCCTTAAGAAGATTGGCGACTTCACATAACGCTTTGTCACCTTGATCATGTCCATAGTAGTCATTGTAGAGTTTAAAATGATCGATATCGGCGACAATCATTGAGATAGGTTGCGAAGCTAAATCTGTATCGCTGGCAAGCATTGCAAAATGTTTATCCAATGCCCGACGATTGGCAAGCGTCGTCATTGAGTCGGTATTACTGATATGTTTTAACTTCTGGTGGCGCTCTAGTATTTCTGCACGTTGATTTTCTATCAGAGTGAATAACTCATTCATACCTCGCCCGAGCTGGTGCAATTCGTTATTGCCAAAATACTCATCCCGAGCGCTAAAGTCGTTATTTCTGATTGCTGAATTTACCAATATGTAGAGCTTTCTGAGTGGCCTTAAAACCTGTTGATTTATATATAAATAAAACAAAATAAATACAGAACCAGAGATCAATAAACCGGTAATTAGAGAGCTATCAAACAAGCTTCGGTCGTAAGTCCGTTCACGAGATGCGATAGATAGTACAAACAGTAAGTCTCCTGCTTGGTCATTGACTCCTAAGTAAAGCCGCCGATTGTATTGAGTCGTCTCGACTGCACTCCTTTTTTCACCAAACACCCTAATTAGATGTTCCTTATATTTTGGTGCTTCATCAGTGCCATAAAAGCTAATATCATTTGCTAACCCTGGTGTTAGATTTTCGACAAAGTCTTCATCAATAAAGCTCCAAAGCAATAATGTCGCCACAAATTCACCTGTGCCATCGGACTTCGTTACATTGTAAGCGACGGTGACGGCAGGCGTGTTATCTATGGTAATAAACCGGACTTTATGAGTTAACTCAGATTGGCTATTATCTATATCGCCAGATAAGATTATTAGGTTGTTTTCTATCAACAAATTTGGGGTTTCTAAAATCGTTGGTGAGTAAGGCTTATAATCATTATTAAAACTGCCACCGCCGATGATATTTGCCTGTGTATCATATAAATACCAACCATTTACGTCTAATCGTTGTAATGCGTCTGCAATAACATAGTCACTATTAAACCACTGGGTATCACGTTGCTGTGCAGCTTCATACATGGTATCCCAAGCAGCGCTGTCAAAGACCATTTTTGACAGCGCATCAATCTCTTGCTGAAGTTGTGACTCAACGCGCTGAATATCAATCCGATCATTTTGTTTTGTCATCGCTTCAAACGTTGGCAAAATCCAAAAATGCCGAATAATTGTTTGCGCCAACAAAATAGCAAAGCACGCCGCGGTGAAAGCAAGTAATAAGCGTTTTTTGAGCCTCGCACCAATCACCATAAAATACCAAACCAAGCAGAATAATAAGTACATTAGTATTAAAAAGTATAACCACGTTTACTCAGTTTGCTTGCCAAGCTTTAATAAATCAGCCTCATAAAGGCAGAACCTCTACTAAAGTTGGTGACTGATAAATTGTAAAATCCCTGTTTATATCTAAACTTTTAGTATGAAATTTTGAAGGGCTACTGTATGAAAGGTATCGTCTTTACCGAGTTTTTAGAAATGGTCGAAAATGAATTTTCTTATGAAGTGGCAGACAAAATCATTGAAGAAAACTCACTTGCTTCAAATGGGGCCTATACCAGTGTTGGTAATTACGACAACGCTGAAATGATCATGCTTATTACTTCGTTAAGTAAGCACGTCAATACGCCTGCAGAACAATTAGCCACGCACTATGGTAAGTATTTATTAAATCGTTTTTTTATCCTTTTTCCTCACTTTTTCACCAGTGTTTCAACTACGTTTGACTTTTTAGATACCATCGACCGCCATGTTCATGTAGAAGTTAAAAAGCTTTATAGCGACGCTGAGTTACCAAGCTTTGAAACAAAACGTATTAGTGAGCGCAAAATGCAAATGTTCTATCGCTCTGGAAACCCTTTCGCCTGTTTAGCAGGTGGATTAATTGAAGGTGCGTGTGAAAAATTTAATGAAAAAATTACGATTAAAAAGGATATAAGCGCTGATCATATGTCGGCAACCTTTACTCTAACAAAAGAAGATTAGTGTGGATGAAGAACTCTACAAACGTAGAATAGAACGAGAGCGCCAGGCTAGAAAACAAGCCGAAGCCTTGTTAGAACAGAAGTCCTTAGAGTTATATGAAGCCAATATGACGCTAAAACATGCGGCCGAAAATCTAGAAAAGGAAGTTATTCTTCGCACACAAGATTTAAATAAAGCAAAAGAGTTGGCCGATGCAGCCAATCAAGCTAAATCAATGTTTTTAGCGAATATGAGTCACGAAATCCGCACCCCTATGAATGCAATTTTAGGCATGGCACACCTCGCCCTCGATACTGAATTAACCGACAAGCAATATGATTACGTCGAGAAAATCCAACTGTCGGCCAAATCACTGCTTGGGATTATTAATGACATTCTCGATTTTTCTAAAATAGAAGCCAACAAGCTCGAACTTGAAAACAGTGATTTTAACTTGAACGACTTTCTCGCTAACCTAGCTAATTTAGCCAGTAGCTTAATTGAGAAAAATAACATCGAAGTCATTTTTGAAATTGACGATGACATACCCGAATTTTTAATCGGTGACGCTCTTAGGCTCAATCAAGTTTTATTAAATTTACTGAGCAATGCCATTAAGTTTTCAAACCAGCAAAATGTCACGCTAAAAATGACAATAAAATCACAAACCGATACCAGTATTTGTATTAATTTTCAAGTCATTGACCAAGGTATTGGCATGTCTCAAGAGCAAGTTAATAGTGTGTTTAAGCCTTTTTCACAAGCCGATGTTTCAACAACCCGTAAATTTGGTGGCACAGGTCTTGGCCTTGTAATTAGTAAAAAAATTATCGAGCTTATGGGTGGTCATATTGAGGTTAAAAGCCAATTAAACAAAGGAAGTTGCTTTAGTTTTGACGTGTCATTTGCGCTATCGGCTATGCAAAGCTGCCACGACAAAGACATTTTTAAACATAAACGTGCTCTTATTATTGAGCAAAGCGGCCAACCTGAAGCTATTTTAAACACCATGCTCAATGCATTAGACATCAATGTACAGACGATTGATTGCATGGATGAAAAGCTTTCTAACGGTGATATTAGTCACAACTACGACTTTATTTTTTTAGACTGGCACGTATTAAACTGCGAACAAAATAACATTCTAGAGAACCTCAAAAAGCAGCTTTCTATCGACATTAAAAAAACCATTATCCTCGCATCTTATGAAAACCAAGAAGTTAAAGACACGCTGAGTACACTGTATAAAACCGTTGAAGAAATATTATTAAAGCCGATTATTAAAGGAAACTTACTAAAAACCCTCGAGCATGTGATGGGTATTGCCACGAAAAAAGATAACAGTGTCGACAACACATGCTTTAAAAAGCTCGCAGGCTCAAAAATACTCCTTGTTGAAGACAACCCACTTAACCAACAAGTTGCATCGCAAATACTACGCTCAAATGGCTTTGTGGTTGATATTGCCGAAGATGGCATAGCAGCGATTGAAGCTGTAGAAAAAGGCACTTTCGATTGTATTTTGATGGACTGCCAAATGCCAAGAATGGATGGTTATACCGCAGCGAATAAAATCAAACAGCAATCAAAGTTTGCCCATATCCCTATTATCGCCATGACCGCCAACACTATGGAAGCCGACCTTACAAAAGCGAAAGAGTCAGGAATGCAAGGTTACATAGCCAAGCCAATAGAAGTGCAAACCATGTTTGAGGTCATTGCAGAGCATTTAACGCAAAAGCAGCTGTAACTTCTAGTCAGTAAGCTCTATGATTTTTTGCTCTACTAATGAGTTGTTTTGCTTACGAAACTCATTTGGGTTAACCCCAACGATACTTTTAAACACACGGTTGAAGGTAGCAAGCGAAGAAAAACCACTTTCCATTGCAATACTGAGTATACTCCAATGAGTTGCTTCGTCTTTTAGTAACAGCCCTTGCGCATGCTGTATTCGGTACTGATTAATAAATAAATTAAAATTTGCGGCTTTAAAATGATAACGAATAGCCCGGCTGATCTTATACTCAGGTACTGCTAATGCTTGGGCAAAATCAGAAATTTTCAAATTAGTTTGCAAATAAACCTGCTTATTGATGAGTGCTTCTATGCCAGTAATAAGCTCAGCCTCTACCTCATTATTTTCAGATTGTTCAGCCTGATTGGTAGCTTTCACTACCTTTTCAGGGTTCAACACTTCAATATCATCAGATTCAGGCACGCTGCTGTGGGCACGTTTTTGCAAAAACATCACTAACTGCATTGCAAGTACAATTAACAATGCAGATGAGGTAATTATAAGCGGTTCAAATTGTTGAAATTCACTTTCACTGAATAAAAACTTAGGCAGAATGCTGGCATTAAATACCGCTAAAAAGTAGCAACTAGCAAAAATATTTGCCTGCAACTTTTGTGTTTGTGTTTTCTCTTTATAACCCCGTAATGCTTCCCAAAAAGAGAGCACCAAAATACTAGACGATAGCAACACCGTTATTTCGGCCATACCTTGCTTTAAACGCCACATGAATTGGCTATCCGGGAAAAATTGCACATCAACACTAACCAAGTAATGCCAAGTTTGGTTGAACATAATTAAACCTGCAATAGTGCCTGCTACAGCAATATGTACCTTAGAAATAGGCGTGTGTTTACGAAATAAAGTGCGTGAAATAAGCCAAGACATATTACAAGTTGCGCAGGTAAATAAGCCGATCAAATAACTATAAACACCAATACTTGGCGCACTGATTTTTTGCACACCAACCATGCAAAGCGAACCACAAAATACAGCAAACAGATAATGAATAAGCTGCTTCTCTTTTTTCATGCCATTTAGCAGCATGAGCCCCATACAGACAAAAACGAGCACGTAATAAGGGGAAGTATTTTGCATAACTCGGCATACCTTAAATTGGGTGTTTGATGAATTATTTACCAATCAGGTAATCTTACTTTTTCAAAATCAACATAGCAAAAAGAGTTTGTTAGTGAATGTGTCAAACCCTGTGTGAGTTCTCATAAATAAACACAATATTTCATTGATCAAATTTCGAATTTGAGAAGAAATCTTGCTCTAGCCCTTTATATTAGCGGCATTAGAAAAATGTAATGGAATTGATGATGTTTAACAAAAATAGCAAACTCACACCTTTTAAAGCGCTCGAATACAGTAAAAAACTTTGGTTTATTAGCCTGCTAATGGCGCAAACTTGCTTTGTGATTTACCTCATTCTTGGTTATGGAATGACAGGGTTAACTACAGGTCTGTCAGGTTGGAACCGACTTAATAACACCGCCTATGTTGCTAATGATGCCACAGGGAATTTGATGTATGCAGTGCATGTATTATTTGCGGTAGCGATGATCCTTGGCGGAAGCTTACAGCTGATTGAAAAATTGAGAGCAAAATACAGAGCATTTCATCGCTACAATGGCCGTGTATTTGTTGTTTTAGCTTGCTGTATTTCATTTGCTGGCATGTATTTAATGATAGTAAGGGGCACCGTTGGTAATACCTTAATGCATGCGCTGACAATGTTTGGCGGCTTAGTGGTTATTGTATCAAGTATATTTGCAGTGAAAACTGCGCGGGCGCGTAACTTCAATGCCCATCAAAAGTGGACTATACGGTTATATCTTGCGGCTAATGGTGTGTTGTTTTTTAGATTACTGATATTTGCATGGTTTTTAGTATTTGGCACCTTAGGCGTCGATACCGCTACATTTACAGGGCCTGCCGTGCTTGCCGTTAGCCTTTGCTCTTACTTAGTACCACTTTTAATAGCCGAACTTGTCCGCTATGCAGCTCGCACAAATATTACGTTTATCACTATCGGCACTGCCTGTTTGATGACACTAATATCAATCGTGTTCTTAATCGGCTTATTTGGGGTGACTTTGGCAAACTGGTACCCTGCGATTGCTGGCTAAATAACTCTCATACAATAAAGCCACCTAAGTTGGTGGCTTTATGAACTTCATTTACGTCACTATAAAATTAATACAGTTCAAATAGTGGACGGCCATTTTCGTCGTATTTTACTTCCATAACACGAGCATGGCGGTTTGGATCGTAAAGCGGATCTTTTACAATCTCTTCAAGTGGACGAGTGTCTGTTTTTGGCACCACACTTGGTTCACCAACTGCGTGCTCATAGTCACGAGCATGGTAAATACACAGTGGTGTTTCACCATCTTCAGCCACTGTAAAACAGTTATGACCTGGTCCAAAAATGTTCTTTTCAACACTTGTTTCAAGCACAGGCATACGTGTTTTAGTCCACGAGTTACGATCAAGTAAATCGCTGTTTTCATCGGCTTCCATATAACCCATGCAGTAACATGCACCTGTTGCGCTTGCAGAGAAAGCAATGAAGATTTTACCGTTATTTTTAAGCACTGCCGGGCCTTCGTTTACCCAAAAGTCGACACGTTCCCAATCGTAATCTGGTGTCGTCAGCATAAACTGCGCTGTTTTTAGTTTAATAGGTGATTCCATCTCAGCTAAATACAGGTTTGATGCCGCAAACTGGCCGCCAGTTTTCTCTGCCCAGCAGAAGTAACGCTTACCGTTATTTTCAAAAATAGTGGCATCTAAAGAAAAATCAGTGAACGACTTTTCATCGCCCTCAGCCGCTTGCATCATGCCAAGTTCAACCCACTCATCATTTAGCGGATCTTGACCTTTACACTCAAGCACATACGGGCGTAATGCCCAGATATCATCTTCTTCACTGGCTGCAAAGTAGATATACCATTTGCCATCGAGGTAATGAATTTCAGGCGCCCAGATATGACGGCTCATCGGGCCGCTGTCATGTTTAAACCAAATATCAAAGGTTTCAGCGTCTTTTAAGCCCTCTAATGTCGCAGACTTACGAAGTTCAATGCGATCATAAGTTGGTACAGAACCGGTAAAATAATAAAAACCATCGCTGTGCTTATGCACAAATGGATCGGCACGCTGCTCTACTAACGGACTATTTGTTTGTAATGTCATCTTGAAACCTGATCGTTAAATTTTAATTTGTATTATTTTATTACTTTTAAACAAGAACACAAATATAACATCATTTTTAACAGACAGTGAAAAGAAATGTAAGGACAAACTATAAGCTGTCCAAGTTTTATTGGCGAAAGTTAAGGAATAGCATTACACGGCATAGGTTTAACATGGAGCAGCAAGCTTAAGGCTTTATAGGAAAACTAAAACCTCAAACTTGCTTGAATAAAAAGGGGGATCCCCATCCACCCTTGATTTAGATATCGCTAGAGCGATTTGGCTTTATATATTTTCTTGGCTTTTTTCGAGAGCACTACATCAACAGGCATAACATCGCCCGACACTTTTTTAACTGTTAAGGTATGCGCTCCCGCTGCTAAATCATGTTTTTCAAACACAATACTTTGTACTTGGCGATAGTTATTACCATCGAAAATAGAGAATATGCCTTGTGATTTACCATCTAAAATAACTTCAACGTCACCATGGTTAATGTCTTTCGAAGTCGCAAAGACAATACTCGAACCACTAAAGTCATAACTAAACGACGCACCATTGACAGTAGTCATGTGCAAATCTTGTTGGTATTCGCCAGTATTAGTTTGCTCAGATCTCACCCAGTTGCCATTTTCGCTATATTTAATTCGAAGGTCATTATCGTTTATCAGCTCGAGGCCTGAATAGGTGGTATCACTTGTTGTGCCTACCGTGTTTCCTACCGTTTGAATTTGCACTAAGCGGTCAACTAACCAACTGCCATTTGGATTAATGGCCACGTCTAAGGTCGTCACCCCCCCAGCCCTTGCAATGTCTTTTACTCGGTTTGCTACTTCATTATTGCTGTATTTTAAGCTGCGTTTAACTTGTCCCCAGCCACCAAATAATGGGTCTTCTTGTGAGGTATACGTAAAGCCATGCCACTGTACTTTTGTACCGATCGCCGTGGTTACTTCACCTGATTTTGGAATAGGCGGCAGTTCATTATGCTCACCTTGGGTGTAGTTACTTTGCGGATCGTTTGGAATAAAGCTGTACTCAAAACCATCACTAATCGTGATCACAGCATTCGGGTTACCACTACGCACTGATTTCGCAAGCTGATCTGCAACAGGGTAAGCATTATTAGCCGCAAGTTCTTGCTCCGACTCTTGGGCTTGATACCAACCGTCAAACCACCAACCGGCAATATTGTCACCCCACGTTTGTGCTCTTTCACTCACAAAGCCATTGATAAACCAGTCTGGGTATGGCGCTTTCACTTTTTTGCCCGTCCATCTATCACCTAAGTGTGAAGGTAGATATGCAATTAGCTTGATGCCTTTTGCTTTAAGCGCCAGCGCCAGATCCAGAACAAGGTCACGGGTTGGCGTGTAATCAGCCTGATTAGAATTAACCTGTGTGATACAACCCGGTGCAATCTGTTTACTTGGACATGCCGGTGAGTGCAAATCGTAAATATCACTGGTCGTCGACAGGTAACCGCGGTTTTGGGTAATGGTAAAAATTACATACCGATAACCAAGTTTGGCTGCTTTATCCGCGTATTGGTTAACATCAAAACCATTAACGTAGTTATTCCACTCGTTATAGTCTGTGATTTGATACCATGCATTATCTAACGTGCCACCAGCAAGATAGTGATGACTAATCCCCCACTTGGCATCTTGCATCCATTTAACTTCTTTAGGTAACTCGGCAGCACCCACACTAATACTACTTGCTAAGGCAACACCCGATATGATTTTATGGATTTTACTATTCATAACAACTAAACCACATGAAAACGAAGAATGTAACGAGCTTATTAAATTTACAAATGAGCAACAATTAAATTACACAACAACAAGCAACTACCACTCATTCGTTTCATATCTAACACTTTAAAACTATTGGCATTTCAAAAATAAAACATTCTTATCAATATGAATTTTCTTATTTACCAATCAAAACTTGTTAATAAAAAAGCCATACGATGCATGTTTAAAAACAACGTATGGCTTGCGACACAACTAGGAGTTTAAATTGTTATACTTCTTGCCTTAATGAGGCTATCACTTTTGGCATTTTACGCTTTACAACCCAACCAGAGGCCACAATCACAATTAAGTAATAGCCAAAGGTTTGCCAATCTTCAAATAAGGCATTACCAATACCGAGCAGTAGCGAATAAATAAACGCAATGCTCGCAACACAGGCTATGGCGTTATCTTTAATCCCCGCCGCAATCGGTTCAATACCGGTTAAATCTCTGACTTTTTTCCAGCCGCGGCCATGGATTTTTAAACGGCTATAAAATTCGATAGTTTTCGGGCTTGGGGTTTTACTTGAGGTTATTAAGGTAACAACTAAGCACACAACCAAGGTTGTTATCGTGGTTGCTAGCATACGCACTGCAAACCACTTAGCCTCGCCTTCATCGGGTAGTATGTACATCATCGCATTACCGACAATAACGGCAGTAATAAGCGCGCTAATTTCTGACCACACATTTATTCGCCACCAATACCAGCGGGCAATAAGTACCACAGAGATGGGAATGATGATTACCGAAATATATTCATAAGCGCCGAGAATACTCTCAAGTTGGGTCGTTACAATCAGCGCAAAAAGAGTTAGTACTAACATACTGACGCGAGCTGCCTTGATGTAATGGGCTTTTTCGCGGCCTTTTACTAAGTAAGGCTCGTAAACATCATTGACTAAATAAGACGAGCCCCAGTTCAGCTGTGTATCAAGGGTACTCATAAAAGCAGCAAGTAAAGAGGCAACCATAATGCCTTTTAAGCCAACAGGTAAAAACTCATCGATCATCATTGGGTATGATTGCTCTGCATCTACCAACGACGGGAAGTAAACCAGTGAGGCAACACCCACGATAATCCATGGCCAACTTCTTAACACCAAATGGCAAAATGCAAACCAATATAAGCTTAACATGGCATCTTTTTCACTACGGGCAGCCAGTGTGCGTTGTAAGAAAAAACCAAACCCGGGCGCGTAATTTAGCCAGCCGATACACACTAAAATAACAAAAGTCGCAGTTTTAAGATCCCACTCAAAATCGGGGATCATTTTTAGTGTATCGCTATTAAACCCAGGAGATGCCTCAACCGCTGCAACGATGCCACCGTGATCTTGTAAGTCGACATAAACGATAACTGCTAATACCACAGAGCCGACAATGGCTAAAGCAAACTGAATTAAATCGGTATACACAACACCATATAAGCCAGACATCGCGGTATACACGACCGCTGCAACAGCTAGCACAATCAAAATAAGCGTGGTCGCTGTAATGGCACCAAACAGAGGAATGTCGAACAAGGGTTCGGGGGAGAGTCCTAAAATCACCACAATAATTTTCGACATAGCGAGAGTCACCGAAGCAATAATAATACAGTTAACAAATACACCATCAAAAATAGCTTTAAAAATTCGCAAAAAATCAGTGGCTAAGCTCTTATCATAACGCTGTGAAATTAGCTCAATTTCGGTGAGTGCTTTTGATCTTCGCCACAAATTAGCAAAGAAGAACACCGAAATAATCACGCCAATTACACTTACCCACCAAATCCAGTTTGCGTAAATGCCTTGCTCTCGCACTGCCCCTGCTACAAACAAGGGTGTATCAGATGAAAAGGTGGTGGCCACCATGGATGTGCCTGCGATATACCAAGGTAAAGAACGCCCTGCGACAAAAAAATCAGCCGTACTTTCACTGGCCTTTTTTGTAAAGAGCATTCCGATAACAACCGCTGCTACTACATAAAATGCAACTATTAACCAATCAATTAAGACCATGTGAATCCCCCAATGTGTTTTAATTTTTATTTAGGTAGCTATCAAATTTTTTCCATGTTTCTGTCATATCGATAATCGAACCTGTTTGCCTAGCTTCATCTAACTTGATGGCGGTGAGCCCCGCTTGCAAAGCGTCAACAATGGATACCGGTAAAGGAGTCCCCCTTTCAAAAAAGGCAATCCAATCTGCCGCCATTTCTTCTTCAGCGCCGTAGTGCATCGAAATTGAATCATCGTGTAAGTACGTTTTATCAATCAATGCCCCTGAGGTAATACAGTCATGCACTTTGAAATAGTTACGCACAAAGTCACCTTCAGCCATACCGAGTGTGCCAAATACACTAAAGTGTCGGTAATCGTTCGGTACATTTAAGTTAGTATGAAAACTCAGATTTATGCCATTTTCATATTGAATCAGTGCAGTTTGGTGATCCACCAGCTCAGAATCGTTATCAAACACTTCATCTATGCCATTCCAGCGCGACTTGCGCTGATGATAGACAGGATGCTTGCCTAAGTGCTTGTTCTCAGGCGTGAAGGTTCTTCGACCGCCAAAACTGGCAAGTTTAGCTGGGCGACTTTTCACAATGCCCTGATAAAGATCTAAGTCGTGACAGCATTTTTCTAATAAGAAGCCGCCCGAAAGTCCCTGATGTCTGCGCCAATCACGCATAAAAAACGCACCATGCTCTGGCGGAATATGCTCTGATGCCTCAATACTGGTGATTTCACCCAGTAATTTAGTTGATAAAGCCGCGACTAAATCTTTATATAAAGGCGCATAACGTAGCACCATACCCACTAAAATTTTATCGAAGGCATTATGTTTAGCGATAAGCTCGAGTACGTCGTAGGTCTGTTGCTCAGACATTACAATAGGTTTCTCTGCAAAAATGAGTAACCCTGCTTCAATGCCGAGTCGTAGGTGCTCTAAATGCATATGATTTGGAGAGCCAATCATCAACATATCAAGCTGCTCATTTTGCAACAAATCTGCAAGTTCGTCATAAGCGCGCATCGAGATACCATGCGACTGCATGTACTCAACTTTTACAGACTCAGGGTCGGCATATGCTACCAAATCAAAATTTGGAATAAGCTCATGCATCACTTTGGCAACATAACTTAATCGGTCACCTAAACCACAAATTCCTACTTTCACAATTTTATTCCTACAAGGCACGTTAATAACTCACGTTAGTTACCTTGCGCTTAAACAGTCAATCACTTGTCTGCGCTTTGTGAAGGGGATTTTTTTTATGAAATTCGGCTCAACATGGGTTTTACATACAAAACAATCTTCAATTTGTTCAAACTCTAATTAGCTGTACGTTAAAAAACCTTAATTACCGAGAGGCGGCATATTCACTCACTTTGGTAACAAAAATTTTACGCAAATCATTATTTGGAAATGGCTTCAACTACTTAATTTTTAAATAAAAATCAGAAACGGTTTATTGACCAAATCAAAACAGTTGGGATATACAAACTACTTTATTACCAAGTTCAGGTGATATTTCAGTGCATAAGTGTTCTTTGAGACTACACTTATGTATAAGGTTTTAAGCTAAGAATAAGTAATTAGAAGTACCCAATGACAGAGAAAGAAACTAAATATAAAGCGCCCGCTCTTGAGAAAGGCATGGCGATAATAGAATTACTCGCAAGAACCCCGGAAGGGTTAAATCTGACACAAATTTCTGACTCATTAGGGAAATCAAAAGCTGAAATTTTTCGTATGGTGGCGGTGCTAAATGACCTCCACTACCTTGAGTTTTTTCAAACTGAACGTGTTTATAGACTCTCACTTAAGCTTTATCGGCTTACGCATCGCTACGCACCAGTTCACCACCTGAATAATGTTGCCTTCCCTATCATTCAAGAGCTGTGTAGTGACATTCAACAATCTTGTCACTTAGTGGTGTATTCAGATGGTGGTGGATTAATTTTATCGCATCAAGATTACGACACTAACAGTAACTGCTTAACCCTACCTGTTGGAGGAAGAGGACCCCTTACCGATAACTGTGCAGGCCATGTGCTATTAGCGTTTGCATCGTACGATAACCGTGAACGAATGCTCAAAGCCTACCAAGAAAATCATCCCGAATTATCCCTCGATTTAATGGCACTGCGAAATATTTGGCTACGCGTAAAAGAACAAGGTCACGAAGCCATGCCAAGCCCAGTTCTCGCTGGCGTATATGATATTGGCGTGCCTATTTTCGATTATTATCATAATGCTGTCGCTGTACTGCTCACCTCAATTCTTATGTACCGAGACGAATCGCGTAATGCAGATTTTGAACATGTGATAAAAAAGTTAAAAGAAACCTCACACCTTATTTCACAGAAAATGGGCTTTGACGAAGAGGCCTAAAGGATGTTTTTTTTCCTAATGATCCCGCCATCGTACAAATTTAAATGCCTATTTTTACCCTTTTGGCATCAGCAGTTTTTTTGGTGAATGCCTAGCTTATTAATACTATTTTAGGAATTTTCCCAAAATAACAATTAACACAATAGCAACCATTTTGTTTCATTTATAAAACATCATTCTTGGCGAAATTTTAACTAAGAAATCTAGATAACGCAGACTGCAAAGCGCGTTGACGGTTTTTTAGTCTTTATATATCACTGAATGGACATTTGAACATTCACGAGAATAATTCGCCAAGAGCGATGGGGGTCAATATGATGAAATTCACCAAAAGCCAAATAGCCTTATCTGTTGCTTTATCCCTGATGGGTAGCACAGCAATGGCAGAGGAAAGCAGTACAGCTAAGGATGTTGCACAAGATGATATTGAAGTAATCGCTGTCAGCGGTGTGAGACTAAGTTTAAAAGAAGCTATCGCAACCAAGCGTGGCTCTGACAAAATTCTCGACTCAATTGCCGCTGAAGATATGGGTAAATTCCCTGATGAAAACGTCGCGCAGTCTTTGCAGCGTGTTCCAGGTATTTCAATTGACCGTCCTCGCGGTAGCCCAAATGGCGGTACCAATGGTAGTACCGATGGTCGACTAGGTGGGCAATATGTACAAATTCGTGGCTTACCTGTTGATTTTACGCAGGTTACTTTAAATGGTCGCTCTTTAGCATCTGGCCGTAGCATTGGCCGTCAGTTTTCTTTAGATGTGTTGCCCTCAGAGCTTATTGGTCAGTTAGACGTTTATAAAACAGTGTCAGCAGATCAACTAGAAGGCGGTATTGGTGGTAATGCAGACATTAAAACCCGCAAACCACTGGATGCAGATGAAGTTGGCTTTTCTGGTGCTTGGTCAGCCGAAGGTGTATACAGTGAGCTGCCAGATTCAACCGACCCACGTCTTTCAGGCATTGTGAACTGGAAATCAGACGATGAAAAACTTGGCGTACTGGTTGGTGTCACGTACTCAGAACGTCAAACCCGTGAAGACGAATACTTCTCTTGGGGTAATGTAAACTTTGGCCCAGGTACGGGGGATGGTGTTGAAATTCGCCCTGATCTTGCCACAGTGCCAGGTGGTACGAATGATGGCAGTATCGATTACCCTAACTCTCTTTACCCTATCGAACCGCTGACTCAATACTATGGTGATGAGCGCACTCGTACTGGTTTAAATGCTGTAATTGAATTTCAACCTAGCGATGAGCTTAACATTACCTTCGATGGTTTATATGCAACATTCGATGTAGATGAAACAGCATTACAGTTACCTGCTCGTTTCCAATTCCGTGGTCCACAAGACCCGAGCCTGTGGGTTGCAGCCGACCTAAATGACCCGAATGGTCGTGGTGTTGGCGGTATTTTCCCATTCCTCGTAACCGAAGCTGTGGTAGAAAACGATAACCTGGTTTATGCCGTTGCACCGCAAACTCAGTTTAGAAGCGTATCTGAATTAACGAAGATGGAATCAGACACACTTGCCGTGGGCACTCATGTAAACTGGGCACCGAATGAAGATTGGATCCTCGACTTTGATCTTGGTTACTCTAAAGGTGAGCAATCTCGCGACCTTAAAAGTGTGCTGTTACAAGCGTTTGCTGATGTAGTGTATGATGCACGTAACCCAGATAACGGCATTCCTGACCTTTATGTTACAGGCACCGACTTAAATGACCCAGATAACTACCGAGTGGCATTTGGTAACTCCAATGCACGTGACGTAAAAGATACATCTCTGTCGTTTTCTGTTGATGCTAAGTATTTCTTAGACAATGACTACATCACAAGTCTAGAAACAGGTGTACGTTATACTCAGCGCTCAAAAGAAATCAAAGCCTATGTAGGCAACAGTTTTACTGGTTCAAATGGCGTACCAGCAGTATTACCTACTTCAGCAATTAACCTACTTGATTTCCCGGTTGATGACTTTTTAGGTGAAGCACCAAACGCTAATGTTATCCGCAGCTTTGTAATTGGTGATCCGGTTGATTTCCACAATAAATACGGTGTTGAAAGACAATTCGATAGTATCAGCTCGTTTAAAGTTGAAGAAGATATTGCAGCAGCGTACGTAAAAGCGAATATGGCCTTTGATGTTGCCGATATTCCAGTTAAAGGTAATGTGGGTGTACGTGCGGTAACAACCGACGTTGAAGCAACAGGTGCATTGCCAGTTGAAATCGTTATCCGCAGTGCCGGTGATTTCGATGTAGTTGGTGAAACCAGCTCAACAGGCAGTAGCTACACCAATGTGTTACCAAGCTTAAGCTTAAATGCTGAATTAACTGACGAAGTGTACTTACGCTTTGGGGCTAGCAAAACAGTAACGCGCCCTACGCTTTCGCAGTTATCGCCGCGTTTTACTTTTAGCACCACCACACTCACAGGCTCTGCGGGTAACCCAGCTCTAGAACCATTTGAGTCTGATTCACTCGACTTATCACTTGAGTGGTATTTCAACGATACAGGTTTAGCGAGTGTTGCTTTGTTCCAAAAAGACATTGATGGCTTTGTGTTTAACTCAAGCTCACCAGAAACAATTGCCGGAATTGACTGGGCATCGGTAGACCGTCCACGTAATGCGGCATCGGCAACAATTAATGGTGCAGAGCTTAGCTTCCAAACCACCTTTGACTTCTTACCAGCGCCATTCGATGGCCTAGGTATGTTAGCAAACTATACTTACACAGACAGTGACACTGACTTCGGTGATGGCTTTGAAGGTCAAACATTCAGCTACACTGGCTTGTCTAAAAATGTATATAACTTAGTTGGTTACTATGAAAAAGGCCCTGCGTCAGTACGTTTATCTTACAACTACCGTGAGAAATACTTACTAGAACCTTCATTTGGTTTCTTCGCTGGCCCTCGTCATGTAAACGACTACCAACAGCTTGATTTAAGTACGTCTTACAAAATCAATGACAACTACTCATTGACCTTTAATGTGACCAACTTAACCAATGAGCGTTTCGACCGTTACTTTAATAACGACGAATCAATCATTGCGACAACCAACTTCACAGGTCGCCAATACTTCGTAGGTATTCGCGGAACCTT
This sequence comes from Pseudoalteromonas gelatinilytica, assembly GCF_001641615.1. Lineage (GTDB taxonomy): Bacteria > Pseudomonadota > Gammaproteobacteria > Enterobacterales > Alteromonadaceae > Pseudoalteromonas > Pseudoalteromonas gelatinilytica. The sequence goes on from NZ_LRRU01000004.1 coordinate 342,171, forward strand.
CTAACCAATTATGTTGTTGTAGGTGATGAGCCTAACCCAAAGCCTCCTTAAGGAGGCTTTTTTTGTTAGGAAAGTATTCTTATTGAACCTGAAATAACAACAATATAGAATAAATAATTTAATATAGGGATATAACAATGAAAATACTCTTTACCCTTTGCGTTTTACTCTTACTTTTCGGTTGCGGCGGTGGAGGCGGTGGCACTGAAATCTCAGACGATTCATCGAATAATAATATTTCAATTCAACCAGAGAATGACTACACAGATGATGAATCAATCATACTCCTCTTAGGTGCAATGAGTTTAGCCGAGGGTGCTTTACAAATCAGTGACATTATCAGTGCTGAGTTTAATTACTTTTACTTATCTAATGACATTATTAATTACCGAACCTGTGAAAACAACGGTAAGGTTGCTTGGAATCATTCATCAACAACCCCTTCAAAAGGTCAATTAGTTCTAGACTTTCAGAACTGCTTACTAACTTATTTCCCGAACAAAAGTTACGAACAAGAAAGGTTTAATGCTAATGGTCAAGTTACTCTTAATTACGAAATATTAAGCACTACAGATTCCAACCTAAATGACTATCGGAAACCAGGGGTGGTAAAATATAGCTTGGATGTAACTCATAGTGTATTGAGTATTTCCGAGCCCCTCCCAAATAGACCACAGGTTTTCATTGAATTTGAGTTTGCATTAACATCAGAGCAAGAATGGAATACTAATGAATATAATATAAATACTGATGGTTATCGCAATCGTGAAATTATAATAGAATCTTTCTACGCTCCTATTATTACAAATAATTATGACTCACTAACTAATACCAACATCTCTCAAAGCTTCGAAGAAAGTGATACAAATTATAATGGAGAAAGCTATAAAATGACCTTAGAAGGTCAATTTTTGTCTGGTTTTGATAACACAACTTGGCAAATGGAGAGTAATTACGAAATTAGTCTAGCCGGCGGTTCACCAACAGGAAGAACATCAATTAATAACGAAAACAATTTAGTAGTTGGAGTCGCTGACAATTTTGAAATGAGCTTATTATATAATCAAAATATTCTAGGCTATGCTCTAATATATGACTTATTTGATACCGACACTCTTTGGTATTTAAAAGGAAATAAAGAATTAACCGATAATACTCAAAGGATAACCCCCCTTACCATTATTGAAAGCAATGAAGATACATTCAATATTTTTGATGATTCACAGCAATTAGAACTCACTTATAATAAAATAATTGATGAAGCATATATAGATTTATTCAACCTTGAAAACTACTTTGCTTCAACTGGCTCTGCTACTTTTGAAGTTTTAGATAATAAGTTAATTATAAAACCGCCAAAAAATGAAGAAGACAATGTAATTGGCATTACAGTTCAAGTTGGTAGTAAGTTTTCCATAGATCATAATATATACAAATTCACCTATGACCGATTTAATCGAGGCGAATTTAGCTATGGCCTTGGTACATACCTACCAACAAAAAATATATTTTTATCATCCAATAGTAGCACTTGGTTAGAAAAAAATGAGCAGGGTAAAATCACTAATGTATTTCATGGACATAATTCTTTTGGAAGACTTTGTTACGACAAACAAAATAAATACCTCATTCTGGAACAGGATTACCGAGAGAAACACATTAAAGTTGATATTGATACCTATGAACTTTTAGATGAATATCCAAATGCATTCATGACAATAAATAGCATTGATAACTATTGCAATGACGTAAACTATAAACAAAAAACAGGAAGCGCTATAATCGAACAATATACTTTTTCTACTAAGCAAGGCACCGTATTTGAGAATAGTGAGCTCGCATTAACTCATAGAGTCCTACCTAACCCATTATCAAACAACAGCATATACATCCTAGCTAATACAATGCATTATGATGAATCTAAAATACAAGAGTTTACTTTACTAGATAATTCAGCTATCTCAAATGAAAAGTATGTTTATAATTCTGAATTATATAACAATAACAACTTCTTTTTAGTTTCAGAAGAAGAAGGTAGAATTTATACCCCTACACGCATATTGGATCTTTATGATCCATCTTATGTAATACACAAATTCAATGATACATCCATATTATACGTTGATAAAGAAAACCATTTAATAGTTACATACTCTGCAATTTATAACTCTGAAAATTTTGATAAAGTAATGGATTTATCGTTTATAGATAACAACATATTCCTATCTAAGGTTATAAAAACAAATGATAGCTATCATTTTAAACTGAACAACGATGTTGACTTTATTTTAAAGATTAACCAAATAATTAAGTAAAAAATCGGCCCCGTTTAGCAAAAGCACTACTCGGGGCTAATTAAACTATTTCAAATTATCTATCATCACTTGTGCATTATTAACTTCACGGCTCGTTTCAGAAAGTCCTACCTTTGTGGCACCACCCACTAACCAAATTTGGCCTTTTAACGTAACGGCTCCTAAACCGTGACGAGGTGTTTGCCATTCGAAAGTTTTTCGCCATTGCTGCTTGGTTAAATCATAACTAAAAACCTCACGGTCAACTCCTTGGCTATGTTCACCGCCAAACACATAGATAGCATTATTAATAACCGCTGCGGCATGCCCTGCTCGTGCTTTAGGGAGTGCTGCATGTGCTTGCCAAATGTCTTTTTCGGGTAAGTATTCGAGCATGTCAGTGATAGGCTCGCCGCCAACGGTTCTGCCACCTAACACAAACCAACGGCCGTTTACTTGTGCACTTGCCGCACTGTTTCTAGCCGAAGGTAATGGCGCGGCTTCTGTAAATGTGAAGTTGTTAGGATCAAAAACTAAATGCGCACTCACATCTAAACTATGCTGCCATTGCCCATTTTTTTCACTGTGTGGGCTGCGGCCACCAGCTAAATGCACTTTACCATTAAGCACTGCGCCAACCGTTTCACTCAACGCAAAAGGTAAACTCGCCACCTTTTGCCATGCGTCAGCGCCTTCATTGAGCATTAACACATCACGGCTATTGGTCCACTGGCCTTGGCTATTAACAAAACCACCAAAGGCAAATAATCTGTTTTCTACAGCAATTAAATACGTGTGATGACGCCCTTCAGGCAAACTCGGGGCTGATTGCCAACTTGCATACTCGGGTGACCAAAAATGGACTTTTGCGGTCATCTTACCCGCTGATGCTGGCAGCTCGGTAGAGATACCCCCTGCAACCCAAATCTGTTGATTCATGACTGCTGGGTAAATTTCTTGAATAGCCTCAGGGAGCTCAGGTGCTAGCACCTCCTCTGCCGATAACGTATAAGGCAAACACGCCATAAAAAGCGGCAACAGTTTGGTTAATCGCATATAAATCCTTAATAAGCAGTTGATTAGCTAAAGTCTAAGCCAGCTGTACCTATTCGTACACTGCCAAATAGTCTTACTCGAACAACGATTACTATTCCTAAATGACATTGAATTGATATATTATAACAAAACATTTAGCGTATTTTGTTTAATCTTATTAAGGGTCACTACTATGAGCAAACTTCCCGTCACCGTGCTCTCTGGCTTTTTAGGTGCAGGTAAAACCACTGTGCTCAGCCATATTTTAAATAATCGTGAAGACAAAAAAGTGGCTGTAATCGTCAATGATATGAGCGAAATAAACATCGATGCAGCAACAGTTAAAAACGATGTTTCGCTTAGCCGCGGCGAAGAAAAACTAGTAGAAATGAGCAATGGCTGTATCTGCTGCACACTACGTGAAGACTTACTCATTGAAGTACGCGCTTTAGCGCAAACAGGCCAATTTGATTATTTAGTTATCGAATCAACCGGTATTTCAGAGCCCCTTCCGGTTGCCGAAACATTTACCTTCGCTGATGAAGATGGCGTGTCACTGTCTGATGTTGCAAGGCTTGATACCATGGTCACGGTCGTTGATGCCGTTAACTTTTTAAACGACTTTAACGAAGCCAAATTTTTACAAGAAACCAACGAGCATTTAGGCGATGAAGATGAGCGAAGCGTTGCCGACTTACTGATTGATCAAGTTGAGTTTGCCGATGTCATTTTAATTAGTAAAACAGACCTAATTAGCACCGATGAACTTGAGAGTTTAAAAGCCATTTTAAGCTCATTAAATACCTCTGCAGAGCTTATTGCTATTAAGAATGGCCAAGTTGATATCAAAACAATTTTGGGCACGGGCCTGTTTAACTTTGAAAAAGCCCAGCAAGCACCTGGCTGGCTAAAAGAACTTCGCGGCGAACATATCCCAGAAACCGAAGAGTACGGCATTAGCAGCTTTACTTACCAAGCCCGCCGCCCTTTTCACCCTGAAAAGTTTTATAACTTTATTCATAACAATCAACGCGAAGGCAAATTACTTCGCTCCAAAGGCTACTTTTGGTTAGCCTCTCGACCGCAATTTGCCTGCCAATGGAATCAAGCTGGCGGCATAGCCCGCTATGGTTTTGGCGGGATATTTTGGAAAGCCTTATCGAAAGATCAGTGGCCAACAGATAGCGACTACTTAGATTCAATTAACCAAGTATGGCAAGAACCCTTCGGTGATATGCGCCAAGAGCTGGTTTTTATTGGTCAAAGCCTCAATCAAGCAGCGATCATTCAAGCTCTCGATAACTGCTTACTCAGCGACGATGAACTATTAGCAGGCAAAGCGCTTTGGCAAACCCTGCCCGATCCATTTCCTGTTTGGGAGGAAGCATAATGACAGCTTACGCATTTGAACATGATACTGATAACCTCCCAACAACAGTAGCAACGGCATTAAGCCCTGTGGTGTTTTCGCAAATTTATAAACCAGAGCATAACATTGCAATTTGGCAGCGCAGCTTATCAGAGCAGCTGCAAGCAGAGGTAGCCGAGAGTATTGCAGCCAATCCTGATCTCAGTATTAACGCGGTGATCAACGAAGGCTCTATTCGAACTGACATTGATAAAGCCCTCGAAAAACTCCCATCAGCGCAGGAGCTAAAAGCTGATTTGGCAAAGTTAGTTGATATGTTTTGTTATTTATTTGAATTAAAGCGCACCGGATTACGCCTAAGAGTACTTGAACGTGCCATGTGCCCACGTTTTCATGTTGACAGAGTTCCTTGCCGGTTAGTCAGCACCTATTGTGGTAGTGGCTCACAGTGGTTGCAAAATGCAGGACTTGATCGCACAAAACTTGGCGCAGGGCATCAAGGATTAAGCGATGAAGAGTCTGGGTTAATGACAGCAAATACTAAAATCCACTCTCTTAATGTCGGTGACGTAGCACTGCTTAAAGGCGAAACTTGGCAAAATAACGAAGGCAAAGGCCTTGTACATCGCTCACCTGCACTTGCTGCTGGCGAAAAACGATTACTCGTAACCCTCGACTTTATTGCTTAGTGAATGGCAAGCAGCCGTTCAGGAATCAAGAGTTTTAAACAACAAGGAAGTTGTTGCTGCAATCAAAGCTTAGTTATAATCGACTTTTCGACTCGATTTTGGTTTTTAAATGAAAAAGCTTTCTAAAGTACAATTAAAACAGCAAGCCCTTGTATTAAATGTTGCCGATGCCCTTGAAGAGCAAGGTCGCGCAGAGCTCGAAGGTATGTTGCAATGCTGGTTTGATGTGGAATACCACTTATTCCCAGGCTCATTGCTTTTGTGTTTTCAATTTGAAAACCAACAATCACTCGATGCAGCGACCCCAGAGCTATTAAAATGGCAAAAGCGCCTAAGTGGCGCAATGCTAAAAAAAGGCGTGATTTTAAAAGACATGCGCAAGCACTTAGTATTTACCCTAAAAGGCCCAGACGATTAAATGGGATAAGTTGCGGGTTAGCAAGTTAGCAAGAGTGTAGCAGCGATTTTATATCGCGTAGGAATGATTACAGGTGCTAGGTGCTAGGTGCTAGGTGCTAGGTGCTAGGTGCTAGGTGCTAGGTGCTAGGTGCTAACAGCATAGTGTTGGTTTTGGATTCGTAAGGGGGTTCCATACCCAATCGACTTTTTTGTTCGGCGTTAAAACGCCTCCTACATCTCGTATCTCGTATCTCGTATCTCGTCCCTGGGAACTCGTTCCTTTCCCCTTTACTCTTTCCCCTAGCAACTCGCTAACTTGGGTATTTTTATTCTGAGAACGCGGGGTAAACCCGCTGCTACCAGTGCTGCGTTAAAACGTCTCGTATCTCGTCCCTCGGAACTCGTACCTTTCCCCTTTACTCTTTCCCCTTGTAACTCGCTAACTTGTTGGGTTTCACTCCGTTCTACCCAACCTACCGGCTTAAAGCTTTAGTTTTTCCACTCCCATATGCTTCACATGCTCAACCAGCTCAGGGAAAAACGCTAAAAACACTGCGTCTAATTGTTGATAGTGGTGAGCAATATCGTCAGCGGCCCCTGCAAAGTTGTTGGCAAAGCGAATACGCTTGGCGATGTTATCAAGGGCAAGGCCGACCCCATCGAGTGTTTCATATTCTTTAAACCAATCATTGTTGGTCATACTGGTCACAACTTGCTGCATGCGTGAAGGCATCATGCCTTGGCGTGCATTTAAAAGACCATAACTGTGCTGTTTGAAATCAGCCAATGGTTGGTCATTAAAGCGCTGCCAATGCTGAATAAGAAAGTGATCGAATGCTACATCAATTGCGACGCTTGCAAAGCGTTTACGTGCTGGCGAAAAGTACTGTTTAGCCTCTTTTACTAGGGGATGTGAGTCGGTAAACCTATCAACCAAATAATGATTTTCAAGGCCATTTTTAACCGCATTGGGTAACTGTGCTGAATATCGACGCCCACCAAAATCCCCCAGCAAATTACCAAAATGTGAATCAGCCGTCGGTTGTGCTAAATAAAGGTGAGCCAAGTAATTCAACGCATTCTCTAAATTAAGTCATTTTATGCATTGTAAAAGAATACAGGTGAAAGGGTCTAGGGGCACAAGGTGCAAGTTAGCAAGTTAGCAAGTTAGCAAGAGTGTAGCGGCGATTTTATATCGCGTAGGAATGATTACAGGTGCTAGGTGCTAGGTGCTAGGTGCTAGGTGCTAGGTGCTAGGTGCTAGGTGCTAGGTGCTAGGTGCTAGGTGCTAACAGCATGGTTTTGGATTCGTAAGGGGGTTCCATACCCAATCGACTTTTTTGTTCGGCGTTAAAACGCCTCCTACATCTCGTATCTCGTATCTCGTCCCTCGGAACTCGTACCTTTCCCCTTTACTCTTTCCCCTAGCAACTCGCTAACTTGGGTATTTTCAATCTAACTTCTGACGACTGATATCTAATATCTCCATTTCTGTTCGGCGTTAAAACGCCTCCTATAACTCGTATCTCGCCCCTCGAAACTCGTACCTTTCCCCTTTACTCTTTCCCCTTGCAACTCACTACTCGCTAACTTGTTGGGTTTCGCTGCGCTCCACCCAACATACAATAAGAGCTACCCTTTACTCTCCCGCAAACTTTAACATTCGCGTTTGGTCGGTAAGCTCAATATCCACCAGCTCATATGGGGCTTTGGCTGCTTGAGTGACTGCAAAAGGCATGGTGAAACTATCATAGCTATCAATCTGTTTTGCTACTTCAACCGTTGCTAGTTTGATGCGCTCACCTTTATCACCTTTGCCTGTTAAGGTTGCACGAATAGCATAGCGGCCTGAGTCAGTCACTTGCACCGGTACTTTAGCTTGGTATTTATTATTGCCAAGCGCTGTTACTTTGGCTTTATCCATACTGATGGTTTGTGAGCTATGCACAAACGGCATTTTTATTGAGCGTTTTACCGTTTGGCCATTCACTTTAATGTCTACACTGGCCTCAAGCTCATAGTAACCATTTACCGCACCTAAGGTTTCAAGCGGGTAATTAAATACGGCTTCACCATTTTCGTAACGTACATCTAGCTTTTCGCCATCAGGACTTGAAAGCGTTAACTTCACATCACTATCTTTAAAGCGCTTTTTACCCATACTAAGCTGCATAGCAACACGTTGTTGCTGATCTTTCACTTTAAACTGCGATTTAGCATGCAAAGCATTGCTCGATCCTTTTTCAATCACATGCAGCAAGTAGGTGTCGTTATCATTAAGCGCTTGGCTTGTTCTTAACATTGCTTTGCCATTTACCTGACCTAGCTTTAATCCAACACTGCCATCGCTAAATCCTGCATTTTCCATTTGTTCTTGTGCAACCATGGCTTGCATTGGCATTTGTCTAAAGTTGTCATCACGCACCGACAGTTTATCTAGCTGTAAGTCATGAGGTTTAAATACTTCGCCGCTATCAAAACGTGCTTTTGGTGCAATGCGAATAAAGTTATCAGCTTGGTTTACAAAGACTGGCACGCCGCGCTTAAGCTCTTTACCCGAAACCTTCTGCCAATATTCAACACTGTCTTTTTCTAATGTTTCAAGTTGAGCGTTCGCTGCTGGTTGAACTTGAGGAAACTGATAAACCGTTTGCTCATTAGCCTGTGCTGCGTTGCTTACAAGCATCATTGCAGCAGCGAGTGTGGTTAACTTATTAATCATAGCGGGCTCCTAAATTCGATTTTTAAGCATGTCTGGCAAACCAAAACAATTGCGTCGACTTTGCTGATGACTCAAAGGTTCACTGCCTTTGGTTCGTGATTTATCGGTAAACCACACTACCCCAGCTAACGACTGAGAACTGCAATTTAAAAAGCCATCTGAGCAGCTATCTAACCAATTTTGTGTCACTTCTAGGGCGACTTGGTTTTGGTATCCGCCGCAATAGCTGTCGCTATCCCATACCGCAGAATCAACATCACTGCCCACCACGGTTTCGAATCGAGACGGTAAGCTTGGGCGGTTCGGTGTGCCGTATAGCCACTGTGCGTTATACGACGCCATCCAAGACACTTGCTGTTGTTTTACTGCATCATTGCCATAACCTAATAACCAACCCAAGCTTTGCTCGAACGAATTGCCCGCAATGACTGCATCAGCCAACGGTGTGCCACCGCTTGAAGGAGCCAGAGCAATAGTGCGCGTGACTTTGCTAATGATATTTGGATAACGGCTATCCCACGTTGGGTTAGATAAAATCCAGCGCACCACGTTGCCACCGTTAGAGTGAGTGATCAGGGTTAAATCTGTGATGTTTTTATTATTGATAAATGTAGTGAGCTGCCCAGCTAAACAGCCAGATGCCGCATCTGCCCACATATATTGCTCGAAGTCACAATTAATAACGGTGTAATTACTACTGTTTGGCACACCTTGGCGAACTGTGTCAACAAAACTGCCTGTCCAATAGTCATTATAAGCATCGCTTTGTTGGCCTGTACCGTGCACAAATGCGACTCCTTGCGCAGCAAAAGCACTGTGGCTGATACCCGCTGCCAACATTAAAGCTGGCACTAGTGAGAGTGTTTTTATTTTCATGTGTGTTCCTGTTGATTGTAATTTTATCTATCAGGTTGGAGGAGTGACCTCCGACCAAAAACATAGACCAAACAGGTACGAAAGCAAGAATAAATTTACATTAATTTAACTTTTGTGCGTTTTTTAAGTACAAATTATTAGATTTTAGGAGAAAAAAGGGAGGCGAGGTGCGAGGTGCGAGGTGCGAGATGCGAGATGCGAGATGCGAGATGCGAGATGCGAGATGCGAGATGCGAGATG
>NZ_LRRU01000004.1:351873-379456 GCF_001641615.1 Pseudoalteromonas gelatinilytica
AGGTTCTAGGTTCTAGGTTCTAGGTTCTAGGTTCTAGGTTCTAGGTTCTAGGTTCTAGGTGCTAGGTGCTAGGTGCTAGGTGCTAGGTGCTAGGTGCTAACAGCATAGTGTTGGTTGTGCCTCCCCTATGACTTTGTTCGGCGTTAAAACGCCTCCTACAACTCGTATCTCGCAAACTTTCCCCTTTACTCTTTCTAACTTGCTAACTTTCTAACTTGCTAACTTTCTAACTCGCTAACTTTTCAATCTGATAGCTGACGGCTGAAAGCTGAGAGCTCTTTTGTTCATCGCGCGAAATAAATTTCACGCCTACAGTGCTAGCAAAATAAAACGGTATACATTGCACAATGCGAAATAGTAGCGCTGCACGAAAGTACTATATCCAGCCCTGTTTAAATTTCATACGTTGTAAACCAAATGTTAAACAGGAGAACACACAATGAAACGCCTATTGACGATGATTGCGCTATGCGCAGGTATGAGCACAACTGCTTTTGCAGCATGTAGAGATAACGTTGTACTGGTACATGGTAATACCGCCTCCCCTTCGAGTTGGAATAACACAATCAACGAATTAAAACGAAAAGGGTATGTCGACAGTGAAATTTTCACCCCAGATTGGGGCTCTAAATCTTGCGCGAGTTGCAACGATCATAACGGCAGTGAAGAAACGCCCGTACGTAACGCTATTCTTACTGCAATCAACCAATCTTGCACAGGTAAGATCGATATTATAGGCCATTCAATGGGGGTCACACTCGCAGCCCAGCAAATTTATAAGCTAGGCATGGCATCAGATGTCGATACCTTTGTTGGTGTTGCAGGTGCCGCGCGCGGCCTGCTTAGTTGTGGTGTTTACCCATACAATGTGTGGAATAACACATGTGGTTACTATGGCTTATCGGTTGGCAGCCCATTATTAAATAGTATTTATGGAGAAGCATTAGGCGACAAAGTGTATTCCATAAAGAGCTACTCGGATCAAATCGTCTGCTCAACTGGCACTTGTTATGTGTACGGCATTCACAGCAGCCGATTATGGAATGAAAATGCCACCTACACCTACGTTCTCGGCCACTTTGGTTTGCAAACCGATACGTATGTGAAACAAGTGAGTTTGATTCAGTAGCAGCAAGTTAGCGAGATTGTAGCAGCGATTTTATATCGCGTAGGAATGGTTATAGGTGCTAGGTGCTAGGTGCTAGGTTCTAGGTGCTAACAGCGTAGTGTTAGTTGCGCCTCCCCTATGACTTTTTTCGGCGTTAAAACGCCTCCTACAACTCGCATCTCGCAAACTTTCCTCTTTACTCTTTCTAACTTGCTAACTTTCAATCTGATAGATCTTATGCTCATCGCGCGAAATAAATTTCACGCCTACGTTATTCCTTTACTCTTTCCCCTTGTAACTCGCTAACTCGTTGGGTTTCGCTCCGCTCTACCCAACCTACCAGCTCGCTAACTTATGCTTTTACGAACCATACAGCGCTTTCATTAATTGACGCAGGTTCTTTTGATTAGTTTCCGTCTTAACAAGCGCTTTTAAACGGCTTTTAACCTCTGGTTTTGACTTTGCTTGTTGACTCAACGCCGATATAGCGGCACTGCGAATATCTTTCGGGTTACTAGCGTCAGCAAAGGCGTAAATACTATCTACTTGTTTTGCGTCTAACTCATTATTACCCATTGCTTTTAAAATCGCCCCTTGCGTTTTACTATCAGTTTCTTGATTTAGTTGATTACTCAAGTAATTCAAACTGGTTTTACTTGGCATTTTTGCCAAGGCCTCTGCCGCATTTAGGCGTAATCTTGGGCTGTCGCCAGCTAAATAATCACCAATAAGCTGTTGATGATCATAGTCTCCGCTATTGCCCAGTGCGGTGATTAGGGCAGATGCTTTTTTATCTGTTGCACTCGAACTCAATGAATCAGCTAACTTTTGGGTTAACTGACTCGAAAACTCACTGCCCTGCTGATTTTTCGCTATAGCCCCCATTACCATTAAAGCACTGTGAGCCAGCTTAGAATTTTCTTCATCAAGACCATATGACATGGAATACTCAAAAATCGCCTCAACCTGCATGTCCGTCAAAGGCTTTTCACTGTATTTTAGTGCCATTAAACTTCTAAAACGCTGATTTGGTGAAAATAAACCTTGTTCAACAAACACTTCCGTCAGTAACTGTTTTGAATTAACTGAGTCATGTTTACCTAAGTACATAAACAATTTACTTTCTAGGGGATCAGCAATTGCCTTTGTTGAAATAAGCTCTTTTAAGCTCTGTAAATACTGATCGTTGTCATAAAGAAATTGCAAAAGCGTTTTTCGATCTCCTTCTAGCCAATCCATATTTTTTAAAGCAGTGATAAACGCTTCTGTATTTTTTAAGGGTTGAGGCGGCGCTTTAGGGTAAACCCAATCTGTGCTTAAATTTTTCCATTGATTAGGGTCTTCGGGTAATTGTAGTAACCTTGCATCATCGGGTATCGATTGATTTGAACGGTTTAAACTGAGTGTTTGCAGTACTTCAATATTCATATTTCCATCACTACTACTGACTTGAATATGACTATTTCCGAGGGTTTTTGTTAACCAGCACTTATCGTTTTCAAAAGTAAACTCATCACTAATAATGTTCGCCGTTTCCAACTGCATTAGCTTTTTCGCAGCATTAGCGCTTTGTCTAGTGTCAGTTGGTTCTATGTAACTGAGTTTATTACGCTTTAGTTTGTTATCAGCTAAAACCGTGTAGAGTGATTTGTACTGACCAATATCATCACGTTCTTTAACCCAGTACTTATCACCCTGTAAATTTTCAGGGTGTTTTGCACGGTGAAAGGCACGGTATAAAGCAATCAGCTTCTGTTGATCGGCCGGTTTTAATTTAGCATTAAACCGATAATCTAAAACTTCACCTGAGTTATTGTTAATTTTCACGGCAAAAGGCACAGCATATTCATTGCTTGTACTTACCGTTTTATTTAACTTTGCTTGAGCTTGGTACAGCTCAAAACCCAACCAGTGAGATTTCTCTTCAACCAACAATGGCCGATAAATCAACCGCCCTTGCAAGTCAAACTGACTTTTTGAAGGGCTTTTCATCGAGATAATATTCGTATCTGCTTTTGATTGAAGTTCAGCCCAAACAGTACACTGAGGCACCGCATAAGCCGCCGAAGCATAGCCTAATAAAGTGCCAAATAATAAACTCATGTTAATTAAACGCATTATACCTTAGCCTTCAAACTAATAGTTTAAGGTTGCTGATTCGTCTAAAATTGTCCAGCTTTTATCGTACAAAGTGCTGGTATCATAGATAGTTTGAGTTTTAGTTTTCGTCTTAACCGTACAACACCACTTATATTTAGGGTATTTAACATAGACATAAAATTCACCTGAAATTGCCTCAATATCATTTGTTACATCAATTCCTAAGGTTATTTTAGAATCAGTGATAGCTTTAGCTAAATCTGCATAAAGTGTGGCATTAAATGTATCTGCAATAATCAAGAAATCGATACCAACACCGCCACTTGCTATGCCTAGGTTTATTTCAGCTGTCGCATACGCATCCATGCTAGCAGTAACAATAACTCCCCCTAAGTCAATACGGCTATTGCTATAAGTTAAACCAACTCCTAAATCTAAACTTCCGCTAACACCTGCCTCAACAGTCACCGGAACAATCACAATGGTGAACGTCGTTTCAACCACTTTTTGCTCTTCGCTCCAGCTATATCCTAAAGATTTGTCTAAGGCCGATAACGTATCGCCCTCGTCAATTAACGTATCACCCAGCACACTAAAGTTTGCTGCATAAGTAATTTCACCATCACTTACATTGGCACTCGCTTCAGCACTAGCACTTACCAAACTTGCTGATTTATCAAATAAATAAAGGTCTAGGTCTGCTTCAACTAGCCCCTCAGCTGAACCACCATTACTAGAAGAAACATTCATATAGCTATAAAAAGAAGGGCTGATAGCCACAGCATCACTGTCACCATAGGTCGCACTCCAACTACCAACTTTAGCCAAGGTTGTTGCTGCTGCAGCTGTAGTCTGCATCGCTGATACTGAAGCTATTGTAGTTTTATTACTATTTAGTTCTGCCGATTCTGCGGTACTCACTTCATCATGATAAAGCGCATAAGGTACCTCAACGGTAATACTATTATTGTCACTGTGAGCTTCAATTTCTTCTGAGTTATCATGGAAGGTAAATGTCATGCTAAAGCTGTTTTCGCCACCATCGTGATCAAAATTATCGTGTATCGCTTTGAGCAATACACCATTCACAGCAACATCCCAAGGAAAGTAATGAGACTGCTCATGATCAGGAAACTTTATACGCATCGTCTCCATATAAGCTTGCGCTTGCTCATTCCATAAGTGAGCATGATAAGTGGTTTCGCCGATGGTTATCGTTGCACTGATGTCAGCCTCATTGACAGAATTGCCAAATTTGGTGGCATTAATAAAACCGATTAAATCAGGTATTTTTTGCGTAGGTTCACCAGTCCCTGTGGTATCTCGTTTACCCGGACCAGGAAAAACAGCAAAGCCGTCGCCAACTTTAAGTTTATCTAAAACAAAATCATGATAATGGCCATCGCCAATGACTACCGAGCTATAGGTGCTTTCGTCACCAGACTCAATGCCCCGCGACTTATTATCTGTTACATCAACTTCATTTGAGATCACCCCGCTTGTGTCAACAAAAGCGGCAATGACAAATTCACCCGCAGCGAGATCTTCGTTTGGCAAAATTAATGTTGCACTATGATTTTGCTCGCCTTCTTGTAACTGCTCGATATCAAACTCACCTAAATCGTAGCCATCTGGCTCATCTTCAGTTTCAAGCTCAGCGACTTTACTTCTTTCAATCAAAATAAAGGAAACACCTACATGCTCATTCGTTAATAAGGTTGTTTCTGTGCTGAAATCAACAGTAATCTGTTGCCCTGGTTGATAAACGTTATCAGACACTGGGGTCATCGATTTCAACGCTACATTAGCAACAGCTTCTTGTTCAGTAGAGTCATCATCAGAACACCCAACTAGTGAAAGTAGGGATAAAGCCAATACAGCACTAATCCTTTTAGACTGATTCATATCACGATTCCTAATTATTGATTGTAATTTCGACAAACTATTAATTAATAAAACTCATACTTCTACTCAAAGTCCGACAGACTTATTTTCGAAATGGTTAAGCTTTAACCCACTAAATTTGGGGTACAAAAGGTACATATCTCAAAGGGTATATCACAATAATGGATGAATTATGGAGGGATGCAAAACAACCAAAATTATTAAATGCGAGGGACGAGGAAGGAGATATTAGATATCAGTCGTTAGAAGTCAGATTAGATTGTGCCCGCACATAGTTAAATTGAAATGCTCATCCGTAGGCGTGAAATTTATTTCGCGTGATAAACATAAGAGCTATCAGATTAAGAACAAAAGTTAGCGAGTTACAAAGGGAAAGTTTGCGAGTTCGGGGAACTTTTCCCTTTCCCCTTTCCCCTTTCCCCTCGCTAACTTATCGAGCTTCGCAGTGCTCTGTCCAACACGCTATTATTCGTACCCTTCAAACCTTGTTGCACAAACTATGCCTATGCACTCAACACCACTGTCGAGTTCTAACAGCTCTAAATTATAGCTTTTGCTTACATCTACTTTTTTTAGTGGGTTATTAAAAAGGCTGATATCTACTAAATTTGCATGTTCACGTAAATCAATGTTTTTTAATTTGTTATTCGACAAAAAGAGCACTTGAAGCATGGGGTTTGCTGTTAAATCGATAGTGCTTAAGTGGTTATTACTGGCGTAAAGTGCAGTTAACTTTTTATTATGGCTTATGTCTAAAGCGCTAAGCTGGTTGGCATCTAGGTTTAGTTCGCTGAGCATCTTGAACTTGCTTAAATCTAGGTTTTTTAACTGATTATTTGCAAGCTCAAGGTTACGAATACCACTCGGTATATTTACTTTTGTGAGCTTATTGCCCGACAGATTAAGTTGATACAGTTCAGAATTAACAAGCGTCAATTCACCTGTCAGCTTATTATCTTTAAGATCAAGCCATGTAAGTTTACCGTTAGTGCTTACATCAAGCTTTGAAAGCTTATTACCACTCAGCATTAAAGTCTCTAACTCTTCATTGTTACTTACATCAATACTCGTAAGGCTATTTTGGCTTAAATTAACATGGAAAAGCTGGCTGTTGTGGCTTATGTCGATTTCGGTCAGCTGGTTTGGCACTTTCTTATCGGCAGGTCTACTTGTAATGCCACCAATTTCACCAACGATGAAGCTATCCCCTTCATTACTGAGGACGAGTTTTGTTAAGTTACTAAAATGCTCAAGCCCTTTGGCTGAGGTAATACCGCGATCTCTGCAATGTATTTTTGTCACCTCCCCCACAGTTTTATAGCCACTTTCTTGTAAACACGCTAAGAAGTTAGCATCTGCAACCACGCTCTCTATTGGTGTATCGTCATTAGCCGAAGCACCAGCAACCCCAAGATTTAACACAAGCAAATAGGCCAAAGCCATGTTAATGCACACAAAGTTCCCTTTAAACATTATTTCACCTTAAATTTTCAACAACATAATCAGGTGGTTAAGTAAGATATTTCATCACCCAACAGCAAAGCATGCATAATACAGGTTATTTGACAATTGTACCCATATAAATACAAAATACTTTCGAAGTTGTTATTTAATGGGTTCGCGCGAAATAAATTTCACGCCTACAGTGCTAGGTGCTAGGTGCTAGGTGCTAGGTGCTAGGTGCTAGGTGCTAACAGCATAGTGTTGGTTGTGGGTTGATAAAGGGGGCTCCCTACCCAATCGAATTTTTTGTTCGGCGTTAAAACGCCTCCTACAACTCGAAACTCGTATCTCGCAAACTTTCCCCTTTACTCTTTCTAACTCGCTAACTTTCAATCTGATAGCTGACGGCTGAAAGATTCTTTACCCTATCCCCTCGCAACTCGCTAACTTATCGAGTTTCGCTCCGCTCTACCCAACTTACAACTCGGCATTCTTACGTGAATACATTTTATGTAAGTTCAGCAGTTTATCTTTGAGGCGCTGTGAATAGGTGACGAAATTTGTCAGTGTACCGGCATCTTTTCTGTTGGTATCAGCAAGTAGCATTAATAACTTACGCTGCGCCTGATTCAGATGCAGTTGCAATGACCTAGCTGCTTTATCTATTTCGTCATTTTTAGGTTGTTCTAAATTCTCGCTGGTATGGGTGAACAAGGTCAGCGTATCACTCGAAAGTTCGCGGATCATAATCAAAATATCGCTTTCTAATTCAATAAATTGTTCATTCATAATCCGCTTGCTTTCAAACAAATCAATGATGGAATCATGAATTTGGAACAAATAATCAAAGCGGTTAATTTGCAGCATTAACTCTCGTGACTGCTCTTCATCATTGATTTTACTAACAATAGTAGTGAAATAAGTGATGTATTCCTTCTCAACAAAACTGGCATATTCCAAGCGCTTTTGTGCAGTATCTTGAATACCTTTGTAGTTAGTCTCTAAGCTCAGCGTGACCTGATTGTAGTTTTCTTTTAAGAAGTTAAGCAGCTGTTGGTTACCTGACTCTAACTTATCGACGACATGCTGAAACTCTTCATCTTCTTGGTAGGTGGGCAATTCAAGGCGTTCAAAGTCCATCTTTCCTTCACCAAGCAAAAAATCGACAAAGCGCGTAAAAGGGTTAACAAAAGCAATAAAAACTAAACTGGCAACCACATTAAAAATAAAGTGGATGTTTGCCAGTGCGACAGCGGGATCAAGCGTAATTTCACTTAACTTATCACCAAACAATAAAATGAAAGGCAGAAATAAAAGTACCCCACCCACATTAAACAACAGGTGGCTCAACGCTGCTTTCTTTGCTGCGATATCCATACCAAACACCGAGATCATTGCCGTCGCTGTGGTACCAATATTCGCCCCCATAATAATGGGTACCGCGTTCTCAAGCCCCAAAATACCTTGCTGTGTAAAAACAATGGCAAGCCCTGTAGTCACCGAACTCGACTGCACCATAGCAGTAAATACACAGCCCACTAAAATCGCTAAAAGTGGGTTTTGCGGCTGCGTTAAAATCTCAATTAATGCAGGGTTGTTTTGTAATGGCGCAAGTGATGATGAAATCAGGTTAAGGCTAAAAAAGACAAAACCGAAATAGAAAATCGCCTTACCAAAAATAGAAAAGCGATTGCGAGTCAGTGACAGAAAAAAGCCAATAATAATAATCACAGGAGCAAATACCGTCAGCTTAAAAGCCACCAGCTGAGCCGTTATCGTAGTGCCCACATTTGACCCAAAAATAATACCGACACTATTTTTAAACGTTAACACCCCCGCATTTACCAAGCTTATCGTGATCACCGACGTCGCAGAACTCGATTGAATAAAAGCCGTCACCACAGCACCAATTAACACCCCAAAAATAGGAATGTTAGTCGCGCGACTCAACGATTTACGAAAGCGCTCTCCCGATATACTTTCAATTTCCCGAGAAAAGTTCTCAAGCCCAAAAATAAAAAGGATAATGGCGGTTAGCCCAGCCATGGCTATGTTCAGATTTTCCATTCGCTTATAAAGTGCTGATATTGTTAATCAAGATCGATACAAAAAGTATAGATTTGAGTACCTTATAGCGCAATGATCGAAAACAAAGTAACTGGTTTTAGGGGCGAGTTGCGAGGAACGAGATTCGAGGCGTAGGAGGCGTTTTAACGCCGAGCAAAAAAGGAGATATTAGATATCAGTCGTTAGAAGTTAGATTAGATTGTGCCTGCGCATAGTTAAATTGAAATGCTCATCCGTAGGCGTGAAATTTATTTCGCGCGATAAACATAAGAGATTTCAGTCGTAAGCTATCAGTTTAAGAACACATGTTAGCTAGGTGCTAGGTGCTAGGTGCTAGGTGCTAGGTGCTAGGTGCTAGGTGCTAGGTGCTAGGTGCTAGGTGCTAGGTGCTAGGTGCTAACAGCATAGTGTTGGTTGTGGGTTGGTAAAGGGGTTAGGCAAAAAGAAAGACCTGACCCCATGTTTTTATTAGGATGTAAAAAAAAGGCCCTCGAAAACATTCTTTTTTACTCACCTTAGTTGAGTAACAACACTTAAGAATTTTCAACCTCTCTTCTATCTTTTCCAAAATTAAACGCTATTCTGAACTGCATACCTATAAACGTTTCTTTATACAAATGTTTACCAATATTATCGGTATCATTAGTTCTTTGTAAAAGTCTATCATCTCTAAAATTAGTGAAGAGTGGAGTGCTTATTAACCCATCTATTTTTTGATAATTCAAATCTTCCTCATTGGCATATGTACCAATACATGTTTCGACATACAATTTTAAATCATCTAAAAAGGAAGTTTGAACTATATCAATACACTGCCTAAGCTCCCGTTCTGATATTTTTTCATATATGTATGCAATAAAGAAATTTGCTATGAATTCAGACTTATCAATATCCGTTATGGATTCAATACAGAATAATATTTTGTCTGTAACTCTTTCCAAATCATCTTGGTTTAAGTATTTTATTTTTCTCGATAATTCATCTTTTTCCTTTTTACTAACTTCATCGATAGCTTCAATAAAACGCACTATTTTAGATGCAAACATTCTATCTCGAATAGAATCACTTAAATTCCATACTTTAATCAACGTACTTACATAAGGTATATCTTTAGCTACGCCTGTCAGTAATTGACTTTTAAATGCGGCTTCGGTCAGGTCTGCTGCTATTTCAAAACCCTTTTTCATGCCATTTCCTTATTAATTTAACTCAACTGTACCAACGGATTAGTTAATCCATTGGTACAGTTAAGCACAAAGAGTAAGAACTTGCGTTTTGACTTTTATCTTACTTACTCGAGCGAAATAAATTTCACGCCTACGGTATCGGAGTTCGGCTTAACGATGTGCGGGCACAATCAAACTATAAACTTATGGCTTAAAGCTCCTTTACTCTTTCCCCTAGCAACTCGCTAACTTATTTCTTAATCTGCCTTCTACGACTGATATCTAACAACTCTTTTTTCGGCGTTAAAACGCCTCCTACAACTCGCATCTCGTCCCTTGAAACTCGCAACTTTCCCCTCGCAACTCGCTAACTTGTTGGGTTTCGCTCCGCTCTACCCAACCTACAAGCTGATAGCTCCCTTCCCCTTTACTCTCGCTAACTTTACCCTCGCTAACTTTCTCCAAAACACAAAAAAGCCGTTACATTGCTGCAACGGCTTTTTGGCATTTGAATTTAATCAAACCTTAGTCACGGTATGTCTCAACCGCTGGGCATGAACAAACTAGGTTACGGTCGCCGTATACGTCATCGATACGCGTTACTGTAGGCCAGAATTTGTCTTTTGCTACGCTTGGTACTGGGAATGCTGCGTAGAAACGGTCGTATGCACGGTCCCACTCATTGCCTAGTACGTCTGCTTGTGTGTGCGGTGCAAACACTAGCGGGTTGTTTTCAATTGACCATTCGCCAGATGCGATACGGTCGATTTCTGACTTGATTGACACCATTGCTTCGATGAAACGGTCGATCTCAACTTTAGACTCAGACTCAGTTGGCTCAATCATTAGTGTGCCAGCTACTGGGAATGACATAGTTGGTGAATGGAAGCCGTAATCTTGTAGACGTTTAGCTACGTCCATTTCTGTAACGCCTGTTTGCTCTTTGATTGGGCGTAGGTCAACAATACACTCGTGCGCAACGCGGTTGTTACGGCCACGGTATAAAATTGGGTAGTGCTCGCTTAGCTTCTCAGATAAGTAGTTAGCGTTCACGATAGCCATTTCTGTTGCTTGTTTTAAGCCTTCAGAGCCCATCATGGCAATGTATGCCCACGAGATAGGTAAAATAGCTGCTGAGCCGTAAGGGGCTGCAGAAACCGCACCGTTACCGATGTTTGTGCCAGCAACATTAATTACGCTGTGGTTAGGCATAAATGGCGCTAGGTGAGATTTAACACCGATTGGGCCAACACCTGGACCACCACCACCGTGTGGAATACAGAATGTTTTGTGTAGGTTAAGGTGCGATACGTCAGAACCAATTGAACCTGGGCTTGTAACACCAACTTGCGCATTCATGTTTGCGCCGTCCATGTACACTTGACCGCCGTGCTGGTGCACGATGTCACAGATTTCACGAATTGTTTCTTCGTAAACACCGTGTGTAGATGGGTAAGTGATCATGATACAAGATAGGTTTTCAGATACCTCTTCGGCTTTCGCTTTAAGGTCTGCCATATCAACGTTACCGTTTTTATCACAGTCAACAACCACGATTTTCATGCTTGCCATTTGTGCAGACGCTGGGTTTGTACCGTGCGCTGAACTTGGGATCAAACATACGTTACGGTGACCTTCACCGCGTGACTCGTGGTATTTACGAATCGCGATTAAGCCTGCGTATTCACCTTGTGCACCTGAGTTAGGTTGTAGTGAAACTGCATCGTAACCTGTGATGTTTACTAACCAATCATGTAACTCAGTCATCATGATTTGGTAACCCGCTGCCTGATCAAGTGGGCAGAATGGGTGTAAGTTTGCAAACTCAGGCCAAGTGATTGGGATCATCTCAGCTGTCGCATTAAGTTTCATTGTACATGAACCTAATGAGATCATTGAGTGGTTAAGCGCTAAGTCTTTGTTCTCTAGGCGCTTGATGTAACGCAACATTTCAGTCTCGCTGTGGTACGAGTTGAAGTTAGGGTGCGTTAAAATTTCGTCATCGCGTACTAGGCTTGCAGGAATTGAGTTGCTGCCGTTTACTTCGATTTCGTTTGCAAGTGCATCAACGCTCAGACCGTGGCCTTCACCTAAGATGATGTCGAATAGCTCAGCTACGTCTGCACGGGTTGTTGTTTCTGATACAGAAATTGAGTATTCACCTGCGCGGTTAGCCGCAAAGTTAACGCCGTTTGCTACTGCACGTGCAACGATTTCGTCTTTGTTATCTGCAACAACAGTCAGTGTATCGAACCATGTGTCGTGCTTAAGGTTTACACCTTTCGCTTTTAAGCCTGCCGCTAAGATGTCTGCAAAACGGTGGATACGCTCAGCGATAGTTTTAAGGCCTTGTGGACCGTGGTAAACCGCGTAGAACGCTGCCATGTTCGCTAGTAGTACTTGCGCTGTACAGATGTTTGAGTTGGCTTTTTCACGACGAATGTGTTGTTCACGTGTTTGCATTGCCATACGTAGTGCGTCGTTACCTAAACGGTCTTTAGAAACACCGATAATACGACCTGGTAGTGAACGCTTGTACTTGTCGCGTGTTGCGAAGAATGCAGCGTGTGGACCACCGTAACCCATAGGCACACCAAAACGCTGTGCTGAACCAAGCACTACGTCTGCACCTAATTTACCCGGTGCTTTAAGCAGTAATAAGCTCATGATGTCTGCAGCAACACAGGCAATCGCTTTTTTGCTTTGTACGCCAGCGATTAAATCAGTTACGTCAGTGATTTCACCGGTTGTTGATGGGTATTGGAATAACGCACCAAAAATGTCGTGGTCTAGTGCTTCAGCTGCTTTACCAACGATAACGTCAAAACCGAACTGCTCTGCACGTGTTGCAACAACGTCGATTGTTTGCGTGTGTACGTCTTCAGCAATGAAGAATGTGTTTGATTTAGACTTAGCAACACGCTTTGCAAGGCCCATTGCTTCTGCCGCAGCCGTTGACTCGTCAAGTAATGACGCGCTTGCTAGGTCAAGACCCGTTAGGTCTAGGGTCATAGTCTGGAAGTTTAATAATGATTCTAAACGACCTTGTGCAATCTCTGGTTGGTATGGTGTATACGCAGTGTACCAGCCTGGATTCTCAAGTACGTTACGTAAAATTACGTGTGGTACGTGAGTTGGGTGGTAGCCTTGACCGATGTATGATTTGAACACTTTATTTTTGCTTGCTACTGATTTTAAGTAGCTTAGTGTTTCAACTTCAGTGCGGCTTTCGCCAATTGATAAACCTTGCTCTAAGCGAATGCTTGCAGGTACCGTTTGACCGATCAGCTCTTCAACACTCGATACTCCAAGAGCGCTCAGCATGTCGCTTACTTGCGCTGGGCTTGGCCCAATGTGACGGCGAATAAAATCTTGCTTTTGCTCTAATTGTTCAAGAGATTTGGCGTTTGACATTTGTCCAGATTCCTATGATCCAAAAAAAAGTGGTTACTGCCAATGGGTAACTGGCAATAACTTAAAAACGTGTTGATTTAGTAACTTACAGCGTATGGAAAAGTAAGCTATAAAATCATAAAAGCCCCACTTATGAGGGGCTTTTAGTCGGCGTGACTAATTAATTAGTCTTCGTCGATTGTGTTAGCGTAGCCTTCAGCGTCTAACAGGTTATCAAGCTCTGATGTGTCAGATGCTTTGATACGGAATAACCAACCGTCAGTGTACGGGTCGTTATTTACTGTTTCAGGCGAATCTTCAAGATCTTCGTTGATTGCAACGATTTCACCGCCGATTGGTGCGTAGATGTCTGATGCTGCTTTTACAGACTCAGCTACTGCGCAGTCTTCACCCGCGTCAACTTCATCACCAACTTCTGGTAATTCAACGAATACCATGTCGCCAAGAAGTTCTTGTGCGTGCTCAGTGATACCTACAGTAAACGTACCGTCACCTTCGTCGCGAACCCACTCGTGTGAAGTAGCATATTTTAATTCGCTTGGGATATTGCTCATCTTTTTGTTCCTTTGGTTTATATTGGGTGATAACACCAAATTTTTTATAGTTTAGATAACTGATTTGCCGTTACGTACAAAGCAAGGTTTAACAACCTTAACGTTAACCAGTTTTTTACGCATCTCTACTTGGGCTGTTTCGCCAGTTGAACGCGGAACGCGTGCTAGCGCAACACTGTGACCAAGAGTTGGTGAGAATGTACCAGAGGTAATCACCCCTTCACCACCTTCAACGATGACTTTTAAACCGCTACGCAATACGCCTTTTTCTTCAAGCACTAAACCAACTAGTTTGTCTGTGCTTTTGTCAGCGCGTTGCTGCTCTAATACTTCACGACCGATAAACTTACGATCTTCTGGCTCCCATGCGATTGTCCACGCCATGTTTGCAGCAAGTGGAGAAACACTTTCGTCCATATCTAGGCCGTAAAGGTTCATACCTGCTTCAAGACGTAACGTATCACGTGCACCTAGACCCGCTGGCGCTACGCCTGCGTCTAGAAGTTGTTGCCATAAATCAGCAGCTTGATCGTTAGGTACTACGATTTCATAACCATCTTCGCCAGTATAGCCTGTTGTCGCAATAAATAAATCACCTGCTTGCACACCAAAGAAAGGCTTCATACCTTCAACAGCAGCTTGTTGCTCTGCGTTAAGTACTGTTGCTGTTTTAGCACGTGCGTTAGGGCCTTGAACGGCAATCATTGCAAACTCAGGACGCTCAGTAACTGTTACGGCGAAATCAGCCGAAACGTTAGCTAAATGCGCTAAATCTTTTTCACGTGTCGCTGAGTTAACAACTAAACGGTAGTTTGTTTCTGAGAAGAAGTAGATGATAAGGTCGTCGATTACGCCGCCTTCTTCGTTAAGCATACCTGTGTAAAGTGCTTTACCCGGTACAGTTAACTTAGCAACGTCATTTGCAACTAGTTTACGTAAGAACGCTTGTGCTTGCTCGCCTTGAACATCAACAATTGTCATGTGAGATACGTCAAACATACCTGCATCTGTGCGAACCGCATTATGCTCTTCGATTTGTGAGCCGTAGTTGATTGGCATTTCCCAGCCGTGAAAATCAACCATTTTTGCGCCAGCTTCAAGGTGCTTAGCATGTAAAACTGTTTTAGAAGTCATAATATTCCTTCACTTTTAAATTAACCCACAAGTTGTGGGGCGTGGCCTCAATTTAATGAGGGGGAATAACATGGGCGGCGATTATACATTAGTTGCACAGTTGTCACACCCAAATTGCGATTTTGTAACTAAAAAACAGCTAAACACTCAAGTGCGTAGCTGTTTTAAAAATTTTATGTTTTAAGCAACGTTGGCTAAGGCTAAATCAAAGCCGAGCTGCTGTAAGTGCGTTTGCCATTTATCAAGCTCTGCTTGGCGCGCCACCAGCTGAAATTGCTGTGTTGCTTGGTTATCTATGGCGGTAATAAATACCTCACCGCTTTGTGCACCATAGCAGCTGCGCATGTCTGATAAACGCAGCCCCGGTGTTAGCTTAAAGCTGTCGACCAAGGCATCAAACGCCTGCTCACCACTTAGGGTTAGCGCGCTTAAATCGTCACGCATTACATAATCAATGTCGTAACGTAGTTGTTGCTCATTAATAAGCGACTGTAATTGCACGCTGGCATCTTTGCCTAATACAAAACGAAATGCAGTTTCGTTAAAGTAATACAGGGCATAAGCGTAGCTGCTTGTTAGGTCATCGTCTAATGAACTACGTAAGCCTAAACCGCTGGCGGTTAGCTTATTAATATCAAGACCTAAAATAGCCGTTAAAAATGGGATTGCTTCAGTGCCACTAAAATCCATAATGGCAGTATCGCTATTAGCTTGTAGCACGTTGTCTGCTGGGGTCTCAGCTTGGCTGTGGCGAGCAAACATTATTGGCGTAAAAGTCATATGTGACACCTATCAATCATTAATGGCTGAAGTATATTGCGCCGTGCTAGCAACAACAAATTGTAATTATTTATCAATTGATAAATAATGCTTATATATACAGCCCTATAAATAGAATTTTTTAATGAAAAACATTTCTACCGATAGTTTACGTACTTTAGTCACTGTTGTTGAAGTTGGCGGATTTGCCAAAGCAGGTGAATTATTGGGGCTATCGCAACCGGCTGTGAGCTTACAAATAAAGCGCCTTGAAGACATGCTGGGCCATAAGCTGTTTAAAAAGCAAGGTCAGCGCCAAGTGCTTAATCAATATGGCGAATTGCTTATGCCATTAGCAAAGCAAATGCTGCAACAAAACGATGCCATTTTGCAGCAGTTCACCAGCGAAAACGTGACTGGTAAAGTGCGCTTGGGGATCCCCAGTGAATTTGCTGCACGTATTTTACCGTCGATCATTGGTGACTTCGTGGCCCTTTACCCTGACGTATCACTCGAAGTGCGCTCTCGTTTGAGTAAGCATTTATTGTCGGTCTCGCGCCAAGATCAATTCGATTTAGTGTTGGCATTAAACGAAGAGCTCGAATCAGCCAAGTTCCCGATTTTTATGCAAGACCAACTCGTATGGGTGGGTGATTTAAACCTGGCGCAAAACGATGTGGTAACGCTTGTAACCGCCCCAGAGGGATGTATTTATCGCCGCCGCGCAATCGAAGCACTACAAAGTGCGGGTATTAAATACCGCATTGCCTACAGTAATGCCGACTTAACTGGCCTAACTGCGGCGTTAAAAGAAGGCTTAGGCATTACAGTGCTGGCAAAAAGTACCGTACCGAATGAGCTTAACTACCAACTACAAACCAAAGACCTCCCTGAACTTGGTCAAATCGGTATTAGTTTAATTAAACGCACCGACGACCCCGGCACCGCCGTAGACAAACTCGCCGAGTTCATCGCCCTACGTTTGACGTAGGTGTGAGTTGCGAGTTAGCGAGTTAGCAAGTTAGCAAGTTAGCAAGTTAGCAAGTTAGCAAGTTAGCAAGATTGTAGCCGCGATTTTATATCGCGTAGGAATGGTTTTAACCATGAATTATTTAATTTGAAAACGCGGGGTAAACCCGCTGCTACGAATTCGGCGTTAAAACGCCTCCTACGTCTCGTATCTCTTCCCTCGGAACTCGTACCTTTCCCCTTTACTCTTGCTAACTCGCTAACTTTTCAATCTGATAGCTGATGACTCCATACGTTGGGTTTCGCTCCGCTCTACCCAACCTACGAGCTGATAGCTCCTTTATCCTTTCTCCTTGCGACTCGCTAACTTGGGTATTTTAATCTAACTTCTAACCACTGATATCTAATATCTTCATTTTTTCGGCGTTAAAACGCCTCCTACACCTCGCATCTCGCAAACTTTCCCCTTTACTCTTTCCCCTTTACTCTTGCTAACTCGCTAACTCGCTAACTTTTAATCTGATAGCTGACGGCTGAAAGCTCCAAGCGTTAAGTTTTACTTAACACCTCCCCAAACCCAATATCGTAATACAATACTACTGTATTTCTTATACCTGATTTAATTCAAAAACTTACAGTTCAGACCTGTTTTAGTACAAATAGGATTGATTCGCATTATTTTACATGTTTAAATTGCGCCCGTTAAAAATATCTAAACACTACAGGACACACAATGACACCTAAGTTTATTGTTTCTACGCTTTCGACTGCGGTCGCTTTATCTCTAAGCGCTAATGCTTTTGCAAAAGATGTAACTAAAGAAGAGAAGAACTTCGAGCAAATCACTGTAATTGGCTCTGCATCTGCAATTAACGATATTCCTGGCTCTGCTACTTTTATTGATGAGCAAGAACTAGAAAAGTTTGAATACACTGATATCTCACGTGTTTTAAGTGCTGTACCGGGTGTATATGTACAAGAAGAAGACGGCTATGGCCTTCGTCCTAACATCGGTATGCGTGGTACGGGTACGGGTCGTAACGACAAAATCTCTGTAATGGAAGATGGTGTTCTTGTAGCACCAGCACCGTACTCTGCGCCTTCTGCTTACTACTTCCCTACAATGGGTCGTATGGAGTCTATCGAAGTACTTAAGGGTGCGGCGTCTGTTAAGTATGGCCCACGTACAACAGGCGGTGTTTTAAACTTAGTTTCTCGTAGCCTACCGACTGAAGGGTCTAAAGGTTTACTTAACGCTGAACTTGGTAGCGACGGTTTCTATAAAGGTCATGCTTACTTTGGTAAAAAGAAAAACAATGCTGCGGGCCTTGTAGAAGTATTTACTTACGGCGCAGATGGCTTTAAAGATTTACCAGTTGGTAGCGATAACACTGGCTTCGAAAAGAACGATTTCTTATTAAAGTTTGGTTTTGATTTTGGTGATAACGAAGCACACAGCCTAGAAATGAAGTTAAAGTACTCAGATGAGCGCTCTGACGAAACGTACATGGGTTTAACAGATGCTGATTACCAAGCAAATCCTTACCGTCGTTATGCGGCTTCGCAAAAAGACGAAATGAACACGCAACACAATGCATATCAAATTAACTATGCATACCGCTTTGGTAAAGGTTACGAGTTACTTGCTACTGCATACTTAAACGACTTCCACCGTAACTGGTATAAAGCAAGTAAAGTGGGTGTAAGCGATTTAGAAAAATACAGCGAGTTTGAAGCAAACCCAACGAGCGAAGGTATTGAAGGCGTTGCAGTAAAAGCAAACAACCGTGATTACCAAGCAAAAGGCTTACAAACTGAGTTCCATATTCCTGCTGGCGATCACTACATCACTGTGGGTGCACGTTACCATGAAGATGAAATGGACCGCTTCCAATGGCAAGACAAATACACGCTTAATCAAGACTTATCAATGACGCTAACTGAAAAAGGCGTACCGGGTTCTGATAGCAACCGTGTAGACAGTGCAGAAGCGACGACCCTATTCATTCAAGATGAGTGGACAATTGATGCGTTAGTTATTAGTGCAGGTCTTCGCTACGAAGACATCACAATCAAACGTGTTGAATGGGCAAAGTCTGATCCATCACGTGCTAACGGCTTAACAAAAGATATTAGCAACGACACAGAAATCTTAGTACCGTCACTAGGTGCCACTTACACAGTAAGCGACAACCTAACGCTTCTTGCTGGTATTCAAAAAGGTTACGCTCCAGCGGCACCGGGTAACGCAGATCAAGAAGAAGAAGAGAGTGTTAACATCGAGCTAGGTGGTCGTTACGATTACGCGGGCATTCAAGGTGAAGTAATCTACTTTAACTCTGACTACACAAACATGCATGGTAACTGTACTGCAGCTGTTGGTTGTAACGACAACAACATTGGCGACCAATACAACTACGGTGAAGTATCTGTGTCTGGTTTTGAGCTAAGCGCAGGTAAAGTGTTTGCGACCAACGCAGCTTCATTCCCTGTACGCTTAACTTACACTTACACTGATTCTCAATTCGAAAATGATTTTGAATCAGAGCTTTGGGGTAGCGTAGAAAAAGGCGATGCAATGCCATACGTGCCTGAAAACCAATTAGCGCTTTCAGTGGGTGCTGCGTTCTCAAGCTTCGTATTCGATACGCAAATGCGTTATGTGTCTGATGCACACGCAGACTTAACAGACTCAGGTCGCAATGCAATCGACAGCCGCGTGGTGTGGGATTTAGCAGCTAAATACCTCATCGACGACAAACAAAAAGTATACCTAACAGTAGACAACCTGTTTGACAAAACCTACGTTGCAAACCGTGCAAACGGCGGTATTCAACCAGGTAAACCACGTACCCTACAACTAGGTTACAGCTACTCGTTCTAATAAAACGACTAAGCGAAATATCAAAAGCCGTGTGATGAAAATCCCACGGCTTTTTTGTTGGTGAGAGTTGCGAGTTGCGAGTTGCGAGTTGCGAGTTGCGAGTTTTCAAAATTGTAGCAGCGATTTTATATCGCGTAGGAATGGTGCTAGGTGCTAGGTACTAGGTGCTAGGTGCTAGGTGCTAGGTGCTAGGTGCTAGGTGCTAGGTGCTAGGTGCTAGGTGCTAACAGCATAGTGTTTTTTTGGGTTGGAATACCTCCCCCTTTGACTTTTTTCGGCGTTAAAACGCCTCCTACACCTCTAAACTCGTACCTTTACCCTTTACTCTTTCTAACTCGCTAACTTTTCAATCTGATAGCTGACGGCTGAAAGCTGATAGCTCTTATGTTCATCGCGCGAAATAAATTTCACGCCTACGAACGAGCATTTCAATTTAATTATGTGCAGGCACAATCTAACTTCTAACCACTGATATCTAATATCTCTTTTTCGGCGTTAAAACGCCTCCTACACCTCGTATCTCGTCCCTCGAAACTCGTACCTTTCCCCTTTCCCCTTTCCCCTTTCAAACTCGCTAACTTTTACCCACAAAAAAGCCGCGGTGATGGGCGTACCGCGGCTTTGCTTAACTTGAAAATAATCTACTGGATTACTTCCAGCTTCTCATCTTATGGCCTTTTAAGGCGTAGAATAAAATGAATACATAACTTGGGATCATCACAATGTAAGCGCCTTGTGCACCAAGGCCTGCTACGTTCCCTAAACCGATTAATAATGGGCCTAGTGCACCACCAGCAATACCCATGATCAATAAGCCTGATGCGGTGCCTGTTAAGCGACCTAAGCCAGCTAAAGCGAGTGGCCAAATTGCAGGCCAAACCATAGCATTAGCAAAGCCTAGTAACGCAATGCATAACAATGGGTCTGGTAATTGTGGGCCACCAAATGGCACTAATAATAAGTTTGAAATAATGAACGAGTCATTGCTGCCAAGTATCACTAACAACACGGTGATAATACCGGCAATACCCGACATTAATAACGCCGTTTGTTGGCTCATGAAACGTGGAATAGTCAAAATACCTATCGCGTAACCAATCAACATACACGCCATGGTGTAAGAAGTCATAACTGAGTAATCAGCAACGCCAATTTGTAATGCGTAAGAGCCAATGGTGTCTGCTGCAATAACTTCAACTGCAACATATAAAGCAATACCCACCACACCTAAAACTAAGTGAGGGTGCGCAAGGGCTTCTTTAATTTCGCCTTTACCGTTTGATGTTTCGTCTTCATCAAACACTAAGTCTGGTAATGGTGCAAATTTCGCAAACGCAGCAAATAACATGATTAAACCTGCAATCAATACATAAGGCATAATCAGGCTGTTCGCCATCATGTCTTTTTGCTCTTGCGATAATTTACCTGCGCCATCAACAACGCCGCTCACGACTACAGCAGCAAAAATAACAGGCACAATAACACCCGCAAATTTGTTTAATAAGCCCATGATACACACACGTACAGCGGCTGATTTCTCAGAGCCCATTTTCACCACGTATGGGTTAACAGCGGTTTGTAGCACGGTTTGTCCAACACCTATCATTAACTGTGCGAACAAGAAAATTTCGATCATTTGCAGTTTTGCTGCGGGAATATACATCAGCGCCGATAAAGCCATAATCGCACAGCCAATCGCCATGCCATTCTTATAACCAACGCGTTTGATCAGCATCGCCGATGGGATGCCAGCAACTGTTACTGCAATATAAAAAGAAGAGATGATAAACGAAGCTTGTAACGGCGAAAGCTCAAGCATTTGCTGCAAAAATGGTGTGATTGCACCATTAAGCCACGTTATACACCCTAAGATAAAAAACATTGAGCCGGCCAATACCATTGGCAGCCAGATGCTTTGTTTTGTGTTGTTGTCACACTCAACCGTTGCTTCCATAATTGTTCTCTTAGTTTAATTATTTTTATTTGGTTGGAGATTATAGTAAAGCTGTTTAATTTCCATACCAATCACAAAAATTTAATCATACACTAACAAAAATGACAGCGCTATCATTTTGCGTTCATATAAGTGCAAAAAAGCCGCAGCTAATTGCTTAACTGCGGCTTAAACTAAACAGTAACAACTAGTTAGATGTTATTTACCAATCGCTTCTTTTGCGAACAAATGTTTAATTGGGCCAAGGTTATCAACTAGGCTTAAACCAACACCACGTACGAGTTTTTTCAGTGGGTTAGCGCCTGCAAATAGCTCTTTTAAGCCTTGCATCATGGCAATGTGTTTTTGCGCATCAAGCTTGCGAGTACGTTCATAATCACGCAGCGTGCGTGCACTTGCAAACTCACCTTGCTCATTACTTAATAGCTCAATTAAATAGGCGGCGTCTTTAAGGCCAAGGTTCATGCCTAAACCGGCTAATGGATGAATGGTATGCGCTGCATCACCCATTAAAACCACTTTGCCCGACACCCACTGCTGGGCATAACGCATCTTAAGTGGAAACGCCATGCGCTCACTTTGCACTTCACATAAACCACATTGGCCATCGAGTGCTGCCATAACCGCTTTATTAAAGTGGCTATCATCAAGCGCTAAAAGTGTGTCGCAATGCTCTGGGCTTGTTGACCAAACAATTGAGTGCGTATGTTTATCTGGCAAGGGTAAAAACGCCAGCGGCCCGGTTGGCAAAAACACTTGGCGTGCTGTGTTGTTATGCTCATCAGCGGTTTTAACCGTGGCAACAATGGCGTGATGATCATAATCTTTAAAAGTAATTGGCATGTTGAATTGCTTGCGAATAGCCGAGTTAGCGCCATCAGCCGCCACTAATAGTTTAGCAATCACAGGCTCGCCGCTTTCAAGAGTAATAAACACATCAGAGTCAGTTTGATGAATTTGCTGATAGCGAGTTTCGAACAATAAAGTGGCATTACTTTGCTTTTCAAGTTCAGCAATTAAAGCGTAGCGAATAATGTCGTTTTCGACGATATGACCTAGCTGCGGTAAGTCGAGATCGTTATGATCAAAATGAATTTTGCCAAAGCTGTCTTGATCACGTACATCCATCGACGTATAGGGTGTAGCACGTTGTTTAATGATCTCTGGCCATACATTTAATGACTCAAATAAACCCTGACTAGCCAGGCTCAATGCGCTCACGCGAAGTGCATAATCATCACCCGGTAAGATTTGATTTTTACTCGCATCAATCACCACAACGCTGATATCTGCTTTTGCTAAACCAAGTGCTAGCGTAAGGCCAACACAGCCACCACCGACAATACAAACTTGTGCTTGTTTCATATCCGTTTACCTTGCTTAACTTGACCCATAAGCTGTTTTGCCAGCGGGGTTTTTAACGAGGAGAATAAATCCATTGAGAAAAGGCCAATGCTGCGACCCAGCGCGAGCAATCGTGATGAGTTTGAGAACAAACGCACTAGGCTGTCTGTGAGTGTCATCACGGTCGTAATATCTTTACTGCGAGTTTGGCTGTAATAACGGGTAAAGGCGTAATCACCAAGATCGCTTCTATTTGCCATATCACACAATAATTGCACATCACGCAGGCCTAAATTAAAGCCCTGCCCGGCAATTGGGTGTATAGCGTGCCCTGCATTACCAATTAATACTGTACGATGGCTACTCAGTGATTCGGCTTTACCGTATACAAGTGGGTAACTTGCACGCATACCCACTTTACTAAATGAGCCACCGCAGTAACCAAATGCTTTTTGTAAGGCAGCTAAAAAGGCATCGTCTTCAAGCGCCATAGTGTGCTCAATTTGCTCAGGTTCCATGCACCACACCAGTGAGTATCGGTTATTACTCATTGGCAACAACGCCATTGGGCCGTGCTCAGTAAAACGCTCAAAGGCATGATGATGATGACCACCAGCCACTTCGATGTTGGCAATAATCGCCGCTTGCTGATATGCGCGGGTATTAAATTCAATATTAGCCAATTTACGGCTTTGCGAATGAGCGCCATCGGCAATCACCACAAGCTTTGCGCTTAACTGCTCGCCCGAGCTCAGCGTGATGTTGGCACAGTCGCTTTGGTATTCAAGCTTGGCAACCGTATCAGGGCAAAACAAACTAACATCAGTACGCGTAAGTTGCTGATGAAGGCTGCGCCCAAATGGGTTCACTTCGACCACATAACCAAGGGCATCATGACCGTATTCTTGGCAATCAATATGCGTTTTACCAAAATGACCACGATCAGATACAGTGACTTTTTTAATCGCTGCCGCAAATGGCGCTTGGCAATCAAACGCATTGATTGATTTTAAGTACTGAACAGACTGTTGAGCAAGCGCAATGCTTCTATCATCAAAGCTAGGGTGATAGTCTGCGCTTACTTCATTTGCCTCAATTACAGCGATTGATAACTGCTTATTGCTCTGTTTTAGGCCCAGTGCACAACTTGCACCCGCCATTCCACCGCCGATAATGACAACATCAAACTGCTTTGCCACGCTTGCTCCTAGCCTTTGTTTGCTTGCATCACTGCTTCAATGTCACGAATGGTTTTAGGAACCGAAATGGTCAGGTTTTCATGGCCATCTTGAGTGACAAGTAAGTTATCTTCAATACGAATACCGATGCCTTTATATTGCTCTGGCGCTTTTGCATCTTCGCTAATATATAAACCCGGCTCGATGGTGAGCACCATGCCCGGCTCAAATACGCGCTCTTTTTCATCAAGCTTATATTCGCCAACATCGTGCACATCTAACCCAAGCCAGTGACCAAGACCATGCATGTAAAATGCTTTGCACGCTTGGTTTGCCATTAGCTCATCAAGCTCGCCGGTTAAAATGCCTAAATCAATCAGCCCTTGCGTCAGTACTGTTGAGGCTAATTCATTCGCTTTCGATAAACTACCGCCCGGCTTTACTTGGCTAAATGCTGCTTCTTGAGCTGCTAATACAATGTTGTAAAGCGCCGCTTGTGGTTCGCTAAACTTGCCATTGATTGGGAAAGTACGTGTGATATCTGCCGCATAACCTTCAAGTTCACAGCCAGAATCAATTAATACTAAATCGCCATCTTTTAGCTCAGCATCATTTTGTGTGTAGTGCAAAATGTTGGCGTTATCGCCACTGCCGACAATCGTGCCATAAGCAGGATGACGAGCACCATTCATTGCATAATGATGATGAAGCTCAGCTTCTAATTGGTATTCAGTTGCACCAGGTTTGGCAAACTGCATAGCGCGAATATGGCCTTGTGCACTAATTTCGCACGCTGTACGCATAATGTTTAATTCTGCGTCAGATTTAAACAAACGCATCTCATGCACTAAACCACGAATATCTTTAATGGTATGTGGGGCTTTATAGCCTTTTTTAGGTGCGCCGCGAAGGGTACTTAATAAATCCCAAATTTTTGCATCAAAATTTGCGTAAGTGCCTTGTGCATAAAATAAAATCTGCTGGCCGTTCACCAAATCTAATAATTGTTCATCTAGTTCACTAAGTGGGCAAGTTGCGTCGAATAAGTACTCAGATTTAGCTTTTTCGAAGCCAATTCTACGGCCATGCCAAATTTCAGCTAGTTTGTCTTTGTTACGGCAAATTAGGGTACTTGGTGTATCGCTCGACGGGCAAAGCACTAAAACCGCATCCGGTTCGTTAAAGCCTGTTAGGTAGAAAAAATCACTGTCTTGGCGAAATGCATATTCAGTATCACGGCTACGTGTTACTTCTCCTGCCGCAGGAATAATAGCGACACTGTTTTTATCCATCATCGCAAGCAAGCGCTCGCGACGGGCTTTAAATTCAGCTTTATCGATTGCAATAGACGACATGCTAAACCTCTGTAATTTGATTAGTGAAGGGTCTTCTTAGGGTTTTTATCTGCTGGTTCTTTACCTAGCTCAGCAAAACACAGCAGCGCAGAAACACGTACATACTCAATCACTTCGTGCAGTGCTTGGCTGTCTTCTTCGGTCTCTTCAAACATGGTGTCTAGACGGGTAATTTCACTAAAATCGCTGATCACTTCTTTCACATCAGCTGATAACTTGCCGTAGTCTTTTTGCTTTAAACCAAAACCAAGCATAAAACCAGATACCCAAGATACTAAGCCATTGGCTTGATCAAGCAGTGTTTCATCATCGCTTGGTAAGAATAGGTCAAACTGAAATTCTTCATCACTAAAGCTGGCAACAACCTGAGAATACACGTTAGCAAAAAAGGCTTTTAAATCTTTACTGAAGGCAATGCCGTCGTTGAATACATCGCTTAATAAACCTAAGTATTCGTCGGCTTCAATATTGATGCCACAGGCTAATAAACCACTGATCACACCATGAGCTTCGGCTGGTGCGACAAAAATTTCATTCTTTTCTAATAACAATTGGGCTTGTTGGTAATCAGGTAACGTGCTCATAACTTTTTCTTTGTTCGGCTAAGTAACGTCATGCTACCACTCGATAAATCTCAACTCCAATTAATTGTATGATTGAGGTCAAAAAGCAATCTGAAAAGTAAATAAGCAGTTAAAGGTGGGGAAAAACTACGCGAACGATCCGCTTTTTTTGCTTATATGGTTTAAGGATTGAAACTTGTCTTATATACTGAAGGTGTTCCCTAGGGTGCAGGAGCTTGGTTAAGTCCCTGAGCCGATAAATTTTATGTTAGGGTTTCTGTTCGTTTGCTATTGTGCAGGCTCGGCATGTACCGAGAAGCCTACGGCATACCGCAGATTCCCGCCCTGAAACCTCAAGGTTTCAGGACTGACACCGGGCACCGCATACTTGGGGAACACCATTTCTATTTAGTTACAAGCTATCAGCTATCAGCTATCTGATCTGACCCCGATAAAGTAGACACGGGGTTTAATTAAATTGTTCGTACTGCATGGGACTTTTATACCCTAGGGTGCCATGCCTTCTTACTGAGTTGTAGTATTTTTCAATATAAAAATACGTTTGTGTTGTCATTTCACTACGACTCAGTTCATTTAAGTTCTTTATCCACTCCTTTTTATACTGCGCGAAGAAGCTTTCTGAGCATGCGTTATCCCAGCAGTTCCCTTTTCTAGACATACTCACTGTGACACCTCTATTAGTTAACCACTTCACTGTTTCCTTTGCGACATACTGAGCTCCTTGATCTGAATGAAAGAGCAAGTTCGAACCATCAGGTTTGCGTGCTGACCATGCCTTTTTCAGTGTTTTAATAACTAACTCGGCGTTGTTTATCCGGCTTGTTACCCAGCCAACAACCTTACGAGAATACAAATCAAGGATGACGCATAAATACTGCCAACCATCTTTACAGCGTACTTGTGTGATGTCTGATACCCACACAGTATTTGCTGTCTTCACATTAAACTGACGTCGTAGTAAGTTACTCGCTTTGATTGTACCTTCTTTCTTCGCGCGGCTTGTATAGCGTCTCTTACCTGATTTTGAACGATAGCCAACGCTTTGTAATAGTCTCTGCACACGCCCTTTACTGCAATCAAAACCATGTGCTACCGCTGCCTCCCATAGTTTTCTATAGCCAGGGATACAGTGCTCCTGGTCGCTAATATGCTTTAGAAACTTAAGTAACGAACTGTTCTCTTTATGGCGTGTGCTAGGTAATTGCTTTAACCATTTATAATACCCAGCTGGCGACACAGATAACCAACTGCACAACTTCTTCACTGTGCGTTTGGCATCTGTGACCTTGTGGATATATTCGAACCTTATTCTTTTAGGCTGTCGAAGTAGACCTTCGCCTTTTTTAA
Source organism: Pseudoalteromonas gelatinilytica (assembly GCF_001641615.1). Lineage (GTDB taxonomy): Bacteria > Pseudomonadota > Gammaproteobacteria > Enterobacterales > Alteromonadaceae > Pseudoalteromonas > Pseudoalteromonas gelatinilytica. The sequence goes on from NZ_LRRU01000004.1 coordinate 379,139, forward strand.
AACGTCATTCTCCAACTGAGCATCTTCGAGTTGCTTCTCAAGCTTGCGAATTTGGCGTTCTAAATCTGTGTATGACTTGTCTGGGCCTTGGTTCTTTAATGGCTTTGCTGTTTTCTTCTTCGAGGTCATATGACTTCTCCAACTTGATAGCATGTCAGGATGAATTCCGTATTTATTCGCGACCATCTTAACTGTATCTGTGGTGTCTAACGACTCTTGAACGACTTTTATTTTAAATTCGAGCGAATGTTTGCGATATGGTTTTACTTTCATGGTTACTGGCTCCAAAAAGGTGTCTACTTTTATGGAGTCAGATCA
>NZ_LRRU01000005.1 GCF_001641615.1 Pseudoalteromonas gelatinilytica
CCGATGATAGTGTGGCATTTGCCATGTGAAAGTAGGACATCGCCAGGCTCCAAATTAGAGAAAGCCCGATTCGAAAGAGTCGGGCTTTTTTGCGTTTAGAGCTATCCACATAACGTGCCCTATTCATTCTTCAGGTAGGTTGGGTAGAGCGCAGCGAAACCCAACGTCAGTTAGCGAGTGGCTAGTTAGCAAGGGTAAAGTTGAACTGTAGGGGGGTTGTTAAGTACAGAGTCACCCTCACTAACAACCCCATGTAGGAGGCACTTCAGTGCCGAATAGACAAGAGATATCAGACTTCAGATATTAGAGGTCAGTTGAGCTGTGGGGTTGTTTAGTACAGAGTCACCCTCAGCAACAAACCCCGTAGGAGGCACTTCAGTGCCGAATAGACAGGAGACATCAGACGTCAGATAGTAGATGTCAGTTGATCTGTGGGGTTGTTTAGTGAAGAGTCACCCTCAGCAACAAAACCCCGTAGGAGGTACTTCAGTGCCGAATCTAGACCATAACAAACACATTCACGGCTAAAGCCATTCCTACAAGTACACTTTACCTAGAACCTAGAACCTAGAACCTAGAACCTAGAGCCTAGAGCCTAGAGCCTAGAGCCTAGAGCCTAGAGCCAGAGGGAGACACAGCACCAAACACCCACACCGCGCGGCTGAAGGCTGAAAGCTGATAGCTCTGTGATGTGTTGGGTTTCGCTGCGCTCTACCCAACCTACGCCAGACCTTAAAACTTTCCCCTCGCTAACTTTACTCTCGCTAACTTATGTAACCTACCACCCAATTTACCCTTTGTTGCAATTTTAATCTTGGTTTAGCACTTGAGCTATGTAAAACTATTTGCGTTTTTAAACCACAATCAGGTGACATGAATGTCTCAAATAAAAGCTTGGAAACTTATTAGCCTGTTTTGTTTGGTAAGCTTGCTTATGGGCTGTGAGTCGAAAGAAGAGCAGCTGAAACAAACAATACAACAATCCATAGAAAAAGCTGAAGTTGAATTAAATCAACTTGGTACAGCGCTTGATAATGGCTCTTTGCGTAATGCGACGATACTTAAACAATACGGACAAGTGCTTGCTGAGCAGCAGCCGCAACTTTCTGAGATCGCGCGAGTAATTAGTCTTGATGCTACTCGTGAAGGGGCTATTTATTCAGGTCTTACACAACGCTTAGCTGAGGTTAAGTCTACTTATCTAATACCCCCTTATGAAGATACCCTTCATCAACTTGATCTTATTCGTGATGCTGCCAAACCGTCTTTATTTCAGGATGCGCTGACAGATCCTATCAATATGCTTGCCGATATGTCGCAAGGCTCACTAGCGCGGGTTGGTGCAATTAGTGAAGCTGCTGAAGGTGAAAGTGTTGGTAACCAGTTAGTTGGTAACCCTAACTATGGGCAATGGCAAACAAATAGCAGCGGTACCAGTTTTTGGGTTTGGTACGGTATGTATCGCATGTTGGGCGATGTATTCGACCGAGTTGAATATGGTCGCTGGAGCCGCCATAGAAAGTATAGCTATTACAATGACTATGGCCGTTATCGTTATTCGAGCCCAAAACAGATTAAAGCACAACAAACGGTAGAGACGCGTACTCGACAGTCTTATCAACGCCAAGGTAAACAATTCACTAGTCCGTATGCCACAAAGCGCAGTGGTGCATCTGGATTAAGCCGTAGCAGCTATACGCCGCCACGCACACGCAGTAGCTATGCTTCTAGCAGTAGTTACAGTAAAAGCTCTGGGTCATTACGCAACAGCTCGAGCAGAACATCACGTGGCATTAGCCGCGGTAAGTAGTGAAAAGAATAACCACCGGAGTTACAACACATGTATGAATTTAATGGAATAACAACTTGGTCGTTGCAAGCTTTAGCAATCGACTTTGCAATCATTATCGCTTTATTTGTCAGCCTAAAATTTATCAAAGGCTGGGTATCTAACTTACACGCTAATGATGAAATAACTGAGCGTGATAATTTTGCTTTTGGTATTAGCTTTGCGGCAGGACTTGTGGCACTGGCTATTGTTCTAAGTGGCGTGAGCAGCGGCTCATTTGCACCAACCTTGCAACAAGAAGCATTACAAATGCTTGGATATGGTGTGATGGCGATTGTACTTATTAAGCTAGGTCATTTCTTCCAAGACAAAGTAGCGCTTCGCAAAGTGAGTCTGCACGACGAAATCGTAAAAGGTAATGCGACTGCTGCACTGATTGATTTTGGTCATGTAGTGAGTGTCGCTATTGTGATTCGCTCAGCTTTATTTTGGGTGGCAACCGAAGGCTGGCATGGTATTCCAATCGTGATCGCGGCCTTTGCAATTGGCAGCATTGCGATGCTACTGATCAGTCAATATCGCGTGCAGTTATTCAAACGTACTAATCGCAGTGGCGATTGCTTACAACAAGCGGTTATTGACGGCAACTTAGCTGTGGGTATTCGTTACGCTGGCTTTTTAGTGGGTAGTGCATTGGCATTAACGGCTGCATCAGGTATTGCTCCTTATGCGGCTGACAATATTGTAGCTAGTTTAGGTTACTGGGCATTAAGTGCAGCGGTAAGTTTAGTTGCCTTCATTTTACTACACTTAGTGACTATCAAAATCATCCTATCTGGTTGTGATATTTCAGACGAAGTGAACCGTCAGAAGAACGTAGGTGTAGCTGCTATCTCTGCAGCAATCTCATTTGCGATTGGTTCGACTATGGCAACCTTGTTAGGTGCCTAATTAGTGTCTACTACAACAAGCGCCCCAAGTAGAGCCAATCTACTTGGGCATGATTTCCTATTAATATCTGTTATGGCCGTACTCGCTGGGTGCGGCCTTATTTATGAATATCTTCTATCTCATTATGCTGGTCGTGTATTAGGCTCGGTCGAGAGTGCCATATATGCCATGATTGGCACCATGATTGTCGCTATGGGTATCGGTGCCTTTTTAGCTCGTTGGTTTAAAGATGCATTTACTGCTTTTGCTTGGCTTGAGAGCATTATTGCTTTGGTCGGCATGGGCTGTATTTTAGCGATAGCAAGTGTTATCGCTGTCAGTTATTCATTGCCGCATATCTTCTCCGAAATATTTAACCTGCCTGCAGATACGGTACTTAATGGTTACGTGTTTGAAAGGCTGCAAGAATGGTCTCGTTTTTTACCTTATGTGTTTGGTCTATTACTTGGGCTATTAATTGGTATGGAGATCCCGTTAATTGCGCGTATTCGCCAGCAAGTCTATGGGCGCTTTTTAGAGAACAATGCGGGCACCATTTACGGGGCTGATTATATCGGTGCCGGTATAGGTGCTGCGATTTGGGTGAGCATTATGCTCGCGATGCCAATTATGCAAGCAGCAGCGTGGACAGCGTTATTTAATATTATTGCCGGTCTCGTATTTTTATGGCGCTATCATCAACACGTTCGCTTCGCTAAGTTACTGTTAGTTTGCCATGTACTGTTGTTGGTGTTTTTTGCGTTTGTGCTCGTGCTTGGCACTAACTGGATGAAAAATCTAAGCAATGTTTTATACAAAGATAAAGTCATCTACTCGCAAGCAACTAAGTATCAGCATTTGGTGTTAACTGAGCGTTTGAGTCGCAATCAGCCCAATGCAATTACTGATCTTTACCTCAATGGTCGTTTACAGTTCTCAAGTGTGGATGAGCAAATTTATCATTCAATGCTTGTCTATCCTGCTATGTTGGCCTCAAATCGCCATGACCGCGTGTTGATCATCGGTGGCGGTGACGGGCTTGCATTACGTGATGTTTTGAAGTGGCCAGTAGAGCATGTCACTCTGGTTGACTTAGATGGTCAGCTGTTAAACTTATTTGGTAATGATGTTGGCGACTATGATGCGCCAGAGAAAATCAGAACACGTTTAACAGCGCTAAATAAACATTCTATGAGCGACCCTCGTGCTGATATTCGCATTGCAGATGCCTTTTTAGAGGTCGAAGCAATGCTGGCAAAAGGCGAGCGCTTTGACACTATTTTAATTGACCTACCAGACCCTAATCACCCTGATCTCAATAAGATGTACAGTGACTATTTTTACAATCATGTACGTCAGTTATTGGCACCTGACGGGGCTGTGGCTGTGCAATCAACATCCCCTTATCATGCGAAGAAAGCATTTTTGAGTATTGCTAAAACAATGAAAGCTGCGGGTTTTGGTTATGTTGAGCAATACCAACAAAATATTCCTTCGTTTGGTCAATGGGGTTGGACAATCGCGACTACCGCTGGCAAATCAGCAAGTCAGCGAATTCGTGAAACTAACGAATTACCCGTGCCATCTCGTTGGGTAAGCAAAGAATATTTATTGGCTTCTTTTGTGTTTCCGAATCATTTTTTTGAACAAGTAAACACGATTGAAGTCAATAGATTAGGTTCTGGAACCTTATATGATTATTACCGCCAAGCGTGGCAAGTTGAAACCGAATTGTACAAAAATTGATATTTTATAGTTGACATAATATGTCGGCTATGCAAATCTTAACTCAGACATAATATGTCAAAACGTAAAAAGGTGAGACATGGAATTAAATGAACTATCAATCAAACTGGCTTCTTTTGAAACAGAAGGTGTGAGCTTTGAGTCTTTCTTGATTGCCAACGAAGGTGAGCAAGATGTGTTACAAGTTATCGTCGATGGGAATGATGAGTTACCTATCTTTGTTACTCAAACAGAAGAGCAATTACTGTGTATTAGCTACCTGTTTGCTGAAGACGAAGTACAAGCAGATATGCGTAATGAGTTAAACGAAACGTTACTACGTTTAAATGTACCAATCCCATTAAGCGCATTTGCAAAAATTGATGATAAATACGCTATTTTTGGCGCGTTATCGGTTAATTCATCGTTTGATGATATTACCCATGAGTTGGTAACACTGGCAGACAATGCGATTGATGCACTTGAAGCCGTGACCATTTATTTAAACGATTAATTAGCAATTTCTGGAGTTAAGATTATGAGTATTTTAAAGAAACTATTTACAGCTGTACGTGGTGGCGCTCGTGAAGCAGGACAAGCAATTGTTGATGCAAACGGTATCCGTATCTTTGAACAAGAAATTGCTGATGCACAAAATGCCCTACAACGTGCTAAGAAAAGCCTGACTGAAGTAATGGCAAAAGAGATGCAAACGAAGCGTAAAATTAGCGCACTAGATGCATCAATTGCTGAACATGAAGCGTATGCAGGCCAAGCACTTGAAAAAGGTAACGAAGCTCTTGCATTAGAAATCGCAGAAAAAATCGGTGATTTTGAAGCTGAAAAAGCAGAGAACGAAGAAGTGTTAGCTGGTTTTAGTAACCACATTGTGCAACTAAAGCAGCAAGTTAAAGAAGCTGAAAAGTCGATTAAAGAAAACCAACGTCAATTAACAATGGTTAAAACGACTGAAAGTGTGCAGCAAGCAACAATGGCTGTAAACAGCACGCTAAATACGAATAGCTCATCAATGACATCAGCACGTGAGTCTCTAGAGCGTATTAAGCAGCGTCAGCAAGACCGCCAAGACCAGTTAGGTGCGGCTAAGCAATTAGAAGCTGACACTAACGGCGATGATTTAAAAGCGAAAATGGCTGAAGCGGGTATTGGTGATACGAGCCCGAAAAGCGCGGATATTTTGGCGCGTATTAAAGCAAAGCAAAATAGCTAATCTGTTAGCGGAAAAACAAAAGGTAACCCACGCACTGGGTTACCTTTTTTGCTTCAACAAGGAGTCAGCCAATGTTTAACTTTTTCAAATCTAAAAAAGCCCCAGAGCGTCAGCTTACTGATCCAAGCCAATTACTTGTTGGTGATATGCTAACAGTGATTGATTCGTTCGCTTACCCAAGCTGGTTAAAAGGACAGACACTGCGTGTTATTGATGTGCAAACGTATCAGTATCAGCGTAGTGCAGAGTATGAGTTGGTACTCGAAAGCGAATCTGGCCAAGTGGTGTTTTTGCAAATTGAGTCAGATGACGGTGAACAGTGGGCAAACTTTGCGATCAAAATTCAACGCGATGATGTTGATGAGATTTTTACCCTTGATGAGTTTGCTCGTATTTTTGATGAAGACGAATTAACGGCAATTAATGTACAAAATAGTCCAGAGCGTTTTAGTCACTTTTTAGCATCGAGCTATAAACAATCAGAAGCACCTTATGTGTGTTATTTCCATAATAAGGACTACCGTAATAAGCCTTTACCTCGATATGAAGATGAAGGTGGTGAGCCGTGTGAAATGATCTGTTTAAGCTCTGACGATGAATCGCATAGTCTAAATATTGAGATCTGGGAAGGCGGTGAGACAGAAGTATCACTGACGTTAACTAGACCAATTAGCGATATTGTTGACTTATTTCCTGGGGATGCCAAGTGAGTGATGCAAAAGCCAAATGGCAGCGTCAGGAGCAAGCTGTTAGAGCCACACAAATGGCATTTGATTTAAGCTCTGAAGTGCAAAAATCAATTAAAAAGCAAGCCATTGACCAAGAGCTTACGCCATCAGATATGATCCGTAAAATTTTGGAGCTCGACGTTAAGTCGAAAAAAACCAGACAACGCTTATCGTTTAACTTAAATGATGAAGAGATTGCCTTATTGGCTGAGCGGTTTGGTGTTGCTGCTGATGATAAACGTGCTGTGAAACAGCGAGTGGCAGAATTACTCATTGCACACAGCAAAAAAAGCTAGGGTTTTGCCTTTACTTCTTTAAGCCCTTACACTGAGACTAGTTGTTTTAAAGAAGTGGCATGACTGTGGATATTATTTTACTTGCGTATTTAGTTATTTTTGCATTATTTGGCACTGCAGCAAGTTACTTTGTTCGCTACATTTATGCTTATTGGGTGCATAATACAATGCAAGTAAAGTACATTTATAAGGCCGGGATTTGTATCATCAGCGTGGTGATAGTATCCGGCCTTATTGCATTGTTTACTTAATTTCGATTGCTTGGCACTGCTGTGAAATACACAGCGATTGTACAGGCAGGACTGGTGAGCAATCGTTAACGGTTAATGCTTGATCAGATGACTTTTCAGCTGCTGTAATTCGCTCCGCAAGTTGTTCAGCTTGCTCTTGTGCGTTGTTTAACGTTGAATAGACCACATAGCGACTTGGGCCACCACATGCTCGCTCACCAACTTCTAACACCTTACATTGAAAGCTCGCAGTACAGCTATTATTGCTAACGATATCGTTCAGCTGATCATTTAAATCACCTAGATCAACGCGCGCAGAGCTACCCGACGTTGTTGTTTCGCAACCGCTTAAAGCAATACTTGCTAGCACAGTTGTGGTGATGAAAAATTTATTGAAAGTCGATGAACGAACCATTATTGCTTATTCCTTAGTATACACTTGCCGCTGAGCCTTCGATTCTAACACAAGTATTCTCAGAACACTGCGCACCCGGTGCGGTTAGATGCTGACAAATACTCATCATGTCGTTTGCTGCGTTAAATTGCTTTTCAAGGGCGGTGATGTCTTTTGCAAGTTTTTCAACCTCAGCAGTGTCAGCTGTTTTGGTTGAATAAACAATGAAGCTACTTGGGCCGCCACAAGCACGACTACCAACAGGTAATACTTTACATTGGCTGCTGTTATCACAGCTTTGATCATCGATTAATTGTTTAAGTTGCTCATGGGCTGAGCTAATAGTCGCTTTATCTGGGGCAGCTTTGGTCACTTCCTCAGCGTTTTTTATTTCAACGGCTTTTGGTGCCTCGATAAGTTTATTGCTGGTTGCCGTTGATTCGGCTTGCTCATTAGTTGCAGCGTCCGAGCACGCAGTTAATAACACAGGAAATAAAATTGCCAATAGAGGATAGCGCATAACATACCTAAAAATCGTTGAATAAGTACTCACTATCATACACATTGCTCAAAGTGGAGCAATAAAAACGTTAGCTTTCAGTAAGTAGCTCTGTATTCACAGAGCTACAGTAAGATAAAAGTTTTACACCTATCTGCAATAAATAGGTATTACAAACCACCTTGGGTTAGTTTGGCAGGGTTCAGTAACTCGCTCAGTTCTTCGCGCGAAATATCCGTATGCTCTGCAGCAACATCAATAATAGGACGACCTTCTTGATAAGCTAATTTGGCAATTTTTGCGGCTTTGCTATAGCCGATCACCGGATTAAGTGCAGTAACCAGAATTGGGTTTTTAGCGAGCGCTTTATCAACATTGCTTTGGTTTACTTTAAAGCTGGCAATCGCTTTATCTGCCAGTGCTTCACTGCTATTCGCCAGCAGTTCGATACTTTGCAAAATGTTTAAGGCAATCACAGGCAGCATTACATTGAGCTCAAAGTTACCCGCTTGACCAGCCACTGTAATGGTGGCGTCATTACCAATGACTTGTGCGCTGACCATAGCGGCAGCTTCAGGGATCACTGGGTTTACTTTACCCGGCATAATTGATGAGCCCGGTTGTAAAGCCTCAAGCTCAATTTCTCCAAGCCCTGCAAGAGGGCCTGAGTTCATCCAGCGTAAGTCATTGGCTATTTTCATTTGTGCGACAGCAAGTACCTTTAGCTGACCTGACAGCGCAACAATGGCATCTTGTGAGCCGATGTTATAAAAGAAGTTTTTGCTTGGGCTAAAGCGAATACCCACATTCTCACTCAAGTGTTGGCAAAACTCACCGGCAAACGCAGGGTCGGCATTAATACCAGTACCAACTGCTGTGCCACCTTGTGCAAGTTCACAAACTCGCTCGAGTGCTTGGCGAATACCAGCCATTGCATGATCCACTTGTAACTGCCATGCCGCCAGTGTTTGTGCAAAACTCACCGGCATAGCATCCATTAAATGTGTGCGGCCGGTTTTCACAATATGGCCTACTTCGGCTTGTTTGTTTTGAAGGCTTTGACTGAGTTTATCGAGTTTAGGAAATAGTTCATAAATGATGTTAATAGCGCTACTAACAGCAATCGCAGTAGGGATCACATCATTTGAGCTTTGCCCCATGTTCACATCATCATTGGGGTGAATGGTTTCGCCTGCAAATTGGCTCGCCAGCGTTGCAATGACTTCATTGGCATTCATATTTGAGCTAGTGCCTGAGCCTGTCTGAAATACATCAACAGGAAACTCTGAAAAATGTTTACCGTCGATGACCTCTTGGCATGCTTGCTCAATGGCTTTAGCTTTACCTTGGCTCAAATGGCCTAAAGCAGCATTACTTTGCGCGGCAGCTTGCTTAATGTAGGCGAGGGCGGTGATAAATTGCTTAGGCATGGCTAAGCCACTAATTTTGAAGTTATTGATAGCGCGTTGCGTTTGAGCTTGATACAACGCATTGGCAGGGACTTGTAGTTCACCCATGCTATCTGATTCGGTTCTAAATTGGCTCATAAACACTCCTAAATCGGGTTAAATTCTTGGCTGAGAAGGCACGCTTCTCGCTCCAAACTGAAATACTTTTCAATACAGTTATGAGTTTTGTAGTAACGCTTTAGCGCAAGTTGCGGTTTATAAAGCTGGGCCAAACATTGTTTACGAATTGCATTATGCACTAATGAATCACACATCTTTTCAAGTAGTTCATGAAAGGTGCGTCTTAGATACAGCTCTTGCAAAATAAAGTTGTGATGCTTTTCGTAATAGCGTGCAATGTTTAAACCCGCTTCAACATAGTTAGCAACAAGCGCAGGGGCATGTAACCCAGGTCTTTGGCAAACACATTTCATTTGCCGCTGATAATGGAGCATAGCATTGTGAGAGTGCATAGAAAAACCGATTAACTGTAATGATAATTGTTATCATTACAGTTAATCGGTTTTAGTGCAAGTCTTATATAATGAAGCTAAGACTGAATGGATTAACTGTGTGTGATTAATTGTAGCCGAGAATAAAAATCTGGTCTGTTTCATGTTTTTTCGGCGCCTGTACATTTTCTTTGTTACATTGAGAAAGAAGATCGATCACGGTTGCTCTGTCGTCACAACTTGTTAAGGCGGCTTTTTCGCTTTCAGCACGTTCGCTGGCTGCAATCGCTGCATCTACAGCGGTGTAGGGTGAGATATACATAATATTGCTCCTATTGGTTAATTCACATATGAAAAAGCATAAGCTGTACCAATATTGATAAAAGTTCGTAACTAGCTGAAAATTATTGCTTTATATTTTTAATTAATAAATTCACCGCGACTTTGTTATTTATTTTTGCTTTACTGTTGTGCACTAATTACCAAACATGGTGCACTAATTTGTATGGATAAACCCTTCTCTCAAGCCTGTGAAAACAACAAATTACCTATTTTAAACGTATTAGAAGCGTTCTTTTCTGATGTGACGGATGTATTAGAAGTCGGCTCAGGCACAGGGCAACATAGTGTGCATTTTGCAACGCATTTAGCACATTTACAGTGGCACTGTAGTGATCGCGAGGTTAATCACCTTGGGATTTTACAATGGCATCAAGAAGCTGCATTAACTAACTTGCATGCACCACTCACACTTGACCTTAATGATCCTTGGCCGGTTGAAACAGTGAATGCAATTTTCACTGCGAATACAATGCACATTATTAGCTGGCCACTGGTGGAGCGCTTTTTCCAAGGTGTAGCAAAGCATTTAGCGCCTAAAGGTAAATTGTGTATTTATGGACCATTTAAATACCAAGGTAAGTATACCAGTGCCAGTAATGCAGAATTCGATGCTTTTTTAAAACAGCAAGATGCACATAGTGCAATCCGTGATTTTGAAGCGATTTGCCAACTTGCAGAGCAAGCTGGCTTAACCTTTGTTGAAGATGTGCAAATGCCAGCGAATAACCAATTATTGCTGTTTAAAAGGCAGTAAGCTTTCGCATTGGGCTTTATAGAGCGCCATATGTTGGCGTTCTCTAGTAATAAAATCACTAATCGCTGCTGCAAACTCAGTGTGCTGAATATGATGCAATGAATAGGTATTTACGGGCTTAAAACCGCGGCTTATTTTATGCTCACCTTGCGCGCCAGAATGGAACTTTTTAAGTTTATTGGTAATGCAGTACTCAATGCCTTGGTAATAGCAAAGCTCAAAGTGCAAACTATCAAGCTCATAATTTGTTCCCCAGTATCGACCATATAAACAGTTCTGATCTTTAAAACTGAGTGTGGCGGCAATCACTTCTCCTTGATACTTAGCGAACATTAACACCAGTTTGTCGGCCATGCTTTGCTGTAATAACTCAAAAAAGGCGGTATTCAAATAACCATTGTGGCCTGAGCGCTTCAAATAGGTTTGGCGGTAAAAATGACTAAATTTCTGCATATGCTGTTTGTTGATGTCAGCGCCTTCGAGCCATTCTATGGTTATCTGTTGTTCAGCTATTTTAGCGCGTTCTTTTTTGAGCGATTTACGTTTTCTTGCGGTGAGTGAAGCTAAAAAGTCCTCAAAGTCATTATAGCCTTCATTAAACCACTGAAACTGCACGCCATGACGTTGCATTACGGTGTCGCTAGTTAATGCTGTCGCTTGTTGCTGGTGGCAAAAATTTATATGCCAACCTGACCAGTTTAATTGCGCTACCGTTGCTGTGAGTATGTGCTGAATATACGCATAGACTTCAGCGGGCTTATTGTGATTTATACTAATTCGTTGCCCTGCAATAGGTGTGAAGGGTACGCCACACAGCCATTTAGGGTAATACTCTAGGCCATGTTGTTGATAGGCTTCAGCCCAAGCCCAGTCAAATACATATTCACCATAAGAGTGGTGTTTTAAATACCCGGGAAGTAGGGCTATGACTTGTTCTTGCTGGTAAATTGCTAGGTGCATGGGTTGCCAGCCCGACTCTTCACTCACACAGCCACTTTGTTCTAAAGCAGCTAAAAAAGCGTGTTCTGTAAAGGGCGTATCATCAAAAAATGATTGCCAAAGAGCGGCATCAATCTCGCTTATTTGATTAAACCAACGGTGGCTAAACTCAGTCATTGTGCAGCCGATTCAATATCTTTGATAAAATCGTTGATATGCATAGCAAGCTTATCGAAATAAGGGTTAAACGTGAGTCGCGCAAAGGGCTTGTGCGCTTGTAAATTTTCGGCTGTGCGCTCACCCATCACAACGTCTTTTTGGTATTTGCAGGCTGTATAAAGCGTGTCGTCATCTAAGTAGCTGCCGCAATTGCGATACAAAGCTTTACGACCGTAGTAAGGGTTGCTGGGTTTATTAACGATACCAATGTGTGACATCCCTTTGATTTTTTTACAGTCATCGGTGTCGCAGTCATCACGAATTATTTGGTAATCAGCTGGAAAGCTAGCTGGGATGTTTTTGTCATCCCCATAGTATACAAGGCGATCAAGCTGGTTATTTTTGCGCGTTTTTGGGTCGTGCAGCTTAGTTAAAATCTTAAAGGTTGCTTGGTTATCTATTGTGGTGTCAATATCACTAAAGGTACTAAATATCGCTAAATTAGGCAGTTGGCGATGACGTAGTTCATCAAGGCTAATACGGCTCATTGCTTCGTGACTAGCTGAGGCAGCACTAAATGGAAACGACTCATACTTGGCAAAATCAAGGTCCGCATCTTTATCAATCCAATTCACAAATGGAATCGCATCGACCCATTTCGCCAGCCAACCGTTTTTATTGTGTGGCTCGCTTGCGGGTGAAAACAACATAGCAGCCGTAATTTTATTATCGACCGGGCCTTGAGTTAAGTAATCAATAACCAGTGCAGCACCCGTTGAGTAGCCCCCTAATATCACCTGATCAAAGTCTTTTAATGTGCGCTCAATGGCATACACGCTAGCCTTTTGCCAATCATCGGCATCGATGTCTCTAAGTGCTGCAGGAGCGGTACCATGCCCAGGTAGTAAAATTGTGCGCACCGTATAACCTTGTTGATAATACACCTGTGCAAGGTCGTGATAGGTAAAGGGTGAGTCGGTTAAACCGTGGATCAAGAGCACGGCTTTACGGCTATCGGCCTGTTTAAGTTCAAATGGGCTTATTAAATCAGCAACAGTCGCGTTAGCTGGTCGAGCGCCTTGTGCAACAAGCTGCTGATAGGTGTCGGTGTAGACAGGGCATGGCAAACTAGCACGCGGATTTTCGCTACTAATTTGCAGGTACGCAGCGGTTAAATAGTCACTAAATGCTTGCTCGATATTATAGCTAAAGGTGCTATGGCTGCCTGGTAATGGTTCTCTAAATAGCCCTTCGCGCTTACTTTTCATCATTAGTGCTTGGTCTTCAAGCTGAGTAAGGCAGGTTTGTTGCTGTGCCATTAATGGGCTGCTAAATAGTCCACTGATGGCCCAAGAAAGAGCAACTAAGTTGATGAATTTCATATTTTAAGCATCCTTTTAAAGCCTGTTTTTAGCTTATCGAGTTATGTTTTATTTGCAAGCAAGCTGCGTCAAGCGAGCGGTAAATGACGCTTAGTGAACGCTTGTTTTAAAACCACCGTCGACTCGATGTTAGCAATACAATCAATACTACCTAATTTATGTTTCACAAAGCTTTCATAGCTTTCTAAATCAGCGGCAATAATCTTGAGTAGATAGTCATAACTGCCTGAAATAACAGAGCACTCAAGCACATGTTCAAGCTTCTCAACCTGCTGTTCAAATTGCTCAGCAGCGGCAACAGAGTTTTGGTTTAAGCGAACAAAGGCATACACAGACACATTTAAATCAACGGCTTTAGGATTGATGGCAGCATGATAACCGCTGATCACATTTGCTGATTCGAGCTTTTTAATGCGGCGAAGGCAAGGGGTATCTGACAGGCTAACAGACTGGGCCAGCTCCGAGACAGAAGTTCTTGCATTGTCTTGTAGAGCATTAAGTAGTTGTTGGTCTTTTTTGTCTAATCTCATTTTAATTTGAGTGATTTTCACTAATCTAGGTGGATTCTAGTCTATATTTTGGCGATTAGCACTCATTGAACTCTGTTAACATTATCGCAATATAATTATTTTGGAGTGAGCCTGTGACTGAGAACACCAAGGCATTTGATAGCTGGCTTCGCACCCGTTTTGTTGAAATCAACAGCGAATTAGAAAAACTATATTGGCAACAAGACGATAAAGCGAATGTAGAGGGTGTCGGTGAGCACCTTAAACGTCAATTAGAGCAAGAGGGTAATGAGCATATTTGTGCTTTACTGGCTGAGGGCAATACCGATGAAGGCTTTGATAACGCCTTCGATTTATTAGGTAATGTTGGTTTGTATATGGCGGCATGCCGTCGACATGAAATCACTGAGCCTTCTCGTGAAACAAGCTCACCGCTTGTTGAAGCCTCTGCGTTGGCAATGCACATCGGTGCATCTATTGGTGTAACCCCGCGATTTGCAACGGCGCATTTAACCACCCACAATAAAGCGGTTGATGGTTTGTATAAGCGCTTTACTGACCTTGAAGATGAGAAAATCTTTGTCGATTACAACACCAAGGGCATTTTAGCGTATAAGCGCGCGGCAGATGCTTTATTAAAAATTCAGCCGTTAGGGATATCGCACCCTATCACGGCTGATTTACTGGCAGTAGCAAAACAAGCGCTGCTTGATGTGATTGATTCGAATAATGCGCTATATAACAAGCTCGACACAGACCGTTTTTTCTATTGTGTACGTCCGTATTACAAGCCGTACCGAGTAGGTAAAGAGGTATATCGAGGTGCGAATGCCGGTGATTTTGCGGGCATTAATGTCATCGATTTATTACTTGGTCTTTGCTTTGCTAATGAACCTAGTTACTCGCAAATGCTGGTGGATAAATTCTTGTATATGATGCCTGAAGATCAGCAGATCCTGCGTGAGAGCATGCGTATGACAAGTATTATGGATGACTTCTTAGCGGCAGAAGCTGAGCGCGATAGTGAATGGTTACAAACTAACTTAAAGCTGTTCATTCAAGTGTGTAAACTGCATGGTGATACTGCCATTGGCCATCATAATCAATTGGTCAGTAAATATATTGCGCAGCCTTCACAGCAAATGCAGCAACAACATATGGATAAAGTCACAGCCAGTGGGCCGCCTTTGCATGTGTTACTAAACTCACTAGAGCAGTTGCGTGATCGCCGTGCGGCAGTAAAGCGGGATGATATTCGCACTCGTTTCGATGACTTAACTAAGTTAAAACAGTGGATTAAGTAATGAACAAAAACGATTTTGTAATTCCACAAGGCAGCTATTTGCTTAACCACTCTGTTGGGCGACCATTAAAATCTGCTGAGCAGCATTTTCATCAGCAGTTTTTTGCCGCTTGGCAACATGAAAATAAAGAACCATGGCAACAGTGGCTGCAAGGTGTCGAGGCATTTACGAGTAGTCTCGCTAAATTATTTAACTCGCACAGTGAGCTATTTTGCCCACAAGTTAACTTATCGAGTGGTTTAACTAAGCTTTTGATGTCGCACCAGCGACTGCAACAAGAAAATTGCAAAGTGTTGATGGCAGAAAGTGATTTTCCAAGCATGGGTTTTGCAATGCAAAAAGCCCTACCTGAAAGTGCTGAAATCGTGTTTATTGATAAGCATGAAGACTTAACCGATGCGCAGGTTTGGCAGTCATATTTAGCGAATAATGATATTGATTTAGTCTTTATTAGCCATGTTTATTCAAACACGGGTCAGCAAGCGCCTATTCATGAAATTATAAATATCGCGAAACAACACAACACATTGAGCTTACTTGATGTTGCGCAGTCTGCAGGTATTTTAGAGGTCGACTTAACTAAGCTAGATGCCGACTTTATGTTGGGCTCGAGTGTCAAATGGCTATGTGGTGGACCGGGTGCTGCTTATTTATGGGTTAACAGCAAGCAGCTATCACTTTGTCAGCCACAAGATGTTGGCTGGTTTTCTCATCAAAATCCGTTTGAGTTTGATATTAAGCACTTTGCTTATCATCAAACCGCGTTGCGCTTTTGGGGTGGCACACCCTCAGTTGCACCTTATATTTTGGCTTCGCATAGTATTAATTACTTTGCTGATCTTGGTATTGAGAAAGTACGCGCTCATAACTTAGCAATGCTCGCGCAGTTTCATGATCAATTAGCTGATTATATGCGTTCACCAATACAGGCTGACAAATGCTCTGGAACGGCCATTATGCATTTTGGCGAGCAACAAGCGGCTGTAAAAGCTGCGCTTATTGCAGCGAATATTGCGGTTGATGAACGTCACTTAGGTTTAAGAGTTTCAGCTCATATTTATAATGAGCAGCAGGATATTGATAAATTTATCAAGACTGTGAAAAGCGCTTTAAATTAAGTGCTTGTCGGGCCTTTGCTTTGACGGAACGCCAGTGCGTCATTGGTTTTTCGGGGACCAGCGCTAAAATTTGCTCAAAGTCGATGTCATCAATACTAACTTCGTTACTGTGGGCAAACATAATTCGTTTTGGTTGCAGCGCTTTTAGCATTAACAAAGAGTTTAAATACAGCTTTGGGTAAAAAACAGGAAAGGGTGGCACAAGCTGCCCTTTTACTTTTACCAATAAATCAGCAATGTAAATTCGCTCGCTAGGAATATGATACAGACTAATATCTCGGTCTGTATGACCTGGGCTATGCAGTGCTTGCCAATCGTCAAAACCCGGTAGGGTTGCATCTGTGGCAAGGTAATAATCTGCATCTAAATGGCGGCTGTACCAAAGATTGTGGCGTTTTTTATTTAACCTACCGGCGACCCACCAAGCCAAAGCGATATCGGTTAAATGCATTAAAAAACCAGCAATGCCTCTATACCATTGCCCAGGGGCGTTCGACGTAGCTATTTTGCCACCGCTTAACTTTCTTAATGCATGCGCTCCACCGGCATGATCGGGGTGCATATGGGTGACTACTATCAGTTTTAAGTCTGTGATGGGGCGCTTGAGTTGCTCGGTAATATAGTCAAATACAGTATTCACATCAGCACGGCAACACCCATCAAGCAGCATCAATTTATCTGGATATTCAACCAAATAGATATTTTGAATATAACCTTCGAGCGTGTGAATTTGCAAAACGATTGATCCCTAAACTTAATCAGCAAACCTGTTATATCATGTCTGACCAGTTTTGGTAAGCTAGACTAATTGGACTGGCTGTTTTGCTCAGTTAGCTGTTTCTTGCCTTCTTCTAACTGTGCTACCTGTTTTTCGAGGATGGTGATTTGGCTTTTATAATAAGCGTTAATACGCTCACTTTGTTTGCTGATAGCATCTTCAATAGAAGGCGCACCTAACCTGTTTGCGGCATCTTGCGTCATATTATTGAGTTTATCGATGCGTTCACTTTGTTGTTTTTGTAGTTCTTTGATTTCTAACTGAAGGCGGTCTATTTCGCGATCGGCTTTTTGAATTTTTAAATAATCCTCAACACTTAAGTCCGCAGGCTTTTGTGGTTTTTCCGGCTGCTCTGTGGCTGGGGGTTGGTTAGTTGCTGGTGGCGGTGCAATTTTCACGATTACTGCGTCTTTACCACAAGGCTGCTCTGTAAAGGTGGCAACCCCGTCAATCATGCACTTATAAATAGTGGCCTGACTGTTGGCGCTGGCAAATAGGGCAAGAGTAAAAAATGCAAAACGAAACATAGCATCACTTTGTGTAGCAAATAGATACTTAGCATGCATGAAATATAATGAAGTGTGCAAGGTTTCGGGCATAAAAAAACCGCTTAAAAGCGGTTTTTAATAATAAAATGGTGGAGAAGGAGGGATTCGAACCCTCGATAGAGCTACAAACCCTATACTCCCTTAGCAGGGGAGCGCCTTCGGCCACTCGGCCACCTCTCCAGCGCATAATTCTGATTGTAATTTGCTGAAATAAATCAACAAATAAAAATAAGTGGTGGAGAGATAGGGATTTGAACCCTAGAGGGGCTACAAACCCCTGCCGGTTTTCAAGACCGGTGCATTCGACCACTCTGCCATCTCTCCACATCGTGATGCGAGAATAATACTTAGCTGAATCGGCTGTGTAAATAGGAAAAAGTTTGTTTGCTTGTTTTTTGAGCGTAAAGAGGGGGTTTTTTGTAAAAAGGTTTAATTATTTGCTGTTTTTAACTTAAAAGAAGGGGGTTGGGGCAGTAAACGGAGGAGCTAAAGAAGGATCTTCGTTAGTGGTTGGGTGTTTACTGCACCGATAAAGTAACCATGGTTGGGGATTACTTGTGTTGTACTGCGCCGCCAAGAGCTAACTTTTTGCCGTAGCGATTTAGTTTTGCCAACATTTTTGCTTTGCGGTTTGTTGGTTTTACGGCAACATGAGCTGCAGCGTTTTGGTTTAATGTATTAATTGGGTTCATTACTTTGCTCCGGGTTGTGTTTGGTTGAAAACGTGAGTATTTTGCAACCAAACTGGACAAAAATAAAACGATAAAAATTGAGTCTATCGGATAACTTTTTCTAATCTGAAAGCCTTTTATTAACATGGGGTTAAGTTTTTAAATACACATTGCTCTGCATGCTTATGCAATTGCATTTGCGTTGAAGTGTAAGTAAATAAAGGTTTTTAGCTTTTGGTGTTTTTATTTATGCGTTTTTAGAGTGAGAAAGTGATTAATTATTCAGATTAATATAATTTGAACGAGCGTGGTGTTTTTGCCATGCAAGAAAAGAAGTAACCGTTGATGTTGATAATAATAAAGCCAAGTGACAAAAAAAATCATAAAAACAGTGTTGATTGGCTACTAAAAGAATGTAAAAAAAGACAGATTGAGCCTGAATTGTATTTAACCACAGGCAAGTTTGAGAATGATTGCGCTGATATTGCGCTTTTGGCTAAAAACCAGACTCAAGTTGTGGTGATTGGTGGTGATGGGACGCTGCATTTAGCCGTTAATGCATTAATGACGAGTCGCTGTTCTATCGCGTTAATTCCAGCAGGCACAGGAAATGATTTTGCTCGTGGCTTTGCGTGTAAACAACAGGCTTGGTATGAAGCTGTTTTTAATAGCCGTACAGAATTAATCGATGTTGGACAAATCAATCAACGCTATTTTATTAATGTGGCGGGAATAGGTTTTGACGCTGAAGTCGTGACTAAACTAAATAAAGCCGGAAGTTTTAGCTCGTTTGGCTACACTTGGCAGGGCATCAAACAGCTATTTTCATTTCGGGCACGATCACTTCAGGGTGAGTTTAATGGTAAAGCACTCAACTACAGTAATTTAGCAACGATTTTTGCTAATCATCATTACTTTGGTGGTGGCTTAAAGATTGCCCCTCGGGCAAAGTTAAATGATGGTCAGCTTGATTGCTACTGCATGCCAGCTGGCGGTTTATTGAAAAACCTGCTCAGCTTTTTGTATTTACTGCTCGTAAAGCATCATAGTTTGCACGCGCTGGAATATACCCGTTTAACGACTGCCGAGATCACCTCGAAAGGACTGGCTATAGAAGCCGATGGTGAGCTCGTTGGTTTTACTCCGGCTAAAGTTAAGATTCACAAACAAGCACTTCGTTTTCATGTGCCATAAAAAAGCGCCGGCAAAATTTGCCAGCGCTTGGTGTTAGAGGCGACATAGTCACTTCTAACTGGGGATGGAGCTTTTTTGCTGTAGGTTACGTGCAGCAAAAAATGCTTTAATTTGTCGAGTTGGAGTTAGCACGATAGCATTTCCGAATAACACCAAGCTAAATCCCATAAAGGTATTCGCTTGCCATTCGAATCCTTCAAATAAGGTGCTTAAAACCACTGCAACCAGCGGGAACAATACGATTACATAGCTTGCTCGCTCAGGGCCGATATTTTTAAGTAGCGCGAAGTAACAAGCAAATGCGATTACGGTACCAAATACTGCTAAATAGAAGAGCGATACCCAATAACTGGTTGGGGCATTCAATGTCAGCTCAACGTCGCTTACTAAAACATAAGCAGCTAGCCCTAAAGCGCTGTATAACATGCCCCAGGCATTGCCCTGAAGTACGCCAATATTACGCTGAGAGTTTCGAACGCTGACCATATTTCCCAATGAAGCCACAAAGGTCCCTGACAGCGCAAGTAGTAACCCGACCAACGCACCATTACTCAAGTCGAATTGCTGAATTTGTGGCCAAAACAAGCTGGCAATACCCATTACGCCAAGTAGTGCGCCAAAGTAAATTCGTTTTGCAATTGGCTTGGCGAAGAACAAGCGGGTGTTAATAATGTTCATTAATAGCAACATCGAAAAGGCAATTGAGGCCATTGCTGAGGTGAGATAATTCTGCGCCCAATACAGCACTAAATAATTTAAACCAAAGTTAAATAAAGCCAATAATGCAAAAAATCCGTGATCACGCAGTGAATATTGCATAGGGAGTTTTTTTACCAGCACAAAGGCCCACATTAAAATGGCTGCAATGGCAAAGCGATAAAATAAAGAGACCTCAACAGCGACATCACCCAGTTGAAACTCAATAGCTAGCCAAGTCGATCCCCAGATCAATACTGTAGCAAGGTAGAGAGCGGCGCTTTTCATAGTTAGTACCTAAAAATTGAAAGTATGTTCATTTTAGTTCGCTTCTGTATACTTAACATATACAGAAAACTAGAAATGCAACCTATACAGTTTGGTGGGCTATGTCACAAGTTATCAGTCGTAGTAACAGTGAGTTCTTATATCAACAAGTTATTCAGCTAGTTAGAGATCTTTGCTTGCAAGGCTCGTTATTACCGGGTGAAAAATTACCTTCGCTCAGAAAAATGGCTGATAAGCTCAACATTAGTATTCCAACGGTAAAGCAAGCGTATCAATTACTTGAAGGGCAAGGGCTGATCGAAGCCAGAGAAAAGTCAGGCTACTTTTTAAAGTCTTCACAGTTAAATCAGTCTCGTCCAAAGCGAGTTAGGCTCAGTCGAGAGCCGACCACAGTCAATAAGCAAGGCTTGATTGAGCAAGTCTACAGCGCTATCCATAAAGCTAATGTGGTGCCATTTGGTATCGCCAACCCTGTGGCCGCAGCTCCAACAGATAAAGCGCTGGCACGAACAATGCGCCGAGTAATGACACTGGCTGGCGCATCGGCAATTAATTACGGCCCAATGGATGGCTTTGCACCACTTAAAAAGCAACTCATTCATCGCTATCTGGACTTTGGTATTGGGGTTGATAGCGATGAATTAGTGATCACCAACGGTGCTCAAGAGGCACTGGCGATTGCCCTTAAGTGTGTCGCTAAACCCGGTGATGTTATTGCAATCGAGTCGCCTTGTTATTTTGGCATTATCGAGTTAATTGAAAGCTTAGGTTTAAAGGCACTGGAAATACCGCTGTGTCCTGATGAAGGAATATGGCTAGATGACTTGGCTCAAGCACTCGATGAGCATGATATAAAAGCCTGTGTGTTTTCTACCTCATTAAATAACCCTGTTGGCAGCTTTATGCCTGATGCCAAGCGTGAGCAATTAGTGGCACTTTTGGAGCAGCGCGACGTGGTGCTTATTGAAGATGATGTTTATGGCGACTTACATTTTACAGCCAAGCGTGCGACGCCTGCACAGGCCTATTCAAAAAAGGGCTTAGTGATCACCTGCGCGTCGTTTTCAAAAACAGCTGCCCCCAGTTACCGCATAGGTTGGATCATTGCCGGTAAGTTTGCAGAACAAGCAAGACGGCATAAACGCGCGCTTAGTTGCTCTGCGCCACTTATAAACCAGTGGACCTTGTATGAGTTTATAGCCAGCGGAGAGTACGACCGTAACATTCGTTTGCTTAGACAGCGCTTAAGCACCAACAAAGAGCGCATGATTTGGTGCCTGCAGCAATATATGCCAAATTGTGCGCGTATTAGTAACCCGCAAGGGGGCTGTGTTATCTGGGTTGATCTTGGTAGCCAATATGATGCGGTAAAGTTATTCCATTTGGCACTAGAGGCGGGGATCAGCATTACACCAGGGTTGATATTCTCAGCGGGTAAAAAGTACCGTAGCTGTTTTCGTTTAAGTTATGGCTTGCCTTGGTCTGAAAACTTAGAGCAGGCGATTAAAACGTTATCGCAACTGACTGTGCTGGCCAAAAAATAAAAAAGCGCAGAGCAAGCTCTGCGCGAAAGGACCAAGTTTTTGGTTCAGGGATGTTAATTCGTCAATTACTCTGCGTTCTGTTTGAAAGTAAATAGTTGGTACTCTCTTAGCTCTGGTACTAGCGCCACTAACTCTTGTTCTTTGTGAGCGATATCTGCAAAGCTGCCGCATAATGCATCTGCGCGCTCTTCCAGTTGAGCTGCCTGTGTTTCTACACGCGCTTCGATTTGTGCGCCCATGTTTTCCATACGTTGTTCAAATTCATCCATGTCGCCACCTGAGCCTAAAAGCTCAGAACCTAGCGCCACTAAAATACTGCCCATCGATTGCATCATGGCTGACTCGACTGCTGATTCGATTTGCTCATCAAATTGGTCTTCAAAGTTTTGGCCAAATTTTTCGAAATTTTGCTGACCCATGGTGAACGCACCTTGCTGATAGAAAGCGTTTTGCACTTCTACGCTGATATCGTCCATTAATTCTGAAATGTCGTTTAGGCCGTCAATATTGAAGGCTTTTGATACCTCTTCAATTGCTACGCCTGCGATTTTTACGCCATCAAGCGCAATATTTGCTACTTCAGGAAGTTGGCTGCGTAAGCTGTCTGAGTAATCTGCAATTGCTTGCTGTTGTGAAGCATCAAGCGATACGCTTTGACCATCGATATACAAAGTGTGCTGATCGATGATTTTCATCGTGCGATTATCGGCTGTGTATACTTCTAACTCGCTAGGTGTGATGCGTACATCATTTTTAAATTCAACATCACATTGCTCACCGCTGAATGAAATATTTGTATCATTATCGTTATGAGCCATTGCGCTGGTAGCGATAAATAAAGAACTTACTAACAATAACTTTTTCATTTTTTTCTTTCCTGTTTGAAATGACACAAATACATAATCAATTAAGATGCCAAAGTTAATAATTTCATATATTTCAAATTGTTGTGTTGTTTTGGCTGTTTTTACCAAAGTGATGAAAATAAAGTTTTAACCACTTTTTAGTCAAATTCACTAAAAAATATACATGCATAAATGTGTTTTATCGAAACGATAAAAAACTCTCACTTTTCAGAAATCGAATTTAGCGCTATTTATTCACAATATTGACATATGGCCTATTTAGCATGGGTGTATGGCTTTATTTTGGTGGTTTTTTAGATACTAAATTACTACTGAGCTTTTTAATCTTTGCCAATTCATCGAGCAAATTTTAATCTCCTGAATTGGTCTCAAACACTTTATGGAGTGGGTTGTGGGTAAGACATTTAGTTATGACGCGCTAGATGACGATTTTGTTGAAGACGAGTACGAAATGGTCGGGCGTAATCAACACGACAAGAAAAAGCAACGCGTTAAGAAGAAGTTGGAAGACTATCTTGAACAAAAACGCTTGCGTAGAAACTTAGGCGATGACGACTTTGACGAGTACTTGAACGACTAAGCATAAATTTAGATAAAGAGGCAATTTGCCTCTTTATTGCTTTAAGACATTGTTACTTGCTAAGTGCAGTAACAATGTCTGACTCGAGCTGCTCAGGTTTTGTTAGTGGCGCATATCGCTTAATGGCTTTGCCGTCTTTACCAATTAAAAACTTGGTGAAGTTCCATTTTATTTTGCGGGTAATAAAGCCCGGCAACTCTGATTTTAGGTATCTAAAGACAGGGTGAGCATGTTCGCCATTCACATCGACTTTGCTCATCATTAAAAAGCTAACGCCATAGTTAATAAGGCAGCCTTCTTTAATTTCCTTCGCATCCCCAGGCTCTTGTTTACCAAATTGGTTACAAGGAAAGCCAATTATTACTAAGCCTTGCTCTTGATATTTTTCATGCAGTGTTTGTAAGCCTTCATATTGTGGAGTGAAGCCACATTTACTTGCAGTGTTTACAACAAGTACGACCTTGTTTTCAAAATCAGAAAAGTCAACGGTTTGGCCTTGTAGGCTGGTAGCAGAGAGTTGGTGAAATTCGCTCATAGTGATAACTTTTTATTATTGTTGCAGTGATTCTAACGTGCTTGGCATTTTTCTAAAAGGGTAAATTTTAATCAGCAAATGCATTGGTTAAGTGTTCTATTAGTAAACGTACACGAAACGGTAATAGATCTTTTCTTGGGTAGACTAACCAAGATGCATTATCACCAACCTGAAACTCATCCAGAATACTAACCAATTGGCCATTTTTTAAGTAAGGCTCCACAATATCTAACGCTAAGTGGGCGATGCCAACTCCAGCTACAGCAGCATTTAAAATTGCCTGTGGGTGGTTACTGCGCCAATTACCATCAATACGAACTTCTTTGATTTCTTCGTCAATATTAAATCGCCAACGTTTTCGCATGGTTATTAAGCAATTATGTTCAGCCAGATCGTAAGGTGTTTTGAGGGGAGTGTGGTTGGCTAAATATTCTGGGCTAGCAACAAGTGTCATAGCACGCTTACATAACGGGCGGGCAATTAAGTTCGAGTCTTGCATCCTGCCAAAGCGGATAGCTAAGTCAAAGCCTTCTTCAACTAAATTGACGTTGCGGCTATTAAAGTCGAGATCGACTTCTACCTCAGGATAACGCTTTACGAACTCAGCCACTTTCGGTGCAACTTGGTTTGCCACGAACTCGCCTGCTCCTGTGATGCGAATTAGCCCT
This sequence comes from Pseudoalteromonas gelatinilytica, assembly GCF_001641615.1. GTDB lineage: Bacteria > Pseudomonadota > Gammaproteobacteria > Enterobacterales > Alteromonadaceae > Pseudoalteromonas > Pseudoalteromonas gelatinilytica. Next base: position 24,598 of record NZ_LRRU01000005.1, read on the forward strand.
TTGGGTTGACGTTGTTCACCTTGTAATTGATTGTTTGCATCGATTAACTCTTGGCGAATTGCTTTTAATTTTACTGCGTATTCACGGCCTGCATCGGTAAGACTTATTTTGCGAGTGGTGCGTTGAAATAACACCGAGCCTAAACGGTTTTCAAGTTGTTGTATTTGCCGACTAATATGTGAAGTTGATACTTCCATAGCCTTTGCTGCATGAGTAAAGCTGCCGTGCTCTACAACATATAAAAATTCCTCTAAGCCTTGCCACATTATCTTGTACCCTAGAATGCCTCAGTAAATTAATAGCAGTTTAGGTCGTTTATTGTTGCATGTCTGCAAAAGTGATTATCTATTTGCTGGCTTTATCCCTATATAAAAACAACTACAATAGTCGAGTCACTGATTAATACTCACAAATATAAGGGAGTAAGCATGTTAAATTTTAGCTTTGAAAATCCAACCAAAATTCATTTTGGTGAGCAACAAATTAAAGAAATTCAAAATGAGATCCCAAAAAATGCCAAGGTGCTTGTTACTTATGGTGGCGGCAGCATCAAGAAAAACGGTGTTTATGATCAAGTTAAAGCCGCATTAAGTGAGCATACTTGGTTTGAATTTGCGGGTATTGAGCCAAACCCAAGTTACCAAACATGTATGAAAGCGGTAGAGCTGGTTAAAGAGCAGCAAATTGACTATATCTTAGCTGTAGGCGGTGGTTCAGTGGTGGATGGTAGTAAATTTATTGCCGCTGCGGCAGAATTTACTGGCGAACCATGGGATATTTTAGCAAAAGGCGCTGAAGTTAAATCTGCAGTAGCACTTGGCGTTGTACTGACATTACCTGCAACTGGCTCAGAATCAAACACGTTCAGTGTTGTATCAAACTTAGAAACTCAAGACAAACTGCCGTTTGCCAGTGAGTTTGTGCGTCCTCGTTTTGCAGTTCTTGATCCTGCAGTGACATTCTCATTACCTGAGCGTCAGGTAACGAATGGTATTGTGGATGCGTTTGTGCACACGATGGAGCAATACTTAACATATGATGTGGGTGCCAAATTACAAGACCGCTTTGCTGAGGGGATTTTAATGACCCTTATCGAAGAAGGGCCAAAAGCATTTTCTGAGCCTGATAACTATCAAGTGCGTGCGAATATAATGTGGTCAGCAACTATGGCATTAAATGGTTTGATTGGTGCAGGTGTACCACAAGACTGGGCAACCCACATGATTGGCCACGAAATGACTGCGGTGTATGGCTTGGACCACGCACAAACATTAGCGATTGTATTACCGCGTATGATGGCAGAGCAAAAAGACACGAAGCGTGGCAAGCTATTACAATACGCAGAGCGAGTGTTAGGTCTTGATATCAGCGATGAAGATGCGGCGATTGATAACGCCATTGCTGCAACAGAAGCATTTTTCCATAGTGTTAAAATGCCAACTCGTTTAAGCGATTATAAGCTAGATGAAAGTGTTGCAGATAAACTTGTTGCGCAGCTTGAGCGCCATGGTATGACAGCGCTTGGTGAGCGTGAGCAAGTTACACTTGAAAAAAGCCGCGCGATTTTACTAGCGAGCGTTTAACTTAAGATTATAAATAATCCCATCCCTGCCAGTGTTGTGTAGTATATGTTGTGCGTCTTATAAGCCACGATAACAGATACGATAGCAGCACTTAGGTAGGGATTTTGCCAATCTAGATTTATCCCTTCGTCATTAATAAACACAATGGGCACCCAAATTGCGGTGAGTACTGCTGGGGCGCTAAAACTTAAGAATTGCTGCATTTTGGGGCCGACTTTAAACGGTAATGCACGGTGCAAAAATAAGTAACGTGTGAAGAAGGTGATACACGCCATTAATAAAATGGTGGTCATCATTGTGTATGCTCCTCTTTTGCCTGCCAGCGACTAATTAGGTAACCCACTGTCATAGCGATAAGAGCCGCAGTGACAAGCCAAAGTTGAAAGCCCTGATTTTTTAATAGCGTTGCAACAACGCCAGCGGTGATCACAGTAGCCAGTGTTGCAAGGTTCTTTACACCCGGAATAACTAAAGCAATAAACGTGGCTGCGATGGCGAAATCAAGCCCTAGGTGTGTTAAATCGGGGAGGAGGCTTCCTGCGACAATACCAAGCAGGGTCCAGATATTCCAGGCAATATAAAAACTAAACCCGGCACTGAGTGCATAAATAAGGCGCACTTTTGTGCGATAGGCTTTGCGATGATGCGAAAAAGCAAATAATTCATCCGTCAATACAAAACTCACAGGCAGGCGCCAACGAAAGGGTTGATCAATGACTTTGTGACGAATAGCTAAACCATATAAAAAGTGCCGTGAGCTAATAATGAGTGTGGTAAATAAGATAGTTAAAAGCGGGGTATTGCCGGCCATTAATTCAATCGCAACGAGTTGTGCTGAGCCTGCAAATACCAACAACGACATAGCTTGTGTTTCTAAAGCACTGAAGCCATTTTGAACAGCTAACGAACCACATAAAATCCCCCAAGGTAACACCGCAAGGCATAAGGGGAGCATGTCGAAAAATCCTTTTAGCAAGGCTCTTATTGTTGATTTATGCATCTTATCGCTCATGTTTGTTGTTATGGCTCAGATCAAAACGGCTGAAATAGAGGTGTGTCAAAATAACTGAAGTTTGCAATAATGTATAGCCGAACCCGTTGCTGAAATTTCATATCTGCAAGTTATAAGCGTCTTTTAAAGGGAAAGTTACAATGTCTAAAGTTAAAGTATGGGATGGCTTTATAAGAAGCTTCCATTGGTTATTAGTTGCGGCCATCGCAACACTCTATTTTAGTGCTGAAGAAGGTATGTTGGAGCTGCACTTTGCTGCAGGCTACTTTACCTTGGCGCTTATTATTACACGCCTTGTTTGGGGCCTTGTTGGTAGCAAAACGGCAAAACTCTCTGCACTTATTCATTCGCCTGTTGCGGCAATAAAATCGTTTAAAAGCAGTGAGCATAAGGCGGGTCATGGTGCGGCGGGTAGTTATATGGTGATCGCTTTCTTTGTTTTGCTTATTGTGCAGTTAACCTCGGGCTTAATGACTAGTGACGATATTTTAACGGATGGCCCGCTGGTGGCGCATGTATCAACAGACACCGTAGAGCTTGCTGGTTGGTTGCACCATCTAAACTTTGATATTTTGTTGTATGCCATAGTGTTACATATTCTGGCGATTGTGATTTACCGTATCAAGGGTAAGAACTTAGTAAAACCCATGCTAACGGGCAGTAGCGATCAGGTATCGGTCACTGAGCCAGTCACTAAATCACCCGTACTCGCTTTTATTATTTTTGCAGTATGCTTAGTGGTGTTATTTACGACGTGGGGCGCAGAGCCGCTCAGCTATTTGCTTGGGTAGCAACTTCAAAACATGAAAAAAGGCGCTAATAAGCGCCTTTTTAGTTTAAATGATTACTAGACTAGTCTTTGAAAGACTTATGGCAATCTTTACAACCTTTAGCCCATGCGCCAAATGCTTTACCAATTACTTTTTGGTCGCCACTTTGTGCAGCTACTGCTAGCTCATCAGCATATTGTTGGAAAGCGACTGCTTTTTTCATGAAGGTTTCGTTGTCGCTCCAAACAGCTGCAAGTGCAGATGTATCACCTTTATCGGAACCCGCTACAAAAGCTTCCCAAGGCATTTTTGATAATGCCGCTGCATTGTTTGCACGCTTTTGAAAACGTTCTGCATCAAAAGGTACTTTTCCTTTTAGCATATCGCCCATGTCACCAATTTGTACGCGGATCATTGAAAATGCTGCCTGACGATACTCGATTGCATCGCTTGGTTCTTCAAATACAGAATTTGCTGATGCGCCCAGTGCCATTGTTGAAAGCATTGCACCTAGTACTAATTGTTTTAATTTCATTCCTTTTGCCCCTTAAGATGTCATAAAAGTAAACTAACTGAGTTGTATCTTAGCCCAATATAATATTCAAGTGTATTGCGGTTAATCTTAATTAATCATTAATATCAATATCGGCGAAGATCATACCGCGGCGCATGCTTCTTGTTGCTAAGAAAACCTCGCCTAATAAAGATAAAAAACCACAAATCAACAGTGCCATAGCAGCCACAAAACAGCTAGCAATCGTCACGCTTAAATTAATTGATTGAATGTGTGATAAGAATAAGCACATGACCACGGCGCACACCAATAAAGCACTGAGTACACTCAGACTAAATGCAATATGAATGCAGCGTGAGCGTTTTAACAGTGCTCTTAACTCTGTTGTCAGCGACTTATTGAAGTCTTCATCGGTACTGACTTTAAGCTTACGCTCTAACTGTCTCGCTCGATCGGTAATACGCGCTAAGCGGTTTGAAAGCACGCCTAACGTTGCAGCAATACCGGTAATTAAAAAGACCGGTGCAACAGCAGTTTGAATCACTTTTGCCATAGTAAGAATGTTGATTACTTCTGAATTCATTTAACCGTACTCTATTTATTAAAACTCAATACATGATGTTCATTTACAAATGTTTACAACTCTAGCTTGCATGTTTAAACCTCAAAAAAACATATGCTTACAGCTGTTTTGTTGTTCGGTTGCGTACTGAATGTAACGCTAATGTAACGGAAATGTTGTTCTTGTTTGGCTTTCCGTTTTATATTGGGACTGAAACGTAGTTTCAATCACTATTTAGACGATAACATAACATATCCCAGGGGAACCCATGTCTAATAATCTAATAAAAAGAACTGCAGTTGCTTTGGCTGTAACCAGTGCAATGTGCGCTAGTGCACAAGCTAATGACTTTTCTAAATATAATCTTGCCGGTAAAAAATTAATTAAATCGAGCGCCGTCACTAAAAAAGAACAGAAAGCTCATCGTGAAGCGACAAGCTGGCTAGTAAAATTAAATGCTCCAGCAACAATTAATGCGAAAACAATGGGTGCAGATGTAGCATCGATTCAAGCGCAAGCAAAAGTAGCGCAAGCAAGCGTAGAACAAGCTATTAATAGCATGGATTTACCAGTACAAGTTGTTGCTAAAACATCAACATTAGTAAGTTCAATCGTAGTGAATGGTAACAAGCAAGATGTTGCTAAGTTACTATCGAATTCTCAAGTTGAGGGCATTTACCCAGTATACGATTATGAGTTGCATGTTGCTGACAGCGCTGACTATATTGAAGCAACGCCTTTAGTTTCTAATGGTTTAGCAACAGGTGAAGGTGTTCGTGTTGCTGTACTTGATACAGGTATTGACTACACTCACACTGCTTTTGGCGGTGCGGGTACAGATGAAGCATATGCTGCAGCGATTGCTGACCCTGCTTCTGTAGATTGGCCACAAGGTAAGGTATTAGGCGGCTACGACTTTATTAATGATGATGCTGACCCTATCGATGTGACAACTAACCACGGTACACACGTTTCTCACTCTGTGAACGGTATCGCGCCAAACGTAGATTTATTCGTTTACTCTGTGTGTAATAGTGGCTGTCCAGGTCTTGCGCAATTATTAGCACTTGAAAGCGCAATGGATCCGAATGGTGACGGTGATATGAGCGACCGTGTTGACGTTGTAAATATGTCACTAGGTGGTGATTACGGTGATATTGCCAACGATGCTGTAGGCTTATTCATCAACCAAGCGGTTAAGCTTGGCACAAACGTTGTTATCTCTGCTGGTAATGACGGTGCATACCCGTTCATCGTTGGTGGTCCAAGTACAACTGAAAACGCTCTTTCAGTAGGTGCAATGACTCACCCTACAGGTGAAGAATCAGTTGGTAGTGGTACAGTTAATGGTGAAGAAGCGATTGTACAACCAGCCAGCTTCGGTCCACAAACCGCATTCAGTTACACCAGTGACAACCTTGAGCTAGTTTACCCTGACGCAAACCAAACAGCATGTGAAGCGTTTGCTGATGATGTTGATTTCACAGGTAAAGGCGTAATTCTTGACCGTGGTGCGTGTAACTTCAGTGCGAAAGTATATTACGCACAAGAAAAAGGCGCAGTATTTGTTATTATCGCAAACAACACTGATGATGGTACGCCAGCACCTATGGGTGGTTCTGAGCCACTTGTTACTATTCCTTCAGTAGGCGTAACATTTGCAGCAGGTACGGCGCTTAAAGCGGGCGGTACATTTAATTTAACGGTTGAGCGTCTTGTTATGTCTGGTGCGATTGCAGACTTCACATCGCGTGGTCCTTCAATGGGCGGTCTGTTAAAACCAGAAATTACTGCACCAGGTGTTAACATCATGACTGCTCATCCAGGTCTTGGTGATGGCCTTACAGGCGCAACGGGTACATCATTCTCTGGTCCTATCACAGCAGGTGCGGTGAGCTTATTGAAAGAAGCGCTACCAGAGCGTAACGCGTTTGAAATCAAAGCGACGTTAATGAACACTGCAAACCTAAATGTGACTATGGAGCCATTAGCAATCAACCCTGATGCTGAGCTTGCACCAATTAGTTACATCGGTGCGGGTCTTGTTGATGTAAACAAAGCGGCTAACTTACCAGTTGCAGCGTGGGCTGCAGATACTAAACAAGCAGCACTTTCGTTTGGTTTAGTGAATGCATCAGAAACCGTTGAGCTAACTAAAACAGTTCAAGTTAAGAACTTCTCTAACGAAGATAAAGTGTACACGCTTTCTCTTGAACAACGTTATGCAGATGATGTTGAGCGTGGTTCATTCGCTCTTGATTACCCAGAGTCAATCACAGTGCCTGCAGGTCAAACAATGTCATTCGACGTAACTGCGACAATTGATCCTGCAACGTTACCAGAGTGGACATTAACGGATGACAATATCGGCTCACAAGATGCAACGGCTGATTTAACTAACCTAGAACTTGATGGTGCGTTAATCTTCTCTGAAGGTAGTGATGAAGCATTCCACCTTGTTTATCACGTATTACCAAAAGCAAATGCAGCAATGAGCTTCATGCCTGTGGTAACAGATAATGGTGTTGCACATGAAGTGACAAATACAGGTGCTGTAGCACTTGAGCCAGTGTTCGCGCCAACAGTAATGACTGATGATGTTGATGAAGACCAACGCTTTGACTTAGTGGGTGCGTCAATCGAAACGTTTGCTGTATCAACTGAAATCTGTGAAAGCGGTTTTGTGACATTAACGACGCTTGTTCTAAATGAAGGTATTACACACTCTTATGTGGGTGGCTTCATGGCTGACTTCGATATGGACCAAGATGGCGAATACGATGTAACGGTACAAAATGGTAAGTTAGAATGGTTCTACGATGTTGAGCCAGGCACAGCAATTACCTTTACACACGGTTACGGTAGCGCGTCTGGTTTCTTAGACAATGTTTACCAAATCATCGGTAATAACCACCTGACAATGCAAAGCTGTATTGAAGCATTTGGTCTAACTGCTGAAGATATGGGTAAAGCGAGTGCAAGCATTCGTTTCCGTACAGAAGAAGAAACATGGACGCCAATTGCATCAGGTGAAGGTGATGTTGCAATGGGTACTTACACATTCACTGATGCATCAAGCGATGTATATGCAATGCTTGTTGATGACGCTGGTGAAGTGGTTAGTTCAATTGAACCAGGTGCTTCAGCGACATTATACAATGCAGGTGAAGATTTCATGATCCTTTCAGACTCAGGTTCTAAAGCATATGCTGCAACACCTGAATCTGATTCAAACACTCCACCAGTTGTTGCTGATGCTGAGTTCTCAGTAAATGAAAATGCAGAAAACGGTACGGTAATTGGTACCTTAGAAGCAACTTACGGTGCTGACTTAGCAAGCCCTGTAACTGAGTTTATCGTAATTAGCTCAACGTCAACGGCTGTGTCAGTAACATCTTCAGGTGATGTTGTAGTTATGAATCAAGACGTACTTGATTATGACGCTGGTTTAACATCAATTGAGCTTGAAGTTGTTGCAACTGACAGATCAGGTAATGTTTCAGAGTCTGCGATGGTAACTGTTACAGTTAACAACCTAGCTGATGAAGCATCTGAGCAACCAGTTGTAGTTGAAGAGCCGAAGAAGAAATCTTCTTCAGGTTCACTAGCATGGTTAACATTACTTGCTGCACCGTTCGCATTTATGCGTCGTCGTAAGCAAAAGTAATTACTTGATAAGTAATTGATAAAAGGGAGCTTCGGCTCCCTTTTTACATTGCTTCACAAAGGCTACTTATATATTGCAGTTTTTTTACTTATATTGGAGACGGAATAATAAAAACGAACACAGGAATCCCATGAAAGTTGGCCATTCACTTTGCCTTGCGGCACTCTCTTTAGCTGTTCTATCAGCGTGTAATAAAGTCCCAGATAATAAAGAACAAGCTGTTATTACAGAGCAAGTTCAGATTGCAGCACCCGTCGCCAAAAAAATACCTCATGAAATGACCATTCATGGTGACACACGTATCGATAACTACTATTGGATGCGTGATGATGAACGCAAAGATGCCGCTGTTATTGCTCATTTGAATGCTGAAAATGCGTATGTTGAAAGTAAACTGGCACATACTCAAACGCTACAAAACACCCTATTCGAAGAGCTTAAAGGGCGTATTGAGAAAGATGACGATACCGTACCGACAAAAAAAGGGGAATATTACTACTTCTCACAAACGCGCGGTGATGACGAATACCCGGTTTATGTACGCAGCAAAGATAGCCTAGGAGAAGATAAGCAGGTTATTTTAAATGTGAATGAGCTTGCTAAAAATCATGACTATTTTGCCGTAACCGGTTTAGCTGTGAGCCCAAATGGCAATTTGCTTGCTTATGGTGAAGATACCGTGAGTCGCCGTATTTACACAATTAAAGTAAAAGATTTAACCACAGGTAAAATGCTCACAGAAAGCCTTGAAGGCACAGAAGGTGATGTCGTGTGGGCGAATGACAACAAAACCTTTTACTACATCAAAAAAGACCTACAAACGCTGTTAGGCTACCAAGTATATCGCCATACGCTAGGCACCCCGCAAGCTGACGATGAACTCGTTTACGAAGAGGAAAACACTAGTTATTACACCGGTATTTACAAGAGCAAAGACCAACAAGAGATCTATATTAGTCATGGTAGCACCAGTGCATCTGGCGTCTCGGTTATTGATGCTAATGATGTCAAAGCAATGCCAAAACGTTTTATTGAACGCGAAGCAGGGCTTGAATATGACATCAAAAAGTTAGGCGATTGGTATTACATTGTTACTAATTTAAATGCAGTTAACTTTCAACTTATGAAAGTGCACCGCGATAAAGCGCATGATAAAGCGCAATGGCAAACGCTAATTGCTGGTCGTGATAACGTAAAGCTTGAAGGCATCGAGTTATTTAACAATCATTTGGTATACGAAGAGCGAGAAATGGGGCAAACCCGTATCACTATTCGTGACCTTCGTAACCAACAAGAGCAAGTCGTAGCGTTTAATGACCCAACTTATATGGTCTTTAGTTATGGTAATGGTGAGTTAGATAACCCTAACTTACGTGTTTACTATTCAAGTATGACGACGCCAGGCAGCAGCTACGATATCAACCTAGAAAGTGGCGAAAAAACCCTGCTTAAACAGCGTAAAGTGTTAGGTGATTTTAATCCTGACAATTATGCCTCTGAGCGAGTTTACGTGACCACCCGAGATGGTGTCGATGTTCCTGTGAGCCTTGTTTATCGTAAAGACAAGTTCAAAAAAGACGGCTCGAATCCGCTTATGCAATATGGTTATGGTTCGTATGGTGCGACCATGGATCCGAGCTTTTCTAGCTCTCGATTAAGCTTACTTGATCGTGGTTTTGTGTTTGCGATTGCGCATATCCGTGGCTCACAAATGCTGGGTCGTCCTTGGTACGAAGACGGCAAGTTGCTGAAAAAACAAAACACCTTTAATGACTTTGTTGATGTGACTAAATCATTAGCAGCTCAAAAGTATGGTGATAAGGATAATATCTTTGCCATGGGTGGCAGTGCAGGTGGCTTACTAATGGGGGCTGTTGTGAATCAAGCGCCTGATCTTTATAAAGGGGTGATTGCAGCAGTGCCTTTTGTTGATGTAGTCACGACCATGTTAGATGCCAGCTTACCACTGACAACGAATGAGTATGACGAGTGGGGCAACCCGAATGATAAAGTCTATTACGATTACATGCTGTCATATTCGCCGTATGACCAAGTTAAGAAGCAGGCTTACCCAAATATGTTAGTCACCACCGGCTTACACGACTCTCAAGTTCAGTATTTTGAGCCTGCAAAATGGGTTGCTAAGCTACGTGAATATAAAACCGATGATAACTTGCTGCTGTTCAAAACCGACATGGAAGCAGGGCACGGTGGTGCTTCTGGGCGCTTTAAAAGCTTGCAAGATACCGCTTTATATTACGCCTTTATGCTCGATTTAGCGGGTATCGAAAAATAATAACAACACAGGCATCCGTGATTAAGCGGATGCCTGCATTGCTAAATTAAAACGAAATTCACTGCCTTTTCCTAGGGTACTTTTTACGTTTATTTCACTATCCATTAGGGTGAGCAGTTGCTTGCAAATAGCAAGTCCCAAGCCTGTTGAGCCTCGTTTTATACTATTACGTGCTTGATAATGAGGTTCGAAAATCGCATTGAGTTCATCCTCATGAATACCAACCCCGGTATCAGACACTGCCACGTATAACTGATCACTTTGCTGGCTAACTTTAACGGCTATTTCACCGCCATTTGGGGTGTGCCGAATGGCATTTTCGATTAAGTTTGTAAGCACCCGCTCTAATTTTGCAATATCTGCTGTCACGGTAAAATCGCAAATTTCGGGAATAACCTTGAGCGAAATACCTGCTGATTGCGCTGTTAGAGCAAGCTTTGCCACACAATCATAAATCAACTCGCCCAAATTAAAGGTCTCGGATTGTATTTTCACTTGGCCGCACTCTAAATTAGCCAGCTCAAAAATTTGTTCAATCAGCTGTTTTAGTTGCTGGCAGTTATCCATTGCAAGGTTGAGATAATGACGTTGCTCAGGCTCGTTTAAGTGGCTATCCGGTTTATTGATCACCTCCAAAAAGCCGTGCAGTGAAGAGAGTGGCGTACGTAAATCGTGTGATAAATGAGTGAGCAACTCACGGCGTTGTCTATCAGCGTGCTGTAATGACTGAAATTGCTCATCAATACGCGCCAGCATGGCATTGACGCCTTTGCTTAAATTGCCAATTTCATCATCAGCTGTATAGCTAGAGTCCAATGACATTTTGGTTAGGCTGTAGTTAGCCGCTTCTATTTTATTAAGCTCTTTATTGAGTTTTTTGAGCGGTAAGGTGAAAAACCGAAATAACAGCAACATCGCAATAAAGAGCGCAACTAAGGCGGCTATAAACCACATTGCGGCTAGCCAAAGGTTATCATTGGCTTTAATGTTTTTAAGGGTTGTATCGTAAGCTTGCCCGCCAATTATCACGTACAAATAGCCTTGCAGTTGTTGCTGATTATAAACTGGTGCGGTCGAAAAAATTTTTACGCCATCGTTGCTACGTGGATCGTCACCATAAATTGGCGTGGCAGTGGGGTTGTCGAGCAGCTGCTGTATCGGGCTTAAGTTTATTTGTTGCCTCACGACTTGCCCCGGTTTGGCGGAATAAGTCAGTAAATGACCTTCTGGATCTACAAAATAAAATTCAAATGCCGGACCAAGTATCATCAGCGTGTGAAATAAGTTTTCTAGTGCCTTATAGTCATACACACCTTGCTGGATCAGTGGGTTATCATGCACTAAATGTTCGGCTAATTGGAGGTGCAAATTTTGCTGAGCATGGTGTACCGAGCTTTGCTCTAATTGCTTACTCCAATTTAAAACAAGTGCGCACAACAGGCTAAAAATAATCACTAATGACCAAGCGAGTTTTTGATAAAGCGTCATTGATTTCATTAGTTTGCACTCAATTGACCGGGGTTTAATTTATAGCCTACACCCCAAACTGTTTCGATAAAATTGGCTGAGTGATGTTGCTCAAACTTACTGCGTAAACGGTTTATATGGGAATTAACCGTATGCTCGTAGCCGCTGTGTTGATAGCCCCATACTTGGTCTAGTAGCTGCTGGCGGCTAAAAACATGGTTTGGGTGTTTGGCAAAGTAGACCAGTAAATCAAATTCGGTGGCGGTTAAGTTAATTACTTGGTCAGCTAAAAATGCTTGGTGGCTGGCAAATTCAATGTGTAGCTCTCCAAGTTGAATTGCCGCTTGAGCGCTATCTTCATGGTGTGATTGAGCTGCTATAAGTTGTGACCTATGCCGTAATTGTGTTTTTATTCGTGCTTGTAACTCTCTAGCGAAGAACGGCTTGCAAATGTAATCATCAGCGCCCATTTCCAGACCAATCACTCTGTCCATATCGCTACTGAGTGCGGTCAGTAAAATAACGGCAATACTTGGGTAGTGCTCTTTAATTTTGCGACATAAGCTCAAGCCATCCATTTGTGGCAGGTTAATATCAAGCAGTACTAAGCCATAACTTGAGCTGGCAAGCTTCTTTATTGCAGTTTCTGCGCTCGAGGCTTCATCAATATGTAAGTTTAGGCAGTGCAATTGTGTGCTAATAAGTTGGCGGATTGCTCTATCATCTTCGACGATTAATAATTTTTCTTGGCGCATGGCTCACTCCAAATCACAGAGGCACATCCTTATGACCTTCTGTGTAAGGAGTGCGATTATTATTGCGTCCGCGTTATCGTGATCCGAGCAACCGGGTTATCAAACTTATGCTGGCTGGTGAGCACTGAGTTTGTCAGGCCATCATCTTGACTAACCACACCTGGGTGCATTGCAACACGGTTAATATCGTCACGCATTTCGTTGTAGCCTTCGCCTGAGTCGGCAGGGCCTGGGATCGTGCCTTGTGCTTCAGAGTTAGCCTCTGTGCCTGCATCATAGGCAAAACTAGTGCGAGACAGTGACTCATTAACCGCTAACGAAGACACGTCTATTGCATTAAGACCGGTAAACGCGTCATTTGTATTCACCAACATGGTCGCTAAGCTGATTTTTAATGAATCAAGCTGCTCAGTACTCAGCATTAAAGTGACTTGCTCACCTGGAGGGAGTGGACTCTCAGCTGAGCTTGAGGCCATAGCAAAATCAGTTGCTAATAATTCACTGTTATCTCCTCCTTCAGCCATTAATTCGAGCGCAGCAGAAGCTGGTTCACCTATTTGCCAAAGCATACCCTCAGAGTGAGCAATGGCTGCAATCGGTGACAATGGTTGGGCATTGGTTAAATTCGTAACTTGTACTGTAAATTCATAGCTCATAACGGGCATTACAGGATCTGTTACTTCCACCTCGTTATTATCTGAATCCCCACAGGCCGCAAGGCTGGCACTCAATGCGAGGATAATTAAGCTTTTTGAAAAGCGCATAATAACCTCCTATTTAACCGTAACTGTTAGCATCGCAACTGGATTTAACCATCTGTGTACGGTGTTATCGAGGTCACTTATCCCCGCTTCTAAATCGTCGTCGCCTAAGTTACCCGGATGAATATGCACCATCATATTCGTTTCGCTACTGGTGACGCCGCTGCCATTCATACCCGCATTGCCACCCGGTGCAGCAGGAATACCTGGCGTGCCCGGCATGCCTGAGCCTTCAACAACAAGCTCATCATTGGCTTCGGTGCCCGCATCATAGGCATTGAGATAAACAGTGTAGGTACCAGCTTCTGTTGGGATCATCCAACTATCTAAACCTACAAAGCCATCATTGGTAGGCAGTAGCATGGCTGTTAGAGATAAGTAGTTATTGCCATCCTTGGTGGATAAGCTCGCCATCGTTGAGCTTGCTGGTGCCAGTAAACCTTCAGCTGGATTGGCAACCATGTCGCTGTTTGCGGCTGTGGCTTCAGTCATTAATGGCTCGAGATTGCCACCTTCAGCCATAGTTTGTAGGGCTGTAGAAGCAGGCATAGCAACGCTGAAAAGTTTGCTATCACTGTTATGAGCTGTAATGAGGATAGGGGTAAAGTGTAAACCTTGCGTGAGGTTAGTTAGTTTTATATCAAGCTCAGCAGCTTGGCTTGCAAGGCTAGTTACTGCGCATGCAGCGAACAAAGTTAAAGGTAAAGCTTTCATGTGAGATTCCTGTTTTTGATGATTCAAAACCAGTATCGAATAGCAATATCCAGAAACTCTCACAAAGTTATCACATTTTTATCACAGCGTTGATTACAGTCTTTAGTGTTGGTTTGGAGTATTAAATTTAACCAATTTAGCTAGGGTAAAAGGTCATTACAGTTTATAGTAGAGAGACAAACAGACCCATAACAAGGAATTTAAAATGGATGATAATCAAAAGGTTGAAATAATTGTGGCAGATAAAGAGCAGCGCACATGGGCAATGTTTTGTCACTTAAGTGCCTTAGCCGGCTTGCTTTTCCCGTTCGGCTCAGTGATTGGACCTTTGATTGTTTGGCTTGTAAAAAAAGAAGAAATGCCACTTGTAGCTGAGCATGGACGCAAGTCATTAAACTTTCAATTAACCATGATGATCGCCTACATTGTCTGCTTTATGCTGATGTTTGTTGTCGTTGGTGTCATTCTGTTGCCATTGGTTGCGCTATTATCATTGATTATGGTGGTCGTATCGGCGATTAAAGCCAACGATGGTAAAGAAGTTAAATACCCTATGGCGATAGAATTTATAAAGTAAACTAATTGCCATATACTAAAAGCTCAGCCATTTGCTGAGCTTTTTTATGTGATGTTTATGGCCTACTTATCGTTATTTCTCAGCGCGTTTATTTCCGCAACCTTATTACCTAGCTCTTCAGAATTAGTGATGACTGCAATGATAGCCAGTGGTGACTATCTACTTTGGTTGTTATGGCTAAGTGCAACCGTGGGTAATGTGCTTGGGAGTTGTGTGAATTATTGGCTGGGCACGCAGGTTATGCGATTTAAAGACCGTAAATGGTTTCCTGTTTCACAAAACTCGATAGACAAAGCCGAACAGCAATTTAATAAGTACGGTGTTTACAGTTTGTTGTTTGCTTGGCTGCCTATTATCGGCGACCCTTTAACGGTTGTTGGCGGAATTTTTAGGGTTAAGTTTTCAATCTTTTTGTTACTCGTGACCCTAGGCAAAGGCGCACGTTATTTAGCTGTGCTTGCCTTTGCTCTTGGACTTGATAAATTATTTTAACCTTTTAGCCAATCAAGGGTCAGTGATACTGAATCAGCAAAGCGCAGCGCATGAGGTTTATCGACGCGTACTTTGGCATAGTGAACACTTTGATGCTGGTGGCAAATTGCTAAAATTTCAGCAACCAATTTTTCTAACAGCAAAAAGTGGCCTTCTTCGACAAGGCTGATCACTTCTTTGGTGATGGTCTTGTAGTTTAGTGCTTTATCGACTGCGTCAGTCTCACAAGCTTGATCAGCGGGATAGTGAATTTCTAAATTAATCACTACATCTTGCTTTTTCTCACGTTCCTCAGGGTTAAAACCTATAAAGGTTCGTAGCCTGAGGTTAGTGACATTAATAATTGCGTTGGCCATCATTACCCTCTAACTAGTTGTAAAAACTCGTTACGGGTTTTTGGATCGGCTCTGAAGTTACCTAACATAACCGATGTACGCATGCTTGAGTTTTGCTTTTCAACGCCGCGCATCATCATACACATGTGTTTTGCTTCAACGATTACGCCAACACCTTTCGCGCCAGTTACTTCTTCAACTGCTTTAGCAATTTGATGGGTTAATTGTTCTTGAATTTGGAAACGACGCGCATACATGTCAACAATTCGCGCAAACTTAGATAAACCAAGTACTTTGCCGTTAGGGATATAAGCGATATGACAGCGGCCAACAAATGGCAGCAAGTGATGCTCACACATAGAGTAAAGCTCAATGTCTTGGATCAATACCATGTCATCGGCATCTGAAGTGAATACCGCATTATTGGTGATCTCGTCTAACGTTTGACGATAACCCTTAGTTAGGTATTCCATTGCTTTTGCTGCGCGTTTTGGTGTGTCGAGTAGTCCTTCACGAGCAGGATCTTCACCCACTGCGCTAATTATTTGTTGGTAACTGTTTTTTAAATCATCGTGCATAGCTTTCTCAGTAATTCGTTATTTTAAATGTCTGCCACCATCAACAGGCATAGAGCGACCTGTGATGTAGTGACTGTTTAGTAATAGTTCTACGCTGTTAATAATCTCGGCGCAGCCGGGCTCAATGCCCATTAGCGATTTCTTTAATGTTTTTGCTTTGTATTCGTCGCTATCGTGCTCGTTAAAAATGATAAGCGAGGGAGCGATAGCATTCACTTTAATGGCTGGTGCAAATTTAGCGGCAAACGACTTGGTTAAATTATCAAGCGCCGCTTTACTTGCTGCATAAGCAAGGTGCTTAGGGCTACCTTTTTCAACCACATAATCGGTTAGGTGAATAATATCTGCGGCTTGGCCACTGTTTTGCTGATAATGCAGCAACAAATCAGAAGCTGCTAGATTAATTAAATAAGGCGCTTTGGCGTGAATACGCATCATGTTATCAAACAGGTCTGCGTAATCGTGGTTATTTTCCTCACAATCCCAGCTAGACGCATTATGGATAATTGCTTTGAGCTGATTGGTATGGGTTTTTAATTCTTCGATAAAATGCCCGATAGCTTGGTCACTATTAAAATCGGCATGAAGACAAGTAGCACCTTTTCCTGCAAGCACATCTATTGCTGCATGGCGGGTACGATAAGTGACTATGATTTCTTGCCCTTGCGCTAAAAAGTGCTCGGCCAGAGCGAGTCCAATACGTTGGCCTGCGCCAGTAATTAATATGGGCGATGACATAAAATAATATAAAACCTTAGATTTTTAATACGAAATGTAATGTATTTAATGGCTATAACTGTAACAACTATAAACCAAATTACAGAACTATTTCATCTTTACTGCAATCATGTTGCCAAACTTTCTACGCGATACTGTCAAACATAGATCAGTTGCTCGGTTTTCTGTCTCAGGCATAATAGCCATACTTGATGCTTTTCTTTTTCACTATGTTTGCTGTCATAAAATCATTTAGCTGGCTACGGACTGTGCCATGGCTATTTATAATCGCTGTTTACAGTACTTTATTGCTTTCGCAAGGGCCTGCTAATGCGGTGAGTAATTTTGTGGCGCAATTGAGTATTGCTGCAACGATGGCCGTTGGCTCATTTGTTGCTGGTGGCACGGCTCTAGGAGGCGGTGCGGTAGCGTTTCCGGTAATGACCAAACTATTAGCAATTGAACCTGCGACAGCGAAAGTGTTCTCTCTTGCTATCCAAAGCTTTGGTATGACAGCAGCAGCTTTAACAATTATTTTTAGCCGTATCCCTTACTACAAACAAGTGGTGTTAATCGCGACGCCAATGGCTATTTTAGGCGCTGTATTGAGTTTATTGTTCATTGCTGATCATTTACCAAGGTTAGCGGTGAAAGGGGTCTTTAGCGCACTATTATTATGTTTTGCGTTGACCTTAGCATGGCGTATTTATCGCCGAGCTCAGCATATTTGTAGCCAAACAAAGATTATTGTGAATAAAACGCGGGTCGCGTTGATTGCAACGCTGGGTGGTGTTGCATCAGGGTTGGTAGGGTCGGGCGCCGATATTGCTATTTTTGCGCTGTTAGTTATTGCTTATAACGCGAATATCCAACGTGCAACGGCAACCACGGTGATCATTATGGCTGTGACGTCTGTCGTTGCAAGTATCGTGAATTATTTTTACCTCGAGACAATTAACTCACAAATTCAAGCCTACTTATTAGCTGCAATTCCTGTTGTGGTGCTTGGCGCACCGCTTGGTGCTTATGTGTGTGCAAAAGTGAAAAGCGGGCAACTCATTAGCTTTTTATTTCTACTCATTGCCCTCGAGGTGTCATTTACGATTTATGAATTGCTGAGTGTTGTTTAAAGCGCATCGTAAACAGTTGGGATCGCTTGGCGCTTATGCTGAGTACGTAAGTAAATGCCAGTCAGCTTTTCTTCAACTTCACTACTGACGTCTTTACCTTCTAAGAAATCAT
Organism: Pseudoalteromonas gelatinilytica; assembly: GCF_001641615.1. Classification (GTDB taxonomy): domain Bacteria; phylum Pseudomonadota; class Gammaproteobacteria; order Enterobacterales; family Alteromonadaceae; genus Pseudoalteromonas; species Pseudoalteromonas gelatinilytica. The sequence continues at coordinate 42,640 of NZ_LRRU01000005.1, forward strand.
CAATTTGATCGTAAGTGAGGCCAAGCGCTTCTTCGTCAGTCAGGCCTGGGCGATCACATTCTAAATCGGCAGTCGGGGCTTTATGCACAAGTACTGCTGGCGCACCTAAGTGCTCAGCAAGTGCACGAACTTGACGTTTTGATAAACCAAATAGGGGGGCTAAATCACACGCTCCGTCACCAAATTTTGTGTAAAAACCAGTGATGTTCTCTGCACTGTGATCGGTACCAACAACTAACCCTTGGCAGAAGCCGGCAATTTCATATTGTGCAACCATGCGCTGGCGTGCTTTTACATTACCTTTGATAAAGTCGATTTTAGCTTGTTCTGGCAATTCGGCGCCACCACCAACAACCGCGGCCATTGCTTGTTCATGCATGCCATCGACAGCCGCTTTGATGTTAACCGTCATACGTTTACTCGGTTGAATAAAATCAACGGCTAGTTGTGCTTCGTCTTCGTCTGCTTGTACGCCGTAAGGTAAGCGCACAGCAATAAATTGATATTCGTTGGTGTTATGTTCTTGGTTTAATTCATCCACCGCTAATTGGCATAAACGGCCGCAGGTTGATGAGTCAACACCGCCACTGATCCCTAATACAAGTGAGCGAGAGTGCGCAGCAATAAGTCGGCTTTTAAGAAAGTTAACACGACGGGTGATTTCCGCTTTTACATCAATAGTTGGTTGGACTTTCATTTCCGCCAGAATGTCGGCACGCATGGTAGAGCTCCTATTTTTCGTTGTGGTTGTCAGCGTTTAGTACATTATGTTACGGGCGCAGTTTTTATTAAAGACCTAAATGCGCTTTTATTGCGTTAATTTGCTGCTTAAGATCTTCGATTTCGCTTCGTAATTGTTGCACTTCACTACTGTTATCCTGCATCGGCTCGTTACTTGCCATGTCTTCAGTAATGCTGTCTGGGTCAACAAATAAGTGCATGTAGCGGCTCTCTCGCTTGCCTGGCTCTCGTGCTAAGCGCGCAACATGTTCTTGCTCTATAAGTGCATTTAATGCGGCTTCGACTTCATTGACGTTACTGAACTCAGCGAGGCGGTTGCTGCGAGTTCTCAGTTCGCCTGGTGTTTGCGGGCCACGTAACAGTAACAAACAAATTATGGCTCGTTGCTGCTCAGTAAATTGCAAACTGCCAAATTCGGTATTACAAAAGCGGTGAGCGTATTTATTTACACGCCCTGATAGCCCTTCATCAACCGTCACTAAGCGTGATGCAATAAGCTCATCGAGTGTATCTTGGACTTGCGCTTCAGTGAGAGACAATACTGGCTCACGGTTAGATTTTTGATTACATGCATTAGTCAGTGAGTTTAAAGATAATGGATAATGTTCGGGTGTTGTACTTTGCTTTTCGAGTAAACAGCCAATAACACGTTGTTGAATTGATGATAATTGCATGGTTTTACTCTCTTTCTTTATTCTTCAGTGGTTAGCCACACTGTTAACTTTTTATTGAGCGAGTCAAATTTTAGGGGTTTGGTAACATAGTCGTTCATACCTGCGTTTAAACAACGCTCTTTGTCACCTTGCATCGCATTTGCAGTGAGTGCGACGATATTAACTCCCTGATGAGCTGCGCCTGCTTCACCTGCCCGAATGGCTCGTGTTGCTTGGTAACCATCCATTTCTGGCATTTGGCAATCCATTAACACTAATTGATAGGGGCTTTGTTCTCGGCTTGAAAGTTTTGCAATCGCTTCAAGGCCATTTTCGGCAATATCAAAACTAATGCCTGCTTGTTTTAGCAACGAACCTGCCACCATCTGATTTACTTTATTATCTTCAACCAGCAACACTTGCGACTCAGCGCTACCGCTGTTTGTCATCACTTTGGTAATTAGGGTTTCTTTATTAACCTGCTGCTGTTCAATGTACTTGTCGTTCGCAAGAGCATTAAATAAATCAGACTGCGTTAATGGTTTAAAGATAATACTCTCAACTTTTAAGGTTTGTCTTGTTTGTTTTTCTGTTAGGCTCATAGGCGCCATTAAAATACGCTTGCAGCTGGTGGCATTGAAGTAGTTTAAGAACTCTTTCTGCAATTCTTTAGTAGCACTGTTATAAAACTTATAATCTATTAGAATTGCATCGCAGCCCTTATTATCAGGCATGGCTGCGCGATTTAATAAGTTTGGCATATCGCTGTAAGTTTCTACCTCAGCTCCCCACAACTGCAATTGCTTTTTGGCGATATTGCTGCTGAGCTTACAGCTATCAGCAATTAAGATATGTTTTTTATCAATAATATGACTTGGCTCTGGCGCATGTTTCGTGTGATCACGTTTAACCTTTACTGAGAAATTAAAGGTGCTGCCTTCTCCGTATGAGCTAACGACACTGACATCTCCAGCCATCAACTGACAAAGCTGTTTTACAATTGCAAGGCCAAGCCCCGTACCGCCGTATTGACGGGTGGTAGAGGCATCTGCTTGCGTGAATGAGTCAAATAAAGTGGCTTGCTTTTCAGGCTTAATTCCCACTCCCGAATCAATAACAGAGCAGTTCAAGAACAATTCTTCATTGCTAGTTTCGAGCTTGGCGATAACAATTATCTCACCATCTTTTGTGAATTTAACCGCGTTGCTCACTAGGTTATTGATGATTTGCCTAATCCGATTGGGGTCACTGATAATAAACCCGTGATGAAGATTCGTTGTATCAAGCAGTAGTTTGGTATTGTTCTGTTCAGCCTTAATAGCAAACGATTCGATTGTGTCGCCTAGTAATTTAGACACGTTGAAGCTGACATTTTCAATATCGAGTTTACCAGCCTCAATTTTAGAGAAATCTAAAATATCATTAATGATATGCAGTAAAGACTCTGCTGATGATTGCGCAAGTTCAAGATGGTGGTTTTGTTGGCTATCTAGCTTGCTTTGTTTAATGATATTGAGCATGCCGATCACGCCATTCATCGGGGTGCGGATCTCATGACTCATACTCGCTAAAAATTCACTTTTGGCTTTTACGGCTTGTTCTGCAGCTTCTTTTGCTTGAACGAGTTGTTGTTCGGTCTCTATACGACGTTGGCTGGCATGCAAACTACCAATGAGTGCGGCAACGGCAATTAAAAAGCTTTCTTCATTTTTACTCCAATGCCTACGTGTAAAGCATTTTTCAGCGCACACCACCCCCATGCTTTTACTCCCTGTGGGAATAATCACCGTTAACATTGAGCGTATATTAAACCAATCTAGGTAATTGCTACGAAGATCACTTGTCAGAGGGTGTTGCTGGGCATCGCTGGCATTAATTACTGCGTGATTATTAATGGCATCAAAATAGTTTTGAAATTCAATTTGTTGCAACGATATGGCTTCATTAAATTCGGGTTGGCTCTGATCGTGAATGGCAAAGGTGTTGAGCGATTGTCGATCGTCACTGAATAGCCAGATACTGGCGCGATCTATATCAAATGCATGACAAATGGCTTGCACAATAACATGCTTGGAGAGGTTTAGATTACCTGTCAGTACCGCATCATTGACGGTGAGAGACGCTAAAATCTCGTTATGTAAGGCGATTTTGTTATTTTCGAGCTCAACACGTTTACGGGTATCAATATTTTGCAGTGAGCCAAAAAGTTTTATACAACGACCATTTTTGTGTTCGGCTTCACCATGTAGCAGCACCCAAATTTCATCACCTTCTGCAGTGATGATCTCAACTTGTGTTTCAAAACTTTCACCATACTTGATTGCGCGCTCGTTCAAACGGCGAATTTTATCGCGGCTTTCGCCAGCTTTGAAATGGGTAAAGTTAGCAGGCCACTCAGGTTGAACATTCAGTGGAAACTTAAATATTTGCTTGGTCATATCTGACCAATACACGGTTTTTGTTTCAAGGTTAAATGACCATGCACCCACTTTGGCAAGGCTACTCATGGTTTCTAACATGCGTTCGCTTTTGTACTGTCTTTCAACCATGCGCAAAAAGAATAGTGAAGCACAAGCAAACAAAATGCAGAACAAAATAATGGCGAATCTTAGAGGCCAAACAGCAGAGCTTGGTGGCTGCCAGCCAGATTTTGGCGAGGCATACATGCGCCACTCACCACCGGGCAGGTTTATCGTAAAGCTTAGAGGTTTTGTGTTAAGTATATCTTCTGAGCCATAGAAAAAATCGCCTTGTAAACCGCGACCACCACGGCCTTGCAGTGCAACATCATAATGCTGGCTAAGCGCAATCAAACCCGAATTGCTATAGATTTTATTTACATCGAGTACGACCGAGAGGAGTCCCCAAAAAGTGTTCTCAGGAGGAATGAACACCGGCATTCTTGCTATCAGCGCTTGGCCTCCTTGTACAAGCTCCAAAGGGCCTGCCATAACAATACGATTTTCATCTCGAGCTCTAATCGCATCATCACGCTGTGCTGGATTTTCTAAAAAGTTTAGCCCGATGGATTTTTCGTTGCCTGCGAGAGGATAAGTCATTTGGATAATCATATCCGGTGCTGCACCGATGTTTCTAAGTTCTGAAGAGGTTGCGAATAAGGGCGCGGCTATTTGCTCATAGCGAGCTTGGTCTAAATTGGGTTCGGCAGCAACGGCAACGGCAAGGCCCCTAACAAGTTGAATGTTAGATACTAAGGTGGCTTCGAGCTCTGCACGATAGGCGCTGATTTTTGCAAGCTCCTGCGCCCGAAAAGCATCTTTCTCACGGCTGTAATTAATTTGGTCGATGACGAAGCCAATTACCACCACACAGGCGAGTGAAACCCAGAAGGCTAGCTTCAGTTTTTGCAGCTTTTTATTATCTGTTTCGGTGGCTAGCGGCATGAGAAATATCGGGTTTTATACTTTCTACCTACTATAGACAATTTCTGTGGTAATTAACAATGAACAGTAGACTAAGAGTACTAATTGCAATTATTTGTATCGCAACACTATTCTTTCACAAAACTCAGGTTAATATAGTGTTACTTTAGCGCAAGGATAATTGGCATGTTTAAGATAATCAAATGGTTACTCATAGGTTTGTTCGTGGTGGTGTTACTCGCAACCGGGCTTGTTTATGGCGTATTAAACTTAAGTTTACCGGCACTTGATGGCCGTGGTAAAAGTGGCGCTATTGCGCAGTCTGTCAAGATCGAGCGAGATACGTTGGGGCAAGCTGTTATTCATGCCGAAAACCGTTTAGATGCGGCCTATGCATTAGGCTTTGCGCATGGTCAGGATCGATTCTTTCAGATGGATTTACTGCGCCGTAATGCTGCTGGCGAACTCAGCGAGTTATTTGGTAAAGCCGCTATTGGACTTGATAAAAAAATGCGCTTTCATCAGCTACGTAAACGTAGTCAGATTGCGGTTGCACAATTACCCGCTAAAGATAAAGCGCTATTAAAAGCGTATGCGAATGGAGTCAATGAAGGCCATGCACAAGTTGGCTATGATAGTTTTGAGTATTTACTCACTGGCGCTGAAGCAAAGCCTTGGCAAAGTGAAGATAGCTTGCTAATCATTTTTAGCATGTACCTTGATTTGCAATCGACGACGTTTCAGCGTGACAAAGCATTGATCGAAATCGAAGATTTATATGGCAAGGAGATGGTTGACTTTATTACGCAGCCTAGCCTCTATCAAGCTGCACTCGATAACAGCCAATTAGCGCCTTATGACGGCGGTATTCCTAATCTTAAAGACGCTCAATGGGCTATGACAGAGATTGCCGACCGAAAAGAACTTGGCAGTAATAACTGGGCTGTAACTGGGCAGCTAACTGAAACCGGTGCAGCCATGCTGTCTGACGATATGCACTTATCATTTGCAGTGCCAATCATTTGGTACCGTGCTCAGCTTAATTACCCTCTCAATGGCGAAATGCAACAAATCACTGGTGTGTCTTTACCAGGCGCTCCTGCCATTGTTGTTGGGACCAATAATAAAATTGCGTGGGGATTCACTAACGGTTATTTAGATACAGCGGATTGGGTCGCACTTGAGAGTAAAGAGAAAACCTGGCAAATAGATGAACCAATTTTACTCAATGACGGCAACAGCGAAAATTACGCTTTAACCATGAGTGAGTACGGCCCGGTTAAAGAAATTAACGGCAAACCTTATGCGCTAAGTTGGGTTGCTCACCATGAGTATGCGGTTGATATGGAATTACTTAAGCTTGAGCAAGCAAACACTGTTGACGATGCATTAGCACTTGCTGCTGAGGTGGGAATTCCTGTACAAAATTTAATGGTCGTTGATGATAAAGGTAATGCAGCTTGGAAGAATATGGGGGCTGTGCCTGCCCGTAAAGTTCCGCATCAATTAGCTGTTTCAGAGCAAGCGTATCCTGCAGCATGGCATGATAACGAAACGCAGCGTCCATTTGTAAAAAATCCAGAAAGTGGCCGATTATGGACAGGCAACTCACGAGTCGTTTCAGCAGAGGATGATCAGCGCTTTGGTAATGGTGGTTATGCAATGGGGGCTCGCTCGGCACAAATTCGCGATCGCCTATTTGAAAAGCAGCAGTTTAACGAACACGATTTTTACGACTTACAACATGATAACGAAGCGCGTTTCTTAACGGCTTGGCATAAACTGCTGGTCAAACAGCTTAGCGCTGCCGGCGATAAATATGCCCTGTATTTAAAAGAGCTAAATAATTGGCAGGCGTGTGCTTGTAGCGACTCAATTGGCTACACCCTAGTCAAACGCTACCGCAGTGAAGTGATTAATGGCTTATTTAGTCCGTTAGAGAATAAGCTAAAAGCCCTCGATAGTAGCTTAAAACCAGTAAAGCGAGACTTAGAGCCCGCTGTTTGGCAACTTATCGAAGAGCAGCCTCAGGCATGGTTAAATCCTGAGTATGCAAACTGGCAACAGCAAATGGTAGGAGCTTTTGATCGCGTTATCACCAAACTAACCGAGCAATACGGTAAAAACCCGCACAGCTGGGAGTGGGGCAAGGTTAACGAATTAGTGATTGAGCACCCATTTGCTAAGCAAATACCCGCATTGAAAAGTTTACTGAATATGCCAACAGCGCCAGGGTTTGGTGATACCTTTATGCCTTCGGTGCAAGGACGTAGCTTTGGCGCTTCGCAGCGCTTTATTGTCCAACCTGGGCACTTAGATAAAGCAATTATGGCAATTCCGGGAGGGCAGTCTGGGCACCCATTGTCAGAATTTTACCGCGCAGGATTTAATGATTATGTCAGTAATGGTTTAACACCATTATTGCCGCAAGAGATTGCCCACAGTATCACTATCGATGCGGTTAATTAACCGCATCAGCATCTTTAAAAGCAGGGTGTTGGCCTTTGGCAACGGTTGTTTGGTTGCGCCCTGCATGCTTACTTTTATACAGCGCCTCATCGGCGTGCTGTAGCATTTTTTCTATTGAAGCGAGCGGTTGCCATTCAATAAGCCCAAAACTCATGGTGACATTGAGATCAGGAAACTCGTGATGCGCCTCTAATTCGGCGATTTTTAAACGTAGCGCTTCAATTTTTGCAAAGGCTTGTTTTGCATCTGTATTGGTTAATAAAATTAAAAACTCTTCACCCCCCCAACGTACCGCAATATCGTCATCATCAATAAATTGGCGAATGAGCCTTGCGACATTAATGAGCACCGTATCACCTTTTTCGTGGCCGTAATTGTCATTAATATTTTTAAATTTATCGATGTCAGCCATAACAATGCAAAGGTTGCTCTCAAGCTCGATGCTTTTTTGATGTGCAGCAGTAATCAGCTTTTTTGCAAAACGGCGGTTATAGAGTTTAGTGAGTGGGTCGCGAGCGGCCATGTCGGTTAACTCAACACGTTGTGACAAGGTGATTTCTCTAATTAGACCCATGCCGTAGACCATAGGTAAGCCAGCAATAATGATGTTGATCACATTCACGTGTGGGAGGAGTTCAGGGTAAGCAAAACTGTACTGAACATCTGCAAAAAATACATACAGCAGGGCGAATGTCGCAATCATCATTAGGCTATAAAAAGCAGCGCGTTTAAAGGTTAATTGATAATCGATCATTAAAATACAAGACACTGTCCACAAGTAAAATTGAAAGCCTGCACCTAAGCCTAGGGTGGCGCAGACAATCACTGCATGAATAATTACTTCTAGACAAAATACTCTGAGTGCTAGCGAAGTCAGTCCTTGCTTAATTAAGAAGATACCGCTGGCCCAAGCAAACACGCTCAAAATATTAACTAACGCAAGCATGTTCGCCCCTATGTGGGCAAATGCGGGGATCAGCAAAGCATGAACAATTAGCGCAAAGTATGCGATTTTGGAAATAATCAGAAATTTAACGTGTTCAATTTCTTCTAAGCCAGATTGCTTTGATTGTTTTAATAAATGTTTGATCAATCCAACCTCTAATACACATGGAAGTAGCATAATTATAGATTAAAAGCTGAACAATGCAGGTTTATAATTGCTCGCTTTTGCTTTGTAAACTTAGGTAGGTTCTGTTTATGAATGAGGCTAAGCGTTTGTTCACATCGAGTTTGCTAAGCTTAGGGCTTGGCAGAGTTTGCAATTGATGCCACTCTAGTTAAAGCAAATCAAGAAACATACTGACTCAATGTTTGCTGTGATTATTCTCTCGTGCCTAAAAAAGGAGTATCTATGCCGGCGGAAAAAACGCATTTAGCGATCTGTAATCTCACTAAAGAACAGTATCCACAAATCAAAACTCTGATGGATCAAGCCTATCCAGGGCTTGGTGGGGCTTGGCCTAGCCACACTATTTTTAGGCTGATAGACCAGTTTCCGGAAGGGCAAATAGGCATCGTCGATGATGGTGTCTTGGTGGGCATCGCCTTGAGTGTGCAGGTAGATTACGCGCGCTTTTCTAACCCTCATACCTACGAAGACATTGTTGATGGTCACGACCGAGTATTTAGTGACCCTGAGGGTGATGCACTTTATGGTTTGGATGTGGTTATTTCATCGACTCATCGAGGGATGCGACTTGGCAGACGTTTATACGATGCACGAAAAGAGCTGTGCCGTCAGTACAACTTACGCGCTATTTTAGCGGGTGGGCGAATTCCGCGATATTACAATCACAGTGCAGAGATGTCTCCTATGGAGTACATCGAAAAAGTTGACCACAAAGAGCTGTACGATCCGATTTTAAGCTTTCAGCTATCTAATGATTTCCAAGTTAAACGTTTACTTAAAAAGTATCTTCCTGAAGATCAGGAATCCGTTGGTTATGCCACTTTACTAGAGTGGAATAATATTATGTTTGAGCCCACTGATACGGTACTTGAGTCGACTAAATCAATTGTGCGTGTCGGTGCTGTACAGTGGCAAATGCGCTGTGTTGAGTCTGTGGAAGAACTGCTCAAGCAGGTGGAATATTTTGTTGATACGGTGTCTGACTATAAAAGTGACTTTATTCTGTTTCCGGAATTTTTCAATGCTCCATTAATGGGGCTCACTGAGCAAAGTAATCAAACGGAAGCAATTCGCTATCTGGCCGAATACACAGAAACATTCCGTGATGCGATGTCGCGCATGGCGGTTGAATACAATGCCAATATTATCACCGGCTCAATGCCGCTCGCAGAAGATGACAAGATTTATAATGTCAGCTATTTGTGCCACCGTAGCGGTAAAATTGATGAGCAGCGCAAAATTCATATTACGCCCCATGAGCAAAATGACTGGGTGATCCAAGGCGGTGACAAAATTGCGGTATTTGAAACGGATGCGGGTCGTGTCGGTATTCAAATTTGTTACGATGTTGAGTTCCCTGAGCTGTCGCGTATTCTCGCTAAGCAAGGGCTGGATATTTTGTTCGTGCCATTTTGGACGGATACTAAAAACAGTTACTTACGTGTTCGTCATTGTGCGCAAGCACGTGCAATCGAAAATGAATGTTATGTTGTGATTGCAGGCTCGGTTGGTAACCTACCAGAGGTAGAAAGTTTAGATGTACAGTACTCACAATCGGCAGTGCTTACCCCATCTGATTTCTCATTCCCGCATGATGCGACCTTGAATGAAGCAACACCGAATACCGAAATGCTGTTATTCAGTGATTTAGATATGGATAAACTGAAAATTCTTCACAGTGAAGGTACGGTAAGAAACTTAAAAGACCGCCGTGAAGATTTGTATGACGTGATCTTGAAAAAGCGAGATCAATAATGGCGTGGTTGTATTTAATTGTCGCAGGTCTGTTAGAAATTGGCTGGCCTGTTGGCCTTAAGATGTCTCAACAGGCAGACAGCCGCTGGTTAGGCATTGCAATAGCCGTCGCCTTTATGGTCGCTAGTGGCTTTATGTTGTGGTTGGCGCAGAAGGATATTCCGATGGGGACATCCTATGCTGTATGGACAGGGATCGGTGCAGCGGGCACTTTCTTGGTCGGTATTTTATTTTATGGTGATGCCGCCACATTTGGCCGCATTGCCGGAGTACTGCTGATAATTAGCGGAGTGATAACGCTCAAAATTAGTCATTAAAAAAGCGGCAATAGCCGCTTTTTTAATGACTAGAAACGCACCTAATTGGGTAGCATTACCAGAATGGCTGCCAGTGCAATTAACACAAGCCCCGCCGTGTCTTGGCGTTTTAGCGGTTGTTTTAACCAAAGAATCGATACCAAAATGGTAAAGAATACTTCTATCTGCCCCAATGTTTTTACATAAGCAACATGCTGCAAGCTCATGGCGCTAAACCAACCAATAGAACCTAAACAGCTACAAACACTAACAGCGGTCGTGGTGCCTTTGTGATGCCACATTTTCTTAAATGTATCGCGCTCTTTTAATGCAATATACACGCACAGCATCAGTGTTTGTAAGCTAATTATCAGCACTAACACCCAAGCTGCTGAGTGTGGAAAAGTCAGTCCTGAATTTAAACTTGCCTCACGGATCCATGACGATGAAAGAGCAAATGAAGTACCACAGGCAAGCCCAAGCAGTGCGGTGCCCAAATTAAAGTGTTTAACATTCGCGATGCCACTTAATAGCAATACCGCAATTGCACCAATAAATACGCCAACCCAACCTAGCAATGACAGTGCTGAGCCAAAGAACATTACACCTAAAATCGCCGCCATCAGTGCTTCACTTTTGGCAAGCCCTGCGCCGACTGCAAAGTTATTCATTTTAAACAGTTTTACCATCAAACCAGTGGCAACGATTTGGACGATACTGGCACCAACAATGTAGCCAATAAAAGCGAGATTAAAATCAGGAAGTGCGGCGTCTTGATACTGATAAAGTGCAAATAAATACAAGGCAGCAATTGGGCTGGCAACGATAAAGCGAGCAAGTGTTACCCCGGCAACACTCACAGTTACACTGAGTTTACTTTGCAGAGCGTTGCGCCACGACTGCATAAATGCCGCAAAAATAGTTAAGAAAATCCAAGTCATATTGAAAATAAATTAATGAGGAGAGGCAATTAGAGTAACAAAACCAAAGTATGAGAGCATTAGCTTATCGACCAACTTGAGAAAAACTCAGCTGTGACAATATGCCGCAGGGCTTTTATGCTGTCATTAGGCTATAGTGACAATGATGCTATTGCTAGCCGCTGCTGTTTTAAGTAGCGGCTTTTTTTTGTTTGCGGTAGGGTGAGCTATTACAGTTAAAAGATAAGGAAATACCATGACCACATTGATTATCTGCGCACTCATCGCAGTGCTCATACCTTATTTAGCTAAAGCCCCCGTGGCTTTTGCACAAAATAAGTTGTCAGGCTATGACAATAAACATCCGCGTGAACAACAAGCTAAACTAACAGGCTTTGGTGCTCGAGCATTGGCTGCACATCAAAATAGCTTTGAGTCACTAATTATTTTTGCCGTCGCGCTGGCAGTTGTAATAGGTAGCAATAATGTCTATCAGGTGACAGAAACCTTAGCAATTATGCATGTTATCGCCCGCGTGTTGTATTGTATTTTCTACTACATAAACCAAGATATTCTGCGCTCATTAGTCTGGCTAGTGGGTTATGTTTGTGCTGTGGCGATGATTGCTGTTTGCCTTTAGTCACAAGCCAATGAGTTAAAAACCACAAAGCAAGCGGCTTAAATAAGGCGCTTGCTTTAGGGTCTTAAGTGGTTACTTTTACTTAGAGCTAACTTTAATTTTCTCTATTAAATCCTTTGCTTGATAGTTTTCATCTAAGGCAAAGTCGAGTTGCACTAAGGCATTTTTAAAGCCAGATTCAGACGGCGCATATTGCCATTGTTTTAAGGCTCTTTTCGCTTCTCGATTGAAAACACCTTCAGGCTCTGCGCTCACCACACTAACATTGCTGGTGGCGCCGCTTGGTAAAATATCGTATTTCAAAACGACTGAACCGCTAATACCTTGCTCTGCCGCTTGAATTGGGTATATCGGCTCTACGCGCATTACCGCTTGATAGTCTTTTGTCTTTTCAACGGACATCGGCTGTTTTGCAATGGCAAAACTGCTAAGCATGCCCATTGTAAAAATAACTAACGCTGTTTTTGCAATAAATGAGCTGTTGTCGATCTGCTTGATCTGATTTAGACGTTGTAACATGGTGTTTTTATCTCCGTATTGTGAATAAGCCATTAAGCCTGTTCTGCTAAAGCTTGCACAGTGCACTAATGCCTTACTGTATAAAATTCGTTGTTCAGTTGATTTATTTTTGAGTACTTGCTCATCACATGAAAGCTCTTGAATGCGGCGCAGACTTGCATAACCAAGCCAAGCGACAGGGTTAAACCACAACAAAATAGTGGCACATAAAGCGATGGCATTAATTAGGTTATCTTTGCGTTTAATGTGCACTGATTCATGCTCTAAAATAAGTGCTAAAGCATGGCTGTTGTAATGGCTTTGGTAGTTTGTTGGCAGCACTAGCTTGGTGTTTATAACCCCTACAACCATTGGTGAACTCACCTGATTACTTTGGTACAAGCGCATGCTTTGGTTGCTGTGCTGATCAAGGGTAATTGGCGCTAATTGCAGTTTTGCTAGAAAACGGTAATGAAAATATACGGCAGTGATCAGCAGTGCGGCACTAATAAAGCCATAAATAGCAAACCAAGTGAGCGTAAACTGCGGCATTATTGCTGTGTTTGGCGTGATAGTCAGCTTACTGATAAAGTCGTTTTGAATTGGCTTTAAGTGCTCTGGTAGGTTCGCTAACAATAAACTAATTGGTAAAAGCGCCCACAGTGTATAAACCAAGCGCGCCGATAGCTGGCTTAGTAACTTTCGCTCTAGCAGCAATAAAAACATAATTGCAGATGAGATCAAAAGTTGTTGATCTAACAACCAATTAAAAAATGCATCTAACATAACAACGCCTTATTTTTGCTGTTTTTCCCAATCATCGATAACCTTTTTCAGCTCATCAATATCATGTTGTGAGAGTTGCTCTGATTTAGCAAAGCCACTCACCAGCGGCGCAATTCGGCCATTAAAAAAGCGTTCAATAAAGCTTTGGCTTTCTTTTAATGTGTATTCTTCACGAGCAATGCAAGGGGTGTAGTTATATTGGCGACCTTGTTTCTCGAAGCTTAGTGCGCCTTTTTTAACTAAACGGCTTAATAGCGTTTTAATGGTTTTTTCGTGCCATTCTTTATCGTCACTTAAACGCACAATTACTTCACTAGCCGTGGCTGGGTAGCCAAGCCATACCGCATCTAATACTTCAAATTCAGCTTTAGAAAGTTCAATCATTTTTATGCCTACAGATGTAATCTTTAATTTAAGATTACACGCGTAATCAAATAATGCAAACTTTTTTGTTAGAGAACGTCACTTTTTTTGATACTGACTATCTGCCCTTCGGGCAAATTCAGCGTGGTGAGTGACAGTTTTGCGATATCTGTGCGGTACAGGTCGATGACTTTGTAGCCACAAAAACGTGCCATTTTACGTATTTGCCGGTTTAAACCTTGCTTTAAGACGATGCAAAACTGTGTTTCGGTGACTTGAGTCACCTCACAAGGAAGGGTTATTTGTTTATCTACAGGCACACCGTTTGCCATTTTTTTACAAAAATCACTATCAAGAGGTTTATCTACGGTGACTAAATAGCGCTTGGGTTGGTGGTAATCAGGGTGGATCAGTTGATTACAAAACTCACCGTCATTAGTCAAAATTAACAACCCACGAGAGTCCTTGTCGAGCCGGCCAATTGGGTAAACGCGAGTGGTTTTAGGCAGGCTATGAATAAGGCTTGTTGGGTCGTCAGCATTTAATTTGCAATCTATACCAACAGGCTTGTGATATGCAAAGTAGGTGAGTGGCGCTTTAGCTGAAATTTTTTCGCCAAGTACAATTACATCATCGTGCTCATTAACGTGATCTATGTGATTTGCAGCACGGCCATTTACTGTTACCTCACCTTGATCTATCAAGCGTGATGCTTGCTTTCGAGAACAAACACCTGCATGGGCAATAAATTTAGCAAGTCGTACTTTTTCTAGCATGAGTGATTTTTGTACAGTTAATTTGATCACAGTATATCAAACCCGCGTATAAGAAGTACTACATACAAAAGGGGTTCGACATGGCAATTAAGTTATCTGAACTTGCAGCGCACCAACCACTGCAAAAGGTTATCCTTCATTCGTTGGAAATGGCACTGTATCAGGTGTCTGTGGTGATCAATAACGTTGAATATTATGTCACTGATGAGCAAGGTGAGTTTATTCGCGATATTAGCCCGTTGCACATTCAAAAGCGCCTCGATCACTTAAGTTATGGTGATATGGTTTTACGCCACACCAGTGCTTATGATGAGATGTGTGGTCAGCCCGAAAAGCTGGCCAGCAACATGCTTGAAGTACCCTATGGTAAGAACCACTTATACTGATTAACGATATAAGCGTATACTGAGTCATAACATTTTATATACCCAAACCACCTCAAGATGCGAGTTTCAGTTGGAATTAAATGCGATTTAGGCAAGGCATTGATTGCAAGTAATAGTGTTTCTATTGTTAAAATCAATAACGCAGTATAAATTGCATTTAAACCAACCCTTTGGGCGCTTCACAGGCACTTACTCTCATCGTTGTTACTTCTTAAAAGGGACTGCCATTCTTGCAAAGTAACGCCTTGATATTAAGCACCTGTGAAACGCTGAATTCTGCATCTTGAGGTGGCTTGGGTATATATACTATGTATCAATTAAAAAGTGATGACTCAGCTGATCTCAACAACCAGCTAAGAGAACAAATTGTTGCTTTCAACGCCGTGCATTTTAATGCCGAGCGTATTCCCGTTGGATTTAAATTCGTTAATAAACAAAACACTGTTGTTGCTGGTATTCATGGCCAGGTATTTGGAAATTGGCTGCTTATTAGTTGGCTATGGTGTGATGATAAGACGCGTGGTAAAGGGCTTGCGACACGATTACTCGCTGAATTAGAGTGTAAAGCTAAAGCGCTTGGTGCAAACACCGCACAACTTGATACGCTCGATTTCCAAGCTAAACCCTTTTACGAAAACAACGGCTACCAAGTCAAATATGAAATGCGTAACTACCCACTCGACGGCTGCCGTTATTTTATGGAAAAAAGCCTTTAAATATCAGCTTTTACTCACTTCGCTTTAAGCACGTCTTGCTCGGTAAAAGTAACACCTAAGAAAGGTGTTGCTTCTGGGGCAAGCATGAAAGTGCGGATGTTCATGTGGTCTTGCCCTTCAGGATTGTGTAATACGTCATCACGATAAAACGCGCCAAAGCAATCTAGGGTGTTTTGTTTACTTAGTTGATTAAGCTTTGCAAAGGCAAAAATTTTACACGAACCATTATTTTCATTAGCCGCACTTAACAGCCCATGATTATTAAAAGCGCTTGGGGTAAAGTCATAATTGTTGTCTATGACCGCCATGGTGTCGGTAAATTCAATTTGTTGTGGTGAGTTTGCTAATGTTGCCAGGAAATCGTTCAGAGTCATTGCTTGTCCTTAAAAATTGTTCTTTATCAACTCTAACTCATTCACTTGCTGATTGATATTAAACTTAAAATTCTCTAAAAAGTTCATACCAAGCAAGCCATAGCCAACATGATTTTCTATTACCAACACTTCAAAATTACGAATACGTTGTTGTCCGACTTGAAACGACTCGAGTTGATAACGCTGCGCTTCAACAACGCCATTAGCTGTGTTTACTTCTAGTGTGCCAAGGTAATTGGCAGGACTATTCAGCGAGTTTAATTGCGTTTGATTTATGACTGTAAAGCTCGCGCCCGTGTCGATCATCAACTCGGTTTCGATATCATCGTTGATAATACTGTTCACTAAATAGTGTGAACCTCGAGCGGTTAATTTTATAACTTCAACTCCTGCGAGGGCTTGTTGAATCAACAGATGTAACTGCTCAGCTTGCTGTTTGTATTCATGATCTTCAGGCAGTTGATCTAGGGTTATTTGGCTCGCGACATAATCTTCTAAATGATAGTTAGCTAATGCATGATTATATAAGTAATGCGCGTTACCTGGCGCGTAATCAAGCCACTGTTGACTGCTATTCAGCAATGCCTGCCATTGTTGCGCCGCACTAAGTTCATCAATATAGGATGTGCTTAGCTCGTCTATTTGTTTGTTAAGTTGTTGCTTATCATTGCTGTCTAACTGGTTGCTAAGAGCCAGTAAATTGATAATACCTTGTTGGGTATCACCTTGTGCGATTAAACGCTTAGCTTCAAGTTCAAGCATGGTGACATCGTAAGGGTGACTATTTAAAAAGGCCGTTAAAAATTGCTCACTTAAGGTGAATTTTTGATGGGAAAGCCATGTCTCAAGTTGTTGTTGCCAAATTTGTTTAAGTTGCCTTGCATAGCGAGGTTCATTAACAAGCAATTGGGTGTACTCGGCCACCGCTTTGTCGAATAATTGGTTGCTAAATAGCGCAACAGCTTGTTGAAAATGGGCTGGTAAAACCGCGCTTTTCTTGACTATGGGAGTGGTTGCTACAGTCTCAATTTGTTTTGGCTTCACGGGGTTAAACAGCTGCCAAATAAAGTATCCGTTTAAGCTAAGAGAACATAGCAATAATAATTTAAGAAAAGCATTCATCCGTTTTGCCCAATCATTTAATCTTTGTTGTTTACTTACTCAGCATAAAACAAATTTTTGAAAGTCGTTACTTTTTAACTAAATGATTGAGCGCCATGATATTGCTTATTTCAATATCAGCTAACCCTTGATAACGATATTGCGTTGCTTGGTTATTAAGCCAAACGCTTTGGCAGCCGGCATTATTTGCGCCTTGCACATCAGTATCTAGGCTATCGCCAATGTGCAAAATTTCCTTGTGAGGCACCTTTAAGTGTTTGGCTGCGCTATCAAATAAGGCGCTATGCGGCTTCGCTTTTCCGTGTGGGCCTGCTTGTAAAACTAACTCAAACACGCCATTAAGGTTAAACTTTTCTACTTCAACATTACCATTGGTGATGGCGATGAGGCGGTAGTGTTTACTGAGATTAGTAAGTAATTCAAGTACTTCATCAGTCACGTTTATTTGACTGCGGGCATCAGCGAATGCCTGATAAGCATTTTCGGCATGCAACTGAGCTTGCTCTGCTGAAAAACCCAGATCGGTCATGGCATAGTGTAATGCTGCTTGTCGCCAGCGTGTAACGTCATCAATTAAAGTTGCATCATGTTTTAAAGCACACTCGCGGCATGTTAACCAGTAGCTCATGCTATCGGTGGGCCATTGTTCTAGCGCTTCGAGGTAATCAGCTTGTGCTTGCAAGGCTGACTTTATGATCGGATGGTTGTTGTAAAGTGTGTCGTCTAAATCAAAACTTAAAACAGAAACTGGCGATAGGGCACGGTTAAATCGGATCATAATGACAAGGGTTTACTCTGAAGTTGAGCGCTTTTTAGCGCGTGGATGGGTGTTATCGTACACTTTAGCTAAATGCTGAAAATCTAAATGCGTATAAACTTGAGTTGCAGACAAACTACTGTGTCCTAACAGTTCTTGAACTGCACGCAGATCCCCTGATGATTCTAAGATATGTGATGCAAACGAGTGGCGCAATTTATGCGGATGCACTTGCGAGCTGATCCCTTGCTTAATTCCCCATTCTTGCATCCGTAAGCGAACTTGGCGTACGGAAATTCGCTTTTTTTGGCTGCTAACAAACACGGCTATTTCATCAGGATGTGCAAATTGAGGGCGAATTTTCAGCCATGCTTTTAATGCACTGAGCGCTTTGCTGCCTACAGGTAATAAACGTTCTTTGTTACCTTTACCACGGACTAAAATTTCGCCTTCAGTCGGGTTTATATCTTGTAAGTTAGCACCAACTAACTCGCTAATACGCAGACCCGAAGAGTACATTAATTCCATCATAGCTTTGTCACGAATAGCTAAAGGCTCATCATCTGGCAGTTCTAGTAGCTTAGCCATTTGATCTACGTCTAAATTTTTGGGTAAAGGCTTGGAAAATTTAGGCCCTTTAATGGCCTCTGCCGGATTGTGATAATGTGCCTGACTGGCTATATTTTTGGCTTTTAAGAATTTATATAAACTGCGAATACAACTTAGTTTTAAACTGATTGTGCGACCACTTAATTGTTTGCTGCGCATTTGCATGCTGTAACGGCGAATATGCTCACCTTGAACAGCAAACCAGTCTTCACATAGTTTACTAAAGTACAAAGCTGCGAAGCCTAGCTGGCTAGTATATTGGTTTACTGTGTGCGCTGAGTATTGTTTTTCGTAGCGTAAGTAGTCTGCAAATAGTTGGATGGGTGTTCGCCAAGCATCACTTAATTCATCAATGTCTGGCGTCGTCACATCGCTCATGCAAGTTCCAATAAGCGCAGTTGCAATGAGCGCACAAACTCAAGGACAAAAAAGCTGTCTTTTGCCGGTTCGAAGTGATTTACGTCATCACTACCAAACGCCAAAATTGCCACAGGGTGTTTCGTGTTACCAATTAGATATAAAGCAGTCGATTGAGTCGTGTCTGAAAACAGTAAGTCTCTTTCTTGTTGGCTTACTCGACCCAAGTAAATGCCGTCGTTTTGCAGGCGATGAGCAATTAATTCATCAAACTTTTTATCGTACTTAACTAAGTGGCATTCGTTAATGGATGGGTTCGTGCAGATAATATTGCGCAAGTTGCTAGCCAGTGTCGTAAAGTCGTAGTTAGTCCATAACTGACGATGACAGTCGCTAAATAAGCGGTAAATTAACTCGTTTTCTTTTGCTTGTTCAACGAGCTGCTCAATCTTATTTTTTAATAACGTATTGTGTTCACGTAATTGGCGCTGTTGAATATGCACCAAAGACGTTGCTCCCGCCGTTTGCTGTTGTAGTTCAACTTCAGCGAGCACATCAGGGTTTTTAATAAAAAAATCAGGGTGTGCTTTTAAATATTCAGCAATTTGTTGTTCTGTTAGTTTGCTCATAGTGCCACTTGTCCATCAAAAACATGCTCAGCAGGGCCTGTCATTCGTACAGGGTGGCCTTCGCCTTGCCAACGTACTTGTAAACTGCCGCCGGGCAAGTCAACTTGTACGGTAGTAGCAAGTTTATTCTGAATTTGACCAACCACGACCGCAGCACAGGCACCTGTACCACAGGCTAAGGTTTCACTAACGCCACGTTCCCACACTCTTAGTTTAATGTGATCTTGCGAAATTACCTGCATAAAACCAACATTTGCGCGTTGTGGAAAGCGTTCATGATTTTCAAGCAGTGGGCCTAAGGTGGTGACTTCTGCGGTATGAATGTCATCAACTTCTAACACGCAATGCGGGTTACCCATCGATACTGCGCCACTAAATACCGTATGTTCTTCCGTGCGAAGAATATAGGTCAGCTCACGCTTGCTGGCTTTTAATGGGATTTTGTTCGGTTCAAAATTGGGATGGCCCATATTTACCGTTACTTGACCATCTTTCTCTATATAAAGCGTGAGGTTACCAGACTTTGTTGAAACCGAGATTTTATGCTTATTGGTTAGGCCTTTCATACGTACAAAGCGGGCGAAACAGCGCGCACCGTTGCCGCACTGTTCAACTTCGTTACCATCGGCATTGAAAATACGATAATGAAAATCGAGATCAGGAGAGTAAGGGGCTTCAACCATAAGCAGTTGATCGAAGCCAATGCCGAAATGGCGATCTGCCAGCTTCTTTATTTGATCACGTGATAAAAAAACATTTTGAGTAATGTTATCAATAACGACAAAGTCATTACCTAGGCCGTGCATTTTTGAAAAATTAACTAACATAACGCTCTAATTCGGGTTTGCTCTGAGCTAATCATGCCACAGAGCAGGGCGGTTATAAAAACGTTTATGGTAAAATTTTCTCACCTTGCCAAAGGCTTTCTAAGGTTTCGCGTTGGCGAATTAAATGGCTTTGCTGACCATCCACCATAATCTCTGCAACACGCGGGCGTGAGTTGTAGTTTGAGCTCATTGTGAAACCATATGCGCCAGCGCTGCGCTGCGCTAAAAGGTCACCGGCTTGAAGTGCAAGCTCACGGTCTTTGCCTAAAAAGTCGCCGGTTTCACAGACTGGGCCGACAATGTCGTAGTTGTAAGTAGGCGTATCATCTGCGCGAGGTTCAACTGGCACAATACTTTGCCAAGCTTGATACAGTGATGGACGCAACATATCGTTCATGCCTGCATCAACAATAGCAAAGAACTTATCTTGGTTTTGTTTAATAAACTCAACTTTAGTAACTAAAATACCTGCGTTGGCTGCAATCGCACGACCAGGTTCAAAAATAAGTTCTAAATCTTGGTAGTCTGCTAATCGAGCGGTAATTTTATCAACATACTCGCTTGGATGAGGAGGCGTTTCGCCATTATAAGGCACGCCAAGACCACCACCGATATCTAGGTGAGTTAGCTTGATGCCAACCGCTTTTAACTCTTCGATAAGAGTCAGTACTTTTTCAAGTGCTGCTAAGAAAGGTTTTATTTCCGTTAGCTGCGAACCGATGTGGCAATCTACACCGGTAATTTTTAAACCGGGTAATGATGCTGCATGTTGATACACAGTCACCGCAGTTTGAATATCAATACCAAACTTATTCTCTTTTAAGCCGGTTGAGATATAAGGGTGCGTTTTTGCATCTATATCTGGGTTTACGCGAATCGAAATCGGTGCCACTAAGTTAAGATCCGTTGCCACTTTTGAAATACGCTCAAGCTCAGCCACTGACTCAACGTTAAAACACTTGATCCCCAATTCAAGTGCATAGGCAATTTCGTCAGCGGTTTTTGCAACGCCAGAAAACACAACCTTACTTGCGTCTCCGCCTGCTTGGATAACACGCGCAAGCTCACCTTTTGAAACGATGTCAAAACCTGAACCAAGTCGCGCTAAAATATTCAGCACGGCAATATTTGAGTTGGCTTTTACGGCATAGCACACCAAGCTCTTATGCGACTGAGCAGCGTCTGCAAATGCTAAATAATGACGTTCAAAGGTTTTGCGAGAATAGATATAACAAGGCGTACCATATTGTTCGGCAAGCTCTTTGACAGCGATGTCTTCAGCGAACAGCTGATTATTATTGTAGTTAAAAAAGTCCATCTATTGGTCCTGTTTTTGCTCTGGTTGTTCGGATGGATCAGCTTGTGGCTGAGACTTTGCAGGCGGCTTAGTATCATCTGGCAGATAAAGAGCACCACTTTGTCCGCAACCTGCTAGGGTTAGTAGAAGGGCGCTTAGAGGTAAAATGGTTTTTAATTTTTGGCTATGAGTCTCTTTCATTAGATTAATACGGTTGCTGGCTTTATAATCGCAGAGTAACAGAATATTTAAAAAATGCAGCTATTCGCGGATGAATTTATTCCTGTTACACTTGATGTACACAATCTGCCCCCAGATCTAGGCTTAAAGCCAGTTAAAGGACACTAAAATGACTGATCATGAATACCACACACTAGCCGATGCATTAATGCTAACTATTGAAGAGCAAATCGATGAATGTGATGCCGATTTAGACTATGAATCAGCGTCAGGTATTTTAGAAATCATCTTTCCTGATCGCAGTAAAATAGTGATCAACAAGCAAGCACCATTACACCAAGTTTGGGTAGCGACTAAATTTAACGGTCACCATTTTGAACTACGCGACGATAAGTGGATTGATAACCGCTCAGGTGCAGAGTTTTGGCAATTTATGTGTGATGCAGCAACTCGCCAAGCAGGTCAAACAATTGAATGGCGTTCTGAACTATGAGTTTAGAGTTTGTTGAATATCAAGCGCAAGGTGATCACAAAGCAACGGTTATCTGGCTACATGGTTTAGGTGATTCAGGTGATGGTTTTGCGCCCGTTGCACCGCAACTTGCTTTACCAAAAGAGCTTGGTGTGCGTTTTGTGTTTCCACATGCGCCAGTGCAACCGGTCACCTTAAATGGTGGGATGGCAATGCGCTCTTGGTACGACATTAAATCAATGGATTTAGATAAGCGTGCTGATGAGCAAGGAGTGCGTGAATCTGCTGCAAAAGTGGCTGCAATTATTGACCAAGAAATTGCAAAAGGTATCGCTCCTAACAAAATTATTCTTGCCGGTTTTTCGCAAGGGGGTGTGGTATCGCTGCACTTAGCGCCACGTCTAGATTATAAATTAGCGGGTGTAATGGCACTTTCAACCTACATGTGTGTGCCTGCAAAATTAGCCGATGAAGCCAAGCAGCAGGGGTTAAATATTTTTATGGCACATGGTCGATTTGACGATGTGGTACCGCATAGCGCAGGCAGACAAGCATTTGACGTGCTTAGCGCAAATAACATGGAAGTAAGCTGGCAAGACTATCCGATGGCGCACCAAGTTTGTGGTGAAGAACTAATGGCTATTCGAGAGTGGTTAATTGCTCGCTTGAGTTAATTTTTGGTTTTAGAGGCCAACATGACAAAGAAACTTGTAATTACAGCAAATATGAATACCGTTGAACCGGTTAACTCAGCGCCGACGGCAGTGACCTATCAATGGCATTGGCGACGCATCTTTATGGTTAGCAGTGTTATCTTAGTTGCGCTGGCTATATTAGTGTATAGCTTTATTGGCGCTGTAAATGCAGAGCAATCACCGCAAGATGAGCCGCAATCAGAGTTTGCAAATGCTGAGCTACAAGCGCCTTTGAATGACGCTGAGCAAGAAGAGCCAAAAGAAATCGTCGCACCGTCTATGAATGAGCAAACACCGCTGGCTGATAACACAGAAACAGCTAAAGCAGAGGTTGTGAGCTCAAACATTGTAGAACCTGAGGTTACCACAGTAGAGGCTAAGATCGACAGTGAACAGGTTGTTGACGCGCAACAACCGGAAACATCAGCGGTCACTCTTGATGAAGAGCCACTCCAAACAGAACAGCAAGCAGAGATTGCTGCAGCGCCCGATGCTCAGCAGCAGTTTTCACAGTCAGCACATATTGCCAGTGTCGCAATTGGCGCTAAAATAGACACAGATAAAGTAAGCCGCGCAGTATTAACTACCGATGTTGTTGATCGAGAACCAGTAAACGTTCTTAAAAACGATGTAAAATTAGCGCAAATTAGCAATAGCCTGAGCTTTTTTAGCGAGCTTAGGAATATGCAAGGGCAAACTGTTCGTCATCAATGGTATTACCAAGATCAACAGCTTGCTTCAATTGAATTAGCGGTAAGTAGCCCACGTTTTCGTACTTATTCAACGAAAAACATCATGCCAGAGCAATTGGGTGATTGGCGTGTTGAAGTTATTGACGCAGAGGGCAACTTACTGGCCCAAAAAGAATTTAGAATTTTAGCTGAGTAATATTTAGTATCAGCCTGATAATTAATTGGATTTTTCATGACACAGACAACAAAACTAGTTCGTATCGCTACCCGTAAAAGTGCACTTGCTTTATGGCAGGCAGAATTTGTAAAAGCTCAACTAGAGCACTTCCATGACGACGTAACGGTAGAGTTGGTTCCTATGTCGACGCAAGGCGATATTATCCTTGATACGCCACTGGCAAAGATTGGTGGTAAAGGCTTATTCGTAAAAGAGCTTGAGCAAGCCATGCTAGATGGCCGTGCAGATATTGCGGTGCATTCAATGAAAGATGTGCCTGTTGAGTTTCCTGAAGGCCTAGCATTACACACTATTTGTGAACGTGAAGACCCACGCGATGCGTTTGTATCAAACAACTACAAAAGCTTAGAAGAGTTACCACAAGGTGCTATTGTTGGTACATCAAGCCTACGTCGCCAATGCCAAATTCGCGAAGCGCGCCCTGATTTAGATATCCGTGATTTACGCGGTAATGTTAATACTCGTTTAGCAAAACTAGATGATGGCCAATATGATGCAATCATTCTAGCAGCAGCGGGTCTCATTCGTTTAGAAATGCCAGAGCGCATCACTGCCTTTATCGAACCTGAAGTGTCATTACCTGCAAATGGCCAAGGCGCAGTAGGGATTGAGTGCCGTATTGATGACGAAGTAACAAAAGCATTATTAGCGCCACTAGAGCATACTGAAACTCGTATTCGTGTTAATGCCGAGCGTGCTATGAACCGCCGTTTAGAAGGTGGTTGCCAGGTACCTATTGGTGCATTTGCATTGGTTGAGGGTGAACAGGTGCATTTACGTGGTTTAGTGGGCGCTATTGATGGCAGCCAAATGCTACGTGATGAAGTGACAGGTCCTGTAGCTGACGCTGAGCAGTTAGGTATTACACTTGCTGAAAAGCTACTCGCGCAAGGTGCGGATAAAATTTTAGCTGAAGTATATAGAGACGCTTAATATGCATATTTTGATAACTCGTCCAGAAGGAAAAGGCACCGAGCTTGCTCTTGAGCTTCAGCAGGCGGGTTATCAAACAACCCTGTGTCCAGTCCTTACCTTAGATTATCTCACTGTTAATAGTAGTGAGCTCGCACCGCTAGAAAATGCCGATAAAATCATTTTTATCTCGCAAGATGCCGTGCATGCCTTGTTAAAACTCACACCAACCATCAACAAAGCAGCGCAACTTTATGCGGTCGGTCAGCAAACTGCTGATGCGGTTTATGAAGCCTTTGGGCGTCGTGCTGCAGTACCCAAACAACATGATTCAGAAGGTTTGCTTGAATTAAAAACGCTGCAAGATGTTGAGCTAAGTAACATTGTTTTAGTGAAAGGTGAAGGCGGGCGCACGACCATAGCAAAAACTTTAAAACAACGTGGTGCTTTGTTAAATCAGTTGGTTGTTTACAAGCGGAGCGCAATTGAGAGCGAACCGGGCAAGTGGATGGACCACTGGCAAACAATTGATGTAGAAGGTATAGTCATTACCAGTAATGCAGCGGTGGATGCCATTTTTAATGGCTTAAATGAGCCTCAGCGTGCATGGTTGAAAGAGCGGAAATTTTTCGTTGCCAGTGAGCGTATCGCTGACTATTTAAAGCAACAAAATGTCGCAAGAACACAGATACATATTGCTGCAGGGGCGAGCGATAGCGCTATGTTCACCTGCATTAATCAGCAAGGTAGCAAAATGAGTGAAGCAGAATCAAAACAACCCGCAAAAGCAGTGACTGCACAGCCAGAGAAAAAAGCGCAAACAACGGCAAATAGTGGGGCGAAAGCGCCTGTGCAAGCTAAAAAAGGCATCAGCAAAACAGGTAGCTTAGCGTTACTTATTTCACTTTTAGTGGCTTCTGCGGTTGGCTATGAGTTTTATCACAAATTAAATAGCGATCAGCAATCGGCTGTGGCATTGACTGAGCTGACAGATGAAAACCTACGCTTACAGCAGCAAATTGATGCATTAAAAAGCGCACAGCAAACATTACAACATTCACTTTATAACAGTGAGCAAAAGGTCACTGATGCGCTGAATGAAAGTGCTGAGCAAACTCAGCAGCAATTACAAGCGGCTTTAAAGCGCGCCGAGCAGCAAACTTTCACGCTTAATCCGCAAGAAGTCACAAGCCTGCAACGTATGGCCGAATTTAAATTATGGGCTGAGCACGATTATCAAGGGGCTGCAGCTGTGTTATCACGCTTAGATAGCTTGCTTGCAGAACACCCAGGTACAGGGGCTATTCGCCAAGCAATTCACCAAGATTTACAAACCTTGAATGCCATAGAGCCTGTTGCTGTTGAAGCAATTTATTTAAAACTGCATGGCATTAATCAAAAAGTGGATGAACTTCTATTTAATGCTATTTCTTTACCTGAAGAAGTCGTCAAAGAAGACCCAAATCAACTAAGTGAAAATGTCAGTGAGTGGCGTCAGAACCTTGCAAAGTCATGGCAGCAGTTTAAAGACTTCTTTGTTACAGTGCGCACACGTGAAGATATGGTTATCGCACCATTTTTAAGTGAACAAGAGCGTCACTTAGTAAAGCAACGCCTGAGTTTATACTTAGCTCAAGCGCAAGATGCGGTATTAAGTAAGCAAAGCAGTGTGTATTTTAGTGCTGTTGATGCTGCACATAGCTTGGTAAAAGATTACTTTAAGCAAGATGATGCACAAACAAAAGCGGCATTAAAAAGCCTTGCTGAGCTTTCTAAAGAGCAACTCGATTTTAGCCCAAAAGTGTCACTGCAAAGTACTGAGCAGGTGAAGGAGTGGGCACAATGATCCGCTTTTTATTAATCATTATTGCAATTGCAGTCTGCTTGGGGATTGCCCCCTTTTTTATAGACCAAAAAGGTTATGTCTTAATTGCCTTTAATAAAACGACCATTGAAGGCACTATTTGGGGCATCACAGCACTTTTAATATTAGCATTTGCCGCACTGTTTTTGCTTTATAAGCTTTGTCGTTACGTAATGTCTTTATATAGCCATACACGCCATGGTTTTTTTGCGCGCAGTGAAGAGCGTAAACAAGCGGCTATTGAGCAAGGTGTATGGAGCTTAATCAATAACGATTATGTACAGCTAGAGCTTGCTCTTGATAACAACAGCGTGGCAGAAAAGTGGAGCGATGTACGTTACGCGCTTCTTGCTAAAGCGGCACTTGCAAACAATGACAGCGAAAGAGCAATTAGCTTTCTTGATAAAATAAGCCAAGATAAGCAGCTAAAAGTCGCTAATTTATGGATCGCCAGTGGCGAAACCAGCACTATTTTTGCTGACCTAAAAGCCTTAGCTGAGCGTAAAAAAGCCTCTCGTTTAGAGCTTAAGATGTATGCCCATGTTTTAGTGCAAGAGCAAAAGTGGGCAGCATTGAATGACTTTATGCCGCGTTTATTACGTAAAAAAGCACTTTCTGAGCAAGAGTGGCAACAACTGTTTGACGGTTACTTTGCAGCGCAGTCAAACGCGGATTTATCTGAACGATATGAGCAATTAGCCAAAAACCTGAAACCATATGCTGAGGTAAGCTATTTAGCAGCGATGGCAAAAGCAGGTGAGTTAAACAAAATTGAGCTAAGCTTAATTAAAATGATAAAAAAACCGCTGCAGCATAAAGACTTAGCACGTATTTTACGTACTAGTAGCGCTGGCGATGCACTCAAGCTACAAGCAAGCTTGCAAGATGTATTGAAAAAAGATACCGAGAATACAGATTTGCTACTAGCTCTTGCGTGTTTAGCGAATGCTCATGGTGAATATGACTTAGCTGCGCGAGTGTTTGATAAAGCGCTTAATGCAGATAATCGCCATGCCTATTTGCAGCAAGCGGTACTCAGCTATAGTAAAAGTGCCCAGCCAGAAAAAGCATTGGTACTCTATCAATAATTTTACTCCAGCCAGCAAAGGAGCGATGGCTTGAAGAACTTATTTACACTGACAATAAGTATTGCACTAGCTTACTTTCTTACAGGGTATTTAAGTAATTCTTTGCTGGCGATTGATGGCTATGCGGTTGCTGCATGGCCGCCTTCTGGTATTGCGCTTGCTAGTATATTGCTACTTCGAAATCGAGCCCTACCAGGAGTTTTGCTAGGGGCGTTCTTTGTAAACCTCATTCACCTTGATAAAGCTACCGATATTTTCCATTGGCAGATGATGTTGCAGGCTATTGGTGTAACAACTGCATCGACATTCCAAGCTTGGCTTGCCTATTACATTATTATTCATGTCGCTAAGCGCCCGATTGAATTATCGTCATTAAAGCAAAGTGTGCTTGGTTTAATGATTGGTGGCCCTCTGTGTAGCTTGATTGCGGCTTCAATTGGCACAGGCTTGCTGGTCATTAATAATGTTATTCCGAGTTATGCGGCACTTAATAATTTTATTGCATGGTGGATTGGCGACAGTATTGGGGTGCTGATTTTCACGCCATTAGTGTTAGCTGCATTTAGTTACCATCATACCCGCCAGCGACTACAAATTATTGTGCCGTCGCTATTAATCTATATGGTTATTTGTGTCAGTTTTTATGGTGCAGCCAGTGTAAAAAAAGACAAAGACTTACAACGCCAGCAAGCCAAAGTTAGTGCGATTCATACTAATCTTGAACACCAAGTTGATGAAATTAAGTCGCACCTAGCCTTACTCGCCACTTTTTTTGCTAGTAGTGACGTAGTTGATTTTGATGAGTTTAAGCGCTTTACAGCAAGACAAATGCAATACAGCGAAGAAATCCTTGCTCTTGAGTGGGCGCCTAAAGTTATTCACTCACAACTAAACAACTATCAAAATTTATTGCGTGATGAATTGGGCGCTGATTACTACGTGAAAGAAAAAAATGCTGCTGGGCAGTGGCAGCCAGTGAGTCAGCGAGCTGTGTATTTTCCGGTGCAATATATTCACCCATTAGCAGGGAACGAACCCACGCAAGGTTTTGATTTGGCCTCAAACGAATTACGCAAACAAGCATTAACAGACTCTCGATTAATTAAAAATGTTACCGTCAGTGAGCCTATTACCCTGATGCAAGGTGATGGCAACGAAAAGGGCGTTTTATTCTTCAACCCTGTCTATTCAGACATTAATCACCAAGTCGGGTTTAGAGGTTATGTTGTTGCAGTGGTCAATTTAGAAGTGTTAGCACAAACACTTAACTTTAATCAGAACACAGAGATTGATGCCAGCTTCTATGATGTTACCGACGGCAGTAACCCAGTCGAAATTTATAACCCCCAACGTGTTGGCACAACGGCCATTGCGAGCTTTAACTTTATTATTGGTGAGCGTGTATGGCAGGTGAAATTATGGGAGTCAGTAGCACAATCATCATGGCTGCCTTATTGGCTGGCGCAAATAGTGGGTATGCTGTTTGTTTGGTTATTGATCACCTTTTTGATTTCAGTAACCGGCACAAATATTCAAATTCGTCAGCAGGTCGCGAAACAAACTCAAAGCCTTCGCGAAGAAAAACTAAAAGCCGATAAAGCCAGCCAAATTAAAAGTGAGTTCTTGGCAAATATGAGCCATGAAATACGCACGCCTATTAATGGTATTAAGGGGTTGCATTATTTAGCGATGCAAGAGCAAGACTGGCAACAAGCTCGTGGTTATATTGATCAAGCAGATGGTGCATTGAATGTACTATTACGGGTAATAAATGATGTTTTAGATTTTTCTAAAATAGAAGCAGGGCGATTGGAGCTACATCAAGAACCCATAGATGTGAATGCGTTGGTTAGTGAGCTGACTAACTTATTGCAGTTTGAACTTAACTCTCGCTCGTTAGAATTTAGTGTTGAGTTTGATGCATCTGAACACTTACTGCTCCACACCGACCCAATTCGTTTAAAACAAATATTGTTGAATCTGTTAAATAATGCGGTGAAGTTCACCCAAGAAGGCACGATTACATTACGTATTTGGCAGCAGGGCGAATTTACTTACTTTAGTGTTATTGATACGGGTATCGGCATCAGTAAAGAGGCACAGCAGCGCCTGTTTAAACCATTCTCACAAGCCGATAGCTCAACCTCTCGTCGCTTTGGCGGGACAGGTTTAGGCTTGAGTATTTGTCAAAAACTCATTGTTATGATGGGAGGCGAGATAAGCCTCAGTAGCACTGAAGGGCAAGGATCAACATTTACAATTTCGCTGCCATTTGAATCACCTCTTGAAGAGGTCGTTCATAGTGACGATGAGTTAGCAGATATCGATGTGACTGCTGTGTCATTTGCCGATGATGCAATTCTATTGGTTGAAGATAATCCATTGAATCAACATGTGGCGAGTTCGATTTTAAAAACTAAAGGCTGCCAACCTGATATCGCGAAAGATGGCCATGAGGCTATTAAGATGATCAGTGAAAAAAGCTATGACCTTGTGCTCATGGATATTCAAATGCCGAATATGGATGGCTTACAAGCGACCAAGGTTATTCGCAATGAATTACTGATAACCGATTTACCGATCATTGGCTTATCGGCAAATGCCCATGATGATGACCTTAAGAAAGGCTTAGCCAGTGGTATGAATGGTTATTTAACTAAACCAATTGATGCTGATAAACTTTTTAAAACCTTGTGGCATTTTTTGCATAATGATAGCAGCCATTAAAGCAGACATTTGACCTCAAAAAAGTAAATAAAATCATCTAAACTTGAAATATCGCCGTGGGTACGTATGATCCGCGCAAATTTACTGAACCTGAGTGCTAATTATGATCAATAACAAACTCCCTTTGCTTGATATTCACCGTCATCTAGATGGTAATGTTCGCCCACAAACGATCTTAGACCTTGGTCGTCAGTTTAATCTTGAATTACCTGCTGATAACATTGAAGCGCTTATTCCGCACGTACAGGTTATCGACCCTGAGCCAAATTTAGTGGCGTTTTTACAAAAGCTAGATTGGGGTGTAAAAGTACTGGGTGATTACGATGCTTGTCGTCGTATTGCTATCGAAAATGTTGAAGATGCGATTGCCCAAAACCTCGATTACGTTGAGCTTCGTTTTAGTCCATATTATATGGCGCAAAGCCAAGGCCTACATCCGCAAGGTGTTGTCGAAGCGGTGGTTGATGGTGTTAAAAGTGCGTGTCAAAACGCGCCAATCAAAGCCAACTTAATCGGCATTATGTCGCGTACATATGGCACTAAAATCTGTCAGCAAGAGCTTGATGCGCTACTAGCTTTTAAAAATGATTTAGTTGCGGTTGATTTAGCTGGCGATGAAATTGGCTTTCCGGGCGAGTTATTTGTTGATCACTTTAAGCAAGTACACGATGCATACTTAGCAGCCACTATTCATGCAGGTGAAGCGCGAGGCAGCGAAAGTATTTGGCAAGCAATTAACGAGCTTGGTGCAACGCGTATTGGTCATGGTGTAAAAGCGATTGAAGATACTGCGCTAATGGATTATTTACGTGATAAGCGCATTGGTATCGAGTCTTGCTTAACCAGTAACATCCAAACTAGTACTGTTGCTGAGCTTGCTAAACACCCGTTAAAAACCTTCTTAGACCATGGCATTTTGGCATCAATTAATACCGATGATCCGGCAGTGGAGGGTATTGAAATAGGTTATGAGTATCAAGTAGCGGCACCTGCGGCAGGTTTAAGCCAAGCCGATATGGAAAAAGCACAAGCTAATGCACTTGAAATTGCTTATTTAAGCGATGCTGATAAAGCGGCTTTAAAACAGTTAGCTGCTAATCGTTAAGCAGCTAACTCGTCATCCTATACTTGGTGCTCTTGGCATGAAACGTAGTTTTCATATAATGCCTTGAGCACGTCACCTCGGCTGATCATGCCAACAACCTTACCACCCTCGATAACTGGGTAATTCTTTGGCTTACCCGTTTTCATGGCATCAGCCAACTCAATGATATTTTGATCGCTACTCACGGTAACAACATCGGTGCGCATGAGTTGTTTTACCTTTACCACGCCATCGCAGAAATAACTGTTTTGCATAAGCGGCTGCAGCAGCTCTTGTTCAGAAATAAAGCCGACTAGGCTTTTGTTATCATCAAATACCGGTGCGCCCAATAATTTAAACTTTTGTAGCTCGCTAATTGCGGTGGTCATTTCAGTTTCAGGCGTAATGTGTGGCAACTTACGTTGCATAAAATCTTGTACTTTTGTATTTAGCATTTGGGTCTCTCCCCATCGTTATTCTAATCAGAGTATGGACAAGGAAATGCAGTTTGTGAAATCGTTTAGATGGATTAAGGCGATAGGTAAAACAAATAAAAAAGGCATCCAATTGGATGCCTTAAAAATAACCTGTATGAGTAAGTTATTTAATGAATGCAAATGCATCGGCGTACATGTTTTCACGTACCGCACCATGATTAATAAAATCATCGCGAACCACGCCAATCATGTCGAAGCGGCCTGCCATGTAAATATCGTATGGTTCTAAAGACACGATATCTTCCATAACGGCTTTGTGGACGTAACCGGTTTTGCCAGTCCAGCTTTGCGGTGCATTTTCAACCACAGGAATATATTGGAAATGTGGGTTGCTGTTTGCCCATGCTTGCATTTCATCATGAGCATAAAGTGCAGCTTGCTCACGTACACCCCAGTAAAATAATACAGGACGCTCACAGCCAATTTCAGCAAGGTGATCAGCCATTGATTTAGCGTAAGAGAAGCCAGTACCGCCAGCGAGTAGAATAATTGGGCGCTCACCCTCAACTCGCAGCTGTGATACGCCTAAACCTACTTCAACATTAACTTGCTGTTGCTCTGTATGTGCTTGACGTAAATGATCAAGCGCTTGCATCGCATACGAATCAGCACCCGCGGCACCAATGTGTAGTTCAATTTGCTCAGTTTGTGATGGGCGGCTTGCAATAGAAAAGGCGCGCTTATCTTTTTCGCCTAATACAAGTTGCATATATTGGCCTGCCTCGAATGACACAGGTTGCTGTGGTTTCAAAATGACCTTATGTACGTGGTCTGTAAGCGGGCTGATCGCAACAACGTCAGCGAGTAATGTTTGCATAGTTTACCTTTATAAGCACAGAAGCAAATTCGGTTATGAATCGCACTCATAACCGTTAAATTTTGAGCAGTTTAACATAGTCACAGCCTAGAGAATATCTAAGCTGTCCCATAATTCATCAACACGTTCTTTGATTTTTGGATCCATGACAATGGGCTCACCCCATTCACGATCTGTTTCGCCAGGCCATTTATTAGTCGCATCCATGCCCATTTTTGAACCAAGGCCAGAAACTGGCGATGCAAAATCTAAATAATCAATTGGCGTGTTTTCGATCATCGTCGTATCGCGAACAGGGTCCATACGTGTGGTAATGGCCCAAATTACGTCGTTCCAGTCGCGTGCGTTTACATCATCATCGCAAACAATCACGAACTTGGTATACATGAATTGGCGCAAGAAAGACCACACCCCCATCATTACGCGCTTAGCATGACCCGGGTATTGTTTTTTCATGGTGACCACAGCCATACGATAAGAACAGCCTTCAGGTGGCAGATAAAAATCTACAATTTCAGGGAATTGCTTTTGCAGAATTGGTACGAACACTTCGTTCAATGCAACCCCGAGTACTGCTGGCTCATCTGGTGGACGGCCAGTATAAGTGCTGTGATAAATTGGGTTTTCACGATGTGTAATATGAGTCACCGTCATCACCGGAAACTCGTCTACTTCGTTGTAGTAACCGGTGTGATCGCCATAAGGGCCTTCTGGTGCTGTTTCATCCGGCATAATATAACCTTCAAGCACGAACTCAGCAGTAGCAGGCACTTGTAGGTCATTTGAAATCGATTTTACGACTTCAGTTTTACTACCGCGTAGTAAACCAGCAAACGCATATTCGCTTAGGGTATCAGGGACGGGTGTTACAGCGCCTAAGATTGTCGCAGGATCAGCACCTAATGCCACAGATACAGGGTAGGGTTCACCTGGGTGCTCTTTACACCATTCACGAAAATCTAATGCGCCACCGCGATGCGATAACCAACGCATAATAATTTTGTTTTTACCCAGTAGCTGCTGACGGTAAATACCTAAGTTTTGGCGCTTTTTATAAGGCCCTTTAGTAACCGTTAGGCCCCATGTAATCAAAGGAGCTGCATCACCCGGCCAGCAATGTTGGATAGGTAACTTAGTTAAGTCAACATCATCGCCTTCAAGTATCACTTGCTGACAAGGCGCTTTTTTTACTTCTTTAGCTGGCATATTCAGTACTTGCTTGAATACTGGGATTTGCCCTAGTGCCTCTTTAATGCCTTTCGGTGGCTCAGGCTCTTTTAGAAAAGCTAATAACTTACCAACTTCGCGCAGTTCACTGACATCATCTTGGCCCATGCCCATTGCAACACGTTTGGGCGTACCAAAAAGGTTTGCAAGAACGGGAATGGTGTGACCTTTAGGGTTTTCGAATAACAGAGCAGGGCCTTCGGCACGTAACGTGCGGTCGGCAATTTCGGTCATTTCAAGGTAAGGATCAATTTCTTGTTTGATCCGTTTTAATTCACCTTTTTGTTCTAATAACTCGATAAATTCGCGAAGATCTTTGTATTTCATTATAGCCGCTTAAACGCTGAATAAACTGTCGCTATTATACTCAAAACCACTGATTAAGCTAATTTAGCCACGAAAGCATTTACTCTTACTTAGTTAAGCTGCATTGGTACTTTTTACCTTTTAAAATCAGCATGGCTTCATCGCCTTTTGACCAAAACAGTACATTATCTGCACTGTATTTAACCCCTGAGCCGCTTACTTGGCGATTGAGTGAAAATTCAGCGTCCTTAAATGTCAGTCTGGCTTCATCATCACTGTATTCAACGATACTGGCGCTAAGGGTCTCATCGCACAGATAATTGCTCGGTGCACTTTGCTCAGCACACGCGCACAAGGTAACTAAAGCGAGCCCCGAGAGAAGTGGTTTAATCATAGAAACACCTCTATTTTTGAATGAGCTATAAGCCTAACAAAGAAAAATTAACCGTTGGTGAAAATGGCAGGATAAGTTATGTTGATAGTGTATTTAATGGGCAAGGAACCACCATGGCAGGCACAAATTTACTAACCTTACTTGATGATATTACAACACTTTTAGACGACATTGCGACGATGAGTAAAGTCGCAACAAAAAAAACAGCAGGGGTGTTAGGTGATGACCTCGCTCTCAATGCACAGCAAGTTACAGGAGTAACTGCCGATAGAGAGTTACCCGTGGTTTGGGCTGTAGCAAAAGGCTCGTTTATTAACAAAGCCATCTTAGTGCCCGCAGCGTTATTGATTAGTGTTTGGTTGCCTTGGTTAATCACTCCGCTGTTAATGGTTGGCGGCCTGTTTTTGTGCTTTGAAGGTGCAGAGAAAATTATCGAAAAACTGTTTGGTCATGCTCAACAAGAAGATGAAAGTGTGGTTGAACAACAAGACTTACAAGAATACGAAAAGCAAAAAGTGAAAGGGGCGATCCGCACTGATTTTATCCTCTCAGCAGAAATCATCGTGATAACGCTAGGCACGGTTGCTGGAGCAACGCTGGTTAATCAAGCTTTAGTGCTCAGTGTAATCGCAATTATTATGACCATTGGCGTGTATGGGTTAGTTGCAGGGATTGTTAAACTTGATGATGCTGGTTTGTATTTACTGCAAAAAGCGCAGCAAAGTGGCGGTAAGTTTAAAGAGCTCGTAGGTAAGTTTTTACTTGCTGCAGCGCCTAAGTTAATGCGCTTTTTAGCCTTTGCAGGAACGGTTGCTATGTTCTTAGTTGGCGGAGGTATATTGGTACATGGGATCCCTGTTTTGCATCACGCCCAGCAGGGTAGCACTGAGTTTGTAACGGGTTTACTTGGTAAAACCGGTGAGCTGGCTACGCCAATTATATTTGATGGTTTATTGGGCGTTGTTGCCGGCGTGATCGTCGTATTAGTGGTTGAACTTTGGCATAAAATTCGTCGATAAATAGCATTTGTTAACTCGGGTTTGTTAATTTATTGTAGCTTAAATAGGGTCTTTGCTTTATTATTGCTCAGCTAAAAATAACAATTAAATCGTTAAATGGAGTTAATCATGTCTCGATACCTCACTTTTATGCTGGGGCTAGCGTTATTTACGCTGTCATTTACCAGTTTCGCTAAATCTGCAAAATTATCGGTAGAAGATTTTAGTAAAGGCAATGACTTTAGTCGTGTAACCATCTCTCCTGATGGCAATTACGTTGCTGCTATTAAAAAGCACGAAGGTAAAAATTCACTCATTATTGTTGATACAACCAAGTTTGCCGTAAGCCATGCGGTTGCTTTTCCGGGTAATGCACAGGTTGGCGAATACCACTGGGTTAACAACGAACGTGTTATTCTTGAAAAAGAGTATTTAAAAGGCTGGCAAGATACTCCTATTTATTATGGTGAGTTATTTGCTGTTAACGCTGATGGTAGCCGTGGCGCATACGTAATTGGTTATCATGGTGAACAGCAAACAGGTACTCGGTTAAAAAAACAAACACCTGTAGAGGGGACTTCATATCTTTTAGATCCCTTACTTCATGATGATAAAAAAGTTTTGGTTGTCACTTACCCATGGACTGCAACCAATGAGCCGACAACTGTTGTATATGAAGTCGATGTTTATCGCGGCCTTCGCACTTTAATTACGCGATCACCTGCACCAATGGGTGAATTTCTAACAGACCATGATGGTAACGTTCGTATCGCTGTATCAAGTGACGATTACCTCAATGCGACACTTCATGTTCGAGAGCCTGAGGGCGGTTTTTGGAAAGAGCTTGATTTAGAAGGTATTGATTACACGGATATTTCATTAAAGGCATTTGATAAATCAGGTGAGTCTGTATATGCCACTGCATCAAAGGGTGGCGAAGCAGAAAGCCTGATTAAAATTAACCTAAAAACCAAAGAAGTAACGAAAATCTTCCAAGATAAGCATGTGTCACCATCACATATTTGGGTTGATGAAGTTACTAAAGAGTTATTTGCAATAGAAACGGAGGCTGACTATCCAAGCTACTCTTTTGTAGATAGTAGCTCAGTAAAGTCTCAGCGTCTTAAAGATATGTTAGGTGCATTACCTGGTAGTCAAGTGCAGCTAGTCAGCAGTACCGAAGACGATTCAAAAAATATTATTTTTGCATCAAGTGATATAAACCCTGGGCAATATTATCTGTATGACGCAAAGAAGAATAAGTTAAGAGTGCTATTTTCTGCGCGTGGTTGGATAAACCAAGATGATATGGCGCAAACCACACCACTGCGTTTTAAAAGCCGCGATGGATTAACAATTCTTGCTTATTTAACTGTGCCAAATGGCAAAGCTGAGAAAAACTTACCACTCGTTGTTATGCCACATGGTGGTCCTTACCAAGCAAGAGATTATTGGGGTTACGATCCAGAAGCGCAAATGCTAGCTAATAGAGGTATGGCAGTGCTTAAGGTGAATTTTCGTGGTTCACCAGGTTTTGGACAGAATTTTAGAGAAGCTGGCTATCGCCAGTGGGGACAAAATATTCAGCACGATATTATTGATGGTGTAAAACTGTTAATTAATGACGGCACAGTTGATAAAGATAATATTTGTATTATGGGAGCCAGCTTCGGTGGTTACTCTGCATTACAAAGCGCGATTATCGAGCCGGATATGTTCAAGTGTGCAATAGGTCTGATGGGGGTTTACGACTTGCCTCTTATGTATGAAGAGGGTGACACGCAAGCCCGAAGCTATGGAGTTAATTACCTAAAAACAGTGATTGGTACTGATGAGGCTGAGTTAAAAGCATTCTCGCCGGTTTACAACATTGATAAGCTAAAAGCGCCTGTACTTATTGTGCATGGTGGTGAAGACGAACGTGCCCCAATTGAGCAAGCAGAATCATTAGAAGCTGCGTTGAAAAAAGCTAAGCACCCATATGAAATTACTATTCTAGATGATGAAGGCCACGGTTTTTATAAAGAAGAGCACCGCACTCTTTACTATAAAAAAGTACTGGCTTTCTTAGAAGACCATTTAAAACTTTAAAAGAAAAATGCCGGCGAGATACCTCGCCGGCAAAGATTTAGCACGGGAACGTAAGCGTGCTAGTGTGCAAGGTCTTCCTTCAAGTTATACAAACTCAAAAGACGATTCGTTCATTAAGCAATGCAGCCCAGTTGCAATTTAAAACAGAGTAGGGAGAGTGACTCTGCTTTTGCTAACACGCATTTATAAAACCAACAAAATAATATAAATACTGTGCCACGTAAAAATGTTATAACATAACAAAAGTAAAGTAAATAGCGAGAGTCATATTATTAGCTTGGTTTCTTCTGAGTGATGTTTATGGATAATTGGTTATTGAGTGTCTAATTTACTACAATCGTAACTCAAACATAGCTCTGCAAGTTCAATCTTCGCTTTCGGATTCCCTTGTAAGGTGGCTTTGTTAAGCCAATAAGCTGCTTCTTCGTTATTGATTTCTGTGCCTTGGCCGTCACGATACATCTGACCTAAGTTTAATTGTCCCCATGAATAGCCACCTTCAGCTGACAGCGTAAAGCTATTCAGTGCTTCTTTGTATAAGCCATCTTTGAAGTAAGTAATGCCTTGTTGATTGTACTTATCTAACTTCACACCTGCGTATAAGGGTTTGGGTCTTGGTGGGTGCATCACAAAACCACCGAATAAGCTATAAAGCTCAGGTCGCATGATTTTATATATGCTGCCGTCATCATACAGCTGTTTAATTTGTTGTTTACTGAAGGTTAGAGTTTTACTAGAAAAGTAATCATCTTGCACTAACAGACTGGTGCGCATCGCAATCTCGATGTCTTTGTTGTATTTGTATGTGTAGTTAGCAATTCTAAATGTCATGCTCTTATCGTCAAACTCAACGAGTTGTGCCACTTTCAAATTGTTAATACGTTTTGGCTTACCAGTGAATTTATCTGAATACACAAAATAGGTATCAAATAACTTAGGCTCGCTTAGGTAAGTTTGCTCGTTCTCAGTTTGTTCATTCGCACCAAGTAATGCCTTTGTGAATAGGTAAACGATGATGAATAGACCAATAAAGTATTTTATAAATGAGGCTAATTCTAGAGCTGGCAGGGAATACCAAGGTGCAGGAGTAACATAGCCACAGTCATCGCATTGCCTTTGATAATTAATAGAGAGTGGCATGATGGGCAAAATGGTAAAGCGCAACACTCTACTGTGATTGCTTAAAGAATAATGTTCACTATGACAATGTGGACACGTTTTTTGTTTTTTATAAAAAACATCAGCGGGTGCGGTATTAAATAGAAGCATCGTTTCTTCCTGAATATTGCTATCAATAAACTAGAACAAATGCAGAGAGTTAGAAAGCGTCAAACTGTAACTAAATATGAATTAAACGAGTCGAACAGTGTTTTCGTTTAGAGAAACAGTACATTCTCTGCTATGATCCACAACATCTTCGAGGATGTCCCTCAATTATCAAGTTTGGAATATTACTGTGACTGCTACTGCTTTTTCATCTTTGGCTTTGCCGCAAGAGTTAACCGATAACTTATCAACTTTAGGTTATACGCAAATGACGCCTGTGCAAGCGCAAAGTTTGCCAGTGATCTTGCAAGGCAAAGATATTATTGCCCAAGCCAAAACCGGGTCGGGTAAAACGGCTGCGTTTAGTCTAGGTGTATTGGCTAAGTTAAATGTGAAAAGGTTTCGTATTCAGTCTCTCATTTTATGTCCAACCCGAGAGTTAGCAGAGCAAGTTGCTGAAGAAGTTCGTAAGCTTGCCCGTGGCATTCACAATATTAAAGTTTTAACCTTATGTGGAGGGGTGTCTATTGGTCCACAAATTGGCTCACTAGAACATGGTGCGCATATCATTGTTGGCACGCCTGGTCGTGTTGATGACCATATTCGCAAAGGCACATTGCGCTTAGATGATGTCGAGACTTTAGTGTTAGACGAAGCTGATCAAATGCTAGACATGGGTTTTCAGGATACCCTTGATGCTATTGTTGAGTGCATTCCTAACCAACGCCAAACATTATTGTTCAGTGCGACTTATCCAAAATCAATTGCAGCGATTGCAGAGCGAGTGCTTAGCAATCCAGAAATGATTAAGGTTGAAGAAGAACAAACAAAGAGCACAATCAAACAATACTTTTACAAGCTTGATAACAACAAACAGCGCTTTAATACATTGAAGCTGTTGCTACTGAAGTTCCAACCAGAAAGCTGTGTGGTTTTTTGTAACACCAAAGTTGAAACACAACAGATTTGTGATGATCTTTATGCTGAGGGTTTTAGTGCAGTTGCCTTACACGGTGATTTAGATCAGCGTGAACGTGAGCGCACTTTAATTCGCTTTGCTAATAAAAGCGCCTGTATTCTGGTTGCAACGGATGTTGCCGCACGCGGCTTAGATATCAACGATATGGACATGGTAGTGAACTATCACCTTGCACATGACCCACAAACCCATGTACATCGTGTTGGTCGTACCGGTCGAGCAGGTAAAAAGGGTATTGCATGCTCTATTTATGGTGAAGCTGAGCAATTTAAAGTGGCACAAATTGGCGACCACTACGAGCGTGACTTTGACCCGGAACCAATTCCGCCATTTAGCTTGCTAGAAAAGCCCGCTTATAAGCCAACCATGGCAACCATTATGATTGATGCTGGCAAGAAGCAAAAAATTCGTGCTGGTGATATTTTAGGCGCATTAACGGGTAAAGAAGGTATTGCTGGTCATCAAGTAGGTAAAATTAATGTGCTTGATAATGTTGCCTTTATTGCTGTAGAGCGAGCTGCTGCAAAACCTGCGCTACGTAAATTAACTGAAGGTAATATTAAAAAGCGTAAGATTCGCGCACGACGTTTGAGCAGATAAATTGGTAAATTATGAGCAGCTTGCTTTAAGTTGCTCATATTCGAGTTGTATTTTCTTAAACTCAATTGCACAGCCTTGGCGGTCTGGGTGATGTTTTAATGCGAGCTGCCGCCAGCGTTTCTGTAACTCTTTTAAAGAAAACCCCACCGGTAGTTGCCACGCCTGCTGTAAGTCTAATAGCTGTTGCTGAGATAACGGGTGAATGCCCTTTTTTTGGCTAAATGACGAAAAACGCTGCCAAAAATCAGTTAATAACGCATCAATTTCTTCGCTGCTTGTATCAAAGTTTTGCCAATCTAAATAGTAATCCCGTAGCGGATCGTGACTTTCTAATGCATTACTTATTTGCTCATTAACAAGCTCAATATGTAATGAGGCAATTTGTAGTTGTTGCTCTGGTGCGAGTTGTGTTTGCAGCTGATAAAGGCCATTCATAACTAAAAAGTTGCGTTTAAACAGATCTTTTTGTGGGTCAGCGTCTAATGGTTCAATTTTTCCTGATTCACTGAGAGCGCTGGCAAGCGTATGAACCTTCCACGTTGGTTGTTCCAAAAGAAGGTAAAAAATCTCATCAATCAGTGGGTTAACCATTGTTCGTAAGCCTATCTTTAGTGTAATCTACAGTGGTATACGCTATCACAGCTGCTTTTATGAAACTACGCTATTGTTTTTTAGATACTAGGGAATACTTTTAGCCAAGCTTACTAACTGCATCTTCAGGCTAAGTTGATATTAAGGGATTTCGTCATATGTTCACATCACTGCGTATTAGCTTGCTTACAGCCATCCTGATCGGCTGCAGTGTACTCTTTTCGCAGCCAAGTTTTGCTATTTCTTCATTATTCAAACAATTTAGTGAATCCGAGCAGTGGCAAGAAAAGCAACAGCTTGCCAAAAAACTGCTTAAGCAAGATTCAACTAACCAAGAACAAAGGCTCGATATATACCTGCAACTTGCGGATTTTGCGCTTGATAAGGGCAATTTTTCGGCGGCTGTAAAGAACTACCAATTGGCAGAGCAATCGACAAGCTTTGCTGCAACCCCAAAACGGTATTTTCGTAGT
The DNA here is from genome assembly GCF_001641615.1 of Pseudoalteromonas gelatinilytica. GTDB lineage: Bacteria > Pseudomonadota > Gammaproteobacteria > Enterobacterales > Alteromonadaceae > Pseudoalteromonas > Pseudoalteromonas gelatinilytica. Next base: position 84,317 of record NZ_LRRU01000005.1, read on the forward strand.
TTAAAAATGCAAGGGGTTACTTACTATTATCAAGGTTTGATGCAACAAGCTGTGCTTGCTTACAGTGAGGCATTAAGCGTTGCGAAAAAGCTACCAGAGCCAATTGCCGAAGCGAACTTACTTAGTAATATTGGCCTTGCTTATTTTGATATGTTCAATATGGATCAAGCGCTTAAGTATTACAAAGAAGCGAAAGACATATACGAAGAGCATGGCAGTGAACAAGATAAAGCAGATATCTTACACAACATAGCGGGTATTTATATTCGTTTGTCGAGCTATGACATTGCGCTTGATATGTATAGAGAAACGCTAGAGATTTTCCAAAAATTAGGGGATGAAGACGGCGTTGCTCAATCCTATGGCAATATTGGCGTTGCGTACTCTGAGCTTGGTCAATATCAGCTGTCTTTGCATTACTATCAGCGAGCTTTGCGATACTACCAAGAGACAAATAATGCTTATTTTCTTTCGTCGCGCCACGCAAACATAGCCAATGTTTATCTGCGCACTGGTGATTTAGAACTTGCCTTAAGCCACGCAGAGAAAGCTGTTGAATTTGCAAAACAAATTGATAATAAAACGTTAGAGCTTGCCGGTTTATTATCGCAAGCAAAAATCGAGTTATTACAAGGAAAGCTCGCTGAAGCTGAAGCAACTCTGACTACGTCGGTCTTTATGGCTAAACAATATAAAGATGATTTGAGAGTACAAGACGGCGCAGGAATGATGGCCTTAATTAAATCTGGCAAAGGAGATTATGCAGGGGCCGTTGCTAGTTTTGATCAGTTTGTACGTTCATTCAAAAGCGAGCAAAGCTTACAATTATTAAAGTCGATGGGTGAGCTGCAAAGTCAAATTCAAGCAAGTCAGCTTAATCAAGAAATTGTTGAGCTAAAGCAGCTACAACATGTGCAAGAGCTCGAAATGTCTAAACAGCGCCAGTTGGGCATTATGTTATTTATTTTGTTTGTGATGATAGTGGTAACGGGGATTACTATTTATCGCCGTAGTATAGAAAAAGGTGCCAAAGAGCAACTTTCGTTAATGGTCGCGAAACGCACCAAAGAGCTTGAAGAAACCGCAGAGCAATTACGTAGTGCTAACGAAATTAAAAGTCAGTTTTTAGCAAATATCAGCCATGAAATCCGTACACCTTTAACCGCAATTTTGGGGCAAACCGATAATTTAATGAATGGTTTTTATAAACCAGAGCAGTTAAACGATGAGCTTGCGGTTATTCAAAAACAAAGTGATCACTTGAAAGAACTGATTAACGATGTACTCGATATTAGTAAAATTGAGGCTAATAAGCTTGAGTTAAGCCTAAAAGAAGGTGATCTAGTTCGATTACTTACTGACGTCCACTCCATGCTCAGTGGTCAGGCTAAAGATAAAGGGCTGAACTTTGCTTTTCACAATGAGTTGGGTGAGCAGTTTTACAGTCAACTCGACTTTACCCGCATTAAACAAATACTTATCAACCTATGTGCTAATGCAATTAAATTTACCAATCAAGGTGAAGTAGAGTTAAAAGTCTCTCAAGTAGAGCAAGGCGTCTGGTTTCGTGTCGCTGATACGGGCATTGGTATGAACGCCGAGCAGCTTAAGCAAATATTTGAATGTTTTAGGCAAGGCGACAACAGCATCAGCCGTCGCTTTGGTGGGACCGGGCTTGGCTTAAGCCTATCACAACAACTTGCGATGATGATGGGTGGCTATATTAGTGTTGAAAGTGAACTAAATAAAGGCAGCATATTTTCGTTTTACTTGCCGTGTAAAGAGCATACGCCAAGCTCTGAAACTGTTGAGCTTACAAAGTATGTGCAGCCAGTGACAAAAGGTTTATCAGGTAAAGTGTTACTTGCTGAAGATCACCCAGATAACCGCCGTTTAATTTCTCGTTATTTAGAGTCGATGGGCCTTGAGGTGATTGCGGTTGAAAATGGTGAGCAAGCTGTTGAGCAGTGCCTCAAGGAATTCCCAGATGTGGTGCTGCTGGATATTCAAATGCCAGTATTGGATGGCTTACAGGCGCTCAAGCTATTACAAGAATGTGGCTTTACTCAGCCTGTCTATGCATTAACAGCTAATGCAATTAGCCATGAAATTGACAGCTACCTCGAAGCCGGCTTTACAGGATATTTAGCCAAACCGATTGATAAAAAAGTATTTTACACGCAACTAGCTAAGCATTGTAAAAAGGATGGGGCAACAACTAAGTCTCAGCATGATATGAGCGACTTAGTGGCAAGCTTTATTAATAGCTTCGAGCATGAAAGCGCATTGATACAACAGCACTTTGCAGCTCATGAGTTGTTTAACTTACAGCAAGATGCTCACCGAATTGGCGGTGCGGCTAAAATGTTTGCACTAGATGATGTTGCAATGAGTGCTATGGCGCTTGAGTCGGCGTTAAAGCAAGACAAACTTACCGATTTAACAGGTTTAGTTGCTCAACTACTTGAGCAACTACATAATGCTTCGGTTGATCAAAACAGTTCAATATCACCGTCTTGAATTTTTTCAATTTCTTGATTGGTATCGAAACGAGAGCGGTCAATTCGCTGTTCGTGATCGGTTTCGGGTGGCGTGATATGAAACATCGACAGCTTATCGTCTATGGTGTGGGCAAGGCGAACCAAGTCTTTACTCGATACAGCCTGTATTTGTGAACTTGAAAGTGCATCAGAGTTGAGCTCCACCATCGCATCAATACTTGCTTGGGCTTCATCCGACATTTGGCTTTGCATCGCCACCTGCTCATGAACACTCTCAGAAAACGCATTAATTTCAAGCATTGCTTGTTCAATTTTATTGGTTTCTTTGGTTGAAGCCTCAGACAACTCAACCGTACGCTCGGTTTCTTTTAGTGCCGTTTGCATTAATTGATATGCTTGTTCAGTACTGTGCTGGATTTTAGCTACCATCTCACGCACTTCTTGTGTTGATTTACTGGTGCGGGCAGCCAGATTTCTTACTTCATCAGCGACTACCGCAAAGCCACGCCCTTGCTCGCCAGCTCGTGCAGCTTCAATGGCAGCATTTAGCGCAAGTAAGTTAGTTTGTTCGGCAATACTATTTATGACATCAATGACGGAGCCAATCGCATCACTATCTTGTTTAAGTAAAATAATCTGCTCACTCGTTAGATTGATATTATCGGCAAGCTTGATAAGACTCGCCTGGCTTTTATCTGTGTCTAAACGGGTTTGTTGTACAGAACGGGTGGCATCAGATACTGAATTAAAAATTTGTTCAAGGCTTCTATCTAACTCTTTCGATACTTCAATCGTACGGGTAATGGTATCCGCTAAATCAATACCATGAGCATCTTGTATGGTGGCTTTTTGAGTCATTGATGCATACGTGTCACGCAGTGCATCGGCCATAGGTAATAAGCGGGCAGATGACGAATATATTTCGCCAAGCATGTGTTCAACCATCGTCAAACTGGCATTGAGGGCATGACAAGCTTGCGGTAATTGACGATCATTTTCGTCAAAACGAAAAGTGAAATCGATGCCTTGCTCAGAAGTAATATTAGAAACAAAATAACTTAAGTGATCCTGTTGCTTATGCTCAGTAGTATAAACGTAAGCAATAATAGTAAGCCAAGGAACGACAACAATAAGCGCAAATACAGCCATTGCTGTTGCAGATAATTCAAATACGGTAAAACTAGCAATACAACTAAGTAAGCTTATTAAGAATAGAGCTACAGCTACTTTAATGCGAGTCATTGAGGGGATCCTTACCTTTTAATCCTATAATGTATAGAACAAATTTCTATTTATTACCAATAAACTTATTCTGTAAAAGTATAACTATTAAGGTGTTATGTCCTTAGTTTTACGCAAAAAAAATGCCTGTATTAAACAGGCATTTTTTAAAAACTAGTAATAGTTACTGACGTTTCATTGAGTCAAAGAATTCATCATTGGTTTTGCTCATTGAAAGCTTATCAATTAAGAATTCCATGGCATCAATTTCTGACATCTCATGAACGATCTTACGTAAGATCCACATCTTCTGAAGTTCATCAGGTTTAGTGAGTAACTCTTCGCGACGCGTACCTGAGCGGTTAAAATCAATCGCTGGGAATACACGCTTTTCAGCAATCTTACGATTTAAGTGTAATTCCATGTTACCAGTACCTTTGAACTCTTCGTAGATAACTTCGTCCATCTTCGAACCCGTATCGATTAGGGCTGTTGCAATAATTGTTAAGCTACCGCCTTCTTCTACGTTACGCGCCGCACCAAAGAAACGTTTTGGTTTGTGTAAAGCGTTTGCATCAACACCACCAGTTAGTACCTTACCTGATGAAGGGATAACGGTATTGTAAGCACGAGCAAGACGCGTGATTGAATCAAGTAAGATAACCACATCTTTTTTGTGCTCAACAAGGCGCTTCGCTTTTTCAATTACCATTTCAGCAACTTGAACGTGACGACTCGCTGGCTCATCAAATGTTGAAGCAATTACTTCACCTTTAACAAGACGCTGCATCTCTGTTACTTCTTCTGGACGCTCGTCGATAAGAAGAACCATAAGCTCACAATCAGGCTGGTTGTAGCTAATTGATTGTGCAATGTTTTGCAGTAGCATCGTTTTACCCGCTTTTGGCGGAGCAACGATTAGCGCACGTTGGCCTTTACCAATTGGTGAGGCTAAATCAAGTACACGTGCTGTGATATCTTCAGTACTACCGTTACCACGTTCCATACGTAAACGTTCGTTTGCGTGAAGTGGGGTAAGGTTTTCAAAAAGAATTTTTGTGCGAGAGTTTTCAGGTTTGTCGAAGTTTACTTCATTTACTTTTAATAATGCGAAGTAACGTTCACCGTCTTTAGGTGGACGAATAAGACCTGAAATAGAGTCACCAGTACGCATGCTGAATCGACGGATTTGACTCGGTGATACATAAATATCATCTGGACCGGCTAAGTAAGATGCTTCTGATGATCTTAAGAAACCAAAACCATCTTGTAAGATTTCTAAAACACCGCCGCCATAGATGTTTTCACCGCTTTTAGCGTGCGCTTTCAAAATGGCGAAAATAATGTCTTGTTTTCTTAAACGGGCTACGTTTTCGAGCCCCATGGACTCAGCTAAGTTTACAAGCTCTTTGATAGACTTGTCTTTTAATTCGCGTAAATGCATATTGGTGGGTTCTTTATTACAATTGTCATACTCAAAATCATCGTTAGATACATGAGTGAGGTTTGTTGGTATAACTAAGGATTAGTTGGCTTTATAAACTAGCAGGTCACTAGCAAGGCGTCCAGTCTTTAAACAAAATAAAGCTAAAAAAAGGGCAAAAAGCCCTTTTTTTATATTTTCATTAGATGTTGTTTTCTAAAAACTCTACTAATTGAGTCTTAGAAAGAGCACCAACTTTAGTTGCTGCAACTTGGCCATCTTTGAAAAGAAGTAATGTAGGGATACCACGGATACCAAACTTAGGTGGTGTGCCCGCGTTTTGGTCGATGTTAAGTTTTGCAACTGTAACACGGCCATCAAACTCGCCAGCTACTTCGTCAAGAATAGGGGCGATCATTTTACAAGGTCCGCACCATTCAGCCCAAAAATCAACAAGTACAGGTTTGTCTGATTGTAGTACGTCAGCTTCAAAGCTATCGTCAGTTAATTGAATAATTTTCTCGCTCATTGCGATCTCCGATTAGTTAGGCGAAATATTTAATGCGTATTTAAACACTCTTGTTTCTTATTGCAAGTTTAAACGTTATGCTTAAACGCTATGACTAAGACACATTTGACCGATAAAAAGTTTTCAGACTTTGCTATCGCACCGGAAGTGGTTGCCGGTTTAACCGAAAATGGGTTTGAATATTGCACACCCATTCAAGCGAAATGCCTACCTTTTATTTGTGAAGGCCGCGATATTGCGGGCCAAGCACAAACGGGTACGGGCAAAACGTTGGCGTTTTTAACTGCCACGTGCCATCGGTTATTACAATCTAGCAAAGCACCTAGTAAACATCCAAGAGCCCTGATCATGGCCCCAACAAGGGAGCTGGCGATTCAGATACACAAAGATGCAAAAATTTTAGCGCCACACTGTAATCTTAACTTAGGTTTAGTATATGGTGGCGAAGATTACGAAAAACAACGTGCACAACTAGAAAAAGGCGTGGATATTTTAATTGGGACCACCGGACGCCTTATCGATCTTTATAAACAGGGCTGTTACACCCTGAATGAAATTGAAGTTGTGGTACTTGATGAAGCAGATCGTATGTTCGATTTAGGCTTCATAAAAGATATTCGTTATATGTTTAGACGTATGCCAGAAACGTCTGAGCGTTTAAACCTATTATTTTCTGCAACCTTGTCTTATCGCGTGCAGGAATTAGCGTTTGAACATATGACTAACCCTGAGCATGTACAAGTCGAGCCTGATGTAAAAACAGGTAAGCGTATTCAGGAAGAGCTGTTCCATCCATCACAAGATGACAAAATTAAGTTACTGTTAACTTTAATTGAAGAAGAATGGCCAGAGAAAGCAATTGTGTTTGCAAATACGAAACACAGTTGTGAGAATGTCTATGCATGGATGAAAGCGGATGGTCATCGAGTTGGGTTATTAACCGGTGATGTAAATCAGAAAAAACGTCAATCAATTTTGGCTCAATTTACCAAAGGCGATTTAGACTTTTTAGTAGCAACCGACGTTGCTGCCCGTGGTTTGCATATTCCAGAAGTAAGTCATGTATTTAATTTTGATTTGCCAGATGATTGTGAAGACTATGTACACCGTATTGGCCGTACAGGACGTGCTGGTGCTTCAGGACACGCTATTAGCTTTGCCTGTGAACAGTATGCCTATAATCTCCACGAAATTGAGCAATATATAGAACACAGCATTCCATTATCACATTATGATAAAAGTGCATTGCTTGATGATTTAACTAAGCCTACTATTCAGAAAAAGCGGAACTATTCTACAGGCCCACGTAGTCGTAATAACAACGGACGTCGACCAAATAATAGTTACCAGAAATCACGGTCGTAATAAGCGACCGTTGTTGAAGACTTAGTAGTAACTAGAGGTTTTTGAACGGTGGGGCAACTTCAACCGCAAAAAAATGTGTATGCAGTAATCGACTTAGGATCAAATAGCTTTCATATGTTGATCGCTAAATCGATTGCTGGCGGTCTGCAAACGATCGGTCGAGTCAAACGTAAAGTAAGGCTTGCTGCAGGACTTGATGAAAACAACGTCCTAAGTACAGAAGCTATGCAACGAGGCTGGGAATGCCTAGCCTTGTTCGCTGAACGTCTACAAGACATACCAAAGAAAAACATCACAATTGTTGCGACCGCAACCTTACGTCTTGCTACTAATGCTGATGTATTCAAGCAAAAAGCTGAACAGATCCTTGGTCATAAAATCAATGTCATCAGCGGTGAGTTAGAAGCAAAGACAATCTATAAAGGTGTGGCGCATACCTCAGCTTGTAGCGGCAAACAACTGGTGATCGATATTGGCGGCGCGAGTACCGAAGTCGTGATCGGCCAAGGTTTTGATGCACTGCACTATAAAAGCCTGCATATGGGGTGTGTTACCTTCCTAGAACGCTACTTTAAAGATCAAAAACTCAGTAACGAAAATTTTGCTGCAGCAATTAAAGCGGCAAGTGATGTGGTTGCTGAGATTGTTGATGAATACAAAGCAACGGGCTGGCAAATAGCGAGCGGTGCATCGGGTACTGTGCAAGCTATTCAAGAGATCATGGTTGCACAAAACCAAGATGAGCTTTTAACGCTCGATAAACTCCTCGCCATTAAAGAACAATCAGTACAATTTGACACTATTGCTGATCTTGAGCTTGCAGGCTTGAGCGAAGAGCGCCGTCTAGTGTTTGTTTCTGGCCTCGCTATTTTGATCGCATTGTTTGAATCGTTAGATATAAAACAAATGGGTCTTGCTCGCGGCGCATTACGCGAAGGTGTTTTATACAGCATGGTGCCAGAGCTTCATAACCACGACATTCGAAAACGAACTGTTGATGGCTTAATGAATCGCTATCATGTTGATCAAAAACAAGCGTGCCGTGTTGCGCAACTAGCAGAGCAATTGGCAAAAAGCGTCATGGGGCAATGGCAGTCAATCGATGATAACGCAATCGCATTATTAAGAACGGTTGCAAAACTGCACGAGATTGGCTTGCTGATAGAGTATAAGCTTTATCATAAGCACACAGCTTACATTATAGAAAACACAGATATGCCAGGATTCTCACAATCTGAGCATAAACTGATCACAGCTGTTGCTAATGAACATCGTGCTGATCTTGTTAAAAACAGCTTTGCTCACTTAGGTTGTCATCAAGTACTCGCAGAATGTTTAACAAGAGTTGTGCGGATCGCCGTGATCTTATCAATGCGTCGCCAAGATGATGTACTGCCAGCGATAGATCTTAGTGTTAATGAAAACACCCTCACACTGACATTTGATGGCGATTGGTTAAAATATCACCCATTAATGGCCAGTGAACTACAACTAGAGTCCAAGCTACAAGCAAAAGTAGGTTGGAAGCTTATAGTAAAATAACGTTAAAAGGCCCTTTGGGGCCTTTTTTAGTGCTATTTTTACGCGTTTCGTTCGTATTTTGCGCGAACAGTCATTTTTTTCA
>NZ_LRRU01000006.1 GCF_001641615.1 Pseudoalteromonas gelatinilytica
ACCAGCACCAACTGTACGGCCACCTTCACGGATAGCGAAGCGTAAACCTTCGTCCATCGCGATTGGGCAGATTAACTCTACAGTCATCTTGATGTTGTCACCAGGCATTACCATTTCTACGCCTTCTGGTAACTGTACGTCACCTGTTACGTCAGTTGTACGGAAGTAGAACTGTGGACGGTAACCTTTGAAGAAAGGAGTGTGACGACCACCTTCATCTTTAGAAAGTACGTATACTTCTGAAGTGAATTTAGTGTGTGGCTTGATTGAACCAGGCTTACAAAGTACTTGACCACGCTCAACGTCTTCACGCTTAGTACCACGTAGTAGTGCACCGATGTTCTCACCCGCACGACCTTCGTCTAGAAGCTTACGGAACATCTCAACACCTGTACAAGTTGTCTTCGTAGTTTCTTTGATACCTACGATTTCAACTTCGTCATTCACGTTGATGATACCAGCTTCAACACGGCCAGTTACAACAGTACCACGACCTTGGATTGAGAATACGTCTTCGATAGGCATGATGAATGGCTTATCGATGTCACGCTCTGGCTCTGGGATGTATGAATCTAGCGCTTCTGCTAGTTCAATGATTTTCGCTTCCCATTGCTCTTCGCCTTCTAGTGCTTTAAGAGCAGAACCTTGGATTAGAGGTAAGTCGTCACCTGGGAAATCGTACTCAGAAAGAAGTTCACGAACTTCCATTTCTACTAGCTCAAGTAGCTCTTCGTCATCAACCATGTCACATTTGTTCATGAATACGATGATGTAAGGTACGCCAACCTGACGAGAAAGTAGGATGTGCTCACGAGTTTGTGGCATAGGACCGTCAGTCGCAGCAACTACTAGGATTGCGCCGTCCATTTGAGCAGCACCAGTGATCATGTTTTTAACATAATCGGCGTGTCCTGGACAGTCTACGTGTGCGTAGTGACGAGTTGGAGTATCGTACTCAACGTGTGAAGTTGAGATTGTGATACCACGCTCACGCTCTTCTGGAGCGTTATCGATTGATGCGAAGTCTTTAGCTTGACCACCGTATGCTTTCGCAAGTACGTTTGTGATTGCTGCTGTTAGAGTTGTTTTACCGTGGTCAACGTGGCCGATTGTACCAACGTTTACGTGCGGTTTTACGCGTTCAAACTTTTCTTTTGCCATCTTAAAAAATTCCTATAAAGAAATTAACGCCTGACCCACTATTGGGCCAGACAAGCTAAATCATATAACAGCGCGAGCTGCAATTATTGCATCTGCAACATTCTTAGCGGCTTCTGCATACTTCAAAAACTCCATAGAGTAAGATGCACGGCCTTGTGTTGCAGATCGCAGATCAGTTGCATAACCAAACATTTCAGAAAGTGGTACTTGCGCATTAATTTGCTTAAGACCACCGAATGCTTCTTCCATGCCTTCGATCATGCCGCGGCGACGGTTTAAGTCACCAACTACATCACCCATGTTTTCTTCAGGAGTGATAACTTCAACCTTCATTACTGGCTCAAGAAGAGCTGGGTTTGCTTCAAGCGCACCTTTCTTCATTGCCATTGAACCTGCAATTTTAAATGCCATCTCATTCGAGTCTACATCATGGAATGAACCATCAAATAGAGTCGCTTTAACGCCAAGTAATGGGTAGCCTGCCAGCACACCTTGAGCCATTTGCTCTTGGATGCCTTTATCTACCGCAGGGATGTATTCTTTCGGAACCGCACCACCAACAACTTCGTTAACGAACTCGTAAATTGGCGCATCATTTTCCGAAATATCCATCGGTTCAAGTTTAAGCCAGACGTGACCATATTGACCACGACCACCTGATTGACGTACGAACTTCCCTTCAACTTCAACAGCTGAACGGATAGCTTCACGGTATGCTACCTGCGGCTTACCAACGTTACATTCAACACTGAATTCACGCTTCATACGGTCGACAATGATATCAAGGTGAAGTTCACCCATACCAGAAATAATAGTCTGGCCTGATTCTTCGTCAGTTTGTACTCTGAAAGACGGATCTTCTGCCGCTAGTTTACCTAACGCGATACCCATCTTATCTTGGTCAGCGATTGTGCGAGGCTCAACCGCAACAGAGATAACTGGCTCTGGGAACTCCATACGCTCAAGCGTAATGATTGAGTTCGGATCACACAGTGTCTCACCTGTTGTTACGTCTTTAAGACCAATAGCCGCTGCGATGTCGCCTGCGTAGACTACTTTGATCTCTTCACGTGAGTTTGAATGCATCTGAACGATACGACCAAGTCGCTCACGCTTACTTTTAACTGGGTTGTATACCGCGTCACCCTGTTTAACAGTACCAGAGTAAACACGGAAGAAGGTCAAGGTGCCAACGAACGGGTCTGTCGCAATCTTAAAAGCAAGCGCGGCAAACGGTGCGTTGTCATCAGCAGGACGCTCTTCCTCAGTACCATCTTCAACGATACCTTGGATTTGTTTCACTTGTGTTGGTGCAGGCATATATTCGATAACAGCATCAAGCACAGCTTGAACACCCTTATTTTTAAATGCACTACCACACGTCATTGGAACAATTTCGTTTGCTAATGTACGCTGACGTAAAGCTGCTTTAATTTCAGCTTCAGTCAGGTCTTCACCTTCTAGATATTTATCCATTAGCTCTTCTGATGCTTCAGCAGCGCTCTCAACCATGTGAGAACGCCATTCTTCTGCAAGCTCCAGAAGCTCAGCCGGAATTGCCTCATAAGAGAAAGTCATGCCTTGATCTTCAGCATTCCAGTTAATGGCTTTCATCTTAATAAGGTCAATAACACCTTTAAAGTCGTCTTCAGCACCAATTGGTAGCTGAATTGGAACAGGAGTTGCTCCAAGACGAGATTTCACCTGGCTAACCACAGTTAAGAAGTCAGCGCCAGTGCGATCCATTTTGTTTACGAAGATCATGCGAGGAACTTCGTATTTGTTCGCTTGACGCCAAACTGTCTCAGTTTGCGGCTGTACACCAGATGAAGCACAAAGAACAACTACCGCACCATCTAGTACGCGTAAAGAACGCTCTACTTCGATAGTGAAATCTACGTGTCCTGGAGTATCAATAATATTGATACGGTGGTCGTCAAATTGAGCGTCCATCCCTTTCCAGAAACACGTTGTTGCAGCAGAAGTGATTGTGATACCACGCTCTTGTTCCTGCTCCATCCAATCCATAGTTGCAGCACCATCATGAACTTCACCGATCTTATGAGAAAGACCCGTGTAGAACAGAACACGTTCTGTTGTGGTGGTTTTACCTGCATCTACGTGAGCGCAAATACCGATATTGCGATAGCGCTCAAGTGGAGTTGTACGTGCCATATGATCCTCTTAAAGGTTAAGGGCAGATTACCAACGGTAATGAGCGAATGCTTTATTCGCTTCAGCCATACGGTGAACGTCTTCACGTTTCTTAACCGCAGTGCCTTTGTTGTCAGCAGCGTCAACGATTTCTTGAGCTAAACGTAAGCCCATAGATTTTTCGCCACGCTTACGTGCAGCGTCAACTAACCAACGCATACCTAATGCGTTGCGACGTACTGGACGTACTTCAACTGGTACTTGGTACGTTGAACCACCAACACGGCGAGATTTAACCTCTACCTGTGGGCGAACGTTTTCAAGTGCAGCTTCAAAGATTTCAAGGTGCGACTTGCCTGATTTCTCAGCAGCCACGTCTAACGCACCATAAACGATTTTTTCAGCAGTAGATTTCTTGCCGTCTAACATTACTACGTTAACGAATTTAGCAAGAAGTTCCGATCCGAACTTAGGATCTGGAAGAATTTTACGTTGACCTATTACGCGTCTTCTAGGCATTTTGTATCTCCGGTATCTTCAGGTTTGCTCTTTTAGAGTCAACACCCAAAACAATTAATTTAAAAATTTAGTGCTTGGCCTTACTAACGGAGAACCATTAGCCCTTAGGGCGTTTAGCACCGTATTTAGAACGAGCTTGACGACGGTCGCTAACGCCTGCACAGTCAAGTGCACCACGTACAGTGTGGAAACGCACACCTGGTAAGTCTTTAACACGACCACCACGGATTAGGATTACACTGTGCTCTTGTAGGTTGTGGCCTTCACCACCAATGTAAGATGTTACTTCGAAACCGTTCGTTAAACGAACACGCGCTACTTTACGTAATGCAGAGTTTGGTTTCTTAGGTGTAGTTGTATATACACGAGTACATACACCACGCTTTTGCGGACACGCTTTAAGTGCAGCTGAGTTACTTTTAGTAACCTTGCTACGACGTGGCTTACGCACTAGCTGGTTAATAGTTGCCATTTAAATAGCTCCTGAAATTAAAATTACTACTGAAAAATAAAAAAATCCGCCCTGTTTACATGCTCGTTACAAAACGTGCAGGCAAATGGGTGGCGGAATTTTAATGAGCAAAGTTTAACCTGTCAACCTTAACTCATCGTAAGGCAGCAGATTACTGCCTCACGATTTCTTAATCTATTGATTAAGCTGAGATTATTGGTTTCCAGAGATATCTGCGTTAAGTGCGTCAGTTAGTGCTTGAGTTGCCTCTTCAGCGCTTACTGTTTGCTCTTCAACGATTTCACCTTGCTTGCGACGGTTCAAACGGTCTTGGTGATACGCAAAGCCTGTACCAGCTGGGATCAGACGACCCACGATTACGTTCTCTTTCAGACCACGAAGCTCATCGCTCTTACCATTTACAGCTGCTTCAGTTAGGACACGTGTAGTTTCCTGGAACGATGCTGCAGAAATGAAAGATTCTGTTGCAAGTGACGCTTTAGTGATACCCATTAATTGGATTTCAAACTTCGCTGGGATCTTGCCTTGTTTCTCAAGTTCACGGTTCGCGATATTAACGCGTGCCACTTCAACTTGTTCACCGGCTAAGAACTCAGTGTCACCGCCGTCAAGGATGATACATTTACGTAGCATCTGACGAATGATTGTCTCAATGTGCTTGTCATTGATCTTAACGCCTTGCAAGCGGTAAACCTCTTGCACTTCGTTAACGATGTAGTTAGCTACATGAGTTACACCACGTAGGCGTAAGATGTCATGTGGTGATTCTGGACCATCGGCGATAACCTCACCTTTAGACACTTGCTCACCTTCGAACACGTTAAGTTGACGCCATTTAGGGATCATCTCTTCGTATGCGTCACCCTCAGCTGGAGTGATTACAAGACGCTTCTTACCTTTTGTTTCTTTACCGAAGCTGATAGTACCTGTGATTTCTGCAAGGATTGCAGGATCTTTCGGCTTACGTGCTTCGAATAAGTCAGCTACGCGAGGTAGACCACCCGTGATATCACGAGTTTTCGAACCTTCTTGCGGAATACGTGCAAGTACGTCACCTGGGTTTGCAGTTGCGCCGTCTGTTACTTCAATCGTTGTGAATGAAGGTAGACGTGTTTCTTGCAGACCACGCTCATCGCTTTCGATGATTAGTTTAGGTTCTTTCGCATTCGCTTTACCTAAGTCTTTAACAACCACACGTGTTAAACCAGTTAACTCGTCTGTTTGTGCTTCGGTATTTGAGTCATCAATGTCGCTGAACGAGATTTTTGACTTGTGCTCAAGAACGATTGGGTGACTATGCGGATCCCAAGTTGCAACGATATCGTTACCTTGAACTTCTGCATTATCTTGTACAGTTAACACCGCACCGTAAGGAACTTTATAACGCTCTTTCTCACGACCAAAGCTATCAATGATAGTGATCTCTGTTGAACGAGACGTGATAACAATCTTACCGTCTGTGTTTAATACGTACTTCGCATTGTGTAACTTCAATGTACCGTTAGTTTTAACTTGTACACTGTTTTCAGCAGACGCTCGAGACGCCGCACCACCGATGTGGAAGGTACGCATCGTAAGCTGTGTACCCGGCTCACCGATTGATTGTGCCGCGATAACACCTACTGATTCACCTGGGTTGATGATGTGGCCACGCGCAAGGTCACGACCGTAACACTTAGCACATACACCAAAGTCATTATCACAAGTGATTACTGAACGAACGCGTACTTCATCCACTGAGTGCTCTTCTAAAAGGTCACACAGTTTTTCGTCAAGCATGATGTTACGCTCAACAAGTACTTCGTTTGTACCAGGGATTAATACATCTTCAGCAACAACACGACCAAGAACACGTTCACGAAGTGCTTCTACAACGTCACCACCTTCGATAAGCGGTTTCATTGTTAAGCCATCTTCTGTGCCACAATCGTCTTCATTGATTACTAAGTCTTGTGCAACGTCTACTAGACGACGCGTTAAGTAACCCGAGTTTGCTGTTTTAAGTGCTGTATCGGCAAGACCTTTACGCGCACCGTGCGTCGAGATGAAGTACTGTAGTACGTTTAGACCTTCACGGAAGTTCGCCGTGATTGGTGTCTCGATGATTGAACCATCTGGACGTGCCATTAGACCACGCATACCCGCTAACTGACGGATCTGAGCGGCGCTACCACGTGCACCTGAGTCTGCCATCATAAACACTGAGTTGAATGAAGATTGCTCTTCTTCTTCGCCTTTCGCGTTGATTACAGTGTCTTTTGATAAGTTCGCCATCATCTCACGTGATAAGTTTTCATTTACACGTGACCAGATATCGATAACTTTGTTGTACTTTTCACCAGCCGTTACAAGACCTGATTGGAATTGTTGGTTGATTTCAGTTACTTCAGCTTCCGCTGATTCAATGATTTCTGCTTTAACCGGTGGGATAACTAGGTCATCGATACCGATTGAAACACCTGACTTCATTGCGTAGTGGAAACCGGTGTACATTACTTGGTCAGCAAAGATAACGGTATCTTTAAGACCTAGACGACGGTAACACTCGTTTAATAAGCCAGAAATTTGTTTCTTACCTAGGGCTTGGTTGATTAACTCAAACGGCATGCCTTTAGGTAGGATTAGTGAAAGAATCGCACGACCTACTGTTGTTTCAACAATAGATACTTGCTCAACTGTTTCACCATCTTCATTGCTGATTGTCTCGCTGATACGTACTTTTACGCGTGCATGTAACTCAGCGTTACCGCTGCGGTATGCTTTTTCAGCTTCTTTAGGATCTTTAAATACAATACCTTCGCCTTTCGCATTGATACGATCACGAGTCATGTAGTAAAGACCTAATACAACGTCCTGTGAAGGAACGATGATTGGCTCACCATTCGCTGGAGATAGGATGTTGTTAGTAGACATCATTAGAGCACGTGCTTCTAACTGTGCTTCAAGCGTTAACGGTACGTGTACCGCCATTTGGTCACCATCGAAGTCAGCGTTGTACGCCGCACAAACTAATGGGTGTAAATGGATCGCTTTACCTTCGATAAGCACAGGCTCGAACGCTTGGATACCCAAACGGTGAAGTGTTGGTGCACGGTTAAGTAATACTGGATGTTCACGAATTACTTCGTCTAATACATCCCATACTTCTGCTACTTCACGCTCAACCATCTTCTTCGCAGCTTTGATAGTCGTAGCCATGCCGCGACGCTCTAGTTTGCCGTAGATAAATGGTTTGAATAGCTCAAGTGCCATCTTCTTAGGAAGACCACACTGGTGTAGTTTAAGCGTAGGACCTACTGTGATTACAGAACGGCCTGAGTAATCTACACGTTTACCAAGTAAGTTCTGACGGAAACGACCTTGCTTACCTTTGATCATATCAGCAAGCGATTTAAGAGGACGTTTGTTAGAACCTGTGATCGCACGACCGCGACGACCGTTATCAAGTAGCGCATCTACCGCTTCTTGTAACATACGTTTTTCGTTGCGTACGATAATGTCTGGTGCTGCTAGATCTAATAGACGCTTAAGACGGTTATTACGGTTAATAACACGACGGTAAAGGTCATTCAGATCAGAAGTCGCAAAACGACCACCGTCTAGTGGTACTAATGGACGTAGATCAGGCGGAAGTACAGGAAGTACTGTCATGATCATCCACTCAGGGTTGTTACCTGATTGGTGGAAAGATTCCATTAATTTAAGACGTTTAGTGATCTTCTTACGCTTAGTTTCAGAGTTAATTGTTGGTAACTCTTCACGCATTTCAGCAATTAATTGGCCAAGATCAAGTTCACGAAGCAAGTCTAAAACTGCTTCCGCACCCATCTTCGCTTCAAACTCATCACCGTGCTCTTCTAGTGCATCTAGGTACTCTTCTTCACCTAAAAGTTGACCACGCTCAAGCGTTGTCATACCAGGCTCAGTTACAACGAATGATTCGAAGTAAAGTACGCGCTCGATGTCACGAAGTGTCATGTCTAGCATTAAGCCGATACGTGACGGTAATGATTTTAAGAACCAAATGTGCGCAACTGGGCTCGCAAGCTCAATGTGACCCATACGGTCACGACGCACTTTAGTAAGCGTTACTTCAACGCCACACTTTTCACAAATAACACCACGGTGCTTAAGGCGCTTATATTTACCACATAAACACTCATAATCTTTCACTGGGCCGAAGATACGGGCACAGAATAAGCCGTCGCGCTCAGGCTTGAAAGTACGGTAGTTGATTGTCTCAGGTTTCTTTACTTCACCGTATGACCATGAACGAACCATATCTGGCGAAGCAAGACCAATGCGAATTGCATCGAATTCTTCGGTCTTATTTTGTTGCTTCAGAAACTTAAGTAAGTCTTTCACCTTAGCTCTCCTGTCGGAGGTTAATCTTGAGGGCGAACCAATCGCCCCTACATTCTATTCGGCCTAACAGGTGCGGCTTACGCCGCACCTAAATGGCTTAATTTTCTTCCAACTCGATGTTGATACCCAGTGAGCGGATTTCTTTCAACAATACGTTGAACGATTCTGGCATACCTGGTTCCATCTTATGGTTACCATCTACGATGTTCTTATACATCTTAGTACGACCGTTCACGTCATCCGATTTCACTGTTAGCATTTCTTGTAGAGTATATGCAGCACCGTAAGCTTCTAGTGCCCACACCTCCATCTCACCGAAACGCTGGCCACCGAACTGAGCTTTACCACCCAGCGGCTGCTGAGTAACAAGGCTGTAAGAACCAGTTGAACGTGCGTGCATCTTGTCATCAACCAAGTGGTTAAGTTTCAGCATGTACATGTAACCAACAGTTACTTGACGTTCAAACTGATCGCCAGTACGGCCATCATAAAGTGTAACTTGACCGCTTCTTGGATAACCACCAAGCTCTAGTAAGTCTTTGATTTCGCTTTCACGAGCACCATCAAAGGCAGGAGTTGCGATCGGTAAACCACCTTTCAAGTTTTCAGCTAAGCGACGAACTTCATCATCAGAGAATGAGTCGATATCGACTTTCTGACGACAATCACCTAATTCGTAAACTTTCTTAACGAAGCTACGGATTTCGTGCAGTTCACGCTGCTCTTTCATCATTTCTTCTAAGCGCTCACCCACACCACGTGCAGCAAGACCCATGTGAGTTTCTAGGATCTGACCGATGTTCATACGTGATGGTACACCTAGCGGGTTCAGAACGATGTCTACCGTACGACCTTTGTCATCGTATGGCATATCTTCTACTGGTACGATAGTCGAGATAACACCTTTGTTACCGTGACGACCCGCCATCTTATCACCCGGTTGGATACGACGTTTAACAGCTAGGTATACTTTAACAATCTTAAGTACGCCTGGTGCTAAGTCATCACCTTGAGTGATCTTACGACGTTTGTTTTCAAACTTCTTATCGTATTCAGCTTTAAGCTCATCGTACTGAGCTGCTAGTTGCTCAAGCTCAGCTTGCTTGTCTTCTTCAGCAAGGCTTTGAGTAAGTAGCTTGTCAGCATTTAATGCTGCAACTGAGTCAGCGTTCAGACCAGCGTCAACAAGTAACTTACGAGCACGCTCTAATACGCCTGCTTCTAAGATACGGAACTCTTCGTTGAAGTCTTTCTTCGCTTCGCGAAGCTGCATGTCTTCAACTTCTAACGCACGCTTATCTTTTTCAACACCGTCACGGGTGAAAACTTGTACGTCGATTACAGTACCAGTTACAGAGTTTGGTACACGTAAAGAGCTGTCTTTAACGTCTGACGCTTTCTCACCGAAGATAGCACGTAGTAGCTTTTCTTCAGGTGTTAATTGCGTTTCGCCTTTCGGAGTCACTTTACCTACTAGGATATCGCCGCCTTTAACTTCAGCACCGATATATACAACGCCTGATTCATCAAGCTTGCCTAGTGCAGATTCACCAACGTTAGGGATATCTGCTGTGATCTCTTCTGGACCTAATTTAGTATCACGTGCGATACATTGTAGCTCTTGAATGTGGATAGTCGTTAGACGATCTTCTTGAACTACGCGCTCTGATAATAGGATTGAATCCTCGAAGTTATAACCGTTCCATGGCATGAATGCCACGCGAAGGTTTTGACCAAGTGCTAAGTCACCAAGGTCAGTCGAAGGACCATCTGCTAATACGTCACCACGTGTTACCGGCTCACCAACCATACAAGTTGGTTTTTGGTTAATACATGTATTTTGGTTTGAGCGTGTGTATTTAGTTAAGTTGTAAATATCGATGCCCGCTTCACCAGGGATGCGCTCTTCTTCATTTACATTAACAACGATGCGGCTCGCATCGGCATACATTACTTCACCGCCACGCTTAGCAACGATAGTTACACCAGAATCTTTTGCTAGTGTAAGCTCGATACCTGTACCTACAAGCGGTTTATCCGCGATTAGTGTTGGTACTGCTTGACGTTGCATGTTTGAACCCATCAATGCACGGTTAGCATCATCGTGTTCTAGGAACGGGATAAGTGCTGCCGCTACAGAGATCACCTGCTGTGGTGATACGTCCATATATTGTTGGTCCATTTTGCCCATAAAGGTTGATTCACCTTTGTGACGACATGGAATTAGTTCATCAACAAACTCATTGTTTTCGTCTAGGTTCGTGTTCGCCTGTGCGATTACGAACTGACCTTCTTCAATAGCTGATAGGTAATCTACTTCATCAGTTACTACACCGTTTACCACTTTGCGGTAAGGTGTTTCTAAGAAACCATAGTCGTTTGTACGTGCGTACGTAGACAATGAGTTAATTAGACCGATGTTTGGACCCTCAGGCGTTTCGATTGGACATACACGACCATAGTGAGTTACGTGAACGTCTCGAACCTCGAAGCCAGCGCGTTCACGTGTTAAACCACCCGGACCTAATGCAGAAATACGACGCTTGTGCGTTACTTCTGAAAGCGGGTTATTTTGGTCCATGAACTGTGATAACTGAGATGAACCGAAGAACTCTTTAACCGCTGCCGAAATAGGCTTAGCGTTAATAAGATCTTGTGGCATTACAGCGTCAAGGTCACCTAAGCTTAAACGCTCACGTACAGCACGTTCTACACGTACTAGACCAACGCGGAATTGGTTCTCAGCCATTTCGCCAACACTACGGATACGACGGTTGCCTAAGTGGTCGATATCATCAACATCGCCAACACCGTTACGAATAGCGATAAGCACTTTCATAACAGCTACGATGTCTTCTTTCGATAATGTACCTGGGCCTGTATCTGAGTCATAACCTACACGGCTATTGAACTTCATACGACCAACTGTTGATAAATCGTAACGCTCATCAGAGAAGAACAAGTTATCAAATAAGGCTTCAGCCGCGTCTTTCGTCGGTGGCTCGCCTGGGCGCATCATGCGATAAATTTCTACTAATGCTTCTAAACGGTTGCTTGTTGTGTCGATACGTAATGTATCTGACATGTAGGCGCCGCTGTCCACTTCGTTGATATATAATGTATCAATCTTAGTGTGACCTGCTTTAACCAATTCAGCCATTAGCTCAAGTGATAGCTCATCATTCGCGTTTGCGATGATCTCACCCGTTGACTCGTCAACGTAGTTTCTAGCTACAACACGACCAATGATGTACTCATGTGGTACTTCTAATTGGTTAATACCTTTTTTCTCGATGTTCTTGATGTGACGCGCAGTAATACGACGACCCGCTTCAACAAGGACTTCACCGTCATCGCTCTTGATATCAAAAGCGGCAGTTTCACCACGTAAACGTGAAGGTACAAGTTCCATAAGAACTTTACCGTCAGTTACTTCAAACGCAGTAGTATCGAAGAAGATATCTAGGATTTCTTCTGTAGAGAACTCTAGTGCACGTAAGATGATAGACGCCGGTAATTTACGACGACGGTCAATACGTACATATAGGTTATCTTTTGCATCAAACTCGAAGTCTAACCATGAACCACGGTAAGGAATTACACGCGCGTTATAAAGTACTTTACCTGACGAGTGAGTTTTACCGCGGTCGTTATCAAAGAATACACCAGGGCTACGGTGTAGCTGAGAAACGATAACACGCTCTGTACCATTGATTACAAAGGTACCGGTATCAGTCATGAGCGGAATTTCGCCCATGTAAACTTCTTGCTCTTTAATGTCTTTAACTGTGCCTGGTGCTTCTTTATCCATCACCACAAGACGCAATTTTACGCGAAGTGGAGCAGAATAAGTCACACCGCGAATTTGACATTCTTTTACATCGAATACTGGCTCACCAATACGATAACTTACGTATTGAAGCTCAGAATTTCCCGAGTAGCTTTTGATCGGAAACACAGAACGGAAAGCAGCTTCCAAACCGTGATCGCCATCAGCGTCAGGGACTAAGAATTTTTTAAACGATTCTAACTGCGTTGACAGTAAGAAAGGTATATCCAAAACTTGTGGACGTTTACCAAAATCCTTACGGATACGTTTCTTTTCAGAATAAGAGTAAGCCATGGGGTTCCTCAGCTTGCTGATCTTTGACCCGACCTGTTCTAGTAAGAACAGACTTAACTGGCATCTATGCCAAGATGTACAACATTAAATTGTTGTTCTATTTTGCTCTGCCACTTTCAATACCGATTTCGATAACAACTTGAAAGTAAAGAGAAAATTAGATTTTATTTGCGCTACAGGAATGCATCGCTCTATAGCGCAAAAAGGCCGGTGATTAAATAATCACCAGCCCTTGCCTGATTTCTCAGGCAGCGAACCTAGCGTAAGCTAGATTACTTGATCTCAACTTGAGCACCAGCTTCTTCAAGCTCTTTCTTAAGTGCTTCAGCTTCTTCTTTAGATACACCTTCTTTGATAGGTGCAGGAGCTGATTCAACAAGTGCTTTAGCTTCTTTAAGGCCAAGACCAGTTGCGCCACGTACAGCTTTGATAGCTGCAACCTTGTTAGCGCCAGCGCCAGCAAGGATTACGTCGAACTCAGTCTTCTCTTCAGCAGCTTCAGCAGCTGGACCAGCAACAACAGCAGCAGCTGCAGTTACGCCGAATTTTTCTTCCATTGCTTCAACTAGAGCAACAACGTCCATTACTGACATTTCAGCAATAGCATCAAGGATTTGGTCTTTAGTTACAGACATTACAAATTTCCTAATTATTACGGACTAATTTTAGTCCAAAAAAAATATTACACCGAAAGTGAACAAAAAAACAGCTTAAAATTAAGCAGCTTGCTCTTCTTTCTGTACACGTACTGCTTCAATTGTTTTACACAATTTACCTGCAGACGCTTCTTTCATAGCGCTCATTAAGCGTGCAACAGCTTCGTCGTAAGTAGGTAGAGTTGCTAGCATAGCTGCGTCTACTACGTTACCTTCAAATGCAGCCGTCTTAACTTCGAATTTCTCGTTCTTCTTCGCGAATTCTTTAAAAATACGCGCAGCAGCACCTGGGTGCTCTGAAGAGAAAGCGATTAAGCTTGGACCAACAAATGAATCAGATAGGCACTCAAAATCTGTACCTTCAACAGCACGTTTAGCTAGAGTGTTACGAACAACTTTCATCCATACACCAGCTTCACGAGCTTCTTTACGAAGGGCAGTGATAGCACCAACTGTTACACCACGAGAATCTGCAACAACTGCAGAAAGAGCACCAGTGGCTGCTTCGTTGACTTCAGCAACAATTGCTTTTTTGCCTTGAAGATTTAAAGCCATGGGTGTTACTCCTGGTTTAATGGGTTGCCGATATTGGCTTCCCGGTTCTACTCTTCCCCATCAATGATGGAGATGCTTTTTACGGCGAGAGCCAGAAGATTAGGAAAAATCTATCTGGGGATTCACACCGTCTACGTAGGTAAAAAACTTATTAAGGCCGAAACCACCTACGGTCTTGGACGGAAGCCCAATTTATCGTTTTTACCCGAAGGCATTACGAAATTATGGGCTTCAACCCGAATTCTTTACTTGTTTTGAAATTAACTTTCTCAACAAAATGGCGCAAAATTATAGTTCAAATTTCACGCCATGTAAACTCTTAATTAAGCTACGTTAGTGCTTAAAGAGTTTTGGTCAACAGCAACACCTGCGCCCATTGTTGTAGAGATAGTTACTTTCTTCACGAAAGTACCTTTAGCTTGTGAAGGTTTAGCCTTCTTAAGCGCAACAATAAGAGCTTCAAGGTTTTGTTGAAGTTGCTCAGCAGTGAAATCAACCTTACCGATAGTAGTATGGATGATACCGTTCTTGTCGTTACGGTAACGAACTTGACCTGCTTTCGCGTTTTTAACTGCTTCTGCAACGTTAGGTGTTACAGTACCAGTTTTAGGGTTTGGCATTAGACCACGTGGACCTAAGATTTGACCTAGTTGACCAACAACACGCATAGCGTCTGGAGATGCAACAACAACGTCAAAGTTCATCTCGCCTTTCTTAACTAGTTCAGCAAGATCTTCCATGCCCACTAATTCAGCACCAGCTTCTTTCGCAGCTTCTGCGTTAGCGCCTTGTGTGAATACAGCAACACGAACTTCACGACCAGTACCGTTAGGTAGTACAGTTGCACCACGAACGTTTTGGTCAGATTTACGAGCATCGATACCAAGGTTAACAGCAACGTCAACACTTTCTACGAATTTAGCTGTCGCTAACTCTTTTAAAAGAGCAACTGCTTCGTTGATTTCGTAATCTTTAGTCGCATCCACTTTTTCGCGGATTGTACGCATACGTTTAGTTAATTTTGCCATTATCTTAGTCCTCTACGTTCAAGCCCATCGCACGCGCAGAACCTGCGATAGTGCGAACTGCAGCTTCCATATCAGCTGCTGTAAGGTCAGGTCGTTTTGTCTCAACGATTTCTTCAAGTTGAGCACGTGTAACTGTACCCACTTTTTCAGTGTTAGGACGGCCAGAACCTGATTTGATGCCTGCAGCTTTCTTAAGTAAGTAAGCAGCCGGTGGAGTTTTCATTTCGAACGTGAAAGAACGGTCACCGTAAACAGAGATCACTACAGGAACTGGAGCGCCTTTTTCGATAGATTCTGTACGTGCGTTGAACGCTTTACAGAATTCCATGATGTTTACACCGTGTTGACCTAGTGCTGGACCTACTGGAGGACTAGGGTTAGCCATACCAGCGGCAACTTGTAGCTTGATAATAGCTTCAACTTTTTTAGCCATAATAAATACCTCATTTGGTGGGTCATAGCCTTGTGCGCGCGAGGACGCGTACTCTAACGGCTTCCCAGTTTAAAAATTGGTTCTCACTTTTTAGTGATAAAACAAGTAGCAACTTGCCCTAACACAAAAAGGCCGCTGATTATAAGTTAATCAGCGGCCTTTTTCAAGCGTATTGCCAAAATATTAATCAATTTTGGCAGCTTTAATTTTTTACTTACTTGTCTTGTTCAACTTGACCAAATTCAAGGTCAACTGGCGTTGAACGACCGAAGATAAGAACAGACACTTTCACGCGGCTCTTCTCGTAATCCACTTCTTCAACAACACCGCTGAAGTCAGCAAATGGACCATCGATAACACGTACAACTTCACCTGGCTCAAATAATGTAGCCGGCTTAGGTGCTTCAGCGTTCTCTTGTAAACGATTTAAGATGCGGTCAGCTTCTTTTTGGCTAATTGGCGCTGGACGATCAGACGTACCACCAATGAAGCCCATAACACGTGCAGTGCTATTAACTAAGTGCCAGCTTGCATCGTTCATGTCCATTTGAACTAGTACGTAACCTGGGAAGAATTTACGCTCAGATTTACGCTTTTGACCAGCGCGCATCTCAACCACTTCTTCAGTTGGTACTAATACTTCACCAAAACTATCTTCCAAACCTTCGATCTTGATGTGCTCAAGAATAGTTTGTGCTACACGCTTCTCGTAACCAGAGAAAGCTTGTACTACGTACCAACGTAGTTTCTTTTCGTTCTTCTCATCCGACATGGGATTAGATCTCCAATCCAGTTAAAAAGCCTACTGCGCGGAATAAAATGCCATCTAATCCCCAAAGGATAAGTGCCATAATCACAGTAGCAACCATTACAATTAATGTCGTATGTGTTGTTTCTTGGCGAGTTGGCCACACAACTTTACGTACTTCGATGCGAGACTCTTTTGCAAACGCAAGGAAAGTACGACCTTTTTCAGTTAGTGAGGCAATGCCTAAACCAGCTGCTACAGCAACCACTACACCAATAGCACGTAATAATACAGATTGGTCTGCATACATGTGGTTACCAACGACTGCGCCTGCTAGTAGCGCAATTGCTACAATCCACTTTACTGAATCCATCGCACTTGATGGTGTTTCTACATTCGTGCTCATAATATTTTTACCTTAACTACAGACACAACAACCCTGCGCTCTGGCAGGGTTAATCCATTAAAATCTAAACTTAAAAACTGACTAGTTTAAACCGATTTTTAATTTCAGACTTAACACACATTGTGTAAAAAGTGGCAGGGGCGGAGAGATTCGAACTCCCAACCGTCGGTTTTGGAGACCGCTGTTCTACCAATTGGAACTACGCCCCTGCAAAGTGGATGCCTATTATACTTACGCAATTCATTAACACAAGAGTAAAAGATACCCATTAGTTAAAATCTCATCAGTTCGTTTAAAAATCAATATTAACATTGATTAAAAAGCAGTTTATTATAACCCCATTAAAGGAACAACAAACCCACATGGATCAGTGTGCAGTCGTTAAGAAACCCTATTTACTTCGTCTTTTATAGTCTCTTTCTGTTGTTGAGTCTAAGCACTGCTGCTCGCTCTTTACATCTGAGTACATTCAGTAGTCAGCAAGGGCTCAGTCAAAATTCTATTACGTGCAGTATCACCGACCAGCAAGGGTTTTTATGGTTTGCTACACAAGGAGGCTTAAACCGCTTTGATGGTTATGAGTTTAAGCGTTTCAAAGCTAACAGCGATGATAAAAGCATTTCAGGGAACTGGATCACCGGCTGTGTTAAAGATAGCAAAAACCAGTTGTGGTTTTCGACTGCAAGCAAAGGGCTTAATAGACTTAACCCTAAAACGGGCCAGTTTGAGGTGTTCTCTACACACCATGACATCAGCCTAAGTGAAGATAAAATTTGGTCTATGGCGATAGCTAAAGACGATGTTCTGTGGCTTGGTCACGAAAACGGTAAGTTAACGCGTTTTGATGTATCAAATAATCGCTTTAAACACTTTCACTATAAATCAGCACAACCACTGGTGCGAGACATTGTCATTACGAAACAATTCATTTGGCTTGCCACGGATAAAGGACTTATTTCATTTGACCCAATCACTGAGCAATTTACTCAGCATGCTCAGATCTCTGCACCGCTCTGGCATCTCAAGTTACTAAATAATGAGAAGCTGATCATTGGTGCTAAACAAGGTCTTTATCTATTAAATTTAGCTACGCAAAGTAGTGAGCAAATCGAACAGTTTAATGGTGCTTGGATAACAGACAGCCTTATTGACCAACAGCAAAACCTCTGGCTTACAAGCTATGGGCAAGGACTCTACTTTTTCCCTGCGGGGGCTGATTTACATGGCGAACACAGCCATTACCGCCACGACAAGCAAGACCCCAACGGCTTAAGCAGCGACTACCTTCTATCTCTTAATCAAGACTCTCAAGGTATTATTTGGCTAGGTACCGATGGCTATGGTGTGCACCGCTATGACCCTAAACAACAGCAGTTCTCTCATCAATTAAAAACCTCTCAAGCAAATTCGTTAAGTCATAACTTTGTTCGCTCAATCATTAAAAGAGCCAATGGGGAGGTGTGGATTGGTACCCGTGATGGACTCAATCACAAAACAACGTCGGGTTACCAGCACTTTAAAAACGCACTGCCAAATAACAATATATTTGCCCTTCATGAAGACGCTAACCAGCAGTTGTGGATAGGTACCTACGGAGGCGGGTTAATAAAGTATCAAGATGGTCTTGATGAATTTGCAGTTTTTACCATGCAAAGCCACCAGCTAGCGAGTGACCGTGTTTACGCAATTACCAGCGATAAAACAGGTGCGCTTTGGCTTGGCAGTAACCAGGGCTTAACCCGCTTTGAACCAGCCTCTGCCAAAGTGACTCATTATAAGCACAGTGACACGCAAAATAGCCTTGCCAACAACACTGTATTTACTTTGGCTTATGATAATGAAGAGCATGCACTGTGGATTGGCACTCGGGCTGGGCTCAATAAACTGGATATCGATACGGAGCAATTTACTTTAGTCGATGAACAAGGCTCAGACGAGGCTGGGCTTAGCCATAATATGGTCACCTCTTTGTTGCTGAGTGGCGATCATATTTGGGTTGGCACCATGCAAGGCTTAAATCAAGTCAACACGCATAGCCTCACAGTGAAACAGATTACTGAACAGCAAGGTTTAGCTAACGACAATATTTTTGACATTCTTGCCGATAAACAAGGCATGCTTTGGTTAGCAACCAATGGCGGACTCACTCGCTATAACCCCAGTACGCAGCAAATGCAGCAGTTTCTACCAGAAGACGGTATTCAGCATCAATCATTTATACTGGGTGCGAGCTATCAAGCAGACGATGGCGAATTATTTTTTGGTGGTATTAATGGCTACAATCATTTTTACCCCGAGCAATTAAACTTAACGCACACTCCCCCTACTCCAGTGTTAACTGAGTTATTACTTAATAACCGAGCGATTAAAAGTAACCATTTTGATAAACAAACCAATACGCTTGCAAGTGCGACTCAGACATTCTCGTTTGCCAAGTCAGCTGGGGTTATCGGTTTTAAATTTAGCGCCTTAAAAAACGGCGCG
Organism: Pseudoalteromonas gelatinilytica; assembly: GCF_001641615.1. GTDB lineage: Bacteria > Pseudomonadota > Gammaproteobacteria > Enterobacterales > Alteromonadaceae > Pseudoalteromonas > Pseudoalteromonas gelatinilytica. The sequence goes on from NZ_LRRU01000006.1 coordinate 19,105, forward strand.
ACTCCAAAACATTACCAATATGGCTACAAGCTGGCTGGCTTTGATGAGCAATTTTTATATACCGATGCATCCCTTAGACAAATAAACTATCCGCAGCTGCCTGCTGGTCACTACCAGTTATTGCTAAAAGCAAAAGATCAATATGGGCAATGGAGTGACAGTACACAGCTACTAGCGCTTACGGTTGTGCCTCCTTGGTGGCAAACGAAATTAGCCTACAGTATTTACTTCGTGTTTGCTTTAGCACTGACTTGGCTTGTGTTAAATGCCTTGTACAAGCGCAAACTAGCAGAGCAAGAGAAGCAAACCGAAATTGAGCTAAACAAATTAAAAGATCAATTTTTAGATAACATTAGCCACGAACTCAAAACACCACTTAGCTTAATACTTGCTCCGATCAGTCAGTTGCAGCGAAGCAATGCCGATCCAAAAGCTCAAACGCAATTAGCGAGTATCAAACGAAACTGCCAACGCTTACTTGAGCTCATCAATCAACTTTTACAATTGAGTCAACGCCCAAGCACGGCAATTTACACTGTCAGCCCTTATGCTATTACGCCATTTTTAACTGATTTGGTCGCGGATTTCAGGCCTCTGTTTGAGCAAAAACAGCTGCACTTTAGCTTTACTGACAGCACTTCTAAAGCCTTTAAGATAAACCTTGCACCTGAGCATGCTCACTCGATTTTTAGTAACCTGATAAGCAATGCACTTAAGTACACCCCTGCAGGCGGCACAGTCGCTATTCACCTTAGTGAAGTGCAACAAGCGTTACAGTTCAAAATTACGGATACCGGTGTGGGTATTGCCAGTGAGCATCAGCAGTCGGTTTTTCAGCGCTTTACCCGCGTAGCATCATCTGAACCAGGTAGTGGTATCGGCCTAAGCTTAGTAAAACAGCTCGTTGAACAATACGGTGGCTCTATCAGCGTAAGCAGTAAGTTTGCTGAAGGTAGCAGCTTTACTGTGTCATTACCTATGATTGAACGTGCTGATAATCAAGCAAATAGCGCTATGCAAGTTCATACCTCACAACCAACACTGCTGATTGTTGAAGACAATCAGGAAATGGCTGAACTACTCCTTTGTTTGTTTAATACTGAGTTTAACTGCATGTGTGCAACTGATGGTCAGCAAGCTCTCGACCTTTGCCAGACAGACCTGCCTGACCTCATTATCAGCGATGTGATGATGCCGAATATGGATGGTTATCAACTGTTAGCAGCCCTTCGAGCAAACCCAGCCACCAGCCACATTCCGGTATTATTACTTTCTGCTAAAGCGGACACCCACAGTCGCTTAAAAGGGCTGGATTTATTGGCTGATGACTTCTTAAGTAAGCCTTTTGAACCCACTTTACTGATGAGCAGAGTAAAAGGACTGCTTAATCTGAGACAAATTTTAAACCAGCACCTAACAGCACAACTAGCAGCTCCTCTGAATAGTGATACAGCCGCTGTAACAGTACAAAATAAAGATTATTCCTTCACTGAAAAACTTAAGCAGACAGTACAAGCACACTACCAAGATGAAAGCTTCTCGGTTGAGCAGCTAGCCTCTGAGTTATGTTTAAGCCCCCGTGCGCTGCAACTAAAAATGAAAGCCTTGTACTCACAAACGCCTTCTGATTATTTGCGCAATACTCGCTTAGAGTTTGCAAAAAAACAGCTAATCGATAGCGCGTTAGCAATTGGTCAAATCGCAGAACAAACCGGATTTAGCTCGCAAAGCTATTTTGCCCGAAGCTTTAAGAACTATGTTGGCTTATCACCAAAACAGTATCGAGAAAAACATCAAAAATATGCCGAATTTCGCATCAGTGAATAAAGTTTTCGCCTGAGTGCTATTAATAAAATACTGATTTTTATAGCTTATCCATACAAACGCCAATAACAACAAAGCCCATAGTGCGGCGTTATTTACTGCATGAGATATAAGTTAAGGAAAGTCATATGCTCACCAAAACACACAAAGCGATTTCGATTACGTTACTTGCTGCGGCACTGACTGCATGCCAGAGTACTTCGACAACCACCAGCAATAACAACAGCCCTGATATAAACGAAGTTGCCAAGCAACAATACAATGGCCCTAAAGCTCGTATCGCTGTTGCCCGCTTTACTGACAAATCCAATGATTCGCATTGGTGGCGTAAAGAAATTGGTGAAGGGATGGCTGATCAACTCACAACCGCATTAGTCAGTACCAATCGCTTTATTGTTTTAGAGCGACAAGCACTCGATGCTGTATTATCAGAACAAGACCTTGCTGTATCAGGCCGCGTGAGTGCAGCATCAGGTGCTGTGTATGGTGAAATAGAGGGAGCCGAAATTGTTGTGGTTGCCGCAGTCACAGAGTTCGATGATGACAACTCAGGTACTCGTGTCGGCAGCGGCGGATTTATCGGCGATGTATTTAGCTCTGTATCGGCGGGCTTTTCAAGTTCCCACATGGCAATAGATTTACGCTTAATCGACACGCGAACTTCTCGTATTCTCGCCGCTACCAGCGTTGAAGGTGGCAGCAAAGATTTTGACTTTACATCAGCTGCTACCAATTTTGGTGGTGCACTTGTTGGTGGTAACTTAAGTAGCTGGTCAAACACGCCAAAAGAAAAAGCACTGCGTGAAGTGATCGTAAAAGCCGTTGAGTTTTTAGAATCAAAAGTGCCAACAACTTATTATCGCTATAATAGCGACAACACCATTGCTGCAGGCCATACAGCCCCTGCACCACTAAAAGTAACCGCAGCTGCCGCTCCTGCTAAAGCCCCAGTCGCATCGGTTAGCGTTCCAAATCACAGAATGCCTTACTATGAAAAAACAGACTTAGCGATGTCACGACTGAACTTGGTTTGTTTGGGTTATTTGAAAAGGCAGCCTCACTACGAAGAATATGAAGTAGAAGACGTAGAGTACGATGAAGCAACGGTGCTTGCGCTCACTGAGTATCAGCAAGAAAATAAGCTCAAAGTGACAGGTCTTGCTGATGAGACGACCAAAAAATCTCTTGATGATTCAGGGTGTATTGCCAAAACAAACAAATCAAGTTTAGAAAGCTTTGGCAGTATGTTTAAATTTAACTAAGCAAACTAACAGCCAGTGCTAGCACTGGCTGTTGAAAATCTTAGTTTGTGCCTTTCACCAGTGGTACACCATTGTTACCAACAGGAATATAAACAGTTGTATGGTTAGGTGACTCAGCCATCTTTAACTGCGCATTAATAGCTTCATGTTGTAGATAGTTTGGCGTCAAAGTGGCATTAATAATTTTTTGCGCCTGTGCAATACCTTTCGCTTCTTCTACACGGATCTCAGCATCTTTTCGTGCAATTTCTTTTTGCGTTTCTTTTTCAGACAGTAATTGTTGTGCTGCTAATTTTTTCTCAACAGCATTAGCAACGATAGCCGGATAGTTAATATTTCCCACTACGACATTGGCGAGCTTAAATGGCGTTGGTTCTAAATACGCTTTTAATCGGGCTGTTACTTCTGCAGCTATTTTCTCGCGATTGGTTTTTAACACGCCGCTATCGTATTGCTGAACAATATCACGCACATAAGTTCTAAATGTTTCACGAACAAATCGCGGATACCAATCTTCACCACCGTATTGCTCAACCACCGCTCTGACAGAGCCGCTTTCTATTGAAATGACCGCATGAAAATCAAAACTAATATTTAAGTCATCGTTAGCTAAAATCTTAAATGTTTCAGTATACGTGTTCGGGCGCATATCAATATTAATTACTTGATTGCGCCACAGTGACATGCCGTAGTTAGCTGGGCCAATCATAGTGCCTTGATAACCACCTTCGCCAAACACGCGCGGCTTTTCAAATACGTAACCTTCTTCACCCGCGGGTGTACTTGGGTTAGTACACGCAGTGAGCGATACAGCAACTAACCCTGCTAATGCTAAACTTGGAAAAACACTCGATAGAAGTGTTTGCGTCCCTGAACGTTTAAATTTCATTGTTGTTATCTCATTCCATTATAAAATTTGTAATAACTCACCACGATAAAAATCACATAACAACCAAATTTGTTGAAATGGATGGTGCTTAGGCACATCAAGGTGAGTAAGTACTGACTTAAAATCATCGAGATGCCATATAGTACTGGCATTGCGAATTAATAACCAAGGCTGCGTAGACTCGTAATGTTTTTTGGCTTTTTGTGCCAGCAAGCGATGCAAAGCACAGTGCAAACGTTCGTTACTCGGTGCTAAAGCCATTTCAGCGAGATCGCGTTGCATTGAGATAGACAGAGGCCGACCTAACACCGCCATTGCTTCTGTTTCACTGGCATATAAATGCGCGACTTCAATATCGAGCCGTTCATCACCTTTATAACAACTCACGTCTGGTTTACTCGGCGTGTTATGCCAAATATTACGCATGCTTACGCCAAACTGCTTTTCGTAACAGCGTAAAAACAGCTTTGCTGCGCCATGCTCGAGCGCTATTTTCTCTTGTTCACTTTCACGATTCATTTAATGTTGCATACACATCTTTTAATAACCCAGAAGCGCCAAAACGAAATAGCTCGGGTTGTAAGTACGCTTCACCCATAATTGATTCCGCGAGGGCTAAATACTCAGCAGCATCAGTAACTGTTCTGACCCCGCCCGCCGCTTTAAAACCGACCTTTTTACCACTCGCTTTTATGGTATTTAACATGATGTCAGTTGCAGCTAGCGTTGCATTGACAGCCACTTTACCGGTACTGGTTTTAACAAAATCAGCGCCACCATCAATTGCCAGCTTAGTTGCTGTTGCAATGAGATCATCGCTTAATTCGCCACTTTCGATAATAACTTTAAGTTGCGCTTGGCTGCCACATGCCTCTTTTGACGCTTTGACATACTCTAAAACTTTGCGCTCATCACCGGCGATTAGTGCTTTATAGGGGATCACTAAATCAATTTCATCAGCACCGCGTTCAATGGCAAACAAGGTTTCATTTAGCACTTCCTCTAAAGGCTCATCCCCACCAGGAAAGTTAGTGACGGTAGCCACTTTGACTTGCTGTAATTCACGCTCAGCGAGTGCCAGTTTAGCGTCACTGACAAACTGGCTATATACACAAACCGCTGCAGGAATGCCTAACTTAGGCTCAATACTAGCAACCAAGTTATTAATGGTTTCTGTTGTGTCGCTGTCATTCAGAGTTGTTAAGTCCATCAGTGCCACCGCTTGGGCAGCGCTTGTTTGCATTTTAGTCATAGCTCTTATATTTGTGTTGCCATATTAGTGACCTATAGTAGCAAATTTTTATCATTCGGCTATAAATCATAACTAATCACCATAAGGCCCTTTAATTACTTGTAACTCGTCGCAATCCCTTGTTAACTAAGTCTTAAGCCAAAACAAACCACCTGGTATAACTTTTAGTTATATAAACTTGGTTTTAATTATTTTTTACTTTTTTTAGAGCACTATATTCTGCTTGCCTGCAATAAGCAGTTTCGTTGATGTGTTTTAGGGGTGAGAACAAAGTGCAATATTTACCAATCTTTACCAAATTAGACGACAAACCTGTGTTGGTAGTCGGCGGTGGAGATGTCGCGTTACGCAAATGCCGTGCATTTTTAAAAGCACGTGCTCATGTAACGCTAGTCGCGCCTGAATTTTGTGATGAGCTACTTGCTCTTGCTGAGCAAAACGAAGTAAACCTGATCACTGATACATTCAAAGAACAGTATTTAGACCAGCAAATGCTGGTAATCGCCGCGACAGATATCGAAAGCGTGAACAAAGACGTGTTCGAACTTGCGAATGCACGCAATATTTTCGTTAACGTGGTGGATGATCAACCTAAGTGCAGCTTTATTTTTCCATCCATTGTTGACCGTGATCCAATCACAATTGCAATTTCAAGCGCAGGCACAGCACCGGTATTAGCACGTCGTTTACGTGAAAAACTCGAAACGCTTATTCCACAGCATATAGGTCCACTCGCTACATTAGTTGGTAGCTTTCGTGACAAAGTAAAACAACGCTTTAAACACTTTGCTGACCGCCGCCAGTTTTGGGAAGGCGTATTTGATTCATCAGTTGTAAGCAAAGTCCAAGCGGGTAATACCGAAGCTGCAACAGCGCAGTTAGAGCAATTGTTAGATGCAAAGCCAGAACCAGAAGGCGAAGTGTATGTTGTAGGTGCAGGCCCAGGTGACCCTGAGCTATTAACCTTAAAAGCACTGCAGTTAATGCAACAAGCTGATGTGGTGGTATATGACTACTTAGTTTCTGATGAAATTATGGATTTAGTACGCCGTGATGCAGACCTAGTTTGCGTAGGTAAACGTTTAGGCGATCACAGTGTGGCGCAAGAAGATACCAACCAGATGTTGGTTGATTTTGCCAAGCAAGGCAAAAAAGTATGCCGTATTAAAGGTGGCGACCCGTTTATTTATGGTCGTGGTGGTGAAGAAGTACAAGTGCTAGCCGCGAATAAAGTACGTTACCAAATCGTACCGGGTATTACTGCTGCTGCAGGTTGTAGCGCTTATGCCGGTATTCCTCTTACTCACAGAGATCACGCACAAGCCATTCAGTTTGTGACAGGTCACTGTAAAAAAGATGGTCAAGAATTGGATTGGCAATCACTCGCCAAGCCAAATCAGACCTTAGCGATTTATATGGGAGTGATTAAATCACCGCATATTCAAGCACAACTATTAAAACATGGCCGCGGTGCAGACACACCGGTTGCCATTATCGAAAACGGCACACGTAAAGAACAACGTGTTGTAACAGGGCAATTAGGTGAGCTGGCCGACTTGATTTCGCGCCATAGTATTATTTCACCCGCCTTATTAATTATTGGCGAAGTTGCATCATTGCACCATCAGCTTGCATGGTTTGGCCAAACAGAACAAACCAGCAGCTTTGCCCAGCCAATTACTGGCGTAGCTTAATTTAACTTTTAATCATTTTAGTAGGACGACTAACAATGGCTTTAACACACCTTCAGCAATTAGAAGCTGAAAGTATCAAAATCATGCGCGAAGTTGCTGCTGAGTTTGAAAACCCGGTGATGCTTTACTCAATCGGTAAAGATTCATCAGTGTTATTACACTTAGCACGTAAAGCGTTTTATCCAGCAAAAATTCCATTTCCACTTTTACACGTTGACACCAACTGGAAGTTTAAGGAAATGATCGAGTTTCGTGACCGCCTAGCTAAAGACTATGGTTTTGATTTAATCGTCCACAAGAACCCTGAAGGGTTAGAGATTGATATCAATCCATTTGTGCACGGCTCAGCAAAGCACACCGACATCATGAAAACGCAAGGCTTAAAGCAAGCGTTAGATAAATACGGCTTTGATGCTGCATTTGGTGGTGCTCGTCGTGACGAAGAGAAATCACGAGCTAAAGAGCGTGTTTACTCATTCCGTGACAAACACCACAGATGGGATCCAAAAAACCAACGTCCAGAGCTTTGGAATACGTACAACAGCCAAGTTAATCCGGGTGAAAGCATTCGTGTATTCCCGTTATCTAACTGGACTGAGTTGGATATTTGGCAGTATATCTACCAAGAAAACATTGAAATGGTTCCACTTTACCTTGCCAAAGAACGCCCAGTCGTTGAGCGTAACGGCACGCTAATCATGGTTGATGATGAGCGTATGCCATTAGAAGAAGGCGAAGTACCGCAAATGAAGTCGGTACGTTTTCGTACTCTTGGTTGTTACCCGCTAACGGGTGCTGTGGAATCAACGGCAGGTACCTTAACTGAAATTATTGAAGAAATGCTGCTTTCAACCTCTTCTGAGCGTGAAGGTCGCGTGATTGATCACGACTCTGCTGGTTCAATGGAAAAGAAAAAACGTGAGGGCTATTTCTAATGTCTAAAACAAACGACACGATTAATGAAGTAAGAGAGTTAGGCATCGACGCCTACCTTGCGCGTCAACAAGACAAAAGCCTTTTACGCATGCTGACCTGTGGTAGTGTGGATGACGGTAAATCTACGCTGATTGGCCGCCTTTTACATGACAGTCACCAAATTTATGAAGACCAACTTGCAGCCCTGCATAAAGACAATGAAAAAGTTGGTAATGCGGGTGAAGAGCTTGATTTAGCACTTCTTGTCGATGGTCTTCAAGCAGAGCGTGAACAAGGTATTACCATTGACGTTGCTTATCGTTACTTCTCTACAGCAAAACGTAAATTCATTATTGCTGATACGCCAGGACATGAGCAGTACACGCGCAACATGGTGACCGGCGCATCAACCAGTGATGTGGCGATTATCTTAGTTGATGCGCGTTATGGCGTACAAGTACAAACGAAGCGTCATAGCTTTATCTGTGACTCGTTAGGTATCAAGCAGTTTGTTGTTGCTATCAATAAGATGGATATCGTCGATTTCGATGAAACCGTATACGAGAAAATCAAAGCTGACTACCTTAAGTTTGCAGAACAACTAAACGTTACTAATATCAAATTTGTGCCGATGTCAGCGCTGAAAGGTGACAATGTAGTTACTCGCTCAGAGCACACACCTTATTACACAGAAAAGCCACTGCTGGAGTTACTTGAAGACTCACCAGCGGCTGAAATTGATAACGGTTTTGAAGCGCGTCTTCCAGTGCAATATGTAGTACGCCCAAACCTAGACTTCCGTGGTTTCCAAGGTACTTTAACATCTGGCAAACTTAGCGTGGGTGATGCAGTGAAAGTGTTACCATCAGGTAAAAGCTCAAGCATTAAAGAGATTGTAACTTTCGATGGCAACTTAGATAGCGCTGAAGCAGGTCAAGCAATCACTCTAACGTTAAACGACGAAATTGATATCAGTCGTGGTGATGTGATTGTACCAGCCGCTTCAAAAGCTGCTGTGACAAACCGTATTCAAGCTAAGTTAGTGTGGATGCATGAAGCGCCGCTTGTATTAGGTAAAAGCTATAACTTTAAGTTAGGCAGCAAAAATACCTCAGCAGTGGTAAGAAAAATCGATCACACGATTGATGTAAATACCCTTGAGCATGGTCAAGCAGACTCATTACAACTTAACGAAATTGCGATTGTAACTTTAGAGCTTACAGAAACAATTTTGGCTGATGAGTACCACAACAACCATGAAACAGGTGCGTTCATCCTAATTGACCGCTTATCAAACCTAACCGTTGCGGCAGGTATGATTGAGCAATTACTTAGCACTGAAGAACATCAAAGCAGCTTTAGCGACTTTGAAGTTGAGTTTAACGCTTTAGTACGCAAGCACTTCCCTCATTGGCAAGCGCTTGATATAAGCCAACTTAAATAGGCTAGGTAAGACAATGCTGGCTATAAGACAACAACCGTTTTTAAGCCAGCATTACTATTTATATTTGATTACCACACTCTCACCCCTTTAAATCTATTTCTTTATTTTGAGAGCTTTGGTTTCTCAATGATTGGAGTAAAGACAATGGATGAAAATATCGTTTGGCATAATTACGCCATTAGCAAATCACAGCGTAGTGAGCAAAAAAAGCATAAGCCAACCATTTTATGGTTCACTGGTTTTTCAGGTTCAGGCAAAAGCACTGTTGCAAACGCACTAGAAAGCGCATTAAACCAGTTAGGCGTTCACACCTACCTACTTGATGGCGACAATGTGCGTCATGGCTTATGTAAAGATCTTGGCTTTACTGATGAAGACCGCGTGGAAAACATTCGTCGCGTAGGTGAAACTGCCAAGCTGATGGTCGATGCCGGTCTTGTGGTATTAACCGCATTTATTTCGCCATTCCAAAGCGAACGCGATATGGTAAGAAACTTAGTAGAGGATGGTGAGTTTATTGAGGTATTTTTAGATACCCCGCTCGACGTGTGTGAAACACGCGACCCTAAAGGGCTTTATAAAAAAGCGCGTGCAGGTGAAATTAAGCACTTCACAGGTATCGACTCAGACTATCAAATCCCTACATCGCCAGAAATTAAAATCGATACCAGTAAAAACAGCCTAGACCAATCGGTGCAAGAACTGGTAGCGTATTTAAAACAACAGCAAATTATAGGTTAAGTCATGAATCAAACGGAACTGCTAGAAGAAATATTACTCCTCGCACGCCAAGCCGGCAGTGCAATAATGGGGATTTACGAAAAGGACTTTAATGTTGAGTACAAAGCTGATGAAAGCCCAGTGACCGACGCCGACCTAGCAGCTCACAAAGTGATTGTGAATGGCTTACAACATCTCACCCCTGATGTACCAATTCTAAGCGAAGAAAGCGCTGATATTAGCTGGGATATTCGTCAAACTTGGCAACGCTACTGGTTAGTCGATCCAATTGATGGCACCAAAGAGTTCATCAAAAAGAATGGCGAGTTCACAGTAAACATTGCCTTGATTGAAAAAGGGAAACCGGTATTAGCTGTTGTCGATGCACCGGCATTAGGTGTGTCGTATATTGCTGCTGAAGCAATTGGTGCCTTTAAAGATAAAGGTGATGAGCGCATTGAACTTAAGGTAACCCGTAAGCCAAATAAAGGGCTTATCCGTGTTGTCGGCAGCCGTTCACACCCTTCTCCTGATCTAGCTGAATTCGTAAAACAGTTTGAAGATGTAGAAATGGTTTCAAAGGGCAGCTCACTAAAACTTTGTCTGGTTGCCGAAGGGAGTGCTGATATATACCCACGCCTTGGCCCAACCTGTGAGTGGGATACCGGAGCAGGTCATGCGATTGCCGAAATTGCAGGCGCAACGGTTAGCAAACTAGATGGCAGCCCACTACTGTATAACAGTAAAGAAGAGTATCTGAATCCGTATTTTGTCGTATCGGCATTACAGAACTAAAAGCGTTCCGTTAAATACCGTAGGCTGGGTAGAGCGTAGCGAAACCCAGCATCTCCCCTGTCATAGCAAAATAAATATCCAAATTTCATATTCCCTACTTTATGACCACAATCATATAGCCAATAAGTCCTTGTTCCTATAGTATTTTGCTTTCTTAATCTATTAAAGGAATAACCATGACGACTGTTGAAAAAGCAATTGAAGCCGGCTATGAAGCACAAATTACCGCACTTTATAAAGCCCTTTCACAAGGAGTGCTTGCCGCCAATGGCGATGAAAGTGAAATCACTGCAGCTGAGGCACGTTTTAAGAAAGGTTTAGCATTTGCCGCAGACATTAAAGCTCGCGCACTTGCAGCCGCAGAATAAATACCACAACTGGGCTTTCTAAATAAGCCCAATTCTCTTTCTTTGTAAGTCTCTCCTTACAGCATAGTTATCTAAATACAACGCTAAAACATGCATTCTTAGTCGCTTTTCTATATGCTGCGCGACAATTATTATTCTAATAGTGGAGTGCTAATGAACACACATCAAGATGCTATGCCGTATGATGCATCGACAACAAGTAGTAACTCAAAATGGAATCTTCATGACACCCAATGGGTATTAAGTTTATTTGGCACCGCAGTCGGTGCAGGGATTTTATTCTTACCAATTAATATCGGTATCGGCGGATTTTGGCCTTTAATTATCATGGCATGCCTTGCCTTTCCGATGACTTACTTAGCTCACAGAGGCTTAGCCCGCTTTGTTTTATCATCAAAAAAGCCTGAAGCAGACTTTACCGATGTAGTAGAAGAACACTTTGGCATTAACGCCGGGCGCTTAATCTCTTTACTGTATTTTCTGTCTATCTTCCCTATCTTACTTATTTATGGTGTTGGCTTAACCAATACTGTAGACAGCTTTATCGTTAATCAATTAGGTATGGAGTCCCCCCCACGCGTGGTGTTATCTGGCCTGCTCGTTGGCGGTATGATCAGTTTAATGCTAGGTGGCGAAGCACTCATGTTACGTGCTTTTGCAATCCTTGTTTATCCTCTCGTCGCTATCTTGTTCTTCTTATCTATTTACCTGATCCCAAGCTGGCAAATGCCAGATGTATCAGTCCCTGAGTTTTCAGGATTCATGAAAACACTTTGGTTATCAATACCTATCATTGTATTCTCATTTAGCCATGCTGCAGCAATATCAAGCTTTGTGCATGTACAGCGCGCTCACTACGGCAATAATGCCAAAATGAAGTCAGAAGCAATTCTAAAGCGCACCAGCTTATTATTAATTGTGTTTGTTTTACTGTTTGTATTCTCGTGCGTACTGTCACTATCTACAGAACAAATGGTACAAGCAAAAGCAGATAACGTGTCTATCTTGTCATTCCTTGCCAATATCACTGATAACTCGTTTATTGCTACTCTAGGGCCATTAGTTGCCTTTATCGCGATTACGTCTTCATTCTTAGGCCACTTCTTAGGTGCCCGTGAAAGCTTCAACGGCCTTGTTAGTAAGCAAGCCCATATGAACCCTAAACTCGTTGATAAGATTGGCACTGTTATCATGTTCTTTGCTATTTGGTATTGCTCGGTGATCAACCCAAGTATTTTAGACATGATGGATCAGCTATCAGGCCCTATCATTGCCATGATCCTTTTCATCATGCCAATGATTGCCGTATATAAGGTGCCTAGCTTACACAAATACAGAAATCGTTTGAGCACGTTGTTCGTACTTACAATTGGCGCTCTAGCTGTGTTTGCACTTATCTACAACATGATTAAGTAATCTCATTATTGCTCGATATAGAAGCCCAGCCGGGAAACCGGCTGGGCTTTTTTGTTACACAAGATGTGGGAGTGAAGTTAGCGAGTTGCTAGTTAGCGAGGGGAAAGTTGAAAGAGTAAAGTTTGGAAGTCTGGCGTAGGTTGGGTAAAGCGCAGCGAAACCCAACACATCAAAGAGCTATCAGCTTTCAGCCGTCAGCGTTCAGCTGCGCGGTGTGGGTGTTTGGTGCTGCATTTCCCTCTGCCGGAGGTTCTAGGTTCTAGGTTCTAGGTTCTAGGTTCTAGGTTCTAGGTTCTAGGTTCTAGGTTCTAGGTAAAGTGTACTTGTAGGAATCGCTTTAGCCATGAATATGTTTGTTCTGGTCTGAATTCGGCACTGAAGTGCCTCCTACGGGGTTTGTTGCTGAGGGTGACTCTGTACTAAACAACACCACAGTTCAACTAACATCTAATATCTGACGTCTGATATCTCTGTATTTCAGCTGACGTCTGACGGCTGAAAGCTGACAGCTAAAACGCAAAAAAGCCCGACTCTTTCGAATCGGGCTTTCTTTAATTTGGAGCCTGGCGATGTCCTACTTTCACATGGCAAATGCCACACTATCATCGGCGCTGTTTCGTTTCACTACTGAGTTCGGCATGGGGTCAGGTGGGTCCAAAACGCTATTGTCACCAAG
>NZ_LRRU01000007.1 GCF_001641615.1 Pseudoalteromonas gelatinilytica
CGCCAGGCTCCAAATTAAAGAAAGCCCGATTCGAAAGAGTCGGGCTTTTTTGCGTTTGTAGCTGTCCATCAACGTGCCCTATTCATTCTCAAGGTAGGTTGGGTAGAGCGCAGCGAAACCCAACATGAGTTAGCGAGTGGCTAGTTAGCAAGGGTAAAGTTGAACTGTTGGTTTGTTTAGTACAGAGTCACCCTCAGCAACAAACCCCGTAGGAGGCACTTCAGTGCCGAATTCAGACCAGAACAAACACATTCATGGCTAAATAGTTAGCGAGTTGTTAGTTAGCGAGTTGTTAGTTAGCAAGGGTAAAGTTGAACTGTTGGTTTGTTTAATACAGAGTCACCCTCAGCAACAAACCCCGTAGGAGGCACTTCAGTGCCGAATAGACAAGAGATATCAGACGTCAGATATTAGAGGTCAGTTGAGCTGTGGGGTTGTTAGGTAACTGAGTCACCCTCAGCAACAAAACCCCGTAGGAGGCACTTCAGTGCCGAATTAATAAAGCAAAACATTCATGGCTAAAGCCATTCCTACAAGTACAATTTGCCTAGAGCCTAGAGCCTAGAGCCTAGAGCTAGAGCCTAGAGCTAGAGCCTAGAGCCTAGAGCCTAGAGCCTAAAACCTAGAACCTAGAACCTAGAACCTAGAACCTAGAACTTCCGGCAGAGGGAGACGCAGCACATTACAACCCCACCGCGCGGCTGATCGCTGACGGCTGAAAGCTGATCGCCCTGTGTTGGGTTTCGCTTCGCTCTACCCAACCTACGCAATATTTCCAAACTTTACTCATGCAACTCACTCACACTGCTGTATTTCTTTCACATCACCGCGGCCATCGCTTAAATAGCATTGTTCTAGTAAAGAGCAATAGCAGATCTCGGTTTTGATGCTATTACGTTGCTTGTTTACTTTGTCCCATTGAGTTTCATTAAATCCCGTTCGCTTGAAACCAAAAAGTTTAAGTTTGCTGCCAGATGCCAGTAACCGGTTATCACTGGCACTCGTCATAATCCAGCCAAATGCTTCGAAAATATTTATGTCGGGAGAATCATCTTGCAGAGTTTGTAGCTGTGTTTCATATGCTTGTGTATCAAAACAGCATGCAGAAATTACTTTATAGATATCTAAATATGATTGGTCGTTATAATGATACTTCACATACTTTACTATCGCAGGTCCTGAGCCTGAATTAGTGAGTACAAAGGTGATTTCAGATTGATTTTTTTCTTCATTAAAATTTCCTGTCATCACTTCGAGCCATGGCCAGGTTGCGGCTTTTACTTGTCGTTCTGCGGCGTTGGCTTGCAAGTAAGTGGCATAAAAGGAGGCTGCTGAAATTATAATGGCGCAGAGTGCGAGAAATAGGTTTAGCCGCTCGTTGGTAAACCATGCCTTGCGCTGGTTGCTGGCTGGTTGAGTGTTTTGCTGGGTGGTCTTTGTTTGCTCTTCAACGTTAGAGTCTTGCTCTGATTTAACGGTTGAACAGCTTACGTCCTGTTGCTGATTATCCATAATTATTAATTGTTGTTTTTATAGACTAATAAAGATACAACTTTAATTGGATAGATAAAAGAGACAGGGAGTAAAACTCCCTGATTTGGTATTAACTATTTGAGATAAATACGGTGAGCTTTTCACCCACTCTTAAGCTATCTCTTGAAAGGTTATTCCATTGTTTGAGTTTAGTGATACTGACTTTGTATTGCTTTGCTATCTTCCAAAGGCTATCGCCAGATTTCACCTTATACTCGATTTGTTGATCAGCCAATTGCGGTAATATCAGTTTTTGACCAATACGAATGGTGTTTGTTTTTAGGTTATTGAAGGTTTTCAGCTGGCTAACTGTTACTTTATAGTTCTTTGCAATTACACTTAAGCTATCACCGCGCTTTACTGTGTAATGTTGCCACTGGCTATAATCATTGCTTTTTTGGTTAGCTAATAGAGTTTGATAACTTGCCTGCTGATCTTTTGGGACCACAATATGTGGCGCATCAATCACCGCGGGATATCGGATAACGCCATGGTTCAGCTCTTCAAGCTCTTGCCATTTCGCTTTGTCTGCCAAGATCACTGCACCAGTTACTGGTAAGGTCGCAATAGCCTGCTCATTCTTAATGGCAGGGAATATCATTTTTTGGTGTTTTAATAATTGTGCTGCGGCCAGTAACTTAGGCACGTATTGTTTGGTTTGCGATGGTAGCTTTAAGCTAAAGAAGTCCGTCGACTTACCTTGTTTTTTATTACGAGCAATTGCCTGTAATACACGCCCTTCACCAATATTGTAGGCAGCAATAGCATGATACCAATCGCCATCAAATCGTTTATAAAGGTATTCCATAAAATCCAAAGCTGCGCGGGTGCTGTCGATCACATCTTGGCGACCATCATACCAAGGGGTAATTTTTACTTTAAAGTATTTGGCGA
This sequence comes from Pseudoalteromonas gelatinilytica, assembly GCF_001641615.1. Taxonomy (GTDB): domain Bacteria; phylum Pseudomonadota; class Gammaproteobacteria; order Enterobacterales; family Alteromonadaceae; genus Pseudoalteromonas; species Pseudoalteromonas gelatinilytica. Next base: position 2,428 of record NZ_LRRU01000007.1, read on the forward strand.
TTGAGGGGGTGAGTTGCCATAAACCCGATGCATGTTTGTGCGAATAGGCACTGGCATCAAAATCGCTCTCTATAAGCGGCATTAGAGCGAGTTCTATTGGTAAGTCACGGTTTTCTACTTCTGTAACGATATGATACAAATACGGCTCTGCACGGCGGCTTATTTCTTCCATGTAATTTGGATGAGTAAGGTACCAAGCAATGCGCTTTTGCACATCTGGGTGACTTGAATCGCTAAACTGTAGTTGAATGCGAATACGCTGCCATACGTCATCAAGTTCACTTGGTTTGAGCGGTGTCACCGCGTCTACTTGTGCTGTTTTAGCTTCTGCAACCACAGTGCCTGGATTGGCTTTGATGATGGGCTTCTTTTCGGGAAGTGACTCAGGGGCAGTCTGACAGCCTGTTACAATAAAAGAAACAACAACAAGGCCTAAAAATCGATTTAAAAACACGTATTAAAATACTCCGTTAACTTAGGTGCGGGTAAACTAAAGCGCCTAAGCTTAACATAGGGTGAGCTAAAAATGACCATTAGATTAACAGCTCGCTAACTTACTCACCCAATTGAAATTAAAACGAAATACTAACTTGTAACCCAGCATAACCATGGTTTTGTGCTTCCCAATAGCGGCTGTCTATTTCTCGGGCTCTGGCATAGATCTCTATTCTGAATGGCTTTGAGTCCACGCCCATACCCACACCGACATAGCCATCAATATTATTGTGGTCGTCATCATAGCGGTCGCTGTAGTCGTGGTCATCTCGGTCGTCGTATACGGCAAGCTCAATTAAATCTAAGCCCACTTCGCCATAGACAAAAAAGTCACTGAAATAGCCAAATTTGATGCCGCTATCTAAGGTGAGAAATGTCTCCCGATCACCTTTTTTAGTAAATACTTCTGCTGAGCCTAGTGCCGTTGTAAATGCTGCGCCGAAATTACTGTAGTTATTTTTAGCCATAACTTCGATGCCGGCTGAGGTGATTGAATCAGTACTATTATGCTCTGATTTAACAAACAGGTTCATATCTGGGCTGTCATAAATACCAGCAAAGCTTTTTGTAGGAATAAAGGCAAGTGAAGAAAGCACTGCTAAGGCGAGGTATCGCATATTGGTTAGTCCATTAAACGTTAATGGGTACATGATACCAAACAGCGCCTTAGCAAATTGTAAGTAAGTGTTCTAACTATGTAAGTTAACCGAACACGCAGCGAAAGCAGGCTCCTTGCTGGCGTTTGATATAAACCAGATCGCCGCCATGATTGAGCATGATCTGGCGCGATAAACTTAAGCCTATTCCTGAACCTTGTTGCTTGGTAGTAAAAAATGGCACAAAAATCATCTCGATCACATGATCGCTGATACCTGTACCATTGTCGCTGACCTCTAAATACAGTTGCTGATTAGCATTTTGTGCAATGCTTACCTCAATGCACTTTGCTGACTCTGGACTATTTAACTGCTTAAGGACATCAAGGGCATTTGTAAGCAGGTTTATTATTACTTGTTCAACTTGGCCTCTATCTATCATTACTAACTGTTGGCTTTGCACCGACAAATTCAACGTAATATTAAGCTGCTTAGCCTGTTGTGAGTGCAAAGCAACAACTTGCTTGGCAAGATCGGCCAGAATATGTGGTTGTAAGTGTGGGGCGGGTAAGCTACTAACCTTTTTAAATTGCGCTATAAACTCTCCTAAATGCTCGGTTCGTGATGCGAGTGTTGTTAGGGCGAGTTGCAAGTCTTGTTTATCTTCCTGATCATCAAAACTAAGCTCAGTTGGCAGCAGTGCCGTACAAGTTTGTGCTAAAGAAGAAAGTGGCGTAATCGAATTAGCAATTTCATGGGTTAGTACTTTGGTGAGGCGCTTATAAGCTTGTTGCTCTTTTAATTGCAGCTGATCATGAATCGATTGCAAACTGATCACTTTACGAACTTTACCTTGAATTTCGGCAATACTGATTTGCACAGATAACGTATCGTGCTGCTCACCATTTTGCCATGGCACGGTATTACGGCTATTTTGCTTTGCGTCTTGGACTAGGTTGGCTATTACACCTAAATCATCGATGTGCTTTACAGCTTGTCCAAGTAAACGGCTGACCGCCGGATTGCTTTCAATAATAGTGCCTTGTTCGTCACATACTAATACTGCTAAATCGATATGAATTAATAGCGCTTGTAAGAACTGGGCTTGTTGCTCTGCATTAAAACGCGCAGCCTGAATTTGTTGTTTAACCTGCTCAAATTGCTGCTGCATAGGGTGTTGGTCGCCAAAGCCTAATGTGCTGTCTCCATTCGCTAAAGCGCGAAACACCATATCTGCACGCCTTGTTTGGCGTTTAAATAAATTAAAAATTTGCGCGGCACATACCAAATTTAAAATAACTAAAAGTGCCGAAATTGCAGAAAACCCGCTTTGCTCTACTTGCCAAAACAAAGCTATTGATAAACCAATTAGTGCAGCTAATAGGCAGGCTAAGCTAATAAAATTTCGCATCGATTAAAGTCCGTATTTTTCTAAACGACGATACATGGCTCCGCGTGTTAGGCCGAGGGCTTTAGCTGCATGACTCACGTTCCCTTGAAAATGCTTTAAAGCTGCACGAACGGTTCTCTGCTCGATGATTTCAAGATCAAAAGTGTCGTAGTCAGTGGCGCTTGTAGGGAGCTCACTTGTACTAACAGCAGCACTTGGTGAGCTTATCACTGAGCTTATATCGAGCTCTGAGCCTTCTGAGAGGATGACTGCTCGCTCAATTGCATGGGCAAGTTCACGGACATTGCCTGGCCAATGATACTGGCTTAAACGTGTCATATCAGATGCCGCAATCGAGAGCTCACGTTTGTATTTATGTGCAAAGTGCTGCAAGTAGTAGTTACACAGTAATGGAATGTCTTCACTGCGCTCGCGCAGAGCTGGCAAACGGATCTCTACGGTATTAACACGGTACAGTAAGTCTTGCCTAAATTTGCCTTCAGTAACAGCTTGTTCGAGGTTTTCATTCGTTGCACAGATCAAACGAATATTAATATCGATGACTTTTGAACCACCAACCGGTGTTATTTGCCTGTTTTGTAGTGCTGCGAGCAGTTTAACTTGTTGGTTAAGCGGTAAATTACCTAGCTCGTCTAAAAATAAACTACCACCATGGGCCAGCTCAAATCGGCCAATGCGATCTTCTTTGGCACCGGTAAACGCACCTTTTTTATGGCCAAATAGTTCGCTTTCAAACAGGCTTTCGGCTAGTGAGCCCATGTCTAGGCTTATGAAGGGTTGGCTTTGGCGCTGGCTTGCATTGTGGATTGCATGGGCAGTGAGTTCTTTACCTGTGCCACTTTCGCCACTAATCAATATGTTGGCATCTGTGTTGGCTGCTTTGTCGATAACCGAAAAAACCTGCTGCATGGCATCACTTTGGCCTAAAAACTCAAATGGTTGATTGCCGATTGACTGCTGCAAGGCCTGCTTTTGTTTTGTGAGCTTACCAACTTGCTGCTTGTCTTTAGCGTGTGAAAATGCCGCTGCAACAGCACCGAGTAATTGCTCATTTTGCCAAGGTTTGGCAATAAAGTCAGAGGCACCAGCTTTAATTGCTTCGACAGCTAGCTGAATATCGCTGTAGGCCGTCATAAGCAGTACCGCAATGTTAGCGTCTTGGCTCATGATCTTTTTTAGCCAGTAGAATCCTTCTTTGCCACTAATTGAGTCTTGCGTGAAGTTCATATCGAGTAACACAACATCTATGGCCTGATCCGCCTCATGCTGTGCGTTAATGATACCTTCGATATCAAAGGGGTTATCTGTGGTTTTTACAACCTGATAATGCTGCTTTAAAAGTAATCGTGCGGCGATAAGTACGTCGGGGTTATCATCGACGATAAGAATTGATCCTGCTTGTTTCATAGCTATTTATTATTATTCCTTTATGGGAACACTAAGACTAATTGAAAATAGTAACAGTGTCCATTTATGGACGATGTATGGGTTTTGAAGTGTTCTATAAGCGGACACTTGATTATATGCACTCATTTTGATTTTTATATAAGTTATTGTAATTTAATAAAAATAAAAGTTGGCACAAGAGTTGTTTTATCTATAGGTAATTAGCACCTAGATAACTTAAAGGCGTCAACATGGATAAGAAAATTACACGCTCAAATAACAAAGCATTTTTTAAGAAATCAGTAATAGCAGCTGCATGTTTAGCTGTTGCGGCAGCAGCTTATGGTTTCACGCAAACTGAGCAAACAGGTCGTAGTCAGCAAGTAACCGCGACAAGCTTAACGATTAGCACAGTACAACAAGGTGAATTTGTTGATGCTTTAAGTCTTCGTGGTCAGGTTATGCCTCGCACTACAATTTACCTAGACACCATTGCCGGAGGCCAAGTCGAAGAGCGACTTGTTGAGCAAGGTGAGTTTGTTAAAAAAGGCCAACCACTTGTGCGTTTAAGCAATACTAACTTGCAGCTTGATGTAATGAGCCGTGAAGCACAGGTGACTGAGCAGCTTAACTTTTTACGTAACACGCAAATGAATATGGAAACCAGCCGTTTAAACTTACGCCGTGATTTGCTTGAAATCGATCTTAAAATTACGCATTTATCGCGTCGCTTAAAACAAACTCAGCCTCTAGTGAAAACGGGTGTGTTAGCACAAGAGCAATTATCTGAAATTCAAGAAGACTTAGCGTATTACAAAGCGCGTAAAGAACTAACCCTTGAGCGTCAAAAGCAAGAAAACAGCATTCGTGAAGTTCAAGTAGCCCAGTTAAAAGACAGTGCCGACATGTTAGAGAAAAACCTTCAGTTTGCGCGTAAGAACCTTGAAAACCTACTCGTAACAGCACCTGCTGATGGTTATTTAAGTGAACTTGATGTTGAAATTGGTGAATCAAAAGGCCGTGGTGCTCGCCTAGGGCAGATTGATATTCCTAATGAATACAAGCTAGTTGTGAGACTAGATGAGTTTTACCTGAGCCAAGTTCAAACAGGTATGCAAGTGCTTATTGAACACGAGCAAGGCGAAATTGCGGCAACAGTTAGCAAAATTGATAGTCGTGTTCAGCAATCACAGTTTCAGGTTGAAGTCGATTTACCCAATGGCACGAGCAATATAAAACGTGGGCAAAGCCTTGATGTGCAGCTGATGCTAGGTGATAGCAAAGGCACTGCTTTATTACTTGAACGCGGCGCATTTTTTACCAGCTCAGGAGGTAACTGGGTTTATGTCATGGAAAAAGATGGCAATCGTGCAGTACGAAAAGACATTCGTCTTGGCAAAAAGAATCAAAACTATTATGAAGTGTTAAGTGGCCTAAGCGCCGGAGATCGCGTGATCACCTCTAGCTACAGCAACTTTGATAAAGCACAACAACTACAATTTTAAGGATAAAAACAATGATTAAATTAACTAACTTATCACGCGTGTTCCGTACTCAAGATGTTGAAACAACAGCGCTTAATAACATTAACTTACATGTAAACGAAGGCGAGTTTCTTGCCATTATGGGGCCATCTGGCTGTGGTAAATCAACATTACTCTCTATTTTAGGTATGTTGGATTCGCCATCGGCAGGCAGTTTTGAATTTTTAGGTGAAGACATCGCAGGGTTTGGTGAAAAGCAATTAGCAACACTTAGAAAAGCGTCAATTGGATTTGTTTTCCAAAGCTTTAACTTAATTGATGAATTAACAGTATTTGAAAACGTTGAGCTGCCATTACAGTATCAAAATATCTCAAAGAGTGAACGTAAGCAGCGAGTAGAAGAAATTTTAAAACGTGTTGCAATCGACCATAGAGCAGATCACTTACCGCAGCAGCTATCAGGCGGTCAGCAGCAACGTGTAGCAGTAGCCAGAGCACTGGTGATTAATCCAAAGCTAATCTTAGCGGATGAGCCTACGGGTAACCTTGATTCAAAAAATGGTGATGAAGTCATGGCGATGCTGCGTGAGCTAAATCGTGAAGGTACCACGGTAATTGTGGTTACCCACTCAGAAAAAGAAGGCAACTATGCTGACCGTTTAGTGCGCTTACTTGATGGCCAAGTGATGGTAGATAAAGCTAACCGTGTTCAACAAACAGCAGAGGTGGCATAACATGATTTTAAGTTATTTGATCACCGCGCTGCGTGCGTTTAAAAACCAAAAGCAGCACTTTATTTTAAATGTTCTGGGTTTAAGTGTGGGCTTAGCTGCGGCAATTCTAGTTGCTTTGTTTGCAAAAAATGAGCTTTCGTACGATAGCCAACAGCCTCATGCGGAGCGTGTTTATCGCGTTGGCCAAGACTTCTCAAAACTTGGTTTAGCTGTGGTGCCTATTTTTAATTATGTGCAGTCAAAGCAGGCTGAAGATTACAGCCAAGTTGAAGAAGTGTTCGGATTAACTATGGTCGAGCTGACCCGTGAAGCCATGGTGGATGTGAGTTACCGCAACCAAGGCTATAAGTTAAATGCCTTATATGGTGCAACAGCAAATATTGAAAACTTTATTGCTATGAAGACGATTGCGGGTGACTTAAAAACAGCAATGAGTACACCAGATAGCCTCGCTTTAAGTGAATCAGAAGCACTGCGCATTTTTGGTCGCACCGATGTAGTTGGTGAAACACTTACACATGAACAAGGACAGTATACAGTGCGTGCCGTGTTTGCAGACTTAACAGACAACACCCACTTTGCCTTTAAAAACCTTGTTTATGTTAAGCATGATCCAAGCGAAATAGATATCAACAGTAGTTATGTTTATATGCGTGTAGCTGAGGGCACCGATACAGATGCATTAGCTAAAACCTTAACAGAGCGCTTTTTTAGCGGTTCTATGTTGGAGCAAGTTAGTTTAGAGCTGCATCCATTACTTGATTTGCACCTAACGGCTAAATCACCGTTTGAGATGAAAGCGGGTGGTGCTAAACAAGTGGTGATGATCTGTGTTGGTTTAAGCGTGTTACTTATTCTTATTGCAGGTTTTAACTTTATTAATATGACCGTCGCTCAATCGACTAAACGTGCAAAAGAAGTGGGTGTGCGCAAAGCGCTTGGCGCAAGTAAAGGCCAATTAGTAACGCAGTTTTTATCTGAATCTGTGTTGGTATCAATGCTTTCAATGGTGATTGCATGTGCTTTAGTGGAGCTATTTTTACCAAGCTTTAACCAACTAGTAGACCGCGAATTGGTCGTGAATTATGCCTCTGAATTTGGCATTGCCATTATTGTGGTCGCAATTGCTGTGGGCATATTAGCTGGGCTTTATCCTGCATTCTTTATTTCGTCATTCAGTGCAAAACGCGTTTTAAGTGGTGACTTACAGCGTGGTAATACTGCAATATGGGTTCGTAAGAGCTTACTAACCTTACAGGCCTCACTAGCAATAGGTTTAATCATTGCCTCTATTACCTTGTTAAAGCAATTAACTTACTTACAAAGCTTACCTTTAGGCTATGAAACAACACAAAGATTGGTTATTTCAGAGCTACCAGTAGGCGAAGTATTCACAAAAGAAAAAAATGCTTTAGTTAACCGTATCAGTGCAATTCAAGGCGTACAACAAACAACAGTCATTGATACCCGTTTAACCGTTTCAATCAATAATACACTTATGCCAACGTGGCCAAATGGTGAAGCGTCTGGCAGCTTAACGCCTGTTGTTGGCGCAAGCTACGATGTTGTAAAAACACTTGGATTAAAACTGGTTGCTGGTCGTGACTTTAGTCGTGAATTTGCTGGTGATTGGGCAAGCCGTGCAAATGGAGTAACAAGTACGGGCACCATTGTGACTGAATCTGTTGCAAGGCAAGCGGGTTACACTAACATGAGTGACATTATCGGTAAGGTAATTAAAGACTCAGGTCGCGGCGTAGATATGCGTGTTGTGGGTGTGGTTGAAGATGTAAAGGTAGGTAATGCTAAAGATGCCAACTCAAATATTATGTTTTTATGTGGCTTTAACTTTTTATCACCTGTATCAGAATTAATTTTAACGATTGATCAGCAAAACTTGCCTTATATTAAAGCTCAGATCGCAGAAGTATTAGCAAGCTCAGCCAATATCTATGAGCCAAAAATTAACTTACTCGCAGACAACTACAAAACTCTGTTAAAAGGTGATGAGCGAATTTCGAATGTAGTTTTAATCTTTACCGGTCTTGCTGTGTTCTTAACTTGTTTAGGTACCTTTGGTTTGGCTTCGTTTGCAACAGTGCGTCGTCAAAAAGAAGTGGCCGTTCGAAAAGTGCTAGGTGCATCACGCATCAGTATCGTAAATATCATTGCTAAAGAGTTCTTAGTGCTGGTGGGGGTGAGTATTGCTATTGCGTATCCAGTGACTTACTTCTTGGTAGGTGATTGGTTAGCAAACTTTAATGACCGCATTGAACAAGCAGTATGGGTGTATTTAGTTGCCGCTGTCGCGGTGGCCGCCATTACCTGGGTTACTGTTGCAAGTTTAGCCTTTAAGGCCGCAAGCACCAGACCATCACTTATCTTACGATATGAATAACAGTTAACTAATTCCCAACTATAAGCCCAGCAATACAGCTGGGCTTTCTACTTTTAAATGAGTCGCCATGAATGACAACCTACGGTAGGACGTGCTTTAGCGCGTTAATATGTATTCTTTGTCGCCATAAATGACGACCTACGGTAGGGCGTGCTTTAGTGCGTTAATCTACTATATTTAATGTTCTACAATTTTATGAAAAGGATTTTTCATGAGCTGGAGCCATTTAAAGAAAGGACGAGTTTCAATTCAATCAGGTGAATATTTCATAACGTTCAACTGCCATAACAGAAAAGCACTGTTCAGTGATCATAACTTAGCAAAAGTATTTTGTAGGTGTATTGAAATAAATGAATTAATACATCAATGTTGCTGGTTAACTTGGGTGCTTATGCCCGATCATTTTCATGGTTTATTAAGGCTTAGCGATAGTAGCTTGGGTAAAACAGTTGGTCATCTAAAAGGTCTTTCTGCTAGAGAGATAAACAATATACGTTGTTTTTCTCAAACGGTATGGCAACCTGCTTACTATGACCATGCACTACGTGAAGAAGAAAGTAGAATAGCTGTAGCCAGATATATCGCAGCAAACCCTTTGCGAAAAAAACTAGTTGATAATTTAGGTAGTTATCCATATTGGAATTCTGTTTTCTTGTGATTGATTGTCGCCATAAATGACGACCTACTTAGGGCGTGCTTTAGCGCGCGGGTATGTATTCTTTGTCGCCATAAATGACGACCTACTTAGGGCGTGCTTTAGCGCGTTAGTAAGTATTCTTTGTCGCCATAAATGACAACCTACGTAGGACGTGCTTTAGCGCGTTAATATGTATTCTTTGTCGCCATAAATGACGACCTACGTAGGACGTGCTTTAGCGCGTAAATATGTATTCTGTGTCGCCATAAATGACAACCTACGTAGGACGTGCTTTAGCGCGTCGGTATGAGAGTTAAAGGTCTTTGACTTTCACCGCAGGGTTACCTGCTACTAGAGTATTTGCCGCGACATCTTTGGTAACTATAGCCCCTGCGCCAATCACGGCATTATCAGCAACTTTAATACCCGCAAGTATAATCGCGCCTGCACCAATCCATACATTGTTGCCGATGCTAATCGGCGCTGCAAAATTAGCTTTTGCTAAACGTTCGGTTGGGTTTACTGCATGCGATACCGCGAGTATTTGCACATTAGGGCCTATTAAGCAGTCATCGCCTATCGTAATTTGCGCATCAGTTAGCGGTGCATCGAGCATAGTAGAGTTAATATTTATGAAGGTTCGATCACCTATTTTAATACCACTGCCATAATCACAATGAAAACCCGCTTCAATAACAACCTGTTCGCCACAGTGAGCAAACATGCCTTTTAGTCGTTTTAAATTGCCTTTACTCGGGCTTTTGGCAAATAAACGGCAAATTTCATGGGTATTTTTTCGTTGTTCGAGTAAGGACTTGTCGAGGCTATTAAACTCTTTCATGGGGCATTTTCATGGTTATATTTGCCAATAGCTTAGCGTGTTGGTGATGAAGATCAAAATAAAGCTGTGTAGGTTAACGATCATTCACTTGCCATTTATATTGTTTCGTTTAAAATCTCAAAACTTTCGAAACGAAACTTATGTGGTTCACTTTATGACAAAACGAAACACTCAACAACGTCGCCATACTATCTTAAGCCAAGTGAATGAACTTGGTGAAGTTGCTGTTGAAGCGTTAGCAGAGCAGTTTCAAACTTCTGAAGTGACGATACGTAAAGATCTGACAGCCCTTGAAAAAAGTGGCTTGTTGCTACGCCGTTATGGTGGTGCTATTGCCTTGCCGCAAGAAATCGTTGCAAATAGCAACGAGAAAAGCGACTCGCTTCGCAAAATGGCAATCGCACAGGCGGCTGCAAAGCTTATTAAAGATCATAACCGCATCATCATTGATAGCGGCCGAACTACAGCGGCGATGATCCCTGAGCTTGCAAGTAAGCGCGGTTTAGTGGTGATGACAAATGCTATTAATGTCGCTAACCGACTGCTTTCATTAGAAAATGAGCCAACACTTTTGATGACCGGCGGAACTTGGGATCCACACTCAGAATCGTTTCAGGGCCAAGTTGCTGAGAATGTTCTACGCTCTTACGACTTTGACCAACTTTTTATTGGTGCCGATGGCATTGATATTGATAGAGGTACTACAACCTTCAATGAATTAGTTGGGCTTAGCCAGGTGATGGCTGAAGCTGCCCGAGAGGTAGTGGTGCTGGTTGAGTCAGAAAAAATTGGCCGAAGAATACCGAATTTAGAACTGCCTTGGCAGCGTGTAACCACAGTTATCACAGACAACAACCTAAGCGCAGATAAGCGCGAGGCGATAACAGCATGTGGTGTACAGCTGATCTGTGCAGAAATTGAATAACCCGTAATAAGACCGACAACACCTTATTACGCATCATTTTATGACAACACATCTCGCCCAAAGTAAAACACTTTGGCATGTGCAAAAGGAGAGATTATGTGTGGAATCGTTGGGGCTGTTGCAGAACGCCCAGTAAATAAAATTCTTGTTGAAGGCCTAAAACGCCTTGAATACCGTGGTTATGATTCGGCAGGTGTGGCTTTACTTAAAGGTACTGAGCTTAACACTGTAAAAGCAGTGGGTAAGGTTGCTAACCTTGAAGCGGCACTGAATGAAGCTGCTGTTAAAGGCACTACTGGTATTGCACATACTCGTTGGGCTACCCATGGTAGTGTAACCGAAGCGAATGCACACCCTCATATTTCGAACAGCGAAATTGCCCTCGTTCATAACGGTATTATCGAAAACCATGCCAGCCTACGCGATGCGCTTAAAGGCGACGGTTATGAGTTTTTATCAGAAACAGACACTGAAGTTATGGTGCACCTTATTCACCAACTTCGCCAACAACACGATACGCTTTTAGCTGCAGTACAGGCTGCTGTGAAGCAGTTTGAAGGTGCATTTGGTACGGTTGTATTTGATAAAGCGAACGACAACGAAATCATCGTAGCGCGCTCAGGTAGCCCACTGGTGATTGGTTTAGGTCTTGGCGAAAACTTTATTGCCTCTGACCAACTTGCTCTATTACCTGTTACACGTACCTTTATTTACCTTGAAGAAGGTGATGTTGCTCGTATTACCCGTGACAGTGTAGAAATCTTTGATGCAAATGGTGATGCAGTTGAGCGCGAAGTGATTGAATCAAACATTACGCAAGATGCATCAGGTAAAGGCGAATATCGTCACTACATGCTGAAAGAAATTTACGAGCAGCCACTTGCTGTACGTAACACCCTTGATGGCCGCCTAATTAATGACACTGTCGCGATCGATGCCTTTGGCGAAAGCGCTCAGCAAATCTTTAAAGACGTAAAACACGTGCAAATTATTGCCTGTGGTACTTCATACCACTCAGGTATGGTTGCTCGTTACTGGCTTGAACAGTTTGCTGGTGTGAGCTGTAACGTTGAGATTGCTTCTGAGTTCCGTTACCGCGAATCATTTGTACATGAAAATAGCTTACTTGTGACCATTTCACAGTCTGGTGAAACAGCTGATACGCTTGCTGCACTGCGTCTTGCAAAACAGCAAGGTTACATGGCGTCAATGACCATTTGTAACGTGCCGGGTTCATCATTAGTACGTGAATCTGATTTAGCCTTTATGACTAAAGCGGGTGCTGAAATTGGTGTTGCATCAACTAAAGCCTTCACCACACAGCTTGTTGGCTTATTAATGCTTACGGCATCTATTGCCCAAGAAAAAGGCCTAGATCAAAGTGCGATTGTGAATGCAATCAAAACACTTCCTAACAAGTTAGAAGAAGCACTACTGCTTGCAGAGGGCATTGAAGATTTAGCTGAAGAGTTTGCTGATAAGCACCACTCACTATTCTTAGGTCGTGGTTCACAATACCCAATCGCGATGGAAGGTGCGCTTAAGCTGAAAGAGATTTCATACATTCACGCCGAAGCATATGCAGCGGGTGAGCTTAAGCATGGTCCTCTTGCGTTGATTGATGCAGACATGCCAATCATTGTTGTAGCACCAAACAACGAGTTACTTGAAAAGCTTAAATCAAACGTAGAAGAAGTACGTGCCCGTGGCGGTATTATCTATGTATTCGCAGACAAAGACTCAGCGTTTGAATCTGACGAAACAATGCGTGTAATCAACGTAAACCATGTGGATGACGTGATTGCTCCGGTTGTATATACAATTCCGCTACAGCTGCTTTCATACTATGTTGCGGTTATTAAAGGCACCGACGTAGACCAACCTCGAAACCTAGCAAAATCGGTAACGGTTGAGTAAGTTAAAGTATCGAGAGCCGGCTAATTAGCCGGCTTTTTTGTGCCTGTAATTTGCTTAATTACTGTTCATTGATGCAATTTGTATTGCAATTTATTAGGATGGTTAAACACTCAGGCTAAGGATAATAACAATGAAAAAGCGCAGTGTTTTAACCTCTATAGGATTGTCTGTATTAGTGCTCAGCTCGGGGATTACTTATGGGCAATCTTTTGATCTCATCATCAAAAACGCGATGTTGCTCGATGGTCGTGGTGGCAAAGCGGTTCGCGCAGATGTTGGTATTGAAAGCGGCAAGATCACTAAAATTGGTGATATGGCGGCTTACAAAGCTCACCAAGTTATAGATGCCAATGGCAAGGTTGTAGCGCCGGGCTTTATCGATTTACATTCCCATGCTGAGCGTTCAATTGCAGAGCTGCCTCGGCTCGATAATTTAGTGCAGCAGGGTATCACCACTATTTTGGGCGGTAACTGTGGTTTCTCTCCTGTCGACTTTAAACAATTTTTTGCGCAAACCGAGCATTCACCTCTAGGGCCTAACTTAGCCTTATTAATTGGCCATAATGATGTTCGTAAGGCTGTTATGGGTGAAGAGCAACGACTTGCCACTGCTGATGAGCTAAAAGCAATGCAAGCACTGGTCGATAAAGCGATGCAGCAGGGGGCGTTCGGTTTATCGACTGGGCTTAAATATGTTCCAGGTGTGTACTCAAACTTTGCTGAGGTAAAGGTGCTTGCCGAAACCGCTCATGCGCAGCATGGGTTTTTTGCCTCTCATATGCGCGATGAAGGCGCAGAGATTGTTACGGCGATGAATGAAGTGATCGATGTTGCAAAAGAGACCGGCATTCCTGTGCATATTTCTCATCATAAGCTGATTGGTCATCCAAATTGGGGTGAGAGTAAGCACACTATTCAGATGATCCGTGATGCTCGTAAAGCGGGTTTAGATGTCACCCTCGATCAGTATCCTTACACGGCTTCTTCTACGCGATTTGCTATTTTATTTCCTGCATGGTCATTGGCTGGTGGCCAAGCTGAGGTTGAAAAGCGTCTACACGATCCAGAGTTAAGGCAAAAAATAAAACAAGGTTTGATCAAAAATATCCGTGAAGACAGAGGCGGTGGTGACCCCGCAAGGCTGCAAATAGCGCATTATGCGGCAAACCCTGCATGGGATGGGCTAACCTTTGCTGAAGTATTAAAACGTGAAGGGCGAGCGCAAAGTATTGATGAAGCTGCTGAACTTGCCATGGAAATTCAAGCAAATGGCGGTGCTCAGGGGATCTTCCACGCTATTAATGAAGATGATGTTAAGTACATTATGGCTTACCCAATTACTGCAATCGCCACCGATGCGGGTGGTTCAGAACTTGGTAAAGGCAACCCCCATCCAAGAGGATACGGCACCTTCCCCAGAGTATTAGGTCATTATGTTCGTGAACAAGGGGTGATTTCGTTACCTGATGCAATACGTAAAATGACCAGTTTACCCGCAGCAAGAATGGGCCTCACTGACCGAGGAGTGATAGCAAAAGGCTATGCTGCTGATATTGTTATACTCGACCCTGCGACGGTTGCTGATAAATCAACGTTTAGCGCACCACATCAGTACGCAGAAGGAGTTGAATTCGTCATTATTAATGGCCAAGTCATTAAATCACCGGATGGCATGACAGGTAAAAGCGCTGGGAAAATATTGCGCCATACGCTTTAATTTATTAATCATTGAATGATAATAAAGCCGGCTAATTAGCCGGCTTTCTAGTGTTTAAAAAAAGTTATAAGTGAATGAAACGCCGTATGTTCTTGGGGAAGCATACATGACATCACTGAAACTCAGTTCAGACGTTGCTTTATCTGCTTTACTAACTTCAATTTCTTCATCGAGCAGGTTTTTAGTCCACAGCATGACTTCCCATGTGCCATCTGTAGAAACAATGCCTATCTGGCTATTCACTAGGTTACTGGTACCAAGTTCGGTGGCTGATAAGTTACGCGCATCGCTTTGAACTTTACCACGGTACGAATAATCAACCCCAGCAAACAGATCCCAATTTTCAGTGAGTGTGGTTTCATAGTTTAGGCTGACGCTTTTCGTCCATTTTGCGGCTCCCGGAAGTTGGTTACCGGTACAGTCGTCAATGGCATGGCAGTTTTCAAATTCATCAAAGGTTGCATCAGCATAGCCAATAGCCGCATTCACAGCTAATTGCTTCGTTACTCGGTAGCTTAATTCAGCCTCAATACCTTGACTGGTTGCCGATGGGCCATTAACGACTCTGTTGGTGCCATTATCGTCAATAACGCGGGTTTGAATATCTGAGTAGTCTAAGTAAAAAGCAGCCATATTTAGACGCATGCGGTGATCAAATAAATCACTTTTAAGGCCTAATTCGTAACTGACAACGGCTTCACGGTCAAAACTCATCTGTGGGTTTAAAGGGTCGCCACCAATTGATTGTAGAGATTGTGGACGGAAGCTATAACCCCCTTCTTTATAGCCTTTCGATACTTTACCGTAAACGTGGTTGTTGTCGTTTATTGTGCCATTTAAGCCGACAGTCCATGATAAAAAGTCATCTTTAAGAGTCTGATTTGTGGCTGGAATATCAATGTAATTGAGCAAGTACACGCCCGGCAAAGACGTTTCCCAGCCGCGTTGAGAAAAGCTCATTTGTTTTTCTACATCTGAGTATCGTAAACCTAAAAAGCCGTTAATTGCTTGAGTGAAATCATAATTAACATTTGCAAAAATGGCGCTGCTTTTGGTTTGTAATGTGCCGCCATTGATAGGGCCGCTACCCGGTTGTAAGTTAAGGCTCTGTGGGTACGGCTCTGGTAAACCTGTTGGAATGCCATATATCCCAGTACCACTTAAAAAGTTTTGGTCATTTACAGCCTCATTATTTAAATAGAAAAAACCAGCTACATAGCGTAATGACTGATCCGTTGGCGATAAAATCTGAAACTCTTGCGTGAATTGTTCGTTATTTTCGGTTTCGGTACTGAATACGATATCAACGGGAGTTGAGTCCATGTCTGTACCAATGGTTGAGTCGTACACCTTTTTAGCTGTGATGGATTTAAACTCAAACCCAGAATCAAATTGGTAACTGAGCGTTGTATCTAACCCCCAGTTTTCGCGGCTTACAAAGTAGCGCTCAGGGTTTACAAACACTTCATGAATATCATCGGTAATAAAATCTTCTGGTGTCATGCCACTTGGGTAAAGACCTAAATACCCAAGACCTAATTCATAGTCAGTGAGTTTATTCGCAAGAGGAATACTCTTGTCTTTTAAGTATTCAGCGCTGATATCAAGGGTTAGTTTATCTGTTGGTGTGTAACGAACTTGCGCGCGACCACCATGACGGTCCTGTGTTGAAAATTCGCTGCCGTCGGCACTATTTTCAACATAACCGTCTCGAGAAACATCAAACAAAGAAATACTCGCGGCGAGAACGTCTTCGATCAGAGGCCCTGTTAAATACAGGTTGGTTTTACGAAGACCATAATTGCCTAAGTCGACTTTTACTTTACCTTCAACCATATCTGAAGGCTTTTTGGTTGTGATATTAATAACCCCTAAATTGGTATTTTGACCAAATAAAGTGCCTTGTGGGCCACGCAAAACTTCTACTCGCTCAATATTACTGAGCTCTTGGTTGAATCCTGTTGCTCGTGAATAGACCACACCATCGACATACATGCCCATGCCTGGGCTGGTTCCCGAGTTAAATACGCCATTAGGGCTTGATGGAATACCACGCATGTTGATGGTGGTTGTAAATGGTGAAGTGGTGACCATGCTCAAGTTAGGAACAGACTGCTGAATATCTTGAATATTTTGAATATTTCCGCGGTCCATTTGCTTGCTGCCAAGCACAGATATTGCCAGCGGCACTTCTTGCAAGTTTTCACCGCGCTTTTGCGCTGTCACAATGATTTTTTCGAGTGCTAATTGTTCTTGTTGTGCGGTATCTTGAGTTTCAGCTGCTAGGCTCACGATAGGCAACAAGGTTAATAAACTGGTTATTGTTTTTGCCAGTTTGTGCTTTTGAAAATGACCCACCAAGCTCTCCTTTTGAAGCAATTAATTATTATTTTTTTCTGGTAAGTTAATCTTTTAAGCGATAAGTTTTGTTAGTGCTTCCGGCTTTGCAAAATAAGAGAAATTAGTTTTAAAGTTTTTACTAATTTGCAAATTCGGAATATTAAAAAGCCCGTATTTAGCTGCTTTGGCAGCTGTGAGATTAAAATAAAAAGAATAATAAAAGTGTATCACTATGGCATTAAATGCGTTTTTATCTAGCCCTTTGACAATTCAGCCGTTCTCTCTTTTTATCGGCGCATGTATGTGTTTTAGCTTTGGTTTGTCGTTTTTTTTGTGGCGTGCAGGGCCCGGCTCTGCGGGGGCAAAAAATACCATGGCCTTGGTTAGTTTATTGATTTCAATGTTGGCTTTAGCTGTCATCATGCAAGCTGAGATACCAGCCCTCAGAGGGCAAGTGTATTACCTC
This sequence comes from Pseudoalteromonas gelatinilytica, assembly GCF_001641615.1. Taxonomy (GTDB): domain Bacteria; phylum Pseudomonadota; class Gammaproteobacteria; order Enterobacterales; family Alteromonadaceae; genus Pseudoalteromonas; species Pseudoalteromonas gelatinilytica. The sequence goes on from NZ_LRRU01000007.1 coordinate 19,775, forward strand.
GTCAGTATTCAAATGCTGACGGGTCCTTTGCTGTATTTTTATGTGTTGTTTCAAACAAGGCCTAATTTCACTCTTCAAGCGACACACTTATGGAATTTGAGTCCGGTACTCATTTTTACACTCATTTGGCATTGGCAAATGCCCGTTGAGCTTAATCACAGTTTGGCTTTACCTTGTTTTAGTAATGAGTTATGCGATGTGTATCGACAAAATCGTTACCTTCATAAGGTGGCTGCTTGGGTCAGCAATTTAGCTTATGGCTTTATCATCATTGGGATTCTTAAATCTTACCAAGTGCAAATTAAAAGACGTTTTTCTAATATCGAAGAGATCAATTTACGCTGGGTCACCATGATTTGCTGGTGCTATATAATCGGTACTCTATTGGCTATTCTATTTGAAGCTGGTCAGTTCTTAGGAAATGAATTTAATAGTGGTCATATGCATGAACTTGCGATGCTGGTGACAACCGTTCTAATTGCTCATTACGGGGTGAGACAAGTAACAATCCACGCTGAAGATAATGAAGAGCCTCGAAACCAGCCAGTAGAAAGCGTATCGAGCAGCAATAAAAAGTACCAAACAAGCAGCTTAACTGAAGTAGATGCTGCTTCACTTTGGCAGCAACTGCAGCAATTGATGGTGACTGAACAGCCATACTTAGAGGCGGGTTTAAAGGTGAGTGATTTAGCTAAGCGTTTAGATGTCTCAGTGAGTCATGTATCCGAAACCATTAACGGTCATGCAGGGTTATCGTTTTACGATTTTATTAATAAGCAGCGAATAGAAGCCGCTATTCGCATCTTAGAAGATCCTAATAAAGCCCATTTATCAGCGACTGAAGTTGGCTTTGAGGCTGGTTTTAACTCGGTTTCAACCTTTTACAGCCACTTTAAAAACTATCAAGGTTGTACGCCTAAACAATATCGCAGCAATCAAAGTGCGGCTACTGTGAGTTTAAAAAGCTAAACCCACAGTGTGGGTTTAGCGCTCAATTAAAGGTTTTGATCACTTTGCTTGATTAAGTAGCTATAAAATTGCACCGCTTTAGTTAAGTTCTCGATGCTAATTTTTTCATTTGTACCATGGAAACCGGTTAGCTCTTGTGAAGTGAGCGTCATGGGTAAGAAGCGATAGCTATCGTCAGCAACTTGTTGGTAGCGACGACTGTCTGTCCCCCCTACTGTTAACCCGGGTACAACTACCAGATCGCCATGAATGCTTTGTGCAGCATTAGCAAGTAGTTTAAATGCAGGGCTTTCGCTGCTTGATATGGGTGATGGTTCAAATTGTTCAACAATGCCAATCTCAATACGAGGGTCATCAATCACTGCATTTACGTAGGCAATGATACTCTCGACGGAATCGCGTGGGTGAATTCGAAAGTTAACTTTTGCTTTAGCTTCGATGGGTAATACGTTTGATTTCTCACTGCCCGATAACATAGTCGGTGCTGTGGTTGTGCGGAGCATGGCATTAGCAGAGCTCATTTCACTCATTTTATTTTCGATAAGTGAGCCAAATAACCATTGGTTGGCAAATAACACACGGCTTGAAAAAGGCATATGACGAGCCATTTTATCGTAAATTTGCGCCGAAATACCTTCAAGACCACCGGGCACTGGGGCATTTTTTAAGTTTACAATGGCTTGCGCTAAGATACTCACTGCCGTTTCTGAGGGAGGCATTGAGCTGTGACCACCCTTGGCATGTGCGATTAGCTCAAGGGTTAAATAGCCTTTTTCGGTGACGTTAATACTTGCCACTTTTGGCTCAACACCAGGGATCATACCATCAAGTACAAATGAGCCTTCATCGAGTGACCATTCAAGGGCAATAGCTGCATCAGCAAAGTAATCAGCAATTGCTGCAGCACCATATTTACTACCAATTTCTTCATCATGCGTTAGCGCAATATAAACATCTCGCTTGGGGCGGTAGTCTTGTGCAAGTAAATGAGAGATCGCTTCCATGAGAGTAATTGCTGAGCCTTTATCATCAAGTGTTCCGCGCCCCCAAACATGTTCACTATCAATGGTGCCAGCAAAGGGAGGGTGGCTCCATAATGACTCTGTGCCGGCAATGACCGGAACGACATCATAATGAGCAGATAATAAAATCGCTTTGTTATGCGCCTCGCTACCACGCCAATGAAAGAGCAAGGTGTAATCATTAAACTTTTTTAACTCAAGTTGTTGGTGAACATCGGGGTATGTTTGCGCTAGCCAAGATATAAATGCGCTAAACTGCTGGTAATCAATATCAGAACGATGCTCTTTTGAAATCGTTTTAAATTGCACCGCTTGAGATAAGTGTTCAGCAATCTGCTGACTGTTTACAGCAATATTGGCTTTAGGGATTGGGGTGATTGCTGCGGGTTTGAATTGCCAAGTGCGAAATAACACAATCGCAGTTAGCAGTAGCAAAGCCGCTACAAAGCAGATGAGTATTTTTTTTATTGTCATGATTTATTTCACTATTTAGAAAAGTACTGAGTGAGTGAAACGTAAAAATGGCTGGTTTACTTCCGGTTTTGCAAACTGAGAATAAATTCTATAAAAAAACTACTTTGGTTGTTGGTTGGAGGTTAAGTCTCAGAAAATGGTGCTCTTTTTTTCTTTGTTTGTACCTGCAATTCTGTTAGCTTAAAAAATTACCAATTTTTCTTAAGGATAAGTCGTGCGACTATTTAAGTTATTCTGTATTAGTGGTTTTTTACTATGTACTAGTCATGTAATGGCTCAACCAGCTGCAGATGATGCGGTTACACATTACAGCCAACATACGCATACTATCGAATCAAGTAATCTTAGTGAGCAACGCACTGTCGTTGTGCAATTACCAAAAAGCTATCAAACACAACCAAACAAAAGATATCCCGTTATTTACCGTTTAGATGGGGCCGGTAATTTACCATTGATTAATGCTGTGCTTGAGCGCTTACAACAAGATGATCAAGCGCCAGAGGTGATTGTAGTTGCAATTGAAAGCACTAATCGACTTAGAGATTTTTATCCTACAGTGAACAAAGAACCACAAGGGCCTGTTGGTGAAGGCGGTGGTGCAGCAAAGTTTTTAGCTTTCGTAGAGCAAGAACTGATGCCTTTGGTTAATAAACAGTATCGTACTCATGATTATAGAGTTATTGCCGGAGCCTCAGCTGCGGGTGTACTTGCTCTTTACGCTATGCAGGCTGAGCCTGAGTTATTTCAAGCGCACATTGCTTATAGCCCTGCGGTATGGTGGAACTATGGCGCCCCGGCTAAGAGTCTAAATACCTTTGTTACTAAAGCCAAAAGTATTAACAGCTATGTATATATGAATATCGGCGAAGAAGCCGGCATTATGCGCGAAAGATACGATGATATGCAGCAAACATTGCAAAATAGTAAGGTGCAAAATCTGCGCTTTAAGAGCGATGCCTTTGCAGGCGTTTCGCATAACCTAACCTCAGCCGCTGGGGCATTTAATGCGTACCATGGCTTATTTTTATCTAAACATATGCCTTTGAGTGCATTGGGCGATGATGTTTCATCAATTGATGCCTATTATCAACGTTTATCTCAGCAATGGGGCGAGCAAATAGCGCCACCAGACCGCGCTGTTAGGTTGCTGGGTTACAGCTTAACGGATAACCAGCAATTTGAGCGGGCTATTGAGGTGTTTAAGTACAATATCAAAAACTACCCTAAATCAGTGTATGCACTATCAGCTTTGTCATATGGCTATGAAATGCAAGGTAATACTCGCCAAGCATTAATTCAAATCGAGGCTGCAATCGCTGTTGCAGATGACTCGTATCCCTACCCAGATTACTTAAAAGAGACAAAAACGAGGTTACAAGGGCAGCTATAGTTAAGCTGCCTTAAACAAATCAATGGTCTTGGTGATAATAGCTTAGGGTTTGTAGGGCTAGCGCAAATACATCTGCGCTATTATCACCATTAACGTTTTTAACCACAGTCACCGCGCGTTGATGATCAACACACATAATGGTCATGGTAATGCCACCCATACTTCCGCCAGAGTGCATTACAGCGTGTGGCATGTCGGCCATCAAGGCTTGTAGTTCAGTATTATGTTGGTACTTTTCTCTTTGTTGATAGTTTTTGAAACCTGTCATCCAACCGATACCAAAATCGACCTGTTCACCATTATTGAGAGTGGCTGGGGTAAACATTTCATCCACGGTGCTTGCTTTTAGATAATTGCCCTGCGTGTGAGCTACTGCAAACTTGACGATATCACTTGGTGTTGCAATAAAGCCACCGCCAGCCCATTTATAGCTATGATCGGTTTGCGGTGAATTAATTAAACGGCCCTGTTCAACGCTATAAGGTCTTGCGCGATGTGGGATCAGGGTAAATTGCTCATCAAAATATGTGTCGTTTAACTTGAGTGGCGCGAAGACTTCTTGTTCGATAATTTGTCGAAAGTTGCGTTTCGGATCAGCGCCTTCCATCGCAGCGCTTACTAATGTCCAAGCGAATGTTGAATACTGCTGTTTGGTGCCCGGCTCAAACAGTAGGGGATCATCTTTAAACATGGCTAAAGCGCTATCAATATCGCCATACCATTTGTTGAGTAAAAATTCATTGGCGCCTTTTTTGTAATGGCGGATCCCTGCGGTATGTGACGCGAGCTGGCGCAGTGTTAAAGCTGCATGTTTTTCTGGCCAGTTAGTTACATAGTCGGTTACAGGTTTGTCTAAGTTAATCAATCCCTTGTCGTAAAGGCGCATCATAGCAGCTGTAGCAATAAGTTTAGAAACACTGCCAATGCGAACCTTATGCTCTGGACTCATCAAAACTTGGTTTTCGATATCGGCAAAACCATAACCCTTTGCCGCGATTATTCCTGATTTATCGGCCACCGCGACAGTAATGCCCGGCACCGTTTTCGCACTCACCGCCGATTGAAACGCAGCATCAATCGCTTGTGGTAGTTCAGCTGCGCTAGTGACATGGGCAGCAATCAACAGTGGTAAGCTGATGAGTGAGCGAGCTATTCGGTGTTTGAGCATGGCGGCATCCTTTTTGAGTAACCTTGCAGTCACTCTTGTTATTATTTTTAAGGCATTTTTAGATTGCTCAAATTTTCTCTAGATGACAACCCATAGACGCTTAATTGCACATTTTTCACGTTGTGATGAACATTTAAAAAGGGCGTAAATAACAACGATTGATTATTTTTTAGTTGCTTTCACTTTTTAAGCTGTTTACAATCGCCGCGATTTTAACCATTCACACACTGTAGAGGAGTAAACAATATGACTTATACAACTTGTTCCTTTGCAGGTCGTTTTCTTGCCTAGCTCGAAGCTATTTCTTTATTAGCTTTTCAAAGCTAAGCCTGATCAATTAATCAAAGACCTGCCAAATCATTTTTCGTTAGCATTTTTCTATTGCAGAGAAAGGAATTGGTATTATGGGCAAGTCCGTCCAAAAACTTACTGATAACGTTAGCCTTATTGCGTCTAAAGAGTCGTGGATTGAAGGGCTAGCAATACAACAATTAATTAAAACTTCTGAATTACCTGGTATGCACGCTGTAGCGGGTATGCCCGATTTACACCCAGGTCGAGGTTACCCCATTGGGGCTGCCTTTTTTACAGAAGGTAGAATTTACCCCGCTTTAGTGGGGAATGATATTGGCTGCGGTATGTCGCTTTGGCAAACCAATACTAAGTTAGCCAAGTTAAATGTAGATAAGCTCGCAAAACGCTTAAGCGATGTTGAACAGCCGCTAGATGAAAGTTGGCACACATTAATTAGCGAGCGAAAACATGAACTGGCTATCACACAAACTGGTTTTGATAGTGCCCTTGGCACCATAGGTGGTGGCAATCATTTCGCTGAATTTCAGGCGATTGAAGAGGTGTTTGATCAACAAGCGTTACTTGCTTTAGGCCTACAACCTAAACAATTGCAGCTATTGGTGCATTCTGGCTCTAGAGGGTTAGGGCAAGCTATTTTAGTTAAGCATATTGCAGAGCATAACCATGATGGCCTTGAGGTAGTAAGTGATGCCTTTACAGATTATATGGCTAAACATGACGAAGCACTGCGTTGGGCTCAGTTAAACCGAGAACTGATCGCACGGCGTTTTTTACAAGCTATTCGCGCTGGCGGCGAACAGGTTTTAGATGTAAATCATAACCTTGTAAGTCAATCACAGATTGCAGGACAAGCAGGCTGGTTACATCGAAAAGGCGCTACACCTAGCGATCAAGGGGCTGTGATGATCCCGGGCTCTCGCGGTGATTACAGTTACTTAGTTAAGCCAACGGCTGAGCAAAACGTAAACTTACGCTCCCTTGCACATGGCGCTGGTCGCAAATGGAAGCGTGGAGAATGCCAAGGCCGCTTGAGTCACAAGTTTAAAAAGGAAGATTTATATCGCACTGCGTTTGGTAGCAGGGTGATCTGTAATGATAAAACGCTGCTTTATGATGAAGCACCACAAGCTTACAAAGACTGCCAAACAGTTATTAATGACCTTGTTGATGCTGGGCTGGTTACTGTAATTGCCAAATTAAAGCCTGTGCTTACCTTTAAAACACAAGGAACGTGCGGATGATCTTAGTGCAATTATCGTCAGGGGCGGGTCCTTTAGAGTGCTGTAAAGCGGTGGCTATGGCTGTTAAGCACCTTGAGTGTGATGCTAAAGCGTTAGCTATTAAGGTGAATACTCTTGCAGTAGAGCAAGCTGAGCTTTCAGGCTGCTACAAATCGGTATTGCTTGAATTAACCGGTGCTGAGCCGCAAATTTTAAAACAGTTTGCGCAGCAATGGCATGGCTCGATGTTGTGGGTTTGTCAAAGCCCATTCAGAGCAAGGCATAAGCGTAAAAACTGGTATTTTGGCGGTCAACTATTTGAAATAGCTGAGCAAACTTTTGATATCGAGATCCGCTTTCAGCAATGCCGCGCAAGTGGCGCGGGAGGCCAACATGTAAACACCACTGATTCAGCTGTTCGTGCTACCCATGTTGCGACAGGAACTACTGTTCGCGTAGAGAGTGAAAGAAGTCAGCATGCGAATAAGCGTTTAGCTCGAGTTTTGCTAATGCAAAAACTGGCAGAACAAGCTCAGCAGGCTGCTAGCCAGCAGCAAAAGTCGCGGTGGCAACAACACAATGAGCTGCAACGGGGTAATCCGATTCGTACGTTTAAGGGCCCTGAGTTTAGCCAGACTCACAAAGGAAAAGGACATGGAAAACTGTTGATACCCAAACCACCTCAAGATGCGAGTTTCAGTTGGAATTAAAAGCGATTTAGGCAAGGCATTGATTGCAAGTAATAGTGGTTCTATTGTTAAGATCAATAACGCAGTATAAATCGCTTTTAAACCAACCCTTTGGGCGCTTCACAGGCACTTACTCTCATCGTTGTTACTTCTTAAAAGGGACTGCCATTCTTGCAAAGTAACGCCTTGATATTAAGCACCTGTGAAACGCTGAATTCTGCATTTTGAGGTGGCTTGGGTATCTATGTAGCCGTAACCAGTGGCGTAGCCCAACGGCAGAAAAGGTATTCAACCAATACAATGGCATTAAAGCCCGCTCTGCAGGTACAAGCCCACGAGCAAGGCACACGGTAACAACTGCTGATATTAATTGGGCAGATATAATTTTTGTGATGGAACATAAGCATAAACAACGCCTAAAAGCGCAGTTTAGCCGTTTATTGCAGCACAAGCCGATTCAGGTACTCGATATACCCGACGAGTACCAATATATGGATGAGGCACTCATTGAAACTTTAAAGCAGTCAGTCGATCGCTATTTCGACCACACTGCATAATAAATAAAACGAGGATAGAACGATGTAATTCCATCAAGGCACAGCAATCCAAACACTTATAGTGTCACTACTATGAGTACGTACTGCTGTGTCTATTTCTTTGAAAGCTAAATGAATCTAGCTACTAATTAGAGTAGATATGGAGAAATATGATGAGAATTAAATATCCTCGTACCCCACACCTTCCATGGTCATTGGGGGCTACGAATGACGACGTAAAGCAACGAGATTTAAGCCATTTTGTAGGCAAACAAGTTGTGGTCACGGAAAAAATGGATGGTGAAAATACCACCTTATACAATGACTACATTCATGCAAGATCGATTGATAGCCGCTTTCATCCATCGCGCGCTTGGGTAAAAGCACTGCAAGCGCAAGTAGGTTATAAAATACCAATCGGATGGCGTATTTGTGGTGAGAACCTTTATGCAAGGCATTCAATCTCATACAACAATTTGCCAAGTTATTTTATGGCTTTTTCTGTGTGGAATGAGCTCAATCAGAGTTTAAGTTGGCAAGACACTAAGCAGTTTCTTGCAAGCTTGGGGCTAACAACGCCAAAGGAGCTGTATGTTGGTCTTTGGTGTGAGCAAACAATTAAAGCTATTTCGATAGATACAGTGAACCAAGAAGGCTATGTGGTGCGACTTGCTGAAGGTTTTCATTACAAAGATTTTGCAAGTGCGGTAGCTAAGTGGGTTAGAAATAACCATGTAACCACCGAGCAGCATTGGATGTACGCAGACGTTATTGCAAATGGTTTACAAAAATCGGCAGGGGGCAAGCATGGAAAAAGTTGAAAACTGGTTAGCCAGCCTTGAGCTGCAAAGTACTCCTAGTTTTGCCGAATGTGTAATGAATCTAGGGCGCTTTTTTCCGTTATTAAATGAATTTGAACAAACAGAGCAGGATTCAATTTGGCATGCAGAAGGTAATGTCGCAATACATACTGATTTAGTGCTTAAAGCACTTTATGAGTTGCTTGCTGCTGAGGCTTCTCATATCACAGGTAAAAAGCGACAAGCATTGATTTTATCTGCCTTACTGCATGATATAGCCAAGCCATTGACCACCCGAAAAAAGGAGATTCAAGGTCAGTTAAGGGTTGTAGCTCCGTTACACGAAGAAATTGGTGCAAGTTATTTAGCAACTAAGTTGATAGAGCTTCCGCTTGAGCACAGTGTGATCATGGTAATTATGGGCTTGGTGGGTTTTCATCAAGTGCCAAAACGCCTTGTGATTAAAAATCAAGAGTTTAGTGATTATTTCAAGTTATCACTAAATGCAGATTTAGAACTTCTCTATTGGCTTGAATTAGCCGATATGCGCGGTCGAGTTTGCAATGACTTGGCAGTACAGCTTGATTTGTTAGAGCAGTATCGCATGTTTGCACAAGATTATGAGTTATGGGGGGTAACTAATCCCACAACTACATATTTAGCGCGGATACAGGTTAAGCCTACTAAGTCAGAGCAAACATTGTTGGATGGTTATGCCATAAAACAGTTAGCTGATGGCGACATTAAGCTTGTCGAAGAAGCCATTGCGAAAAACTATACAACCTGTCAGCAGTACAGTCATTGCTACATTATGTGTGGTATCAGCGGCAGTGGAAAATCAACTTGGATCGCAAATAACTTAGTCGATTTTGAAGTCATCTCACTTGATGACATTAGGGCTGAAATTAACGGTAAACGTAGCTGCCAAAAAAGTCGCGGGCAAGTTTTGCAACTTGCTAAGCAACGCTTTAAAAAGGCACTAGCTGAAAAAAGAAACCTAGTGTGGGATGCTACAAACACTCGTAAAGACTTTAGAGAACCATTGATTGAGTTAGCTATTAATTACGGGGCATTAGTCACATTAGTGGTATTTCAATTAAGTGCTAAAAGCTTAAAACAATACAACCACAATAGAACGTTTAGCGTCAGTGATGACGTGCAGCAAAATCAGCTTAAAAAGTTTGAATGGCCTTGGCAAAGCCAAACACATAGACAATTAGTGATTGGCGAAGCAGGGCAGCTACTTTATCAATTTGGTCGTTTTTAATTGTTACAAAATAGGCTCGCATTGCGAGCCTATTCTTTGTTTTTTAAGCGCTTATTTAAAAAATAATCTAGATAGAATAGGCCACCACTAATCGTAGGAACGAGCACCCATACAGGGAGTTTTATCAGGCTTCTTAATATCATTATTGGCATCAAGATAATAAATGAAAACGTACCCAGCCCTCCATCATCATAGGAAGTGCCACTCTCCCATGTTAATGAAATCAATCCCGCTATTAATATCAGGCTTGCTAAAATTGCGGGTAAACGCAAAGTAATGAGCTTTTTCATATAATTCCTTTTTAATTTTAAATAACAAAACTATTCGCTCTCGTATCGCATAAGTGTCGTTTTAAACAACTGATTTAAAGCATCAAAATCGACGACTTTCTTCTTTACGTTAGCTGTGTAGTTTTCATGCCGTGTTAACTCTGCTTCAATAAACTCATTAATTACAGGCACAGCTGGCGCGTATTCTTTTTCTAAGCTTACCCGTTTTCGGGCGAGCAAATCTGAAATCGCAGCATCCAATGCAAGGTTCTCTTTGACAAGCTCCCTTAGTTTATCAAACTCAATCGGAGCAGGTTCATCGTATTTTTCGAGCCACATAATCGCCAGTAGTGGTCGTAATACGTAAAAGTATTTCTTCAGCGGCACACGCTCTTTTTTTAGATACTCTCTAAAGTTACCTTTTGCCATATGCAGGTAATGATAAATGCCTTTATGAGATGACACTATCTGTGGCATTAGCCGCTTTGCATGTGCAGCAAAAAAGCCATCATCAACATACACTATGGGTGATTGTAACCACTCAATAAACGCGGGATTTGATTTGCTGAATAGTTTGAGTGCTTTACGAATATCCCAACCATTTATATCGATTTCATCGACGATTGGGTATTCAATTACATCTCTTTGCTCTTCAACATCAATTGCTACATACCAATCTTTAGCATGCGCATAAATAAAGCGCACATCATAATCACTGTTAGGACTTGCAAATCCCCATGCTCGGCTACCCGACTCAATAGCAAATAACACTTTAACGTTATGTTCTGATTCTGCCGCTTTTATGCGTCGCATTATTTCAGCTCTTACACTGTCATCGATTGCTGAGTGTGCTGTTGTGTTATTCATTTTGTTTCCTTACTAATTTGCTCCGTGAAGTAATCACGTAGTTGCTTTATTTCTGCTTCGCGAACTGCTTTTCCGATGGCTATGCCGCTTTTACCTTGGTGTATTGCTTGTTGCACAAGTGCTTTTTTATCTAGCTTGTTTAGTTGTTTTACTAAATCCAGTGCAAGTGTTCGTTGCGCATAAGGGCGATGTATAAAACTTGGTCCCCGTCCTTGCGCATCACACTGACACGCATCCAAAAACTGCAAAAAGCGCGCAGGCTTATTTTGCGCATTTAGCTTGTCGACAAGTAATTTATGTAATTTTTTTGGTGTTAGCTGTGCGATTTTGTGACAACGCGTATGATTGTCACTGGTTAATGCTGCCAGCTCATAAAACCGTTTAGGCACTTTTAAACGCTGACAAAACGCCTTGATCACTGCTACGCCGCGTTGTTCATGGCCATGTAAATTGCCGTTTAGCTCAAAGCTCGTCGCCTTGCCAAAATCATGCGTTAATGCGGCAAAGCGAGTTTCTACATCAAAATTTAGCTGAGCCGCTCTTTGCAAAACTAACAGTGTATGGGTGTAAACATCGCCCTCAGGGTGGTGTTCTTTTGGTTGGGGAACACCACTCATTGCATCTATTTCTGGAAACACACCTAGACCATACAACGTCTTGAAGTAAAGCTCAGGGTGAGGCTCAGCAAGTGCTTTTTCGGTTTCTTTCCAAACCCGTTCTGGCGTTAAATAAGCTAATTCACCTTGTTGGTGTATTTGCATCATTAATGCCTTGGTTTCCGGATGTATACTAAAGCTTTCACCAAAACGAGCTAAAAATCGAGCCACTCTCAGTACACGTAATGGATCTTCAGCAAATGCGGCTGATGTATGTCTAAGTACTTTGTTATTTAAATCTTGTTGGCCGTTAAATGGGTCTATAAGCTCGCCATCGGCACTCATCGCCATTGCATTGATAGTTAAGTCTCGTCGCGCAAGGTCGTCTTCTAAAGTTACGCTGGTACAGGCATTCACCGTGAACCCTTTGTAACCACGACCTTGCTTTCGTTCAGTGCGAGCTAAGGCATATTCTTGCTTGGTGGTTGGATGTAAAAATACAGGAAAATCACTACCAACAGTTTCAAAACCTAGGGCTAACATGGTTTCTGGTGTTTCACCCACAACAACAAAGTCTTGATCAGCTGCCGCTCTGTTTAGCAATTTGTCGCGAACTGCACCGCCGACTAAATAAACATGTTTTAATGTGTTTTCCATTGCCGATCATCCTAATTAGGTATCAGTTAATGATACCTGCCAAAGGTTATCATCAAGCTGAGTAAACGTTATCTCTACATGCAAAAGCGTTTTTATGACCTCTGCATTGGTTAAGCCGTGCAAGCTTGGTTCACTGGTTTTGAACTCGCCTTTACCGGCCAAAGCTAATGGCAAAAGCAGTTGATCTGCCAGATGTTCTTCTACTGCCGCTGCTGATTGGATAAATTGTGTAACCTGCTCTACTGCTTTGAGAGCCACTTTTTGTGCTGCAACGCCATGTTGACCAATAACTTCAAAAATACTGTTATGAGTGTCTGATGTTATATGTAGCTGCAAGCTGTTTCCAGCTCCTATACTTTCTACACGAGTTATCGTGGTTTCAGCGCTTGTCCAATCAAGGCCTTGTTTTACAGTGCTAATTTCACGCTTCGCAACATGCCCCGGTAACTTGTTAACAAGTACTTTAATCGCCTTTTTGGCATCCTTAGTTGGCGGTGCAAAATGCGCAAAGGGCTTTAATGTTTCACACGGGTAAATGGTTAACTGCCATTTGCCACCACCGGCAGGGTAAAAGCCATACTTGGTAACTGTAAGCTCGCAATGTACCCCCATTTTTGCTAAAGCTGGCAAATAACAGTGCTCAAAAAAGCACAGTGAAGGTGACATGCCATTATGTGTGCCACCCTCAAAGGTTATGGTAGAGGGCTGCTTTGCTGTCGCTAATGCCAGTAATACAGTTTGGCATACAAGCGTTGTACTGCCTGCTGTGCCAATCGCAAAGTGATAATCCCCCGCTTTTATTTGTTTAGGCGCAAAGCGAATATGGTTTGAGCCCAGTTCAACTCCAGCTGTTTCGGCATCACAGATTTGTTGTGCTGCTAACACACAGGTTAGGTGCTGGCGTAACAGGCCAGGCTTTTTTCGCTTGGCCCGAATATTAACAACTTCAATAGCTTGTTTGGTTAACATTGATAAGGTGAGGGCGGTGCGAAGTACTTGCCCTCCGCCTTCACCTTGTGCACCATCAATTATTAAATAGTTCATTATCATCCTTTTACGCAGACTATTTGCTTTAGCGTATGTACAACCTCAACCAAGTCTTGCTGTGCAGCCATAACCTTTTCAATATCCTTGTACGCATGCGGAATTTCATCAATCACCGCGGCATCTTTGCGGCATTCTACCCCTTGGGTTGCCGCTATTTGATCTTGAATATTAAAGACCTTTTTAGCTTTTGTACGAGACATGACTCGGCCGGCTCCATGACTACAGCTATTAAAGCTATCTGGGTTTCCTAAGCCGCGAACAATAAAAGAGCGCGCTCCCATACTTCCGGGAATAATCCCCATTTCACCTTTTTGTGCACGTACAGCTCCTTTGCGTGTTACAAAACAATCTTTGCCAAAGTGATGCTCACGCGAGATATAGTTATGATGACAGTTAACAGCAAGCTCCGCGGTTTCAAAAGCGATAGGTATTTGCTTTTTAAGCGCTTTGATTGCGTTAAACATCATGATCTCTCTGTTTTTAGCTGCAAAATCTTGCGCCCATTCTACAGCCTCAACATAGTCATCAAAGTATTCGCTTCCTTCTTTCAGATACGCAAGATCCATATCAGGTAAGTTGATTTGATGACGCTCCATCTCTTTTTTAGCCAACTCGATAAAGTAAGTGCCTATGCGGTTACCAACTCCTCGGCTACCTGAGTGCAGCATGATCCAAACTGCATTGTTTTCATCTAGGCAGAGCTCTAAAAAATGATTGCCTGTGCCCATTGTACCTAGGTGATTTACATGATTACTGTTTTTAATTGCAGGGTGCTTAGCGCAGATTTTTTCAAACCGCTTCTCAAGTTTTTGCCACTCACCTGCAACAACATCAGGAATATTATGCCAAGCACCTCGGTCGCGAGCCCCTCTACCTCGGCCCGTGCGACCATGTGGTACCGCAGCTTCAAACGCATGACGAATTGCCGCCAGATTATCGGGCAGTTGCGAAGCCGTTAACGTTGTTTTCGTTGCAACCATACCGCAACCAATATCAACGCCTACCGCCGCAGGGATCACCGCATCTACAGAGGGAATGACGCTACCTATTGTGGCGCCTTTGCCCATGTGAACATCTGGCATGACCGCGATATGAGAATGAACTAGCGACATTTGCGCAATATTATTTAATTGAGCAATAGCTGCATCTTCAAACGGTACGCCTTTTGTCCATGCCTTTATAGGTACCTGTCCTTGTTGTTCGATTGTGTTGTAGTTATTACACATAATTTGATTCCTTACTCGTCCTAGCCTGTTAGGCTATTTTTACGACCCCGTTCATTAGCCCTTCAAGGCCGCCATAAACGGTTAAGTTATTTATTTTTTCTGCGACTTTCTCTAATGCCTCTAACTCTTTAAGGCGCATTAGCGTCGGGTTGTTCTCAATTACTTTCGCGGTGTTGTGTAAGCTGCGTGTTGCTGATGTTTCTTCACGTCGCTTTATTACATTTGCCTCAGCTGCTTTTTGCGCTTCGACTACTTGATTTAAAATGGCTTTCATCTCGCCCGGTAAAATAATGTCTTTCACACCAACGCCAGATAGAGCAATACCAATCTCCTTGAGTTGTTCAATCACCAGCTCTTTCACTGTTTCATTGATATACAACTTATCTAATAAGATATCATCGAGCGTTTTTGTACCAACCGCTTCTCTGAGTGCTAGCTGTAGAGTTTTGTAGATGAATTCATCCAATTTATCTACGCTCTTTGCTGCAAGCTCAGCATCTATCAGCTTGATATTGGCAGTTAAATTAATGCGCAGGCTAACTCGGTCTTTGCTGAGAATTTCTTGCCCAGATACTTCTACGCTTTGTGTTCTACAGTCATAACATTTCACTTCAATATCATGATTAAATTGCCAATAGGCATGAATGCCAGGCTGCAACTTCCCAATAAAATGGCCGTTAATGTAAAGTAAGCCTACATGCTCTTTCGCGACTTTAAACTCGGCGATCGGTTTGATTGCGACTGTTTTTTCGCTTCTAATTAAGCGAGTTGCGCTATTTGCACCAGCTCGATTAACTAAATTTAATAATTGCTCAGGCAGCGCTTGAGTGCTGTTGAGAGTAATTCTTTCAAGTTTTATAGCCCCTGCATCTTGCCAAATATATAAGTGCTCACCAGGAGCGACGATCCCTTGTAGTAAATCATCAACGTACAACATACCTAGCTCGTTGTTCTCAAGTTTCCAATGACTTATATGCTGTTGCAAGATTGGGTTATTGCGGTACAAACGTTCAGTATTTCGCTCTGAGAAATACAGCGAGTTAATATCAAAGGTGACAAACTCAAGCTGATTCTGAAAATCCCAATAACGGTGCTTTCCTGGCATTAACACGTCTGTTAGTTGCTGGTCTTTAAAAACGAGCACTCTTTGGTTCTCTGCTACTAATTGTGTTTTTCTTAACATGTTTTATTTCCTTATTGATAGTTAGCAAGTGTGTATTTGTTAACTGAAAAAGGCTTTGGGTGTCGCAATAACAGGGAGCATCCGGCTTGCTGTTATCGTTCATGCTTAAGCGTTTATCAGTCAGCGCAAACAACGACTTACTAACATTTAAAGTTACGATTTTGACTAAGGCGGGATTTGAACCCGCAACATCCAAATTGGTTTTGGTGCTCTACCTGTTTGAGCTACTTATAGTATTAAGATGGGAATCGAACCCATGACCGACGAAATCATTTCGCTGCTCTACCTCTGAGCTACATTAATAGTTTTGTGATTAGGCATACGTGTTCACAGTGTGTAACGCACCAGGGTGATATTTGAATCACTCCTAATTAATCACACTTCTCTATTCCAAGAGCTGTGCCACAACTAAAAAAGAGTGTTTTTTATTTATTAACACACTGATTTTTATGTTTTTTGTTCTATTTTTGTAGTTTGTGTTGGGTGATGAGGTACTTGACGATAGTGTTATTTGGTATTTAAATGGATACAGTTTCTATCTATAAGGATATATTTTGAAAAGTACGATTGTGGTGAGTATTCTCGGAACTCAATTAGACTATGTGGGTAAGCGCGTAGACCGTTGGGCAAGATGGCGACCCAATGTCAGCTTATGTAGTCAAGAAGAGTTCATCGTTAGTAAGCTGTATATGATGCATGATACTCATAGCTCTCGTTTAGCGAATAATGTTGCAGTAGATATTGAGTCAGTTTCCCCAGAAACCACGGTATGCCTTGAAAATATTAACTTTATAGACCCTTGGGATTTTGAAGAGGTTTACGCCAAGCTCTATGATTGGTGTCATCAACAGCGTTTTGATACTGATCAGCACGATTACTTTTTTCATATCACGACTGGCACCCATGTTGTGCAGATATGTATTTTCTTATTAACCGAGAGTGGTCATTTTCCTGGGCGTTTAATTCAAACATCACCCGATAAGCATAATCAAAATAAAGCGACAGGTAAGATTCAAATTATTGATTTGGACTTATCTAAGTATGATCAACTTGCCACTCGTTTTGATAAAGAGCATTTAGAAGGTAATGCATTTTTAAAAGGCGGTATTCAAACTAAAAACAGTGCATTCAATAAGTTGATTGCGCAGATTGAAGTTGTGGCTATTCGTTCAGATGATCCTATGCTTCTGACGGGCCCTACGGGAGCTGGTAAAAGCCAGTTGGCAACGAGAATTTATAAACTGAAAAAGAAGCGCGCCATTTTAAAAGGTGAGCTTGTGTCGGTTAACTGCGCCACGTTACGTGGTGAAAATGCCATGGCTGCTTTGTTTGGCCACACAAAAGGAGCTTTTACAGGTGCTCAAAAAGAGCGAAGCGGTTACTTACTCACTGCAAATAATGGTGTGCTGTTTTTAGATGAAATTGGCGAGCTTGGTTTAGAAGAGCAAGCAATGCTGTTACACGCTATTGAAAATAAGACCTTTCATCCAGTTGGCAGTGATCAAACTGTTGCGAGTGACTTTCAACTCATAGCTGGCACTAACAAAGATTTAAAAGCCGAAGTCGAAAAAGGGCTGTTTCGTGAAGATTTATTAGCGCGTATCAATTTGTGGAGCTATCAGTTACCGGCATTAAAAGACAGAAAAGAAGATATACCTGCCAATATTGACTATGAAATGGGTTTATTTGAGCAAAAAACCGGGCAGCGAATTCAATTCAATAAAGAAGCAAAGCAGTTGTTTGAGCAGTTTGCTATGTCGAAGCGAGCAGTATGGCGTGGAAACTTTCGTGATTTAAGCTCTGCAATTACTCGTTTATGTACTTTGGCGAACTCTTCGCGTATCACTGTGACGGATGTCAGTGACGAAATCGCACGGTTACAAGACTCATGGCAATCTAATGTGCAACCTAAAGTGTCTAATCGCCTTGCTCACTATTTGTCAGAAGAGCAAATAGCGAATTTAGATCAGTTTGATATTGCTCAGTTAAATTATGTACTTAGTATTTGTGAGCAACATTCAAGCATGGCTTCAGCTGGGCGTGAGTTATTTGATGTGAGCCGTACCAAAAAAGCACAAGCCAATGACTCTACTCGATTACAAAAATACTTACGTAAATTCAATTTAACATGGTCTGACTTAGCTTGAATTATTTGTATATACAAGTTTGAATATTAGGCATTCAGCAAAAATAAACCCCGCATTGCAGCGGGGTTTTTTGCTTTTTAACAACCAGTTAAGAATTAAAAGTCAGTCGGTGCTGGTGGCACGGTGAGTGGCTTTTTCGGATTGTCTTTTAGCTCTTTTAAAAGCTCTTCTACGGCACGTTCAATCGATGGATCTTTACCTTGGTAGATTAGCTCTGGGCGATCAACCACCTTGATATCTGGGGTGACACCTTCGTTTTCGATGATCCAGTTGCCATCGTTATCTAAAACGCGGAATGTTGCCGCGATAACTTGGCCGCCATCGACAAGGCTTGGGTTACCCGAAATACCAATTAATCCACCCCAAGTACGGGTACCAATAAGCTTACCTAACCCTGCTTGACGGAAGTAGTAAGGGATAGCGTCACCGCCTGAACTTGAGTAACCATTGATCAGCATGGCTTTTGGACCATCATGAGCAAATTGTGGTGTTTTCGTTGGCTCAACACCGCGGCGCTTCCAGTAGTTAAGCGGTTTACGAGCAAGCCAGGTGATCATGTGCTCAGGAATAAAGCCGCCGCCATTGTATCGGTCATCAATAATCATGGCGTCTTTGGTGGTTTGCGGCATGTAGTTTTTGAACATGGCGCGGTTACCTTCGTAGGCTGTATTTGGTAAGTGAACATAACCAATACGACCATTTGATAGCTTATCAACGTAGGCTGCACGAGAGTTAACCCAGTCTAAATAACGCAAACCTTGCTCGCTGGCGACAGGCTTAACGGTAACTTGCCATGCACCTTTGCTGCGCGGCTTACTGTTAAGGACTAGCTCAACTTGCTCACCTTGAGTGTTCTCTAGTAATTCGTAGAAGTTAGCGACGTCTTTTACTGAGCGGCCATTTACGGCAATGATGTAGTCGCCGTTATGTGCTTTTACCCCTGTTGTGCCAAGTGGTGAGCGGAAGTCTTCATGCCAGTTTTCACCTTGGAAAATTTGCTCAATTTTTACGTATCCAGACGGATCGCTGGCAAGTTTTGCACCCAATAAACCATGCTTTTTACGCTCTGCTTTTGGCATATCACCCGACTGCACATAAATGTGGCCTGAGTTTATTTCACCTGCGATTTCACTGAGAATGTAATCTAGGTCACTACGGTGTGAGATAGCATCAGCCATAGGTTGATACTTAGCTAAAATTGCGTCCCAATCTTGGCCGTGATGGTTTTCATCGTAGAACCAATCACGTAATGTACGCCAGCCTTCAACATACATTTGCTGCCATTCAATTTGTGGCTCAATTTTTAAGGTCATGTTACTAAGATCCAGCTTATTCGCTGCTAGGTCTTGTTTTGCTTTAGGCTCAATTAAGCTGTAATCGTTACCCGCATGCACTAACAGGTGCTCACCGTTGCTCGAAATAGTGTAGCTGCTTACCCCTTTAGCCACAGTTTCAAGCTCGCTGTCGTGAGCTGTGCCTATTAATTGTAGGCCGCCATTAGCCAGTGTTAGCACGCCACCTTTTACTGCCGTTAAACCGCGGTAATTTCCAGCTGGCGCATTTAAAGCGGTAACGCGCTGCATAAATTCACTGCTTTGCAGGTTATTACTGTTTTTCTTGTCGTCATCTTTTTGTTTATCGCTGACGATTGCTGTTTCGTCACTTTGTAGTGCGATTAGTGGTTTGATGCTGTCATTTACGGCAGCGGCATAAATACGCGTTGCACGATTAAACATGTAATCAAACTCGTAGCTACTAAAGGCTAAGTTAAAGTCGCGCTCAGAACTAAAGTACAGATATTGACCATCAGGAGAGAAAGTTGGGTTTTGCTCATTGGTCATTTCATCCGTTAAGCGAGTCACTTTCTTTTTATCAATATTGTAGTGCCACAGTGAGGCATAGCGGTTTTCATTGTTTTTTACATACACAATGTCTTCGCTATTTGGCGACCAAGTATACTGGCGAATACCTTCTTCATCGTAGATGCTGGTATCAATTTTGTGTTGTTTACCCGATTTTGCATCTATCCACCAGAGTGTGTGGTTTTTATCTGCAAATAACAGTTTTGAGCTATCAGGTGACCAAATTGGTGTAAAGCGCCAAATAGTGCCGTTGCTGGTTAGCTGCTTAGTGGCATTGTTGTCGCTGCGATCTTTTAAGTAAATTTCGTATTCGCCGCTTTCATCGCTCATATAAGCAATATAACGACCATTTGGCGACCAACTTGCGTCAACCTCGCGGCCTTTTGCTGTGTAAGATAGGTTACGTGTTGGGCCTTGTTTAACCGGTACGCTAAATAGCTCACCGCGGGCAGTAAAGAGTGCACGTTTACCATCATGAGAAATCGACATTGAGTCGATAAAGTCACTCACATTTTTTGTGTACGGCATTGCGTATTGACGCACACCAGCAATGTTAATGCTCAGCTTAGTGCTTTTTTGAGTTTTTGGGTCAAAGCGATAAAGGTAACCACCATTTTCATAAACAACAGCATTTGGGCCAGCTGATGGCCACAGTACGTCAAAGTCTTTATGGTTGGTTAGTTTTTTCGGCTCAGCGCCTTTTTGGTATTGATACAGGTTAAGGGTGTAATCACGATCAGATACAAAGTAAATGTTGTCGCCAACCCAGGTTGGTTGCTGATCGGTAGCGCGGTTACTGGTTAGCTGCTCTGAGGTATTGCTTTTTAAATCGTAAACCCAGACATCTTGTGCACGACCGCCACGGGTGCGCTTCCAAGTACGAAATTCACGGTCAATTGGCGTGTAAACATATTTACTACCATCTGGCGAAAGCATGCCGCCGCCGGTTTCTGGAATAGCCAGAGGCTGCTCAAGGCCACCGTCAGCAGGCACCATGTATGGACGACCCATACGTTTACCCCACGGTGTGCGGTTAGCACGAAATACCACATTTTTGCCATCAGGTGTCCAATCGAGAACACGATAATCAAAACCGCCGCGTGGTGGCATTGGGCCAACATCGTTGTAGTAAGTCAGTTGCTTTAAGCCTGAGCCATCGCTGTTAATAACATAAATTTGGCGGCTGCCATTGTACTCGGCTGCAAAGGCAATGCGTTTACCGTCAGGTGAAAACTTAGGGAAGGTTTCAAAGCCAATATGGTCAGTTAAGCGTTTGCTTTCGCCTGTTTGTGTATTAGCAATGTAAATATCGCCACCGTACACAAAGGTAACGTTTTGGTTATGAATATCTGGAAAGCGCAGTAAGCGCGTGTCTTTTGTTTCGTAAGCTGATGCCCAAGGTGCCAGTGTCGCAGCCATGGCCAGTGCCAACGTTGTTAGTTTTTTCATGGGATTACATCCTATTTTGGGAACTGTTACATCATAACAATTCAGTTTTAAATAGCGATGCAGTTGCGATGAACGCAGTGTTACAAAATGTGTCTAGAAATCAATCGATAAATTAGGGGCGTGAATTTAGAGGGAGTATCGGCTAAAGCAAGCTTTAGCCGACAAATCATTACTTGTAGAATACTTCTACAGTGCCTTTTACCTTTAATAGTAAAGGTTGGCCGCGGCGATCAAGCGCTTTTGGAGAAGCGACTTTGATCCAGCCTTCGCTGATATTATATTCTTCAACGTCAAAACGCTCTTTGCCGTTAAGTTTTACACCAATTTCATGCTCGAATACTTCTTCCACATAAAATTTACTACGTGGATTAATAGAAAGTTGGTTTGGTAATTCTGGTTTTTGTGTATCAGTCATAATTGCGATCTGCATTGAATAAATTGTGCGCCATTGTAGGCAATACCTCGCATTGGCTCAAGTATCTGTATGGCAAATTTATGCTTTACTCGCAGGCTTGTTCTGAATGCTCAACACACATAGCTATAGCTTCACTCTTTTTGTCGTAATCGAAGGTTAGGCAGTAATCAAAACGCATGGTTAGCTCAAGTGTTTGATCATCAGTACGTTCAGGCCATTGCCAATCTCTCACTATTTGCCTTGCTGCTTTTCTAACATCTTTACTAAAGCGCTTAGGTGCTGAGTTCTCGATATTAAGGTTTTTCACAACACCATCGGGAGTAACTGCAAAGTTAACAATCGCACAGCCACTACCTTGCTGATTAAGTAGTCCCGTTGGGTATTGTACATAAGGAATATGATCAAGACGTTGCCATGTTGGCTTACCTGTGGAGGTGTCGAGTACCTGTGCTTGAATATCAACAAAAGGGTTTCGGCCTGATAAATCAGGGTTAGCGAATGAACTTATAGATGTGCATACGAGCGTTAATGCGAAAAGTGATTTATACATAGTTTTCCCTAACTTGTTTGTTTTTTAGTCATTTATTAATACTAGTGATGAACTTGCATGATGTAAACATTAAAAAGATAGGTAAAAATTCTGTGCAAATGATTTGTTATACTATATCAATATGCTTATTTGTGTTATTTTATAACAAAACATTTCCCTTAATTACTACAATCAGACCTTATGAAGTACTCAACACTAAGTTTAGCCTTAGCTGCGGCGTTTGCAGCGAATACATACGCAGCTGATAACAGCGATATCGAAACAATCACCATTGAACATAAGCAAGCGTTTCGTGGTGATATTCCAACAAAAGATTTACCGCAATCGATCACCACATTAAGTAAAGACATGATGACTGATAACGGTATCACTAAGTTTCGTGATGCACTGGATTTTTCTGCCAGCATTACTCGCAAGAATAATGGTGGCGCGCTGTGGGATAGCTATTCAATTCGTGGTTTGTCGGGTAACGAAAATATGCCGTCTGGGTATTTAGTTAACGGCTTTAGTGGTGGACGCGGCTTTGCAGGCCCGCGTGATGTATCAAACATTGAATACATCGAAGTATTAAAAGGACCGGGCTCAGCACTCTATGGCCGTTCAGAGCCGGGTGGTACCGTAAACATTATTACTAAAAAGCCCCAGTTTTATCAGCAAGGGCAACTTCAAGCTGAGTTCGGTAGCGATGATCACAAGCGTATTCAAGGTGATTACACTAACGGTCTAAGCGATGATTTAGCGTTTCGTATCAATGGTGCATGGCAAGATAGCGATAGCTTTAGAGATTATGTGCACCACGACAAATTCGTGATTACGCCTTCGCTTTATTATCAAATCAACGATAACTCATCGCTGACTTATGAGTTTGAGTATGTTGACCAACAGCAAATGTATGACCGCGGTATTGTGGTGTTAAATGGTGATTTTGATACCGTACCTGAGTCACGCTTTTTAGGTAACCCAAATGATGCACCAACCAAAGTGCACTCACGCGGTCATCAATTAAATTACAGCAACGATCTAAACCAAGCTTGGAGCTTGTTATTAGGTGCTAGTTACCGTACTGCAACGCTAACGGGTTATTCGTCAGATGCTGAGCTTTCACCATCGCGTCAGTCATTATTTGATGATGGCAGAACTTTAACTCGCCAACACAGATACCGTGATTATGAGTCTGATGATTTATCGCTGCGCTTTGAATTAAGCGGTCATTTTGATGTTGCTGGTATCACCAACCATGTATTGATTGGTGTTGACGGTTACGACTATGAGCTGCGCACTGGGCTTTATCGCTACCGTGGTGGTAATGGCACTTACACCATTGATATTTATGAGCCAGAGTACAGCACCACTGAAGGCCCTGAAGTAAGCATGCAGTACGAAAATAACGAACAGCAAAATGCGTACGGTATTTACCTGCAAGACCAACTAGATCTAACCGATAACTTAAAAGTGATGTTAGGTCTGCGTTTTGATGAAATTGAGCAAGACATCTTTGAAACTAAGTCTGGTGTTGCATCAAACAGCAAAGAAAACCGCATTAGTCCACGTTTTGGTGTGGTTTACGCACTTAATGACGACATTAACCTTTACTCAAGCTATTCAGAAGGCTTTTTACCACTGAGCGGCACCGATGCCGAAGGTAATCCATTCGGTTTTGAAGAAAGCGACTCGTTTGAAGTGGGTATTAAATTTAGCTATGCCAACATTAGCGGTACGCTTGCTTACTTTGATGCAAGCAAGAGCAACATGCTGGTGGCAGATCCAGTAAATGTGGGTTATTCAACACCTGTAGGTAAAGCAAATAGCACAGGTTTTGAGTTAGATTTAACAGGTTCACTGGGTGACAATACCGAGTACACCCTATCTTATGCCTATGTGGATGCAGAGACTGCGACAGATAGTCTAAATGTTGACTGGTTAGTGCCAATTCCTAAGGGCAGTCCACTTGTGAACGTACCAAAGAATAACCTTTCGATTGGCTTAAACCATGACCTAAGTGTATTCGCACAAGACATAACGATTGGTGGTCATTATCAATATGTCTCTGACCGTTTGGGCGACCCGGCTGATCTCACTTTCCGATTACCTAGCTACCAAACCGTTGGTTTATTTGCTAAATGGCGAGCGACTGAACGTACTACAGTATCATTAAATGTCGATAACGTGTTTGATGAGCAGTATATTGCTAGTTCTTACAATGCATTGTGGGCCTATCCGGGGGCACCGACACAATTTAAACTTGGCGTAAGCTATGACTTCTGAACAAGTTAAAAGCCGTATTCACAGTATCGACATCATGCGTGGTGTCGTTATTCTGCTGATGTTACTTGATCATGTGCGAGAGCGCTTTTTCTTGCACATGCAGGTGGCCGATCCCATGGTGGTTGATACCACTTCGCCGGGGCTTTTTTGGAGCCGCTTTGCGGCACACTTTTGTGCGCCAACCTTTATCTTTTTAACCGGTTTGTCGGCGTGGCTTTATAGTCACCCAGCAAGTGGCGTGGCGCGTTCAGCACGAAGCTTTTTAATCAAGCGAGGGCTATTTTTAATCGCCCTTGAAGTGACCCTGATTTGTTTTTCGTGGATGGGTTACTACCACACTATTTGGCTGCAAGTGATGTGGGCGATTGGCCTTTGTATGCTGGTGTTAGCAGCATTGATTAAGCTGCCACGCAACCTATTGCTGGTGCTTGGTTTAGTTATTGTATTTGGTCATAACTTACTGACCCCTATCAGCTTTACGCCCGATGAGTTTGGTTACTCGCTGTGGACGATTTTGCATGACCGAGGCTATCTATCACAAGGTGGTTTAATCGACGTCAAAATTAGCTACCCAGTGTTGCCTTGGATTGGCGTAATTTTGTTGGGTTACTGTGCAGGTCCTTTATATGCACACACTCAATCGGCGGATTCGCGTAAACGAGCATTGCTGCTGTTAGCCCTGTTATGTGTGGGGTTATTTGCGCTGCTGCGTGGATTTAATATTTATGGTGAAACCTTGCCATGGCAAACGTTTAGCACCACAACCGAAACCATGATGTCGGTGTTTAACGTGACTAAGTACCCACCGTCACTGAGCTTTTTGCTGATCACGTTAGCGGGCATGTTTGTTGGCTTATGGTTATTTGAAAGACCGCTCAACCGCGTTACTAATGCGCTGAGAGTGTATGGTTCTGTGCCTATGTTCTTTTATATTTTCCACCTCTATGTACTGCTATTTATGTATCAAATAGGCATGCTGATCTGGGGGGCAAATCAAGGGCAATATTTAGGAGTCAGTGATATATCCGGTATTTGGTTTATTACTTTGTTGTTGGCAGTAGGGCTTTATTGGCCAACCAAGACGTTTAGTGAATACAAGCGTAAGGCTAACAAGCCTTGGTTAAAGTATTTATAACGAAAAATGCCGATATGCTAAGCATATCGGCATTACCTACTTACTATCCTAATTAACTAGTCCTTAGTTAATTCGAGATTTTTTACGACGAAGTGCCATCAGTGGTGCAACAGCTAGTAGTAACCAGCCGAATGAACCGCTTGATGATTTCTTGTCTTTTTCAATCTCAGCTTCTGGAATCACTGCCTCAGGGAAAGTACAGCTACCATCATCTGTATTGGCGCTTTCATCATAGTTAGATGCTGAGCTGTCAGTACAGCCGAGCTCTTCACCATCAGACATCACCGATAATACAAATGAACTCATTGCTGCATCAGTTGGGTTAACACTGTCGCTAACTTTTACTGTTACATCAATGTCACCATGGAAGTTCGTCGCTGGCGTGATAGTCACTGTGCTACCTGATGTGTGACCAGAGACTTCAAAAGTGAAGTTTTCACCTAACACGTCGATTTGGTTGCTCACTTGGTTTTCGTCAGCATAAAGCACGTCAAAACTAATCGATTCGTTCTCTGCCACTGACATATCCGTTAAGGCTGCCATTTCTAGGTTACCGATAACTTCAAGATCAAGGGTGATGGTTTCATCATCTGCGCCAACTAAACCATTTGTAAGAGATAGTTGATGCGTTTGATTCGCCGCTTGCTCACCAATGTATGCTTGGAATTTCACGTCAAACTTAGAAATTTCAGGGCCCGTGTAGTCAAGACAGACAACTAGTTTGTCGTGCAGTACTTCGTCCATATTGTTGAAACCGTACTTGTTACCAATGTTTAAATCGATAGGAATATCACCACTGATAAAGCCACGACCATCGGCAGCTTTCAAGCCGATAGAACCTTGTGCATCAACTAAGCTTAGGTTGTCATAAGCAAATAGTAGCTCGTATTCACCTGGCTCATAGTCAATGCCCATGCGCATGAACATTTCAACGTCAACAGATTGGCCTTCAGTTCTTGAACGCTGGATATTATCCCACTCAAGTACTAACCACTCACGCGATACTGTGTAAGTTGGTGTGATACCTGCGTTGGCGTCATAGTTACCGTAACCACCGTCAACACGCTCTGGGATCATGTTGTCACCAACCCAGAAAGGTGCGATTAGGTAAGGCGGCGGTGGCGGCTGAGTGTAACCCTCAGGCAGTTCAACGTGGAATGGCGTTGTACGGCCTTGCGAACCAAATGTGACTAAGCCAGCTGGGTTAAGTTTAATTGAGTCAAAGTGGTACTTATTAAAGAATGGGAATGACACATCAAGATTAGTGTTCATGATTTCTTTAAATGTGTACTCGAACTCGTTGTAGTAACGACCTTCAACACCTTCTAGTGTACGCCAGCCAAGCTCACGCAGTTCTAGGTAGTAAGGATCTGGTGAATGCGCCGATGTTAATGAACACATTTCGTCAGTGATGTTGGTGGTAATGTTATAATTACGCTCAACATTTTTAGTCGTTTCTTGTACGCCAACCAGTGCTAGTGCATTGCTATCTAGCATAGGTGTTACTGGCGTTGAGTTAGATGCGACAATGCTGTCAGGAACAATGTCTACGCCCACAGGGAACTCAGTGTTTAGAGCAAACTGACGAGCTTCATCTTCGTTATTCGCAATAACGCTGATTTCGAAGTCAACTAAGTCACCTACATATGCCTTGTTTTTGTTAGCAGTAAAGGTCACGTCTTTATCAACTTGCTCGATGATCACTGGTACGAAACCTAGGTTGCCAGCATCTTCAGGGTTGCTACCAATATCAAAGCCACCGAAGTAGATATCGCCAATTTCCATCTCAGGTAGGTTATAAGCAAGGTCAAGTTCAAGCTCGTCATAACCTGGTACGCTGCTTGGGCCTGTTACAGTGAGTGAGCCATTGTCTTCAGTGGTCACCGCTGTAGCAAACGATACTTCGATACCTTCATCAACTTCGCCATACGATAAAGTTTGTAGGCTCATGTATAACGTGAAGTACTCACCGGCTTCAGGATCAACAATGTTACAGAAGTTAGTTAGGGTGTAGCTAGTTGACATACATAGCGTTTCTTCATAAGACGCGATGCCATCACCGTTACTATCTTTACCCATGAAAACAAGTACACGTGATGTGTCGTTCATGACGCTTGCGCTTAGCATTTTTGCGTCTTCAGGCACTGTCGTCCACTGTATGTGGTTGTTGTTTACAGCGTCGCCTTCACCTTCAACCTCTACGCTATCGAATGGGTCGCCAGGTGTGGTGTCGTTGAATAGGTGTACTGTTTCAACTTGGCCTTTTACTAAGCCGTACGATTGTGTGGTTAAGTTGCTGATTTCATCAGTATTGAATGGACCAACCTTCATCGTTGCAGAACGGCGGTGTGCATCAATTTGAATATATTCAGGTAAACCAGTATCACCAGTGAAAGTCCATACAGGCATTTCTAAAATAGGTGATTCAGGGTTGCTTGAGGTCATCACGATTTGACCTTGGTTACCCGTGTAATCAACAATTTCTTGTGGTGTTGCTTGTTGGCTTGCTTCAACCGTAACAACAATGCTTTGTGTTTCACCTGCTTTGATATCAAAGTTGCTTGGCTCAACACTAATTTTGCTATTACCAATCCAGTTTTCTGTATGAAGTGTCCAGCTTGCGTCTTCTGTCGCCGTAAAGGTTCTGATAAACGTACACTTAAAGCCACAGTCATTATCAACCATGTAAGCTGTGTTTAGCGCTTTTTCGCGGCCACCTAGGCTTGGATTTGCAGCTGCCATGTTAGCAATGGTTTCATCAAGCAATAGGCCTGCTTTATCAGCACGCTCAACTTGCATTTTACCCGAACCCATTTCAGCAAGGGCAGCATCAAAGCCATCATCGGTGTAGTTGTTTAGGTACTGTGCTAAAGCAACTTGATTGTTTGCAGTTAACATCAATGCTGATTGAATTTGCATTGGTGTCCAATCAGGGTGAGATTGTTTTAACAATGCTGCCGCGCCTGCAACGTGTGGGCTTGCCATTGATGTACCAGACATTGATTGCCAGTCTGACGTCGCAGGGTTGCTGGTAAACGGTTGATCGTCTGATGATGGCGCATAGATATCAACACCCGGTGCAGCAACGTCTACAAGTAAGGTGTCAAAGCCAAAGTATGATGGACCACGGCCAGAGAAGTAAGCAATGCGGTCTTTATCTACGGTATCTACGGTGCCTTCGGTTGCTTCAATGGTACCCATGTGGCTGTCGCCAGTGCTTAACCATTCTAATAAGCTTTTACCATCGACGTTTTTAATGTGAATGGTCGGAATTGGGTATGTAACCGATGGAATTGTGTAGTTATCGTAAAATGATACATGGTTATAAATAATTAAACCTTCTGCACCACCTGCTTTTACGTTTAACGATTTTGAGTAAAGTGGGTAAGAGCTGCGCTTACATACAACAATCACGTCTTGCGCACTTTCATCGATAGCGGTTGTAGGATCATCCACTAAATCAAATGTACCTTCAGGGAATGGCTTGTCACAGTTGGCAAGTGCATAGCTTGAGCTTTCATTTGGATTTTCAAAATCAGTTGCAGGGAAAATCAAACCGGTTAACTCGTTAAAGTTAACGCCTGCGCCTGTGAATGGACCCGGTGCAGAAGTATCGCCATCAGTTAGGTTTTTAAGTTGTTTGTTACCAAAGTTTACTTTGGTTGAAGGGGTATGAGCTGCAACGGTGGTTACCCAAGGTGATGAGTGGTCAGCCGTTGAATATTCAGGGCCACTGTTACCTGCCGCTACCGCCACAAATACACCGCTTTCGGCCGCATTCATGAATGCTTGCTCAATTGGGTCGCTCCATGGATCTTCTTCAAGACCACCTAACGACGCATTCAGTACGTCAACATTATCAATCGCAGCTTGTTCAACGGCTGCTAAGATAGCGCTTGTTGGACAGCCCGCATAAGGGTCACCAGAACCACCCGGCCAACATACTTGGTATGAAATGATATTGGCGTGGGGTGCCATACCTGATACTTGCGGGAAAGTTACATTGGTTTCTAAACCAGATGATTGACTTTCATACTCAGTCAGTTTGTAAGGAATATCGTAAAGGATATTACCTGCTGCTGTACCGGCAACGTGTGAGCCATGGCTATGGTAGTCTTCACCATTTTCAGGGCGAGTCTCTTCAAATACGGAATCCACATAAGCTGCGGTGATCTCAGGGTAAGAATAAACACCAATTAGCTTGTCGTTACACAGATCAGCAAATTCAGCAGTTGCACAGTCACCTAGGTACTTGTCGCCTAGAGGATTGGTGTGAGTGTAACCATCGCCGCCTACAGCTGCGAATGATGGATGATCGGTGTTGATACCCGTATCAATGATACCGACAACCGTGCCTTCACCTTTGTTGCTGCTAGGGTTGCTAGCACTTGCGCTCCAAAGTGCAGAAGCACCTGTTTGCTCAATAGTATTAAACGTATTTAGGCTGTAGATTTTTGAGCGAGTGATCTTCTTAACACCTGCCACTTTAGCAAGGCGCTTTGCTTCATCTTGTGTCATTTTGGTGGTGAAACCGTTTAATGTCACATTGAATGTGCGCTCAACATTTAGGCTCAAGCCTTGCTGGCTCATCGCAGTACTCAGTACTGACTGGCGCTTACTTGCTAGGTGGTTAGCGTAAGTTGCGATAGCAGGCTGCGCCATATTAAGCGTTGAGCGCTTAGTTGCTTGTTGCGTCTGCATTACAACTTCTTTAGTGCTCGCAAGCCCTTTAACACCACCTTGGTAAGTCGAAATAGGTGCATCGTCCAGTTGCACGATATAAGTTTGAATACCACTAATATCTTTCTCTGGTGTGAAAACGCGGCTTTGTTTTTTAACTGTGTTGTTAACCTTGTCTTCCCACACAAATTCATTGGTAACGGTTTGCTTTGGCGCATAGCCTGCTGGCATTTCTGGCCATGCTTGGTCATTTAGCGCAGCAGCAGACGTACCTACACCTAAGTAAAGTGCAGATGCGACCATCACTGATACTTTTTTCATATTGAACATGTGATCTAACTTCCCTCGAAGGATTATAATTATGAGCTCGCGCTAGCGGCGAACGGTTGTAATCAGTAGGGATAGTGTTGAGTTGTGACTATAACATCAATGAAATGTAAACAATTGGCACACACTGTTACAGCTTGGTACATTTTTACCGAAAAACTGCTTATCGAAACAGAATACTTGCTCTTGCTCCGCTTAAGGTTTGCGCGTTATCTAAGCTAAATTTTGCGTTGTTCCACAGGCATAGCTGCTTAACGATTGATAAGCCAAGGCCAACACCTTGATAGCCTGTTTGGTGCACCGAAGCGGTTTTAGAAAATGGCTGCATGAGGCTGGCGCGCATTTTTTCAGGGATCCCCGGGCCATCATCTTCAATCACTAACAAAATGCCGTTTTCGTATTGTGAAACCTTGATATGGATTTGCGTTTTAGCAAAGCGAACCGCATTCCCGAGTAAGTTTTGCAATAAGCGTTGAAAGCTTTGTTTATCAACGCAAATTGCTGTTAATTCGCAGTCAAGACGAATAGCCAAAGGGCTATAGCTTTGAAACTTAGTAATGCAGGGCTGTAATAGTTCATTTGGGCAGTAGTCTTTCACTAACAAAGTGGGTTCGCATTGTTCAAGCTCGGCATAAGTTAAAAACTCTTCGACTAAAAGCTCAAGTTCAATAATGTCTTGCAACACACTGTGTCGGTAAGCGTTGTTATCAACGACTGCTTCGAGGGCGAATTTAGCCCGCGATATAGGCGTTAAAAAGTCATGGGAAACAGCATTGATTAATTCGCGTTGACTTTGATTCCGGTTATGAAGCGCTAATGCCATGTTATCAAAGGTATCGCCAATGCTTTTTAGCAAGCTAAAACGTGTGAAGTGCACTTGTGCTGTAAAGTCGGCATTAGACATTTTACTACTGGCTTTACGTAGCTTATTTAAGTCAAACAGTAGTGGGCCCGTAAAAATCACCACCGCTAAGGCAAGGCTAGAGTAAAACAGTAGGCTCACTAAAGACTGATAACCCTGATCAGCAGGTTGGCTGTATGGGCCTATGCTTAATAGGGTCTGTCTATCATCTGCAAGTTTATGAAAGTAAACATTGTTATTGGCATCGTTAACACTAATTACCTGACCTGCTAAAAGTGATGCCTGTAATTGTTCACCAAGGTAAAAGTTCGCCAGAGGTGTGTGTTTAATAGCAGGGTTATTGGGCGCAAGACTCAAGATGTTTTCTGCTAACTGCTGCTCTGTACTGTAACTCGGTGGGTTTGGAAAATAAGTTTCCAATAACCAAGCGGCACTTCCTAGACAAACGGCTAGGGTTAAATACAAATAACAAAACAGGCGTAGCAAACTGCATTAACCCCACGCTTGTGGAGAAAAAATGTATCCTTTACCCCAAACAGTGACGATTTTTTGTGCCGGCACCGCTTCGTCACCGAGCTTTTTGCGTAAGCGACTAATGCGGCCATCGATGGTGCGGCTTTGACCATCGTATTTACGACCAATGGTGCCATCAAATAATTGGTCTCGACTGACCAACTGGCCCGGTGATTTAGCAAGCTGGATCAAAATTTCGAACTCTGCACTGGTCAGTTCAAGTGGCTGGCTATGCAGGTAAGCTTCGCGCTGAATAGTATTAATACTCAACGAGCCAAAGCGAATATTATGGGCGTTGTGAGTGGTGCTTGTTGGTTTTATAGCTTGGCTGCGGCGAATCGTGTTATTTATTCGCGCTAATAAAATGGACGGGGAAACAGGTTTGGTTAGGTAATCATCGGCGCCTAGCTCAAGGCCAGTAATATGATCGACTTGGCTCTGCCTTGCGGTCATAAAAATAATTGGCGTATCTTGGTATTGTTTTAGTTCTTTAAAGATCTCAAAGCCATCTTCCGAGCCTAATCCGATATCGAGCAAAATTAAGTCGTATTTCTTACTACTTGCTTGGTAACAGGCATGGCAACCACTATCAAAGTGTTCAATGATATATCCATGATTGCTTAAATAATTAGAGACTAGCTGGGCAAGTTTTAAATCATCTTCAATATATAAAATAGTATGCTGGCTCATCAAAAAATACTCCATGCGATATCACGTCGGCGTTTTTTAACATGCTGGTGGAATAAACTAATTTCAGTGCTTTCTAGTGGTTCTAGCTGCTCGCTGAGTAGCTCTAACACAATGTTGCGATTGTTTTGCACTGTGATTGCAAAGTTCTGCCCTTGATTTGGCTTTTGGCAGAACAGCCTAATTTCTTGATCGGTAACGCGAATACACACTGTTTCGCTGACTTCGGTATACCAATTAATGGAGACATCCATCACGCAGTCTTGCTCTACCGTTACACAGTTTTCTGGTGTTGCTTCAATGTAGCCTGCTTGTGCAAATGTGCTGCCAACAAACGAAAGGCTGCAAATGAATAAGAGTGAAAAAAGCCGAGAGCGCAACATCATCAGTAATTCCACGCCAAGCCAGCATAAAAAGACAATAAGTTACGGTCATCAATAAGGGGGCTATCGGCGATACCTGAAGATAAGCGTTGGTATTTTACATCGCT
Source organism: Pseudoalteromonas gelatinilytica (assembly GCF_001641615.1). Classification (GTDB taxonomy): domain Bacteria; phylum Pseudomonadota; class Gammaproteobacteria; order Enterobacterales; family Alteromonadaceae; genus Pseudoalteromonas; species Pseudoalteromonas gelatinilytica. The sequence continues at coordinate 52,852 of NZ_LRRU01000007.1, forward strand.
TATGAATTGCCATTGTTGATTAAATTGATATTGATAGCTGGCTTTTAGATTGTATTTTTGACTGGAGTGGCCTAAAAAAGGGCTAAACCCGGCTCGTATCTCTTTTGCAGCACTGCCATAGTAGTAATCCACTAAACCGGCACTTAAATGCTGTATTTCAGCGCCGAGTAAAACTAGATGCTGATCAAACAAAAACAAGCGCTGTGCAGACAATGCGCCTTGTAACCCTTTGTGATAGTTGGTGAGCTCCATTGACCAATACGCGCTAAAACGCCAGCTTTGCCAGTCAACAATCGCTTCAATACCGCTCATGGCCGACAGTTTACGTTTTGATATTTTAGTAATATCACCGCGGCGTTTTATCACCACTGGTGCTTCAATGCTTGAACCGGGTGGTGGCGGTGTCATTGAAGGGCGGCCACTGGTTGTTCTAATTGCAGTTAGTGCTGCTGAGTGTTTGGCAAAATACAGCCCATCTTCATTGAGTTGGGTGAATAACGACACTTGATAATGATCGCCCCACACGGGTGTCCAAGCAAACTGAGTATTTGCAAATGAAAAGTCACCGGCAAATACTTCTATACGCGGTAGGGCATAAAGAGGAATGTCGTCTTTTTTATAAACTGGGTTGTCGAGTTGACCATAGCCTAGGCTTAAACCAAGGCTTACTCCTTCATCAGCTAAATACGCAGAGTCAGTGCTGCTTGCCATTGCTGAAAGGCAAAGCGCACTAATTAGAAATAAAGATCGTAGCCCAAGCGAGCAACTACCTAGAACAGTCACAAATAAACAACCTAAATGAAAAATCTCGTTAACATTAAGTTGTTATTAATGGCTTGAACAATGAAATAATGTACCAAATTGTAGCAAGGTCTGGTTTTTGTAATCTAAATTAGTTAAGGAAATTGCTTGATAAATAAGCATATTTCACTACTTTTGCTTGGTTATTTTGAGCGGTGTTGTCATCTCTTTAGTTAGAAAAAGTTATTAACAATAAAATGGTGTTAAAACCTGCGCTTAGCGGTACAAAATGGGCCTAAATACACGTCATTACTGGCATAGCGCTTTATTAAGTTGCTATTTGGATGAGTTTTTGCGATATTATTTATATTATAATATTAACAGGAAGCTAATAAGATGACTCTGCCTAGTTCTCAATCTGCAAATGCTATTCGCATACTTGCTGTCGATGCCGTTCAACAAGCTAACTCTGGCCACCCTGGTGCGCCGATGGGTATGGCTGATATTGCAGCGGTATTGTGGCAAAACTTTCACCGCCATAACCCATTAAACCCAGACTGGTCTAACCGTGACCGCTTTGTGTTATCAAATGGCCATGGTTCAATGCTTCAATATGCATTGTTACACCTTAGCGGTTACGACGTAAGCATTGAAGATATTAAGCAATTCCGTCAGCTTCACTCTAAAACACCGGGTCACCCAGAATATGGTTACACTCCGGGTGTTGAAACAACGACAGGCCCATTAGGTTCTGGTATTGCTAACGCAGTTGGTATGGCAATCGCTGAAAAAACCTTAGCGGCACAATTCAATAAGCCACAATTTGATATTGTTGATCACTTCACTTACTGCTTTATGGGTGATGGCTGTCTAATGGAAGGTATCTCGCACGAAGCATGTTCGCTGGCAGGTACGTTAGGTCTAGGCAAGCTAATCGCATTTTGGGATGACAATGGCATCTCTATCGATGGTGAAGTAGAAGGTTGGTTCACCGACGATACGCCTGCACGTTTTGAAGCTTACGGCTGGCAAGTTATTCGTGATGTTGATGGTCACGATATGAATGCAATTGCGGGTGCAATCGAAGCGGCACAAAGCAACACCACGCAACCAACATTAATCTGTTGTAAAACAGTGATTGGTTTTGGCTCGCCAAATAAATCAGGTAGCCACGACTGTCACGGTGCACCACTGGGTCACGACGAAATCGCAGCTGTACGTGAGCAGCTAAACTGGCCACACCCAGCATTTGAAGTTCCACAAGAGGTTTATAACGAGTGGAATACCCAAGCAAAAGGCCAAGAGCTTGAAGGTGCATGGCAGCAAAAATTTGCGGCTTATAGCAAAGCACACCCTGAACTTGCAAAAGAATATACACGTCGTGTTCTTGAAAAAGCATTACCAGCTAACTTCGCTGAATTAGCTGATGAGTACATTGCTAAATGCCAAGCCGACATGCAAAACATTGCGACACGTAAAGCATCACAAAATGCGATCACCTTCTTTGCTAACCAGCTTCCTGAACTAATGGGTGGCTCTGCCGACCTTGCTGGTTCTAACTTAACCTTATGGCCAGAAGCAAAAGGTTTACAAGATGCTGCTGATGGTAACTACGTGTTCTATGGCGTACGTGAGTTTGGTATGAGCGCAATCATGAATGGTATTGCATTACATGGTGGTTTCATTCCATTTGGCGCAACCTTCTTAATGTTTATGGAATACGCACGTAATGCTGTACGTATGGCAGCATTAATGAAAGCACAGAGCATTTTTGTGTATACCCATGATTCAATCGGTCAAGGTGAAGATGGCCCAACTCACCAACCAATCGAGCAAATCGCTAACCTTCGCATGACACCAAATATGACTGCATGGCGTCCGTGTGATGAAACTGAAACTGCGGTAGCTTGGCGCCAAGCGTTATTAAAAGAAACCGGTCCAAGTTCACTGATCTTCAGCCGTCAGGGTACAAAAGCGATGGCACGTGATGCACAGCAAGTTGCTGACATTGCTAAAGGGGGTTATGTACTTGTTGATAGCGAACAAGCTGCAGAGCTTATTCTTATTGCAACGGGTTCTGAGGTTGAACTAGCGGTGAATGCTGCTGCTGAATTAACAGCACAAGGCAAGCAAGTTCGCGTTGTATCTATGCCATCAACGAATCAGTTTGACAGCCAAGACAAAGCATACCGTCAAAGCGTGCTACCAGCGGGTACACCAAAGATTGCTGTTGAAGCTGCGCACCGTGACTTCTGGTTCAAGTATGTTGGCCAAGATGGTGATGTGCTAGGCATGGACACATTTGGTGAGTCAGCACCAGGCGCAGTACTGCTTGAGCACTTTGGATTCACAGTGGCAAACCTAGTTGCAAAAGCAAACGCATTACTTGCTGAATAATGTGACTGGCGAAAATTATCGTAATCGCAACACGATAAACCTACATTTGTGATGATGTGTAGGTAAGAATACCAATTCGCAATAATACTTAATCATTTTGAGGGATTAAACCTGTTGCTATCTGCGTTAAAAATTTCTGATTTAGAATAACTAAATAACGAAATTTTTGCCTTGCTATCAACGAGGTTTTATTGCCTCAAAATAGACTACTTAATTAAGCAAATTGGTATAAAAAAAGCCCGCAAACCTTGGTTTGCGGGCTTTTTGCTGCTTAAACAATCGGTTTAAACTAGTTCGCTTAAGATTGACTCTAGTTTCTCTTGGTCAATTGCGAATTGACGAATACCTTGGCTTAGCTTTTCAGTTGCCATAGCATCTTCATTCATTTCCCAGCGGAAAGCTTGTTCAGTCATTGCAGCTGGCGCTTCTGCTTTTTCTGTTGCTGGTAATAGTTTTTGAGTTAATGGTGCGTCAGTTGCAGCTAGTTCAGCAAGTAACTTAGGGCTGATAGTTAAACGATCACAACCTGCTAATTCTTGGATTTCACCGATGTTACGGAAGCTTGCGCCCATTACAATCGTTTCGTAGCCGTGCTTTTTGAAGTAGTTGTAGATATGCGTTACTGACTTAACGCCCGGATCGTTAGCACCGTCGAAATCAGCGCTTGCATCTTGTGCTTTGTACCAGTCAAGAATACGACCAACGAATGGTGAAATTAGGTAAGCACCCACTTCGGCACAAGCACGTGCTTGAGCAAATGCAAATACCAGCGTTAGGTTACAACGGATACCTTGCGCTTCAAGTACCTTGGCTGCTTGAATACCTTCCCATGTTGAAGCAATTTTGATTAACACGCGCGATGTGTCGATGCCTTGCTCTTTATATAAAGCAACAAGCTCAAGTGCTTTATCAATGGTTGCTTGAGTATCAAATGATAAACGCGCATCCACTTCTGTTGAAACTAAACCCGGCACTTGCTCCATTAATTTAGAGCCAATTAATACCGCTAGCTTGTCGGCTGCTTTTGTTACAACTTCAGCTGCGTCACTGCTTTGTGCTTTTGCCCATGATACGGCTTCGGCAGCAAGTGGGCGATATTTCTCAATTTGAATCGCGTTTAAGATTAGTGATGGGTTTGTTGTTGCATCTTGCGGTTTATATTCGTTGATTGCTTCAAAATCACCCGTGTCAGCAACAACGGTTGTCACTGCTTTAAGTTGTTCTAATTGACTAGACATAGTTATCCCATTCTTATCATACAAAAGTTAATGTAGTGGCTTTAACCTATTATTTGTGCTGAAAAAACAATCTAATCTTCCAGAGAAACTGCGCAATAAATCGCCCGCCAGCAGCAAATAATCCTGTTAATAATATTTTTATAATACCTTTACAATCTGGTATTGTTGATATTATCATACAAATAAAGATAATGACTAACAATGTTAGTAAGCAATTAGTGAAAGGTAATTATGTCTCGTTATACGTTGGGATTAGACTACGGGTCAGACTCGGTAAGAGCATTACTCGTTGATGTTGCGACTGGTGAAGAACTTGCCAGCCATTTAGTAAACTACCCGCGCTGGGCACAAGGCTTATATTGTGACCCAAGTAAGGATCAGTTTCGTCAGCATCCACAAGACTATATTGATAGCCTTGTAGAAGTAGTAAATGGTCTATGGTCACAAGTTCCAGCGGGTACTGCAGACAAAGTAGTGGGTATGAGCTTTGATACAACTGGCTCAACGCCTGTGGCAATTAATAGCCAAGGTACACCACTGGCATTAACTGAAGAATTTGCAGAAAATCCAAATGCGATGTTCATTTTGTGGAAAGACCATACGTCTATTAAAGAAGCAAATGAAATCACTGCAGCTGCCACTAACAACGATGTGAACTACCTTTCACACATGGGCGGTATCTACTCTTCTGAGTGGTACTGGGCCAAAGCATTACATATTTTCCGCGTTGATAGCAGTGTAAAAGCAGCCACTTATTCATGGGTTGAACACTGCGATTGGATGACCGCGCTAATGTGCGGCACAACGCACCCTGAAGTATTAAAGCTAGGGCGTTGTGCAACGGGCCACAAACAAATGTGGAACGAGCAGTGGGGCGGTTTCCCACCAAACAGCTTCTTCAGCAATATCGATCCACTATTAGATGGTGTTGTTGATACGTTAAATGCAACTACAGAGCCAAGCGATCAAGTTGCTGGCAACTTAACTGCTGAGTGGGCCGAGAAGCTTGGTTTACCACAAGGTATTGTTGTTGGTTACGGTGCATTTGACTGTCACATGGGGGCAGTAGCAGCCAATGTTCGCCCTGGTGTTCTAACTAAAGTAATGGGTACTTCAACCTGTGACATCACTGTAACGTCTCAAGAGCAGCTAGGTGATACTTGCGTTAAAGGTATTTGTGGTCAAGTTGACGGCTCAGTGATCCCTGGAATGGTTGGCTTAGAAGCTGGTCAATCTGCGTTTGGTGATTTATACGCATGGTTCAAGAACCTAGTACTTTGGCCAACTCGCCAACTTACAAATCTATCTGACGCTGAGCAAGCGTTAGTTAACAAGCTAGAAGACTCAATCTTAGTTGAGTTATCAAAAGCGGCAGCTGCATTGCCTGTAACAAGCAACGATGTAACGGCGCTTGATTGGGTAAATGGTCGTCGTACGCCAGATGCTGACCAAAGCGTTGCCATGGCATTAACAGGCTTAAAAATGGGCACCGATGCACCTAAGTTCTTCAAAGCGCTTGTTGAAGCAACTGCGTTTGGCGCACGTGCTATCACTGAGCGCTTCCGTAGTGAAGGCGTACCAATCGAGTCAGTGGTTGTTATCGGCGGTATCTCTAAAAAATCAGACTACGTAATGCAAACTTGTGCTGATGTTTGGAACTGTCCAATCGACGTTTTAGAAAGTGAGCAAAGCTGTGCATTGGGTGCGGCAATTATGGCTGCGGTTGCTGCAGGTGAGCACGCAACAGTGGCTGATGCTCAAAAAGTAATGGCGTCGTCAGTGTGTCATCAGTACCTACCAAACCCTGAGCGCGTTGCTGTGTATGACGAGCTTTATGCTAACTACCAAGCACTTGCAAGCTATGTAAACGGAGACAAAGCATGAGTTTTACTGAACTAAAACGTGAAGTCTATGAAGCGAACATGGAGCTGCAACGTCGTGGCTTAGTAATTTATACCTTTGGTAACGTATCGCAAATCGACCGCGACAAAGGCGTAATCGCGATTAAACCAAGTGGTGTATCGTACGACCAAATGAAAGCTGACGACATGGTGATCGTCGACCTTGAAAACAACATTGTTGAAGGGTCTATGCGTCCGTCTTCTGACACTAAAACACATGTTCATTTATATCGCCACTTCGATGCAATTGGCGGTGTAACACACACGCATTCGACCTATGCAACTGCATGGGCGCAAGCAAAACAAAGCATTCCTTGCCTTGGCACAACTCACGCTGACTATGTACACGGTGACATCACCTGTACTCGTGAGCTAACCGATGAGCAAGTGAATGGCGATTATGAATTAGAAACCGGTATTCAAATTACTGATGCGTATCAAGACCGCGATCCGAAAGCTGCACCTATGGTGATTGTTGCGGGTCATGCGCCTTTCACGTGGGGTAAAGATGCCGCTCAGTCTGTATACCATGCCGCGCTACTCGAAGAGATTGCACGCATGGCGTATTTAACACGCACTTTAGATCCACACGCAGCTGAACTTAAAAAAGCAGTGATGGATAAACATTATCTACGTAAGCACGGTAAAAACGCGTATTACGGTCAGAGCAAATAGCAAGAATTTAGAGGATTATTAACATGACGACGATGACGAAAGAAGTCTGGTTTGTTACCGGCTCACAACATCTTTATGGTCCTAAGGTGTTAGAAACGGTTGCCAAAGACAGCGAAGCAATTGTAGCGGGCTTAAACAGCGAAGCGAACTTACCAGTAAACTTGGTATGTAAGCCTACCGTTAAGTCACCTGAAGAAATTCACGCTGTTTGCCAAGCGGCAAATACGGATCCTAACTGTGTTGGTTTAGTTTTATGGATGCACACTTTCTCACCTGCGAAAATGTGGATTGCTGGCCTAAGCGAATTACGTAAGCCTTGGTTACACCTTCATACTCAGTTCAACGCAGCCCTTCCTTGGTCTGACATCAACATGAACTACATGAATACGCACCAAAGTGCACACGGTGACCGTGAGTTCGGTTTCATCGGTACTGTAATGCGTAAAGAGCGTAAAGTTGTTGCAGGTCACTGGCAACGTGCTGACGTACAACAGCAGTTAGATGACTGGTGTCGTGCGGCAAAAGGTTGGGCAGAAAGCCAAACACTTAAAGTTGCGCGTTTTGGCGACAACATGCGTCAAGTTGCGGTGACTGAAGGTAACAAAGTTTCAGCGCAAATTACTTTTGGTTATGAAGTACACGCGTTTGGTGTCGCTGAGCTTGTAAAAGTGGTTGATACAATCACAGAAGACGAAATCGATGCACAGTTAGAGCTATATAAGCAAGACTACGTAATTGCTGACGAAACTCTACAAGACGATTACGCAGTGAAAATGCTACGCAACGAAGCACGTTTAGAGCTTGGTATGGAGCGTTTCTTAGAGAAAGGTGGCTTTAAAGCATTCACAAACTGTTTTGAAGACTTATCAGGTCTTTCTGGTCTTCCGGGTCTTGCTACACAGCGCCTAATGTCGAAAGGCTATGGTTACGGTGGTGAGGGTGACTGGAAAACAGCTGCTATGGTTCGCATCATGAAAGTAATGGGTGAAGGCCGTGAAGGTGGTTGTTCATTCATGGAAGATTACACTTACAACATGGGTGAGACTGACCAAGTACTTGGCGCACACATGTTAGAAGTGTGTCCTTCAATTGCAGCGCAAAAACCACGTCTTGAAGTTCACCAGCACACTATTGGTGTGAAATGTGATGTAGGTCGTTTATTGTTTACTGCAAAACCAGGTGCTGCAATCAACGTATCACCAATTGATATGGGTAACCGTTTCCGTATTCTAATTAACGAAGTAGACACAGTGGCTCCGCCAGCTGATTTACCTCACTTACCTGTTGCTTCAGCGCTTTGGGAACCAAAACCAAATCTATCTGTAGCATCAGCTGCATGGATCCACGCCGGTGGTGCACACCACACTGCATACAGCCAAGCAGTAACAACCGATATGATTATCGATTTTGCTGAAATGGCTGGCGTTGAAACGATGATCATCGATAACGATACGACGATCCGTGGTTTCAAAACAGAGCTTCGTCATAACGCAGCTTACTACATGCTAAAACGTGGCCTGTAAGAATTAGTACTTTATGTACTAGAACGTGCTGTGTGTGAGCACGTTCACCCCAAATTTTGTTGTCGATTAAGCCAGTGATGAGCCACGCTCTTCGCTGGCTTATGCTATTGTGAAGCTAAACATTTTAGGAGTAGATATGATCGATTTAAGCGCCTACCAAGGCATTATTTTTGATATGGATGGCACCTTAATTGACTCAATGGGCAGTCACTTACAGGCATGGCAGAAAGCTTGCGAAGCCTATGGGTATCCATTCGATTACGACTACATGTATAGCTTAGGCGGCATTCCGACCGTTAAAACAATTGAAATGCTTAACGAAAAATTTGGTTTAGATCATGACCCTTTGGTTGTGGCAAAAGATAAACACCAGTTTTGGGTTGATTTACAACATCATCCACTAGTGATTGACGAAACCGTCGCAGTACTTGAAAAGTACCATGGTGTATTGCCAATGGGTGTGGGCACGGGGGCTGACCGCGAGCATGCAATTGATCATCTAACAGATACGAATTTAATTAATAAAATTGGTGCCTTAGTGACTGCCAGTGATGTTAGTAAAGGCAAGCCGAACCCAGAAACATTCTTAAAAGTAGCAGCGCTTTTAGGTGTTGAACCAAGTCAATGTGTGGTGTTTGAAGACACACAAATTGGCTACCAAGCCGCCAAAAGTGCGGGGATGGATTGCATCATGGTGAAAGACGGCAAAATCCAACTTTAGCGATTAAATTTGCAATGACACCTGTATTTGTATTATAAAACTATAAATACAATTACAAAAAGGTTATTCATATGTCATTGCAATGTGTTTTCCAAGGTTTAAAAACAACTCATCAAACAGCCAGTTCGAACACGAAAAAGTCGCGCGGGCTTTATGCATTGTTGGTGACATGTGGGATTGCCCTTACACCAGCGTGTGCTCATCAAGGAGACAATATGACGACTTCCCCTTCAGCATCAATGACGGCCTATGGCGTACTTGCTGATCAAACGCCAGTTAATCAAGTAACGCTGACTAACAGCAATGGTATTAGCGTTGATGTGATCAACTACGGCGGCATTATCACGCGTATTGAAACGCCAGATGCAAAAGGCGAAATGGGTAATATTGTACTGGGTTTAGATAACCTAGAAGCGTACACAAAAGCGACAACTTACTACGGTGCAATCATCGGTCGTTTTGGTAACCGTATCGCAAACGGTAAATTCACCTTAAATGGCACTGAATACCAATTAGCGACTAACGATGGTGACAACCATTTACATGGTGGTGTGCAAGGTTTCGACAAAAAAGTGTGGAACATGACACCGTTCACGACGCAAAACAGCGCAGGTGTAACCTTAAGTTTAGTGAGCCCTGATGGTGACCAAGGTTACCCGGGTGAAGTGACGACAGAAGTGACTTACACGCTAACGAACAACAACACGCTAGATATGCAGTTTATTGCTACAACAAGCAAGCCGACCATAATCAATATGACGCAACACAGCTACTTTAACCTAGCGGGTAAAGGCGACATTCTTGATCACCAAATGCAAATTAACGCAAAAGCAATTACGCCTGTGGATGGCGGCTTGATCCCAACTGGTGAGTTGATGGATGTGGCTGGCACACCGTTTGACTTCCGTACTGCTAAAGCAATCGGTCAAGATATCAAAGCAAGCAATGAACAACTGAAACTTGGTAAAGGTTATGACCATAACTTTGTGCTTAAAGACACGCCAAGCAATGAACTTGTTGAAGCGGCGACGGTTTACGAAGCAAACTCAGGCCGTACGTTAACAGTTTACACAGAAGAGCCTGCAGTACAGTTTTATTCAGGTAACTTCTTAGACGGTAGTACTCAGCAAGCGTCTGGCTTAGTGCATAATTTTAGAAGTGGTTTTTGTTTAGAGCCACAGCATTTCCCTGATGCACCTAATCAGCCAACGTTCCCAAGCACAACATTACTGCCAGGTGACGTGTATTCAACACGCATCGTGTACGAATTTGGTACAAAATAAAGGAACACAAACGTGAAAACAACAAAGCTTAAAAGCGCAATGCAAAAGGCTGGCTTAGCTAGCCTATTTGCCTTGTCGTTTGGCGCTCTGACGGGCTGTCAGACTACGGCTGGAGACAACACAGCCAAAGCAGATGTCGCAGCCACAGCAAAAGCGCCAATTCAAGATGATGGTATTTTTACTAATCCTCTTTTCCCAAATGGCGCCGATCCATGGCTTGAGTATTGGGATGGTAACTATTACCTAACTACAACAACGTGGACTTCTGAGTTAGTGATGCGTAAATCACCAACATTAGCGGGCCTTGCTGATGCAACACCTATCAATGTTTGGTCTGATTCGAACCCTGAGCGTTGCTGTAACTTCTGGGCGTTTGAATTCCATCGTCTAAAAGGGCCAAACGGCTACCGTTGGTACATGATGTACACAGCCGGTACTGATGGCACTTTAGATAACCAACACTTAAACGTATTAGAAAGTGCCGGTGACGATCCTATGGGTCCATACGAATACAAGGGCGCATTAATGCCTAACGTATGGAACATCGACGGTAACTACCTAACATACAAAGACAAGCTATATGTAATTTACTCTCAATGGCAGGGCGATCAGCAATTAAACATTATTGCTGAAATGGAAAACCCATGGACTCTGAAGAAGAACTCACCGCATACGGTGATCACGCGTCCTGAGCTAGATTGGGAAATCAGTGGTCGTAAAGTAACTGAAGGCGCTGAAATTTTACAGCACAATGGCCGTACGTTTATGACGTACTCAGCAAGCTTCTGTAATACTCCTGATTACAAACTAGGTATGCTTGAGCTTGTTGGTGACGATCCGCTTAAAGCGAGCAGCTGGAAAAAATACGAAAAGCCAGTATTTGAGCGTACAGAAGAAGTGTTTGGCCCAGGTCACAACGGCTTTTTCACATCGCCAGACGGCACAGAAGATTGGTTAGTTTATCACGGTAATGATTCGGTAGAGCACGGTTGTAGTGCGACGCGTTCATTACGTGCGCAAAAATTCACTTGGAACGACGATGGCACACCAAGCTTTGGTAAACCATTAACACCAGGCGTTGAAGTAGCTCCGCCATCAGGTGAATACGGCCCACTGGTAACGCGAGTGCAAGGTCAACGTTACCAATTAGTGAATGCAACAAGCGGCTTATGTTTAGACATTGCAGCTGATCCACAAGATGCACGTGCAGTTCAACGTCAGTGTGCAAGCACCAATGGTCAATGGGTTATTGATGCAACAACAGATGGTTTTGTTCGTTTAGCTAACCGTGAAGACAGCAAGTTCTTAGAGCTTGAAAGCTGTAATGACGCAGATAACGCTAAAGTACAATCTGCAGCATGGCGCAATAACTTCTGTCAGCAATGGAAAGTAGCACCAAGTACAGATGGTAATGTCTCTATTACTAACCGTTACACAGGCAAGCCATTAGCGGTTGCTGGTTGTTCTGCCGCACAAAACCAAGCGGTTTTACAGCAAAGCGACGCAACAGCGTGTGGCGACTGGCAATTACGCCCTATGGGCAGTGTTGTCGTATTAAGCCAACAAAGTGGTAAAGCACTTAGCGTGGCTGGTACGGTTAAAGCGGGTACCAATGTTGAGCAACAAGCTTTTACGCATAAAGATGCACAGCAATGGTTCTTCACACCAACAGATACAGGCTATGTAAGCCTTAAACAAAGCGCTGATAGCGAGTTCTGTGCTGCGGTAGCTGATAACGCCTTAGTACCAGGTGCCAACGTAGAAATGGCGTCTTGTGCAGCGAAAACAGCACAGTGGCGTATTGCTCCGGTAGAAGGCGGTGGTGTTATGCTGATCAACCGCTACACAAAACAAGCGCTTGGTTTAAGTAACTGTGGTTTAGCTGAAAACACTAACTTCGCACAACAACCTGATTTAGGTAACAAGTGCCAAGTGTTCCATCTGCGTGAACCAAATTAAGTTATAAGTAAAAAATCGACTCAACCAAAGCCACTTCATTTATGAGTGGCTTTTTTTATAGCCTTCAGCCTTCAGCTGTCAGTTTTTAGCTGAGCGGTGGAGGATGTTGGTGATATGTCTGTCTGATCGTAGGGTGTTGATTTCATGACGCGCCAAGCAAGCGTGACACCTACCGCATTACTTACCTGTTCATTCTTCGGGTAGGTTGGTTTGAGCGAAGCGAAAGCCAACATAATCCATCTACACCTTTTCATGCCCTACATTGCATATAAAACCCCACGTAGGAGGTACTTTAGTGCCGAATTTTGTCCATCACATAATCTTCACGACTAAAGCCGTTCTACAATGCACTCCTAGAACCTAGAACCTAGAACCTAGAGCCTAGAACCTAGAGCCTAGAACCTAGAACCTAGAACCTAGAACCTAGAACCTAGAACCTAAAACCTAAAACCTAAAACCTAAATATAACCCCTAATTAATAAAATAACCGATAGGTTGCCATTGGCCACTACGTTTGCTGAGGCTAACTGTTTCAACAGCATGATCTTTATTCATAAATTGGCTTTGAAACTGAATGATTACGTATTCGCCATCAGGTGTTCCGGGCAAAGAGTCGTAATTCATCAGGCTTAAATTCTTACGTAAAACCACCTTGCCAAGCGGTACCCGAACTTGTTTTAACGCTTTACTCCAGTTGCTTTGTGGCATTGTTTGTTTAAATAATGAGTCTGCTTGCTGCCAACTTTGCTGATACTGACCGTTGTCGATTAACGCAAGCCAGCTTTTAGCGCGATGAATAACTTCGAGCTCCTCAGCATGTGCACAAAAGCAGCTTAAAAAAATGATTAGTAAGAGCGTTTTTCTCATAGCAATTCCATTTACTTGTTGTTTATTTAGTACGTCTTGAAGTGTTTTTATGTTACGACGACGAACAATAAATACTATTCATCAATTGTGCGGTTTATTTTCCCGCAGATACGTATTTTGACTGCCGATAACTCTTACAGCACAAAGCCTAAGGGCGCTTTGCGCTGCTCTATACTAATCGATCAGATAGCCTAATGGGTGCCAGCCATCGGCGGCTTTGCTAAGGCTGAGTGTTTCAACAACTGCCTCTTTATTCATAAACTCGGTTTGAAACTTGACTACTAAATACTCACCATTTGGCAGGCCGGGTAATGAGCTATACTCTGCTGTGCCAAAATAGGTGCGAGACATAACTCGGCCTAAAGGAACGCGTATTTGATCTAAGGCTGTTTGCCAGCGAGCTTTGGGCGTGTTGTTTTGAAAAACCTGATCAGCTTGCTGCCAGCTCTCGTGGTATTCTCCAGAATCAACCAAGGTTAACCATGCTCTTGCTGTTGAGATAGGGCTTGTTTCTTCAGCTGAGGTGAAAAAGCACACCAATAACGATGCCAGTAAAAACAGTTTTTGTAGCGTAAATCCATTTACAGAAAGTAATAAAATTTGACGCATAAGACGCCCTCACTTCGTTCATAGGGTGAATTCATAATACGAATGAGTTGGTTAATTTCTATACTAAAAAAGTGCTAGGAAAGGCTTTTTAGTGGGATTTAAGTGTTGTTTTTTATTTGAACGGTCTTTGTCATTGAGTTCGTAAAGTGGCTATGTAGGTTAGGTCGTTAATTTTATGCTGTTGATTTATTGAACAAAACAAGTTGTTTTAACAGCTACTAAATGTAACGACAATGACCCTAAATAACACCTATTTTTACTGCTAAGGAAGTTTCGTATTTGCGTGCTCGATATTTCAGAGCCCGCATACTCACTGGGTTTTGACCCTTTTTTGGGTTTTTTGAGAAAAGTTAGCGAGGGTAAAGTTGCAAGAGTAAAGTGAGCATGAGAGGGAGTTAGCGAGGGTAAAGTTGCAAGAGTAAAGTGAGCATGAAAGGGAGTTAGCGAGATGAAAGCGACAAGAGTAAAGCTTGAGACTTAAAGCTTATAGCTCAAAACTTACAGCTTAAAGCTTCTATCACACCAGCACGCTCATTAGCACTCCAGGGTCGCTAATACCTGCTTCTTTTAGCGCATCGCTAATTGATTGGCTAAGAGACATTATTTGCGTTTGGATTTCCATCACCATCTTGGTCTGTGTTTCAACTTGCACTTTTACAGCTTCATCTTCTTGGTTTTTGAGCGCTTGCAGTTTGGCTAATTGCTCTTTGGCGAGTTCGAGTTGTTCTTTGAGCTTTTCAAGTTGCTCAACCATTTTGCGAATATGCGCGGGGAGTTCGCTAGATACTTCTTCTTTTTGAGCGGGCTCTACTTCACGACCAGAGAGTTTATTCATCTCTTGGCTGCTAAGTTTGTAGCCTACTTTTGAGTGGGTATGACTGCTTGCTGTGCTTGCGTTTGAGATAGTTAGCGCACTTGCTAATGAGTTAATAGCCATAATAAGAGCGATGAAAGTGAATGATATGTATGTATCGGCAAAAGGTACTAAAGCTTTAGAAAAAAGCCGGGTTTTCACCCGGCTTTTCCAGACAACAAATAGTTGAGGTGAGGCAGCTCACCTCACTTTGTTACTCTTGTGCAGCAGCTGCATCAAAGAGTGCTTTTATTTCTTCAGCGCTAATCGCACCGTTGAAAATTTTCAGTTCATCGATAGCACCGTGGTATGGCGTATCCCAGTAGTTAACACCTAGAGCAAACTCATTTGTTTCACCAGGAACCGTGAATACACGTGGGAAGCCATCGGTTTCTAGCTGTAGTTCACCGTTAACGTACATCTTCAGCACATCACCGTTTGTACCATCAACAGTGAAAGCAACATGTGTCCACTCTTTTGCAGGAATACGGCTATCTAGTTCTGCATTATCGAAGAAGGCACCGTTATTTGCCCATAAACGCGTTAGCGCTGAGCCTGCCATCGATGGTACATAACTTAACCATGCGTTTGCACTTGCACCGGCAAAGAACGTTGTTGTGTAATCTGTGAAGCTTTCTGGTTTAAGCCACATAGATACAGAGTAGTCATTAGTCGTGATTAGGTTATCCGGTAAACGAACACCTGAACCTTCTAGGAATACTGCTTGACCAATTACACCGTCAACATAGCTTACGCTACCGCCAGTATTATTGATGAAACCACCCGTTGATTTACCCGCCGCGTATGCGCCGTTTAATGCAGTTAGGTCACCTTCAAAGCTGTATTCAGCAGGTGCAAGTGATTTTAAGGTTACATCGAATGACTTAGTATCAGTAAAGTCTTTGTACTTAATGGTTGCAGTTAATGTTACAACTTGGTCGCCAGCAGACGCACTTGGTTGTGTCACAACAGCCGTGCCGTTAACTGGTTTTAAGTACTCTTCGTTGTTTGACGTCCAGCTAATACCAGATACAAATGGACCTACTCGTGGTAATTCAAAGCTATCACGTACTGCAGAAACATCACCTAAATCAAGCGCATCTGTAATGAAGTCTTCGAATTTAGTCGGATCTGTCAGGTTATTGATAGCCGCACCATTGATATCTAAGCCGTTTAGCGCATAGTCATAGACGATAAATTCATCAATTTGACCTTGGAAAGGTAAGTCCCAACCGTAGTTCACACCCAGCGCAAAGTTACCTGCTTGTGTGCTAAAGAAATCAGGACGTGGCATCGTACCTGAGCGTACACCATCACGATAAAGTGTCGCTGTGCCATTAGCATAAGTGATGGCAATATGATTCCAATCCATTACCGCTGGTGAGTCAGAGATGATTTGGTTCCACATATCTGTGCCATCATCAGCTAAGTAACGACTCCAAAGCATTGGTGTTGTTGTAAAGTGGGTACTACCTGGGATCAAGCTCATCCAACGTGCATCAGAGGTTGCCGCGAAGAATGTAGGCGTGAAGTTAGTCAGTACAGTTGGCTTAAACCAGTATGAAATAGTGTACTCATCGCCAGTAACAAGATCATCAGGTAAACGAACACCCGTTGCACCATCAAAGTTAAATGCTTTACCTGTTTGACCTTCAGCGTAGGCTGCTGTACCAGCACCCACATTTAGCATGCTGTTGTCTGTTACACCCGCATCATCAAGGTTTCCTAAGCCATCACTGAGTGAATCTTCAAATGCATAGTGTGCAATCGCATTTTTAAACTCAGGGCGCGCTTCAATATTTACATTGAATGTTTTGGTTGTGCTTTCACCGTTTAATGAAATATTAGCCGTTAACGTAACTGCTTTATCACCGCGATCTGGCGTTGGAATAAATACCGAACCTTCACTGGTGATGTAGTACTCATCACTACTTTCCCAGTTAATTGCAGCACCGTCTTTACCTTTTGTTGGTAATGAGTAGCCTTCGTCTGCAATTGATAATTCAGTTTTAATATCTAGCGCTTCTTGAACAGTACCTAGTACGTTAGCTGTATCTGTGATTTCATCACGTTTACTTGCCCAAATGGTTGCACCTTCGCTTGATGTTGCAGATACAGTGACCGCCATCGCTTTAGTTGCATCATCCCATTGCCATTTAGCCACACCAAAGTACGTACCAGAATCTAACTCAAGCTTAATATTTGAGTCATCAATCATGTACCAGATACCTGGATCATCACCGGTTACTGAGTGATCTTCGTTTAAAGCAATATGCATTGAACGAATAGCATCTGTATTTACATCGTTACCATGGTTGATAAATTTGTAATAACCATAAAGTTCATCTGCCACAACCATGTTGTCGCCTTCAAGCGGCACATAGCGCTGCGGTGAAGCCATAGGCCAACCTAATGAGTTAATGAACATTTCATGTACGCGAACTTGGTGCGCTTCTGAAATGGTTGGGAACTCAGTCGATGTTTGCGGGAAACGCGTATGCGTTACTAAAATATGGCGACCTGTCGCTTCATCGTAGTAAGCAGAGTTATGACCTGGTGATTGGTAGCCCCATGCTGGTGCTGTTTCGCCAAGCTCTTGTGTATACTCAAAGCCGCCCATTAGTTTTTCACCAACTTCTAAGCCACCTAATGTTGAAATATCGTTACCTGCGTTATCTAGGTAAGGACCATCTGGTGTTTTAGAACGAGCAACACGAATGTTGTAACCATCATTTAGCGCAAAACCAGCTACTGAGTAGAATAAGTAGTAGTATTCACTTTCTGGGCTGTACATAACAAATGCACCTTCCATTGCACGGAAGTCGCCGCCTACTAGCTTTTTACCATAGCCTTGACCAGCTTCAGGCATACCCGTTTCTTCGTCCATTGCTAGTACGAAAATACCGCCAGAGTATGAACCGTAAACCATCCAAAGTTTACCGTCAGCATCATAGAATGCCGCTGGATCGATTACGTTAGGATCAACGGCACCATTCCATGTCGTTTGGCCGTTATCAAGTGGGTAAGCTGTAAATTCAGCTTCTGAGCGATAACCACTGCGTAAGAAAATACCTTTGTTTTTGTATGGGCCTTCAATATTGTCAGCTTCAGCTAAACCAAGGTAAGAGCGGTTCCAGCACACTTCATCAACCACATCTGCGGTATCTGGGTTATCTTGTGCACAGTGGTTATAGTAAAACCAAAATTTGCCATTTGGCGCTTTGATTACATCGGCCGCCCAGTTTCCTGTAAAACCATCTGTCCATTCAATACCTTCGGCAATTTCACCTGTGTAGTTGTAATCGAATAATGGGCTTTCATTAACGGCTGCGTTAGCTGAAAGGCTCGAAATCATTTCCCAGTTCAAGAGATCAGTTGATTTAGCGGCAGCAAGGTGTGAACCAAAAATATAATAAGTGTCGTCAACTTTAACGACAGAAGGGTCGTGCACGCTTACATTGGTAACCATTACGCTACCAGATTCAGTGTATTCAACACTGCTGCTTACTGTCGGTTTTGCACTTTGCGGGTCGGCAACCGCTGGTGCTGTGTCAAGCTTAGTACCATCTTCTTTGCCACAACCTGTAACAGCCAAAGAGCAGGCTATGACCATGGCTAATTTATTTAATTTCATTTTATGTGTCCTCTTGAAACTGGGATTCATTTTTTTATTCGATTGTTGTCAATAAAATTGCCGCGTGCCTATATCAAACTAATAAGAACGTAGTATTGTAATTTTATAGTACGATTTAAAATGTGCAAATACTTTTGCAAAGGTAATTGATATGTAAACATGAAGTATCAGTGTTTACAATATGTACAGCGTGATTTTAATTTTTTCAAGTTGCCATTTTTGGCGTTTTTTTCGCTGTTTTTGCGCTATTAGGGAAGTTTTTTACTTATCTTAAAGTGAGGATTTTCTGTTAAATTTGATTATTTGTATTACATTTGAGCATTAAAAAGGGCTCTTAAAGAGCCCTTTTTGATATTACTTGTCTTGTTTACTTAGACCTTCAGTGGTCATGATAATACGTTTAAGTGTGCCATCTTCGTTGTAGTAAAGTGGCTCAATCGCCACTGAACGACGAAAACGCCCGCCACTTGGTTTGCCATCAATCGGTGGTACAGCACCAGTATGGTAAATAAAGTAGTCTTTACCTTTGTATTCGATGATTGATTGGTGGTTGGTTTCGCTGTTACCTGCGATCTCATTCAAGATACCTTTATATTCCCACGGTCCGTGAATACTTTTACTCATGGCATAACAGATCTTCTCAGGGAACTCACATGCGTACGAAACATAGTAGTTGTCGTTTTTCTTATGAACCCATAACGCTTCGGTAAAGTTAGGCAAGTCTAGCGTTTTAATTTCACCATCAAGAGACAGTAAGTCGTCGCTTAGCTTTACGTATTTTGGCATTAAGTTACCAAAGAACATGTAAGTATCGCCGTTTTCTTCAGTAAAAATTGCAGGGTCGATGTCGTCCCAATCATTTGGCGTGTGCTTGGTCATATCATCGGTAACCAATGCATGGCCAATCGCGTCTTTAAATGGACCTGTTGGTGATTTAGACGTCGCAACACCAATTGCAAAACCTGGTTTTGTGTCGTCGTGGCGAACGGTTGTAAAGAAATAGAAAGTGCCATCACGCTCAATCATGTGTGAAGCCCATGCTTCGCCTTTAGCCCATTTAAAGTCGGTTGCTTTCATGATTGGGCCGTGTTTTTTCCAGTTCACCATGTCTGTTGATGAAAAGACTAACCAGTCGTGCATTTCAAAAAACACATCATTATTAGGTGCTTCATCATGACCTGTATAAAGGTATACGGTGTCATTGTGAACAAGTGCTGCTGGGTCTGCAGTAAATACATCGGTGAATAATGGGTTTTGTGCAACGGCTAAGCTGCTCGAAAAAAGCAATGGCAGCGCTAACGCTTTTAATTTCTTCATGAGTGTCCTCTGTGACTAATAATTGTTGTTCAAACTGCAGCTTTTGTATTTAGAGCTCGCTCTAAATGACCAGATAATACACAGTGTATGCCTGATTATACTGAGTAACTGATTGTTTACATCGAAACAAACCAGTAAAAGTGCAGCAAAAAATAACTCTATATTGTATTATTGTATTTTTATCATAGTAGCATCAAAATACGCCGGGTAAATAACTTGTTAGCCCTTTTTTGTCGCTCTGGATGAACTAAAGACAAATTAAACAAGCAAACAAATAAACGCTAAGTGACTGATAATAATGGGGCTACATAAATTCCCAAAATAAAAACGCAGCCCTTTTTGAGTTTGTAACGTGTTATAATTACAACGTTTTTTGTAAACATAATGGCACTAATTTTAATTTGGCTTTTTGAGTTGACTGTTAAATAATCATACAATATTATTAAAGTTCAGGCAGCAATGTATTAACATAATAAAATGTAGATTCACTCGCGCACCGTTTTGACAACACACGATGCACAATGCAGTGGTCACTCTTCGGTAACTGAATGGGGAAAGTTCAGCGGACCGATAAAACTATAATTTGGAGAACACCGCTTATGTTTAAAAGAACACACATAGCCAGTGCTGTAGTTATGGCATTTACCTGTCAATTTGCTTTTGCACAGGAGGAAGCACCAAAAACTCCTGAGAATAACGTCGATGAGATGGAGGTTATTCAAGTATCAGGTATTCGCGGCAGTTTAAACAAAGCGCTAGATGAAAAACGTGCAAGCGTTCAAATCGTGGATGCAATTGTTGCTGAAGATATTGGTAAATTCCCTGATAACAACGTAGTTGAAGCACTACAACGTGTGACAGGTGTACAAACAACAGGCCGTGGTGCTGGTGAAGTAAGTGCGGTTTCAATCCGTGGTCTTACTGATGTTAATACCACAGTTAATGGCCGCGCTATCTTTACAGGTGCGGGTCGTGATGTGGCGCTGCAAGACATTCCTGCAAGTTTACTTTCAGGCGTAACAGTTTATAAAACCCGTTCGGCGGATCAAATCGAACGTGGTATCGCAGGTGCGATTGATATTAAAACTCACCGTCCTTTCAACTTCGAAGGTGAAAAAGTTGTTTTAGCGGCACGTGCGATTTACTCAGATCAACCAGATGAAGTTGATCCAAATATCAGTGCGTTACTTTCTAACCGTTGGGAAATCGACGGTGCTGGTGAGTTTGGTGCACTTTTCAATATTTCTTATGCTGAAACACATTACCGCGATGACACCATTACAGCGGGTGCAGCGTTCCCATTTTTTACTGATAAACCACAGTACAACTACTCACCGTACTCACGTGTACCAAATGAATTTTGGACTCAAGGTACTGAGTTAGGTCTACCGACTGCGGCAGGTTCTACTTTAGACGTAAATGGTGAGCCAACTGAATACCTACTTGCACGCGATGCTATTTTTGGTACTTCATTCACTGGTCTTCGTAAGCGTCCAGCTGCGTCTGTCTCTTTACAGTGGGCACCTAATGAAACACTCGAAATCACAGCTGAAGGTTTCTACACAGGTTACGAAAACGAATCGCAAAACGCGATGTGGTTCTCAAATACGTTTGAAAACGGTAACGGCTTCATTGAAACACCAACGGTGTTTGATGGCACTAACGTTATTAAGGAAAAGCAAGCGATTGGCGCTGGCGGCTTCCAAAGTGGTGACTACTCATACGGTAAAACAGATAGCTACTTATATGCATTAGGTGCAGAGTGGCAAGCAAGCGATTACCTAACCATTAATACAGAAGTTGTTTACCAAGACAGTGAGTACGAAACAGATTTCTTCGCAATGCGATTTGACCGCACTGCATATGGTTTAGATGTAGACTTTAACGATAAAGACGGCGTACCAGGTATCGCGTTTTGGGATAACCCAAATACAGCGGTAAACGAAGCAGATATGGCTGCTATCGAAAACTGGAATGCAGGTACAATTTATGACAATGGCGGCGGTAACGCAGGTGACGCATTAACTTTCACGTTTGATGCTGAATACCTAATTGGCGGAGCTATCTTCGATAAAGTGAAGTTTGGTGGTCGTTACGAAAAACGTACTGCGCAAGAATACACCCGTGGTCAAGATGCAGGTATTGCTAACACCTCTGTAGCAAGCTTAATTGAACAGCTAGCAGCGGCGGGTGCATCTGGCGATGGTACTGGCATTGTGTTCCAAGTTGATGATTATTTCGATGGCCGTGCTGATGTATTCAACAGCTTTGTAACTGCAGACGGTGGTTACATGCTAGATAATGGCGATGCGGTTCGTAGCGTATACGGCATTGAAGCTGAAGACGTTTACAAAACATTTGATATCGAAGAAAACTCATACGCGCTATATGCAACAACTAATTTCTTCTTAACAGAAGATATCAGCGGTGAGTTTGGTTTACGTTATGTAAGCTACGAGCAAGACATGGACTTTGTTGCTGAGTCTGGCGGCATGAACTCAAATGTATTTGAAGAAAGCTCAGCAAGTGCTGATAGCAGCGCATTACTTCCAAGTTTTGTGCTTAACTGGAATATCACTGATGATGTAGTGGGTCGTGTTGCGTACACAGAAACATTACGTATGCCTAACTTTGCTGACTTAAACGCACTGCAATACTGGTATGATCCTTTAACAGAAGGTGCTACCTACGGTACAGGTAATGGTGGTAACCCAGATCTTAAACCAACAGAATCAAAGAACTACGACGTATCACTTGAATGGTATTTCGCAGATACAAGCTCACTTTACGCAGCTTACTTTAAGCGTGAAATTGAAGGCTTAGTTGTTGCGGGTCGTAAGCAAGTTGTGCGCGAAGGCGATGATGGCGTAACACGTCCATATGTATTAAGTGCACCTGTGAATGCTTCAAACGGTGAACTATCTGGTTTAGAAGTTGGTTTAGTTTACTTCCCAGAAAACTTACCAGAGTACTTAAACGGTTTTGGTGTGCAAGCAAGCTACACCATGCTTGATTCATCACAAGATACACCTGAATTCGATGAGACGGGTGAAATCTCTGGTTATGTTGATTCACAAATGGCCGGTGTTTCTGATGAATCATACAGTATCGTAGGTATCTACGAGCGTGATTCATTCGACATGCGTTTATCTTATGTGTGGCGTTCTGAGTTCTACACAGGTAACGAAGCGGCAATCTTTGCTAACCCGATCCAATTCTGGAGTCGTCCTGAGCAAAGTTTAGATTTCCAATTTAGCTACAATGTGAATGATGACTTAGTGGTTACTTTTGATGCAACGAACATCCTAGATGACGTATATCAAAACTACTATGGTGAAGGTAACGACAACCTATTTAACTTTGGTAACGGTATCTACTCACGCACATTCGCACTTGGTGCACGTTATTCTTTCTAAATTTCTTGAATAGACCCAAAAACCCCGGCTTTGCTGGGGTTTTTTATTGCTGGCGCGATACTTTGCCATCGGTCGAAAAGAGTTGCGATTTAATAAGTATGATAATACTATTAATTAGATTAGCATTAAATTTACAAAAATAACGAACGCAATGGCCAAGCTGTGTAATATCTAGGGCTGTAAATTTATTTGATACGCAGTGTTGAAGGCTTTTCGACATTGCTTGAAATAGTGAGCGGCGGCTCATTATTGACCAATTAGGGTGTTGTTGTATGGAATCTCAAAAGTTATCCGTTGTAGAAAAGGTCGGCTTTGGTGCCGGTGACATGGCAGTGAATGTCATGGTTGCAGCGTTATTCTATTTTATGTCTTTCTTTTACACCGATATCTACGGACTTGATCCGGTTGATATGGGTGTGTTGTTCTTAGTGGCGCGTTTTGTTGATGCCTTTACCGACCCTTTAATGGGGGTGATCACCGATAAAGTGAAAACCCGTTGGGGTCAGTTCCGTCACTGGTTCTTATTTTTATCTGTACCGTATGGTTTGTCGGTCGTTCTGCTCTTTACCACGCCAGATTTCGACTACAACATGAAGTTAGCTTGGGCTTATGCGACTTACCTATTCGCGACCTTGATGTTTACTGGTGTTGCTATTCCTTATATTTCTTATATCGGCGTATTAACTGCCGATCCTAAAGAGCGTTTGTCAGCTAATGGCTACCGTATGTTCTTCGCTAAAATTGCCAATGTGGTGATTGTATTCTCGGTGCCGTTATTAGCATCTTACTGGGGTGGCGATAGTTTATCTTACGGTTATAAACTGGCGATGGCGCTGGTATCAGCCTGTGCCGTTGCGTTGTTCTTATTTTGCTTCTTAACGACTCGAGAGCGTATTACTCACGAGCCGCAAAAAGAAAGTGTTATTACGCAATTAAAAGTGCTTATTAAAAACGACCAATGGTTACTACTGTGTGCAGCATGTGTACTTGGTACGCTTGGCTATGCGATTCGTGGCAGTGTTGCTATGTATTACGCAACCTATTATTTAGGTGTGCCAGATTTAGCGGGTGCCTTTACCAGTGCAGGTATTGCAGCATCTATTGTCTCTATGGTGGCAAGTACGTGGATCACCCAGCGTTACTGTAAAATGAAGTTATTCCGTCAATCACAAATCGCCGTGCTATTCATCTCATTGCTAATGTACTTTGTGGTGCAACCGGGTGATGTAATGATGGCGTTTGTGCTTTATATCATCTTGTCATTTGTGGTTGATTTACATGCACCAGTATTCTGGTCTGCTATTGCTGAAGCTGTAGATTACGGTGAAATAAAAGACGGCGTTCGTGCCTCGGGTCTATCGTTTGGTGGCATTTCATTCTGCCAAAAAGCAGGGGGTGGCTTAGCTGGCTTAGCAGGTGGTTTATTACTGGCATTTTTTGAGTACAAGCCTAACGTTGAGCAAACCGAATTTACCCTAATGGGCTTAGCACTGATGCTAACCATCATTCCTGGTGTATTCCACGCCTTGCTAGGTCTGATCTTGAAAAAATACAAAATTACCGATGAGTACTATACGGATATGGTTATTCATAAACGCCTACCAAAATAACCACTCTTTACGCACACACTAAACAGTGTGTGCGCTTTGCTCTTTAAAATAACAATTCGCTGGGAGACAACAGTATGAACACATTCAAAGTTAGCTATTTGGCAAGCGTTTGCGCTGCAATATTAACTGTGACCGGTTGCAGTGAGCTGCCAACAGACAGTAAACAAGCCGCTTCTGTGGAGCATGCTGAACATACCAGCGAACAACATTTATTTGCCCTCAATCAAGTAAGTTTAAGCGCCAGCCCGTTTTTACATGCACAGCAAACGAATGTGCGTTATTTATTAGCACTTCATCCTGATCAGCTGCTTGCTCCTTACCTGCGTGAAGCTGGCCTTGAACCAAAAGCGCCTAATTATGGCAACTGGGAAAGCACAGGACTTGATGGCCATATTGGTGGTCATTATCTTTCTGCCTTGAGTCTTGCGTGGGCAGCTACGGGTGACGAAGAATTAAAGCAGCGTTTAGATTATATGCTGAGTGAGCTGGATCGCGCTCAACAAGCCACAGGTGGTTACTTAGGCGGTATCCCAAATAGCGATGAAATGTGGCAGCAGATTGAAAAGGGTGAAATCAAAGCCGATTTATTCAGCTTAAACGACCGCTGGGTGCCGCTGTATAACATAGATAAAATCTTCCATGGCTTGCGTGATGCATACGACGTAGCTGGTAGTGATAAAGCCAAACAAATGCTATTTAAGCTAGGAGAATGGTTCTTAGCGACCACTGCCAAGCTAACTGATGAACAAGTTCAACAAATGCTGTATTCAGAGCATGGTGGCTTAAATGATGTGTTTGCTGACATGTACTTTATAAGTGATGATGAGCGCTACTTAAAACTAGCCCGCCAGTTCTCTCATAACATCATCATTGAACCCTTATTACACAAAGAAGATAAGTTAACGGGCCTGCATGCCAATACGCAAATTCCAAAAATTATTGGCATGTTGAAAGTTGCAAATGCCAGCGATGACAAAGCATGGCAGCAAGGTGCTGACTTTTTCTGGAAAACCGTCAGCCAAGAGCGCTCAGTATCAATTGGCGGTAACTCAGTACGTGAGCATTTTCATGATAAAAGTGACTTCACGCCTATGGTTGAAGATGTTGAAGGCCCAGAAACCTGCAACACTTACAACATGATGAAACTGAGTAAGTTATTGTTCTTAAAAACCGGTGATACGCGCTATTTAGACTATTATGAGCGCGCCACATATAACCATATTTTATCGTCACAACACCCAGAGCATGGTGGCCTTGTTTACTTTACCTCAATGCGTCCTGGTCATTACCGTATGTATTCGTCAGTGCAAGATTCAATGTGGTGTTGCGTAGGCTCAGGTATTGAAAATCACAGTAAATATGGTGAGCTGATTTATAGCA
This sequence comes from Pseudoalteromonas gelatinilytica, assembly GCF_001641615.1. Lineage (GTDB taxonomy): Bacteria > Pseudomonadota > Gammaproteobacteria > Enterobacterales > Alteromonadaceae > Pseudoalteromonas > Pseudoalteromonas gelatinilytica. The sequence continues at coordinate 78,976 of NZ_LRRU01000007.1, forward strand.
ATACAGGTCAAGAGCTATGGGTAAACTTGTTTATTCCAAGCACGTTAAACTGGCAACAGCAGGGCTTACAGATCACGCAAGAAAGCCAATTCCCAGATGATAACAAGGTCTCACTGACCGTAAATCGTTTGTCTGAGGGGCAAAGTGCTGAGTCGGTAATTCATATTCGTAAACCGTCTTGGCAACAAGGTGAGTTGAGCTTTACTCTAAATGGACAAGCTGTAAGCGCAACCGAAAAAGACGGTTACTACAGCATCAGCCATGCATGGCAAAGCGGTGACAAACTTGCCTTTGAACTTAGTCCTAAGCTTTATACTGAGCAGCTACCTGATGGTCAGCATTATTACTCTGTGATGTATGGGCCTGTTGTAATGGCCACTAAAGTACAAGCATTTGCAAATGAACAGCTTAACTTTGTTGCTGATAATAGCCGCATGGGCCACATCGCCGCAGGGCCGACCTGTCCGCCAGAAGCTCTGCCAATAATGCTGAGTGAACCAGAAAAATTTATTGCCGATCTCACTCGTAAACCGGGCCAAGAGCTCGCATTTATCGCCGATAAAAATGTGGCAATTGCCAAGCAAGGTATTGATAACACTAAGAGCACAGAGCTAATTCCGTTCTTCCGCTTACACGATAGTCGCTATCAAGTGTATTGGCCGCAGCAAAGCGAAGCTGAGTTCACGCAATTTGTTGCCGATGCAAAAGCGGCTGAGCAAGCGAAAGAGCAGCTTCGTTTATTAACCGTGGATCAAATTACGCCGGGTGAGCAACAACCAGAAGTTGAGCATGGCTTTAAAGGTGAAGGAACCCGCGCAGGTGTTAATAATGGCCACCATTGGCGCGATGCAACAGGTTGGTTTGAGTATCAGCTTAGCAACCCAGAACAAAAAGCGGTTGCTTTGCGTGTTCGCTATTTTATTGGCGATGTAGATCGTCATTTCTCAATTAATTTAAATAGTGAGCAATTAGCTGCGGTTAGTTTGCCTGTAGGCAAGCCGACTGATGAGTTCTACACCATTGATTACCCATTAACAGAGGCAATGAAAAAGTCGAAAACACTTACCTTACGTTTTGCTGCCGACAAAGATTCTGTTGCCGGTGGTATCTATGGTATTCGTTTAATCAACGCACAATAAAGAGTTGGCTATGTTAAGCAACAATGTATTTGCGACGACTAAAGAGCATGTTTTACCGTCGCTTTTAGATAACAGCGCTGAGCAACACAGTTTTTACCAAACGCCGACAGGGCTTGGTTATAGAGTGATTGAGCAAGGTCAGGGGGATAAACCTAGTTGGGATGCCACAGTGACTGTACATCAACGGGTTACCCTTAAAAATGGTCGGGTGTTGTTCGACACTCGCAAGCAAGGCGCTGCTGTAGAGTACGAAATTGCAGAGGCGATAGTGGGCTTGCAAGAAGCATTGCAATTAATGAATAAAGGCAGTCGCTTTGAGGTGCTAATACCTGCGCATTTGGCACGCGATGTGTACAGCGTATTTATTGAAGAAAAGCATCAACAAGGCTGCCAAAGCCCCATGCTCGTTGATATTACCTTGGTTGATTTTCGTTAATAATACCAACTTGCTATCTCAAAATAGATCACTTAAGTAAATAAAAAACCTGCAATTTTGCAGGTTTTTTTGGTTTGGATGATTACTTCTTAAGCTTGGTTTTGAGCTTAGTTAGGTCGGCGGGGTTAACAACCGGCCAATCGTTTTTCCAACTCATAGGTAAAATACGTAGCTTTTGCACGCCGTTATCGGCTGTTTCGTAGGCGTGTAATACTAAATAGTCTTTGCCATCAAAGGTGTATGCAGCATTATGGCCAAGGGCTGCCCAATCTTTGTTACCTTCAATAACTAAACTACCACCGCCATCAACCATAGAGCGACCTTGCTGATCTAAGTATGGGCCTTCGATGTTTTTACTGCGGCCTACGCGCACGTTGTAAGTACTCTCAACGCCACGGCAGCATTTATCAAACGAAACAAACAAGTAGTAATAGCCGTTCTTTTTAAAGATATAAGGTGCTTCAATCGGGCCATGTTCCGTATTTGGACGACTCGCAATGTGATGCCATTTTTCAGGTTTTGCTAAGCGCACCATGTCATCATCAAGTTGTACTAGTTTAAGACCACCCCAGAACGAACCAAAGCTCATCCACGGTGTACCATTGTCATCTTCGATAATGGCTGGGTCGATAGCGTTCCAATCGTCACGCTCAGGCACTGATTCAACCACTATGCCGTAGTCAATCCACTTGTAATCAGGTGATGATGGGTCAAGGGTTTCGTTAACCGTTACACCAATTGCTGAGGTATTTTTGCCAAATGCTGAGACTGAGTAATAAAGGTAAAACTTACCATTTTTCTCGTACACATCGGGTGCCCATAAGTGGCCATCAAAACTTGGTGAAATACGCTTTGCCCAACTTGGCTCATCTTTAAAAACGCGCCCGGTAAGTTTCCAGTTGGTTAAATCTTTCGATTCATAATAGGTAATGCCCGGGCCTGTGCTAAAGACATAGTACGTGTCGCCTTCTTTGGTCATTACCGGATCGTGTACTTCAACTTGTTTTGCAGATACGGCTGCGGCAGAAAAAAGTAGCCCTGTTGAAAGCCACTTCATTGCGTGTGTCACCTTACTTACGGGTCTCATGCTTGAATACCTTTTGTTGTTTTAACTCTTGTGTTCATTCAGCTACTATATAATATGTAATACAATATTAACAATAAAATCGAGACGAATTACAGGACACATTATGCTCAAAAAATTATCTCGGCTAACGCTTCTTAGTGCGTTAAGCGCCTCGTCATTGTCAGCCCTCGCTGATGCTAATAGTAGCAAGACTCTTGCACCTATTGATAATCCCATCGTACTTAAGCGTGCTGATCCTTGGTTAGTTCGTGATGAAAAAAGTGGCTGTTACACGTTCATTGGTAGTTCGCCGAAATTTGATGAAATTGAGCTGCGCCAAGCTTGTCGCTTAAACGATTTAAAATTAGCTGAGCCAAAGGTTATTTGGCAAAAGCGAGATAAAGGCCCAATGAGTGTCAATATTTGGGCTCCAGAGCTGCATCAGATTGATGGCAGTTGGTATATCTACTTTGCCGCAGGTGATATCGAAAAACCGTTCAGTATTCGTATGTATGCGCTTAAAAACGACAGTGCTGATCCGATGCAAGGTGAGTGGCAAGAAATGGGTCAAGTAACTAGCCACCTGGATAGTTTTTCGCTTGATGCCACAAGTTTTACGCATAAGGGTAAGCGTTACATGATTTGGGCGCAGCAGAACCAGCCTGCAACTTATAACTCAGCTTTATGGTTAGCTGAAATGGACTCACCAACATCAATTAAAGAACCCATTATCGCGATTACTGAGCCAACTCTTGATTGGGAAGTACAAGGTTACAAGGTAAACGAAGGTGCTGCTGTTATCACTCATGGCGATAAAATATTTGTCACTTATTCAGCCAGCGCTACCGATCATCGATATGCAATGGGCTTACTATGGGCAGATGTGAATGCTGATTTACTTAATCCTGCTAGCTGGCATAAAAAGGCAGAGCCGGTGTTTACTACCAATGCTGAGTTGGGTCGTTTTGGACCTGGACACAACAGTTTTGTGAAAGCTGAAGATGGGGTAACCGATTTAATGATTTATCACAGCCGTGATTATAAAGAGCTGAAAGGAACACCACTGACAGATCCAAATCGCCATGCGCGAGCACGCATTATTACGTGGGATAAAAACGGCTTTCCAGTGTTCTCACCTGAACGAGCAGACTAAAAAAGGGCGCCAATTGGCGCCCTACAACTTGGGAACGAACGATTACCAGAAGCGGTAGTAAATAAAGGCAGTAATACCAATAATACCCGCAGTATGAATGTAGTCCCACTTATCTAAGCCGGCAGCCACTTCTTTCATGGTTGCTTTATCTAGACTTGAGAAAGTAAGACCTTTCAATTGTTCTTCGTCTGCTTGCTTGGTGAAAATACTCACCACAATCATAATGGCGACCACGATGACAAATAGCAGAATACAGTAATACAACCAGTTCATAGTGGTGATCCACGCAAATGATGAACCTGTTAAATCATCTTTAAATGGCAGCAAGACTAAGCGGATCATACCCAGTACAAAACCAGATACTAAGCCCACAAAACCCGCTGTTGGAGTGATGCGTTTACTACATAAACCGAGTAAGAATACCGCAGCAATACCCGGTGCAATAAGAGACTGCACACTTTGCAGATATTCATAAAGCACATCGGCAATTAAGCTCATGACGGGTATCCATAAAAGGCCTAATACAACAATCACGATAGTGGCAATTCGACCTACCTTAAGAAGGTGTTTCTCAGATGATTCAGGTTTGAATTTCTTATAAAAATCAATAGTGAATAAGGTTGCTGATGAGTTAAATAATGATGCTAAAGAACTCATTAGTGCTGCAACTAAACCACCGATTACAATCCCCTTAACGCCTGCTGGCAATAGCTCAGCAACTAAAGTTGGGAAGGCTTGGTCAGCACTTTCATAGCTAATAATACCTTTAACATTCAATGCGTATGCAATCATGCCTGGTACTAAGAAGATAAATACAGGAAGTAATTTTAAGTAACCAGCAAACATGGTACCGCGACGCGCTTCTTTAATGCCTTTTGCGGATAAAACACGTTGTACGATGTATTGGTCTGTACACCAATACCAAAAACCAATAATGAATGAGCCAAAAATAATGCCTGGCCATGGGAATTCAGCATCTGAAGCACTACGAATAAGGTGCATATTGGCCGCATTAATACGCTCAACTTCTTCCCAGCCACCTACTTTATCTAAACCAACAACTAATATGACTAAGGAGCCAATAATGAGCACCGGAGTTTGCAACACGGAGGTCCACATAATGGCTTTCATACCACCAAGTACCGTATAAATACCGGTGATCACCACAAGGCCAATCGCTGAAATCCAGAAGAAGTCGATACCCCAAATGCTCTCAATACCCAAGATTGTTTTAAATGCGATACCGCCGGCATAAACCGTTACCGCAACCTTGGTTAATACATAACTAATCAATGAGATAACAGACAAGAAGGTACGTGATTTAGAGTTAAAGCGGCGCTCTAGGAACTCTGGCATGGTGTAGACTTTACTACTCCAATAGAAAGGCACGAAAATCCAACCGAGTAGTAGAATGATCCACGATTGCATTTCCCAGTGAGCCAGTGCCATACCCGATTGTGCACCTGAACCTGAAAGGCCCACCAAATGTTCCGAGCCAATGTTTGATGCGAAAATAGAGGCACCAATCACTAACCAACTTGCATTACGACCCGCTAAAAAGTAATCAGCGGTGTCTTCTTCTTTTTGTCGCATAGACATCACGACAACGCCTAGTAACAGGACAAAAAATCCTGCTAGCACTGCCCAGTCTAAGGTACTTAGTTCGACCATCGTGTGTTCCACCTAATTTTGAAAGAGAATTTTGCTTTTTTAGTTGTTGAATAAAAATATTATATTATAAATAAGGTAAGTGAAAGAGATTTGTTAAAATAAGGTGACAGTCTGTAGGTAAAGTGGTGACTGTATTGTTTGAAATATAGACACTTGTATTAGGCTGTTTTTTGCTTGTTGTTGATTTTAATCAATTATTTCCAGGATGACGGAATAGCTTTATAGATGTATCATATTACTCAGATCTTTTGAGGAACACACATGGCGCGTTTAGAAAATTTAAACCTATCACAACAAGTTACCAATGAGCTTGGTAAAGCAATTATTGTTGGTGATTATAACACTGAAACGGGGCTACCAACCGAAGCACAACTTTGTGAAGTGTATGGTATTAGCCGCACAGCTGTTCGTGAAGCAGTGAAAATGCTTGCTGCAAAAGGACTGATTTCTTCTCGTCCACGACAAGGTATTCGTGTTGAGTCGGCGGATAACTGGAATTTATACGATACAAGCGTATTAAAATGGTTGTTAGAAAGCAGCCCATCGCTTTACGTACTTAAAGAATTCTTACAAGTGCGCTTGGCGATTGAGCCGCAAGCAGCAGCACTTGCAGCAAGAAAAGGCGACCAAGCAGCCATTGCAGAAATTAAAATGGCACTCGATAAAATGCAAGCGGCAGCAGAAGAGCCAGAAGGCGTAATGCATGAGCCAGACCTTGCCTTCCACACGGCAATTTTACATGCCAGTGGTAACCGTTTTTTCTATCAATTACGTGATTTTATTCGCACCGCATTACACGTAAGTATTCAACATACTACACCTGCTAAGGGTAATAAAAAGGCTATCGCTGAAGAGCACTTTAAAGTGTATAACGCGATTGCGAGCGGCGATCCTGAACGTGCTAAAAACATGATGACGTACATGATTGATGAAGCAATGGCGTTTATTGAAAAAGAAATCGCTGATAAAGAAGCGGCTCAATAAGTATCGCTTCTTGACGTTGTAATTACTTTAAAACAAAAGGTTATCATGCCAAATTCAAACAAGCTAAAAACAGTTTACCCAAGCCTTGCTGGTAAGAGTGTGTTTATTACTGGCGGTGCATCGGGAATTGGTGAAGTAATGGTAACGCGGTTCTGCGAGCAGGGCGCGAAAGTCACCTTTGTTGATATTGCAACCGAGCAAAGCGATGCGTTATGCGCAAAATTAGCGGGTAAATATGAGTTTGACCCACAATTTATCCATTGTGATATTCGTGATGTTGAAGCCTTAAAAGCGGCCATAGAGCAAACGCGTCAGCAACAGGGTGACATTGGTGTGTTAATTAATAATGCAGCCGATGACACCCGCCATGCCGCTGAAAATATGGATGTGAAATATTGGGAAGACAAGTTTGCAGTTAACTTGCGCCCGTGTTTTTTCTCATCGCAAGCTGTGGTTGAACACATGCAGCGTTTAGGCGGTGGTAGCATTATCAATATGGGGTCGGTAAGCTGGCGTATTAAGCAAACAGGCATGCCAGCCTACACAACAGCGAAAGCGGGGATTGAAGGTTTAACCCGTTCATTAGCTGCTTCATATGGTAAAGACAATATTCGTGTAAATTCACTGGTTCCGGGGTGGGTGATGACAGAGCGCCAAATTACTCATTGGCTAACCCCAGAAATGATTGAAGATGTGCGTTTAAGTCAGTGTATTAACGAAACAATTCAACCTGACCATGTGGTAAACGCGGCATTGTTTTTGGCCGCAGATGATAGCTGCATGATGACTGCACAATCACTGATCGTGGATGCCGGTTGGACATAATTTTGCGAAACGATTGCAAAATGACTAACTTGCGATAAAATTTTTTACATAATTCAAATGATACTATAATAATAAAATATGGGTTATATCATCAACAGATCCCATACTTAGGAAGGTGGTAAGAAAGTTTGACCGACTTTGTACTTGTTTATTTAATTCTGATTATTGGCGCTTGCCTGCAAAGTGTTATTGGCTTTGGTTTAGGTATGTTATGCGTGCCTGTACTTTACTGGCTAATGCCAGAGCTGGTGCCTGGGCCAATGATTTTGAATGCGCTGTTTTTAACGTCGGTGTTAATGATTAAACACCGTGGCGCGATAGACATGAAACAGACTGGCATTTCCATTATTGGTGGGGCCGTAGGGGTTATCCTTGCCGCTATGGTGATGTGGTATGTCAATGCTAAGCAGTATCAACTCTTGCTAGGTGTGAGTATTTTGGTAGTGGTGGCATTATCCATCATAGGTATGAAACCGAAAATCTCCACCATTACTAGCTTACTCGCGTCAATGTCGTCGGGTTTTTTAGGCACCACTACTTCTGCTGGTGGCGCGCCAATGGGGCTACTCTATCAAGCTGAAAATAAAGACAAAATTAAAGCAAACCTGAGTGCCTTTTTTGTATTTATAAACCTGTTTGGCATTATTGTATTGATGCTGACAGGCTCTGCCGATATGGCTGATGTGAAGTTGTTCTTTTTCTGCTTACCCGCAATTTTAATTGGCTGGGGCTTGTCGTTTGTGATCAACAATAACCTCAACGAAAAGGCCATTCGCGGCATCATCTTACTGGTTGCTGGTTTATCTGGCCTAGCACTTATTTTCATACACAGATAGAATGAGGATAGTTCAGCTGTTTGTGTAATGAAGCCTATGCTCGATGACACCATTAAAGTAATCATTTCTAGTCAATGCCAATTAGGTGAAGGTGCCTATTTTGCAAAGGCGCATAACTGTTTATTTTGGGTCGATATTTTAGGGCAGCGTTTGTTTCGTTTGCATTGCCAATCAATGCGCGTTAGCCAGTTTACCATGCCAGAACCAATTTGTTGGGTGATGGAAACCGAGCAAGCAGAGTTAGTCGCAGGTTTTGCCAAAGGCGTTTATAAGCTAAATAGCGAAGACTTTAGTCGCGAACTACTTTATGCAATTGATCACGAACCCTCACAAAACCGCTTAAACGATGGCAAAACGTCTCGCCAAGGCTTTGGCTTTTTCGGCTCAATGGACTCTCAAGAGCAAACCAATAGTGGCAAGTTATACCGTTTTGGTCATGGTCAGGCTCCAACAGCAGTTGATCATGACTACACGATTAGCAATGGCCCCGCGGTAAGTAAAAATGGCCAGTTTCTATATTCTACAGACTCAGATAAACAAACAATCTACCGCTTTACTCTGAATGAACATGGCGAGCTTGCTGATAAGCACGAGTTTATTCGCTTTACTGATAATATGGGTTTTCCTGATGGCATGACCGTTGATAGCGAAGATCATCTTTGGGTTGCTGCATGGAATGGTTATGGCGTGTATCGTTTTGCTCCAAACGGTGAGCAGGTGCAGTTTATTCGCTTACCCGCTCCACGTGTTACGAGTGTCGCATTTGTTGGTGAAGAGCTCACGCATCTCGCGGTGACTACAGCGGCAGTAGGGCTAGAAGACTCAGTACTCGCTGATTACCCGCACAGTGGTGGCGTGTTTATTCTTGAGCCGGGCGTTAAAGGTATTGCTGAAACGCCCTTGAAGCTATAGATTTTCCATCACTTGATAACGCAACTCGCCAAGAAATGCGCGTGCTGCCGGGCCCAGTTTGTCACCGTCTTTAAAGAGCAAATGTAATTTAGCGCTGCGACTGCTGTTATGGGTTAAATTAAGAGCTTTCATTTGCCCAGTCGCAAGTTGTTTTTCTATCGCGACTTTTGGTAACCAGGCAAAGCCCAGTCCATTACTGATCATATCAATCGACGTGCGCATATGAGTGACGGTCCAGCGCTGATCGGCACCTAACCAGCCACCATCTTGTTTGTGCTTATTCGCTGAATCGCGAACCACAATTTGGCGATGTGATTTTAAATCTTCGAGGGTGATTTCACGCTCTATCGCATGCAAAGGGTGATCTGGATGGGCGACGGCAATAAACTCGATATCACATAACTCTTCGTGAAAGTTTGCCGCAATTGGAAAGCCAGTAATGGCAATATCAACCTGATCGTTTTCAAGCAGTTCATTGCCCCCCATTAGTACAGACTCATGCAACTCAATACGCAGTTGTGGGTATTGCGATGACGTGTCGTTAAGTACTTTATAAAGCAATTGTTGTGGGAAAATAGCATCAACAGCAATGCGTAACTTACTTTCGATACCTTCACCCAAGGTTTGCCCAATAGCCTCAACCTTAGCGGCTTCATCGAGTAAGTAATTGGCGCGGCGTAGCATCATTTCGCCGGCTTCAGTGAGCACGGTTTTGCGGCCTTGAATGCTGAATAATTTTACATTGAGTGCAGATTCAATTTTACCAACCGCATTATGAATACTCGATTGGCTTTTATGAATGCCTTGTGAGGCCTGGTTAAAGCCTCCAAATTCAACAACAGCACGAAACATGCGCCACTGTTCTAGCGTAATTCTTAGCATGATGTTCCTTTGCTTACTTAACTACCTAATAGTACCCGTAAATGCTGAAAAAGTTTACTTTTTAGCAGTGGGCAACTCAATATACTCAAGCTCATCACCAGGAATGCTTGCAAAGCGCTGTGCTTGCCAATCTTGTTTTGCTTGCTCGATGCGCTCTTTGCTGTAAGCGACAAAATTCCAGTGTAAATACGGGACTTTATTAAATTTACTGCCACCAAGTAAAATAAAGCGGCTGTGCACCAGTGTCGTTATTTCGTGTTCGCTGTCATCAAGTAGCACAAAGTCGCCTTGGGTATAGCGAGTATCACCCACACTAATCTCACCATAAATAACATACACGGCGGTTTCATGATGAGGATGCGGTTTAGTAATATGGCTACCTTGTTCGGCTACCGTATCTACATAAAACATCGGTGAGTAGTTTTTCACCGGGGAGCTTAAACCATAGGCATCACCGACAATGAGTCGCATCAGCACGCCCTTTTCGATTTTCTCAGGCAGCTGATGTTTTTTGATATGCTCAAAGCGTGGGGCTATTTCGGTCATGCTCTCAGGTAAAGCAACCCAGCATTGCAGACCATTAATGTCGTGCTCGCTCGCCCGTACTTCAAGGCTTTCTCTTTCTGAGTGCACTATCCCGCGACCTGCGGTCATCCAGTTTACATCGCCGGGCTCTATTTGCAGGCTATTACCTAGTGAATCGCGATGGTAAATACTGCCAGTAAATAAATAAGTGAGCGTTGACAGGCCAATATGAGGGTGGGGCCTCACATTTATGCCTTCACCGCGAGGAAAGTGATTCGGCCCCATGTGGTCAAAAAAGATAAATGGGCCAACCATTTTTTTGTCAAAATGCGGCAAGATGCGCTTTACATCGAGCCCACCAATATCGTGGCTGGTTGCTGTTAATAACGTTGCCATATTTGCGCCCTCTTAAAAACAAATTCAGCCAACAACCTAGGTTATTGGCTGGGATAAATGTTATGCCTTACTACGTTTTAACACTAGTTGATCTAGGCTGATTTTGCCTGCACCGACACTGGCTAATGCTAAAAAGCCGCCTGCCATTGCAATGTTTTTGTAGAACATCAAAAATTGCATTTGATCATCAAGTTGAAAGTGGAATAACAAAGCACTCACTAGGCTGAAACCAGCAAAGGCGACAGCGGTTAGTTGTGTTAAAAAGCCCAGTAAAATAAATAATCCGCCAACAATTTCAAAGGCAATCACAAACGGCAGTAAGAACTCTGGTAAACCTACTGACGCCATGTACTGTGCTGTTGCATCAAAGAATTCTATTTTGCTAAAGCCGGTTAGTAAAAAGATGGCCGATAAACCAATACGTGCCAATAAAGTGCTAATATTTTGTAAGTGTGGTTGAGCTGAGATTAAAGTAAAAAGTTTCATAGTAGGTATCCTGTTTAGTTAAGCAGTGTGTCTGCGATGGAGTAACTATAGATTCACTTTAAAAGAATTAAAAATTGTGAAATTAGCGTTTATCATTCTTTAAAAAAGAATTTAAAAGGAGGTTGAATATGAAGTTGTTGTTATTAATAGGGTTTTGTTTTTCGGTGGTTACGAGTAGCTTGGTGTTTGCCGAACAAAATTTACCAAATAGTCGTCATTATGCGTTGTTAGCATCAGATATTGCGGTGCAGCAAAGCTGGCAAGTTAAAGACACAATTAAAGGTTATGAGATGCTGGAATATCAAATTAACCTTAATAAAGGCGCTATCTTATCGGTTGATTTTACACCTTCAAACTCTAGCAACTACTTTAATATTTTACCGAAAGGCAACCCAACCGCTTTGTTTGTTGGCCCAGCAAAAGGTGATCATGCTGAGCTTACAATTCCTGATAATGGCGATTATGTGATTCGGGTATTTTTGATGCGCAATGCCGCGCGCCGTGATGAGCAAAGTGAATTTACTGCCGATATTAGCGTCGTAAAAAGTACATTAAAAGGCATGCACCCAAGCTGGGATGTCGATGGTGATGGGATTAATGATTGCGAGAAAGACGGTAGCTGCGATCATACGGTTGACTACAGCCTTCCTCGAAAGTCGAATTAGGCCTTTGTTAAGGCCTAATCAGCATTTTATTCAGGCGCTACTTCAAGTGTTGTGAATAATGAGTAGCGTACGTTATCGATATCGGCTTCTGTTGGTTTTTGATCAACAGATGCTTCAATCAGATACATATCGGCGTGAGCGAATGTCACCGTAAAGAAGCCTTTTTTGTCGGTTGTTACTTTCACTTCATCACGTTCATTGCGGTAGCGTGCACTACCACGAACAATAGCAAGCTCAACGTCAGCAGCTGGTTTGCCATCCATTAATAATTGGAACTTAGCTTCTTCACCAGCAAATAGATCGTTCGGGTGAGTAGGGCCAGAAATTTCTAGGCCTTGACCAAGTAATGTTGGCTTAGAAGTACCATTACGGCTAACGAAGGTATCAACAGTTGCGATTGATTTTACAGTACGTACCTCAGTTGCACCTGCTGGTAGATCTGCTTCTTTTTTACCTGCGAACACACGACCGCGATTGCCGTCTTTATCTTTATAGAAAGTCATCAGCATTGGTTTTTGCTGCATAGCAATATGGTAAGTACCGTCTTGCGTTAAACTTACTGCCGCAGAATTTTTGCGTTTTAAGTAGTATGCACGAATTGTTTCTTCAACCGGTTTACCATCTGGAGCAAGAGCAATTAATAGGTTGTCGTCATACTCAGCGCCTTTTTCTTTCGGGCGGTATGCTTTATCTGGGCTAAACAACTCATTTGAAATACTGGCATCGATCATCACATAGTGAGTTTTCTCACCTGATAAAGAAGTGTGAGATGGCATTAACCAACGAGCATGTGCTTGTGCATAGCCAGATGCAAGTGCGGTGAAGGTCACAGCGCCGATCAGCGCTGTTTTTAATAATTTTAATTTCATTGTTTGTCCTTAATGACTGGTAATGGTAACAAAGCTAGTCGCGAACTCTTTTTCGCCTTTAATAGTGACTTTGCCGTCTTTCGTTAAGTCGATTTCAACGCGGGTGTAATCTCGACCACCTTCTTCACGTACAACTTCAACATTAAGTAGGTAGCTGCCAGGTTTAACTGGGTTGCCTTTTAAATCTTTACCTTGCCACTCAATGGTGTAAGTACCAGGGCGTTTTGTTGCTCCTGTAACACCATCAAAGTTGTCGTTGCTACGACCGGCTTTTCGCCACCACTGACGTAAGTCTTTAAACCACTCTGCTTTCTCAACCCAAAGTGCAATCGTAGTAACGTGTTCACGCTCAGGTGTTTCTAGCCATAGCGCCACATAAGGGCGATGATAAGGGGAAACATCTAGTTCAGGTAAAGTGAACTCAACAGTGAGGTTGGCGTCTTTTGCAAAGCTCAGAGGGCTGAATAAACAGCTAATTAGTAGAGCAACGAGTAAGTGGGCTTGTTTCATTAAGATACTCCTTTAAGTTGAGGCACCCAAACTAGATAAATGACCAAAGGCGTGGCAACACCGAGGAGGGTTAACCAAAGACCTGCGGCACGTTTTTTACGGTTTTGAAAGAGAATAATTAATCCGGTGATGGCAAACAGAATCATCAAAACAGCTGAAATATCAATGACCCAGCTCCATGCTTCTCCTGTATGACGGCCTTTGTGCAAGTCGCCAATCAGACTCATAAAGCCCCCTGTTTGATAATCAATATTCAGTTCACCGGTTTGAAAATCGATTTCGGCATAGGCAAAGCCTGCCGGAAGTGGGTAGTCGAGCATTACCAAGGCATCTTCTTTTTCCCACTCAATACTTTTCACATTACTGAGTGAAAATTGCTGCTGCATGTATTGCTCTATTTCAGGATAAAGGCTTGGTAACGTGTCGAGGTTTGCTTGTGCTTTTTCGAATAGCGCAGCAGAAACAAGCTGTTGGTTTTGACCATTATGTTTATCATTTTCGAGCCAACTAACGTGGTTAAGAATGATGCCGCTGATACAAAATAAAATAAGTAAAAAGAACAGGGCCGTTGAAAAATAAATGTGTAATGCACGGCTAACGCTGTAAAAGTTGCGCTTGTTAAATGAGAACATAATGCGGTTTATTCCGTTAAAGATACAAATATGATAATGATTTGTATTAACGATAACAAGCGAGTTTACGTTCTTTACATTTCTTTGTGCTAGAAATGAAAAGCGAGATACGCCATTACTGCGAGTTGTGAACTGACTAAACAAGCAAGCAACATTAAGCGCATCTGCGTGGTTAAATTAACTTGAATAAGGGTTGGTTTATTTGGTGCAGAAGGGCGATTAATTAAATACGCTAACACGCTTAACTCAATCACTGCCACAAGATACATCACCCAAATTGGCGCGGCACTTTGCAGTAAAAAAACATACCCGATTGCCATCCCAAAACCCGCTAAGAATTTGGCTCGGGTAGGTACAACCTTATGCTCTTGCCAGAACCTCAGAGGCTGGCCGTATCTAGGATGGTTGAGCAACCACGCAGACAGCTTGGGCGATGAGCGGGTGAAACAGGCCAATGCCAAGATAAAAAAGATAGTCGTCGGCATCACAGGCAGTGCAATGCCTATGATACCTAAACCCACCATCAATAACCCGAGTAATTGATAGCAGCCATTTTTATAGGCGGTAAACGCCGCTCTCACATTCATCAATAAAATTGAGCCTGATAAAACTTAAATCGTTGTTGTGCTTGCTCAGCACCCTCTATCAAGGTGGCCTGTTGCTCATCACTGAGTTCAAGGTTATCAATAAGATGGCTTAGTTGACAGCCCTTATTACATTCACTGGCTTTAGCTAGATAACGAGCACCACGTTGGTTATTTAACTTTAGCTCAGCTTCAACTTGTTTGCCTAATGTTGTCGCTGAAAATTGCGACCCTTCAATAACATATAGCCAGCCAAGTGCATAGGCAAAGTCGGTGTGTTGAAAACAGCGTGGTTGCAGTGTGCGATTTGGCAGAGGGTGTTTTAAATCGTTTAAGTCCTGCTCGATGAAGGGGAGTCGTGTACGATCAAATAAATTATCAACATATTTATGTAAATCAACGTGTTGATAAAGGTTCTCTACCTCGACTTGATAACTGTACTGTAAGGTTAGAAATTTTTTATAGTTATCTAAATCAGTAGTGGGTGATAGCGCTATTAAATGATGATCAATCTCTTTTGAGATGTTTACTATCGCTTGTTTTAGCTTTTCAGCTCGAGAAAGTAGCTCGAGTATTGGCATGAATAGGGTCCTCAGCAACGTCTATAAAGTAAATGCACGGGGTAGTTGATGTTGTCATAGGGTGAATACCCATACTTTCTAAGTGATAGTTTGATAAAGCTGCTGTGCAGTTTTTATCAACAAACTCGGCTCAGAATGGGAGTGTATAATAATGATTTTCATTTCTATTGCCAGAAAATGTTTTCACTAAAGGTACAGGTTGGACCTGCTCGTTAGTATTGAGGGCTGTTAGGGAGTGATGAATGAAATCAACAAGAATAAAGTAAGGTGTGAGATTGTTGTGAGTTTTCGAGTAAAGAAAAGCAAGGAGCCAACTCCTTGCTTTAAAAAAAGTGTATTAGAAATAATACCCTATGTTGATATTGAAGCGGGTCTCGGTGTCGTCACTGTCGCCAGCAACTGAACCCCCAACAAATGGTTGGTTTTTCGCTTGTACAAAATCAAAGTAAGTGAATAAACCGCCTGCAGCAACCGATACACCGGTTACATTCATCCAAGTATCAGCACTATCATCTGACTTGTCATAAATAATGCCGTAGTCATTGTAAAATTGCAGGGTAGTTACCGGGCCCCACTCTACAGGGAGGCTGTAAGCAATATTGGCATTAGTCATGGTCGCTTCTGCGGCAATACTGTCGTAAAACGCATAAGCACCTACAGCCATACGATCAACGTTGTCGATATCGTAGTTATACTCGCCGTGCTGTAGTTGGAAATTCCATGCACCTATTGTGCTATTTAAGTGCACAGCCCAGGCGTAGTAATCGCCAGCTTTATCTTCGCCATCATGCAAGCCACCTGATAACGCAGATACACCGAGTTCGGTGGTACCGCCGTCATGTTCAAAGTGATAGCCATAACGACCAGAGAAGGTGTTGTATTCTCCAATGGCATTAGTTGGTTCGGCATAAATGCCCTCATCAGCTGAGCGGAAACCTACAACGTCATAAGAATAGCGGTCGCTTCTGTCATCCACATAACCATCTACGCCACCGAGCTCATCGTTTTTGAAAAAGCCAAGGTCAAGTTGCCAGTTATCGGCAATTTTTCGTTTAAATAGCACACCTAGATCATGATCATCTTCAAGGCCAACATAGTAAGTGGTGCCAAAGAAGTAGTTGTGCGAATTATATGGCCAGTTACCAAAAGGCACTTTGGTAATACCTGCCTGTACTTGCCAGTCTTCGGCAAAATCATAGGCGGCATAAGCATATTTAACTGCAGTCATGTAATCGAAAAAACGAATTTCAGCGTTGAGCTGCACATCACCAACATCGCCCGCAAAATTTAACCTAAAGATGTCAAAATCGAAGTCACCACCGCGATTTTTATTATCATCGTCATAGGATGTATAACTGTAATTAGTACGGACAGCACCTCCGATTTTAATTCCGGACTCTTTCTTGGGTGCTTCAACAGCTGCAGTTTGTTGCTCAAGTTGCTTTTGTTGCTTAGCAACTTGGGCATCAATTTGCGCTTGTTTCTCGGCTTGTTGCTGAGATTTTTTCTCTGCAGCATCAAGTTTGGTTTGCAGTTGCTGCATTTGCTGTTTCAGTAATTGCAGCTGCTTTTGAAGGTCATCAATTTCAGATGCCTGACTAAGACTTGAAGTTGTGCCCAAGGCTATTGCGAGGGCTAACTTTGATAGTTTAAGCATGAATTATCGCTAGTTTGGAATGGGTACTAACTAGCATAGATGATATTCATGGTGAACCCAAGGGTAGTCAAAGAAATTTAATATTAATCAATCAGTTTTAATTTTTTCTATGGTTCAAAGGTCTTGGTGATTGCACCGACTTCAAGTAACGGTGACGCATCAAGTTGATCTGCGTCCATCATGGCAGCAATTCGTTGCATAGAGGACAGCAGTAAACTTTGCTCCCATTCTTCAAGTGCAGAGAACTTTTCAATGAAGTGCTCTTGTAGCGGTTGAGGTGCCTGTTCGAGTAATTGTTTACCCCGCTCAGTGAGGTGCAAACTAACGCGACGCTTATCAAGCTGGCTACGCACTCTAGTCACAAGTTCGCGGCTTTCGATTCGATCTAAGATATTGGTCACCGTCGCAGGACTTAAGTTTACATTTTGTGCAATGCGACTGGCGGTAATGCCATCGGTTTGTGCAACTTCATTCATAATGAGCAGTTGTGGACCTGTTAAGCCCGAGGTTTTGTTGAGCTGTTTTGAATGAAGGTCGATAGCTCTGATCACTTTGCGCAGCGATACTAATAGCTCGTCATACTTTTGCATGTTGATGTCTCTTAAAAAAGGCGGTGTGGAACAACCGCAATCGCAAAATATTACACATCTAATAAATTGAGTTCAAATAAATAATAACTATGTGGCTTATAATTTCCGGCCATAGTGGGTGTTGTTCTGTTCTTTAGTTAGTTAGAGTAGAAATTAAAAGCTAAAATTTAAAAATTAGATGGAGTAATTGTTGTTAACACTTAAAATGCTACTACGAGGTGACACCATCACTTTGTAGTAAAACAATTAATACAAATAACTAAATATTATTTACTAAAAGCCACTGCATTGGGTAAGGTGGATTTTTCTTTCATTAAATGGGACGAATTATGAAGTTATCGCCATCTGTTACGATTGAGCAAAGTGAAACCGGGCTTGAATTTATTAAAGTTGCCAGTGAGTTTTGTAGCGCAACTATTTTTCTGCAAGGTGCGCAGATCACTGAGTTCACGCCAACCGATAAAAAGCCATTATTATGGGTCTCAGAATTAGAAGATTACCAAGAAGGCAAAGGTGTGCGAGGTGGTATTCCGATTTGTTGGCCATGGTTCGGGGTAAGTCAACATGAAGGCTGGCCAGCTCATGGTGTTGCTCGCACAAGTTTATGGCGCGCAGAAGAAGTGAAAGAACAAGACGATTCGATTTATATCAGCTTGTCATTGCCGATGACGCAAGTTGATGAAAAATATTGGCCTTATAAAACTAAGCTGTTAGCAGAATTCATTTTAACCTCTGGTTTAGAACTACGTTTAACAACCACAAACTTAGATAGCCAAACTGTACAGTTCACTCAAGCACTGCACACCTATTTCCCAACGCCAGCCATTGAAGAAACAAAAGTAGATGGCCTGCAAGGCGCGAAATACATTGAATTTGCTGAAGGTCCTTTTGAGCAAAATGAGTTAGTGTCGTTCGCACGTGAAACAGACATGGTTTACACCGAAGCAAAAGACACTCAACGTATCATTACACCTGATGGCATTATTGAAGTAGGCCGTGAAAATTCAACTTCGTGTGTTCTTTGGAATCCATGGATTGATAAGTCAAAACGCCTTTCTAATTTTGCTGATGACGAATACCACGTCATGCTGTGTTTAGAAGCGGCTAATGTCCTTGATGATAGTGTTGAACTTGCACCTGGAGCAAGCCATACACTTGCAACAAAGTTACGCTGGGTATAATTTATAACGACTTAGTGTTAGCACGTAAGGCCGGCACCGCTGGCCTTTACAAGGAATTACCGTGTTTAGTAATCAACAAATAGAAACCCTTCCAAAGCATCAAACGATTCAATTCCAACCACTTGCAGATAATGCGATATGGCATGTACAACTAAATTGGTTGTTGTTTTATGTACCTCTAATGGCCGTGATTATTGCTGTTCGGCACTTTAATCCTGCCGTTAGCCAAGCTATTGCCACACCTTGGCTGCTGGTTTTGCCGTTGTTGGTAATACTGTCGATGATCTACAACCTCTACAGTGTACGTGCCAAAGGCTTTGCAGTGAGAGAGCATGATATTGCGTTTAAGCGGGGTTTAATTTGGCAACAAACCACCTTATTGCCTATTTCTCGCGTGCAACACACCGAAATTCATCGCGGTCCAATTGAGCGAAAGTTAGGACTTGCGACACTCAGACTTTACAGTGCGGGTGGCATGAGTGCAGATCTACATATCAGCGGCTTAACTGACGAGCAATGCAATGATGTCCGCCAGTTCGTGCAAAGTTATGGTGATAATGCACTCATTCCAGAAAATGAGCTTGCCGATGAGTGATCAACAATGGCAACGGGTATCGCCATGGGCGCTACTGTATTTTATTGTGCACTTTGCACTGCGCTTTATAAAAGATGGGCT
This sequence comes from Pseudoalteromonas gelatinilytica, assembly GCF_001641615.1. Classification (GTDB taxonomy): domain Bacteria; phylum Pseudomonadota; class Gammaproteobacteria; order Enterobacterales; family Alteromonadaceae; genus Pseudoalteromonas; species Pseudoalteromonas gelatinilytica. The sequence goes on from NZ_LRRU01000007.1 coordinate 98,232, forward strand.
GCTTAATTTACTGCCAATTTTGGTGTTATTCGTCACGCAAGTGGAGCAAAAGCTGTTTTGGGGGCAAATAGCCGCTGCTGTAGCCTCGTTAGTTTTAGTGCTGTACGCCTTTGCTTATTATCGTAATTTTAAATACTGCATAACAGATGGTCACGAAATACTGCTCAATAAAGGGGTATTCAAAAAAGAGCGGCTAACCCTTAAATTTGCTCGAGTACAGAACGTCAACATAGCCGAACCTTTTTATTTTCAGCCGGTTAATTTGGTTAATTGTATTTTCGATGCCGCCGGTAGTAGTGCTCAAGAAGCGGTGATCCCAGGTGTAAAGCTTAGTTATGCCGAGCAAGTGCGCGAACAAGTTATGGCGTTTAAGGCTCAGTTACAACAGCAAGAGCAGCCGTCTATTGAGCAAAGCGAAGCAACAGACACGCTGCAAACCTTAACGATCAGCAATGCTGAAATTGCTAAATTTGGCTTGATGTCGAACATGGCAATATTGGCATTGGCCGCGCTTGCCCCATTTATGAATATGATTTTTGAGTACCTCGAAAAAACCATCATAAACCGCCTAGAGGCAATGCTGATTGAGCAAGCCGCGTTCGTTGGTAGTGCCGCTGCAATCGCTGTTTTAATCATGGTTGTTGCTATTGTTTTATGTGCCATTTTACTTTCAGTTGTTATGGCTTTGGTGCGCTTTTTTAACTTTCAACTGTATTTTCAAGACGATAAGTTTAAGCGTGTGGCAGGTTTATTTGAGCGCCAGCAATTATCGATAAGTGTGTCGAAAATTCAAAGTGTGCAAATCAAACAAAATATTATTGCTCGGCTCCTTAATCGCTATACCTTAATTTGCCCGCAAGTGAGCAGTGGCGGTGTGGCTGCTGGGGTTGCGGCTCATAAAAATAAACAAACGTTAGTGATGCCAGTAATCACTAAAGAGCAAGTACAAGCCGTGTGTGGCTGGTTATTTCCATGGTTTGTTGATTTAACAGAGCTTAACTTTATTAAGCCTGAGCGAGCTTTACTTTATAAAAATACGTTTTTATATGTAATCCTACCTACTGTATTTTCTGCTTTAATTTTCAATGCCTTATTTGATGCAGCTACGATGCTGTGGAGCATTGTCGTGGGCTTAGTTTTGATGATCGGTGTGTTTTTGAATTATCAAAAAACGGGTGTAGCTTTGTATCAACATGACGGCCGTTTTTTTGCCGTATTTAAGACTGGCATGCTGGGTGTGCAGTATCGTGTTTTTGAAATCTATAAAGCGCAAAGTGTCACCACAATAAGCACTTATTTAATGCGTCGTTCACAGCTTAAAAGCTTGTATATACAACTAGCTTCTGGCTCTGTATCAATGCCTTACTTAAAAGCGGAACTGGCTGAGCAGCTTGCTGATTTCGCCCTATATGAAATAGAAGGCGTTGAGCGGAATTGGTTTTAAATGAAAATAATTCTCAATATCATTGATTCGTTTTAATATTGAGGTATACTAGCGCAACGTCAATAACCACGGGTGCGCAATGATTTATTTACTACCTATTTTAGCTATTTCGGGTGTCGTTGCCTTATTGTGTTATGCACGTTCGCAGCAGGAGTGTAAGGGCTTGTGTGTGAGTGTCGCTGTGACTGCAATCGCGTTACTCGTAACCGCAGCTTTAGTCATCGCGGGACTCGGTGCATTAAGAAGCAGCCTAATGTTTGCTGTGACTATTTTTATTATTTATCAATTACTCGGTCTAGTACGACCGATCAGACTGGAGTAATTTCTTACACTTTTTAACTTCAGGCTTTTAAAAAAGCATCGCATACTAATTCTTAAATTAAGCAACATGCTAATCAAGGATTGTGATGAAAAAAGCCCTGTTAACTGCGGCACTACTTGCCGCTGGTCACGCTTCAAGCCAAGAGACTTGGCAAACTATTCATACCGAACACTTTAATGTGCATTTTAGTACTGAGAATCAGCAATGGGCCCGCTCAGCGGCAACAGAGCTTGAAATTGTTCGCGATAAGGTACTAAAACAGCAAAACCGTGCTCTTGATGAAGTGGTCGATGTTCTGGTTTTCGACCCATTTAACGCCTCCAATGGCTTTGCTTTGCCGGTGACTAACAAGCCTCTAATGGCTTTGTTTACCACGCCTCCACAATCCGACACGGTGATTTCTAACACCGATGGTTGGCAGCAGTTATTAATTTTGCACGAATATATTCATTTGGTGCATCTTGCTCAGCCTACTCGAAGCGACGTGCGTCAGGCTATTCGCAATAGTTGGGATATTTATGATTTAGTTGATGGCGAGATGCCGCGCTGGGCTGCCGAAGGGTATGCAACGCTGCTTGAGTCGAAAATGACAGGGCGGGGTCGTTTATACGATAATCTTTCAGAGGCAATATTGGTTGAATTTGCACAGCAAGGTGCATTGCCACGATATAGCCAATTGAGTAGTACAGAAGGGGGCTTTTTAGCTGGCTCAATGGCGTACTTAATGGGTTCTCGCTTTCTAGCATGGTTAGAAGAGAACTATTCCGCGCAAACTCTTGATGCAGTTTGGACACGTATGCAAGCGGTTAAAGCACGTGATTTTGATGAGGCCTTTAGCGGGGTATTTGGCGACTCACCTGAGCGACTCTATCGTCGTTTTATTGCCGAATATACCTATAAAGCAATGGCTAAAGAGGTAAGTGAGCAAGCACTCACAAGTAAGCTTTGGTTAGAACTTGATTTATACGCCTCGAACCCTGTTTTAAGTTTAGATAACAGTAAACTTGCTATTGTTGAGCGCAACAAAGATGATGAAACCCGTTTAGTCATTTATAGCACGGATGATAATCAACAGGCTGCCGATGATTTTGCAAAGCAGCAACAAGCGTTACTTGATGATGATCCCGTCGATATTGTTGATAAAGCCCCAAGTGTTTTTAAACGTAAGCAAAAACATGTGCTTCAGCAAATTAATAGGCAAGGTATAAAAAACCCGCAGTGGTTAGACGAAAATACACTGTTTTTCACCGCCACCACAACCGTTGCTAAAGGCTCCATTCAAGGTATTTCAGATCTATATCGCTATGATATTGATACAGGTGAAGTGAGTGCTTTGACGCATCATGCAGGGCTGCGCCGCTTTAGTATCACTGATAACGGGCAAACTGTTTATGCTGAGCAAACTAAGCATGGCTTCTCTGAGTTGGTACGTCTTGACCTCAATACGGGTGTCGCTACGTCTTTGTTTGAGAAAAGCCTAGAAACGGTTTATGACTATCCATTACTAAGCCCTAATAAAGCTCAACTTGCTTATTTAAAAGCGACATTGAATGCCAATTGGCAGTTGTATATACAAGATGTGAATTCTCAGCAATCAATAGCTGTGCCTATGCCTGAGGGCTATCAGTATGTGTCACAACCTAATTGGCAAGCAGATGGCAAAGGGCTATATTTTGTCGCGGGTAAAAATAAAGCTCTCGATTTATATCATTATGATCTACAAAGCAATTCACTCCGCCAATTAACGCAAGGCCAAGAAGCTATTGCACACCCAATGGCAATGAATAATGGTGAACTTTTGTATTTATCGATCACTGCTGAAGGGCCGAATATCAAGCATTTTGCTGAGCAACCACAAGGGTTAGAGGTTGTTGAATTTGCTAAAAGTGCAGCGCCACCACGAGGGCAAGTAACGAGCGAAGTATTACCTGAGGCGAAAATCTACCCGCAAAGCCCAACTGAGCCAGCTGATTATGATATTTGGCAGCAAAAACCCACCTTTTCGCTGGCATCTCAGTATTATTCGGCATCATCTTCGCTGCTTACCCTTGGAGTAAAAAGTAACGACTTTTTAAAGCAGCTCGATTTACAAGCAGGCTACAGTGCTGATTTACATGACAAAGCATTGGAGGGGGTGTTCGCGGCCGCTAAGTACTCAGCGTTTGATTTAAAATTTAAAGCGCTGTTATTTGATTACGACCTTGAATCGGCAAAACAGTACCATTCACAAATACCGGTGAACATAAGTAACACGGGGGCGCATCTAGCCATGAGCTACCCGTTGCAGTTTCAGCAGCTTAGTATTACACCGAGTTTGAGCTATAACTACAGTGATTTTAGTAAGGGGGATGATCAATGGTTAACCCTTGGACTTGAACAAAAATGGCAACATGATAGACAGCGATACGGTTTTGCTCAGTCTGTGAGTGCTCAGTGGCTATCCGGTGATGCCAACTCGAATAATTGGCAGGGCTATAACTTTGCCACCGTATTGAGCGGTTATGCTTTTGATATTCCTGTTTATGTTAATTTTGCACAGCAATATCGCGATGACAGTACCCTTGCGCTTGGCGGTTATGAGTCAAACTTAATTAATAATGACACGCAAAGTGGCTTTGTTGTTGCTCCTGAGCTGCCGTTTATTAGTCAAGCAGGTAACCGCTATAAAGGGTATGGCGGGGGCATTAGTTACAAAGATTCATTACCTTGGCTTTATTACCAGCAACATCAAGTTGATAACCGAGTCTATGCACAAAGTTATGGTCTCAAGTGGCAAGGTGACTTTAGCTTTGGTATGGGGCCCGCTGGTTTGAACGATGTAAATATTGATTTTGGCGTCGCCCGGGTAGAAGGCGACGACTTCGAAAATGATTTACGGGCTTGGCTAAGCTTCTATTACTCGTTATAGCCTAGTGTTGATCAGTTAAGGCGAAAAGCTTGGCGTGATACAGCGCCAGTTTTTCGTCTTTATTTTCTATCTCAATGGCTTTTTCTAGCCACTCCTTAGTGCTTTTTTCATTTCCTTGCTGATAACTAATAATCGCTAATTCGATATAGGGTTCAGATAAATAAGGGGCTAATGCAATGGCATCTTCGAGCTGTTGTTTCGCCTTGTAAAGTTGGCCATTGTTACGGGCGTTAATTGCCGTTGCCAGTAACTCGAACGGATCTTGCTCAAGCATCGCCAATTCTGAATTGAGCTGCTCTGCCAAAACCTGATCATTCAGTTGCTCGGCCAATACTGCGTAATTATGTAGTAAATTAGTATCTTTAAAGCCATGCTGCATTGCTGTTTGATAAATATGTTTTGCCCCTGCTAAATCACCCGCTTGGCGATGTAATACGGCGGCTAAATTATAAAGTGATGCCGCATTTGGGGTGTATTCATTGGCTTTTAAGATATAGCTGTAGCTTAAATCGAATTCTTTCAAGGCCAGCGCTTTTGCGGCCAAGTTACTATAATAACGGCTGATCAAGTCTTTTAGTTCAGCTCGACCAGAGTAAAAACTGCCACGTGCTGGAAAGTAATCGATGACTGTACCTGGTGGAACCAAGTAATTACCGTCCTCATTTAAAGGCGCGTAGACTTTGGTGCGAAAATGGCCTGACACATACACGATGTTACTTTGTTTACTGTAAACCGGTTCACTCGACACTGCTTGAAAGCTGGTTTTAAGTCCTGCTAGTTGGGCATAGGCATGGGTTAAGATTGCTAAACTGATACAGTTACCCTGATGACCTTGAAGAGTCTGCTGGGCATTGAGCGTAGCGCTAAAGTAATTAAAATTAGTGAGTTTACTTTCTAAGTAGCTATACAGGATTTGGTCGTCTCTTAAATCACCCCCTTGACGCGCGGTAAAATAATCAAGAAAACGCTGTTGCTCATCTGCAGGGAGTGTAAAGAGTTCAGGGTCGCTAAGTTCAACGTGTTTAAAATGTGTGGTGTTGAGTAAGCTGGCTACACTCGGTGGTGGCGTTGGTTGTTGTTTTGTACTTTTACATCCAACTAAAAAAGCACTCAAAACAAGCGCATATAAAATCGACTTCATAGCATTACCCTCCTGAACACTAATTACTCAATGTACCCAGATCGCAGAGACTATTCAAGCAGCTAATGAGTGTCATGGATTGTAAACACCCTGTATGGTTATTTTGCCAATAGACTGTTGTTTGTTTTTTATTCTTTATTGCATTCTAAAACGCTCTCATTACAATGCCGCGCTCCTTTAAATCGCTTAAAAAACATGGGTTTACTCTAGTTTTATAGGCGGTTTATAAACTGCTAACTTATTAACTAAATTGTAACGAGAGAGGTCTGTTTTGGCGCACTTTTTGCCGATTATTTCATGCTTTATTTTAGCGTTTAGCTTTTATCCGCTTTTAAATAAGATCCGTAAAAATCGCAGTGTGTCGGGCGTGTCGCTGTTAATGATGAGCTTTGGGGTCGCGCAAAGTGTGTATTTCATCACCTATAACTTGTTCTTTCAGCGCTTTTACATGGTTTTGCCGTTCGTTGTTACTGGCATGCTAAGTGGTGTGATCCTTTATTACTTTGTTCGTTACAATGCTGAGCGAAAGCAACGTATGCAACTAGCCGGGTTATTAGCCATGTCATTCGTGCCTTTTAGTTTGTTGCTGAACCCTTATTATGAAACGGCAACAGTGCTTAATTGGTTAACCTATGTGGGGTTAGTCATGAGCTCTATTCGTGTTATGCCGCAGACTTATAAAACCATTAAAAGTGGTGATATTAGTAATTTAAGTGCGCGCTACTTTAGCCTACAGTTTGTTGCTGGAAGCTGCGGCCTCGCTGCCGAGCTTGCTATGACTACACCGAGTGTGTCTCACATACTAACCTTTGTGATGATATTACTGACTAATGCAGCGCAATTAGGATGTATTCAGTATTATAAATCACGCCCAGCAATGGCTTAAATGCCTAAGTAATATTCCGTTTATTAACTCGTTGCTTTATGGCACATTATCTTATCGCTATCGAAAGGATAAGATATGAATTGGAATCAATTAGGCTATTTATGTCGATTATTATCGCCAATAAGTGGCCTAAATAAAGCACAGCAAGAAGCGCTTAGTGCCCCGCAACACTTAGAAATTTATAATGATGGACAAAAAAATAGTCCATTAGCCACTAAGCTTGCAAATGACCTTAAAGAAGCTGAAGGTGAACAGCAGCAAAGGTTAGCGTTAAGTTATGCAGCGTTATCATCAACACTAAAAGAGCACTCTTTCGACTATAAAACCAAGTTGCTTTATCTGGGTGTACTTTTCTCAGTTTTCATCCTCGTTAACTTTATTTATCAGCAATTTGTTATTCCTTCATTCTCAAATGTGTTTAGCCAATTTGATGTGCAAGTTACAGAGCACATGGCTAATTTAGCTAGGTTCTGGCTGGTAGCAAGTATTGCGCTCGGCTTGTTCTTGATGGTTATTATATTTACTGTAAATGCACTTCGACAGTTTGCAAATCTGACTTTACTGAATGCTTCATCAGCCCAATTAGGGCTAATAATCCCCAAACAAATTAGGCACAATTATGACGCTTTAGTCGCTCTAATTGAGTTTCCATTGTATGGAACACTACAGAACGATACTCGTGAGTTATCTCATTTAAAAACATGTCAAAGTAATGGCTTGGATATTGCCGAAGAGCTAGAGCTCCTTGTAGTCAATAAGCTTGAAAGCTTACGCGGCGATATCACCGCGCATACCAACAGACTCATCACTATATTTAGTATTTTATTGGTGATATTAATTGCCCATTTCTTAATGGGAGCATATGAGCCTCTATTCTTAATGGGAGAGATAGTATGAAAAATAAAGGATTTACGCTGATTGAGTTAATGGTTGTAGTCGCCATCATCGGCATTTTAGCTTCTGTTGCATTACCACAATACAGTCAATATATTCAGCGCAGTGAACTAGCGGATCCCTTAGCTATGGCGTCAACCATTCGAGAAGACGTTACAACCTTTTATTTGGAGCACGGCCGCTTTCCAAAAAACAATGAGCAAGCAGGTGTCCCTGCAAGTAAGTTTTTAATTGGTAATCGGGTTACGGGGATCACTGTTGAAGACGGAGCGATTCATATTAGTTTGGGTAATAAGGTATCGATGCCTTTGCAAAATACAGTATTAACTTTTCGCCCTGCGGTTGTTGTCGGAAGCCCTACAAGCCCTATCGCTTGGCTTTGTGGGTTTGATAAACCTGTAACGGGTATGCAAGCGGTTGGTGAGAATAAAACGACTGTGCCAAAAGACATATTACCTTCGTCGTGTATTGATAGACGTTAACTTTAAAAACAAAAGGCTACTAAGTGGCAGCCTTTTTTGTGTTGCTAAGCTTAAGCTTCGAGGGCTTTACTAATTAAGCGATCGATATATTGCTTATGCGCTTTAGCTGCGGTGTCTGCGCCCCAAGGCACGCTCATATCAGCAATTTGATTTAACTGATAAAGCGCAGCTGCTTTGGCTAGGTTGTCGTGCTTACTCGGTTTGCCTAAACCAGCAATCGCGATTAGCTGATTCACATATTCAATTTGTAGGTTGTGACTTAAGGTATTTGCTTTTTTGCTGTCTACAAAAATGCTTGCTGTTAAGTCATTCATAAATTGGTTAAGTGAATACTCATTACCATACATTGCGCTGTCTGAAATACGCAGCATGACAGCCGGGTGTAATAACTGGGCAAGTACCAGCTTTTGCATGCCTAAAATCATGCCATGTGGTTTAGGGTCTTCGTTCTTACCGTAATGATTAAAACCACGACGTTGCTGTAGCAGGTAGTTATAAAGTGGCTGCATACTAGCAAGCACATTTGGCGAGAATACTTTGTCGGCTAACACTTGCATTGCATGTTGTTGGCGCTCAAGTGGCACTGGTGTAAGTGGCGTGCCATTTTTATCATCGCCTACAACATTACGCTCTACATAAACACCACCGATTTGACGTGACACTACGCCGGCTTGTGTTCTGTAGCTACCAAATAGAATGTTTGCTGAGGTAACAAGTTGTTGGTATGACTCGCCATTCACGGTGGCTTTGTCTTTAAGTTCAGTAAATAACTTATTGATAAGTGCCATACGATCATCAGCATATGCGGCAGGATTCGATGACATATCGCCAATCATCACGCGAGGGTCGATATGACGACCAGGGGCGCGCATGTCATCAGCATCATTACCAAACGCTAAACCGTGCTCTGATGAGCGAGCGAGAATTTTCTCAAGGCGTTGTTGCTCAGCCGCTTTATCAGCTAATGCTTGGCTGTAGCCGTATTCAATCGCCCAATCATCGTAAGGGCCAGGTTTGGTTTGGAAAATATCACCTTGCTGCATGCCAATAGGGGCAATGTTTGCTGGTGCATAATCCATCACCGAGCCAGTTACGATACCTTGTGTTTTACTCTTATCGTGAACTTCTTTTTCATCCCACAAAATAGACGACTTCATATTGTGGTTAAGACCAAGGGTATGACCTACTTCGTGTAACACCAGCTGAGTTAAACCTTGGCGTAAAATCTCTTTGTCTTCAATGCTCGCACCTGTGCCTAAGCCTTTAGCAAGTAACATGTTTTCTTGAATACTGTGACCCAGTGAACAATGCAGTTCTGAGGTGCTTGGGCTGCTTTGAAGTGTTGCTGCACCTTGCGTGTATAAGGTGTCGTACATCCAACGGTTTTTCATGAAAACATACTCTAACATGATGTCAGAGCCTAAGATCTCACCAGTCAACGGGTTAGCAAGGGCTGGGCCGTAACCACCAAATGGTGGGCGTGGTGATGCAGTCCAACGTAATACGTTGTAGTTAATATCGCCCGCATCCCAATTTGCGTCATCAGGTTGTACTTTTACTTCGATGGCATTTTTAAAGCCCGCTTTTTCAAATGAGCTATTCCATGCCAGCACGGCATCACGAATGGTGTCTCGCCACTCAACAGGCGTGGTATTTTCAATCCACCAAGTGATCGGTTTAACTGGCTCAGAAAGTGCAGCTGATGGGTCTTTCTTTTGCAAGTCCCAGCGTTTGATGACATCTTCATAAGGTGCCCAGTCTGCTGATGTCATATTGTCGAATTCGTTAGTAAAATAACCAATACGCGCGTCATCTTGGCGAGCTTGATAATCATTTTTTGGTAACGCAACGAATGAATGTTGGACTTTAATTGAAACATTACGAGGGTCGCTTACGGCACCAGAGCCTCGTACAGTTGGGTTGGCATTATTGAATACATAATCAACCACAACATCTAGGTTATTTGGGTAAGGGCGCTGTTTAATGATACGCGACTTTTTGTCGTCTAATTTACCAAGTTTAAAGCGTTTGCTGGCATCTTTATCTTTTGGGTTCGCCCAAGGTGAGACTTTATGCAGTGCTTCACTTAAAAATAGCTTATCAACATTAAAGGCTATTTTGCCGCCTTCTTCTTTTTCGATTTTGATACTCGCAAGGACAGCTTCGCTAATGTTGGCATCGGCAGAGCGTGCTAAGGCTGAGTTTTCATCAAATTTATAGCGCGGCGTTTTGCTAATAATATCAATGCGGTCAAAATATTTACGGAATTCAATTAGCTTTGTCTCGCGGTATGCTCCTCTGAAGTGACCTGCATCAGTAACACCATCAACGGTGTGAGCAAAATACACAAACGGCGTATCGAGTTGAGATTGGTCGATCACCATTAAGTTGTCGCCCGTTTTCGCATCTTGGTAAATGCTGAAAACACCGGCAAACTCGCTTTTATCTTTGATCATTTCAGCCAGAGTTTTTGGCTTCTTTTCTTCTTTTTTCGCTTCGGCGGCGTGGCCATTCATGGCAAACGCTAGGCTTAGTGCCAGCGCAATGTTTGTTATTTTCATTGTTAACTCGTTCCTTTAATTATTTCTCAATCAAGTTTAATGAATTAACCCTTTGATAAAAGAGTGTTTGTTAACAAGTGTGAAAGTGAATGTGTAAGCTTTTGATATTAGGTATTTTTTGTTTGTAACAAATTGTTCTTAGGTGGAATTTTTGCTTTGTATTGCCAATTTAACTGTTTTTGTAACAGTTCCTTACAAATGTCACATTAATGTTTCTGTCAGCTTTGGTATGATAGGGCCAGTGAAAATATTATAGGTGTAAGTTATGCGCACAAGTTTATTAAAATGGATCTTACCATTTGTTGCATTAATCGTTGGTATTGCTGGTTTTATGGCAATCAACGCTATTGCTCAAGAGCCTAAAGACAAGGATGTAGTTGATGTGCGTCCTTTGGTACAGGTTGAGCCGGTAGCAAGCGATGATCATCAAGTGATTATTAACAGTTACGGTGAAGTTAAACCGCTAGAAAGTACTTTGATTGCCTCACAAGTGGCTGGTGAAGTAACGAGCTGGCATCCAAACTTTGTTGCGGGTGGCATCGTAGCTCGTGGCGAAGTGTTATTTACCATCGAAAAAGATAACTACGAAGCGGCTGTACTACAAGCTGAAGCGTCGCTTGCAAGTGCACAAGCGGCACTGATTGAAGAGCAAGCCCAAGCTAAAGTGGCACAGGATGAAGCAAGACGCTACCCAGAGCGTGAACGCACTGACTTATTCCTACGTAAACCTCAAGTTTTAAGCGCGCAAGCGGCTGTTAAATCAGCGCAGGCTGCATTAAAACGTGCCGAGCGTGACCTTGCTCGTTGTGAAGTCAGAGCGCCTTATGATGCACTGGTGATCAGCCGTGAAATTGGTGTCGGTCAATACATCAATGTGGGTAGCCAAGTTGCTGAAATTAACAATATTGAAAGTGCTGAGATCATCGTGCCAATCGCTGGCTTTGACAGTGTATTTTTACCAAAACGCTTAAAAGGCGTTAAAGCAACCATTATTAATAAAGGCTTAAATAGCTTTACTCGTGAAGCTGAAATTGACCGTGACCTAGGCGTTGTTGATAACGCAACGCGTATGAGCAACTTAGTGGTTCGTGTTGATGACCCATACGGCTTAAAGCACGACGTACAGCCAATTAAATTTGGTGCTTATGTACAAGTCAACTTTGCAGGTGCGACATTACAAAACATCTATCGCTTACCGCAGTCTTTAGTGAATAACCAAACAGTATGGATTGTGAATGGCGAAAATAAACTTGAGCCACGTAAAGTAACTGTTGTGCGTGAAGAAGGCGAATTCTTCTATGTAAGTGATGGCCTTGAAGTGAATGACCAGCTAGTACTTACCTTACCTGAGTACCCGCAAGAGGGCATGGAAGTGAAGATTGCTGGTATGAAAGAAATGACAAGCGATGCAGAAACTGCAGCGGTTGATAAGCTGTAAGGTAACTTTATGACAGACGCAAATACAGAAAAACAGTCTGGCCTTATTGCCTATTTTGCCAATAACTCGGTCGCTGCTAACTTAATGATGGTGTTTATCATCATCATGGGGATTATTAGTTATTTCACTATTCAACGCCAAATGTTCCCGAATATTGAAATTAACTACATCGAGATACAAGCCAATTACCCGGGTGCCTCGCCACAGGAAATTGAAGAAAGTATTCTGATCAAAATTGAAGAATCGCTCAAAGATGTCACTGAAATTAAACGTGGTGTATATCGTGCGTTTCGAAATAATGGTCGTGCAAGCTTAGAGATCAATACAGACGCAGAGCTCACGGATGTGCTTGATAAAGTGAAGCTACGTGTAGACAGTATTGCGACGTTCCCAGCAGGCATGGAGCCTGTGACAATTAGTCAGGTTGAGTTTCGCCAAGACGTGATTGGCATGAGCTTAGTCGGTGATATTCCACTGACTGAGCTAAAGCCAGTTGCGAACCAAATCGAAAATGAGTTACTGCAACTATCTAATGTGTCATTGGTGCAAAACGATGTACCACTTGATGAGATTGCGATTGAAATCGATCCAGATTCACTGCGTCAATACAATCTGACTCTGAGTGATGTGGCCAGTGCGGTACGTCGTTACTCTGCGAATATTTCAGCAGGCCAATTACGTACTGACGCAGGTATTATCTCGGTACGTGTTGAAAACCAGTATTACAACGGTGATGAGTTCCGCCAGATCCCTGTAAAAATTGGCGCGAATGGCGCGAAAGTGCTGCTGAACGATATCGCGGTGATCAAAGACCAATTCACAGAAGGTGAACGTTACTTTAAATTTAATGGTGAAAATGCCGTTTATTTATCTGTAAAAGCAACTAAAGAGCAAAACATGATCCCGGTTGCAGACTCAGTTAAAGCGTTTATTGAATTAAAGAATAAAGAATTACCTGCCGGTATTCGTCTTGTGCCACTAATGGACATGACTTACTACCTCAATGCCCGTTTAGACATGATGAAAACCAACCTTTTTCAAGGGGCTATCTTGGTTGCCATTATGTTGTCTATCTTCTTGCGCTTTAAGCTAGCACTTTGGGTAATGATTGGTTTACCTGTGTGTTTCTTAGGTGCAATGATGATGATGCCATTATTTGGTATCAGTATTAATATTGTGTCGTTATTTGCCTTTATTATGGTACTGGGGATCGTGGTCGACGATGCCATAGTCATAGGGGAGAGCGCCTACACCGAAATTGAGAAAAAAGGCGGTGGTGTTGTTAACGTAGTCAATGGCGCAAAACGCGTTGCTACCCCGGCAACATTTGGTGTTTTAACTACGATTGCTGTATTTGCACCGTTTACGTTATCAAGTGGACCAGAGAGCGCATTCTTCTTTGGTATCGCTGTGGTGGTAATTCTGTGTTTGGTATTCAGTTTGATTGAATCGAAACTTATTTTACCAGCGCACATTGCCCATACTAAGTTCCCGCCAATTAATCCTAATAGCTGGCGAGCGCGCTTTAACAAGCGTTTCTTTAACTTTGTAAATGGTCCGTATAAACGCTTTATTGTGCGTTGTGTTGAATGGCGCTGGTTTGTGTTGTTTGCGTTTGTTGGCTTGTTAATTATGACCTTTGGTCTGATTGCTTCAAACCAAGTGCGTGTTGTACCAACACCTAAAGTACCTCATGATTTTCCGCAAATTCGTTTAGAGATGAATGAAAATGCCTCGGATATGCAAACAATTAATGCGATCCGTGAAATCGAAGCCATGGTACACAAAGTCGACCAAGAGACAGAGCGTGAGTTTGGCCAAAAGCTGATTCGCGATATCTTAGTGTTTAACCAAGGCCGTACTGAAGCACAGCTACTGGCTCCGCTGGTCGATGAAGAGTTACGTCCGTATAACGCATTTGAATTATCTCGCCGTTGGCGTGAACAAATGCCAAGTATCCCGGGTGTGAAATCACTGCAAATTTACGATGACGTGAATGGCGGTGGTATGGATGGTGAGTTTGGTTACTTACTTTACGGCCCAGATATCGATACCTTAAATGATGCAGGTCGTCGTTTCATCCAACTATTACAACAGCAAAAAGGCTTGTTTGATATTAGTTCGACCATCGATCCGGCGAGCAAAGAAGTACAATTAAGCTTAAAACCTGTGGCATATGATCTAGGTTTAGACCTTGCCAATATTGCTAATCAAGTAGGCGCAAGTTTCTACGGTGGTGAAGCTCAACGTGTTATTCGCCGTGGTGAAGAAGTGCGCGTCATGGTTCGTTATCCGAAACTAACACGTGAAGCGTTTGCCTCATTAAAGCATGCCGTTATTACAACACCTGCTGGTAAAGAGGTCATGCTAGGTGATGTTGTCGAGCTGAATGAAACGCCAGGTATTAGTTATATTCGCCGTGAAGGTGGCTATCGTACTGTGTATATCTACGGCAGTATCGATGAAGAAGCGATTGAACCGGGCGAAGTTGTTAAGCAAGTTAAAGAGACTCTGTTACCGCAACTTAAAGAAGAATACCCATCAGTTAAAACTGAGTTAGGTGGTTCTATTGAAGAGCAACAAGCGCAAGCTAATGAGCAAATCATGTTCTTCATCGGCGGTATGATTTTAGTGTATATCTTGCTCGCAGTACCGCTTAAGAGCTATTCACAGCCTCTTATTGTTATGTCGGTTATTCCATTTAGCTTAACCGGTGCAATTTGGGGTCACTTCTGGTTTGGTTTAGACATTAGTTTGATGTCGGGCTTTGGTTTGATTGCGGCAGCGGGTGTGGTAATTAACGACTCGTTAGTTATGACTGACTTTGTAAACCAAGCGCGCCGTGAAGGTATTTCAACTCGCGAAGCAGTTATCGAAGCAGGTTGTGCACGCTTTAGAGCAATTACCCTGACTTCAATTACAACCTTTGCTGGTGTACTACCGATTATGTTCGAAACCAGCTTACAAGCTAAATTTGTCATTCCAATGGCAGTAGCCCTTGGTTTTGCGGTTATGTTTGCAACCCTAATCACGCTAGTACTTGTACCTTGTTTGTACATCATCATGAGTGATGTGGGTAATATCTTCTTGAAAGTATTCCGTGCGGGGCACCGAGTAACGACCAGAAGAAAACTAGCAAGGGATTAATACCCCCTCAGTTTAAAAGCCAACCTAAAGGTTGGCTTTTTTGTATCATTCGTTTTTGCTAGTAACTATTTGCTATATAAGACGTTTGGTTACATTCTTTTGTTTGATTTGTGATTCGGTCACGATTATACTCAGTCTTGTTTTTGGCAAACTAACTGAAAGGTTAGGACGCAAAGTTTCCGGTCTAAGGTTTTAAACTATGATAGCGGGGCCGCTGATAAGCACATAATCTAGTGCTTTGGATCTCTTGCCTCAAACTAAAAGTATTTATTTTGTTCGGTTGTTAGATAATGCCTATTAGTTGTTCTTAGGGTGATATTTTGTTTATGCATACGTCAATGGCCTCCGGGAAGTGGTTGCCGATTGGTTGCTTAAATCATCATACCCAACTGTTTGTTGGTGATAGGGTGATTGTGACCTTTTATGACATGCAAGGAGAGCTAGTCGATTTATCATTCGAATACCCGATCAGCAGTTCTGATCAGGGTGAGCCTCATAATTGGCCACGTTCTGTTGCCGAGCATATTAACGTGCATATTCCGCTGGTTAAAGCGGGCAAAATGACCGAACAAGGTTTAGTGGTTGCGTACCGTTCAAACCAAATTTATGGCCTAGAAGGGTCGGGCATTACGCAGGTAAAAGTGGCGTTTAATTGCATCGCAAAATGTAAAGAGCGAGTGCAAGATAGTCTGCAAGATTATGACTATGTCTACCCACAAGCATGCAGCGATTACAGTGCGGGTGTTAAAGTACTACAGCCAAAAACGGGTCATATTTATATGTGTAAACCGTGGCCATTTAGCGAGTTTTGTCGTGTTAAAGATTCACACAACCCGCTGTTTGAGCCAGGTGTAGGAAAAAGCTGGGCTATGGCTTGGCAGCAAGTATCGCATTAACAGTTTCCCCCTAAATGCTATTTTAGCATTGCTTAGCCCACTCAATTTGAGTGGGCTTTTTTAATACCAACCCGCAATAATACTTAATCATTTTGAGGGATTAAACCTGTCGCTAACTGCGTTATAAATTTCTCATTTAGAACAACTAAATAACGAAATTTTTGCCTTGTTATCAACGAGGTTTCATTGCCTCAAAATAGACTACTTAATTAAGCTGATTGGTATAATTCTGTGATAAACTGCTAGCAATTCGTTTTTTATTTTGGTTTTTCCCTGTGTCATCAAAATCGTATTCTTTGTCTTTACTCGCGCATCCTCCTGTTGCCAAAAAACACCCTCATCCATTAACGACTCACCAACAGACTCGCACCGATCACTATTATTGGATGCGTGATGATGAGCGTGAAAATGAGGATGTATTAGCGCACTTAAATGCCGAAAACGATTATTGTGATAAGCAACTAGCCGATATAAAACCACTGCGCGAACAACTATTTAATGAGCTAAAAGACCGTATTGTTAAAGACGACAACACGGTACCAGTAAAAGATGGCCAGTATTGGTATCACTCAGAAGTACGTGGCGACGATGAATATGCACGCCATTATCGCAGCAGCTCAATAGAAGCGCACGACAAGCACCTGTTGTTAGATGTAAACCAATTAGCTGGCGACTACGAATTTTATGAATTAGGCGAAGTTGCAATTAGCCCTGACGAGCAGCTACTTGCTTACTCTGAAGACACCGAAGGGCGCCGTATTTACACTGTGCGTTTTAAAAATATTGCCAGCGGTGAGATGTTTAGCGATGTGCTGGAAAACACCGAAGGCCAAGTAGTGTGGGCTAATGACAGTAAAACCGTTTTTTATGTAAAAAAAGACCTACAAACCTTATTGGGTTTTCAGGTTTACCGCCATGTTTTAGGCACCTCGCAAGCTGATGATATACTGGTTTATGAAGAGCAAGATAAAAGCTTTTTTATGGGGCTTGGCAAAAGCCGCGATGAAAGCCTTATCATTATTGACCTTGCTACCACAGAAACAAACGATACTTGGGTGCTGGATGCCAATAACCCAGAAGGTGAGTTTAGTGCCTTAATGCCACGCGAAGAAGGCCATGAATTCGATGTCGATAAGCTAGGTGATACCTTTTACATTGTGACTAACTGGCAAGCAAAAAACTTTCGCTTAATGACGGCGACGCAAAGCACCATTGCCGATAAAAGTCTTTGGCAGGAGCATACACCGCATCGCGAAAACGTATTGTTAGAAGGAGTCGAGATTTTTGATGACTACCTTATCCTCACAGAGCGAGAACTTGGCCAAACACGTTTTGTTGTAGTTAATCAGCAAGCTGAGCGTCTTACTTTAGAGTTTGATGATCCTTGTTATTATGCTGCAATTGCCATGAACCCCGAGCCGAATGTGAGCACTGCGCGTATTTACTATTCAAGCTTAACGACGCCAGGTTCTTTGTATGATGTTGATTTAAAAACAGGTAACAAAACCTTATTAAAACAACAGCAAGTGCTAGGGGATTTTAACCCAGAACATTATCGCTCAGAGCGTTTAATGGTTACTGCAAGAGATGGCGAGAAAGTACCCGTTTCTTTGGTTTATCGTATTGATAAATTTACTAAAGATGGCACTAACCCAGTACTGCAATACGGCTATGGCGCGTACGGCATTACCATCGATCCTAGCTTTTCAAGCAGTTCATTAAGTTTGCTAGACCGCGGTTTTGTTTATGCGATTGCACATATTCGCGGTGGCGAAATGCTAGGACGTCACTGGTATGAGCAAGGTAAAAAGCAATATAAGCAAAATAGCTTTAGCGATTTTATTGATGTTACGCATGCGCTTACTGAGCAAGGCTATGCACACCCAGAAAAAGTATTTGCGTCTGGTGGCAGTGCTGGTGGTTTATTAATGGGCGCCGTGGTTAACCAAGCCCCTGAGCTTTATTTAGGTATTGGTTGCCATGTGCCATTTTTAGATGTGCTAACCACGATGCTCGATGAGAGTATCCCCCTGACGACCAATGAATATGACGAATGGGGTAACCCAAATGATCCTGCATTTTATGATGTAATTCAGGCTTACTCGCCGTACGATAATATTAAGCCGCAGTCTTACCCTAATATTCTCGTTACTACCGGATTCCATGATTCTCAAGTGCAATACTGGGAACCAATGAAGTGGGTTGCAAAGCTGCGAGAGTTTAAAACCGATGACAACATTTTGGTATTTAAAACCGACATGGATGCAGGCCATGGTGGCGCATCGGGTCGCTTTAAAAGCCTTGAGGAAAAGGCATTAGAAATGGCCTTTTTTATTGCTTTATTACCAAATTAAGGCTTAGATAAATAAGTAAATAAATTTTATAAGCGTAAACTTAAGTTGTATTTCAAAGGGGTAAGCATGTTTAAAGCCCATGGTGATTGGCGCTATTTTGTAGAGCCGCCAGTGATTTATGTGGAAATTAGTGGCAGCTTTAATAAAGAAGCCGTTGCTTCATTTAGTATTGAAATCGCTCAAGAAATTATGAAGTATCCAGAGCATTCCATTCAGTATGCTGTGGTCAATTTAGAGCAATTTGAATTAGCAACTGCCGATAGTATTGAGATTGCAAAGGTTTACTTTCAGGCCGTTAAAGCGCGGGGCTACAAACGCGTTGACTATATTAAAGCGAATATCATTGCTCGCAATTTATTAGAAACAGTTTGGTCGGGCGTCGAAATGGATATTAACTTTCACCCAGATGCTGAAAGCTTTTTTCAAGCAAGACCTGAGTACGATAATCTAAGAAAGTGGTTAAAGTAGAATATAAAAAAGCCCTCATATGAGGGCTTTTTCGTATCTGTTGTAAATGTTAACCAAGGTAGGCTTTTAACATCCAAACAAGTTTCTCTTGTTCTTTGATGTAGTCGCCCATAAGTGATGCTGTACCTTCGTCATCTGCATCACCTGCTTGTGCGAGGATTTCACGCTGCATCTGAATAAGCGTGCTGTAACCTGCTAATAGGTTTTCTACTGCCGCTGTGCCTTCAGTGATATTTTTAGCTTCACTAATTTTGCTTGCTTCAATGTACTCAGAGAATGCGTGCACAGGTGTACCACCTAACGTTAAAATACGCTCTGCAATCTCATCTACTTTCTCAAGCAGTAGGTTATAAATTTCTTCAAATTTAAGGTGTAATTCAAAAAAGTTACGACCTTTGATGTTCCAATGAAAGCCGCGTGCGTTCATGTATTGAATTTGGTAGCAGCTTAATAAAGAGTTAAGTGATTTTACGATATCTTCACTTTTTGCGCTGTTTAAACCAATTGCATTTACCTGTGACATAGATTTGCTCCTTAAAAAAACCGTTATTTGTTTACTTGCTAGTGCTTGGTGTTAAGTATTAGCCATCTTGGTTAATCTGTAAAATGGTTTAATTCGAACGCTGTGATAGGTTTTAGCTATCAAAGGTTGGTTTTGTCCATTTGTGCACTATCAACATAACATTAAATTACTTTTATATAGACTTGGGGCAACTGAGCAAAAAATCTACCTTATTTTACGAATATTTTAAAATTAGGCAGAAAGTATGATCTAAAACAAGGTTTGCACTCGCTGCTAACAACGCCGATTTAGAACTTGATTTAGGTCAAAAAAGCAACGAACTAGAAGCGCATAATGACTTTACCGCATTTAACCAGGAGAAGAAAAATGGACGGTAAAACAGTTAAAGAAAATAAAGCAGAATTAGTTGTTGTAGTGATTGCGTTACTTACATTTGTTATTGGTTTAGTTGGGCATTTAGCAGGTGCTAGCTTCGCAAACTTTGACACCTTTGGCTATATTGCTGCACCCGTACCACTGATTCTAGGGATCATTGTTTTAATCTCATATAAAGTGGCTGCAAGTGCTGAAGATTAAAGTTTCACTCACTTTGATTTATAAGCTTAATAATGTAATCCATCACTTGGCGTGAGTAGATCATACTGGTGTGACTCAAATGAAACACCTTATGTTCTGCCATGCCATTGAGTTTGGTTTCATCAATCAAAACTGTTCCATCAGAGACACTGCCTTTAGCAATCAGAGGCATTAGCCCAATTGGTAAATCACCGGCAATACTATAAAGCTTGGCATTAAATGGCCAATCACCATTCTCAGGCAATAAAAACTCTACGCTGTTTTTTAACAGCATATCAAAGCCTTTTTGCTGCATTTGCTTAGCAATATGACTGCCTTTATGCGGGGTGCCTAAGGTGATCACCTTTTCGACATGGCGACTTTGTAAGGAATTGGCCTCTAAGTAAGCGCGAGCCACTAAGCCGCCCATAGAGTGGCAAACTAAGGCGGTAGGTTTACCACCGATAAAGCGATCAATCTTATCGAAAATCGCCGCTCTATCGGGAGAGAGCGTGTTATAGGTCAAATTGAGTATTTTTAGACCTGACTTTTCAAGGCGTGAACACAGCGGGCGCATCACAAAGCCCGACATATAAAGTCCATGTAATACTACAACTTGCCTAATTGCCATCGCATTCCTTACATTAACTGTTGCGGTTTAATTTCGATATTTGCTGTGTCTGAGCTAACCCATACTTCACCATCTTGAATGGTAATCGTGAGTTTGATATTGCGATCAGCTAAGTCGGCTAAAGCCTGAGTCGCGGCATAATCGAGACTAAAAATACTCAAGTTTTTAAAATCATACAACTTAGGTTGATGTTTTTGCCACCAAATCGCTTGGTTATTTTCGCCGTAGGTATATAAAACAACTTGCTTCGACTTATTGCAGGCTTTTTTCAGACGTTTTTCGTCTGGTAGCCCAAGCTCAACCCATAATTCAATTTCTTCGCTATAGTTAATGTGCCAAAGCTCAGGCTCATCATCTGCGCATAAACCCTTTGTAAACTCTAAGCCTTCACGAGCATTTAGTGCAAAAGCCAACAAGCGGATCATTAAACGTTGCTCGGTTTCTGATGGGTGTTGTGCCAGTGTTAAATTGAAATCTTGATAAATGTGGCGGTCCATATCGCTTAACGATAATTGCGCTTTAATAATGGTTGATTTAAGAGCCATAACTGCTTACTTGAAAAAATTTGCGTCATTATAGCGCAATTCGTTGCCGAGCCAGTTAAAATACCGTGAAATTATCTTGTAGGAGTTAAAAATGGCCATCCAGTGGTTCCCGGGTCACATGAACAAAGCCCGAAACGAAATTAAAGAAATCATGCCACAGATGGATGTGATCATTGAGGTACTTGATGCCCGTATTCCTTACAGTAGTGAAAACCCAATGGTTACTGCGCTGCGTGGCGATAAGCCGGTGATCAAAATCATGAATAAGGCGGACTTGGCAGATCCTAAGTTAACGCAAGCTTGGAAAGACTACTTTGAACAGCAAAGTGGCGTAAAAGCGATTGATTTTGGTAATGATAAAGCAGGTGAAGTGCACCGTATTAATGAGCTTTGTAAAAAATTAGTGCCGCATAAAGTAGGCGCTGATAAGCAAATTAAAGCCATGATCATGGGTATTCCAAATGTTGGTAAATCAACGCTTATTAATACTTTAGCCGGCCGTATTGTGGCAAAAACAGGTAATGAACCTGCAGTAACAAAAGCACAGCAACGTATTAAGCTTGACGATGGCATTATGCTTTACGACACGCCGGGTATGTTATGGCCTAAAGTAGAGAACGAAAACTCTGGTTATCGTTTAGGGGCAACCGGCGCAATTCGTGATACCGCTATCGACTACGAAGAGGTGGCAAGTTACACCGCTGAATATTTACTGCATGCATATCCAGAACTTTTAAAAAGTCGCTATAAAATTGATGAGCTACCAGAGTCTGACTGGGAGTTTGTTGAAATGGCAGGTAAAAAGCGTGGTTGTATCCGCGGTGGTAATCAAATTGATACTTACAAAATGTCTGAAATTCTTATCAACGAATTACGCGATGGCATTATTGGTCGTATTACCATGGAAACACCGGTTATGCGTGAAGAAGAAGAGCAAATGGTTGCTGAGCTTCGCGCTGCTGCAGAGGCGAAAAAAGCCGCTAAAGAAGAAGAGAAAAAACAACGCCGTGCACGTGCACGTAAGAACCGTCGATAAAGTTAATGCATTAATTTTTAGACATAAAAAAAGCCCTGCAAGGGCTTTTTTAGTTTCATATCTACCGTCACCGATATGAGCAATGTAGCAAGTAAAATAAGTAGGGTCGCTTATATGTTGCCAATATCAAGGGGCGTTGCGATTAGTAACATATAAGCTAAAGCTTTAACGTGGCGACACGCGTTTCTGGGGAGAAACAAATTCAATCTGAACAAGTCATCATACTTTGCTTGGCTTGTTGAGATTAATTATCAATTAGGTTTGCGGTACTGTCAATATGTTTTTGAAAATAATTCTCATTTAGTTTGGTTGCAGGTTTGGTGCGAATTTTAGACATAAAAAAAGCCCTGTAAGGGCTTTTTGAGTTTCATATCTACCGTCACCGATATGAGCAATGTAGCAAGTAAAATAGTAGGGCGATCACCTGTTGCCAATATCAAGGGGCGTTGCGATTAGCAACAGGCGATCTTAGCTTTATCGTGGGCCACACGTGTTTCAGGGTCGAGAAACAAATCAGTTTATTCCGAACAAGTCATAACACTTTATTGTCTTGTTGATAGTGATTATCAATTAGATCTGCATATCTGTCAATACTCAATTGAAAATAATTCTCATTTCTTTATGTTTGTTTTTTAAACTTCCCTAATACAATGCATTAGCACTAAAGTTAGGCTGTAAATTACGTGCAATAAAAACTATGCTGGGGCTATAACAATTAAAATAATCACATGCGATGTTCTCAATTTGGTCAATAAGCCTTCTTGCAATTGTATATCTGGCAATTTTATTTGCGGTTGCAGGCTGGGCTGATAAAAGAAAAGTATTGCCTTTTAAAGGCTTAACCTATGGTTTATCACTTGGGGTGTATTGCACCTCTTGGGCGTTTTTTGGTACCACAGCACAAGCTGCATACAACGGCTGGTGGTTGGCTCCGACCTATGCTGGCACTATTTTGCTATTCATTTTTGGCTGGCAAGTCTATTGCCGCATAGCGCATATTTGTCGGCAGCAAAAAATAACCTCAATGGCAGATTTTATTGCGACCCGATATGGTCAATCGTCGAGTTTGTCTGGGCTCATTTCATTGATTTCAGTGATTGCCATTGTGCCCTATATCTCTTTACAGCTAAGTGCAACTGCACAAAGTATCAACTTACTTACCGACCGCGCTGCCACACAAAGCCATGAAGTATGGGCCGATAGTACTTTTTACATCACGATTGTATTGGCACTGTTTGCTATTTTATTCGGCGCGAGGCGGTTAAAGCCCAGCGAACATAATCCAGGTTTGATTGCCAGTATTGCCTTTGAATCTGTGGTTAAATTATTGGCGTTTTTAGCGGTGGGTTTGTATGTGTGCTTTGCTCTATTCGACAGCCCAGTGGCTCTGTTTGAAAAAGCGCATGACCTAAATATTGATCAGCAAGTGGCGGCCACACAAAGTCCAACCTATGTGTATGTTGCTCATACTTTGCTTGGTATTTTGGCGACCTTATGTTTGCCAAGACAATTCCACATGAGCTTTATCGAAAAAAATAACGATAAAGAGCTGGCCTCGGCGCGTTGGCTATTTCCGATTTACCTCTTACTTATTAACCTGTTTATTCTACCGATTGCATACGCCGGATTAATTTACTTTCAAGGTCAAGAAGTCGGCTACGACACCTTTGTATTGGCTTTACCCATGGCGGCTGATGATGCTTTTGTGGCGTTATTAGCCTTTTTAGGTGGCTTTTCAGCGGCAACCAGTATGGTGATTGTGTCATCAATTGTGCTTTCAGTGATGATCACTAATGACTTTATTAACCAATTTATTTTACGCCGCTCGCAACTTACATCGAGTAGTCGCGGGCTTGATAAAAATAACCTATTACATGCGCGTAAAATCGTTATCGTATTGATTCTATTGCTTAGTTACTTCACTCACCGAGTGCTGGGCGAAAGTACAACCCTTGCCAATGTGGGGTTGATGTCGTTTACCTTAGTCGCGCAATTTTCGCCTGCCATGATCATAGGTTTATGGTGGCGACAAGCATCGTGTCGCGGTGCGCAATTGGGGATTTTAAGCGGCTTTATTATTTGGGGATACACACTTTTACTACCGAATATCGCCGGAGGTTTAGGAAGCGATAGCTTATGGCTTGTGAATGGACCGTGGGGAATAAGCTGGTTAGCGCCAACCGACTTATTCTCATTAGGCATGGAAAGCATTAGCCAAGCTTTATTGCTATCGCTAGGTGCGAACTGTTTAGTGTATTTCTTAGTACCGTTATTTAGTCGAGCAACCTTAGCTGAACGCTTGCAGAGCAATAAGTTTGTGTCGCAGCTTAGTGATTCTCGAGTGAGTAATCATCTACAGCCTTTGAGTTACCATGACCTAGGTGCGCTAATGCAGCGATTTGCCGAAAAAGAAGCGGCGCAGTCGTTGGTAAATCATTACTTTCCGGATGATAAAAGTAAGTGGAAACGTCCTGCCAATGTTGAGTTAGAACTATTAGTTGAGCGCGAGATGTCTGCGGTGATCGGCGGCGCATCGGCACGGCTTATTTTAGATGTGGCTAAAAATGAGCAGCGCCAGCCTCTAGAGCAGGTTGCCGAGTTTGTTGATGAAGCAAGCCAAGTACTTAAATTTAATCGTGATTTACTGCAATCAACAATCGAAAACATTCAACAAGGGATCAGTGTAGTTGATAGTGAGCTGCGCTTGGTAGCTTGGAACCAAGGCTACAAAAACATGTTCGCCTACCCAGATGATGCGCTTTACATAGGCCGCCCGGTTGCCGACATTATTCGTTTTAATGCCGAGCGTGGCTTATTTAGCGGCGAGAGCATGACCAGCGAAGTTGAAAAACGCTTAGCCTATTTACGCCAAGGCAGCGCTTATAAATACCAGCGCTCGCACAATGATGGCCGGGTGTTTGAAATGCAAGGTAACCCACTGCCCGGTGGTGGCTTTGTAACAACCTATACCGACATCACCGAGTTCGTAAAACAACAAAAAGCGTTAACCGAAGCAAATGTTAGCCTTGAAGAAAAAGTCGCAGCCCGCACCTTGGCATTGACTCAAGCAAACCAAGAGTTGTCGATGGCAAAGCAAGTGGCGGAACAAGCAACGGTCAGTAAAACGCGCTTTTTTGCCGCTGCCAGCCATGATTTACTGCAACCTTTCAATGCTGCGAGTTTGTTTTGTTCTTTAATGAATGAAAAAGCCCAAGACACCGAACTTAAAGAGCTGGCGATGAATATTAAGAATTCATTAGGCAGCGCCGAAGAGTTGTTATCGAGTATTTTAGAGTTAACCAAGCTCGATTCAGGCTCGTTTAAAGTACAAATGAGCGAGTTTGCTGCCAGCTCGTTGGTTGAGCCACTGCGTAATGACTACGAAGCCCTTGCCCGTGAAAAAGGCTTAAAGTTTATTATTGAAACCTGTGATGTGCGCTTGCATACCGACAAAGCGCTGTTACGCCGAGTACTACGTAACCTTTTGAGTAATGCGATTCGTTATACCGAGCAAGGTGAAGTACGCTTGAAAATGCAGTACGACGATGACCATGTATCCTTTATTGTTGAAGACACTGGGATTGGTATTGCATCGAGCGATCAACAAACTATTTTCCAAGAGTTTAAACAGCTTGGTGCAAAACCAAGCGCCGAGGGGTTAGGCTTAGGGTTGGCAATCACTAAACGTATATGTGACTTACTTAAAATTCCGCTAGTGATGGGGTCTGAACTTGGTAAAGGCACGCAATTTACCCTAACTCTACCTTGTAGAGTGAGTACTGCGCCAGCGCAAGCGAAAGGCGCTGAGGCATCACAAGAAACCGAGCTGGGGCAATTGCGTATTTGGTTGCTTGATAACGACCGCAACGTGTTAGAGGCATTAAAGCAGCTACTCGAAAATTGGGGCTGCGAAATCTCAACGGCCACGAACTTAGTGGAACTTGAGCAGTTAAAGGCAAGCCAAGCCCTGCCGCAATTGTTGATTATTGATTATCAGCTTGATGATGGGGTAACGGGACTTGAAGTGATTGAGCAAGCGGCACTAACACGCTTACCAGCCATCGTTAATACTGCGAATCATGATGAAGGCATACGCGAGTTAGTGCTCGATGCGGGCTATCCATTACTTTATAAGCCTCTGAAAGCGCCCGCCTTAAAACGGATGATTAAGCGACTGACTTAATCTGCGTTTTGCTCAGTTGCTGGGGTATTGGCTTTAATTAAGCGCTCTACCTCAGCGACAAACTTCTTATCTAAGTCATCTTCATGGCTCAGAAATAACATCATTTCATCACCATTGTGGTCAATGACCGTGAGCGTGGTGGTGAGTAGGGCGCTTTTAGCATAATCAACGTTGAGCTCTTTAATGTCACTAAAGCGGCGCTGATCTTTTTCGAGCACACCTTGCTCATTTTTCCAGTAACTAAAAATAGTGTTTTCTGTGATGCCGTTTCCATCAGTTTTAAAATCGATAAATGCGTCACTATAAAAATAATGTACACTCTCGTTGGCAGGAATAATTTCTTTTCTTTTTAAAAAGTTAACTTGATAAGACCAAAGCTTGTCACCGGTTACTATGGTTGAACTTGGCAGTAAATATAGCTCATAAATTAAGCCATAAAATAGCCAAGGCAGCATGAATATCGACATGATAACCTGCCTCGCTCGCCATTGAGAGTGGTACTCAAGAGCCTGTTCGGGTTGCTTGAGGTTTTGAATGTAATTAACCAGTGGCAACCATAGAATAGGTGTAACTAAAAACAGCCAAGTACCATATTCCCAGTTATAGCTTACGACTCCAGAAATGATAATCGCCAGCCATAACACGAACCCAACCGCAACAGGCATGATCTTATTTTTGCCAAAGGTTTGCTCGCTGTGCTTGCAAAGCTCAAGTAACAACGGAATAAAAAACAGCGGTGCAAATATCCCTCGAGCAATCGGCATAATATGGCTTTGTTGTTGCTCTTTTATCGCTTTCCAGTTGCGATAGCTCCAGTAGTTAATGAATATTCCTAAGCTTAATAAGCTGTAAATAACAAACTTACTGTTACTGACAGGGTAGAACTGTTGCTCAGCAAAAACTGGGCGGTTACTTGCTTCTATACGCCAAGCCGCGATGAAAAAGATGATTGCCGCCAAGTAACTTAAAATAAAAACGCTATACCAGTTGGTTTCGTCATCCGCTGGTGAGGTTGTGGCGCTATTTGTGCCGTATTTAATGATGCCGTAATGGGTCGCGTTATTGAGTTTTTTGCGCTCGCTTAGGTAAAGGTCTATTTGATCGGCTGGAATATGATCCTGCTTAGCACTGTAATCAAAGTATAAGGTCAACACCGAGTCTTTAAATGTCACGCGTTTTTCGAGATGAAAAAATGGGTTGTCGACTGTGACCTGCTCATCATTAAACTGCCAATTAGTATCCGTAAACGTAACCTTTATGGTTGTTTCGATATTATTTGGGTAACGAAACCACATTGGTGCATTGTTACGTTCTCGCTGTTCCGGCTTATAAACTGAGTTTTGAATTTCACTAGCGTAAAAGTCGTTTTGAAAATCATTACCCTTAGGTCGCCAAAAGTTATCAATAGTATAGTGCTCATTGGTAATTAGCTGACCGGTGTCTTCTGGAGATTCAACCAGCATAGGTTTGACTGTTTTTAAGCCCTTGTAGGTATCTTGATAATATTCGCGGTAATCATCTTCTATGCTTTTTAAGCTGTTTTCAGCGATTGAACTGCGGCGGCTAATTGCTTCAAAGTCGCCGTATTTATATTGAGTTGAGAAACTAACTGGCTCATCAATACCTTCTGGGATCTGATAACTATCAAAAACCTGTATGCGTTTTAGGGCAGGCTCTGTGAACATATCAGTAAAGCCTGTTTCACCTTGCTTTATGATTAACGCTACATCGTAGTTCGGTTGAGCTAAATGTGCTAAATCGCCGCGCTGGTATGAAATGGTCGGATCAAGCCAATAGCGCTTACCTTGGTGCTCTAAGGTGACAATCACATGGTCAAACAAGCTAGGAGAGACAGGTAAGCTGGCAGTACGTTTTCTGTCTTCGGTGTTAACTAAAGCTGGATGAGCCTCTACGCCGAGCGCTTTAAGTAAAGAAATGAGCAAGACGGTTTTGTCTTTACAGTCGCCATAGCGCAGTGCCAAGGTTTCTGATGCAGGAGTAGGCTGGTGCGAGTTGGTGCCCATTTCTAGGCCTAAATAACGTATTTCGTCTTGGCTAAAGCGCAGGGCTGCAACAATTTGAGACTCTAAATCGGTATGTTGAAACTTAATTTGACGGGCAATTGTTTCAATAGCAGGGCTTACTTCGATGGCTGATTGGTATAAAGGTAACGACCAATTGATCACCTCTTGCCAATTATTTACTTCAGAGAAATACACTTCCTTGTAAGGTGAATACCAATGCGGTACTTCGCTTGCGGAGCGAATTGTCGGCTCATTGTGTTGGCTAATTTGGTAGTCAAAACCTGTATCGAGCTTGGTTTTAGTAACTGGTGACTCGCCATTCATAAAGTTGATATATAAGGGCGTAGGCTTTTGCCACTTTACCCGCATAAATTGCTGCACTATCGGCACCGACCAGTTCAGTGTGCGCATGGTGCTGAAGTGCTGATAAACCGGATTACTCCCCGAAACCGTATAGCTGTAATCTAAAATATCCATGACCCGCATATCATCAATAATGACATTTAGGCTTAAGGTGCCATTGTATATACGACTTGCTAAGTCAGTCTCGCGTTGTAACACCTGTAGCTCGGCACTATTTAGTTTATCTATATATTGACCGTCACGAATAATGCCTAAGCTATTGAGGGTAAGAGATTGATAATTTGGGTCAAAATCAATATTCAGCTGGCTAATATAATCAACCCCAGACTGATTGACCGCCTGCATTACAGTACGATTAAAGCGTTGCTGTGGGGCTTGCTCAGATACCTGAAACTGAGTGTCGAGCATCAGGTAGAAAGTCCCGTCTCGTATTTGGTCTCGAGGAATCTCAGGGATGAGTAACTTATGTTGTTTTACCCAGTTAGCTGCGGGCGCAACCTGATACTCTTCAGCGGCTGCAAAACAGCTCACAAAGAATAAAAAAACAGCCAGTAGCTTAAGTTGTAAGTGCATCCATTTCATTGTTATTTTCTAATTACGTTTAGTTTTATATGACAAATTACTGAATTTCGCGGCTTGAGCCAAATAAAAATTAATTTTTATAGTGTAGGTCTCGTAAGGATGTGGTGAGTCTAAGCGGCTCATGGTGAGCCGCTTTAGGGTTATATTATTTATCTTCAGACTCTTTAGCTGGTAAGTCTTTTATTTCAACGCGAGTATTTACTTCATAGTATTTTTGCGTGATTTTTTGCAAAATTTCGCGACGTAACGGGCTTACATGGCCGACTTCTTTGGTTAAGTTATCTCCATATGTCATGAAGGTGTTATCCCAGCCCCAGGCAATTACGCTTGGATCGGCGACTGTCGCGTTACCTCCACCATATTCCATATCACTGCCTAGGATGTCGGTAATATCATAGTTATCGATACTAAAAGAGAGGTTTTGCACAACTTGGTCTTTATCTGGCTCTTGAATCACTAGCGATTGAAGATGGTCAGCTAAGTCTTCTTCAAAGTTAGGAAAATAGTTTTTCTTTTCAAGGTATAAAGAAGAAACACGAGTGCTATGGTTACCTATCACACTGCCGCGGTTTGAATTAACAAACTGCACTGCATTGGTGGTCAGGGCTGCAAATACATTTTTCGCTGTATATGGGTGGTCTAGTAAATTTGGGCTGCCAATGTAGCCACGATAGTAGCCATACATTAATAGCGGGTCATTGTTAAATAGCGGTGCAACAATGTTGTACTCAATATCGTTTAATGAATACTGGTTACCATTAAAGTTAAAGCGCGGCTTATCAAAAAAGCTTGGTTCTTCGTTTAATAGCCTCGTTAGGTTTTTAACAGGATATTGCTGAACTAGTTCATTGAGTACTGTCACGTTATAGAGGTTGAGCCAGTAAGCGAGTAACTCTGATTTTGGTAAGTTACTTAAAT
Source organism: Pseudoalteromonas gelatinilytica (assembly GCF_001641615.1). Lineage (GTDB taxonomy): Bacteria > Pseudomonadota > Gammaproteobacteria > Enterobacterales > Alteromonadaceae > Pseudoalteromonas > Pseudoalteromonas gelatinilytica. The sequence continues at coordinate 128,533 of NZ_LRRU01000007.1, forward strand.
TCACCTTGTTTGGCAGGTCGGCCATATTTTCTTGCACTATTTGCAAGTCTTGCTTCATCTGAGGATTCTTTCTGTACGAATCATAATAAAAGCGGTTTGCTTCTGTTGCGGTAGACGGTTTAGGGTTAGATGATAATCGTGTGCCTATTTTGCTCGTATTATTTGAAATGCGATAGCGGTCTGACATACCTAAATCAATCACCGAGGCATTTAATATTTGCCCGTAGTCAGTGTACTCAAGTGTGATATTTGATTTTTCATCATACTGATGAAATTGGCTAAATTTTTCTTGGTTAATCGCTGTCGTTGCTGTTTTATTAATAGGGGCCGTTGAATTACAGGCTGTGACTAGAATAAGTGACGTTGCTAATACGATGGGTTTTATGGCGTTTTTCATTTTTATGACCTTCCGTAGTTTAAAAAATAAACATAGCGTGGTTTTTCTGAAAGCGCAACAATCTGTTTTTTTGTGAATTTTATTAAAAAATAAGCGTATAGTAGAAGAAATAAAAATAATAAGGACAACTCATGGAAGAAGCAAAACAACAAAATAAAATCGAAACACCAGAAGCTAAAAGCCCCGAAAATGATGACTTAGTTGGCATAAAAGGTTGGCTTATTCTTGTGGCGATAGGTGTGGTACTCAGCCCTTTTAGAGTATTTATCGAATCAGTAAATACCTTTAAACCCATTTTCACGACCGAGATGTGGCAACGTTTAACATCGCAATTTGGTGATATGTATCATCCACTTTGGGAGCCTTTACTGATCATTGAAATGGTGTTTAATGCAGCACTATTTTTAGCTTCGCTTTATTTAATTGTGTTGTTTTTTAAGCATAAGAAAGCATTTGTAAGTTGGTACTTAGCGATATTATTTGGTGGATTAGCGTTTATTGCTCTCGATGCCTATGCGGTTAGTTTAATTGTGCCTGATGTCGACGTGTTCGATGATGAAATGAAAACGATGATTTTCAGAGGGCTTATTCAAGCTGTGATCTGGGGACCTTATATGCTTTTATCTAAGCGAGTGAAAGCCACATTTGTAAAATAAGTTAGCTGGGCACCGTAATTGTAGCTTCTGTGCCTTGCTGGGGTTTTGAGTTTATTGATAACTCAAAGCCTTGGTTGCGCACAAGTTCTCGGGTGATCACAAGTCCTATACCTGTGCCATTTGCCTTGGTTGAGTAAAATGGCACGAACAAGTTATCGGGGTTTTGAATACCACAACCTTGGTCGCTAATTGCAATATTTAAGTTATCACCTTGTCTTGACCAAGTGAGGCTAGGGGCAGAATTGCTGCCAGCTTCAAAAGCATTTTTTATCAGGTTGATCAACGCTTGTTCTAGCTGACCGAAATCGGCATTAACATGTAACTCTTCGCTGCTATTTATCACTAGTTCAGGAAAGATAGCGCTTAAACGTGTGTTTAATTGCTCGCTACTAATTGCTTGTTTTTGTGCAGGTGGTAGCTTGGCAAACGCACTGTAACTGGCTACAAAATCAAGCAAGTGTTGAGCGCGTTTTTCTATAACTTGCAACATATCTTGGGCGAGATCATCGTGACTGCTAATTTGTCCTTGGCGCTTAAGGGTTTGCAATGATTGACTCATTGAATAAATCGGCGTGAGTGAGTTACGCACTTCATGATTTAACACTCGAATCAAACGTTGCCATACAAGTTGTTCGTTATCGCGAAGCTGTTGCTCAATTGAAAAGAAGGTTAGTAATTCAAAGTTTCTGCCGGTCCGCCAAAAAGTCTGCGATGAGATTTGAAAGCGTTGTTTAAACAGTGAGTCACTGTTTTGTTGCCATTCGCCATCATGCAGAGCAATGCCTAAGTCGCTGGCCGATTTACCTTCAATTTGGCGATGACTAATACTGTTTATAAACGCCTTATTACTAAAGTAAATTAAGCCATGGGGGTCTAGTATAACGATGGGTAAGTCCAGCATGCTGGCAAACTCAAAAACAAACTCTTCTGTTTGCATGTAATGGCGTTTGTTCTTGGCTATTTTATTGCTGAGCTTGGCAAAATCTTGCTTAAGCGCTGCGACTCGTCCACTTTGATAAGACGCTAAATGCCAACTATTACTTTCGTCATTTGCCAGTGCATCTAGTTGCAGACCAAAGCGTTCAACCACATCGGTGATCACACGGTAGCTTTTAATTAAAGCAAAAGTGCTTATCCCGATAAACGGCAATAATAGACTGATACTGGCAAACCAATCTAGTTTTAAGCTGAGCGAAAGGGCAATACCAAGCGTTAATAGCAGCGCTATAACCATATAAAAATAGCGTCGAATACGCTGCTCTAACGACAACTTACTACTCATTTAGCGTTCTACTTCTTTTAAATCGAGCTGATGTTTATCAATGCGACGATAAATAGCCGATTTACTTAATCCTAAAAACTCTCCTGCGGCGATAACATTGCCATTAAATTGCAGCAGCGCTTTTTGAATCATCTGTTTTTCAAGCTCTTCAAGGGGCAATAGTGGCAAAGCTTGTTCCGCATTACTATTCGGTTGCTCGCAACTTGGTTGATCTAAAATGAGGTCATTGGCTTGAATATTGTTGTTATCGCTCATGATCACCGCGCGTTCAATGCAGTGACTTAGCTCACGAATATTACCAGGCCAGCTATAATTTTTTAGCGCCTGTAGAGCATCAACACTGAGCGCCATATTCGCTCGTTGGTATTTTTTACCATGCACTAACAACAAGTGTTCAGCTAAGGGAGCGATGTCGTCTTTTCTGTCGCGAAGCGGTGGAATGTGCAGTTCAATAGTATTGAGTCTAAATAATAAGTCACGGCGGAATTCACCCTGCTCAATGGCCGTAGCTAATTCACTATTGGTAGCAGAAATAATGCGAACATCGGCGGTTTTGGTTTGGCTTGAGCCGAGCACTTCAAATTCTTTGCTTTCTAGCACACGCAGCATTTTACTTTGTAGCTCAAGGCTTAAAGTCGCAATTTCATCTAAAAATAAGGTGCCGCCTTCGGCAATTTCAAACCGTCCTAAGCGGTCTTCTTTGGCATCAGTGAAAGCGCCTTTCTTATGGCCAAATAATTCGCTTTCGAATAGCGTTGGGGCAATGGCGCCAACATTCACGCTTACATAGCGTTTATCAGCTCTGAGTGAATGCTGATGAATATAATGTGCCAATAAGCTTTTGCCAGTGCCATTTTCGCCGGTAATTAAAATACTGGCATCGGTTTTTGCTGCGCGCTCAGCTTTGGCAAGCAACAGTTGCATGATTTCTGAGTGGGCTATGTAGTGGGCCTGTGTGTCGCTGGTAAGCGCCTTTAAACAGGCATTGTCGTGATTACTTTGCTTGAGCTTGAGTTGTTGTTGTACAACGGCGGTTAAGCGTAAGTTATTCCATGGCTTTTCAACAAAGTCGACAGCCCCTAATTGCATGGCTTTAACGGCAACATCAATGCTGGCCCATGCGGTCATGACAATGACAGGTATGGTCGAACCTAATTGATTTAGTTGCTTTAAAAAGCGTAACCCTTCTTCACCTGAGGTGGTGTCGAGCTTGTAGTTCATATCGAGCAAAATCAGGCTAATGTGCTCTGATTTTAATAACTCAAGGGCATGTTCAGGGCCTTCGGCCTCAAGGCAATGTAAGCCCAATTGTTGTAATGCAACAGTAGCAGCCAGACGCACATCAGCTTGATCGTCTATGACTAATATTTTGTCCATGATGTTTTCTTGTTATCCTGTTGAGGCAGCTTAAGCTAAAACTTAAGCCACCATTTTGTGCTGTTAATCGTTACGTAGTGCGGCCATAGGTTTTGCTTTAAGTAGTAAAACCAAAGGTCTAAAGCAAGCGAATAGCGCAATACATAAGGTAATACTCCAAGCAAGTAATTGCAGTCTTACATCAAGTATCAGCCAAGACATTAGCTGGCCTTGTAACATGTAAAAACCCATCATTACCACAGCAAGTGCAACCGCAAAGCCAATGAGCACAGGGATAATAGCTTCAACACTCATCAGCTTGAATAAGCGCGCTTTTTTCGCACCTAATGCCATACGAATACCAAACTCATAACGGCGCAGACCTAGGTTGTAGCTTAGTACCCCAAAGATACCGATTGCTGCTAATAATAGAGTAAATAGCGCTAAGGTACTACATAGAACCACAGTCAGTCGGCTCATATACAGTAAATTGTCGTACTCTTGTTGCAGGTCATTAAACTGCCACATGGTTAGGTCGCTGTTCTTTTCTTTTAGCGTATTAAGTATTTGTTTATTAGTCAGCTTAACCCCATCAGAAGCTTTGATAGTAAACATGTAGCTATACGGTGTTGCTGGCCACCAAATGTGACGACCAAACGACTCATCGTAGTATTTAGGGTGATTAAAATCTTCGGTTACACCCACCACTTCATACATCTTTTCTTCTAAGCCTTGGTAGCTCTTGCCGATGATATTTCGATAATCTTGGCCTGGTAATAAGTTCTCTGCAACGCTGACCGAGACAAGTATCTCGTTGGTTTCACCACGTATGGCTTGTTCGCTAAAGGTGCGGCCAGCGAGAATTTTGGTGTTAACTAACGCAAAGTAATCAGGCCCTACCCACTGACTAGGGAAGAAAATTGAGCTTTTACCGTTTACATCAGTCAGGGTGTTGGCATTTTGTCTTGCTGATACTGGGCTGTGACCCAGGGCAACATCATCAATGCCTTGGCTATCAAGCAAAACCTGCTTGTATTGCAGCATATGTTCGTAGCGCTCCGCCAATGACATTTGATTATTTGGCTGGAACAGGTTGGCAAAATAAAGGTTTTCGGTATCACTGCCGAGTGGGCGGTTAATCGTGCCCATGGCTTTACTGACTACCATCACCGAAAAACTCACAAGCAGCGCGGCAACAAACATTTGTGAGCCAATTAAAATACGCACTGTACGGCCAGATACCTGCGAAACCCCGCCTTTTCCACTGTTCTGCATTTGCGTATTTAGGGTTTTGTAATTCACCAAACGCGCTGTAATTACAGAGAAAATATAAGCAAGAGCAATACACAGTATGATGGCAACAATGACCAACGTGCTATCAACCGCCAAGCTGTTAACCAGTGGTAATCGGCCTTCTGCCAATACTTTAAATAAACGTATGCCCCATACCGATAAAAACAGTGCAATGCTTACCGATAAGGTCATTAAAATTAGTGACTGTAAAAAGATACTTTTAAATAACGTGCTGCGTTTAGCACCTAACACCGCCTGCAAGGCGAGGGTTTTATGTTGAGCAAGAGCGCGCGAGAAGAATAAAGTACTGACGTTAAGTACTGCAATAATCAGTAGCCCTACTGCACCGGCTAACATCATTAAGCTTAAGTCATCGTTATTACCCAGCTCAACGTCACGATAAGGAGTTACTTCAGGTTTTACATCGGTGATCCCCCCGTTGTTTAGCCACTCTGATTTAACCGTATCAATTTGCTGTTTTAAATCGACTTTAACTTGATCTATAGTGACCCCAGGCTTTAAAACGGCAATCAGTTTTAGGTTTTTAAAAGTGTTTGTCCACGGGCTTTGCCAATCATCATTGTGAAAGAAACGGCGGTCCGCACTTGATGGAAACCACACTTCAACATCGCTTGCTTTAAACATGTAAGGGGGGCTGAATGAGTCATCAACAACACCGACGATACGGTGAACATAATCGGTTTCACCCGCCATGACTGAGAGTGTTTTACCAATAATGTTCGGGTCGCTGTTGTAATGCTTGCGCCAAAAGTTAGCAGAGATAACAACGCGGTCATCAGGTGTTTCTAGCGTTTCTCCAAGGTCAAAACCCTGTCCCATTAAAAATGGCGTGTTTAATAAGTCAAAGTAGTTGCCGCCAACATACAGCACAGGCTCTTTAGGTTCGCCATCTAGGTTTGCAAAGATTTGCTCACCTGCATTGATCATCATACTTTGTTCAAAGCTTTGATTATGCTTAAGCCAATGTACCATCGATTGATAGCTTTGAAAGCCGGTGGCATCGTAGTCATCATAAGTAAGTGATTGCTCAACCACCACCATGCGGCTTTCATCGTACACATCAAGGGGTTTTAAAAAGTAGCTGTTAACAAGGCTAAGCACCACAAATAAGGTGGCAAGAGTTAAAGCAAGCGTTGCGATAACCGCTGTCACAAAGCCCGGTGCATTCATTAATGATGCCCACGCTAAGCTTAGTTGGGCGCGTGTTTTGGTTAATTTCATTACATCACCTCGGCGCTTTCGAGTACTTGCTCAGCAGTGTCGTTGCTAGGTGCATGGCGAGCTTCAGAGTAGGAAACAATTTCACCATCTAGCAATTTAAGTTGCGTCTTTGCACGTCCGGCATAACGTAAATCATGGGTTACCATACAAATCGTGGTGCCTTTTTTATTCAGCTCATCAAGCAAGTCCATGACGGCATCACCATTTTTTGAATCTAAGTTACCAGTTGGCTCATCCACCAATAAAATGCTTGGCTTGCCAGCCAGTGCGCGGGCAATAGCAATACGCTGTTGCTGACCACCGGATAATTGGTTTGGTTTATGCTGAGCACGGTGGCCCATCTCAACTTCATCAAGGGCTTGTTTTACCGCAAGCTCAATTTCGCTCGGGCTCATGGCTGGCTCTCGATAAGTGAGCGGCAGTGCTACGTTGTCAAACACCGATAATTCATCAATTAGGTTAAACGACTGAAATATAAAACCAATGTGAAGGTTTCTAAGTTCAGCTTGCTGATCCATATCAAGGGTTTTTGTGTCGACTTCTTTAATGAAATAGTCGCCAGCAGTTGGGCTATCGAGTAAGCCTAATAATGACAGCAGCGTCGATTTACCACAGCCAGATGGGCCGCTAATGCAGATATAGTCACCTTGGTTAATATTCAGGCTGATGTCTTTTAATGCATAGGTTTCAACATTTTGGCCGCGATAAACTTTGGCGATTTTGTTTAATGAGATAAGCGTATTGGTTTTCATAAACTGTCCTGTTCGATTTTTATTGTTGCCAAATGCTGCCATTTAGAAAGGTCTGAAATGATCAGCTGTTCGCCCACGGTGGCACCGCTCAAAAGTTGAATTTGATTGTCACTGAGTGTACCAAATTCGATATAGGTTGGCGTTGCTAACTGGGTATTTGGATTAAGTTTAAACAGCGTGGCTTCGCTGTGAGCTTGTGCTTTTTGTGGCACGTTAATGGTTAACGCATCAGGAATAATGTTGCTAACGACATAGCCTTCAATGCTCAAATCTGGGCGGGCATTGGCAGGCAGTGTGCCTTGTAAATCAAGTTCGATGATAACTCGGCCATCGGTAACAATAGGGTCAATTCGGGTGACTTTGGCATCAACTTCACCGTGGTCTGCTTGGCTAAAAGTGTTAACTTTCGCTGCCATATTGAGTGCCACTTTTTCGGCATCAGCTTGCTTAACGCTTAGCTCTGCTTTGAGTGCTTTATTTGAGCCAACCACCGCAAGGCGGGTACCCGGCACGAGGTTTTGACCAAGTTCAACATTCAATTCTTGCAGCATGCCATCGATGCCTGCTGTTATTTGCAGCTGATCAAAAGCCTGTTGTTCAACCTGATAATTAAGCTCAAATTGGCTTAATAGTTCTTGCTGTATTTTGTTGCGTTGTAAGTGCATTTCTTTGAGCTGAGCGAGGCGTTGCTGCTCGATACTTACGCGCTCTGTAAGCTGTGCAACGTTTAGCATGCTTCGTTTGTAATCGAGGCTTGAAACAATTCCTTGCTCGATCAGTTTGCTTTCGGCATCGACTCTAAGCTCTGCGCTTTGCAGCTCACTTTTTAATATGGCGAGATTTGCTTGGCGCTCAAGTAGCTCACTTTGCTGATTAATTTTTTGCTCATTAACACTGGCTTTTTGGCGAGCAAGTTCTAGTCGAGCGACCGATAAACGCTGCGCTTGCTGTGGGTTGACGAGGCTTAAAATCACCGTGTCTTTTTTAACGATAGTGCCGGGGTATACATGGATAGCTTCGACCATTGCGGTGTCGGTATTGGTTAAGTAACGTTGATACTTTGGCTTTAAACGGCCAAAGCCACGTATTTTCACCACAAAATCGGCTTGTTCTACGGTTGCAATTTGCAGTTGGCTTGCAGCAACCACGGTGGGTGTAGCCCATTGATACACCATTAAAGCGCCAAGAGCCGACACGCCAATGGCTGCAGCCATAAGCCATTTTTTAGCTTTTGATTGCTGAGGTTTGCGTTTTAGTGTGCTGTCTAAATCCATGATACTGATAAAATTAAATAATCATGGAATAGCTAAGGCGAGTTTTGTGCCAATTGTTAAGGTGTTGATTTTAATGGTTTTGTATTTGGTGGAGGAAATGGTTTTTCCCACTTCTGGGATTAATACAATCAAAAGTGGGATAACCAATAATGTGTTGTTTACTCCATCAGCTTTGCAAGCTTAGCTAGTTGCTTTTTAGCATGTGCGTTATCAGGTTTAAGCTTTAACACATGGTTATAATTGGCGGTTGCTTGCTTTAGATCACCGAGGTACCAGTATGCCTCTGCTAAGCTATCAAAAGTATTGTAACTATGTGGGTAAAGGTGCGTATTAAGTTTAAAAATCGCTAACGCTTCATTGAGTTTATTTTGGTTAATAAGCGAGTAACCCCATAAGTTAATATCGTTTTCAGTAAATTGAACTTGCTCATCTTTAGTTAATTGAGCGGCAGCTGTAATTGCATTTTCATAGCCTTGCACTTCAAGAACTTGCCATAAGCGTTTAATATTTTTCGCTAAACCAAAGCCATTTTCTTGTTTCATTTCAGGAATATAAAAGCTTGCTATTTCATCTACAAATTGCGATGGCATTGCGCCAATCAAGTTGGTTAAGATCACTATCGACATATTATCTTCTGGGTAAACAAAGATACCGGCTCTGTTACCACCTATTGCAGCTAATGCCGGGTGTTCTTCTCGTCCCATAACTGGCCAGCCAATACTGTAGCCATTTACGCGTTGATTAAAGCCTTGAGTATGACCATTTTTTAGTCGAGTCGGAGTCCACATTTGCTGAATACTTTGTGCACTAATAAGCTGATTAGTTTGTAATGCCACTAGCCAATTTGCTATCTCAGTTGCTGTTGAGGCCATGCCCGCGGCTGTTTGTAGCATTGGCGAGAAAATAGCTTCTCTTGAATTTATAAGCTCATTACCATGCTTTTCGTATCGTCTAGCTGAATGTTTGACAACGTTATTGAGATTACCAAAGCCCGCTTCAAGTGTTCTGTTCATTTCAGTTTGTTGTAATTGTTTTTTTGCTATGAATTGCTGAAATGGCATCCCAGATAACTTATTAATTAACTGACCGATAATGACGTAGTTTGTTTGGTTATATTTAAAACGGGTGCCGGTTTCGAATTCTAATGGTTTAGTTTGTACTTGTTGCCATGCATCATCAGGCCCTTGATCTGAGATTAGATTAGCAATTTCATCTTTTATGATGTCAGGTAAACCTGATGTATGGCTCATTAATTCTCTTGTTGTTATAGCATGCCACTGAGCTGGCAGTTCTGGTAGGTAAGTGCCAATAGGTGCATTAAGGTCTAACTTCTTTTGCTCAACAAGTTGCATCAGTGCGACACCAACGAAGGCTTTAGTTGCGGAATTAATCACAAATAAAGTGTCGGCATCAACGGCGATATTATCTTCTATATTTGCAACTCCGTAGCTGGCAACTTTCGTTATTTTATTATTTTGCACAACAGCGAGTTGTAGTCCTGGAATATGCCTTTTTTGCATTAGCTCAACCAGCCATTGGTCGAGCTCATCTGCATGTGCAGAAAAGGTACTCAAAGTGGATAGAAGAGCAATCGTTGGAAGGATTAATTTTTTGCCAAGTTTTTTGCAAGCTGTGTACACGATGTTGTCCTTAGTGTTCATTTGAATCTATTATTTTTTACTTAGATTGTTTTTAATGATGAGCACTAAAGCGAGGAGTATGCCAAAGTTTAACTTTATGAATTCTAAGTCTTTTGTGATTTTCCGTGATGTAAGAATTCCCATTTATGGGAATTTCAATTTAAACCTGGGAGTGAATGCTTAAATTAGCTTTCTTCGATTTTGCCAACCTGTGAAAGTTGATTAAATAAAATGCCTGCTTGGGTGCGGTTATAGACATTGAGTTTACGTAAAATCGCTGACACATGTTGTTTGATTGTGGTTTCTTGAATCGACATTTCGAAGGCGATTTGTTTATTCAATAAGCCGTCGGCAATCATTGCAAGTACGCGGTATTGCTGCGGAGTTAGTTTTTCGAGGTTACGAGCAAATTCGCTTTGTTCGTCGTTGATCACCACATCAGTTAAATCTACTTCAGGTGGTAACCAAGTGTCGCCATTGAGTACATGACTAATTGCTTCACTGATGACATCTAAAGAAGATGACTTCGGAATATAGCCTGCAGCGCCAAGGCTCATGGCTTGTTTGATTATGGCTGGTGTCTCATTGGCAGAGACCATAATCACTAAGATATCAGGGTAGTGGTTACGCAGTTGCGAAAGGGCTTGTAGGCCATTTGCACCTGGGATGGTGAGGTCTAAAAATATTAGTTCAATCTCAGGGTGAGCGCTTAACAGTGTAAACAAACCATCAATGTCACTGGTTTCTTTAATATGTTCTTCTGGCACTGATGTCGCGGCAGCTTGACGCAGCGCACTTCTAAATAACGGGTGATCATCGGCGATTATGGTGTTCACAGCTAAAGACATTCCCTCGATTCTCCAATGCGTTATGTTATAAGTGATTTTGCCTTTTGAAACAAGGTTTGCCTGAGGGGAAGTTTCAGACAAACCTTTTCTCACACAAGGATTTAGATTCTATTTTAGAAACGGTAACCAACAGTGAAGGCTACAGTGCGAGGGTCGCCGTAGTAACCAATTAGCGTATTATCACCACCTAAACCTGGGGTGTATTTGCTGGTATCTGTTGGGTCTGTTGGATCAGGTGCCACGAACTGGTAACCACCAATCATGTACTCTTCGTCCGTTAAGTTTTTACCGTAAAGACCTGCAGTCCAGTGACCATCTGTGCTGTACCAAGTAATACCCATATTGAAGATACCGTAAGCATCTTGCGTTAGTAGACTATCTTCTTCGAATAGCGCGTAGTCACCACGGTAGTAGTAGTTACCATTGACAACAAAGTCACCCATTTCTGTGTACATGCGGTACGTTGCACCCAGATTAAAGGTTAAATCAGGTGTGTTTGATACACTAAAGCGATCTGATTTATCAAATTGCTCACCAGTCACTGGGTCGTAATCAATCACGTTATCAAAGCTACTATCGATGTAACCCACTGACGCATCAAAGCTGAGTGATTCTGATGCTACATAGTTTAGTTCAAGCTCGATACCATCTGATGTTGACTCACCAATGTTACCTAAGCGTTGGTTTAGATCTGCTGCGCTGTCGCCCGGTAATACTGAAATGTATTGACGGTCTTTATGGTCAAGGGTGAATAAAGTGACGTTTGCACGTAAGTTATTGTTCCACTCACTCTTCATACCGATTTCGAATGAATCAACGATTTCTGGTTTTGCAGCTGGCTCTGCAGTAGTTGCACGTGGGTTGAAAGTACCTGACTTAAAGCCTTGCGCATAACTTGCAAAGAACATGATGTCGTTTGAATACTGATATTCAACACCTGCACGTGGTGTGAAGCGTGACCATTCTTCTTCATCATCGAGTACCGTTGGTACAAGCTGACCTTCTGGGCGAGTGTAACCTGGCACCCAACCTGACTCAGGGTAAACAATGTCAAAGATTAGGCCGTTGTTAACCTGTGCTTCTTTTTTGTCTTTGGTGTAACGCGCGCCGAGTGTCATTGACCATTTATCGGTTAAATCAATTGAGCTTTGGATATACGCTGCTTTACTGTTTGAGTTACTACAGCCGCTTACTTCACGAGTTAGGCCTGGTGCACCTAGGCTTTGACCTAAGATACCTAGAATAGCCTCAAATTGACCGCAAGATTCACCATCATAGTAGTAAAGACCCGAAACTAGTTTGTAGTTATCGCCTTGATGATTTAGCTGTAATTCGTGAGTGGTTTGCTCATCATCGTAAATAGCAGGTACATCGAAAATTTGCAGTGACGTGTTATCAAAGTCGATATTGGTTGGTGAGTAGCTCTCACGGCTTGAACCGACATATTTAATGCTAGTGCTGTCAGTCATATCCCAACGAGCAGTTAGGCTGTAACCTTCAAGTTCAACTTTGTTCCATGTTGGTAAGCTGGTGTATGAGTCATACACGCTGTCTGGAACAGGTGCATCGGTAAGAATACTTGGTAGTAAACGGTAACCACCTTTTGCGTTTGATTTGTCTTCTGTTTTATCCCACGCTAAGCGGAAGAAAAGGTCATCAGTCGGTGTGTATTCGAGAGTAACGCGTGCTGCGGTTACGTCTTTGTTGTAGTTTTCGCGGTCTTGGTTATCAAGAGAAGACGTTAAAAACTCGCCAAAGCCATCACGGTTAAGCGTTGCAAAACCAAAACCAACGTAAAGTTTTTCGTCAACAATCGGTAATTGGCCAGTAATTTTTAAATCTTTTTGGTTATAGCTACCTACAGTGCCTTGTATATTTAACGTGGCATCACCGCTCATTTCTTTGGTGACGTATTTAATGGCACCACCGATGGTATTTTTACCGTAAAGCGTCCCTTGTGGGCCGCGTAATACTTCGATTTGTTGCACATCAAGTAGATCAAGCACGGCACCTTGTGGGCGGGCAAGATAAACATCATCAATATAGATACCGACACCCGGCTCATAGCCCCAGAGTGGATCTTGCTGACCTACACCACGAATAAACGCAGTAATTGTAGAGTTAGTACCACGGCTTGCTTGTAAGGTGGTATTTGGCGAGAACTGCTGAACTTCGGTCATGACGACGATGCCATTTTCAGCCAGCTCTTCAGCACCAATTGAAGTGACTGCGACTGGCACTTCTTGCAGGTTTTCAACAGTTTTACGTGCTGTTACCTGAATACGTTCAAGTTCACCTTTTTTTGCTGCAGGTTCGGCTTGTTCTGCCGCTTGAGCACTGACACCTGCCAAAGCAAGTGATACAGCCAGAGTAAGTGGCGCGACTTTTGGGTTAAGCTTTATCATGTTGTATTCCTTGTTATTGTTGTCATTAGTCTTATGGCCACTCACATTGATGTTGCCGAAGACTGAATAAGATTTGCCCGTGTCACCTGTCAGTTAATGTAGAAGATAGTTGCAGAAATTGAATTAGTACCATAGTGCTATACCCGCCACAGCCCTTTATTTATCAAGCAATTAAGCTATTTTTAAAGCAGATAGTACCTTAGTGTTATGTATTTTTTGAGCGCTTAGGGTAAGACTGAAAGCATTATTCCGATGTCACCTCATCTGTGTAATAACAATAATTATAGGAATGTCTATGCTGAGCATGATAGGACTGTTAGGCGGTTTAATACTGCTGATCATTTTAACGCTGCGTGGGGTAAATTTATTTATCGCTGCGCCAATCTGTGCACTATTAGTTGCACTTAGTAGTGGCATGGCCATTTTCCCTGTATCGGCAGATACAAACTTTATTAACGCCTATATGGATGGCTTTGCAGGCTTCTTAAGTGCGTGGTTCTTTATGTTCTTACTGGGGTCGTTATTCGGTAAGTTCATGGAAGACACCGGTGCTGCTGACAGTGTTGCAAGCTACATTGTGGGTAAACTAGGTATGAAGCACGCCGTTCTTGCGGTTGTGATTGCCTGTGCCGTTTTAACCTACGGTGGCGTGAGCGTCTTTATCGTTGCGTTTTCTGTTTATCCAATGGCATTAAGTCTGTTTAAAGATGCAAACTTACCGCGCCGCTTTATTCCAGCAACGCTGGCATTTGGTTCGGTGACCTTTACCATGACTTCGGCAGGTTCGCCAGAAATTCAAAACTGGATCCCGGTTAAGCACCTTGGCACGTCGCCTTATGCGGCATGGGAAGTGAGCTTAGTGGTCGCTATTTTCATGGCGACAGCAGGTTACTTTTGGTTAAACAAGATGATCAAAAAAGCCGTTGCTAACGGCGAAACGTTTGAAGCGCGTGATGATGATCCTGTGATTATTGAGCGTCGTCGTCCGCATCCAATCACCGGTGTGATCCCACTGATTGTGGTATTAGTTCTGTCATTTGCATTGCACGATATTTTACAGCAGACGGCGCTGATTGTTGCCTTGCTTGGTGGCGTAATGAGTATTGTGATTATTAACTTCAAGCATTTTCACGATATGGGTAACGCTATTAATGTTGGTACAACTGGCGCTTTAGTGGCAATCGGTAATACCGCTGCTGTGGTTGGTTTTGGCGCTGTGGCGAAAGTGTCACCAGCATTTACCGCCGCTGTCGATGTGATGACCCATATGCCGGGTAATGAACTACTTGGTGCTGCCGTTGCGGTTAGTGTGATTGCCGGCTTAACAGGCTCTGCTTCTGGCGGACAAGCCATTGCATTACCGCTTGTCGCACCGGGTTATTTAGACATGGGTGTAAACCCTGAACAACTGCACCGTGTAGTGGCAATTAGTTCTGGAGCCCTCGATACCTTGCCGCATAATGGTTATGTGGTCACAACAATACGTGCTATCTGTAAAGAAACGCATCAACGAGCGTATTGGTCAATGGCAGCGCTGACTGCGGTCATTCCGCTTATCGGTGTCGCATTGGCACTCGGACTCTTTATTTTCTTTTAAGGAACAGCAATGAAAACCAAATTAATAATTTTGCTATGGCTGGTTGTATTTAGTAGCACCGCGTTTGGCGCTGCAAACAAAGCCGACACCATGCTGGTGGAAAAGCAGCATTTTACGACAAAAGATTTTACCACTGTGTCTGGTGTGACGTTAGAGCAAGTGGATATTGGCTGGGAAAGTTACGGAAAACTAAACGCCAATAAAGATAACGTGATTTTAATCACTCATTACTTCTCTGGTACTTCTCATGCCGCAGGTAAATATAAAGCGGATGATGCCCTACCGGGTTATTGGGATGCGATTATCGGCCCAGGTAAAGCTATCGATACCAATAAATATTATGTGATTAGCTCAGATACCTTAGTGAATGCCAACTGGCATGATGAAAATGTAATTACGACAGGTCCTGCGTCAACTAATCCAAAAACAGGTAAACCTTATGGTTTGGATTTCCCTGTGGTTACGATTACTGACTTTGTGAATGTGCAAAAGCGTTTACTCGAAAGCCTAGGTATCACTAAGTTACATGCTGTGATGGGCGCATCAATGGGGTCGTTTCAAGCACTTGAGTGGGCAACACGTTACCCAGATAAAGTTGAGCGCTTAATTCATGTGATTGGCGCTGCAACGATGGATGCATGGACAGTTGCTGCACTTGAAAAATGGGCGTTACCAATTCGTCTAGATAAAAACTGGCAGCAAGGTAATTACTACGGCAAAGAGCGCCCATTAGATGGTTTAGCGGCAACCATGCTTAATATTACGCAAGATGCGATGCATCCAATTATTTACAACGCGAGCTTCCCTGACTTTAACGTTTTGGATGAAGGTGCGTTAAAAGACATTCGCACCTTGCCTAAGTTAAACCAAGTACTCGCTCAGCGCGCAATGGCACGAGCGAAAACTCAAGATGCCAACCATGTACTTTATTTGGTCCGGGCATCACAATTATTTACCGCTGGTATGCAGAGCGATTTAACAACAGCACTTAAAAATGTCTCTGCCAAAACATTATTGCTACCTGCAACGAACGACTTACTGCTTCGTCCTGAAAACATGCGTACTGTGTTTGACACCATGAAAGCGGCAGGTAAAGACGTTGAGATTTCAGAAATTGAAGGGGGCTGGGGACACCTTGATGGTCTTTTCTCAATCGCCCCGAAAGCGCAGCTTATCAGTGAGTTTTTAGAGGAGTAACCCGATGAGCAAAACAGTTTTAATTACCGGTGCAGCCAGTGGTATTGGTCTCTATGTTGCCCAGCAACTGGCGATGCAAGGTCACACTATTATTGTGACTGATTTAAATCAGCAAGCAGCACAACAAGCGGCAGCAGGCATTGTTGAACAAGGCGGCAGCGCTGAAGGGTATGCACTTAATGTGGCTGATAGTGATGCAATAGAGCAGTTTTTCACTGAGCTTAATCAGCCAATTGATGTACTTATTAATAATGCGGGTATTCAGCACGTTGCGAAGCTTGAGGATTTTCCGGCTGATAAATGGCAGTTCTTACAGCAAGTTATGCTCGTTGGCCCGGCGATGATGACCAAGGCGGTACTCCCTCGCATGCGTGAGCAAGATTTTGGTCGCATCATTAATATTGGTTCAATCCATGCCATGGTGGCGTCTAAATATAAGTCGGCTTATATCGCTGCAAAACATGGCTTAATCGGCTTTGCTAAAACCATGGCACTTGAAACTGGCGATGCCAATATCACGATTAATACCGTGTGCCCAGCGTATGTAAAAACGCCGCTTGTTGAGCAACAAATTGCCTCGCAAGCCAAAGAACATGGCATTTCTGAGCAACAAGTGATCGACACAATTATGCTAGCACCGATGCCGAAAAAAGCATTTATCGGCTTAGATGAGATCCTGCATACCGTTAGTTTTTTAATGGCCGATGCAGCACGCAATATTACCGCCCAAGCAATCGCCATTGATGGCGGTTGGACTGCACAATAGGAGGAGCCAATGGCAGGTTTTGATAAAGTAGTTACAAGTTATAGCGAAGCGATGGCTGGCCTTGAAGATGGCATGACAGTGATAGCCGGTGGTTTTGGTTTATGCGGTATTCCTGAAGGCTTGATTGCACAAATTAAACGTCAAGGCACCCGTGGTTTAACCGTGGTATCGAATAACTGTGGTGTGGATGGTTTTGGTTTAGGTGTGCTACTTGAAGATAAGCAAATCAGCAAGATGGTTGCCTCTTACGTTGGTGAAAACGCGCTATTTGAGCAGCAGCTATTAAATGGTGAACTGGAAGTAGAGCTCACACCACAAGGCACCTTAGCTGAAAAAATGCGAGCTGGCGGTGCGGGCATTCCTGCATTTTATACCGCAACTGGCGTGGGTACTCCGGTGGCTGACGGTAAAGAAACCCGCAATATTAATGGTCGTGACTATTTATTGGAGCCAAGCATTACTGGCGACTTTGCGATAGTTAAAGCGTGGAAAGCAGATCGTTATGGTAACTGCATTTATCGTCATACGGCGATGAACTTTAACCCGATGGCAGCAACCGCTGGCAAAATTACGGTTCTTGAAGTTGAAGAAATTGTTGAGCCAGGGGAGCTAGAGCCAAGCCAAATTCACACGCCGGGTATCTATATTGACCGGGTGATTAAAGGTGAATTTGAAAAACGCATCGAGAAAGTTACCACTAAGCAAGAGAATCAATAAGGAGCACGCTGATGGCATTATCACGAGAACAAATCGCTAAACGCGTGGCGATGGAACTACAGGATGGTTACTACGTTAACTTAGGCATAGGTATTCCAACCTTGGTCGCTAATTATGTCCCTGATGGCATCGAAGTGATGCTGCAATCAGAAAATGGTTTACTCGGTATGGGACCATACCCAAGTGCAGACCAAGTTGATGCTGATATGATCAACGCAGGTAAAGAAACGGTCACCGCAGCAAAAGGGGCGGCTATATTTAGTTCCGCAGAAAGCTTTGCCATGATCCGCGGTGGGCACGTTGACTTAACCGTGCTGGGTGCCTTTGAAGTGGACCAAAACGGCAACATTGCCAGTTGGATGATCCCGAAAAAGTTGGTTAAAGGCATGGGTGGTGCGATGGATTTAGTAGCCGGTGCTAAAAACATTATTTGTACTATGACCCATGCAAATAAGCATGGCGAATCAAAACTGCTGACCGAATGTAGTTTGCCGTTAACGGGTGTTGGTTGTATCAATAAAGTGATCACCGATTTGGCTCTTTTAGAAATTAAAGACGGTGCATTTCATTTATTAGAGCGTGCTCCGGGTGTTTCGGTTGATGAAATTATTGCTAAGACGCAGGGCAAGCTGATTGTCTCTGGTGACATTCCTGAGATGACCTTTAGCTAGTTTTGCGACTTTTAAGCAGCTAATTTGCCTAGATTTTATACTAAACCCCAATAATGTGCTTTTTGTTCATGAGTTTTATGAACAAAAAGCCATTTATCACCATCAATGCAACTTACCCCCTAAACATTTCGTTAATCTATCGTTAACACTATGCTCCAAACCAGATCGCCGATTGCAGTAGGCCGATCAACGACAACAAATAATTATAATCTGGTGTGGAGTAATTCATGAAAGCAAGTAACACACAGCTCGCTTTAGCCGTTGCAGCGGCGTTAGCAAGTACCTCAGCATTCGCACAAAGCGACACTGAACAACTACAGCAACAACTCGATGCACTTCAAAAAGAAGTGGACTCATTAAAAACATCTAGCGGCTTTAACCTAGAATTTGGTGGTCGCGTGCAACTTGATTACAACTATTTCGACGGTGCTTACAATGCCGACAATGATGGCGCAGGAGGCAGCGACTTCTTCCCACGTCGTATCCGTACTTATGTTGAAAGTGAACATGGCAACTGGGATCACAAACTACTACTCGAATTTGCTGAAGGCACGGCTGAAATCGTGTTAGCGCGTGTACGTTATGCATTCGACAACGGCTTAAAAGTAAAAGCCGGTAAAATCCGTGAAGACATGTCGCTCAATGCGCTAACTAGTTCTAAACATATTAATACCATTGAGCGCAGCACCCTTGCTAATACCTTCTCACCTTTCTTCCGCTGGGGTATCTCAGCTTCTCAATACTTTAAAGATTCAGGCTTACGTTACGCGGTGGGTGTTTACAAAAATGATGCGTTTGGTGCTTCAGGCCATGACGAAAATGACAAACTGACATTGGCTGTAACAGGTCGCTTAACCTGGTCAAGTGCAGCGCCGGGTGATGTGATCCATTTAGGTGCTTGGCATTCTTATCGTGATATGGGCGGCAATGATTTAAGTGCTCGTTTTGCCCGCGGTGAAGTGCGTGAAACCAATGTTCGCTTAGTCGATTACGCAGTCGGTGGTGAAACGGCAGCGCTTGATAGCATGTCGCAAAGCGGTCTTGAATTTGCCTACCAAGCGAATGCATTCACTCTAGAGGCTGAATATGCCAGCCGTTACCTTGATACGGTAGATAGTAGCAATGACCTTGATGGTGAACGCTTTGATGGCTTTCATGTTTCGGCAAGTTACTTCTTAGGCGGTGAGCAGCGCCGTTACAAAGCAGGTTCAGCGCTATTTGTACAACCAAAAGGGATTAAAGATGCATGGGAGCTTGTTGCCCGTGTGTCACAAATGAATGCCAGCAGCAAACAGCAAGGTACCGACGTTACCACTTATACATTAGGCACATCTTATTATTTAAGCAGCGATATCAAATTTATGGGCAACCTGATTTACAGCGATGTTGATGGTGCCGGTGCTTCTACGCTGGTTGGTGATGAAGATTCAGGTATGGGCATCAGCGCTCGTATGCAGTACTTATTTTAGGAGTCGTGCATTATGACTATGTTTAAATCATTAAAAAGATCTGTTTTAGCAGCTTCATTATTAGTAGCCAGCCCACTGGCATTGGCAAACTTACACTTTTTGGTACCGGGTGGCCCAGGCGGCGGTTGGGATACCACAGCACGTGGTGTCGGCGAAGCAATGGTGAAAGCGGGCATTGAAGACAATGCATCGTTTCAGAATATGTCGGGCGGCGGCGGTGGTCGTGCAATTGCTTACTTGATTGAGTCGGGCACTAAAAAAGGCGATATGTTGATGGTTAACTCAACACCTATCGTTCTGCGCGCATTATCAGGCAAAATTCCTTACAGCTATCGCGATTTAACGCCAGTTGCCAGCATGATTGCTGATTATGGTGCGTTTGTGGTGCGTAATGACTCGCCATTTAAAACATGGCAAGACGTTATTGATGCCATGAAAAAAGACCCAGGCTCTGTAAAAGTCGCGGGCGGTTCTGCGCGTGGCAGCATGGATCACTTAGTAGCAGCACAAGCGGTGAAAGCGGCGGGTCTGGATGGTCGTCGTTTACGTTACATACCTTACGATGCTGGTGGTAAAGCGAAAGCAGGTTTACTGTCGGGTGAGGTCAACTTGCTTTCAACAGGCTTAAGTGAAGCACTCGAAGTCGCGAATGGCGGTCAAGCGCGAATTTTAGCGGTGACTTCAGCAGAGACATTGCCAGATTACCCAGCAATTCCAACCTTAAAGTCGCTAGGTTACGACATGGAGTTCGTAAACTGGCGCGGCTTTTTTGCAACCCCAGATTTACCAGCAGACAAACTTGCCGAGTACACAGAAAAGCTACGTAAGCTGCAGCAAACCCCAGAGTGGGAAGCGGTTCGTGCCCGTAATGGTTGGCTAAATCTATTTCAAGAAAAAGAAGCGTTTATTAAATCGCTTGAGCAGCAAGAAGCGCAATTACGCGTTGTAATGAAAGAACTTGGTTTTATCCGAGGCTAAGGTTAGACGATGTTAAACCGTGAACTAATTGGACCAAGTTTATTCTTGGTCCTCTTTACCCTCTACGCCCTTGTGGCTTGGCAAATTCCACTTATGCCATTTGAAGAGTACGAAAGCGTTACTTCAGCAACCTTACCAAAAGTGTATGCGGTATTCGGTATTGTGGTGTGTGTACTATCGATTGGTGCGAACTTATTAAAGCAAGCACCAGCAGAAAAAGCAGAGCTACTCAGTAAGGGCAACTTACTACGTACCTTTGCACTGTTGGTGTTGATGGTTGCTTATAGCGCCATGCTTGAACCGTTCGGCTTTTTAATTGCCACCAGTGCCTTTTTAATTGCTGGCTTTTTTATTATGGGTGAGCGCCGTAAGAAGGTGTTGTTGTTTGCCTCTGTACCTGTGGCCGTGGTTTTTTGGTTTTTAATGACACAAGTACTGGGCATTTACTTAGTACCTGGCAATCTGTGGAGTTAAGTTATGCTTGATGGAATTATGTTAGGTTTGTCGACCGTACTCGACTGGAACAACTTGTTATATGTGATTGTTGGCTGCTTTGTTGGCACGTTCATCGGTATGCTACCTGGCCTTGGGCCAATTACTGCGATTGCGTTGATGATCCCGATCACTTACAGCATCGGTGCTGATTCGGGCATGATTTTAATGGCGGGTGTTTACTACGGGGCTATATTCGGTGGCTCTACTTCTTCTATTTTGATTAATGCGCCGGGTGTGGCGGGGACAGTAGCGTCATCGTTTGATGGTTACCCGCTAGCAAAACAAGGTAAGGCAGGTAAAGCTCTGGCTATTGCAGCTTATTCATCCTTTATAGGCGGGACGATTGGCGCCATTTTACTGATGGTGGCGGCGCCATTATTAGCGAAAGTGTCATTAAGTTTCCAATCGCCTGATTATGTTGTACTGATGTTTTTAGGCTTAACGGCCATTGCTGCATTCTCTAATAAAGGGCAATTTTTAAAAGCCATGATGATGACGGTATTTGGTTTAATGCTGGCAACGGTTGGTATTGATCCCTCTTCAGGTACCGAGCGCTTTACCTTTGGCCAAGCCGATTTATTAGATGGGATTAGCTTTTTATTAGTGGCAATGGCAACGTTTGCGTTGGCTGAGGCACTGATTAATGTGGCGCGCCCAGAAGCTGAGCCAGATAAAAAGCTGGACGATCCTGATACGCCAAAAATTGGTTCAACAAAACTGACTAAAGAAGAAGTCAAAGATATGGCTCCTGTGGTTGGCCGCTCATCTTTACTTGGTTTTATTGTCGGTGTTTTACCGGGCGCAGGGGCAACGATTGCCAGCTTTATGGCCTATGCTACTGAGCGTAACCTTGCTCCAAAAGCACTGAAAGATAAATTTGGTAAGGGTTCAATGCGTGGCTTAGCTGCACCTGAGTCGGCTAATAATGCAGCCTGTACTGGCTCATTTGTACCATTGCTGACTTTAGGTATTCCGGGCTCTGGTACGACAGCGATTATGTTAGGTGCATTAATTGCCTACGGTATTCAGCCGGGTCCTATGTTAATGCAAGAAAACCCAAGCGTGTTTTGGGCAGTTATTGTCAGTATGTACTTTGGCAATATTGTACTGCTTATTTTGAATCTGCCACTGATCCCGTATTTCGCTAAAGTGCTGGCAATGCCTAAATCTGTGCTGACAGTGATGATTTTATTCTTCAGCTTAATTGGCGTGTATTTAGTGTCATTTAACACCTTTGATTTATTTATGATGGTGGGCTTTGCGCTGGTGGCCTTGGTACTTCGATTGTTAGCGTTCCCGATGGCGCCTTTATTACTTGGCTTTATCCTCGGTGATATGATTGAGCGAAATTTCCGCCGTGCCATGATGATTTCAGATGGCTCGCTGAGCTTTTTATGGGACCGCCCATTAACACTGAGTATTTTTGTGATTTCGATCTTAGTGTTGTTGTTCCCACTGAAAGACTATATTGTCCAACGTCGTAAAGACAAAGCAGCTACGCAAGCAGAGCAACATGCGTAGAACAAGGCACTGATATGAGATACACCAATAAGCTAAACCCATTTCAGCATATGGTTAAAAAACCAAAGCGCTTAGAAACGCGACTCATTATTTGGGTTACCGGTCTATGTGTTTTGCAAGCTGTGTTGTTTGGCGCTTTGGTGTATCAGATCACCGCAGAAAGCTTACATAACCACATGGGTGATAAAGCCCTTGCGCTCGCAACCAGCATTGCCTCACGGGATGACGTACAATATGCATTGCAAACCAAGCAAGGACTTGATGAGTTAAATACGCAAATAGAGCATATTCGTGAACTCACTGCAGCTAGCTTTATCGTTATTGGCGATAGAAATACTCGCCGCATTGTTCACCCCGACTCTGACAAGCTCGGTAAGCCGATGGTGGGTGGTGATAGTAAAGCGGCGCTACGTGGTGAGCGGTATGTATCGATTGCAAAAGGGAGTTTGGGCGAATCTATCCGTGGCAAAGTCCCCGTGCTTTCAGAGCAGGGCGAAGTTATCGGCTTGGTTTCTGTTGGCTTTTTAGTGCAATCAATTGAGCCGCTCATTCGTGCTCGCAGTGCTGAAATTATGCTTTGGGGCTTGTTGTTAGTTGGTTTAAGTATTTTGGCTGCGGTGTATATCGGTCAACGGGTACGTAATGCTATTTTTGGTTTACAGCCTGACGAAATAGCACGGTTGTTCTCTGAGCAAGATGCTATTTTGAATACCGTTCGTAGCGGCATTATCGCCCTCGACCCTGAGGGTAACGTGCGTAACTTAAACCAGCGTGCTTGCGAAATCCTTGGTAAACCGATCAGCTGTATCCATCAACCACTTAAACTTGAAGATTTACTTCCTGAACATGCTGAATTTTTAATGCATAACCAACAGCGTCCGATTGTTGGTTTTGAATTATTTGCCGCCGATAAACGCATTGTATTGTCGCGGTATGCATTGCAGGTGCAAGGTCAGGCTGATGGTATTTTGCTGAGCATGCGCCCTGCGGATGAGCTTGAATATTTATCGCAACAATTA
Organism: Pseudoalteromonas gelatinilytica; assembly: GCF_001641615.1. Classification (GTDB taxonomy): domain Bacteria; phylum Pseudomonadota; class Gammaproteobacteria; order Enterobacterales; family Alteromonadaceae; genus Pseudoalteromonas; species Pseudoalteromonas gelatinilytica. The sequence continues at coordinate 152,108 of NZ_LRRU01000007.1, forward strand.
ACTAAAGTACAAGCTTTTGCTGAGCTATTGCGGGTGCAAACCCATGATTACTCAAACAAGCTAAACTTAATTGGTGCGTTAATTCAGATGGGGCAAACGGATCAGGCGATTGAGTTAATTGGCCAAGAAAGCAAAGGCTCGCAAGCGCAGATCCATCATTTACTCGAAAGGATCCAAGATCCGGTACTAGCAGGTTTATTGGTTGGTAAATATCACAAAGCCCGTGAACTTAATGTAATCCTTGAGCTTAATCCAGACAGCTTACTAGGATCGATCACCCGTAAAGATATGCTAGAACGGGTTGTTTCGATACTTGGCAACTTGATTGATAACGCAATTGAAGCTGCCATTCGAGCTAGCGATACACGTACCCCTAAGGTTCGTGTTACGGTTGATGAAACCAGTAAAACATTATTGTTTGATGTTGAAGACAGCGGTTTTGGTTTAGGCGATGACAAGGATGTGGTATTTACACCACAATACAGCTCTAAGTCAGGGGCTGAGCATGGTATCGGCCTTTATTTGGTTAAAACCAATTTAGATTCGTGTCGTGGTAGTTTAGAAATAGGTGAGTCTGATCTGATGGGGGCACGTTTAAGTGTCTACATTCCAAAATAATAAAAACGATCAGCCTATAAATAAAAGGTAAAGAACATGACTTACTCGGTTGTCATTGTTGAAGACGAAGTAGAAGTAGCCCAGTTGTTGGCGCAATACTTATTACTTCCACATGGCGTTGCTGGCCAACAAGGGGCACGGCAAACACTGCGTCAGGGGCAATATCAGGTTGTAGGTATTGCTGGCAATCTTGCCACCGCGAAAGCGCTGTTATCGGCGATTAATGCTGATTTAATTTTGCTGGATATTCATTTACCCGATGGTAATGGCCTTGATTTACTCAATGAATTACGCCGCGAAGAAATGAAAAGCGAAGTAATGCTGTTAACCGCAGCAAAAGAAGTCGAAACACTGGAAAAAGCGATGCAGCTTGGTGCCTGTGATTTCTTAGTGAAACCGTTAATGCTCAATCGGTTGGATCAAGCGCTAGCGCGATTCGAAGCAAGGCAGCAATGCTTGTCAGATGCCGATGAAGTGACCCAATCAATGGTTGATACCTTATTTGGATCGCAAGAGCAGTTAAAAGCGCCGGTCAGGTTGCCAAAAGGGGTGGATCAACTGACTTTGCAAAAGATCTTAAAAGCGTTTAAAGCAAATTTAGGTGCAAATTTTACAGCTCAGCAAATGGGTGATTTGGTGGGGGTAAGTCGTTCAACAGCCCGTCGTTACCTTGAATATCTGCTTGAAGCAGAGCAAGTCAGTGCGGATCAAAGCTACGGAAGTATCGGCCGACCTGAACGCTGTTACAAAATGACAAGCAGCTAATCGCATCATTTATCGGGTAAATTACCGTTAAATTAACGATTTTAGTCACATAAATTCATTAATCGGCACCATAAAAAGTGCCGCTTATCCTTAGCATAGAAAAATTTTATAAAATTGATTGCATTTTAAGCGACTTCGATGGTGATGTTCGCTTTAAGTAATGCTATACTCCCGCCGAATAATTTTTCGACTTTATTAAGAGTAAAATAATGGCAGATTTATCGAAGTACAGAAATATTGGTATTTTCGCCCACGTTGACGCGGGTAAAACTACCACCACTGAGCGTATCCTTAAGCTTACGGGTAAAATTCATAAGACTGGTGAGGTACACGACGGTGAGTCTACTACTGACTTCATGGAACAAGAAGCTGAGCGCGGTATTACAATCCAATCAGCAGCTGTAACTTGTGAGTGGAAAGGCCACCGCTTAAACGTTATCGATACTCCGGGACACGTTGACTTCACAGTAGAAGTATACCGTTCACTTAAAGTACTAGACGGTGGTATCGGTGTATTCTGTGGTTCTGGTGGTGTTGAGCCACAATCAGAAACTAACTGGCGTTACGCTAACGAATCAGAAGTTGCACGTGTAATCTTCGTAAACAAACTAGACCGTATGGGTGCTGACTTCTACCGCGTAGTTGGTCAAGTTGAAAAAGTACTTGGTGCTAACCCACTAGTTATGACTCTACCAATCGGTATCGAAGATCAATTCTGTGGTGTTGTAGACGTACTTGAGAAAAAAGCATACGTTTGGGATGAGACTGGTCTTCCTGAAAACTACACAGTACAAGACGTTCCAGCTGACATGGTTGACAAAGTTGAAGAATACCATGAGATGCTAGTTGAGTCTGCTGTTGAGCAAGACGACGACCTAATGGAAGCGTACATGGAAGGTGAAGTTCCTTCACTAGAGCAAATCAAAGCGTGTATCCGTAAAGGTACTCGTGACCTTGCTTTCTTCCCAACTTTCTGTGGTTCTGCATTCAAAAACAAAGGTATGCAATTAGTACTAGACGCGGTTGTAGATTACCTACCTGCGCCTACAGAAGTTGATCCACAACCTCTAACTGATCCTGAAACAGGTGAAGCGACTGGTGAAGTTGCAACTGTTGATGCAGATGCGCCACTTAAAGCGTTAGCGTTCAAAATCATGGACGACCGTTTCGGTGCACTTACGTTCATCCGTATCTACTCAGGTCGTATGAAGAAAGGTGACACAGTACTTAACTCTGCAACTGGTAAAACAGAGCGTATCGGCCGTATGGTTGAGATGCAAGCTAACGACCGTAACGAGATCTCTGAAGCGCAAGCGGGTGACATCATCGCTGTTGTTGGTATGAAGAACGTTCAAACTGGTCACACTCTATGTGATCCTAAGCACGAATGTACACTTGAAGCGATGATCTTCCCTGATCCAGTTATCTCAATCGCTGTTGCTCCTAAAGACAAAGGCGGTAACGAGAAGATGGGTATCGCGATCGGTAAGATGGTTGCAGAAGATCCTTCATTCCAAGTTGAAACTGACGAAGATTCAGGCGAAACCATCCTTAAAGGTATGGGTGAGCTACACTTAGATATCAAAGTAGATATCCTTAAGCGTACTTACGGCGTAGACCTAATCGTTGGTCAACCTCAGGTTGCTTACCGTGAAACTATCACGAAAGAAATCGAAGATAGCTACACGCACAAGAAACAATCTGGTGGTTCTGGTCAATTCGGTAAGATCGATTACCGCATCAAGCCAGGTGAGCCTAACTCAGGTTTCACATTCACGTCTTCAGTTGTTGGTGGTAACGTTCCTAAGGAATTCTGGCCTGCAGTTGAGAAAGGCTTCGCATCAATGATGCAAGAAGGTGTTCTAGCTGGCTTCCCAGTGTTAGACGTTGAAGTTGAATTAGTTGACGGTGCATTCCACGCAGTTGACTCATCAGCAATCGCGTTCGAAATCGCTGCTAAAGGCGCTTTCCGTCAGTCTATCCCTAAAGCGGGCGCACAACTTCTTGAGCCAATCATGAAAGTTGACGTGTTCACTCCAGAAGACAACGTGGGTGACGTAATCGGTGACCTTAACCGTCGTCGTGGTATGATCAAAGACCAAGAAGCAGGCGCAATGGGCGTTCGCATCAAGGGTGAAGTACCACTTTCAGAAATGTTCGGTTACATCGGTCACTTACGTACTATCACGTCTGGTCGTGGTCAGTTCTCTATGGAGTTCTCACACTACGCACCATGTCCACAGAACGTAGCTGAAACTGTAATCGCTGCAGAAAAAGAGAAAAAAGCTGCTAAGTAATTAGCCTTTTAACTTCTTTAAAAAAACCCGCACTTGTTGCGGGTTTTTTATTATCTAAATTTCATGCTAAGTATTTTCGGTTACAAATTAATCATTTCATATCTTTCTAAATTAACCTGCCATTCAGCCTTTTATTATTAATGTACCTAAAGAAATCTCACACTTTTGTTGTTGTTGAAGAGTGGTGTGTAATGCATTGGTATTGCTGAGTGAAAATTGTACGATTTTAATACAAAATTCATTTTAAGAAAAAGTACATTACTATTAATTAGTTGTGTATTAATTCTTTTGTTCTAGTAAAAAAGTGCTTTTTTGTACCTTGTGTACCTTTTTTACCCTGTGTAGAATCGCAGATTAAATGATTTTTAATCATTTTGTATTAAACGTCTGCTTATTAAATATTACAACTAAAGAAACATTTTCATGAAAACGATTAAGTTAAGTCCCAATTGGACTCTACAGGGAAGCAAGATAGCATTGGCTATTCTTGTTGCATTAAGCGTTACTTTGCTGGGCGCTCCGCTCTTGATGTTGATGCTGCCAGCCCTTTTATTTATTACCGTATTAAACTTCTTACAAGTACGCTTTTTACACTGCTATAAAGCGGGTATTTGTTATTCGCGCGGATTTGGTAAGCGTTATATCAATGCTGAAGACATCCTGGCTGTTGAGTTTAACCAAGTGGCATTCATCACCGTATTTAAAATCAGCTTGCAGAATGGCAAGTCATATCAGTTTATGAACTGGCAGGTAGATGAGCAGCAACAGAGTGACATTGCTAAGCTCTATAAGTCAAAAGCAGGTTGTGCCATAAAGCCTAATCTGCAATGTAAAGCCTAATACTAGCAAGCCTCAATAATGCTAAATTATGTGAACAAAAATAAAAAAGGCCGCGAAAGCGGCCTTATTTATATATAGCGTCGTTTATTTTTTCATACGACGACGTAGTGCAAATGGTAAAGCAAGTAAGCTTAACCAAGCAAATGAACCAGAATCATCATCTTTTGACTCTTCTTCTGTTTCATCTTCTTCAACTTCTTCAGTTACATCATCAGCTTCATCGTTAGTGATGTTGATGTATAGCAGTTGTGCTTCTGATAAGTTGCCTGCGCTATCTTCTGCACGGATCATCAGCGTAAGCTTGTCTTCTTCTTCAAAGTCGAGTGCTTTAGCTACTGTGATTTCACCTGCTGCACTGATTGCAATAACATCAGCATGCTCACCTTCAATGCTAAAGCTTACTACTGGCGTGTAATCAGCGTCGCCATCAGAGAATACAAGTTGACCAATCACTGCGCCAATTTCACTGTTTTCTACGATTTCGAATGATTGACTTGCTTCAATTACTGGCGCTTGCTCTGCAGGAATAGGCTCTGCAGATTGAATATCAACAATCACAGGGTCGTGATCAGATGCGCGGTATGCGTTGTCTGCATACAGGCTAGCTTGCTGTGTATCAGACTTAAACTCTAGGTTGTAATCTAAGCTGATTGGTTCGTCAGCATTGATGTGCCAATCTGTTGCAGCAACAACTTTTCCTAGCATAGATTCTGATACTAGTGCGTGGTCAAGGCTACCAATGCGACCAGAGAAGCTATAAGAGTAACCTTGTGTGTCGCCGTCCAGTTCAGCTACTGCACTTTTAAGACCTTTATCTGCGAATGCACGGATAGGATCTTCCATTGCATAAGAGTTCATATCACCCACTAGGATGATATCTTCATCTTCAACTTCAGTTGGGTAAGTTGCTAACCAATCTGCGTATGCATTTGCACCCGCAACACGGATTTCATTCCAACATGCTTGGCCATCGCCTAAGTCAGCATTGTTGCCTTCAGCGCTGCCACAGCCGCCTTTTGATTTTAAGTGTGCAACTGCAACTGTGAAGATTTCTTCGCTCTCAAGAGATTGGAAGCTTTGCGCAATAGGTGGACGATTGCTGTAATCAAAAGGTTCTACAGTTGTATGAGCTGCTTTACCCACTTCAGATACTTTATTTGAGCGATAAATAAGTGCTGTTGTAATTTCATCAGTACCAATCTTATCAACACCAAAATCAACAAATGCGTAGGTGTTTTCTGCATCTTCGTCATTCAGTGCTTTTACTAGGCTTGCAATGGCGCTGTTTTCACCGAAACCATCGTTTTCGATTTCCATTAAGCCAATAACATCTGCATTGATAGCTGTAATTGCGCTGACAATTTTAGCTTGCTGACGGATAAACTCTTCTTCGCTGTCTGCACCACGGCTAGTTGGGAAGCCTGCACCTTGGCCGTCGCCATTAAAGTAGTTTAATACGTTAAAGCTCGCTACACGTAGATCAGCTTCTTCGTTAAGCTCTGGAGCATCTGTACGCGGGTTAGTTGCTGTGAATTCAGGCTTCACTGTTGGGTGAATGCGGTAACGGTCAAAGCTGTAACCCATTACACCAGTAATCGTATTTACAGTGTCGCCTAAACGTAATGTGTTATAGGCATCAAGACCCGTACCTGGGTAGGCAATTGGATCAAGGTTTTGCTTTGTTGAACCATCGTCGATTAAGATTTGTTTTTTAAGGTTTTCAGTTTCAATCGCATTCGCTGCATCACCTGGTAGCGCCACTTGAGTACCTTGGTATAAACGCTCAGTACCTAAGTCAACTTCACCATAGCGGCCAAGACCGTAGTTATTATTAACTACTAAAGGTTGCGCGATGGTGACTAACATACCTTCATAGGCTTCAAGGTCTGCAACGTCAGCAACTGGTAAAGTGATAGCGGTTGCATCTGTCGATAAGCCGGTTGCACAGATCTCAACTTGGCTAACATCGCCTAGTTGTGTTGCGCTGTAGTATTCTGCCACGCTACCTTTAATACGTACGTGGTCACCTACAGCAACATCAGTATCTGCGAAATAAACGAATACACCTTCAGAAGTAAGTGGGTTTGTATCAACATCAGCAGCAAGTGAGCTAATGAAGAAGCCTTTTAGTTGATCATCACCTTGGAAGTCAGCTGTAACAACACCTTCAACTTCAACTTCAGTGTTAATGAGCGGGCTGTCACCGCCTTCACCTTGAATTGCGCTAATTAACGTTTTTGTTGCGCCACACTCAAGCGGTGTCACTGGATCTGGTTCAGGTGTTGGCTCTGTGCTATCACCGTATAAACCAATATTGCTGAAATCGTCTTGGTCGAATTGTTCCCACTCATCGCTTGGGTTGAATGCTGATGTTGCATCTGTACGACCTGCAGTCACAGTTGCTTTACGGCGAAGCGTTTTATTTTGTGTAGAAACACCGCCTTCATCCCATGCTGAACCCGGATCAACACCAAGTTGACCAAAGCTATCAACGATTGCACCGTCTTTAGTTAGTACTAATGCGTCATCACCGTTGAAATAAGTGATAGTTGATTCGGTGTTGCCTTTTGCTTTTAGTTCATCTGCAGATCCTGCGTTAACAATAACGTAAGTTGCATTTGCAGCAAGTGTACCGGTTAGCGCTAAGGTGTTGTTTGGCGCAGCAAGGTCGCCATTACCATTTGAGTATAAAGAGATGGTGTAACCGTCAAGCGATAGATCAGCACCAGACGTGTTATAAAGCTCTACCGCTTTATTGTTAGAGCTTCCTTCAACGTATTCAGAGATGATTAGGTTGGCAGAAGCAGGCGCGCTCAAGCTTGCAATCACAAGCGCGAGCGGCGTTAATTTTGTATTTATCATTATTTTTCCCGTGTATGTATTATAAAAGTCCCAATATGGGACACAGTACTTTAAGAAAAATCTATGACAAATTAAATACAAAATGTTAATAAAATCGGAATAATTACCAATTTTTAGAACATTTGCTTTAGATTAGTTGTTTTTTAACCAAATTGCTGCTTGTTTTGCAAAATATGTCAGGATGCCATCGGCGCCAGCACGCTTAAATGCCAATAATGACTCCATGATTATTGCTTCTTCTGCAAGCCAACCGTTATCAATGGCCGCTTTATGCATGGCATATTCACCGCTCACTTGGTATGCAAATGTTGGTACACCAAACTCATCTTTTACGCGACGTACAACATCTAAATATGGCATACCAGGTTTTACCATAACCATGTCTGCGCCTTCTTGCAGATCAAGGGCAACTTCACGAATAGCTTCATCTGAGTTGGCTGGATCCATTTGATAGGTCTTTTTATCGGCACCTTTTAAGTTACCTGCAGAGCCTACCGCATCACGGAATGGGCCATAGTAGCTTGAAGCGTATTTTGCAGAGTAAGCCATAATACGAGTGTGGATATGACCTTCGGCTTCAAGTGCTTCACGAATAGCACCAATGCGTCCATCCATCATGTCTGAAGGTGCAACTACATCAGCACCCGCTTCGGCATGCGACAGTGCTTGTTTTACTAAGATTTCAGTTGTGACATCATTAATCACATAGCCATCTTCATCAATGATACCGTCTTGACCATGCACGGTGAACGGGTCAAGTGCCACATCAGTGATCACACCAAGGGTTGGAAAAGCTTCTTTAAGTGCACGAACAGTGCGTTGTGCTAATGCATCTGGGTTATAGGCTTCTTCAGCCAGCAACGATTTTTTATCGCTCGGTGTTACTGGGAAAATCGCCACTGCTGGCACACCTAATTCAACGAGTTCTTTTGCTTCTTCAAGTAGTAAATCAATAGAAAGACGGTCAATGCCTGGCATAGACTCAATGGCTTCGCGGCGGTTTTTACCTTCTAACACAAATACAGGAAAAATAAGGTCATTAACGGTTAGTTGGTTTTCAGCCATTAGGCGACGAGAGAAGTCATCACGACGCATGCGGCGCATACGTGTATAAGGGAAAAGGTCGAGTCCTGATTGGGCCATGCTTTGTATACTCCTAGTCTGGTAGAGGATAACTCACTACGCGATTTCGACCCGTTTGCTTGGCATGATATAAGGCTTTGTCGGCATAGTCAGTGAATAAACTTGGGTTATTAATGTCTTCAGCAATTGCGCTGTAAACACCTGCACTCAAAGTAAATTTAATCGTTGTTCCGGCAACTATTATATCAGTATTTTCTGCGGCTTTGCGTATTTGTTCGGCAATTTCTAATGCACCTGCCAGTGGTGTATTTGGCAACAGCACCACAAACTCTTCGCCGCCATAGCGCGCCACTTCATCGAGCGGGCGTTTCAGGTGTTGTTTAATGACATCGGCGGCAGATTGAATGGTTTGATCACCGGTTAAATGACCATAGGTGTCATTAATTGCTTTGAAATGGTCAATATCTAACATGATGATGGCTAAAGGTGTTTGTTCACGTCGCGAGCGACGAATATCCATCAGGAGTTTTTTATCGAAGTAACGGCGATTTTTGGTTTTTGTCAGCGCGTCTTCCATATTGAGTTGTTCAAGCTCTCGGTTTTTCTCTTCAAGCTCGCGTAACGTCACTTGTAACTCAAAGGTACGCTCCTCGATATTCGCTTCAAGGTCTTGGCGCGCCTGTTCTTGCAGCTCAAGGCGCTCGCGCATTAAGGTATCTTTTGCTTTGCTTTCCGCTAATGCATTTTGTTGCGCTGCAACTTCGGCATCGCGCTGCATCAAAAATAGTTTTATAACGGCATAGCTTAAACTTAAGCTACAAACCAAAAAGCAAATGAAGGTGAGTGAAAGCACGCCGATATTTAAATTAAACGGGTTAAACACCCCAAGTGCACTGTAAATAATGGCGCAGAAAAATGCGAATAGGGCGATTAGAAAAGCGCTACAAGGCTGTTTATATTCACGATTAAACTGTTTGATAGCAATGCCTGCAAAGATGATGAGCACCACAGGTAAACTTAACAAGCACAGTGTAATTGCAATATGAATTGGTAAGAACCACATTATTACGGCGACAAGCACCACGACCCAGGCTAACCAATACTGAAAACGATTTAAGCGAGATTTGGCAAAGCCGAATATATACCCTTGCAATGGCACAAATAACGCACCACAGATAAAGAATAGAGTCGGAATAGTCAACTGTTGAAAGGAGAAGCCGCTCGGTTGCAGGTAGCGATAACCAAAGCCATAAAGATACGCTAACGACAGCCAAAGCAAGGTAAGTAATAACCCTGTGTAGGCGAAATAGCGGCGTCTAGAAAAACCATAAAGCACTAAGTTAGTGAGTGCCAGCGATAAAATAAAGCCGACTAATAAACCGTACAATAAGTTAAATTTGCTTTTATGCTTTAGGTATTCTGAGGGTTTCCAAAGACTGAGAGGCACTCTTAAGCCGCCGTTGTTTTTAACTTTGAGATAAACCTCTGAATGGCTAGCTTTTGGAATGCTTAATGAAACTAACAGCGATTCATTTTTAATTTGTCGATTGGCTAATGGGACTGCATCACCTATTTTTGTGTTAAATAACACATGCCCACCTTGTAGATGAAAGACACTCACTTCATCGAGCAAAGGGTTATCTATCGATAATATCAGCGGTACATCATCTAAAGAGGTGTTTTTTATCGATAGCTTGAGCCACAGAGGCTTTAAAGTCATTCCTAGATTTAAGGTTTCACCTTTGCTTGCCTGCCAAACTACATTTGTATTGCTAAAGGCTTGTTGTTGAGTAATAGGATCAAGCGTGTACTCAACATGTAACGTATGTTGAGACTTAAATTGTGAGCTAACAACAACAGGGTTAGCCAGTAAGTAAGGAGTAAATAAAACAACGAAGAGTACGCCACATAGTGACCATAGGCGCTTCATCTTAACCCTTTATGGAAAATAATTGCTGAAAGTTTAGTGTAGTTTGTTTTGCCACTTCAGTAAATTCACAGCCTTTTAAATCAGCAATTTGCTGACATACATAAGGAAGGTTCTGAGGTTCGTTGCGACGAGACTTCGGTCTTGGTCGAATATTTCTTGGCATTAAAAAGGGCGCATCGGTCTCAATTAACAAGCGATTCAAAGGGATTGCTGGCACCAAGGCTTGCAGTTGCTCACCGCGGCGTTCATCGCATACCCAGCCAGTAACACCGATATAAAGCCCCATTGCTAGGTAGCTTTGCAGCGCTTTTTCATCCCCCGTAAAACAGTGCAATACACCTCGTACTTTGAAGTCACTCAAGATGGCCAACATGTCTTCACTAGCATCTCGTTCATGCAAGTACACTGGCATATTAAGCTGCTCAGCAAGCTGCAGTTGGCGTCTGAAAACACTGCGCTGTACATCACGAGGAGAAAAATCACGGTTGTAATCGAGGCCACATTCACCAATAGCAACTACTTCATGATTTTGGCTTAGTGCTGTTAAGTGTTCTTCAAGGTGGTCATCTGCGGTTTTTGCATCATGAGGGTGAACCCCCGCAGTGCAAAATTGCTTAAACTGTTTGGCGAGCTTAAGAGAGGCTTGGCTAGTTTGCAGATCGCAGCCAATAAGAAGCATCTGTGTTACATTTGCCTCAGCGGCACGTCGTAACACAGCTTCATGAATATCATCAAATTGATGATTGCTTAAGTTGACGCCAGCATCAACCAGCGAAATGCTCATTAGTTAGTGCGCTTAACGCGAATCGAACGGTTTTGGCCTTCAACTTTTAATAGGAAAGAATTGAAAACGCCACGTTCAATAACGACAACATCTTGTTCTTTTAGACGTAGGCTATCAGAACCAACTTGACGCCACTGTTGACCATTATCAAGTTCGATGATGAGCTCACCGTAAGGGGCTTTTTTCACGCTTTTAACGATAGCGCTAATCTGGTCATCATTTACTTTCGCAACTTCTTTGTGCTCTAAACCAAAGTCTTCATTTTTTGTTTTTACAATTTGTGTGCTTGCTGCTGCCGTAACAGGTGCTGCCGCAACAGGCGCTGCAGAGCTTGCTGCAGGTTGTTCAATTTGTTGTTTTGTAGCCGGTTTAGAAAGTGATTTACCCGCCATGACGTTGTCGTAACAAAGTAAACGGTTAAAATCATTTTCAACAAAAGTACAGGCTTGTAATGCTTGTAAGTTAACTTCGTTTGCTTGCGCAGTGCCAGTAATCGTTAACAGTGCAACGAATGGAATGAGTTGTTTTTTCATTTATTCCTCTGATTCCTGTTGAGGTTTGGCGGTATAAAATGCAGCCAAAATTAAGCCTAATTCAAATAATAACAGCATGGGTAATGCTAGTAATGTTTGTGACAGTACATCAGGAGGTGTTAAGAACATGGCAACCACGAATACACCTACCACGATATAAGGTCGTTTTTCTTTTAAACTTTTCGTTGTTGTTGCGCCACTCCAGCATAACAGCATGATGGCAACAGGTATTTCAAACGCAATACCAAAAGCAAAAAACAGTTTTAAAGCAAAACTTAAGTAGCTACTAATATCTGGTGCTAATGTCATCATATCAGGGCCAGTGTTGGTGAAAAACCCTAAAATAATAGGTAACACCACAAAGTAGCAAAATGCGATACCACTATAAAATAGCAAGATACTAGAGGCCAAAATAGGCATCAGCATACGCTTTTCATGTTGATACAAGCCAGGTGCAATAAAGCTCCAAACTTGATGCAGTATCATAGGAATAGCAGCAAATAACGCCACAAATAAGGTGAGTTTAAACGGCGCAAAAAAGGGTGCTGTGACATCCGTTGCGATCATGGTGGCTGTGCTAGGCAAGTTTGCAATAAGTGGAGCTGCAACAAAGCTATAAATATCGTTGGCAAAATACACCAAGCTGATAAATATTAGCAAAATGCTTAACAAAGCTTTCATAAGTCTGTTTCGTAACTCAATTAAGTGGCCAACAAAGCCTGTGTGAGCTTGCTCGGTCATAATTTACTATTCATCATCGTTGTTATTGACCACAAAAGCAGAGTTTAAATTCACTTTTTTTCGTCATTATTATTAATTTCTGCTTTTTCAGGCGTGTCTTTCTTGTAACTGTGGGTGACTGACTGAGCAGCCTTTTGAAGTTCGTTTACAGAGTTTTGCAACTCAGGCGAGAGTTCTTGCAAGTTTTGTTGCTCTGCTTTTTTTAAATTTTCATGAAGCTCATGGATACGGAGTTCTTCGTTCACTTCAGCTTTCACTGAGTTGGCGACTGACTTTAATGTTTTTACCCAGCGGCTCACTGTGCGAATTGCCACAGGCAAGCGCTCTGGGCCTAATACAATCAGACCCACGATCAGTACGACAACAAGTTCCCACATCCCCATGTTGATTAAGCCTTATGGTCGTCTTTGCTTTTCTCTACGGTTTCTTTGCTTTGCGTGTTAGAAGCTTGTTCTATTTGCTCGCTTTTAGCGCTAGTTTGGTCATCGTCAGACACGGCTTTTTTAAAGCCTTTTACCGCGCTACCTAAATCACCGCCGATGCCACGAAGTTTTTTTGTGCCAAATAACAAAACGATGATTGCCAAAATAATGATTAATTGCCAAATACTGATACCACCAAAACCCATGGGTTACTCCGTTTTTTATCAAATTTATTGAATAGACTTGTCTCGATTATACTCACCAAAACATAAATAGCACTTAGTTTATGCGCTACGCCATGCTGCGATAAAGCCCACGACAGCAAAGCCTGCCGTAATTGCACTGGCGATTAAGTCATGCTGTAAATAACATAAGCCTGAAACAATCAAACAGCTACCCGCAAAGATGCTAAGTAACAAAGGTTTAGCTGATTGCGGCGCTGGCAATTGTACAGGTTGTTGCTGACGTTTTAAGTTTTGATAAATTAAATCAGGTAATTCAGGCATTTTTTCTGCCCAAAATGGCAAGTTCGCATACATTTTTTTCATTACTGCAAGCGGACCAACTTGTTCTTTGACCCAATCTTCTAGAAAAGGTTTAGCGGTTTTCCATAAATCAAGCTGCGGATACAGTTGTCTGCCAAGGCCTTCAACATACAACAGCGTCTTTTGCAGTAACACTAATTGCGGTTGAACTTGCATATTAAAGCGACGAGCCGTATTAAACAGGTTTACTAACACATGGCCAAACGAGATTTCGGCAAGCGGTTTATTGAAAATGGGTTCGCACACAGTACGAATCGCAAACTCAAACTCTTCAATACTGGTATCGGCTGGCACCCAGCCAGAATCTACGTGTAGTTGTGCGACTTGGCGGTAATCACGGTTGAAGAAGGCAATAAAGTTCTCTGCTAAATAGCGTTTGTCTTCACGATTAAGGGTGCCGACAATGCCGCAATCGATGCCGATGTATTTTGGATTATGCGGGTTTTCGCGAGACACGAAGATATTACCCGGGTGCATATCTGCATGGAAAAAACTATCACGGAAAACTTGTGTGAAAAACACTTCAACCCCGCGTTCAGCCAGCAGCTGCATATTGGTATTTTGTGCCAGCAATGCGTCGGTATCAGATACTGGAATACCGTAAATACGCTCCATTACTAATACATTACTGCGGCTATAATCACTGTAAACAAAAGGAATGTAGAGAGAATCTGAATCTTCAAAGTTACGGCGTAGCTGAATCGCATTCGCCCCTTCACGCATTAAGTCGAGCTCATCCAGCAAGGTTTTTTTGTACTCGTTTACTACCTCAATTGGGCGTAAACGTTTCGCTTCTTTTAATAACTTAGCCACTAAGCGTGCGACTTTTTGCATTAGCATTAAGTCGGCATCAATTTGCTCTTTAATGTTAGGGCGAATGACCTTAATCACCACATCTTGAGGAGTGCCATGTTCATCAATTAAGGTTGCCGTGTGAACTTGTGCAATCGATGCTGATGCCAAAGGTGTTTGCGAAAAATCACTAAACAACTCACTGATATCATTAATGCCAAGCGCTTTTTCAATAAGCTGCTGAGCAAGTTCACCTTCAAAAGGCTCAACCTGATCTTGCAATAAGGCAAGTTCTAATGCGACATCATGCGGCAGTAAATCACGGCGTGTCGATAGCATTTGGCCAAACTTGATCCACACCGGGCCAAGCTCTTGCAAAGCAAGTCGCAAGCGCATACCTGCAGGTTTATCTTTATGTTGATTACGTAACCAAAATAAGCTGCCACGGGCAAGCTTTGCAAACCAAGGCACTCGCTTACGTGGAATTAATTCGTCTAAGCCATAGCTCAGGAGTGTTTTAGTGATGTAATAAAGGCGAGCAGACGACACACAAGTTCCTTAGCGCATTAGCGAGACTGTAACAGCGCGTTAATTCGCATCTCTAACTGAGATACTTGGCTTTTTAATTGGCGATTTTGCTGTTTAAATTCAGCAAGTTCTAGTGGGTGAATAGTCACTGATAGCTCATCTTGGCAAAGTGTTGTTAGGGTATTTTCTAACTTACTTTTTGTTTGTGAACCACGACGTTTTAGGGCTTGGAAAGAAAGCCATAACTGCTGGGCTGGCGCATCACCAATATAACGCGAAAAATGTTCAGGCCAATCAATATCAAGCTCTGCAAACGCATTGCTAAAACCTTGCGCAAGATTTAAATCGCCTTGTAGGTCAAGCTTATCTTGGCGAATGAGTTGCGTCAGCATTGATGGATCTTTAAGGGCCAACAAGGTGTTGATATCAGCGCTGATCATGCAGTCAAAACTGCGCTCTTGCGTGCTGTATAAGTGAATTTGCTCGTCGCTGTAAACGCACAAAATGGATTGTTGCCAATCACGAACTTCAATCAGCAGCTGTTTATCAGCAATTGCTGCAAGCTTGCCCTGTAACTGGGGGTCTAGCGGCAGCAATTGATTAATGATTCGTTCGACGAGTGATAACAGAGCGTTTGCTAACATCGCGTTACCTACTTACTTTACAGAATTTCTAGTATTTAAAACCACGGTGAAGGGCAACAATACCGCCAGTTAGATTTTGATAGCTCGTTTGTTCAAAACCGGCATCTTCCATCATCCCTTTCAATGTTTCTTGGTCTGGATGCATACGGATTGATTCAGCAAGGTATTGGTAAGACTCGCTGTCATTTGCCACTAACTGACCCATCTTAGGTAAGATATTGAATGAATAGAAGTCGTAAGCTTTGCTTAGCGCTTCGTGTTCTGGTTTCGAGAACTCAAGCACAAGTAAGCGGCCGCCCGGCTTAAGAATACGATACATTGAGCGAAGTGCTTTATCTTTATCGGTCACGTTACGAAGACCAAAGGCAATCGTAATTAAATCAAAGCTGTTGTCAGGAAATGGCAATGCTTCGGCATTCATTTGTACATATTCAATATTGCCAACACGACCAAGATTACGCAGTTTCTCGCGGCCAACTTTCAGCATTGAAGAGTTGATATCGCCTAAGATAACTTGACCCGTTTCACCAACTAACTGACTAAATTTAGCGGTCAAATCACCTGTACCGCCAGCAAGGTCTAATACATAGTGACCTTTACGAACACCAGAACTTGCAATAGTTTGGCGTTTCCATAAACGATGAATACCGAACGACATTAGATCATTCATTACGTCATACTTTGCAGCGACTGAGTGGAATACATCTGCAACCATTGATGCTTTGTCGTTTTCAGCAACGGTTTTATAGCCAAAATGCGTGGTCTTTTCTTGATTCTCGTTCATGATTAATCTCTATCGTGGCAATAAAGACTAGTGTACTTGATTGTAGCTGTGGGGTGCAATTTGATTATAACTAAATCATCAGATTAGCGTGGCTTTTCATGACTTAGCGCAGTTTTAAACTTTATTGGCCGGCAATAAAACTACTTTGCCCTAGTGACTTTGCTTTTGCTGCTGCTAAAGATGCTTTTCGGGCTAAACTGTTAAAGTCGCCATCACCTTCATGTTTCGCGATCCCTAGAGCTAGGGTAATCGCGGGGAGTTTAGTGCCATTTTTGGAGCTGACAAAACGTAGCTTTTCGACACCATTTCGTACTTTTTCGGCAATTAAGTTCGCCGTTTCAGGCTCTATATCAGCAAGTAAAATGGTAAACTCATCTTTACTTGTACGCCCAGGTAAACCGCTTTCACGCACGTACTTTTGCACTTGCTTCGCGACTTTATTTAAAATCACCTCACCAATCACATCGCCATAGTTTTCAATAAAATGGTTTAAGTTCTCAATATGAATAGAAATCGCACAAACCGCTTTATTTTGACCAACCCAGAGTTGGGTTTGTTGATTTAAGTAATGGCGTTTGTATAAGCCAGTTTGCTGGTCGGTGATATGTTGCTTACGTAATTGGGTGAGTTGTTTTTGGGTTTTTTCTTGAAGTGCTTTTGCCTTTGCTATTTCTTGCTTAAATTGACGATGTTGATTGAGCAGCACTTCAGACTGTTTACTGAGCATTTTTAATGCGTGGCGCGTTTGCTCAATGTTGTTTTCATCAATTGAATGCACACAATCGGTAATTTGTTCGGCAAAGCGCACAATGTTTTGTTCGTTATTGCTGGCATTACGCGAAAGGGTATTTATAACCGAGTCAACATTGCGAACAATCGCCGTTTTCATTTTATGGCCTTGTTCCATAAAATCGAAATACAACTGTTCTACATAAACACAATCGATGGTTTTTCTTTGTGCGACTGCACGGTCAATAGCGGCGTTAAGTTTTGGATTAGATTGGCTGACGTAGGTATAAACAACCTGATAGTTTAGTGGTGACGGCGGTAATGCGTGATGTTCTAAAAAGATACATACCTTTGTCATTTTTTCTTGAGCAATAGCCATGGAATCATGGAACATCATTTTTCAATACCACTAAATACGCATATCAACCAATTAATAATCTCTTCCGTAAGGTGTATTTGCTTCCAAGCATAAATACTGAGTCTACAGTAATCTGTAATCAACCTATTTAAAAGCAAAATCGCTAACTTTGGAACTTAAATTTGTTTCGTTTGTGTCTATTAGCTGATTTTCTCAACAACTTTAACAAGTGTAATTAAAAATTGTTTAAAGCTTGCTCACTGTTGTTTACACAGCGCTGCTAATTTAAGCGCATTTAACCTGAGCTTGGTCGCATTTGCTTGGGTTTTAGCCAGTGCTGCGCTACTTTAGCGATACTGATTAAAACTAAAAAGAATGCTATGAAACAAACACTGTCGCGAACTTTAAACCGCTCTGTTATTGCGGTTGCTTTAGCGTGTACTTTAAGCGCTTGTCAGGTAACAAATATTGATGCTGATCAGCAATTTACTCAAGTAGCCGAAAATATTGTTAATTATCGCCAAAGCATCAGCCCATATGGCAAAGAAAATGGCGTAGATGGGTATTTATTAGAAAATCTATCGGCTGAATTTTTAGAGCAAAAATACAAGAAGAATACTGAATTACTTGCTGAGCTAGATGCTATAGACCGTGATAAGTTATCTGAAGAAAACCGCATTAACCTGACTATTTTGCGTGGCCAAGTGCAAAATAGTGTCGATGAATATGTCTTCAATACGCACTATATGCCACTGACATCTGAGTATGGGTTTCATTCTAGCTTGTCGTTTATGGTTTCTAGCTCTGATTACACAAAACCGCAAGACTACCAGTTATACCTTGCTAAATTGCAGCAAATTCCCCGCTATTTCTCGCAAAATATCGGCTGGATGCGCAAAGGTCTTGAAGTGGGTTTAACCCAACCAAAGGCTGTGTTAGAAGGCTATCAAGACTCTATTACGGCTTATATTGTTGATGATGCTACCCAGTCTGAATTTTACAAACCATTCTTAAATAACACGGCAGGTTTGAGTGATAGCGAATTTGCTGCATTACAAAAGCAAGCACAAACCATTATTAAAGAACAGGTTATTCCGGCTTATCAAGGTTACTTAACTTTCTTTAATAACGAATATCAACCGGGTGCACGTACTGACATTGGCATTTCAAGTACACCAAATGGTAAGGCGTTTTATGAAAATCGCGCCAAGTATTACACCACTACTGATATGACGCCGAAAGAAATCCATGAGCTGGGTTTACAAGAAGTCGCGCGTATTCGTGCAGAAATGGAAAAAATTATTGAGAAAGTAGGTTTTGAAGGCTCGTTTGCTGATTTTGTCCACTTTTTACGAACTGATCCGCAATTTTACGCAAAAACACCGAAAGATTTGCTAAAAGAAGCGTCTTACATCGCCAAGAAAATGGATGCGCAGTTACCTAAATTATTCCATACCTTACCGAGAATGCCGTACGGTGTTGCGCCAGTGCCTGAGAGTATTGCCCCTAAATATACAACGGGTCGTTACTCAGGGTCTCGTCGTGATGATCAAGCGGGTTATTACTGGGTTAATACCTATGCGCTAGATAAGCGCCCGTTGTATGTTCTTGAAGCATTAACCCTACACGAAGCTGTACCTGGTCATCATTTACAAATTTCACTTAATGCTGAACTTGAGTCATTACCAAGCTATCGCCGCAATGCATATTTGTCGGCATTTGGCGAAGGTTGGGGCTTATATTCGGAATTTTTAGGTATCGAAGCGGGCTTTTACCAAGACCCATACAGTGACTTTGGTCGATTAACCTATGAAATGTGGCGTGCTGCGCGTTTAGTGGTTGATACAGGTATGCATATGTATGGCTGGAGTCGCGAACGCGCAATGAAATTTATGAGCGAAAACACCGCGCTTTCATTACATAACGTGAAGACTGAAACCGACCGTTATATTTCATGGCCTGCACAAGCGTTGTCATACAAAATTGGTGAGCTAACGATTAAACGTTTACGCCATGAAGCAGAGCAAGCGCTTGGCCAAGACTTTGATATTCGCGAATTCCACCATCAAATATTACGTCATGGCTCAGTGCCAATGTCGGTGCTTGAAGAGCAAATTCAACTTTATATTAAAGCTGAGCTAGCAAAACGAGCAGCATAGCAGATGAGAAAGGCGTGATTTACATCACGCCTTTTTTGTTTATTGCACGTAATATAAACACCTTATATGCTTTGAAGGATGTCATTTCACAAAGGGGCCTTGGATGAGTGATTTTATAATTTTTAGTATCGATGTTTTTGCCAGCTTATTTATTTTTGCACTCGGGATAGGTTTGCTGGTGATTGTGTGCTTTTACATTAGTGATGTGACGCAGTCTAAACAGGCGATTCGCCGTAATTACCCGGTGATCGGCCGCTTTCGTTATTTCTTTGAGCGCCAAGGTGAATTCTTCCGTCAATACTTCTTTGCAATGGATAGAGAAGAGTTGCCATTTAACCGTGCTGATCGAAGCTGGGTTTATCGTGCTGCGAAAAATGTTGACCGTACTACGGCCTTTGGCTCAACACAAAGTCTTGAGGCAACGGGCACTGTGATGTTTATGAACTGTGCGTTTCCAACCTTAGATGAAGATGCACTTGACCCTAGTGAAGTCACGTTAGGGCCTTATTGCCAAACTCCTTATACAACAAACTCGTTATTTAATATTTCTGGTATGAGCTTTGGTGCCTTATCTAAGCCTGCTGTTCGTGCGTTATCGCGAGGTGCAAAGTTAGCAGGCTGTTGGATGAATACAGGCGAAGGTGGGCTCAGTCCTTATCACCTTGAAGGTGGTGCAGATATTGTGTTTCAGATTGGCACGGCAAAATATGGTGTACGAGATGAGCACGGCAAATTAAGCATCGAAAAACTCAAAGCAATTGCTGAGCATGAACAAGTTAAAATGTTCGAAATTAAAATGAGTCAAGGTGCCAAACCCGGTAAAGGGGGGATGTTACCAGGGCGTAAAGTGACTGCTGAAATTGCAAAGATCCGGGGCATTCCTGAAGGGCATGACTCGATTAGTCCAAATGGTCACCCAGAGATTAAATGCCCAGCAGATTTACTCGATATGATTGAAACGGTACGCAGTACCACAGGTAAACCAACCGGTTTTAAAGCGGTGATTGGTGAATACACTTGGCTCGAAACCTTGTTCAGTGAAATTAATAACCGAGGCATTGAATCAGCGCCTGATTTCATCACTATTGATAGTGCCGACGGCGGTACGGGCGCAGCTCCTCAACCCTTGATGGATTCAGTTGGTTTACCGCTTCGAGAGAGCTTGCCTTTGGTTGTCGATCTGCTAAAAAAACATGGTCTCAGAGAGCGAGTGAAAGTGATTGCATCGGGTAAGCTAATCGTACCGTCAAAAGTGGCTTGGGCATTGGCACTTGGGGCTGATTTTATTGTTTCGGCGCGCGGTCATATGTTTTCGCTAGGTTGTATTCAGGCTCTGCAGTGTAATAAAGATACCTGTCCGACCGGTATTACGACTCACAATGAACGCTTACAACGAGGCTTAGATGTGACCGATAAGGCACAGCGTGTCGCTAATTATAATAAGTTTATTCACTATGGTGCAGGGCTGATTGCTCACTCGTGTGGTGTATCAAGTGCCCGTGAGTTAGCTCGCCAGCATGTGCGTGTAGTACAGGAGAATGGTTTATCAGAGCCGCTCGATAAAATGTATGAGCACTACAATAAATAATCTAGTTGAGTTGAATAATTAAAAGGCGCATTGAGCGCCTTTTTACTTTTTGCTAGTTAATTTAATAAACTGATTAATAAAGAAAAGAACTCGTCTTTATTGTTACAGCTTGTGGCATTGAGCATCAGTTGCTCGCCAAGTACGAGTGTTTGTTGTTGTACTGCTAAACGCGCTTGTTCATCTTCAATTCCATCGATATCAGCAACATGGGCTAAACCAATAGTACGGCGAATAAGTTCAGCGCCACAGTAACCAATTGCATCACGCAATACGTGTTGTAAGTAATCTTCGATAAAGGCGCGGTTTGCAAAGCTAATATCAGTTGCTTCGCTGCTTGCTAGGTTTAACCAATGTTGTTCAAATTGGCTGTAACAGTCTTGTAAGCAGGTTAATAAATGAGTTTGAAACTGACGGCGCTTTGCTTGTTCGGCAATACGTCCATTTTGGGCACAGTAATTTAGTAACAAATTACCCATAAATGAGCCGATATCGAAACCAACAGGGCCAAAAAAACCGAACTCTGGGTCGATCATTTTAGTGGTTTTGCTATCAACAAAAATGCTGCCACTATGCATATCGCCATGCAATAAAGTTTGCGGGCATGATAAGAATTTCGCTTTTAATTTCGCTGCTGCTAGTTTTAAAGCATCATTATTACGAATACTTTCGACGTGCTCAGTAAGCTCTGCAGGGAAATTATTGCGCTCATGTTCAATGTACGGATCAGTGAAAAATAAGTCTTCCGTGATCTTACATAAATCAGGGTTAATAAATTGACTGACTTTGGCTTTTTTATCTTCAGCAGATAAATAAAAGTCTGAGTTATAAAAGCCTGTACGGCTTAAATACAGTGCAACATGATTGGCCAGTAATGGGAATTGCTCGGCCTTGATTTGTGCGCCACGTAAAATTTGTAGGTCGCCTAAATCTTCTAATACGGTTAACGCCAACTCGACATTGTGATGCAGTATTGCCACAGTATGTTCAGGGCATAACTGACCATGATTAATCAATACTTCAGCTTCAATGCGTGCGCGGTCTAACGATAACGGCCATGACTCACCTACACAACGGGCGTAAGGAAGTGCCTGCTTTAAAATTACACTGTTGTTGTGCTGATCAGCAACCCGAAAAACTAAGTTTAAGTTTCCATCACCAAATTCGTATGCAGTCAGTGTTGCATCAGCAGCGAATACTGAGCTTAACTCATTTTCGATAAGTTTTTTAATGTAATCAACAGCATGCTCTGCAGTGAAGGCAGTATAGTTAGCCATAGCTTTATCTCGTAATACAATTAACTTTAAGCATTCTATACCTGTAACCGTTTAGATGTCCATACATCTAGCTTGTTAGTTGTCAAAACTGATGTAAAATAACTATTCACTTAAATTAGTTTTTCATTAGTAATTCGGATTCAGTATGCAAGATCTCATCGCCAGCAGTATTAAATATCAGCAAGGTACGTTAACCGTGCTTGACCAGTATTTGTTGCCACATCAACAGCATTGGCATGTGTGCAATGATGTTGAAACGATGAAAGACCTGATCTTGACCTTGAAAATTAGAGGCGCACCTTTAATTGGCTTAGGAGCGAGTTTATTGGTTGCACATTTAGCAGAGCAGGGCATGAGTCAGTCAGCACTTGCGGTTGCTATAGATGAACTAGAAGCAACCCGCCCAACCGCCGTTAACCTAATGCACTGTATGGCCAAGTTACGTACAGCACTGATAGAGACTGATTATGTTGCTGCTGTTGTCGCGACTGCTGAACAGTTATTTAAAGAAGATATTGCCCTTTGCGATAGCATGGCAGAACGTGGTGCAGCCTTGGTTGATAAAGGCGATAACATTTTAACGCACTGTAATACAGGTGCGTTGGCAACGGCTGGTGTAGGCACTGCATTAGGTGTGATTTATAAAGCGCAGCAACGCCATGGTGATATTCATGTTTGGGTTGATGAGACACGACCGTTACTGCAAGGCGGTCGCTTAACAGCTTTTGAGCTTGAGCGTTGGCAAATCCCTTATACTTTGATTTGCGATAACATGGCAGCCAGTTTAATGGCTGCGGGCAAAGTAGATAAAATCTTTGTAGGTGCAGACCGTATTGCTGCAAACGGTGACTTTGCAAATAAAGTCGGCACTTATAACCTCGCTGTGTTAGCGCATTTCCATAACATTCCATTTTATGTCGTTGCGCCACTTACGACGCTTGATACACAAACGGTGTGTGGTGCCGATATCGAAATTGAGCAACGCAGTCCCAACGAAGTGCGCGGTGTTAGCGGTAGTTTTGGTGAAGCGATGTGGGCACCGACTAACGCAAAGGTTTATAACCCGGCATTTGATGTTACACCGGCTAGCCTAGTCACAGGCTGGGTGCTCGATAGCGGCGTTTATAACCAATCCGATATCGAGCAAGGTGTTCTAAAGCAGCTAAAGTAGAAAATTACTCAGCACTTTTTTTAGTGTAAAGCTCAATGCTGTTTTGAGTATTTGCTGTTAAGAATGAAATAGCGAGCTTGTCATTATTGGCATTGAGATGGCTAATAAAGTGCAAATGCTGCAGTTGAACTGCAAGTTCAACATCCTTCATTTTTGCTAAGTTGATGCTATACACTTCTGCTTCGGTGGCGATGTACAAGCTGTGCTGGTTACTTGCCATCGAGATAATCGAAGGTTTTAGCTCGATAAGTTTGTCTGGGGTCACCAGTTCACTATAGGTATTATTGTCACTGTCTAGTAGCAGGTATTTTGCGTACTTAGAATGCACGATTAGCTGATCATCATCATACCAAGCAATTTCTAAAGGGGTGTCGATGGTGCTTTTAACAACGTGATCGCTATTGGTGTGCAAAATCATTATTTGGTTTTGCTGGCTGCTAAGCTCTGTATAAATCACTGCAATTTTATTGCCTCTGATTGCTGCCAATTTGCTGTTTCCTGGTAGCGTCCAGTGTTTAATTTCTGAAAAATCATTGGCACTTAATAAGCTTAGTTGCTGAGTGGTTTTATTAAAACTTACGAGCTGACTGCTGTCGCTATTTGCAGTAATAACGGTCGTATCTTCGCCAAGCTTGTCGGTTATATCTATATATTGGTTATCTTTTCTCAGCCAATGTTGGCGCTTATAGAATTCAAAATCAGCGAAGTAGACATCATTATTCGGTAGTGCGACAACATCATCCTCATGCTTATTTGCCGTAGCAATATAGCTCATTTGTTTTGATTTTAAGTCAAATATGGCCCCATCATTGTCGTGTAAATCAGTGCTGATCAAAACACTTTGTTTATTAAGGGGGTAGGCGAAATTAGCTCGCTTTACTGGTGCTTTAACAGGTTGTCCTCGGCTCATGGTATCAAACGAAAATGATTCGATCGTCAATTTACCGCGGTTATACCAAACCAGCGAGTTAGTTTGCTCATCATAAGTCGCAGCCCAAGAGCGGTAGTTGTTCGTCGTTAAGAGTTTAAGTGAGCTGCCGTCTAAATTTGCCATGTAAATCTCTGCTTGACCCACATTATGGCGCTCGAAAATAATCCGACTAGGGTTTTTGATGGTGGTTAAAATGTAGTCGCCAGTCCCTGTGATATTTGGTGAAGTAATGCGAATTTCTTCACCTGTTTTTAAATCTTGAGCATAAAGGGCGTTTAAGTGAGTTAAACCACGGTAGTTATTTCGTCTTGTAATTGCCACATTGCCGACCTCCATGTACTGGGTTGGAGATAAGCTACGTATAAATTGATTGGTTCTAGGCTTAATTAAAGCTTCATTCGATAACAGGTTGCTTGCTTGCCAAGCAATACAATCGTTGTAATCACTTCCTTCACATGAACCATAGAATAGACGCTCGCCATCGTCAGACCAGCCTTGTAAAAAGAGATCCCCTGATGCAATTTGGTACTCTTTTTTAGTTGTTAAGTCGACAACATAAAGGTACTTATCATCAATATCATTTTGCAGTATGTAGGCTAATTTTGTTTTGTCTTGATTGAGCATTAAGCGG
This sequence comes from Pseudoalteromonas gelatinilytica, assembly GCF_001641615.1. Taxonomy (GTDB): domain Bacteria; phylum Pseudomonadota; class Gammaproteobacteria; order Enterobacterales; family Alteromonadaceae; genus Pseudoalteromonas; species Pseudoalteromonas gelatinilytica. The sequence continues at coordinate 177,117 of NZ_LRRU01000007.1, forward strand.
TAGTGTGTGCCTTTATGCCAGGAAATCGTTTCTACTTGCAGGTCTAAAAGTGGTGCTTCGCTTTGGTCTTCAGTAGTGGCTTTAGGTTGTTGTAAGAACAACCAAATAGCAGCAAGCAGTAAACTCAATACTAAGGCTGCAAAAGGCCACGGCCAGCGAGAAGTATGATCTTTTTTTGGACTAATGTTGGCTGTATTAACTTGAGTCTCAGCGTCTTTATCTGCTGTTATTACATTTTCTGTTTTTAGCGGCTCTGTACTCACCGCGTGATCAAGAAACTTAACTTCAATAAATAAACTGTAGCCTTTGCGGTAATGGGTTTTAATGGTTTGCCCAGGCTGCTTTTCTGACTTGAGTACTTTTCTTAATTCTGAGATGGCGCGGTTGATGGCATTGTCATCAACGAAGCTTTGTTGCCAAATGTTTTCAACCAATTCTTGGCGAGTGATAATGCGATCATTATGGGTAATGAAAAAGCACAAGAGTTTATAAAGTAAAGGTTCTAGTTCGCGCGTATGCGTGCCATCGCTGATGGTTTGCTGCTGAGTGTTAAATTGCCACTCACCCACATAAATAACGGTATCGCGTAAGGGTGAAAATGCCGACCCCATGTTTAGTCCTTTAACTAAAATGTAATAATCTTGATGGGGAAGATAATAACAGCTTTTGTTCTTGATTTGGGTTTTTTTGTTTTATATTTGTAAATTAAAGGCTGTTTTTTGCAACATATAGCCAAGCTTGGCTGCTACACTGAAATGTTTCTGCAATTCTTTGATAATCATCCACTTCGTAAGCGTCTGCCTGAGCAAGCTCTTGTTCGGTGATTAAATAAATTGTGCCATTAACCGTATCACTTTGTTTGCCCGTTTTGATTAACGCTGGGTGAAAACGCTGGCCGCTACTTTTAAGGACAGCTTCGTCGGTGATCTCGACTTCACCAATAACATAACCGGTTAATGTAGCTGGTTGACCTTCGAGCAAGCGCCCGAAGGTATCTAGCTGAACCTGCGGATACTGTAAGGTACCGTAAGAAAATAGCTTTTCCATGTTAGTCCAGCAGTGGGAAGGTGTTTGCAATGGTTGACTCAGTACTTTTAGCCACCCAACCTTCGGTATTATTAAATAAGCGAATTGCTGTGAATTCAGGGTCGCTGCCCATATCAAACCAATGCGGTGTGAGCTCAGGAACAGAAATAAGGTCACCTTGCTGGCACAGCACTTGATACACTTTATCGCCTAAGTGTAAGCAAAATAAACCTTGGCCTTTCACAAAAAAACGTACTTCATCTTCGCTATGTGTATGCTCAAATAAGAACTTGCTGCGTAATTCGCTAGCATTTGGATTACCTTTAGCAAGCGAAATAACGTCCACTGTTTGATAACCCCCTTCAGCCTTAAGGCGCTCTATATCGTTAGTATAGGCAGTTAAAATAGCGTCATGGCTGGTATCTTGGTCAATCTGTGCCGTTGCTTGCCACTGCTCAAAGCGAACGCCAACCGCATTCAGCTCACTCGCAATCGCGCTTAAGTCTTCACTGTGAAACAGTATGTTGTCTGCGTTGTTATCATTAAAAATAGTTAATTGGCTCATGCTAAAAGCTCCGCACTAAATGCAGTGAAATCGTTAATGTATGGGTGAGCGTCGCTGACTGCTTGGCCATCGCGAACAAGGTGTAAAGTGCCAAGACCAGCAGCTTTGGCAGCATCAAGCTCTGCTTCCACATCACTTAAGAACAGCACTTCTGCAGCTTCAAAAGGCAAGGCTGCAATAATATTCTCATAAGAGCTCTGCTGTTGTTTTGCGCCAACTTTGGTGTCGAAGTAATCACTAAATAAAGGTCTAACATCACCATAATCAGAAAACTCAAAAATCAGGTGTTGCGCTTTCACAGAGCCCGAAGAGTAGACATATAAACTTTTACCAGCTTGTTTTTGGGCTTGTAAAAAGTCATAAGCATCAGGGTAAAGGTGGCCAGTAAAATCACCATTTTCGTAGCCTGTTTGCCAAATTAACCCTTGTAACTGCTTAAGTGGGGTAATTTTTTGATCCGTTTCAATCCAATGAATTAAATGGCTAATAACCGTGTCGATATCGGCTTCTGGTTGCTCTATATGTGCCTTAACAGCCTCTATTTGGGCTGCTACTTCTGGGTCACTTTGATGTGACTTCACAAACTCAGGTAATTGCCCTGCCGCGTAAGGAAATAATACGTCTTTAACAAAAGAAATGCGGGTAATTGTGCCTTCAATATCGGTTAAAATTGCTTTGATCATGCTTGAACTCCAGCTTGAATGCCTTCTAGTTTTAAGCGTTCAAGTTCACAGCTAAACAAAAACTCTAAGCCTTCTAAATGACGCTGTACTTCTTTGATATCGCGACCAACCACGTATAAACCATGACCACGAATTAATACGGCATGCTCAATAGGGGTGTGAAGATGATGATCACTGACCAATAAACTTAAACGGTCAATGTCTTGGTCATTATCAAAAATAGGAATACTTAGCGTATCTAAATGTGACTTAACGCCACTTAAAGATTTTTGCATTTCGTAGCCATGTAAATTGATAGCGTGGCCTTTGATCACACGCGATAACACGGTTGCTGCAACAGAATGGGTATGCAAAACAAATTTAGCTGATGGGATCAGCTTATACATATTTAAATGTAGCTCAGTTTCAGCTGATGGATTACCAGAGCCTTTAGTGCGATTACCTTCATGGTCAAATTCAATAAACGCATGAGTGCCGAGTTGGCCTTTATCGAAGCCACTTGCTGTGACGACATAACCGCTTGCAGTGCGGGCTGAAAAGTTACCACCAGTAGCAGGGACCCAGCCACGTTGGCTTACCCATTTACCAGCTTCAATTAGTTCTGAAATAGCGGTATTGTTATGCATATATTCCTCGACATTCTAAAAGTTATTTAGACGGCTATACATCTGTTTTAAGCAATGATAGCATCGCTTCGGGCGCAAAACCATCTTTAAGGAACCTCTGTGTTTGAAAGTAAATTGCCGAATTTAGGCACCAGCATTTTTAGTCAAATGACAGCTCTGGCAAATCAGTATCAAGCTATTAACTTATCTCAGGGTTTTCCTGAGTTTGATGCACCTGAATTGCTAAAAAAACAACTCAATCATTATGTACTTGAGGGGGTAAATCAATATGCGCCTTCAAGTGGTATTGCAAAGCTACAACAGCAAATAGCGACTCTGATAGCGAGAAAATACCATAACAACATAAATTACGAGCAACAAGTTACTGTTACATCAGGGGCAACAGAGGCATTATTTGTAGCGATTCAAGCATTTGTCAAAGAGGGTGACGAAGTGGTGGTGTTTGACCCTGCTTATGACTCTTACCAACCAGCAATTGAGCTTGCAGGCGGTCGTTCAGTTCATGTCGCTTTGCATGCGCCAGATTATAAAATCGATTGGCAAGCCGTAGCCGATGTCATCACAGACAAAACACGTGTCATCATCATCAACACGCCACATAACCCAAGCGGTAAAATCTTTAAAACAGAAGATATTAACGCCCTTAAAGCGCTTGTTGCTGAGCATGATTTATATGTGATCAGTGATGAAGTGTATGAGCACATTACCTTTGATGGCGCTTTGCATTTAAGTGCGCTGACCGACTCTGAGTTATTTGCACGTAGTTTTGTGATTTCAAGTTTTGGTAAAACCTTTCACAGCACTGGTTGGAAGATGGGTTACTGTGTAGCACCCGCTCAGCTCATGGTGGAGTTTCGTAAAATTCACCAATATGTGACTTTTTCAAGCTTTACGCCTGCTCAGCATGCATTAGCCGATATGCTTGAGTTAGAGCCTGATCATGTTGATGAGCTAAGTCATTTTTATCAACAAAAACGTGATTTACTCAGCGAAACGTTAGCGCAAAGCCGTTTTAAAATATTACCAAGTGAAGGCACTTACTTCTTACTACTCGATTATAGTGATGTGTCTGATCTTGATGATGTTGAGTTTTGTCATTGGTTGGTCGAGCAAGCGGGGGTTGCAGCTGTGCCACTCAGTGTGTTTTACAACAGTGCAAGCAGCGATAAAGTGATTCGTTTATGTTTTGCAAAAAATGATGACACATTAAAACGTGCTGCGGAGATTTTATGTCAACTTTAACCTTGGCTTTAGTGCAGTCATCACTGCATTGGCTTGATAAAAACGCTAATCTTACGCATTTTTCTGAGCAGCTTAATAACTTAAACGAGCAGGTCGATTTAATTGTCTTGCCAGAAACGTTTGCCACGGGTTTTGCGATTAATCTAGATTGCAGTGAGCCTGAACAAGGCGACGTACTTAGCTGGTTACAAGCCACTGCGAAGCAAAAGAATGCCGTGATTGCTGGTTCTGTTTTAGTTGCAAAAGGTGACAAAAAGGCCAATCGATTTTATTGGGTTTGGCCAAATGGTGAAGTAAAGTATTACGATAAACGCCATTTATTCTGCTTAGGTAACGAAGGTAATTTTGTTGCAGCAGGTACGCAACGCGAGATATTCACAATCAATGATTTTCGCATTTTACCGCAAGTGTGTTACGACCTGCGCTTTCCTGTATTCCAACGAAACTGCAATGACTACGATGTGATGATCAACGTAGCCAATTGGCCGGCGGCACGTCGCCATGTATGGGATACCCTGTTAAAAGCACGCGCAATGGAAAACGTGTGTTATGTCGTGGGCGTCAATCGTATTGGTGCAGATGGTAATGATATTGCTCACAGTGGTGGCACCGCGGTTTATGATTTTAAAGGTGATACTTTGGCTGCGCTTGAAGATAACCAATCGGGTATCATTATTAAGCGCTTAGAAAAATCACCGTTAGATGACTTTAGAAAGGCTTTTCCTGCTCACTTAGATGCTGACCAATTTCAATTACTGTAATTGCATTGCATAACTTTAAGCTCATGATTAGCCTATTTACAAAACTAATCATGAGCTCTACTCAATACTTACCTTAATATGGCTATTAAGGATAAAAGCTCAGCATCACAGATATAAACACGCCAGTGATCACTAGTTGCACTAAGCAAAAGCCCATGATGTCTTTTGCTTTTAAGCCTGCAATGGCGAGAACAGGGAGTGCCCAGAACGGCTGAATTAGGTTGGTCCAAGCATCACCCCATGCGACAGCCATAGCAACACGTGGCATATCAGCACCAAGTGATTGTGCTGCGGGAATGACAATTGGCGCTTGCACTGCCCACTGACCGCCGCCTGATGGCACAAAGATATTCACAAACCCTGCACTTAAAAAGCTCCAAAAAGGCAGCGTTTCGGCTGTTGCAATGGCAATAAATCCTTCAGAGATTTGTTGAGCAAGTCCCGTTTTTACCATGATAGCCATGATCCCTGCATAAAACGGAAATTGAATCACTATGCCAGCTCCACTGGGAATTGCTTGCTGTAAGCTACTGAGTAAATTATGCGGTGTTTGATGCAGTAAAATTGCGCTAAATAAGAAAATCGCGATCACGCTATTTAAATTTAGGCCACCTCCGGTGAGCACAAAATAATAGAATAAATAGCCAAGGCCAACGGCACCTATTCCCATACCTAGCAAACGACTATGCTCTATTATTTCGGCAGGGCGGGTAGGTGTTGCTGTTTGCTTAGTTTCATCATCAAGCTTTGCGGGGTCAACATAAACGCTGTCTGTCTCGCTTGGCAACATATAGCGATTTACAAGCGGCATGATAATAAATAACCCCACAACAATGGCGATATTAAATGCAGAAAAAATTGTCTCCTCGGTGCCTATAATACCAATGCTTTGCTGTGCAAAATGGCCATCGGTTGCGATGGTCAGTGGCACTGAACCGGCTAAGCCACCATGCCAAACAATAAAACCTGAATAAGCACTGGCTACTAACAAACGGTAATCAACGCGGGTTTGTTTCGCAATTGCTTTGGCGAACAAAGCGCCAATCACTAAACCGAAACCCCAATTTAGCCAGCTAGCTAGCAAAGATACGAGGGTCACGAGAATGATTGCTTTAGCTGGGCTGTTGGCGAGAGTTGCCAATTTGTTGAGTATACTGCGCATAACGGGAGTACTTGCTAGCATATAGCCCGTTAGCAGAACCAGCAGCATTTGCATGGCAAATTGTAATAGGTTCCAAAACCCTCCACCCCAAGCGGCAAGTACTTGTGTGGGTGTTGATGGGGTAAAGAGGCTTGCAACGATGAAGCTCAGTAAGGTGAGCAAAATAACAAATATAAACGGGTCGGGTAGGTAACGCTCAACTAGTTTAGTGAATGGTTTAGCAACGCGATTTAGCATAGTTTTTATTGTTGTCGTCGAATCGATAATGCCAATAAATCATGAATAACGATGATTGGCAAATTGCGACGCCGTTGCTTTAGCGTATGTTTTAAAACTGGATGCTAAAAACGCTTACTGTGAATCTTGCTCAAGCACGGCTTTTAAACGGGCTTGAACTTCTTCGACTAACAGTATTGGCTGGAATTTAGATAAAAACGCATTACAGCCAACCTTCTCGACCAAAGCTTGGTTAAAGCTACCACTCAAGGATGTGTTGAGCACGATATGTAGGTTCTTCATGCGGCTGTCGTTGCGAATTTCGTGTGTTAAACGATAACCATCCATTGCGGGCATTTCTGCATCGGTGATCACCATAAGTAATTCTTTTTCAACATCTCTGCCTTGATCAGCCCAGCTTTTTAGCATTTCGAGTGCTTCAAGTCCGTTACGAGCAGGAATAATCTCGATGCCAAGCTGCGATAAAGTATCGCTTACTTGTTTACGAGCCGTTGGTGAATCATCAGCATGAAGAATTTTGCGGCCTGCAAATTCGTTTACGATACTCTTATCAAGAATATCTTCAGAAATGTGAACCTCGTACTCGACGATTTCGGCAAGTACTTTTTCTACATCGATTATTTCAACCAAATGCTCTTGGCCATCGCGTTTTACTTTTGTTAAGGCTGTGAGGTAGTGATTTTTACCAATTGCGGTTGGCGGCGGCATAATGTCTGACCAAGTCATATTAATGATCTGATCAACCTTGCCAATTAAAAAGCCTTGTACGGTGCGATTGTATTCAGTGATGACGAGGTTTGTATCTTCGATGTGCTTCGCTTCAGGCATGTTAATCGCTTTGCGCAAATCAATCACCGGAATTGATTCACCGCGAATATCAACCACACCCGACACTTTAGGATGCGCGTGAGGAATTTTGCTAATATGTGGCAGCTTTACCACTTCTTTAACTTTAAACACATTGAGTGCAAATAAGTGACGACTGTGTAGGTAAAATAGCAAAAGCTCTAAGCGGTTTTCACCGACCAGTTGCGTACGCTTATCAACAGAAGCAAGAACACCTGACATATTTCACCCTAAACACCTAATACAGAGATAGTATAGTCTACTATTATTTTTCATCGACATGCATTAGGAATTTTCCATCAGTTGCCAAAGAGCTGGCATTCCAGTACCGTATCGTTAATTTCTTCCACGATAATTCGCAAGGATCATGCACTATTTATTAAATCGTATAGTGGTACTTATCCGCAGTCATATTGATCAAGTAAGTTGGCAGGCTGTGGTCGTTACCACGCTTTTGCATATGCTACTTATATGGTGGCTGCTTATGCTTGCAGGAGAGCAAGCTTTAACACCACTAAGTACCTACGTATATTATTATGTTGTGACAACATCAACGGTTGGCTATGGCGACTTTAGTGCCAGCACCGAGCTTGGCCGCTGGATTGTTGCATTACTGCAAATACCTTTTGGTTTAGCACTATTTGGCGTTCTGTTGGGAAAAACAGGGCAAACAGTAACTTACTTAATCAGGCGCGCTATGACGGGTGATAAAAGCTTCGCACATATAAACAATCACATTATTATTTTTGGTTGGCACGATACTCGAACTAAGAAGATGGTTGACTATATTCTTGCTGATCAAAAACGCTTAGATCGTCGAATTCTATTGGCGGTTACTGAACAAATGGAGCACCCATTTTTAACAAATCCAATGGTTGATTTTGCTCGTCTTAGTAGCTTTACCGACCTAGATGAGTTGAAAAGAATCGCGATTGAACGCGCTGATAAAATTATCATTGATGGCCAAGATGATGATCAAACGTTCACAACAGCATTGCGTATCAGCAAGTTAGTAAATAAGCATTGTCACATTAGTGCGCACTTTACTGACGAAACTAAAATCGAAATGCTGCATGAGCACTGTCACAATGTTGAATGTAGCAGTGCTAAATCAGCCGAAATCTTAGTACGTTCAATGCAAGATCCAGGTTCAAGCCGGGTGCAAGAAGAGTTGTTATCAACACTTCATGGTGATACTCAGTTTAGTTTACCTATTCCAAAAGGCGTGCAAGCAATGGAATTTGGCAAGCTGTTTCATCACTTTAAATACAGCCACGATGCGATATTACTCGGTGTCGCACATAATTTGAGTGCAAAAAATATGGACCTAAACCCGCCGCTGGATTATGTAGTAAGTGAAGGCGATATTTTGCATTATATTGCTGCAGAACGAGTATTGAGCGATGAAGTTGATTGGTCAGCGTTGGTATGATGATCTATGAATGAAGTTGCGTTTTTAATTATTGTATTGAGTGCCTACATTTTACCTGTGGTCATTGTGCTCAATAGTAAACGCACTCAGGGCCACGAAAAGAATGCTTGGTTAATCGGTATCATCTTCTTTTCGTGGTTAGCTTTAGTGATGTACTTAACTATTATCCCCAAACACGGGCGGGTCAAAAAACACCGTAAAGTGAAACCTAAGAGTTAGCATCTTTTACTCATTGCAGCTTACAGCGTTAAGCTGCTAATTACTTCAATTGCTTTAGTTTATGCTCAATCAAAGGATCATCTGGCGATAGCTGCTGCGCGACTTCTAAAATTTTAATGGCATCTTTGGGGTGCGCATCCTGATGTTTGATGGCCACATCAATCAGTGGCTGCACATCGATCGCATCTTTTTGCTCTTGCAGATGCTCCGCTTTTTCTTCAGTTAAAATAGTGTGGGCGGTGCTCAGTAGCGCTAAGCGATGTGGCGATGTTTTGTTGGCCTTATTGAGTCGACGGTAATAGTCTTCTTTAAATCGTAGCGTTTTTGTTTGTTGGCGGAATTGTGCAATATCGACTTGCTGGTGGCGAATAAAATCAACGGCCACATCTTTATAAAAACCAAACTTATTGAGGTATGTTGCATGAACACTATGGCCCATACCAAACACCCGTAAATGGGTGAGTTTTGGGTAGCGTTTTGCATGAGCTCGGTCAATGCGATTGGTCGGGTCGTAAATAATATAACCCTTTGCTTGGCCTAAATCTAAATCGTGATAGTCGCCATTCCAATCGAACTTTTGCGCGATATCTGTGCTAGAACGGTCATCCCACGGCGCTTTGTCTTTATTTTTTGTGCTGACAGGGTGAAATAATAAGACCTTATCAAGCTTCAACAAATTGGCAAAGGCTCCTACAGCAAAGCCACCGCGGCTCAAACCATATCCTAAGCGCTCTTTAAATCCACCAATCAGCGGCGCTAATTGCTCAATAAAAAATAATAAGTTGCGGTGTCTAAACCAGTTACTAATACCTAAATGCTGAAAGGCAATCACATTCACATCTTGTTTTTTCGCGAGCTTATAAGCCCAAGGCGAAAAATCATCTGTGAGATCATGTTCTTGGTAGTTGGTTCCGGCAGGTGAGAAGGTAAATAGCAGAGGCTTATTGGCATCGATGATATGGTATTTCACATACACATCACCAAGTAAATCACCGCCTGTAAAGGGGACTTGGCTTTGTTGTGCATCGCGGGGCAGGTTGATCCATTCATCTAACCAATATAATAATTTCATACATCCCCCACGCACCCTCTTAAATAAAGGTGGCGAATTATAGCAAAAATAGCAGCTCATTAAAAATGGCCGCTATTTTATATGCTTAGCGCTCGCTCATTGCGATTATCTGTTGCCAATCATGTTCCGTTACAGGCATTACAGATAGCCGACCGCCTTTTTTAAGGGCAATTTCGGTGATTGCATCATTGGCTTTAATTGCTTGCAGGCTAACTAGTTTTTTCAGGTGTGATTGATAGGTTACATCAACGACAAACCAGCGCGGGTTATCAGCGGTTGCTTTGGCATCGTAGTAATCGCTGTTTAAATCAAATTGTGTTGGGTCGGCATAAGCTTCTCGGCTGACCGTGGCTATTCCTGCTACCCCTACTTGCTTACAACTTGAATGATAAATCATCACCAAGTCGCCTTGTTTAAAGCCATCGCGTAGAAAGTTTCGGGCTTGATAATTACGCACGCCATCCCACATAGAGGTTTGCTCGGGAGCGTTTTTTAGATCATCAATTGAAAATGCATCGGGTTCTGTTTTTAAAAGCCAATAAGCCATAATGAGGTGCTCTTACAAAGATTTACTTCCAATTAGTCTATAGTATCATTAAACGCTTGTCGGGATTGAGGATAAATAAATGAGCCAAGTATTAGATGACTTACTGTCGTTGTTGTCGTTAGAAGAAATTGAGCAAGGCTTGTATCGCGGCCAAAGCCAAGATTTAGGATTTAGAGCGGTTTTCGGGGGCCAAGTAATGGGCCAAGCATTATCGGCCGCTAAAGAAACGTTACCAGAAGGGCGTATTGTTCATTCGTTGCATTCATACTTTCTACGTCCGGGTGATGCTGCTAAACCAATCGTATATGATGTAGAAAATATTCGCGATGGTAAAAGTTTTAGTACTCGCCGTGTCAAAGCAATCCAATACGGTAAGCCCATTTTTTACATGACCGCTTCTTTCCAAGGTGAAGAAGAGGGCTTATCGCACCAAGCACAAATGCCAGACGTACCACAGCCTGAAGAGTTAAAGTCTTCACTTGAGTTCTACCAAGCGAATGCAGAGCTTATTCCTGAACCAATTCGCAATAAGTTTATTCGTGAAGTACCCATTGAAATGCGTCCAGTGACCTTTCATAACCCATTTAAGCCACAAGTGATGGAGCCGGTTAAACATATTTGGTTTAAAGCCAATGGTGAGATGCCAGACGATCAGCGTATCCATAACTACTTACTTGCGTACGCATCTGACTTTGAGTTTTTACCAACGGCGTTACAACCGCACGGTGTATCGTTTATGCAGCCTAACATGCAGGTTGCGACGATTGACCATGCAATGTGGTTCCACCGTCCGTTTAGACTTGATGATTGGATTTTATATTCGATTGATAGCCCAAGTGCGAGCTCAGGTCGAGGATTGGTACGAGGTCAATTCTTTGACCGTCAAGGCAACCTTGTTGCCTCAACGATCCAAGAAGGGGTAATGCGTCAGCGTTAATCCTTTGCGTGCTGAGCTTGGCTTTGCACTATATCGTCAATTGACTGCCAGACCCGTGCTGGCAGCAATGCTTTAAGATATAAATACACTTCACACAGCTCATTACTACCCGTTAAGCCTTGCTCTGTCTCTGTAATTAGTTTTTGCTCACGTAAGCTAGAAATAAAACCAACCAGCACTTTTTTGTCAAAGAATTCCGGTGTTTTAATGCCGTGTAAGGTACCCAAACGTTCTGCTAATACTTGGCTTTCGTGCTCAAGTTCTTCACGTTCAATGCCACTACTTGTTTGAATAAATCCAACCACGATAGCGTAGCGTTGTAATGTTAAGCTTAAAGCGCGGCCGAGCATTTCAAGTTTTGCCAAGCAGTCGTTGCTATTGGTGATTTTGATGTTATCACCCTCAATTTCAATCAGATCTTGGTCAACGAAACTAGCAAGAACACGCGTAATGTAGTTTTCATCTAACTCATGTAAGAACCACTCTTTGGCAAATAATGGGTAAAAACGTGCGATCAGGGCTTGGCAATCTGCCATAGTCGTTTTATGTGCCTTAAATAAATGCAGTGCCAGCAAGCTTGGTACAGCAAATAAGTGTAATACGTTATTACGGTAGTAATTGAATAACGTTTTCTCTTTATCATTGATAGCGATAATTTCGCCAAATTCATCACTGATAACATCAAACTTATTAAGTTTAAGGGCATGCTCTAATAGCTGTTCAGCACTTTCATTAGGGGTGGTTACCTTGTCGCTGTAGCTGGCGCTACGCTGTAAATGTAAATAAAACTCAAGCTGAGCAATCAACTTAGGCTTACTCAACGCGTGCTTATCATTCACCAGTAAAATCATCGCGAGAAGGTTCACAGCATTGAGTGCAGCGGCGCTATTAATATTAACCATTACTTTATCAGCAAGGTTGGCAACCTGCGGTCCAAGCCATTGCGGCTTTTGTACGTCGGTTGGGTGAATAGACTCGCGCCAATCAGGCTGTTGTTCATTCAAGTATTGGTTAATCGATATAGGGTCGCCAAAGTTTAAGTAACCACGGCCATAGTTCTTCAGGTTTTTAATGGCTTTGAAAATACCTAATACCGACTCACCTTTTTTGTCGTTGCCGGCAAGCTCTTTTAAGTAGGTATTAATTTCCATCACATGTTCATAACCAATATACACAGGCACAATTGAAATTGGACGGTCAATGCCACGGAGCATCGCTTGTAACGTCATAGCGAGCATGCCTGTTTTTGGCGGTAATAAGCGGCCTGTACGACTACGGCCGCCTTCCGTGTAAAACTTCACCGAGTAACCTTTAATGAATAACTGACTCAGGTACTCTTTAAATACCGATGAATATAACTTATTGCCCGCGAATGAACGGCGAATAAAAAAAGCACCACTGCGACGGAATACACCACCGGCTGGGAAGAAATTTAAGTTGATACCGGCAGCGATATGCGGCGGTACTAACCCTAAATGGTAAATAGAGTAGGTCAGCAATAAGTAATCCATGTGCGAGCGGTGACATGGCATATAGATAATTTCGTGACCTTTATCTGTGAGCTCATGGACTTGCTCAGAAAACTTAATATCAATACCGTTATAGAGCTTATTCCATAGCCAGGTTAAAATTCTATCTGCTACACGAATGGTGGCATCACTATAATTTGCCGCAATCTCATCAAGTAACTTCAGCGCATTTTGACGCGCTTGCTCTTGGCTGATGTTCTTTTCTTTTGCTTCTATTTGAATCGCTTTTTTTATTGTGGGTGAGGCTAGTAGCGAATTAAATAGCTGTTCACGTGATGGCATTTTCGGGCCTGTCGCTGCCAATTTTTGACGACGAAAGTGCACGCGAGCAACACGTAGAAGCTTATGTGGTAGTTCATCAACATCGGCTTTTTCATTGACCAGTAATGATAAGTCGAGCGGTTGGCTAAAACGGATAAAGTTATCGCGGCCTGAGAATAGCAATACAAAGAACTTGCGAAACCAGCTTGGGGTTAACGAATGCGACACTAAGGTGCCTAAGCCTGGCTTCTCTTTACCCGGATTTCGGCCCCATAAAATAGTCACTGGGATCACTTGGACGTTTTTCTCACCTGATTGCATCAGATGATCGATAATTTGTTTACCTTGCTGCAGCGCATTACTTGGTTTGCTTTTATTACCAAACAGCGGAGGTGGGTTTTGAATACCAATAAAACGCTCTAGTTCAGCATTACCTAACAGTTGCTCTTGCGTCGGGTTGGGTAAACCATACTTTTTACATACCCGTGCCAGTGCGGCTAAATCTGAGCGCGCATTGAGCCTAACGATATAGAAGGTCGGGTTGGCTGGATTAAGATTGTATTGTTCAATCGGGTTTTCTGGCAGCACCTTACTTTTTACAAACAAGCGGTTCATACCGGCAGAAATGAAATTTAAACAACGATTAATGATACGCATCAACTCACCAAAGCTATTACACCAATTTACAAAGGCATCTCATTATGTAAATTGGTATCAGTAAATATTAAATAGACCGAGAGTGGCCAAAAATAAGCGGCATAGAATAACAATTATTAACTGGACTGACCATTGCGATTCTTCAGCTTTTGCATTTATTCAAATTAACTATAGTAAAGCAAAGACATAGCGAAGCTGAATATAGTTCGTATTTAATCGAAATTTAATCTAAAGGCGGCCTTGTCGCTTTTAATTCTAAAAAGTTGTTGCATTTATCACCAATCTCACTATAATACGCAGGCTTTCAAAATTCCCTCGGGAACTTGGAAGGATAGATTAAGCTTGGATTTCAAGCTAATAAACAGGAATTCCGATTTGGAATTCAACGTAGATATAAGAGAACAGCCGACATCTTAGTTAGTAAGATTGTTTCGGTCGTTTTTTTATGCTCTTTTTAAATGCTCTTTATATTGAGGTTTAAGAATGTCAAATCAACGCATTCGTATTCGCCTAAAAGCTTTTGACCACCGTTTGATTGACCAATCAACGGCGGAAATCGTGGAAACTGCGAAACGCACTGGCGCTCAAGTACGTGGTCCAATTCCACTACCTACACGCTTTGAACGTTTTACTGTACTAACTTCACCGCACGTAAACAAAGACGCGCGTGATCAGTACGAAATCCGCACCCATAAACGTCTGATCGACATCGTAGAACCAACTGACAAGACTGTTGACGCTCTTATGCGTTTAGATCTTGCTGCTGGTGTTGATGTTCAAATCAGCCTGGGTTAATCGGAAGATTAGAGAGGTTTTAGGAAAATGGCATTAGGTCTAGTCGGTCGTAAAGTGGGTATGACACGTATCTTCACTGAAGATGGTGTATCTATCCCTGTGACAGTTATCGAAGCGACACCTAACCGTATTGCTCAGATCAAATCTGAAGCAACAGACGGTTATAACGCGCTTCAAGTAACCGCAGGCACTAAAAAAGCAAGCCGTGTAAACAAAGCAGCAGCGGGTCACTTCGCTAAAGCTGGTGTTGAAGCGGGTCGCGGTCTGTGGGAATTCCGCCTAAATGGTGGTGAAGGCGATTTTGAAGTAGGCGCTGAGCTTACTGTTGAATTATTCAACGAAATCAACAAAGTTGACGTAACCGGTACTTCTAAAGGTAAAGGTTTCCAAGGTGGTGTTAAGCGCTGGAACTTCAGCATGCAAGACGCTACTCACGGTAACTCTCTATCTCACCGTGCTCCTGGTTCAATCGGTCAAAACCAATCACCTGGTAAGGTGTTCAAAGGTAAGAAAATGGCCGGTCACATGGGTGCTGAGCGTGTAACGACTCAAAACTTAGAACTAGTTCGCGTTGACGCTGAGCGTAACTTGCTTTTAGTTAAAGGTGCAGTACCTGGCGCTATCGGCGGTGACGTTATCGTTAAACCAGCTGTTAAAGCATAAGTCCTGGAGATTTAGTGATGGAATTAGCAATTAAAGACGCTTCTGGCGCTCTTGAAGTTTCTGAAGCTACTTTTGGACGTGAGTTTAACGAAGCATTAGTACACCAAGTAGTTGTTGCTTACGCAGCAGGTGCTCGTCAAGGTACTCGTGCTCAGAAGACACGTTCTGAAGTTAGCGGTGGTGGTAAAAAACCATGGTCTCAAAAAGGTACTGGCCGTGCACGTGCTGGTACAATTCGTAGCCCAATTTGGCGTTCAGGTGGCGTTAGCTTCGCAGCTAAACCACAAGACCACAGCCAAAAAGTAAACCGTAAAATGTACCGCGGTGCGATCAAAAGCATCTTATCTGAATTAGTTCGTCAAGAGCGTTTAATCGTTGTTGAACAGTTTGGTCTTGAAGCACCAAAAACTAAAGAACTAGTTGCTAAGCTTAAAGAACTTGAGCTTAAAGATGTTCTAATCGTGACTGAAGAATTAGATGAGAATCTATTCTTATCGGCACGTAACCTGTACAAGGTTGACACGCGTGATGTAGCTGGTATCGATCCTGTAAGCCTAATCGCTTTCGATAAGGTACTTATTACAGCTGCTGCTGTTAAGCAACTTGAGGAGGCGCTAGCATGATCCGTGAAGAACGTCTTTTAAAAGTGATCCTTGCTCCACACATCTCTGAAAAAAGCACTATCTCTGCTGAAGAGAACAACACGATTGTTTTCAAAGTAGCTAAAGATGCAACTAAAGCTGAAGTTAAAGCTGCAGTTGAGAAGCTTTTTGAAGTAGAAGTAACTGGTGTTCGCACACTAAACGTTAAGGGTAAAACAAAACGTACTGGCATGCGTTTCGGTCGTCGTTCAGACTGGAAGAAAGCTTACGTTACTCTTAAAGAAGGTAGCGAGCTAGACTTTGTCGGCGGCGCCGAGTAATAAGGGGAGTTAGAATTATGGCACTTCAAAAGTGTAAACCAACTTCTGCGGGTCGTCGTCACCTGGTTAAAGTGGTTAACCCAGATCTTCATAAGGGTAAACCTTACGCACCACTACTAGAGAAAAACTCTAAGTCTGGTGGTCGTAATAACAAAGGTCGTATCACGGTTCGTCACATCGGTGGTGGTCACAAGCATCATTACCGTGTAATCGACTTTAAACGCACTAAAGATGGCATTCCAGCTGTTGTTGAGCGTCTAGAGTATGATCCAAACCGTAGCGCAAACATCGCTCTTGTATTATATGCAGACGGTGAGCGTCGTTACATTATTGCACCTAAAGGCTTACAAGCTGGTGATTCAATCCAGTCTGGTGTTGATGCACCAATCAAAGCTGGTAACACATTACCAATGCGTAACATGCCTGTAGGTTCGACTGTTCACAACGTAGAATTAAAACCAGGTAAAGGTGCTCAAATCGCACGTTCTGCTGGTGCATACGTTCAAATCCTTGCACGTGAAGGTCAATACGTGACTCTACGTCTTCGTTCTGGCGAAGTTCGTAAAGTTCCAGCTGACTGTCGCGCAACACTTGGTGAAGTAGGTAATGCTGAGCATATGCTTCGTTCACTAGGTAAAGCTGGTGCAAATCGCTGGCGTGGTATCCGTCCGACAGTTCGTGGTGTTGCCATGAACCCGGTAGATCACCCGCACGGTGGTGGTGAAGGTCGTACATCTGGTGGTCGTCATCCTGTGTCTCCATGGGGTAAACCGACTAAAGGTGCTAAGACACGTAAGAACAAGCGTACTGATAAGTTTATCGTACGTCGTCGTACTAAATAATAGTTGAGGAATAGCCATGCCACGTTCTCTCAAGAAAGGTCCTTTTATTGACCTACACTTGCTGAAGAAGGTAGAGAAAGCGTTGGAAAGCGGTGACAAGAAGCCAATTAAAACTTGGAGCCGTCGTTCAATGATCATACCTAACATGATCGGATTGACCATCGCTGTCCATAATGGTCGTCAGCACGTTCCTGTGTTCATCACAGACGAAATGATCGGTCACAAACTAGGTGAATTTGCACCAACTCGCACTTACCGCGGTCACGCTGCGGATAAGAAAGCGAAGAAACGTTAAGAGGGGAATGATAAATGCAAGCATTAGCTAAACATAAATTCGCCTCTGGTTCGGCGCAAAAAGCACGTCTAGTTGCAGATCAGATCCGCGGACTTCCGGTTGATCGCGCTCTAGAAATCCTGGCGTACAGCCCTAAAAAAGCGGCTGTATTAGTTAAGAAAGTACTTGAGTCTGCTATTGCTAACGCAGAGCATAACGAAGGTGCTGACATTGATGAGCTTCGTGTAACTACGATCTTTGTGGACGATGGTCCTACAATGAAGCGTATTATGCCACGTGCTAAAGGACGCGCTGACCGCATCCTTAAGCGTACAAGCCACATCACTGTTGTGGTTTCAGATAGCTAGGAGTATAAGTAATGGGACAAAAAGTTCATCCTACTGGTATTCGCCTAGGTATCTCTAAACCTTGGGTTTCTACCTGGTACGCGAATTCAAAAGATTTCTCTGATCAGCTTTTTGGCGATCACAAAGTACGTGCATTCCTTACTAAGGAATTAAAAGCGGCTTCTGTGTCTAAAATCGTTATCGAGCGTCCAGCTAAATCTATCCGTGTAACAATTCACACAGCTCGTCCTGGTGTTGTTATCGGTAAAAAAGGCGAAGACGTTGAAAAACTACGTCAAGCAGTAACTAAGATTGCAGGTGTTCCGGCTCAGATCAATATTTCTGAAGTTCGTAAGCCTGAACTTGATGCACAACTAGTAGCTGACGGTATTGCGTCACAACTAGAGCGTCGTGTTATGTTCCGTCGCGCTATGAAGCGTTCGGTACAAAATGCAATGCGCATTGGTGCAAAAGGTATCAAAGTTGAAGTTAGCGGTCGTCTTGGCGGTGCTGAGATCGCACGTTCAGAATGGTATCGTGAAGGTCGTGTACCTCTACATACTCTTCGTGCTGATATCGACTACGCAACTTCTGAAGCCTTAACCACTTATGGTATCATTGGTGTTAAAGTTTGGATCTTCAAAGGCGAAGTTATTGGTGGTTTACCACTAGTACAAGAGCAAGAGAAGCCAGCTAAACGCGCGCCAAAGAAAGCCAAAAAAAGTGCTAAGTAGAGGTAGCGAGTAATGTTACAGCCAAAACGTACAAAATTCCGTAAAATGCACAAAGGCCGCAACCGCGGTTTAGCGCAAAACGGTAACAAAGTAAGCTTCGGTACTTTCGGTTTGAAAGCTACTGGCCGTGGCCGTATGACTGCTCGTCAAATCGAAGCAGCTCGTCGTGCTATGACACGTCACGTAAAGCGTCAAGGTAAAATCTGGATTCGTGTATTCCCAGATAAGCCAATTACGAACAAACCATTAGAAGTTCGTATGGGTAAAGGTAAAGGTTCTGTTGAATATTGGGTTGCTGAAATTCAACCTGGTAAAGTACTTTACGAAATGGAAGGTGTTTCTGAAGAGCTTGCTCGTGAAGCATTTAACCTTGCAGCGCGTAAATTACCATTCACAACAACTTTCGTAACTCGGACGGTGATGTAATGAAAGCTAGCGAACTAAAAGACAAAAGCGTAGAAGAGCTTAACGCTGAACTTCTAGGACTTCTTCGTGAGCAGTTTAACCTGCGCATGCAAGCAAGCACTGGTCAGTTAGCTCAGACACACACGCTAAGAACAGTACGTCGCGATATCGCGCGTGTAAAAACAGTTATTAACCAGAAGGCAGGTCAATAATGAGCGATAAAATCCGTACTCTTCAAGGCCGTGTAATCAGCGACAAGATGGATAAATCTTTCACTGTTGCTATCGCACGTTACGTGAAGCACCCAGTTTATGGGAAATTCATCAAACGTACGACTAAACTACACGTACATGACGAAAACAACACAGCTCAAGCTGGTGACGTAGTTACTATCCGTGAGTGTGCTCCTATTTCTAAGACTAAGTCTTGGACTTTAGTAGACGTTGTTGAACGTCCAAAGCAAGCTTAATTTTTAATTAAGTTTACTTACTAAAAAGCCCTGGCATTTGCTGGGGCTTTTTGTTTTTGAAATACAGCAAAAAGCGTTTAGCTGTCAGATGTCAGTCAAGCAATAGGGTTTGTTGCTGCATAGCTATAAAACCACATGTCACACCTCATGCTGAATCCAAACCATCTCAACGAACAGACTTAACCTAGAACCTTAAAACGTTACTCCCGTTAACTTGCTAACTCACCACTTTTTCTTATGAACTATTTCATTCACTTAACACTCTTAAAAATAAAAATGAGGCGCTTGAGTGTTAAAAGGGAATTACAAAGCATGGATCATCTCGATTACGCTACATGCTATGCTTTTATTGTTATTTGTTCGATATGGAAAGTCTGTGAAACTCCCCGCAGTCGCTGAACCGCCAAAAGTAATCAACGCGTATGTGAGTGTTGATTTAACTTCGTTACCTAGTTTACAGAAAACCCAAGACAAACCTTTACTGGAGCAACCGCAAGAAATAGTTGATGAGGCTAAGGCTTTACCGCAAAAAGAGGAAGCCGCTTATAGCAGCCCTAAGCAGAAAAGCGATGCTAAGGTCGTTGAACATTCAGTTAGTGAGCCCAAAGAAGTGACGAATAATAAGGTCATAAAGCCCAGTCAGACACCTGATAATTCAAAAACAACCGAAGTACCCTTTAAAAAACTCAACCCGTATGCGCCAATCCCAAAGCTTAATTTTGAAAATGGCTCTTCTAATTCGTCATTATTTGGGCAGGTTGAAGGGGCAAATAATAATTTGCCTGTAGGCAGGGTTTCAGTGCCTGCACAATTAACGGTTTCTGATAAAGCAACCGTCGTTTGGCAGAGTGGTGATGGTAGCAAGCGTATCGAGGTGTTAAATGGTATGTGTTATGGCATAGATTTTAACTCGGTGTTTGGTAAATCTGGGGTGCCAAGCGGATCGCCCAGACCCTGTGAAGACAAAGAGGCTAAGTTATTTAAAGACATTATGAATAAGTGGAGTAAAAAGTAATAATAAAACACTTTACCTCAACTTAACTTGAGCTTTTAAAGTGGCGTTTTTAAAAAGGACGCTACAATGAATCTATTAGAAAATTATCTGTTAAGTCTGCAAGTTAATACTTATAACACGTCGATTTCTCAAGTTATCGAAATACAAACGCGTATCTGGCAGTCGATCCATTCAGGTTCTAGCTATGCACAAGCGATGTTAGAGGTATTAGAAGTGGTAAATCACTCACCACAGCAGCAACATCAAGCTCTGTTAAAACAGGTGTTACAGCTTCTTGGCTATAGCGCCCAATCTCAAGTTGATAATCACTTGCTGATTGCACATAAGCGCTTTTCACATGTATTAAGCTTATCATGAACTGTCATTAGCAGGTCATAAAGTTTAGGTGAAATAAGGTCGTTTTAAGGATAAAACGGAGTTTTGCATTATGCATGAGCCGCCACAGATAATTATTCTAGGTAATGGTCCGATTAATACCGAGCTTGCTGAGCAGGTCGATAATTGTCCATCTGTTGTGCGTTTTAATCGCTGTGCAGCAATGCCTGCGCACCTAGGTAAGCGTTGCACAGATCTATGGTTATTGGGGCGAGGGAGGCAGGCGCAAAGTTTACTTGAACAGCCACTTGTTATGCCGCTTGAAGGACTTAACAAGATTATGGTCACTGATCCTGCGCCAAACTTATTCATGCAGCAACTATTCAAACTGATCCGTCGTCATGGCCGACTTGATCATGGTGACGCTTTGTTTAATTACTATGGCACAGGCTTGCAGCAAGAACGATTAACCCAGCAATTTCGCCAATCACTGCTTGCGTACCTACTAACGTTAGGACCGACAATACATAAGCCATATTGCCCAAGTTCAGGTACTTTAGCGATTGCTCACTACCTTAAATTGTTTTCAAAAGTGCATATAGCAGGTTTTGGTTTTCAGGGCTGGAAGCGTCATCCGTGGCATTTAGAAAAGCGCTATGTGGCAGAGTTAATTGACGAAAACAAAGTCGTTGTGCTTGATTAAAAAAAGGCACTTAGCCGAAACTAAGCGCCTTGGCTTAACGAAGTTACCAAATCATTTCTACAAATTCTGGGTGATCCACAAATGGGTTGCGGTTACCTTGATGTTCATAAGCTGCTTGGTTACGGTCAAGCTCTAATTGGCTAACAGGGTCCGCGTTATGCCATTTTAATAACATAGCAACGACCCAGTTCTCAAAGACCTGATCAGATGAACCATTTAATACAGCATTACTGTAGGTTGTGTTGTTTTGCCATGAGCCAATCACATTTTCATAGCGTGTTGCCATATAGAAATACGCTCTTGCAAAGTCACCTTTAAATTCATCAATAGGTTCAAAAACCGTTCCTGAGTAATTTAATGAGCTAGCAGCGCTGCCTAATTTGCTGCCGTTACTAGAGGTGTAGCTTGCACTACCTACTTCACCAAATGGGTAGTTACTGCGTTTTGAATTCACATAACCATCAGTGGCGAAAATGTGATGTACGTCAGAGTTCATTGGCTCAACTGTTCCACCAAACCAACTTTTCGGGAAAGAATGCTCACGGTTGTAGCAATCTGCTTCGCTGTTGTATGTCCCACATTGGTCGCTCACAGCAACATAGTTGTAGCTATCTTGGCCTGCAGGGTTTTCTGAATAACGGTCTAAAATAGAGTTGTCGTTTTCAAAATACTTATCGCGTGAAGCAACATCGTAAAAGCTCCAAATCGCAGAATAGCCTTGTGAGTTGTGATCTTTAATGATGTTGTATAACTCTGTTTTCAGTGCATAACCACTAAGGCCTTGCGTTGTAACATAGTATCCCGTTGGCTCTGTTGGGGTTGTACCACCACCGTCACCGCCGCCTGAGCTATCACCCAAAGTAAACGGCGTTGCCTCTGAGCTTTGGAAACTTGCACCACTGGCAAGGACTGTTTGACCTAAAGAAAGGCTGTAACTGCCATTGCCGAATGAGCAGCAAATGCCATCGCCATAGCTATCAAAAATCGTAAAAGTATAGTCACCATCCGTTAAACACGCTTGCTCACTGTACTGAGTATTTGCAGCATAGCTACCGCCTGATGCTACTGCACTACCTTGGCTATTGGTGATTTGCCAGCTGGTTTCTTCACCATAGTTATCGGTAGTGAGCGTTAAAGATATTTGGTTATCTGCGCAGCTGCCCGTAGGAGGTGGGGTTGAGCCAGTGCTTGGTGCAAAGTTATCGACATACACTACTTCACTGCCATCAAAGCCTGTTACATCGTAAAAGCGCAGGCCAACACTAATTGACGTGGTAGCAGAGGCCGTGTACTGGTAACTGATTTGTTGCCATTGATTAATTAATGCCGAATTAGAATAGCCCTGATAGCCATCAACCACTAAACGTGCTTTTACGCCACCTTCTGTATGGTAAACCCAAGTAGAAAACTCATAGCTTTCACCCGCCACTACATCCACTAACTGTAGTAAGTCGGTATTACTTTGCGTGCCAGTATTAACCACGACTTGCGCTGAGTAATTGCCTGAGTAAACCACATTGCTATTAGCACTAAGGCTTATACCGCTATCTATGGTGCTCCAGCTGGCAGGGTTGTTTGCTGACCAGTTTTCGAAGTCGGCATTATTAACATTTGCCAATGTTGAACTCGCTAAACACAGTAAGCTACTGGCTAGCATGTATTTTTTACATGTCCCGTGTGACATTATCGTTTCCTTTTTATATTTTAATAGTTTTTGCTGTTCTCAAAATGAACACAGCGAGTATAGGCTAATTGGCTTATGTTGCAATAATGTTAATTAATAAAAGTTTCTTATTTGGGGATTCATACTTCTAACATGTTTTTTTTGGATAAATACTAAATTAATAACTAAATGGAATATCAAAGCAGATTCTATTCTTTTTTAATCGCCTCAGACCTCGTTATTCTTCACGCTCAGATAAACCTTTAAAGCATTTCTATTGGGTCTTTAAAGTCGAAAAAATTGTTCGCGAAATGATGGTAGCAAGTTCGTTTCGCAGTTAACTTTTCAGGGTTACGAGGAATAAATTCATGTTGTTAAGTCAACTAAATGCAGCGGCGAGTCCGCTATCGCAAGAGCAAGTACAGAAGCTGCAAGGCTTAGTGGCTGAACTTAATCCAATTCAGCAAGCGTGGGTAAGTGGTTATTTAGCCGCTAACGCAAACGCAGGCGCATTAGCCGGTGGTGTTGCCGCCGCTCCAGCTGCGGGTGATGCTGCACCGCTAACTATTTTATACGGCTCGCAAACGGGTAACGCTAAAGGCGTGGCGAGCAAGTTAAAAGAACAAGCAGAGTCACGTGGTCTATCGGTTAAGCTAGTCAACATGGCTGACTACAAGCCAACTGCCCTGAAAAAAGAAAAGTTCATCACGGTTGTTGTTTCAACTTACGGTGAGGGTGAGCCACCTGAAGATGCTGAAAGCCTGCATGAGTTTTTAGCGACTAAAAAAGCACCAAAACTAGATGGTGTTAAAGTTGCTGTGATTGGGTTAGGTGACTCAAGCTACGAATTCTTCTGCCAAACAGCAAAAGATTTTGAAGAGCGTTTTAACAAGCTTGGCGCAGAAACTATTTTCCAGCGTGCCGACTTAGATGTTGATTACGATGATGAAGCTGCTAAGTGGATTGATGGTGCACTTGATGCGTTTGAACCTGATCTTAAAGCGCAGCAACAAGCAAGCGGTGGTCAAGTTGTGGCTATGCCATCATTTGGTGCAGCGGCACCAGCAGCAAGCCAATACACCAAGCAAAACCCATTTGCTGCAGAGCTAAGCGTTGTGCAAAAAATTACCGGTCGTGATTCAACCAAAGATGTGCGTCATGTTGAAATTTCATTAGAAGGTTCAGACATTACCTATACACCGGGTGATTCGCTAGGCGTTTACTTCTTAAATGACGAAGCACTTGTTGATGAAGTACTTACGCTTACTCAAATTGATGCATCTAGCACGGTTAAACTCGGCGATGAAGAGCTAAGTATTCGTGATGCATTAATCGAAAAATTAGAATTAACTCAGTCATATCCAGGTTTTGTTGAAAAATATGCAACAGCAACTGGCAATCCTGAATTATTAAAGTTAGTTGAAGATAAAGCGGCAATGCGTGAGTACATCGAACCTCGCCAAATCTTCGATATTATTCGTCAAAACCCAGCTCAGCTGGAAGCGCAAACCTTAGTAGACTGCTTACGTAAATTACAAGCACGTTTATATTCGATTGCATCTAGCCAAGCTGAAGTTGAAGAAGAAGTTCACTTAACGGTGGGTCTGGTTGAGTTTGATGCATTTGGCAGCGAGCACTTAGGTGGGTGTTCTGGTTATTTAGCACGTCGTGCTGAAGAAGGCTGTAAAGTAAAAGTATTCAGCGAGCACAACGATAATTTCCGTTTACCGGCTAATGATGAAACGCCAATTATCATGGTAGGTCCGGGTACGGGTATTGCCCCATTCCGTGCGTTTTTACAAGAGCGTGATGCGCGTGAAGCAAGTGGTAAAAACTGGTTATTCTTTGGTAACCCACACTTTACTCAAGACTTCTTATATCAAGTTGAAATTCAAGGTTACTTGAAGTCAGGTTTACTGACTAAAGTGGATGTGGCGTTTAGCCGTGACCAAGCGGAAAAAGTATATGTTCAAGACAAACTTCGCAAAAACAGCCAAGAAGTATTTGCTTGGTTAGAAGCGGGTGCTCATTTCTATATCTGTGGTGATGCAAACCGTATGGCGAAAGATGTTCATCAGGCGCTTGTAGACATTATCAAAGAAAATAGCGGCAAAGATGATGAACAAGCTGAGCAATATTTAAAAGATTTACGTAGCGCAAATCGCTATCAGAAAGACGTGTACTAATCACGTTTAAAGCTAACAGCCGTCACTGTAAAAAATTTAGGAAATACCATGAGCGAACAAGACAAAAACGTAAAGCTTTCTGATAACGAGCGTTTGAAAAGAGAAAGTAACTTTTTACGTGGCACCATTGAGCAAGATTTAAAAGACGAGATCACCGGTGGTTTCACTGCTGATAACTTCCAACTGATCCGTTTCCACGGCATGTACCAGCAAGATGACCGTGACATTCGCCCTGAGCGCGCTAAACAAAAATTAGAGCCGTTACATAATGTTATGTTACGTGCTCGTATGCCTGGCGGTATCATCAAGCCAGAGCAATGGTTAGCGATTGATAAGTTTGCAGAAGAGAAAACCAGCTATGGCAGTATTCGTTTAACCACGCGTCAAACGTTCCAGTTCCATGGTGTGCTTAAGCCAAATATTAAAGGCATGCATCAAATGCTCAATAGCGTGGGCATTGACTCAATTGCAACGGCGGGCGACGTAAACCGAAACGTATTATGTACAACGAACCCAGTTGAATCTGAGCTTCACCAAGAAGCGTACGAGTGGGCAGCGAAGATCTCTGAGCACCTATTACCAAAAACTAAAGCATACGCTGAAATTTGGTTAGATGGTGAAAAGAGTGAAACCACAGAAGAGCCAATTTTAGGTTCAACTTACTTACCACGTAAGTTTAAAACCACAGTAACAATTCCACCGAACAATGAGGTGGATGTGCATGCGAACGACTTAAACTTTGTTGCAATTGCAGAAAATGGCAAGTTAGTTGGTTTTAACGTGTTAGTGGGTGGTGGTCTTGCGATGACTCACGGTGATACCGCAACGTATCCTCGTAAAGCGGATGACTTTGGTTTCATTCCACTTGAGCACACCTTGAAAATTGCTGAACACGTGGTGTCTGTACAACGTGATTGGGGTAACCGCTCAAACCGTAAAAATGCAAAAACTAAGTACACACTTGACCGTGTAGGTTCTGATGTATTTAAAGCTGAAGTTGAAAAACGTGCCGGTGTTCAATTTGAACAGAGCCGCCCATATGAGTTCACTCACCGCGGTGACCGTATCGGTTGGGTTGAAGGTATTGATGGTAAGCACCATTTAACGCTGTTTATCCAAAGTGGTCGTATTTTAGATTACCCAAATCAACCTCTTAAAACAGGCTGCCGTAAAATTGCGGAAATTCACCAAGGTGATTTCCGTATGACAGCAAACCAAAACTTGATCATCGCAGGTGTTCCAGCTGATCAAAAAGCGGTAATCGAAGAGATCGCTCGTAACCATGGCTTAATTGATGACAGCCATACAGAGCAGCGTAAAAACTCAATGGCGTGTGTGGCATTACCAACGTGTCCGTTAGCGATGGCAGAAGCTGAGCGTTATTTACCAAGCTTAATTGAGAAAACAGAAGCGCTATTAGCGAAACATGGTATTGGCGATGACAACATCATTATGCGTGTTGTGGGTTGTCCGAATGGCTGTGGCCGCGCAATGTTGGCAGAAGCGGGTCTGGTTGGTAAAGGTCCAGGAAAATACAACGTGTACTTAGGTGGTAACCGTGAAGGCACGCGTATTCCAAAACTGTATTTAGAAAATGTTGGCGAAGACGTATACCTAGACGCATTCGATAAGCTAATTGGCCAATGGGCAAGTGAGCGTAATGAAGGCGAGTGTTTTGGTGATTTTGTAATTCGCAAAGGCATTGTTGCTGAAGTTAAAGTTTCAGTAACTGATTTTCACGCATAATTTTATAAGCGACACTGCTTTAAGGTTTGGAATTAACCATGAGTGAATTTAAAAACATCTTAACGATGAGCAAAGAAGACCAAACAGCTATGTTGGCTGATATTAATGGTCTTCTGGCTGATAAAAGCGCAGAGGAGCGTGTTGCGTGGGCACTTGAAAACTTACCAAGCACGCACTTTTTGTCGTCGAGTTTTGGTATTCAAGCGGCGGTGATGTTGCATTTAGTGACATCGCAGCAGCCAGATATTCCTGTGGTACTGACTGACACTGGTTATTTGTTCCCAGAAACCTATCAGTTCATCGAGCAAATGACGGAGCGACTTTCGCTTAATCTTAAAGTGTATAAAGCTGAGCTTAGCCCGGCGTGGCAAGAAGCGAAGTTTGGTAAACTTTGGGAACAAGGTGAAGCCGGTATTAAGCAGTACAATCAACTGAATAAAGTTGAGCCAATGACCCGTGCTTTAAACGAGCTTGAAGCGGGTACGTGGTTTAGTGGTTTGCGCCGTGATCAATCATCTAGTCGAGCTGACAAGCAAATTGTTGAAATCAGCCGTGGTACTGTGAAAGTGTATCCACTTATTGAGTGGAACAACCGCGATATTTACCAGTATCTAACTAAGCATGATTTGCCGTATCACCCACTTTGGGAGCAAGGTTATGTATCTATGGGCGATGTTCATACAACCCGTAAACTTGAGCCTGGTATGACAGAAGAAGAGACTCGTTTCTTCGGTTTAAACCGTGAATGTGGCTTACATATTGATGGTGACGGTATCTAATCCTAAATTCCTATCAGAATTTTCGTAAAGCGCAACCTAGGTTGCGCTTTTTTTGTGCTATTTATATACAATCCCTGGCTCAATTTTATGAGAGAAAATTATGAGTCGTGCTGTTGTTTTTTTATTATTGCTTTTAATTGCGCCTTTAGTGCGAGCAGAAACGTTACAGGTTGCGCTGTATGACACGGATTATCCCCCTTATCATTTTGCTGACAGTGGCCATAAAGGACTTGTTGATGAGCTATTAACTCGTTTTGCTGAAAAATATAATCACGATATTCAATACATGCTGGTACCCGAGGTGCGTTCACAGCATTTACTTGATGCAGGTAAAGTCGATGTACGCTTAGAGTCTGAGCAATGGTATCGTGGACATAAGCAATACTATTGGAGTGATAGTATCGCTGTTGTAGAAGATATTTTAGTGATGCCCAGTGGTTGTCATATTCCAGCGATTGATAAGTTAGGCGGCTATGTGTTGATGGCCCGTTTTGGTTATACCTACCCGCAATTTGAAGCATTGTTTGCATCAGGTAAGTTGCACCGCGAAGACTTTTACTCTGAAATAGATATGCTGAAGGCTTTAGTTGATATGCAGCAAAATCAACGTGTTGCTGTTATCGCAAAAAACACACTGCAGTGGTATGCCTCAAAAAATAATGCCTTTAAAAAATTCACGGTAAGTGATTACAGTGTGGGCAAAGCGCCGATGCAATTACAGTTTGCTTACAATGAAAAAGGGAAGCGTATGAGCGAGCAATTTAATGAATTTATGAAAAATCTTAAATCATCCGGTGAATTTGCTAAGATTGAGAGTAACTACCAATAATCGGTAAATGGAATGATTAAGCGTTTTTGTTATCTTGCGGTTATGTTGCTACTGACCAGTGTTGCCCTGCTGTTTTACATTAAAAAGCCAGACGGAAAACCTTACCTAGAGCTGAGCATGTTCGAGCGTTACTCAGAAAAAGTAAGTGGTGATGTGAGTGATTTTGCTTCGCAAAGTGCCGATACACTTACCAGCCAAGCAAAAAAGCTCACTGAGAAGTTGAGCTTGAGCAAAGACGCAAATGCACCTGTCGTGGTGTATAAATGGCAAGATGAACATGGTCAGTGGCACTATGCTGATGCCCCTCACCCTAATTACGTTAGTACTGCGGTAAGTTTAGATCCTAACGACATAACTGTGTTACCGGCAGAGACATTTCAAGCTGATGAGAAGCAAGCAGCAACAGTTAAAACTAACGAAACATCTTCGGTGCTTGGGGTATACGACCCTAAAAATGTACAAAAGATGATGCAAGATGCTGAGCAAGTAAAACAGCTTATGGAGCAACGTAACAAGCAACTTGAGCAACAGCTCAAAGAGCAAGGTGGGAATTAGCTTTGCTTGTCCTGTGCTGTGAGATCGCTTTCCATTTTCATCAGTAAAATAGTGAGATAAATTTTGGTGGGCAAAGAGAACAGCACACCAACAGCAATGCACGCTGCGCTGATCATAATGCCATGCACACCCATGCTATCACCTAAGTAATTACCAGCTAATAAAGAATGCCCCAAAATAATTAGGCAAATACCTAAAATAATAAAGGTTTTTAAGATTCGAATGATGGTTTGTTCAGTCATACAAGCACCTCACTTTAG
Source organism: Pseudoalteromonas gelatinilytica (assembly GCF_001641615.1). Taxonomy (GTDB): domain Bacteria; phylum Pseudomonadota; class Gammaproteobacteria; order Enterobacterales; family Alteromonadaceae; genus Pseudoalteromonas; species Pseudoalteromonas gelatinilytica. Next base: position 206,421 of record NZ_LRRU01000007.1, read on the forward strand.
CCTTAATTAAAGTGTAGGTGCTGTTGTCATTAATAGGATTGTTCTAAATCAAGCAATTGTCGGTTATTTGTCCAATTTTACTGGGCCGTTGATGTTATCGATACTTAAATCACCGGAACCCGCTTCGATAATTGTGAGGCCGAGGGTGTCATTAACATAAATACTGCCAGAGCCATCGGTAATGGTAACCAGCCCTTTGATTTGTCTTACATCTATATCACCAGAGCCATCTTCGATAGTAAGCGCACCAGCCAATGTTTTAACGCTGATACTACCTGATTCATCAATAATACGTGCAGGGCCTTGGCTGTTTTCGATGCGGATATCACCAGAGTCATCTTCAATATCAATACGCCCTTGGCCTTGGTCTATCATAATTGAGCCAGAATCGTCTTCAATGCTGATATTGCCGCTGACATTGCTAATGCGTATATCGCCCGAGTCATCATCAATATTAATAGTGCGACCCCCTTCGATCACAATTGATCCTGAGTCATCATCAATGCTGATATCGTTTTGCATCGCACGTATCACGATATCACCTGAGTCATCATCGATATCTAGTTTAAGGTTACTAGGTACAGAGACAATTAAATCAATATGAGGTGATGAGCCACTGTAAAACGATAAGCTACCATTATTGAGCTTACTGATAAGCTCAGCCGTGTCGCCCTGCTTTTCGAGGGTTAGCGTATAAGTTTCATCGCCTTTAGCCGCATAGATATTAGCATTCACTGTGATAGCCGTGGCGTTGCTGTCGCCTTTGATGATCAGTGAACCGGCTTCAGCATCAATTTTTAATTCGCTGATATTGGCAGCGGATACGCTTAAGTCTTGTTGTTTTTGTTCTGCGATTTGACCCGGAGAGACATGAATAACACAGCCTGTTAATAATAAACTTGATGAGATGGCCGTTGCGCAAATTGCGCGTTTGAATGATGCAATAGTCATAGGGATTCCAAAATTATTATGGTTGTTATCTGGTTAGCAGTTGCAAACTATGGTCCAATTTTAACATGCTGATTTTTATGTGCTTTTCATTTTTTGTAAATAAGTGTGTTGCTCTAAACTGTAATTTATACCAATTCGCTTAATTAAGTGGTCTATTTTGAGGCAATAAAACCTCGTTGATAACAAGGCAAAAATTTCGTTATTTAGTTTGTTCTAAATCAGAAATTTTTAACGCAGGTAGCGACAGGTTTTATCCCTCAAAATGATTAAGTATTATTGCGGATTGGTATTACTGGTGTTTTAAACAAAAAAGGGGCTGAAAATTCAGCCCCTTAGTTAACTTAACAGCAATTACTGCTCAGCCAGCATATTACGCAGTACATACTGTAAAATACCGCCGTGTTTGTAGTAATCCCACTCTTTCGGGGTATCTATACGCACATCAACACTAAAGCTAATTTGTTTGCCTTCACTGTTGGTCGCAATCACACTGACTTCATTGGTTTTGTCATATAAGCCTTCAAAGTCGAATGACTCTTGACCCGTTAGACCCAATGACTCATAGCTCTCACCTTCTTTAAATTGTAGGGGTAAAACACCCATACCAATCAGGTTTGAACGGTGAATACGCTCATAGCTTTGTGCAATAACGGCTTTAACACCAAGTAAAAGTGAACCTTTAGCAGCCCAGTCGCGTGATGAGCCCGTGCCATATTCCGCACCCGCTAAAATAATCAGTGGCGTGCCATCTTGCTGATATTGCATCGCAGCATCATAAATGCTGGCAAGCTCATCGCTTGGCTGCATACGGGTCACACCGCCTTCGGTACCCGGTGCTAATAGATTACGTAAACGCACATTAGCAAAGGTACCTCGCATCATCACTTCGTGGTTACCACGACGCGAACCATACGAGTTAAATTGTGCTTTTTGCACACCGTGCTCTTGCAAGTAAAGACCTGCTGGGGCATCTGCTTTAATTGCACCTGCTGGCGAGATGTGGTCAGTGGTTACTGAGTCACCTAATTTTGCCAAACAGCGTGCACCACTAATACTCGGAATGCCTGGAGGCTCAATTTCCATACCATCAAAGAATGGCGCTTTTTTGATGTAGGTTGACGCATCATCCCAATCATAAAGTTTGCCATCAGGAATTTGAATTTTCTGCCATCGATCATCGCCTTGATACACATTGCCATAGCTTGATGCGAACATTTCTTTGGTCACGGTTTCACGGACGAGTTCGTTTACTTCACTAACACTTGGCCAAATATTTTTTAGATAAATGTCATTACCATTTGGGTCTTGCGCAAGCGGTTCGTTATACACGTCGATATCTGTACGACCCGCAATTGCGTATGCAACCACAAGGGGTGGTGAGGCTAAGAAGTTCATTTTCACATCTTGGTGAATACGGCCTTCAAAGTTACGGTTACCCGATAAAATAGAGCTGACAACCAGTTTATGCTTTTGAATTGCTTCACTGATTTCATCAGCTAAAGGCCCTGAGTTACCAATACAGGTTGTACAACCATAACCAACAAGGTTAAAGCCTAAGGCATCTAAATCATCCATCAAGTCGGCTTTTTTCAAGTAATCAGTCACTACTTGAGAGCCCGGAGCAAGTGAGGTTTTAACCCATGGCTTCACCTTTAAGCCTAATTGCTTGGCTTTTTTAGCCACTAAGCCTGCCGCTAAAATAACACTAGGGTTTGAAGTGTTTGTACAGCTCGTAATTGCAGCAATGACACACGCACCGTCTTTCAGCTCAAACTGTTCGCCTTTAAAATTAACTTTAGCCGCACCCATATATTGTGCTTCGTTTACTGGCTCATCAGGGTTGGTTGTTGGGCCTTCGTCTTCAATGCGCGCTTCTTGGGCATCGCTTTTATCACGGTGTTGCATGCGCTCATCTTGGAAGCCTTTCAAGTGCTCACCAATAATTTTACCTGCTTTGTCAAGGGCGATTCTATCTTGCGGGCGTTTAGGGCCTGCAAGACTCGGCACCACATCATCAAGGGATAACTCGAGTGTGTCTGTATAATGAGCTTCATCGCCAGGGTTACGCCACAAGCCTTGATGTTTTGCATAGTCCTCGATGAGTTTAAGTTGTTTGTCATCGCGGTTAGTTAAACGCAGGTAGCTAATGGTTTCATCATCAATTGGGAAAATACCGCAGGTTGCTCCATATTCTGGTGCCATGTTTGCGATAGTTGCACGGTCTGCAAGTGGTAAATCAGCAAGACCATCACCATAAAACTCAACAAATTTACCCACTACGCCATGCTTACGCAGCATTTCTGTGACGGTTAACACAAGGTCAGTTGCCGTTGTGCCTTCTGGTAGGCGACCATTGAGCTTAAAGCCAACGACTTGTGGAATGAGTAAGCTGATTGGTTGACCAAGCATTGCGGCTTCTGCTTCAATACCACCCACACCCCAGCCAAGTACCCCAAGACCATTGATCATGGTGGTGTGCGAATCGGTTCCGACTAGGGTATCTGGGTAAGCGAGTGATTTCCCATTTTTACTATCGTTAAATACCACACGGGCTAAATATTCTAAATTAACTTGGTGTACGATGCCGGTAGCGGGAGGTACGACCTTCAAGTTATCGAAGGCGGTTTGCCCCCAGCGTAAAAATTCGTAACGCTCTTTGTTGCGCTCATATTCAAGTTTCGCATTTAAGTCGAAAGAACCATCTTCACCGTAACCATCAACTTGCACAGAGTGATCAATTACCAGCTCAGCAGGTGACAATGGGTTTATCTTCGCAGGATCGCCACCGAGTTTTTCCATGGCATCACGCATCGCGGCTAAATCAACAATGGCGGGAACACCTGTAAAGTCTTGCATGACAACGCGAGCAGGCGTAAATGCGACTTCTGCAGATGGTTTAGCTTGTGGATCCCAGTTTAATAAGGCATCGATATCTTGCTTTTTAATATTGACGCCATCTTCATTGCGCAACAGGTTTTCAAGTAAGATTTTTAATGAGAATGGCAGACGTTTTGCTTTGTCGCCTAAACCTTGTAAAGAGTGAATATGATATTGCTCACCATTAATCGTAAGCTGTTTTTGGGTATCAAAACTGTTATTCATTATTTGCCCCTGTGGTTTGAGCAAGCAATTTGGCTTGCTTTGTTGTTTCCTTTTCGAAATAGACACAGTGTTATTGCAAACTTAATACCAGCTGAGATATTCATCTAGCTGATGAAAAAATATGCTATCTAATATAGTTGCTGCCGATGTGATTTATTTCAAGGGGGAGGGACAGATAAAAGGGTAGTTACTTTAAACTACCCTCATAAATAAGTGTTTTTAGTTGAGCCAATTTTGTTGTTTACCTTTATGGCTAATAAACAGTAATAGTAAGCCAATAACGATCACACACAGTGGCATTGCTAATGCGCTGGTACCAAACATGGCAAGGCTATCTATCACCACAAAATTATAATATTGCTGGACTAAGACAGCGATAAACGAGATTAAAAATAGCTCGCGCGCAAGCGCTTTTTTGGCGAGTAATAGAATGCTCGCGAAACTGGCTGCAAACACGGCTATCGCAAAGGCAGCCGTTGACCAGAGCGGGATGTCGCGGTATGCGGCTTGTTGTGCTTCAGGGAGTTGGCTAATCATTTCGGGTGTGATCAACAGCTGCATTACAAATGCAATGACACCTAAAAGATTCCACACAAGGGCTGCCCAAGCAAGTGGCTTGAGCCAAGCTGGAGGGTTCATAAATCACCTTTTATTGTTGTTATTATCACATTCAATTAAAGGTGATTTATGTTAACTAAGCAAGCTCTAGTTAACCAAAAGAGATAGGGCGACGGCCGGTTTTTTCGTCCACTTTTGGCTTTTTAGTACGTTTACGCTTTGATTTTTTTGGCGCTTCTTCAGCGCTTTGTGGTTGTGCTTTTTGTACTGGTTCTGGTGGGCGAGGATTTGGTGTTGCATCTTCGCTTAATGTCAGTTGGAACAGCTCACCATCAAATGCAAGCACGTCACCACTGTATAATTTTTTCCGTTTTATTGTACAAATTTCATAGTTAACCCCAACATAACCTTCACCAATTAAGGCTTTTGCTTGGCCGCCTGTTTCGACTAGGTCGAGCACTTTTAGCAAGTTACATAGCTCTATTGGCTCTTCTTCTAGTTCAATTTCGATGAAATCTTCGTTCATGTTGGTCTCTCTTAATTCAATCGCAGCCATTATAAAGCCTAGCACTCAATTGAACCAAGATTAAATTTTTAAGCTCTTCAAGCGGTTAAAATTTACAGCAATAAATAATCTGAAATTTTTACAAACAGTAAAAAAACTGCAGTATTTACTGGGTACACTGCGCGCGTTTGGAATTGGTGTACAAATTGCTAAATGCATGTCCGTTTCATTTTTTAATTCGTTCAGGAGAAGTTGTAATGGGCGTAAGAACAGCGCTAAGAAAAGAGTTAATGGGTTTGCAAGATTCGTCTCTGCTTGCTGCAGATGATGTGCGAGCTTTGTTAACACAAACAATTAAGTCTCAGCCTGAAAAGTCAGAACAAGGTTTTGCGTTAATTTCGCGATTTAATGATAATCATAGCCAGCTGAGTTCAGGGGAAACAAATAAAGAAAAGCTGCTCCAGCATCAAACCCACCGTTTATTTAAAGATATTCTATATACCCGTCAAAGTGTTAATAGTTGGCTAAAAAAACATCTTAATTAATTGATTTATTGTTTTTCTCACTTTAGACTACACCTGTAATCCAAAGTGAGAAAAACAATGAAAAGGATAATTTCAGCAGCCATATTTTTAATTTTGGCAGGTTGTCAGCAACCAACAGTCTACGTATACACTGAAAACCTTGATGAACAACAGCTGCTCACATTAGAGCAAGCTTTAACGAAGCAAAGCTTACCTTATGAATACACAAAGCTACCTATTCCTAGAGACTTTGCTGATGCAACCTTAATGTTATCGAGCGATAAAATTCTCACTCATGAAACCGAGCAACTTGCAGAAATTATGCAGAGGCTGGGTTATCAAGCTGAAATTAAATACACCACAGACGCTAATCACTTTTACAATCAAGGCAATATAGGTTTTTACTTACGAGCAAAAAATGGCTTAACCGGTTTTACTATGCCGGCTCGAGTCATCACAACCGGTTGCGTTGAGGATAAGTTTAATGGCCTTGCAGTTACATTTAGTGATAAACAGGCCGAGTTTAATCTAGCAAGTGGTAGACGAGTCTCATTGGAGTGGGATTACTTATACGGCTATTTAGTCATTTATTATAAAAACTATTCGCAAAGCTACAGCCATTTAACGCCAGAAGTGAGTACCCCATTTGGTATGAAACCATCAGATACCTATCGTTACACGGCACGCGTTAATAGCCCAAGTTGGTTAAATTGCTCATTACAAATTGTGTATATGGACTAACTACGCGACTCAAGGTATGTGCTTAACTTAGTAATGCGTTCACTCATGCCTTCGATGATGCGATCTTTAATTTTCTCGCGGATCACATTCGGTAAGCGGGTAAGTGCTTCAGGGGTGATAGCTAACAAAATGGTATCAACTTTTGCGCGTGCACTGGTACTGTGCTCGCGGTTATTGATAAAAGCACCTTCTCCGATAAATTCACCGGGTTCAATGGTGCCAAGTTCGAGTAAGTGGCTTTGTTTGAACACCATCAGTGAGCCGCTTAGCACAATATAAAGTCGTTTATCAGTATCGTATTGCTTGAAAACAGCGCGGCCTTGTTTGACTAAATACAAATGACTAAATGACTCTAACAACACCTGCCGTTCACTGAGAGAAAACTCTCTAAAGAACGACAACCTGTTAATGATTTCCATTTGTTTAATTAGTGGAATGTGCTCGATTAACTTCATTGACTCACATGGGTATAGCGCGAAATTAGCTAATATTGCGCTCTTTTAGCTTGCGGGTCAATGTATTGCGGCCCCAACCAATTTTCACCGCAGCTTCTTGCTTGTGCCCAGCACAATTGGCTAATGCCGTTTTAATCAAGCGAGTTTCAAGTTGTGCTTGAATGGCTGGCCAAATATTTTCTTTGCCTTGTTTAAGTTCCAGATTAAGCCATTGTTGAAATGCATCCAGCCAATCACCTTCTTGCTCAATGGGTGTGACAGCGACGATTTCTGGCGGTAAATCTTGTTCACTTATAAGCTCACCCGGCGCCATAACTGTTAACCAGCGACAGGTGTTCTCTAGTTGGCGCACGTTACCAGGCCAGTTAAATAAGCGCAGTTGCTCAGTGGCTTTAGGGCTTAAAATCTTGCTTTCAACTTGCAGCTCTTTGGCGCTTTTATGTAAAAAGTGCTGTGCCAGACGTTCAATATCTTCAGTACGCTCACGTAGTGCTGGTAAGCGTAAACGCACCACGTTTAGGCGATGAAATAAGTCGTCACGAAACTTGCCTTGTTTAACCAAGTCTTCGAGGTTTTGGTGCGTTGCCGCAATAATACGTACATCAACTTTAATACTTTGATGGCCGCCCACGCGGTAAAACTCACCATCGGCTAACACGCGTAACAAACGCGTTTGAACGTCGAGTGGCATATCCCCAATTTCATCTAAAAATAAAGTGCCACCATTCGCTTGTTCAAAGCGGCCTTTACGAATGCTGTCGGCTCCGGTGAATGCCCCTTTTTCGTGACCGAATAATTCTGACTCGACCAATTCTTTAGGAATGGCAGCCATATTCAGAGCAATAAACTGGTTTTCTTTACGAGGGCTGTGGTTATGCAGGGCACTAGCAACAAGCTCTTTACCTGTTCCCGACTCACCGTTAATCAGCACGCTCATGCTTGATGCTGATAATTTACCAATCGCGCGAAATACCTCTTGCATTGCAGGTGCTTCACCTATGATATGCGCATTGGTTTGTGGTGCTTGTTTGCGTTTAGTTTTCTTCGTTGAGTTAGCACGACAGGCGCTTTCTACCAGCGCAACAGCTTCGTCTAAATCGAACGGCTTAGCGAGGTACTCAAATGCCCCTTTTTGGAAGGCATTTACCGCAGAATCTAAGTCTGAGTGAGCGGTCATGATTATCACTGGTAAGCCAGGATTTTGCTCGGCAATGGTTTCAAGTAACGCCATGCCATCCATGCCAGGCATGCGCACATCGGATACCAGTACCGTTGGCTGGCTAAACTTTAATGCATTCAGCACGTCTTGTGCATTTGCATAGCTTTCAGTTTCAAATCCTGCACGTGCCAACGCTTTTTCTAATACAAAGCGGATAGAGGCATCATCATCAACTAACCAGACTGTTTTCATGACTACTCCAAAAAACCATTAATCCGTAAAAGGCAAATAGATATTAAATTCTGTATGGCCTGGCCAACTGTCACAATCAATGTGGCCATCATGTTGGTCAACCAAGGTTTGCGCTATGGATAAACCAAGCCCTGATCCATTTTCTTTATTGGTGATCATTGGGTAGAACAAGGTTTCACGTAAACTTTTGTCTATTCCCGGGCCGTTATCCGAAATTTGGATCAGCAAGGTTTTCTTCGGTGCCTTACCTGGTCGCCTGTGTTGATGGTTGATGCGGGTTTTTATTCTTATCTCGCCACCATCAACGAGTGCCTGTTGTGCATTACGAATAATGTTCAGTACCACTTGCTGGATTTTACCTTGGTCTATGTACACGCTCGGTATACTTGGATCGTAGTCTTTCACTAAAGTGATATTGGCATTGTTATCTAACATGCTCAGTTTAATCACTGACTCTAAGGCTTGGTGAATGTTGCCATAAGATTTATGTGGCAATTGATTCGGACCAAGCAAGCGGTCAACAAGCTCACGTAAACGGTCTGCTTGTTCAATGATTAATTCGGCACATTGATCTCGTTCTTGCTGATCAACCTCATACTGCAATAATTGCGCCGCTCCGCGAATTCCACCTAAAGGATTTTTAATTTCATGTGCTAAACCACGAATTAAATTACGTGCAGCTTGATATTGGTGCATTTGATTAGAGGCTTGATCGTGGCGAATTTCATCGTCCATTTGACGACATTCGAACAGAATATAATTGTCATCGTTGTTACTAATTCTGCGCGTACTAATGGTTAATTTCGCGTGGCGAGAATCAACGAACACCACGTCAGCCCTGTGCTGGTGGCAATCGACACCATCGAATAACGAATATTGGGCAATGCGTTTTAAGTCTATTGAGTGGTAATTAAATAGGTTATCGAACGGTTGGTTGATAATGCGTTTTGGACCTAAACCTAAAAGCTCACTGGCGCTATCGTTTGCATAAACCAGCTTAAAATCTCGGTCGAGTAAAATGACGGCAGTACTTAAATTTTTCCAAATACTGTCGAGTAATTCAGAATTAAAGTGTGTTTCACTGAGCATGATTGCACCATTTTAGTGCGTTGCGATTAAGTGCAGCTTAGCATACTCTTTTTACATTAAGAGACGTTATATCGAAAATTTTAGTTTCCGCCATAAATCGATGTTCTATGCATAAAAAAGGTGCTGACTGGGCTAACCGAAACGAGTTTATTATTCGCATCATAAAGTTTGGCTTGTAATGTGTGTTCACCTCGCTCGACCTCTCTTAGTGCAAAGGTCGTGCTATTACTTGGTGCACCATGGGCTGAGCCATCAAATAAAAGTTGTACTTTAAAGCCATTTTCGAAGCGAGGGCTAATGCGTGCAGTAACGTACACAGAGCCGGTATTTTCTCTTACGGTTGCTTCATTTGCTGGTGATGAAATACTGACGTTAAATTTGACTGGCATTGCGCTTGGGGCGCTATAAAGTATGCTGGTGTCGGTAGCTGGCATGGTCAGGTTTTGGGTGTTCATCTTTACTTCTGTCGCACCAGGTCGTGGTGTATCAGAAAATACTAAAACGCCGTTCTTATCTTTCCAAGAATAGACTTTTTGCGCTGCGCCATAGCTAAAAAAGCTTAGAAAAATCAGCGATAGTACCAATAAAGTTGTGCTTTTCACCCTGCAACCCTGCATTTTTTAATCTAACTAAAACTGTAGAGTAGAACCCGCTCAATTACCATTAAAAAAGCCCGCGGAGCGGGCTTGAGAACACACATTTATTATCTTTAGATAATTCTGCTACAGCGTATTACACGCTGTAGTACATTTCGAACTCAACTGGGTGAGTTGTCATGTTAAGTTTTTCAACTTCTTTGCCTTTTAGCGCGATGTAAGCATCGATTAGGTCATCAGTGAACACGCCGCCAGCTTTTAAGAACTCACGGTCAGCGTCAAGTGATGCTAGTGCTTCAGATAAAGAAGATGCAACTTGTGGGATCTCAGCTGCTTCTTCAGCAGGTAGATCGTATAAGTCTTTGTCCATTGCATCGCCAGGGTGGATCTTGTTTTTGATACCGTCAAGGCCAGCCATAAGCATTGCAGAGAACGCTAAGTATGGGTTAGCTGTTGGATCAGGGAAACGTACTTCGATACGACGTGCTTTAGCAGACGGTACCACTGGAATACGGATTGAAGCAGAACGGTTACGTGCAGAGTATGCAAGCATTACTGGTGCTTCGAAGCCAGGTACTAGGCGTTTGTATGAGTTAGTTGACGCGTTAGCGAATGCGTTGATTGCTTTAGCGTGCTTGATGATACCACCAATGTAGTAAAGTGCTTCTTCAGAAAGACCAGCGTACTTGTCACCAGCGAAGATGTTCACGCCATCTTTACCTAGTGATTGGTGACAGTGCATACCAGAACCGTTATCACCAACGATTGGCTTAGGCATGAAAGTCGCTGTTTTACCATATAAGTGAGCCATGTTATGGATAACATATTTCATCTCTTGGATTTCGTCAGCTTTTAATACCATTGTATTGAAGCGAGTTGCGATCTCATTTTGACCCGCAGTTGCTACTTCGTGGTGGTGAGCTTCTACAACTTGACCAAGTTCTTCAAGAACTAAACAAGTCGCTGAACGCCAATCTTGTGATGAATCAACAGGTGAACACGGGAAGTAACCGCCTTTAACACCTGGACGGTGACCTTTGTTGCCACCTTCGTAGTCTTTATCAGAGTTCCATGAAGCTTCGATGTCATCGATTTTGTACATTGAACCAGACATGTCTGATTTGTATTTAACGTCGTCAAATAGGAAGAACTCTGGCTCTGGACCAAATAAAACAGTGTCAGCAATACCAGTAGAACGCATGTACTCTTCAGCGCGTTTTGCAACAGAACGTGGGTCACGCTCGTAACCTTGAAGTGTTGAAGGTTCAACTACGTCACAACGGATGATTAGTGTTGCTTCTTCAGAAAATGGGTCCATTTTCGCAGACTCAGGAACAGGCATTAATACCATGTCTGATTCGTTGATACCTTTCCAACCAGCAATTGAAGAGCCGTCGAACATTTTTCCGTCTTCAAAAAAGTCTTCATTAACTTGATGATGAGGAATAGAAACATGCTGTTCTTTACCTTTAGTATCAGTAAAGCGTAAATCAATGAACTTAACGTCATTTTCTTTGATAAAATCTAAAACCGATTGTGACATGTGTCCTCCAATTGTTGGGTTTTATTTTTGCTGCATTATTGCTTTTGACTTATATAAGCTGGTTTCGTGCCATGTTTTTAACGCATTGTTTAGCCTTGTAAAAAGTAAACGCCTTCTGGTTTTGTTAACTTTTTTTGCACTAATTTGGTGCGTAAAAAGATCATTCTGGTGCGTAAAAAGTGCGACTGCGATTCGCACAATAATTGCGCATGCCAATTTGTCTGTTGTAAACACGATTTAGTGCCAAAATATGGTTCAAAAACTAAAATTTCGCCAGTTTTGAGTTCAGATTCACTTTAATTTTCATAAATTTGTCATTTATAAAACAGATACTTATAAAAAGCCTGAAGAAAGTTTATAAATTTATATTGGATAAACTTTCATCCATGCCATTATTAAGGGATAATATGCGCCCTTTTAAATCCTATGCTGGGACATCTGGTGAAAATGCAGGTGAGTGCGTAGATCTTGCAGGATCAATGAGATTCAATTTCTCTGAGAAAAAATATGAGCATCGAAAAGTTAAGAAATATAGCGATTATCGCCCACGTTGACCACGGTAAAACAACTCTGGTTGATAAACTGCTTGAGCAATCAGGCACATTAGAAACGCGCGGCGGTAACGAAGAGCGCGTAATGGACTCAAACGACATTGAGAAAGAGCGTGGTATTACCATTTTAGCTAAGAACACTGCTATCTCTTGGAACGACTACCATATCAATATCGTAGACACCCCAGGACACGCCGACTTCGGTGGTGAAGTAGAACGCGTACTTTCGATGGCTGACTCAGTATTACTACTTGTTGATGCTCAAGAAGGTCCAATGCCGCAAACGCGTTTCGTAACGCAAAAAGCATTCGCACAAGGTTTAACGCCGATTGTTGTAATCAACAAAATCGACAAACCAGGTGCACGTCCTGACTGGGTTATGGACCAAGTTTTCGACTTATTCGATAACCTAGGTGCAACTGACGAACAGTTAGACTTTAAAGTAATCTATGCATCAGCTATCAACGGCTGGGCAACAATGGATTTAGACGAGCCATCAGATAACATGGAACCAATGTTCCAGATGATCGTTGACGAAGTATCTCCACCGGATGCAGATCCTGAAGGTGCTTTCCAAATGCAAATTTCTCAGCTTGACTACAACTCATACATCGGTGTTATCGGTGTAGGTCGTATCAAGCGTGGTACTGTTCGTCCTAACCAACAGGTTACTGTTGTAAGCGCAGACGGTACTAAGCGTAACGGTAAAGTTGGCCAAGTAATGAGTTACTTAGGTCTTGAGCGTCATGAAGCAGAATCTGCTGGCGCGGGTGACATCATTGCAATCACAGGTCTTGGTGAGCTGAAAATCTCAGACACTATCTGTGATGTAAATACCGTTGAAGCATTACCACCGCTAAGCGTTGATGAGCCTACAGTAACAATGACGTTCTCTGTAAACACATCACCATTTGCTGGTAAAGAAGGTAAATTCGTAACTTCACGCAACATCCTTGAGCGTTTACAAGCTGAGCTTGTTCACAACGTTGCATTACGTGTTGAAGAAACTGACAACCCAGATAGCTTCCGTGTTTCAGGTCGTGGTGAGTTACACTTAGGTATCTTAATCGAGAACATGCGTCGTGAAGGTTACGAGCTTGCTGTATCTCGTCCACAAGTAATCCTTCGTGAAGTTGATGGTCAAAAAGAAGAGCCATACGAAACACTTACAATCGACTGTCAAGAAGAGCACCAAGGTTCTATCATGGAACAAATTGGTCTTCGTAAGGGTGAGCTAACTGACATGTCTCCAGATGGTAAAGGCCGTATTCGTATGGACTTTATGATCCCAAGCCGTGGCTTAATTGGTTTCCAAACTGAATTCATGACATTAACGTCAGGTTCTGGTCTTCTTTACCATACGTTCGATCACTACGGTCCGTACAAAGGCGGTACTATCGGTGCTCGTAAGAACGGTGTAATGATTGCTAACGCAACAGGTAAAGCACTGACTAACGCATTATTCAACCTTCAAGATCGTGGTAAGTTATTCATCGGTCACGGTGTTGAAGTTTACGAAGGTATGGTTATCGGTATCCACAGCCGTGATAACGACCTAACAGTAAACGCGCTTAAAGGTAAGCAGTTAACAAACGTACGTGCGTCTGGTACAGACGAAGCGCAAACGTTAACGCCACCACTAAACTACACGCTTGAGCAAGCGATTGAGTTCATCGATGATGACGAGTTAGTAGAAGTAACACCTGAGAGCATTCGTATTCGTAAACGTCACTTAACTGAAAGTGAGCGTAAACGTGCGAGCCGTGCAGCTAAAGACTAATAACGTCTTTCGCTTCGAAAAATGAGAACCGCCGTATTGAAAAATACGGCGGTTTTTTGTTTTAGCTTTCAAAAGAACGAGAGGTCAGATATTAGACATCAGTCGTTAGTTGATCGAAAGAGGCATTATTTTCGCAGTTGTAGAACTAAGCCATCATGCTCAAGGTTAAACGGGGTTTAGTTTGCGCTAGAAGCGAAAAGTTAAGAGCTAGCTCTTATGCTAACTCACTTCTAACATGCTTCAAGTAGGCCTGAAGGCTTTCTTGCCATAGCACTAAGGCTTCGGTTAATGATTCTTTCAAAGGTTTGTTGTCGAGTAGCTTACGCTCAATTTTCTTGAGCTCTAGACCATAACGGTTAAAGCCTAGTTGTAAAGCAGTGCTAGCTTGGCGGTGCAAAAGTTTAATACACTGATCTTTATCGTCTTCAACGAGTTGTTGACAGCGAATGAGTTTGTTCCTTGCAGAGAGTACAAATTCATTGTAAATCGATGAGACTTCATCTTCACTGAATGAGCTGACAAGTGTGGCAGCGGCTGTTTCATCATAGAGTGTATCGCGCAGCTCAACGGCAATACTCGCAGCCTGATTGCTTTGTGAGTCACTGAGTGCTTGGCGCAGTTTTTGTTGCTTTATTGGTTTGCCAACAATGTCTTTAATACCAAGTGCTAAGTACTCTTTTATTTCATCAGGACTAAGACTCGCGGTAAACGCTAACACCGGGGTTCGTTGGTTTAAATGGTCGATGGTTTTGAGCTTTTTCAACACTTCTTGACCAGTAAGGTCTGGTAAGTTCATATCCAATAGCACCACATCAAAGTGATGCTTCTGCATCAGTTCAATGGCGCTAGTTCCGTCTTTTGCAAGCTTGATTTTGTGCTCGTCATCGGCCATAAATTCAATGGCAATTTTCTGATTTAAATCGAGATCTTCAACTAATAACACGTCCAGGCCAGTAACATAATCTTTTGATTGGTGGCGCTGCTCAACGAGGCTGAGCTCACCAATCGCAAGAGAGATATCAAAACTGAAAGTACTGCCTTTGTTTAGCTCACTTTCAATATTGAGTTTGCTGCCTAATTTTTCTAATAAACGGCTAGTAATCGCTAAGCCAAGGCCTGTTCCGCCTTTTTCTTTACCTGCACTACTTTGTACATAAGGTTCTGTAAGGTAGGCAATTTCTTCATCTTCAATACCTGGGCCTGAGTCGATTACACTAACACGAACAAGGTGATCTAATTGCCCTTCGTTGAGCAGTTTCACATGAATTTTTACTGCGCCATGGTCAGTAAATTTAATCGCATTACCCACTAAGTTAATAATAACTTGTCTGAGCTTTTGTTGGTCGCAGTAATAACATGCTTGATCGGGCAAGTTGTATATAAGTTCAAACTTTAAGTGTTTTTGCTCTGCTAAAGGACTAAGCAAAAGGCAGAGGTTATTGAGCCAGGTTTTAAACTCGACGTCTTCTTCGTAGAGCGCTTCATCACGCTGATCTAGGCTGGCGTAGTCGAGTACTTTATCGACCAGCAAGTTGAGTGACTCAGCTGAATTAATTATTGCTTCGCAATAAGGCTTATCTCGTGGATCACTCGACTGGTTCATGATTAGCTGCGCACTACCTAAAATGCCATTTAACGGTGTGCGTATTTCATGGCTGATAGTTGATAAGAATAAGCCACGAATTTCTAAGTCTTTGTGTGCTTTTTCAGCTAACTGAT
This sequence comes from Pseudoalteromonas gelatinilytica, assembly GCF_001641615.1. GTDB lineage: Bacteria > Pseudomonadota > Gammaproteobacteria > Enterobacterales > Alteromonadaceae > Pseudoalteromonas > Pseudoalteromonas gelatinilytica. The sequence continues at coordinate 221,946 of NZ_LRRU01000007.1, forward strand.
TAAGGTTTTGCTCGCGGCGTTCATTACATAATAGTGCCATACCGGTTGCATAAAACATCGGCGCAATAACACCATTTATAAATAAAGTGATACTAAACCAATTTGCAGAGAGTAGATTAGCTGTTGTGACATCTCCCATCATTAAGGTTCTGCCTGTAAATATCGCCAGAATAATGCTGAGAATTAAGATGTAGACAATACTGCCATTGGGGTAACTTTTACGGCCATTTCGAATGAATAATGCCATTAAAAACAACGCTTCAATTATATGCTGGAGATCTGAAACCAAAATTCGACTACGTAACTCGGCGCTATCAGTGGCAAGGTAAACCATGGTCATCGCTAGCACCACCGTGATCGCAACAAAGGTTTTAAAACCGACGCATTTGGCATTTAAAAATTGGCATATCGCGAGTACATGAATAATGGATGCACTAAAGAGTAGGGTGTTTGCGATAGCAACACTAGCAATATTATTGATATGGCCATGCAGTGCAAAACTCATTACCGATGCAAACATCACTAAAGGGTAGAAAATATAGAGTAAGGTGCCCGGAGTATTATTATTGGTTCGCCATGTAAGGTAATTAAGAAGGGTCATCACTGCCATCATGGCAGCACTGGCATAATATAAAGTGGCTGAGTCGAGCATTGTATTTCCGGTGTTTTGCAATCAGTTTGAGAATAAAGTCAATTACTGCGTTTAGCAACCAGAAACAAAAACAGACGCGGTTGCGTCTGTTTTAACTAGTAGGATGTTTTGCTTGGTTTAGCGAATTTCGTCAGGAATATTTTGCTGTGCCCAAGACAATAGCTCGATACGGTTACGACATTTAGTTTTTCTAAATGCACTGTATAAGTGAGTTTTAACTGTATGCGGGCTGATGCTTAAATCTTCAGCAATTTCTTTATTTTTCGAACCTTTACTCATTAATGAGATAATTGCTTTTTCACGTTTAGTAAGTTTAACCGGTTCGATGTCACCATCTGTCAATTTGTGGAGTGCGTCTTTATTGAACTGCAACATACGATTTAATGCATTACACATAATGTCGCGGCGATACCATAGTTGATCTTCAAGTAATAAACGAATGCCTTTCATTAACACATCAGCATTGTCTGTTGTGTAGAACACACCACGAATACCACTTAAAAGAGCACGGTTTGCAAGTTCAGGGTTTTCATCTAAGTTAAACAATACGATATCGCATTTCATTCGTAGATTAACTAGTTGTTCTTTTAACTTGCCCCACGGATCTGTGCTTGACGTTTCAATAAATAACAAGCGTGTTCCTTCTGGTACTTCAGAAATATCAGTACCAGATGTCACTGCTAGTCCTTGTGTTTTTAACAATGGCTCTAATACGTTAATGCCAATAGTATTAATTGGCTCTGGATCTAATAATAAAAAGGCTGAACTACTCATATATATACACTCTTGAATAAAGTTGACAGTTAAATCCTATCACGCAATCCACCCCTTTCGTATTAGAAATTTCTGAGAGTTGTGCAGGAAAAGTACAGTTTGTGTCTGTTTTGTGTCAAAAATTACAGTTAGTTAACTAATCGCAATATGTTAACTAACTGATATATATTCATTATAGCCAAAAATAATATGTTTGTGCTACTTTTTACAGTTGTTTACATATCAAAGTATTAGATTGCGTGTTTTTTCTTGTCTTGATAAGGAGGCCAGCCCATTTCTTTACCTGCCAGCATATGTAGGTGTATATGGTACACGGTTTGCCCGCCGTGGTCATTACAGTTCATTACGACGCGAAAACCGTCTTCACTGAAGCCAAATTGCTTAGCGAGTTTTGCTGCCACTACATATAAGTGACCGACTAAAGCGGCATTTTCTTCTGTTACATCATTTATCGTTGCTATTTGAGTTTTTGGGATGATCAGCACATGAAAAGGGGCTTGTGGGTTAATATCTTTAAAAGCAAGAGATAAGTCGTCTTCATAAACAATGTCTGCAGGGATCTCTCGGTTAATAATCTTTGTAAAAATAGTCTCTTGGCTCATACTTAGCTCTCTTATAAATGTGGTTAAATGACCGCCCACTAATGACAAACTTTATTTGCAGTGTCAAACTGAAACTGCCGCAAGTTGAACAACCAAGGAGTGAACATGCGTAAGTTAGTATTACTGAGTAGTGCGTTAATGCTATTTAATAGTTTTAGCAGTGTAGCTGAGACTATTCACTTTCCAGAAGAGTTTGTGCCTTTACAAGTCGGGGATCGCCTTATTGAGCAGTCTTTTTTCAGTCGTGTTGATGACGTTGAGCTTGCCCCGGGTACATACCAAGTAAAAATGAAATACACCGATCTTTTCGAGCAAGGCTATGATGATCATCAAGTCGTAGAGTCTGAGCCTTTTTGGGTTGAGGTCACGGTGGAAAGTGGCAAAGACTATGACCTAGTGTTTAATCGAGCCAGTAATGCAGTGGCAGCAGAAGTGTTTGCCGAATCACCGCAAGTAAGCTTAAAGGCTAAGGGCAGTGAGCTTGCTGTACCGTTATCTATTATTGGCTATCGTGCAGCTAGCGCGCCTGTACAAGCTGTAGCAACTGCTCCTGTTGTTGCAAGTAGTAAACCCGCGACTGCAACTCCTGTCACATTGCCTGCAAAAGTACCCGGCGGACAAGCGGGTTTGAAAAATACGCCAAGTGCAGCTGCAATGCTTGAGTTTTGGTGGCAGCAGGCAAGCCCAGAAGAGCGTCGGGCTTTCTTACAAAAAGTAAGTAACTAATTTTAACTATTAAAAAAGGCGCTGATTGCAGCGCCTTTTTAGTGTTTGATAACTTATTTTGCGAATAAGTCGTCAACGGTACCTTGTGCAAGTGGGTGGTAACCCGGACGTGCTTTTAAGTACACATCATGTGCCCAGTCTTTTTTACCGTTTTTAATAAGTGCTTTATATAGTGGCACAATTAATTTACGGCGACCGATGCTTGATAGGTGTTTATCAAGCGCAGGGTAAATTGGTTGATAACCATTTCCTACCGCTAGCATGAACCATGCGAAAGCACGCTCAGCATTAGTTGACTGTGTTAGGTTGAATTGGTTATCAAGCTCAGTCATTTTTTCAATGCTTAAATCGCGAGGTAGATTATTTAAGAAATGTAGCCACTCATGAACTGACCAATCAGATGTTGGTAATTGAGCTGCGCTAATCTCACCGTTTAACCATGTTTTGGTGACTGCATCAACTTTATCGAAAGCATCAGACGTTGGATTTGGTGCATCGCTTGGTAAACCAGGCTCAAAGATCCACTCATTAACTTTATCCATGCTGACTACGCCTGGATATTTGTCGATCAGATTTGCTTTTAAGTAAGTAACAAATTGAGCTGTTGTTAGAGACTTGAACGAGAACTGATCAAAGTAACCTTTTACGAATGGGTCGAACTTGTCACGGCCAAATTTGTTTTCTAAATAAATTAAGAAAAGTTGACCTTTGGTGTAAGGCACTGAACTAAATGCATCATCAGGATCGCGGCCATTAAGTTTTAAGTTAAGACGCGTATCTGCTGCTGGCAGAGTTTTAAGTAATGCACGTAAACCTGCTGCATCAAGCGCTTGTTCCATCACTGCACGGTCACGGCCAAACACTTCTTCCATAATGCGGTTTTCAACGTAAGACGTGAAACCTTCATTTAGCCATAAATCTTCCCACGTCGCATTAGTCACTAAGTTACCAGACCAAGAGTGAGCAAGCTCGTGAGCAATTAGGTTTACTAAGCTTTTATCGCCAGCAACAACCGTTGGTGTGATGAATGATAAACGTGGGTTTTCCATGCCACCAAATGGGAAGCTTGGCGGTAGCATTAATAAGTCATAACGACCCCATGCGTATTCGCCGTACATAGCGTGCGTTTTATCGATCATCGCTTGCGTGTCGTTAAACTCAGCAACTGATGCATCTAAAATGGTTGGCTCTGCAAAGATACCTGTTTGCTTAGACATGGCTTTATATTCTAAGTTACCAGCACCAATTGCGATTAAGTATGGCGAAATTGGTTGTGGCATATCGAATAAGTAGTCGCCATCTTTATAAAGAGCATCTTTATTGTCAGCACTCATTACTGCACGAATGTCTTTAGGCGTGTGAATACGTGCTGAGTAAGTTACGCGCATTGCTGGCGTATCTTGTACTGGGATCCAACTACGAGCATGAATTGCTTGTGATTGGCTGTACATAAATGGATGTGACTTACTGGCTGTTTGCTCTGGTGTTAACCACTGCAAACCTGAAGCTTCTGGGCGGCTGTTGTAGTAAATACGTGCTTTAACCGCTTGGCTTTTAAATTTAATTGTTAATTTTGAGCCCTTCACGTCATCACGTGCAGCAAGGGTGAAGTCAGCTTTGTGCCAGCTGCCTTTTTTATCTTGATACATTACTTTGTCGATATCTAAATCGCGCGTATCAAGAACAAGTGTTTTGCTGGTCGCATTGTGCCAATCTAGCGTGTGCTCAACAAAACCCTCTAGTTGTTTGTCATCAAAATCAACATCTAAATCTAGTAGTAGGTGAGTGGTTGTTACGTCATCTAAGTTTGCGTAAGTGTGTTGGCTGATTGCATCTGCAGTTGCTTGAGAGCAAGCACCGGCCATCGCAAGACTTAAAAGTAATGGTTTAAACTTCATAATAACCCTGGAACGGAAATGAAAAAGAGCCCGTTTTATAACATGATTAGTGCAGTGGGTTGAGTGATTTTTACAATCTAATGCGTATTTTGCGACGATAGGTTACACTAATGCGATTAGTTACCGGTAACCTTTGAGGCGTTTTGTGGCTCAGTCCCTGCAATCTTTTCATACCTTTTCTTTGCCAAGCCAATGCCAGCATTTTTATCAAATTGATGAAGTGAATCAGCTTTTAAGCACAGACTTTTCGTCTCCCTTTTGTATTTTAGGCGAAGGCAGCAATACGGTGTTTTTATCTGACTATCAAGGGTCTGTCATCCATATGAACACGAAGGGCATAGATATAGAGCAGCAAAGTGATGGCTTTTTATTGCACATTGCAGCCGGAGAAAACTGGCATCAATTAGTCGCCATGACTATTGCCAATGACATGCCTGGGCTTGAAAACCTTGCTTTAATACCTGGAACTGTTGGTGCTGCACCAGTGCAAAATATAGGAGCTTACGGTGTAGAGCTTGAAAAGTTTGTGAGCTATGTCGACTACTTTGATATTGCCACCAAAGCGATAAAGCGCCTAACTAAAGACGAATGCCAATTTGGCTATCGAGACTCTATCTTTAAACATGCATTGAAAAATAAAGCGGTGATCACCCAAGTTGGGCTGCTGTTACCTAAAAAATGGCAGCCAGTACTGAGTTACGGACCATTGCAACAGCTTTCAGATCCCTCTCCACTGCAAGTGTTTGAGCAAATCATTACAACCAGAAACAGTAAACTACCAAACCCCAGTGAACTTGCGAATGCGGGCAGTTTTTTCAAAAACCCAGTGATTAGTAATGAGCAACTAGCGTTACTTTTAAAGCAGTACCCTGAGCTACCTCACTACTATGTGGATGCTGAACATCATAAAGTTGCGGCGGGGTGGTTGATTGAGCAAGCTGGGTTAAAAGGCTTTAAGGTCGCCGGTATTGAGGTTCATCAGCAGCAAGCGTTAGTGCTTGTAAACCATGGTAACAGTACAGGTGATGATTTAATTGCCATGGTAAACCATGTTCAACAGCAAGTTTGGCAAAAATACCAGATTGCTTTACAGCACGAAGTGCGACTGATCAATGCCGATCATGAGTGTCACATTGAATTGGGAGCTTCATCATGAAAGCGCCAGACGGAAATAAACTCGCTATTTTACAAGCACTCAATACCGGTGGTTTTATTTCTGGTCAGCAATTGGGTGAGCAATTAGGTATTAGCCGTGCAGCAGTGGGTAAGCATATTCATTCATTGCAGGAAATGGGGCTCGATATTTTCAAAGTCACGGGTAAAGGGTATTGCCTTAATAATAGTGCGGGCTTACTGAACAAAGATAAAATCGGTCAACATTATAGTGAGTTAGGTGGTTGCACCGCGAATGTTGAAGTGCAGCCTATTATTGACTCAACCAATAGTGAGTTAATGCGTCGCTTACAAACTGATGCTCCTCTTTATTCTGGTAGCGTGTTAGTTGCAGAAATGCAGCAGGCAGGAAGGGGGCGTCGCGGTCGAGTGTGGCAATCACCCTTTGGTGCAAACTTATACTTCAGTTATTTTTGGCGCTTGGATGATGGTCTACAAGCTGCCATGGGGGTCTCAATTGCTGTTGGCCTTGCCGTTTACGACACGCTGAAAGCGTTATATCAGTTGGATATAGAGCTTAAGTGGCCCAACGATATCTATTTAAACCGCGAAAAATTAGCCGGTGTATTAGTTGAGCTTGATGGTCAGCCACAGGGGCCTTGTCAGCTTGTTATTGGCATAGGTATTAATTTACATATGCCAGAAAGTGCCAGCCAGCACATAGACCAAGCTTGGACCGACTTAAGTCAGCACGTGCAAGGGTTAGACAAAAATAAGCTGGTGGCCTATTTATGCTTTTATTTGGAAAAACGCTTAGCGCAGTATCAACAATCGGGCTTAAACGATATGTATCTACAGTGGAATCAGTTAAACGCATTTGCTGGTGAGTGTGTTGAACTTAATACTGGACATCGTAGCTGGCGCGGTATTTGTGAAGGTATTGATAACCAAGGTGGCGTGCGTATTCGTCAAGATGGCGAAGTAAAAAGTTACTATGGCGGTGAAATCTCATTACGTAAGGCAGAGCTATGAAATTGTTAGTTGATGTGGGTAATACCGCCATTAAAGCGGTTTTGTTTGATGGCAAGGCTTATCAAACATGTGAACTCAGCAGCTTGCCTTGGCTACAAATAAAAGAGCTAGTTTATGCCTGTGTGGGTAGCACCGAGCTGCTTGCACCATTATTAGCACAGGCGCAGCAACACGCCGTTCCTTACTTCGAAGCACAGGTGAGTGCAAAGCTAAACACGTTAAGCTGTGCCTATCAGCAGTATCAAAATCTAGGAATTGATCGTTGGCTGGCTGTCATTGCCGCGTATGTCGAATTCCCCGAGCAAAATTGCATTATTATCGATGCCGGCACTGCAACAACAATTGATGTACTCAATAGTGAAGGTGCACATCTAGGTGGTTGGATTTTACCAGGCCTTGATTTGATGACATCTTCACTTACCCAGAATACCCAACGCGTGTTTGATGATGGACAAACCCCATTTGCGACTGATTTAGGCCGTAATACGCCAAATGGCCTCAAGAATGGCGCGATGGTTGCCACTATTGGCGCAATCGAGCAGGCAAAACAGCATCTTAATCAACAAGATTGTCATTTATTATTTGCTGGTGGTTACGGCAAATTACTTGCTGAAGCATTTTTGGACGCCCAGTTTGACAGCTTGCTCGTGTTTAAAGGACTGAATTATTGGCACGAATTAACTATAAAGCAGTAAAAAAACGCGAATTTGCCTGAATAGTGAGCGTTTAACACATAAATTCACATTTTTTTTAATTTTATGGTTGCATCACAATAAACCTTACCTTAGAATCTCGCCCCGTACTAAAGCAGTGCCGACTTAGCTCAGTTGGTAGAGCAACTGACTTGTAATCAGTAGGTCATCCGTTCAACTCGGATAGTCGGCACCACTTTCCTTTTACCGGAAGTGACTTAGTAAAGAATTTTCGTGGAGGGGTTCCCGAGCGGCCAAAGGGATCAGACTGTAAATCTGACGGCTCAGCCTTCGCTGGTTCGAATCCAGCTCCCTCCACCACTTTATTCTTGACGGTTAGAGGTAGTTTAAGAACAGGTTCCTATGCGGGCATCGTATAATGGCTATTACCTCAGCCTTCCAAGCTGATGATGCGGGTTCGATTCCCGCTGCCCGCTCCAGATTTCTGGTGTTGCTGATATAGCTCAGTTGGTAGAGCGCACCCTTGGTAAGGGTGAGGTCGGCAGTTCAAATCTGCCTATCAGCACCAGTCTTGAGAACTCATCTTAATTTCTTCCTTTATCTGTCAGAAAAAACTATTTGAAATTTGAAAAAATTAAATTAATCTACCCTCGGTGGATTATTTTCATATGTAATCTAGATACACAAAACTGATAGGTTCCGTCATGGCAAAAGAAAAGTTTGAACGCGTAAAACCGCACGTAAACGTTGGTACAATCGGCCACGTTGACCACGGTAAAACAACTCTAACAGCAGCAATCACAAACGTACTTGCGAAAGCATACGGTGGTCAAGCTAAAGACTTCGCATCAATCGATAACGCTCCAGAAGAGCGTGAGCGTGGTATCACAATCTCAACTTCACACGTTGAGTACGATACTCCAACTCGTCACTACGCACACGTAGACTGTCCAGGACACGCCGATTATGTTAAAAACATGATCACTGGTGCTGCTCAAATGGACGGCGCAATCCTAGTAGTTGCTGCGACTGACGGTCCTATGCCACAAACTCGTGAGCACATCCTACTTTCTCGTCAGGTTGGCGTACCTTACATCATCGTATTCATGAACAAATGTGACATGGTTGATGACGAAGAGCTACTTGAGCTAGTAGAAATGGAAGTTCGTGAACTTCTTTCTGAGTACGATTTCCCAGGTGACGACTTACCTCTAATCCAAGGTTCTGCTCTTAAAGCACTAGAAGGCGAAGAGCAATGGGAAGCGAAAATCATTGAACTAGCAGAAGCGCTAGATTCATACATCCCAGAGCCAGAGCGTGACATCGATAAGCCATTCATCATGCCTATCGAAGACGTATTCTCAATCCAAGGTCGTGGTACTGTTGTAACTGGCCGTGTTGAAGCTGGTATCATCAACGTGAATGACGAAGTTGAAATCGTAGGTATCAAAGAAACTACGAAGACAACTTGTACAGGTGTTGAGATGTTCCGTAAGCTTCTAGACGAAGGTCGTGCGGGTGAGAACATCGGTGCACTACTACGTGGTACTAAGCGTGAAGACGTTGAGCGTGGTCAAGTACTTTGTAAGCCTGGTTCAATCAAGCCACACACTAAATTCACTTCAGAAGTATACGTACTTTCTAAAGATGAAGGTGGTCGTCACACTCCTTTCTTCAAAGGTTACCGTCCACAGTTCTACTTCCGTACAACTGACGTAACAGGTGACGTACAGTTACCAGAAGGCGTAGAAATGGTAATGCCTGGTGACAACATCAAGATGACTGTAGAGTTAATCTGCCCAATCGCGATGGACGAAGGTTTACGCTTCGCTATCCGTGAAGGTGGCCGTACAGTTGGTGCTGGT
>NZ_LRRU01000008.1 GCF_001641615.1 Pseudoalteromonas gelatinilytica
ACCTCTTTGGATAGATAAAAGCTACTTACCATTATTCTTTATTTTTAAAGCTTAAATCATTATGACAAAAAGCATCTATTAAACCATCACTATCCGCTTTATTTATTTTTGCTTCTTTAGGGAGCTCTATATACAAATAATCATAGTTGTATTTACCTTCATCAGTCATGCGATTTAGTTTATATCCAATCATAAATTTATCACCTCCACTGTAATCTAACACTGATATGTTACAATGAGTTGTGTAGTTAATCGAAAATACTAATGAAGCTTTAGCATCTTCGAATTCATCATAGCTCCCAAATAGAGGCACTGAGAAACTATCTATCACTCCAGTGTATTCATCAAAAGCTTTTTGTTTATCTAAAAATGAATCTACTTCAGAATTGACAATATTGATAAACTTTTCTATTGAAGGTTTAATATCATCGAATTCAATACTTGTGTTTCTATTCTTAAAGAAAGTCATATCCTCAGCAGTGTAACCATATACTAGGCATTTGTTTGCTGTAAAAATATCACCTCCGATTCGGCCTAACAGATAAGAGCCTTCACAATATTCAGATATAGGCTGCAACGCCATGCAAATGCCGCTTTGGAATAAAAGGATAAAAATTAAATACCTCATATTATCTCCACCATTTAACTTGAGTCTCTACGATTAGCTCAGAAAAAAGCTGTTACGTTGTTTGGCATAGTGCTTAACCATAATCCACGAAAGAGAAACAAGAACCGACTCCTAGCTCTGTTGAATTCCATTCAATTTTATTAAAAAAACCATAATGAAAAACATTACTACAATTGCTATAGATGAGTATTTAATGGCTTTACAAGCCCACACTTTGTCTTCCCGATAGGATTCAACTTTGAACAGCTTAAAACCATGATAAATTGCACCTGTTCCGCCGTAGTAGTTTATGAAAAGCTCTTTTTTTGCGTATTTTGGAGCTAAGATAAACAAAACCATTACAAACAAAAATAAAACAGCCGAAAGTACCATCAAAATAATAAGAAAATAATCTATCATTTCACCAGTTCACATTTACATATTTATCAGTAACTTACTATACCAATAACAAGCAAGTTATGCTCCAACCAAACTTAAACACAATCTGGTGTTTTTAGTTGATAGTAAAGCACTGCGTTTGCTATTTTACGTCTAATACTAAATCTGTAACCGAGGACACATGGAAGCGCCTACTTTTGAATTAACCCGTGATAACTTTAACTCAATCTTTTTTCAGACTTTCATAAAAACGAAAGTGCAACCTGAAATACCTATCATAAGATGTGCAGTGCCTTTACCGAAAGCACAGAAAATCAAGGCAAAATTAATTACTGCCGTTATTTTCATTATTGCATGTCACCTTGTTTGGAAAACACAATCCGGTGCAGGTGCAATTGCCGCTGTGGTCATTACTTATCTCAGTTATTTTTTAATTCAGATGTTTATTGCCAATAAGCGTTATTTCATCCATGAATCTCCCTTGTGCGAAATTAAAATAAACAAAGAAGAGGTTTACCTGCCTGCACTTTTATTCGATGACAGAAAAGCACGAACACTTAAAAGAGAAGATTTACTTAATGTTGAGGCCGTATGGAATTTTACACGCACCAAAAGCGGCTACGATATTAACGATCCACAACCTAGGCGTGCCTATCTATTTTCTGTTATTTTTAAAACTCGCTATGGTGATTCAATTCCTTTAAATGACTGGAGCTTAGAACATCCTGAGCTTTTCAAGACACTTGTTGAGTATGATTACCCAGTCACTATGATCAGAACAGCCAAACGCGGGTTACCAATAACAGTTCACATAAAATGGTTCTTCCTATTTACCTTTATATGTACTCTCATCTACTCACTTATAAAGTATGTAATTTAGCGGACTTATAAATATGCAATTGGCAAAGTAACTGCGAACAAGCGCTTTGCCTTAAACTTACGCTTTATTGTTAAACAGCATACCAGAGTGATTACTAGAAGTAGGAGCAAACAATGAGTTTATCATCGTAGAAACATTACTTTTTACGGCAAGCTGGACTGCATTTATTTCTTCATCAAGTTGTTCATTAAGCTCTAGCAACTCACTTTCTCGTTGTTCTGGAGCTAGGTCTTTGTTGCTTTTTAAACTATTAATCTTATTTTGTAACTCCTTTATTTTCACTACTAGCTCTTGCTGTGTTTGTGATGTCTTTGATTGAGCTTCTGCTTGTGGATCAGAATCAACGCCCGCTTCTTGTTGTTTAGAGCCTTGAAGGTTTGTTGCTTTTTCACTTTCTGGGTTTAGCTCATTTTTATTTTGCTGATCTAATAATGGCTCTTTTAGGAATGAGGATGTGTACGAAGTTAGCTGCATAGTTTTCCTATCGTTAATTTTTTGACGTTTAGCTATAAACCTTTTGAAAACAAAATAGATGCACAATCCGTACCCATTTACTACCCAAAACTTTTTATGTTGCTAAGCATGTATGTTCCTTTAAAGTTAGCGATATTAAACTTTAACTATTAATCCCCTCTTTCAACAAACCAATACTAAAGAATCAGTTTTTAACTTTTGAATAACCTTTTGTGATCGCTTTTTAAACACCAGCCGTAAGCCTTATTGAAATGGACACGTCGTAACGTCCGAACATACAAAGATATAAGGAAGAACGATGAAATACATACTCCTGGCTAGCAGCTTACTTTTTCTCACCGCGTGTAGCGATGATGATGACGACAACGAAGTAGTTACCCCTCCCCCAGTTCAAGAATTCACTCCAAGTAAAACCTATTCTGTAACTTTAAGTGGCAAACAAGAAGTGCCAATGAATGACTCAATGCAAACAGCGACTGCAACGGTAGAGCTTGACGAAAGTTTAATGCAATTTCGTGCAACACTTGATGCAAGCTCAGTCGAAGGTTTTAGCGCAGCACACATACACGACGGCGATTTAGGCGCTAATGGTGATGTTGCTTTTGCATTTGAGGCCACTTCCGATGGTATGTATGAAGTCGCAATTACCGACCTTGATGAAAGCCTAATTGCTGATCTAATGGATGGCGATTGGTACATTAATCTTCATACCGAACAATATGCAAACGGCGAACTTCGTGCGCAAATTGTGCCTGATACAACCAGCATCATCACGTTTGTTTTAAATGGCGATCAGCAAGTGCCTATGAACGACAGTGACGCAATGGGTTATGGCTATGCATCTTATGATAGCGCCACGACAGAATTACGACTTCGTGCGGTGACTATGGGTGTTGATGATGCAACAGCAGCTCACATCCATACAGGAAAATTAGGCTCAAATGGTGATGTATTCGTGACTTTAGAACAAGATGATGAAGTCATGACAGACTGGGTAGTCCCAGAAGGCACCATGATCGACAGCGACACTTTGGCAGTACTTTTAGACGGCGGTCACTATGTTAATGTTCACACACCTGAATTTGCCGGTGGCGAAATTCGCGGCCAAATCTTAACAGACAACTATGCAGTTGCGACCTTTGACTTGAGTGGTGATCAAGAAGTGCCTATGGTCAGCACCATGGCTGATGGTGATGGTTATGCTCTTGTTGATACAACAGACTACAGTGTAGAGCTAACTGTTGTAACATCAGGCTTAGACGATGCAAGTGCTGCGCACATTCATACAGGCCGTATCGGGACTAATGGCGATGTATTAGTAGCTCTTGAACAATCAATGGATGATAGCAATGTCTGGATGACACCAAGCAACACGCAAATTAATGCAGATATTTTTGCAGTGCTGGCTTCTGGCGGTCACTATGTGAATGTTCATACACCTGCTAATGCTGGCGGCGAGCTTCGCGGACAAATCCTAACCAGCAACTATGGTTTTACGAGCTTTAAACTAAGCGGTGATCAAGAAGTTCCTGCACTCGAATCTGATGCAAGCGGTGAAGGCTATGCATTAATTAACATGGATAACTATGCCTTAGAGCTCTTAGTAAACACAATGGGTGTTGATGATGCGACAGGTGCACACATTCACACTGGCCGAATTGGCACGAATGGCGACGTACTCGTTGCACTTGAGCAGTCAACAGCTGACGCAGGCATGTGGATGACACCAGCAAATACCATGATCAACGCAGAGATATTTGAGGTACTTGCATCAGGTGGTCATTACGTTAACGTACATACTCCTGCTAACACGGGTGGCGAAATTAGAGGTCAGATCCTAACTGACAACTATCAGCTCGTTACTTTCCCGCTTAGTGGTATGCAAGAAGTGCCAGCTGTTGATACGATGGCATCAGGTAGTGGTTATGCATTAGTTAACATGGATAATTACCATCTAGAATTAAGAGCGTTAACCGAAGGTGTGAGTGACGCCACTGCAGCTCACATTCATACAGGTCGTATAGGCACCAATGGCGACGTACTTGCTGCGTTAGAGCAATCAAGCGATAACATGAACCTATGGCAAACACCTGAAAACACCATGATCAATGCAGATATTTTTGCAGTACTCGCATCAGGTGGTCACTACGTTAATGTGCATACTCCAGCTAACCCAAGTGGTGAACTACGCGGTCAAATCCTTACCGATAACTATGTGTTTGTCACCTTCCCGCTTTCTGGTGAACAAGAAGTGCCCGCAGTTACAACGGATGCATCTGGTGATGGTTATGCGCTAGTGAATACCAATGATTACAGTGTTGAGCTGCAAGTATTAACATCGGGTGTAAGCGATGCAAGTGCTGCACACATTCATACCGGTGTAGCCGGTGAAAATGGCCCTGTGTTAGCTCCTCTTGTACAAGACAGTGATGATATGAATCGCTGGATGAGCAGCACAGGATTAATGATAGACGCCGATATCTTTTCAGTTTTAGCTTCAGGCGGTCATTATGTAAACATTCATACGCCTGCAAACCCAAGCGGTGAGATACGAGGCCAAATTCAATAATTTTATAAAGTCAGAGGCCAATATTTTTGGCCTCTTTTCGTTACCTTCCTAGTTCAATTAATCTCACAATAACATCCCTCAGCATCTGAGTTAATAAACTGGCTATTAAAACCCGCACGTAAGTTTGCAATTACTAACTCAACAAAGCCATTCTGACTTGAACATGCGAGTCCTTTTGATAATGGCCCTGCATACACAAGCTGTTGATTTTCTGAAACAAGTACTGCGGCAGGTTGAGCGGGTAATATTGCAGCAACCGCAGATGTTGGTTTAAGTTTTATCACTTCAACACCTTGTTCTGCAGCATAGCTGCTAAGGCTTGATATGTGCGGTTGTGAGCGTGCTGAGCATACACAGGTGTTTTCATCAATAATGTACAGGGTATCGACATTGTTGATGCCAAGCTCCATACTTTGTTGAAAAGTAGGCAGCCAATTAGCTGCGCCTAACTTTTTATCTGGATCAAAGGTGCTTGCTTGTTGAGAATAAGCAAACACCAAGGCCAATACTACAGAGGCAACCCAAACCAGAGTTGCTACTATCACCCATTTGCTATTTGAATTTAGCAATACCTTGCTCCAGCACATCGATACTTACATCAATTAACTGCACGCGATCGGTGAGTTTTTCAATCATCAAGTTGTCGTTGGCTTGGTTAGCAATTAAGGCTTGTGAGTTCTCGGCAATAGCACGTGTATTGCCCGCTTGATTTTGCACTACATCTGCAACCGATTGTGAACTGCTTGCGGCAACATTCACCTGCTCTGTCATCTCGGTAATTTGCAGCTTCATCTGCGAACTAATCGCCGACAACTGCTCTATAAGCGCAACACTGCCTTGCATCGACTTGGTTGATGAGGCGCTGTTTTGCATCAAGCTTTCAAGCGTATTGGTTATTTTATCTGTAGTGTGTTTACTGCGCGTTGCTAAGTTTCTCACTTCATCAGCTACCACCGCAAAACCGCGACCTTGTTCACCAGCACGCGCAGCTTCAATTGCAGCGTTTAACGCAAGTAAATTCGTTTGCTCAGCAATTGACGAAATTTCATTGAGTAATTCTGAGATATGCGAACATGCACTTACAAGTTGGCTAATATTTTGATCAGCCTCTTGAAGATTATTAGCAAGCTCAGCTGTTTTGCTGTCTGTATTCGCCACCTCATTTAATGCCTCTGTGGCACTTAAATGGAGCTGTTCAAATTGTGTTTGCAGTTCATTACTTTCTTGTTCCACATGAGCAAAGCCTTCGGCGACTCGTTCACCTGACTGCGCGATATCTGCAGATAACTGCTCACGATGAAGTGCTTGCTCATGTAATTCGTCGTGTACTTCAAGTAATTGCTTAGACTGGTTTTTTAAAACACTACTTTGGCTTTGAACATCACCTATCACGCTCGATACAAAACCCAGTAAGCGGTTAAAACCCGCTACGGCTTCACTGTTTCTGTCATCCGCTCTTAAACTAATGTTAATGCTGTTTTCGTCGGCCATTATTTGCTCTGTCGTTGTGCTTAACGATAAGCCAGAACTACGTTCACGATGAAGGGTTTTAGCAATGTAACCCGCTACAATTGCTTCAACAATGGCGTACACAGCATGAATAAGTACGGTGCTAAAATACAATCGGTCTGGGTCAAAAACATATAAGCCTACTTCGTTTATCTGTAAAAAGTAAAAACTCAAATGGTGTACGGCCACAAAAGCAAGTGCAGTAATAAACACGCGCCATTCAACAAACATGATCAATACGGCCATTAATATAAATATTTCAAAATGAACTTCAATAAGCCCGTAGCTTTGTTGGATGTGTAAAAACGAAAACATCATGCAACCGGCAGCAACAACATGAGCGGTTAATTTGCTCGTTGGGTATTGATTGAGCATCCAAAGCGGTAAAGACAGCAGTAATAAGCCGGTTATTACACCCGTTATTAAGGTCGAATAGATAAAGCCTAAAACCAAAGATTCAACAAATAATAAAAGGAACAAATAAGTAAAAAGGCGGCGCACACTCGTCATAGATAAAGCCTTAATTATTAAATAATTTACAAAAATACAATTAATCGAGCTAATACGGTTTGATGCGCATCATGGTTCACTTTATTAATTGCAATAATGCTCTAAATTGTTCTGTCCCTGCTTTTTCTAGCCATTGAAATATCACACTTTCTGTACAGCTAATAATAGCACCTGCTGCCAATAGCTGCTTAACAGCCAACTCTTTATGTTTTTCGTTACGAGATGCAATGGCATCTTCAACCACAAACACCTGATAGCCATTGGCAATTAAGTCTAAGCAGGTTTGCAGAACACACACATGCGATTCTGTACCAGTCACTACTATTTGCTGACGGTTAAAGTCAGCCAATTGACGGTCAAATTGCGCCTCTTGGCACGCGCTAAAATGCATTTTGTGATAACAGTTATTGCTATTCATAAAGGGTAGAAGTTGTTCACTACTTTTACCTAACTTGGTTGGGTTTTGTTCGGTAAATAAATAGGGAATATCTAAAGCTTTAGCTGCTTTTATTAACTTTTCGGTCTGATTAACAGCTAAGCCAAAGTCGTTAATTACCGGTTCAAGCCCTGCCTGAAGGTCAATAATCAATAACAATGCATTACTTTTTTGGCTTATAAATGAATGGCGCATCACGTTCTCAAACTGCTGATAATTGAACTAGTTATAGCATAGGTTTCAGTTTCAGCAACAAGTAGACCTTATTACTATTTTTTCTTTTCAGAACCATTAATTACGGTCATAATTGTGCTATATTTTGTTAAAAATTATGCGCAAATAATAATTTAGGGTTAATCAGTCAGTGCCTAAACTTTTTCTTTTGATTTTCAGTTTGCTTTTTTTCACGCTCACTTCCTCTGCGTTTGCACAAAACTATGCTTTGCAAATGCAGCGTATTTCGACTGATGAAGGCCTTACACAAGGCAGTGTAACTAAAATCGTGCAAGATGATTTAGGCTTTATTTGGATTGGTACCTATCAAGGCCTAAATCGATACGATGGATATCAAGTTGCACCTTTTGCTGGTGAGTACATACTTGATCAGCGACAAATTACCGCGCTGCATAAAACAGAAAATGGCAACATTTTCGTTAGCACTGAATACTCAGGTGCTTTTTTTATTGATCCTAAAACCCTCAAAGTTGAAAAAATCTATTCGGGCAAACTCGACCCTGAAGATGTTTTCTTCTCGCCTATTCTAGCAATCACTGAAGACGACCACTTTTTTTACTTTGCTATTGCTCAACACGTTTATTCATACAACAAACAATCTAAAAAGTTTTTGCATGAGTTTTCTATTAATAAAGAAGAGCATATTGTGCGAGCGCTGACCTTGCACGACAACTTTTTATATATAGGTACATCGAATGGGCTTTTTTCGAAAAATCTGGCTGATGATCATATCTCGCATATTCCGCTAACGGATAAAGCCCAGATCACCGAAGATAATAAAAACGTTAAATTTTTAAGGATTGATGCGCAGCTTGGCTTATTTGTCGGCACCGTAGAAGGTATGTTTGATATCCCTTTTAACGCTAACCGTTTACTGGCATTTGATAAGGTAAGGCTATTAATCCCTAACTTAAATATTTGGGATTACTCTGTTAGCTCATTCGGTGAATATATTGTCACAGAAAAAGGCTTATATGAGTTTAATCGTCAAACCATGTCGGTTGAGTTCATCTTAAACTTTGAACAAAGTAAGTTTTTGATGACTGACAATTCAATCCAAGATGTAATGATTGATAAAACAGGGCTGCTTTGGCTGGCATCCCGCTCACAAGGTGTATTCACCTGGTCAACTCTCGCAAGACGTTTTAAGCATATTGAATTAAAAAACAACCAAGCTCACTTTAATAATAATGTTTGGACTGTATTACAAGATCAAAACAACACGGTTTGGATAGGTACTGATAATGGCTTGATGAAATACAATCAACTCACTAAAGAAGTCACCCCCTACTTAGTGAGTGACGACGAAAAAGCGTTTCATGGTCAGCACGGTATTTATGGTATTACCGAAGCCAACCTAGATAATAGCGATCGTTATTTATGGTTGATGAAATACATTGGCCTTGCCCTCTTTGATAAACAAACTGGCAAACTAGTGCCTTTAAAAGGCAATGCAGAAACCATTCACCTTTTAAGTTACGGCCCAAACTGGGGCTTTAGAGCAATTGGCAATGATCAATTTGCCTTTTTAGATGACAATAATTTTTATAAATACAATGGCAAAACCGGTGAACTTTCAACAATTAAAGGACTAAAAGAGCAAGTAGACCTTGTTAATGCCCATGCTTTTTTAGAGCCACTGCCTAACTACCCCGATGAATACGTTCTGAGTATGTCTGGCCAGTTGTTCCGCTACAATGAGCAAACTCAAAAGTTAACACTGATATACCAAACAGAAAACTATAACCCATTAGCGTTCACTACCATTGATGACTGGGTGATGGATTATAACAACACCCTGTGGCTTGGTTCAGCTGACGAAGGCCTCATTGGCATCGATGCTAAAACCTATGAAGTTAAACACCGCATTAATATACAATCGGGCTTAAAAGCCAAATCTGTATTTGCATTGCAAATAGACCGTTTTGGTTTTTTATGGTTAGGCACTCAAAATGGCCTATACCGTGTAGATTTAAGTTCTTTAGAGCTCGACAGTTATTTCATTCGCGATGGTCTAGCCGTTAATGAATTTAATATTGATGCAGACACAACCCTACATAACGGACAACTTGCGTTTGGTACTACCCGCGGCGTACTTTTGCTCTCACCTGAAGATTTTTTATCGTCGCCTGTCGAAGTGGGAAACATAAACACCGAGATCACCAATGTATCTTTGCTTTCTCGTGAGCTTAACTACCACCCATACAAGTATGTAAATACTCCGCTACAGATCACTTCTGAAGATATGGGCTTAGCAGTCACCTTTTCGAATTTTGATACCATTAATAAAGATAAAACATCGTATCGAGTAACCCTTGATGGGCCGACTTCACTGCAATACGACAAGCTAACAACCAATGAGGTCTTTTTCACTAAATTACCACCTGGCGATTATGTGTTATCGGTTTCATCATCGTCCGAGATAAGTGATGCCGTTTCTGCCACGAGGCAGTTGAGATTTAATGTTGCCCACGCACCTTGGTCATCCCCTGCTGCAAAAACAAGCTACGCCATTATTATATTAGCTATTTTGTTTTTTATATTTTGGCAATATCGTGCACGTCAACAAGTGATACGTCGTGCCCATGAAGAGGTTGTCCAATCTCAACAACAAACTGAGCTTGCTTTAAGCACCAATAAAAGTGGTGTTTGGGAGATTAACCTAGCAGAACAATTTTTAAGAACCACCCGGTTTTCAGCTGAACTTGGTTATACCGAGTACAAAGATGGTATTACCTTAAAAGAGTTTGTTAGCTTAGTTCACCCACACGACCGCAATAATGTAACGAATCAGTGGCAATTATTCTGCAAGCAAACCAATAACGAACAGTGGAACATCACTTATAGGTTAAAACATAAAAGTGGTGAGTGGCTTTGGTATGAAGATGTTGGCCGCAGCGTTGCACACGATGATAAAAATCGACCATTAAGAGTTACGGGTATTTACACCAATATTACCGAGCAGCGCGCTAATGCTCAGCAAGCCAGTGTGCTCGGTGAAGCATTTGGACAAATTAACGACTGGTTGTTAATTTTAGACAATCAACTCAAACCGTTTTCAGCTAATGCCAGCTTTGGTGAAGCATTCGCCACACCAAGTAATATTGCTGAACTCACAACATACGACTTTATAAGTGCCATTGGTCGTGCCAAATTCCTTGAGTATATCGACGTACTTAAAACACTTAAACCAAAACAAAACTGGAAAACAGAGGCTGTTATTCGCACACTAAAAAGCCCTGCACACCCAGTTCACATTAGTGTGACGGCTGTAGCAAAAGAAAGCCAAGCAATTAACTATTACGTAATTGTTATTTCAGACTTAACAGAGCAAAAACGCGCTGAGGACGATTTACGTTATTTAGCGAATTATGACCCGCTAACAGGCTTGCCAAATCGCTCTTTGATGCATACAAAAATTAGTAACTGTATAAATAACGCTAAAAAGTACAATAAACTCGCTGCCCTGCTCTTTATCGATTTAGATAAGTTTAAGCCAGTGAACGACTCTTTTGGACATGCGGTAGGTGACCAATTGTTGTGTAACATCACGCAACGTGTCAGCCTTATATTGCCCGAAAATGCGGTGATTGGTCGTCAAAGTGGTGATGAGTTTTTAGTCCTTGTAAAAGACCTTCACTCACCGCAAACACTCAGTGAGCTGGTTAAAAAGCTTACTGAAGAACTGGCAAACAAAGTAATTATTGACGATTTTTCGATTAACATTTCAGCCAGTGTTGGGGTTGCACTTTACCCTTTTGATGCTAAAACAGCAGACGATTTAATTAAAAATTCAGATATTGCCATGATGCATGCTAAGCAATCTGGCCGTAATAATTTCAAATATTTCACCGAGCAAATGAACAACCAGCTAACCAAAAAGCTGTTGCTTGAAAATGCCCTGAAAGACGCCTTTAAAGATGATGAGTTATTTAATAACTATCAGCCGATTGTTAATGCCAAAACTAAAAAAATAAATGGTGTTGAGCTCTTAATGCGCTGGAAAAACGAGCAAGGTTTTGTATCACCGGCTGAGTTTATTCCTATTGCCGAAGAAATTGGTTTAATCGATGCATTGACTGAGCAAGCCCTTGATAGAGCATTAACTGAGTTATTGCCAATGCTTCGTGCTAACCCACAGTTTTATTTATCATTAAACCTGTCGCCAACGCATATTTTAAAATCGAACTTAACTGAGCGCTTACTACTTATTTTGAATAATCACATGGTAAAGCCTGTTCAGCTACGCCTTGAGATTACAGAAAACACACTATTAGAAGATAAAGAGAAAGCTTCTAAGCAGCTGCAAAAGCTTAAAAATGCCGGCTTCAAACTATTACTTGATGACTTTGGTACGGGTTATTCGTCGCTGACTTACCTTAGCCAATTCCCGATCGATGTGATCAAAATAGACCAAAGCTTCGTGCGTAATATCGGCCAAGATAAAAGTAATGAATCAATTATCAAAACCATCCATGCGCTGTCATCAAACTTAGGTTTATATTGTATTGCTGAAGGGGTTGAGACCAACGAGCAAATTAGCTTCTTAACAGAGATGGGCTGCGAAGACTTACAAGGTTACTACTTCGCAAAACCCATGTTGGCCGATGAACTCCTTGCAGAGAGCACGATTCAAGCAATTATCGATCGTCTAAACGCGCTTTAAACCATTTATTTAAGCAGCGATAAAGCTCATCTTTATTAATCGGTTTTGAGATAAAGTCATCCATACCCGCGACAAGGCAGCGCTGTTGATCTTCTTCAAACGCGTTCGCCGTGATAGCAATAATGACAGCTTCGCCATACAGAGCAGGGTTCTGTTTAATTGCTTGTGTACACTGATAGCCGTCCATGTGAGGCATTTGGCAGTCCATCAATATAATATCTGCCGCATAGCTTTTAAGCTGCTCAAGTGCCTGTAAGCCATCGTTTGCCTTTTTAATCGTACACTGGGTGTCTTGCATCATTTTTTGCAGCACGATTTGATTGACTGGGTTATCTTCAACAATCAATACATTAATGCCATGAAGTGTTGGTTTGTCTGTACTTTGCTCGGCGCTTGCTTCTGCGTCGCTCACAGTGACAGGGATGGCAACAGTAAACTCGCTCCCCTTACCTTCTTGACTCACCAATGAAAGCTGCCCATCCATCAGCTCTATAATGCGCTTACTAATGGTCAATCCTAGCCCAGTACCACCATATTTTCGGGTAGTCGATATATCGGCTTGGGTAAACTCTGTAAACAGTTTGGCCTGTTGATTGGCTGAAATACCGATGCCTGTATCACGAATTGATATTTCAAGAGCGCCATCGACCATTTGACAATGCATGCTTATTTCACCTGACTCAGTAAATTTACCCGCATTACTCAAAATGTTATTGATTACCTGGCTAAATCTTAGCGGATCTAAACGGATATACTCAGGTATATCGTTTGCTATGCTTAAGTTAAATTCGACACCTGTTTTCACACTGGTATTGCTAAATACTTTTGCTAACTGTTGCAGTAAGGCCTTAATCTCAACGGCACGATTTTCCAACTTAAGTGCACCCGCTTCAATTTTAGAAAAATCTAAAATATCATTTAAGATCAATAGCAAATTATTGGCACTTTGATGGATCATCGCCAGCTCATCACGTTCAGTTTCGGGTAGTTTAGGGTTGTCTAATAGCAGTTGAGTCATGCCTAAAATACCATTGAGCGGGGTGCGGATTTCATGGCTCATATTCGCTAAAAATTGTGATTTGGTGCGGTTCGCTTGGTTCGCTAAGCGCACGGCTTCGACTAGCTCATTGGTTTTATCATTAACTTGCTTCTCGAGCTGGGCATTAAAATCGGTCAGTTTGTTATTCAACACTTCGTTTTCGTGATTCACTTGATGCAAGCGATTAAAATTAAGCGCCAGCTTATTTGCTAAGCTCGAAAACTGCGACTGCAAACGGCTCACTTCAAGCCAAGTTTGTGGTAAGTCGGTCTCTGTGATTGCCCGCTCAGGTTCGAATTTGTCGATTTGTTCAGCTAACTTTTCAATGGGGGCTATTAACCAGCGGCTCAGCTGCGTGATAAACACACTGGTTAACAAAATAATGAATAATATCATCACCAAAGACTGACCCCATGCACTTACCGCAACATTGTTAGCATGTTTACGGTTAAGCATGGTCATCACTATCCAGTTATGCTCGGTTGAGCGGGCTTCTCTGGCATAAAACTGCTGCTCATCCTCAGCGTCAAACATCTTAAAACGAGCTTCCTCTGCAAACGAGTTAATTTCTTCATCTGTTAATTGCTGTAACTCTTTAAAATCATCAAGCGTGCTAAATACCACTTTATTGGTCGCATCTAAAATCAATAACTCACCTTGATGACTGAAAAGGCTTGGTCTGAGCCCTGCAAAGTAATCGAACATCAGTGAGCCTTCGACAACCCCAGTAAAGGTATCTTCAATATAAATCGGTGCTGATACCGCAACGATGGGTAAAGAGCCAAAACCCCTTCCTTTAAAGATTGTTGAAATATAACCAAGCTCATTATTTGGCGCATTTATAAAGTAGTCACGGTCTGCCACATTGGCGCGGATTTTTGATTGCTGCAAACTAATCGCTAACGATTGCGGATAAAAGTGAGTGACATCGGCAAGGGCATCAACAATGATTTGCGTTCTAAAATCTGGATACAACTTTGCCATATTCTCAAGGGCAATTTGATGCGGAACACCATTGGCAATACTTCTGGCCGTGAGTACCACCCCTTTTTTATGGTGGTCGAGGTGGCTATCAATTGTGCGAGCGATTTCTTTTGCTTTCTCTTTTAACTGTGCATTTATTTCATACTCAATACGCGCATAGTGATTATTGGTTAACACTATTGAGGTTAAGATCACCACCAGCACAACCAGTAAGGTCACTACATAGTTAAGAATTTTATATAAAGACGAATAGTGTTTATGCCACGAATAGCGACTAAAAAAGAAACTAAGTAAATCAATAACCGATAAGTAAATTGCCGCATTTAAGCAGTATTTAGCAAGTGCAATGGCAATCGTTAAGATTGGAAGACCTAAAAAGAAATGGCCAAAACTCCACAGTAAGGGTAAACCAATTACAAACCAAAACAGCATCCCTCGTAAAAAGACTGGCCGCGCTTTTGACAAGCAGAATACCTGCAAGCAGATCAATTCTAAGGCAAACACAATGGAAGGCCACGCATGCCCCCAGCGGTAAAAAATAAACCCCGTACTTATAATAAAAGTGATAATTGCATAGCGCCAACCAAGTAGCAGCAAGCTTAGGATCACAAAAAACTGACCAAGCAGAAATTCTGAGCTATCTAAAAACCAAATAGGGAGCAGATTAACAACTCCCGCGATACAACCGAGCAGTATCGCGGCTAAAAAGTTGAAATATGAAGGCTTATTTTGAAGCAAAAAAGGTATCCTAACTTCATAGTGATACCTTTAAATTAAAAGAAAATTAAACAATTTGCCACTTTAATTAACATGGTGACATTCATGACTCTCAATTTGCAGCACACTTTTTTTAATATTAAAGCGCGAGAGCAGTAGTTTTTCGACCTTTAATCGACACGCCTCATCATGTTTTTCAACGGTGCAATGCTGCTTCAACACAACGTGTGCACCAACAATAATGTCTTTATCTTGGCGCATCACAGTCACGTTATGTACATTTTGTACATGCTCAACCGAAGCGATACTTTGTTCAATATCAGCTACATCCGGTAATTTACTGCTATTTTCGAGTAACCCTTTCACGCAACGAATGATCACTTTAACCCCAGTAAACAAGACAAAGGTGGCAATCAACATACTTGAAATAATATCGATTTCGGCCCAGCCAGTTAGGTGAATTAAAATACCGGCAAAGAAAGTTGAAACCGTTGAAATTAAATCAAAAAACGAGTGTAAAAACACCGCATACACGTTGATGCTTGCTTTACGCCCTTTGTACAAAACCCAAGCTGCTGCGCCATGAAATAAAAAGCCTATAGCCGAAATCACCGACATCAAATAGCTGTTAATTTGTAAGTCATGACCATCACTATGATGAAGGTAGCGCTCACCTCCTTCATACAAAATAACTAAGCTAATGCTCAGATATAAAATACCATTGATCAAACCACCCGTAAGCTCTGCGCGCTGATAGCCATCATTAAAGTTTTTTGCAAAATATATCGCCATGCTTGAGGCAATAAGTGCAATAAATAAAGAACTGTTATGAACAAACAAATGCCCAGCATCAGCAAGTACAGCAAGCGAATTTGAAAAATAGGCGCCAATGACCTGTATCACCATAAACGAACATGTTATGGCTAAGGCAATCAACAAGCGGCGTCTAGATGCTTGGTGTGTTGTAATATCTGTCATGAAGAAG
This sequence comes from Pseudoalteromonas gelatinilytica, assembly GCF_001641615.1. Classification (GTDB taxonomy): domain Bacteria; phylum Pseudomonadota; class Gammaproteobacteria; order Enterobacterales; family Alteromonadaceae; genus Pseudoalteromonas; species Pseudoalteromonas gelatinilytica. Next base: position 16,010 of record NZ_LRRU01000008.1, read on the forward strand.
TGAAATACCTATTCGCTGGAAAGTGGTAATGATATAAAGTCTCAATTGTAATACGTGGCGAGCGCAAACGCACTAAAAACTTGGTTATTTGTCCCTTTTTGAAAGTTTTTTGCGTGATGTGTTAGAAATGAGAAAGGAATTAGCAGCAAATAAGTAAACTGAATCACTCACTTGTAATACCAATTCGCTTAATTAAGTGATCTATTTTGAGGCAAGAAAACCTCGTTGATAACAAGGCAAAAATTTCGTTATTTAGTTGTTCTAAATCAGAAATTTTTAACGCAGTTAGCGACAGGTTTAATCCCTCAAAATGATTATGTATTATTGCGGATTGGTATAAGCTAAAAAATAGTAAGGCGTTAACAACACGTGTTGTTAACGCCTTTTACTCGAAGCAGATTTAAAAAGCAGGCTATTAAACTTTAAACTGACTGACTAAATCTTTAAGGTGCTGAGCACGCGATAACAAGCTTTGCGTGCCACGCTGTTGTTGCTCAGCGTTATCATGTATTTGCATTGCACTGTCTGAGATATCATGGGCCGACTGATTGATATGCTCGACCACTGTGCCCTGCTCTTCTGTCGCTGCTGCAACTTGATGATTGCCTTGGCTGATAATTTCAAACTTCTGCTGAATAGACTGAAGTGCAGACACTGCAATATGGGTAAGCTCAGTCACTTTTTGACTACTTTGCGTACCTTCAGCAATCGCTTCTTGAGATTGCAACGATGAGCTTTGTAAGCGCGAAATCTGTTCTCTAATTTCAGACGTTGATGTTTGCGTACGCTGTGCAAGTGAACGCACTTCATCAGCGACGACCGCAAAGCCACGACCTTGCTCACCCGCTCTTGCCGCTTCAATTGCCGCATTGAGTGCCAATAAATTAGTTTGTTCTGAAATTGCATTAATTACTTCAACAACCGAGTTGATCTCAGCGGCTTGATTTGCAAACTCACCGATACTTTTATCAACCGTGATCAAAATGTCATTCAGTTCATTCATGGTTTGCGCTGTGGCAGCCATACTTTGATTGGTTTGCACGGTTTCTCGTACCGCTTCTTCCGTGTCGCTTGCTGTGCGATGAGCAATATCAGACACCTCGTTAATAGTTTGCCCCATTTCTGTAATAGCTGTGGCAACTTGATCGGTTTGCGCGCGCTGATCTTCGGTAGCAACAAAGGTTTTATTGGCAAAGCTCGCAAGGTCATCAATCCCCTCTCGCATCGCTTGCTCGGTAACACTTATTTCATCTACCAACTCGGCCACTTTACCTATAATGGCATTAAAGCCCTTTGCAAGATGCCCCAATTCATTATCAACACTGTCATCTAAACGTTTTGTTAAGTCACCGCCGTGACCTGCCATGCCCAGTAGTTCATCACCAACACTGCGAATTTTCTTACTTAGCCAATTAGCAAAATAAAGTGTAAGCACCAAAAAGATACCCGCAAGCACGACACTTACGATAATCGACATCCAAACGACTGTATTAATCGCGCTTGATATCTCTTGCTTAGGCTGAACCGCTACAAGAGTAAGGCCTGTTCCTTCAATTGGCATAACCCCAGCATAAACATCTTCATCTGCGAGCTCCACTTGCGATAGAGTAAAGCCAGTATGTTTACTGCTCAAAAAGCTTTGTAATGCGCTTAATGAAGCGACGCTTGTGACTTGTTTACCAATATAAGCATCGTTTGCGTGTGCAATAATTCGCTTGCTGTCATCAATTAAGAATAAATACCCTTGCTCGCCAATTTTACGCGACGTGACAATGCTAGAAATATCTGAAATATCATAACCTAGCCCCGCAACACCGAGTCGTTGCCCAGCTATTTCAACTAGCGTGTTAACGTATAAAGTGAGGTGTCCACCCTGCTCACTCACATCTAAGGCGAGCGCTTGGCGTTTATCTGAACCGATGAAATCAAAAAACCAACTGTCTCTTGGCTCACTTTGTGAGATTGATTTGAAAAAGCCGTCTTGCGTGTAATAACTCATTGAGTTTTTGCTTACCCAAAACACCGATGACGCACCGCTTTTTCTTTGTAAGTCAGCAAAGTACGCCATAACACGTTGATGAATTGGCGAGCTTTTCTCACCTTCGTTCATCCACGTATGCAGAATTTGGTTTTCAGCTAAAGACTGTGACACAGAGATCGGGTAACGCATTTGAGCGTCAATTTCAGCAGCCACTTTACCCACAGCGTCAGGCAATAATTGCTTTTCGGTTTGTTGGTAATAAAGCCGAGAAAATTGGCTGGTATTGATTAAGGCGCTAACCACAGTGACAACAAATAATGCAATTAACACAAAACTAATAAAAATAGTGCGCAGCGATAGGTTTCGCATTCAGCAAGCCTCATACTTAATGGTGGAGTTTTGGTTTTAGATCATCCTTGCGTCCTATCAATAATTTTAGGTAACAAGTCTGTGTTAAGCAATTGCTATTTAAGCTTTTACTGTTGTTTTTGTATGAATAATTATCAAACTCAAACAGAATAGGAACAACCGCCAACTTGTACCTTTTACTAGTTAAAATAATAGCTTCAAACAGCTCACTGAAAAAAGCCGTGCTTATTATGACCCTGCTATTATTGCCATTTTTTGCTTGTAGGTTTTTGGTGACATGCCATACCAGCGATGAAATGCATGATGAAATGCGCTAATTTCAGAGTAGCCACATAAAAAGGCTATTTCTGTGACTGAGAGATCTGTTTCGTTTAACAACGAAACACTTTTTTGCTGTCTTAAACTTGCTAATTCTTTACTAAAATTTGTGCCCTCTTTTGCAAGACGGCGCTGCAGTGTTTTTTCACTCATATTAAGTGCTTTTGCCATTGCTTTACTGGTAATTTGGCCTTGAATTAAATGCTCTTCAAGTAAAATTCTCAGTACCTGTGTCACATTCGTTTGTGTCACCAGTTTCATCTGGCTTGATAACACAGGTTCACTATCGGTATTTTCGCTAAAAAACAGGCTATGGGTCGTTGCGCCGTATTCAATTTTGCAATTAAAGTGCGTATTAATCTCACTGTGTGGCTCTTTACGTTGCAAGCAAATTCGCGTTGGGTGCCAACCTTTTCCCTTTACAGTGCGCGCTATTTTTACACAAAACGCCATGGGCGCTTCGTAGCTTAGCAATGACATATCGCGCTCACCATCACTAAAGTTAAAGCGAAGTTCATACTCACTACCGTGATCAATCAAAGACACATTATGTGTATCACCCATCAATTTTTGATAACGCAATATCAGCCGAAAAGCACTCAATAACTGTGTTGACTGAATAATCGCCATGCCAACCACCGGAATAGCGCGTACATTCATGTTACTGCCAACATAAAGACCTAAATGGGTGTTTGGTAACATGGCTTGCGCCTGCTTCCAAAGCATACTGACACTGGCTTGTGGGTATCGGGCTGTTTGGCTACTTAATTCTGCTACAGGAATATTTACCGCTGCAAACAACTCATTAATTGGTAAGCCCTGCCATTTAAACGACTCAGCCATAGCACGTAGCCACCAGCTTGATAAGGTTCTCATGAGCGTCCTAAATAAACAATTTAATGACCTATATTATCAAGTAAATAAAAGAATAAAAGCCTATTGTTTACCTGTAATTAACAACGGAGACAACAATATGGGCACTGTAGCAAGTAAACGCGAGTTCGCGAGCTTTAAAGAGTTTTACCCCTATTACCTACAAGAACACAAAAATAAAGTCTGTCGACGCTTACATTTCATTGGCAGCTGGATTGTTTTGGCTATTTTGTTTGCCGCTATTTATCAGCAGCAATATAGCTGGCTAATTTTATGCCCTCTAGTGGGCTATGGCTTTGCTTGGGTTGGTCATTTCTTTTTTGAGAAAAATCGTCCCGCTACTTTTACACACCCTTTTTATAGCTTTATCGGTGATTGGGTCATGTTTAAAGACATTATTGTTCGCAAAGTACCATTTTAGGAAAAGCCATGACCATAAAACACACAGTATCAGAACAAGAATGGCAAGCCCGTGTTGAGCTTGCTGCCGCGTATCGCTTAGTTGCTTTATATGGCTGGGATGATTTAATTTTTACCCATATTTCAATGCGCGTTCCCGGCACAGACAACGAGTTTTTGATAAACCCCTATGGCATGATGTTTCACGAAATTACGGCATCAAGTCTAATCAAAGTAGATCAACAATGTAATAAGCTGCATGACAGTGAATACCCAGTTAATCCTGCGGGGTTTAATATCCATAGCTGTATTCATATGGCGCGTGATGATGCCCATTGCGTTATTCACACCCACTCACTCAATGGCACGGCGGTGTCTGCAAACAAAGACGGCTTATTGCCTATCTCTCAGCAAGCTGTTGTTGTGCACTCAGGTCTGGGTTATCACGACTACGAAGGCATTGCCCTTAATCCTCAAGAGCAAGACCGTTTAGTGAATGACCTCGGCACGAATAACTTTCTAATGCTACGTAATCATGGCCTATTAACAGTAGGTAAAACGGTCGCTGATGCATTTTTGTTTATGTATGTTTTTGAAGCGGCATGCGCTGTACAAACTCGTACTTCACAAAATACCGAGCAACTCGTACAAGTACCTAGTGCGATTATTGAGGGTATCAAAGGGCAAACTGAGGTTGCTACTAAGGGACTGGGTGGCGCAATTGTTTGGCCTGCCCTGCTGCGCTTACTCGACAATAAAAGTCCGGGTTACGATCAATAAGGATATACCATGCAAATTGATATCATGACTAAAATAGTGCTGCCTTTAGCACTATTTATCATCATGTTTGGCATGGGCTTAGGGCTTAAAAAGCAAGACTTTGGGGCATTATTTATCAGCCCCAAAGCACTTTCAATAGGCTTAAGCTGCCAACTACTGTTATTGCCAAGCGTTGCGTTTTTATTAGCAATGAGTTTTACCCTAACACCAGAGCTCGCTATAGGGCTAATTTTAGTGGCTTGCTGCCCTGGCGGTGTGACTTCAAACCTCTATACCTATTTATTCAAAGGGGATGTTGCGTTGTCAATAAGTCTTACAACGCTAGCGACATTTATCTCACCCTTTACCTTGCCACTAATTATGCATTTTGCCATGCAAACGTTGAGTGTGCCGGGCCACGAATTCGCTTTGCCAGTGATTAAAACCATAGTGCAAATGCTGATGATAACGGTGCTTCCTGTTTGTTTAGGGATGGTCTTTAATCATTTTAAAGCCCATTTCAGCTTGAAAATAGAACCCTTTATCCGTCGTTTTTCGAGCGTATTCTTAATTGTGATAGTGCTTAGCATTATTCATAAAAATGCCGACCAAATGCTGAGCTTTTTTGCGACTAGCGGCATTGCAACGCTGACATTAAACCTCAGCACGCTGTTACTAGGGTTGTTTTTTGCAAAAATATCGGGCTTAGATCACAAGCAACAAATGAGCATTGCGGTTGAAGTTGGGCTACAAAATGGCACTCTTGCCATTTTAATTGCGAGTACCTTAATAAATAATGCCGCTATGGCAATTCCTGGTGCAACTTATAGCTTATCAATGTTTGTGACGGGTTATATTTTTTGTCGTTTATTTAGCGCGCATCAGACAAAACACCTTGCCATTCTCAACAAGGCATAAAAGCCAAGAGTGATGACTAAAAACAAGGAGGTTTTTAATCATTCAGAAATCACAAAGTAATAAAAAACAGTTAAAAATTAAGATAACCAAACGAGCTAAAACAAACCTAATAACAAAGTTCATCACCCATCCTCACTATTAATTTTTTATTTATTTTTCAAAACTATACCTAAATTATTAGTTATAAATTTAGCCTTGTGGTCAGTCTTGTTTATTAAGATATTTTCGTTCACTATCAATTTATGGCTTGTTATATAGGGACATATTGTGGCCGAACTTAAAAACTCTAAACTGCCCGTCCATATTGCTGAATTAAAGTTTGCACTTGATAACGTACCCGCATACGTTTATATAAAAAATGAACTCGGGCATTACGTTTATGCTAATAAGCTTACCTTGGGTTTATTTGCCTGCTCTGAGCAGGAACTACAACATAAGAGTGATGTTGACTTCTTCCCAATTTCTGACGTAAAAAAACTAGCGAAAATAGACAAACGAGTGCTTAGCGGTGAACGGACTCGTGAAGAAGTTAAGCTAACCTTTCCTGACGGACATCAATATATTTTCTGGGAAGTGAAAACCCCTATTATTTGTGACACAGAGCCGAACAAAGTCATCGGCATTTTAGGTATTGCTACAGACATTACCGAACGAAAACACCTTGAAGAACAACTCCTTTATGCTGCCTCTACCGACCCGTTAACTGAACTTTTAAACCGCCGCTATTTTTATATTCGTTTATCGCTTGCGTTACAAATGAGCAAGCGCGACCAAAACTACGGCGCGGTGATATTTATCGACCTGAATAAGTTTAAAAAGTTAAACGACCAATATGGCCACAACACAGGCGATGCTTATCTTGTTGAAATTGCTAATCGAATGAAAACGGTTGTGCGCGAAAAAGACTGTCTAGCCCGCATTGGTGGCGATGAGTTTGTTGTATTACTTGAAGGGCTTGGTCGTGATGAGCAAACAGCTAAACACAACGCTCATCGTGTTGCCGATAAATTACAAACGGCTATCGAGGTTAAATTTATTCTTCAAGATATCAGCTATAAGGGCTCAGCCAGTGTTGGCGTCACCATGTTTTTAGGCACGCAAAAAACAGCCGATGAAATTGTTGCACAAGCTGACCAACATATGTATCTGATAAAACATGCACTTAAGTATTAATACAAACCCTAAATAATTAGACGACTCTTAAGCTGGTTGCAATTACAAATCATTAGCGTGCTTTGCTTTGTGGTGGTAATCTGAGCAGTGAAAAATAATAGTAATTGTATTAAGGAAAGTACATGGATCCCATTTCAAGTATTTTAGACCTCTTGTTAAATGTAGAAGTCTTTATTCTAATTTTTATTTTAGTGCTACTAAAAAGCAGCGTTAAATTTGTGCCGCAAAACCGTGCTTGGTTAATCGAGCGTTTTGGTAAGTACCATTCAACCAAAGAAGCGGGCTTAAACTTTATTGTGCCATTTATCGACCGAATTGCCGCTGATCGCAGTTTAAAAGAACAAGCGCAAGATGTGCCTTCGCAGTCAGCTATCACAAAAGATAATATCTCGCTTATCGTCGATGGTGTGCTGTATTTCCGCGTGCTTGACCCGTATAAAGCTACTTATGGTGTTGATGACTATGTGTTTGCGGTTACTCAGCTATCACAAACAACGATGCGTTCTGAGCTTGGTAAAATGGAGCTAGATAAAACCTTTGAAGAACGTGACATGTTAAACACCAACATAGTTACGGCGATTAACCAAGCTTCTGAGCCTTGGGGTATTCAGGTTTTACGTTACGAGATAAAAGATATTGTACCACCAAACTCTGTAATGGAAGCAATGGAAGCACAAATGAAAGCTGAGCGTGTGAAACGTGCACAAATTTTAGAGTCTGAAGGTGATCGTCAGTCTGCTATCAACGTGGCAGAAGGTAAAAAGCAAGCGCAAGTTCTTGCAGCAGAAGCTGAAAAAGCAGAGCAAATCTTACGCGCTGAAGGTGAAGCTAAAGCGATTATCGCCGTTGCTGAAGCGCAGGCAGATGCACTTCGTAAAGTAGGTGAAGCCGCCGATACAGAGCAAGGCCAAAAAGCAATTCAACTAGACCTAGCCACTAAAGCCATTGCCGCTAAAGAAGCGATTGCTCGTGAATCATCTGTGGTATTACTTCCTGAGAGCGGTACCGATGCAAGCTCACTGGTTGCTCAAGGTATGTCTATTATTAACTCTTTGAATAAAAAGCAACAAAGTTAGGTGAACTGATGGCATTTTTAGATACGCATTTAGCCGAAGCCTTAATGATTTTAGGTGTTATCGCACTAATTGTTGAAGTAGCGGTACTGGGTATGAGTACCTACGTATTATTGTTTTTAGGCTTATCTTTATTTGCCAGCGGCTTACTAATGAATACAGGCCTTTTAGACTCGAGCTACACCACCGCGCTTTGGAGCAATATAGTGTTTACTCTTGGCTTTGCAGTGGTACTTTGGCAACCACTCAAACGCATGCAAGATAAAACCGATACCAAGCCGATACACAGTGACTTTGCTGAGCTTACCTTTGTCGTTAACGCAGATGTAGATGATAAAGGGTTAACCACACATCAGTATTCGGGTATTACATGGCAGTTAAAAAGTCATTCTCCCATTGCTGCGGGTAGCACAGTAAAAGTGACCGACAAACAAGTTGGTGTACTTTGGGTCGAGGCGGTATAACTCAGCTAGAGTCAAACTTCACTTAGAGTCAAAACTCTATTTAGTTTTGTAACCGTGTTTGCTATGGTTAGAAGCACTCACGGTTACAAGCAAGGTTGCGAAAATGAACAATAACAAGGCACTGGTTGTAGAAGGTGGCGCAATGCGTGGTATTTTTGCCACTGGCGTACTGGATGCTTTTATTCAAGCTAATTACCAACCTTTTAATCAATGCTATGGTGTTTCTGCCGGAGCTACTAACATTGCCGCTTATCTGTGCGCCCAATACAAACGTAACCATGCAGTGATTACTGATTACTCTTGCCGACCTGAATTTATTGATTTTGTTCGTTTTATTAAAGGTGGCCACCTGTTTGATTTAGACTGGCTCTGGCAAGAAACCATCCGTGATATTCGCCTAGATCTCGACACCTTCGAAAAACAAGCCAGTGAGTTTTATATTGTCACAACCAATATACAAACTGGGCAGGCAGAGTACTTAAAAGCAAGTGCAACTCATCTTGAACAGCAATTAAAAGCCTCATGCGCGTTGCCTATTGCATATCGAGAATTTCCCGTTATCGACAATTTACAGCTTACTGATGGTGGCGTGGCAGATTCTATTCCTATTCGTAAAGCATACGAGATGGGTAATAAAGAAATCACCGTTATTTTATCTCAGCCTCTTGGCTATAAGAAAAAGCCTTCTAAAGCGCCTTGGTTTGTTAAACGTCTTTATAAGAAGACCCCGGCATTAGCTGAAGCCACCTTAAGGCGTGCAGAAAATTACAATCAAAGTATTGATTTTATTACCAACCCGCCAAGCGATTGTAAAATTAATATTATTGCACCGCCCCCCAACTTTGCAGTTGGTCGAACAACGAAATCATTTGAAAAACTCAGTGCGGGCTATGAAATGGGCTTAAATGCGGGTACACATTTTTTAACTCAAGTTGCCTAAGCTAACGCATTAAAAAACAGGAACAATCTTCAAGCGTTTTCGAGGTCATTGGCTATACTTTAAAGAGTTACGTTAGCCAAGGATTGACCATGAAACTCCCCTTAACTTTTATTACTGCCTTCAGGGTTTTAATACTCTCTTTTCTATGTTTATTTTCATTTTTTAGCCAAGCTATTGAGTGGCCTCAACAAGTGCAAACATCACAAGGCACACTCATTGTTTATCAACCCCAACCAGAGAAACTCAACGGTAATACTTTAACAGCCCGTGCAGCAATGTCATTTTCATTTTCAGGCAATGACGCTGTGTTTGGCGTATTTTGGTTTACCGCTAAACTAGATACTGATCGCGAAAACGATACCGTCACTGTTCGCAATATGATTGTCACCGATGTACGCTGGCCTGAATCAAAAGATGCAGGAGAACAAAAATTTACTGCTGTCGTTAATGAAGCAATAAAAGCCAGTCAATTCGAAACCTCGCTTTCGCAACTTACCGCCAGCCTTGAGAGTGCAGAAGCAGCAGAACAAAGTTTAACGCAATTAAAAACCGACCCTCCAACGATTATTTTCAAAGAGCAACTGTCGGTATTACTGAGTTTTGATGGTGAACCTAAGTTTAGTCAGATTGAAAACAGCCAATATGAGCGTGCTTTAAACACCGCCATGACAGTGATTAAAGATAGCAAAAGTAAACTTTGTTATCTCACCGATGGGCAATTTTGGTATCAGGCAAAACAAGCCAAAGGGCCTTATGACTATACTCAGTCGCCACCTGCTGAACTTGTAAAAATGCTCCCTAAAGATACCGAAAGCTCAGATCTAAGTGCACCACCAGCCATTGTTGTAGCCACTAAACCCACAGAGCTTATTGCAACTGATGGCGCAGCTAAATGGAAAAGCCTAACCGGTGGCGAGCTCATGTATGTGTTTAACACTGAAACCCCGTGGCTACGTGAAATGCAAACGAATAACATGTATGTCTTATTATCTGGGCGCTGGTATCGCGCAAAACAACAAACAGGCCCTTGGACATTTGTACGTGGCGACGAACTACCAGAAAGCTTTGCCAATATTCCACCTGAATCAGATTTAGGTGGTCTCAGAGTTTCAGTTGCTGGTACTGAAGAAGCTGACGAAGCAGTATTAGATGCAAAAGTGCCGCAAACAGCGGCTATCAGCCGTAAAGATACGAGTTTAACTGTGTACTATGATGGCAAACCTAAGTTTGAACGTATCCCTGGCACGCAAGTTTCTTATGCCATTAATACGGATGCACAAGTGCTGCAAATTAAAGGCAAATATTATGCAGTCGATAATGCGGTGTGGTTTAAGGCAGATTCCGCGCAAGGGCCTTGGCTTGTTGCTGATAGCATTCCAAAAGATGACATCGCAAAAATTCCTCCAAGTTCTCCCGTTTACAACGTCACTTACGTCGAGATATACGAGTCAACTCCTGAGGTTGTGTATGTTGGTTATTACCCAGGTTACATGTGGTCATACCCTTATTATGGCGTGCCAGTGTATGGAACGGGTTGGTATTACCCGCCATACTGGGGCGGTGGCTACTACTACCCTCGCCCACCAACGTGGGGTTTTAATATTGGCTATAACAACTGGACCGGTTGGTCGTTTGGCTTAAGTTGGAGCAATGGTTTTTTAAATTTAGGGATGAATTGGAATGTTGGATGGCCAACCCATTATCGACCTTATCATTGCTGTAATGGCTGGTATGGGGGTGGTTACCGCGGCCCTGTTATTATTAATAATGGCAACATCAATATTGGTAACAAGATTAATGTTGGCCATAAACCAGATCATCATGATAAACAGCCAAGACATAACATTTATAAACGCGATCAAAGTAAATCTCGTCTTGCTTCGAAGCAGCAAGTGAAACGCGATTTAAAAACAGCCATCAGCCAACGCGATAAAGCAAACAACGTGTTCGCCGACCAAAAAGGTAACGTGCTCAAGCATGATGCCGATAAATGGCAACAACGTGTTGAAGGTAAATGGCAAACTCTCCCCGCTGATAAACAGCAAGAAATCAAAGAGCGTGCACAAAATATTGACCGTCAACAAGTACAAAATAAATTGCAAAGTATAGATAAAAGTAAAGCGAAGCAAACATTGCAGCAGCGCCAGCACACACAAAATAGGCAACAAAATCGTATGCAGCAATTAAATCAAGCAAATAGAGCACGTCAGCAAGGTATGCAGCGCCAACAAATGCGTCGTAATACACAAAGACAGATGCCTCGGCAAATGCCTAATCGCGGTCATTAATGTAAAAACAGGAACAAAGCAAAGCCAGCGTAAATACTGGCTTTGTTATCTTAACCAGAGCCAACGGCCCTCTTTGGCTACCTTTAAGTCGTAATAGGTATCTATCTTAAGAAAAAGCCTGCAAAACAATTGCAAAAACTTGCTTAAAACCATTTCTCTATTAGCTTTAATACTAAGTCCTTACAAAAATTTGCACGCTCATGTTAAATAACTACACCGTTCGTACGCGATTAGCCGTCTTGGCTTTGTTACCGGTTACAGTTTTTGTGATCACCTCTATTTTTACAATGTCTATTATGTCGGACATGGTAAAAGGCATCGACAGTTTATATGACGATAGAGTCATCCCCCTTGAGCAAATAAAAACAGTATCGGACAATTACGCCGTTAGCATTGTTGATCTATTCCATAAATACCGTGCTGAGCAAATTTCAAAAACTGACTTTCTAGCCGCCGTTGAAAATGCAAAAGACGTTGCTGACAGCAAATGGAAAAGCTACTTAGGAACTAAACTAACCACAGAAGAGCAGCGCTTGGTTAATATCGTGGAAAAGAATCTTGCTGTGGTACAAAGCGCACTCAGCACGTTTTTAACCCAAGTTAAAAGTGACCAACTTAAAGCAGTGCCCAACGAGGTGTTCGTAAAAAATCTTTACGATGTGTTTGACCCACTCAGTGAAAGTTATCAAGGGCTAATAAACTTACAAATCAATGAGGCTAACAAGTTTAAAAACGCCGCAGATAAAGACTTTGCTCAAGTCACCATCGCTATGACCGCATCTATCACCATTTTAATAATTGTGTTGCTGGCTATTGCCTTTATCATTTACCGATCTATTCATAACCCATTGTTATCTTTAAGTGAAACGATAGGTTCTATCTCTGAAAATGCCGATTTACGTCTGCGCGCAAAAACCCATGGTAATGACGAAATAGCCCAAGCAGCAAACCACTTTAATGCCATGATGGAGCGCATTCATGCATTAGTAAATGATGTAACGAGCGCCACTCTCACCCTTTCATCTGCTGCTGAGCAAATGAACTCAATTAGCGACCAAGTTGCAAGCACAGCCACAGAGCAAGAGCATCAATCAGCGATGATTGCCACCGCCATTACACAAATGAGTAGTGCCATTGAACAAGTGGCCGCAAATGCATTATCAACATCAGAAAAAGCCACTCACACTGATAAAACAGCCAAGCAGGGTCAGCAGTCTGTGCAAGAAAATATCGATGCAATAAACCGTTTATCACATATCGTTAATGCGAATACAAAACTAATCAATGAGTTAAATACACAATCAACCGATATCAATCAAGTGGTGATGATGATCCAAGGCGTTGCAGAACAAACCAATTTACTTGCATTAAATGCGGCCATTGAAGCAGCACGCGCAGGTGAGTCGGGTCGCGGTTTCGCGGTGGTGGCCGATGAAGTCAGGCAGCTTGCGCACAACACGCAAAAAGCAACAGCCAGTATTAACGAAATGATCAGTAAACTACAAGCAATGGCGCAGCAAGCAGTTACCGCCATGGGTAATGCAGACGAAAGTGCTAAACAAAGTGTTGAATATGCAGAGCGCTCATCACAATTACTGACTGAAATTACTCAAGAAATGGCACTTATTGCCGATATGAACAACCAAGTATCCACCGCAACGGATGAGCAAACCACTGTTGCCAACGAACTAAGTTGTAATATTAATGAATTTAGTAGTAGCATTTCACTGGTTAGCGAAAGCTCGCAACAAAATGCGCAAGCCAGCCAAGAATTGGCCTCATTGGCTTCGCGTTTACAACAGCAGGTTCATGTTTTCAAAGTATAGTCGTCTAAAACTGCGCTCAAAAAGCAGAGACTCGAAATAATGAATAGAGCAATACTGATATTACTAATGACCTTTGCTCTGTCGAGTCTACAAGCCTTTTGCCATGAACAAATTGTTATACAGCTTGCGAAGCCAAATTATACCGATGCGGTAAAAAACCAATATATTCACGATATTCTCGACAAAAGTTTTGCCGCAATGGATGCGGATGTAGTGCTGCTATACAATGTTAAGCCAATGAATAATAAACGTATTGTAGAGCAGCTGAGTCATAATAAAACAATTACCTTAGCATGGCTTTCTTTGCCTCACGAGCACGCTGATTCTCTCGTCAAAACGACAATCCCACTCTATAAAGGGCTACACGGCAAGCGCTTACTGATTATTCGCCATGAAGACCAAGAAAAGTTTAGCGGCATTAAAACCCTTGCTGATTTAACTCCCTTGGTTGGCCTGCAACAACAAAGTTGGTCAGATTATACCGTATTGAAAAACAATGGTTTAACAGTTAATGGTGAGCTTGATTACCCAGGAATGGTAAAAGCCCTTGAAACAGGACTCGGTGATTACTTTCCACGCTCAGTACTGGCTATTGGCACCGAACTGAATAGACTAAAACAGTTCAATTTTGTCATTGCGCCAAACATTATGTTGCAATACCCCAGCGACTATTACTTTTACCTAAGCAAAGAGAATCAACACATTAGAGATATGCTAGAGCAAGGTATGCAAAAACTGCAGCAATCAGGTGAACTTGAGCAACTCTATTTGCAATATTTTGGTGATGTTGAAAAACAATTTTCGTTGAAGCAACGTCACATCATCACGCTAAAAAATAAGGAGTAAGCATGCTAAAAGCGCTGCTAATTATCATTATGACATTGGCGATTTTTGCTGCGGGTTTTATAGCTGGGGTTTACAGTTTACCTATTTTAACTGAACAACCAGCACCCGATATTGCTGTTTTGAAGCAGCATCAAGGTCGAGCTCAGTTTAGTGCAACGTTTAAACCCGACCTGAAAGGCTCAGATCGCTTTCATTATGGTGATGGCATGGTGTATCTAACCAATGATGCTATTTCTATGCAAGGCACGTTATCACCAGGCCCCGACTATCAACTTTATTTATCGCGAAACTTTATTGATAACGAAGCCAATTTTTTAGCACAAAAAGGCACTATGCAGCGTGTTGCAGGGGTGCGTTCGTTCAATGGCTTTAAATTAGTTGTACCACAAGGTATTGATGTCAGTGATTACAATACAGTGGTTATTTGGTGTGAAAGTTTTGAGGAATTTATAACCGCAGCGCAGTATCAGTAGCTTGATTAATAAAAACAAAGCCGCCTTTGGAGAGGGCGGCTTTAAAGCGGCAGCTATGGGTGTGAGCTGCCTAATCAAGAGTCATTGTTTATGCAACTAATTAAGCTGCATCTTCTGTGCTTTGAGTCTCATCGCTGTGACGAATTAAGTAATCAAATGCACCTAAACTTGCCGTTGCACCACTGCCCATGGCAATAATGATTTGCTTAAACGGCGTTGTTGTTGCATCACCTGCCGCGTAAACACCCGGTAAAGATGTTGCACCTTTGCTGTCTATTTCGATTTCGCCAAAGCGAGTCAGTGATAACCCTGAATCTTTTAACCATTCAGTGTTTGGCACCAAGCCGATTTGCACAAAGATACCTGCAAGCTCAAGTGATTTTTCATCACCAGAGATGCGGTCAATATAGCTTAAGCCTGTTACTCGTTTACCATCACCAACAACTTCTGTCGTTTGCGCATTTTTGATAATCGTAATGTTCTTTAAGCTATTTGCTTTACGAATAAGGACTTCATCAGCACGTAAAGTATCAGCAAATTCAAGCACGGTGACATGCTCAACAATGTTTGCAAGGTCGATTGCAGCTTCAATACCTGAGTTACCACCGCCGATCACCGCAACAGCTTTACCTTTAAATAACGGACCATCACAGTGAGGACAATAAGCAACGCCATGACCGCGATACTCTTTTTCACCTGGTACGTTCATTTCACGCCAGCGTGCACCGGTTGCTAATACCACTGATTTAGCATTTAAAACCGCACCATTTTCTAGCGTGATTTGGTAATTACCTTGCTTAGTAAGCGATGCCGCACGTTGATTTTGCATAACATCAACGTCGTATTCTTTTACGTGCTCTTCTAGTTGAGCAACTAATTTAGGACCTTCGGTCGCTTTAACTGATATAAAGTTTTCAATTGCTAACGTGTCAGAAACCTGACCACCAAAACGCTCTGCAACCACGCCGGTATTTAAGCCTTTACGTGCTGAATAAATTGCTGCAGAAGCCCCTGCTGGTCCACCACCAACAACAAGTACGTCAAATAACTCTTTGTCGTTTAGCGCTTCGGCTTGGCGTGCAGCCGCTTTGGTATCGACTTTATTTAAGATATCAGTCAGATTAACTGCACCTTGACTAAACAGCTCGCCATTTAAATACACCGCTGGCACCGCTAGGATATTGCGCTCGTTCACTTCGTCTTGGAACAAAGCACCATCAATCATAGTGGCCGTAATGTTTTCGTTGTGTGCTGCCATTAAGTTCAGTGCTTGCACAACTTGCGGGCATGTTTGACAACTTAATGAAATATATACTTCAAAGTTAAGTGGCCCAGGTAATGATTTAATTTGTTCAATTTCAGTCTCTGATGCCTTACTTGGATGACCACCTGTGTGAAGAAGTGCAAGGATCAAGCTTGTGAATTCGTGGCCCATAGGCACACCCGCAAATGTGATTTGCGTATTGTTTATAGGTGAAGATACCACCATAGATGGACGACGCACGTCTTGGTTAGGGTTATCTCGCACCGAGAATTTATCGCTTAACGATGCTAAATCGTTTGCTAAGTTTTTAAGTTCTGTTGATTTATTGCTGTCATCCAAGGCGATAAGCAGCTCAACAGGGCTGGTAATAGAAGCAAAGTGGCTTGTTAATTGGTTTTTGATATTCGTATCTAACATGGCTTAGCCCTTGAGTTCAGAATAAATAAGCTAGAAAAAATTTAGGGATAACTGCCCATCACCCGCTAATGTGCTTAATGTGAGTTGTGATGGGCAATTAAGGTTGCATTGAGATAGCAAAGCAACACTTTGCTATCGTTTAATGCAGTGGCAAATTAGATTTTGCCAACTAGGTCTAGTGAAGGAGCAAGTGTCTCTTCACCTGGCTGCCATGACGCAGGACATACTTCACCGTCGTGGTTAGCAATGTACTGTGCAGCTTGTACTTTACGTACTAACTCTTTCGCGCTACGGCCGATGCCTAAGTCGTGAGTTTCGATTACTTTGATTTCGCCTTCTGGGTTCATTACGAATGTACCGCGAAGAGCAAGACCTTCGTCTTCAATCATCACACCGAAGTTACGTGTAATACGACCTGTTGGGTCACCGATCATTGGGAATTTGATTTTACCAATTGTGTCAGACGTATCGTGCCATGCTTTATGAGTGAAGTGCGTGTCAGTTGATACTGAGTAAACTTCAACACCCATTTCTTGTAGTTGCTCGTAGAAGTCAGCAACATCACCTAGCTCAGTAGGACATACGAAAGTAAAGTCTGCTGGGTAGAAGAAGAAGATTGACCACTTACCTAGCACGTCTTTTTCTGTTAGCTCAACAAAGTCACCGTTGTGGTAAGCTGTTGCATTGAATGGTTGTAGTTTTGTGTTAATTAATGAAGTGCTCATAGTATTCCTCATTGATGTATTTAAAAATGTTTAATTAACGCAGCCTTGCGTCTGCTTGATTAATACAATAGAGGTGTGAGCGATTAAAATAAAATTGATTGTTTAGATTAAATTGATTTGTTTTTTAGATTGAAAAATAAAAAGAAGCAAAAACTACAAAGCCCTCAAACACTTACGTCATAGAGGGCTTTCTCTTCAGGGATTAAAGTTACTTACTAAAACCGTATAAACTCTTTGGTTTAATGTAGTTAGGCTCAATTCCTTGCTCTTTTGCAGCTGCTAACATCACTTGTTCAATCCAACCTGCATCCATAATGTTCATATAGTTGCCATCTGGGTCAAAGTTAATGTTAGACCCCATAACCACCATAAAGGTATCGGTCACTTCAGTGTTGTCTGCTGGTACTTGAAATTGATGAATCGAACCGCCTGGTTCAAACAAATAGCTGCCTGCCACTTGTAAATCATCTGGGTATTCTGTGTAGTGCCAGCTGCCTGCTAATGTATACAAATGTACAACACCGGTATGAAAATGCTTTGGTAATACCGTACCCGGCTCAAATAAAACACGTAATACCCATACCCCATTCTCAGAATCCAGCATGAGTGGATAAATGTGTACCCCTGGTAAGGCGTTTTTAATCAGCTTTTCATCATTGGTATGAATAGTCAGTAAGAAATCTTGATGATTAATAATATCTGGTAATGCCATGTGTGTGCCCTCTTTTCACTTGCTTTCAATAAGTTAACTAGTTGTCTTTAATTTGCTGTGGCGGTATCTGTGTGTGGTTCTTCTTTACAAAGCCCTTGCCCATACGCCCACTGCAAAGCATGTTGCATACCTTGCTGTAAGGTAAATTCAGGTTGATAACCAAAAATATGCTGTGCCTTTTCATTACTATAAGCTGCACTTTTACGACGCAACATGCGCATGGTCGACGGATTGATATCCGTGGTTTTACCAACAAGGTGATAACACCACTCAATAAACCCTGTTAGCTTTATCGCTAAAGCCAAATTCACTACTGTGACGTGCTTTTTCCCTTGTGCCTGCGCCAAATAATTAAAATAAGTTTGGTTAGTTACTTGCTCAGGGCCCGAAAGATTAAAAATTTCACCGCTTGCATCGTCGCTTATCGCACTTTGGTAAATACCTTTGACTAAGTCATCAATATAAACAGGCCCAAACATGCCCTCTGGTACCATAAACATGCCTTTGGCGATTTCTTGTAATGGGTAAGCTATCCACGGTCTTGAGCCGGGCCCATAGACATCGCCAGGGCGAATTATTGTGACATTGAGTTTTTTACTGGCGTGATAGCTTAGCGATAAATGCTCGCTCATCATTTTCGAATCGTTATAGGCTCTGCCATCAGGGAACAAAGGCGCATCTTCTTTAATATCAGTTTGCCAATCACTGCCATAGACGGCGGTCGACGAAATATGAACAAAGCGCTTTACCGTGTTTGCAGCCACCGCTGCATCCAGTAAGTTTTTAGTCCAACCCACATTCGCCTGCCATGTTTGCTTATAGCTAAACGCATTTGAAACAATTGCCGCTGTATGAATAACTAAATCGCAGTCATTCATTAATGAGCGCCAACTCGCTGGTTCATTCAAGTTACCTGCAACAATGTTAAACTCTTCACAGGGCGTTAAATCAACGCCACATACATCGACCCCATGCGCTTTAAAGTAGCGTGCGAGTGTGCGGCCAATAAAACCATTACCGCCACTGATAAAAACTTTTGAATAGTTCATTGTGTGTTCCTCTAAGCACGTTTCAGCCTTAATTGCAGTTCGCAGGCTGATTGGTTAATACATTGTTAAACTTTAATGGCATCATTTACTTTACTTTTCACGCAATTTTTTTTACTTTTTACGCCAACGCACTAAAAAAGAGCACACTATGCCCCGGCTAACACACGCACCTGATCTAATTAGAGTATCTGCTCTACATGGTTATATTGAGCTGATAGAAAGTAAATTGGTAAACCCTGATGCACTACTATCGCGCGTTGGTTTAGATCGAAAACAACTCTCTGAGCCAAATAATTTTGTGCAGTATCAACAATTGATCCAGCTGTTAGAAATCACGGCTAAAGAGTTAAACCTACCCTATTTTGGCCTTGAGCTAGGCCGCTGGCAGAGCTTAAATATCTTGGGCTCAGTCGGTTACTTGATGGGAAACTGCGACACCCTTGAAATGGCGCTAAAGAACTTAACTAAGTACTATCATGTACATCAAAATAGTGCTGATTTACTGCTCGAAGTTGGTCAAGACTATGTAAAACTCTCGTTTTTAGTACGCAATAGCTTAAAAATAAGTGTTCACCATGGCGCGGATTTAGCCATGAGCGTAGGCGTCAATTTATTAAAACAATTAACCGATGACCAAATAAAACTACATCGCTTAGAACTTCCTCATAGTGGTAATGAAAATCCTAGCGTATATCGTCAAGCGTTAGGTCAACTCCCGGTATTTAACTGTGCCCATACCGCAGTAGTATTTGATAGAAAGTATTTAAAGATCCCTATCAAAAACTCAGATAAACAATTATTTTCGATACTTAGCCAGCAACTTGGGGATCTTAAGGACACTAAGCGAGAAAACATTTCAGATCACGTTGAGGTGCTGATCAAGCAATACCTACTTCACGAAGACTTTGGTGTAAACCTGATAGCTGAAAAACTATCAATGAGTGCCCGTAGTTTACAGCGGCACTTAACAAAGCATGACACAACCTTTCGTGAGTTAGTTGACGATGTACGTTGCAATTTAGCACATCAATATTTAACTGAAACTAGCCTCAGTTTATCGAACATCTCAGATATCTTAAGCTTTTCTAATTACAGCGAATTTACTCGTGCGTTTAAACGCTGGTATGGCATACCACCAAAAGATTACCGTAAATCACTTTAGCCTTTTTGGCGCAAAAAGTTAAAAATGGGTCGTATAAAGCTAAGTTTTCGGTTAACAATTTATATATATTGGCTAGCTAGTTTCGCTAATTAGTGGTCGTGCAATGTTAAGAAGAGTGTTTATTACCGGTGCCAACAGTGGTATCGGATTCGAATTGGCAAAGCAATATATTCTAAGAGGTGACGATGTTGCATTATTCGACTTACATTTTTGCGAACAAACTAAACAATCGCTCGGTGAGCTTGCCGATTATTATCAATACGTTGAGTTTTTTGCGACGCCTATCTGTGATACTGAAGCACTGCAAACCCAAGTAAATAATGCAATTGCAGCGATAGGAAAGCCTGATTTGGCTATTTTCAGCTGCCATACTTATGAGCAGCTAAGTAACGAAAATAGTATTGCTTGTCAGCACTTTGCAACAGTCATCACGCCACACTTGGGCATGAACAGTCACCTAGCACTGACCACACCGCTTATTGATGCCACTCAATTTACGCCACAGCCCAGCGCCTTGATTTTAGCCAAAGAGCTCCGTAAAAAATTTAAACCTAACAACATAAAAGTCAGTTTAATTTGTGCAAGTAAAACGCACAGTACTTTAGCCAGCCCAGCCTATGCTGCAAAACACATTTTGCGCGGCTTGGATAAACAAAAATTAATGGTGATCCTAGGCTTACAATCTAAACTAACCTATATCATGAGTCGTTATTTGCCAAATTGGATAATGGATTCAGTGATGGATCGCTTGATAAAACAACAACTAATAAGAACAACACGCTAAGGAATACCCATGAACACACATGATAACCTCACGCAATTAATTGAGCATACGTGTCAGACTTATGCCGAACTTCCAGCCTATAACAGTGCGGGAAAAACGCTCAGCTATGCACAAGTTGAACAACAGTCTCGTTATTTAGCGCAGTGGTTTCAACAGCAAAGTGGCCTTGTTGCAGGGGACCGAATCGCCATTCAATTACCGAATATTGTTGATTACCCTATCGTTACCTATGCAGCATTTCGTGCCGGATTAATCGTTGTCAATACCAACCCACTTTACACCGCTCGCGAAATGCTACATCAGTTTAATGATGCCGATGTAAAAGCCATTGTTATTCTTGACGCCCTTACCGATAAATTAGCAACTATTATCGATGATACGTCAATCAAAACAGTTATTGTTGCAGCCGCGGTTTCTGAGCCAACATTGCAAGAGGGTCAATTTTCGTTAAATGAACTTATTCGCCAAGGTGAAAGACTCGCTCCTCTTAACGCTCATCAAGCCAGTCGTGATGATATTGCTGTTTTACAATACACCGGCGGTACCACAGGAGTTGCCAAAGCGGCGATGCTGAGTCATGGCAACATATTAGCCAATGCCGAGCAAATGAATGAGCGCTTTGATGACATTTTAACGCCCGGTCAAGAAACCGGTATTTGCCCGCTTCCGCTTTATCATATTTACGCCTTTACGGTGAACATGGTTGGTCTATTTGCTATGGGCCAATTTAATGTACTGATACCAAATCCTCGTGATTTAGATGCCTTAGTTAAACAAATCGAACCATTTGGAATTAATTACTTTTCAGGCATCAACACCTTATTTATTGGCTTGTGCATGCACCCGGGGTTTAAGGCACTGAATTTTTCAAACTTAAAAATGACCGTCTCTGGGGGCGCAGCCCTCACACATGCTGCAGCCGATGCGTGGATGAATACCACAGGTTGCACAATCACAGAAGGCTATGGCTTGTCAGAAACCTCGCCTGTTGCAACGTTAAATGACTTTAAAAAAGAAGAAATTGGTAGCATTGGCCGCCCACTTTCAAACACCACCGTCGAAATTTGGAATGAAAATGATGAGCCTGTAGCTGACGGTGAGTCTGGCGAGATCGTTGTTAAAGGCCCACAGGTGATGATGGGTTATTGGCAGCGCCAAGATGAAACCGATAAATGCATGAAACGGGGCTTTTTCAAAACCGGTGATGTGGGTCTGAAGCTTCCAAGTGGTAATTACAAAATTGTAGACCGTTTAAAAGACATGATTATTGTTTCTGGCTTTAACGTGTACCCTAATGAAGTTGAAAACGTACTTTGTCAGCACCCTGCTATCTGCGAAGCGGCCGTAATTGGCGCAAAAGATGAAAAAACTGGGGAGCGTGTTTGTGCCTACATTACCTTAAAAGAGCAGATTGATGAGCAACAAGTGAGTGACTATTGCCGCGAAAACTTAAGTGCTTATAAAGTGCCTAAATCAATCATTTTTATGGAACAATTACCTAAATCGACGGTTGGCAAAATTCTACGTCGAGAGTTACGCCAACAATAAAGCGATCGTTTTAGCCGCCTAACTGGTATAAAATAACCACGAGTTATTTTATACCAGTTAGGCGGCTTTAAGGTCATTATGGAAAAGTTTATTAATCACATTCAACTCGGTTACTTAGGTTTACTGCCGTTTTTAGGCTGCGTTGGCTGGCCACTCATTGCTGGCAGTAATGCCGTCAACTTAGACTTTTTCACTTTTTATAGTATCGCCATTTTGGCGTTTATGGCTGGTAACTTATGGCATGCAGGCCAGCAAACCCATGCTGATGCCATTAAAGCGATTATTCCTATTCTACCGATTGGCTTTTTAAGCTTTTTACCAACAACCTGGACTCTCGCTTGGCTCGCTGCAAGTTTCTGGTTGGTGTTGTTATTCGAAAAAAGTTCACCACAGTGGCAAACCTATCATATTGATTATCAAAAAATGCGTTTCGTTTTAACGTCTGTGGTTTTTGTTTGCCATATTTTTGTAATTGGCATGAGTATCTATCCTGAGTAGCCCTTTTATCGCGATTGCGGTAACATCCGCGGCTCAGTTTTTTAAGGACTTGCTATGATAGATCAACTTCGCGCTAAACTAGATCACCTTGGCGAAAATTACGTCGAGAAGAATGCGCACTTCAAAGTGAAAGTGATCCCGTTTTTCTGTTCCATTCAAATAAAAAAAGACCATAAAAAACAAGGTGGCTTAACTTTTTATTCGAATCAACTGATTGAAATCTTCTTGGCAACACTATTTTTGTTGTTTGGCTTAATGCTGTTTGATGCCGATGCTGGATTGACCCACGGACCTATACATATCGCCTTTGCAGTGCTAATAAGCTTTAACTTGATCATCAAGCAAATTGCCATCGAAGGACTCAAAACGCGCTTAGCGCTTTGCCCTGAAATAACCATCGAAGAACAGCCTGAGCAAGGCAAATAAGCTATGTTTTTAGACCCTAGTTGGCGCATCTTAACGGTGGGCGATGGTGACTTATCTTTTTCTTTGGCCTTAGCTCGCCATTTAAAACCCGCCATGCTGATTGCATCAACCTATGATGATGCAAATACCATAGAGCAAAAATACAGCGACAATGCGCTTAGTTCACTGCAACAGTTAAATATAACAACCTTAACTGAATTTGATGTCACTAAACCCGATGCATGGCAGCGCTTAGGCGACGCTCGTTTCGATGTAGTTATTTTTCAATTTCCCCTTATACCTGCGTTTAAAGGTGAAGCAGCATTTAAAGCAAATACCCAACAAGGCGGTATGAATGTTTTAAACCGAGCCTTGTTGCATCGCTACCTAGACTACGCAAGCCAGTTTGCATTAGATAGAAATGGCCCGATGTTGTGTTACATCACCTCTAAAGATGTAAAACCGTATCGTGAATGGAATATTGAAGGCAGCTTAAATCAAGGGCTAAACTGCCATTATCTTGGCCAAATGCCATTCGATATTAATTTATTCCCGGGCTATAAAATTCGTAATGTTGACCGCGATAAACATGTTAAAGACACCAGCGGCATTACCTATGTATTTAGCGAAAAAACTGACAATGAGATTACTGCTAAGCTGACTTTACCCGCTTATTTAGGCGATAAACACTGTGCATTATGCCGCGTAGGCCCTTATATGGCACAGGAAGATGAAGACAAACATGTGTTAAGCAAAAAGCACAAACAAATGGAAAAATTTGAACAGGATTGGCAAGCATGGCTTGCACAAAATAACGAGGAGTAACCATGAACTTTGTCATTGTTGGTACCAACTTTATAAGCGACACATTACTGAGTGCAGCTAAACAGCTAGAAGCGTTTTCCTTATATGGCGTGTGCTCACGAGCGCAGCAAACTGGCGAGGCTTTTCTTGCTAAACATGACCTTGCAGATGCTAAAGTGTTCACCCACATTGAACAAGTATGCCAAGATCCATTGGTCGATGCCGTCTACATTGCTGCACCAAATAGCTTACACAAAGACTATGCTGTAATGTGTTTAAAAGCCGGTAAACATGTTTTAGGCGAAAAGCCTTCGGCTGCTAATAGCAAAGAACTTGAGGCTATCATTCAAGCGGCAAAAACGCATCAACGCTTATACATGGAAGCGATGATGACCACGCATTTACCAAACTTCGCACGCTTAAAAAATGCCCTCACAAAAATTGGCACACCCCGCAAATACATTGGTCAATATAGTCAGTATTCATCACGTTACGATAAATATAAAAATGGCGAGCGCCCAAACACTTTCTTGCCAGAATTTGCTAATGGTGCATTAGTCGATTTAGGTATCTATCCGCTGTATATTTTACTCGCAATATGGGGCGCACCTCAGAGTGTAAAAGCCAGTGGTGTGTTACTTGAAACCGGTGTTGATGGGGCTGGTGACGTATTATTAAATTACGCTGATAAGCAAGCGGTGATCAGCTACTCAAAAATCTCACAAGGCGATAACTTTACTGAAATCCAAGGTGAAAAAGGTCGCATTCGTATCGAAGCCGTCTCTTTATTAAAGCGCATGCAATATATCGGTAACGATGGCACGGTTGAAGAACTCTCTGAGCAATTTGATGAACACTTTATGCGCCATGAAGTAAGCCACTTTATTCAAGCAGCGAATGCAGGACAGATTGAGTCATCAGTTAATACTCATACACTGTCAAAACAAGTTATGGCGGTGCTTGATGAAGCGCGAAGCCAACTTGGCGTTGTGTATCCCGCAGACCAATAAATACATTATTCAAGGGCAGTTAACACTGCCCTCTTTCATTTTAGCCACTCAACATAAGCTTAAATAATTACCCACAATTAAGTTTCTCATAACTTTTATTCAAATTAGATTTTTGTACTATGGTTAATAGTATTTACTTTCAATAAGAAGGGTAATACTTTGACTATTCGCTTTTTACTCAGAGCCGTTTTCGCAGCAACTATTACCCTTGCTGCTGGGCTACTTTTAATTATTCTATTCTTGCAGTCAGGCCAAGATAAAAGTATGGACTCTGCTCAGCAACGTTATGAGCTCAGTCACCTTGCCAAGTTTTCAGCTGCAAACTCGATTCATTTAACCGAACTTGCCCGTCAGCATGTTGTGACCTTAAACCCTCGCTATGCAGATGAGTACCACCAGCTTGTTGATCAAATTGAAGGCAAAGCAGCTTGGCTTAACGGCGAAAAGAAAAGTTTCGAACAACGCCTAAAAGCGTTTAATGTAGCCGCTGATGATTTAGCCCTGTTGCAAAAATCAAATGATTTGTCGCTCAAACTGGTTGAAACAGAAGAACAAGCATTTAGTTTAGTGGGTGACTTGCTTGGTCGCGATACAAATAACTTAACTGCAAGCGAGCATAAAAAGTGGGTGCAAGCTATTACGCTTTTAACCAATGATGCATACATGGCCGAAGTTGAAAAAATTCAGCAACCTGTACAAGCATTTTTAAGTTCAATTGAGAAAAAAAGTGCTGCAGAAGTTAAAAGCAATCACGACCGTGTGGTTACCTTAAGTTTAATTAGCACCGTGTTAGTCCTGACTATTATTGCTACCTTGATAGTGTGTTACTGGCAATTAGAGAAAAAAGTAATTAAAGCAACCCATGCCTTAATTGATGAAGCTAAGCGTATTTCTGAAGGGGATCTGTCTCGTTATATTGACCACAAAGCCGATGACGAAATAGGCCAGCTTGCGAGCAGCTTTAATATTATGGTTGATAAACTGTCTCAGCTTCTTAAAGAAATTCATGATCAATCAGAGCAAGCGCAAGTGGCTGCAAAAAGCCTCGACGAAATTTCACAGCAAGCTAAAACGCTCAATGATATTCAAAGCCAAGCGATTGAAGTGATTTCAAGCTCAGTCTATGAAAACTCAACGGCTGTTAAAGAGGTTTCTCAGAACTGTGCAGCCGCAGCAAGCAGTGCTACCGCAGCCAATCAAAAAACCCAAGAAGGCCTTTATGTTGTAAAACAAGGGGTGAGCTCAGTTGAGTCTGTGGCCGATACATTAACAAAATCACTCACTGACCTTAACCAACTCGAGGCCTCAGTGAATGAAGTCACGGTTATTTTAAGTGTTATCAGTAATATTGCCGAACAAACTAATTTATTGGCACTCAATGCCGCAATCGAAGCTGCCAGAGCGGGTGAACAAGGCCGAGGCTTTGCCGTTGTTGCCGACGAAGTACGAACGCTGGCAAGCCGTACGCAAAGCTCCACCCTTGAAATTCAAGATAAAATTGACTCATTACAATCGGCAACTAATGCGGTGACACAAAGGATCCGCTCTAGTGATAATCAAATTAAAGAGGCAGTGATCAATTCGGAAAAAGTGGGCCATATGCTCGATGAAATTAGCGTGCAAGCAAAAGCCATTTCTGAGGCCAATATGACCATTGCTTCTGCATCTGAACAGCAATCTCAAGTGACAGAAGAAATCGCCCAGCGCTTAAATGAAGTACAAGACACCAGCCGTAAATCACAGCAACAAACGCAAAGTATCTCATCTTCATCGAGTAAGCTGGCTAACTTGGCAAATAACTTAAACGGGCAAATTAACCGATTTAAATTAAGCTAGTCGCTGAGTAAACCAGCGACTAGCGTTTAGTTTAAAATCGGTAAGTAACAGATGCACCGATTGTTTGTGGGTTTACAACTGCCACATAGCCTTGTGGGTAGCGACCACTGACAGGTTCTTGTGAGGTATACGCCTCTTCATCTAAGGCATTGTTGATGAAGGCACTTATCAACCATTGTTCAGTATCGTAAGTCATCGATAAACGCGTAATGGTGTAATCACCTGCAACGCGTTCTTCTGTATTTGTTAAGTCACCATAAAATTCATCAACATAATTGGCACTTAAATTCACTTTTAGACTATCGGTAAACCAATGCGACAGACCTAAACTCGCCGTTAACTCCGGTGCAGAGTTTAAATCATTGCCGACGGCATCAGGAAAGGCTGATGATTCATCAATTTTAGTTTTCAATAAACCAAAGCCACCATGTAACTGCCACTGATCGCCCAGCATGCTGTAGGCTTCTACTTCTAAACCATAGCTATGAGCATCTTCAATATTAGTGATTTTACGCTCTGAGCTTAGCGCTTGATAACCGTTAAAGTTATTGTAAAACACATTAGCGCTGATATTTATGTCACCATTATTGATTACGCTGCGTGAACCAATTTCATAAGTATTAACGGTTTCTTCATCGTAGTAGTAATAATCTTCAGCAGTAAAATCAAGTGCGCCGCCCCCGGCATTGTAACCACGACGAGCACTGGCAAATAACGTTGTTTCGTCGCTAATATCATATTGAATCGCGAGTTTTGGTAAACGCAGTGTGTGTGAATTATCAAGTTGCTCAACGAGCATATCACCACGAAATGCCATATTGAAATTACGTAATTGTTCTTCACGCTCAATGCGCAGACCCGCTGTTAACGTTAATTCGCGGCTTAAGTTAAAGCTTGTTTCACCATAAACTGCGGTCGATTTACTGCTATCGTCGCCGTAATAATTGGTTGCTCCGACACTTTCAAAGTCTTGGTCACGGTCAAAATAAGCAAGACCAACAAAGCCTGAGTAAAAATCATTGCTTAAACCAAAGTTCAATTTGGTATCGACAGTGATGTTACTTTCATCCATTGATACGTCAGATTCTGCACTTTCAAGTGGTTCGTAAGCTTCAAATCCCCATTTGTAATCCATATAAGCAACTAAAACATCTAACGAAAAATCATCGTTAATTTTGTAATCAACATTCACTTGCGTGGTATCAGATTCAGTATCCATAATACGTTGATATAGCGGCTCATAATCAAATGGCTCATCCGCTAAAAAGTACTTACGACCCGAATTACCTTCTTCACTGTAAGTTGAATAAGTTAGCTGTACAGCAAGATCTTCGCTAGGTGTGTAAAGTAATTTAGCGCGTGTGCTACTGGTATTTAACTTGTTTAATTCACGATCAGTGGGGTTTGTTTCGTATACCGGTGGATTTGAAAATGTTTCGCCATCAACGTACTGAGTTGATAGACGAAATGCTAATACATCTTCAACTAACGCACCGGATACCACTGCGGCAGTATCTAGGTAGCTATCTTGGTTACGATAACCAACGCGCACAGCCCCTTCAAATTCTTGAGTAGGTGCTTTAGTTGTCATGTAAACGGCACCCGCAATACTATTACGACCATTACTGGTTGATTGCGGCCCTCGGTAAACTTCAATTTGTTCTACATCCCACAGACCCGTATCACCGGTTAAATCTGCAACAAACGGTTGGCTTACACCATCGATTAAGGTTGAAACACGGGCTTTGGAACCACCGCTAAATGAGTTAAAACCCGTTGCACCACCATTACCTGACACGCCTCGCATATCTGGTACCGAGCCCGTTAACACAACAACGTTCGCCATTTCTGACAGCGCTTCAGATATAGAAGCAAGTTGACCGTTTTCTAGTAAAGACTTATCAACAACCGCCACTGACGACATGGTCTCTTTAAGTGACTTCTCTGTTTTTTCACCTGTAACAACAATGGTATCCATTGATTTTCGACTGCTTTGGTCGTCATCGGCCCACGCTGAGCCTTGTGTAACAAGTAATGATGCAAGCATAACTTTGGTGAGTGAATTAAGTTTAAATGCAGTAGCCAATGTCCTTTCCCCGTAAGAGATTATTAGAATTAAACAAATTGAGTTTGATAAAAAAGCGCTAGGAAATTAACACAAGCTTAATGATATTGCAATTGAGTTTAGTTATCATTTACAATGAGATTTAACATCAACTACAACTATAATCTTATGCTCACTTTTACCGTTACCCTGCTTGTCGTTTTTGCTGTCAGTACTGTGTACTGCACTAGAAAGCAGCAGCGATTCTTAAAAAAACCTATTAAAAAACAATGGCGATTACTTTCGATTGCGTTAATCGTTTGCGCATTAATACTTGCCTTTCAACAATACTCAGTCACAGCGGCCGTGTTCTATATCATTTTTAGTTTGATGCTAATGTTGATGCTGATCCCTTTTATTAGCCTGCTGAAAAGAAAAGGATAATTCATGACAAGCTCATCTAAACGCCAACCAACTTGGTTAGGGAAAACCCTTGCGGGTGCATTTTTAGGGATAGCCCTCTCATTTATTTTCGTTGCATTTTTTGCTTGGTATGGCCCAGGAGGCATTGATGCTCGCGATAAAGTGCAATTTAACATGTGGATGATCACGCCTGTTTGGCTAACCATTTTTAGCTTTAGTTATTTATTCAACTCAGCAAAGCAAGCGTGGCTTGTGCTTGGCAGCTTAACTGTGTTGCTTTATGGCGTGTTTTTTATGCTAAGGAGTGCATCATGAAAGTCAGATCGGATATTCTTCGCACCTATCAAGGTGTACATACATGGACAGGTATAATTGCAGGTTTAGTGCTGTTTATTGGTTTTTATGCGGGCAGTTTGACCATGTTCAAACACGAAATACAGCAATGGGCAGCACCTATTCAAGCTCCTAAAATCACCAGCTCTAATTATGACTACCAAACGCTGGTAGATACGGCAATTAATGAGCAAGGCGAACAACTTGCTAAAGGCTTTAACCTTGATTTACATACCCAAGATGCACCTCTTTCGTGGTATATCAAAGGCAATGCCCGAGGCATGGAGCTTGATAAACAACTCAACTTCGCACACCTAAATGCTGATGGCACTTTAAACGTCAGCGCACAAACCGAAAACGAACTTGCCGATTTAGTTGATTATTTACACCGTACAGCTGGTTTTATAGGCGAAATTGGTCATGACCAATCAGGGGTCTATATTCTTGGTATTGCCTGTATTTTGTATTTTTTAGCTTTGGTCTCAGGAGTGATTATTTTACTGCCAACATTAGTTAAAACCTTTTTTGCACTGCGAAAAGAAAAAGGGCCTAGTCGATTCTGGCTCGATAGCCATAACCTTGTCGGTATAGCGAGTTTACCGTTTCATTTAGTCATTGCTTTTACCGTAGTAGTGTTTGCATTTCATGACTTTATTTATGGTGGTTTAGCGCAATTTTATGATGGCAAGCCACTGTTTCAGCGCCCTACGCCTGCCGCGCAAAGTTTTCATATTGAGAACTTACCACGCATTGATGAACAAGTACTCGCAGCGAAAAACTATGCCCCCGGCTATGAGCCAATCCATATTCGCTATAGTAATTTAAATTCGGCCTCACCTTCTGCGGTGTTTATGATGAGTAACAATAATGCGGTAGTGCGCGGACCAGATACTGATTACCTATTCATGAACCCGTACACACTAAAAGTGGTTAACTCAAGCTACCCGCAAGGCGAAGGTGCAGTGTGGGGTAACATGGTTGCCAGTATTTTCTCACTCCATTTTGGCACCTATGGGGGAGACTGGGGTCGTTGGGGCTACTTCGTTATGGGGTTACTTGGCGCCTTCTTATTCTATTCAGGTAATTTACTGTGGATAGACAAACGCTTTAAAAAAGATGCTAATAAACGCAGTACCTTGTTTATGGCAAAACTCACCATTGGCGTTTGTTTAGGATCTATGATTGCCGTAGCCTTCACACTCGTTGCTGCCAAATGGCTACCTATATTTGTTAGCAACACAAACTACGCCACCCTATACAGTTACTACGCCGCTTTTTTTGCTTTTGTGATTTATAGCTTCTTAAAACCTGTAAAAAAGGCGACTATTGTTGGGCTTTACTTGCTTGCAGGCCTATGTGCATTAATGGTGCTCTCAACCTTACTAAAACTTGCTTTAAGTAACGTTAATTCGCTTTTTTACACAAGCTATTGGGTTGATATTGTCGCTGCTATTTTTGCCGCTATATTCTTTAACATGGCCAAACGCCAGCAGCAAAAACAGGCCACGCAAACCATCATGCCGGCCTTTCAACAAGCAAGCCAAATTTAAGCATTTTGAGCATGGGTATCAAAGCAATTTGATACCCGCAATTTTGCTTTATCGAAAATCCGTGTCTGTTTAACGAAAAACATTTCTTATCCCACAAAACATCAGTAAAATCGCCGCAAACTTAAGGTATTAACTTTCATAAGGACAGTGATGCAGCGCACCATCCCACCGTTTTTTATTGCTGTTATTTGCGTGCTTCTTGCGATGGTCACCATTCAATCTGGTGCCTCCGTTGCCAAGCAATTATTCCCTTTAATTGGCCCTGAAGGCACAACCGCACTGCGCTTGGGTTTTTCTGCTGCTATTTTGTGTCTTGTGTTTAGGCCATGGCGCGCATTTCCGCCAGTGGGACAACGCATGCCTATTATCATCTATGGCCTAAGCTTGGGTGGCATGAATATTCTGTTTTATTATGCAATTGAGCGTATCCCGTTAGGGATAGGTGTTGCACTTGAGTTTACAGGTCCCCTTGCGGTTGCTCTGCTTTCGTCACGTAAAAAACGCGACCTATTTTGGGTAGCCTGCGCCATTGCTGGCATAATTTTATTATTACCCGATATGAAAGGCGAAGACAGCCTCGACCCTGTAGGTGTTATTTTAGCCCTTGCGGCGGGTGCCTGTTGGGCATTTTATATTTTGTTTGGTAAAAAAACCGGAAATCAAGGTTCAGGCGGGATGACCGTTGCTATGGGTATGAGCGTTGCCGCGATTGTACTTGTGCCCTATGGTGCTGCTTCTCAAGGCACTGCACTATTAAGCTGGGAAGTGTTACCGCTGGGTCTTTTAGTCGCCATTATGTCTAGCGCACTACCCTATACCTTAGAAATGGTGGCGCTGCGTAATATGCCTGCGCAAGGGTTCAGCATTATGATGAGCCTAGAACCAGCCATTGCAGCATTGGCTGGCTTTATGATCCTAGGCGAATTTTTAAACCTGTGGCAATGGTTAGCTATTTTACTCGTAATCACCGCGTCCGTAGGCAGCTCAATGTCGAGTAATTCTGAGGATCAGAAAAGTCAGAAAAACAGCTAATTTAACATTAAATATGCATTTTTTAGTACTTAAAGATTAAATTCCAGACTTAAAAACAGCTTTTATCGGCATTCGTAAAGTGAGGGTTCTCACTATAATGCTCACTATTAATACAAAGTGGTCTTATCTCTTTGTGTCGCAACAAACCTAATAGTGGGATTTACTTATGTCGATAAAAACTAACTTGTTACTTTCAAGCCTTGCAGTTGCAAGTACACTCGCTGCATCAAATGCTGTGGCAGCAAGCTGTCAGGGCGAAATTTTTGCAATGAACTCAGGCCGTGGTGAAACCGGTGTTGTATTTAGCCTAGACGAGCAAAACAAATCGGCTACGGCACATTCAATCGCCCAGTTTAGTTCTGCTGCGATTGCTTATGATGCCTCAACAAACCGTACTTATTATGCTTCATCACCTATTCCGTTAGAGTACAAAGTTGATGTAAGTCACCTAGACATCAGTGATGAGCAGTTTTCTCACCTACCAATTCGTGCCGATAAATTCAAATATAGTCGCTTGGCCTATTTAGATCATGCTACAGGTGAACATGTTGTGGTTGGTACAACTAAATCTGTAATTGGTATGACATATGATGCAAGCTCTGATTCACTACTTGCAGTAAGTTTTACCAAGCTTTATAGCATTGATAAAAACACAGGCGAAGCAACTGTGCTGGCTGATTATAGCGACCTTGATGGCTTGAGCCGCGCTGATTTAGTCATTAAAAATGGCGAGCTTTTACTAATAACCACAACATCTGTTTACAGCATTGACCGCACAAGCTTTGCGGCTACAGAGCTTTCAAAACACGATTTAATCGCGGTAGGTGGTGCCACAGTAAATAAAAATGGCGACCTTGTGATCAGCCGCTCTGTCATTAACGACCATGGCGATAAAAACGAATCAAAGCTATACCGTTTAGATCCGTACTCAGGTGAAACCTGCCTTGCAGCAACATTGCCAGTTCGCATTAATGACTTAACGACCAATACGCAAAATGCTGTTGCATGTGATGTAGAACCTAGCTGCTCATTACCAAGTGAATTAATCCCTTACTATTCAGAAGCAGTGATTAAACAGCTTGATAGCAACTGGAAAAACTATGATTTTGGTGACCAAGAGTTTACAGCGCCAGCTGTATTTACCTCTGCGCCAACATTTAATGGTAAACACGGTGGTACAAACCGTTTAACGGATGTAACACCAGAAGGTTATTCTGTATCTTTCCAAGAGTGGCAATATCTGCAAGACGGTAACGGTCACCCTAATATTGAGTCATTTGACTTTTTAACAATGGACGAAGGTCGTTACACAATGAGCGATGGCACCATTGTTGAAATTGGCAGCTTTACTTTAAACGATACTAAAGCTTTTAAAGCGGTAGAATTTAGCGAAGCATTTACTGCAAAACCATATGTATTCTTGCAAACACAAACCTTTAACGGCCCACATACAGTATATACGCGAGTTGCAGGCTTAAATAACGCAGGTTTTAGTGCCGCATTTTATGAGCAAGATACTCTAAATGAAGGCCACCGTAATGAACGTGTTGCTTACTTTGCGATTCTTCCTGGATCAGGTACAACGGGTACTCTAGAAACTCGTGCAGGTAATAAGCAATACAGCTTACACCAAGCTGATATAGATCATAACGGGGGCCAAATTGGCGATCATTTCTACCTGATACACGAAGAGCAATCTTTAGATGCTGAGGTAGTTCACACTAAAGAGCGAGTACAAGTAATGGATATCGAGGAAGTGAGCCTTGCTCAATCTATTACAAGTAGAGGTCCAGATAACTTTAGTATCCGCAGAAAATAAATACTCCTAAATCTAGGCGCCTCAGGGCGCCTTTTTCTTGCCCAATTAGTAAACTCGCCTTTTCATATACACAAAACTCTTTGACATAATTTGTTACATTTATTTGTATTAACATATCACTTTTGCGATGAATGATGATGATAATTATTATCAGTTGTGATAACTTACCCGCCAATTGTTTCCTTATTAAAAACAATAACCCTATAAAAATTTGCTAAATAACACGCGGAGATAAAAATGAAATTCACTCAGTTGCCTGTTGCAACCGCTATTCTTTGTGCACTTTACCCTCAAATCAGTTTTGCAGAACAAACGACTGACGTAGAGGCTAATCTCGAAAAAATCGAAATTGTAGGTATTCGACAAAACCGTATTAGTGAAGGCGCGACAGGTTTAGCGCTAGAAATTGATGAAACTCCGCAATCAATCAGTGTGATCTCTGCTGAGCAATTAAAAAATTATTCTGCTTTTAACATTAATGATGCTTTACGCTTAGCGCCAGGTATCAATGTTGAAGAATGGGAAACTAACCGTACCAACTATACATCACGTGGTTTTGAAATTAAGAATACACAAATCGATGGGGTTGGGTTACCGAATGATTGGGGCATTGTTACCGGTGCAATGGAAGCATACGGCTACGAAAAAATTGAAGTGATTCGTGGTGCCAACGGCTTACTTACTGGTGTAGGTAATGCATCGGGCACGCTTAACTATGTACGCAAACGCCCTAAAAACGAAAACGGCGGCGAAATCGGTGTCTCTGTTGGCTCATGGGATTTTAAACGTTTACAAGCTGACTACTCACTATTATTAACCGAATCAGGTAGTTGGGCTGCTCGTTTTGTGGCTGCTGCAGAAGATAAAGAATCATATCTAGATGGCCTTGAGAACAATCGCGAGTTTTTCTCTGCGGTGGTAGATGGGCAGCTTACAGATAACTCAACAGTTACTATCGGTTACTCATATCAAGATGCAGATACCGATGGCAATACTTGGGGCGGCCTTGTTTATAACTACACAGATGGTACGCAAGCTAAATGGGATGTCAGCGACACAACCACCCAAGAGTGGACAATGTGGGACACCATTAACACCTCTGCATTTGTTGAATACAACTATGTTTTTGCAAACGCATGGCAGCTTCAAGCGAGCTACAACTTCCGTGGTTTTGAAGAGCAAGACAAACTATTTTATGCCAGTGGCAGCATTGATAAAGACACCAATCTTGGTCTAAGTGGTTGGCCGGGTCGTTATGACAGTGAAGTAGATGCTGATTTATTTGAAATCAAAGCATTTGGTGCCTTTGAATTGTTTGGTAAAGAGCACCAAGCAAGCTTTGGGGTAAGCCATGCTAAAAGTGATGATGTGATGTATCAACACCCGTTTGATTTTGATAATACACCCGCTTATGGACCAACGCCTGCGTTTCCGTACGATTTAGATGCGATCCCAGAACCGGATTGGTTTACGCCAGTTCTGTATTCAGATATTGAACAAAAGCTAACCCGTTACTTTGGCTCTGCTCAGTTAAATATTACTGATAAATTATTTACCGTGGTTGGTTTTAACGCTATTGAATTTGAACGCTCAGGTATGAATGCCGGTGCATCAATCGATAATGACGAAAGCGAGACAAGCCCATATATCGGTTTTACCTATAAGTTAAACGACGATTTAAACTTATATGCTAGTTACTCAGATATTTATCAGCCGCAAGAGCAAGCTGATTACAACGGCCAATACTTAGCACCGACTAAAGGCACTAACTTTGAAACCGGTGTTAAGGCTTCTTGGTTTGATGATGCCCTAATGACAACATTTGCCTACTTTACTGCAGAGCAAGATAACTTTGCGCAATATGCGGGCCTCACTGAAGATGGTATTTATTACTATGAAGGCGTGTCTATTGAGTCAGAAGGTTATGAATTTGAAGTCACAGGTAAAATCACCGACGCTATGAATATCGTCGCATCTTATACGCATATTGATGTAACAGATGAAAATGGTGCCGACACCAATAAATGGGCACCTCGCGATGTTGTTGGTGTAACGGTGGATTATGCACTAACAGATGCAGTGGTTGTTGGTTTAAATGGCCGTTGGCAATCTAAAATCGAAAGTACTGATTACAATGTTAAGCAAGGTAGTTACGCGCTACTAAACGCCTTCGCGCGTTGGAATATTAATGACCAAGTTGCAGTACAAGCTAACGTTAATAATATTACTGATGAGCAGTATATTAATAGCTTACAAACCGTGGGTTATTACGGCGCGCCAACAAAT
Source organism: Pseudoalteromonas gelatinilytica (assembly GCF_001641615.1). GTDB lineage: Bacteria > Pseudomonadota > Gammaproteobacteria > Enterobacterales > Alteromonadaceae > Pseudoalteromonas > Pseudoalteromonas gelatinilytica. The sequence continues at coordinate 52,411 of NZ_LRRU01000008.1, forward strand.
GGAAGCCTAACTCTGACCTATAAGTTCTAAACGCTGTTTAGAAAAAAGTGTCGCCCGTTTGGACGACACACATCTATTAATTAGGGCAATTACCTAATTCATAATACCCAGCACTAGTTTGCGCTAAGGTACTGGTATAAAAAGTGTTATAAAGACCGAGGTTATCACCTGAACCCACCGCATAGGCGTAAGAGCCATTCGTGGTTGCGCGATTTGCTTGCACATGCGCATAGTTGCTTGAGGTGGTTTCAGTGCATTGGTAATCACCATTCGGTGTTGAGTCACACGCATCACCCACACCATCTGCATCACTATCTAGCTGATCACTATTGGCTACCAGCGGGCAGTTATCTAGGCTATCACTGACACCATCGCTGTCGGAGTCACTCGTTTCACCATCAGGAGTGCTGTCACACACATTACCAACCCCGTCATTATCGTTATCGGCTTGATCAGCGTTCGCCACATTCGGGCAATTATCTGCGCCATCGAGCACACCGTCGTTGTCTGCGTCATTAGTCGGTTCGGTGGTGGTTTTGCATGCCTGCAATGGCCCAGCACAACTTGAATCATCATCAGCAATCCACTGACATTGATTTGTGCCCGCTGAATACTCGCGCATAGTAAAGGCTGCGGTTCCAAACGCTAAATAACAGGCAGAATAACCTTCGCCCCAGCTAATATGGCCTTCGTTGATATGAAGATTGTAATCGCCTGTCACGCCAGCATCGATGACAAAACTAATGCTATCTGTTGATGTAAGCGCAGTATCATCAGTTGCGGTGATCACGGCGTTATTATTGCCACCAGCCAAATTGCATTGCTCAGCAAAGTACTCTAGCCCATTCACTGTAGCCGTCACATCACCATTGCTAAAACTGACCACGACAGTGCTTAAATTTTGATTATCATCAATCACTGTGCCCGTTACCAAAGCGCACTGCCCGTTTACACTAGCCGCAGTGTCACTCAGTAGCGGTGCTGTAGCCGCAGGCTCTGGTCCAACGCGTACCGTAAGATTAGCTTCATCACCTTGTTTCGCTTCATTATCTGTGGCACTGACACGCACTTCATAAAGTCCATCGCTGAGTGCACTTGTCACCCCGCTAAAAGTATTATTCGCATCGACTTGCACGTTCAGTGACTCAATTAAGCTTGCCGCGCCACCGGCTAGGCTATACACGTTAATATCAACATTCGTTACACTGCCTTCTGGGTCGACTGCACTGCCTGTAATGGTGAGCTGATTATTACTGTCTGTGGCAGTTAAATTACTAATTTCAGGGCCTGCATTACGATCAACTCGTTTATTATTAGCCGCAAAGTACTCACCGAGATAGGTTGCAAAATTAATACTGTTTGCCGCCACATAATCGCCAGACGCACCTTGCCCGCCCGACCACGAATGATCCAAATTATTAAACCACAGCATAGCAACCCGATTGTCTTGCCAAAGTGACTGCTCAGCGGTACGCGTTGCATCATCACTTATTGTTGTCGTACCTGAAAGTTGATTAACCCCATAAAGGGCAGCAAAGCCATCTGCGTTTTGCTGGTTATAACAGGTATTGACTGTGGTATCGGCAGTACCGTGACCAATCACCGCTATTTGTGTCGCAAAATGATCTTTATAACTGCCAGCATAGCTTTCACAGCGGGATACAAAGGTGTTTTCAGACACTGTTTCACAGGTCGAAATTGCCCCACTTGAACTTGTGCCGATGGTCGGCCCGGCGCTGGGTGCAACCCCGGCAAATACATCAGGCGCTACACAAGCCGTTTGTGCAGCCATTGCAGCCCCAGATGATAAACCTGCAATATACACTTGTTTGGGATCAATATTACGCGCTGCATCAGAACTTAATACATTGGCTAAATTAATCAAATTCTTATAATCGCCAGAGCTTCTATTGATTGCTCCTTGCCAATATGACCAGCAGCTATAACCTGCCTTATTCATAGCATCAGGAACGGCTATTACCATGCCATGGGCTTCGGCTGCATCTTCAAGATTCGCAGTTAAGTAGTTATTAATGGGTTGTACGCAGCCATGTAATACCAGCATCAAAGAATGGCCATTGCCTATGCTTGATTGCGTATCAGGAGTGTAAATATGAACATTATTAAAACCGCCAATGCTGACATTTTGCTGCCAACTCCCTGCAAAACTTGGCTGTGAGAAAATAGCAGCACAGAGCACTGCGAGCGGAGTAAACGACGCTGATTTTCGTTTACATAATTGTGTTACTTTTTGCATATATCGCCTTTATAGTCGTTATCATTGTTGTCTGTCAGTTGATGACTAACCCAATGTAGTAGAACTATTTAAAAAGCGAACTATAACTATAGTGCTATACAGCCATTAAAAAACAACCCAAAGGTAGCACCACTGGATTTATTGTCATTTTCAAAACTAAAGTTAATTTTATTAACAAAGCCAACGTAACTCGTTGGCTTTGCTTTTACTAAGGTATGGGCTTAAAAATTAAACCCTACTGATAGCCAATAACGACGACCATCTTCAACATATCCGTATTCAGCTTCGGTAATTTCTTTATTAAACAAGTCATAAACACCAAACCCTAACTTAATGCTGCGGCTTAAATCGTAGTTACCGCCAATATCAGCCAAGGTGTAATCTGGCGCAATTAAGCTGTCTTGCGACGGGCCTGTTGTCGGCTGGCTTTCTTCGCCGCGGTAATGAACACGCAGCCACGTACCTAGCTTATCAACCGGGCGCCAATTAACTGAAGTTTGTAAAATATGCTTCGGTAATTGATTAAGTGGGCTGCCTTTGTATTCACCGGTTTTTTGCTCAGAATCGGTGTAGGTGTAATTGGCACTGACATCAAGCTCACTGGTAATGTCGTAAGATACTGATAACTCAAAACCTTGTGTAACGGCTTCATCCACATTGACATAGGTTGTTGGCATCGAACCAAACTGGTTTGGTCCATCCGTACACTGGGTGAGTGGGCACGAAATACGGGTAATTTTATCTTCAAATTCGTTGTAAAATACGGTGCTTGAAAGCGATAAATCACGGCTGGCATCATAGTAGATACCCATTTCGTAGTTTACTGATTTTTCAGGGCTTAAATCTGGGTTACCGTAAATATTACCACCTCGACTCACTTGCCCCCAGGCCGCGGTAGATTGACGAATATTCGGCGCTCTAAAGCCTGTAGAGATACCCCCTTTTACCGTCAACGATTTAGTCGCTGTATACACACCATACAAACGTGGGCTGAAATGCCCTGAAAAGTTACCATCATGGTCATAACGAAGACCCGTTGTGAGTTTAAACTGCTTCGTTGCTGACCACTCATCTTCGGCAAACACTGACCACTGCTCGTTCTCTACATGCGTTAGATCACTAATTTTGTTACTGGTGTAATCATCAAGCTCTTCTTTTAAATAAGCTGCACCAAGTGTTGCGTTGTGATCAGTAAATGGCAGCGTCCAACTGGTTTGCGCATCGGTATTTTCGACGTACATTTCGCGCGAAGTATTATCAAATTTATCGTACTTTAGGTAGCTGCGTGATGAGCCAAAATCATAAAAACCATTATGACTTAGTGAATATGTTTCTTGGTCGTACTCTGTGGTTGATGACTCTGGGCAGCCATTTCGGCCACAGCTTTCACCTTCAGCTAAAGGAGCAACTGTTTTGCCTAATGTTTCGTCAAGTTTTTGTTTTGCAGAGCCTACTTCCAGCATGATTTCGTGGTTATCAGAAGGCGTTAAGATAAACTTCGCTTTGATATTGCTTTGCTCTTTGCCACGAAAACCTGCTTCAAAATCGTCTTCATCACGCTTTGAAAATTGACCTGATAATTGCATACCTAATAACTCAGGAATTAAGCCACCCGCGGTGAAAAAGCTTCCTTGGTTAATATTGCCCGATTCACTTGATTCTTGAATCGTGCTATCTAAACGCAGTTCGCCGTACCACTTTTCTGGTGTTTTGCGGGTAATAATATTGATAACCCCACCAATTGCATCTGAGCCATATAACGACGACATTGGCCCGCGAATAACCTCAATACGCTCAATTGCCGAAATAGGCGGAGTCCACGCCCCTTCTACACCTGGGCCATCGCTGTTTGGGCGTGTTTCGCGTGAGGTTTGACGCTGGCCATCAACTAAAATTAAAGTGTATTGGTTGGCCATACCACGAAGGCTAATATCTTTTCTGTCGCCACCACCTGTGACAACCACACCGGGAACATCGGTCATCGCATCGGTTAGATCACGATAAAAACGTTTTTCAAGCTGCTCTCGATCGATAACACTGATACTGGCTGGCGCCTCTTTTAGCATTTGCTCGTAACCTGAAGCCGAAACGACGATGACTTCCATATCTTGTTTTTTGTCATCAGCGTATGCAAAATGGGAAAGACCTGCTAACACAGCAGCGGTGAGTGGTAAAACAGAAGAAACAACCCTCGTCATAATAATACTCCGTGACTTTTTGTTTATAAATGATAATAATTAGCGTTTGCATACTAATGAGAAGTCCCGATTTTCACAATTTACGATTTCTTAAAACTGAATTAAGAAGGCCTGAACCATGAATTCCAAGCTGATCAAAACATTGCGTGTATTTTCTCGTACTGTTGAAACGGGCAATATGAGCAGTGCAGCTGCAGAGTTATCGATGACCACATCGGCTGTCAGTCAACACATTAAGCAATTAGAGCAAGAAATCGGGTTAAGCCTATTTAACCGCAGCCCACGTGAACTCACATTAACCGAAGCAGGCCACTTGTATTATCAAAGCTGTTTGAAAATGTTGGCACTGGCTGATCAAGCCAGTACACAGTTACAACACTTACAAAATAAACCCAGTGGTGAGCTCAAATTAGTTGCGCCTGTGGGATTTGGTGGCGGCCTATTAAGCGAGCCATTAGATCGCTTAATCAACGAGTTTGATGATTTACGTATTCAGTTAATTTTGACTGATGAGCCAATTGATATGATCAAATGCGGCGCTGATCTAGCGATTGCGATTGGCCCATTAACTGACTCTAACCTCGTTGCTCGTAAGTTAGCTACTTGGCCGTTAAAGCTATGTGCTCATAAAGACCATGCAATTAGCAAACTTGATAAGGCCAGTTGGGAAGATCTAGGTAACTTTGCCCGTATCGCGCACAGCAACGCCGACAGTAATGCGTTTAACCCGTTAACGCTGGCAAGTAAGCCATTACCAAAAGCAAAAATCACCGTAAATAATATGCAAAGCTTAATTAAATTAGTGTGTGATGGTGTTGGCTATGGCGTGCTACCAGAGCCAGAAGTAAGGCATTTATTAAAATCGAAAGAGCTGGTTGAAATTGCACCCGAATGGGCAATGCCAAATTACACTGTTTATGCCGTGACTCCAGCGAGAGACAGCTTAGCGGCAAAAACAAAAACCGCCATTGATACATTAAGACTGTGCTTTAACCATGTGTCTAAGCAAGTTGAATTAGTTGATTAACTCTCATCAAGGATAATACCCATTTGACGTATGCGGATGGGTATTCTCCAAATTAGCGTTAACCCAGCGCCAGCCAAACGCCCACACACATCATTAGCGCACCAGCAATACGGTTTAACCACTTCACATTATCGCCTTTATCTAAAAACAGCCTTAAGCTCTTTCCGCCTGTTGCGTAAATCAACATACAGATAAATTCGCTCAGCATAATAATGCTCACTAATACAGCAAGCTGTGGGGCAACTGCTAAATCAACATTAATAAACGGAGGGAGTAAAGAAATCATAAATGCCCACCCTTTTGGGTTTGCAATGGCAGTAATATAACCCTGCGAAAACAATTGCCCACGACCAATTTGTTGCTGTGTATCATCATTAGGTTTAAAGCTGGTTTTAGCGCGCCACATATTAACACCTAAGTATATTAAGTACGCACCACCTAGGTATTTTAAAAAGGCAAATAAGTCAGGGTAATTAAGCATAATACTAGCAACCCCAATCACCGCAGCAATGGCTACCGTGGCAACGCCTAACACCTCACCGACCATCATCCACAGCGTACGTCTAACGCCCACACTCATCCCTAACGTCATGGCAAGCGTCATACACATACCTGGAGTAATAGACACAAAGAAAAAGGTCGGAATAAAAACCGCGAGTACTGCTAAATCGAGCATAAATGCAATCACATGTTTATTGCTTAAAAAGAGAAAGCGATTAAATCACATTCACTTAAATAAGCAAACAAACACGCGATTGCTAACAGGCTTATAAAAACATACCACCTGATGCTTCAATGCGCTGCCCGGTCACCCAACGGTTTTCATCACCGAGTAGCTGCGCAATCATAGGACCAATGTCATCAGCTTGGCCAACGCGCCCCATGGCTGTATATGAACTGACTAATTGCGCAACCTGCTCATTATCACGGACAGCACCGCCACCAAAATCAGTGGCAATTGCACCGGGTGCGACGACATTCACGGCAATATTGCGACCAGCAAGTTCTTTTGCCAGGTATTTGGTTAATACCTCAACGGCCCCTTTCATGGTGGCGTAGGCCGCTTTTCCTGGTAATGCAAAACGTGTCAGCCCTGAAGATAAGTTAATAATACGCCCGCCATCATTGATCATCTGATGCAGTGTTTGCGTTAAGAAAAACACTCCTTTTACATGTACATTCATCAAATTATCAAACATAGCTTCACTGGTATCAGCAAATGCACTATCACTGCCATGACCTGCATTATTGATTAAATAATCAAATCGAGAGGTTTGCCATTGTGTTACTAAGGTACTTTCAAGTGTTTGTTTGAATTCAGCAAAACCTAAAATATCGCTCACATCAAGTTGGATGGCGACGGCTTTTGCCCCTAGCGCTGCGACTTCCTCTACAACTTGCTGCGCTTCATCTTTATGGCTTCTGTAAGTAAATACGCAATCAATGTTCTTACGTGCCAAACTTAAAACTGTATTTTTACCTAAACCGCGATTACCACCTGTGATCACTGCAATTTTGTTGCTCATCATGTTTACCTTTTGCTTTGGAGTTATTTTGAGCAACCAGTATATTTACACTGCAAAACCAGATAAACCATGTAAAATTGAATTAACTGTTCGTAAATAACAAACAATCATGAATGAACTAAATGCCATGAAAACCTTTGTTCAGGTTGCAGAGCTAAAAAGCTTTTCGGCTGCAGCACTTGCACTGAGCATGCCTAAATCATCTGTCTCGCAGTTGGTCAAACAACTCGAAGATACGTTAGGTGCTCGGCTTCTAAACCGCACAACAAGGCGAGTCACGCTGACCAACGAAGGCACAGTTTTTTATCAGCGCTGCAAAGATATGCTTGCTGATATAGACGAACTACAAACCCTTTTTCATAAAAAAGACGAAGCGTTATCAGGGCGTCTTAGAGTAGATATGCCACAGCCAATTAGCAGACGCTTAGTGCTGCCGAATCTAGACAGTTTTTTATCTGCACACCCACAATTAGAGATTGAACTGAGTAGTTCTGACAGACGAGTTAACCTAATTGAAGAAGGCTTTGATTGTGTAGTACGAGTCGGTCAATTAGAAGACTCATCGCTGATTGCGAAAAGAATTGGCCACTGCCCGATGATTAACTGTGTAAGCCCAGGTTATATTAAAAACTTTGGCAACATCACAAAGCTTAGCGATTTAGCCGAGCACTACATTGTTCGCTATAGCCAAACACTCGGTCAACTTGACCCCGGCTTTGAATACCAGGATACACAAGGCGATTGGCAAACCCTCACCATGAAATCACAGCTCACAGTCAACAATACGGATGCTTATAAAGCAGCGTGTTTAGCAGGGCTTGGCCTTATTCAAGTGCCTCGTCATGGAGTTCTCGACGAGCTCAGCCGTGGTGAACTTATCCAAGTTTTACCTGACTACAATTTACCACCCATGCCTATGAATATCGTCTACCCAAATCGACGTCACTTACCAAGGCGCACCCGAGTATTTATTGATTGGTTAAGCGAGCAATTAAAACCGATTACCCAGAGTTAGTGTTAAATAAATACTCGGCTCATTGTTAAATCGATTCTTTTAAAGCGGCTTCTAATAATAACAAAAACACTACCTTTAAAATAAAAATCCCCGCTTAAAGGGCGGGGATTTTTTATATAAGTAACTAAATAATTACTGAGTAACACCGTCAGCGGCAACTGGCTCTGCGGGTTTTTCGTCACTTAATAAGTATTTATCTAACCACTGCTCTTGCTCCCAAAGTACATGCAGCAAGCTCTTACGAGCGCGATAGCCATGCGCCTCATAAGGTAACATCACTAAGCGGGCTTCTTTACCTAGGCCTTTTAATGCAGCGTACATACGCTCACTTTGCATTGGGAAGGTACCCGAGTTTGGATCTTCTTGACCGTGGATCATCAGCATAGGCTCATTGATTTTCTCAGCGTGGAAAAACGGTGACATAGCCGCATACACATCTTGCGCTTGCCAAAAATCACGCTCTTCACCTTGGAAACCAAATGGCGTTAGGGTGCGGTTGTAAGCACCACTGCGGGCAATACCGGTTTTAAATAAGTCGCTGTGCGCTAATAAATTCGCCACCATAAAGGCACCATAAGAGTGACCGGCAATCGCAATTTTGTCTTTATCTGCCACACCCTTTTCAACAAGTACATCTACCGCAGCCTTAGCACTTGCCACCAGCTGCTTACGGAATAAGTCGTTCGGCTCTTTACCGTCAACACCCACAATTGGCATTTTCGGGTCGTCAAATACGGCAATACCTTTTGCAAGATAAGGCATTGGTCCCCAATAACCGATATAAGTAAACTCATATGGCGATTCGCGCATTTGTGACGCAACGGCTTTATCTTTATATTCAAGCGGATAAGCCCACATTAGAACTGGTAACGGGCCTTGAGTTGCATCATAACCCGGCGGCAAATAAAGCGTACCACTAAGCTCAACGCCGTCATCACGCTTGTATCGAATTAACTCTTTAGTCACTCCTTTAAATTCTGGGTAAGGGTGCTCAAAAGTCGTAAGTTGGGTCAGGGTATTATCGTCTAGGTCGCGAATAAAGAAGTTAGGTTGCTCAGTTTTAGATTCGCGAATGGTAATTAAACGCTCGCCTTCGTCATCAAGCATGGCACGCACACGCTCATAATATGGCGCTTCTGATTGCCAAACGCGTGTTGTGGTATTGGTTTTTACATCATAACGGTCTAAAAACGGAATATTGCCTTGTTCAGAGGCACCATTACCACGTAAGAAAAGATAACGCCCGCCAACAACTTTTAATACGTCAGCGCCTAAATCATTCTTTTCATAGATTGGGTAACCTGGATCTTTATAAGCATCGTTATAGCTGCGCTCTGAAAATAGCACGCGGTTTTTATCTGCGTTACGCGGTTGAATTACAAAGACGCGCTCTTGTCGGTCGCTAAAGCGCCACTCAGATAACAAAGCAACATTGCCATTGCCCCAAGCGATTGAATCAAATCGGCGTTCGACTTTAGCAAATAACTGTGCATCACGTTTAAAAGGTGCTCTTAGGCTATAAAGGTGATCGTGATAAGGCACGTCGGTTTTCATATCGCCGCCGTCTTGCGCTTCTGCCCAAATGACCTCAGCCCCTTGATCTGCTCGCCATTGAAAATCACGGCGACCGGTTCTAACACTGTCATAGCCTTGTGGAATGTTATCAGCTAAAGGCTGCTTCGCAAGCTCTGCTAGCGTATAGCCACGCATGCCCCAAATTTGCCAAGTTGCAGCAAATCGGCTGTAAGGCACTTGATACGAAAAAGGCTCATCAATCATACCAACCAAAATATTGGTAGAATCAGGCGAGACCGAAAACGATTTAATTAAGCCCGGTTGACCAATTGGTTGGCCTTGACCACTGAGCGGAATATAAGTCAATTGGCTTTGTGCAAAGAATTTAAATTGCGCTTCATCATATGGGCTAGTTAGCAAGTTTTGATAAGTACGCGCAGGTGCTTTTTCCCCACTGCTTTGTTGGATAACCGGCACGACTTGCGTGCTGTCATTGCTGATGCGCGTTTTACCAATATTGACCGCGGCATTAGCAACAATGGCGCTACTATCTGGCAGCCAAGTGTAAGGTGTGCTGGTTAAAACCGAGTTCAGCGAGGTATCACTGAGTTGGCGGGCTTGTTTAGTACTTACATTATAAACCCATAGATTAGCACTCGTTGCTTGCTCAACCACAAACGCCAAGTACTGGCTGTCGCTTGACCAACTTGGTGAACGTAAAATACCGTTTGGCAAACCCGACACAACAATTTCAGAACCGGTTTCGACATGCTTAAGCACTAAAGATGTAAATTTATTTCGTTCTCTCGAGCGCGAGAAATTAGCTGGATTAAGCTTAATACCTGCAAGCTTTAACTCTTCTTTGGCTAAGTCTTGTAAGGTATCGATGCGTTTTCTATCAAATAACGCCAACCACTGACCATCATTGGATAAATAACTACTCGGTGCAAGCTTAGCATCAACCACAGCAGCCAGTGCAGGCGATGGGGTTTGATAACCTTGATTGGCAAAACTGGGTGTGCAAACAGCTGCGCCAATGACCAGCGCAAAAAGCAATTTGAATGCTTTCATGTTCGTTCCTTTTTCGTTTTTATTTTCTATTCTGTAAACAAGTAGAACATGTTTGCAGCATTTCATAAAGAGTTTCGACTCTTTTAGCAGCCAATCAGTGACTTAAACTGCTAAATTACGCTAAAATAAAAGCACTCTATTCACCACTTTTTGCTAATAAAAATGAAAAAATCGACAGGCAAAGTCACAATTTGGGATGTTGCTGAACAAGCGCAAGTTTCAAAATCAACCGTGTCTTTGGTCCTTACCAACAGTGATAAGGTCAGTAAAAAAAGTAAAGAAAAAGTACTGGCTGCCATTGATAAGCTTGGTTATGTGTATAACCGTGATGCTGCAGCACTTCGCAGCAAACGCTCAAACCTCGTTGCGTTGGTTATAAACGACTTAACCAACCCCTATTCAGCTCAGCTTGCTGTTGGTCTCGAAAAACACATTTTTGAACTTGGCATGCTGCCAATGCTCGTGAATATTGCAGAGTGTGTAGAAAGACAAACCCAAGTGGTAAAAACCTTAAAAGAATACAACGTTTCGGCGTTCATCATGTGTCCGGCTCCGGGCACACAACAGCAGTGGCAGGATGATTTAATAAATAGCGGCTTTCCGGTTATTAATATCATGCGTGAAATTCCGTTTTCAGCAGCGCCGTGTATTTTGCCTGACAACAAAAAAGGCACGCACATTTCAACCAGCCATATTTTATCACAAGGCATTGAAGAAATAGCCTTTTTAGGCGGCACGGCAGAAATATCTGATTACCATGAACGGTTAAGTGGTTTTTTGTCTGCGCTTGATCAATTTAATATCACCGATGAAAAACCCGTTATTCAAGCGCCGACAAATCGCCAAGGGGGCCGAGAAGCCTTTAATACCCTTATAGAGCAAGCACCAAATACCAAAGCCATTGTCTGTTTTAATGATGTGATTGCCTATGGCGCGATTGAAGCAATGCGTCAACACGGCCTAGAGCCGGGTCAAGATATCAAAGTTATTGGCTTTGATGACTTAGAAGATTCGCGCTTAATGCTGCCTTCTCTTTCAACCATCGCCATTAATGCCGATGAAATCGGTAAACGCACCTGTCAGGTGTTAAAAGAACTCTTAGATAAATCAACACCCCCAGTTCGCACTTTGGTGGATGTTAACTTAAAAATACGAGACTCAAGTCAATGAAAAAAGTGTTAGTGATCGGCTATGTATGGCCTGAGCCTAATTCGTCGGCAGCCGGCACCCACATGATGTCACTCCTGCGCGCCTTTCGCGCAGAAAACTGGCAAGTTGAATTTGCAAGCCCCGCGCAAAAAACCGAGCACATGGTGGATCTCAGCGTAGATGGCATTACCACACAGGTCATTGCATTAAACTGCTCAAGCTTTGATGAGTACGTGCAAGCGTATAACCCTGATATTGTGATGTTTGACCGCTTTATGATGGAAGAGCAGTTCGGTTGGCGAGTCGATAAATACTGCCCTAATGCACTTAAGATTCTTGATACCGAAGATTTACAGTGCCTAAGAAATGCCCGCCACGACGCTCATAAAGCAGGTCGAGCATTCAGCCATAGCGATTTACACAGTGATATTGCAAAACGAGAAATCGCGGCTATTTTACGCTCAGACATCAGCTTAATTATCTCGCACTACGAGATGCAGCTGCTCAATGACGTTTTCAAAGTCGATAGCGCCCTACTTCACCACTTACCATTTTTGGTTGATTTACAGCATATTCCCACCAGCACCAAAGCATTTGCTGAGCGCAAACACTTTATGACCATAGGTAATTTTCGTCATGCGCCAAACTGGGATGCTGTGTTGTACTTACAACAAATTTGGCCGCTGATCCGCAAGCAATTACCTGATGCCGAACTCCACATTTATGGCTCTTACCCGCCACCAAAGGCGACAGCGCTTAACAATCCGAAAACCGGATTTTTAATTAAGGGCTGGGCAGATGATGCCTATAAAGTAATGGAAGATGCCCGTGTGTGTTTATCGCCACTACGTTTTGGGGCGGGTATTAAAGGCAAGTTACTCGAAGCGATGATCATGCAAACGCCAAGCGTAACAAGCCCAATTGGTAGTGAAGGCATGCATCAAGACGAACCATGGTCAGGTGCAATCTGTGAAGATGCACAGCAGTTTGCTGATGCAGCAGTGGCACTTTATCAAGATGAAGCGTTATTTACTCAGGCACAGCAAAATGGCCAGCTGTTATTGCAAAAATATTATGACAAATCAAAACTTCAATCGCAGTTAATCGCTAAAATTACCGCTATTAGTGAGTCATTAGCACAGCATAGAGAGCTAAATTTTACAGGCCAAATGCTCAAACATCACACCATGCGTTCGACCCAATATATGGCGCAGTGGATTGAAGCAAAAAATAAGTAATTTTGCCGTAAATAACACTAGACATAGCGGCTTTTGCCGCTAAAATCGCGCTGGTCAATTTAAGCGATATAGTCTTGCTATTAGACTATATCTTATTGAATTTTGGTCTATCCTTAACTGAACAATTTAACCTTTGGTTCAAAACGCCTTTGAAAACCGCAACGTTTACTGAAAAACGAAAATTTATCGTGAAGCTTGGCAAAATGCTTCATAAATACGGTACACCTGCATACCGACTAGAAGCGCACTTAATGGAAGTTGCGACTTACCTCGGCTTAAAATCATCTTTTGTTATGTCGCCAACATCTGTCACCTTTGTTATTTGGACAGATGGTCACGAAGAAGAGTACACCCATGTTGCGCGTGTTGATCCGGGCGATCACGACTTAGGCTCGCTGGCAGATACCGATGACTTAGTAAACAAAATGCTCAACGGTGAGCTAACGCTACAAGAGGTCGATAAACAACTCGACATCATTTATAACCTGCCAAACCCATATAATAGATTTATGACCGGCGTTGCTTTTGCAACCTCTGGCGGTGCATTTGCCATGTTAATGGGCACAGGCTGGAATGATGTATTTTGGTCAGCACTGATCACCTTAGTGGTGTATTTGTTTGTGCTTTGGTCAACACGCTCAAAACGCGTTGCGCATATGCTTGAGCCTTTAGTTGCCATTGTTTCTGCAATTATCGCGTGTGCGGTCAGTGTTTACCTAGACGCCGAAATAAACATTCGATTGGTGGTGCTTTCAGCCATCATTGTGTTTATACCCGGTTTAGCATTAGCACTTGGATTAGCTGAGCTTGCAGCAAGGCACTTGGTGTCTGGTACAGCACGGGTGATGGACTCATTCATGCTGCTGTTTAAGCTGTATTTTGGTGCTTTCATTGGTATTGGTATTGGCTTCGCTATTTTTGGTCAAGCAGACTACGTGCAACCAGAGCCTTTACCAAAATGGACCGCATGGCTTGCTATATTCATGCTCTGTAGCAGCCTAATTGTCATTTTTAGAACCAAACTAAAGCATGCGGGTTGGTCTATTGCTTCTGGCTTTATCGCGTATGGCACAAGTATTGGTTCTGCCATGTATCTAGACTACACATTGGGCACATTTGTTGGCGCTTTATCTGTTGGAGTGTTCAGTAACTTGTTTAACCGTGTTGCTAATGCACCCGCCTCCATTGTTGCCATGCAAGGCTTGATAGTATTGGTGCCAGGCAGTAAAACCTATATTGGTTTGAACTCATTGATTGAAGGTCAAGATTTCGTGTATGCCGAACATATTGGTCAACAAACCTTCTTGATATTTATGTCATTAGTGGCGGGGCTTATCTTTGCTAACGTCGCGCTGCCACCGAAGAAAAGTCTATAACTTACTTAGCCCGAGTTTCTCGGGCTTTTTCTTTTTATTTCACCTTACATCCCTGATTTTATTGCTGCTGTTTGCCTACCTGACTTTGCTTATCAATAACAAACTGATATAACTCTAAGTGCATGTGGTAAAAATAAAAAGGATTTATTCAGTGATAAGATTGGCTTGGCTGTTATGCAGCTTTTTCGCATTTAGTGCATTTGCAGAACCCCAGTGTGTGAACTGTCATCAAAGCCAAGTTGAAGACTGGCAAACCTCCCATCATTTTCATGCTATGGAAAAAGCCACTCCCGCTTCAGTGCTTGGTAATTTCAACGAACAAACCCTCGACTATCAAGGCCAGCAAGCGCGCTTTTATCAACAAGACCAACAACTTTTTATAAGCATGCCAAACCTTGAGGGCAAGCTGACTGCTTACCCTGTTTTATACACATTTGGCTATGAGCCATTGCAGCAATACATGTTTGATATGGGTCAAGGCCACATTCAGCTGTTTCCATTTGCATGGGACTCACGCAGTAAAACAAACGGTGGCCAGCGCTGGTTTGTACTGCATCCTGAGCAGAAAAAACATGACCTATTTCATTGGTCGCAAAAAGGCCAAAACTGGAATCACATGTGTGCCGATTGCCATTCAACGGATTTCAAAAAGCAATTTGATCTTAAAACAAATAGCTTTGATTCAACTTATTCAAGTATTAACGTGAGCTGTAAAGCGTGCCATGGCGATACACAAGCTCATTTAAAATGGGCTGATGGCGATAGCAGTATTGCCGATAAGGGTTTTACGCATAATATTAAAAAGCAAACCCCACTGTTTACTCAACACGCTGATGGCAGTATGCAGAGCGTGCAGCCTCTGGTAAAAAGCGAGCAAGTGCAAGTGTGTGCAACCTGTCACTCACGCCGCTCACAACTCGACGACCGCAAAGACCCTCATAGTTTTTTACAACACTTTCAAGGCTCATTACTGACTCCTGAGCTTTATCACGTTGATGGTCAAGTGTGGGACGAAGACTATGTTTGGGGCTCATTTTTACAAAGTAAAATGTTCAATGCCGGGGTAACATGCAGTAACTGTCACAACCCCCATTCGGGTAAATTAAAGCTACCGGGTAATCAAACCTGCACGCAATGTCATAGCCAAGAGGTGTTCGATACGCCTAAACATCACGGTCATAAAGTGGCAAGTACAGGCAGCCAATGTGTTGATTGTCATATGCCCACTACTACTTATATGCAAGTTGATGCAAGGCGCGACCACAGCTTTCGGGTACCGCGCCCAGATTTAACATTAAAAACCAAGGCCCCAAATGCCTGTAATAGCTGCCATGAAGATAAGACACCGCAGTGGGCGGTTGCCAAAATAAAAGACTGGCATCCTCATTCAAAACACCTTGGCACTGCGCATTTTTCTGAGGCATTTTATGCCGCCGATAACCGTTTACCTAATGCCTCAACTATGCTGACCAAAATAGTGCAAGATAAAAGCTTTCCTGAGATTATTCGCGCTTCAGCATTAAGCCGCTTAGCAGCAAGCCCTGATAATAATGCTGTCGTTGCGATTGCTCGCTCAGTAAAAGACAGCGAACCATTAAAACGCCAAGCCGCCATTGAAGCGGCTATGCCATTTGATATCAATCAGCGCTGGCGCCTATTAAACCCGCTTTTAGATGATGAACATTTACCCATCAGAGCCGAAGCTGCAAGAGCACTGGCGGCCATGTTAATTCAGCCATTTCCGGCGGGTCTTAATGAGCAAGACAGCAAACGCTTAAATGCAGCCCTTGATGAGTACAAAGGCATTCAACAGTATCAAGCAGAGCGTGGCTATTCCCATACCAATTTAGGCAATTTGGCGCTCACATTACAAAAGCCTGAGCAAGCCAAAGCACATTACCTGCAAGCAATCAGTGTTGAGCCTATTTTTGCTCCTGCTTATGTCAATTTAGCAGATTTATATCGTAATCAAGGTGATGAAAAAGCAGCGCAAACCATCTTAAAACAAGGCTTAGACGTAAATGCAGAAAGCGGCGATATTCATTATGCCCTTGCAATGAGCCTTATTCGCACAAAACAAAAAGACACGGCCCTTAACCATTTACAAAAAGCCGCGCAGTTCGCACAAGAAAATGCAAACTATCAGTATACCTACGCGTTACTGTTACAAGATTTAGGCAATATGCCCGCAGCCATATCAGCCCTTGAGCGCGCCTTTAATCTAACACCAAATAACCCGGATATTAGCTACAGTTTGGCACAGTGGTATGTGGCACAAGAGAACTACAAACAAGCGCTGTTTTATGCCAGAAACCTCGCCCGCTTGGTACCGGGTAACCAACAAGTTGAGCAGTTTGTGAAACAGCTCGAAATGATGAATAGCATCAATTAATAAGTATTAAAAAAGGGCCTAACAGGCCCTTTTCAACTTAACTTATGGATAATAATTAATGACCATAGTTTAGTGATTTTGCTTTTTCGATTGCTTCATTCACGTTAAGAGACGCTGACTCTTGACGTGGTGGGAACTCTACAAAAGATTGTACATGTTCGTTTAACTTAGCAATGATTGGCTGTAGCAACCAGCTCTTACGCATGATTTGGTGAAATCCTGTTACTCCATCATAGTGCTCTAATGGATCTTTACGTAAGTTAAATAGCTTAGGCATGCTATGAGTTACCATGTCTTCGTAATATAAGCCATTTGGTTTAGTCGCAAAGTGCATTTTCCATGGACCAAAACGCACTGCTGTAAGCTGTGACTCATAGTAATAGAAGAAATAGTTACGCGCAGACTTATCCGCCTTGCCAGTCCAGTAAGCTAGGTTGTTTTCACCATCAATATACACTTTATCTGACTTTTTAAGCTTTTCACGTAAGTTCTTTTCACCTAATGCAGCCGCAATTGTAGGGAAAACATCTTCATGCGATGAAATACCATTTAGCTTTAAGCCTTTTGGTATTTTGTTTGGCCAACGAACTAAGAAAGGCACACGTACGCCGCCTTCCCAAGTTGTCATTTTTTCACCGCGGAATTCAGTTGTACCTGCATCAGGCCAGCTTGATTGCTCAGGACCATTATCACTGGTGTAAATAACAATGGTGTTATCGGCAATTTTTAGCTCATCAAGTTTATCAAGCAGCTTGCCTACATGACCGTCATGTTCAATCAGGCCACTACCAAATACGTCTTCTTCCGAACTAATGCCCGTCGCTAAGTTTCGGCTTTCAGGTTTTAAGTGAGTGTAAACGTGCATACGGCTAGACGCATGCCAAATAAAGAAAGGTTTTTTTGCTTTAACTGCACGTTCCATAAAGTTAAGTGAGCGCTCTAACACTTCTTCGTCAAAAGTTTCCATACGTTTACGAGTAAGTGGGCCAGTATCGATGATTTTGCCGTTGGCGTAAGATTCGATAACACCACGTGGACCAAATTTTTTCACAAACTTAGGATCTTTCGGGTAATCCGCTTGTTCAGGCTCTTCGGATACATTGAGGTGATACAAGTTACCGTAGAATTCATCAAAGCCATGCTTTGTTGGTAAGTGCTCATCTAAATCACCTAAGTGGTTTTTACCAAATTGCGCAGTCATGTAACCGCGATCTTTTAAAAATTCAGCTAGCGTAGGATCGGCTTCTTTAATGCCAAGCGGGTTACCCGGTTGGCCTACCGTTGTTAAGCCTGTTCGAATTGGTAATTGCCCCATTAAAAACGCAGCGCGACCCGCTGTACAACTAGGTTGTGCATAGTGGTCTGTAAACAACGCTCCTTCGTTAGCAATGCGATCAATATTGGGGGTTGGGTAGGTCATACCGTGCGAGTATGCACTGAGTGAGATTGGCGCAACGTCATCAACCATAATGGCTAATACGTTTGGTTTATCTGCTGCTAGGCTTACCGTTGAAACCAAGCCACAGATAGCCGCCGCTATTAGTTTTTTCATAAATCATCCCTTTTCATTAATAGTACTTTTTACTCTAGATGAGCAGCTTTCAGTATAGATTAAAAAACAAACCAGTCTAGTCTCTAAAAGCGGCAAAAACGATTTAAATCAAATTTCCACAAAAATCACACATTTTTATTAAGCCACTGAAAAACAATAGCAAAACAATACTTAAGTGCTTTTTGATTGCCTCGTTTTATTTACTGAGGCTTGTTCGATTTTTGTTCTCGCATTTGTCACTATTTTTATGCTATTTTTATTTCAGAAAGGAATAAATGGATGCCTCTTTAGAGGCTGAAGTCGAGAATTTATTAAGCTAAAAGTATCTAATTTCAACTTATATAAACTAAAAAACATTAATTTTTCAAACTTTTGTGTAAGGAAAACACATGACTTCTCTTCGATTCCCCTCTTTACTAACCCTTATGATTGCAGCTTCGAGCCATGCGGCTGAGAAAAAAGAAGTACAAGACATGTCAGACCCTCTGGCCGTTTATACTCAAGTAGGAGTTGGCGCTACAAATAAAGGGCTCAATTTCAAAGTTGGCCAAGCATACGATACGGGCATAGCAACAACTGCCGGCATGAATGTGATTGAAGTAAAAGGCATATATGGCGATGCGCTAGGCTGGGAGAGCGATAGCAAAACGACGGATTCAATTGACTCATTCCGCTTTCGAAACTTCTCAGTTGACTTAAGCACTATGAGTGCAACACAGATTGATGCCAACTATAACCTAAATGCCAACCTTGTTGCTGACGAAAGTATGGATGTTTCGTATAGCTATATAAAAGCACTAAAACCTATGGGGCGTTTTACCTTTTACCCGTTAGCTGGTGTGGGTGCATCGCTCGGTGAAAATACGTTAGAAGATGATGGTAGTCGTGACAGTGGTTATTCCATTATGGGAGCCTATGGTTTAGTGGGTATGTATGCAAAAATTACTATTAACGATAAAATTTGGCTTAACTACAATCCATTTTGGCTAACAACTATCGGCGGTAGCGATAACTATAAAGACCACTACTACGGTCTAAACCAAAGTCATATTTTGACCCATGAGTTTGCAGCAAGTTATCAAATTAACCCGCGTATGAATCTACGCTATTTCGCAAATTGGAATGAAAACGTTGACTTTATAGATGGTGATCATCGTCTAGAATTTAATTATCAGCTATAAATTAAAATGTGAAATAAAGAATAAACAACAAGGTAAGGGATTAAGTGAAAAAAGTTGTATTAATAACTATGCTTGCAGCAAGTTTGTTAAGCACACAAGGCGTTGCATCAAGTTACGATGAATATGCAATAAAACCTGCAGAGCAGCAATTAAGTAATCAACAGCAAAAAGTTGATGAGCCCATTTCATTTTTACCTATTCCGACTTTTATTACAGAGCCAGCTGTAGGGCCTGGTCTTGGTGTTGTTGGCTTATTTTTTCATGACAACGAAAAGAAAGCCAAAAAGAAGAAAAAAGACGGCTCTACTCTGCCACAAAGTATAAGTTTGGTTGGCCTCATGGGCACTAAAAATGGCACCAAAGGCGGCGCTGTTGGTCATATTACGTTTTGGGATGAAGACCGTATTCGCTATCAAGGGATTGTTGGCTGGGCGAGTATAAACCTTGATTTTTATACCTTCGACGAGATCAAGCTACTCACACCATTATCGTTGAATATTGAAGGTCCGGCGGTGTTTCAAAACCTTAAGTTGCGCTATGACGACAGTAACTTTTTTTACGGCTTTAAACAGATTTATCGTCAAGTAGAAATAAGCTTAGCCGAAAACCCTATCGAAGATTTTCTGCTCGAAAACGATATTATCAAGGACCACCTTTCACTTGATGTAAATACGTCAGGTATTGGCCCATTAATAGAATACGATAGCCGAGATAACCCGCTTAACCCTGAGCGAGGTTTTAATTATAAGGCCGAATATTTATATTATGATGAGGCAATTGGCAGTAAAGTTGATTACACGAGCTTAAAGCTTACTGCCTTAAATTACTGGCGTTACACCGATAAATTCAATTTTGCTCTGCGCATGCAGTATGACTCAGTTAATAACCGAGGAGAGAAACGCTTACCGGTATATATTCCGCCAAGTATTAGCCTTCGCGGTGTGTCTGCAACTCGCTATCAAGGCCTTGATGTATTTGTTACCGAAGCAGAAGCGAGCTATAAAATCACTCACAAAATAAAACTCAATGTGTTTACTGGCATGGGCTGGGCAGCCGATAACTTTTCTGACTTATCAAAAGCTGAAACCATAGACACTGTTGGTGCAGGCTTTCGCTATTTAATTGATGAGCATTACGGAATTAGTATTGGCTTAGATGTAGCCCATGGCCCTGAACAAAACGCAATTTATATTCAGGCGGGGTCTACTTGGTAACTCAAACTAATACTTTTGTTATTAATTTAACAATAATTTAAACCTAAAGATTGAATTAATTTATTTCATTGCTATTATCAATAGCTCATTAAATATTCAGGGATTGAACGGATGCATAAAAAAGTATCAACCAACCATTATCCATTCAAAGATTTTAAACCCCATGGGCTTGTCGAGTTTTATCAGCGTGAACATGTGCTTTTAACGACTGCTACAGGGCCTTTCAACGAAGAGATTATTGACGCGCACTCTTTTATGCAAAAAGATTACATCAACAAGCTCAGCGCTGATTATGGTCAATGGTTTGAATTGGTTGAGTTTGAAAACTCATGCATGGCAACACCAGGGGCGCTTGAAAAACTAATGGTGTATTTTGTTGAGCTTAGACGAAAAGGCATCGCACCGGCCAAAACAGCTTTAGTGATAAAAGAAGGGCTTGAAGGCGGTAGTTTGCTTAGCGATACCTACTGCAATTTATATAAACGAGCTGGCATGGTAATGAGTGTATTTAAGTCAAAAACAGCGGCCCTTAACTGGTTAGCAGAAGAGCCTGTGACTGAATTAGCCAGTTAACACACAATTTAATTTAAAAAGTGTTGCTCTTCTTCACGCAAGGTCACTCCCCTTAGGGTCTACCAAACGCTTAGCTAAAGATACTGCTTAATTACAACTCAGCTATCATTTTAACAAGCGCTTGAGTTGTCCATTCAAGTTCATTGAATTTAATATCAGGTTGATAATAAAAGCCTTTTTCACGTGGTCTATTTACATAAACCTTTATCGGCAGAATGACTTTAGCAAAACCTGAAGGTAAGGTTTCGAGCCTCACTTCCATATAGGTAGAGTCAGTACTACTTGGTGCGCCAACTAATTGTGTGTTTGCAAACAGCTTAAAACTATCCAGTGCATCTAGACAAGCGCTGGCACATTGCCCTGGCACAATCACATAAACGGGTGTGGTAAACTGACTGGCGTTTTTTGGCATTGCTTGTTGCTCTGCTGAGACTATCTCGACATAAAATTGTTCACCCTTATCATAAGCCGCCTGCATACTTTCGTGGGTTGTCTTTAACCATTGATACCAAGGGCTAGCCGTATCATAGCTTGCGACTACATCGCCAAAATAGTCAGTATTGCCTTTAGAAGTTCGCCACCACACTTGGGTATTTTTGTGTAACTTATAGCGGCCATATTTAAATTGTTCACTGCCCCAAAGTGCTGAGGCTATTTGCTCACTCCACATCGATGAGCCACCTTGATTATGGCGAAGATCAAGTACCACAGCTTTAGCTTGCATTAACTTATCATGTTGCTGTTCAATGGCGCTCAGCATCGTTTGGTAATCTGCTTGTTGCTGCTCATTGGGTGCATACGTTGGCATACTGATCCACGCAATATCCTTTAAAGGCCAATTAAGTTCGATTGGTAACTTATCGCCATTGTAAGCATGTTTAAGTTTGCCACTGACATCATCAGGCCTAATACGCCAATTTAACTTTAAGCTGTAAACAGAGCCGTCGGCTTTTTCAAACGTGCAGTGATTAAGCGGCGACAAAAACGGGTTTCCGTCATCAATAGTTAGTCGCCAGCCATGATTCCACCAACTACCGGGTTGCTCAACTTCGCCGTAATAGCGAAAAACACGCTCAACGAGCAAAGTATTAATTGCTGTATTATCACAGCTTACGAGCTTATCACCCTTGGCAACTGTATCTAATTCGCTGTAATACACTTTTAACGCATCACCGCGCCATACAGTCGAAAAGCCCGGCCAACTTCTTTGTGGTTTTAATTCACTTGGTAAGGTATCAATCGCTCCCGCGTGACCATCTTGTAGAACAGTTCTAAAACGTGCAATAGCCGCAGCAAAACCTTGTGAACTATGCGCTTTTACAGCCAGCTTTAAGCCTTCTTGCTTTGCTTTTTCAAGCTGTTTAGCAAAGCCTGGATTACGTACATCATGCATACCAGGGTGATTGATAACCGATAACTGATAAGCCGCTTCAACATCTTTTATAGCAAGTTCAGACCAATTAATTTCAGAGTGAGTGACTGTACGACCCTCATCGGCGCGACATAGATTCACACCAAAAGGGCTAAAGTTTAGAGCTGTAAAGATGAGTGAAAAGTAAAGCGTCAAGCGTTTCATAAAAATCCATTTTAAATAATTATTATGTTTAAAAATCACCCTATTTAATCACTAAGGCATTGTTATGGCAATAAAAAGGACTTCACATGTGAATAGATTAAAAAAATTCATCTATCAGGTTTATTTTAATCGTTTGTCGATTTAGAGGGATTACTCTAAAGTTAACCCATCAGCGCTTTTAAGCTAAACAGCTTCACACCATTGAGAGTGTATGCGCTAACCGAATTGTTGTCACAAAAAGTCTAGCTTGTGTGTTCTCTGGGCTTTTTTATATACCGAGTTACTGCACACGCGGTAACTCAACCACATTGTTGTCAAAAGCTTAGCTTGTGTGTTCTCTAAGCTTTTTTATTCCGAGTCACGGCACTTGCGGTGACTCTACCATATTGTTGTCAAAAGCTTAGTTTGTGTGTTCTCTAAGCTTTTTTATTCCGAGTCACGGCACTTGCGGTGACTCAACCAAATTCTTGTCAAAAGCTTAGTTTGTGTGTTCTCTAAGCTTTTCTATTCCGAGTCACTGCACTTGCGGTGACTCAACCAAATTGTTGTCAAAAGCTTAGTTTGTGTGTTCTCTAAGCTTTTTTATTCCGAGTCACTGCACTTGCGGTGACTCAACCAAATTGTTGTCAAAAGCTTAGTTTGTGTGTTCTCTAAGCTTTTTTATTCCGAGTCACTGCACTTGCGGTGACTAACCAAATTGTTGTCGAAAAGCCTGGCTTGTGTGTTCGCCGGGCTTTTTTATGCCCGTTATAAAATAACTTGCCAATACGCTACATCAATCCACTGCCCGAACTTTTTACCAACTTGCTTAAAATGCGCGACTTTTTGCATATTATGCTTCTCATGCAAGGCGATACTTGCTTCATTAGGTAATGCAATGCCTGCCATAACAGCATGTACATTTTGCATTTTTAACTGAATAAACAGAGCGGCGTAAAGTTGGCTGCCAATCCCCTTTGTATGACTATCAGCATCTAAATAAACCGAGATTTCCACTGAGTGTTGGTAAGCTTTTCGTGCTTTCCAAGGTGTTGCATAACAATATCCAATGACATTACCTTCAGCTTCAGCAATCAACCAAGGTAAGTCAGCATCAAGATTAGCCTGTATTCGCTTGGCTATTTCAGTACCTGTGATTGCCTCAACTTCAAATGTCACTGTACTATTAACAACATAGTGATTGTAAATTGCAGCAATGGCATCACTATCTTCAATCCTTACATTTCTGATCATGATTGAAAATTCCTTACTCAACATTAATTAATTGGTTAATTAATAACAGAAAAGTAAGTTTGGAAATACATATACGCAAAAATAAAAACGCCACTAGATGTGGCGTTTGGGTAGTTTCGACAACAATAAGAAATTGCTTTTAAAAGAAGCCCAGTGGATTCTCACTGTAACTTACTAATAGGTTTTTAGTTTGTTGGTAATGATCAAGGGCGAGTTTATGTGTTTCGCGACCTATGCCTGACTTTTTATAGCCGCCAAACGCAGCATGCGCAGGGTACATGTGATAGCAGTTGGTCCAAACACGACCCGCTTCAATCTTACGACCAAAGTGATATGCACGGTTCATATTTCGACTCCACACACCTGCCCCTAAGCCAAACTCTGAACTATTAGCAAGGGCTAACGCTTCGTCTTCATCTTTAAAAGTCGACATTGAAATAACCGGGCCAAAAATCTCTTCTTGGAACACACGCATGTCGTTAGTGCCTTTTAATAGCGTTGGTTGAATGTAGTAACCGCCATTAAACTCATCAGACAGTTGCTCGACTTCGCCGCCCGCAAGCACTTCGGCTCCTTCTTGTTTACCAATTTCGATGTAGCTTAGGATCTTATCAAACTGAGCTTGTGATGCTTGAGCACCCACCATGGTTTCGGTATCAAGTGGATTACCCCGTTTAATTTGTAGAGTTCGGGCAAGAACACGTTCAATAAATTGCTCGTAAATATCTTCCTGAATAAATAAACGCGATGGGCACGTACACACTTCACCTTGGTTAAAGTACGCAAGTACAGCCCCTTCAATCGCCTTACTCAAAAACTCATCGTCTTTTTCCATTACATCGTTAAAGAAGATATTTGGCGATTTACCACCTAGCTCAACCGTCGAAGGAATAATATTATCAGCAGCGCATTTTAAGATATGTGAACCCACTGGCGTTGAACCTGTAAAGGCAATCTTCGCAATTCGAGTACTGGTTGCCAGCGCTTCGCCCGCTTCTTTACCATAGCCATTTACCACATTTAGAACACCTGCAGGCAACAAGTCACCAATCACTTCAAGCAGTACTAATATAGATGCAGGGGTTTGTTCAGCTGGTTTTAAAACAATACAGTTACCCGCAGCAAGGGCTGGTGCAAGTTTCCACGCAGCCATCAACAATGGAAAGTTCCAAGGAATAATTTGCCCTACTACACCTAGTGGCTCATGAAAATGATAGGCCACCGTGGTTTCGTCTATCTCACCGATTGAGCCTTCTTGCGCGCGCACACAACCTGCGAAATAGCGAAAGTGATCAGCCGCGAGTGGCACATCTGCCGCAAGTGTTTCACGAATTGCTTTACCGTTATCCCAGGTTTCGGCCACAGCCAGCATTTCTAGGTTTTGTTCAATGCGATCAGCAATTTTTAATAAAATATTGCTACGCTCTGTGACTGACGTAGTTCCCCATGCCGCTTTTGCATCGTGGGCTTTATCAAGTGCCAGTTCGATATCTTCTTTTGATGAACGAGGAACTTTACAAAACACTTTACCGTTTACTGGGCTGATGTTTTCAAAGTACTCTCCCTTTACAGGGGCAACCCATTGGCCACCAATATAATTCTCATACTGCGCTTTAAAGTTAACTTTTGCGCCTTCACTACCTGGATTTGCATAAATCATAATGTGTTCTCTCTTCAAATTGTTGTGTTTTATTTAGCATTGACTAAATTATGCGGTAGGTTATTGTTTAATGAACCGCTAACAGTTGAAGTTAGCTCAGTTACTGAAAACACACTTGATTCCCAGTCCAGACTTTTTGACTATTTGTCCAGAATTTAGGACGACAGCGAGGCAACAATGAACACATCAGTTAGCAATAGAAGTTTAGATAAAAAACGACAACGTATTGATGTGCTTATTGAAAATAAAGTCAGTTTTGCGGGCGAACATGCTGAATTAAGTATTTACGACACCTATTTAGATGCCCAAAAAGTGGCGTTACATTCCACTGAATTATTATTTTGCGGCATGATCAGCGGTAAAAAAATCATGCATGTCGCCGACAGTGATTATCATGAAGAGTTTTTACCAAACCAGTCATTTGTACTTGCCCCAGAGCAAGGGGTGCTAATCGATTTTCCCAATGCATCTCTTAATCAACCAACAACCTGTTTAGCGATTGAAATCAGTACCGACAAAATAAGCCAAGTAGTTGATGCTCTTAATTTTAACCAGAAAATTACCCAAGATGACTTTTTTCAATATCAAGCCAAGTTAGTGCACGCACAGCATAACCTGCAAACTCAACAACTGCTTGAGCGGATGATCTCCCTGTTTAGCGAAAATGAGCAACACCGTGATTACTTAATTGATTTATCACTTAATGAACTCATAACCCGCCTGTTACAGCAGCAAAGCCGAGATTTAATGATTGCAAGTTGTAAGCAAGGCAAGCTCACAACCCCATTAAGCCATGTAATTAGTTATATAGAACAGCATCTTGCAGAGAATATTGATATTGATGTGTTATGCAAGATAGCCTGTATGAGCCGCAGTAAATTTTATCAGCAATTTAAGCTGGCATTTGGTGTTACGCCCGCTCTTTGGCAACAGCAATTACGCTTACAAAAAGCGTATAAACTGCTCGAAAAAGGCGAGGCAATTAGCCAAGTTTGTTACCAATTAGGCTTTAATAACCCAAGCCATTTTAGCCGTGTATTTAAACAAGCCTTTGGCGCAACCCCAAAGAGTATCGCTAATCATTAAGTTCTGGATTGCGATGAGAATAAACGCGATAGGTTAAGGCTAGTAGAATACAAATAGCACTTGGCACATAAAGCGCCGCAAAGGTCATTTTTGCAAATAACCACGCCCCTGCTAAGCCACCAAATATAAAGCCAATAATGATTAGGCCGAACAGTTTAGCCTTACGTTTATCAAGCGCCTCGCCACGTAAAACCCGACCAAACATAATACCTAAATCAGTAAAAATACCCGTTACATGGGTTGTACGCACAATTGCACCACTGTAAGTTGTTGCCAAGGCGTTTTGTAATCCACATGCCGCAGACGCTAAAAAGTGCCCGTAGCCAGAGCCATTAAACAATAGCCAAAGTGCGCCCAGTAAAAGCCCTGCTTCAATGAATAATGCAGTGTCGTAATGACGACCTAGTTTAAGTGCTGAACTATGTAGCAAAAAACCAGCAATACCAGACCCAACTAAAAATGACAGTAATACGCCTAATAAATGCAAAGCATCAAGGCTATTACCATGTATAAGATCTGCGCCAAGCAAGGTGGCAGTTCCCGATAAATGCGATACCGCTTGATGTTCAAAGCTAAGTAAACCAACTGCATTCACACACCCAGCCACCAGCGCCAAAATAAATGCGCCAATCTCAACCCATTTTGGTAACTTAGAAATCACTCGCTACTCGCCTTTTTCTCACACTCGTACTCATTCTTTTATGGTACGCCTATTTTTATGACTAAAAACACTTTTTTTCGACTCTTTATATGGTAATTTACAATTAAGTAAATCGATTAAGAACCTACAATGACAAAGCCAAAAAGTTGGACGCTGAAAAGTATTGCCCAAGAGTTAGGTGTTTCAAATGCCACCGTATCAAATGCGTTTAACCGCCCTGATCAATTATCGAAAGCACGCCGCGAAGAAATTTTGGCTGCCTGTAAAAAGCTCGGCTACTTTGGCCCTAACAAGGCGGCGCAATCATTACGCCGAGGCACCTTTAATATTGTTGCTCTAGTATTGCCAGACAGCGTTGAATATATGGTATCAGATCCGGTTGCTAGCAGTTTTATGCGCGGTGTATCAGCAGTACTCGAAAAAAATGGTATTAACCTTTTATTATTTTCTGGTAACAGCGATAACCTTAATAGCGTGGTCGATTTTGTTGATGGCTTTATTTGTTATGGTCGCCCTCGTAACAAGCAACTTGTGGAACAATTAAAACAGGTCGCAAAACATGTGGTAACGGTTGATTTTAATATCGGTCGCGATGCCTCAGTAAACGTAAACAACCAACAAGCCAGCTTTGATATTGCCAAACATGCACTGCACAAAAGTGATGATCGGGTTGCTATTTTAGGCCTGCGTTTACTTGATAACGACGTATTATGCCGAGTATACGAACATCATGAGTTTGAAGCAGGTCAGTCGATTGCTCATCAACGACTGCGCGGTTATCACCAAGCAATCAGCGATGCTGGCATCACCCTAGGTGATGATAGGACATGGAATATTCCTGAAAGCAGCGAGCGCTTTGCAAGCATTGCCGCCAAAGAAGCACTTAGCAGCACACCAAGACCAAACGTGTTGTTGTGCATGAGTGATTTAATCGCCCTTGCCGCCATGCGCGAAGCATTAAAAATGGGCTTATCTATTCCTGAAGATGTCAGGATTGTTGGCTTTGATGGCATCGATGAAGGCCAACGATTTGTGCCAAAACTCACCACTGTCCATCAAAATAGTGAAGAAAAAGGCCGCATTGCTGCGACCTTGTTTCTATCGAAAGAGCAGCAAACAGCCGAAATCGACTATCAACTGCAATTGGGTCAAAGTAGTTAAGCTAAAAAGTCAGCCAAATCAACAATGCGTTGTTCGCCTTCACGGTGATCAACAATGATCACTTCACGGCTAGCAAAATCAACTTTTAACTCGATTGAGCTGGTATCATCATGCCAGCTTAAACGACACACACTGCCTTCACCTTTTGCAATAAACTCACCGTTAAATGCTGGGTGCTCATTACGTAATTGAATCAGCTTGATCAAACCTTTCACCACAGGTTTAGCAAGTGCAGCATCAATGTCTTGCGCATTTAAGTAAGGGCGATTGATATCACGACCGACATTGGTACGAGCCAGTAATTCCATATCGTTTTCACAAGCGAACAGGCCACCATAATAAACTTGTGGAATACCTGGCGCGAAGAACTGAATTGCACGCGCTAATAAATAATCGAAGTCATCTGCGCCTAAAGCATTGTAATATGTGCAGTTTACTTGATATAAATCGACATTACTTGCTGCTGCACCAGTTGCTAGGCGGCTTTGCCCTTCACTCTTTTCATGAATGGTTTCAACCAAGTTATCAATTTGCGCTGCGTTTAATAGACCCGGTTTATCACCCATTGGGCCTGCGTCAATGATGCCAATGCCATCATGGGTATCGAGAACCGTTAAACAGTTACGCGGCGAAATGGTTAGCCAATTCAGTAATGCTTGCGCATCATTGCTAAACAAACTGTGTAAAATGAGGGGTGGTAAAGCAAAGTCATAAACCATATTTACACGTTTTGCGACTTCAACCTGAGTTTGAAAATGGCTATGGATCTCAGCAATGGTTTCCATACCCGCTTCATTTGCTTGCGCCGAAAGCTTATTTAAATAGTCAAAGGTTTCATCCAACATAAAGCAATTTGTGCCAGCTTCTTTAATCGCATAACCCGCCGCATCTAAACGAATAATGTTGACATTATTATCAGCAAA
Source organism: Pseudoalteromonas gelatinilytica (assembly GCF_001641615.1). GTDB lineage: Bacteria > Pseudomonadota > Gammaproteobacteria > Enterobacterales > Alteromonadaceae > Pseudoalteromonas > Pseudoalteromonas gelatinilytica. The sequence goes on from NZ_LRRU01000008.1 coordinate 81,995, forward strand.
CTTGCCAAGCACCGTATTTAAATACTCGATACCCGCCGTTGATTTCACATTAATATCAATTTGGTTATCGGTAAATGTGGTCCAAAAATCATAGGTTTGGCCATCACCACAGGCAATAGGTGTAAAGCAGCTACCCGGACGCGGACGATAAATCGCTTGCTGCTCAGCCTCAGACATGCCATTTGGGAATACATCGTCTTTAGTTAAAAATAAATCCCAAAATTCAGATTGCTTGCCTTTCGCAAGTACATCTTTAAATTGGAAAGACTGTGCAGAAACATGGTTAACAATCAAGTCAGCCATTAAGTCATAGTTTGCACCTAGCACGTTAATGTCGTCCCAGCTACCAAGACGCGAGTCGACTTCACTATGATCAATAGGATCAAAGCCAGCATCACTGCCATCAATCGGATTATAAAATGGCAACAAATGTACACCTGCAAACACATTGTTAAGTGGGCCATTTAATAAATTACTTAATTCATCAATACCTTGACCAGTAATACGGTCTGCGTAGGTGATTAATTGCACTTTATTGTTGATCATAATTGTTAATACCAAGTTGAAACTTAATCGATTAAGATATATCTTTAACCACGACAGCAAATTATTCAAGCAGTTTTTATAGTTTTTATACACTAATATACATAGTAAAGGCGCAGACCTTTCGGTGGGGAAACAACAATGAGTAGAACACACGACCCTTTGCAAACCATTAGATGGCTGACATACATGATGTTTTTTATGTTTGCGATGACCTCTGATGCAGTTGGTATGATCATACCTGAGCTTATCAATGAATTTAATTTAACTATGACCCAAGCCAGTGCCTTTCATTATGCACCGATGGCTTTAATTGCTTTTAGCGGCCTGTTTTTAGGCTTTTTAGCCGACAGTTTTGGTCGCAAACAAACCATCATGCTAGGACTTGGCATCTTCGCTATTTGTTGTTTCCTGTTCTCAGTTAGCAGTAGTTTTAGCATATTTGTAGTGCTGCTTAGCTGTATTGGTCTTGCAATTGGCTTATTTAAAACTGGCGCCTTGGCACTGTTAGGTGATATTTCTAAAAACAATTTAGAGCACACAAAAACCATGAATTTGGTCGAAGGTTTCTTTGGTGTTGGCGCCATTGTAGGCCCTGCCCTTGTCAGTTTTTTAATCACCCAAAAGGTTAGCTGGACCTACCTTTACGTTATCGCTGGGATTTTATGTTTAATTTTAACCTTAATTGCTTGGCGTGCAGATTATCCAAAACCTAAAAAGCTTGAAGAACACGCAAAACCGGCCTCTCTTGCAACCACCATGAGTATGATGAAAAACCCATATGCACTGGGCTTTTCGCTAGCGATTGCTCTTTATGTTGCAACCGAAGTGGCAATATACGTTTGGATGCCTACTCTTCTTGGTGATTACAACGGCCCGTGGCAATTGCTAGCAACCTATGCATTGACTTTATTTTTCATTTTACGCGCTGCTGGGCGGTTCTTAGCGGTGTGGCTGTTAAACCACTTAAGCTGGCAAGCGGCAATGCTGTATTTAAGCTTAGGAATTGCGCTGTGTTATTTAGGTTTAATCTTCGGCGGTGTTGATTGGGCGGTATTCTTACTCCCTTTATCTGGGCTATTCATGTCGATGATCTACCCCACTTTAAACTCAAAGGGTATTTCTTGCTTTGCGGTGCAGCAGCACGGAGCTGTTGCTGGGGTTATTTTGTTTTTTACCGCCCTTTCGGCTGCTGCAGGCCCATTATTAATGGGTGTGATCAGCGACTACTTTGGCCACATTCGTTACGGCTTTTATCTCGCAACAGGTTTCGCATGTTTACTGTTTTTAGCCATGCTATATAACTACTTACGTAACCCTGCTGAGCAAGCTTTAGCGCAGCACAGTGCATTAAGCCACTAATTAAAAATCGTTAAAAATCAATTATCGAACATAAATTGTGCAAGTTTTTCACTAAAAAGACTTGCACTGTGTAAAATTATTGTTATCTTTGCTTAATCGATTAAGATAGCAATTTAGACAACAAACCATCTGGGATTGAGACGAGGCACATTATGACAACACACAAACATGCCCTTTACACATTAAGCGCGCTTGCATTAGCAGTAAGCCAAAACTTACACGCAGAAGAACAAGCACAACCTGAGGCTAAAAAAAGCGGCCTTGAAACAATCGTTGTAACCGGTGTACCACGCCGTACAACCATCATGGCATCGAGTTCTTCGGTTAGCAGTGTGACATTAGCTGAAATTGAAGTATCAACACCACGCTCTACCGCAGAAGCATTCAGAACAATCCCGGGTGTACGCTCAGAGTCGACGGGCGGTGAAGGTAATGCGAATATCGCGGTACGTGGTTTACCGGTTGCATCGGGCGGTGCTAAATTCTTGCAACTGCAAGAAGATGGCTTACCTGTTATGCAGTTTGGCGATATTGCCTTTGGTAACGCAGATATCTTCATGCGCTTAGATTCAACAGTACAAAGTGTTGAATCAATCCGTGGTGGCTCAGCGTCGACAGCAGCAAGTGATGCCCCAGGTGGTATTATCAACTTTATTTCAAAAACGGGTGAGAACGAGTCAGGTAGTGTATCAACCACTGTTGGCCTTGATTATGACTCAATTCGTACAGACTTTGAGTATGGTACTTACCTAAACGACAGTGTGCGCTATCACATTGGCGGCTTTGTTCGCCAAGGCGAAGGCCCGCGTGAAACTGGTTATACATCTAATAAAGGTGGCCAAATTAAGGCAAACCTAACCAAAGAGTTTGATGCCGGTTATGTACGTGTGTACTTTAAACACCTCGATGATAAAAGCGTAGGTTACCTACCTATGCCTATGTATTCAAATGGTGACTCAATCCCAGGGTTTGATTCACAATCAGATACGCCGCATTCAGCACTTTTCACACAAACGCTGCGTTTAAATGGTGATAACCAAATCAGCACGGGCGATATGACCGATGGTATGAACCCAGTTGTTACCTCGGTAGGTTTTGAAGCAGCATTTGATTTAGAAAACGACTGGCGTATCGAAAACCGCTTTAGAACATCATCAGTAAGCGGTAACTTTATTTCTCTTATTCCTGCAGAAGTTGCATCTGCAAGCTCTATCGCTTCTAGTATTGCTGGTGATGGTGCATCACTTGTATATGCCAATGGCGGTTCAGCAGGCGAAGCCTATGGCGATGACGATTTAGCAATGCGTATTCACACATTCGATGTAACGCTAAATGACATGGGTTCAATTGTTAATGACCTTAAATTAACTAAGTCGTTCTCTGATGACACCAGTGTAACCTTTGGTTACTTTGCATCAAGCCAATCAATCGATATGTCGTGGCTTTGGAACTCATATGTTATGGAGCTTAAAGGCGACAACGCTGCATTACTTGACGTTTACGCTGCAAATGGCGACAGCTACTCAGATAATGGCTTGTACGCTTATGGCACACCTTACTGGGGTAACTGCTGTCAACGTAACTACGATACTGAATACGAAACACGCGCACCTTACATTAACTTAGCCACTAAGTTTGGCGATTTAAGCATTGATGCAAGTGCTCGTTATGATTCAGGTGAAGCACGCGGTAACTACGCAGGTGCAGTAACATCGACTATTGATATGAATGGCGACGGTACTATCTCAATTCCTGAGCAAAGTGTTGTTGGTATTGATAACGCGAACCCAAGCATTGTTAACTACGACTGGCACTACAGCTCATACTCAATTGGTGCGAACTACCAAATTGATCCAAGCTTTGCGACATTTGCCCGCTTAAGTAAAGGCGGCCGCGCAAATGCAGACCGCTTACTATTCGGTAAAGTAGAAGCTGACGGCTCAGTTGCCGAAGCGGATGCAATTGATGAAGTAAACCAATACGAAATCGGTGTGAAAAAACGTTTTGATTCGCTATCAGTTTTTGCTACAGCGTTCTACGCAGAAACTGAAGAGCAAAACTTTGAAGCAACATCACAAAAATTCTTCGACCGCGAGTACGAAGCAAAAGGTATTGAGGTTGAATCAACCTACTACGTTGGTGATTGGGATTTCCGTGGTAATTTTACTTGGACAGACGCAGAAATTGCTAAAGATGCGTTATCGCCAGAGTTAGTCGGTAATACACCACGTCGTCAAGCTGACCTAATCTACTCACTAATGGCAACTTACAACTTTGACAAAGGTGCTGCTGGTCTTAGCTTTATTGGTACAACGGATGCTTACGCACAAGACAGTAACGACCTTAAATTTGATGGCTATACACAAGTGAATGGCTTTGTAAGTTACAACCTGTCTGAAAACTTAAGTCTTTCGCTTAACGTGAACAACCTGTTCGACACTGTGGGTATCACAGAAGCAGAAGAAGGCTCAGTACCAGATAACGACATTATCCGTGCCCGTACTATTAACGGCCGTACCACGTCGCTTACGTTAAAATATTCTTTCTTTTAACTCTCCTCCCTCGTTTTAGCCCAGTATTTACTGGGCTTTTTCGGCTTTAATAACCAATTTTTTCAACTACACTTAATCATATAGTCGTAATTACCCTCTTTCTAATAAAAAACACTGATAATAAGTTAATACTTTGATCTATAATCAGGATTGGTATAAGTCTTAACCATATAAATTAGGAACATACATGTTTGTCTCTAGCAAAAGCCACTCTTTACTCCAAGATCAATACAACGCGCTATTAGCTGAAGTTGAGGCACTTAAAGCCGACAATCACGTATTACGTGACGAAAACGAACGCTTAGAAGCAAAATTACATCAGCAAGCTGATGATGCAGACCAACTCTTCCTTGCCAACTTATTGAATAGTTCGATTGAATGTATCACGCAAATTGAGGGCGTACGCCAAACTGTACTCGACTCATACCTTGTTATCGAAGAAGAAAGCCAAGTTACTTTACAAATAAGCCAACTATTAAACGACTCAAATAACGCCCTGCAACATATTGTCAGTGAAATGGCGAGTATGGCAGGCAAAATGGGCAGCATGACCAGTAACATTACGGGTCTGTCTGATATGGCCGATAGCATCAACACCTTTGTATCAACCATCTCTAAAATCTCTGATCAAACCAACTTACTTGCGCTAAATGCCGCAATCGAAGCTGCCCGAGCGGGTGAAGCTGGTCGTGGCTTTAGCGTTGTTGCCGACGAAGTGCGTACGCTTGCAACCAACACCAATAAATCAGCACAAGAAGTGTCTGATCTAGTAAAAGAGATCATCAACAAAACCAGCGAAACGGTGACCTCAGTTGAAGATATCCAGCAAAATAATACTCAGCTTTCAACAAGTTTTGATACGCTAAACAATGACTATGGTTCAATCATGAGCCACTGTGATTCGATGAAAGAAACCATTATTAATGCTGCTACGCGCTCATTCGTGCAAACCGTAAAACTAGATCACATTGTTTGGAAAGGTGAAGTCTATGCGGTTGCTAATGGCACAAGTAACAAGTCGATTGATGACTTTTCAGATCACACTATGTGCCGATTAGGTAAATGGTATAATTCAGAGCAATCAAGTAGCTTCAAACAGCACAATGCTTATCGTCAATTAGAAGAGCCACATCGTGAAGTTCATCGCAATGGTGTTGAAGCGTTAGTCATGCTGCAAACAGGCAATAAAGACGCAGCGATTAATCACATAAATAAGATGGAAGCAGCCAGTGAACGAGTCATGCATTTACTGGATCAAATCGCCAATGGCTAATGCCTAATTACTAAAAATAATAAAACCGAGCTCCGATGCTCGGTTTTTTATCAAGTTACTCAACTAAGCCTTCTTGCAGTACTGGCATAACAGCTTCTTGCTGCTCTTGGCGCTTCACATAACTAAACAACATTAAACATCCAAGGGCTAAACTTGCAGCTAGCATAGAGCCAAGGGTTGCAAACCTAAAACTATAAAACTGTGCGACAACCCCTGTTGCCCCAGCCCCGCACATAACACCCAGTTTAATGGCGTTCGTGTAAAACGCTGAGGTAAACCCTATTCGTTCGGGGAGCTGATCTTGTAATACGGTTAAGCCAATGCCCGCAAAAATACCGTAAAACAGCCCATTTAAAACTTGCAACGCGATTAAATGCCATACTTGAGTGGCAAAAAACACCCCTAAATAAAATACAATGGCACAACAAAATGCCACCGCAAGCATCGCAACTTTACTGTATTTTCTAGCAAGCTTTGCCCCATACAGCATGATAGGAATTTCTAACAGTGCCACCACACCCATAAACAGCCCCGGTGTATGTTCAGCAAATCCTAGTTCAGTAATGCTATAAAGCGGCAGTGCCGATGAATACATAATATTGCCCGTTGAACCAAGCATAATAGCTAAACCCAACAACCAAAATGATAAACTCGCTGCGGCTGCAGGCTCTCTGCCATTTTGTGATTTTTTAGCGCTGTAGTCAGGAATAAACTTAAATGCGAAGATTAGCGCAACCAAGGCACACACCGCAGCAAAGTAAAACGAGCGGCTAAACTCGCCTCCAGCGGCTAACAAATAACCAAGCGGCGGACCGCCCACCCAAGCAAAGGAAATAGCAGCTCGTAAACGCGAATTAAAACTGGTAATGTCGATGTTCTGTTGGCGCCCAGCCCATTGTCTTGCCACAGTCATCATTTGCGGAATTGCTGCATTGCCCATCGCAAGAAACAACACGCCTGCGAGCAAGACTTGCCAAAATGCAGTGGCATTCGCAAAGGTCACTAACGCACACACCATACCTGATACAGCCACCATAAATAACTTTCGCGCACTGGTGCCTTTATCAGCCATGCCACCTAGCCACTGACTAATAACTAACCCAGTAATGGTGACCACCACCATATAAACACCTAAATACACGGGCGGTGTTTGCAGCCCCTCTACAATGAATAAGCTCATCAACGGGTTAACAAATGCTCCCATTAACCCAGTTAGCATACTTAGAAGAATAAAAATTACACCATGCTGTTTCAGCAATGCTTTCACTCGCAACCCCACATTAATACGACACGTGAACAGATATTTAAAGGGCGCAAATTATACACAGTTTTAGCGAAGACTTCATTTTGTAATACAAATTAAATTAAGCCCACCATTAATAGTTAAAACCTATCACAACGATAGAAACAATCAGTTTTACCAAATAAAAACACCTTCATATAATGGCTGCAACAAAACGCCAATGCCTTGGTGACTTATGAAGAGGTTTATTATGAAATTTAATCGCACACTGACTTTAAGCACACTTGCTCTTGCAATCAGCCTTCCGGCATCTGCTGCTACACTTACCAAAGACAATGGTGCAGCTGTGGGTGACAACCAAAACTCTATTACAGCTGGCCCGCGTGGCAGCGTTTTACTTGAAGACGTTCATCTAATTCAAAAACTACAACGTTTTGCTCGCGAACGAATTCCTGAGCGTGTTGTTCATGCTCGTGGTACAGGTGCACATGGTGTGTTTGTTGCGAGTAAAAACCTTGAAGACCTAACCATTGCTGCGCCATTTGCACAAGCAGGCAAAGAAACAGAGGTATTTGTTCGTTTTTCATCGGTTATTCACGGTAAAGGTAGCCCTGAAACTCTACGTGACCCACGCGGTTTTGCTACTAAATTTTATACAGATCAAGGTAACTGGGACTTAGTGGGTAACAACTTACCGGTATTCTTTATTCGTGATGCGATTAAATTTCCAGATATGGTGCATTCATTAAAACCATCTCCGGTTGATAACATTCAAGATCCAAATCGCTTTTTTGATTTTTTCTCACATGAACCAGGTTCAACACATATGCTGACATGGGTTTATAGTGACCATGGAACACCAGCAAGCCTGCGTAAAATGGATGGCTTTGGGGTGCATTCTTATAAAATGGTCAACAAAGACGGTGACGTAAAATACGTAAAATTTCATTGGCTTAGCCAGCAAGGCATTGAAAACTTAAATGCTAAGCAAGTTGCTGAAGTACAAGGTAAAGATTTTCAGCATTTAACCCGTGATCTGTACCAAGAAATCAATAACGGTAATTTCCCGAAATGGGATTTATATATCAAAGTATTAGACCCATCTGAACTGGATGACTTTGATTACAACCCGTTAGATGCAACAAAAATGTGGTTAGGTGTTAAAGAGACCAAAGTAGGTACCATGACACTAAACCGTATGCCGGGCAACTTCTTCCAAGCAACAGAACAAGTCGCTATGGCCCCTGCGAATATCATTCCGGGTATTGAACCATCAGAAGATCGTTTATTACAAGGCCGTGTGTTTTCATATGCCGACACCCAAATGTATCGCCTAGGTGCAAACCACCAGCAGTTGCCAATTAACCGCGCCAAAGTAGAAGTGGTTAATTACAACCAAGACGGTGCGATGAACTTTGGCCATACTACTAGCAATGTGAACTATCAGCCAAGCCATGAAAACGTGCAAGAAAACCCAGTTGCTCGTAAGGCACAAACGAAGCTGGCTGGCTATGTTCAACAAGCAGCGATTAAAAAACAGCAAAACTTTGCTCAAGCTGGCGTGTTATATCAAAGCTTTACTAAACAACAGCGTACTAACCTGATCAACAACTTAGCGGGTGATTTAGGGAAGGTAAAAGATAGCAAGATAAAGCACATTATGCTCAGCCACTTTTACAAAGCAGACAGCGAATACGGTACGCGCTTAACCAAAGCCGTCGGCGGTAACCTAGCAACCGTGAAAAAACTAGCAAACTCACTTTAATTCACTCTCCCAACCTTGATGAGGAAGGCATACCCTTCCTCTTTTTTAGGAGTTAACTATGCGTATTTTTGCTTTTCTACTGCTGAGCCTTTTATTAACAAGCAACCCTGTTAATGCTGATCAGCAAACCGATTCACAGACACAATATCAAACCTTACTTGCTTATTATTTTGCTGCTGCGCGAACCGCAGAGAACGACATCATTGAACAATTTGTTGAGGCCGGATTACCAATCAACAGTGTTAATGAGAAAGGCTATACCGCGCTGATGATTGCCACTTACCATGGTCACAAACAAACGGTAAACCAACTGTTAGCATTAGGCGCCAATGCTTGCCTTGAAGATAAACGCGGCAACACCGCATTGATGGCCGCAATTTTTAGAGGTGAATTTAGCATCGCTAAAACGTTAATGAAACAAGACTGTGACACAGAGCATGCGAATAAAGCAGGGCAAACCGCCGAAGCATTTGCAGCACAATTTGGTCAACAGCATGTACTCGCTTTACTTACGCAATATAAGAAAGCGAAACAATAAAAAAAGCCCAGTGGGGAAACTGGGCTTTGAGCAGTGAAACAATGTTAGTCGAAGGACACTGTCACTGGGTTAGAACAAACAGTATCAGATACACACACTTGATATTCATAGCTTGGTAACTCAGCTTTACGCTCTACATCGCGATAGAAACCACGATCAGCGACTGTTTCAAGTAGTTCACCATTACGGTAGATGCTTACTTGATCAGCCACAGTTTGCCAGCTTAAATCAACACGCATAGTACCTAAACGTGTTTTGTTAGCACGTTTAACCGATAGCTCAATTTCAACATCAGATACCACAACCGTTTGCGTGAACGTATCTGTTTGACCTTCACTATCTGTCGCAGTTAGCGTCACTTCATAGCTGCCTGCTTGTGCGTAAGTATGCATAGGATCAGCATCTGTTGATGATGCACCGTCACCAAAATCCCACGCCCAAGCAACGATATCGTCATTGCTATCTGTGCTGGTGTTAGTGAAAGTGACGTTTAAGCCTGATGTTTCAAATGCAAAGCCTGCTTGTGGTGGCTGCGGGCTCACTTCACCAATGGCGCTAAACGTCAGTGACCAGCTGTTTAAAGTACCGGTATCAGCAGACAGTACGTCTTTGACATTAAGTACCCAATCACCTGTCGCAACTTCACCATTAAAGTTAGCCAGCGAATAGCTTTGTACTAAATCATCTGCACCGCCGCCAGACTGGCTGTGAAGTGTTGCCGTTGTACCTTGCGGCGACGTTAATGTAACGATTAAATCACCAATGTAAGTATGAGCAATATCAATACTTGCATCCGTTGAGAACACAGTCAGTTCATCAGCTACCGTAATCACCGAATCAATACCCGTGTCATTGTTATCTGGGATAGACACTGGTGTTTCATTTGAGAAAGTAAAGTCATTTAAGCCAACAGGGTTAACAAACAATGACGCACTGCTTTGTTTCGCTAACTCACCTGATGTAGCATCAACAACAAAACTATAACTACCCCATGCTGTTGCTTCTTGTGTTGGTACGGTAAGTGTAACTACATCACCTGGTACAGCTTCTGTTTGCGATAGTGTAGCGCCCGCTAAATCAGTTTGAAGAGCTAAGCTAACAACGCCTTCCCACTCGGCGATTGAACCGATTTCAAAGGTATAGGTTGCTGTTTCACCAGCGGTAATTTGCTGTGAACTTGGCGAAACTGAAATTTTGAAGCTCGGTGTTGGATCAGCTTGCTCAAGCGCTTGATTTACATTTAAGCGGTTGCCAGATACTGTTTTGCCTTGCAGCGCGTCATTTTGGTCGCCGCTATTCATTAACAACTCTTTAAGTTCAAGCGCTGTTAAGTCAGGATTGATCGAAAGCACGAGTGCTGCTGCACCTGCAACATGTGGTGTTGCCATTGATGTACCAGAATAGCTAGCGTAACCATTGCCCGGTACCGTTGATAGAATTGCACTACCTGGTGCACCTAAATCAACACTTGTTAAACCCCATTGTGAAAAGCTCGACATGTTATCTCTGTTGTCAGTACTGGCTACTGATAACACGCTGTCATGCTCGTAGTTTGACGGATAGTGAGGGTTTTGATCGTTATCAACCGCATCGTTACCCGCTGCCGCTACAAATAGAATATCAGCTTGTTCACTTGCCGTAATAGCATCTGCCAGTGCTTGGCTAAAGCCACCGCCACCCCAGCTGTTATTTAAAACACGTACATTTACGCCTTGGTTTTTAAGATCAACCATGTAATCGATACATTTAATTGCATCAGAAGTTGAACCCGTACCATCTGCACTTAAGAATTTACAACCCACGATTGATACTTCGTGGTTTACACCGACAACACCCGTGCCGTTGTTACCAGACGCACCGATTGTGCCCGATACGTGAGTACCATGGCCTTGGTCATCCATTGGATCACCTGAGTCGGTAATCGCATTAATACCGTGCACGTCATCAATATAACCATTACCATCATTATCGATACCATCCCCCGGGATTTCGCCAGGATTGATCCATGCGTTATCAGCTAAATCTTCGTGGCTATAATCAACACCGGTATCAATTACACCAACAACAACTTCGCGGCTACCGGTTGAGATTGACCATGCTTCAACTGCATCAATGTCAGCATCGACGACACCACCTGTTTGACCTTCGTTGTGTAAACCCCACAGCGACGAAAAATCAGGATCATTAGGTACACTCGCAATCGATACACGGTAGTCAGGCTCTACATATTCAATAGCAGCATGGTTTTGTAGACGCTTGATAGCTTCTTTGCTGCTCATACCTGCAATTTTAAATTTAGCTAAACGGCCAGACAAAATAGCTGAATAGTTATCATCGACACCATCTTTGTTGATATCGCTGATGGTGGCTTTAACTAAGCTACGAGCATGGGCGCGCATTGCAGCAGAGGTGCCTTTTTTATACATAACAAGTACAGAGTCTTCACTTGCACCAACGACGGTTGTTTTTGCTGGTGTGCTGACTTGTGCAGCACCTAAACATGGTAATAAGGCTAGGCTTAATACAGATAATTTAGTTTTCATATTTACTATCCATAATTAGTTGAACTGATCGAATCGCTATGACTCGACCACCAAAGCTCATTACTTCTGAATGATGAATATCACGTGGCATATTTCATAAATGGCAAATTGCAGATAACAGGCAAGAAAAAAAATGATGCTAAGTTTAAATCCATACTTTTTTGCTGATTGAATCAATAAAAATACGTCCAATTCACACTTTTTTGTGAAAAAAGCACCCTTAATGATCCATTAATATTTCTCCAACTTTTTTACTGCTTTTAAATAAAAAACCATACTAAAACCTATACAAACACACATAACCAATTGAAAATAAATAATTTATAAAAACCACAAAAACTGATGATTTTATATTATTCCAAATCTGTCTAAAGTAATTTCCTTGTTATTTGTATGACCTCATAGTCACAAATAACAACGTTGCTTCATTCACTTCTGATTGTTAGCTAACAGTTGAATATCACATAAATTAATCCGGCAAGGCATGCTGGTACATGGTTCTAAAAGCGAAAATAATAATTTTAGAGCTTTGATTAATAATAATTTAAAGGAAATAATCATGAAGTTAAGAAAGTCTCTACTCACCTGTGCAATCACTATTGCGTTAGGTTCAAGCTTCGCAGCAAGTGCAAACACAGATGATAAAGCTCAATCTAGCTCGGAGCTTGCAAGCCAAGTATCAACACTGGGTGTGTCAAACTCAATTACCCTAGATCAAGTATCGGTTACCGGTGTTGGTAACGAGGCGGTTATTGCTCAACAAGGTACAGGTCATCGTGCAGAAACAGTCAGTGTGGGTGATGGCAACATGGTTGAAGTAAGCCAAGCACAAACATCAAACTTATCTCTTATCTACAACACAGGTGACGATAATACGGTTTCGCACAGCCAAAACGGCACCATGAATGGCGCATTGTCTGAAACCGTTGGTATCGGTAATGCTATTCGCGTTGAACAACAAGGCGCTGGCTTTTTTGGTATTAATAATGAAGCAATTAATATCATGGTGGGTGATGAAAATACCGCAACTGTCACCCAAGGTGATGGCGGCCATTGGTTCTACAACTTTGACTTACAAGGTAACAGCAACACAATCAGCGCAGAGCAAAGCGGCTTACTAAATGAAGCAACGTTCAATGTAATTAGAGGTGATGACAACAGCATCGAAGTAATGCAAGAAGGTGTTTTCAATGCGTTTACCTCTGATGAAGTAATTGGCAACGGCAATGAAATTACTATTGACCAAACAGGTTTCTTCAACAGCGCTGAGCTTACTTCGCTGCATGGTGATTATAACGAAGTTGAGTTTGAGCAAGATGGTGACTCTAACAGCGCATTAGTTGCAGAAATCACAGGCAATGACAACGAAGTTAAGTCTGATCAAGAAGGTAACAGCAACAGCTTTGAGTCAGGCGTGATTGTTGGCGATGGCAATACATTATTGGTCAATCAAAAGCATGACAGCAATACTGCTGGCTTAGATGCTATTGGTAACGACAACGAACTCACTGCGTTCCAAAATGGTAACGGTAATGATGTGTACTTAGGTGCAATTGGCGATAGCAATGAATTTGTTGCTAACCAAATTGGTGACGCAAACAGTGCTCACGTTGCTAACTTCAATGGTAGCGACAATAACGTCGATATCGCTCAAGGCGGCAATGAAAACACGGTTCTAGTACAGTCTTCTTACCCAGACCAATCTCTATCTTCAAACGATAATGACATTGCAATTAACCAGTTAGGTGACCTAAACGAAGCTGCGTTAACGTTTGCAAGCGTACTTGATAGCAATAGCAACCAAGTCGCTTTCACACAAGTTGGTGAACTGAATGCAATCGACCTTATTATGGAAGGTAGCAACAACTCTGTAGATATTAGCCAAACAGGCTCAGAGAACTTGGTTGCAGGTATCGGTGAAGGTGCATTCTTGCTAGGTGGTGAGGGTAACTCACTGGTCGTTGTACAAGACGGCAACGCAAACCTTGTTGAAGGCTCAATGATTGGCTCTAACAGCACAGTTGTTATCACTCAATTAGGTGATGGCAATGTCGCAACTGTAACCCAAGAATAATCGCTTAAGAGGGAGCTTTGCTCCCTCATTCCACTATGAAAATAATAAACTTACTACGTATATGTTGCATCGTGCTTGCAGCTCAAAGTACGACTAGTTTTGGTGAAGATCTCGAAATCGATGGCTTAGTACTCGATAGAAGTATTAGCCGATTTGGTCATCAATTTTATTTTGAATTTGCCAACCTATGGCGCGACTTACCTTCAACAGCAGGTTTTAATATCGAAATAAAAGAAACGGTATTACCCAGAGCGGGGACTCGACTTGCCTTAAGAATGAATAACCAAATAGTGTACGTCACTTATTTAGGACGTCGCTTAGAGCCATTAGATGAGCGTGTAAAACAAGCCATGTATAGCGTGATGGATGCCATGGCACGCAGTCAAATGCAGCAATCATCACCCGATATGGCAAAAGATGGATGGTAAAATGAAATACTTAACAACACTAATAATAATCCTCTGCCCTCTTTCTAGTTGGGCAACCGAACTCGTTTATACCCCAATTAACCCAAGCTTTGGTGGCAGCCCACTAAATGGCAGCATGCTACTTAACAAAGCGCAATCGCAAAATAAACACAAAGCGCCGGTTGTAGAACAGACCTACGGGGAAAAATTTCAAGATTCGTTAGAGCGTACCTACTTAAATAGAATGGTACGAGAAATCACAGATATGGCATTTGGTGACGAAATCGACGACAGCATCTTTAATGGTGACTCGACCTTTATGACGGGTGATTATGAAATTCAAATTATCACCAGTACCAGTGACACAATCACCGTTAGAATTACCAACACCGCTGATGGCACAGTGACAGTCATTGAAGTACCGAGGTTTGGATAATGAAGACACTCACATTAGCAGCAATGGTATTACTTCTGTCGGGTTGTTCAGCAATGGGCAATTTAATACCGCCGACTAAACAACTGGCAGACTCTCTTGAGCCAACCGAAACATTCCAGGCTTTACAAGCCCTTCCTCAACCAATGGGAAGCATTCCTGTGTCAGTGTACTCATTTCGTGACCAAACTGGGCAATACAAACCACAGGCAAATGTTAGCTCGTTTTCTACCGCAGTGACCCAAGGCGCCAACTCTATTTTAGTGCAAGCATTACATGAATCTGATTGGTTTATTCCGGTAGAACGCGAAGGTCTACAAAATATCTTAACTGAGCGTAAAATTATTCGCGCTGCGCAGGCCGAAAACGATAAGCTACCTGAATTGCCACCGCTCACGACAGCTAAGATAATCTTAGAAGGCGGTATCATTAGCTACGACACAAATATCAAAACCGGCGGGATTGGTATGGAATACTTTGGGATTGGCGCATCAGAGTTATACCGTGAAGATGCAATCTCAATTTATTTACGCGCTGTTGATGTTCGCACAGGCCAAGTTTTGCTATCCGTTGCGACAAGCAAAAAAGTGCTCAGCCAAGAAATGCGCGCAGGCTTCTTTCGCTATGTGAGCTACAAGCGTCTTGCAGAAGCAGAAGCCGGATTCACCGACAATGAACCTATGAGTATTTGCGTCACGCAAGCAATTGAAAAAGCGCTTAGCGACCTTGTATTAAAAGGTATTAGCAAAGGCATTTGGTCTGCAAAAGCAGTCTAATTTAATGAGTATATTATTGTGGCGCTGTACATCACAGCGCCCAATTTGAACTTTCTGCTTAATTATCCATCGAAATAAATACTTATAGCATTCAGTTAATTAAGTTTTATTTATGAAATGGATTACTTTCTCCAAATGCGCTTATTCTCTTATTGTTTTAGCCGCACTGATTACCCTAGTCATCACCATTGATAATTTTGACAGTTCAAAAAGTCTGCCAATTGGTTTTGTTTTATGGGGTATTTCGCCCTATTTATTAATGGCGTGGATGGTTGAACACAGTAAAACAAGAGTGACACAAATCGCCACGTTTATTGCCACTATTATGTGTGTCTTATTTGGTACTGTGACCATAGGTTCAATCTATTTTTCTCATGATGCACAATCAGCACTGGTGTTTCTTTTTGCGCCATTATGGCAATGGCTGGGATTATTAATACTGTGTATTCCACTGTACTTTATGAATAAGCTCACATCTAAATCGAACCGAGGCTCGAATAATGGAAGCTAAACGGAAACATGATTTTGAAGGCTACTTGCTTGAATCTGGATTTTTAAGCATCGAGCAAGTGGCTGAAATAGTAGCAGAAATAGAGCAACTACCTTCTAATCACCCAAAACATGGTTTGCGTCATGCTGATAAAAAGTTAGCAACAGTAGCAAAGCTAATAAGAATGCCCTACTTACAACAAAAAGCCGCGCAATTTTTATCGCCGAATGCGCAGGTTGTGAGGGTCATTTTATTCGACAAAAACCCCGATAAAAATTGGCTTGTTCCTTGGCACCAAGACCGAACTATCGCAGTTAGTCAACAACACGATCTAACTGGCTGGAAATTTTGGTCTATTAAAGATGGGCAGCATCATGTACAGCCACCTCGAGAGTTACTTGATAATATGGTCACCCTGCGTATTCACCTTGACAATACTACGGCTGAAAATGGCTGCTTAAAAGTTATCCCTAACAGCTATCGAAATGGAATTTTATCTAAAGCAGAGATAGACGAATATGTTGCTAATAAAAAAGCCATTGACTGTATTGCACAGGCAGGAGATTTATTAGTAATGAAGCCCCTACTTCTGCACAGCTCAAGTAAAGCATTAAAGCCAACACACCGTCGAGTGATACATATCGAATATTCTGATCAAACACTACCACTGGGATTAAACTGGCTATAGTTTGTCACTGTGTATTTTGTAAAGACAAACTCACTGCCATGTAATTTTGTGCCCAATTAGCCAGCTCCACGCGGTTACGCGATGCCGTTTTCTTGAATGCACTGTACAGATGGGTTTTAACTGTATGGTCGCTGATATTTAAACGCTCTGCGATATCTCGATTACTCGCACCTTGGGCAAGTAAGTGAATCACTGATTTTTCTCGTTTAGTCAGTAAGCTGAGGTCAATATCTGTATTTACCGAATCGTTACTAGCATTGAATTGGCTACGAGACATTGCTGACAGCATATGATTAAACGTAGTAGAAATACTTTTACGGCTAAAAAACAGCTCGCCATTGATCACTCTGACCAGCCCTGCAAAAATATCTTCAGGTGATTGATCTGCAAAAAACACCCCTTTAATGCCATTTAAAAGTAAGTTTTTTTCGCAAATTGCATTAGCGTCCGCATTAAAAATAACCACTAAATGTTGCTTAGCAAGTTGCACTAACTCAGCAGGTAATAAGTCTTTCCAATGTGCATCAGTGCTATCAATTAAATAAAGATTAAACTCATCGCGCATAGACTCATGAGGCAAGCTTGCATCGACTTTCACACGCATAAAAAACGCATCGAGTATTTTAATTAAATATTGATAATTTTGGCTGCGGTTTTGTAACCTTGGCTGTGTTTTTAGAAATACAGAAGTTGGTTGAATCATCTCATTTCTTCCTTGAAACATTTTATTCACAATACCCAATTTGGATACATGATTCAACCATTTATAAGCCTTTATTTTGGCAATTTACAACATTGCTAACCCATTTGGATGGCCAGACACCAAAGTTAACAGAATGTAAACCAACTATACCGCATCTCACCTTTTACAGCGAGTCATTGAGTAGTGTGTAAAAACGTGAAGTTACACCGTTTGTCCAACCAAACCCTTGCTGTACTGTGTATTCGCCACCACCTGCACGACTGACTAATTCGCACACATTATACTTTTCAAGCAGGCACTTATCCTCTGCAAAACGCATTTCGATCATACTCAGCCAGTTTTTCATGATCGCCTGTGCCTCGCTGACAAAGCCATACTCTGTTAAACCTTTTACAGCAAACCATTGCAGCGGCGCCCAACCGTTAGGACTATCCCATTGTTGTGGTGTACTACACAATGTTGTCACTAAACCACCGGGCTTTAAAAACTCACTCATCAGTTTTTGCTTCACTTGTTGAGCTTGTTGTACAGATGCAGCGCCTACAAACAAAGGAACAGCCATTGCCATCGAATCAACACTACTTTGCTGATTGAGTCGAATGTTGTAATCACGATAAACACCCGCCTCAGAATTCCAACAATAGGTATTAATTGCATCTAAGCGCAGTGTAGCCAGCTCAGCAATTGATTGACTCTTTTGTTCTTCACCAAGTAACCGATAAAAACGAGATAATGTATGCTCTAAGTTATACAGTAAGCTATTCAAATCAACCGGTATGATATTGGTTGTTTCAATGCTTTTTAGATCATCATGATCGCAAAGCCAACGGCTACTAAAATCCCAGCCAGACTCGCATGCCGCACGAATATGTTGAAAATAACGTTGCTGCTGCTCAGTTGTTAGCCCTTCAGCGTCATGTAAATCTTCTTTTAATGACTCTGGACGAGGTGTTGCCGCACTATCCCAATAGCGGTTTAAAATAGCCTTATTAGGCATTTTTACAACACGCCTAATAGCAGGCGTTTCACTGCTAAGATCATTACAGCCTTGCATCCAAAATTGATACTCAGCTTCAAGTGCTTTGACGGCGTTTGCCAGCCAAGTTAAATCTGCTTCTTGTTTATATTTAGCGTCCCATAGCATCGCTATCATTAACGCCAAAACAGGTGGTTGCGAGCGAGAGCTATAATAAACTCGGTTACCATTTGGAATACAGCCATTACGTTCTTGTAGGTCTATAAAGTTATTAACCATGGCTTCAATGGTGGCTAGGTCGCCACAATCTTCTAAACCCAAGGCTGTAAAATAACTATCCCAATAATAAATTTCTTGAAAACGACCACCCGGTACAATGTAGTCAAACTGCAAGGGCATTAGTGAGCTTGCTAAATCTGTATCAGCATTGCGATGCAAATGCGGCCATAAATCAAGAATATACTGTTTAACCGAAGTGGTATCTAATTTCGCAGTCGGAATAGACTGATCAGCAAACACAAAGTTCGACATCACAAATTCACGCAGCGCATCACCTTTTAAAGGGCCTACAAGTTGATATAACTCACAAGCACTTTGCCAAGATAAGTTTGGCACAGCATCGGCAAACATTT
Source organism: Pseudoalteromonas gelatinilytica (assembly GCF_001641615.1). Taxonomy (GTDB): domain Bacteria; phylum Pseudomonadota; class Gammaproteobacteria; order Enterobacterales; family Alteromonadaceae; genus Pseudoalteromonas; species Pseudoalteromonas gelatinilytica. Next base: position 100,993 of record NZ_LRRU01000008.1, read on the forward strand.
TTGAATCAGCAAACACTTCTGCTAGCTGTACGTCTTTAAATAATTGGCTATTAACGAAGTTCATGACAATCCCTTATTCTGCGCTTGAAGCCGCTTGATACTGTGGTTTTAGGGTAATTTTCTTAAAGATTGAAACGGTGATTAATAGCAAGGCTATTGGCACTAATGTGAGATAAAACGCATGCTGACCGCTAAATTTATCGAATACAAAGCCCGTAATAATTGAGCCTGTTGTTCCACCTAATGCTGAAAAAACCACAATTAAACCTGTCATAGCCGCATGCTTGTGCTTAGCAAGTGAACTCAGCATCACAGAGTTAAGTAACGGGTAAATCGGTGCCATAAAAAAGCCAATCAACGGCAGCATGTATGCTGCAAAAGGCACATCAAACACACTTTTCACTTGGCTACCATCAACATCGTGAGTCAAAGGCAGCACCAATAATACGAGCACCCCCATAGCGACCAAGCAGCCCATTAATAAACTAAACCAACTAATAAACCTAAGTACTTGCCCTGCTACCAAACGACCAAGCGCTAACGCAGCTGCAAACAAACTGGCAAGTTGGATACTGACATCAACAGGCAATTTTAAAACTTGGTTATTAAAGGTCGGTAGCCAAGTGCCCACGCCTTGCTCTATTAGTACATACATAAATGCACTAACAACAAAAATAAGCACAAGGGGTTGGTAAGTCAGCTTTAACATATCTATAAAGTCATGAAGCTGAGATTGCTGATTAGTTTTTAGTTCTGGCGATTTTATTGGTGCCGCAAGCACAGAAACAAACGCCACCGCAACAATCGCTGCAAGCAAGTAATAAACATTCAACCAGTGGCTACTTTGCGGGTCATCAGCGTCTATAAATAACGCAAAAATCCAATAACCCGACAGCACACCTAGCATAAACACCCCTTCAATGGTGTTTAATAACGCTGAATGTTTATTTGCATTATCAGTCACTTGACCAATAACAGAGTAAACAGAGATTTTCATTACTGCAAAGCTGCAACCAATTGCGGCAAAGAGCGCTTTTAATACCCAAAAGTCGGCAATGCTCGGAACAACCAAGCACATCACTGCAACCAGTAATAAAGCGCCAAGCATGGCAATTTTATAGCCTATACGAGGGATAAATGACGCCACTAAAAATGACACAATGGCAATACTAAGATCCTTAAATCCTTCAAGAACAGACGCCTGAGTTTTGCTTACATCTAAGCTATTGATTGCTTGTAAAATAACAGTGCCCACACTATTAAGCATAATAGCAAAGACAAAATAGCTGCATGCCAGCGCGATAGTTATTCTTATAGGATTCATTCACTTCAACCTACGATTATTTTTATTCAGTCTAGTTTAGCGCAAAACAAAATGCAAACGTTTGCATTTAAAATTACACATATTGCTAACATTTAATAGGCTTAGCGCTGGCTCGACTGCCTATTTACTAGTTCTATTTCAACAACTTGAGATTCTACCGACTGCCCTGCTAACTGGGCTAACAACTTTTCAACAAGAATAACTGAAGCGCGTTGAGTATTTTGTTTAATACTCGACAAAGAAGGATGACTGATATCTGCCATGGCAATATCATCAAAGCCCACGAGGGCAACGTCGTTTGGAATACTAATGTAACGCTCTTTCAGGGCTTTCATCGCACCAAAAGCCACCATGTCACTACATGCCATAATGCCATCAAAGCACAGCCCTTTTTCTACCAACAATTGGTTAATTCCTTTATAAGCAGCACTACTAGTAATATCGATAGAAACCACGTGAGGAGTGGCTTTGGCTTCATTAATAGCATCTAAATAACCACGGTGGCGTTCACTAATTTCAGCGTGCCCAGGGTCACCTAAAAACAAAATATTTTTAGCGCCATTTGCCAATAAGTGCTCAGTCGCTAGGCGACCACCTAAATAATTATCGCTGCCAACAATTGGGTAACTGCTGGGTGTTTTTGGATCGCCCCACACAACTAGAGGAACACCAGCACTCGCTGCAGCTTCAATATTTGCTTGGCTTTTACCTTGGCCGACCACAATAATGCCATCGGCGCGGCGGCTATTAATAAAGTAATTTGCCCAATCATCGCTGGCCATAAACGAATTAGAAAGTAATAACTCTAAGCCAAATTTATTTAGCGCTAAATTTATTTCACCAACAATTTTAAGTAAGAAAGGGTCGTTAATAGACTGTTCTGTATCACCATCGAGGTTAATAATAACCGCAACAACATTGGTTTTTTGGGTGCGAAGGCGGCTAGCAGCCGTGTTTAAACTAAAGTTATGTTTTTTTGCTAACTGTTGAAGCTTGTCGCGAGTTTCCTTCTTTATCAATGGGTTATCATTGAGCGCACGGGAAACTGTCGACGTAGAAACACCGGCTAATTTAGCAAGATCAGCTAACTTTAATTTTCTATCATTCATGATACTGAAACACTGCTTTCCTTTAAAACATATGCTGGCAATATACCACCATTTTGACCAAATCGCTGCGCCAAAGAGCATAATATTTTTTCAGTAAGCAAAACAGACCAACTCACCCTGTGGGTAAAAAAAGGACAAAAAATTGAAAAAACAAATTGCAAACGTTTGCATAAATCTTTATGGTTTATAAAAGCAAGGTGTTAACAATTGCAAAATATTCGCTAATACATTGCTTTCAACAACATAAAAAATGGGAACACACAATGACAACTACATACACACGCAGTGCGCTAGCCTCTGCAATTTTGCTAGCTTTAAGTGGCCAAACAGTTATGGCCGAAGAGCAAACTGATCAACCAGCTAAAGAAAAAGTTGAACGTATTATTGTATCGGGTACACCTGCAGGTATTGGCGTACGTAAAATTGATGCTGGCTATGCAGTAACCAATATCGATGCAGATCAAATTGTTAAATTATCGCCAAAAAGTACCGCTGATTTATTCAAAGCCGTGCCGGGTGTGTGGGTAGAAAGCTCGGGTGGTGAGTCTGGCGCGAACGTATTTGTACGTGGTTTCCCTGGTGGTGGTGATGCACCATTCTTAACATTAAGCCTTGAAGGTTCGCCAATTTACCCTGCGCCTACTTTGTCATTTTTAGAAAACTCGTCGTTATTCCGTTTAGATGAAACAATTGAAACGATGGAGGCATTACGCGGTGGTCCAAACCCTGTTGTATCAAATGGCCAACCTGGTTTAACAACTAACTTCCGCCTTAAACGTGGTAGTGAAGATACCGAAGGTGTATTCAAATACACAACTTCAGATTACGACTTACAACGCATTGATGCCGTGGTAAGTGGTGAGATTTCGGATGATTTATATTTCATGGTGGGTGGTTATGTTAAAAGCTCTCCAGGTATTCGTGATGCTGGATTCACATCAGAAAAAGGCAGCCAGTTCACAATTAATATCACTAAAGAATTAGAAAACGGCACCATTAATTTATACACCCGTCAAACCGACGACCACGGTGCTTGGTACTTACCAACACCACTTAATGTTGACGGCGTTGACGCAAGCTACACGCAGCTGGGTACTTTAAATCGCCAAGCGACTATCTACACAGGCGCAAATAATGACGAGCAACAGATCGACTTAGGTGAAGGCCGTGGTTGGAAAGGTCATGTTTCTGGCGGTAGCATCAAACTTGAATTCGATAACGGTTGGAGCTTCACAGATCGCTTCAACATCACCAAAGGTGATGCAAACACGTACGGCTTAGTACCGGCAGGCTCTGCAACAACCGTTGGTGCGGTGGCTGATAACGGTGAAACAGCAACAGGTGCAGTAACTGGCACAGAATACGATGCAGACACAGCGGTTCAACAACTTGGTCGTTGGGTGGTATTAAAAGAAATTAGCGCATTCACCAATGATTTAGCATTTGCTAAAAAGCTTGATAACTTATCACTGGCCTTTGGTTATTACACAGCCAGCACATCAGCAAATGACTGGTGGAGCTTAGGTAACACAGCGTATCACGTCCTTGAAGCAGGCGGCGAAATGCTAGACGGCATCGAGTGTAATGCAAGTGTTGATGGTTGTGACTTCAACTACGATATCAACTCTACAGGCGATGCACGTACCAATGCCTTTTACACAACAGCTCAATATAAATTCAACGATGACTTTACGCTTGATGCCGGTGTTCGTTTTGAAAACCACGAAGTGGAATACTCGGTTGATGAAGGTCTTGATGGCGTAATCGATAAGTCTGTTCAATATGACGAAAGCAAAACATCGTGGACAACGGGTATCAACTACTCAATTAACGATGACATGGGTGTGTTTGCCCGCGTAAACCGTGGTTACAAAATGCCTTACTTTGACGACTTCCGCGATAACTTTAGCGCATACGAAGGTGGCGAAAAGTTAATTAAAGAAGTAACACAAGCCGAGTTTGGTTATAAGCTATTAACTGATAGCACCGATTTCTATGCAACATTCTTCACTAACGAAGTAAAAGGTGACACTTTTGTTCGTCGCCCTGGTGTACCAGCTGAAATCTTAACCAACGAAGCATACGGTATTGAGCTTGATTATAACTACAACCACGAATCTGGTTTCTCAGTTAACTTAAACTCAACGCTTCAAGAAACTGAAATCACAGAAAGCCCAAGCAACGAAGGTAACGAAAGCCAACGTCAGCCAAAATGGCAAGTACGTGTAACACCAAGCTATGACTTTGAAGTAAGCGATATGTATGCAACCTTATACGGCACAATCTCAGCGGTTGATGATCGTTGGGGCGACAACGAAAACACGGTTGTGTTAGAAGGTTACGAAAAAGTAGACATTGGTTTAATTGTTGAGCCTATGGAAGGTATTAAAGTGCAATTAGCAGTTGATAACTTAACTGACGAGCAAGGTATCACTGAAGGTGACCCTCGTAATGCTGATGCACCGAATGGTCGTTACATTATGCCTCGTACTACACGCTTAAGCATTAGCTACGAGTTTTAAGCGATTCTCCCAAACCCCTTGATTGAAAGAATCAATACCCAAGCCACAGTGTTTTATAACCTGTGGCTTTTTTGTATTGATGCTATTTATTTATATTTTTCTATTAGTCTTATCGCAGCATTGTTTAAGTCATCATTGATGATCTCAAATACGGTTAATTTTTTAGTCACAGCGTAATAAGTTGCTAGGCATACCAAACAAAAAGTAAACAATATATTTTGCCATGAGTTTAAATACCATTGACCACTCCAAACCAATAGAAATTCATCATTTACTGGCGATAGATAGTGAATAGGCCACTGAAATCCATCAGGACTTTTTGACCCAATCACATCAAATAAAATGTGAACCTGAACGAGCAAAAATGATGCAATATAAACCTTAGCTCTTTGTACTTTAGATAAGAGCATCGCTAGAGTTGCGATAACCAAGGCTGCAAACAATGAATGCCCTAAATGATGATGAAAGGAAAAGTAATAGTTTGAGCTTCCATTAAATTTATCAACAATGATACCTAGCCCATCTAGATCTGGTGCTACACCAGCCAAAGTTACAATAGCTCTTTCGCGGCGATTATTAAAAAGGCGGACGGTACTGAGCCAACTAAATAACAGATGAGTCACTGGTGCCATTAAACTTCTCCTTAAACCTTTTTAGTTGCTAATTAATAAGCTTAAACCAATAAAATCAAGCAACATATCTACGAAAAGAATAGGCCATACTATCCATTGAATAAGTCCCTTTTTTTTGGGTTACAATGCTCAAAACCTACCTGAATGAAAAAAGTTTTTATAAAGCTCTTGGGCTAAATTACTATGCGATTCAAGGGTAAAATGCACACCTTCATGCTGGCAAGGCGTAGCGATTGTTGTGATATCCAAGAACAAAGTTTGCTGTTCTTGGCACAGTTCAGAAAAAGCCGCGACTAGTTCATCAAACTTAGCAGCCGCGCCTGCATAAATAGATTGATACGCGCCAACCTCATACACCGCTGGCGGGCTTAGTATCATTATTTTGGGTAATTCGCGGTGCAGATAGTAGTTTTTTATATCTAAAATGAATATTTCGAGGGCTTTGGCAATATCAGCAGCCGACAGTGCAAAACGGCGCTTTAAATCATTCGTGCCGAGCTGAATAACAATCACATCTAAATGATAAGCCGCTAAGTAAGGTTCTAAGTATTTAATGCCAAGTTTATCGCCACTGAAAGGTGGGTCGTTCACCAGTGTACGATTAGGTTGGCCGGCTTCAATAACTTGGTAGCCGGCACCTAATTTAATACCCAGTAAACTAGGCCAGCGCTCATCGGCTGCAAAGCGCTTACCATCGACGGGCGAAATACCATAGGTGTTTGAATCACCGAAGCATAAGATATTCATTAAAATGGATTCAATGTGTAACCTTGTTGCTGCAACTGTGCATGCGCCGTCATTGCCGATAACGCCATTTGCACACCAGGAATAAGCTGTTGCTGCTTTACCTTCATGTGCGTTGCAGACTGCCCACACACATACACAACGGTATTATGTGCCAACAATTGTGAGATCAATTGCTGATTTTTATTGTCACTATCAAAGCGCTGTTTATAAAAACTGTTTTCCAGTACATCAACACTTGCGCCACCATGCACAACTAAAGCAAGTTGAATGTTCTCAGGCTTCACACCATGGGCTATATGCATATTAATGAACCGTGCTAATGAGTTCATTTTGTTATTCTGCGCCCCTTTTTCTGCCGCATCAGCTACATCAAATGCCACTTTGAAAACCGTTTGATCAGAGATTGGTGCATGGTTTGGCACATCATAATAAAAACCAAAACCTTTGATAGCAGGCTCAGCTTGCTCTGCATAACTAAACGAAGATAATAAGGCTAAAGATAAACCTAACAGTGTTGATTTCATAAAAGTTCCTGTTGTTTTTTACTCTAGCCTACCTTGTTTAAACCCGTTTAACTAGCATCAATATGTTGGTGCGCTTTAAAGGTCATGCCTAAGTAATTAAAGGTGTTTTTAAACATCTCGATAAACGCGTTAGGTGCGTGTGCAGATCCTGCATTTGAGAGCAATGAAAACTGCTTTTCACGCAGTGTTCTCAGTTTTGGCCTGAGTGTTTCATCATCCATGTAATCAGTGATCCGGTCTAAAAATGCTTTAAACTGCGGTGTGGTGTTATACCAATACACTGGCGATGCCAGCACCCAGTGTTGATAATTCAACAGCGCTTCAAATACCGCATAAAAGTCATCATTTTTATATTGCTTATCGTAGCAATAAGGCGAGATAACATAGTCATCTAGACATACTACATCGCCGCCATACTGCGCTTTATAATCATTAACTTGTAAACTCGTATTACCCTTTTTTCGCGCACTTGAATAAATAATTACCGTATTTGTTATTGGTTTTTGTTGCATGACTATCACTCCTTTTTTATGATGTGCGCAGCGTAAAACCTCAAGCTAACTTTAGGTCAACACCTTGGAGAAAATTATGTCAGATAAGAAACTTATTGATGCAAACCTAGCGGTTGGCTTTGTGGCAAAACGCAGTGGCGTAAAAGTTTCGACCTTGCATTTTTATGAGTCGAAAGGGCTTATTCGCAGCTGGCGTAATAACGGTAACCAGCGCCGTTATAAACCCGATGTTTTGCGCCGAATTGCCGTAATAAAAGCTGCGCAAACCATGGGCATAACTCTTGAAGACATTAAACAAACTTTAGGCACCCTACCCGAGCAACGCACACCCACTAAACAAGATTGGGCAGCTCTTTCAAAAGTCTGGCAAACGCAATTAGATGAACGAATTCAATACATGCAACGATTACGCGAGCGCGTTAACGGTTGCATTGGCTGCGGCTGTTTATCAATGGCCAAATGCCCTATCTACAACAAAGATGATTATTTAGGTGAAGAGCACAGCGGCGCTGTGCTGTTAGAAAGAGAATAAAGTTTAGCTTTGCTCGGCTCACACATACCGTAAATAGCAAACGTATGCTCAGGCGCCTCTTCTATCTGAATATCAACTGTTTGTGGGCTGTTTGATAGCTCGCAAACAAGATCGCCAAGCAACCCTTTAAGGGTATTACTATTTTCATGAATTGAAATACTTGTATACCAAAGCACAATACCTTCGGGGGTGCCATTTTCAAGGTAGATATGTTGAATAAGCGAGTCATTATCAAACATATTTGCAGGCTTGGCCGTTCTTATTAGCTTTTCATCAAAACGAAAGCGGCCATTCTCATCTGTGATCGTCTTATCAATATATTCTTTACCATAAGTAAGCGAACGGGTTACTTTTTGCTTTGCCACCGGTTTACCGTTATCTAGTAAAACCCCTTGAACTGGAGCAGATAACAAAAAATCATTTTTATTGAACAAACCAAACATGCCTGCGAATACCTCAGTTGAAGTAAAAAGAAAAATAGCGATAAATGCTAACTTAATAAAGCTCACTACCACACGGCCTCTCTATTTACTTGGCAATCGACTGGATCTAAATAGGGTTTTAGCTCCTCAGGGAATCCGTGTTTTTCGGTTATATCTTTATCAATTTTGAAGTAATGCTCTATCGATTGATATAAGTGAGTACCAAGCGGGATGGATGTATCCATAAAGGTCATGGCTGTGGCATATGCCAGTGAATCCCATTCACGATTTGAACCACCTACATAAAAAGTGGGCTTAGTGAAGCGATAATGTTTAGGGTATTTTAACGGCACCATGAGTGACACAAATACACGTGAGCCACCGCGGGCTGAACCGACATTACGCTCATTTGCGCCATAGCAAACAATGTCTTCATACGGTAAGTAAAACGGTTTTCTAAACAAAGTATGCGGGGTTTTTACAAGGCCAGTATGGCGATTAAAGTAAAAATTATCTCGGTG
>NZ_LRRU01000009.1 GCF_001641615.1 Pseudoalteromonas gelatinilytica
TGCTCAATGAATTCTGAATTTTGATATCTTTCGATATCGAATTGACTGTGCTGAAACAAGTAAACTTGTTTCCGTTGGTCACTCAGTTCAATTGAGACTCTAAATTTGTTTGCGTCACTTAGTAAACTAAGCTTCGCTGTTAGAACTCAATCTGTACGAGTGCCCACACAGATGATTGCTTTATATTGTTAAAGAACGTTGCGACGTTGTCGCTAGGGATGCGTATAATACATCCTTAAATTTTTGAGTCAACACTTAATTTTAAACTTTCTTTTTAGACCGTTTTAAACCGAAGTTTTACTTAACTCTCTGTCACTTTGTTCAGCGCTTTTCATTGCTGCCCGCCGTGTCAGTGGATGCGCATTATAGGGATGCGAAGAATTAACGCAAGCACTTTTTGAAGGTTTTTTTGATTATTTTCAAATTAGTACAATAACCATACAAATAAAGGGCTACAGAGGGATTTTAGCTTAAAAAGCAGTCATTTTTTGAGGATGAAATGGTGTAGAAAAAGCGACATACATTAAATTAGCTATGTCGCTTTTTAACTTTATGGGTGGGATTAGTTAGTAGAAATTTCCCAAACAGCGATTGAACCCGAAATTTCATTGCCAACAACTAGCAATGCTTCATTCGTTGCACTTTGCTCTGCAGGTATAAATGCCATACCTTCAGGAGCAAGATCACCGGTTATATCTGCATCGGCTTCTAAACCACGATTAAAAAAGTAGTCTTGGAATGTCACGTTGTATGGATTAGTGATATCAAACACCATGATGCCGCCCATACGCTCTAGACCAATAAATGCAAATGTACGCTCACCAATTGTACCCAGTGCTAATGCTTCTGGCTCTGCACCTTTGTCATCAGAGCGACTATCACCGGCATTTTCATCTTCGTTATTGTTAAATGCTGCTCCGTGGACTGAAGCGGTAATACGTGAGATTTGATCGCCTGAATCAAAAACCACCATGCCGTTACTATCCCAGATAGTAAAAGAGCGAGCGCCGTATGCATAGAGTGACTCGTATTCACCATCATTATCTTCATCACCTTTAACAGTGGTCACTTTTAAACGGCCAATATCATTATTGTCATTGTTAAGGTAATCAAAATTACTTGCTAGAGTTAAGTCTTTCGCTCTGGTCTCATCTATATATGATAAACAGCCGTCATCTTTATCGTAATCTAAACCACCTTTTGCTAAACAATCAGCTTCGTCGGTTGTGTTAAAGAAATATTCTCGTGCATCACCTTCATTGGCAGTAACAATGAAGTTTGCACCTTTCCAGGTAAAGCTTGAAATCGTATCAGGTTGATACATGCCATAGAGGCCTGGGTATGATTTAAAATTAACGCCACCGTCTTTATCTGATGCGTCAATCAATAAATTAGACCAATCTTTAAAACCTAACCCTTTAAGCTCTAGGCTATTGTCTTCAAGATTAACGATAGCAAGGGCGTTATTTTCTTGCAGTGTAACGTAGGCAAACTTATCGTCTTTAGAAACACTGATGTATTCAGGCTCTAAGTCCATAGCAACGGTTGTATTTATTAGCTTGCCGTTGATTGTACGGCCAGTCGGATTCGCAAACACAATTCCTAACTCTTCAAGTTCTGCTTGTTTATCGTTATAAGCAGTAAACGTTAAGCTAGTAGCAGTATCTGCAATTACACCATTTGTGATGTTAATGATGCTAATTGAACCCTCAGGGTCAACACTGTAATCACCATTAGGTTCGCCTTCATTTGCAACCAATACTTTATTGCCGTCATGGCTAAACGTCACCATGTCGGGTAGGGCACCAACAGATACATTCTTAATAAATTGAGGCTGATCGCCACTAATATCATAAAATGCAATTAAACCTGCATCACCGGTGTTATCTGCAGCCATTGCTACCGCAAGAAGTTCATTATTAGCATCAATAGCGATGCTGTTTGCGTCGCCAGCACTGTTTTCATTCAGTGCAAGGGTGATCTCTGGTACTAAGTTAGTGCCGTTTATAACCCCTTCGTTATCTTTTACTAAAGCTGTACGGTCAAAACTATCTGCTTTAATAATATTAACGACCGCAGAATCACCTGAACTATTGATAGCAAAAATTCTTTTTTTAGATGCTTGATAAGCGACAATCTCTGCAGCACCTTCAGGGCTTTCTGCGTTCAGCACTGCGCGGCCAATAAGATTAATACTTAATGCAGCGTTTGCATCTGTACCGTTTGCTCCGTCAGTACCATTGGTTCCATCAGAACCATTAGTCCCGTCTAGCCCTGCAGGACCTTGTTCACCTTGTAAGCCGTCTTTGCCGTCGTCACCGTCTAATGAACAACCAGTAAGAATGGTTAAAAGTGATAGCGCAATAATTGATCTTTTTAACATTATTATTTTTCCTTCGTATTGTATTAACGCAATTACAACACGCAGGCATTACAACTATATGGCACTTTTATGAGAACAAACTGCAGCCACAAAAAAAGCGAGTATAAACTCGCTTTTTATTTATAAATTAGTAGGGTAGCTCACTACTTTTTAGTTGGGCGCTTCCAACCGGTTAGGTTACGCTGTTTACCACGAGCGACTGCAAGCTGTTCGTCTTCAACTGTATTAGTAATAACCGAACCTGCGCCAACTGTTGCCATTGCACCAATATTCACTGGGGCTACCAGTGATGAGTTAGAACCGATAAAGGCATTATCACCGATAATGGTTTTTGATTTATTTACGCCATCATAGTTACAAGTAATAGTACCAGCGCCAATATTAACTTTTTCGCCAACTTCAGTGTCACCTAAATAAGTAAGATGATTCGCTTTAGATCCTTTACCTAAGCGAGTCTTTTTCATTTCGACGAAGTTGCCAATGTGTGAGTCTTCTTCCATTATCGCGCCAGGACGAAGGCGAGCATATGGGCCTAAAGTACATTTAGCAGCAACACTGGCTTCTTCAACTAATGAGTTCGCTTTAATAATAACGTTATCGCCGATAGTACAATCTTTAAGTACGCAGTTAGGGCCAATTTGAACATTATTGCCGATTGTTACTTTGCCTTCGAAGATAACATTAACGTCGATCAGTACATCTTCGCCAGTCGTTACTTCACCACGTACATCAATACGAGCAGGATCAGCAAGTGTTGCGCCGTTTAGCATTAGCTCTTCTGCTTGCCATGCTTGGTATGCACGTTCAAGCGCTGAAAGTTGTACGCGATTATTAGCACCTTCAACTTCCATTGGATGCTCAGGCTGAGCAGAAGTAATTTCAACTCCTTCACTATGTGCCATTGCAACTATATCTGTTAGGTAGTATTCGCCTTGTGCGTTGTTGTTAGATAAGTTACCTAACCAACGTTTTAGTAATTCACCATTCGCAGCCATGATGCCGGTATTAATTTCTTTAATTGCAAGTTGCTCAGCAGAGGCATCTTTTTGTTCAATGATACCGACAAGCTTGCCATTTTCACGAAGCATACGGCCATAACCTGATGGGTCATCTAAGGTAACCGTTAATACTGCTAGGCCTTTTTTAGGTGTCACAGCAAGTAACTTTTCTAAAGTGGCACGTTTCGTTAGTGGCACATCACCATAGAGAATTAATACGGTGTCATCATCGGCAATGTGCTCTTTAGCAACAGCAACTGCATGACCGGTACCGAGTTGTTCTTCTTGTAATACCCAGTTTACTTGGTTGTGCGATAGGGCTGTTTGTAACTGTTCACGGCCATGGCCATAAACCAGGTTTGTTTCACGAGCGCCGAGAGCGGTAGCATTATCAATAACGTGCTGCACCATAGGTTTACCAGCAACTTTGTGTAATACCTTAGGGAGTGCAGAGCGCATACGGGTGCCTTTACCCGCAGCAAGAATAACGGTAGTCAGAGACATTAAAACAATATCCTTCTTTCTTTGTTTTAGTTGAGCGAAATGAATTAAGCGATAAACATGCAAAGTTGCGCAAGTCACGTCATGTGCAAATACTCAAACCTAGTTAATAGGAAAGAACTTCAGATGAAAGCTCAGTTCAGTTTCAATACACACATTGTAGCGGGGAATAGTGCAGGATATAAGTACAATAATCAGAATAGGGTGTTATGCAGTGAATTTCGGGCACAAAAAAGCCCACGTTAAGTGGGCTTTTTGAAAACCGAGTAGGCTTACTTTTTACGTAATTGTTGGATTACGCGAAGTTGAGCGATTGCTTCAGCAAGCTGCACAGCAGCTTGTTGATAATCTAACTCAGCAACTGACGTGTTCGACATTTGCTCTTCAGCATCACGTTTAGCTTTTTCAGCTGCTTGTTCATCTAGATCTTCACCACGAACTGCAGTGTCTGCAAGAATCGTAATGCGATTAGGTTGAACTTCTAGCGTACCGCCAGCAACATACATCACGTCTTCGTGACCAAATTGCTTAACTAAACGTACCATACCAGGTTTTAGGGCAGTTAATAATGGAGCGTGACCATAGTTAACACCTAGGTCACCTTCAGTACCACTTACTTGAATAGATTCTACCAGACCAGAGAATAAACTCTCTTCTGCGCTTACTACGTCAAGATGTACAGTCATAGCCGCCATACTACCCTCCTAATTACATGCTTTTGGCTTTTTCTTGAGCTTCTTCAATAGAGCCAACCATGTAGAACGCTTGCTCTGGCATATCATCAAACTCACCGTTTAAGATACCTTTGAAGCCAGCAATTGTGTCTTTAAGTGACACGTATTTACCCGGTGAACCTGTGAATACTTCAGCAACGAAGAACGGCTGAGATAGGAAACGCTGGATTTTACGTGCACGAGATACAACTTGCTTATCTTCATCAGAAAGCTCGTCCATACCTAGGATTGCGATGATGTCTTTAAGTTCTTTATAACGTTGAAGAACTGTTTGAACGCCACGCGCTGTATCGTAGTGCTCTTGACCGATTACTAATGGATCAAGTTGACGTGAAGATGAATCAAGTGGGTCTACCGCTGGGTAGATACCAAGTGAAGCGATATCACGTGAAAGTACTACTGTTGCATCTAAGTGAGCAAACGTTGTTGCTGGAGATGGGTCAGTTAAGTCATCCGCAGGTACGTATACCGCTTGGATTGAAGTGATTGAACCAGTCTTAGTAGATGCGATACGCTCTTGAAGTACACCCATTTCTTCAGCAAGAGTTGGTTGGTAACCTACTGCTGAAGGCATACGACCTAGAAGTGCTGATACTTCTGTACCCGCTAGAGTATAACGGTAGATGTTATCAACGAAGAAAAGAACGTCACGACCTTCGTCACGGAACTTCTCAGCCATAGTAAGACCTGTTAACGCTACGCGTAAACGGTTACCCGGTGGCTCATTCATCTGACCGTATACTAGAGATACTTTGTCTAGTACGTTTGAGTCGTTCATCTCATGGTAGAAATCGTTACCCTCACGAGTACGCTCACCAACACCTGCGAATACTGAGTAACCGCTGTGCTCGATTGCGATGTTACGGATAAGTTCCATCATGTTTACGGTTTTACCTACACCGGCACCACCGAATAGACCAACTTTACCACCTTTAGCGAATGGACATACAAGGTCGATTACCTTGATACCAGTCTCTAAAAGTTCTACTGAATTTGATTGATCTTCGTAAGAAGGTGCTTCACGGTGAATAGACATACGCTCTTCTTCACCAATTGGACCAGCTTCATCAATAGGGTTACCTAATACGTCCATGATACGACCTAGTGTCTTCGTACCTACTGGAACGTGGATTGGCTGACCTGTACCTTCTACTGCTGTACCACGACGTAAACCGTCAGTAGTACCAAGTGCGATACCACGTACCACACCGCCACCTAGCTGTTGTTGAACTTCTAAAGTTAAACCTGCTAAGTCGCCATCTGTTACTTTTAGTGCGTCATATACGGCTGGCACGTTGTCTTGTGGAAACTCGATGTCCACAACGGCGCCGATAATTTGGACGACCTTACCTAAACTCATGTCTATTCCTCTCATTAAACTTTGCCGAAGCGTTAAACTGCTGCCGAACCGCCAACAATCTCACTGATTTCTTGTGTGATTGCAGCTTGACGAGCCTTGTTATAAACAAGCTGTAACTCATCCATAAGGTCGCCTGCGTTATCAGTTGCAGCTTTCATTGCAACCATACGGGCAGCCTGTTCAGAGGCAGCGTTCTCAACTACACCTTGGTATACTTGAGACTCAATAAAGCGTACTAACAGAGCTTCTAAAATCGCTTCTGGGTTTGGCTCATATAAGTAATCCCAAGAATGTTGAGATACTTCTTCTTCAGCTTTTGGCAAAGGGAGTAACTGATCGATTGTTGGTTCTTGCTTCATAGTATTAACGAATTTGTTAAATACTACGTATAAGCGGTCAATTTTGCCTTCAGAATATGCATCAAGCATAATTTTTACAGGACCGATAACGTCTTGTACTGAAGGTGTATCTCCTAAGCTCGCTTTTTTAGCGAGTAACTTACCGCCGAAACGTTGGAAAAAGCCAGCTGCTTTGCTACCTAAAGTAGCGAACTCAGCTTCAACGCCTTTTTCTTTCCACGCTTTCACGTCTAGGGCAACTTTTTTGAACTCGTTAGAGTTCAAGCCACCACAAAGACCACGGTCAGTAGAGACAACAATATAACCAACTCGTTTTACTTCACGTTCAACTAAGAACGGGTGAGTAAAATCAAGATTTGCTTGAGCAACACGACCGATTACTTCGCGTAAGTTTTCAGCGTATGGACGGCTTGAAGCCACACGTTCTTGCGCCTTTTTCATTTTAGACGCAGCAACCATTTCCATTGCGCTGGTGATCTTTTGAGTATTCTTGATACTCCCGATCTTGCTTTTAATCTCTTTTCCGCTGGCCATGACTCTCTCTCCGAATCAGGTGGGCTTTAGTTGCCTAAAGCTCACCATTCATAACTAAATTACCAAGTTTGCGTCGACTTGAACTTCTCTAGAAGTTCTTTAAGTTGAGCTTCAATCTCAGCGTTGTAGTTACCAGTTTCATTGATTTGAGCCATTAGCTCTGCGTATGTGCTGTTTGCATAAGAAATTAAGCCAGCTTCAAAGTCACCGATTTTCGCGATTTCGATGTCTTTTAGGTAGCCTTTTTCAGCAGCAAATAGCGACAGAGACATTTCAGCAACAGACATTGGTGCGTACTGTTTCTGCTTCATTAGCTCTGTTACGCGCTCACCATGCTCTAATTGAGCACGTGTTGCATCGTCAAGGTCAGACGCGAACTGCGAGAACGCAGCTAATTCACGGTACTGAGCTAACGCTAGACGGATACCACCACCTAGTTTCTTAACGATTTTAGTTTGCGCCGCACCACCAACACGAGATACCGAGATACCAGCGTTAACAGCTGGACGGATACCTGAGTTGAATAAGTCAGTTTCTAAGAAGATCTGACCGTCGGTGATAGAGATAACGTTTGTCGGTACGAACGCAGAAACGTCGCCGCCTTGAGTTTCAATGATTGGCAATGCCGTCAATGAACCAGTTTTACCTTTCACTTCACCATTAGTGAACTTCTCAACGTAATCAGCGTTTACACGTGATGCACGCTCTAGAAGACGTGAGTGAAGGTAGAATACGTCACCTGGGTATGCTTCACGACCTGGTGGACGCTTAAGTAGTAATGAGATTTGACGGTAAGCAACAGCTTGCTTAGATAAATCATCATATACGATTAGCGCGTCTTCACCACGGTCACGGAAGTATTCACCCATAGTACAACCAGCGAATGGTGCTAGGTACTGAAGTGCCGCAGATTCAGAAGCAGATGCAACAACAACGATTGTGTTTTCAAGTGCACCGTGCTCTTCTAATTTACGTACTACGTTAGCGATTGTAGATGCTTTTTGACCAACTGCAACGTACACACACTTAACGCCTGTACCTTTTTGGTTGATGATTGCATCGATTGCTAATGCAGTTTTACCAGTTTGGCGGTCACCGATAACAAGCTCACGCTGACCACGACCTACTGGGATCATCGCATCGATAGATTTATAACCAGTTTGAACTGGCTCATCTACTGATTGACGTTCGATAACGCCTGGTGCGATTTTTTCTACTGGCTCATAACCATCGTTAGCTAAAGCGCCTTTACCGTCGATAGGAGCACCTAGTGTGTTAACAACACGACCAAGTAGACCACGACCAACAGGAACCTCTAGGATACGACCAGTTGATTGTACTTTTACGCCTTCTTTAAGGTCTGCGTAAGGACCCATTACTACAGCACCTACTGAGTCACGCTCAAGGTTTAGTGCGATAGCGAAACGGTTGCCTGGAAGCTCAATCATCTCACCTTGCATACAGTCAGCAAGACCGTGGATGCGGATGATACCGTCAGTAACAGATACGATAGTACCTTCGTTACGAGCTTCACTTACAACTTCGAACTGCTCAATACGTTGTTTGATCAGATCTGAAATTTCAGTGGAATTAAGTTGCATGCTCTTCTTCCCAATTACGATTGTAGTGTAGTAGCTAGGCGGTTTAATTTACCGCGTACAGTGCCGTCGATTACAGTGTCACCAGCCTTGATTACAAGACCACCAACAATAGTTTCGTCAACACTACAATTCAGCTTAACTTTGCGTGCGAAACGTTTTTCTAATGCCGCTACCAGAGATGCTTGCTGCTCAGCAGTAAGCGTTGTTGCAGAAACTACATCTACGTCGATTAATTTGTCGTAGTCCGCTTTAAATTCAGCGAATAGTTCAGCAACAGCTGGTAGTGCCGTTAAACGTCCATTTTCAGCCATCACTTTTACTAAGTTCTGACCATTTTCGTTGAGTTGCTCTGCACAAACAGAAATAATAATTTCTGATTGCTTTTCAGCAGAGGCACTTCCTGAAAGAAACTGAGCGATTTGCTCGTTCTTTGCTACTTCACCAGCAAAAAACAACATTTCGTTCCAGCTTTCAACAGTACCTTTATCAACGGCAAATTCAAAAGCCGCTTTAGCGTATGGGCGAGCGATTGTAGTCAATTCAGACATGCTCATACCCTCCTATTAAAGCTCAGCGACGAGTTTTTCAACGATGTCACTATGTGCGGCTTCATTGATTTCGCGCTCTAAGATCTTCTCGGCACCGATAACCGCTAATGAAGCAACTTGCTTACGCAATTCTTCTTTAACACGGTTACGCTCAGCTTCGATTTCAGAATGACCTTGAGCAATAATTTTTTCACGCTCTTCGTGACCACGAGTAGTCTCTTCATCAACGATTTGCGTGGCACGCTTTTTAGCTTGCTCGATGATATCAGCAGCTTGTGATTTAGCTTCTTTAAGCTCTTCAGTTGCTTTTTTACGAGCAAGCTCAAGATCTTTTTCAGCTTTATCAGATGCAGCTAAACCATCTTCAATTTTTTTCTGGCGAGCTTCAATAGCACCGTTTAGTGGTGGCCACACGAACTTCATGCAGAACCATACAAAAACAATAAATGCTATTAATTCGCCGAGTAGAGTAAGGTTTAAACTCACAACCACTCCTCCTTAGTCAATTGTTGATCGCGTAAAAGTATTTTCAATATTAAAGTGCGAACAACATGTATAGACCGATACCTACACCGATCATCGCGATAGCATCGATAAGACCCGCTACGATGAACATTTTAACTTGAAGTTGTGGTGCAAGCTCAGGTTGACGAGCCGCTGACTCTAGGAATTTACCACCAAGGTTACCGAAACCGATCGCAGTACCTAAAGCACCAAAACCAATTAGTAAAGCAACAGCGATATATTTAAGGCCGATTACAAGTTCCATTATTGTCTCCAATATAATTTTAAATGATTAAAGTTAAAGTAAAAAAATCTTTATTGAACAAGCGCTACGATTAGTGATCAGTAGATGCCATGCTCAGGTATACAATTGTTAGCATCATAAAGATAAATGCTTGCAATACGATTACGAGAATGTGGAATACAGCCCATACGAAGTGCAGTGGTAATTGGAATAAACCAATTGCGCCGATCAGGATGAAGATAAGCTCACCTGCGTATAAGTTACCAAATAAACGTAGTGCCAATGAAATTGGCTTAGCAAACAAGGTTACTAATTCTAGTAACAAGTTCACTGGAATGAATAAAGCTTGAACTACTGGGTTCTTAGCGCTAAATGGTTGTAATGTAAGTTCTTTTACAAAACCCATTACGCCTTTCACACGAATCGAGTAGAAGATGATTAACGCAAACACACCTAAGCCTAACGCCATTGTTAAGTTAAGGTCAGTGGTTGGTACTACTTTCATGTAAGTGTGTGATTGACCGCTAGAGATTACATCCCAAGATTCACCATTGATCAGCGATGCTGCAATTGGTAAGAAGTCTACTGGAATTAAATCCATTAAGTTCATTAAGAAAACCCATACAAAAATCGTAAGGGCAAGCGGGGCAATTAGTTTGCTTCGACCGTGAAAGGTGTCTTTCACGTTTTGATCAACGAATTCAACGATCATTTCGACAAAGCATTGAAGTTTACCAGGAACACCAATCGTTGCTTTATTCGCAGCACGTTTGAAAATCCATAGGAAAACCAATCCTAAACCGATTGACCATGCAAGGGTATCGACATTAAGTACCATCCACCAATTGTTAGGGTCGTCGGTTAGACGCACCTGACCGTTGGTAAGGTGGTGCTTGATGTAACCCGTAAGAGTTAGCTCTTCACCTGCAGCCATGTTATATCCCAAAAGTTAATGTTTAAAAAAAACCGGTGCAAACAATCCAAAAAACATCACAAGTATAAAGCAGCTGAAAAAAGGTAGATGAACTACCGGAAAAAGCTTAAATACCAGTACAAACAAAACGATTGTAAGCAAAAATTTTAGTCCTTTGCCGCGTTTAAACGAAGCAAACACTTGTTTTACCTTACTCGCACCCATATAACGGAATGCATAGAGGGTAAAAACCAGATTAGGGAGTACTGCGACAACTCCGCCAGCAAGCGCTGACTGACCGGCGTTGGCTCCCCAACCTATAAAAACAATTACTGCAGCTATGAGCGCTACGATACCCTGAAGACAAATTAATCTGAATGCGGCAAGCCTATATGGCTTTGCTAACCTATTAGTCACGTTTTGTTAACCTTTAGAACTATCGTTGTCAGGGTATGAAAACTGGCGAAATTATACTGATTCCTACCAGTTTTGCAACTTGAGTTGAGCCTTTGTAGTGCAAAATCACCACAAATGTCTCTTTTTGGACATGTTATTAATTAATGACGGGAATAGTCTTAATTTATACGGCTTAAAATGCCATCTAACTCATCTAGACTTGTATACGAAATAACCAGCTTGCCTTTGCCTTTTTTATTGTAGTTAATTTCAACTTTTGCGCCCAAATTTTCAGCGAGCTTTTGCTCTAACTGTTTGACATCTGGGTCTTTTTCTTGCTGTTCTTTTTTAGGCGCTGGTTCTAAAATAGAACGCACTAACTTTTCGGTTTCACGAACGGTTAAAGCTTTAGCAACTGCGAAACGTGCAGCGTCTGACTGCGCTTCACCTTCAAGTGCTAATAAACAGCGTGCATGGCCCATTTCAATGTCGCCATGCTCTAACAAAATTTTAACATCTTCGTTAAGATTATTCAGACGTAGTAAATTAGTCACAGTGGTACGAGATTTACCTACGGCCTCGGCAACTTGTTGGTGAGTTAATTCAAATTCATTGAGTAAGCGATTCAGTGCAATCGCTTCTTCCATCGCATTTAGGTCTTCACGTTGAATATTTTCAATTAGCGCGATAGCAACTGCCGCTTCATCAGGCACATCTTTGATGATACACGGCACAGTGTCTAATTTGGCTAATTGAGCAGCACGCCAACGACGTTCACCCGCGATGATTTCATATTTGTCTGCACCAATTTGGCGCACAACAATCGGCTGAATGATACCTTGGGCACGAATTGAGCTCGCTAATTCTTCTAGCGCTTCTTCTGACATGTCTTTACGCGGTTGATATTTACCCGATTGTAAAAACTCAATCGCTAACTTTTGCAGCTCACCTTTACTTTGCTCGGCAACCACATCAGAGACTTGCTCAGTTGCTGCGGTTGCTTGTTGCTGATTATTTGCACTAGGGGCAGGTTTTGATGAACTTAATAAAGCGTCGAGTCCTCGGCCTAAACCGCGTTTTTTAGCAGACATGTTATTTTTTTACCTCGAAGTTAGGCTACTGCTGAAGATGTTTTCTCTTTTCTACGTAACATTTCACCGGCTAGGGCTAAGTATGCTTTAGCACCACTTGATGCACGGTCATAATACATGGCAGGGGCACCAAAACTCGGCGCTTCTGCTAAACGGACATTACGTGGGATAACGGTACGATAAACTTTATCGCCAAAATGTTGTTTAAGTTGTTCAGATACATCATTTGCTAGGCGATTGCGCGGATCATACATGGTGCGCAAAATCCCTTCAATTGTTAACGCTGGATTTACTAACTTAGAAAGTTGCGTAATGGTATCCATTAATGCGGTTAAACCTTCAAGGGCATAATACTCACATTGCATCGGAACTAAAATTGAATCAGCTGCAGCCATCGCATTCACAGTCAACATGTTCAGTGAAGGCGGGCAGTCGATAAAAATGAAGTCGTATTGGTCTTGAATTTTTTCTAGCGCATTACGTAAACGCACTTCGCGAGCAAACAATTCCATTAGCTTTACTTCAGCGGCAGTCACATCGCCATTAGCAGCAATTAAGTGATACTCACCTGAGGTCTCTTTATTGATCACCTCTTCGATAGGGGTTTCTTCAATCAATAAATCGTAAATAGTCGCAACATCACCGTATTTATCGACACCGCTACCCATGGTCGCGTTTCCTTGCGGATCAAGATCGATTAATAACACTTTACGCTTCGTCGCGGCCATCGATGCCGCGAGATTCACAGCGGTGGTTGTTTTACCAACACCACCTTTTTGGTTTGCTAATGCGATGACTTTTGCCACAGTGCTCTGATCCCTAGTCTTTAGATAGAATGATTAGATGTCTTTGCGCATCTAACTCAGGTACTTCCAAGCTGATTTTTTCGTCAAACTTAATACCTTTAGGTAATGAGTCTAGTTCTTCGCTCGGAAATACGCCTTTTAAAGCGATAAATTTACCTGAATGATCAATCAAGTGCGCACACCAGTCAACCATATCTTGTAAAGAGGCGAATGCACGACTTAATACACCATCTAATTTAACACTTGGTTGATATTCTTCAACTCTAGACTGCACTGGGGTTACATTTTCAAGGCCAAGTGCATGTTTTACTTGCATCAAAAAGCGCACACGTTTACCTAAACTATCTAACAAAATAAATTGCGTGTCAGGTAAAGCAATGGCTAATACGATACCCGGTAAACCAGGACCTGTACCAACATCAATGTAATGTTTGCCTTTAAGGTGAGGTGCAACAACTAAGCTATCCATAATATGCTTAATCATCATTTCTTCAGGTAAACGAACAGAGGTTAAATTATACGCTTTGTTCCACTTGTCTAATAATTCAACATATTGCACAAGCTGTTGTTGCTGTTTTTCTGTTAGCGCAATATCAGTTTGCGCTAACAGTGACGTTAATTGTTGTTGTAACACTGTATTCCTTACCAACTACGCTGTTTTGCGTAGTAAGCCTTGCTTTTTCAGATAGACTAATAATAGCGAAATAGCAGCAGGGGTGATACCTGAAATACGCGACGCTTGGCCAATTGTGTCTGGACGACTATCCGTAAGCTTAGCTACAACTTCATTTGATAAACCAGAAACAGTAGAATAATCAAAGTCTTTTGGTAAAACAGTTTGCTCATGACGCAGTTGTTTATTGATCTCGTCTTGTTGACGGGCAATATAACCTGCGTACTTAGTGTGGATCTCAACTTGCTCAAGTGCAGCTTGATTATCAAACTCTGAAGCTAAGCCATCAATTGCCATTAAGTCGTTATAACGAATTTCAGGACGACGGATCAGATCTTCAAGGCTAGCCTCACGCGTCAATGGAGTCTTAAGTAACGCATTTACTTGTTCTACAGCAACATGATCTTTATGGATCCACGTTTCTTTTAAGCGTTGCGTTTCTTTTTCGATGATTTCCATTTTTTCGTTAAATGCAGCCCAACGAGCATCATCAACTAAGCCTAGTTCACGGCCTTTAGCAGTTAAACGGATGTCGGCATTATCTTCACGAAGTAATAAACGGTATTCAGCACGGCTAGTAAACATACGGTACGGTTCTTTAGTACCTAATGTTGCTAGGTCGTCAATGAGTACACCTGTGTATGCTTCATCACGGCGTGGTGTCCAAGATTCTTTACCTTGTACTTGAAGTGCTGCGTTCATACCCGCAATTAGACCTTGCGCGCCCGCTTCTTCGTAACCAGTTGTACCATTGATTTGACCCGCAAAGAATAAACCGTCAATAAATTTGGTTTCTAATGATTGCTTTAAGTCGCGTGGATCAAAGAAGTCATATTCAATCGCATAACCAGGGCGACAAATATGTGCATTTTCAAAACCAGTGATTGATTGCACAATTTCAAGTTGCACATCAAACGGTAAACTTGTTGAGATACCATTTGGATATAATTCGTATGATGTTAAGCCTTCAGGCTCAACAAAGATTTGATGTTTGTCTTTATCAGCAAAACGTACAATCTTATCTTCAATTGAAGGACAGTAACGTGGACCAATCCCTTCGATAACACCTGAGTACATAGGTGAGCGATGCAGGTTATTGCGGATCACATCATGTGTTTTTTCATTTGTATAAGTGATGTAACACGGGATCTGTTGTGGGTGATCCGATTGTTTACCCATAAACGAGAATACAGGAGTAGGGGTATCACCTGGCTGTTCTTGCATCTTGCTAAAATCAACAGTACGCGCATCAATACGAGGTGGCGTGCCTGTTTTTAAGCGATCAACACGGAACGGTAATTCACGTAAACGCTGTGCAAGAGCAATTGAAGGTGGATCGCCAGCACGACCGCCTTTGTAATTCTCTAAACCAATATGGATCTGGCCACCTAAGAAAGTACCGACTGTAAGTACAACTGAAGGCGCGCTAAAACGAAGACCCATTTGGGTTACAACACCCATTACACGATCACCTTCAACAATCAGATCATCACATGATTGTTGGAAGATCTTTAAATTTTCTTGATGTTGTAATGTATGTTGGATAGCTGCTTTATACAAAGCACGGTCTGCTTGTGCACGTGTAGCACGTACAGCAGGGCCTTTAGATGAGTTTAAAGTACGAAATTGAATACCGCCTTTATCGATAGCCTGAGCCATAGCACCACCAAGTGCATCGATCTCTTTAACTAAATGGCCTTTACCAATACCGCCAATTGCCGGGTTACAAGACATTTGACCAAGGGTATCCATATTATGAGTTAGCAATAGGGTATTCATGCCCATGCGAGCAGATGCTAATGCAGCTTCAGTACCTGCATGTCCACCACCTACAACAATAACATCAAAACGTTCGTGAAAAATCATTTATGGGATCCTACTTAATCGACCAGCAAAACTTTGTAAAGGGAGCGTATTCTACCTAGAAATTTAGAGAAGATAAATGATTAAACAGTGCTCAAGATCTAAGTGGGTGATCTCTAATAATATAAAGGATCTTTTAAAGAGATCTTTTGTTGTTTTTACTATTAGTACTCAGCAGATCTGTTGATAATGTCTGCTTTGCTATTTAAAACATGATCTTAAAGCAGATCTAAAGGTGTTAATATGATCGGATCTTCCCGCGTACAAGCTTTGATCAAAAGGGCTATTTATTCACAGGGCAATATCGATTGGATCTTATCCAAGGGATAAACTAGCTTAAAATCGCAGTTAGATCAGTGTTTATCCACAATCCGATCTAAATTATCAGTAAATTGTGGGTAACTTTTATAACAACGATCAATGCTGATCGGTTTAAGTGAGTCCTACTGACTCGATCCAGCTTGGTAACCAGGCTAAAGCTGTGTCTTCTGGTAATGCTTCATCAAGAATATTGAGCTCTAAGCGTTCTGCTACGCGGCTTGCGCCTTTACTCGCTAATAACTCATCAAGATTACGGCCAGCATAGTTATAGGTGTCGTAACTGGTGTCACCTAGACCGATCACACTGTAGTTTAATCCTTTAAGATCAGCTTGTTGGTTAATAGATTCAACAAATGGCAGTAGGTTCTCAGGGTAGTCTCCCGCACCATATGTCGATGTACACATCAACCAAATAGTATCTTGCTGATCAATATCATCAAACACAGGATGTTCATGAAGCTGCACTTGGATCCCTTGTTGTTCAAGGGCTTCTGCTAGTTGCTCTGCTACGTATTCAGCAGATCCCATTTGGCTGCCAACAATGATATTTACTGATTGCATGTGTTTGATCATGTAATTAAATGAGTGGCCACATGATAACGAAGTTAGGGTGTGAGTAAAGCGTTGAATTACGATCTGAATAAGTTTTTAAGCTCAAAATACAGGCTTTAATTTAATAATAATTTTAAAGTACTGTTTTTAATGGTTTTTTAAATATCATAATAAATTAAACCCTTTGATCAAGCTGTTAATAAATTTGGGGAAAGTTCTGATCAAGCTAAATATTGGAAAGTGTATAACTTTGCTAAGTTATTGATCTTTAATTGTGTGTAAGCACTTTTATTTTTAGAACAAGGTAAAATTCGGGTTATGATCGTTTTGTGGATAGATCGCTTGTTGATAACGATCGGTTTGCAATTTGCGATCAATAAAACAGATCGAAAAAATGCTAAATAAGTGCCTATAAGAGCTGTTTTAAAGAAAATTAACGGTGAAAAATGGCTGTTGATGACAAATAAATTTAAATTTCTGCGTTTTTTTATGATCAAATCAGCCTTTAGATCTAAAAAAGCCCCAAATGTGGATAACATTTTTAGCTAAATTCGATCTTAAAAGCTGTTTTGATCTGATTTTTTAGCTCGCTAAGTTAATTTTCGATCTGAGTTAAACTGGTTTTTATCGTATTACCGACTAGATCATAGAGAGAATTACCCAGTGAGAAGCGTTTTGCGCCACCAGCAAAAGCCGCTTTTGCTGAGTTAAAATTATTCATTGCCATCACATTTAGTGGCATATCTATCGCGTTTGCTAAGCTGGTTATTTGCTCTATGTTAGTGAGACCGGGTACAAACAGACCATCTGCTCCTGCATCTTGATACGCTTTTGCGCGCTCTAATGTTGCTTGAAAAGGGGATTCACTTAGAAAGTAGGTATCGGTTCTGGCGTTTATAAATAAACGACCGAAGCCATTTTCGTTAAGTACTTTCTTTATCTCACTAATAATAGTGCATTGCTGTTCGATAGATCTTAGTGCGTTAGTGGCTTTGTCTGAGTCTTCTATGTTGATACCAACAACCCCTAATCTTGCTAATGCTAAAACGTTTTGGCTAATTTGCAGCGGATCGTTACTGTAGCCCGACTCTATATCGACAGAGAGTGGAATATGTAAGTGTTCGGTTAAGCTTTTAACCAGCGCTAATTGAGTTTTAAAAGAGATGTTCTCACCATCGGCTAAACCTAAACTGGCTGCAATGCCCCAGCTGGTTGTTGCTACGGCTTTAGCACCCGCAGTTTGAATGAATTGGGCAGAACTTAGATCCCACGCATTAGCGAGTACAAAACCTGTTGGCTGGTGGTGTAATTGGTGAAAGAGTTGATATTTGTCCATGATGTCCTCCGTTTAATGACATCGCTAGACTAATTGAAATTGAATTTTATACTGGCTGGTTTCGGCCCTGAACCGATAATTGAATGCTGGATTAAAAACAAAAAAAGAGTCTTGCGACTCTTTTTTTATAATATTGATGTCCGGAAATTATTTACCGATACAGAACGAAGTAAAGATTTTCCCTAGTAGGTCATCAGAGGTAAATTCACCCGTTATTTCATTTAAGAACTGTTGAGTTAGGCGTAATTCTTCAGCAAGGATCTCGCCAGCAATATGCATCTCTAATTGCTCTTTACCTGTGTTTAAATGATAAGCTGCATGGCCAAGTGCATCTAAGTGACGACGGCGTGCCATAAAGCCACCTTCAGTAGCACCTTGGAAACCAATACATGCCTTTAAGTGAGTACGAACTAACTCTATACCTTCTGCATTTTTAGCACTTAAACGGATCACCGGATATTGTTCATGTTCATCCATACCGACATTTTCACCGGAAATATCGGCTTTATTACGGATCACTGTCACGCCCATACCCTCTGGTAACTTAGCCATAAACTCAGGCCAAATATCATGAGGGTCGGTGGCTGCTGTGTCTGTGCCGTCTAACATAAATAGTACGCGATCGGCTTGGTTGATTTCTTCCCATGCGCGCTCAATACCAATTTGTTCTACTTTATCTGGGCTTTCACGCAGGCCTGCGGTATCAATAATATGTAGTGGCATGCCGTCAATGTGGATATGTTCACGTAATACGTCACGTGTTGTACCGGCTATTTCGGTAACGATAGCAGCATCACGGCCAGCTAATGCATTGAGTAGGCTTGATTTACCAGCGTTAGGGCGACCCGCAATAACAACACGCATACCTTCACGCATGATGCTACCTTGTTTAGCTTGCTGAGTGACATTATCGAGTTGATCAATAATGGCATCGAGATCTGCTGCTACTTTACCGTCTGATAAGAAGTCGATTTCTTCATCAGGAAAATCAATCGCGGCTTCAACATACATACGTAGATGAATGACTTTCTCCACCAGCGTTTCGATGTGCTTAGAGAATTCACCTTGCAATGATTGAAGGGCGCTTTTGGCTGCTTGTTCACTGGTTGCATTGATTAAATCGGCAATTGCCTCTGCTTGGGTTAAATCAAGCTTGTCATTCATAAATGCGCGCTCAGAGAACTCACCTGGTTTTGCTAAACGTACACCGTCAATTTGGCTAATTTCTTTTAATAGCATATCAAGTACGACAGGGCCGCCATGACCTTGTAGTTCTAGTACGTCTTCGCCGGTAAATGAATTTGGCCCTTGAAAGTAAATAGCAATACCTTGGTCAAGCTGTTCACCGCTCAAGCTCTTAAATGGTACATAGTCTGCGTAACGTGTCTTAGGACAACGGCCAATAATGTGCTCTGCCACTGTTTTAGCTAAGCTGCCAGAGACGCGAATAATACCAACCCCACCACGTCCTGGTGCGGTCGCTTGTGCTGCTATTGTGTCTTGATTAATCATGCGATGAAATATTGCCAATAAAAGAATGAATGCTGGCTCTATTGTAACCTATGGCTTAATTTCATGCGAATAGCTGTTTAGCGAATGAAGTAGTAGTTAGCTGATATTAGTAATACTTTATTTCGCTTTAATTAATAATAAACGACCATTGCAAATGATAATTATATTCATTAACATGTTGCGCATTATTAACCTTGTCCCTTTTTACTATGCGTCTTTCTGCTGTTTTTATTGCTCTTGCTGCGGGTTTTTCAGGTATTGCTCATTCGCAAACTGAAGTTTCTACTGATCAAAATGATTCTAAAGAGATCGAAAAAATTGAAGTTGTTGGCCGTGCGTTTTCTTTATATCGCCCAACAGAGTCAAGTTTTGCTACTCGTACTAATACACCGTTAGAAAAAATACCTCAGTCAATTCAAATTTTACCGCAGGAGCTGATTAACGATCAGGCTGCTCGCCAAATTACCGATCTTTATAGCAATATTGCTGGTGTTAATGCCTTTAGTTATTCAGGCGTGACATTCCGTGGTTTTCGCCAAGATGAGATTTTATACGATGGCGTAAAGGGCGACCCTTTCAATGGTTTTGCTGTGCCGCAATTATTTAATATCGAACAAGTTGCGGTATTAAAAGGGCCTGCTGGTGCTATATATGGCAGTGGTAATCCGGGCGGTATTATTAACTATGTGACTAAGAAGCCTAAATTCACCAGTGAGCACAGTATTGAAGTTGAAGTGGGTAATGATGACTTCTTCAGTGGCGCATTAGAAAGCACAGGGACTTTAAGTGAATCACTTGATAACCATGCTTATCGTGTTGGCATCTACCGTGATACTGAAAAACCATTTCGTGAAAATACTAGCAGCGATAATACCATTGTTGATCTTGGTTATACGTGGCTTATAAACAATGCAACAGAATTAACCACTCAGTATACCTATATAGAACAAGAATTAGGTGGGGCGCGTTTACGTGGTGTCCCGGCTGATGATAACGGAAACTTTTTAACTGATATAAGCTGGAACCATAACGAGGCAACAGACTTTCAAAATGTAGAAGCGCATGTTTATCAGGCGACTTTAAAACATGATTTTAATGATGTTTGGCGCACAGATGTCACAGCACGTTATTTTGATAACAAAGAAGTGCAAAACTACCATGAGCCAAGAGGTCTGGTAGATACTGACGGTGATGGAATTGTTGATTGGAGTCATCGCGAGTTTCGTGATCAAGTCCGTGAGAACGAAGGCTTTAGCTTAACAGCTAATGCAATTGCGGAGTTTGCATTTGCCAACATGCAGCATCAAGTGCTGTTTGGTAGTGATTGGTATGAACATGATTTTGAAAGTGTTTACCGTACAGCAACGCAACAAAGTAAAGGTGGCCCAGTACCAGGACTTGATCTTAACAATCCTGAATATGGTTTAACGTCTGCTGATGACTATGACCTTGATAGTATTACTCCAAGGCTTGGGAAAACAAATAGCACCCGCTTTGGTGCGTACTTACAAGACCAACTTGATATCACCGCTAATTGGAGTGTGACAGCTGGCTTAAGATATGACCGTTTTGAAGATAAAGATCTGTTAAATCAAACCGAGTTTTCTGATAGCGACCTCACTTACCGTATTGGTACCAGCTATAACATTAACAATATGTTCTTCCCTTATGCGTTACATGGCACTGGCTTTGTGCCGCAAAGTGCCAGTAATCAGGAATCAGCAAAGGGCGGTCCGTTCTCGCCTGAAACTAGTCGTATCAACGAGTTAGGTTTAAGAACCAAGCTATTAGCAGACACACTTGCTGTTAATATGGCGGCGTATGATATTGTTCGCGAAAACATCCTGCAGCCTAGCTTATTAGGTGATGTTGCCGGTGACGGCGTTGATGATTTAGTTGCTATTGGTGAAGTGCAAAGTAAAGGTTTTGAACTTGAAGTGGTTGGCGACATTACTGAGCGTTGGGTGGTTACTGCAAGCTATGCTTATAATGATACCCGTATTACTAAAGCAAACGACAGTATTACCAATCAAATACCTGATAGTGATAAATTTGCCAACGCACCGCAAAATACTTTAGGCATATGGACACGCTATGAGTTACCTCGCTTATCGTCATCTATTTCTGCTGGTTTAGATTATGTTGATGAACAGCTAAGTTTAGGTGGTCAACGCGTTAAACCTTATACGATTTACAACATGGCGTGGCAAACAACCATTAATAACTGGCAATGGCAGTTATCAGTTAAGAACGTGTTTGATAAAGAATACGCAAGCAGTGGCTTTATCGAGCGAACAGGGCACTTTCCTGGTGAACCACGTCGTGTCTATTTAAGTGCTAAATACAGCTTTTAATGGTGGCGTGTGAACGCTAAAAGTTGGTTTAATTTACATTCTTGGGCAGGACTCTTTTTAGGAGTCCTGCTTTTTGTTACCTGCGTATCGGGGACACTCGCTACGTTAAGTCATGAACTCGAATACTTATCAGACGCAAAATACCGTGCTTTAAGTTCTTCTACCTCTACTAACTACTCAGCTATCGAAAACACCCTTAATAAGTATTATCCGCAAGCTCAGATACTCTATATCCAACGCCATAAACAAGATTACCTTGCCACTGAGGCGGCCCTTAAAGTCGGTGATTCATTTCGTTTTGTTTATTTAGATGCCGCAACTGGCACCTTACTCGGTGAAGGAGAGTGGGCGCGAATATCGCGGTTTTTACGTAACTGGCATATGAACTTGTCGATGGGCTGGACGGGTAAATTAATCGTCACCAGTTTGAGTGTGTTACTCGTTATTTTATTGGTCTCGAGTTTTTATGTGTATCGGCGCTGGTGGCAAGGCTTTATGAAAAAGCCTGCTGCGCTTTGCCTTGATAAGCGCAGTAGTTGGGCTGATTGGCACAAACTGTTTGGGCTTTGGAGTTTATGGTTTATTGCGGTGATGGCCATTACTGGGATTTGGTATTTAGTCGAACATGGGCTGCAAACCGCTAAAGTGCCGCACACAGTTTCTTTACCACAAGCGGTAAGTGACTTTAAAAAACAACGTATTGAAAAGCATCTTTCGCCAATTAGTTTAACTGCAGCATATGAGGCGGCTAAGCAGGCGTTTCCGAGCCTTGATATTCGCTATATCCGCTATCCTAATAAAGCGGATCAGCCTATTGAAGTGCGTGGATATAACGATGATATTTTACTGCGCCTACGTGCTAACCGTGTTTATTTAAAACCGAGCTTGGGTGAGTCACTAGGTATACAAAAAGGAGAAGAATTACCGATTGTAGCCCGGATCTCAGATACCGCTGATCCATTGCACTTTGGTAACTTTGCAGGAGTCGGAACTAAACTTATTTGGGGATTGTTTGGTACGTTGATGAGCTTTGTTAGTGCTGCTGGCATCTATATGAATTGGCTTAGAGTTAAACGTAAAACAACGGCTGTAAAGTGGCTTGGAGTATCTGGGGGGATTGCAACCGGTTTGGTGGTTGCTTCGCTACTAATAACGAGTTTGAGTTTTACTGAGCGCAGTGTGCCGAATCGGGTTTATTCTCCGATTCTTGGTTAGCCATTTTCAGACATTAAAAAAGGCGCAGTTAGCGCCTTTTTTGTTGGGTTAAGAGTTTAGCCTCTTACCTTAATACCTTTTTTCTCCATACCGCGGTAGATGATCAGCATCTGTGCGATTGAGATAAGGTTCGATACTAACCAGTAAAGTACTAGGCCAGATGGGAACCACAAGAAGAAAATAGAGAATACAACTGGCATAAAGGTCATCATTTTTTGCTGCATAGGGTCAGTAACCGTCATAGGTTGCAGCTTTTGAGTGATGAACATACTTAAACCAAATAAAACAGGTAATACGTAGTATGGGTCCATTGCTGATAAGTCATTTAGCCATAAAATGAATTCAGCATGACGTAGCTCTGTTGATTCTAAGAATACGTAGAATAATGCTAAGAAGATTGGCATTTGTAGTAACAGCGGGAAACAGCCACCCATAGGGTTTACTTTTTCTTTGCGGTACATTTCCATCATCGCTTGACCGAATTTTTGACGGTCATCACCATACTTCTCTTTTAGCGCAGCCATTTTAGGCTGTAGTGCACGCATCTTCGCCATTGACGTGTATTGTGCTTTAGTAAGCGGGTACATTGCCGTTTTAACGATAACCGTGATTGCAATGATAGCTAGACCCCAGTTACCTAGGATGCTGTGTAACCACTTAAGTAGTACGAATAATGGTTGTGAGATAAACCATAACCAACCATAGTCTACTGTTAGGTCTAAGTCTGGGTGAATTGCTTCTAGTACATCAGACTCTTTCGGGCCCATGTAGTAAGTTGAGCTAAGTGTTGCTTGCGTACCAGCTTGTACGTTAACTGCTTCACCTTTAGTACCAATAATTGCCGCATTACCAGCAACTAACTTGCTGTAAAGGGTATTTTGTTGGTCTTGCTGAGGTACCCAGGCACTTACAAAGTAGTGCTGGATAAATGCAATGTAGCCACCAGCAGTGGTGATGTTAAGGTTTTTATCAGCCATGTCTGAGAAGCTGTACTTTTCGTATGGCTCTTCTTCAGTACCGTATGCTGCACCTAAGTAGTTTTGATCTACTAAGCTACCTTTGTCTTGTACAGTGCGTTTTACTTGCGTGTATAACTGAACTTGAATTGGGTCAGCTGTAACGTTGTTTACTGTGTACTCTAAACCTACAGCGTAGTCGCCTTTTTTGAATATATAGGTTTTAGTAAACGTCACACCTTTGCTGTCAGTAAACTCAAGTGGAACACGCAGCTCATCACCATTTAAAGTGAATGCTTTTTGTGTGGTTTTATAAACCGGACGGCCTTCAACTGTCGCATCTGGGCCATTTAAACCAATTAAGCCGCTTTGTGAGAAGTATTGTTTACCGTCAAACACACCAAGTAGCATGTAAGGAGTATCACTGCCTTTTGTCTCTTCGTACTGAAGTAAGTCTGCTTCAATAATGTCACCACCACGGGTGTCAATTTTAACAGTGAATACATCAGTTGTTACATCGATAACTGAGCGCTTTGCTGTAGTAGCAGCTGGCACTTCACCGTCAGATGATGCTGGAATAAAGTCATCAGATTCTGGTGTAGTTGCGCCTAGTGTTTGTGTTGTGGCACTTGGATCAGCTTTTGGTGCGTTGTAGTCGTTATTCCATTCTTGAAATAATAAAAACGACACAAGCATCAAGCCGATTAATAAAAACGTGCGTTGCGATTCCATAACAGCTCTTATTTCTCGTGTTGGTGGTTAATATGATTTTTTGCCGGTACGGGATCATCCCCACCAGCATGTAAAGGGTGGCATTTTAATATGCGTTTAACAGCTAACCAACTGCCTTTTACACTTCCATGCAAATTAATTGCTTGAATAGCATAACTAGAGCAGGTTGGGTTAAAACGACAATGCGGGCCTAATAGTGGGCTTATCCATTTTTGATAGCCGCGTATTAGCATGACTAAACAGCGCTTTGGAATAGCAACAAGTGGTTTAAGTAACCTCATGATGTGTCAGCCCCTGCGTTAATTTAGTCAATGGATACCATGAATTTAAATTCCTATCGTAGAATTTTAAATGCATGATTAAAAGGTGAGCTAAAGATACCTTAATTAAGCCTGTAATTCTATTGCTATCAGGCTTGTTTATTAGATTTAGCTGATTTATTCGGGCGTTTTTTGAAAGGTGGTGGTTTTGGTGCACCAGGCTTGCAGCGTTCGTTAATTTTTCGCCACAATTTATTAAGTTGTTTTGTTAGCTCGTCGTTTGACTGCTCATCAATACCACTTTTAACCATAAGCACAATATCAATGTTATCGAGTTTGTGTTGATTTAAACGAAAACTTTCGCGAGCAAGTCGTTTGATTCGATTACGTTGGCAGGCTTTTTTAACGCGTTTTTTTGCGACCGTAAGACCTAATCGAGGATTTGTTTGGTCATTGCGTTTAGCTAATAGGGTAAAAAAAGGAGTCGCAGCGCGTGCTGGTTCATTAAAGATTCGAGAGTAATGCGAGGGAGTTAACAGACGTAACTCCCTGCTGAAGCTAAAGTCTTCCACTTATATATTAAGCAGAAAGAACTTTACGGCCTTTAGCACGACGACGAGCTAATACTTTACGGCCATTTGCTGTTGCCATACGAGCACGGAAACCGTGTGTACGTTTGCGTTTTAAAACGCTAGGTTGAAAAGTTCTTTTCATAACAATTCCATCCGATCGGTTAAGGTTAAAACATCCTATGCAGGTCGCGATCCTGGCACAGGTGCCATTGCGAGCGCGAGATATTATAGATGAAGACAGCAAAAGTCAATCATTAAAACGCTGCAGAGGTAGTAATTATAAAGGATCCTTTTACGTGATCATATAGGATCATCATAAATAAGAAGTTTTCCACAGCCTCTGTATAAAAAGTGAATAAAAGCTTGGGAAAAGCCAATTCGATCGTAGAATTTGATCGCGATCTGCGTCTAAATTTGTTATGATCACTGTTCGAGCTTAAAAAATAATTTTCTTTAAAATCAATATTTTAATGTTTTATGTTGGCGAGATCATATTTTTCATAAAAATCAATCTTGTACTTGTGGATAAAGTACCTTCATAATAGTCGGTCTGGGCCAAGAAAGTTGGTCAAAGATTAGCAATAAATGTTTGATTTTCCATCATTAAAGATGAACGGGAATAAAAATTAAATCTCTGGGAGTTTAACTGTGTATCTGTCGGTTTGGCAAAGTTGTTTATATGTATTGCAAGATGAATTGCCTTCACAGCAATTCAGTATGTGGGTAAGACCACTTCAAGCAGAAAGTACCGAAGATACGTTGACTATATATGCACCTAATCGTTTCGTTTTAGATTGGGTGAGAGAAAAGTATTTAAACCGTATTAATGAACTACTCGTTGAAATTTGTGGTGATGAAGCACCAGAGTTACGTTTTGATGTAGGTAGTAAACCCATTTTAAATGCTCAAGCGGCATCAGCTCCGGCTGCATCGGAAACAAGTGCACCAGTGAGTGCGCAACATACTACCGAAAAGCAACAGCCAAAACCTGAAAAAGCAGCGGTAGAGCCTGCTCCAAAATCAGGTTATAAATCAAACATTAAAGAAAATTATACCTTTGATAGCTTTGTTGAAGGTAAATCAAACCAATTAGCAAAAGCCGCAGCGACTCAAGTTGCAGATAACCCAGGTTCGGCATTTAACCCTGTATTTATATATGGTGGTACGGGCTTAGGTAAAACTCACTTATTACACGCTGTTGGTAACGGTATTATGGCTAATAAGCCAGACGCGAAAATTGTCTACATGCACTCAGAGCGATTTGTGCAAGACATGGTTAAAGCACTGCAAAATAATGCCATCGAAGAGTTTAAACGTTATTACCGAAGTGTTGATGCATTGATGATCGATGACATTCAATTTTTCGCTAATAAAGAGCGCTCACAAGAAGAGTTCTTTCATACCTTCAACGCTTTACTTGAAGGAAATCAACAGATTATCTTAACTTCAGACCGCTATCCTAAAGAGATAGAAGGGGTTGAAGATCGCCTTAAATCACGTTTTGGCTGGGGCTTAACCATTGCTATTGAGCCGCCAGAACTTGAAACACGTGTTGCCATTTTGATGAAAAAAGCCCAACAAAGTAAAATCAATTTACCTCACGAAGTGGCCTTTTTTATCGCGAAAAAATTGCGCTCAAATGTACGTGAATTAGAAGGGGCGTTAAACCGTGTTATTGCTAATGCAAACTTTACTGGTCGTCCAATTTCGATCGATTTTGTAAAAGAAGCCCTACGTGATTTACTTGCACTGCAAGATAAACTGGTAACGATAGATAATATTCAACGCACTGTTGCTGAGTATTACCGTATTCGTGTGTCAGATTTACTCTCTAAACGTCGTAGTCGTTCAGTAGCAAGACCACGCCAAGTGGCCATGGCATTATCAAAAGAACTTACAAATCACAGTTTACCTGAGATTGGCGACGCCTTTGGCGGTCGCGATCACACAACAGTATTACACGCTTGTCGTAAAGTTAAATCACTCCGTGATGAAAGCCACGAAGTGAAAGAAGATTATCAAAACTTAATAAGAACCTTGTCATCTTAAGGCCGACTTTATTATGCAAATAACAATATCAAGAGAGCAATTTTTAAAACCTTTAGTTCAAGTGTCTGGTGCGATCGAGCGTAAGCACACCTTACCGATTTTATCGAACGTTCTGTTAGTTGTTGAAAACGGGCAACTTTCGATGACAGGTACTGATCTTGAAATTGAATTAGTAGCGAGTGTGTTTGTTGGTGAAGATACCACTGATACAAAACTAACTTTACCAGCTAAAAAGTTACTCGATATTTGTAAAAGTTTACCTGATGGCTCAGACCTTACATTAAGTAGCCAAGATCATCAGTTACTACTTACCAGTGGTAAAAGCCGTTTCTCTTTGACGACACTTGCGGCTGAGGATTTTCCTAATCTAGAGCAATGGGATGGTGAAGTAGAGTTTCAACTAACACGACTAGAGTTACGTAAGCTTTTAGAAAGCACACATTTCTCTATGGCTAATCAAGACGTACGTTATTACTTAAACGGTATGTCATTTGAAGTTGATAACGCAGACATTAAAACAGTGGCTACAGATGGTCACCGTTTGGCAATTGCACAAAAGCAATTACCACAATCTTTAAATACACAACGTCAGTTAATTATTCCACGTAAAGGTGTGCAAGAAATTATGCGCCTTATGGTGGCTGATGATGAATTAGTTACCATTCAATTTGGTGCTAACCATATTCGTATTATTGATACTGAATTTACGTTTACCAGTAAGCTGGTGGATGGTCGTTTCCCTGACTATCGTCGAGTATTACCGCGTGGTGGTGATAAAATTATTACTGCTAACCGCGAATGGTTGCGCAGTGCTTTTCAGCGTGTGTCTATTTTATCGAATGAAAAATTCCGTGGTGTACGATTAAACCTATCTGAAGGTTTACTAAAAATTACTGCTAACAACCCTGAGCAAGAGCAAGCCGAAGAGGTTGTTGAGGTAATGTATCAGGGCGGCGAACTTGAAATTGGCTTTAACGTTTCTTACGTGCTTGATGTACTAAATACATTAAAAACAGAAGATGTTGTTTTCACACTTGCTGATTCAAATAGCAGTGCGCTAATTGAAGGTGCGGGTGACGAAGAAGCTATGTACGTTGTTATGCCGATGCGCCTATAAGCTTGTATGAGTTTAAGTCATTTAAGCCTCAATAATTTTCGGAATATTGAGGCGCTGACACTTGAGCCGGTTAATGGCATAAACATTATCTATGGCGAAAATGGCAGCGGTAAAACTAGTCTCCTTGAGGCGATTTATTTCCTTTCTCACGGTAAATCATTTCGTACCGCCAAACATAAAAATATCATCAAGCATCAACAAGACAAGTTTGTGATACATGGTCGCAAAGCACTACACGATTTGTCTATTCCGATTGGAATTAGTAAGAACCAAGCGGGTGAAACATCTTTAAAGATTCAGGGAAAAACGAGCCGTAAAATTTCTGAATTAGCCCAGCTAGTACCTGTGCAGGTGATTACGCCAGAAAGCTATTCATTGTTTTTTGGTGGCCCAAAAGAGCGTAGAAAATTTCTCGATTTAGGATTGTTCCACGTGGAACATGACTTTTTTTATTTATGGCAGTCTTTTAATAAAGTACTTAAACAACGTAATGCCTTATTAAGAAGTAAACCAAGAGATTATTTCGAACAGATCAAGTTTTGGGACAAAGAATTTGTTAGACTAGCTGAGCAAATAAATAATTTAAGAATCGCGTATATAAGTAGGTTTAAGCAGCAGTTTTTTGATAAAATGTGTGCAGAATTAACGCTTGTAAGCGATTTAGAAATTAACTTTCATGCGGGCTGGAAAGAGAGTGAAACGCTCTCAGAGGCGCTTGAGCAAAGCTTTGAACGTGATGCCAAACAAGGTTTCACAAGTAAAGGTCCGCATAAAGCTGATTTTAGTTTTAGTGTTTCTGGTAACAGTGTAGAAAATACATTTTCTCGCGGTCAATTGAAGCTCTTGCTTTATGCGTTAAAAGTAACGCAAAATAGCTTAATTGAGTCAGAAACAGATAAGCAATCTATATTGCTAATAGATGACTTACCTTCGGAGTTAGGTGAAGATACAAAAGAAAAAGTGGGTCAGCTTTTGACTCATTGCGATTCGCAGCTTTTTATCTCATCAATTTTATCTGAAAGTATTTCTGCTGTGGTGGAACCCATGCAACGAGAACTAAAAATGTTCCACGTGAAACATGGCAACCTAATAACAAGATAAGTGGGATTAACCATGTCTGAGAATTACGATTCGTCGAGTATTAAAGTACTTAAAGGATTAGACGCAGTAAGAAAGCGTCCAGGAATGTATATAGGGGACACCGATGACGGTACAGGCCTACACCACATGGTGTTTGAGGTTGTTGATAACTCTATCGATGAAGCCTTAGCTGGTCATTGTGATGATATTTTTGTAACGATTCACTTAGACGGTTCTGTCTCTGTAAGAGATAACGGTCGTGGTATCCCTACATCTATTCATGAAGAAGAAGGTGTATCAGCGGCTGAAGTTATCATGACGGTACTTCACGCTGGTGGTAAGTTCGATGATAACTCATATAAAGTATCAGGTGGCTTACACGGTGTAGGTGTTTCAGTAGTAAACGCTCTATCTGAAAAACTACAGTTAACAATTCGTCGTGAAGGTAAACTGCATCAGCAAACATATACAATGGGTGTGCCAGATGCACCATTGGCAGTGATTGGTGAAGCAAGTGATACGGGTACTGAATTACGTTTTTGGCCAAGTGGTGAAACATTCACTGACTTAAACTTTCATTACGACATTCTAGCAAAACGTTTACGTGAACTTTCGTTCTTAAACTCAGGTGTAAGCATTATTCTTACAGATGAGCGCGAAGAAACGAAAACAGACCACTTTAAATATGAAGGTGGTATTCAGGCATTCGTTGAATACTTAAACCGTAATAAAACACCAGTACATAAAAGTGTTTTCCACTTTACCCATGAGCGTGAAGAAGACGGTATCAGTGTTGAAGTATCAATGCAGTGGAACGATGGTTTCCAAGAAAGCATTTACTGTTTCACAAACAACATTCCACAACGTGATGGTGGTACGCACTTAGCTGGTTTTAGAGCTGCATTAACGCGTACGCTAAATAACTACATGGAAAAAGAAGGCTTTAATAAAAAAGCGAAAACAACCAGTAATGCAACGGGTGATGACGCTCGTGAAGGCTTAACGGCTGTTGTCAGTGTTAAAGTTCCTGATCCTAAGTTCTCATCACAAACGAAAGATAAACTAGTATCAAGTGAAGTTAAGTCTGCTGTAGAACAAGCAATGGCAGAAAAACTAACAGAGTTCTTATTAGAGAACCCGGTTGATGCAAAAACAGTTGTTGGCAAAATTATTGATGCAGCACGTGCTCGTGAAGCTGCACGTAAAGCGCGTGAAATGACTCGCCGTAAAGGTGCAATGGATTTAGCCGGTTTACCGGGTAAACTGGCTGACTGCCAAGAAAAAGATCCAGCACTTTCTGAACTATACATAGTGGAGGGTGACTCTGCAGGTGGTTCAGCTAAGCAGGGTCGTAACCGTAAAAACCAAGCAATTTTGCCACTTAAAGGTAAGATTCTTAACGTAGAAAAAGCACGTTTTGATAA
The DNA here is from genome assembly GCF_001641615.1 of Pseudoalteromonas gelatinilytica. Classification (GTDB taxonomy): domain Bacteria; phylum Pseudomonadota; class Gammaproteobacteria; order Enterobacterales; family Alteromonadaceae; genus Pseudoalteromonas; species Pseudoalteromonas gelatinilytica. The sequence goes on from NZ_LRRU01000009.1 coordinate 30,989, forward strand.
GATGCTTTCTTCTCAAGAAGTAGCAACTCTTATCACCGCGCTAGGTTGTGGTATTGGTCGTGATGAATATGACCCAGAAAAACTACGTTACCATCGCATCATTATCATGACCGATGCGGACGTGGATGGTTCTCACATTCGTACTTTATTGCTGACTTTCTTCTACCGTCAAATGCCAGAGATTGTAGAAAAAGGCTTTATTTATATTGCACAGCCACCACTATATAAAGTGAAAAAAGGTAAGCAAGAGCGCTACATCAAAGATGACCCAGCGCTAGTTGATTACTTAACATCATTAGCATTAAACAATGCTGCACTTTATACAAGTGAAGGTGCATCTGCACTTGAAGGTGAAGCGTTAGAAACGATTGTTCACGATTATCAAAGCACTGTTAAAGTAATTGAGCGTTTAAAACGTAAATACCCGAACACGGTAATGGAACGCTTAATCTATCAAAGCGAATTAACTGAAGCTGATTTATCAAATGAAGCAAAAGTTAAAGAGTGGACTAACACCTTAGTTGATGACTTAATTGCGCGTGACGAAGATGCAACTATCTTCCACGCAAGCACAGAGCATGATACTGAGCGCAACTTGTATTATCCAGTTGTGAATATCCGTCAGCACGGTGTTGATAAGGCTCATGTATTAAACCATGACTTCATCACATCACGTGACTATAAACGTATTGCTGCAACGGGTGCGAACATCGCTAACCTAATTGAAGCGGGTGCATACATTCAACGCGGTGAGAAAACTCAGCCTGTTGATAACTTTGTGGATGCGTTAGAGTGGTTAATTACTGAATCTAAGCGTGGACTATACATTCAACGCTATAAAGGATTAGGTGAGATGAACCCAGATCAGCTTTGGGAAACCACCATGGACCCAGATGCACGTCGTATGTTGAAAGTGACAATTGAAGATGCTGTTGCAGCTGACCAATTGTTCGCGACATTAATGGGTGACCAAGTTGAACCTCGTCGTGACTTCATTGAAACGAATGCACTACGCGTAGTTAACTTAGACGTATAAAGTTAAAATTGATATTTAAAAAAGGAGCCAACGGGCTCCTTTTTTTATTACTGAAAAAGCACAAACTGCTTAAAACCTTACTGCACACAAGGTATACTGAGAGCAATTTTCAGACTAAACGCACCAGATACTATAAGCCAAATATGCAAAAATATGACGTTAAAACCTTCCAAGGTTTGATCCTGGCTTTACAGGACTATTGGGCACAGCAAGGCTGTGTGATTGCTCAACCACTCGATATGGAAGTGGGAGCAGGGACATTTCATCCTTTAACATTCTTAAAGTCGATTGGCCCAGAGCCAATGTCGAGCGCGTATGTTCAACCATGCCGTCGTCCAACTGATGGTCGCTATGGTGAAAACCCAAACCGCTTACAACATTACTACCAATTCCAAGTAGTATTAAAACCATCACCAGAGAACATCCAGGAGCTCTATTTAGGCTCTTTAGCTGCTGTTGGTATCGATACGCTCACTGATGAAGTTCGCTTCGTAGAAGACAACTGGGAGTCGCCAACATTAGGTGCTTGGGGTCTAGGTTGGGAAATCTGGTTAAACGGCATGGAAGTGACTCAGTTCACTTACTTCCAACAAGTAGGTGGTCTAGAGTGCTCACCAGTAACAGGTGAGATCACATATGGTCTTGAGCGTTTAGCAATGTACATTCAGGGCGTAGATAGTATCTATGACCTAGTATGGGCAGACGGTCCTATGGGTCGTGTAACCTACGGCGATGTATTCCATCAAAACGAAGTTGAGCAATCTGCTTATAACTTCGAACAAGCAGATGTTGAGTTCTTATTTGCACAGTTTGATCACTGTGAAAAAGAAAGCGAAAAACTAATCGAAGCAGGCTTACCATTACCAGCCTATGAGCAAGTGATGAAAGCATCACATGCATTTAACTTATTAGATGCACGTCACGCTATCTCAGTAACTGAACGTCAACGTTATATCTTACGTGTTCGTGCTTTATCTAAAGCGTGTGCACAAAGTTACTATGATGCCCGTGAAGCACTTGGTTTCCCGCTTTGTAAGGATTAAGAATTAGCATGTCAGCAGAAAATTTATTAGTAGAAATTGGCACAGAAGAGTTGCCACCGAAAGCACTTCGTAAACTTGCTGAGTCATTTGCTGAGAACTTAACAGCAGAACTTGCAAGCTTAGAACTAGCACATCAAGGTGTTAACTGGTACGCGTCTCCACGCCGTTTAGGTTTACGTGTGACTGCGCTTGAAGCAAAGCAAAGTGACAAGGTAGTAGAAAAGCGCGGTCCTGCTGTAGCAGCTGCATTTGATGCCGATGGTAATCCAACTAAAGCAGCAATGGGTTGGGCACGTGGTTGTGGTATCGATGTAAGCGATGCAGAAACGATTGAAACAGATAAAGGTGCTTGGTTATTACATAAAGCACAAGTAGAAGGTCAATCAACAACTGCACTTATGAGCGATGCGGTAAACAAGGCACTTGCTAAATTACCTATCCCAAAACCAATGCGTTGGGGTGCGAGTAAAACACAATTTATTCGCCCTGTGCACACAGCGACTATTTTATTTGGTAGCACGCTGATCGAAGGCGAAATCCTTGGTAAGCAAGTTGGCAACCAATTACAAGGTCACCGTTTCCATCATCCAGAAAAAGTAACAATCAACCATGCTGATGATGTGTTTGAGGTGCTCAAATCAGCTTATGTTATTGCTGACTTTGCAGCGCGTAAAGCACAAATTCGCGAACAGATTGAAGCTGCTGCTAGCGCTGTAAATGCAAAAGTAGCGATGGATGAAGACTTACTAGAAGAAGTAACATCTCTAGTTGAATGGCCTGTTACACTAACTGCTACTTTTGAAGAAGCATTCTTAGCTGTTCCTTCAGAAGCACTTATTTATACCATGAAGGACGACCAAAAGTACTTCCCGCTATTAGACCAAGATGGCAACTTACTTAACAAGTTCCTATTTGTTTCTAATATCGAAAGTAAAGATCCAAGCGTGGTCATTGCCGGTAACGAAAAAGTTGTTCGTCCTCGTTTAGCTGATGCGCAGTTCTTCTACGAAACCGATAAGAAGAAAACGCTAGAGAGCCGTTTAGAGTCGCTAGATACCGTTTTATTCCAAAAGCAACTTGGTACGCTGAAAGATAAATCTGAGCGTATTAGTGAACTTGCAGGTTACATTGCTGAGCAATTAGGTGCGGATGCCGAGTTGGCTAAGCGAGCTGGCTTGTTAAGCAAAACAGATTTAATGACCGAAATGGTCATGGAGTTTACCGACGTACAAGGTGTAATGGGTATGCATTACGCTCGTCACGACGGTGAAGCTGAAGAAGTAGCACTTGCGCAAAACGAACAATATATGCCACGCTTTGCGGGCGATAACTTACCAACAAATGTGATCAGCTGTGCTGTAGCAATTGCTGATAAGTTTGATACGCTGGTGGGTATTTTTGGTATTGGTCAAGCGCCAAAAGGTGACAAAGACCCATTTGCACTTCGCCGTGCAGCAATTGGTGCATTACGCATCATGGTTGAAAAATCATTACCGCTAGATATCTTAGATCTTGTTGCTAAGTCACAAACTTTATTCGGTGAAAAGCTAACTAACTTAAACGTATCAACAGATGTGTTTGAGTTTATGCTAGGTCGTTTCCGCGCATGGTACCAAGATGAAGGTATCGAAGTTGATGTGATCCAAGCTGTGTTAGCACGTCGTCCAACTAAACCAGTTGATTTCGACCGTCGTGTTAAAGCGGTAAGTCACTTCCGTACATTAGACGCAGCAGAAGCGCTTGCAGCAGCAAATAAACGTGTAAGCAATATCTTGGCTAAAAATGACATCACAACACAAGGTGATGTGAATGAGAGCCTATTAAGCGATGAAGCAGAAAAAGTATTAGCGTCACACGTTGCTAAGTTCGCAACTGAGCTTGCACCTTTATATGCAAATGGCGATTACCAAGAAGCATTATCACAACTTGCGGGTATCCGTGAGAGTGTTGATAACTTCTTTGATAACGTCATGGTAATGGCAGATGATGAAGCGGTTAAACAAAACCGTTTAGCATTATTAAGCCAGCTAAGCCGTCTGTTTTTAGATATTGCTGATATTTCTGTACTTCAGAAGTAAGCAGTAGCCAATTGATAAAAGCCAGCTCTGTGCTGGCTTTTTTGTAGCATAAGGAACAGTAATGAAACGTGTAATTACTTTAGCATTAGCAGGCTTATTAACTGCCTGTTCTAGCCAAATGCAAATGCCAAGCATTGACGATATTCTGCCAAGCAAAGACCTCGACCGTACTATGTATTTACGTGGTGACTTTACTTTGTGGGATGCCGAACCTCAGTATCAATTAGAGCAAGTTGCACCGGGTATATTCCAAACCGAGGTTAAGTTTTCAACGCCTGGTAAGGTTTATGAATTCAAAGTAGCAGATGCTGATTTTAGCGAAGGCTATAACTGTGGTTACAGTGATATGGACCCAGCAGGGCAATCATTAGTTCTAGGCCAAGCCGCCAATGCCGACTGTAATACCATCTACAATTATTTCAGCTTTAAACCCGCTGCAAAAGGTGTGTATGTAGTGAGCTTTGATTACCGCAATAGTAATCAACCAAAAGTGACAGTAACGAAGAAATAGCTTTAAGCTGTCAGCTTTAAGTCGATCGAGTGAGCGTTTAATATTGAAAAATGCTCACTTTTAATTTTAATTGATTAACTCGAAACTCGAAACTCGAAACTCGAAACTCGAAACTCGAAACTCGAAACTCGAAACTCGAAACTCGAAACTCGAAACTCGAAACTCGAAACTCGAAACTCGTTGTTATAACCCTTTCTTCACCAAGTATCGATACGGTGCTTGTTCTACATCTTTAGCCACAAGTGTGTGATCCATAAAGGTACAAAAGCTTGGGATATCACGGGTGGTTGATGGGTCGTCGGCGATAATAAGTAAAGTTTCGCCATCTTTCATTTTACGTACTGCGCCACGCACCATCATCACAGGTTCTGGACAACGAAGGCCAAGTGCATCTAATTGGTGATCGGGATTATCAAAACTCATGGCTGACCTTTTGGATGAAAGAGACGATTAATAAGCGGCTATTTTAACTTTCTATTGCCGCCAGTTTCAATAAGCGAAAGCAAAGCAAATAAAAAAGGCGCACTGAGCAAATCAGTGCGCCTTTTTATCACCAAGATGTTTGGTGTGAGCTCGTTATTCTACGCGCTCAAATACAGTTGCAATACCTTGGCCTAAACCAATACACATAGTTGCTAGACCGTATTTAGCGTTCTTGTCTTCCATTAGGTGAACAAGCGTTGTGCTAATACGTGAACCAGAACAACCAAGTGGGTGACCAAGTGCAATTGCACCACCATTTAGGTTAACTTTTTCATCTACCACGTCCATCAGACCTAGGTCTTTTAACACAGGTAGAGATTGTGCTGCGAATGCTTCGTTAAGCTCTGCAACATCGATATCGTCAATAGTGATACCTGCTTGTTGAAGTGCTTTTTGCGATGCAGGAACAGGGCCGTAACCCATGATTGATGGATCGCAACCTGCAACAGCCATTGATTTAATACGCGCACGAATTGGTAAACCAAGTTCTTTTGCTTTTTCTTCGCTCATTACAAGCATTGCTGACGCGCCGTCAGAAAGTGCAGAAGAAGTACCTGCCGTTACGCTACCTGATGCTGGATTGAATACAGGGCGTAGTTGCGATAAACCTTCTACAGTTGTTTCTGGACGGATTACTTCATCGTCTTCAACTAAGATTAAAGAACCATCTGCATCATGACCTTCCATTGGCAGGATTTCACGACGGAAACGACCTTCAACAGTTGCCGCGTGTGCACGTTGATGTGAACGGTAAGCAAACTCGTCTTGTTGCTGGCGGCTAATGCCGTGCAGCGTTGCAAGGTACTCTGCAGTTAAACCCATTACGCCGGCAGCTTGTGCTACAGACGTTGATAAACCAGGGTGAAAATCATTACCGTGAGTCATAGGTACGTGACCCATGTGCTCAACACCACCAATGATATAGGTATCACCAGCGCCAGTCATAATAGCGCGTGCTGCATCGTGTAATGCCTGCATTGATGAGCCACATAAACGGTTAACCGTTACTGCTGGCACTGAATGCGGAATACCGGCGAGTAGTGCTGCGTTACGAGCAATGTTAAAACCTTGCTCTAAAGTCTGTTGTACACAGCCCCAGTAAATATCATCAATTGATGCTGGATCAACGGCTGGGTTACGGTCTAACAAACCTTTCATTAAGTGAGCACTTAAATCTTCCGCACGCTTGTTTTTGAATACGCCGTTCTTAGAACGACCCATTGGTGTGCGGATACAATCTACGATTACTGGATTATTCATGTTTCTTATCCTTCCACCTTATAGAATACACGGCCTTCTTCGGCCCACTTGCGAGTTTCATCAGATACTTGGTAAATCGCACCTAAGTGAGCGTACTTGTCTGCTGTTGCAACAAAGTTCGCTAAACCAGTTTGATCTAAGTAACGGAATGCACCGCCTCTAAATGGAGGGAAACCAATGCCGTAAATTAGCGCCATGTCAGCTTCTTGTGGAGACGCCACGATACCTTCTTGTAAACAAAGTAGTACTTCGTTGATCATAGGGATCATACAACGGTCAATGATTTCTTGTTTATCAAAATCTTTAGGTGCATCAGTGATGGCACTTAGTAACTCAGTTGCTGTAGCATCTTGTGCCTTTTTAAGGCGACCACGGCGGTCTGGTGCATATTGGTAGAAACCAGAACCATTTTTCTGACCAAAACGTTTTTCGTTTGCGAATACAGTAACAGGGTCTTTATCTTGACGAGCCATACGCTCAGGGAAACCATCGGCCATTACACCAGTACAGTGGTAAGCCGTATCGATACCTACAACATCAAGAAGGTAGGCAGGGCCCATAGGCCAACCAAATACATTTTCCATTACTTTATCAACTTTCGCGAAGTCAGCACCTTCAACAACAAGTTTGCTGAAGCCTGCAAAGTAAGGGAATAATACGCGGTTTACAAAGAAACCAGGGCAGTCGTTTACAACGATTGGTGATTTACCAAGTTTTAAAGCGTAATCAACAACCGCATTAATTGTTGCTTCTGATGTTTTTTCACCGCGAATGATTTCTACTAATGGCATTTTTGGCACTGGATTAAAAAAGTGCATACCACAGAAGTTTTCTGGTTTTTCAAGTGCAGATGCTAACTCGTCAATACGAATTGTTGAGGTATTTGAAGTTAGGATAGTGCCCGCTGGTAAGTCTTTTTCAAGACCTGCAAGAACGGCTTGCTTCACTTTAGGGTTTTCAACCACGGCTTCAACAACAATATCAGCACTTTGTAAGTCTGCATCGTTAAGCGTCGGTTTGATCTTGCCTAATGTAGCAACCATCTTTTCCATCGCCATATGGCCACGTTGTACTTTTTTACCAAGTAGCTTAGAAGCTTCGCCCATACCTAAATCAAGTGCATCTTGGTTGATGTCTTTCATGATAATAGGTGTGCCTTTATAAGCAGACTGATAAGCAATACCGCCGCCCATAATACCTGCACCTAATACAGCGGCTTGTTTAATTTCAAGTTCACTGTGCTTAGCTTGCTTCTTCGCTTTACCTTTAATGTATTGGTCAGCTAAGAAAATACCTGTTTGTGCTGCTGCTTCGCTTGTTGCTGCTAATTTAGCAAAGTTAGCGTTTTCAATCGCCATTGCTTCAGCGCGTTCACAATTTGCAGCTGCTTTAATTGTTCTTACTGCCATAACGGGTGCTGGGTAATGACCTTTTGTCTGACCCATTACCATACCTTCCGCCATCGCAAAGCTCATGCCTTGCTCAACACGGTTCATTTTCAGTGGCTGTAATTTTACTTGTCGTTTTGCTTGCCAATCTAGCTTGCCAGCAATTGCTTGTTCAAGTGTTGATATGCTTGACTCTAAAAGTTTGTCAGCACTAACTACCGCGTCAAATGCACCTACTTTTAAGGCATCCGCAGCACGGTTTTCTTTGCCAGTGGTGATCCACGTCATCGCATTATCAGCGCCAATCAGGCGCGGAAGGCGAACAGTGCCACCAAAACCAGGCATAATGCCTAATTTAACTTCAGGTAGGCCAATTTTAGCATCAGTACTACCAACGCGATAATCGGTAGCAAGTGCCCACTCACATCCACCACCAAGCGCCATGCCGTTTACAGCACTTAACGTTGGGAAAGGTAAATCTTCAATAGCGTCAAAAACGTCAGTTGCATTTTTGATCCATGCAACAAGTTCTTCTTGAGGTTTAGTGAATGTAGGTAAAAATTCGAAAATGTCGGCGCCGATAATGAAATGATCTTTATCGCTGGTGAACACCATGCCTTTGATATCTGAGTTTGTTGCCAATTCTTTTAATGCTAAAGCGCAATCTTGCAAGGTTTGCTGCGAAAGTTTGTTTACTGAACCGTCGGCACAGAACTTAAACTCGGCGATGTTGTCCTTGATGAAAGCAACTTCAAATGAATCGCTTTTATATAACATTATTATTCTCCCTAGTTAATTAACTAAGACTGGTACGATGAGTTTGCATTTCAATCAGTGTGCTTGCTTTAAAATGAAAATGCAACGAAAAATTTACTGCGCTTTATCGCGATTGGTTAAAATATAGCTGGTTTGGTGCTAAGGTGTAGGAGAAGTTTTTTGTTATTAATTCTTTAATTTTTGTTAAAGGTCATCATGAAAAAACAACTCTTTGGTTGGACAGCTGCCGCATTAATTTTTCCTTTTTTTGCAGCTGAAGCCAACGATAAACATGACGCTTTTTTAAAAGCAGAAAAAAAGGCGCGTTACGGTGATTATCAAGACATGAAAAATGCAATTAACGGGCTCGATCACCCGTTAAAGCCTTATGTCGAAAAGGCGTTTTGGCAACGTAATCCAAGCTTAAATCACCAAACAGAGATCGAAAACTTTCTCAATATTTATCAAAATACACCGCTTGAGTGGCCGGTGCGTAAAGCCTGGCTTGAATACTTGAAAAAGTACAACAAGAAAGCGGCTTATATTCGTAACTATCGCGAAACGAGCAACAACGAATTGACCTGTCCTTATTTAAGTTTTCAATTAGATTTAGGGGCACCTGAAAAAGCCATCATGAACCAAGTTAGTGATTTGTGGGTGGTAGGAAAATCACAACCTAAAGAGTGCGATAAGTTGTTTTCACTCTGGAAGAAGAAGGGTTACCAAACGCAAGATCGTATTTGGCAACGTATTAGCTTAGCGGCAGAGGGCGGCACATCAAGCTTAATTCCTTATTTAAAAACGTTATTGCCTCAAAGCGAGCAATATTTAGCTGACTTATATTTAACAGTTCGCAAAGACCCAAGTGCAGCAGCCGGGCTTTATCGTTATAAGAAAAAGTCGGCTAAAGAGGGGCAAATTGCCCTTTATGGTGTGAAGCGTTTAGTGTGGCGAGATAATGACCTTGCATTACGTGCATGGGAAAAGCTCGAAACCATGTTTAATTACACAGACGAGCAAAAAGCAGATGTTTATTATAGTTTTGCGTTGTCGCTTGCATCTAATGGTCATCAACAAGCGCGTTTTTGGCTGAATAAAGTGCCTAAAGACCGTCAAACGAGCAAGCTAATGCAGTGGCAGTTAGCAAATATGCTTGAAAGACAAGATTGGTCAGGCATTGTGGCGTTTTTTACTGGTAAAGAAAATCTCAGCCTTGGTCAGCAATATTGGTTAGCGTATAGCTTAAACCAGCGCGGTGAAGTAGAGCGCGCGCGTGCTATTTGGCAAACAGTGGCAAAAGAGCGTGATTATTATGGCTTTTTAGCTTCAGCACGATTAGGTATTCCGGTTAGTTTAAACAATAAAGATATCAGCATTAGCAATCAATTAAAGTTAGAAGTAGCCAATGCTCCAGGCTTTAAACGTGCTCGTGCTTTATATGAACTTGAGCGTTTTACCTCAGCGCGCCGTGAATGGAATTACCTAACAGACACCTCAACTAAAGAGGAAAAGCTCGCAGCCTCAATTTTAGCGGCTGATCTTGATTGGTACGACAGCACTATCTACACCTTAGCGCAGATAAAAGAGTGGGATTATGTCGACTTACGCTTCCCATTTGCGTTTAAAGATGTGTTTGCCACGTATAGTAGTCGCAGCCATATTGATGTTGCATGGAGCATCGCTATTTCGCGTAGAGAAAGTTCTTTTGCACCTGATGCTCGCTCTCATGCTAATGCGCATGGTTTAATGCAGCTACTACCAAGCACAGCCAAATATATGAATAAGAGTACGGTAACACGTAAGCAGCTGTATCAGCCACGTACTAATATTCGACTTGGTACCGAGTATCTACAGTATTTGAAAAAGAAAAATCATGGCAATGAGATCCTGGCTACAGCCTCATATAATGCAGGTTATCATCGTATTAAACGCTGGTTACCTGAACAGCCAATGCCTGCCGAGCTGTGGATCGAATTAATTCCTTTCACAGAAACACGTAACTACGTTAAAAACGTGTTTGCTTACAGACAGGTATACCATACTCGACTCGGTCGCGACGGCAATGTTCTAGCGCCAATTCTTGATATGTCGATGGGTGGTTAAGCTTCATTGTATGCACTATCCCCTCAGTTGGGGGATGGTACAGGACTATGATAGACTGCTAACAAGTTAAATTTACTAAAGATGGGTTTACTATGGATAAATTAGCGGTGTTATACGCCGAACATATTGCAACCTTGCAACAACGTACTCGCACAATTACAGAGCGCGAAGGTTTAGAAGGGTTAGTAATTCACTCAGGTCAGGCTAAGCGTCAGTTTTTAGATGACATGTATTATCCGTTTAAAGTGAATCCGCAATTTAAAGCGTGGTTACCAGTGATCGACAACCCTCATTGTTGGATTGTGGTTGATGGTGTATCTAAACCTAAGCTTATTTTTTATCGTCCAGTGGATTTTTGGCATAAAGTGCCTGATGAGCCGCGTGATTTTTGGGCTGAGTATTTTGATATTGAATTATTAGTACAGCCAGATCAGGTCGAAAAATTACTTCCTTATGACAAAGCAAATTACGCCTACATTGGTGAGTATTTAGAAGTAGCGCAAGCGCTGGGCTTTAGCATTATGAACCCAGAACCTGTTATGAACTACTTGCATTTTCACCGTGCTTATAAAACACAGTATGAGCTTGAATGTTTACGCCAAGCAAACCGTATTGCGGTAGAGGGCCATAAAGCAGCACGTGACACATTTTTTGCTGGTGGCTCAGAGTTTGATATTCAACAAGCTTATCTTATGGCTACCCGTCAAAGCGAAAACGAGATGCCTTACGGCAATATCGTTGCGCTCAATGAAAACTGTGCAATTTTACACTACACTCATTTTGAGCCAAAAGCGCCGCAAACACATCGCTCTTTCTTGATTGATGCTGGTGCAAACTTTAACGGCTATGCTGCTGATATTACACGTACTTATGACTTCAAAAAGTCGGGCGAATTTAGCGATCTAATTAAGGTCATGACTGAGCATCAAATTGCTTTAGGAAAAGCATTAAAGCCTGGCTTGTTATATGGTGAATTACATTTAGATTGCCACCAACGTGTAGCGCAAGTGCTTAGCGACTTTAATATTGTGAAATTACCAGCCGCTGAAATTGTTGAACGTGGTATTAGTTCAACCTTCTTCCCGCATGGTCTTGGCCATCACTTAGGTTTACAAGTTCATGATATGGGTGGTTTTATGGCTGATGATAAAGGTACTCATCAGGCGCCACCTGAAGGCCATCCGTTCCTTCGCTGTACGCGTTTAATCGAAAAGAACCAAGTATTTACTATTGAACCTGGTTTATACTTCATCGACTCGTTATTAGGCGACCTTGCGCAAACAGACAACAAACAGTTCATTAACTGGGAAAAGGTTGAAGCGCTTAAGCCATTTGGCGGTATCCGTATTGAAGATAACATCATCGTTCATGAAGATAGCCTAGAAAACATGACCCGTGATCTACACTTAGATTAATGGTGAAGGTTAGTGAATATCGGGGCCAATAGGCCCCATTTTTTTAGATAAGCAATTATGTCTGAATACCAATACCCGGCTGAACCGGTTTTTTACCAAGAAGAAATTAAAAAAAGCACGTTTATTGTGCATATTGCCCACACGCCAGATCTAACCTCGGCGAAAGCCTTTATCAAAGAAATCCAAGAGAAATACAGTGATGCTCGTCATAATTGCTGGGCTCATGTTGCAGGAAACCCTGGTGGTAGTCATGTGTATGGTTTTTCTGATGATGGTGAACCCAATGGCACAGCAGGTAAACCCATGCTTAATGTATTAACAGGCTCTGGTATTGGTGAAATAACAGCGGTGGTAACTCGTTATTTTGGCGGTATTAAACTCGGCACTGGTGGGCTTGTGCGGGCTTACGGCGGTAGTTTAAATAATGCCATGCGTGAGCTTAAAACCATTACCAAGGTACCGAGTGTTGAACTGGTAGGTCAAAGTGATTACAGCGCACAGGGTGCAATTGAACAATTATTAAAAAGCCAGTATCAAGTGCTTAATATCGATAAACAGTTTGCAGAGAATATTGCCTGGAAAATTGAGATCGATAGTCGACAAGCCGAGCAAGCTATTCATGATGTTCATGAATTGACTCACGGTGCAGTGAGCCTAAAAGTCAGAAAAGTTTGAAATGTAAAAATAATACATTCCGTTTACTTACAATTAAGCCTGTAAGACAATAAACTGTATTAGCTAAACAATTAATAAGAAAGCGATACGCCTAGATGCAATTTCGTACCATAATAAAAATTCTCGGCCAGCTGGTGGCGTTATTTAGTATCACTATGGTGCCTCCGGCGCTGGTGTCTTTGATCTACAAAGACGGTGGTGGTGTGCCATTCGTTCTCGCTTTTATCTTTAGTGTTGTGATTGGTTTAGCGGCTTATTATCCAAACCGTCATGAGCATGGTGACCTTAAAGCCCGAGAAGGCTTCTTGATTGTGGTCTTGTTCTGGCTGGTACTAGGCACCTTCGCTGCGGTGCCTTTAGTGTTCTTACAAGAGCCTAATCTTTCCTTAGCTGACTCCGTATTTGAGGCCTTTTCAGGGCTTACAACGACAGGGGCTACCGTACTTACGGGCATAGAATATCTACCTAAATCAGTGCTTTTTTATCGCCAGCAATTGCAATGGTTAGGCGGTATGGGGATCATCGTACTCGCGGTCGCGGTACTGCCCATGCTAGGGGTCGGTGGTATGCAGCTATACCGTGCAGAAACGCCTGGTCCGGTTAAAGACTCGAAAATGACGCCGCGTATTGCCGATACCGCAAAGCACCTTTGGTATATCTATGTATCACTTACGATAGCTTGTACGCTTGCGTACTGGGCTGCAGGGATGGATTGGTTTGATGCAATCTGTCATTCATTCTCAACAATTGCGATTGGTGGCTTTTCTACTTACGACGCATCAATGGGGCAGTTTGATAGCCCATTAATTAACTTTATCTGTGTCGTGTTCTTATTAATTGCTGCTATTAACTTTTCGCTTCACTATGCTGCGGTATCGTCGCGCAGTCTTCGTGTTTATTTACGCGACCCTGAATTTAAAGTGTTTTTATTGATTCAATTAGCATTGGTCATTGTTTGTTTTACTGTACTGTCTTCAAATAATATATATGCCGATGGTGATGAGACTCTCGACCAAGCTATGTTCCAAGCGGTATCAATGAGTACCACTGCGGGCTTTGCGACTGACAACTTCTCAGCATGGCCACTGTTCCTACCTATTTTACTTATTTTTTCAAGCTTTATTGGCGGCTGTGCCGGCTCTACCGGTGGTGGTATGAAGGTTGTACGGGTGTTCTTACTTTACTTGCAAGGTATTCGTGAGCTTAATCGTCTTGTGCACCCGAGGGCTATTTACTCAATTAAATTAGGCCGAAAAGCACTCCCAGATAAAGTTGTAGAAGCCGTTTGGGGCTTCTTCTCGGCGTATGCTTTGGTGTTTGTCATTATCATGTTGGCGCTGATGGGCACCGGTATGGATAACATCAGTGCATTCTCGGCAACGGCAGCATGTTTAAATAATTTAGGTCCAGGTTTAGGTGAAGTCGCTGCTCATTACGGGGCGATTTCTGATACGGCAAAATGGCTACTTACTATTGCGATGGTATTTGGTCGTTTAGAAATATTCACCTTATTAGTGTTGTTTACGCCAACCTTCTGGCGAGGCTAACCATAGCAAGGTGATTATCTAGAAGTGGAGGCATTACTGTGCCAAAAACTCAAAAACAACGTAATCTTGAGAAGCTCACCTGTATCCCTGCAGGTAGCTTGGTGGATGTTGAAATTACCACACCAACCGACAGTAAACGCGTAAAAACAGAATTCATAGGATTGATGAATGATCAGTACATCATAATCAATTATCCATCCACAAAGCGTTTAGCGAATGGCAGTGATTTCATCAAAGATGGGGTGATGGTTGTTATACGGGCTGTACTTGAAGCGGGCGGTGGGCAAGTGATTGCTTTTCGTCAGCAAATAAACGCCTTGGCATCGCATCCGCATCGCTTAATATTTCTCGACTTTCCTCAGCAAGTACAGCTGTTTAGTTTGCGTAGTGAAGCGCGTATTCCTACGTTATTCCCGGCAAATTTAGTGATTGCAGAGCAAAAACTGGCTGGGCTAATTAAAGATATTTCACTCACAGGGGTTCAGTTTGATATTAATAGCAATGAGGATTTAAGCGCTTTGAAAGGGCAAAGTGGCCAAATCACACTGAGCAAACGAGAGTTTAATGGCACAGTATGCAGCGTACGCAAAAGAGCGGGTGGTTTTATGCTCGGTGTGCAGCTTGATACCAGTGAAGATGAAATGAAAGCGTTTATGAAAGAGCACCTAATTGACCTTTCAGTATTGGATAGCTAATGCCAATTCGCCATTTTGCAACAAAATGGCTATTTTCCTCGATTTAAACCTATAGATATCAAAATTAATTTATAAGAAAACCAAAATAACCAATTAAATCAATATCTTATTTGTTAAATTAATTTCGATTTTTTTCTTTAAGTTTTGTTGTTCAGATAGAGTTTATTTTCAAATTCCTAATTTCTCTGTTTTTTAATCCAAATAAATCACTATTGTCTCCATTTTATACTTCATAAGTCATTGATTTTAAAAGAAGCGTAAAACCAACCATTGAGCTTGTTGCAAAACAGCAACAAATAAATCGGGCTATTTTCCTGAAAATATCGATTCTTCAACTCAACTATGTGATTTTGTTGTTATTTTTAACTTTGGCATCGAAGTTGAAATAGTCTTAGCGAACACAGAGAAAAACTGATTCAGGAACATATCCTTTATCACAGTTGAGACAACATTGAAGGAATAGTGATTATGAAAACGTTACACAAAACTTTAGCACTTGTAGCTCTTGCAACTTCATCTGCAGCGTTTGCCGCTGACTTTGACACATTGGATGTTAATGGCGATGGCGCAATCAGCAAAAGCGAAGCATCAGTAAGCGAAACGTTAATGAGCCAATTCAAAGAGCTTGATACAGACGGCAACGGTGAGCTGTCTAAACAAGAGTACTCAAAAGCTTAATTTCATTGTAAGGACACACTGAAAAGGACTTCTAACTCAAGACAACACACTTTGAAGGAATGACATTATGAACACAGTAAATAAAACACTAGCACTTATGGCCCTAGTATCTTCATCAGCAGCATTTGCGATGAGTGATTTCGATACCTTAGATGTTGATGGCAATGGTGTTATCAGCCAAAGCGAAGCATCGGTAGATGCAGAGCTTATGAGCAAATTCAGTGAATTAGACACTGACGGTAACGGTGAGTTATCGAAACAAGAATTTTCAAAAGCTTAATGTGATTAAGCAAAACCAGTTTATTTAGCTGATTAGTTCTGAGCTGCCAAAGACAGCCTAAATGGATAAGGGAATCCATGACAAAGGACAACATTGGAAGTGTGATCAGCTAACACTCTTAAAATTGAAGGAATATGATTATGAAAACAGTAAATAAAACATTAGCTTTAATCGCACTTGCATCTTCTTCAGCAGCTTTTGCCGCAACTGATTTTGACACCTTAGACGTAGACGGTAACGGCGTGGTTAGCAAAAGTGAAGCAGCCGTTGACGCAAAAATTATGTCGCAGTTTAAAACATTAGACGTGAATGGTGACGGCGTCCTTACTGAAGCAGAGTTTTCTGAAGCCGAATAACTGAGTTAGTACGTAGTTATACCAATTTCCACTAAACAGGGATCTCAGAAACGGATTTCACTCTTTTCAAATTTTGAGGTAGTTATTATGAAACAGTTAAGCACAACAATTGCAATTTTAGCACTAGCAACATCATCAGCATCCTTTGCACAAGGCGTAAGCTTTGCAACGTTCGATACCGACGGTGATGGTGTGATCAGTAAAGAAGAAGCGTCTGCAAATATGCAGCTTGAAAAGTTATTTCCAGAGCTAGATAGCGATGGTAATGGCGAACTTTCAAAAGAAGAATTCGCTCAAATTCAATAGAATCTTTTAGAAAAGTTAGGTACTTTCACTTCAAGAGTCGTAAAGCAGCTGTCATGGCTGCTTTTTTCGTTTACAAGAAGATAGCACTTACTTGGAATAGTTTTTCTACAACCGTAATATGCTTTTTATCAATCAAGAACATGATGACATGGTCACCCGACTGAATAATGGTATCGTCATGGGCAATCAGTACATCATCGTTACGCACAATTGCACCAATGGTTGTTCCAGCTGGTAGCTTAATATCAGCAATAGCTCGGCCAACAACTTTAGAAGTATGCTCATCACCGTGAGCGACAGCCTCAATGGCTTCTGCTGCGCCCTTACGTAATGAATAAACGTTAACAATGTCACCACGACGTACGTGTGTTAGCAGCGCCGAGATAGTGGCTTGCTGAGGTGAAATAGCAATATCAATTTCACCGCCTTGTACTAGGTCAACATAAGCGCCACGCTGAATAAGCACCATGGTTTTTTGTGCGCCCATACGCTTTGCCAGCATCGCAGACATAATGTTTGCTTCATCGTCGTTAGTCACTGCGATGAATACATCCACTTGTTCAATATGTTCTTCAGATAACAGCTCTTGATCTGAGGCATCGCCACAAAACACAACCGTGTTATCAAGCATTTCAGAGAGCTGTGCTGCGCGCTCTTTATTGCGCTCAAGCAGCTTAACGCTGTGGTTTTTCTCAAGTGAACGCGCAAGGCCTGCACCGATATTACCACCACCCGCAATCATGATCTTTTTGTATGAACGTTCGAGCTTTTGCAGCTCATTCATGACTGCTCGAATATGCTTTGTTGCAGCGATAAAGAACACTTCATCGTCCGCTTCGATAACGGTTGTGCCAAGCGGTTTAATCGCTTTACCTTGACGATAAATAGCCGCTACCCGGGTTTCGACATTCGGGATGTGCTCTTTCAAGGCTGAAAGCGCATAACCCACCAGCAAACCACCGTAATAGGCTTTCACCGCAACCAGCGATAACATACCATCGGCAAATTGTAATACCTGTAAAGCACCCGGATAGTCGATTAAGCGACGAATATACTTAGTTACCAGCGCTTCTGGAGCTATGTAGTGGTCAACAGGTAAGTCATCGTTATGAAATAACTTTTCACGGTACTTTAAGTATTGTTCTGAGCGAATACGGGCAATTTTAGTTGGCGTGTTAAAAATACTATAAGCTACTTGGCAAGCAACCATGTTCACTTCATCTGAACTGGTTACGGCAATAATCATATCGGCGTCTTCTGCGCCTGCGCGACGCAATACATCTGGATGCGCACTGTGGCCAGTAACACCTTGTAAGTCGTACTTATCTTGTAGCTCTCGCAAACGGTTACCGTCGATATCGACAACGGTGATCTCATTTTGCTCACCTACGAGGTTTTCTGCCAGTGTGCCACCAACTTGTCCGGCACCGAGTATGATTATTTTCATAGCTTGTTCTTATTAGTGTTTTTTAACTAGCTTTGCATAATAGAAACCGTCACTTTCACCAGGTAGTAATTGCAGACCAGGTAACGTAGGGGTGTCGTTTTCATGCAAAGGTATGTGTTCAGCACTTGGATTATTGGCAAGAAACTTGGCAACTTGTTGCTGGTTCTCTTGCGGTAATACAGAGCAGGTCGCATAAACTAACGTACCACCTGGCTTAAGTAGAGGCCAGATGCTATTTAGGATATCGCCTTGTAAATTAGCCAGATCTTCAATATCAGATGCACGACGTAACCATTTAATGTCAGGGTGACGACGGATCACGCCAGTAGCTGAACAAGGCACATCAAGCAAGATACGGTCGAATTGCTGCTCATCCCACCAGATATGAGGTTGTGAAGCATCGGCACATTGTAAATCGGCAGCTAAACCAATACGCACTAAGTTTTGTTTAACACGTTCTAGGCGCTCGCTGTCGCTATCAAGTGCTAATACGTCGGCATCGGCAAGCTCTAGGATATGGCACGTTTTACCACCTGGCGCTGCACACGCATCTAAAATGACATCATCATTTTGAGGATCTAAAAAGCGTGCTGCTAATTGTGCCGCTGCATCTTGAACTGAGCAGGCACCGGTATCAAATTCTGGTAATGCGTATACATCACACGGTTTAGCTAGTTTAATACCATCAGGAAAATCAGCATTAAGGGTATGCTCAATATCATTTGCTTTAAGCATTTCGCTGTATTCTTGGGTGCTGTATTGCGCTTGGTTTACACGTAACCACATAGGTGCTTGTAGCTGATTCGCTTCAAGAATTTCTTGCCAGTTACCAGGATAAGCTGCAGTAATTTGTTTGATAAACCAACCTGGGTGGTTAAATTTGCAAACAGGAATTTGCTTTGCTTTTTCTTCAAGCTCAGCTTGTTCACGTTGGAAACTGCGTAAAATCGCGTTGATCAGGCCTTTTAAACCCAGTGCACGCATTTGCTGAAGCGCATTAACTGTTTCGCTGATTGCTGCATGAGGCGGTACACGCATATGCTGAAGTTGGTAAATACCCACATACAATAAAAACTGGAAAATACGGCGTTTGCCTTTTAGTGGTTGATCTAAAAGTTGCTGGCAATAATTTTCTAGGCTAGGTAAATAGCGCAGCACACCGTAGCAAATTTGTTGTAGTAAGGCTTTATCTTTCGGCGATAATCCTTGGCTTGCAAAAGGCAGCTCTTGATTCAACGACGCGCCTTTATCGACCACGTTGTAAAGGGTTTCAGCAGCAAGTGCTCTTACATTACTCATTGCTTTGACCTAATACTGAGCCAGGTTCAACCCAATCACTGCGACCATTTAAAAAGTCACTCACTGCCATTGGTTTTTTACCTTGTGGTTGAAGAAGGGTGATTTTAAGTGCATCTTGCCCACAGCCAACGGTAATACCTTGCTTATCAGCAGCAATGATTTTACCGGCTTGTGCAGTTTGCGATACAACCTCTGCTTGCCAAATTTTTACCGTTTGTCCTGCCATTTCAGTAAAGCAAACAGGCCATGGATTAAAAGCGCGGATATTACGCTCAATTTGCGCAGCATCCATTGACCAATCAATGTTTGCTTCGTCTTTTGATAGCTTTTTAGCGTAATTTGCCAGTGCATCATCTTGCTTTTCTGGGGTGATTTCACCTGCAGCAAGACGATTGATAGTATTGATCAGTGCATCAGGACCCAATGCAGCTAGCTTATCGTATAAAGAGCTACTGGTTTCTGTGCTATCAATCGGGCAACGGCTGATATGCAGCATATCGCCGGTATCTAAACCTTCATCCATTTGCATTATTGTTACACCGGTCTCATTGTCACCAGCCCAAATAGCACGTTGGATCGGTGCAGCACCACGCCAGCGCGGTAAAATTGAGCCATGCACGTTTAAGCAGCCTAAGCGCGGTGCATCTAAAATTGCTTTTGGTAACAGTAAGCCGTACGCCACCACAATCATAATATCGGCGTTCAAGCTGGTAAGCTCTGCAAGTGCGTCATCTGATTTTAGTGATTGCGGTTGATAAACTGGTAAGTCATGAGCAAGTGCAAGTTCTTTAACTTCACTGGCTTTTAGCTTTTTACCGCGGCCCGCTGGGCGGTCTGGTTGGCTATATACACCAACAACGTCGTGCTCTGAGTCAATCAGTGCTTGTAAATGGCGCGCAGCGAAGTCCGGCGTACCAGCAAAAATAATGCGTAATGGTTGTGTCACAGATATTCCTATTGATTAACTAATTATTTAGCAGCCAGCTTTGCTTCTTTCTCAAGCTTTTTACGGATACGTTGGCGCTTTAAAGGCGATAGATAATCAATAAATAGGGTGCCTTTAAGGTGATCAAGCTCATGCTGAATACAAATTGCTAATAGCTCGTCAGCGTCTAGGCTGAATTCTTCACCATTTTCATTAAGCGCTTTAACCGTGACAGTTTCTGCGCGGTCAACTTTTGCGTATGAGTAAGGAACAGATAAACAGCCTTCTTCACTCACCGTTGAGCCATCTTTTTTGGTGATTTCTGGGTTGATTAATACTAACGGTTGGTCGCGCTCTTCAGATACGTCGATCACCACAATTCGCTGGTGGATATCTACTTGCGTCGCTGCTAAGCCGATACCGTTTTCGTCATACATAGTTTCAAGCATGTCTTTGACGATTTGACGAACGTCATCGTTTACTTCTGGTACTTCTTT
Organism: Pseudoalteromonas gelatinilytica; assembly: GCF_001641615.1. GTDB lineage: Bacteria > Pseudomonadota > Gammaproteobacteria > Enterobacterales > Alteromonadaceae > Pseudoalteromonas > Pseudoalteromonas gelatinilytica. The sequence continues at coordinate 51,767 of NZ_LRRU01000009.1, forward strand.
CGCGATTGTACGTAAACGCTCATCCGGAAATCTTAAAACTTCTAACCTAGCCATAGTTACCTTTTACACTTGTGATTCATTTAGGGTATTGTATGCTCTTATTTTAGCCATTCGTGTTCACCTTTAACAGGTTTTGGTCGATAATAATCTAAAAACAACTCAAGGAAGCCAAATGAGATACCCACTAGTTGCGGCTTTGTTAGCCATTAGCAGTGCTTTTCCGGTAGCTGCTGATGTTTTAACAATAAAAAAAGATGCACCAAAACAATACGTTGTCAAAAAAGGCGACACGCTTTGGGATATCTCGGGCGTATATCTTGACGAACCTTGGCAATGGCCTGATTTGTGGCAGATGAACCCACAAATTGCGAATCCGCATTTAATATACCCGGGTGATGCGCTCACTTTAATTTACGATAAAGACGGAAATCCTCGTTTAGTTAAAAATGCGCGTTATAAAAAACTCTCTCCTGAAGGGCGAATTACACCAAAAGGTAAGCAGGCTGTGCCGACGTTGCCTTTGGAATTGTTACGTCCATATTTGAGTTATGAACAAGCGATTAGCGCCGATATTATTGCAGAAAAGCCGTATATTCTCGGTGCCAGTGTTAATACCAAAATGAATACTATGGGTCATACGCTTTACGTTAAAGGTGATTTAACACTTAACGAGGCTTATGGCGTGTACCGTAAAGGAAACGACCTTGTCGATCCAAATACCAATGAAGTACTGGCGAATAAAGCTGAATTAGTAGCGATTGTTCGTTCATTTAGAAGCGGTGATGTGGCAAATGGCGTGCCTGCCTCAGTGAAAGTTGAGCTGGTAAAACAAGAAATTAAGCCGCATGACTTTTTAATGCCTGCGATGGAAGGGCAAATGTTGCCAGCCTATTTCACTATGAAACGCCCTGAAACGGCTTTAGATGGCACTATTATCGCGTCAGCTAATGAAATGCGTGAATTTAGTACCATGGATATTGTTGTACTAAACTTAGGTTCAGACCAAGTGAAACCGGGTTTTGTACTCGATATTCAGCGTCAATCACCTGAAGTGTATGACGGCCGAAATGGTCCTCGTTATCGCGAAGATTCTAACAGTCTTGAGAAGTTTATGACTGATGCAAATGATGTGTTAGGAATTGAAAGCGATGAAGACAGTAATGTATGGCACATGCCAAAGGAAAAAGTCGGTGAGTTAATGGTGTTTAAGGTATATGACAACGTTAGCTATGCATTGATTGTGAAGAATCAGCACCCGATCCGAGTTGGAGATTATGCAGTTATAAACTAACTCACAATTTGGGCGCTCTAAGGAGGGAGCATGACACAAGTTTCAGGCAAGCTATCCCATTGGCTTGCCTTTTATTTATGTAAAGGGCTTGGGATAAAGAGCCTTATTGCATTAAGTCAAAAACAGCCACTGGACGAGCTATTTAAGCTATCTAGTATAGAGCTTCAGCAGCTGGGCTTATCACAAAGCCAAGCCGACAACTTAGTTAATACCGACTGGCAATTAGTCGCCCACTACCAAAAGCAGATAGCAAGACTTAAAATCAAAGTTATTAGTTATTTTGATAGCAACTATCCGCCCTTACTTAAGCAAATAGCCAGCGCACCTATTTTATTGTTTTGTTTAGGTAACACAGAGCTATTACTGTCACCACAAATAGCAATTGTCGGTAGTCGTAATGCCACTCCTACAGGTCTTGAAATAGCCGCTGAATTTGCTCATCAATTATCTGTTGTAGGCATGACAGTCACATCGGGTATGGCTATGGGAATTGATGGCGCAGCCCATAAAGGCGCATTAGCCGGATCAGGCAAGACCATTGCCGTACTAGGTACGGGTATCGATATTGCTTATCCCAAACGCCATAGTTTGCTCATTAAACAAGTTGCAGAGCGGGGCTTATTGGTTTCAGAGTTCTTGCCTGGCACCGCTGCTAATGCCGCTAATTTTCCGCGCCGAAACCGTATTATCTCTGGATTATCATTAGGTGTGTTGATTGTCGAAGCGCAAATTAAAAGCGGTTCTTTGGTTACCGTACGCTATGCACTTGAGCAAAATAAAGACGTGTTTGCTGTGCCGGGTTCGATAAAAAGCTCACTTTCAGAGGCAAGTCATTTTTTAATTAAGCAAGGCGCTAAATTGACAGAAAATATTAGTGATATTCTTGATGAAGTGAGCTTTTTCTGTGAAAACAGTCTATATAGTATAGAACAGCCTATAGCAGATGAACCCGACTGCCCAGTGTTCAAAAGTATAGGGTATGAGGTAACAAGTGTTGACCAAATTACACAGCGCAGCCAATTACCTGTAGACGAAGTACAAGCTCGGTTACTCGACCTAGAGCTCGCAGATAAAATCGAACGAGTACTAGATGGTTATATAAGACTTGGAGGACATAAACATGTTTGACATCCTCATGTATCTTTTTGAAAACTATATCCATAGTGAAGCTGAAATCTTTACTGAAGAGAACGAACTTACCGATGAGTTAGTTCGTGCTGGCTTCAATAAACCTGAAATCTACAAAGCCCTTGATTGGCTAGAGCAACTTGCTGACTTACAACAAAGCGATATCTACCCGTACCTTAATGCCCAACCACAACATGCCATGCGTATTTACACTGATAGTGAATGCCAAATGTTAAGTGTAGAGTGTCGCGGCTTTTTAATGTTTATCGAGCAAATTGGTGTGATTAACACTGTAACCCGCGAAATGGTGATAGATAGACTTTGCGCTCTTGATAAACCATTTATTTCTTTGGAAGATCTAAAGTGGGTGGTGCTTATGGTGTTATTTAATGTACCCGGGTCAGAGCAAGCTTACGCACAAATGGAAGACTTAATATTTGACGAGCCAGCCGATGTATTACATTAATTCGACTTTGCTTGTATCTTTGTTGAGTTTGGGTATATTAGGCGAAAATTAGCCAACCCCACAGGAATCTTATGAGTAAAATCGACCATTCTCTTTTTTCTGCAGATAAACATGCACTCGAAAAAGAGTATGAGGTTTGCCCTAAATGCGGTTCTGAATTGGTTATGCGCAACTCAAAGTCAGGGCCGTTTTTAGGCTGTGCCAGTTACCCTAAGTGTGATTACATCCGCCCATTAGCTCATCATGATAGCCAACAAATAAAGGTGCTCGAAGACAGTGCCTGCCCAGAGTGTGGCAAGCCATTGGTAATTAAAAATGGCCGCTACGGCATGTTTATTGGGTGTACTGGCTATCCCGAGTGCCACTATATTGCACATGATGAAGAACCTGACGATGCCCCCCAATTACCTGCTTGCCCGAAATGCAAAAAAGGCCAGCTGGTTGCGCGTAGTAATAAGTTTGGCAAAACCTTTTATTCTTGTGATGGCTATCCGCGCTGTAAATATACGCTTAATCATAAACCTGTGGCGACCGAGTGTCCTGCCTGTCAGTGGCCAATTATGACCGAAAAGAAAACTGCCTCAGGTGTTGTGTTACAATGCCCGCAGAAGTCGTGTATGCATAAGTTAGTCGAATCTTAATGCACTTGTAATTTGTTTATTTAGGAGAGTTTCTTTGTCTGATCCTGTTGCACAACCAGCCAATGCAATTGACGCTTTGCAGCAAGGCGGTGTGATTGTTTACCCAACCGAAGCTGTTTTTGGTCTTGGTTGCGATCCTGATAACCAAGCTGCGGTTGAAAAGCTTTTAGCCATCAAACAACGCCCTGTAGAAAAAGGCTTAATTTTAATTGCTGACAATTATGGCCAGTTATTAAAGTATGTAGATGATGCCAAAATCCCCATGGATAAACGTGCTGATATCTTCTCACAATGGCCAGGTGCTATCACTTGGGTGATGCCAGCAGCAAAAGAAACGCCAAAGTGGTTAACGGGTCAGTTTGATACTATTGCTGTGCGTGTAACTGATCACCCAACAGTAAAAGCCCTGTGTCAGCAATTTGGTAAACCGTTGGTTTCAACAAGTGCAAACTTAACCGGTCAAGAAACGGTAATGACTATCGCTCAAGCAAAAAGCGAATTTGCTGATACGGTAGATTTTTATGTTGATGAGCCGCTGGGTGGCAACAGTCAACCAAGTGTGATCAAAGACGCTGCGACCGGCAAAGTATTTAGAGGATAAACATGCAAAGCGAGCTACTCGAACAAGTTAAAGCCTATTTAATGGCCTTACAAGATACAATTTGTCAGGGCCTTGAAAGTGCCGATGGCAAAGCAAAATTTGTTGAAGATAATTGGCAACGTGCAGAAGGCGGTGGTGGACGTACGCGTGTTATCCAAGGTGGTAATGTCATCGAACAGGGTGGGGTAAATTACTCGCATGTATTTGGCGCTTCAATGCCAGCATCTGCAACAGCGCACCGCCCTGAGCTCGCAGGTCGTAGTTTTCATGCATGTGGTGTGTCATTAGTGATCCATCCGAATAATCCACATATTCCAACGAGTCACGCCAATGTGCGTTTCTTCATTGCCGAAAAAGAAGGTGAAGAGCCAATTTGGTGGTTTGGCGGTGGTTTTGATTTAACACCTTACTACCCTGTTTTTGAAGATGTACAACATTGGCATCAAGTGGCAAGCGATCTGTGTCAGCCATTTGGTGTAGCGGTATACGACAAATATAAAAACTGGTGTGATGAATACTTTTATTTAAAACACCGTGGTGAAACGCGTGGTGTTGGTGGCTTATTCTTTGATGATTTAAATGAGCTCGGCTTTGAACAAAGCTTTGCCTTTATGCAGGCGGTAGGAAATGGCTATTTAGATGCTTACCTTCCTATTATTGAGCGCCGTAAAGACACGCCGACAACCGAACAGCAACGCGATTTCCAACTGTATCGTCGTGGTCGTTATGTTGAGTTTAATCTTGTTTGGGACCGTGGCACATTATTTGGCTTACAAACCGGCGGACGTACTGAGTCAATTTTAATGTCGATGCCACCATTAGCACGTTGGGAGTATAACTATGTACCTGCTGCAGATAGCCCAGAAGCTAAGCTGTATCAGTACTATTTACGTCCGCAAGATTGGTTAAACAGCAAAGAATCAGATTTAGTTGCACGCCAGTGGCAGCTTTAATCAAGTATTGAAACCACTCTAATCAACATTGTGTTGTCACCCTCAACGAGGGTGGCGACACTGTCACTGTTAGGCAGCTCTGCCAAGACACTAAATAGCACTTCTGCTTTTAATATCTCTAACTTATCAGATGGTGTATCAATGGGGGCACTAACCTGAGTTAAGCATTGACTAATATCACAGGCATAGAAATCAAGTTTCACCTCAAAATATTCAGGGTGCTGAATAAGCTTATCAAAACCATCAACAATGCTTTGTTCATGTTTATCGCTCTGCGAGGTTTTATCTTGACTGATAAGAGATTGAGCAATCTGTTGAATATCATCCTGATAAATATATTGATCAATCGTGCTTAGTTGATCAGCAGTATCATTCACGCTGTACTGATAGGTAAATAGTAACGCCGCAATAATTCCAATGCAGACTAAAAGAGTTGTTATAAATTTCATTTAAACATCCTTATTTACTATGAAATGCATATAACAACTCTAGCAGTTGCACGAAAAGCGCGCAATTTAGCTTAATTTAAAGCGTCTTACTTGCTCATCCAGTGAACGAGCTAACGACAACAGCTCTTCACTGACTTTTTGGTTTTCATGGGCATCAACCAATGAGTGCTCGGCATTGTCACTAATTGCTATAACGCTTTGATTAATTTCTTCAGCCGCGAGGTTTTGCTGTTCGGTGGCATCAGCGATTTGCACGTTAAGTTGGTTTATTTCGCTCATTTGTGAAGAAATATCACGCAGAGCTTTAGCAACTTGCTTAACTTGAACTGCTCTTTCGTCTGCTTCTTCACAAGAGTTATTCATCGTATTAACGGTTTGTGCAGCTTCAGCTTGTAGTTTATCGATAGTGCGGCGAATTTCGTCGGTTGAGTCATGGGTGCGTGTTGCTAAAGTACGTACTTCATCGGCTACCACAGCAAAACCTCGGCCAGCTTCACCAGCACGAGCTGCCTCAATCGCAGCATTAAGTGCAAGTAAGTTAGTTTGCTCGGCAATGCTACTGATCACCTCGAGTACTTTGCCAACGTCTAACGTTTGCGTTTGTAGTTGACTTACTTGCTCAGCTGCTGCTCTAACATCTGCCGCAAGTTGATTAATACTTTGCTCAGTGTGCTCAGCAACATGTAAGCTTTGCTGCGCAAGTTGATTACTATGCTCAGATTTCTCAGACGCAAAATGGGTGGTGTTTTTAACTTCGCTTGATGAGCTTTCTAATTCGTTGATAGCGGCAGCGACCGAATCTGTCCCTTGCTTTTGCTTTAAAATCGCTTGCTCGGTGGCATCCGCTGAGGCATAAATGCTTTCGGCAGAGTGGATCAATACCTTAGAAGAATGGGAGACTTGGGCAATATTATCTTTAAACGCGCCTATCATGTGATTAAAGCTGGTGGCGAGAGAGCTAAGCTCGTCATTATTATTGTCGTCTATCGTGAGGCTTAAATCTTTATTGGTGGTTGCCAAGTGCATAGTATGGCTAATGACTTTTAAGCGTTTGATGAATATTTTTCTAAACATCACAGCCAGTAGTGAAAATGCAGTAATGAAAATAGCCGTTAGTAGTAGCGTGTTCATTAAGGTGTTTTGCGATACTTCTTGCTCAATATCAGCCAACGAATAACTAATTTTCACTACACCTAACACATCGCCTTCTTGTGCTTGATGGCAGCCTAAGCAGTTTGTTCCTTTATAGTCACTGCGAGCAAACATAGGCTTAAGATAAGTCATCGTACTATTTTGATTATCAATAAATAGTGCTTCAGTGCCTGTTAGTGCTTTTCGCTCAGCATCGTTAGTCGCAACTTGGTTGGCATTTCCTGGCCCATAAATTTTATTAACGATTGGACTACGAATGATATGAGCATCTGCAATATTAGGATGGCTTCTTAATTTAGTACTCAGAATTTCGCGATTAGCCATGGTGCCAGTTAGCATCATGGTATTAATAGAGTCAAAATAATTATCGGCAAGCAGTTTTATGTTACTTTCAACGGTATCTTGCGCTAATTCATGCTGCTGCTGGGCGCTGCTGAATATACTGGCAAACAGCACCAATACGCCTGTCAGAGCCAACAAGGCATAAATTTTAAATTGGATAGACTTCATTTGACGACGCTTTTTCTAAATTAAGGAAAATTTATTATCTTTATTTAGAAAAAGCGTACATTGATATAGCGCAAAGCTTCGTTAGTTTTGATTGATCATATGGCTGGCGAGTTGCGATAACGATTGTCTTAACCCTTCACGCAGGAGTGGGTTATCAATCTCGATATCAAGCGTTTTATTCATACAATGCATCCATTGGTCACGTAGGTCTTGATCAATAGGGAAAGGCATGTGACGCTTTCTTAGCATTGGGTGACCATATTTTTCAACGAATAGGTCAGGGCCGCCCAGCCAGCCAGATAAAAACTCAAAGAATACTTGGCGAATTCTATCTAAAGGCTGAGGATGCATATCATATAATGGTTTGGCGTATTCATCTGTGGCCATTATGTCGTAAAATCGATTTGCAATTGCTCGAGCTCCTGCTTCACCGCCAATAATTTCGTAAGGTGTTTTTTCTGGGGTAGGCGTTTCAGGCGTTGGTTTCGATTTAGAAAAAAGTCGTTTAATCATAATATTAATAAAGCTCTACAGGGCGAAGAGGTTGCTTCACTATGGACAAATATGCGGTTTTTGGAAATCCAATAAAACATTCGAAATCACCCGCAATACACGCACAATTTGCTGCATCATTAAACGAGCAAATACAATACAGCGCCATTTTAGCACCAACAGATGCATTTGAAAAAACTGTCGCTGAGTTTTTCGCTGCGGGTGGTAAAGGGGCTAATGTCACCTTGCCATTTAAAGAGCAAGCATTTGCCATGGTCGATGAACTTACAGAGCAAGCGAAAATAGCCGGAGCAGTAAACACGATTAAACAACTCGAAGATGGTAGCCTACTGGGGGATAACACCGATGGTGTAGGGCTTGTTAAAGATCTTTTAGCCAATAATGTCACCTTAAAAGGGCTGCGAGTACTTCTTATTGGCGCCGGTGGTGCGGCGCGAGGCGTCATTCAGCCATTATTGAATGAGCAAATCGAAAGTTTAACAATAGCCAACCGTACCGCCGAAAAAGCAAAGGCGCTAGCAAGTCATTTTAATGGTGAAATTGATGTGCAGGGCTTTGCTTTAAATGATATCCCAGCAAACAACTATGATGTGGTAATTAATTCAACCTCAAGTAGCGTAACGGGAGACCTGCCTGGTATAGCTGAAGAGCACGTTGCTAAGTGTCAGTGCGCTTACGATATGTTTTACGCAAATGACGATACCGCATTTATCAGTTGGGTAAAGTTGATTAACCCAACATGTTTAACACTTGATGGTTGTGGCATGCTAGTTGGTCAAGCAGCGCAAGCTTATTTTGTATGGCGCAATAAAATGCCAGAAATCATTCCCGTTGTTAGCGCGCTTAAAGCAGGAGAAATTGCGTGAATCAAGCTATCCAATTTATAGACAGACTCGAATTTAAGCCAGAAGAAAAGCAGTTGGTGTTTTTTGCCCAAGTAAGTGGCTTGATGGTGGAGTGTGTTATTGATACCAGCAAATATGATTTTGCTGATCAAAGCAGTGCGGTTAATTACTTTGAATCTTATCGTTTCGATTACGAAGAACTCGCCGAGCAACTGATTGAAGATGAGCAGTATAACTCGGCAGGACAAATCGAATTAACCGAGGTGTTTTAGCCCTCAGCTAAGTATTCATCTTTAAGCTGAACATAATTATCAGCAGAGACTTTTAAAAAGGCGCGCTCTTGCTCTGTTAAAGGGCGAGCCTGTTTAACAGGGCTACCGACATAAAGGTAACCAGACTCTAAACGCTTGTTAGGTGGTACTAATGAACCACCACCAATGATCACATCATCTTCAACAATTGCGTTGTCCATCACAATCGCACCCATCCCAACAAGTATACGATTACCAAGTTGACAGCCGTGTAACATAACTTTATGACCGACAGTGACGTCATCACCAATAATAAGAGGGTAACCATCGGGGTTTGACTTAGAAGCTCGGGTTAAATGTAAAACACTGCCGTCTTGAATGTTTGTACGTTCACCAATACGTATATAGTTAACATCACCTCGCGCAGCAACAAGAGGCCATACACTTGAATCTTTACCAAGCGTAATATCACCGACTAAAACCGATGACTCATCAATATAAACACTATTATCGTATGTCGGAGTGATCCCTTTATAAGAACGGATAGTCATAAATTCACCTTTTAATTTAAAAATGCGCTCAGTCTAGTGTAACAGCGAAGCAAATAAATACACCAAAACAGAGCTAAATTGACTGCTAAACAGCCAGTTTTAGGGTGTTTAGTTCAAAAGCTGAGCGAACAGTACGTTTTTTTAAATTTTATTGAAAAAAGTGCTTGCGTAAAAAATCCATCTCCCTATAATGCGACCCCACTGACACGGCGGGCAGCAACGAAAGACGCTGAACAACGTAGCAGAGAGTTAAGTGAAACTTCGGTTTCAAATAATCGAAAGAAAGTTTGAAATTAAGTGTTGACTCGAAAATTTAAGGATGTATTATACGCATCCCTAGCGACAACGTCGCAACGTTCTTTAACAATATAAAGCAATCATCTGTGTGGGCACTCGTACAGGTTGAGTTCTAACAGCGAAGCTTAGTTTACTAAGTGGAGCAAACAAATTTAGAGTCTCAAATGTAACTGAGTGACTTCATAGTCAATTCGATATCGAAAGATATCAAAACTTCATAGTCAATTCGATATCGAAAGATATCAAAATCAGAATTCATTGAGCATGGTTTGAAGTTTACTTCAAACAAAAAACTTTTAATTGAAGAGTTTGATCATGGCTCAGATTGAACGCTGGCGGCAGGCCTAACACATGCAAGTCGAGCGGCAGCGACAACATTGAACCTTCGGGGGATTTGTTGGGCGGCGAGCGGCGGACGGGTGAGTAATGCTTGGGAATATGCCTTATGGTGGGGGACAACAGTTGGAAACGACTGCTAATACCGCATGATGTCTACGGACCAAAGTGGGGGACCTTCGGGCCTCACGCCATAAGATTAGCCCAAGTGGGATTAGCTAGTTGGTGAGGTAATGGCTCACCAAGGCGACGATCCCTAGCTGGTTTGAGAGGATGATCAGCCACACTGGGACTGAGACACGGCCCAGACTCCTACGGGAGGCAGCAGTGGGGAATATTGCACAATGGGCGCAAGCCTGATGCAGCCATGCCGCGTGTGTGAAGAAGGCCTTCGGGTTGTAAAGCACTTTCAGTAAGGAGGAAAGGTTAAGTGTTAATAGCACTTAGCTGTGACGTTACTTACAGAAGAAGCACCGGCTAACTCCGTGCCAGCAGCCGCGGTAATACGGAGGGTGCGAGCGTTAATCGGAATTACTGGGCGTAAAGCGTACGCAGGCGGTTTGTTAAGCGAGATGTGAAAGCCCCGGGCTCAACCTGGGAACTGCATTTCGAACTGGCAAACTAGAGTGTGATAGAGGGTGGTAGAATTTCAGGTGTAGCGGTGAAATGCGTAGAGATCTGAAGGAATACCGATGGCGAAGGCAGCCACCTGGGTCAACACTGACGCTCATGTACGAAAGCGTGGGGAGCAAACAGGATTAGATACCCTGGTAGTCCACGCCGTAAACGATGTCTACTAGAAGCTCGGTTCCTCGGAACTGTTTTTCAAAGCTAACGCATTAAGTAGACCGCCTGGGGAGTACGGCCGCAAGGTTAAAACTCAAATGAATTGACGGGGGCCCGCACAAGCGGTGGAGCATGTGGTTTAATTCGATGCAACGCGAAGAACCTTACCTACACTTGACATACAGAGAACTTACCAGAGATGGTTTGGTGCCTTCGGGAACTCTGATACAGGTGCTGCATGGCTGTCGTCAGCTCGTGTTGTGAGATGTTGGGTTAAGTCCCGCAACGAGCGCAACCCCTATCCTTAGTTGCCAGCGATTCGGTCGGGAACTCTAAGGAGACTGCCGGTGATAAACCGGAGGAAGGTGGGGACGACGTCAAGTCATCATGGCCCTTACGTGTAGGGCTACACACGTGCTACAATGGCGCATACAGAGTGCTGCGAACCTGCGAGGGTAAGCGAATCACTTAAAGTGCGTCGTAGTCCGGATTGGAGTCTGCAACTCGACTCCATGAAGTCGGAATCGCTAGTAATCGCGTATCAGAATGACGCGGTGAATACGTTCCCGGGCCTTGTACACACCGCCCGTCACACCATGGGAGTGGGTTGCTCCAGAAGTGGATAGTCTAACCTTCGGGAGGACGTTCACCACGGAGTGATTCATGACTGGGGTGAAGTCGTAACAAGGTAGCCCTAGGGGAACCTGGGGCTGGATCACCTCCTTATACGATTTAGAACTTATTTGTTCGTAGTGTCCACACAGATGATTGTTA